>NZ_JAJEWM010000014.1 GCF_020687685.1 Tessaracoccus sp. OS52 | reverse complement strand
CCCCCCGCTACGCCAAACAGGTTGTCATCGACGTCACCGCGTCTCTCCTCGGTTTCCTCGAAGACATCGGCGGCCACGTGGCACCCGGAACAATTGACAAGTTCACCACCACCATTACTCGCCACACCATCACCCTCACCGAGGACACCCCGTGACGTTCGACCTTGACGCGGCTCGCGCCCTTCACGACCGCAACCCCGACGACCCCGGCACCTGCGCTACCTGCCGCGACAGCATGGCCTATGCCGCCTCGTGGCCGTGCCCGACCGCTACCGCCCTCGGCGCCACCGGCCGCAGCGAATGGACCGGCCCCACGGACCCCATCGTCGCCGCCATGGAAGCCGCCATGCACCCGGACATCGCCGCTACCGGCATGCTGATCATCCCCAAGACCATCGAGTACGACCCCAACACCGAACGCGTCACCCCAGACGGCACCGTCCACCCCACTTCCCGTCGATGTTGCGCCCTCCCGGAAGGCACCGGCTACCGGGCTTCCGGAGACTGGCGCAACATCGACGGGAAGTGGGTACTGCGGGCGATCGAGATCATTGCCCCTCACAGCCTCCCCGGGTTCACGCCCGGCTGGTGGCCCGGCGAGAAGCCCACCAACGACAAGGACACCGAGTGAGCGGCACCTTCGAAATCGTTCGTGTTCGCGTCACCCTGGACGAAGGAGACCGGGGCTGCTGGCGCCAGAAGGAGGTGTTCGCCCCCTCCTACGACCGCTCCCCCCGCTACGCCAAACAGGTTGTCATCGACGTCACCGCGTCTCTCCTCGGTTTCCTCGAAGACATCGGCGGCCACGTGGCACCCGGAACAATTGACAAGTTCACCACCACCATTACT
>NZ_JAJEWM010000013.1 GCF_020687685.1 Tessaracoccus sp. OS52 | reverse complement strand
TTCTTCACTGGCGAAAGAGGTTCACAACCCGAAGGCCTCCATCCCTCACGCGGCGTCGCTGCATCAGGCTTGCGCCCATTGTGCAATATTCCCCACTGCTGCCTCCCGTAGGAGTCTGGGCCGTGTCTCAGTCCCAGTGTGACCGCCCACCCTCTCAGGCCGGCTACCCGTCAAAGCCTTGGCAGGCCATCACCCCACCAACAAGCTGATAGGCCGCGAGCCCATCCCCCACCCAAACAACCAAAACCGGTCGAATCTTTCCAAACCCACCCATGCGAGCAGGCCAGAACACCCCGTATTAGCCACCCTTTCAAGCGGTTATCCAGAAGTGAGGGGCAGGTTACTCACGTGTTACTCACCCGTTCGCCACTAACCCCACCCCCAAAAAAAGGGGACAAGGCCCGTTCGACTTGCATGTGTTAAGCACGCCGCCAGCGTTCGTCCGGAATTATTGGGCGTAAAGGGCTTGTAGGCGGCTGGTCGCGTTGCATCGAATTAATCCGCATGCTCCGCCGCTTGTGCGGGCCCCCGTCAATTCCTTTGAGTTTTAGCCTTGCGGCCGTACTCCCCAGGCGGGGCACTTAATGCGTTAGCTACGGCGCGGAAAACCCGGAAAAGGCCCCCCACACCTAGTGCCCAACGTTTACAGCGTGGACTACCAGGGTATCTAATCCTGTTCGCTCCCCACGCTTTCGCTCCTCAGCGTCAGTAACGGCCCAGAGACCCGCCTTCGCCACCGGTGTTCCTCCTGATATCTGCGCATTCCACCGCTACACCAGGAGTTCCAGTCTCCCCTACCGCACTCAAGCCAGCCCGTACCCACCGCACGCCCCCAGCTGAGCCAGAGGATTTCACGGCAGACGCGACCAGCCGCCTACAAGCCCTTTACGCCCAATAATTCCGGACAACGCTCGCGCCCTACGTATTACCGCGGCTGCTGGCACGTAGTTAGCCGGCGCTTCATTAACCCAGCTACCGTCAACCCCACCACAAAGAGCAGGACCTTCTTCACTGGCGAAAGAGGTTCACAACCCGAAGGCCTCCATCCCTCACGCGGTGTCGCTGCATCAGGCTTGCGCCCATTGTGCAATATTCCCCACTGCTGCCTCCCGTAGGAGTCTGG
>NZ_JAJEWM010000012.1 GCF_020687685.1 Tessaracoccus sp. OS52 | reverse complement strand
CCTGAATCACCCCGGCATGTCCGGAGACTCATGTTGTTGTGAGCTCTGCGGGTTGCAGGGCTGGTTCTGAATCGTAGTGGAGGGCTTCGAGGTCGGCTGGTGGGATGTCGCCGCAGTACTGGTAGAGGCGGCGGTGGTTGAACCAGTCGACCCATTCTGCGGTTGCGTACTCGACCGCGTCGCTGTCGCGCCAAGGGCCTTGGGGTTTGATCAGTTCGGTTTTGAACAACCCGTTGATGGTCTCGGCCAACGCGTTGTCATAGCTGGTCCCGACCGCACCGACGGAGCCGGCGATCCCCGCCTCACCGAGCCGCTCAGACAGCGCAATGGAGGTGTACTGGGCGCCTCTGTCGCTGTGATGGACCAACTCGGCGAAGTCCCCGCGGCCCTCTCGCTGCCGGGTCCAAACCGCCTGCTCCAGCGCGTCGAGGACGAGCTGGGTGGTCATCGTGGTCCCGGCGCGCCAGCCGAGGATCCTGCGGGCGTAGGCATCGACGAGGAACGCGACGTAGACCCACCCCGACCAGGTCGACACGTAGGTTATGTCGGCCACCCACAACCGGTTCGGCGCCGCCGGGGCGAACCTGCGCTGCACCAGATCGGCTGGCCGCTGCGCTGCCGTATCGGGGATGGTGGTGCGCTTGACCTTCCCGCGCACCGCACCGGCGAGGCCCGCTTGGCGCATCAGCCGCTCAACGGTGCAGCGTGCCCACCGGGATGCCTTCCCGGTTCAGCTGCAGCCACACCTTCCGCGCCCCGTAGACCTGGTAGTTGGACTTGTGCACCCGGCGGATCTCGACCAGCAGGGCCTCGTCTCGTTGCTGACGATCGGTGGGGAGCTTGTCTCGCCACTCGTAGTAGGTGGATGGGGCGATCTCGATCCCGTGCTCGGTGAGCACGCGACAGATCGGCTCGACACCCCACCGCAGACCACCCGCATCGCGGTGGTCGGCGTGTTCGCGGATGAAGTCCACGATCACTGCCCGGGCCGGTCGAGCTCGGCCGCGAAGAAAGCCGAAGCGGCCTTCAGAATCGAGTTCGCCCTGCGCAGTTCTGCGTTCTCACGCTTCAACCGCTTCACCTCAGCCGACTCCTCCGACGTGACCCCGGCCCGCTGCCCGTCGTCGATCTCGTGCTGGCGAACCCACTTGCGCACCGTCTCCGCCGTCGTGACCCCCAACAACTGCGCGACCTTGGCCATCGCCGCCGTGTCGGTCCCGTGCTCGGGCCGGACCTCGTGATACATCCGCACCGCCCGAGCCTTCAACTCGGCCGGGTACCTCTTCGACGTGTTTCCTGGCATGACTCCATCCTTCCCAAGGATCGAAGTCTCCGGACACACCGGGGTGATTCA
>NZ_JAJEWM010000011.1 GCF_020687685.1 Tessaracoccus sp. OS52 | reverse complement strand
GGCTCTTCACAAAGCAGGGTGTAGTGGGTTCGGCGCGTCGTTGAGGGGGTAGGGGTCGAGGCCTCCCGATGATGGAAGTTCTCACACTGCCCATCTGGAAGACCTCGACGTGCCTGATGTTACCGCCGGTGCTGGCTACGACTGCCCTGACCTGACCACCTTCTGCCGACTCGACGAGCTTGGCCTCGAGGCCGTCGGGCAACGACTGGAACCCGACCGCGCGGTCCTCGCCTGCCGGGTCGTGGAACCTGACAAGTGGTGCCGACGCTGCGGCTGCGAAGGAACGGCGCGGGGAACAGTGAAGCGGCGGTTGGCACACGAGCCGCTCGGTTGGCGCCCCACCGTGCTCGAGGTCAGAATCCGCCGCTACCGGTGCACGGGTTGCGGACATGTGTGGCGTCAGGACACCACCCAGGCGGCCGAACCCAGAGCGAAGCTGTCACGCCGTGGGCTGCGGTGGGCGCTGGAGGGGATCGTGATGGCCCACCTCACCATCGCCCGCGTCGCCGAAGGGCTCGGGGTGTCGTGGAACACAGCCAACGACGCCGTGCTGGCCGAGGGCAGCCGGGTCCTGATCAACGACCCCGACCGCTTCAACGGCGTCCGGGTCGTTGGCGTCGATGAGCACGTGTGGCGCCACACCCGCCGCGGGGACAAGTACGTCACCGTGGTCATTGACCTCACCCCAGTGAGGGAGGGCACCGGCCCCGCCCGGCTGCTGGACATGGTGCCCGGCCGCTCGAAGCAGGCGTTCAAACAATGGCTCGCCGACCGCGACGACGCGTGGCGCCGGGCGGTGGAGGTGGTTGCGATGGACGGGTTCACCGGATTCAAGACCGCAGCCAGCGAAGAGGTTCCCGACGCGGTCGCCGTGATGGACCCGTTCCACGTCGTGCGCCTGGCCGGCGACGCGCTCGACAGGTGTCGCCGCCGGGTCCAGCAGGAACTCCACGGGCACCGCGGCCGCACCGGGGACCCGCTCTACCGCGCCAGACGCACCCTCCACACCGGAACCGATCTGCTCACCGAGAAACAAGCAGCGCGTCTCCGCGCCCTGTTCAACGGCGATGACCACGTCGAGGTCGAAGCCACCTGGGGCATCTACCAACGCATGATCAGCGCCTACCGCGAACCCGACCGCACCAAGGGCCGCCACCTCATGGAGCAGCTCATCGAGGCACTCAGCAGCGGGATCCCCGCTGCCCTAGAAGAAGTCGCAACGCTGGGAAGGACGTTGAAGAAACGCGCCGAGGATGTCCTGGCCTACTTCGACCGGCCCGGCACCTCGAACGGCCCAACCGAAGCCATCAACGGGAGACTCGAACACCTACGCGGCTCCGCCCTCGGGTTCCGCAACCTCACCAACTACATCGCCAGATCCCTACTCGAGACCGGCGGCTTCAGACCCCACCTACACCCTCGATTGTGAAGAGCC
>NZ_JAJEWM010000010.1 GCF_020687685.1 Tessaracoccus sp. OS52 | reverse complement strand
AGCCTCGATCCACCGATCGACTGTGTCCGGTGGGCGGCGTGGGAGAGTGAGAATGCCCTCCTGACCTGGGAAAATGCGACTTGTCTAAGGTCCGCATAACCCGCTCAAGAAGGGCATCTCGTAGATGCAACTGTCTCACACCCCTTCAGTGGTCTCAGCGACGTTTGACGAGCCCAACCTCGTGTCGGCCGCCGGGCTGGTCCCATTGATGGCTCTGGCTCAGGAGGCCGGGCTGCGTCGGCTGGGAGATGAGCACCTGAGCGTGGCGAGGGACAAGGGGGCCAACGCGGGCCTGAAGCTTGCCTCGTTGGTGGCGGGTATGGCCGCCGGGGCGGACAGCATCGATGACATGGCCTTGCTGCGCCACGGGGCGATGGGCAAGATCTTCGACCGTGCCTACGCTCCCTCGACGTTGGGCTCCTTCCTGCGCGCCTTCACCTTCGGACACGTGCGTCAGGCTGACGCGGTGGCTTCACGGTTCGCACTTGCCCTGGCCGAGCGCTCCGAGTTCCTGGGCCGCGAGGGGGACAGCGGCACGGTGATGGTCGACATCGACGACACCATCATCGAGGTCCACGGCCACCACAAGCAGGGAGCATCCTTCGGCTATACCCGAGTGCGTGGCCTGAATGCGCTGCTGGCCACCGTGAGCACCGAGCAGATCGCCCCGGTGATCGCCGCCCAGCGGCTGCGCAAGGGCTCGGCCGGCTCCCCGCGCGGAGCGGTCCGCCTGGCCGCTGACACCCTGGCTCTGATCCGGCGCACCTGCCTGGCCGGGCGGCCAGTGCTGGTGCGCGCGGACTCAGCGTTCTACTCCCACGCCCTGGTCACCGCCGTGCTCAAGACCGGGGCGCACGTATCGGTCACCGTGCGGATGGACCCGGCCGTCAAGCGCGCCATCGCCGCCATCAGCGACGATGCTTGGACCACGATCAAGTACACCGACGCGATCTTCGACGAAGACAGCGGCAGGTGGATCTCGCGGGCCGAGGTCGCCGAGATCCCCTTCACCGCCTTCACCTCCAAGAAGACCAGCGAGCAGATCCCCGGCCGCCTGGTGGTGCGCCGAATCCCCGACCTGAACCCGAAGAAGAACCAGGGGCAGGCCACACTGTTCGATACGTGGCGCTTCCACGCGTTCTTCACCACCGCCCCCGCCGCCGAGCGCGACACCGTGGCTGCCGACAAGGTCCACCGGGCACACGCCATCATCGAGAACGTCCACGCCGACCTCAAGGCCTCCGCGCTGGCGCACATGCCCTCGGGAGTTTTCAACGCCAACGCTGCCTGGCTCGTCTGCGCGGTCATGGCCTTCAACCTCACCCGCGCCGCCGCGACACTGACCAACGCCCCGGGGCTGGCTCGGGCGACCACGGCAACGATCCGCCGCAAGCTCATCAACGTCCCGGCACGTATTGCTTCCTCCGCCCGGCGCCTGCACCTGCACCTTCCACAGGGCTGGCCATGGCAAACAGCGTGGTCCGCGCTCTACGACGCCCTCGCCCCGCGCCGAGCGACCGCGCCGATCTGACCCACAGACCCAGTCCCTACAAGCAGGAACCCCAGTGGAAGAGCCGGGCAGACCGGCAACTCCTGCACGCCCTCACTCCAGCCCCGACATCCTGCCGCCGACAGCGACCTCCTCAGCAGCTCATCGGTGGATCGAGGCT
>NZ_JAJEWM010000009.1 GCF_020687685.1 Tessaracoccus sp. OS52 | reverse complement strand
TGGGGGTGGTGGCGTGCCTATTGAAGAATGAGCCTGCGAGTCATTGCCGTGTCGCGAGGTTAACCCGGGTAGGGGTAGTCGTAGCGAAAGCGAGTCTGAACAGGGCGGTTGTTAGTGGCACGCCACCACCCCCACCCCACACAAGGCAAGGCGGGAGGCTCTGACGGCTTGCAGGCGCCCGGTTTCAGGTACTCTTTCACTCCCCTCCCGTTGTAGCACGGGGCTCGTGGAATCCTGTGTGAGTCTGCCAAGACCACTTGGTTGCCTGAATACTTCCTGATGACCGATAGCGGATGAGTACCGTGAGGGAATGGTGAAAAGTACCCCGGGAGGGGAGTGAAAGAGTACCTGAAACCGGGCGCCTGCAAGCCGTCAGAGCCTCCCGCCTTGCCTTGTGTGGGGTGGGGGTGGTGGCGTGCCTATTGAAGAATGAGCCTGCGAGTCATTGCCGTGTCGCGAGGTTAACCCGGGTAGGGGTAGTCGTAGCGAAAGCGAGTCTGAACAGGGCGGTTGTTAGTGGCGCGGTATGGACCCGAAGCGGGGTGATCTACCCATGGCCAGGTTGAGGCGTGTGTAAGAGCGCGTGGAGGACCGTACCCACCTGGGTTGAAAACCGGGGGGATGAGCTGTGGGTAGGGGTGAAAGGCCAATCAGACTCCGTGATAGCTGGTTCTCCCCGAAATGCATTTTGGTGCAGCGTCGCGTGTTGCCCGGCGGAGGTAGAGCTACTGGGTGGCTGAGGGGCCTTACAGGGTTACTGAGGTCAGCCAAACTCCGAATGCCGTGCGGGTGTGTAGCGTGGCAGTGAGACTGCGGGGGATAAGCTTCGTGGTCGAGAGGGAAACAGCCCGGATCGCCGGCTAAGGCCCCTAAGCGTGTGCTAAGTGGGAAAGGATGTGCGGTCGCGCAGACAACCAGGAGGTTGGCTTAGAAGCAGCCATCCTTGAAAGAGTGCGTAATAGCTCACTGGTCGAGTGGTCGTGCGCCGACAATGTAGCGGGGCTCAAGCACACCGCCGAAGCCGCGGATCCCCAACATGGTCCTCCCCAATCCGCCTTTGTGGTGGTTGGGCAGGGGTTGGGGGTGGTAGGGGAGCGTCCTGCACTGGGTGAAGCCTGGGGGTGACCTACGGGTGGACGGTGCGGGAGTGAGAATGCAGGCATGAGTAGCGATGACTAGGGTGAGAAGCCCTAGCGCCGAGAGACCAAGGGTTCCAGGGCCAGGCTAGTCCGCCCTGGGTGAGTCGGGACCTAAGGCGAGGCCGACAGGCGTAGTCGATGGATGACGGGTTGATATTCCCGTACCGGCGAAGGACCGACCATGCTGACGCGCGGGTGCTAACCCACGCTGCTGGCCCATAATTGTGGCCGCACCTGACCATGTGTGGTGGGTGTGGCTGGTGTGGCTGGTGGTCTGGGGATCCTCCGTGCTGGTAGGCAAGCGTGTTAACAGGGGTGACGCACAGTGGTAGCCCGGCGGGCCTAATGGCTTGGCCTGTTCAAGCGCGCAGCCCGGTCCCTAGGTAAATCCGGGGGCCAGCCTCATGCGTGGGGCGGGGGTGAGGCGTGATGGTGACCGGTGGCCGTGTGCTGCTGGGATAACAGGGTGATCCTGGGGTGCCGAGAAAAGCCTCGACGCGATGGTCTAAGCCGCCCGTACCCGAAACCGACACAGGTGGTCCGGCAGAGTATGCCTAGGCGAACGAGTGAACCGTGGTGAAGGAACTCGGCAAAATGCCCCCGTAACTTCGGGAGAAGGGGGGCCCGGACCTTGAAGCAGCTGGCCTGCTAGGGGTGAGGGCCGCAGAGACCAGGGGGGAGCGACTGTTTACTAAAAACACAGGTCCGTGCGAAGCCGTAAGGCGAGGTATACGGACTGACGCCTGCCCGGTGCTGGAAGGTTAAGAGGATCCCTCAACCCCTGTCTTGTGGGGTGAAGGGGTGAGTTCAAGCCCCAGTAAACGGCGGTGGTAACTATAACCATCCTAAGGTAGCGAAATTCCTTGTCGGGTAAGTTCCGACCTGCACGAATGGCGTAACGACTTCCCCACTGTCTCCACCACGGGCTCGGCGAAATTGCATTACGAGTAAAGATGCTCGTTACGCGCAGAAGGACGGAAAGACCCCGGGACCTTTACTATAGCTTGGTATTGGCGTCCGCCATGGTTTGTGCAGGATAGGTGGGAGACTGTGAGACCGCCACGCTAGTGGTGGTGGAGTCATTGTTGAGATACCACTCTGGCTGTGGCGTGCGCCTGAACCTCGGCCCGTGATCCGGGTCAGGGACAGTGCCTGGTGGGTAGTTTAACTGGGGCGGTTGCCTCCTAAAAAGTAACGGAGGCGCTCAAAGGTTCCCTCAGCCTGGTCGGTAACCAGGTGGCGAGTGCAAGTGCACAAGGGAGCTTGACTGCGAGACCGACACGTCAAGCAGGTACGAAAGTAGGAACTAGTGATCCGGCGATCCCGTGTGGATGGGTCGTCGCTCAACGGATAAAAGGTACCCCGGGGATAACAGGCTGATCCTGCCCAAGAGTCCATATCGACGGCATGGTTTGGCACCTCGATGTCGGCTCGTCGCATCCTGGGGCTGGAGCAGGTCCCAAGGGTTGGGCTGTTCGCCCATTAAAGCGGTACGCGAGCTGGGTTTAGAACGTCGTGAGACAGTTCGGTCCCTATCCTCTGCGCGCGCAGGAGACTTGAGAAGGCCTGTCCCTAGTACGAGAGGACCGGGACGGACGAACCTCTAGTGCGCCAGTTGTCCCGCCCGGGGCACCGCTGGTTAGCCACGTTCGGATACGGATAACCGCTGAAAGCATCTAAGCGGGAAACCATCTTCAAGACCAGGTCTCCACACACCACCATGGTGTGGAAGGCCCCCAGCAGACCACTGGGTAGATAGGCCAGACGTGCACGATCGGTAACGATCGAAGCTGACTGGTACTAACCGGCCTGCTGGGTTTAGAACGTCGTGAGACAGTTCGGTCCCTATCCTCTGCGCGCGCAGGAGACTTGAGAAGGCCTGTCCCTAGTACGAGAGGACCGGGACGGACGAACCTCTAGTGCGCCAGTT
>NZ_JAJEWM010000008.1 GCF_020687685.1 Tessaracoccus sp. OS52 | reverse complement strand
GACTCGAACACCTACGCGGCTCCGCCCTCGGGTTCCGCAACCTCACCAACTACATCGCCAGATCCCTACTCGAGACCGGCGGCTTCAGACCCCACCTACACCCTCGATTGTGAAGAGCCGGTTTCAGCTCTGGTCGGCTGCCGGTGTGAGCTGCTCGACCTCACCCTTGGCGACGCCGGTGAACTTGAACGGCAGGTCTGAACCCGCTTCCGCCACGTCCACCTGCACGATCTGACCGGGGGTGAGTTCGCCGAACAGGATCTTCTCGGCGAGGTTGTCCTCGATGTCGCGCTGGATGGCGCGACGCAGCGGACGCGCACCCAGAACGGGGTCGAAGCCACGCTTGGCGATCAGCGTCTTGGCGGCGGGGGTGAGCTCGATGCCCATGTCCTTGTCCGCCAGACGGCTCTCGACCTGCGTGATCATCAGGTCCACGATCCGCTCGATGTCGGCCTGCGTCAGCTGGTGGAACACGACCACCTCGTCGACGCGGTTCAGGAACTCCGGACGGAAGTGCTGCTTGAGTTCGTCGGAGACCTTGGCCTTCATCCGCTCGTAGCTGCTCTCCTCATCCCCGGCCTGCGAGAAGCCAAGGTTGACGCCCTTGCTGATGTCGCGCGAGCCGAGGTTGGTGGTCATCACGATCACCGTGTTCTTGAAGTCCACAACCCGGCCCTGCGCGTCGGTGAGGCGACCCTCGTCGAGGATCTGCAACAGCGAGTTGAAGATGTCCGGGTGCGCCTTTTCGATCTCGTCGAACAGGACCACCGAGAAGGGCTTGCGGCGCACCTTTTCGGTGAGCTGTCCGCCCTCTTCGTAGCCGACGTATCCGGGCGGCGAACCGAACATCCGGGAGGCGGTGTGCTTCTCGGAGTATTCGCTCATGTCCAGGGTGATGAGGGCGTCCTCGTCACCGAAGAGGAATTCGGTGAGCGCCTTGGTCAGTTCCGTCTTTCCGACGCCGGAGGGACCCGCGAAAATGAATGACCCGGAAGGACGCTTGGGGTCCTTCAGGCCGGCGCGGGTGCGGCGGATCGAACGGGAAAGCGCCTTGACGGCATCTTCCTGACCGATGTAGCGCTTGCCGAGTTCGGCCTCCATACGGAGCAACCTGGCCGATTCCTCCTCGGTGAGCTTGAACACCGGAATGCCGGTGGAGCCAGAAAGCACAACCGCGATCTCCTCCTCGCCGACCACTGCGGGAATGTCGGAATCGCCCTGCTTCCAGGCTTCTTCCTTCTCTGCCCGCTGGGCCTGGAGACGCTGGACCTCGTCGCGCAGCTTGGCCGCCCTTTCGAAGTCCTGCGAGTCGATCGCGGAGTCCTTCTCGACCTTGATCTTCGCGATCTTCTCGTCGAACTCCCGAAGGTCCGGCGGAGCGGTCATGCGCTGGATGCGCAGCCGTGCGCCGGCCTCGTCGATCAGGTCGATCGCCTTGTCCGGCAGGAACCGGTCCTGGATGTAGCGGTCGGCCATCGTCGCCGCGGCACTGAGGGCCTCGTCGGTGATGGTGATGCGGTGGTGCGCCTCGTAGCGGTCGCGCAGACCCTTGAGGATGTCCACGGTCAGGCTCACCGAGGGCTCGGCCACCTGGATGGGCTGGAAACGACGCTCGAGGGCAGCATCCTTCTCGATGTGCTTGCGGTACTCGTCCAGCGTGGTGGCGCCGATCGTCTGCAGCTCACCCCTGGCCAGCATGGGCTTCAGGATGGAGGCGGCGTCGATCGCACCCTCGGCAGCACCGGCACCGACGAGCGTGTGGATCTCGTCGATGAACAGCATGATGTCACCGCGGGTCTTGATCTCCTTGAGGACCTTCTTGAGGCGTTCCTCGAAGTCACCGCGGTAGCGGGAGCCGGCGACGAGCGCCCCGAGGTCAAGGGTGTAGATCTGCTTGTCCCGCAACGTCTCCGGGACGTCGCCGCGCACGATGGCCTGGGCGAGTCCCTCGACGACGGCGGTCTTGCCGACGCCCGGCTCGCCGATCAGCACCGGGTTGTTCTTGGTGCGGCGGCTCAGCACGGTCATTACGCGCTCGATCTCCTTGGACCGGCCGATCACCGGGTCGAGGCGGTTCTCGCGCGCGGCCAGCGTCAGGTTTCGACCGAACTGGTCCAGGACCTGCGAGGACGACTTCTCAGGTCCGGTGTCCGGAGCACCGGACAGCGACGCCTCCTTGCCCTGGTAGCCGGACAGCAGCTGGATGACGGTGGTCCGCACCCTGTTGAGGTCGGCGCCGAGCTTCAGAAGCGCCTGCGCAGCCACGCCCTCACCCTCACGGATGAGGCCGAGCAGGATGTGCTCGGTGCCGATGTAGCTGTGGTTCATCTGCAGGGCCTCGCGCAATGACAGCTCGAGGACCCGCTTCGCGCGCGGGGTGAACGGGATGTGACCCGTCGGGACCTGCTGGCCCTGACCGATGATCTCCTCCACCTGGTCCCGCACAGCCTCGAGCGAGATTCCGAGCGATTCGAGAGCCTTGGCCGCGACACCTTCACCCTCATGGATCAGGCCAAGAAGGATGTGCTCGGTGCCGATGTAGTTGTGGTTCAGAAGCTTCGCCTCGTCCTGGGCGAGCACGATCACGCGCCTGGCGCGGTCGGTAAACCGTTCGAACATGATTCTTTCCCTCCCGCCGGGTGATCACGCGCGCTGGCGAACCCCGACTTGTCCAGCTTAACCAACGAAGGAAGCCGCACCAGTGTTCCGGGGTTCACCGTCCGCGAACTGGTCCTCAGTGAGCCGCTTCGTACTGTTCCAGCACCTCGTTCGGGACGCGTCCCCGGTCAGGAACCGCGATGCCCTGGTCCTTGGCCCAGGCACGGACCTCGGCAGCCCGGCTGCGGGTGCGGCCGGTGGCGGTGCGCCGTCCACGGGTTGCTGCGGCCCGCGCCGACGAGACCTTCGTCGCCTTCTCGATGTAGGGCGCCAGGACCTTCTCCAGCTTTGCGGCGTTCGCGGCATTCAGGTCGATTTCGTAGGAGGTCCCGTCGAGGCTGAACTGCACTGTCCGCTCAGCTTCGCTACCATCAATGTCGTCCAACAGGATTACCTGCACCTTGCGCATCAAGTTCTCTCAATCTTTTCGGCCGTACCCAAGTTTCCAGCGTCGGAGCTCGACGTGATCTGTGCGGCGGATGCAAGAATAACCGACGATTACCGCTCGACCAAGGAATTGCCTTGAACAGAACAAAGTTGGCTTTGGGAGGCATTCCCTTGCCAGGACACAGTCACCTCTCCCTCGGACCCAGGCACCCCACCCAAGCCGGAGTGATCTCCTTGAATATTGAGACCGACGGAAAGGCGATCCTGGCCGTCGACATTCAGCCCGGATATCTCCACAGGGCAGCAGAGAAGCTTTTCGAAGTACGTGATTATCGATCCTTGATCATGCTTGCCGACAGACATGATTGGCTTTCCAGCTTTTCCGGCGAACTAGTGGTGACCCTGGCCGTCGAATCCGCCATGGGGTTGGTTCCTCCCCCGCGTGCCACAGTCCTTCGGACGCTGCTGGCCGAATATGCGCGGGTGCACTCGCACCTTTCCTATCTTTCCTATCCCGCCGGGGACGAACTCGCCGCGAGGATCTGGCAGGCTGTCGAACGGCTGCGACACGGCCTACTGGACTGGACGGGCAACAGGGTCCACCCGATGCTGTGCAGGGTGGGGGGCTTGGCGCTCGACGTGCCTTCCGGGTGGTTCGAAACCCTCGGACCACTTCTCGACGAGGTGGCCAACCTGGCCGACGAGCTCGCCGCCGCCCTCGAGACGACCGATCGATTCCGCGGGTTGGCCATCGTCGATGAGGAACTGTGCCACTCCTACGGTCTGTCCGGTCCGGTGGCGCGCTCCTGCGGGCTGGACCTGGATCGTCGGCCGGGCAGCGCCCTGGCGTATGAGGACGTGTTCGAGGCGGCAGAGCCGCAGACCGCCGGCGACGCCCATGCTCGCTTCCTCGTGCTCATCGCCGAACTGCGGGCGAGCTGCCGCATGATGGCGCGGCTGGCCAACATCGTCCCCTCCGGCCCGGTCGCCACCAAACTCTCCCGGAGGCTGAAGGTCCCGGAGGGTGAACACGTGACGGAGGTCGAGGCCCCGTGGGGAATTGCCGGCGTTCTGCTCGTATCGCGGGGCGGGCCCACCCCGTGGCGCCTCTCGCTGCGCACGCCCACCTTCGCCAACGTCGCGGCTCTGGAACGGTTGCTCGTGGGTGCTCGGCTGGACCAGGTGGCCGACGTTGTCGCCTCCATCGGCTACGGCATAGGGGATCTTGACAAGTAGTCCCGTGCGCCTTCGCGCGACCTCCGACGACCCTCCCACGCGTTCGCCAGCCCTCCCACGCGTCCACCAGCGCTCCCACGCATCCACCAGCGCTATCGCTCGCCCACCAGCGCTCCCACGCATCCACTAGCAAACTAGCGCTCCCACGCGTCCACCAGCGCTCCCACGCGTCCACCAGCGCTCCCACGCGTCCACCAGCGCTATCGCTCACCACCAGCCCTACAAGGCTGGTGCCGAGGAACAACGCTGGTAAACCGACCAACGACGCGCCCCCGGCGTCCGGCACCCCGCACCACCACGTCCGACGACGCCAACTCCCGCTCCAACCCGACCAGCGCGTCCACCAGCGCTCCCACGCACCCACCAGCCCTCCCACGCATCCACCAGCGCCCCCACGCATCCACCAGCGCTCCCACGCATCCACCAGCGCTCCCACGCATCCACCAGCGCTATCGCTCGCCACCAGCCTTACAAGGCTGGTGCCGAGGAACAACGCTGGTAAACCGAACAACGACGCGCCCCCGGCGTCGGGCACCCCGCGTCCGACGACGGCAGCTCCCGCTCCAACCGACCAGCCCTCCCACGCACCCACCAGCCCTCCCACGCATCCACCAGCGCTATCGCTCGTCCACCAGCGCTATCGCTCGCCACCAGCCTTACAAGGCTGGTGCCGAGGAACAACGCTGGTAAACCGGCTCTTCACAAAGCAGGGTGTAGTGGGTTCGGCGCGTCGTTGAGGGGGTAGGGGTCGAGGCCTCCCGATGATGGAAGTTCTCACACTGCCCATCTGGAAGACCTCGACGTGCCTGATG
>NZ_JAJEWM010000007.1 GCF_020687685.1 Tessaracoccus sp. OS52 | reverse complement strand
CGTTCCTCGCGGGCTCCTACTCGATCAACGGGGTGGGGGTGGTTCGCCCCATCGCTGGTCGCTGGTGATCTCGACACGTCGCCGCTCGTTCCTCGCGGGCTCCTACTCGATCAACGGGGTGGGGGTGGTTCGCCCCATCGCTGGTCGCTGGTGATCTCGACACGTCGCCGCTCGTTCCTCGCGGGCTCCTACTCGATCAACGGGGGTGGTTCGACCCAGCGTGTCGAGACCCAAGTCCGCGAACCCCCGGGACTCAACTGACGAGGTCCTTGTGGAGCCGGCGCAGTTCGGCGCTGAACGCCTCCGCCGTCGCGACGACGTCGGAGGGCCGCAGGCTGACCTCGACCAGGCGGAGGCTCAGGTTGCGGTCCTGGTCCACGAGCAGGCAGGTGGATCGCCCCAGCAGCGGCGGGTCGTCCCAGCCGTCGGCCGGCCAGCCCTCCGTGGTGTACTCCAAGGACTGCGTGACGTCGGCGGTGCAGGCCACCTCGTCCTCCTCCAGGGTGGCCCTGACCACGGGACCGCCCGTGCCGAACAGCCGCGCGCCGTCGGAGGGCAGCGGCCGGGGGAGCAGGCCGTTGACGATCGTCAGCCGCACTCCGCCGGTGCCGATCGTGTAGCTGAGCGTCGCGCCGTCGCCGCCGTAGGCGAAACGGTGATGGGCCACCTGCGCGTCGAACTGGTCGTCCAGCCGGTCCACGACGGGGTTGCGGCCGGCATCGCGGTACCACAGGTCGTCGCGCTCGAGGCCCAGCACCGTCCGCGGGAACGTGTCGGGCGTGATGGGAACAGGGGTGACCTCGCCGGTCGGGGCAGTCAGGATCGCCGTCGTGAGCAGGCCGCCGCACAGCAGGCCCGCGACCCCCGCAGCCAAGAGGGAGAGCACCCCGCGCCTCTCGGACGGACGGTCCTCCGGCTCGTCGATGCGGACCAGGTCGGGCTCGGCGTCAAAAGGGCGAAGGGTCCGGATCCGTCATCGCCGGACGGAACGTCACGGGGCGCACATTCGCTTCGCCGAGGTGGGTGCCCGGCCGCTGGAACGGTGCGTCAGACATCCCGCCATTGTAGTTCCCGGAAGCCTCGGGTCCTAGGGTCTTGGGTGCGGATGGGCGCCCTTCGCGATGGCCGCAGGAGCGCTGGTTGCCTGCTTCCGCTTGCGGGGAAGCACGCGCAGCATGATGTCGGTCACCGACAGCAGACCGGTCTCGCGGTCGCCGTCGGCGACGACCGCCAGCTGGTTGCCCCCTGCGCGCATCTGCCGCAGCGCCGACGCCACCAGGGTGTTGGACTGGAGGACGAGCGCCTCACGCGCAAGGGTTGCGGCGGTCAGGTCCTGGGCGGAGGAATGCAGCGTGTCCCGCACGTGGACGACGCCGACGGTGACACCCTCGTCGCGCACGATGATGCGGCGGTGCCCGCTGGCCAGGCTGGCCTGCTGGATCTGCTCCACCGTCGCGTCCGGGCCGACGGAGGTGATGTCCTCGTGGACCGCGACGTCGGCCACGGTCAGTTCCCTGAGGTCCAGCGCGCTGGAGATGGTCGCGCGGTAACCGGCGTCGAGGGCGCCGACGTTGGCCGAGTGCTCCACCAGATGGCGGAGGCTGTCGGGGTCCTGCCCGGACGACAGCTCGTCCACGATGCGTGACCCCGTCTTGTGGACCAGCCAGTTGGCCGCCCCGTTCAGCGCCCGCAGGGCGGGTCTGGTCACGGCCATGAAGGCGCGCATCGGCAGCGACAGCAGGATGGCGGACTTCTCGGGATGGGCGATCGCCCACGACTTGGGTGCCATCTCGCCCACCACCAGGTGCAGGAACGTCACGATGAACAGGGCGAGGACGAAGGCGACGATGTCGGCCGCTGTCAGCGGCAGTCCGATCGCCTCGAGCCACGGCGTGAGCGCGTGGTGGACCGCGGGCTTGGTGATGGCGCCCAGGGCCAGCGTGCACACGGTGATGCCCAGTTGTGAACCGGCGAGCAGGAGCGTCAGTTCGGAGGAGTTCTTCAACGCGGCCCGGCCGGCAGCCGACTCCTGCGCCGCCTCCTCGAGCCGGTGCCGCTTGGCCGACATCAGCGCGAACTCCGCCGCGACGAAGAAGGCGCTGAGGCCGATGATCACTACGGTCCACAGGACCACCCACTGGCCGCTCATGAGGCATCGCCCTCGTGGCGGGTGGGCAGCGTCAACTCGATCAGCGACGGCACGTGGTTGTCGATCTCCAGGACCCGGGCGTGCAGGAAGCGTCGCTCGGGGTCGGACTCGGTGAGTTCCTCGGGTGCCGGCGGCAACTCGATGTCGGCGGTGTCGCCTTCTGCGGGCAGGCTGCCGAAGACGTCGATGACAAGGCCCGCGATCGTCTCGTAGTCGCCTCGGGGGAGGTCCACGTGGAGGGTGCGTTCCACCTCGTCGACGTGCACCTCGCCGCTGACCCGCCAGATGCCCTCACCCCGGTCGTCGAGTTCCTCCGCGGCGGCCGGATCGTGCTCGTCGGTGATGTCCCCGACGACCTCCTCGGCCAGGTCCTCGATGGTGATGATCCCGGCGAAGCCGCCGTACTCGTCGACGACGCACGCCAACTGTTCGGCCGCCTCGTCCATCAGTGCCAGGGCGTCGGGCAGCGACATCGAGTCGGCCACCACGAGCGGCTTCCTGACGAGTTGCTCTATGGGGGTGTCGGGGTCGGTGTCCGGCGCGATCACGTGCGTCAGGTGAGTGATGCCGAGGATCCGGTCCTCGGCGTCGACGACGGGGTAGCGGGTGTGTCCGGTGGCCATCAGTTCGCGGACCTCGGCCACAGTGGTGCCAGCCCGCACGACGTCGATCCGGGGACGGGGAATCATCGCGTGCTCGGCGTCGCGGTTGGGGAAGTCGAGGATGCGGTCGAGCAGCAGGGACAGTTCGGGTGAGAGGTCCCCGGTCTCGCGGGAGGCGTCGATGAGGCGCTCCAGGTCGCGTGCGGTGGCCGAGTGCTCGACGTCGTGGACCGGCTGGATCCGCAGCACTTTCAGCAGGGACTCTGCGGCCCGGTCGAAGACCCAGATCAGCGGCCCGAAGACGGTCAGGTAGATCTGCGTGCTCCGCGCCAGCCAGCCGGATACCTTCTCCGAGTTGGCGATGGAGTAGTTCTTGGGGAACAACTCGCCGAAAAGCATCTGGACCAGTGTGGAGTAGGCGATGGCCAGCACTCCACCGACGGCGACGGAGACCGCAGTCGAGCCGCCGGGAGCCAGCCGCCCCAGCGCCTGGCCGATGAGCGGTTCGGCGACGTAGCCGACGAGCAGTCCCGTCACGGTGATGCCGAGCTGGGCTCCGGAGAGCATGAAGGAGGTGCGCCTGGTGATGTCGAGGCTTCGGACGGCGGTCTCGTCGCCGGCGGCCGCGCGGGCCTGCAACCTGGAGCGGTCCACCGCCATGTAGGCGAACTCCTGGGCGACGAAGTAACCGGTGGCCACGGTGATCAGGATCACCACGACCAGTCCGACCAGCAGTGACACGGCCGGTGTCATCGGGGTGCCCCCATCCGGAACGGGGGCCTGGGACTATGGGCGGTCATCTCTCGGCCCCCCGCAGGGCTGGGGGCTCGGGTCGGGACGGGCGGTCCATGATGCCTCTCGATGAATCGATGTAGGCCAATATCGTAACGGTGTCCGCGGGCATGGCCGGACGCGGCGGCGGAATGATACTCGGGGAGGGGTCTATCTAAGGGGTACTCGGGCCGTGTAATCTTTGTTCCAATTAGGTCCATCGGCACGGGGAGCTGGAGGTCAGGTTGGACGAGCGCGGAGCAGCTGTCGTCATCGAGGACGACGCCGACATTCGCGCGCTCCTCGTCGGCCTGCTCACCCAGTCCGGATTCCAGGTCCATGAAGCCGGTAGCGGCGCCGACGGCGTCCGAGCGGTCACAGAGCACAACCCGGTCATCGTCACTGTGGACCTGGGCCTGCCCGACATCGACGGCTTCGAGGTCACCCGTCGGGTTCGGCGGATCAGCGACGCCTACGTCCTGATGCTGACGGCCCGTGCAGATGAGATCGACACCCTGATGGGACTCGACGCCGGCGCCGACGACTACGTCACCAAACCCTTCCGCCCCCGAGAGTTGCGGGCGCGGATCGAGGCGATGCTGCGCCGCCCCCGGATGCAGACCACCCCAGAGTTCTCGCCCGAGTCCCTCGTCCCGGCACCGGACCTACGGCACCAGCCAACCCCGTACGCCATCACGGCCAGGTCCCCCGAGTCGGCCCCGCGGTGGGAGTCGTCGCCGGGTCACAATGGTGGGAACGACGCCACGGAGATCCCCTACCGCCTCGACGGACTTGAGCTGTTCCCCGGTCTGTACAAGGTGGTGGTGGACGGCCGCGACGTCCAACTGACCCCCACGGAGTTCACCCTGTTGCGTACGCTGCTCGTCTCGCGTCGCGTGGTCAGGTCCAAGCCGGAGCTGTTCCGCATCCTGCGCGACGAGGAGCCGGACTCCGGGACCTTCGTCTCGGAGTCGGACGAACGCACCATCGAGGTCCACATGGGCAACCTCCGGCGCAAACTGGGCGATGACCCGAGGCAGCCGCGCTGGGTGGAGACGCTCCGCGGGGTGGGCTACCGGATGGCCGGGATCCCGGATCTCCGCAGTCACGCCCACTGACCCAACGTCACTGAACTTCGGCGTCAGCGCCCGCCACCCTCAGGCAGGAAGCGGGGGACAGTTGCGGGTCACGTGCGCCTCCAGCGCCAGGCGGTCGAGGAAGGCCCGCAGGTTGGCCGCGGTCTCGACGGCCAGGCGTCGCAGTTCCGTGCACAGGGCCACCAGTTGGTCGGCGCAGAACCAGCGAACCTCGGATGCCCTGTCGGGTGC
The DNA here is from genome assembly GCF_020687685.1 of Tessaracoccus sp. OS52. Taxonomy (GTDB): domain Bacteria; phylum Actinomycetota; class Actinomycetes; order Propionibacteriales; family Propionibacteriaceae; genus Arachnia. The sequence goes on along the minus strand of NZ_JAJEWM010000007.1, from coordinate 52,828 downwards.
CAGATCCTCCATGAGTTCGGCCACCTTCCCCGAAAGCGCGCAGGCGCCGGCCATCTGGGAGGCCACCTTGAGGCTCAGCGCGGCGTCCTGGAAGTCCTCCACGTCGTGGGCGACCAGCGCGTGCTGCAGCCGGTCCACCCGGCCCTCCAGCATGTCGGTGTACTCGCACACGAACCTGAACAGCGTCGCTGGGTCACCCAGCTGATCGCCAAGGCGACGCAGGGCGCAGGCGTCGACCACGGGCACAGTGCACATGCCCCAAGCATCTGTTGCCAGCCGCGAGATGGACGCCCGGTTTTCCCAAAGATCTGGTCAAGACAACCTCAAGGCCGTCCTACCTCAAGAAACGCACAAGGCTCGCCTCGGACCACGCGAGAACCTTTCTGCAAACTTTCGCCACATGCAGCGGGGACCTTGAGCCGGGCTCGATTTGATGTGGTCATCACCGAAGTCAGCAGGAAAACAGGACGAAGCTCCACCTCTGCCTCCCGGACTCGAACCAAACATGAGGAGAAACCAGATGAACAAGATGATCAAGGGCGCAGTGGTGTCCGGTGTGGGCGTCGCGCTGCTGCTCGGCGGTGGCGGCACCCTGGCCGTTTGGAACTCGGCACAGGAGTCCAGCGCCGGCCAGATCGTCGCAGGTGACCTGAACCTGGAGGCAGGGGCGGGCAGCTGGAAGTCCAACCTGTCCGGCGCCATCAGCGACATCTCCACCTACCGCGTCATCCCCGGTGAGACCCTCACCTACACCCAGCCGCTGACCGTCACCCTCGTCGGTGACGAACTGGAGGCGACTCTGAAGGTGACCGGCGCCAGCGCCAACAACGGCTTCACGGCCGCCAACGTCGCCATCAGCGAGCCCACCCTGGCCAACTCCGCAGGCGACGTCCTGGCCTCCACCGTCCTGGACGAGGACTCCCCGGAGACCGTGACCGCCAGCACGAGCTTCACCTTCAAGAGCACCACCACCGGGCGTGACAGCGTCAACGCCACCTACGACTTCGCGGCAATCGGCTACCTCCTCGAGCAGCTGGCACCCTCCGAGGGCTGACCAGCAGTAAAGGATCCGGGCAGACCCGCCACCACCACATATTCGGGGGAATCATGAGCATCAAGAACACGCTGCGGATGGCAGGTGTCATGTGTGCTGCGGTGGTGGCGGGTCTGCTCGCCGTCCAGGGGACCTGGGCACTGTGGAACGTCCAGACGGCGGCCGGCGCCCAGAGCGTCCAGGCCGCGGACTTCCAGATCAACCTCAACGGCCGCCGGACGATCGTCGCCGGTGAGGCCGTCTCACTCTCACTCGGTGACGTCGGCGCTCTTGTGCCCGGGGCCTCGGTCCACGCACCCGTCAACGTCACCGTGCCGACGAACGCCAGCGCCGCTTTCGACGTCACCGCCACGCTCGGTACGCCCGCCGTCTCCAGCACCTCCGTCGCCGCTCTGACGGCGAACCTGAGGTTCGATACCGCAGTCGCACCCGCCAGCGGCAGGTGCGCCGAGGTCACGTCCTGGTACCCGACGGCGTCGGCGCCCATCGGGAAGGGCGGCGCCGCCGCCTTCTGCGTGCGCATCACCCTCGCCAGCGCAGCACCGGCCTCCGTCCGGGGTGCCTCGGCCACCATCAGCGTCCCTGTCGGCATCAGCCAGAACCAGGGAGCGGCCTGACATGTTGCAGGGTAAGAGGAACAGTCCTTCAGGCACGCCCACGAAGACCTTGCGCGCGGTGGGCCAGGCCGTCTCGCTGGTGCTGCTCGCCGCCTCGGTGCTTGCGGCGCTCGTGCTCATCGTGGTCCCGTTCGCCACCGGTTCCCAGACCTACACGGTGCTCACCAGCTCCATGGCTCCTCGCTACTCACCCGGCACCTTCATCGTGGTCAAGCCGGCCGAGTTCTCGACGCTGGAGGTGGGCGACGTCGTCACCTATCAGATCGAGTCGGGCAAGCCGGCCGTCATCACCCACCGAATCACTGGTTTCTCCACCGACCAGGAGGGCAACCGGCTCCTGATCACAAAGGGTGACAACAACGACGCCACGGACCCCGAGCCGGTGCAGGAGGTGCAGGTGCGCGGGAAGCTGCTCTACGCCGTGCCCTACGCAGGATTCCTGGCGAACGCGCTCGGCCAGACGAACCGGAGCATGACGGTCAACCTGCTCGCCGCCGCCCTGATCGCCTACGGGTTGTTCCTCGTCGGGCACGGCGCCGCCGGACGGAAGACGAAGGCGGTCAAGGAATGAGAAGGCCGCCCACCACCACGGCACTGGGCCCGCGGACCTGGCGCGCGGCGGTGATTGTGTTCCTCGCGGTGTTCATCGGTGGCCTGATGGTCTCCGGCGCTGCCGCGCTGTGGAGCCAGCAGACCACCGCAAACCTGACGCTGACCACCGGCACCTGGCAGGACCCGACACCCGTCGCCGACGTGCCGCTGGACGTGCAGGCAGTGCAGATCTCGTTCCAGCCCGGCTTCCAGGAGTTCAAGCTGTCCTGGCTCCCCACCCGGGAGACCGACAGGCAGCGCAACCTTGCCTACACGCTCAGCGTCGTGCAGACGGGCGGCTCGGGCCGGGTGCGCGAGGTTGGGGCGGTGGTGCTGGAGGGGACGAGGCACACTGCGACGGTGCGCGTCGACGTCAACAACCAGAACCCCTACTCCGCCACGTTCGCCATCACCATCACGCCTACGGTGGATGGGGTCGCGGTTCCCGGGACCACCCGCGTTCTGACCATCAGCCGCAACTCCGCCAGCTACACCTTCTCCTGAGCCGCGAGGCACGGTTGGGCCCAGGTGCGCCCCGGGCCAACACAGGGTAAGCGCTTCCTCCACAATGGGCGCATGCACCAGCTCACCGCCGGGGAACTCCGGCGCAGCCGACTCCACCTGACCACGATCAAGGTTGCCTACACCGCCGCGCTCGGGGCGCTGCTGCTGGCCGAGATCGCCCTCGCGCCCGCGGAGCTCTCCGACGTCGCCAGCAGGCCGCCTCTGGGGTCGGGGCAGTACCTCGCGATGGGCCTGCAGCTCACGACGTTCCTGCTCCTGGTCGCCGTCTGGCGGGTGCCCCGGCTCACGCTGCTGTGGACCGTCCCGGTGGCCTGGATCATCCCGCTGGGGGAGTCGTCGCTGCCGGACCTGTGGCACCTCCTCGCCGTGGCGTGCGCCGTCGGGGTGGTGTGGCTGCTGGTGAGGAGCCGCCCCCCTGGTTCGGCGGGCGGCGCCCGGCGCATGCCGCCGGTGGACCACGCCTACGAGGACTCCTTCGCGAGGGTGGAGACCACCATCCCCCGGATCGCGCTCCTGCTGGGAGCGGTCCTGCCGGTCGTGCTCCTGGTGGTGCACCAGTTCCTGGTGGCCGAGACCGCCGCCTTCGAGGCCCGGGCGCAGCAGACGACGGCGGAGGTCGTCGGCTACGACGCCGACGCCGAGGAGGTCGTGCTGCGGACCGACGGCCGCGAGGTGCGCGTCCCCGAACCGTGGTCCGGGATCCCTGAGGACGGCGCATCGGTGTCAGTCCTGGTGGACCCGCAGGACCCCGGACATGTCGTCCTCCTCTCCGATCTGGAGGACCATTCCTGGCTCATCGGGCTGGCGGCGGCCGCGCCGCTGGCGGGGATGTTCTGGGGGTTGTCGGACTTCCTCCGGGACCGGCGACGGCGCTCGCTCCTGACCCGCGGTGGTCCCGTCGTCGCGGCCCGCTACCTCCTGGGGGAGAGCGCCGACTACCTCGACGGTGGCCGCGTCCTGCCCGTCGACGGAATCTGGCCGGCCTTGGTGCTCAAGGACCTCGAGGCGGTGGCGCCGGGCGCCAAGGTCGCCTCCGTCCTCGAACGCGCGGAGGAGGCCTTCCCCGACGACGAAGAGGACGACCCGGAACCGCCGCCGATCCCCGACGACGACGCGGAGCTCATCAGGTTCGCCGACGCGCTGGCCCGCGGCGAGGAGGACTTCGCCGACCCCATGCCCCTTCCCGACGAGGACAGGGACCTGCTGGCGTCGCTCACGGGACCCGACGTCGAGGGCACCCAGCCCGTGATCATGATCGGAACCCTGACCGTCGGCAGTTCCGTCGCGGTCGTTCTTGACGGGGGAGTGTGGCTGGGCGAGGTTGCCGAGCCGACGTCGCGGAGGCGGTTCCAGCGGCACCTGGGGCCGGAAGTCACGGGATCGGGTGTAGCCCCAGAGGTGCACCCGCTGCGCGGCTGGCTTGCCCGGAACTTCTGGTGGGGCCGTTGGGTGGGGGCGCTCGTGGTGGCCGTCTGCGGCGGACTGCTGCTGCCCTGGTTGCTGGCCGAGGACTTCTCCCTGGCCGAGGACTGGCTTTCGGTACTGCCGCTGCTGGCGGGGCTGCTGTACCTGCCGTTCAGGTTGTTCGAGGAGGCCCCCGCCCAGATCGGGAGATCGCGCCGCGGGCTGGCGTACTACGGATTCTTCCTCGACGACCTCGTGGGCAGGGACCGTGTCGTCTCCGTCCTGGCAGGCGAGGCAGCCGTCGTCGTCCGGCTCCGCGCCCCGGAGGACGCCATCGTGGTGCTGCCCGAGGAGCTGATCAGGGACGGTACGCCCGACTTGGCCGCGACGAAGATCCGCAACTGGGTGGCCAGCGCCCCCGCGGGGGCGCGGAGCGGCCGCGCGCCGAGTCCGATGCTGGTGGCGGTCGTGATCATGCTCGCCATCTGGGTGGTGCTGGTCCCGGCGGTGGTCCTCTGACGCATCCGGGCGGACGCGGCCATCAAGCGTGGCGCTTGCGGGTCGGTAGTCAGACCCGCAAGCCCCACGCTTGGTTGAGGGCAGGCGAACGTCTCAAGGCTGGGCGGCAGCGGCTGATCCGTGTCCTTTGGGACGTTCGTGGCAACATTCACCCATGACTTTGGAAATGATCCTGCCGATCGAGCAGGACCAATGGGCCATCGCCGACTGGCCCCTCGGTGCCCAGCCGCGCCCGGACGGGACGACCTTCGCGGTCTACGCCCCGGCCGCCACCAGGCTGCAACTCGAGTTCTACCCCACCGCCATCGGCTCCGACGCAGCCATCACGTTCCTCCCCGCGAAGGGTCTGGACGGGATCTGGCGTGCGAAGCTCACGGGGGTCACCCTCGGCGACCTGTACGCCTACCGCGCCTGGGGAATGAACTGGCCGTGGGTGGAGGACTGGGAACCGGGGTCGCTGGCCGGTTTCCTCGGCGACCTCGACGTCGACGGCAACCGGTTCAACCCGAACAAGGTGCTATTCGACCCCTACGCGCACGAGATCACCCACAACATGTTCTCCGACCTGATCTTCGAGGAGGGCATCGACAACGGCATCTTCGCAACCGGTGACGACGACTACCAGGGCAAGCCGCGCCGACAGTGGGACACCGGGCCGTACGCCCCCAAGGGCGCGGTCCTCGCCGACACGACGCCGCTGGCCGCCAAGCCCAGGATCAGCGGTGCCGAGACGGCCATCTACGAGGTGCAGGTCGAGCAGTTGACCGGCCACCCGTCGGTGCTGAACCTGAGCGAGCTCCTCGCGGGAGAGCCCGGTTTCGAGGACGTCGTCGGCATCCCGGACGAGCTGCGCGGCACCTACAAGGCGGTCGGGATGATGGCCCCTTACATCAAGGCGCTGGGGTTCACCACCGTCGAACTGCTGCCCGTGCACGAGACCAACGTCTCCGAGTCCGGGCGGCAGGGCCTCACCAACCAGTGGGGGTACATGACGCTGTCCTACTTCGCGCCCAGCAGGCGGTTCTCCTCGGACAAGTCCATCGGCGGGCCCACCCGCGAGTTCAAGGAGATGATCAACGCCTTCCACGAGTGCGGCGTGGAGGTCTACCTCGACGTCGTCTACAACCACACCGCCGAGGGCGGGAACTGGGACGGCGACGTCAACACGGTCAGCTTCACCAGTCTCGGCGGCTTCGCGGCGTCGGACATCTACGTCATGACCAGCGACAAGATGCTCGTCGACGGCGCCACCGGAACCTCCAACCAGCTCAACTTCTCCTCGGCGGCGGCGCAGCAACTGGTGCTCGACTCCCTCGCGTACTGGACCCGCGTCATGGGGGTGGACGGCTTCCGCTTCGACCTCGCCACCGTGCTCGGGCGCAAGCCGGAGGAGGCCCACCCCGACGACTGGTCGCTCCAGAAGCGCTTCTTCACCGACCATCCGCTGCTGGTGGAGATCGCCGCCTGGGCCAAGCGCGAACACATCGAGGTCATCGCCGAGGCGTGGGACCTGTGGGGCTACGAGGTCGGCAACTTCCCGCGCGGCTGGGGCGAGTGGAACGGCCGATACCGCGACGCCGTGCGCCGCTTCACCAAGGGCGACGGCAACACCCAGGCGTTCCTGGAAATGATCAACGGCGACCACCACCACTTCCATGACAACGAGGGGGCCCAGAAGACGGTCAACTTCGTCGACGCCCACGACGGCTTCACGATGACAGACCTGGTGAGCTACCAGGAGAAGGTCAACGACCAGCCCTACCCGTTCGGGCCCTCGGACGGCGGTTCCAACAACAACCTGTCCTGGGATTCGGGGGGCAGCCAGCCCCTGCGTCGCCAGCGGGTGCGCAACCTGTGGACGCTGCTGTTCTTCTCCCGGGGCGTGCCCATGGTGGTTGGGGGTGACGAGTTCGGCCGCACCCAGAACGGCAACAACAACCCGTGGGCGCTGGACAGCATCGCCATGACCAACAACTACGCGATGATCCGGACCAACGCGCCCCACCGCGTGCAGGTGGCGCCGGAGCTGCCCGACGCTGCCTACCACGACAACTTCGGGGAGTTCGAGAACGAGCCGGACGTGAACGGGCTGTTCCGGTTCGCGACCTTCGTGGCGAACCTCCGCCAGCGCCACGACTCCCTGCGCCAGGATGCCTACGGGGACCTGATTCCGGACAACAAGGATGTCTCCTACCTGTTCCACACCCCGACGCTGGACCACTTCCCCGAGGAGGGCGACCGCGCCGTCTCCGTCTTCATCAACTCCCCCGAAGACGACTTCTGGCTGATGATCAACATGACACCCGACCCGGTCGACTTCGCGGTGGCGCCCGCCGCCGACGGACGGGTGTGGCGACGGCTGATCGACACCGCCCAGTTCGCCGAGCCTGCCCACAACCACTGGCCGGAGGGCGAGGGCATGATCGTAGAGGGTGGCGCGACGGTGGAGCCGTGGTCCATCGTCGTCTGGCACGACAACCCCGAGCCCGACGGTAGCCGCGAGATCCCCGTCTGGGAGGACTGAGGTGGAACGCGGCCTCCGGCGACGTTAACCTGTACGCAGATTGGGGGGACCATGACCAGCCAGCACAACGAGGGCGTCGCACGTTCCGACATAGAGGCGCTGGGCGCCACCCGCAAGGAACTGGGCAGCGACTACGAACCCGCGCTCCTGGACAACTTCGCCGACAAGGTGGAGAAGGCCATTGACGCCCGGGTCTCGGCCGAGCTGTCGCGCCGCGGCCAACAGAACGCGTACGGCGTGGCTCCCGGGCGTCACGGGCAGCCGCCCGCGCGTGGGGGCGGACAACAGTTGGCGCTCGGCATCGTCTCGCTCGTCTCGTTCATTCCAATCGGCATCGTGCTGGGGCTCAACGGTGCCGTCTTCCCACTGCTGGTGGTCATGGCCTCGATCGTGGCTGTGAACTACGCGCACGCCTGGCTGCAAAAGCCGGGGGACCAGCGCTGAACACGGAGACGCCCCACAACCCGCTCCACTGGCGTCAACTGTTCCGGCTCGGGCCGTCCAACGGTGACCACCACCTCGGCCTGCGCGCCGGGGTGGGTGTTTTCGTGCCGCTGATCATCCTGCTGGGGATCGGTCGGCTCGACCTCGCCATGTTCGCCATCTTCGGGGCGTTCACCGGAATCTACGGCCGCAGTCCGGGGCACCTCGACAGGCTGGTCGAGCAGACCCGCTCGGGCGTCCTGTTCTTCGCCGTGATCCTGGGAGCCGGGCTCACGTCGTCGCACATCGTGGAGCACGGCACTGGAGCTGGCACCTGGACGGTGGTGGCGCTGACCACGTTCGTCGCATGGGGCTGCAACGTGCTGGCGGGTTTCCTCCGGCTCCGCCCGGCCGGGCCCCTGTTCCACATCTTCGCGTTCGCGGCCATCGCATCCACCCCGGACCTGCCGCCGATCCAGGAGGGCATGCTCACCGCGACCCTGGCCATCATGCTGTCGATCGGAATCGGTGTGGTCGAGTGGCTCCTGCCGCATCGTCGGACCGTCTGGCGCCGCGAGACGAGACATCCCATCACCCCTGAGCTGGCCCGCACCATCTGGCTGGACTCGCTCGCGGTGCTGGTCGCGGCGGGCGCCGCCGGCGCCGTGGCGACGCTGACCCAGTCGATGCTCGCCACAGGCCACAACTACTGGGCGATGGTGGCCGCCGTCGTGCCGCTCGTCGGCCACACCACCCGGCACCGACTGGCCCGCGGCGTCCATCGAATCCTCGGAACCTACGTCGGGCTCGGGATCATCGCGGTGATCATCGCGCTTGAGCCCAACATCGTCGCGGCGGTGTTCATCATCGGGGTGATGCAGGTGGGTGCCGAGATGTTCATGGCGCGCAACTACTTCCTTGGGCAGATGTTCGTGACGCCGATGGCGCTGATCGGCGTCGCGCTCACGACCGGCCTCGGGCCCAACCTGCTGTGGGACCGGTTCGTCGAGACCACCATCGGCGCCATCATCGGCATGACGGTGGCGCTGGCGAGCGCCTGGTTCGCGAGGCAGCGACGGCGCAAGGTCGCCGCCGCCCGGCGCGTCGCCGCCTGAGCGGTCCGACCGGTGCGCTCGCACAGTGCGTGCTGCGTTGACCAGCGCTTCCGTGGGTTCACCAGCCCTTCCGCGGGTTCACCAGCGCTTCCTTGCGTTGACCAGCGTTGTTGCTCGCCACCAGCGCTCTACGGCTGGTGCCGCGTAACAACGCTGGTGAATCCCAGGAGCCGGCGGCGGCGCGGGGTCGGGCTGTTGTATGCCGCCAGGGCTTCGTCGGGTTGACCAGCCCTTCCGCGGGTTCACCAGCGCTTCCGCGTGTTGACCAGCGTTGTTGCTCGCCACCAGCGCTCTACGGCTGGTGCCCAGCAACAACGCTGGTGAATCGTGAGGAGCTAGGCGCGGCGGGGCGTGCGGTGGTGAGGGGTCGGGTACTGGGGCGGCTGGCCTGCGGGGCGTGCGGTGGTGAGGGGTCGGGTACTGGGGCGGCCGGCTTGTGGGTCGGCTGGCTGCTGGCTGGACGTGGCGTCAACAGCGGTCAGTCTCCGGCGAGGTGCAGGGCCAGCGCCGTCGCGATGGCGCCGTCGGGATCATAGGCGGTCCAGACAGGTGAGGCGTTGGCGTCGAGGCAGAACCAGTCGCCCTCGGGCGTGCGTCGCAGTTCCAGCCCCGCCAGTTCGAGCCCCAGTTGCCGCACGAGCGCGACGCAGCGGTCCGAGACCTCCACCGGCAGTGAGCCGGGGACCACGGCAACAGACCCGTAGCGGTAGTCGACGTCGTCTGACAACACGCGGCTCGTGAACACCCGCGGACCCACGACGTGAACCCGGAACTCGTCCCCGGGGACCCACGCCTGGAACTGAGTGGGGCACCACTGGACGGCGGAGAAGTCCTCTTCGGGCTCCGCCAGGCGCACGATGCCGCGCACGGCACTGGCAGAGCGGACCACCACGCGCTGGTGTCGACGGACGAACTCGCGCGCGGCGTCGGGGCTGGTGGTGAGCAGCCCGATCGGGACCCGGAACCCCGCGCGCGCGATGAGAAGGGCTTGGGCTGGCCTCGACGTGGTGCAAGCAGCGGACCTGCGGCGGTTGATCACCCGCACGGTCCTCGGAGTCAACTCTGCCCAGCCGTGCAGCCGAGTGGCGAGCGCGGGATCCGCGGCGGAGTCGTCGCGCTGGTAGAACCCGCGCAGCGAGCCGCGATCCACGGCCGCTCCCGGGGTCAGCACGCGGGTGCCGTCGAGTGCGACGCTGCGGGTGGTCACGTCAGCGAAGGCGCCCGGCAAGCCGAGCTCTTGGATCGAGGTCCACACGGCCGCGAGAGGCGGGTCCGTGCGTCGGCCGGCTACGACGATCATGCCGCCCACCTCCCCTCGACCACCGAGGCGACCAGCCGGGCGGCCTCGTCCAGGCGCGTGCTCAGGTCGGGCAGGGTGGTGACTGAGACCAGTTCGTCGGCGGTGGGTGAGAAGCGGGCGCGGAGCCAGGGCGACGCTGACCAGTCAGACATCCGTTTCGCGGCTCTGCGGAGCGTCCAGGAGGAGTGCCCGGCGACGACGCCGTCGACGACGCTGACCTCGCGCAGGTCGCGCCGACCGACGTCGAGGCGGGGGCGCAGCCGTGCGACGGCGGCCCAGACCTCGATCGGGTGGTCGGGACCGGCGAGCGAGCAGTCGCCCGGTGGCACCAGTACCCGGGGGCTGACGGTCTCAAGCAGGAATCGAAGGAATGCGGTCATCTCGGAGGCGACGTAGGCCCGCTCTGCGGGCGCGATCCAGTCCAGGCTGGCCGCGGGCACGTCGTCGGTGAGGCTGACGAACAGCCTCACCGACGACTCCTCGACCGGCTGCCCCCCGACAACCAGCCGGCCACTCCCATCCGGAGGCGACGCGAGCGTCCAACCCGGGCGGGACAGGTCCCGCGGGGTCAGCGTGCCCACATCCTCTCCCGTCAGTCCCCCGATCTGACGGGCGAGCACCGGAGCCATGCGGTCCCGATGGTGGGCGAGCAGCACGATCATCGTCGTCACTTCCCTCTGGGCGAGTTCCCAATTCGGGTTCTCGCCATACCAAGAGACCCACGGGCCCCGCTTGATACATCCGTCTGCAGGTCTCGACACGCCGACTCGTTCCTCGTCGGCTACTCGACCAGCGGATGGGTGGTCGTCCTCGTCGGCTACTCGACGAGCGGATGGTGGCGGGGGTGGTCTCGACACGCCGACTCGTTCCTCGTCGGCTACTCGACCAGCGGGTGGGTGGTCGTCCTCGTCGGCTACTCGACCAGCGGGTGGGTGGTCGTTCCTCGTCGGCTACTCGACCAGCGGATGGGTGGTCGTTCCTCGTCGGCTCGACCAGCGGGTGGTGGTCGTTCCTCGTCGGCTCGACCAGCGGGTGGTGGTCGTACTCGCCGGCTCGAACAGTGGATGGGTCCCGAGCGGCGCGCCAGTGCGTCACCCGGCCGAGGCCAGCGCGAACGGCAGCACGGCGTCGGCGCCCGCGCGCCGGAGTTGTCGTCCAGCGACGGTGAGGCTCCAGCGGGAGTCGACGAGGTCGTCCACCAGCAGGACCGGCCCCTCCAGGCCCGCCAGGGCCTGCTCCATGGCGGCGGGCACGGCGAACCGGTCCCACACGTCCCGCACCCGGAAGGCGCTGTTGGTCGACCTGCTCAACACTGGCGCCTCCGGCGCGAGGTCCAGCGAGCCGAGGAGGGCCAGCCGGCCCGCCGTCGCGATGGCGGTGGCCAGGGACTCCACCAGCCGGGGCCTGGTCAGGCTCGGCACCCACGCCACCGCGACGGGACGCTCCTGCCAGTCCCATTCCTTGAGTACCCGCATGCAGGCGCGGGCCAGCTCCGGCGGCAGGTCGGCATCCACGGCCTGCCCGTCGCCGTCGGTGCGGAACAGCTCGCGCAGGGCCCCACCCCAGCCGAGGTCCGTCAGCCGCGCGACGCTCCGCCCCTCCAGCACCTGCTCGTCGGCCGGCAACTTGCCCTTGACAGGTTTCCCGTCGGCCCGAACCCCGACGCGGTCAAGACCGTTCGGCCACAGGGCCCTGGGCGCCAGCGGCACGCCGACGCGATCCAGCTTGGCCTGCGCGGATTCCGCCTGGTCCACCGTGACAGTGTCCGGGTACCAAGCCGCGGCGCAGACATCGCAGCGGCCACACGGGGCCGAGTGCGGGTCGTCGAGCTGCTCGGTGAGGAAGGCCATCCGGCAGGACTCTCCACGCTCGTAGGCCAGCATGGCGTCCTGCTCGTCGACCCGGGCGGCCGCGATCCGCTCGTAGCGCTCCTGGTCGTAGGTCCAGGCGCGGCCGGTGCCCACCCAGCCGCCCTGCACGTACTCGACGGCGCCGTCGACGGCCAGCACCTTCAGCAGCAGCTCCAACTGCGTGCGCTTCAGGTCCACCCGTGCCTCCATCGCGGGCACCGACAGCGGCTTGGGCGCCTCGGCGAGGGCCCCGAGCACGGCGTCGGCGCGGGCCTGGGTGGGCATCGCGTTGGTGGCGAAGTAGTGCCAGATCTCCCGGTCCTCCGGGCCCGGCAGGAGCAGCACGTCGGCGTTGTCCGTGGCGCGACCCGCGCGTCCCACCTGCTGGTAGTAGGCCACCGGTGAGCTGGGCGCGCCCAGATGGACCACGAAGCCCAGGTCTGGCTTGTCGAAGCCCATGCCCAGCGCCGACGTGGCAACGATGGCCTTCACCTGGTTCGCCTTCAGCGCCTCCTCCGCGGCGATCCGCTCCGCGCCGTCGGTGCGCCCGGTGTATGCGGCCACGCTGTGCCCCGCTGCCACCAGTGCGGCGGCGGTGTCCTCGGCAGCGGCCACTGTGAGGCAGTAGATGATGCCGCTGCCGGGCAGCGAGGCCAGGTGCTCGCGCAGCCAGGCCACGCGTCGCCAGGTGGTCTTCAGGTCCAGCACCCCCAGCCGCAGCGAGGCGCGGGCGAGCGGCCCGCGGAGGGTGAAGACCTGGTGCCCGCCGACGCCCATCTGCTCCTCGACGTCGGCCACCACCCGCTCGTTGGCCGTGGCCGTGGTGGCCAAGACGGGCACCGTCGGCGGCAGTTCGGCGATCAGGTTGCGGATGCGCCGGTAGTCCGGCCGGAAGTCGTGGCCCCAGTCGCTGATGCAGTGGGCCTCGTCGATCACGAGCAGGCCCATGACGGAGACCAGCCGGGGCAGCTGCTCCTCCCGGAACCGGGGGTTGACCAGGCGTTCCGGGGATACGAACAGCACGTCGACGGCATCCGCGGCCAGCAGTTGCTCGATCTCGGTCCACTCGGTGACGTTGGCGGAGTTGATGGCGACGGCGCGGACGCCGGCCCGCTCCGCGGCGGCCACCTGGTCCCGCATCAGGGCCAGCAACGGGGACACGATCAGCGCCGGACCGGCGCCTGCGCGTCGCTGGAGCAGGGCGGAGATGAAGTAGACCGCGGACTTGCCCCAGCCCGTGCGCTGCACGACGAGCGCGCGCTCGTGCTTGGCCACCAGGGCCTCGATGGCCTCGAACTGACCCGGATGGAAGTCCGCCGACGGGTTGGCCGTGAGGTCACGCAGGACGGTGAGCGCCTCCTCCCGCAGGCCGTCGGAACCGCGCGCGATCCGCCGGGCAGGCTCCTGCACCGCCGCCGCCGCGGCCGCGCGCCGGGGCGCCGCCGTCGTCGAGGACGCGGAGTCCAACGGTGGCGCCTCCTCCACCGGGTCCGGGGGCAGGTCCCACGGATCCGGCGGCGGCTCGTCCATCCAGAACTCGCGATCACTCATGGCCCCCAGCCTGTCACGGTCGGCTGACAAGTCCGCAGCCGCGTCCCGTCGACGGCGGCGTGCAGGGGACTAGCGTTACCCTTCAGGGTGGCGATGGGGACCGGCGGGGAGGCGATCATGACGGCGAGCGGTGCAGGAGAGGTGCTCCTCGAGGCGCGCGGCGTCAGCAAGTTCTTCCCCGGCGTCCGGGCCCTCGACAAGGTGGACCTGACCCTCCGGGCCGGCCAGGTCCACGCCCTCGTCGGCGAGAACGGGGCCGGCAAGTCCACCCTCATGAAGATCATGGCCGGCCTCCACCAGCCGGACGAGGGTGAGCTGAGGCTCCGCGGCGAGCGGGTGGTGCTGCCCAACCCCCTGTCCGCGCAGCGGGCGGGCATCAGCGTGATCCACCAGGAGTTCCACCTGATGCCGCACCTGAGCGCGGCCCAGAACATGTTCATCGGACGTGAGCCGAAGCTCCCAGGTGGCTTCCTCAACGACGACCGCGAACTGAACCGGATGGCCGGGGAGGTGCTGGAACGGCTCGGCGTCCACATCGACCCGCGCGTCCGCGTGGCCGACCTCACCGTCGCCTCCCAGCAGCTGCTGGAGATCGCCAAGGCCCTCACGTTCAACGCCTCCGTGCTGGTCATGGACGAGCCCACTGCCGCCCTCGTCGACGTTGAGGTGGATACCCTCTTCCGCATCATCGACGAGTTCGTCACGCCGGAGTCGGCCGTCATCTACATCTCGCACCGCATGGAGGAGATCAGGCGGATCGCCACCCGCGTCACCGTCCTCCGCGACGGCGCCCTGGTCGACTCGCGCCCCGCGGACGAGCTGAGCATCCGCGAGATCATCCAGCTCATGGTGGGCCGTGAACTTGACGCCGACGCCCGGCCCGCACCCCGTGCCGCCACCCAGCCCGTGCTTGAGGTCCGGGGGCTGTCGACGACGGACCTCCTGATGGACGTCAGCTTCACCCTGAACAAGGGTGAGATCCTCGGCTTCGCCGGGCTGATGGGGGCCGGGCGCACCGAGACCGCCCGGGCGCTCATCGGCGCCGACCCCCGGACCGCCGGCACCGTGACGCTCCACGGCAGGCAGGTGGACATCCGCAACCCGCGGGACGCTGTGGAACTCGGCATCGGCTATCTGTCGGAGGACCGCAAGCGCTACGGCCTGATCTTGGGCCAGGACGTCGCCGCCAACATCGCCCTTGCGTCCATCCCGAAGTTCACCAGGGCGGGGATCCTGCAGGAGGAGCCCATGCGTCGTGCCGCCGCGGGCTGGGTGGAGCGGCTGGCCGTGAAGACGCCGTCGGTGCGTGAGCGGCTGCGCAACCTCTCGGGCGGGAACCAGCAGAAGGTGGTGCTGGCGAAGTGGCTGGAGCGGGACTGCGACGTCCTGGTCTTCGACGAGCCGACCCGCGGCATCGACGTCGGCGCCAAGCAGGAGATCTACAACCTGCTCGACAGGCTCACGGACGAGGGCAAGTCGATCATCATGATCTCCTCCGAACTCGAGGAGATCCTGCGGATGTCCGACCGGATCGCTGTGATGTGCAACGGCCAGATCACCGGCTTCCTGACCAACGCCGAGGCCACCCAGGAGAACATCATGGAACTGGCCACCCGGTTCCACCAGTCCGACGACGACGCGCCAGAGGAGTTGCCATGACCGCCACGCACGCGGCCGCAGGCAGGGGACTGGGGCTCCCCAGCCGCTACAAGACGTTCCTGCAGCAGGGACTGGTGCTGCTGGTACTCGTCGCGCTGGCGGTGTTCTTCTCCCTCATGAACCCGAACTTCGCGAGCTGGAGCAACGTCTCCTCCCTGCTGGTGGCCTCGGTCGTGACGGGCATCCAGGCGCTCGGGCTGTCGTTCGTGATCGCCACCGGGGGAATCGACCTGACCCCCGGCTTCGGAATGGCGGTGACGTCGGTGTTCGGCGCCATCCTGATCGCCGAGACCCGCGCGGCGCTGCCGATGTGGGTGGGCATCCTCGGCATGCTGGGGGCCGGCGTCCTGCTGGGCACCATCAACGGCGTCCTGGTGGCCTACGGCAAGATGCAGCCGATGATCGCGACGCTGGCGATGATGATGGTGTGCTGGGGCGGCGCGCTGGTCCTGGCCGACGGCACCACGGTCTCGCTGCGCAGCGTCGAGGGCTACAGCCAGATCGCCGTCGGGGAGCTCATCCCGGCCATCCCCAACGGCGTGCTGATCCTGGTGGTGCTGGCGCTGGTGGCCGGCGTGCTGATGAACAAGACGCCGGTGGGCCGGTATGCCCTGGCCATCGGCTCCAACGAGGAAGCCACGCGCATCTCCGGGGTGAACACGCGGCGCTGGAAGGTGCTGGCCTACGTCATCGGCGGCGCCTTCACCGGCATCTCCGGAATCCTGATGTCCTCCCGGCTGTCCGCCGCGCAGCCGACCCTCGGCCAGGGCTACGAGATGTACGCAATCGCGGCGGCGGTCATCGGCGGCACCTCGCTGCGCGGCGGGCGGGCTTCGATCTTCGGGGCCGTGATCGGTGCCGTGACCATCCAGACCATCTTCAACGGGCTCACCGTGATGGGCGTGCAGGACCAGTGGCAGAAAGTGGTGCTCGGCGTCGTCGTGCTGGTGGCGGTACTGGTGGACATCATGCGGCGCGGCGGCAAGGAGGAGTGAGGCCCCGCGTCGGGAATGTTTGGGCGGCGGCGGTGGTTGCTGAGGGTGGGAAATCGACCAAGGAGACAATGTGAGAAGACTCATCACCGCTGCACTGGGACTGGCCATGACGGCGGCGCTGGCCGGCTGTTCAACTGCTGGCCCCACGGACGAGGGCAACGGTGACGACGCCGGACGCATCGTGCTGATCGCCAAGGCCAACTCGGCCGACTACTGGATCAAGGTCCGCGACGGCGCCATGAAGGCCGGCGACGACCTCGGGGTTGACGTCACCTTCAACGGCACCGACACCGAATCCGAGGGCGACAAGCAGCTCAACATGCTTGAGACAGCCATCAACGACGCGCCGCTCGGCATCGGTTTCGCGCCGCAGGACGGCGCCCAGGACGGCTCGCCCCGCCTGCTGGAAGAGGCCGAGAAGAAGGGCATCCCCGTCGCCATCTTCGACACCCCGCTGGCCACCTCCGACATCCCGTTCGCCACCGTCGCCTCCGACAACTCCGGCATGGGGGCGCAGGCCGCCGAGCGGCTGGTGGAACTCACCGGCGGCGAGGGCTCCGTCGCGGTCATCGCACACGGCGAACTCGGGACGGCCGCCGAACGGCGCGACGGCTTCATCTCCTACCTGGAGGAGAACGCGCCGGGCCTGGAGGTGGTCGACATCCAGAACGGCGAGTCCGACCCCGCCAAGTCCCGCGACAAGGCGCAGGGCATCCTGCAGGCGCACCCCGACCTGGTCGGGTTCTTCGGCACTGACGACGACTCCGCCGTCGCCATCGCCGACGAGGTGGTGGCCAAGGGCAGCGACACCGTCGTCGTCGGGATCGATGCCACCCCCGACGTCCTCACCCTGGTGGAGGAGGGCGCGATCGCCGGCGTGATCGTGCAGAACCCCTTCGGGATCGGCTACCAGACCGTCGAGATCCTGCTCGCCGCGTCGAAGGGCGAGTTCCCCAGCGAGCGCGACATCGTCTCCGAGTCGGTCTGGGTGAGCGCGGACAACCTGGATGACCCGGAGGTCCAGGAAGTCATCGGCTGAGCCCTTGCCACCGCCCCGCGGGCGCGGGGAGCATGTACCCATGGCCACCAAGAAGAGCCCGGCAGTGGAGCTGGAGGTGGGCGGGCGCACCGTCCGCCTCTCCAGCCCGGACAAGGTGTACTTCCCCGAGCACGGTCACACCAAGCTCGACGTGGCCCAGTACTACCTGGCCGTCGGGGAGGGGATCGTGCGTGCGCTGCGGGAACGGCCGACGATGCTGCACCGCTACCCCGACGGACTGGAGGGGGAGAAGGTCCACCAGAAGCGGCTTCCCAAAGGGGCGCCTGACTGGGTCGAGACGGTGGAGCTGTTCTTCCCGCGCTACTCCCTGACCGCCGACGAGCTGTGCGTCTCAGAGGTCGCCCAGGTCATCTGGGCGGTCCAGATGAGCACCGTCGAGTTCCACCCCTGGAACGTTCGTCGCGCCGACGTCGACCGCCCCGACGAGTGGCGCATCGATGTCGACCCCGGCCCCAAGGCCACCTTCGAGCAGGTCCGGCGGGTAACCGACGCGGCCCGGCACCTCCTCGACGAACTGGGGATCGCCGGTTTCCCGAAGACCAGCGGCGGCAACGGCGTCCACGTGCTCGTCCGGATCGAACCGGAGTGGGAGTTCGAGGACGTGCGGCGCGCGGCCCTGGCCTTCGCGCGCGAGCTGGAGCGTCGGCTGCCGAAGGACGTGACGACGGCGTGGTGGCGCAAGGACCGCGCGCCCGACGCCGTGTTCGTCGACTACAACCAGAACGCCCGCGACCACACCCTGGCGGCCACCTACTCACTGCGCGGCCTGCCGGGGGCGACGGCGTCGGCCCCCTTCCGGTGGGACGAGCTGGCAGACGTCGAACCCCGGGAGCTGACGCTCGCGACGGTGCCGGCCCGGCTGGCCGACGTCGGGGAACTGCACGCCGGCATCGACGACGTGCACCACCGCCTGGACACGCTCCTGGAGTGGGCGGCCCGCGACGAGGCCGACCCGGCACTGCAGGAGCCCCCGCCGCCGCGCGACGACGAGGGCGCGGGCAAGGGCAAGAGCCGCCAGCAGGTGGCGCCCAGCCACCTCGCCCGCGTCCGCGGGCAGCGGGCCGACGAAGCGGGTCAGCGCAGCAGGTAGAGCGCCGACAGCACCGTCAGGACGATGATGATGCGCTGGAACAGGTCCTTGTCCAGCCGCTTCACCCACCGTCGGCCGACGAACGCCCCAAGAAGGACCAGGGGGACGAGGGCCGCCAGGGCGGGCAGCATGTCGGTCTGCAGCAGCCCCAGCCCGATCGAGAACGGCAGCTTCGCGACGTTCACGCAGAAGAAGAACCAGGCCTGGGTTGCCAGGAACCGGACCATGTCGAAGCGGGCCGCGAGGAAGTACATGGTCATCACCGGGCCACCGGAGTTGGCCGCCATGGTCGTGAACCCGCCCAGGACGCCGTAGACGCCTCGCACCCGCGGGTTGGTGAGCGTGGCGTCGCTGGACAGCGTGCCGCGGTGCATCAGCAGGAGCGTGAGGGCGATGAGCGCCAGCAGGATGACGCCGATGGTGCGGCGCATGACGG
The DNA here is from genome assembly GCF_020687685.1 of Tessaracoccus sp. OS52. Lineage (GTDB taxonomy): Bacteria > Actinomycetota > Actinomycetes > Propionibacteriales > Propionibacteriaceae > Arachnia. The sequence continues at coordinate 34,115 of NZ_JAJEWM010000007.1, read as the reverse complement.
TGTCGTCGGCCAGGGCCAGGAACACCGCGCCCAGGACCAGCCCCACGAGCACCGTCGGCACCAGGCGGCGGAGTGCCTGGAAGTCGCAGTCGCGGCGGTAGGTCCAGATGGCCACCAGGTCGCCGACGATCAGCAGCACAAGGAGCGCGGCGGTCGACTCGCGTGCGGGCAGGACGGCGGCGAACGCGGCGACGGCGAGCGTGCCCGCGCCCGGCAGGGCCGTCTTGGCCACCCCGATCAGCAGGGCGGCCGCGGCGAGCACCACCCAGGACGCTGTGGGGAGGTCGATCACCGCCCCAGCCTAGGCCTTAGGCCACCGCCGCGAGCCTGCGGGCGAGTGCGTCGGCGATGGCGCCGTCGGCGTCATAGGCGGACCACACCGGCGACGTGTTGGCCTCGAAGCAGAACCACCGGCCCTCAGGGGTGCGGCGCAGATCCAGCCCGGCCAGCTCCAGGCCGAGCTCGCTGGTCAGGCGCCAGCTGCGGGCCTCGACGTCGGCGGGGAGCTCGTCCGGTGTGACGGCGGCCGACCCGTAGCGGTAGTCGACGTCGTCGGACAGGACGCGGTGGGTGAAGACGCTGTCCCCCACGACGTGGACCCGGAACTCGACGCCCGGCACCCACGCCTGGAACTGGGTGGGGCACCACTCGACGGCGGAGAAGTCCTCGTCGGCCCGGACCAGCCGCACGATGCTGCGCACCGCGCTGGTGGACTTCACGATCACCTTCCCGTGGCGCAGCGCAAACGCGTGGGCGGCGGCGGGGTCCGTGGTGAGCAGGCCGGTGGGGACCTCGAACCCGGCCCGTGCGATCAGCAGCCCTTGGGCGGGCTTGGAGGCGTTGGTGGCGGCCCCGGCACGCCGGTTCACCACCCGCACCGTCGACGGCGCGCGCTCGGCCCAGTCGCGCAAGCAGGCCACGAGGTAGGGGTCTGCGGCGCCGTGGCCGCGCAGGTACAGCCCGGTGGCGTCGTCCAGGTCGACTTCGGTGCCCTGGGACTCCAGAACGGTGCCCCGCAACCGCGCTCCGGGGCCGCCCAGGTCCACGAAGGCGACGTCGAGGCCGAGTCCCTGCGCGGCGGTGTGCGCCGCCTCGAGCGGGGGGTCGTCGCGCAGCCCGGCGAGGACGATCATGCCGCCCGCCTCCCGTCGAGCGCCGCGGCGATCACGCCCGCGGCCGCCCCGGTCGAGTGCGCGAGGGCGGGCAGCGGCGAGACTGACCACAGCTCTTCGGTGTCGGGGGCGAAGAACGCCCGCAGCCACGGCAGCCCGGCCCAGCGTGCCATGGCGGTGGCCGCGGCGCGGAGCCGCGGGGAGGCGTCGCCGGTGGCCACGCCGTCGGCCACCGAGACCTCCCGGCACTGCCGCCAGTCGCGCCGTCCTGGTGCGGCGGCGGCGAGGCCGGCCGCGTCGGCCCAGGCGCCGACGGGGTGGTCAGGCCCGGCCAGCGAGCACGCGCCGGGCGCCACCAGCACTCGCTCCGGCAGGCCGGCCAGCCAGTACCGCAGGAAGGCCGTCATCTCCGCGGCGACGTAGTCCGCGTCCTCCTCGCGGATCCAGACCAGTTCCTCGGGGAGCACGTCCTCGAGGAGTGCGACGACCAGGCCGACGTCTGCCTCGGCCACCGGTTCGCCGTCGACCACGAGCCGGCCGGTGCCGTCCGGCGGCGACGGCAGTGCCCACCCGCGCCGCGAGAGGTCGCGGGGGGTGAGGACGCGGGTCGGCTCGCCCGACAGGCCTTCCACCTGTCGGGCGAGCTCGGGTGCCCACGGATCCGGCCCGTGGGCCAGGAGGATGATCATCGAGGCTGGTCCAGGTCCGGGCGGTAGTCCTGGTCGATGAACGCGGCGCCGATCCGTTCCATGTTCTTCTCCAGGTGCTCCAGCCGCACCTGCAGTTCCTGGACCACCGGGTCCCGCAGGACGTCGATTCCCAGGTCGTCGACCTCGCGGCCGGTGTGCTTGACCTCGTCGATCTCGACTACGTACTTGTCGAACTCCCGGATGCGCTTGGGGATGACCTCGTCGAAATCGCGGTACCAGCGCTTGATGACCGGCACGTCGTCCTCCCAGCGGAACTTCGGGATCCGCCGGATGGCACGAACCGCGCCAAGGACGTCGATGCGGCCGTAGCCCATCTCGCTGTTCCAGGTGCCGTTCGGCCGGCCCGGGGTGTTGGCGTAGGCGACGGTGCCCACCTTCGCCGCCGTCGTCTCGATGATGCGGCGGACCTCGACGTTGGTGATCGACGGCTTGCGTGAGATCAGCAGCGCGGCCAGGCCGGCGACGTGCGGCGTCGCGGCTGAGGTGCCGTTGAACGTCATCGTGTAATCGTTGCCGGTGTAGCCGTTGCCGCCGGTCCGGTCAGGTGCCGGGCAGCGCACGCCCGGAGCCACCACCGAGATCTGCGGACCCCAGTTGGAGCCCCAGGGCTCGCCGTCGGGGCTGGCCGGGGACTTGCGGTTGTCGCTCTGGTCCGAGGCGCCGACGGCGATCACGAGCGGGTTCGTCGCCGGGTAGGTGATGCCGTTCATTGTGTTGTGATTGTGCGTGGCTGCCACGAGCACCATCCCCGCGGCATGGGCCTCGGCGATGGCCGGGTCGATGATGGCCGGGTCCCATGCGTTCCAGCCGAAGCTCATCGAGACCACGCGCGCACCCTGGGCCCGGGCGTACCGGAGGCCGGCCGCCACCTCGGTGTCGGTCCAGTTCTGGAAGGCGATCGGAAGGATCCGGGCGCCGCCCGCGACCCCCGCGGTCCCCACGGCGTTGTCCAGTGGTGCCGCGGCGATGCCGGCGCACGGGGTGCCGTGGTTGCCCGTCGGCGCGCCCGTCCCGGACATGGTGCCCAGGTTGATGCCGTTGTTGAGGAAGCTGCCCGCGAGGTCCGGGTGGTTGAGGTCGACGCCCTCGTCGAGGATCGCGACGGTGACGGTGTTCGCGCCGCGCTGGAGGTCCCAGCCGGTGGTGCCGGAGCCGCCGGCGCCGATGCGCACCATGTCCCACTGCGAACCGAACAGCGGATCGTTCGGGTTCATGGCCACTGGCACCAGCATGGGGATGAACTCCAGTTTCACCTCGGTGCCGAGTTGCTTGGACAGTTCGTCGCGGATCTCGTAGGCAGGCCGGTTGCCCGCCTCGACGGTGAACAGGTCGTAGTCGCCCAGGTACTCGCTGCGCGCTTCGTCGCGCACGAGTCCGTACTTGGCCAGAATTTCGGCGTTGCGCGGGTCGTCGGCGGCGACGGTGGGGATGACCAGGGCGTCGGCGGCGGGGGAGAGGTACTCGGTTGTCCCGCTGAACTCCGCGGCGTAGACCGGTGCGACCCACTTGGCGCCGTCGTCGGAGACCGTCTGGTCAGCGGCAGGCTTGAACTTCTTGCCGTCCTCGGTCCGCGTGAACACGAGGTCGGGTGAGTTGTTGATCGCGGCGTTGGGGCGGTCGGCCTTGGCCTCCTCACCGCTGGCCGTCGGGCCGGAGCGACGCTGCGCCCCGTCGTCGAGGGGTACGAGGCCGAGCTTGGACAGCGGGTCCTCGGCTCGGGCCGTGCGACCCGCCGCGACCTTGACCAGCACCTTGTCAGGGACGAGCGTGAGCTTGGCTCCGCTCGGGTGGACGATGTTCGTCGGGAAAGGCATGGTGCGACTCCTTCTGGTGGTGCCCCGGTGGGGCGTTCACCAACCAAGAGGGCCGCGGTGGGGCCTTGATACGGGTGGTTCGGCTGCGTGCTGTTCGGAGGCGTCGGCGTGAGGGTCGTCGGCGAGGCTGGGTGTCGTCGGCGAGGCTGGTGGGTCGTCGGCCTACTGGTCGGAGACGTCGGCGACGGTGGCGTTGAAGGCTGCGATCACGTCGTCGGCGGCGACGGTGACCCCGACGCCGTGGCCGCCGCCGCCCATGGAGATCACGCGCCCAACGATGGCCGCGTCGGCGATCACCGGCCATGGATGCAGGGCGCCGAAGGGCGTGATCGTGCCGCGCTCGTAGCCGGTGACGTCGCGGGCGGTCTCGGCGTCGGGCATGGAGAGCCGGCTCACGCCGAGCAGCGCGCGGAGCTTGGGCCAGGAGAACTCGCGGTCGCCTGGGACGAGCACGAACAGGTAGTCGTCGTCTCCCCGACGCACGACGAGGGTCTTGATGAGGTCGCGCGGGTCGATTCCGCGCGCTGCCGCGGCCTCCTCCAGCGACCTCACCCGGCCGTGCCGGGTGACCTGGTGGTTGATGCCGAGTTGCTGCAGCGCCTCGAGCGCTCGGGTCTCGCCGTCCATGTCGTCGAGCATACGGCTGGCCCGCCCTTCCGGCGATCCATCGCACACTGGAGTCCGCCGTCGTGAGTGTGATGGTCGACGCGGTCGCTCGGCGTCCGTCGTCGGCCTCGGCGGCAATCGACCCACACCTCGACGGCGCTCGCCTGCGTTGGTCGCGTTCACCAGCGCTTCCGTGGGTTGACCAGCGCTTCCGTGGGATGACCAGCGTTGTTCGTCGTGACCAGCGCTGTACGGCTGGTGGCGAGCGATAACGCTGGTGAATCGCAGAGGGCGGGGCCGGGGCGACGTCGGGGGGGGCGGCTTGGCCACTGGGCCAGGACTCGGGCGGTGGGTCGCTCCGTTGACCAGCGCTTCCGTCGGTTCACCAGCGCTTCTGTGGGTTGACCAGCGTTGTTCGTCGTGACCAGCGCTGTATGGCTGGTGGCGAGCGATAACGCTGGTGAATCGCAGGGGGGCGGGGCCGGGGCGACGTCGGGGGTACGGCTTGGCCACTTGGCCAGGATTCAGGCGGTGGGTCGCTCCGTTGACCAGCGCTTCCGTCGGTTCACCAGCGCTTCCGTGGGTTGACCAGCGTTGTTCGTCGTGACCAGCGCTCTACGGCTGGTGGCGAGCAATAACGCTGGTGAATCGCAGAGGGCGGCGCCGGGGCGACGTCGTGTGGACGGCCCTGGTCACTGGGCCAGGACTCGGGCTGTGGGTCGCTCCGGTTGACCAGCGCTTCCGTCGGTTCACCAGCGCTTCCGTGGGTTGACCAGCGTTGTTCGTCGTGACCAGCGCTCTACGGCTGGTGGCGAGCGATAACGCTGGTGAATCGCAGAGGGCGGCGCCGGGGCGACGTCGGGGGACGGCGTGGCCACCGGGCCAGGACTCAGGCGGTGGGTCGCTCCGGTTGACCAGCGCTTCCGTCGGTTCACCAGCGCTTCCGTGGGTTGACCAGCGCTTCCGTGGGTTGACCAGCGCTTCCGTCGGTTGACCAGCGTTGTTCGTCGTGACCAGCGCTGTACGGCTGGTGGCGAGTGATAACGCTGGTGAATCGCCAGGGCCACCAGCACCGCCCGACGTGGGGGGAGGGCGCCCGGGGCCGGGACGGACGCGATCCCCGCGCGCGCCGTCGGCAGGCGGGAGAACCCCAGGGCACGGTTTGGTAACGAGATGTGCAAGCGCTTGCACATGAACTCGACCGCGAGTTACTGTGACATGCAAGCGCTTGCACAGATTGCACAGATTGCACAGATTGGTGCGCAGGGGAGCCTCCAAAGGACACCCCGCCTACCACGAGAGGTCGAGGAGGACCGCCGGAGATGCTCGTGACCATCTACGAAGTGGCCCGACGTGCGGGAGTCGCCACGTCGACGGTCTCGCGAGCGCTTCGCAACGATCCCCGCATCACCGAGGGCACCCGGCTGCGCGTCCAGCAGGCCGCCGAGGAACTCCACTACGTCCCCCGGGCGGCGGCGCAGGCTCTCGCGGGTTCGCCAGTGCGGTCGCTCGGCATGGTCCTGCCCGTCGTCACCGGCACCTACTACGCGGAACTGGCAGTCGGCTTCGAGTCCCGTGCCAGCGAACTCGACTGCTCCGTCGTCCTCCTCCGGGCGGACCCGAGTGCCGACCAGCGGCAGGCCCTGCGCCGGCTGACCAGCCACGTCGACGCCCTGGCGTTCATGGCACGCAGCGCCGCCACCGACGCACTGGTCGCCAAGGCCGCGACCGGCCGCCCGACAGTCACCGTCGCCAGGACCCAGCTGCCCGGACTGCCCGCCATCTATGCCGAGTCCGAGCAGTCCGCGACCCGACTGACCCGCCATCTGGTCGAGCTGGGTCGCACCAGGTTCGCCTTCGTCGGCCCCGTCGACCCGGGCTCCGACATCGCCGCCCGCTACCGCGGCTTCAGCGCGGCCCTGGGTGAAGCGGGTCTGGAGACGCCGTCGAACATCTCCGTGGAACTGGACGAGGACAACGGCCGACGACTCGCGCGCCGCCTCGTCGACGACGGCCTCGTGCACGACGCGCTGGTGTGCGGCAACGACGAGATCGCCGTCGCCATCGTCTACGAGCTGCAGGAACTCGGGGTGGACGTCCCCGCCGACATCTCGGTAGTCGGCTGGGACGACATCCGCGTCTCCCGCTACCTGCGCCCCGGCCTCACCACCGTGCGTCAACCCGTCGCCCAACTGGGCGCCACCGCAGCGGAGCACCTGCACCAGATGCTCTCCGGTTCCCCCGTCGACGACGTCACAGTCCTTCCCACCACCCTCGTGCACCGCGAATCCTGCGGCTGCAGCAAGGGACAACCCGTAACCACCACACCGAACGGAAAGGCCAAGTTCAATGAAGAACAGTAAGCGTGCCCTCGTGGCACTGACAGCTGTGCTGTCGCTGATCAGCCTCGCTGCCTGCGGGCGCGAGGAAACCCCCGAATCCCCCGACGGCGAGAGCGACGTCGAGACCACCCCCATCTCCGAGGGCCCCGCAACCGGCAGCCTCGAAGTCTGGGCGATGGGCGCCGAGGGTGAAAAACTCCCGGAACTCGTCGAACTGTTCAAGGCTGACAACCCCGACGTCGACATCAACGTCACCCCGGTGCCCTGGGACTCGGCGCACGACAAGTTCACCGCCTCCATCGCCGCGGGCACCACCCCCGACGTCGCGCAGGTGGGCACCACCTGGATGGGCGAGTTCGTCGGCCTCGACGCACTCGATCCCACCCCCGACCTCATCGACGGCGGCAAGTTCTTCGAAGGCGCCCAGCAGACCACCGTCGTCGACGGCGTCTCCTACGCCGTCCCGTGGTACGTCGAGACGCGTCTGGTCTACTACCGCACCGATCTCGCCGAGCAGGCCGGGATCACCGATACCCCCACCGACTGGGACGGCCTGAAGGAGATGGCCGCGAAGATGCAGGAGGCGGGCGCCAAGTGGGGCATCGCGCTCCAGCCCGGCGGCACCGGCTCCTGGCAGACCGTGCTTCCCCTGATGTGGTCCAACGGTGGCCAGATCACCAATGAGGACGGCACCGAGTTCACCTTCGAGTCCGAGCAGAACGCCGAGGCACTGGCCTACTACCAGTCGTTCTTCACCGAGGGCATCGCCAATGACGCCCCGACGGAGGGCACCACGGAGTCCGACTTCGTATCGGGCGACGTCCCGATGTTCATCTCGGGTCCGTGGATGATGGCCGCAGTCGAGGACGTCGGCGGTGAGGGTTTCGCCGACAAGTACGACGTGATGACGATGCCCGAGGCTGAGATGAGCGCCTCCTTCATCGGCGGCTCGAACCTCGGCGTGTTCAAGTCAACGGACAACCGCGATGCCGCGTGGAAGTTCGTGGACTTCCTCACGCAGGAGGAGACTCAGGTGGAGTGGTTCAAGATCAGCACCGACCTGCCGTCTGTCCAGTCCGCCTGGGACTCCGATGAACTCTCGGCCGACGAGAAGCTTGCCAAGTTCGGCACGCAGCTCGAGACCGCCTACGCCCCGCCGTCGATCCCGACCTGGGAGCAGATCGCGGACACCTTCGACTCCCAGGTGGAGCAGGTGACCAAGACCGGCGCGGATCCCGCGGAAGCACTGGCCGCGGTTCAGCAGGAGGCCACCTCGATCGGCATGGGCTGACCCATGACGACCGTGGCCGCCAAGCCCGACCTCAAGCCTCGCTCGCGTTCCGGTAAGCGGAACGCGAGCGAGGCGCGGGCCGGCATCGTGCTCGCGCTCCCGTTCGTGCTGCTGTTCTCGGTGTTCACGCTGTGGCCGGTGGTGCAGTCCATGTTCATGAGCTTCACCGACACCCGCATCTCCGACATCCGCTCACCGTTCGCGGTCGACTTCGTGGGGTTCGACAACTACATCAAGGCACTGAGCGACCCGGTCTACCAGAAGGCAGCTCTCAACACCGCGATCTTCGTCGTGGTGGGGGTTCCCCTCACCATCGGAGTCGCGCTGGCCCTGGCGGTGGCGCTCAACAAGGGCATCACGAAGTTCCGCGGCCTGTTCCGCGTGGGCTTCTACACCCCCGTCATCACCAGCATCGTCGCCGTCGCCGTCGTGTGGCGGTTCCTGCTCCAGCCCGACAGCGGGTTGGTGAACACGGTGCTGGGCTGGGTGGGGATCGACGGCCCCAATTGGCTGGGCGACACCCGCACTGCCCTGCTGTCGCTGATCGTCATGGCCACCTGGCGCAACTTCGGCACAGCGATGATCATCTTCCTGGCGGGTCTGCAGGCCGTGCCCTGGAGCCTGCACGAGGCAGCCGCCATCGACGGTGCGACCTCCTGGCAGCGCTTCTGGTACATCACCCTGCCGATCCTCCGCCCGACCCTGCTGTTCGTGATGGTCACCACCACCATCGGCTACCTCCAGTTCTTCGAGGAGCCGTTCGTGATGACCGACGGCGGGCCGCTGAACAGCACCATCTCGGCCTCGATGTACACCTACCAGCAGTTCGGGTTCGGCAACTACGGCGTGGCCGGCGCGATGGCCTACATGACCTTCATCGTCATCGTCATCGTCACGATCATCCAGTTCCGCGCGACGAGGGAGAAGTGATGACCAGGTCACGCTCCATGGGAATCCTCTACGTCATCCTGAGCATCCTCCTGCTGATCGTCATCATGCCGTTCATCTGGATGGTGCTGGGCAGCCTGAAGACGCAGGGCGAGTTGCTCCGGGTGCCCCCGAACTTCTTCCCCGACGCGCCCACGCTGGACAACTTCGCCCGGCTGTTCGACCGGTTGTCCTTCGGCCGCTACTTCTTCAACTCGACCGTGGTCGCTGTCGTGGTGACCGTCTCCAACCTCATCTTCTGCTCCATGCTCGGCTACGCCCTGGCCCACCTGAACTTCCCGGGCAAGCGCATCATCTTCGGTGCTGTGCTCGGGACGCTGATGATCCCGGGGCTCGTCACGTTCATCCCGCAGTTCGTCCTGGTGGTGAACATGGGCCTGGGCAACACGCTGCCTGCGCTGTTCCTGCCGTTCCTGGTGGGACCGTTCGGGGTGTTCCTCATGCGGCAGTTCTTCCTCGGCATGCCCAGGGACATCCTCGAGGCGGGACGACTCGACGGTGCCAGCGAGCTCGGGATCTTCTTCCGGCTCTTCCTGCCACTCGCCGGCCCGGCACTTGCCACCCTCGGGATCCTGACGTTCCTCGCTTCGTGGAACAACTTCCTGTGGCCGTTGGTGGTGGCCTCCACCGAGCAGACCTACACGCTGCCCGTCGCCCTGGCCCTCGTCTCAACGGGCCAGAACCAGACCGACTACGGGCTTCTCCTGGCCGGCGCATGCGTCGTCGTCCTGCCCATCCTCGTGGTGTTCCTGCTGCTGCAGCGCTTCATCATCGAGGGCATCGCAACCACCGGAATCAAGTGAGGGTCCCGGGCACAGCCGCCCGGTACCGAACCGAAGGAGTCACGACATGCAACCCAACCTGACCAGACGGGGACTGCTCGGCGCCGCCACCGGCGCCGGTGCGCTGGCCGCCGTCGGCGGCATCCCGGCGTGGGGCAATCCTGGTCGCGGACGCCCCGGCGAGCACGACGAATTGCTGCTCACCTGGGCCGCCGACACCTGGCGCTCGCTCGTCGCCATGACCGACCCGAACACGGGGCTCGTGGCCGACAACATCGACGGCGACCTCACCACCCGCAGCGGCTACACCTCGCCGACCAACATCGCCGGCCTGCTGTGGAGCACGATCATCGCCCGCGACCTGCGCCTCATCACCCCCGGCGAGGCCCGCAACCGGATCAGCAGGACGCTGCGGACGCTGCAACGCATGGAGCGCCACGACGCCAGCGGCATGTACTTCAACTGGTACGACGAGGCCACCGGCGAGGTGCTGCGGCTGTGGCCGGAACCGAACGCCGAAGGCGGACACGACGTCATCGTCCCGTTCGTCTCCAGCGTCGACATGGGCTGGCTCGGTGCGGCGCTGCACGTGGTCGCGCAAGCCGACCCGTCGAACAGCAAGGTGGCCGGGGCGCTGTTCGACGCGATGCGCTGGGACATCTTCTACGACAAGGACTTCCGGGCACCCGCCGGCGCCGTCTACGGCGGCTTCTGGATCGAGAACCCGGAGCGTCCGGGGACGGCGCTGCTGCCACCGACCATCGGGATCGGGCCGGACCTGTGGTACCACGTCCAGCACCACTACGACACGGCGATCTCCGAGGCTCGCATGGTCAACTATCTCGGGATCATCCGCGGGCAGATCCCGCCCGTCGCCTACTTCGGCACCTACCGCACCTTCCCGCCGGACTGGACCTGGCAGGAGATGCCGCCCGTGGGCGAGTGGCGCGAGTACCTGGGCTTCCCGGTCTACGAGGGTGCCTACACCTACCGAGGCATGCAGGTGGTGCCCGGCTGGGGCGGCTCCATGTTCGAGGAGCTCATGCCCGACATCTTCGTGCCGGAGGCCGAATGGGGACCCAGGAGCTGGGGCCTCAACCACCCCCTCCACGTCCGTGCGCAGCGTGAGCACGGCCTGCTGGACGCCGACTACGGCTACTGGGGCTTCTCGCCCAGTTCGAACCCGGCCGGTGGCTATCGCGAGTACGGCGTCGACGCCCTGGGGATGAACCCCGAGGGCTACTTCTCCGACCAGGAGCGGACCAACTACATCCACACCGCGCCACCCACCGACTACGGCGACGGCGTCGTCACACCGCACGCCGCCTTCCTGGCGATGATGTACGAACCCGAGGAGGCGACGGCCAACCTGAGCAACCTGCAGGCCGACTTCGACTCCTACGGCCCCGGCGGCTTCTACGACGCCGTCGCGGTGGTCAGCGGACAGGTGGCCAGGCGCCACCTCTCGCTGGACCAGTCGATGATCATGGGGGCCCTGGCCAACGTCATGCTCGGCGGCCGGTTGCGCAGCTACTTCGCCACCCGCGAGGTGGAGGCCGCGCTGCGACCGGTGATCAGCATCGAGGAGTTCAACGCGAGCGCATGACCATGACCCGGCCACAGTTCCTGACCTTTGACGGCGTCACGTTCCGTGACCTGAACCACAACGGCCGCCTCGACCCGTTCGAGGACCCCCGGCTGGACGTCGACGAACGTGTCGAGGACCTCGTGGCGCGGCTGGGGGTCGAGGAACTGGCCGGGCTCATGTTCCACACCGTGATCGAGGCCGGGCCGGGCGGGGAACTCCTCGCCGGCCCCGGCCAGATCTCCAAGACGGGCAGCCGCGACGTCGTCGTCGGCAAGCTCATGAACCACTTCAACGTCCACGCCCTGGTCGACGCACGGCATGCGGCGACGTGGGCCAACCGGCTCCAGGAACTGGCGTGCGAGACCCCACACTCGATTCCGGTGACGATCTCCACCGACCCCCGCCACGCTGCCGCCCAGAACGCGGGCACCAGCTGGGCGTCGGTGTTCTTCTCGCAGTGGCCCGACGCGCTCGGGCTGGCGGCGCTCGGCGACCCCGAACTGGTGCGCAGTTTCGCCGACGTCGTCCGCCGCGAGTACGTCGCCGTCGGCATCCGGCAGGCGCTCCACCCGACCGCCGACCTGGCTACAGAACCGCGCTGGGGCCGCCAGCGGGAGACCTTCGGGCAGGACCACGACCTGGTGGCGCGCCTCACCGTCGCCGCCATCGAGGGCCTCCAGGGCGAACGGCTCGGGCCCAGATCGGTGAGCGCCACCACCAAGCACTTCCCGGGCGCGGGACCTCAGGCCGGTGGCGAGGACGCCCACTTCCCCTACGGCCGCGACCAGGTCTACCCGGGTGGCCGCTTCGACGAGCACCTGCGACCCTTCGAGGCCGCCATCGCCGCCGGCACCGCCGCGATCATGCCCTACTACGGCCGGCCCGTGGGCCTGGTGCTGGACGGCGAGCCCGTGGAGGAGGTGGGATTCGGCTACAACCGGCAGGTTCTCACCGACCTGCTGCGGGAACGGCTGGGCTACGACGGGGTGATCCTCAGCGACTGGGAGCTGGTCAACGACAACTCGGTGGGGGACCAGGTGCTCCCGGCCCGGGCCTGGGGCGTGGAGCACCTGGGACCGCAGGAGCGCATGCTCAAACTGCTCGACGCGGGCATCGACCAGTTCGGCGGGGAGGAGTGCGTGGACCTGCTGCTCGCTCTCGTGGCCGACGGCCGCGTCACCCGGGAACGCCTGGAGGCGTCGGCCAGGCGCCTGCTGCGGGTGAAGCTCGAGCTCGGGTTGTTCGACGACCCCTTCGTCGACGCCGACGCCGCGGAGGCGCTGGTGGGCACGCCGATGGCGGTCGAACTCGGGCTGCGGACGCAGGCGCGCTCGGTGGTGGTGTGCGCCGACGACGCAGGCCTGCTCCCGCTGCGCCCGGGCACGCGGGTGTGGCTGGAGGGTGTGGCCGCCGACGCCGCGGGCGAGGCACTGAGGGTGGTGGACCGGCCCGAGGAGGCCGACGTCGCGCTCATCCGGCTGCCCGCCCCCTTCGAGCCCCGCGACGACCTGTTCCTGGAGTCCTGGTTCCACCAGGGAAGTCTGGATTTCCCTCCCGGCCTGCCGCACCGGCTCCGACGGCTGCCGTGCCCGCTGCTGGTCGACGTCATGGCCGACCGCCCCGCCGTGCTCACCCCGCTGCTGGAGGTGGCCTCGGCGCTGACGGTTTCCTTCGGCGTCAGCGACACCGCCTGGCTGCTCGCGATGACGGGCCAGGTGCCCCCCGAGGGCCGGCTCCCGATGTCGTTTCCCGAGTCGATGGACGCGGTCCGCGCCGCCCGCGAGGACGTCGCCGGCGACGCGAAGCCCCTGTTCCCGGCCGGGCACTCGGTGCCCCGGACCAGAGACCCACGTCGTCGGCCCGAGACTGACGAAGGGCCGAATCCACCCATGCCCGAGCCCCAGTGAGAGGTGTCGAAGTGAGCAACCTGCCGATCCGAGCGGAGTTCACGCAGGCCGGGGCACTGGCCCGTCTGGACGCCGGCGAGCTGAGTGTCTTGCAGTACCCGGCATCCGAGCTGGAGCCGGGTCCGCACCAGGTCTGGCTGCGCTGGCGCGACCCCGTCCCCCGGAGCCTTGGCCGCGAAGCGCCGCGAGCCGAAGGGCATGAAGCCCTCGGCCTCACCGGTCCGGCCAGTGGGGGCGAGATCGCGGCCACCGCCGACGGTGTGGTCCTGCGCGGCAACCACCGCGACGTCGAGTGGGAGCTGTGGTGGGAGCAGCCGGGGGAGGGCCGCTTCGGCTGGGGCCTGCGCGTGGTGAACCGGGGAGAGGAGAGCGTTGAACTCGACGCGGTCTGGACCCTCGACGCGGCCCTGACTCCGTGGGACGCGCTGCGCCGCAACGAGTTCTACGTCTCCCAGTACCTGGACCTGACACCCATCCCCGACGGCGACCGGTTGCAGATGGCGGTGCGCCAGAACATGCCCGGACCCACGAACCCCTGGCTGCTGCTCGGGGCCACCCGGCCGGTCGCAGGCTGGTGCACCGACGCGGTGCAACTGCGCCCAGCGACCCCCGGCACCGGCCTCGACCTCACCAAGGACCTCCCCTCCGTGCGGCGCCAGCACGAGCACACGCTGGCGGGGCTGCAGACGACCCCGTGGACGCTGGAGCCGGGTGCAGAGGGCGTGGTCGGGTTCCGCGCCGTCGTCGTCGCGGACCATCCGGGGGCCTCGGGGCCCGCGGATGCCGAACGGTTCGCAGCCCTGCTGTCCGACGGCTGGGCCGAACGCGCGCCGTCGGCCGACGATGCGCGGCAGGCAGTGCCGACGCTGTTCAGCCCGGCCCGGTTCGCGCACGGCGAGCCGCTGGAGGAGCGCGCGCTTGCCCGTCTGGCGGGCGACCCCACCGATCCCGAACGCGGCCCCGACGGCGAGGTCTGGTCCTACCGGGCCGGAGCCGGACATGTCGTCACCGCCGCGAAGGAGGCCGCGGTCCTGCGGCCGCACGGGCACATCATCCGGGCGGCCGGGGGACTGCTCCCACAGGACGCCAACGCGGCGGTCACCGTGTGGATGAACGGCAACTTCGGCTCACAGCTGACGGTGGGCCACGCATCCGCGGCTCCGCTGCTGTCGGTGCGGCGCAGTTACCTCGGCCTCACCCAGGCCGAGGGCATCCGCCTGTTCGTCGACGCCGGGGAGGGCTGGCGCCTCCTCGGACTCCCCAGTGCCTGGGCCGTCGACCACACCTCGGCCACTTGGTGGTACCGGCTCGGGGGGCGCACGGTCCAGGTGGTGACGCGGTTGACCCTCACCGCGCTGTCTCTGGCCGTCCACGTCGACGGCGAGCCCGTCGGCCTGTTGGTCTCGGCCACGGGGTCCGCCGACATCGGGGGTGATTCCTCCCTCCTGTTCTCCGACGAGCGCCCCAGAGGGGACCAGTGGCACGCCGTCGTGCACTCCGAGGTCACCGACCTGACCCTCGAACTCCCGTTGCGGGGCGGAGGTGCCCAGCCGGGTGACACTTCGGTGTGGCAGAAAGAACGGTCTTTCGTCGCTCCGGCCACAGTTAGTGAGCACGCCGCCGCCGAGGCACGGCCGGACTTCGTTGCGGTGCCCTCGCTGACGGGCGGGGACGACGTCGCCCGCCGGCTGGATGCGCTCCTGCCGTGGCTGGCCCAGAACGCGTTCGTGCACTACCAGGCCCCCCGCGGGCTGGAGCAGTTCACGGGAGGGGCCTGGGGGACCCGCGACGTCTGCCAGGGCCCCGTCGGGCTGCTGGTGGCGCTCGGTCGGCTCGACGTCGTGCGCGAGGTCCTGCTGAGCGTCTTCGCGGGGCAACAGGACGACGGTGACTGGCCGCAGTGGTTCGACTACCTCGACCAGCACCGGGCGCCAGGACATCGCGAGAGCCACGGCGACGTCGTCTACTGGCCGCTGCTCGCTCTGGGGGAGTACCTGCAGATGACCGGCGACCTCACGCTCCTCGACGAACCGGTCGGTTGGGTGGGCAGCGATGCGCTCCTGCCGCCGACCGCGATGCGCGACCATGTGCTGGCCGCCGTCGACCACCTGCTCTCCGAGCGCAGCGCGGACCCCCGGCTTCCCGCCTACGGACACGGCGACTGGAACGACTCGCTCCAGCCGGCCAGACCGGAACTGGCCCGGCAACTGGTCTCGACGTGGACAGCGGGCCTGGAGGCCAAGGCGCTGGGCGAACTCGCCGACGGTGTGGCCGATTCCGACCAGGAACTGGCCGCTCGCCTGCTGGCGGTAGCGGGAGCCACCGTCGAGGCTGTCCACGACTCGCTACTGGTGGAGGGCGAACTGTGCGGGTACGCCATCGTCACCGCAGACGGCGTGGAGCCGCTGGTGCATCCACGCGACCGGCGCACGGGCCTCAGGCACGGGTCGCTGCAGATGATCCACGCCATCGCCGACGAGCAACTCAGCTCCGAGGAGGCTGCGGCCCACGTCCGCATCATCGACGAGCACCTCGACGGGCCCGTCGGCATCTACCTGTTCGACAACCCCGTGGACTACCACGGCGGCGAGACCCATACCTTCCTCCGGGCAGAGGCCGCGACCTTCTGGGGCCGCGAGATCGGCCTCATGTACACCCACGCCCACCTGCGCTGGATCGAGGCCCTGCTGCGCCTCGGCCTGGCCGAACGGGCGTGGCGGGCGCTGGACCTGGTGATCCCTGATGGCCTGTCCGCGGCGGTCCCGGGTGCGAGGCCGCGGCAGTCGAACTGCTACTTCTCCTCGATCGACGCCGAGTTCCGCGACCGCGACGACGCCGAGTCGCGCGCAGAATCGATGTTCGACCCGAGCTTCGGGTTCGAGGGGGGCTGGCGCGTCTACTCGTCGGGTCCGGGGCTGGTGCTGCGGCTGGTGACCGAGGGGTTCCTCGGGCTGCGCCTGGCCCGCGACGGCGTCGTCGTGGATCCCGTGCTGCCCGTCGGTGAACTGGAGGCCGTGGTGAACCTGGCTGGGGTTCGGGTCCGGGTCAGCTACGACGTCACGGATCCCGGTCACGGCGTCATCGCCGTGGAGTCCGACGGCGCCGTCATCGACACCGAACCCGCGCCCCGGCGCTACCGCCCTGGCGGGGTCCGGATCCCGGCTGCGCGGTGGCGGGAACTGGCGGAGGGCCGCGACGAGGTCGTCCTCCGGGTGCGGGTGGGCGGCTGACCATCATCGGTTGACGCGGACCCGACCGGTCAGAACGGCGGGTTGGTGAAGCGCGAGTAGTGGCCCTGGAACAGTGCGTCGATCTTGCCCGTCTCCCCGTTTCGGTGCTTGGGGATGTGGAATGCTGCCACCCCCCGCTCCTCGTCGGTGGGGTTCTGCGAGTACATCTCCGGGCGGTGCAGCATGAGGACGATGTCGGCGTCCTGCTCCAGCGAGCCCGACTCACGCAGGTCCGACAGCGCGGGGATGCCGTCCTTGCGCTGCTCGGTGTTACGGCTGAGCTGGCTCAGCGCGATGACCGGGATCTCCAGTTCCTTGGCCAGCAGCTTGATCTGGCGGGAGAACTCGGAGACCTCCAGCTGGCGGGACTCCACCTTCTTGCCAGAGGTCATGAGCTGGATGTAGTCGATGGCGATGAGGCGCAGGTCATGGCGCTGCTTCAGCCGACGCGCCTTGGCCCGGATCTCCATCATCGTCAGGTTGGGGGAGTCGTCGATGAACAGGGGCTTCTCCGTCATCATCACCGACTTGTCCGTGATGCGCTGCCAGTCCGACTCGTCCATCTTCCCGCCGCGAATGCGCTTGAGTGGCACGGACGCCTCGGCGCTGAGGATCTTCATGACGATCTCGGTCCGGCTCATCTCCAGCGAGAAGAACGCGGTGGCCATGTTGTTGTGGATGGCGGCGGTACGGCAGACGTCCAAGGCGAAGGTGGACTTGCCGACGCCGGGGCGGGCCGCGACGATGATCATCTGGCCCGCGTGGAGCCCGTTGGTCATGCGGTCCAGTTCGATGAATCCGGTGGGGACGCCGGAGAGGCCGTCACCTGAGTTGCTGATGGCCTCCATCTCGTCGAAGGTCGGCTCCATCAGCTCGCGCAGGCTCTTGTAGTCCTCCGACGACTTGTTCTCGGTGACCTCGAACAGCGTCTGCTGGGCCTCGTCGACGATCTTGTCCACCTCGCCCTGGCCCATGTAGCCGAGCTGGGCGATCCGGATGGAAGCGTTCACGAGCCGGCGCAGGATGGCCTTCTCGCGGACGAGTTCGGCGTAGTAGGAGGCGTTCGCGGCGATCGAGACCGATGCGAGGAGGTCGTGGAGGTAGACGGCGCCGCCCACCTTGCTGAGCTGGCCGGCCTTGCCCAGTTCGCCCGCGACGGTAATCGGGTCGGCAGGCTCGCCGCGGCCGTACAGGCTGATGATGGCCTCGAAGATGGCCTCGTGGTTGGGGCGGTAGAAGTCCGCGCCGCGGAGCACCTCCACGACGTCGGAGATGGCGTCCTTGCTCATCATCATGGCGCCCAGGACGCTCTGCTCGGCGGCAAGATCCTGCGGCGGCGTGCGGTCCAGTTCGGAGACGGAACCACCGCTGATCTGGTGTACAGACATCCTTCGCCAGTTCCTCCTTGGTTGATGAGTTCAAGCCTTGGCCGCCCCCGGAGGGCCCCACGTTAACGCACGCGGCTTGGACGTCCCTCTTTGTATATGGCCCACCTCTGACAGTTGGGGACACCCCCGCTCAAACGCGGTGGAATCGCCTGTTGAAGGCCTGTGGGCGGCGGTGGAGGGCGCGCCTGAGGCCTGTGGAAAGACCGAGGAGGGCACCCTCGGCGCGTCGTTACCAAATCGTTATGAAGCAGTTCCGGTGGAGCGCCGCGCCCACGAAAAGGACGACAAACCCGCAGGATGGGGCCTCATTGGGGGAGCGGGCCAGTGGTCGCAACCCGACCAGAAATCATCCACAGGGCGCTCTGGGCTGTGGAGAACCCGGCAACCCCAGGGCGCGTTCCGGGCCAGTACCCCCCGGGGGTATGCTTGGTTTCGGGAGTGACATCATGACCGAGGCGCCGGGCGCACTCCCCGGCGCGGACACGAAGGAGAACAGCATGATCACCAACTACCAGGTCACCGGAATGACCTGCGGCAACTGCGTCAACCACGTCACCGAGGAGGTCTCCGAGGTCGAGGGCGTCAAGAACGTGAACGTCACCCTCGAAGGCGGACAGATGGCCGTCGAGTCCGACGCCCCCATCGCCTTCACCGACATCCAGGCGGCCGTCGCCGAAGCCGGCGACAAGTACGCCGTCACCCAGGCCTGAACCACGTCGTCGCGCCCGCGCGGGCGCATCAAGGAGAACCCGTGACCACCACGACCGACAAGCCCGTCGACAACGCGATCTCGCTCGACATCGAGGGCATGACCTGCGCCTCGTGCGCGAACCGCATCGAGAAGAAGCTGAACAAGGTCGAGGGGGTCACCGCGACGGTCAACTACGCCACGGAGAAGGCCGCCGTGCGTGCGCCCAAGGGCATGACCGCAGAGGAACTCGTCGAGGTGGTGAAGGCGGCTGGCTACGGCGCCCGTCCGACCGCCCCCGACGTGCCGCGCTCGGACCGCGCCGACGTCCTGCGCCCGCGCGTCGTCCTGGCGTTCGCGCTCGGCATCCCGGTCGTCGCCGTCTCCATGGTTACCGCGCTGCAGTTCCCGGGCTGGCAGTGGGTGGCCCTGCTGCTGACTGCCGTCATCGTGTTCTGGTGCGGCCGCTCGTTCCACGCGGCCACCTGGAACAACCTGCGCCACGGCTCCACGACGATGGACACGCTGGTCTCCATGGGCACCCTGGCCGCCTTCGGCTGGTCGCTGGTCGCCATGGTCTTCGGCAGCGCCGGCATGATCGGCATGCGGCACGAGTTCTCGCTGTCCCTGGGCAACGCGGATCCGATGTCGCAGGTCTACTTCGAGGCCGCCGCCGCCATCATCGCCTTCCTCCTCCTTGGCCGCTACATCGAGGCGCGCTCGAAGAAGGAGGCCGGGGCGGCGGTCCGCGCGCTCATGGAGGTGGGCGCCAAGCAGGCGACCGTACTGACAGACGGCGTCGAGTCCACCATCCCCGTGGGTGAGTTGGCCGTCGGTGACCTCGTGGTCGTTCGTCCCGGCGAGAAGGTTTCCGCCGACGGCGAGGTGGTCGAGGGCAACTCGGCCGTCGACGCCTCGATCATCACCGGCGAGTCGCTCCCGGTTGAGGTTGCGCCCGGCACCCGCGTCGTCGGAGGGTCCCTCAACACCACCGGCCGGCTCGTGATCCGCGCGGAGGCCGTCGGATCCAGGACCCAGCTGGCCCAGATCGCAAGGCTCGTCGAGGAGGCGCAGACCGGCAAGTCCAACGCCCAGCGCATCGCCGACAAGGTGACGGCCTGGTTCGTCCCCGTCGTCATCGGCATCTCCGCGGCCACGTTCCTGGTGCACCTGCTGCTCGGCAATGGCGTCACGTTCGCGCTCACTGCGGCCATCGCGGTCCTGATCATCGCTTGCCCGTGCGCGCTCGGCCTGGCGACGCCGTCGGCCCTGCTCGTCGGCACCGGTCGAGGGGCCCAACTGGGCACGATCATCCGCGGCGCGCAGTCGCTCGAGAAGGCGAGCAAGATCGACACGATCGTCCTGGACAAGACCGGCACGCTGACCACCGGCCACATGGCCGTGCTGGCCGTCGAGCCGACCGACGGCGTGGACGCGAAGCAGCTCCTCGCAGTCGCGGCTGCGGTCGAGGCCGGCTCCGAGCACCCCATCGCGCGAGCCGTCGTTGACCACGCCCGCGAGCAGGGTGCCGACGGCGAGGCCGAGGCCGGCGACTTCAGCGTCATCGCAGGCCAGGGCGTCAGCGCCCGCGTCCGGCTCGGGGCCGAGTGGCAGGATGCCCTCGTCGGCAACGCACGCCTCGTCGACGGCGCACCCGCGGCGAACGCGGGCGTCGTCGGCAGCGAGGTGCTGGTCTCGCTGGGCGGGAAGTACCTCGGCAGGGTCGTCGTCGGCGACGAACTGAAGCCCGGCGCCGCCGCGGCAGTGGCGCGCTTGGCCGAACTCGGGCTGCGCCCCGTCCTGCTCACCGGCGACAACCAGGCTGCGGCTGAGAAGGTCGCCGCGGAGGCCGGCATCGTCGACATCCGCGCCGGCGTGCTCCCGCAGGGCAAGGCGCAGGTCATCCGCGACCTCCAGGCCGACGGGCGCAACGTCGCCATGGTGGGCGACGGCGTGAACGACGCCGCCGCCCTCGCCAGCGCGGACCTTGGCATCGCCATGGGCAAGGGGACCGACGCCGCGATCGCGGCCAGCGACATCACGCTGATGCGCGACGACCTGGCCTCGGTGGTGGACGCCGTCCGCCTGTCCCGGGCGACCGACCGGACCATCAAGTCCAACCTGGTCTGGGCCTTCGCCTACAACGTGGCTGCCATTCCGATCGCCGCCATGGGCATGCTGACGCCGGTGATCGCCGGGGCCGCCATGGCGTTCTCCAGCGTCTTCGTGGTGCTCAACAGCCTGCGCCTGAAGGCTTTCCGCCCCGAGAAGCGGTGACGACACCGATTTTGGCAGATATACCCCGGGGGGTATAGTGGAGCCATGGCAACCGTAACGATTACCAAGGAAAACCTGAACCAGACCGTGGCGGACAACGAGATCGTCGTCCTCGACTTCTGGGCCGAGTGGTGTGGCCCCTGCCGCGGGTTCGCGCCCGTTTTCGAGAAGGCCTCCGAGGCCCACTCCGACGTCGTGTTCGGCAAGGTCGACACCGAGGAGGAGCGGGAACTCGCCGCCGCCTTCGGGATCTCCTCCATCCCCACCCTCATGGCCTTCCGTGACGGCATCATCGTCTTCGCGCAGCCCGGTGCGCTCCGTGCTCCCCAGCTGGAGCAGGTCATCTCCGGCGTCAAGGGCCTGGACATGGAAGAGGTCCGGGCCGCCGTCGCCGAGCAGTCGGACGCCTCGTAGGCATGCAGGGGCCGGGGGTTCCATCACCGGGGCGGCGGGCGTAGGCTTTCCAGTCTGGCTCCCCGCCAGAATCTCCGTGGAGGAATCATGCGACGCACAGTTCTTGTCTCAGCATTTGCCCTCGCCCTGGCCGCCGTTCCCGTGATGGCCGCCGGAGACGCCCCGCCGGTGACCGGCGGACGCCCCCTCGCTGTCGAGCTGACCGGCGCCGCCGAGCGCCCTGGCCCGGGGGACCCCGACGGTGTGGGCACCGCCTACTTCACCCTGAATCCCGGGCTGGGGGAGATCTGCTACGCCCTCGAGGTGTCCGGCATCTCCCCGGCTCGGGCCGCGCACATCCACGTCGCCGGCCCCGACGCCCCCGGGCCGGTGGTGGTTCCCCTGGTGGCGCCCACTGACGGTTCGTCGTCGGGTTGCGCCGATGTCGACCGGGAGCTGGTCATGGAAATCCTGCGTCATCCGGGCGAGTACTACGTCAACGTGCACAACGCCGACTACCCCGGCGGTGCGCTGCGCGGTCAACTGGGCTGAGCGCGGAATCGGCGCCTGTCAGGTCCAGGTGAGGTGAGGCGCGCGCCAAGTGCACTGAGAATTTCTCAGAAATGGTTTGGGATTTCCTCAGGTTCGGGCTAATCTGAGTTGGCCGGACACCCACGGCGCAACCTAGATTCACCGGAGTAGTTACTGCATGGCCAAGAAAACCTGGATCCCCGTAGCCGCAGGCGTTGCCGCGCTCTCGCTCGTCGGAACCGCTGGAGTCGCCACGGCGCTGCACAAGAACGATGTAGTCCTGGTGGTGGACGGAGTGGCGAGTTCGCTCTCGGTCCGCGAGGACACCGTCGCGGAAGTCCTTGAACTCGAGGGCCTCACGGTGGGCGAGCATGACGTCGTCCTGCCCAACCCCGAGACCGAGGTCACCCAGGACATGGAGATCACCGTCTCCTACGGCAGGCCCCTTGAGGTCACCGTCGACGGCGAGACGCGCGAGGTGTGGACCACCGCCCAGACTGTGGACGAGGCCCTCGGCTACCTGAACCTGGACGCCGAGGACTCGAAGTACTCCACGTCGCGCTCGGCCGCGATCGGCCGGGAAGGGCTCTCCCTGGAGATCGCCACCGCGAAGGACGTGACGCTCACCGTCGCCGGCAAGCCCTCCCAGCTCACCATCGCGGGCACCGTCGCTGACGTGCTGGCCGAGGCGGGCGTGGAGCCCGACGAGAACGACAAGCTCACCCCGGCTGCGGACACCGTCCTCGAAGACGGGATGCAGATCACCTTCGTCGACGTCGAGACCAAGTCCCGCACCGAGATGGTGGCCATCCCGTTCCAGAAGAACACCGTCGAATCCTCCGAGCTTCTGAAGGGCACGGAGAAGGTGACCACCGAGGGCGCCGCGGGTGCCTATCGCGAGACCTGGACCGACACCATCCACGACGGCGTCGTGGTTGACTCGGCGCTGGCCGAGAAGGTCATCTCCGTCCAGCCCGTCCACCAGGTGACCGCGGTTGGTACGAAGGAGAAGCCGAAGCCCAAGCCGACCCCCGCGCCCGAGCAGTCCTCTTCGTCGGCTTCCTCCTCCTCCAGTTCCTCGTCCTCCTCCTCGGGAGCCGGCCTGAATCTGGCCCGCGAGGCGATGTGGACGCGGATCGCCCAGTGCGAGTCGACCAACCGCTGGGACATCAACACCGGAAACGGCTACTACGGCGGACTGCAGTTCAACCTGCAGACGTGGCGCTCCGTGAACGGCCAGGACTTCGCGGCCTACCCGCACCAGGCCACCCGCGCCGAGCAGATCACCGTCGCCAACCGGCTCTACGAGATCCGCGGCACCCAGCCCTGGGCCTGCGCCTGATCGGCCAACACCGAACCCCCCGGGAGGCACTGCGTCGAACGACGCAGTGCCTCTTTCTTCTCCCGTCCCGACGGCGGCAGCCTGCTCAGACCTGGCGCAGCGCCTCCTGCATGGTCTCGACGATCGCGACGGTCTCGTCCAATGGCAGCAGCTCGGACTCGCGAGCACCGGAAGTCACCAGCGTCGCGAAGTGAGCCGCCTGGTAGGCGAGGCCCTCATGGCCCCTGATCGATGGTTCCGCGGCAACCTCCGGCTCTCCGTCACGGGGAGCCCAGCGCACCGCTTGGGGTCCGTAGAAACCACCGGGCAGTTCGACGGTGCCGTCGGAGCCGCTGATCGCGCCCCGCGTCGGGGTCCGGGCATGCAGTGTCGTGTTGAGGACAGCGTGGGCGCTCGGATGGTCCGCGTAGCCGTCGAAAACCATGGAAACCTGACGGTCCACACCGGTCTGGGCGCGCGTGCCGACGGCGCGGATGCCGCCGGGCGTGCCGAGCACGAAGGATGCGAAGGAGACCGGGTAGACGCCGAGATCGAGCATGGCGCCGCCCGCCAGGGCCGGGTCGTAGAGACGGTGGTGCGGGTCGAAAGGGAAGTACTGCCCGTGGTCCGCCGTCAGGACCTCGAGCTCGCCGAACGCGCCGTCGGCGAGCAACTGGCGAACGATGTCGTAGTGCGGCAGGAACCGCGACCACATGGCCTCCATCAGCGTGACGTCGGCCTCCCGTGCGGCGGAGACGACCCGGCGCGCCTCGTCGGCGGTGGGGGTGAAGGCCTTCTCCACCAGGACGTGCTTGCCGGCGGCGATGGCGAGGAGTGCCTGCTCGGCGTGGTGGCTGTGGGGTGATGCCACGTATACGGCATCGACGTCGTCGTCGGCCACCAACTCCTCGTAGGAGCCGTAGCTGCGTTCGGCTCCGAACTCCTTGGCGAACGCGGCGGCGCGGTCGGCGGAGCGGGAGCCGACGGCCACGATCTCCTGCGATGTGTGCTTGCGCAGGGCGTCGGCGAAGGCGTGTGCGATGCCTCCCGGGGCGAGGATGCCCCAACGGATGGACGGTGCTTCAGAGGGATGCGGGGTGCGGGGCAGCGGAAGGCTCATGCACCCACACTAGTGAGGCGCGGGCGGCTCAGGCGGCCACGTCGCCGCGGCAGGTCGCGACCTCCTGGTAGAGCCGCAGGACCTCGGCGGCCTGGGACTCGATGCTCCATTGACCCGCCAGTCGCTTCGACGTGGCGGCGGCGTTGGCCAGCCATTCCTCGTCGTCCAGCCGGTCGATGACCCGCATCAGGGCCGCCGCCATCGACGCCGGGGTGGGCCGCGCCAGTTCGGCGTTGACGCCCGGCTCCAGCACGAGCTGGAGGCCGGGGTCCACCGAGACGATGGGCAACCCTGCCAGCGCCGCCTCGTGGAGGACCAGGGCCTGGGTGTCGGTCTGGCTGGGGAACGCGAACACGTCGGCCATGGCGTAGTAGGCGCCGAGCAGTTCGCGGGGCTGCTCGCCGGTCAGCGTCACCTTGCCAGTGGCCGCGGCCTCGGCCAGGACGCGCTTGATCCGCGCGTACCGCTGCCAGTCCCCGACGATCATCAGCCGGGCGTCCGGCCGCTGCGTGGAGACCAGCTGGAAGGCGCTGACCAGCAGCGGGAGGTCCTTCTCCGGAGCGATCCGTCCCGCGTAGAGGATCAACGGGCCGTCCGGCTTGGGCAGCGGGGGCGGGCCGGGCGGGAGCGGATCAACGCCGTTGGGGACCACGACGACGTTGGCCTCCGGTGCGATCTCGCGGCAGCGGGCCGCGGTCTTCGGCGACGGGGACGTGATCAGGTCCGCGGTCTCGAGCATCTTCTGGCAGATCCCCAGCAGCGACGCCGTCGACTTGCCGCGGTCCTCGAACCGGATCTCGGCCGCCCGGAGGTCCCGGGAGTCGAACAACTCTCCGCGCGAGAGGCCCATGAAGGCCTTCACGACCTGGGTGAGCAGGGGCAGGATTGCGGCGTAGTGGTCGGCGTAGGCGTCGAAATCCGTGTGCCAGGTCAGCATCATCGGGATCCCGAGCCGCTTGGCGGCCCAAACGCCCAGAATACCCACCGGACCGAACCCGTGCACATGGATCACGTCCGGCCGCAGCCGCCCGATCTCCTCGATGGTCTTCTCGAAGTGGCGGCCGTTGGCCACCCGCGTCGGCAGGTTGGGGACCCGCACCGACGGCAGCCGGATCTCAGTGCGGCCCGGCCTGCCGAAATGCGGGTTCGGTCCCTTGGCCCGCGGCGCGACGACGATCGTCTCGTGCCCTGCGTCCAGGAGGTTGCCCTCGAGCTGCTGCACCGCGAACATCAGGCCGTTGCTGCCGGGGCCGTAGTTGTCGATGAACTGGGCGACCTTGAGCCGACGCGTCGGCGCCTGGGGCGGGAGCTGGCTGGTCACCCGCTCACTCTACCCAAGTGGACGTGTCTTGCGAGACCGGCACGTGAGCCCCCGGCGTTGGCCTTCGTCACCCGCCTCGGTCGCGATTCACCAGCGCTTGCCGCCGTTCACCAGCGTTGTTGCTCGGCACCAGCCATAGAGCGCTGGTGGCGAGCAACAACGCTGGTGAACGCCCCCAACTCCGGCCGTGGTGACTCGGTGCCCGGGTAGCCTCGCTGCGTGACCGAGATCCCCGCGGCGCTGGCCGCCTTCGTCGCCGCCGACCGCCGTCAGGACACGGTCACCATGCGCGCTCAGCTGTCACCGTCGGTCCGTCTGGTCTCACCGCTGACCGACGGCTTCACCTTCGACGGTCCCGACGACGTCATCGCCGTCTACGAGTCAGCCTTCGAGGTGCTGCGGGACATGACGCTCCCGGACCCGGTCGGCGGCGGTCGCGACTGGGTGCTCCACGGGACCAACACCTTGGCCGGACGCAACCTCGAGGAGGTGCAGCTGGTGCGCCTCGACGACGACGGCCTGATAGAGCACATCACGCTGCTGGTCCGCCCGGTCTCCGCCGCCGTCGCGCTGCTGTCGAGGATGGGCGGGCCGTTGGCTGCCCGCCACGCACTCCGGCCGGCCGCCCGCCTCACCAGCCGCGCCGCCATCCCGTTGGCGCTGGTCATGGGCTTCATCGAGCGCCGCGTGCTTCCACGGCTCGGCAAGCGCCTCGGCCGGGCCGGTGAACAGCCCGGCGCCTGAGGATGGGGCCGCCGCCCGGTCAGGCGGTGGTCCCGGTCAGGCGGTGGACGCGGTCGCAGCGCTCGACGACGGCGCGGTCGTGGGTGAGGACCAGTACCGCCTGCTCACGGGTGGCGGTGAAGATGTCGTCGATGAGGCGTTCTGCGGTCTCGTGGTCGAGGTGCTCGGTCGGCTCGTCCAGGATCAACAGGTCCCGTTCGGCCGCGACGACGCGGGCGAAAGCCAGCCGTCGGCGCTCGCCGCCGGAAAGGCCGGTCCCGCCTTCGCCGACGATGCGGGACGGGTCCAGGTCGAGGCCGGCGCGCGCGAGCGCCGCCGCGACCTCGTCGTCGCCTGCGTCCTTGTTTCCTATCCGGACGTTCTCGGCCACCGACGTCGTGAAGACGTGGGCGTCCTGCGCGAGGTAGCCGACGCGCCCGCCACGCTCGATGCTGCCGGACAGCGGCGGGATCAGGCCCATCACGGTGGCGGCCACCGTGGTCTTTCCCGACCCGGATGGCCCGACCAGCGCGACCCGCTCGCCCGGTCCCACCGTGAGGTCCAGTCCGGAGATGATCGGGCCGGCGCCGGGCCAGCCGATGGTGACGTCGGTCAGGACCAGGCCCCGGGCAGCGCCGCCGCCGACGGTGGCGTCGCCGGATCCGACGTCAGCGGCATCCAGCGTCTCGGCCACCCGTTGCAGCGCCGCGCGTGATCGCGTCCACGTCTGGGCCGCCTGCGTGAAGGTGCCCACCACCTCGTGCAGCGCCAGCGGAGTCAGCACCAGGACCGCGAGGTGGCGCGGATCCAGCGCGCCGTCGGCGACTGCCGGTGCGCCGATGAGCAGGGCGGCTGCGACGGCGACCCCCGCGGCCAGCAACTGCCCACCGCCGGCGATCCCTCGCACCCAGGCTCCGCGAGCCTCGATCCGGCGCAACTCATCGTCGACGGTCGCCAGCCTGGCGAGGGCGTCGCCGGTGGCTCCGTAGGCGACCAGGTCGGTGGCGTTGCGCGAGAACTCCCGCACGCTGTCGGCGAGTCGGCCCCGGGCGGGCGCTGCCGCGAGGTCGACGCGCTGGGTGGCCCGCTGCGCCAGCAGCGGCACGACGGCGCCCCCGAGCACGGTCGTCGCCAGCAACACCAGCGCCGAGGGGAGGTTGAAGAAGGCGAGCACGAACGTGGTGGCGGACACCACCAGCGACGCCGCCAGCACAGGGATCAGCACACGGACCACGATGTCCTGGATGGCGGCGACGTCGGCCACCACCCGGGTAAGCAGGTCCCCCCGCCGTCGGCCGATGAGCGTGGTGCCCGCGAGCTTGTCGTAGACCCTGAGCCGCAGCGCTGACTGCATCCGGAGCACCAGGTCGTGGCCGACGAGCCGCTCCGAGTAACGGAAGGCCCCCCGCGAGATGCCGAACGCGCGCACCAGGACCGCCGCCGCCTGCAGGTAGAGCACAGGGGGATGCATGGCGGCGAAGCTGATCAGCCAGGCCGCCATTCCCATCAGCGCCACCGACGAGGCCGAGGCCACGGCCGCCAGCAGGGTCGCGAGCGCGAACCGACGTCGGCCCTTGGGAACCGCGCGGAGCAGTTCCAGCACCAGACCGCCCGGGCGTGGGGCCGGCTGTGGGGCGGCGCTCACCGGACCGGCTCCAGTTCGACGACACGGTCGGCCGCGGCCAGGACGGTCGGACGGTGGGTCACGACGAGCGCGCCGACCCCGCTGGCGCGCACGGCCTCGATGACCGCGGTCTCGGTGTCGGAGTCCAAACCTGCGGTCGGTTCGTCCAGCACCAGCAACCGGACCCCACCCGCGGCGATCCGCAGCAGCGCCCGGGCGACGGCGACGCGGCGCCGCTCGCCGCCGGAGAGGCCCTCGCCGTCATCGCCCACGGGTTTGTCGGCGGGGAAGTCGGCGCCTGCAGCGCGCAGGGCCGCGGCGACGTCGTCGGCTCCGGCTCCGGGGTTGCCCAGCAGCACGTTGTCGGCGACGGTGCCGTGCACCATCCCCGGCTCCTGCGAGACCCAGGCCACCTGGCGACGCCACTGTTCGGCGTCGAGTCCGGCGAGGTCCCGGCCGCCGAGCAGCACGCGTCCCGAGTCCGGGCGGCGGAATCCCATCAGCAGGCCGAGCACGGTGGACTTCCCGCTCCCCGACGGACCGCCGAGTGCGACGACCTCTCCGGGTTCCAGCCGGAGGGAGAAGCCGCTGAGCGCCGGCGACGATGCGCCGTCGTAGCTGAAGGCGACGTCTTCCAGTTCGACGGTCTCCCCCAGCAGGGACCCGACCGGGGCCGCTCCACCGGCCGCGCCAGCGCCGTCGATGATGGCGAAGGCGGAGTCCGCCGCGGCGATCCCGTCGACCGAGTCGTGGAAGTGCACACCCACCTGCCGCACGGGCAGGAAGGCCTCGGGGGCGAGGATGAGCACGAACAGCGCCGCCTGGAACGTGACGTCGCCGTAGACCAGTCGAAAGCCGATGGTCACCGCCACCACGGCCACCGACAGCGTCGCCAGCAACTCCAGCGCGAACGAGGACAGGAACGAGACGTAGAGCACGCGCATGGTGGCGCGACGGTACTTGGCCTCGGTGATCTCGACGCCGGCCCGCTGGGCGCGGGCGCGGGCGAAGGCCTGCAGCGTCGGCAACCCCTCGATGAGGTCGGCGAAGTGGTTGGACAGCCGGTCGGCGAACGCGAAGCTGCGCCTGGTGGCCTTCTGGGTGGTCCAGCCGATGAGGGCCATGAAGATCGGGATGAGAGGCAGCGTGAAGGCGACGATGATGGCGGAGGGCCAGTCGGTCACCAGGATCGCCGCGCCCACGATCAGGGGCACTGTGACCGCCAGTCCGAGTTGCGGCAGGTACTTGGAGAAGTAGCCGTCGAGCGCGTCGAGGCCGGTGGTGGTGACGTGCACCAGCGTCGACGACGACACCCGCCCCGACACTGGGCTGGCGGCGCGGGCGGCCACGACGTCGCGTCGCAGCTGCGACTTCACGGCGGCCGCCGAGCGGTGTGCCAGCCACGAGTCGAGCCAGGCCAGCAGCGCCCGGGTGGTGAAGACGGCCAGCAGGCCCCCGACGAGCCAGGCCCAGTCGGACGGGCTGCCGGAGGCGTCGAAGACCGAGGTCACGGCCCGCGCGATGAGCCACGCCTGGAGGATGAGCAGGAACGCCGTCGCGGTGCCCAGCGCAACCGAGGCCACCAGGTAGTTCCTGGTGGCCCCAGCGCGCTGCAGCAGTCGCGGGTGGATGGGTCCGGTCATGCCGTTGCGGCAGCCGCCTCTACCTCGTCGGGAATGTTCTTGGTGCTGATGCGCTTGCTGAACACCCAGTAGCTCCAGGCCTGGTAGCCGATGACCAGCGGGACGAAGATCACCGCCGCCCAGGTCATGATCGTGAGGGTGGTCTCGGACGAGGCAGCCGTGACCATGTTCAGGCGGTCGAGGACGGGCACCGTCGTGTCCTGCGTGAAGCCGATGTTGCCGTACATCCGCAGGAAGATGCCTGCGAACAGGGCGACGATCGACAGGCCCCCGGTGACGAACGCCCAACCCTCGCGCTTCACCGTGGTGGTCAGCAGCACCGACGCGGCCGACCCGGCGATGGCGACGGCGCCCGCCGCCCAGGCGAAGGCGGACAGGTCGGCGAACTCGGAGGTTGCCGGCCAGAACACGTTCTGGCAGATCACGAACACCGCCAGCAGCCCGACGGCGACCCAGCCGAGCCTGCCCGCGAAGGCGCGGGCGCGTTCCCGGACGATTCCGCGGGTCTTGAGGGTCAGGAAGGTGGCACCGTGCATCAGCGCGACCGCGAGCAGCAGCACGCCACCGAGCAGGCCGAAGGGCCCGAACAGCGACCAGAAGTTGCCGTTCCACAGCAGGCCGTCGTTGGGGAGGCCGACGACGAAGTTCGCGAACCCGATCCCCAGCACCAGCGGGGGCAGGAACGAGCCCACGATGGCGAACCAGTCGAACATCCGGCGCCAGCGCGGGTCGGTGTTCTTGTTGCGGTACTCGAAGGCCACCCCGCGCAGGATGAGGCCCACCAGCACGAGCAGCAGCGGGAGGTAGAGGCCGGAGAACATCGACGCGTACCAGCCGGGGAACGCCGCGAACATCGCACCACCGGCGGTGAGCAGCCACACCTCGTTGCCGTCCCACAGCGGGCCGATGGTGTTGATCAGCACCCGGCGCTCCTTGTCGGTGCGCCCGAGGACGGGGATCAGGAGCGCAACGCCGAAGTCGAACGACTCCAAGAAGAAGAAGCCGATCCAGAGCACCGCGATGAGGGCGAACCAGACGACCACCAGAGTGGGGACCGTTTCAAGCAGCATCATTTCTCGGCTCCTCAGTAGGCGAAGGTCAGCGGGGCATCGGGATCATCGACGGCGTCCAGGTCGACGGGGTGCACATCGGGGAGTCCCAGCTTCGTGTACTTCAGGAACAGCCCGACCTCGATCACGGCCAGCACGCCGTAGAGCAGCGTGTAGACGATCATCGAGGTGAGGACCTCGGCGACGCTCGCGGTCGGGGAGATGCCGGCCGACGTCGGCAACACCCCCGCGACGATCCAGGGCTGGCGACCCATCTCGGTGAAGATCCAGCCGAAGGAGTTCGCGAACAGCGGCAGCAGTGGCATCGCCACCATCAGGCCGGTCCACACGCGGCCGGGCTTCGGGAGTCTCCCGCCGCGGATGCTCCACAGCAGGAACACTCCAACGGCGGCACCGAGCATGCCGAGGGTGATCATCAGGCGGAACGTCCAGTAGGACAGGAAGATGTTCGGGGTGGGGTCGACGTCGTAGTTGGCGGCCAGTTCGTCGGCGTAGGCGGCCTGCAGGGTGGTCTGGGTGCCGTCGGCGCGGCGGAAGCCGCCGTCTTCGAAGTCCTCGCGGAGGTCGTTGATGCCCTCCACGGTCTCGTAGCCCGACATCAGCGACAGCAGGCCGGGGATCTTGAGCGACCAGATCTCCTTGGTGCCGTCGAGGCTGCCGATGGTCAGGACCGAGAAGCTGGCGTTGGTCTCGGTGTCGTAGAGGGCCTCGGCCGCCGACATCTTCATGGGCTGGGCCTGCATCATCACCTTGGACTGCATGTCGCCGGTGACGACCGTGAAGATCGAAGCGGCGATGAGGATCCAGGCGCCCAGCTTCACGCCGAAGCGGAACGCGGCCACGTCCTCGACCGGGGCGGCCTCGCCGAGCTTGTGGAGGCGGGCCAGGTGCCAGCCGCTGACGGCGGCGACGATGGCGCCGCCCACCATGTAGGCACCGAACAGCACGTGCGGGAAGGTCACGAGGAACACCGGGTTGGTGAGGACCTCCAGGAAGCCCTCGACGCCGTCGAGTTCCGCGCGGCCGTTGTTGAACACCGTCCCGACGGGGTTCTGCATCCAGGAGTTCGCGGCCAGGATGAACACCGCCGACAGCATGGTGCCGAACGCGACGATGTAGATGGCCGCCAGGTGGACCAGCTTCGGCAGCTTGTCCCAGCCGAAGATCCACAACCCCAGGAACGTGGACTCCAGGAAGAACGCGAGCAGCGCCTCCAGCGCCAGCGGGGCTCCGAAGACGTCGCCGACGAAGCGGGAGTACTCAGACCAGTTCATTCCGAACTGGAACTCCTGCACGATCCCGGTCACGACGCCGAGCGCGAAGTTGATCAGGAACAGCTTCCCGAAGAACTTCGTGAGGCGGAGGTACTTGTCGTTGCCGGTCCGGTACCAGACGGTCTGGATGACGGCGACGATCATCGAGAGGGCGATCGTGATCGGCACGAAAAGGTAGTGGTAGACGGTGGTGATGCCGAATTGCCACCGTCCGAGCGTCACTGGGTCCATGGCCGCGAAGCTAGCAGCAGGACGGCCGGGGGTCGAACCGGGGGTCGGTTAACCCGGGCATGCTACGCATCCGCCCATGTGTGAAAATCGGCGGGGTCGTGTTCTGGGGTCGGGCAGCGGTCAAACGCGCCTGGCTACGTCGCGGCCCAGCGACGACTGTGCCCGGAGCGGGTGACACCGTCGTCGCTCCGGGCTGCTGCGCTCCGAGCTCAACCCCCAGTCCGAGGGACCGGGACTACTTCTGCTTCTTCTTCTGCTTCGGCTGCCTGCCCTTCGCGGGCTTGGCCTGTGCCGGCTCCTTCGCGGGCTTGGCCTGTGCCGGCTCCTTCGCGGGCTTCTGGCGGCGAGCCTCCAGCAGTTCCCGCTTCTGGGCGATGTTGCGCTCCATGTCGACGAGGAGTTCCCGGCGCCGCTCGTCCAGCTGCTTGGCGGTCGTGTCCGTGTCCTCGCCGATCAGCGCGGCCGCCGCCAGGCGCACCTCGATGCTCTCCTGGATCGCCTCGGTCACCACCTCCTCGGTGTTGGAGAGGGATTCCGCCAGCGACGCCGTCGTCATGGTCTCCGCCAGTTTCCGGCGCTGCACGTCGTCGCTCCAGCGGACGCGTGGCCAACGCAGGTCCATCTCGATCAACGTACGGGTGAGGATCTCGGTGACGGCGAGGCGCGGGTACCACTTGCGGTCGGCTGGAAGCACGTACCACGGCGCGTAGTCGGTGTTGGTGCGGTCGAACACCGCCTGGTAGGCCTCCTGGTACCGCTCCCACTTGGCGCGGGTGTCGAGGTCCGACGGCGCGTACTTCCAGTGCTTGTCCGGCCTGTCCAGGCGTTCCATCAGCCGGAGGCCCTGTTCCTCGTGGGAGACCATCATCGCGAACTTCAGCAGGACGGTTCCCGAGTCGACCAGGCGCTTCTCCCACTGGTTGATCTCGTCATAGCGGTCCTCCCACACGGACTGCTCGACGAGGTTCTCCACCCGGACGACCAGCACGTCCTCGTAGTGGGAGCGGTCGAACACCCCGATCCGCCCCGGCGCGGGCAGCGCGTTCTCGATCCGCCACAGGTAGTGGTGGCTGCGTTCCTCCTCAGTCGGGACCCCGAAGGATCGCAGGTGCACCCCCTGTGGGTCCACGTAGCCCATCACGTGCCGCGCGATGCCGCCCTTGCCCGCCGTGTCCAGCCCCTGGACCACCACCAGCACCGAGCGCTTGCCGCCGGCCCTGCCCTCGGCGAACAACCGCTCCTGCAGCTGGTTGAGGAGCGCCCCTCTGGTGTCGGTCAGCTCCTTGCCCATGTCCTTGTCCCCGGCGAATCCCGGGGTGCCGGCGCGGTCGAAGGTGGAGAGGTCGAAGCCCTCTCCCGGCCGCAGGGCCGCTCGCGGATCCTCGCTCCACTGGGTCCTCGCAGACTTGGCCATGAAGGTTCCTCTCGACGATACAAGTGCTCCATTCTTCCATCCCGTGTCTCGCGAGGGGGCCGAAGGCGGCAGGGCGGTGATCTCGACACGTCGCCGCACGTGCTGGCTCTCCGCTGGTCGAGTAGCTGGCGAGGCACGAGTCGGCGATGCTCCTATGGTTGTCAACTGGTGAGGATTGGGTGGATTTCGCGGGCGATGTATCGGATGAGGCAGCGGGTGATGTCTCGTTTTGAGAGGCCTTCGGTGGTGCGTCGTTCGACGTAGTTTTTGGTGCGTTGGTCGGTGCTCATGCGGGTGATCGCGATCCGCCAGAGGGCGCTGTGGGCTTTGCGGTCGCCGCCGCGGTTGAGGCGGTGTCTGCGGGTCTTGCCGCTGGATGCGGGTATGGGGGCGGCGCCGCAGAGCATCGCGAAGCTGGCTTCGTGGCGGATCCGGTTGGGGTTGTCGCCGCAGGTGATCAGGAGTTGGGTTGCCACTGCTGCTCCGATGCCGTGGACCTGCAGGAGGCGTGGGTTGATGGTCTCGAGCAGGGTTGCGATGTGTTGGTCGAGGTCGGTGATCTCGTCGGTGAGGTGTTGCCAGGTGCGGGCCATTGACCGTAGTGCGGTCTTGGCTGCTGCGGTGGGGTCGGTGGTGGCTGTGTTTGGGTGAATCACCCCGGTGTGTCCGGAGACTTCGATCCTTGGGAAGGATGGAGTCATGCCAGGAAACACGTCGAAGAGGTACCCGGCCGAGTTGAAGGCTCGGGCGGTGCGGATGTATCACGA
>NZ_JAJEWM010000006.1 GCF_020687685.1 Tessaracoccus sp. OS52 | reverse complement strand
CATCAGGCACGTCGAGGTCTTCCAGATGGGCAGTGTGAGAACTTCCATCATCGGGAGGCCTCGACCCCTACCCCCTCAACGACGCGCCGAACCCACTACACCCTGCTTTGTGAAGAGCCCTGAAACCACCAGCCAGGAAGGCGGCGCGGCCCACACGGGCCGCGCCGCCTTCTTTGTGCTCCTGGGGTCGCGGTTCCAGCGTCGAGGCCGCTCAGGGCGCTCGGCCGACGATGGCCAGGATGAACGCGAAGAGCCCGGCGGCCGACACCGAGGCGGCGATGAAGGCCATCAGCGCACCGTCGGCCAGGTGCCCCCGCTGGCTCGTCAGCGTCCGGTGGTGGTGGCGGTACCGCCTGGTGGACTTCAGTCCCATGACCGTGGCCAGCACCAGCCCCGCCAGTGTCGGAACCAGCGCCCAAGCCCCGATGACCGGCGCGATGAGGCGCGCATACACCAGAGATCCGACGGCGACCGCAAGCGCGGTGCGCCGCCAGGAGAGCGCGACCCGTTCGGGCTGCAGTCCAGGATCGAACGGTCGCTCGTGGGCGTCGTCCCGGCGCCGGCTCATCGGGCACCCAGCGGGCTGGGCAGCAGCAGGCGGGCCATGTCAGCGCAGCACCAGGCCGAGCAGCACCAGCAGGCCGGCCACCGCGACCGCGATCACCACCGGGAGCGCCAGCATCGGGCTGGGCAGGGGGGTGTTGTTGCGCAGCGCTCGCTCGTTGCGGGCCCACCCGAACCAGGCCTGGAGCGGCGAAAGAATGCCCGTCAGCATCAGGATCACCGAGGCGCCGAGCTGGAAACCTGGTTGCAGCCCGAGGCTCAACGCCTCCAGGGCCACCCCGCCCGCCATCAGCGCGAGCGCGGTGCGGATCCACGCGAGGAACGTGCGCTCGTTGGCAAGGGTGAAGCGCGCGTCCGGCTCCTCGCCCTGCGAATAGACCGACTGCGGGAACCGCTGCCTTGCCACTGGTGCTCCTCCTCCGCGACGGCGCTGGCCCGGCCGTCGCTGTTATCCGGGAACCACTTTGCCACCAAAGGGCCGCGAACGCCCAAGCGCGGGGCCGTGCGCGCAACGCGGGCGTGCGGTTCGCGGCGGAACCAGAGCCGCACCGCAGGTTCGTCAGAGGTCGTGGGCAGGGGTGATGGCGCCGCCGACCAGGCGGACCCTCACCGTCGGGGCCCCCGGGCGCTCGTCAGCCCGCACGACGGCGCGCTGGCCGCTGGGCAGTTCCACACCAATCTCGACGTGCCCGAGGTCGAAGCCCTCGTCGAGCACCTGCAGTTCCACGCCGTCGGGATCCAGTTGCAGGCTGCGGGGTCCCACTCCCAGGACGTGGCCCTCGGGGAGGTCCCCGCCCCACCCGAGGGCGCGGGCTTCGTCGGCGGTGACGAACGCCTTGTTGCCAAGGAATCGGGCGACGGTGCGCGACGCGGGGCGCCGCCACAGGACATCGGGTTCCGCGCGCTGGAGGAGCCGGCCTTGGGCAATCACCCCGACGGTGTCGCCCACCATGGAGGCCTCCTCCTGGTCGTGCGTCACGTAGATGGCGGTGATGCCCACCTCCCGGATGATGCGGGACACCTCGCCAGCCAGGTGCCGGCGCAGCCCCGTGTCGAGCGCAGACAGCGGTTCGTCGAGCAACAGCGCCCGGGGGGCGGGGGCCAGGGACCTCGCGAGGGCGACGCGCTGCGCCTCGCCGCCGGAGAGCTCGGTCACCTTGCGCTTCTCGTACCCAGGCAGGCCGACGAGGTCCAGCATCTCCCGTACCCGGTCACCCTTGGCCTTGCGGCCCCACTTCTCGAGCCCGTAGGCGATGTTGCGCCCTACGTCGAGGTTCGGGAAGAGCTGCCCGTCCTGGAACACGAAGCCGAAGTTGCGCCGGTGCACCTTGACCCCGGTGAGGTCCGCTCCGTCCCAGTGGACGCTCCCGCCGTCGAGCTTCGCCAGGCCGATGATGGCCCGCAACAGCGTTGACTTCCCGGACCCGGACGGCCCCAGCAGCGCCAGGACGTGACCGGGTTCGAGATGCAGGTCCACGCCGTCGACGGCGGTCACGTCGCCGAAGCGGACCACGACGCCGCGCGCCTCGAGTCCAGCTACCACGTCGCGACTCCCTTCGGTCGACGGCCCTCCGCTGCGGCCATCACGACTCCGGTCAATACTGCCAGCAGCGTCGCTGCAGCCAGGGCCATGCCGTAGTTGTCGGCTCCGGGCTGCCCGAACAGCCGGTAGATCACCACGGGCAGTGTGGGGTTGTCGGGTCGGGACAGGAACGACGTCGCCCCGAACTCTCCCAGCGACGTCGCGAAGGCGAAGCCGGCCGCCAGGCCCAGCCCGCGGGCCAGCTGGGGGAACTCGATGGTGACCAGAACCCTCCAGTGGCTGGCTCCAAGGGTCCGGGCGGCCTCCAGCTGGCGGCTGTCGATGGCGTGCAGGGCGGGCAGCAACGAGCGCACCACCAACGGCAGTGCGACGAGCGCCTGCGCGACGGGGATCAGCACCAAGCTGGAGCGCAGGTCCAGAGGGGGCCGGTTCAGGGTGATGAGGTAGCCGAATCCGACGGTGACCGCCGACACGCCAAGCGGCAGCAGGAACAGGCCCTCCACCGCCCACAGCGTCCTGCGGCCCCGCGCCGACGCCGGGCGGCGCGAGGCCACCAGGCTGACGAGCACACCGAGCACCAGGGCCAGCGCCGCGGCGACGGCAGCGATCCAGAGTGAGTTCCAGACCGCGAGCGACACGGGGACCGAAAGGGCGGGGTTCTCGCCTCCGAACAGCGCCTGGTAGTTGCGCAGCGTCCAGTCACCCCGGCTGCGCAACGAACGCAACGCGAGGTTCAGCAGCGGCAGCATGACCAGTCCCAGCGCGACGACGGCTGTGACTGCGATCGTCGCCCAGTCCCGTCGCCAGGTGGCGGGGCCGACGCCGAGGTCGTCGGTGTGAAGCCGGTGGGCCTGTCGGGTGCGGCGCTGCAACGCGTTGGTCACCAGCAACAGCGCCGTGACAACCGCGAGCTGGGTGATCGAGAGCGCGGCGGCGGCGGGCAGGTCCAGGAGCTGGGTGGTCTGGAACCAGATCTCGGTCTCGATCGTGGAGTACCGGACCCCACCCAGCACCATCACGATCCCGAACGACGAGGCGCAGAACAGGAAGGTCAGGGACGCCCCGGCGGCGATCGCCGGCCCCAGAGCGGGCAGCACGATGGTGAACAGCGCTCTTGCCGGTGACGCGCCGAGCGTCAGCGCTGCCTCGCCAAGCCTCGGGTCGAGGCGACGCCACATGGTGCCGACGGTCCGGACGATCACGGAGAAGTTGAAGAAGACCATGGCCAGCAGGATCGCGATCCAGTGGTCGTCTAGCCCGAGGAAGCCGAGCATGCCGCCGTCGTCGAACAGCGAGCCGAAAGCGACGCCCACCACCACCGTCGGGAGCACGAACGGCACCACCACGACGGCGCGCAGGAGGGCCCGGCCGCGGAACCGTCGTCGGTAGAGAAGGTGGGCGCCAGGGATCCCCAGCACGAGGCAGGCGGCTGTGGCCAGTGCCGCCATGCCGAGGGTGAACCCGAGGATGCGCCACGTCCGCGCCGCGGAGAACACCCGGGCGAAACCGTCGAGCGTCCACTCACCCTCGGAGTGGAAGCCGCGCACCACCAGCGTTCCGGCGGGCCAGAAGAAGAACACGACGAGGAAGGCGACCGGGACGAGTCCGGCCACCAGCCACGCCAGTCGCCACCCGGCGTCGGCGTCCTGGAGGCGCCGCAGCAGGCCCGCGGCGGGTTTCGCCATGGTCAGCCGATGACCCGTTCGGTCCACTCCCTGATCCAGCTGTCCCGATTGGCAGCGATCTCCTCGGCGGGGACCTCGATCGGTTCGTCCGCCAGCGGGGCGAAGGCTACCCACTCCGCCGGCAACTCGACGGAGTCATCGACCGGGTACATGTACATGTTCTCCGGGATGCTCGCCTGCACCTCCTCGGTCAGGAGGAAGTCGATGAACTCCCGGGCACCCTTCTCGTTCCGGGCTCCGGCGATCACCCCGGCGTACTCGACCTGCCGGAAGCACGTCTCGAGCAGCGCCTGGGTCGTGGACTCGGAACCGTCCTCACTCAGGGTGAACGCGGGGGAGGTCGAGTAGGACAGCACCAGCGGGCGCGGACCCTCCCCGTCGGCGCCGGAGAACTCGGTGTAGTAGGCATCGCTCCAGCCCGGCACCACCTTCACACCGTTGTCGACCAGCGCGTCCCAGTACTCGAGGTAACCGTCGGAGCCCTTGGCCCCGACAGTGGCGGCGAGGAACGCGAGACCCGGCGTGGAGGAGGCCGGGTGGGACACCACCAGCAGATCCTTGTACTCGGGCCTGGCGAGGTCGTCCAGGGTGGCAGGCACCGCCAGCCCGGACTCCTCGAACCATGCGGTGTCGGCGTTGACGCAGACGTCACCGAGGTCGATCGGGGTGAGCGAATCGGATCCGAGTCCCGCGGCGGATTCCGGCAGCCTCGCCTCGTAGGGGGCCAGTACTCCCTCCTCGACGGCCCGGCTCGAGAAGGTGTTGTCGATGCCGAAGACGACGTCGCCCAGTGGCGAGTCCTTGGTGAGGATGAGCTGGTTCACCAGTTCGCCACCGTCGCCCGGTGCCACGTAAGTGACCTCGTAGCCGGACTCGGAGGCGAATTTCTCCTTCAGTTCCTCCGGGAGGACGAAGGACTCATGGGTGACGACGGTCAACTCCTCGCTGCTGGTGATCTCCTCCGGGGTGGTCGACGCGTCCTGCGACGGTGCGGTGGGCTCCGAACAGGCGGCCAGCGTTGCTGCCAGCAGCAGAGCCGGAACCGATGCGGTGAACTTCTTCGCGAAAGACATGAGTCTCCTCCTGGTCCTCCGGGCCCGGCTGATGAGCCGGGGAGATGCTTGTGCTCACTCCCTACGCCGGTGCTAACCGGATCAGGTTTGAGGGTCTGCGGATCTGCCGCACTCTCAGCGCTCTGGGGCGCTCCCCTGTGTGCTGTTCAGCCTACACCGCCTCGGCGGGGGACTCCGACGCCGTTTCCGGGCGCAGGCTGCGCTCCGGCCGGAGGAAGGGACCAAGGGACTTGACGGCTGCCAGGGTGGGCAGCACCGCCGAGGCCAACCCGACCAGTACGCCCGTGCCGACCAGGCCCCACAGGGTGTCCCAGGGGATCTCCAGAAGGGGGTAACCACGGTCCACGAATCCACGCTGCAGGCCCCACCCGGCAACCGTGCCGGCTGCCGTCCCGAGCAGGCCCCCGACGGTTCCCATCGTGATCGCCTCCAGGGCCACCATGCTTGCGACCTGCCACCGGTCCATGCCAACCAGCCGCAGGGACCTGAACTCCGGACTGCGTTCGTGCACGGCGATCAGGAGAGTTCCCGTGATCCACACGACGGCGATCCAGGCCAGCAGGGTCAGAGCCGACTCCACCGTGTCCGCGATTATGGCGAGGGACTCGCCCCGGGCGTCGGCAAGTTCGTCCATGTTCTGGACGCGCAGCAGGGGGTTGGTCCCCACCAGGTCCGTCATCTCCCGCTTCACCTCCGCCACGGGCGAACCGCTTGCCAGGCTGACCGCCACGAACGCATCACGGTCGGCGACGCCCCGGCCGTTGAAGGTGGCCCGGATCGCGGTCAGCTCCGCGAGGTCCACCCCGCGTCCGGTCCGGAAGATGCCGACGACCCGCACCTCCACCCGCTGCTGGTTGATCACCAGGTTGAAGGAGTCGCCTCGTTCGAGGTCACTGCTCGCCGCGTGCTCGGCCTCGAGCATGACCTCGTCAGCGGCCGCTGGCGGACGACCCTCGATGACCTCGTGGTCGACGACGGCCTCGAGAACCCCGGGGTCGGCCACCATCACCCGACGCGGCTCGCCGCCCTGGAGCGCGGTCTGGATCCCGTAGGCGTTGACCGCCTCCACGCCCGGCAGGGCACTGACCAGGGAGGCGAACTCACGGTGGAAGCCGCCGTCGGCGATGGAGGTGATGAACAGGTCACCGTGAACGCTCTGCGGGAGGTCGTGGTGTGCGGAGGCTCGCCCCGAGGCTCCCAGGATCGCGAACGTAGCCACGAGCCCGGTCCCGAGCACGAGGGCTGCGGCCGCCTTGGCGAACCGGGCTGGGTGCCGGTCCACGTTGCGGGCCGACAGGGTACTGACGTCGCGCAGTGCCGGCCGGCCGAGGAGCCCGATCAACCGCACGAGGGGAGCGCCGAGGACCGGCGTCGCGATCGGGACGCCGACCAGCACCACCGTCGCACCTAGAACCGCCCATACCCATGGCACGGGCATGTTGGGGACCACGGTGCCGACTGCCAGCAGGCCCACGCCGACGACCACGAGACCCACGCTGGTCCAGGCGGCGTCGCTGAAGTGGAGTCTGGGGCGGGGGAGGGTCGGGCGTGGCTCAAGGGACTGGGTGAAGGAGACAGCGGTCGCGTGCCGGTGCGCGGCCAGCACCGCGATGGCGACACCGATGCCGATGCACAGCCAGGCCTCGGGTGGCGAGAGCTCGGGGATCACGGCCCCGAGCGCCAGCCCGTGGGTCCGGCCGACGTTGTTGAGCTGCTCCGCGAGACCTTGTCCCAGGGGCAGTCCGACGGCTGAGCCGACCAACCCGAGCAGCAGCGACTCGGTGATGATCGGGAGTGACACCCGCCACGGCGACGCGCCCAACCGGCGCAGGAAGGCGGACTCTCCCCGCCGTCGCGCCACGAGGCTCGAAGTGGTGGAACTGATCAGTGCTGCGGCGACCACCAGCAGCAGTCCGCCCGCGACCCACAATCCGATCTGCGCGACGGTCAGCCTGGGGTGCAACTGGAACTGGGTGGCGGAGGCCACCGCGTCGCCGTCGACGATCTGGTACTCCGAGGGGATCAGCGGCCGGATCTGCTCGATCAGGGCAGCCACGTCGGCGTCGTCGCCGGCGTCGACCCAGACGCTGTTGAAACCGGCCTGGCCGCCCAGGAAGTGCGCCCTGGCTGCTGCCTCGCTGAACAACGCGTAGGAGGCGCCAGCCGGCCGGTCCCTGTCCAAGCGGACGATGCCGACGACCGTGGACCGGATGGGCGCGTTCGGGCCGGTGCGGGCGAACGTGATGACGTCCCCGAGTGTGTAGCCGCTCACCTCGAGCGTGGGCCGGTCCATCGCCACCTCGTCATCACCGGTGGGCACCCGTCCCTCCGTGACCGCGATCGCGGGGAGGTCTCCGTGGGGCTCGGCGGAGAGGTAGCTTCCGGTGATGGTCGGCGCGAGTTGCGGCTGCAGCAGGACGCCGTCGGTGGTGATGGGGAACAGCACGCCGCCACGGATCTGGCCGTGCGCATCCTGCACGCCCGGCAGGTCGGCTATCGCCGCAATGGTGTCCGGTGCCAGCGGCGGGGGGCTGGTGACCGCATCTGCGGCGGCCAGCGATCCCGCCGGGACGATCGTGATGTCAGCTGCCGTGGCAGCGACCACGCCCTCGGTGGTGGTCCGCACCAACGCGTTCAGGGACACGGCCGCGCTGACGCCGGCGACCCCGAGGACGATGGCGACCAGGCAGAGCAGCAGTTGCCAGATGCGGTTGCGGAGACTGTGGAGGCTGGATTTCCACATGTCAGACCTGGTTCGAGACGCTGGCCCGGGCATCCAGTTCAGCGATC
Source organism: Tessaracoccus sp. OS52 (assembly GCF_020687685.1). Lineage (GTDB taxonomy): Bacteria > Actinomycetota > Actinomycetes > Propionibacteriales > Propionibacteriaceae > Arachnia. The sequence continues at coordinate 58,298 of NZ_JAJEWM010000006.1, read as the reverse complement.
TTGCTGAGGACCTTCACCGTCGTGGGCTCCGCCAGGTCGGCGACGATGTGGCCATCGGTCAGCACGAGGCAACGGTCAGCCCCGGCCGCCACCACCGGGTCGTGGGTGAACAGGACCACGGCCTGCCCCAGTTCGTTCCGACACCATTCCAGCAGTGCCCGTACCTCAAGGCCCTCAAAGGTGCGCAGCCGACCAGTTGGTTCGTCGGCGAGGATGATCGACGGCTTCGGCAGGAGAGCCCGGGCGATCGCCAGCAGTTGCTGCTGGGCTGCTGTGAGGTCCACGGGCGGGAGTCCCAGCAGGTCCTTGAGCCCCGCTGCGGCCACGACGCCGTCGTACCACTCCTTCTCCGGCTTCCTGCCCGACAGCGACATCGGCAGCAGGAGGTTCTCGCGCGTGGAGAGCGTGGGCACCAGGTCGCCGCTCTCGAGCACCAACCCGATGTCGCTGCGCCGCAACCGGGTGAGTTCGCGGTCGCTCAGGGTGCCGAGGTTGTGCCCGGCCACGGTCACCTCGCCGCTGGTCGCCTGGTCCAGACCGGCCAGGACATTGAACAACGACGTCTTGCCCGCCCCGGAGGGACCGAGGACGGAGGTGATCATCCCGGAGGCGAACGATGCCGTGAGGTGGTCCAGCGCGAGGGTGTCTATGCCGTCGCTGCGGTGCACCTTGCGCACGTCCAGCACATGAGCGGCGATTCCGGGACTGGTGGGTTGCATCGACATCATCCTGCGTTCATGGTCGGGTCGGTTCAGGTGGGCTGTTCTGGGCGTGAGTAGGCGGCCTCTGTGATCCGCAGCAAGGCGTCGCGGATCAGCCGCGCCCGGGCACTTCCCACACCCTCGAGCTTCAGCAGGTCGCTGACCGATGCCCCGAACATCTCCTGCAGGGCATAGCGCTCCACCAGCTTGTTGATGAGGATGTCGGGGAGCCTGCCGACCGAGCTGAGCAACCGGATCCCGCGGGGGTTCACGGGCGTCTCCAGATAGACGTTGGGACCGAATCCCAGCCTTTCGGCCACCAGCGAGGTGCTCAGCAGTTCATCGGCGGAGAAGTTCTCCAGGCGTTCCAGCGTGAACGCCGAAGGGTCCTCGAGGTTGTGCGCGTAGTCCGCGGCGATCAACTGGGCGAGGTTCTCGAAAGAGACCATCAGCTCGCTGTGCTGCAGCGCCGTGAGTCTGCCCTCGACGCCCAGAGTGTCGATGTGGAACTGCATCTCCTGGGAAAGGCGGCGGGTCATCTCGTAGCGGTGGGCCACCTGCACCAGGTCCCGGATGGTGACCTGCTCGCCCACCTCGAGCGAGTTCAGCTGCTCCAGGACGGCCTCCAGCCGGCTCGTCACCCGGGCAAGGGTTGCGAGGGTCTGGTTGGCGCGGCTGATCATCTGGTCCGTGGTCTCGATCACGTGCCTGTGGGTGTTCATGAACAGGGAGATGGTGGACATCGACGCCGAGACGGTCACCACGGGCAGCCCCGTGGCCTGGGCCGTGCGGTCCGCCGAGCGGTGCCTGGTGCCGGTCTCCGCCGTCGGCAGGTCACCGGCGGGGACGAGGTGCACACCCGCGGCTACGATGCGCGTCAGGTCCCCGGTGAGGATGATGGCGCCGTCGAGCTTCGCGAGTTCACGAAGCGCCTGCGGCGTGAACTCGACGTTCAACTGGAAGCCGCCGCTGCTGACCTGCTGGACCTTGGAGTTGTTCCCGAGCACCACGATCGCCCCGGTGCGCCCGTGCAGGATCCGGTCCAGCCCCGCGCGCAGAGGGGTACCCGGCGCCAGGAGACGCTGGTATTGCCGCAATCTGGCCCGGGGCAACATCACTCCTCGTGGTCGGTCCGACGCTGGTGCCTCCGCAAGTCTAGGACCCCCAGCGCCTCCGCGAGGCTGCCGACCTCAACCACGCGCAGTCCCGCCAGCTTTGGCACCTTGACCGTGACGTCGCGGGACCCCGTCGGCACCAGCGCCAACTCGAATCCCAGCCGGGCCGCCTCGGCCAGGCGTCGCTCCACCCCGGGCACCCGACGCAGGTCCCCTGCGAGCCCGACCTCACCGAGCGCGAGCAGCCGTTTCGGGAACTGGGTGTCCAGCGCCGCGGAGGCGACGGCGATGGCGACAGCGAGGTCGACGGACGGCTCGGTGATCCGGGCGCCCCCCACTGTCGAGACGTAGACGTCGCGCTGCGACAGCGGGAGTCCGGCCTTTCGCTCCAGCACCGCCAGCACCATCGCCATCCGCGAGGAGTCCAGGCCGTGCGTGGCGCGCTTGGGGGAACCCTGGTTGGGTGAGGGAGCCACGAGGGCCTGTACTTCCGCGAGCAGCGGACGCCTGCCCTCCATCGTCACCGTCACGCACGTGCCGGGCACGGGCTCGCTGTGGACGGTCGTGAACAGGCCGGACGGGTCCGGTACCTCCACGATGCCGCGTTCGTTCATCTCGAAGCACCCCACCTCGTCGGCCGGTCCGAACCGGTTCTTGGTGGCGCGAACCATCCGGAAGCCCGAGTGCCGGTCACCCTCGAAGGTGAGCACGACGTCAACGAGGTGCTCCAGCGTGCGCGGCCCGGCGATGGAGCCGTCCTTGGTGACGTGGCCGACGATGAGCACAGACATGTCCTCGCGCTTGGCCACCCGTGCCAGGGCACCGGTCACCTCCTTGACCTGGGTGGTGCCTCCGGGTGCGCCGTCGGCCTCCGCGGTTGCGATGGTCTGCACCGAATCCACCACCAGCAGGCTGGGGCGTACCGCCTCGACGTGGCCGAGCACGGTACCCAGATCCGTCTCGGAAGCCAGGTAGAGCTCGTCGTGGAGCGCGCCGGTGCGCGTCGCCCGCAGCTTCACCTGCGAGGCCGACTCCTCGCCGGAGATGTAGAGGGTGCGCTCACCCGAGGCCGCCCACTTGGCGGCCACGTCGAGCAGCAGGGTGGACTTGCCCACCCCCGGCTCCCCGGCCAGCAGCACGACGGCGCCCGGCACCAAGCCGTCCCCGAGCACCCTGTCCAGTTCCGCGATGGTGGTCAGGCGACGCTTGGCGTTGTCCGTCGAGACCTGGGAGATGGGCAACGCGGGGGCGGAGGGTGCCGACGAGGACACCTGCCTGAGCTTGGGCGCACCCCGTTCCGCGACGCTGCCCCAGGTCTGGCACTCCCCGCAGCGTCCGACCCAGCGCACGGTGCTCCAGCCGCACTCGGTGCACTGGTATGAATCCTGTTGTTTCGCCACGCTGCGACTCTACGTGCCCGCCCTGACAAGACGCCGGGCTGACTCAGATGCTGACGCGACCCCTGGTGGGTGAGTTGAACGTGACGCGGTTGATCCCGGGATGGCCATTGGGTGCCACCAGGTTGAGCCGGACGCCGTCCAGTTCGTCCCCGACAGGGACGTTCAGCCAGTCCGACAGCCGATCCGCGGAGCCCGAGATCTCGATCTCCTCGAGCTTCACCTCCGCGGGCAGCGCGCTGGGCCGCAGGCTCTCGTCGGAGACCCACTCCAGGAAGTAGGGCAGCTGGGGATCGGCCATCAGGCCCTTGATCCCGATCTGCTTCCACTCGAGCTTGCGGCCGTCCGGGAAGTGCCGCGAACCGGGGACCGAGGAGCGCTCGAGGCGCGCCTCATAGGGGGACAGGTCATCCACGCTGACGACCCAGCCGAGCCAGCCGCCGCCCATCTCGGAGCGGGCGCGCACGGCCTGTCCGAAGGGCGCCTTCTCGGCTGCGGGGTGGTCCAGGACCTCCACGACCTCGATGTAGCGGGCATCCGCGAGGGGGATGATGTGGTTGCGGGTTCCGAACCTGGGATGGAAGCCACCGTCCTTGTAATTGGCACCCAGCTCAGCGGCGAGCCGCTCGGCATCAGCTTTGAGTCCGTCGGGCCCGATTGCAAAGATCAAATGGTCGACATGCATGCGCACATTCTGCCCCCAGCCTGCCCGCATCTCCCAATCCGCGGGTGTCGTGACCCCGGGTACCCGCGAGCGGTGCGCGTGTACTGTTGCAGGGTGTCCACGTCGAAAGTGCTCCTGTCGACCACATCCGTGTATCCGGAGTCGACGGCGAGTGCCTTCGAACTCGCTGCCGCACTCGGTTACGACGGCGTGGAACTCATGGTGGGAATCGACCCGCTCGCCGCCGACGTCGAGGCGGTGGCCAAGCTCTCGGACTACCACGGGGTACGGATCTACTCCGTGCACGCGCCGGTCCTGCTGGTGACGCAGAACGTGTGGGGCACCGACCCTTGGGAGAAGCTGGAGCGCTCCGGCGAGGCCGCCGCGCGCCTCGGCGGGGACACCGTCGTGGTGCACCCGCCCTTCCGCTGGCAGCGTGAGTACGGCAACGGCTTCGTCGACGGGATCCGTCGCCTCAACGACAAGCACGAGGGCGTGACGTTCGCCGTCGAGAACATGTTCCCCTGGCGCACCCCCGGCGGCAGTTTCCAGGCCTACCTCCCGCACTGGGACCCGACGGGGCTGGACTACGACCACCTCACTCTCGACCTGAGCCACGCCTCGACCGCCCGGATGCAGTCCATGCACCTGGTGCACTCGTGGGGGGAGCGGCTCCGCCACGTGCACCTGACCGACGGCCGGGGCTCCTTCAAGGACGAGCACCTCATGCCGGGGGAGGGGGACCAGGACGCCTGGGACGTGCTCGCCGAACTCGGAACCGCAGGTTTCGACGGCCACACCGTGCTCGAGGTATCGACGCGCCGCGCCCGCAGCCGCCACGAGCGCGAAGAGCTGCTGGGCCAGAGTCTCGAGACCTGCCGGAAGGTGCTGGCGAAGGGAGCACGGACGGATGCGTAGGACGCAGAGTGCGGTCAAGAGCCTGATCCGCTCACCCCGCCTCAGCAGGCTGGCCCAGGAGTCGGCCGTGCGGGACCTCGCGCTGCCCTACTTCGCGGGCGAACACCTGGAGGACGCCGTCGCCGCGGCCGCCGACCTGCGCCGGAAGGGACTGTGGGTCAGCTTCGCGCACCTGGCCTCCGAGGAGGCCGAACTGGACACGGCCGTCGAGCTCGGGCGGCTGCTGGAGGCACTCGGCGACGGCGCCCAGGACGCCGAGCTTTCGGTGCGCCCGTCGGACCTGGGGCTCAGGGAGTCGACGCAACTGGCGCGCGAGACCCTCACCGACCTCTGCGTGGAAGCCGCCGACGCCGGAACCAGCGTCACGCTCGAGATGCAGGGGCACGCCGAGTACGCCGAGACCCTGGCCCTCTACCGCACCGTCGCGGCGCACCACCCGAACCTCGGGCTGACCCTGCCGGTGGACATCAGGCGCGCCGAGCGCGACGCCAGGGACCTTGCCCGCGACGCGGCCCGGGTCCGCATCTGCGTCGGCTCATACCCTGCGCCCGCCCAGGTGGCCTACCGTTCCGAGCACGAGAAATCCCTGGCCCTGGTGCGGTGCCTGCGGATCCTGCTCGAGTCGGGGGCCTACACCATGCTGGCCACCCACGACCCCAGGGTGATCAACATCGCCCAGGAGCTCGCCCACCGCAACAACCGCACGCCGCAGGACTTCGAGTTCCAGATGTTGATGGGGGTGCGTCCGCTGGAGCAGCGCCGCCTCGTCGACATCGGACTGAAGTGCCGCACCTACATCCCGTTCGGCCCCGCCTGGTACGAGTACCTCGCCGTCCGGATCGCAGCCCGCCCGCGGACACTGTGGAGCTACGCACGCGCGGTGCTGGACAAGAGATGACCGCGCCAGTCCTCGAACCGACGGGAACCCCGCCGGGCCTGAGCAGACGGATCCGCATCGAGATCCTGGTGGTGCTGGGGATCTCGCTGGGACAGTCGGCCGTGTACTCGGTGCTGTCGATCATCAACAAGCTGACCCGTGAGGTGCCGCTGAACCGGCAGACCACCACCATCAACACCTCCACCACCCCGGACCGCCCCTGGCTGGACCTCGCCTACCAGGTGGCGGGCACGGTCTTCCCCCTGATGCCGGCGCTGCTGGTGCTCTACCTCCTTTGGTCGGTCAACCGACCCGACGGCGGCCCCTTCCGCGCCATGGGCTTCGACCTCCGACGCCCCGGCCGCGACCTCGCCGTCGGTTTCGCCACCTTCGCCGGCATCGGCGTGGCGGGCCTCGCGTTCTACCTGATCGCGCGGGAGATCGGGATCAACACCAGCGTCTCCCCGGCCAACCTCGCTGCCGCCTGGTGGACGGTCCCGATGCTGGTCCTGCGCGCCATCATGAACGGTGTGCTGGAGGAGGTCGTGATGATCGGCTACCTCTTCGTGCGGTGGCAACAGGCCCGGGGCGGGATCCTCACCATCCTGGTGGTCTCGGCCCTTCTCCGTGGCGGCTACCACCTCTACCAGGGCTTCGGCGGCTTCATCGGCAACGCCGTGATGGGCGTGCTGTTCGGCCTGATCTATCTCAGGACCAAGCGGGTCATGCCTCTGGTGATCTGCCACACGCTGCTCGACATCGCGGCCTTCGTCGGCTACGCGCTGTTGGCCCCCTACCTCACCTGGCTGTAGTCCTCCCTCCGGCCGGACGGCGATTCGCCCGCCGCGCCACACGTCGTAGACTCACCCCATGCGTGTTGGAGTATTCGGAGCGACGGGCCAGGTGGGCGCCGTCATGCGGTCCCTGTTGGCGGAGCGGAACTACCCCGTGGAGGAGATGCGCTACTTCGCGTCCTCGCGGTCGGCGGGCAGGACCCTGCCGTGGAAGGGTGCCGAGATCACGGTGGAGGACTGCGCCACCGCAGACTTCTCCGGACTCGACGTCGCCCTGTTCTCCGCAGGCGGCGCCACTTCGAAGGCCTTCGCCGAAAAGGTGGCCGAGGCCGGCGCCACGGTCGTGGACAACTCCTCCGCCTGGCGGATGGATGATCGCGTCCCGCTGATCGTCTCCGAGGTGAACCCCGGGGACGTGGAGCGCGCTGAGATCGGCATCATCGCCAACCCGAACTGCACCACCATGGCCGCGATGCCGGTCATGAAGGCCCTGCACGAGGCCGCGGGGCTGCTCGCCATGCAGGTGACCACCTTCCAGGCCGTCTCCGGCTCGGGCCTGGCCGGCGTGCAGACACTGGCGACCCAGCTCACCGAACTGGAGTCTCCCGAGCGGCTCGCGCATGACGGCTCGCTGTTCCAGCCGTCTGCGCTCGGCCCCTACGTCGAACCGATCGCCTTCAACGTCGTGGCTCTCGCGGGCAATCTGGTCGACGACGGCCAGGGCGAGACCGACGAGGAGAAGAAGCTGCGCAACGAGTCCCGCAAGATCCTGCACCTGCCGGACCTCCGCGTGGCCGGGACCTGCGTGCGCGTCCCGGTGTTCACCGGTCACAGCCTCAGCGTCCACGCCCAGTTCGAGCGCGAGATCACTCCCGAGGAAGCTGCCGAGGTCCTGGCCGCGGCCCCCGGCGTCGCCCTGGCCGACGTGCCCACCCCGCTGAAGGCGGCCGGTGGTGACCTGAGCCTGGTCGGCCGGATCCGGCAGGACCAGTCGCAGGCCGACGGCAGGGGGCTGGTGCTCTTCGTCAGCAGCGACAACCTTCGCAAGGGTGCCGCCCTGAACGCGTTGCAGGTCGCGGAACTGCTCGTCCGATGAGGATCGCCGTCGTGGGTGCCGGAGCCATGGGCGGTGCCCTGCTGCGCGGCTGGATCGCAGGCGGGCAGGATCCCGCCGACGTGCTCGTGGTCGACGCCTACTCGCCCAGGGTGAGCGAGCTGGTCTCGGAACTCGGCGTCACGGGCGCGGAACTCGCCGACGCCGCGGAGGCCGACGTCGTGGTGCTGGCTGTGAAGCCGCACCAGGTCCACACCGTGGCCGTGGCGTTGGGCGCCAACCTCGCACCTGGGACACTCGTCGTCTCGATCGCCGCGGGGGTCCCGCTCGCGAAGCTGGTCGAAGCCCTCCCGGACAGGCAGCCCGTCTTCCGGGTGATGCCGAACACCCCCGCGCTGGTGGGCAAGGGCATGGCCGGCGTGGTGCCGGGCCCGGGCACCACGGCGGCGCAGCAGGTGCTCGTCGTGGGGCTGATGGAGGCCGTCGGGCGCGCCGTCGTGACCGACGAGGACCACATCGACGCCCTCACGGCGCTGTCCGGCTCCGGGCCGGCATACCTCTTCTACGTCGCAGAGGCCATGATCGAGGCCGGAGTGCACCAAGGACTGACCCGCCAGGAGGCCACGGCGCTGGTCAACCAGACGTTCGTCGGTGCCGCGGCGATGCTCGACGACTCCGGCGAGACCGCGACCACGCTGCGGGAACGGGTGACCTCGCCGGGAGGAACGACCGCCGCCGCGTTGCGGACCCTCGATGAGCGTGGCGTCCGATCCGCGTTCCTGGCCGCCGTCGAAGCCTGCAAGCTGCGCGGTCAGGAGATGTCGGGCGCCAGCTGAGCGCCCGGACACAGTCGCCCCGGGGTCCGTTTCGATTGGTCCACCCCGGCGGCGCAGGTTACCATTGGGAGTCTGCCAGTCTCTCTGGCAGCCGACTTCACCTCACCGCGGGCCAACACCCGCGAACCGAAAGGCAAACATGGGCTCTGTCATCAAGAAGCGCCGCAAGCGGATGGCCAAGAAGAAGCACCGCAAGCTGCTGAAGAAGACGCGTATCCAGCGTCGTCGCGCCGGCAAGTAAGTTGCCAGCGCCCTCGCGGGTCCTGCTGCTGACCCGGCCCGGCTGTCACTTGTGTGAAGAAGCCGAGTCGGTGGTCGCAGCGATCTGCGAGGAGGTCGGGGCCGGATGGCGCAAGGTGGACGTCGACTCCGACGACGCCCTGCGTGCCCAATGGACGGACCACGTGCCAGTGACCTTCGCTGATCAGTCGCTGCACGGCAGATGGTTCGTTGACCCTGACAAACTCAGGCAGGCGCTGCTGGACGGGGCTCCACACCCCATGCCTGCGGACTGGCGACCCCCCGCCCCCGGACCGAGTTGAGACCAGGAGATGTCTGTGAGCGAGATCGAAGACACCGACGCGCACGAGAGCGAGCACGTCGATGCCCCCCGGCGCCATGGCTCCTTGACCTTCGTCGGGTCCGGATCGGCTGACATCACGCTCGTCCCCTACGCGGGTGAACGCGCGATAGCCCAGGCCGACCTCGTGGTCGTCGACTCCCCGGACGTGGCCGAGAGCCTCGCCAGTTCAGGCATCCGGACCCACGCCCAGGTCGTCTGCGTGGATTCCGACGAGCCGACGCAGCTGATCCGTGAGGTGGACGCGGGCAAGCGCGTGGTCCGCCTGTCCGCCGGTGACTTCTACGACAGCCATTTCCGGGAGGTGACTCTCCCCGCGGTCCTGGGCGAGCACCGGGTGCGGACCCACCTGATCCCCGGCGTCAGCCGCTGGGTCTCGGCGCTCACCTACGGGGCGGTCGCTCCCACAGCGTCATTCGCCACCCTCGACGCGTCCCGTGGAGTCGGGGGCGAGGATTGGCCGCAGGCCGGCACGTTGGTCGTCTGGACCAACCCCGAGCGCCTGGTGGAGGTCGCCGAGCAGGGGGCGCAACGATTCGGGGCGAGCAGCCCGGTGCTGGTGCTCACGAATCTCGGAACCTCGTCGCAGACCACCCAACTCGCCAAGTGGCGTGAGCTGGCCAACGGCAAGGTCGACGTCGACTCCGAGTGCTACCTCGTCGTCGGGCCCGGCATCGTGGAGGCCGAGCGGCAACGACTCGACTGGTTCGCCTCCAAGCCGCTCTTCGACTGGCGCATCGTGATCCCGCGCACCAAGGACGACCTGGGCGAACTCACCGGTCACCTCGCGCGCTTCGGCGCCACGAGCGAGATCGTGGCCACGATCTCCATCGAACCCCCGCGCACCGAGCAGGCCATGGAGAAGGCCGTCCGCGGCATCGTCGACGGCCGGTACCTGTGGATCGTGTTCACCTCCCCGCACTCCATCGGCGCCATCATGGAGCGGCTGGCCGAGTACGGTCTGGATTCCCGCGCCCTGTCGGGAATCAGTCTGGCCGCCGTCGGCCGCGGCACTGCGGAGGCCCTGCGGAAGTACGGGCTGCGGGCGGACCTGACGCCCGTCGGGGACAACACCGTGGCGGGTCTGGCCCTCGAGTTCCCCGCCTTCGATGACCTGATCGACCCGATCGAGCGCGTCCTGGTGCCAACGGCCGACGTCAGTGTGCAGCCCCTCATCGACGGCCTCGTCCCGCTTGGCTGGGACGTCGAGGAGGTCACCGCCTACAGGACCGTGCGTGCCGCGCCGCCCCCGGCGGACACGAGGGAGGCCATCAAGACCGGCCTGTTCGACGCCGTCGTGTTCACCTCCTCCACCGCCGTGCGCAACATGATCGGCATCGCCGGGAAGCCGCACGCGGCCATGGCCGTTGCGGCCATCGGACCGGCGACCGCCCAGGCGTGCGAGTTGCACGGGCTGAAGGTGGACGTCGTGGCGGAGTCACCCACCTACGAGTCGCTGGCCGAGGGGCTGGCGCGCTTCGCGGAGAACCGCCTGGCGGACCAGATTGCCCGCGGAGTTCCCGTCAAGAAGCCCTCGGAACGTCGGCGCCGTCGGCGCAAGGTCGCGGCCGCGCCGGACGCGTAGGCTGGCAGGGGAACCAAGGAGGTCAAGGTGGCAGACGCGCGCATCGTGCACGTGATGCGGCACGGCCAGGTGCACAATCCCGACGGCGTGCTCTACGGGCGCATCGCCGGCTTCGGGCTCTCCGAGCTCGGCCACCAGATGGCTGCGGAGATCGCCGGGTTCTGGGCAGATGTCCCGCTCACCCACCTGCGCTGCTCCCCGTTGCAGCGTGCCCAGGAGACGCTGGCTCCCACGGCTGCGCTGTTCCCCGACCTTGACATCGTGACCGACGAGCGGCTGATCGAGGCGGCCAACGTCTTCGAGGGCAAGGTCTTCGGTCCCAGCAACCGCGCACTGCGGGATCCGCGCATGATCCGCCACGTCCTCAATCCGCTGCGGCCCAGCTGGGGCGAGCCCTACCGAGACATCGCCGCTCGGATGCGAGCCGCCATCGCGGACGCCGCCGAGGCCGCGGGGGAGGGTGGCCAGGCCCTGGTCGTCAGCCACCAACTCCCGATCTGGATCGCGCGGCAGGAGGCGGAAGGACGCCGCTTCGCACACGACCCGCGCACCCGCAGGTGCACCCTCGCGTCGGTGACGTCGTTCACCATGCGCGGTGGCCGCGTCACCGCGGTCGACTACCGCGAGCCTGTCGCGCACCTGCTGCCCCCCAAGCGCGGCCGCAAGTTCCGGGTCGGCACATGAGGCGCCGGTCCTTCCTCGCCGGCCTGACCTCACTGCCCCTGCTGGCCGCCTGTGCCGCGCCCGATGGGCCTGGCATCGACGACGACACCATCGGGTTCCAGGCCGGCGACGGTTCCGTCGTGATCGTGCCGGCGGCCGAGCGGGAACCGGCTCCCGAGTTGCGTGGTGAAACCCTCGACGGTGAGGAACTCTCGACGGCCGACTTCGCCGGTCAGGTCATGGTCCTCAACGTCTGGGGATCGTGGTGCGCGCCCTGCCGCGCCGAGGCGCCCCACCTGGTGGAAGCGGCAGCACAGTTGCCCGAGGTGGCCTTCATCGGCATCAACACCAGGGACCTGGACCCGGCGCCCGCGAAGGCGTTCGTGCGCGCTTTCAAGGTTCCCTACCCCAACATCTACGACCCGGACGGCGCGCTGCTGCTCAAGTTCGGACAGCTGCCTCCGAAGGCCATCCCCAGCACCCTCGTCATCGACGAGCAGGGGCGCGTGGCCGCGCGGATGCTGGGCGAGATCACCGCCTCGACGCTGACCGGCGTCATCTCCGACGTCAGGGGCGCCGGGTGATCCTGCTCGAGTCCTGGGTGAGCGACGCCCTGTCCTCCTCGCTGCTGCTGGCCATCCCCGTCGCGCTGCTGGCGGGTCTGGTCTCCTTCGTGTCCCCGTGCGTGCTGCCCCTGCTGCCCGGTTACCTTTCCTACGCCTCGGGGCTCGGGGCGTCGGAGATCTCCGAGGGGACGGGGAACCGTCGGCTCCTGGTCCTGGGAACCGCAGGATTCGTGCTGGGGTTCGCCGTCGTGTTCGTCCTCACTGGCGCCTTCATCGGTGGCCTGGGCGGGGTCCTGCTGGCCAACCAACGCCTGATCACCCTGATCGCGGGCCTTCTGATCATCGTCATGGGACTCGGCTTCATCGGCTGGCTGCCCATGCCGGCCCAGTGGCGGCCCAAGGCCCCCAGGATGGGAGCCGCCGCCTCGCCCCTGCTCGGCATGGCCTTCGGCCTGGGTTGGACACCATGCATCGGACCCACCCTGTCGGTGGTCCTCACCCTCGCCCTCACCGAAGGCTCCGCCGCCCGCGGCGGCTTCCTCGCCTTCGTCTATGCCATCGGCCTGGGCCTGCCCTTCCTCGCCTTCGCGGTGGCCTTCACCAAGCTCAACAAGCACTTCGAATGGCTCAAGCGCAACCAGCGCAGGCTGACCGTGGCCGGGGGAATCCTTCTGGTGGCCGTCGGACTGGCGATGGTCTCCGGGCTGTGGGACATCGTCGTGGGCTACCTGCGGCAGTGGGCGTCGTCGTTCGGGACCATCCTGTGAGCCGCGGCGCCACCGAGGCCCGTGCCATGAACGCGCGGGAGTTCCTGCGCTGGTGCTGGACCCAGCTCACCAGCATGCGCACGGCACTGGTGCTGTTGTTCCTCGTGGCGCTCGCCGCGGTTCCCGGGTCGATCTTCCCCCAGAACAACATCTCCCCGGTGGAGGTGTCGCTCTACCAGCGGGACAACCCGGAGCTGAGCGCCGTCCTCACGCCGCTCGGGATGTTCGACGTCTACACCTCGCCGTGGTTCTCGGCCATCTACCTGTTGCTGTTCGTCTCGCTGATCGGCTGCATCCTGCCCCGCGTCGCGCTGTACGCACGAAACGTGGCCAAGCCACCCCCCAAGCTTCCCGCTCGTCCCGAACGCCTCGCCGAGAGCCGCACCGGCCTCGTCGACGACGCACCCGCCGCCATCGCGCGCGCCGACGCGTGGCTGAGGGCCAAGCGCTACCGCACGCTCGTCACTCCCAAGGGTGTGAGCGCCGAGCGCGGCTACTCCCGCGAGGCCGGGAACCTCGTGTTCCACATCGGGCTGCTCGTCCTCCTCGTCGGACTCGCGTGGTCCAGCCTGCTGGGGTTCCACGGCAGCGCCGTCGTCGTCGAGGGCAGGAGCTTCAGCAACGCGATCACCCAGTACGACGAGTTCAGCGCCGGTGCCCTCGTGGACACCGACGCCCTCAACCCCTTCACGGTCAAGGTCGACTCGTTCACCGCCGAGTTCGAGACCGGGGACGTGCAACGCGGGGCGGCCCGGCGGTTCGACACAGACATGACCGTGACCGCGGGGGGCCGGTCCTGGGACCAGCTCATCCAGGTGAACCATCCCCTCACGCTGCCTACGGGGGAGCAGGTCAACGTGATGGGCCACGGCTACGCGGCCCACGTCACCGTCAATGACGGCTTGGGCGACGTCGCCTTCTCCGGCCCCGTGGTGTTCCTGCCGCAGGACGGGAACTTCGCCTCCATCGGCGTGATCAAGGTCCCCGACGCCCGGCCCCAGCGGCTGGCCTTCGAGGCGTTCTTCTTTCCAACCGCCGTGCTCAACGAGCAGGGTCCGCACTCGGTCTTCCCCGACGCCCTGAACCCGGAGCTGTTCATGAACGCGTGGGTGGGGGAGCCCGCTGTGGAAACAGGCATCCCGGAGAGCATCTATGTGCTGGACACCGCGGGCCTGGAACCCATCACCGGCGACGGCGGGGAGGTGCTGCGCATGCGGCTCACCCCCGGCACCGGCATGGAGCTTCCCGACGACCTGGGCACCATCACCTTCGACGGCTGGTCGCGCTGGGTGAAGTTGCAGGTCAGCATCACGCCCGGGAACACCCTGACCCTGATCAGCCTCGCCGTCGCGGTCGCCGGCCTGTGCGTCAGCCTGTTCGTCCGGCCGCGCCGGATGTTCGTCCGCATCGGCGCCGGCCGGGCAGCCATCGGCGGGCTCGACCGCACCGACGCCGCCAGCGGTCTGGACGACGAGGTGGCCGGCCTGAGCGAGGCGGTACTCGGCGTCCCGATTACCGAACCCCCCACCGACGGGGCAGAATGGGCCCGCAGCCCGGTTGGAGTGGAGGAGACCAAGTGACAATGTCAGGAGCCTCGGAGACTGCGATCGTGGTCGCCGCCGTCGGCTACCTCATCGCCTTCGCCCTCCACAGCCTTGAGTGGTCCTCTGCGCGGGGGCTCGCGCCCGTGCGCCCCGTGGACGGGTCCGAGGACAGGGCGAGGGTGCGGGTGGACCTCTACGGACGGCTGGGCATCGCCCTGACCGCCGTCACCGCCATCGTCCACGTCACCGGCGTCGTCCTCCGCGGCGTCGCGGCCAACCGTGCGCCCTGGGGCAACATGTACGAGTTCGTGACCTCGTCCCTGGCGTTCGCCGTTGTCGTCTACCTGCTGGCGGTGTGGCGGCTGGGGGCCCGGTGGCTCGGGCTCGGCGTGACGTTGCTGGGCACCGTCGGCCTGGGGCTCGCGGCCACCGTCTTCTACGTCGACGTCGCCCCGCTGGTGCCCGCACTGCACTCGGTTTGGTTCATCATCCACATCGTGGCCGCCGCCATCGCGGGGGCCGCCTTCAACGTCGGTGCCGTGGCAGCGGTTCTCTACCTCCTCAAGCAGCGGGCGGAGGCCAAGGGCGGACCGATCCGCGGCTACCTGGCACGGCTGCCGCAGGCCAGCAGGCTGGACCTGTTCTCCTACCGGCTGCACGCTTTCGCCTTCCCGCTGTGGACCTTCACCATCGCGGCCGGTGCCATCTGGGCGCAGTACGCCTGGGGCCGGTTCTGGAACTGGGATCCCAAGGAGACCTGGTCCTTCGTGACCTGGGTGATCTACGCCGCCTACCTCCACGCCCGTGCGACGGCGGGCTGGAAGGGTCGCCCCGCGACCGTCATCGCACTGATCGGCGTGGCGTCGTTCTGGTTCAACTTCATCGGCGTGAACCTCCTGTTCAGCGGCTTCCACTCCTATGCGGGGATCTGACCGGGAGTACCCATGGCCGCCCCGGACACCGAGATCGAACTCCTCGTAGAGCTGTACGAGGAGCACGGCACCAGCCTGCACAGGCTGGCGGTGATGCTGGGCGCCGAGGCCGCCTCCGGTCACATCCTTCGCACCGCGCTGCTCTCGCTGGGCAGGCGTGTGAACAGCGTCATCGATCCCCTGGAGCGTCTGGAGTACCTGGAGGAGCAGGTGGTCCACCAGGCCCGCAGTGCGCGTCGTCCGGGGGAAGGACTGCACCTGCCCGACGTCGAGGACCGGCGTCAGCAGGAGATCCTCAACGGCATCAGGGCCCTGCCGATCCGCGACGGCGAGGTGCTGGTGATCAGCCACTACCTCTCGGTCTTCGGCCCGGAGCTGGCGAGCATCCTGCGCATGACGATCCGGGCCACGAACGCGCGCCTCGAGGATGCGCTCGACCGGCTCCGGCTCGTCGTGGGGGACCCCACACCGGGTTCCATGCCGGGAGTCATCGAATCGCTGTCCCAGGAGGTGACCGCCGCACTGCGCGCGTCCGCCCGGGGAGTGCAGCCCTCCGGCACCGACACCCTCGCGGCCGAACTGCTGAGTCTGGGGGACTCGTCCAACCGGGGGGTGTCGGCCTGGCTCGTCGCACCTCTGGTGGCCGCATCGCTGCTGCTCGGGATCTGGCTCGCCACCATGACCGCGCCCGGTCGCGGAGCGGTCCCGGCGCCGTCGGTGTCCGCGAGCGCGACGGCGGACTCGCCCAGCCCGTCGGCCACGGAGTCGCGCTCGTTGCCCGCCCAGGTGCGCGAGGTCCCGGTCTACTACGTCGGCCGCAAGGACGGGCTGCTGTACCGCGAGCTCCGCGATCTTCCCGCGGGTCGCGTGCTGGTCGAGGCGGCACTGGAGGCGACGATGTCGCTCGCCCCCCTGGACCCCGACTACGACTCGGCCTGGGGGGCGGGCTCACTGATCAGTGCCGACGTCACCGGCGACACCCTCACCGTGGACCTGACACCCGAGGCCTTCGAGGGCCTCACCGCCGGTCGCGGTGCGCGGAGCGCGGTCGACCAGATGGTCTACACCGCCAGTGAGCTGGGTGGCAACCCCAACCTGCGGCTCAAGTTCACCTCCGACGGCGGCCCGCCCCCGGAAGCCCTCGGCCAGCCCGAGGACGGATTCGGTCGCAACGGGCTGACGCCGATGGGGGCGGTGTGGGTCTCCTCGCCCAAGAACGCATCGACGTTGGAGGCGGGCCAGGTGGTGGTGGTCGGGACCGTCAAGCCGTCGGCGACGACCCCCGTCGTCAAGATCGTGCGTGACGACGGCGAGGAAGTGGCCAGCGTGACCGCCCAGACCGCAACCACACCCGACGCCGACGGGTGGCGCGTCTGGTCGGTCGTCGTTGCGCTGGAGCCCGGCGGCTATCTCATAACGGCCACCACGGAGCTGACACCACCCGAGACGCAGGAAACCCAGGTCTATCAGGAGACGAAGAGCATCACAGTCGCGTGAGGCCGGTCAGTGGTTGACCACCCAGTTCGCGAGGCGGATCGCCAATGACGAAGGGACGAACCGATTGGCGTGCGCCAGCACCCGGTTGCCCAGGCCGTCGATCACGTAGGGCTGGCGCCGGGCGAGGCCCTCGAAGGTGGTGTTCACCACCTGCTCGGCGCTACGGCGTCTGGTCATCACGCGCGCGTTGCCGGTGTTGGCCCAGAAAGCCGTTTCGGTCGGGCCGGGACAGACGCAGACCACTCGCACTCCGGTGCGCCGGGTCTCGCCCCAGAGGGCTTGGGAGAAGCTGAGCACGTAGGCCTTGGTGGCCGCGTAGGTGGCCATCTCCGGGATGGGCTGGAACGCGGCGGTGCTGGCGACGTTGATGATGGCACCCCGGTCCCGCGACAGCATCTGCGGGAGTACGGCGTGGGCCAGCTCGGTGACGGCCGCGACATTCAGCTGCACCTCGCTGGCGATCCGCTCGCGCTCGAGGTCCACCAATTCGCCGTGGCTGCCGAAACCGGCGTTGTTGACGAGGGTGTGGACGTCGAACTGGTCGAGGCGACTGATCAACTCGAAGCGTTCCTCGGGTACGGTCAGGTCCACTGGCAGGACGAGCGTCGCGACGCCGTACTCCCGCTCGAGTTCGACGGAGAGCGCGAAGAGCTTGTCCTCGCTGCGGGCCACGAGCACGACGTCGGCGCCACGCTGCGCCAGGTACCGTGCATAGGCGTCGCCCAGCCCTGACGAGGCCCCGGTCACCACTGCCCACGAAGTTGTCATGCCCACAGCCTAGTTCTCGGTGCTCGTCACCGAGCGCGGCGTGCGGGAGGGGCCGCCACAGGGTCATGACATGATGGGGTCATGCAGCATTTCGACGTTGCCGTCATCGGCTCGGGGTCCGGGAATTCACTGATCGACGAGCGGTTCCTCGGTCTCGAGGTTGCCCTGGTGGAGCGGGACGAGGTGTTCGGCGGTACCTGCCTGAACCGCGGCTGCATCCCCACCAAGATGTTCGTCGTGCCGGCGGATCTGGCCGCGAGCCCGGCGGAGGCCCGGCGGCTCGGCGTCGACCTCGAGTTCCACCGCGCCAACTGGCCCGCCATCCGGGACCGCATCTTCGGCCGGATCGACCCGATCTCCGCGGGTGGCCTGGAGTGGCGCGAGCGCAGCAGCAACGTCACCGTCTTCCACGGTGAGGCCAGCTTCGTCGACCCGCACACGCTGCGAATCGGCGAGGACACCATCAGCGCAGACCAGATCGTGATCGCCACCGGGTCCCGGCCACGTCCGCTGCAGGTGGAGGTGCCAGAGGCCCTCCGGCCGCTGGTCCACACCTCCGACACCGTGATGCGCATCGACGAGCTCCCTGAAAGGGTGGTCATCATCGGCGCCGGGTACGTCGCGGCCGAGTTCGCACACGTCTTCGCCTCCTTCGGCAGCGAGGTGACCCTCATCAACCGCTCCGACGTCGTCCTGCGCGGTGAGGACCACGAGCTTTCCGCCGCGTTCGCCGAGCAGCTCGGGCAACGCGTCAAGATCCGGCTCAACCAGGTGGTCTCCTCCCTCGAGGAGGGCGACGACGGCGAGGCGCAACTCATCACCACCGACCGCAACGGGGTGGAGTACCTCTATTTCGCGGACCTGGTCCTGAACGCCACCGGCCGGATCCGCAACTCCGACTCCCTGAACCTGGCCGCTGCCGGCGTCGACGTCCGGGCCAACGGCCAGGTCATGGTGGACTCCAACCAGCGCACCAACGTGCCCCACATCTGGGCGTTGGGAGACGTTTCCTCGGACCACCTCCTGAAGCACGTGGCCAACGCCGAGATGCGGACGGTTGCCCACAACCTGCTCAACCCCGACAACCTCGTCGAGACCGACCATCGCTACGTCCCTCATGCCGTCTTCTCAGACCCGCAGGTGGCCTCGGTCGGGGCCACCGAGCAGCAGTTGCGGGAGTGGGGCACCCCGCACGTGATCGCCCGGCAGCGGTTCGCCGACGTCGCCTACGGCTGGGCGCTGGAGGACCGGGGCCACTTCGTCAAGCTCATCGCGGACCCGCGCAACTGGCGCCTGCTCGGCGCCCACATCATGGGACCGCAGGCCTCGACGCTGATCCAGCCGCTGATCCAGGCCATGAGCTTCGACCTGGCTGTGCCGGACATGGCACGTGGCCAGTACTGGATCCATCCCGCCCTCCCGGAGGTCGTCGAGAACGCGCTGCTCGGCCTGCTGTCGGCCTACGAACCCGAGCAGCTGGAGCATCCAGTGGCAGAGAACTTCTGACCCCGCGGCGCATTGCCGGCAGGTAGGGTCGAGGTGTGCGATCGCGAAGTCTGGTCCTGTGCGGCGCCCTGACGAGTCTGTCCGCGCTGGTCCTCGCGGCCTGCGCCCCGGCGCCGCTCACCGGAACCCGGACACCGTCCGAGGAGCCGGTGGCCACCTCGAACGTGCGCGTGGTCACCCCGACGGCCTCCACCCCGGCTCCCAGGACGATGGCTCCCCAGCCCATCAGCTGTGTCAGTGCGGCCGCTGAGCTGCCCCTGCAGGCACAGGTGGGGCAGCTGTACATGGTGGGCGTCTCGACCGCCGGACTGGATGAGGTGACTTCGGCTGCGATCACCCAGACGCAGGTCGGGTCGGTGGTGCTGCTCGGCAACTCGACGGCAGGCTCCGAGGCGATCCTTGAGCTGACCGGCGCCGTCGGCGAGCTCGCTGATCCGGCACTGCCGATCCTGGTCGCCGTGGATCAGGAGGGCGGTGCCGTCCAGCGCCTGCAGGGACCGGGGTTCAGCGACCTCCCCACGGCACTCGACCAGGCGCGATTCGCGGAAGGCGAGCTCGAGAAGGCCGCCAACGAGTGGGGGGAGGAACTCGCGGCGACGGGTGTGCTGTTCAACCTGGCCCCCGTGGCGGACGTGGTCCCAGCCGACAAGCAGGAGAGCAACGCCCCCATCGGCGCGCTCCGGCGCAACTACGGCAACGACGCGGACACGACGTCGGGGAAGGTCGCCGAATTCGTCACCGGGATGACCGATGCCGGCGTTGCCACCTCGCTCAAGCACTTCCCGGGCCTCGGGCAGGTGACAACCAACACGGATTTCGACGTCGCCGTCGACACCGACGTGGCACCGGGGGACTCGGACTGGGCGCCGTTCGTCGCGGGTATCGACGCCGGCGCGAAGTCGGTGATGGTGTCCTCGGGCATCTTCAAGCTCATAGACCCGGCGCAGGAGGGCGTGTTCTCGCCAACCATCATCACGTCCTACCTGCGCGAGCACCTGGCCTTCGACGGCGTGGTGATCGCCGACGACCTGGGCGCGGCGGGCGCCGTCGCCGACACCCCGCCTGCGGACCGGGGAGTCAGGTTCATCACAGCCGGAGGCGACATCGTCATCAATGCCGACCCGGCCATCCTGCAGGAGATGGTCGCGGCCACCGTCGCGAAGGCTCAGGCGGACCCGGCGTTCGCGGAGCAGGTGGCTGCCTCTACCGCGCGCGTGCTGACGTTGAAGGCCTGGCTCGGGCTGGTGCAGTGCTCCTGATGGGGAGGGATTCGCTCAGCCGAAGCGGCCGGTGATGTAGTCCTCGGTGGCCTTCTGGTCCGGGTTGTGGAAGATCTTCTCCGTGTCCCCGAACTCGACGAGCTCGCCGGGCTGCCCCTGTGCCTTCAGGTTGAAGAAGGCGGTCTGGTCAGAGACTCGCGCGGCCTGCTGCATGTTGTGGGTGACGATGACGACGGTGTACTGCTCCTTCAGCTCATGGATGAGCTCCTCGATGGCGAGGGTGGAGATGGGGTCAAGGGCCGAACACGGCTCGTCCATCAGGATCACGTCCGGCGAGACCGCGATGGCGCGGGCGATGCAGAGGCGCTGCTGCTGACCTCCGGAGAGGCTCGACCCCGGGCGCTCGAGACGATCCTTGACCTCGTTCCAGAGGTTGGCGCCGCGCAGGGCCTTCTCGGCCAGCTCGTCGGCCTCCTTGCGGCCCATGCGGGCGTTGTTCAGCTTCACGCCGGCCAGCACGTTGTCCTTGATCGACATCGTCGGGAACGGGTTGGGGCGCTGGAACACCATGCCGACCTGGCGGCGCACGCGGACCGGGTCCACGCTCGGTTCGTACAGGTCGAGCCCGTCCAGCAGCACCTTGCCCTTGACGTAAGCGCCGTCGATGACCTCGTGCATGCGGTTCAGGGAGCGAAGGACGGTGGACTTCCCGCAGCCGGACGAGCCGATGAAGGCGGTCACCGCCCGTGGCTGGATGGTCATGTTGACGTTCTGGACGGCGTGGAACTTCCCGTAGAAGATGTCCACGTCCTGGAGCTCAATGCGTTTCGACATGATTCCTAGTTTTCCTTGTCTGTCTACTGGTCAGCGGCCGGGCTTGGGTGCGAATCGCCAGGAGAACAGGCGGCCCAGCAGGTTGAGGCCCATCACGATGAGGATCAGCACCAGCGCGCCCGCCCAGGCGCGGGCGTAGTAGGGGTCCTGCGGCACTCCCGGCGTCACGTACTGGTAGTACACGAAGACCGGGAGCGTGGTCATGGGGGAATCCATCGGGTTCAGGTTCATCGACGGATTCAGCCCCGCGGTGACCAGCAGTGGGGCGGTCTCGCCAATGACTCGGGCAACGGCCAGGACCGCACCGGTGATGATTCCCGCGATCGAAGTGGGCAGGACCACCTTGAGGATGGTGCGGTACTTGGGCACGCCGAGAGCGTAGGAGGCCTCTCGGAGCTCGTTCGGCACCAGGCGGAGCATCTCCTCCGTGGAGCGCACCACCGTCGGGATCATCAGCACGCTCAGCGCGACGGCGCCGGACAGGCCGATCCGGGTGCCCGGGCCGAAGATGGAGGCGAAGATGGTGTAGGCGAACAGGCCGGCGACGATCGACGGGATGCCCGTCATGACGTCGACGAAGAACCGGATGGCGCGAGCGAGCCGACCGTTGCCGCCGTACTCCTGCAGGAAGATGGCCGTCAGAAGTCCCACGGGCACGGAGATGAGCGTCGCGATCCCCGTGACGATCAGCGTCCCCCAGATGGCGTGCGAGGCGCCACCGCCCTCCCCAATGACGTTTCGCATCGAATAGGTGAAGAACTGCACGTCGAAGCGCTCGAGACCCTTGGAGACCACCTGCCACACGAGCGAGACGAGGGGGGCCAGGGCGAGCAGGAAGAAGGAGGTGACGACGTACTTGGCGAGGCGGTCCTTGGCCCGCCGGGGCCCCTCCACGGCGCCGGACAGCGCGAACATCACGGCAAGGAACAAGACAGCGCCGAGCAGGAGGACGGTGGCGACGTTGGCAAGGTTGAACAGCGCGAGCACCCCTGCGACTACGGCGACGGAAACGACGAGCACCCCCAGCGCGGAGTGCTTCGGCAGCTGTCCCGCGGTCAGGGAGGAGGCTCGGCTGTTCAACGTGTCGGTGGTGGACATCAGTTGGCTCCCGAGAATTCCCTGCGGCGGGAGATTACCCACCGGGCGGCCACGTTGACGATCAGCGTGATGACGAACAGCACCAGGCCGGTGGCGATCAGCTGGTTGACGCCGAGGCCGTAGGCCTCCGGGAACGCCAGGGCGATGTTCGCGGCGATGGTGTTGGGGTTGTCAGAGGTGAGCAGCATGAAGTGGATGGTGGAGCCTGGCGACAGGACCATGGCCACGGCCATGGTCTCACCGAGCGCCCGCCCCAGGCCCAACATGCAGGCCGAGATGATGCCGGGCGTGCCGAAGGGCAGCACCGCCTGCCGGATCATCTCCCACCGCGTGGCGCCGAGGGCGAGCGAAGCTTCTTCGTGCAGGCGCGGGGTCTGGAGGAACACTTCGCGACACAGTGCGGTGATGATGGGCAGCACCATCACCGCCAGCACGAGCGCCGCGGTCAGGATTGTCCGGCCGGTGCCGGAGACCGGCCCGGCGAACAGCGGGATCCAGCCGAGGTTCTCGCTCAGCCACACGAACAGTGGGCGCATCAGCGGCGCGACGGTGTTGATGCCCCACAGACCGAAGACCACTGACGGCACCGCCGCGAGGAGGTCGATGATGTAGCCGAAGGTGGACGCCACCCGCTTTGGTGCGTAATGGGTGAGGAACAGCGCGATTCCGATGGAGACCGGGACCGCGAACAGCATGGCCAGGAAGGCAGCCCACACGGTGCCGAAGGCGTACGGGGCCACATAGGACCAGAACTCGCCGTAGGGCAGGTCCTCGACGTCGGCCGTGAGCGCGGGGATCGACAGTCCGATCAGGAACAGCGCCACGGCGGCGAGAATGGCCAGGATGGCGATGCCGGATCCGGTCGAAAGGCCCTTGAAGAGGGTGTCACCGAACCGCTTCGAGCTGTGCCTGAGTTCGTGGTCCGCGTCGTCGGCCGTGGGTGGTGGGCCTGACGCCTCGGCTCGTGAGGTCCGTGTCGACATGGTGCTCCTGGTGATCGCTGAACTGGCCTGCTTCAGACATGGGAACCGCGCCCGCCCCGGATTCGGAGGCGGGCGCGGTTGGTTTCAGGTTAGGACATCCGTCACGCGATGGCGTCGATAGCTGCCAGAACCTTCTCGGAGAGAGCGTCGGACAGGGGAGCGGAACCCGCACCTGCAGCGGCGACTTCCTGGCCCTCAGGGCTCGCGATGTAACCGAGGTACTCCTTGACCAGGGCACCCTGCTCGTCGTCGGCGTAGTCCGCGCAGGCCAGTGCATAGGCCACCAGGACGATGGGGTAGCCGCCGGCGTTGCGGTCCAGTTCGAGGGCCAGGTCGTGCTCCTCGCGGCCCTCCTCAACGGGGGAGGCCTCGACGGCTGCCGCAGCGTCCTCGGCGGTGGGGCCGAAGAACTCGCCGTCCTTGCCCACCTTGGCGATGGAAAGGCCCTCTGCCTGCGAGGCGTCGGCGTAGCCGATGGCCCCGACACCGTTGGTGACGGCCGCCACGACACCGGAGGTGCCCTTGGCAGCTTCGCCGCCCTGGATCGGCCATTCGCCGTCGGCCTCGTTGGTCCAGACGTCGCCGGCTGCCTTGTTGAGGTAGTCGGTGAAGTTCTCGGTGGTGCCCGAGTCGTCGGAGCGGTGCACCGGGGTGATGGCGAGGTCAGGCAGTTCTGCGCCCTCGTTGAGTTCAGCGATCTCGGGCGCGTTCCAGTTGGTGATGTCACCGGCGAAAATGCCTGCGAGCACGGCCGGGGTGAGGTTGAGTTCCTCGACGCCCTCGACGTTGAAGATCACGGCGATCGGGGAGATGTAGACCGGCAGGTCGTAGGCGATCGACTCGGGGGTGCAGTTGGCGAAGGCGCCGGCGACGTTCTCGTCGGCCTTGAAAGCGCGGTCAGAGCCAGCGAAATCGGCGCCGCCGCCCGTGAAGGCGTCACGGCCTGCGCCGGAGCCATCAGGGGAGTAGAGGACGGTCACGCCGGGGTTGGCGGTCTGGAATTCTGCGATCCAGTTCGTCTGGGCCACGTTCATGGCCGAGGAACCGATGCCGTTCAGGCTGCCCGACAGGTCGGACGGGGCCTCGGACTCGGTCGCATCGGTGGTTGCTTCGGAGTTGCCATCAGTGGCGACCGCGGTGGTGTCTGCGGTGGTTTCCTGATCGGTGGGCTGCTCGTTGGCGGCGCATGCGGAGAGCAGCAGGGCAGCGCTCAGGCCAAGGGCTGCGGACAGACGCAACTTCATTTGTTTCCCTTCCGGGGTTTGACGTACTGGGCGGGCCTCAGGCCCGTGGAACGGACGTTCTACATCCGTGAAGCTATTCCGGGAAGGTGAAGCATCAGCGCACTCTTGGTTAACGGAAGGTGAACTTTCAGCGAGTTCTGTGTCCCGGGTGCGACGAGGGGGTAGTTGTTGTCAGTTCGTTACCTTGCTCGCCCGCAGCCCGCCCCGTGCCGGTCAGGCAGTCGGTTTGAGCACTTCGGAACGCAGGACGGTGCCGTCGGGCAGGAGATGCACCGCCAGCGCCTCGCCCACCACCATCGGGCGCGGCTCCAGACCGAGGCCCCTGTACATGGCGGGCAGCACCGGACGGTGGCCGCACAAGGCAGTGGGGCAGGTGAGCGACGAGGCGAGTTCAGCCATTCGCTGGGCGACCCTCTTGGGGTGCTTCGTCCCCTCCTCCTCGGTGAACAGGTCTATCCCCTCCACCTCCAGCCCGTACTCGTCGGCGTACGGCTTGAGCGTGTCCATGCAGCGGCGGGCCGACGAACTGGTCAGGCGTCCGACGCCGAAGGTCGTCAGCAGTCCGACGAGGTCCTCTGCCTGCCGCCTCCCGCGGCCGGTCAGCCGGCGCTTCTGGTCGGGGCCCGTCCAGTCCTTGCGGAGCATCGCCTTGCCGTGGCGAACCAGCAGCAGGACGTTGGTGTGCGGCTGCTCCACGGCCTCCCGGATGACCGGGCGCTCGTCTTCGTAGGTGACCTTCTCCATGGCCTCATCCACGGGGAACCATTGCGCCTGCTCAACCTCGTCGTCGGGGGCGCGGACAGCCTCGCTGAGCACGCTCGCCCGCCAGTAATGGGTTGCCTTGGGACCCTTCGCGACGTCGTAGCGGACGGTGGGCAGCCGGAGGTCCAGTTTCGCCTGGACGCCTGTCTCCTCCAGGATCTCGCGGACCGCCGTCTCGGGGAGGTACTCGTCCACCTGCCCCTTGCCCTTCGGCAGGGACCAGTCGTCGTACCTGCGGCGGTAGACCAGCAGGACCTGCTGCTCGTCGCCCTGGCGCCGCAGCACCACGCCGCCGGCCGCGATGACCTTCGGCTGCTTGGTCATCGCGCCCGCCGGGACGCAGCCTGCCGGATCAGGGTCGACTGCAGGTCCACCAAGGGGTTGCCGTCGGAGTCGTGGGTGTGGGCCGTCCAGGTGGTGTCCACGAGCTCCCAGTGAACGGTGTCGGGCGCGAAGGCCAGGTCGAACAGCTCTTCGATCCGCCGGACGTGCGAAGGGTTGGTCAGCCCCACGACGGCCTCCACCCGGCGGTCCAGGTTGCGGTGCATCAGGTCGGCCGAACCGATGCCGACCGTTGGCCTGCCGGCGCCCGCGAACCAGAACACGCGGGAGTGCTCCAGGAAGCGTCCAAGGATGGAGCGCACCCTGATGTTCTCGCTCAGGCCCGGGACGCCCGGACGGATGGTGCAGATGCCGCGCACCCACAGATCCACCGGCACCCCCGCCTGGGAGGCCCGGTAGAAGGCGTCGATCAGGGCCTCGTCAACTGCGGAGTTGACCTTGATGCGGATCCCCGCGGGCTTGCCGGCTCGGTGGTTGGCGATCTCCCGGTCGATGTAGGCCAGCAGACCCGACCGGATGCCGTGCGGGGCCACCAGCAGGCGCCGGTAGTTGGTCTCGGCGGTCATGCCCGAGAGGTGGTTGAACAGCCGGGCGACGTCGTCGGTGATGATGGGATTGCTGGTGAGCAACCCCATGTCCTCGTAGGTGCGGGCCGTCTTGGGGTTGTAGTTGCCAGTGCCGATGTGGGCGTAACGCCGCAGCCCGTCGCTCTCGGTCCGGACCACCAGGCACAGCTTGCAGTGGGTCTTGAGCCCGACCATGCCGTAGACGACGTGGACGCCCGCCTGCTCCAGCTTGCGGGCCCAGCCGATGTTGGCCTGCTCGTCGAAACGCGCCTTGATCTCCACCACGGCCAGGACCTGCTTGCCCGCCGCCGCGGCCTCGATCAGGGCGTCGACAATGGGTGAGTCGCCCGATGTCCGGTAGAGGGTCTGCTTGATGGCCAGGACATGGGGGTCCGCCGCCGCCTGTTCGACGAACCTCTGCACGGAGGTGGCGAACGAGTCGTAGGGGTGCTGCACCAGGACGTCGCGCCTCTTGAGGGCCTTGAACATGTCCGCCGGGCTGGCGCTCTCCACCTCGGCGAGGTCCGGATGCGTGATGGGCAGGAAGTTGGGGTAGAGCAGGTCCTCGCGGGAGGTGTCCGCCAGCGCGAACAGCCCGGTGAGGTCAAGCGGCCGCGGCAGGTGGAAGACCTCGTCCGGGTGGATCTCCATCTCCGCCATGAGGAGTTGCAGGATCTTCTCGTCGATGTCCTCCTCCACCTCAAGCCGGACCGGCGGGCGACCCACCTTGCGGCGCAGGAGCTCCTTCTCGAGGGCGAACAGGAGGTTCTCCGCGTCGTCCTCCTCAACCTCGATGTCCTCGTTGCGGGTGACGCGGAAGGTCGTGTAGCTCAGCACCACCCTGCCGGTGAACAGCTGCCCGAGGTGGCGGCCGATGACCTCCTCCAGCGGTACGAACCGGCCCTCGGCGAGCTTGATGAACCGATCGAGGATGGCAGGCACCTTGACGCGCGCGAACTGTTCGGCGCCGGTGGTGGGGTGTTTCAGCAGCACGGCCAGGTTGATGCTCAGCCCGGAGATGTAGGGGAAGGGGTGGGAAGGGTCGACAGCCAGCGGCGTGAGCACGGGGAAGATGCGCTCGGCGAACAGCGTGCGCATCCTGTCCTTCTCCGCAGCGGTCAGTTCCGCCCACGTCAGGATCTCGATCCCCTGGGCCTTCAGTTCGGGCCGCAGCTCGTCCTGGAACACGCGCGACTGCTCGGCCACCAGCTCCGCGGTCCTGCGCAGGATGGCGGAGTGCAGTTCGCCGGGCATCTGGCCCGTCACGGTCCGCACGGCCACACCCGCCTGGATGCGCCGCTTCAGGCCTGCCACGCGCACCATGAAGAACTCATCGAGGTTGCTGGAGAAGATGGCGGCGAACTTCGCGCGCTCGATCAAGGGGACGCGAGGCCCGTCCTTGGCCAGGTCCAGCACCCGGTTGTTGAACTCGAGCCAATCCATCTCGCGATCGGCGAACCGGTCCTCGGGCAGGTAGGGGGCAGGCTGCGTGCTCATGCGTCCTCGCGTCTGTAACTGGTGTCAAGGTTGATCTGTTCAAAGTTAGCCGAACGGTACATCCGCACCACCCGCTGGGCCTCGGCCTCCACGTAGAGGTGCACGGCCTTGCAGCCGATGTCCTCCAGGTGTGCGAGTCCCGTCTCCAGCAGGACCCTGCCCAGGCCGACGCCGCCGTGATCAGGGTGCACGGCCAGCACGTAGACCTCTCCGTTGTCGGCATCGTGGCGCTTCGTCCAGTGGAACCCGGCCACCTCGTCGCCCTGCCTTCCCACGAACAGGCCCTCGGGAGAGAACCATGGTTGCAGGGTGAGTCCGTGGAACTCCTCGACGGTCAGCTTGCCCTGTTCGGGATGGTGGGCGAACGCCGCTGCGTTGACTGCCACCACCTGTTCGGCGTCGGAGTCGTGGTAGGTGGTGATCCGGTACCCCTCCGGGATGGGACCCACGCGCTCTTCCCCCAGGGCGCGCCCCAGCTTGAGCAACCCGCGCGCGGCCACGAGCCCGAGGTGCTCGGCCAGCCCGACGGCGCCCGGCTGGGTCCCGAAGGCCCACACCGAGTAGTCACCGAAATCGTCAAGAGCCGCGCTCAGCAGTCCTGAGCCGAGGCCGCGTCGTCGGTGAGAAGGGCGGACGCCCGCCACGATGGTGGCCTCGCGGGGGTCGGCGACGGCGAACCCGGCGAGCACGTCGTCGGCGAGGGAGATGTAGAAGGTGCCGGGCCGCTCGCCCCGGACCACGAGGGTGGCCGACTCGTTCAGCGGGCCGGTGCCGTCGGCGGTCTCCAGTTCCGCGGCGAGCGCGAGGATGGCGTCGCGAGTGCTGCGGTCAGGTTGGTCTGTCTTGAACATCACGGCCCTCCCGGACGCTGGTGAAGCGGTAGCCGACGTTTCGCACTGTACCGATGTAGGAGTCGTACTGGCCCAGCTTCGCCCGCAACCGGCGCACGTGCACGTCCACGGTCCGGGTGCCCCCGAAGTAGTCGTAGCCCCACACCTGGCTCAG
This sequence comes from Tessaracoccus sp. OS52, assembly GCF_020687685.1. Classification (GTDB taxonomy): domain Bacteria; phylum Actinomycetota; class Actinomycetes; order Propionibacteriales; family Propionibacteriaceae; genus Arachnia. The sequence goes on along the minus strand of NZ_JAJEWM010000006.1, from coordinate 29,983 downwards.
GAGCACCTCGCGGGTGAGGACCCGGCCCGGGTGCTGCATCAGGTAGCGCAGGAGTTCGAACTCCGTGTAGGTGAGGTCGAGAGGCTCGCCGGAAAGGGTGGCATGGTAAGCCGCCTCGTCGATCCGGATGGGCCCGGCCACCAGCACCCGGGAGGCGTCCGCTGAACGCACCAGCAGGCGGATGCGCGCGTCCAGTTCGGAGGGCTCGGCACCGTCGACGACGAAATCGGTGAAGCCCCAGTCCCTGCCGATCAGCGAGATCCCGTTCACCGGAACCAGCAGGAGGATGGGTGCGTCCTCGCGGGCCGAGCGGAGCGTGGCCGTCACAGCTCGTGCCCAGGCGAGGTCCTCGCGGCCGTCGGCAAGCACGACATCGGCGTTGTCGATGCGCTTGAGGGCATCCTCGGAGTTGGCGGCAACGGTGGTGGAGTGGCTCAGCAGGGCGAGGAGTCCGGCGGCGTCGGGACGCTGGGACACGAACAGCACGTTGCCCATGTTCGCCTCCCAACCGGTTCAGACCGTGACAATCCTAATGGATTCACCCCGGCGGCTTCGCCACCGCTGCTGACCGGCGGGCCGGACGGACAGCCGCGTAGCATGTACCCCATGCCCAACCGCCTGCCAGACGAGTTCTTCCGGGAACAGGCGTCCCAGGAATCCGTCGACGTCGGGCAGGAGAAGAGCGACGGCGGCACGGAGCAGTCGTCCGAGGCGGTGACGCCGCGCCGGCCGTTCGGCCGCGGGGTGGCACCCCGTCTGGTGGTCGCCGGTGTGCTCGGAGCGCTGCTGCTCGGGTTCGGGATCGGCCGGCTGCTCATGTTGGGGGGTGACGGCTCGCCGCAGGCGACCGGAAGTGGGTCACCGAGCGTCTCGCAGAGCTCTTCCCCCACGTCATCGACGTCCACCGGCCCGACACTGGTCCCCTACGATGGCCCCGTTCGGAACCTGGCGGTCCTGGACGCGCGCGGGGCCTGCCGTCAGGGCCCCACGAACGAGGGTCCGGACCACCTCCTGGACGGAAATCCCAACACCATCTGGCGTTGCGAGGGCTCCGGGGTCGACGAGGAGCTCACCTTCACCCTCGACCCGTCACAGCCCGTCGTGGGTGTGCGGCTAGTCAACGGCAACACCGTGCGAACCGACGCCTACCTCGCCGAGCGCAGGGTCCTTTCCGTCAAGTGGACGTTCTCCGACGGGTCCTGGACGCTCCAGGGCCTGGCGGCCAACGACCGCCTGCCGCAGGAGGTCAGGTTCCCCCCGGTCAAGGCGGACTGGGTGAAGATGACCATCCTCGACGTCACGGTCACAGGTGCCACGGACCCGGCCAGCGACGCCGTGTCCATCAGCGCCCTGGACTTCCTCACGACTGCCTAGGGTCGCCGCTGCAGGCTCAGTCCGGGTTGGCCGTGTCGATCCAGATGGTGATCGGACCGTCGTTGACCGAGGCAACGTCCATGTGCGCACCGAACCGGCCGCGGTGGACCTCGGCGCCCAGCGCCTCCAGTTCTTCGCACAGGAGTTCCACCAGGGGCTCCGCTTCCGCCGCCGACGCTGCCCTGCTCCACGAGGGGACCCCGCCTTTGCGGGTGGACGCGAACAGCGTGAACTGGCTCACCACGAGGATGGGGGCGCCGGTCTGCGCGGCCGAGCGGGCACCGTCGAGGATGCGCAGCTTGTGGATCTTGCCGGCGAGCTTGGCCGGATGCCCGGGGTCCTCGTCGCGCCCCACGCCGGCCAGTACCAGCAGGCCGGGACGGGGCAGTTCGGCGACGACCTCGCCGTCCACGGTCACCGAAGCCTGGGACACCCGGGTGATCACTGCGCGCATGTCTCCTGTCTACACCAGCGTCGCCGAGGGTCCTCACCGAGAGCAGTAGACTCGGGCAGCGTGGGAATCGTGAGCGTCTGGATCCTGATCGCCTTCAGCTGCGCACTGGCGCTGGCCGCGCTGGTCGGGGTGGGCTTCGCGGTTGCCTCGGCGGTTTCTACATGGAGGCGAGAAGATGCAGATTGACATCGAGGTCCCCGAGGGCCTGAACCCCAAGCTGACGGCGCTCGGTTGGTTGGTGGGCCGCTGGGAGGGCACCGGCAACGGCACCGACCACAACGGCGATGCCTTCACCTTCGAACAGCGCATCGACTTCAGCCACAACGGCGGCGACTACCTGCTGTGCGCCTCGCAGACCTTCCTGCTGGGCGAGGACGGCAAGCCCAGCGCACCGTTGGACATGGAGACCAGCTTCTGGCGGCCTGCCCCGGACGCGAGTGTCGAGGTGGTGATGGCCAACGCGAACGGGTGGACCCAGATCTTCGTCGGGAAGATCCAGGTGACCCGCATCGACCTCCAGACAGACGCCGTCGTCCGCACCTCGGGAGCCGAGGTGACCCATTCCGCCGAGCAGCGGCTCTACGGCAAGGTCGAGGGCGACCTCATGTACGCGATCGACCGCGCCACCACCGAGCATGAGCTCCGCCCGCACATGTGGGCCCGGCTGGCGAGGCAGTAGATGGCCGTCCAGGTGGAGGAGGGCGTCGACGCCGGCCTCGTATGGCACTACGGCAACCCCGTCGCGGAGGCACGTGCGATGGCGGATGGTCACGGCGTGGCTGCGCTGGGGAATCGGGACATCATCGAGGTGTCGGGCCCGGACCGGCTGGACTGGCTCCACAACCTGACAACCCAGCACCTCACGTCGCTGCGTGCCGGCGCGGCAACCAGCATGCTGCTCCTGTCACCCACCGGACACATCGAGCACGTCCTCTACGCCGTCGACGACGGGGAGCGCCTGCTCGGCTGGACCGAGCCCGGCAGGGGTGCGGACCTGGTGGCGTTCCTCGACAGGATGCGGTTCATGCTCCGGGTCGAGGTCTCCCTGCGCAAGGATCTGCAGCTGGCCTGGTTCGGTCACCAGGTGGCAGTCGGGGAAGGCGTCGTGGTCCGCGACAGTGAGCTGGGCGGGTCGGAGGTGTTCCTCCCCGCCGGCACCGCGCTCCCGGAGGCCGGGACGCCCGTCGGCACATGGGCCTTCGAGGCCGCGCGGATCGCCGCCGGGGTGCCGAGGATCTTCGTGGACACCGACCACAAGACCATCCCCAATGAAATCGGGCTGCTGGGAACGCACCTGGACAAGGGGTGCTACCGGGGTCAGGAGACCGTGGCCCGCGTCCACACGCTCGGCCGGCCGCCGCGTCGGCTTGTGCAGTTGCACCTGGACGGTTCCCTGCTGGAACTGCCTGCGCCCGGGGCGCAACTGGAACTGGACGGGCGCGCCGTCGGATTCGTCGGCTCCAGCGCCCGCCACCACGAACTCGGCCCCGTGGCCCTTGGGCTGGTCAAGCGCAACGTGCCCGTCGAGGCCACCCTGCTGGCCGACGGCATCCCGGCGGCGCAGGAGATCCTCGTGGACCCCGAGGTGGGGCTGCACGTGCGGCCGGTCCTCCGGTAGCGCTGCCCGGTCATTTCTCCCGCTTGCCAGTAAGGTCGGGTCTCGTGGAGGACCGACAGGTGGTTGCCGTGGAGAAGCGGCGCAATCACACCATCGACGTCGCCCGCGCCACCTCGGTGCTGATCGTCGTGGTCTTCCACGGGTTCGTCTACCAGGGAGCCATCACGCCCGACGGCCTCGTCGTGGACCAGTGGCACCCGCCGCGCTGGATCTTCTGGTTGTCCTGGTTCCTGATGGCCATGCCCGTGTTCTTCGTGTGCGGCGGGTTCTCCCACGCCCTGATCGTGGACAAGATGAGGGCCCGCGGTACTGGTTACGGACACTTCCTGGCCAACCGCGGCCGGCGTCTCACCGGGGGACTCGGCATCTTCGTGACCTTCTTCGCGATCCTCGGCAGTGTCGCGGCCTGGCTGTGGAGCGTCGAGGTGGCGGTGGAGCTGACTTCGGCGCTGATGAAGCTGCTGTGGTTCATCTCCGTCTACCTGGTGCTGGTGCTGTTCGCCCCGCTGCTGGTGCAGTTGCACGACAGGTTCGGAGGTTGGGTCCTGGTGGTGATGATGGCGGCGATCCTCGTCGTGGACCGCAGCATCATCGTCGATAGGGACACTGGCATCGGCCAGCTGAACATGTTCCTGGTCTGGCCGTTGTGCCACCAGCTGGGAATCGCCTACCAGCGGGGCTGGTTCAGGCACGGAAGGGCATGGCGAGCCTGGTTGACGATCATCCTGGCGGCTCTCGGCATCGTCGTCCTGGTCACCCGGTTCGGCTACCCCGAATCCGCCGTGGGGTTCGGGAACATGCCGGTGGCCAACCACATCCCTCCCACGCTCGCCATGGCTCTGCTGGGGTTCGCGCAGGCCGCGGTCCTGGGGCTGGTGGAACGGGCGGGGTGGTTGAGAACGCTGCCCCCGCGCGTGGAGCGGTTCATCGCAAGGCTGAACGCGCTGATGATGACGGTCTACCTGTGGCACGTGCCGTGCCTGCTGATCGGTGGGGGACTGCTGCTGGTCGTGGCCAGGATGGTGCCCGCGCTCTCGGGGATCCTGGTGTCGCAGCCCATGGTGGTGCTGGTGGGAATCGTGCTCGTGCTGGTCATCTGCCCGCTGATCGGTGCCCTCGAGTACAAGCTCATCCCGCAACTCGGCGTCCGCCAGGACCGGGACGTGGCCATCCTCGCGTTCCTGCTTCTCATTGCCGGTTCCATGCTGGTGTGGCAGTTCGGAACCGTTCTGCACCCGGAGGCATTCAATTCAGCCATCGGCGTGATCGCGATGTGGGTGGGCTCTCTCACGATGGCCGAGGCCTCGCGACCACATGGGGTCAGGAAGGACCGCACGGACTCGCTCAAGCAGGGGACGGCAAGGGCCGGACTGCCACCGAAGGGTGAGCCCGGCCCCTGACTGGTGCCCGGTTTCAGGCGAGCGCTGCGAGGGCGGCGTCGTAGTCGGGCTCGGTGCCGATCTCCGGCAGTTGCTCGGTGTACGCCACGCGACCGTCCTCGTCGATCACGACGACGGCCCGCGACAGGAGCCCTTCCATCGGTCCGCTGACCATGGTGACCCCGTAGTCCTCGCCGAGGGTGTTGCGGAAGTCCGAGGCAAGGACGACGTCCTCGATGCCCTCGGCGCCGCAGAAGCGCTTCTGGGCGAAGGGCAAGTCACGTGAGACACACAGGACCGTGGTGCCCTCCAGGCCGGCAGCGCGTTCGTTGAAGGTGCGCACGCTGGTGGCGCAGACGCCGGTGTCCAGACTGGGAAAGATGTTGAGGACGAGCTTCTGTCCGGCGAAGTCGGACTTCCGGACCGGACCGAGATCGATGCCGACGAGTTCGAAGTCCGGGGCCATGGACCCGACCTCGGGCAGCGAGCTGTGGGTGGTCACCGGATTGCCCTTGAGTGTGATTTCTGTCATGTCCTGATCTTTGCCGATGGTGCCAAACAGGTGGGCTGCCGGTCCGCTGATCGGGCAGCCGGTTTGCCCGGCAGTGCCAGAGTTGGTGACATGAACCAGAACCTGCGGGAGTTCATCGACACCCTCCGCGAGGAGGGTTTCACCGTCGGCGACGTGCACGGGGAGGACCAGGTCCTCATCGACCCGATGGGCAACGCCGTAGAGACCTGGCGGGACAAGTACCCCTACGACCACCTCCTGGGCCGAGAGGAGTACGAGGAGGAGAAGCGTGCGCTGCACATCGAGTTGCTGAAATTCCAGTACTCGGCACAGGACCGCGGCACCAAGCACATCATCCTGTTCGAGGGTCGCGACGCAGCGGGAAAGGGAGGCGCCATCAAGCGCTTCACCGAACACCTCAACCCCAGGTGGGCCCGGGTGGTCGCGCTCGACAAGCCCAATGAGCGTGAGCGGGGGCAGTGGTACTTCCAGCGCTACATCCAGCACCTGCCCACCAACGGGGAGATGGTCCTGTTCGACCGCTCCTGGTACAACCGGGCGGTCGTCGAGCCGGTGATGGGGTTCTGCACCGACGACGAGTACCAGAGCTTCATCCGGCAGGCGCCGCTGTTCGAGGAGATGCTGATCGAGTCCGGCATCACGGTCACGAAGTTGTGGTTCTCAGTCACCCAGCGGGAGCAGCGGACGCGGTTCGCGATCCGCCAGATCGACCCGGTCCGACGGTGGAAGCTCTCGCCGATGGACCTGGAGTCGCTGGATCGGTGGGAGGCCTACACCGAGGCCAAGACGGCGATGCTGAAGCACACCGACACCGAGATCGCCCCGTGGTACCGGATCAAGTCCAACGACAAGAAGCGCGCCCGGCTCAACGCCATGCGGCTGTTCCTGGACCTGCATGACTACGACGACAAGGACTCCTCTGTGATCCGGCCGGTGGACCAACTGATAGTCCAGCGGGGCCGCAGGAACCGTGGGCTGGATGCCGATCTCAGTGACGAGGCCTCGGAGGACTGAGGGTCCTTCGGGTCAGGGCAGATTGCCGAGGGCGGTGATGGCGTCGGCGAGCACCCGAAGGTCGTTGTGGTTGACGCGCTGGGAGTTCGCGGAGGGGCTGATCTCCTCCCGCCTGGCCACTTCGGCATTGTCCAGCCCTGCCAGCAACCCGTCCAGACTCCGGCGCGTGCCCTCGCGCAGGCGCGCGGTGCTCGTCTCCACCAGTCGCAGGCAGGCATCTGCCGACGGCGTGGCGACGGCTCGCTCGTCGCGGACAGCCGTGCGCACGAGGCGGTAGCCCGGGTCGCCTGCCTGCTTGGCGACCCAGTCGATGGCCTCCCGCGCCAGCCACCACGCGCTCCCGTCCTGGATGCCGCGGACCTCGTCGACGACGCGGACCTCCCCTCCGCCCAGACCGAAGCGCAGGTCAGCCTGACCGAGGAGTTCGGTGCGCAGGAGCCAACTGGCGGTGAACGCAGCCCCCAGCGACTGGTAGACGCCCTGCAACTCGTCACCCACCGTGACACGCAGTGGATCGAGTGCTGCGACACGTCCGTTCACTGCTTCGATGGCCCGCAGGACCGCAGCGTGGGTGCGGACGCGGTCCGTGAGCCGAGACCCGACCAGATCGGCGAGCAGACCAACGCATTCAGGCATTACCTTCATCTTGCTCATGTGAAGAGCTTACCTTAACTACCGCCAGATGAAGGCCTTTGGGAGGGCTGCGGAAAGGAGTGTCAGGGTGCCGTGTGACAATAGCGACTCAGGACAGAACCCACCGGGAGTGACGTGTTGGACTTCGTGCTCAAAGGACTGATCGTCCTGACCTGCTTCGTCATCGCCGTCCCGCTGGGGACCGCTCCCGTCAGAACCCTGCTGCGACGCATCGCCAGAGTCCAGGCTCCGCCGGACTCGGAGTCGGTTCCGGGCATCGTGGGCGCCCAGAAGGAACTGCCCGGCGGCTACTGGATCGGGCTGCTGGAACGAGCCGCCCTGTTCGCCTCGGTCCTGTCGGGGTTTCCCGCCGGCATCGCCGTCGTGCTGGGCGTCAAGAGCATCGGCCGGTATCCAGAGCTTCGCACCCCCACTGGCAGCAAGGGCGAGCTCTTCATCATCGGCACCTTCGCGAGCATGCTCTGGGCTGCCGCATTCGCGGGTCTTGCGTACGGATTGGTCCGCCTGTGGTGACCGCGCAGCTACCACCGCAGCTCATCGACGGCCTCCTCGAGCGCTGGTCCGAGCCGCATCGCGCCTACCACTCCACAACCCATCTGGTTGCGGGCCTGCAGGCGCTCGACATCCTGGGTGGGCAGCCACTCGAGCGCATCGCCTTCTGGTTCCACGATGCCGTACACACCAACACCACCCCGGCCGACGAGGAGGCCTCGGCCCGGCTCGCGGGGGAACTGCTGGCCACCCACCTGCCCGCTCCGGATGTGCTCGAGGTGCAACGCCTGATCATGCTGACCACCCACCACCAGCCGGACCCAGAGGATCTGCCGGGCGCACGGCTCTGCGACGCGGACCTCAGCGGCATGGGATCGGAATGGGACCAGTACGTGGACAACATCGCAGGCCTGCGCGCCGAGTTCCCGCAACTCACCACTGATCAGTGGGCCGTCGGCCGCAGCAGGTTCCTGGTCCGGTTCATGCAGCGCGACTGGCTCTTCAGCACCTGGCAGGGCAGGCACCTGTGGGAGGACCAGGCGCGCTCAAACATGATCCGGGAGCTCGCCTGCCTCAACTGAGGCTGGAAGGATGGGTGCATGGACCACATCCAGATCCTCAGTGATGCCGCGCGCCGTCCCGTCGAATCCGCCAGGGCCGTTCTCGACGGGATCGGCCAGGAGACACTGCACGCCATGCCCGGAGGCCGGGGCAACTCCGTCGCCTGGCTGATCTGGCACGCGGCGCGTCAGCAGGACGCGCAGCTCGCCCACCTGAAGGGATCGAGGCAGGTCTGGCAGGACGGGGGCTGGGCCACTCGCCTCGGGGTGGGGCGGGGTGATGACGAGATCGGATTCGGTGACGGTGCTGCGGAAGTCGAGCGCCTGCGGATCGCCGACCCAGCAGAACTGCTCGCCTACCTGAGCGACGTCGTCGAAGCTGCCGTGGACTACATCGCCGGACTCACACCGGCTCAGTTGTCGGAAGTGGTGGACACCTCCTGGGACCCGCCCGTGACCCGCGGCGTCCGGATCATCAGCACCATCGACGACGCCGTCGCCCATGTGGCCCAGGCGGCCTACGCGCGCGGAATCGTAGAGGGGTGGCGCGTCGGCTACTGAGGAGCCGACGCCGAGCGCACTCAGCCCTTCCTGGACCGGTTCTGCTTGGCGCGCTCGTTGGCCGAGAGTGTCACCTTCCGGATCCGGACGATGTCCGGGGTGACCTCGAGGCACTCATCGCCCGCGCAGAACTCCAGCGCCTGCTCCATGGAGAGGTTCTTGGCAGGGATCAGTCGTTCCAGTTCGTCGCCGGTGGAGGAGCGCACGTTGGTGAGCTTCTTCTCCTTGGTGGGATTGACGTCCATGTCCTCGGCCCGGGGGTTCTCGCCCACGATCATGCCCTCGTAGACCTCTGCGCCCGGGCCGACGAACATCGTTCCGCGTTCCTGGAGGTTGAACAGGGCATAGGAAGTGACCACGCCGGTGCGGTCGGCCACCAGAGAGCCGGTAGGGCGGCTGCGGAAGTCACCCGCCCACGGCTCGTAGCCCTCGGCGACGTGGTTCATGATGCCTGTGCCGCGGGTCTCGGTCAGGAACTCGGTGCGAAATCCGATCAGGCCGCGCGCCGGGACGATGAACTCGAGCCGCACCCAGCCGGTGCCGTGGTTGACCATCTGCTCCATTCGGCCGCGCCGCAGCCCCATCAGCTGGGTGACCACACCGACGAAGTCTTCCGGGATGTCGATCGTGAGGCGCTCGATGGGCTCGTGGACCTTGCCGTCGATGATCTGCGTGACCACCTGCGGCTTGCCGACGGTGAGTTCGAAGCTCTCGCGGCGCATCATCTCCACCAGGATCGCCAGCTGGAGTTCGCCTCGGCCCTGGACCTCCCAGGTGTCGGGCCGCTCGGTCGTGTTCACGCGGATCGACACATTGCCGACGAGTTCCTGCTCCAGGCGGTTCTTCACGAGCCGGGCCGTCAGGTTCTTGCCGGACTTGCCGGCCAGCGGCGAGGTGTTGATGCCGATCGTCATCGAGATCGACGGCTGGTCCACATGGATGAGGGGGAGCGGCTTGGGGTTCTCGGGATCTGACAGGGTTTCGCCGATCGTGATCTCAGGGATGCCCGCAATGGCGACGATGTCGCCCGGGCCGGCGCTGTCCGCCGGGACGCGGTCCAGAGCGACGGTCCTGAGCAACTCGGTGAGCTTCACGTTCTGGATGGTCCCGTCGGCCCGGCACCAGGCCACCTGCTGACCGCGCCTGAGTTCACCGGCCACCACGCGCAGCAGCGCCAGTCGCCCGAGGTAGGGCGAGGCGTCGAGGTTGGTCACGTGCGCCTGCAGCGTCGCGCCCTCCTCGTAGGCGGGTGCGGGGACGTGGTCCATGATGGTGTCGAACAGCGGCATCAGGTCCGGCGAGTCGGGCATCTCGCCGTCGGCCGGCTGCGTGAGCGAGGCGCGACCCGCCTTCGCCGAGGCGAAGACGATGGGGAAGTCGAGGGCGTCGCCGGCGTCGTCGTCGAGCAGGTCCATGAACAGGTCGTAGGTGGCTTCGACGACGTGGCTGATCCGGGCGTCGGGGCGGTCGACCTTGTTGATCACGACGATGAGGGGCAGCTTCTTGGCCAGCGCCTTGCGGAGCACGAACCGCGTCTGGGGGAGCGGACCCTCGGAGGAGTCGACGAGCAGCACCACGCCGTCGACCATTTCCAGGCCTCGCTCGACCTCACCGCCGAAGTCCGCGTGCCCGGGGGTGTCGATGATGTTGATGGTGACCTCGTGGCCGTCGGGACGCTTGTGCTGCACGGCGGTGTTCTTCGCGAGGATGGTGATCCCCTTCTCGCGTTCGAGATCCATGGAGTCCATGACCCGGTTGTTGACGTCTGACCCCTCCCGGAAGGCACCCGACTGCCAGAGCATGGCATCGACCATGGTGGTCTTGCCGTGGTCGACGTGGGCGACGATCGCGACGTTGCGCAGGTCGTTGCGGATGGGCATGGGGGCTCCTCAGTATGGGCGACGGGAGGAGTTTACGGCACGCAGGCCCGGCTCCCGCACGCGTCAGAGGCCGCGGATCACCGCGGAGGCAGAACGAAGGCCCCGGTCTCGCCCGGATTGACCGCAATCTCCCACCGGAAACCGTCCGGGTCGGCGAAGTAGCCGGAGTAGCCTCCCCATTCCCGCTGCTGCGCACTGTTGACGCGGGCCCCAAGCGCGGCTGCCTCCCTGAGGACCGCGTCCACCTCTTCGCGCGTGGCGACGTTGTGGCTGAGGGTGATGGGCGCCAGCCCCGGGGCGGGAGCTTCTCCCAGCTCGGCGGCGAAGCCGGCGACCGACCACAAGGACAGGATCAGGCGTTCGGCCACGGGGAGCATGATGACCTCGCCGGCGTCAAGGATCGGTTGCCAGCCCAGCCCCTCGACGTAGAAGGCCCGGCTGACGTCGACGTCGGCCACGGCCAGCGTGATGAAGCTCACTCGCTGTTCCATCCGACCGACCTCCGCTGCTACTGGCCCTCGGGTACGGACCCGGCCGCCCCGGACAGGATCGAGTAGGCCGTTTCGGAGGAGTCGCGCAGGAACTGGGCGCAGCGGGCTTCCTCGTCGTTCTCGCCCAGACGACCCGCGGCGACCCCGAGCGCGTGGACCGCCCTCAGGAACCCCCGGTTCGGTTCGTGCTCCCACGGAATCTGGCCGGCTCCCTTCCAGCCGTTGCGACGCAACTGGTCCAGTCCGCGGTGGTAACCCGTCCGTGCGTAGGCGTAGGCGGCGACGGTGGACCCCAGGTCATCGGAGCGCAGGCAGGTCTCGGCCAGCAGCGCCCAACAGAGGGAGGATGCGGGGTGACGCCCCACGACCTCCAGGAAGTGATCGCGGCCGGACTCCTCGATGTCGAGCAGGGCCGGGTCGTCCGGCAGGTGGACCACCACGTCGGATGCCATCAGGTTGGGGTGCGTCTCCATGGGGCCAGCGTAGTCCCGTTGCCGGACACGGGGACAGGCGCGCCGGGTCAGTGAGCGCCAATCCTCTGTCGCATCCACTCTCGCAAAAGGATCAGTACGGGAAAACGCAGTCCCGCAAGTCCTTTTTCGCGGTTTCACTCTTTCGTGGGCGGGTGGCTATCCGCCTCCGATATCGGTTTGCGCGCAAGAGCGGGGAACGGCCGAATTGGGCCCGCCCTCCGGAATGCCTTTTCCGGGGACGGGCCCAATTGTACGGCCATGGTCGGGGGTCCGGTTCAGTAGGCGCCGGCAGATCCAATGACCGCACGCGCGGTCTTGACCAGGATCATCAAGTCCTGGACCACAGACCAGTTGTCCACGTAGTACAGGTCCAGGCGGACGGTGTCCTCCCACGAGAGGCGCGAGCGCCCCGAGACCTGCCACAGGCCGGTGAGGCCCGGCCTCACCTGCAGGCGGCGTCGGGTGTCGGTGTCGTACTGCTCCACCTCACGCGGCAGCGCAGGGCGGGGCCCGACGAGGCTCATGTCCCCGCGCAGCGCGTTCCACAGCTGCGGCAACTCGTCGAGCGAGAACCTGCGGATGAACTTGCCCACCTTGGTGATCCGCGGGTCGTCGGCCATCTTGAACAGCACCCCGGCGCCCTCGTTCTTGTCCCGCAGTGCGGCCAGCCGGGCCTCTGCGTCGACGCACATGCTGCGGAACTTCAGGCAGTTGAACTCCTCGCCCTTCAAACCGACGCGCCGCTGCCGGAAGATGACCGGGCCACCGTCCTCGAGCTTGACCGCTATGGCCGTGGCCAGGAGGACCGGAGCGAACAGCAGCAGGAGCACCGAGGACGCGAGGACGTCCGAAGCCCTCTTGAACCACCGCAGTGACCTGGTGGCGGTGGGACGCGCCACGTCCACCAGTGGCAGACCTGCGACGGGGCGGAAAACGAGCCGTTCCGCGCTGACGTCGGCCATTGTCGGCGCGACGATCATCTGGACCTGCGACTCCTCCAGCTTCCACGCGAGACGGCGGAAGTCGCTGGGGCTGTCGAAGGACCCCTCTGCGAAGATCACGACCGAAACGTTGCGCGAGGCGATGACGTCCACCAGGTCCTCGATCTGCCCGAGCACAGGAAGCCCGGTGGCGGTTGCCTGGAGGCGCTGGCGCGTGACCGCGCCGACCATCTTGTAGCCCATCCAGCGTTCGCGGTTGAGGACCATGGCGACCTCGTCGACGTGGTGGTCCGAGCCCGCCACGATGACAGGTGTCTGGAACAACTCCATGGCGTGCAGGCGGTGCATCACCCGGCGACGCAGGTAGCGCGCAACGCACAGACCGAGGACGCCTACGCCGATCCAGACCACGAACATCGTTCGCGGGTAGGAGTAGTTCAGCAGGAAGCACATCACTCCGAACACGCCTGCGGCCCACGCTGTCGCGTTGATGGCTCGCTTGTACTCCACGGAGCCCGCGCGCAGGTGCCGCAGAGAGTAGGTGCCCGTCAGTGCGAGCGCGATCAGCCAGCCGACCGAGAGGCCGACGGTGACGAGCACGAGCTCGGGTGTGTAGTGGATCAGGTCGCGGGCCAGGCCCCAGGCGACTGCTGCAGTGAAGCCGACGGTGATCATCAGCAGGTCGACCGCCAGCAGGACCGACCGTTGGGTGCGCGCAGCAAGCACCCAACGCAATTTCCGCGTGGCAGTGGTGGTGGTTGGCTGCAACATGGGCAGCGCATGATTAAGCGTCCGAATGACGGCCATGATTTATCCCCCGATTGATCATGTCCCCGAATTGCCCGGCCTCCGTTGGACGGGCGCCGTGTGTTTCGTTGGAGACCCCAGTATTGCCCTCAGGATTTCTTTCCGCAAGCCCTTCCGATGAGTTCGGCCCCTAGACTTCGCCGCATGAGCCGATCCGTCGGGGGAATCGACCCTCACGTCCTCGTCATCGTCCAGAATCTGCCCATCCAGGTGGATCGCCGGGTGCTCCTGGAGTTCCACGAATTGCTCGCACGGGGCTACCGAGTGAGCCTGATCTGCCCCAAGGGGCCAAGTGACGCGGCGCGCGAGGTGATCGACGGCGCCCGCATCTACAAGTACCGCCCGGCCCCGGAGGCCAAGGGGCTGGCCGGCTACGCCCTGGAATTCGGCTACAGCTGGCTGCGCACCGCGTGGCTGAGTGCCGTCGCGTGGCGCGAGGGTGGCAGGTTTCACGTCATCCAGGCCTGCAACCCACCGGACACCTACTGGCTGCTGGCGCTGCTGTGGCGGATTCGCGGCGTTCGCTTCATCTTCGACCACCACGACCTCAACCCCGAACTCTTCCTCAGCCGGTTCGGCCAGCCGAAGTCGCTGGGGCAGCGGCTGCAGCTCAAGGGGCTGGGGTGGCTGGAGCGGATGACCTTCCGGACGGCTGATCGGGTGATCTCCACAAATGACTCCTACCGCCGTATCGCCATCAGGCGGGGCAGGCGTGAGCCCAGCGAGGTCGACGTCGTGCGCAGCGGCCCGGACACAGTACGGATGCGGCCCATCTACCCGGCCGACCCGGTGCCGGAGGGCGTCACGATGCTCACCTACATCGGCATCATGGGGCCCCAGGACGGCGTGGACCAGGTGCTGGAGCTGGTGGCGGAACTGCGACGGCGTGGACGAGACGACATCCGGGCCACGCTCATGGGGTTCGGTGACTGTCTGGAAGACCTCAAGCGGCAGTGCACCCGGCTGGGGCTCGACGACGTCGTGACCTTCACCGGACGGGTGGACAAGCGGGAGATCGCCGAGCACCTGAGCCGGGCCCACATCGGGATCTGCCCGGACCTGAAGACCCCCCTGAACGATGTCTCCACAATGAACAAGAGCCTGGAGTACATGGCCTACGCGTTGCCCGCCGTCGCCTTCGACCTGGCGGAGACCCGCGTGACCGGCGGAGAGGCCGTTCGTTATGTCCCCTCGGGCGACGTCGTCGCCATGGCCGACGAGGTGGAGCTGCTGATCGAGGACCCTGAACTGCGGACCCGGTTGGGGAGGCTGGCGCGCGAACGGGTGACAGCCCTGTTCGACTGGGCTGGCCAGGCCAAAGTTTTCGGAGACGTGTTCGACGACGTGCTCGGTCGCACCAGGGCAGACGAGGTCTCCCGCAGTCCTGAGCCGGGTGATTCGGACGAGTGGGGACGTACCTACGTACCGCTGTCCGACGAAGCCGAGTTCGACCGCTTCATCCTTGAGCGACGGGCACGGTGACCGGGGTCGGCGCGGTGGGGGAGCGCCTGATCGTCAACTTCCACGGCATCGGTGAGCCAACGCGGGGCGTGCCCGATGATGAGGTGCCCTACTGGTGCCCCATCGACGAATGGCCCCGCTTCGCCGACGCCCTTGCCGAGGTGCCGTCCGACGGCGCCGTGCGCCTCGAGATCACCTTCGATGACGGAAATCTCAGTGACGTGACGCATGCCCTGCCCGCGTTGGTGGACAGGGGACTGCAGGCGAGCTTCTACGTCTGCGCCGGCCGGCTGGGCAAGTCGGGATACGTCGGTCCCGACGAGGTTCGAGAGCTTGGTGTGGCAGGCATGGGGATCGGCAGCCACGGTTGGGATCACGTGGACCTGCGGCGTACGGATGACTCCGCTCTCCTGCGGGAGACCGTCGGCTCCAGGGAGCGGCTGGCAGAGACGGTGGGGGCAGAGGTGGATCAGTTCGCGATCCCGTTCGGCAGTTACGACCGTCGCGTGCTCCGCCACCTGCGCGGTTATCGCGAGGTGTTCACCTCCGACGGAGGGCGCGCGCCCAGTTCGAGCTGGCTGACACCGCGCGCGTCCTACGTGCGGGACTGGCAGCCGGCGGAGATCAGCCGGATGGTGAGAGAGCGTGTCTCGCTGGGGGATCGTGTGGGGCGGCGGTTGAAGACGTTGGTGAAGTCGATGCGCTGACGATCTCCTTGCGCGCCAGCCACCAGACGCTGCCGGCGAGGCCCATGTAGAAGAAGGTGAGACCTGCCACCTGACGGAAGGCGAGGGCGTCAAAGGTAGCGAAGCTGGTGACGATGCCTGCTACCGAAGCTGAGATTGCGGTCCCGAGATGCTTTACCTCGTACGAGCAACCCCGGCGCCACGGTGTCCACGCGAGGAAGACAGCGGTCAAGACCAGGACGCCGAACGACACAGTGCCAACGACCCCGATCTCTAGGAGGAGTACCAGGAGTTGGTTGTCGATGGTCCGGAACACCATGGGGACCCAAGTGAACAGCCCCTGTCCGAAGAGAGGGCTCTCGCCAACGGAGCGCACGACCAGCGGGTAGTCATCCGTGCGGCCCTGAATGCTCGGGTCGCCCTCCAGCCCCGTGAAGAGCGATCGCACTGTTCCGAGCAAACCAGGCAGAACGGCTCTGCCGACGAGGGCCAGCACAGGAGCCGCCAGCAACGCGTACAGTCGCCACCTCCAGGGCCACCCGACGATGAGAATCAGCAGTGCAATTCCGGTGACGACGATGGCTGAGCGAGAGACCGACATCAGGGCGCTGACGCCGATCAGTGCAGTGGGCAACCATCCGCTGATCTTCTCGGAGTGGAGGCTGCGATGCAGCGCGAGCGGCAGGACTGAGGCCATCATCACCCCCAGTTCAATTGGGTGAGCTGACGTAGCCACGATCCGGTTCAGGTCGGATCTGGACAGCGCGTTGCCAAAGTCTGTCAATCCTTGCAGGCCGGGGATCCTGATGAGGCTGGCAACGTTCAGCCCGGTGAAGTACTGCAGGATGCCCATGGCGGCCACAATGGTCGCGGCTCTCACCAACCACGCGACCACCCGGTCCAACTCGCGCCAGCTTCGGACGCCCTCTGATGTGATCAGAAGTATGCCCGCGAACCCGGCCAGCGCCAGTAAGCCCCGGTCGGAGGCACTGGTAATCGTTTCCGTAACCTGACGGACATTGGCCTCCTGCCAGAGCCTGTCCGAGCTCTGGTGGATATCGGCGGGTTGAGACCACCCCTGAAAGTGGCCCCAAGCGTAGCTGACAAGCACCAGCGCAACGAAGCAGCCAAAGGCAACGCGCAGCGGGGTGAGTCCGCGGACCTGTACCAGCCCGGCCAGGGCCGCGCACAACCACCAGAGCAGCCCTGCGATCGCAAAGAGGTTGGCAGGGGTTCCCGGCGCTCCTAGGGGACCGACTATAAGGCGAGTCGGGATGCACAAGAGGGCGATCACGTAGATGATTGCGAACCCGTAAGCGGGCAGGATAGGCCTCGCCTGTTCGGACATCGGACCCTAGGGCCCTTCAGGAGACCGATCCGCCATAGCCGGAGCACCGGCGGTGACGGAGTGAGGTCCATCATGGGTATCGGCATCCGAATCGGTATGGCTCTCCGCTCCAGCTGGCCTGATTTCGTCCTCCAGCCCTTGATCGGCACTGGCTTCCGCGAGCTTGCGCTGCCTGCGCTCCCGCCGTAGGGCACGTAGGCGGTCGATGGCGAAGGCGGCTACCAGCGTCACGATCCCCCCGGCGGCCAAAGCTGCCAGAACAGACCGAGTCCAGTCTCCGCCCAACTGCGACGGGACGTCCTCGGCGGCGTACACGCGCGTGTGGGCAGTCTGTGCGGGGGGCGCCCCCTCCTCCTGCTGAACCTTCAGGAGTTCGTCGTTCATCGCAGTGATCAGCCAGTCCCTGGTCCGCACGACATTGTCCGGCTCGGTGTCCTCGACGCTGATGATAATGATTGGAGTTTCCGGATCGACACCCACCTCGAAGGAGGGCGAGAGCCCTTGGGCGGCCATCTCCTGTCGGAACTGGCGCCCGGTCGAGGCCCCGGACACTATGCGCGCCAGGACGTTGAGCCCGTTTGGCAGGTACAGGAACGGGCTTCCGATCGCATCTGGGCCGCGCGCGTCGGCGGGCAGGAGGAGGAGCATTCGTCCCGTCGCTTGGTACCGGGGCTCCGCAGTCTTGTACAGGTACGCGCATGCGCCGACCGTCAGCGCTACTCCGATAAGCACGACGAGCCACTGTCGAAGTAGGACCCTCAAGGCGCTTCCGACATCCATAACGCGTTCTCCCGTGCGGCTGGAACCAGTGTGCATGGCAGGCTACCAGTGGGCGGCGAGCAGCGACCCTAGTCGGTCGCTGAAGATCCCGATCCGCATCTGTGCCTCTTGTCGGGCCGGGGCCGCCAGTTCGCGAAGTTGTTCCATGTTCTCCAGGTGAGCGATGGTTGCTGCGACGGCCTCGTCGGTGTCCTGTTTAGTCAGGTCAACCACAACTGGGTAGCCTAGATTCCCGAAGAAGCCTGCGAACTTCCTGCTGTAGGCAGCGGGGACTGTCGGGACCCCGGAGGTAAAAGCAGCGATTGTCGCGTGCATGCGGGATCCCACGAATCCGTCGAGGTGGCAGATCCACGACTTCGCATCCACCGGGCTCGTGAACGGCGGGGCCATCAGACAGCGGGGATGAAGTTCCTGCAGTTCCCGCGCCGCTCGGACGTCGTCTTCCAAGTCGGACTCCCATGGGCGGGAAAGGACGTGGGGTACCAGGTGGACTTCGTGGCCTATGGCGAGTAGCGCCTCGACCAGAGCCCCGCAATAGGCGCGGTAGTCTGCGGCCAGACCGAACTGGTTGTCGCCCGTGTAGCCCCCGGCCCAGAGGAGGCCGGAGACGTTGATGCCCACCCTTGTGCGGCCATCATCAGGGAACCCGTGGCGCCCCTCGTCATGGGGCAAGGTGACGGCCACGTCAGTGGCGACATGAATCTCTCGGTCGGTGAGAGTTTCGAGGAAGCCCACCGACAGGTCATCCCGTGTGAACACCAGGGCAGCTCGCCTGACGACGTGCCCGAACCAAGGCTTGCCGAATCGGTTCCTCACTGGTCCGTAGGTCTGTGGCGCGAGCACCAACGGGGTGCCCGTCGCCAGCACCAATTGCTTGTGAAACAGCTTCCGCAGCAACCGCTTGAGCCCGTAAATGTCGGAGAAGCTGTCCCCGCCCGTGAAGTCGACTACGACGTCGCAGGAGCGGATCTGCATGACGGAATCCATCATCTTCAGGAGCTGCTTGTGGCGGAACGGCACGGCCCGCATTCGCTTGTTGTCAATGCCGAGTTCCGCCCGCATCCGCTCCAGTTCTCGGTCCGAATTGACCGAGAAAAGCACGAACTCACACTCACCAGGGATGGCTCTGTCCAGAATCCCCACCACGGAGTACGCGAGCGCCGCCAGCCCAAGGTTCGCCGTGTCAGCCTGGACCCCAAGGAGGCCCACTCGCAGGGGGTCCTTCGATTCTGAGCGGCTGGACCCAGTACGGCCCCAGTCCATGCTCTGGTCCGGTTGGAACCGCGCCCGGAGCGCCGCGATCAGCGTGATCGTGGCGTACACCACCCCCGCCGGGAGCAGGCGCGGGTCGCGCGCCACAACGTCCCGCAACCAGGACCAGCGGTCCGCCTGGCGGACGCGGATCGGCAACTCGCCGCGCCGGGAGGCAGTGCGCATGGCGGCGGAGCCGCGGCGCACCCGAACCAGGCGGCGAACCAACTCCCGCGTGGTGGCAGGTGATTCGACGGTCACCTGGACCTCGCCCACCTCCGTCTTCTCATCGACGTTGAAGAGTGAATCCAGAAAGAGGTCGTCGGCAACCATCAGAGGGAAGGCGCTGAACCGGGCTCGGCCCTCCTCGGAGAGGACGATCATCCCACGCCCGAACAGGCCGTCGCGGAAGACTGGCAGGCGGCGGTGAACGCTGGCCCATGCGCGCACGGGCCATGGTCGGCCTGCGGTGGTCAGTCTGCGGGCGGGCACTGCTGCGAGGATGCCCGGTTCACTCACGGACGCGACGAGGGCGCTGACACCTCCCTTGGGCACGACGATGTCTGCATCCAGATAGATCCGGGGAAAGGACGTCGCCACGGCGTCGCCAGCGTTGAGGGCGACGGGTTTACTGCCCTGCGCCACCTCAACGACGTGCACCCCGGAGCGAGCGCGGGCGACTTCGGCGGTCGAATCCGTGCAGCCATTGGGAACGACGATTATTTCCGCGTCCGGTGAGTCCAGGAGCAAGGCGTCCAACGTCGCACCCAGCAACCCCGCCTCATTGTGGGCGGCTATCACGATACTGACCACGGTTCCCCCAACCGGTCGAGTTCCTCGACAGGAGTGTAATGGGAAATAGTAGAACCGCGTGGTTCGGTCCGGGACCGAACCACGCGGTTCGTATTCAACTTGGGCTACGCGGGCTGGGATCCAGCCAGCGGGGCGAGGTCAGCGGCCGTTGTAGCTGATGGTGCTGCCGTTGTCCCATGTGTTCCCGGACCAGACATTTCCGGGACGGCTCGGGTCAAAGGACTTGATGGTCCCCAGGTTTCCACAGTGGCCGTTATCGCCCTTCTCAAACACGTTTCCAACGAAGCGGATGTCGCGTGCCTGATGTCCGTATGGCTTGCTGCCGTCGTCCCCGGAGGAGCCGCCGTACGCGCATACCGTGGAGCGGCCACCGCCACCGCCATAGAAATAGTTGTTCTCAACCAAGTTGTTCTGGACAGGAGCAAAGTCCCCGTAGCCGGTTAGACCGGCGGAGCATCCCGTACCGCTGCCACGCTGGGCCTCGCACGTGATGGTGTTGTGCCGGAAGACGCCGTTCTGCTCCATGCGGATGCCTGAGAAGTGGGCGTCCCCGCCGGGGTCGCCACCCTGCGAGTGCACCCAGGAGTTCTCGATCACGCAGTTGTACTGGCAGTACATCGACCGACGGCCGCCGGTGACCTCGACACGGTTGGCCTTGAAATTGCCGCGCATCAGGCCGGTGTTCAGATTGTCCCCAATGTGGACCTCTGAGTCGGTGATCGTGAACGAATGGGTGGTATTGCGGGGGTCGCGCAGGTCAACGCTGCCGTTGATCCGGGTGTTGACGATCTGCACGTTGGCTGCCTGGATGCGCAGGGTCCCGGTTACGACCTTGTTCTTGATGACCGTTCCCGGGGCGGTGATCGTGAGTGGGCCCGTGTAGGGGCTCAGGGTCACGCCAGCCGGTACGCCCGTGTTGCTGGCGTTCGGCCATGCCCCCGTGGATGCTGGGGTAGGGGTCGCTGCCGTAGGTGGGGAATAGCTCGTGTCCGCGGACACGGTGGTGGCGCCGAACTGGACGATGTTGTTGAAGACCCACCGGCCGTTCTGGAAAATCTGGGAGCGGCAGCCATTGGCGCCGGTCCAGGCCGTGTCGCATTCCGTCTTCCACTTGCGGCCGGCCTGGTCAGTCCACTGGCGATTGTTGGCCAGAGGGTTGGTCCCCCAGGCATCACGAGGTGCGGGGAGGTAGGTGATGTTGTTGTGCACCCAACGACCGGCCGAGAGGATCTCGGTGAAGCACCGGTCGATGGTTGAGGAGTAGTCCTCGCACCACGTGTGCCACTCGCGCCCGTTGACGCTGTGCTTGCCGGGAGTGGTGTAGACGTCAACAGCTGCTTGGGCTGGTTGGACGGGGAAAAGCGGGGCGAGCGCGGCGAGCGCTGCCAAGATCGTCAGGACGAGGCGACGTCGGCGTGTACCGACAGCGCCCGCCTGATGGCGGGTGTTGTTCATTTGGATTTGACCTCACGTCGGGGGATACGTTAGGGACATTGAAATATTGCTCATGCTGAGCTTAAGAGGTGATCGGGTCAGACCACCAAGCGGGGTGGAGTTACCCAGCAGCGGAGCTGCTGGGTAACTCCCAGGGCTGGGCGGTGCCGCCAGCTCAGCGCCCGGTGTAGCTGATTGTGGTGCCGTCGTCCCAGGTGTTGCCGGACCAGACGTTGCCGGGGCGGTCGGGGTCGAAGGACTTGATGGAACCGAGGTTTCCACAGACACCCGTCTCACCTCTGACGAACACGTTGTCGACGAAGCGGATGTCTTGCGCCAGATGGCCGTAGGGCTTGCTGCCGTCGTCGCCGGAGGATCCGCCGTAGGCGCAGACGGTTGAGCCGCCTCCGCCGCCCCGGAGGAAGATGTTGCCCTCAACGAGGTTGTTCTGCACGGGAGCAAAGTCACCGTACCCCGTCAGACCTGCCGAGCAGCCGGTTCCTTGGCCGCGAAGAGCCTCACAGGTGATGGTGTTGTGGCGGAAGACGCCGTTCTGCTCCATGCGGATTCCGGAGAAGTGCGCATCGCCGCCGGGGTCTCCGCCTTGGTCGTGGACCCAGGAGTTCTCGACGGTGCAGTTGTACTCGCAGTAGACCGAACGGCGCCCACCGGTGATGTCCACGCGGTTGGCGTGGAAGTTGCCGCGCATCAGACCCGTGTTGAGGTTGTCACCGATGTGGATCGAACTGTCGGTGATGGTGAAGGAGTAGTCGTTCGTCTTCGGAGATCGCAGGTCGACGCCACCGTTGATGCGGCTGTTGACGATCTGGACGTTGGAAGCCTGAATTCTCAAGGTTCCTTCCACCAAGGCGTTCCTGATCACGGTGTTGTCGGTGGTGATGGTGAGCGGGCCGGTGTACGGCGTCAGCGTGACGCCATCCGGGACTCCGGTGTTGCTCTCGTTGGGCCATTCGCCATTCTGGGAAGGTGCCGGGGCAGCATCGGGGGTTGTGGGCTCCGGGGTCGGGGTCTGTGTGGGCTCCGGGGTCGGGGTCGGGGTCTGTGTGGGCTCCGGGGTCGGGGTCGGGGTCTGTGTGGGCTCCGGGGTCGGGGTCGCGGTCTGTGTGGGCTCCGGGGTCGGGGTCGCGGTCTGCGTTGGCTCCGGGGTCGGGGTCGCGGTCTGCGTTGGCTCCGGGGTCGGGGTCGCGGTCTGCGTCGGTGCGGCTGTCGCCGTCTGGCTTGGCGCAGGTTGCGGGGTCCATACGGTGTCGCGATCCACGAAGACCACGTCAAGCATGTAACTTGTGCCCCGGCCAGAGGTCGCAGGAAGCACGCTCGTGGCCGCGCGGGTGTAGCTGCCGCCCCACTTGCGCGCATTCAGTGGACCATTGCCCCAGTCCGAGTTGAACACACCGTCGGAGGAGGCGAACTGACCGTCTGAAGCGAGGTACGAGACAACGTACCAGCGGCCCTTGTTGAGGTTCACCGGCTTCGCCAGCGGGGCGGTCTGCCAGCCGGCGGTGGATGAGGCGGGGAAGGTTGTGGTGGCCAACAGCTTGCCGTCCAGTTCCCAGATCGAGGCTTCGTAAGCCCTCTCCTGCTGGGCGCTGCGATAGAACTGGACAGCCGCGATGCTTCCGGTGCGGTCGCTGCTGAACTTCATGCCGAGGTTGATCGACCTGGTGTCCGTGGTGGCGGGGACCCGCGGTTCCAGCGAATCGCTGAAGAGGCCTTCGCCGCTGGAAGGGGTCGCGTTGGCGACGGTGGTCGGGACGGTGATCAAACCGACGAGGAGAGTCAGGGACGCTGCCAGCGCGGCAAATATGCGTCGCATCTGTTGGGACGACTGGGGCTCGGTGCGTATTCGCCGCACCGGTCGTATGTGTATCACTTAGGCTCCTTGCCTGTGGGGGAATTCCTTAGAAACCTTAAGTTATCCCTCAGGCAAGTTCAAAGTCGGGGTCGGTTAGACCTGTGTCTTCTCAGGAATCGGGTTCCTCCTGCAGCGGACGGTCGAACTGGGAGATGTGCGGTGCGATCTCCTCGATGTCGCGTTCCCACCAGCGTTCGGCAAGCAGCCGCTCGATCGTGGCTGGGGAGAACCGGTACCGAACCACACGGCCGGGGTTGCCCACCACGATCGCGTATGGAGGAACGTCCTTGAACACGACAGCGCCCGCCCCGATGACGGCACCGTCGCCGATGTTGTGGACGTTGGATCCGATCACCGCGTTGTGCCCCAGCCAGACGTCGTTGCCGATTGTCAGGCGGGCGTAGTCGCGGACGTGGTCGGTGTAGCCAAGGTTCGAGTTGAAGAAGAACCCGTGCATGCCCTTGAAGTGGGTGGGGTGGTCCAAGGTGGCTGCGAACGCGCTGCGCGCTATGGATGAGTAGCGTCCGACGCTGGTGTTGCGGCCGAAGTTGTGCGGTTCGAAGCATCCCCCGTGGGTGTACATCCCTATGGTCACACCGTGGTACTGCTTGAAGATCTCGCGCAGCGTTTCGGAGTGGATCTCGCCCCCTTCGAGGCGGTTGAGTGCTCGTCGCGTCACCAGACGCCCCATGGAGCCTCTGCCATACAGCCAGATCAGCAGTTTCGAGAGCTTGGTCCGCATCAGTCCTCCTGTTTCACTCCCGCGGCTCGGGCTTGAAGTAACCTCGCGTGATCGCCCGCCTGATCATCCCTACGTACTCCTTCAAGAGGTCCCTCAGGCCGACCTGCGCCGCTGCGGCGCCCAGACGGAAGCCCACGAATCTCGGTGTTGGCAGGGCGAGGGTTCGTAGGGCCAGCAGACGCGAGGCCAGTAGTCGGCGCCGACGTACGAGACCCTGGGCAGCGACCACCCGAGCGTGGTCACTGACGGTGGCCTCGAGGTAGCCATCACGAAGTGCGCTCTCCACGATCTGGCGGCCACGTTCGGTGCGGGCGAGGATGAGTGAGATCCCCTCGGTCCCCTCGGCTCGCCGGTGCCAAGCGTCACCGCCTGTAACGTCGGCCAGTTCACCGAGTCCGTCCGGGCAGAGGTGACAACGTAGCTGGCGCTGCTTGGTGGCGAGCCGACCCCACGACTCGTCGTAGGTGATGCGCGCCTCGCTTCGTCCATCAGTCACCCGGAAGTCGCCCGGCCAGCCCCGGCCGCGGTAGCGCAATTCGCTCAGCTCGTCGGAGTTCTCGAACCCCAGCTCGGCCGCGAGCTTCCGGCTGCCCTCGGAAGCGGGGGTGCCGGCGCAGAAGAAGCTCAGCACCAGCCCCAAGTTGCGGTCCAGTTGTGGGCGGGTCAGACGAAGTCGTGCGACGGCCGCGACGTCACATGGCTTCCCGATGAACACGCACGGCCGCTCGCTCTCCTCGATGGTGCGCAGCGCCTCCACAGGCGATGAGGTCGTGTAGCGGGAACTAGCATTCGAAAGCAGCCCTGCGCGGTCCGTGGTGATGACCGTTCGGTTTCGCCAAGGTTGCTCCGGGTCCATTCCAGTGTGTACGACCAGGGACATGTCCAGCTTCTCCAGCGCATATGCGGCCAGTGCCGTGACCACCCCCCCGGAGGAGCCAGCCCAGCGGATCTCCTTGTCAGTCGCCCAGCCTTCCCAGATCCTCGCCGCGGGACCGACGAGGACCTCATCGCGGTCTGGCTTGTGTTTGCCCCAGTCCGCGGCCCTGACCTGCGACCCGGGACAGGCGTCCGCGATCTGGTCCTTTACGAACAGAGGCAATTGCTTGACACCCACTGGCCGTTTACCCACGTTGGGGAAGTCCACCATCTCCACACCGTGGTTCGCGCCGACGTAGGCGCAGGCGCCGCATCCGGAGCAGAGCCGGCGTTCTATGACCGTATCGATCCTGTGCATTCTTCTTACGGCTCCTACTCGGTTCTGGCAACAGTGGCGACGAGCACGTTCATCAGCAACGCGAGCGAGCCTGGCGTTGGCTGGACCTCACCCCGCACCACATCGTCGAGCCACCTCTCATCGAAAACCCCGGTCTCACGAACCGGGTCGAGGGTGTGTGGGTCTGCGCGCAAGTGCGCGGCCAACTTCGCCGCGACTATGGCACCCCCGGCAGGAGGACGGTGTGCTCTCAGCAGTCGCTGCCTTGCCTTGCGGGCCAGTTTCTCCAGACGCGCAGCCCTGATCCGCACGAGGTTCAGAGCTGCCGGTGCTGCATAGGCCCGAGGCGGAGGGCGGTCATCGAGCGGGAGTGAGGAAAGTTCCTCATCCAGCGTCACCTGGAGCTGGGCCAGGAAGACGGAATCCTGTTTGGAGCGTGGGGACAACCGACCGGCCACCTCGATGAAGCGGTGGTCCAACATCGGATTCGTGATACTGCGTTGGAATGAGACTGCGCTCTCTCCCAGACCCGCCCAGCGCCTCATTCGGTGTAGGTAGAGCGCGTCGGTCGCCGAGAACCACTCCCGGCCGGTCTCCAGGAGGCAAGAGTGGATGAGGTCGATCGAGGTCTCCAAAGCTCGGTGACGGTAATGCGGTGCCAATGCTCGGGGTTCAACCGCCTCATTGGCCAGCATCCGCCACTTTGCGAGCCGTTCGGTGCGCCGGCGCGTGATCGGTTGTGGGCTGACGCGGCCGAAGTAGTAGAAGCCCCGGGCCACCTCGCCCCCCAGACCTGAGAGGCGCTCCCCCTGCTCGAAGAAGATGTCCTCTGCGTAGCCGGTCACCGCTCGGGCTATAGGGTCAGCCATGGCTTCGTTCGCTCGCGCGGTGGCCACGACCCGCTGGAACCAGTCAAGGGGCGAGAGTTCCAACATCCCACGTGGAGAGTGCGACGCATGGCGCATGCCATAACGCGCTGCCAGTTCGCCAGCGATCCGGGCGTCATGGGTCCCAGGGACGTCAAGGGTCATGACCCGAAGGCCTCGGCGACGGGAGCGAGGGATGCAGCTGAGTACGATCCTGGAGTCCTGACCTCCCGTGAGCTGTAGGGTCGGGTCGTCGGTATCGTCCAGATAAATGGCCACCATTTCGCGTAGTGCGTGGGCGGCTACCGCCACCCCCTCGGCCAGCGCGATCGATGCGGGTGCGTGATCCGGTCCAGGGATGGTTTCCAGCCGGATCCCATCCGCGCTCAGCACCAGCGACTCGCCTGGCCCCAGCGCCGTGACACCCTCGAAAAGGGTGAGCTTGCCAAGCTGCCAACCCAACTGACTCTGCAGCAGGAGGCCCTGTTCGTCCAGTCCCCGGCCCAGCATCTGCGACAGCAACAGCGCCGACGTCGACACCGCGCTCCAGCCATCGCCGTCGGCCCGAAAGATGGGACGGAATGCCATGTCGTCGGTCGTGAGCCGCAGTCCCCCTGGCGTGAGACCGAGAGCGCCGAAGGGAGGCAACATCCGCGCCAGCATGCTCAGGTCACCGTCGGCCAACCAATGTGCGATCACCGCCGGATCCTCTCGGCCGCGGGAGGACCGGTTGGTCGTCGTTAGCAGGAGAGGCGAATCGGGAGTTGGCTTGGCCCGGCCTAGCCCCCAGGTGCCCAAGAGGACGCCCGCGAGGTCTACGGTGGGACGGTCGCATCGGGTTTCCAGGATGTCCCTGATGCGCGCGGGCACGCCGCTGCGACCCGGCACGATCGCTACCATCCCGGCCACATGGTTACTCAACACATTCCCTCCCCCCGGGTGTGCTCGTGGCCCCTACTATAGGGATCGCGCTAGGGGGTGTCTGCAGTGTCCCAAGAGTATGTTCGGCCAGATATTGATGCGTTCTCTTTCGGACCCCTTGAAGAGGGGGATCTGGAGGGAATTTCGGACCTGATCACGCGGATGAGCGACGACCGCGGGCTGAGGTTGCGTGACAAGAGTCCCGACTACTACCGCTGGATGTACCTGAAGAACCCGGCTGGCCGGGCGGTAGTCCAATCAGCGCGCCTCGGCGACCGTGTGATTGCTTCTTTCGCCGTTGCGCCGAAGATCTTCCAGGTGGGAGGCGAGCGGGTGACCATCGGCAAGACCATGGACATGTTCACGGATCCCGCTTTCCAGGGCAAGGGCCTCATCAAGCGCTGCACGTGCGCTGCCTTCGAGGGCGCGCTGGCCGCTGGTATGTCCGGCTGGTACGTGACGCCGTCGGTCAATTCCTACCCCATCTTCACCGTGCGCTGGGGCTACCGGGAGGACCTCCGCGTCGTCTACCGGGCTCGCGTCCTCCGGTTCGCGCCCGTCCTCGCCGCCATGATACGGCCCACCGGCCCCGCACGTGTTCTGGGTGAGCTCGTAGACGCTGTTCGACGATTGCTGCCGAGGCGTCCGCCCCGGCTACCTGAAGGATGGCACTTGGAGGAACTGCAGACGTTCGGCAAGGAGGCCGACGAGCTCTGGGACTCCGTCTCGGGTGGCTACCCCGTCGCGATCGTGCGTAACGCCGAATATCTCAACTGGAGATACATCGCGAACCCGGGCGACTACACCATCCTCGGCCTTCGCCAGAACGGAAGACTCGCCGGCATATTGGTCCTCGCGGAGACGCTGCGCCGTGGTGTCCCCGTGGGGGAGATCGTCGACTTCGTTTGTGAGGCCGACGACGAGGCCACATTCGGGACCCTGATCAGTGCCGCGGCGGAGCACTCGCGCGCTCGGGGGCACGCGTTGGTGCAGGCATGGTCGGTGTTTGGGACGGCACTCGATGCGAGGATGCGTCGGGCGGGGCTGCGGTTCAACCGTACCGATGTGAAGTTCCTCACCAGCCCCGGGCTCACCGACCCGCTGCTCGCTGATCCTGATTCGTGGTTGCTCACGCAGGGAGACGGTAACGACGTCTAGCCCTAATCCCAGCCAGGCGTAGTGACCAGACTGCGACGCGTCAACAACCACACGGTGTTGATCGCATTGCCGCGAACCTTGAGACCCGCCTGTTCTCTCCGGGTGGGCCGCGTGAGCCAGAGCGCCCCCCAACCGGTGACTGAAATCATGTTGTGGGCCAGCCGGATGCCGATGTAGATCGTCTGTGCCCACTTGGGGTGGTGCTTGTGCCAGTAGAGCAGGTCGGACTTCTCCATGATGAGGTAGTACTTCACCGGGAACGCCTTTGTGCTTCCTCCCCCGAAGTGAATCGCCTCCGCGGCTGGGTGGAACACGCAGCCCCAGCCGGCGTCGTTGAACCGCTTGCCCCAATCGGTGTCTTCCCCATAGAAGAAGAAGTCCTCGTCCAGGCCTCCGACCTGGTCCAGAGCCTCCTTGCGCACCATGAGGAAGCAACCGGAGAGGACTTCGGCGGGATGTGTGTGGTTGTAGGTGGACAATGGCAGCGAACGGCCCGGCACCAAACCCGTCTCCCTCAGCCACAGGTGGTCGCCCACGGCGTTGCACAGGTTCGGGAACCGGCGGCAGTTCTTGCGGATCGCCATGTCGCGATCGTAGGTCCGGGGTCCGACGAGCGCGACTGTCGGGTGCTTGAGGAGATAGGCCCACAGTTCGTCGATGACTCCGTCGAGCGCGATGACGTCAGTATTCACCAGGCAGACCGCCCTGCCTCTCGCGGCTGCGAATCCGATGTTGTTCGCCTTGGCGAATCCGAGGTTGTCGTGGTTCTCGATCAATGTTACGTGCGGATGGCGCTCTCGCAGTGCGGCCTGCGAGCCGTCGGTGGAGGCGTTGTCGACGACGATGATCTCGATTGCGGTGCGCTTGGTGGCGGCAATCAGCGAGTCGATGGCGTCCACCAGGTACTGCCGGGTGTTCCAGTTCACGATCACTACGGAGACGTCGACGTCCGGCAGGGAGCTCACGACAGCAGCTTAGGGACTCCTATCGCCTTCCGCCGCAGTTCCAGTCCGCGGGATAGCATGGGTCCATGGCTGAGAGCCGCCGCTGGGGAAGTTGCTGGGGGTCGCGGGCCGCCCCAACCCGTTCAGCGCTGATGACAGGACTTGTCCTGATGATGACGTTTGGGGCCTGCGCACCCGAATCACTCGCGCCGGTTCAGGCGCCAGCGGGTCCCGTGGAGGTCAGCACTCCCCAACGTGCTGGCGAAGAAGGGGCCGCACCCGTACAGGTGGATCCCCCTGGACCGGTTGGGCCGCCCTCTGGCGGATGGCCGAACGCCACCAACACTGGGGTCCCCGAGCACACGTCCTTGACACCGTGGACTGGAGATTGCACCATTACGCGGTCGGGCACCGTGATCGATTCAAAGGTCGTGGCCTGCGACCTGCGCATCCGGGCGGCTGACGTTCGGATATCGAACTCCCGGATCCATGGCAGTGTCGTGCTGCGAGACACTGAGTCCGGTTACTCCTTCTCAATCTCCGATAGTGAGGTGATAGTCGGAGACCGCATGGGCACGGGACTGGGAAATGGACATTTCACGGCCCAACGGGTCGAGGTGACCGGTGGTGGACGCTCGGTGTACTGCAGCATCGACTGCACAATTGAACACTCCTGGATCCATGGCCAGGCTGGAGACCGTGACGGGGCAGCACACCTCAGCGGGATTCGGATGGGGGAGAACACCACCGTGCGTTTCAACACGATCATTTGCGAAGGGGCCCGTATCCCGCCTGCCTCGGGCTGTTCAGCTGCGCTCACCGGATATGGCGACTTCCGTCCTATCAAGAACAACCTGATCGAGGGCAACTACTTCCACAGCGGTACCGCTTCTTTCTGCGCATTCGGGGGATCCACGCGGGACAAGCCTTTCAGCGACCAGACCAGTGCGGTCAGATTCATCAACAACGTCTTCGAGCGCGATGAGAACGGCAGTTGCGGGATTCACGCACCAATAGAGGCTTTCGACGCGACCGCACCCGGCAACGTCTGGGAAGGCAACGTATGGAGCGACGGCGAGCCATTGCGACCGCGCAATTGATCCCGCCCCCCAGAGGATCAGACAGGCTCTCCGGGGAGCCCCTTAGCCTCGATCCACCGATCGACTGTGTCCGGTGGGCGGCGTGGGAGAGTGAGAATGCCCTCCTGACCTGGGAAAATGCGACTTGTCTAAGGTCCGCATAACCCGCTCAAGAAGGGCATCT
>NZ_JAJEWM010000005.1 GCF_020687685.1 Tessaracoccus sp. OS52 | reverse complement strand
GTACTGCGGCGACATCCCACCAGCCGACCTCGAAGCCCTCCACTACGATTCAGAACCAGCCCTGCAACCCGCAGAGCTCACAACAACATGAGTCTCCGGACATGCCGGGGTGATTCAGGGCGCAGTTTCTGGCAGGTGCGGATCAGTTCAGCGAGGCGGAGGTGGCGCAGTTGTTCGCGGAGTTGGTCGGGTGCGGTGACGATCAGGGTCTTGATGCGGCGCTGCAGGTCGGCGCGGTGCTGGATGGCTGCCCTTCTTGCAACGTGCAGGTTCCGTAACGCTTCGACGTGGGAGTCGCGGTCCTTTGGGGTGCCGGTGGCTCGGGTGGAGATCACCGCCCGGGCTGCGTTCTCTGCGTCGATGGGGTCTGACTTGCCGCGTTGCCGGCGGTCGGTGCGGTCGGGGCGGTCGACCTCGACCACCTGGGTGCCGGTGGCGCGCAGGTGCCGGGCCAGGCCGGCTCCGTAGGCGCCGGTGCCCTCGATCCCGACGCTGAGGAGTTGGCCGTGGCTGCCCAACCAGGCATGCAGCTGGGCGTATCCGGATGGGTTCGCGGGGAACTGGCGCCACCCCAGCAGCACACCCTGGCTGGTGAGGGCGGCTGCGGTGTGGGTGTCCTGGTGGGTGTCGATACCACCCACCACGGTCTGGGAAACCGGCCTTGGCTGTGACATTGTGGTCATGGTGTTTCCGTCCTTTCAACAAGCGCTGATACCGGGCGGCACCCACCAGCAGGCGATGCGGACAACACAGTGATGAGGCACCTAAGGCCAGGCTCCTATCAAGTCACGACGCTCGCCAGCGAGGTGCGCAAGGGGTCCCGGCCCGGGACGGTCGACAAATCGCGGTGAGGACAACCCGCACAGGGTGTCAGTGTCGAGAAGAGTCAGAACAAACCGGACCGGGATCCCCCCACCATCATCCTCACTGTGTCGAGACCGTTGGGACGCGGGTGTGATCTCGACACGTCGCCGCTCGTTCCTCGCGGCTCCTACTCGAACAGCGGGAGGGGTCGCCGCTCGTGCTGGCTCTCCGCTGGTCGAGTAGCTGGCGAGGGACGAGTCGGCGTGTCGAGACCGTTGACGGGCTCAGCGGGTCGGGTCCGCGGGCGCGGTCCGACGGCGCACGTTCGCCACCCAGCGGGCCAGCTGCCCGTGCTGGGACAACAGCCGCAACCGGTCCTGGGTGGCGCGGAGCTGGCCGTTGGGCACCGCGATCAGCAGGTGGTCGTCGCCGCGGAGTCGCATCTTCCCGTCGGGGACCAGCACCACCTTGTCGCGGATGACCATGGTGATCATGGCCCCGTGGGGGAGCCGCAGGTCAGCGACGTACAGGCCCACCAGCTTGCTGGCGTGGGGGACGACGAACTGGAGCAGGGAAGCGTTGATCCCCTCCAGCGGCGAGGAGTCGAACTGGACCTCGGTGGGCGCCAGTTCCTCCGTGACGCCGGTCAGCCGGGCCGCGAGCGGCAGGGTCGGGCCCTGGAGCAGGGTGAAGAACAGCACCAGCACGAAGATGACGTGGAACATGTGCGTCGCACCCGCCATCCCCGTCGTCAGCGGGATGGTGGCGAGCATGATGGGCACCGCGCCGCGCAATCCGGCCCAGGAGGTGAACGCCTGTTCCCGCCAGCCGGTGCGGAACGGCGTCAGGATCACGGCGACGGCCAACGGCCGGGCGATGAACGTGAGCGCGCCACCGATGACGAGGGCGGGCACGATGGCTGCGGGGATGCTGGCCGGCGAGGCGAGCAGCCCCAGCATCACGAACAGCCCGATCTGGGCCAGCCAGCCGAGTGACTCGGTGAAGCCCCTCGTCGTCTGCTTGTGTGGCAGCGGCTGGTTGCCGAGCCACAGCCCGGACGCATAGGCCGACAACAAACCGGAGGTGCCCGCGATCCCTCCCACGGCGAACGCAACGAGCGTGATGGACACCGTCGCCAACGGGTACAGGCCCGACGACGGCAGCGAGACCCGGTTCAGCAGGACCTGGCCCAGGCGGCCGATGAGGATGCCTATCAGCGTCCCGCCCACCAGCTGGTAGAGGCCGGTGCCCACCATCTGCAGTACCGAGCCCTGGTTCCAGGCGTCGGAGACCACCACCGAGACGATGATGATCGCCGGGGGGTCGTTGAAGCCGGACTCGCCCTCGAGCTGGGTGCGGACCTTGTCCTTGATTGGTAGCCGGCGGAGCACTGCGAAGGTGGCGGCGGCGTCGGTGGAGGAGACGATGGCGGAGAGCAGGATGGCGGTCCGCAGGTCCAGCCCGAGGATCCACATGGCCAGGGTGGCTGTGATGGTGACCGAGAGCATGACTCCGACGGATGCCAGCAGTCCCGCCCTGAGCGCCACCGGGCGCAGGTGCTTCCAGTCGGTGGTGAAGCCGCCGTCGGCCAGGAGCAGGGCGAGCATCAAGGTGGCGAGGTTGTAGGCGAGCTGCCCGTCGTCGAACCGGATCCCGATGCCGGCCTCGCCCAGTAGCAGGCCGATCGCCAGGTAGAGCAGCATGCTTGGCATCCCGCTGCGGGAGGAGATGCGGACCGCGGCGACGGCGGCGAGCAGCACAGCACAGACGCCGAGGACGACCACGTTGAGCTGCTCGGGAGTCATGCCTCAGCCACTCCCGCCGGCGCGCGCGGGCCGCCAGGTCCGGAGACGGCCGGATCCCTGACGGCTGGGGTGCGCTGGACTCATGGCCTCATTATGTCGTGGCCGGTGCCGAGAACTGCGATTGGTAGAGGTCGTAGTAGGCGCCCTCGGCGTCGAGCAGCTCGGAGTGGGTGCCCTGCTCGACGATGCTCCCGTGCTCCATCACCAGGATCAGGTCGGCGTCGCGGATGGTGGAGAGCCGGTGGGCGATCACGAACGACGTCCGCCCGGTCCGCAGCGCGGACATGGCCTGCTGCAGCAGCAGCTCGGTGCGGGTGTCGACGGAGCTGGTGGCCTCGTCGAGGATCAACAGCGCCGGGTCTGCGAGGAAGGCGCGGGCGATGGTGATCAGCTGCTTCTCACCGGCCGAGATGTTGCTGCCCTCCTCGTCGATCACGGTGTCGTACCCGTCGGGGAGGGTGTGGACGAAGCGGTCGACGAAGGTCGCCGTTGCCGCCGCAACGATGTCCTCCTCGCTGGCGTCGGGGCGGCCGTAGGCGATGTTCTCCCGGATGGTGCCCCCGAAGAGCCAGGTGTCCTGCAGGACCATGCCGATCCTGCTGCGCACCTCGCCGCGTGCGAGCGTCGAGATGTCGAGGCCGTCGAGGAGGATGGCGCCCCCGTCGAGGTCGTAGAAGCGCATGAGGAGGTTGACCAGAGTGGTCTTGCCCGCCCCGGTGGGTCCGACGATGGCGACGGTCTGCCCGGGGCGCGCCTCCAGGTTCAGGCCGCCGATCAGCGGCTCGTCAGTGGAGTAGGAGAAGTCGACGTCGCGGAACTCGACGTGCCCGCGGGTGACGGCGGGGAGGTCGCCGGCCGGCTCGGGCGACATCTCGTCGGCGTCCAGCAGCTCGAAGACCCGTTCGGCGGAGGCGACGCCGGACTGCATCAGGTTGGCCATGGAGGCCACCTGCGTCAGCGGCTGCGTGAACTGCCGGGAGTACTGGATGAACGCCTGCACGTCGCCGATGTTCATGGTCCCCGACGCGACGCGGAGGCCGCCGATCACGGCGATCACGACGTAGTTCAGGTTCCCGACGAACATCATGATGGGCATCATGATCCCGGAGACGAACTGGGCGCCGAAGCCGGCCTCGAAGAGCTCCTGGTTCCGCTTGGCGAACACTGCCTCCACCTCGCGCTGCCGACCGAACACCTTCACGAGGGAGTGGCCGCTGTAGGCCTCCTCGATGTGGGCGTTCAGTTCACCGGTGGACTTCCAGTTCTGGGCGAACAGCTTCTGGGAACGCTTACCGATGATGCTGACCAGTCCCACCGCGATTGGCACGCTGACGAGCGCCACGAGCGCGAGCGTGGGGGAGATCCAGAACATCATCGCCAGCACACCGACCACCATCAGGAGCGAGTTCAGCATCTGGGTCAGGGTCTGCTGGAGCGTCTGGGAGACGTTGTCGATGTCGTTGGTGACCCGGCTCAGGATCTCGCCTCGCGGTTGCTTGTCGAAGTAGGACAGCGGCAGGCGGTCGATCTTCGCGGCCACCTGCTGGCGCATCCGGTAGATGCTGTGCTGCACCGCCGTGTTCAGGATCCAGCCCTGGAGGAAGGAGAACAGTCCCGACGCCACGTACAGGACGAGTACCAGCACCAGCACGCCGGCGATGGCGCCGAA
The DNA here is from genome assembly GCF_020687685.1 of Tessaracoccus sp. OS52. Lineage (GTDB taxonomy): Bacteria > Actinomycetota > Actinomycetes > Propionibacteriales > Propionibacteriaceae > Arachnia. Next base: position 217,208 of record NZ_JAJEWM010000005.1, on the reverse strand, counting down.
GTCGATGCCCTGGCCGGGGACGAAGTCCAGGCGTCGCAGCAGATCCGCGAGCTGCTCGTTGCCGGCGGCGATCGTCTGCTCGATGACCTGCTCCCGCGTGAGGCCGCCGGGCATCTGCTTGCCGATGAAACCGGCCAGCAGGAGATCCGTCGCCCTGCCGAGGATCTTGGGTCCGACGACGGCGAGGGCCACCGAGAGGACGCCGATCACTATGGCGACGATCATGCGGGGGCGTTCGGGCCGCAGCGCTGACACCAGCCGCTTCAGGGACTCCTTGAAGTTCGCGGCCTTCTCGCCGGTGCCGGCCATGGGTCCGTGACCGGGGCCATGGCCGCGCGGGGGTGCGTCCGGGCGCGCGTTGGCCTTGACCGGTGTGGCCTTCTTCTCGCTCATGCTGCCTCCGCCGCGCTCAGCTGGGATTCGACGATCTCCTGGTAGGTGCTGCAGTCCGCGAGCAACTCCTCGTGGGTACCGCGTCCGACGATCTCCCCGTGCTCAAGCACCAGGATCTCGTCGGCCCGCTTGATGGTGGTTACGCGCTGTGCCACCACCAGCACCGCCTTGTCGCTGATGGTCGGGTCCAGCGCCGCTCGGAGCCGGCCGTCGGTGGCGACGTCGAGGGCTGAGAACGAGTCGTCGAAGATGTAGATCTCGGGGTCCTTCACGAGGGCACGGGCGATGGCGAGGCGCTGGCGCTGCCCGCCGGAGACGTTGGTGCCGCCCTGCGAGATCGATGACTCCAGCCCGCCCTCGCGCTCGGACACGAAGTCGGAGGCCTGCGCGATCTCCAGCGCCCGCCAGATCTCCTCGTCGGAGGCGTCGGGCCTGCCGTAGCGCAGGTTGCTCGCCACGGTGCCGGTGAACAGGTAGGGCTTCTGCGGCACCAGCCCGACGCGGGCCCAGAGGGTGTCGGGGTCCATGTCGCGGACGTCGACGCCGTCCACCCGCACGCTGCCGCCGGTGGCGTCGAACAGGCGGGGGATGAGGCTCACCAGGGTGGTCTTGCCCGATCCCGTGGAGCCGATGACGGCCGTGGTGCGGCCAGGGAGCAGTTCGAAGCTGAGGTCCTTGAGCACCGGCTCCTCGGCACCCGGGTAGGCGAAGCTCACGCAGTCGAAGACGACGTGGCCGCGCTCGATGCCAGGTGTGACGGGGTTCTCCGGGGGAGCGACCGAGGACCTGGTCTCCAGGACCTCCATGATGCGGTCCGCGCAGACGGCGGCGCGGGGGGCCATGACCATGAGCATCGTGGTCATCATCACCGACATCAGGATCTGCATGAGGTAGGCGATGAAGGCGGTGAGCTGACCGATCTGGATGTCGCCACTGTCCATGCGCAGCCCGCCGAACCACATCACGCCGACTGTCGAGATGTTCATGACGAACCCGACGAACGGGAACAGGAGCGCCATCCAGCGGCCGACGCTGACCGTCGTGTCCGTCAGCTGGGCGTTGGCGCGCTCGAAGCGGCTGGCTTCGTGGTCCTCGCGGACGAAGGCGCGCACCACCCGGATTCCGGTGATCTGTTCTCGCAGCACCCGGTTGAGGGTGTCGATGCGGGTCTGCATCTGCTGGAACAGCGGGCCCAGGTTCACCAGCAGGAGGCTGATGCCGGCGCCCAGCACGACGACGGCGGCCAGGATGATCCAGCTCAGGCCGGCGTCCTCGCGCAGCGCCATGACGACGCCGCCCACCATGGTGATGGGCGCGCCGATCAGCATGACGCAGGTCATCAGCACGAGCATCTGGACCTGCTGGACGTCGTTGGTGGTGCGGGTGATCAGCGACGGCGCCCCGAACTGGTTGAGTTCCCGGGCTGAGAAGCTGAGCGCGCGGCCGAAGACCGCGCCGCGGACGTCGCGGCCGAACAGCATTGCCGTCCGCGCCCCGAAGTAGACCGCACCCACCTGGGCCGCGCCCTGCACGAGGGACAGCAGCAGCATCACGCCACCGGTACCCCAGATGAACGCGACATCGCCGGTGACCACGCCCTCGTCGATGATGCGGGCGTTCAGGGTGGGCAGGTACAGCGACATCAGGGTCGCGATCACCTGGAGGATCACGACCATGGTGATCAGCCCCCAGTAGGGGCGGACATAGCGGTTGATCAACCGTACGAGTTGACCGATCATGCGGTGGTCCTTCGTCGGGCGCCGTTCAGCGCGAAGTCTGTGATGTCATCGATCTGGATCCCCGCGGGACGGCCCATGTGCTGGCCGATCGAGAGGGTCATGAGGAAGTGGGCGTAGCTCTCCGGGCTGATCTTGAGTTCTGCTGTGTGGGGGCTGAGGATGCGCACGAGCCAATCACGCACGTCCGACATCCGGGCCAGGTAGTCGCTCTTGGCCTGCCGCAGGTGCGGTGCGGTGTCGCCCTGCTGCTTGGGCGGCGGGCGGAGTGCGAAGTGCACCGACTCGATGTAGTCGGCCAGCGCACCCAGGGCCGCCGACGTCGTGGCCTCCAGCGTGTCGCCCGGATCCACCTCCGCCAGTCGCTCGGCGAGCCGCTCGCCCGACAGGTACGCCGAGTAGGTGGCCGCCAGGAGTTCCTGGAGCGTGGGGAACGCGCGGAACAGAGTTCCCTCGGCGACCCCTGCGGCCTCGGCCACCATGCGGGTGGTCAGCTCCGGCCCATGCTTGGCCAGCAGGGGCAGGGCGGCCTCGACGATGGCAGCGCGGCGCTGTTCGGGAGGCATGGGGGTGGCTCGGGTCACGGAGCAACTGTAATGAGTGAGGACTCACTCATCAAGAGGGAGTCGAGACTTTTCTTGCTCCCGGACGGGCGCCGGCGCGGAGGTGGGCGCCACCGTCGGCCGCCCGCGCCACCGTCGGCCGCCTTCGCCACCGTCCGCCGCCCGCGCCACCGCTGTGGGGGTGGCGAACCACCGGAAGGGTGGCGAACCGGCGGAGCGGTGGCAAACCACCGGAGCGGTGGCGCCACCGTCGGCTCGGGGCAGGGGCGATAATGGCCCGAGGAGGCCAACGTGGTGACCAGACTGAACGTGATTCCCGACGACGACCTGTGCGTGGCGCGGGTGCCGCTGTTCCAGGGGCTGTCCCGCAGCGAGCAGGAGCAGGTTGCCGAGCTCGCCAGGCCGACCCGCATGGTCAGGAACGAGGCCATCTACACCGCCGGCTCCGATGTGTCGCAGTTGATGGTGGTCCACACCGGCAGGCTGAAGATCACGCGGATCAGCGCGGAGGGGCACGAGCAGATCGTGCGGGTGCTGGAGCCGGGGGACTTCGTCGGGGAGTCAGCGTTCCTCTCGGGCGCCCGACCGGACCACCACGCCGTCGCACTCGACGACGGCAGCATGTGCGTGTTCCGCCACGCCGACGTCGGCAAGCTGGTCGAGCGCCACCCCAGCGTCGGGCTGCGGATGCTGCAGGGCATCAGCCAACGGCTCGAGGAGACCGAGGCGCGCCTGGCGTCGGTCATCTCCGGCGACGTGTCCTCGCGGCTCGCGGACTACCTGATGAGCCTGCCCGCCAAGCGCGGGCCGGGAGGGTTGAGCGTCAAGCTGCCGCTTGCGAAGAAGGACATCGCCTCCCTGCTGGACACGACGCCGGAGTCACTCAGCCGGCAGCTCCGGCGGCTCGCCGACTCGGGCGTGGTGGTCGAGGAGACCCGTGGCCTGCTCACCATCAAGGACCTGGACGCGCTGCTGGCGCTGTCCGCGGAAGCCTGACCGGTCAGCCCTGCGGGCGCAGCAACGGGTAGAGGATGGTCTCCCGGATGCCGACGCCGGTGAACAGCATGACGAGCCGGTCGATCCCCAGCCCCATTCCGCCCATCGGGGGCACGCCGTACTCGAGCGCCTCGAGGAAGTCCTCGTCGAGTTGCATCGCCTCGGCGTCGCCGGCCGCGGCCCGCAGCGACTGGTCGGTCAGGACCTGCCGCTGGATGACGGGGTCGATGAGCTCGGTGAAGCCGGTGCCGCGCTCCATGCCGCCGATGATCAGGTCCCAGGCCTCGACCTTGCCCTCATCGCTCCGGTGCGGCCGGGCCAGTGGCTGGGCGATCGAGGGGTAGTCGTAGACGAACGTCGGCTGGATGAGCTCCGGCTCCACCAGGTCACCGAACAGTTCGATGGCGAACTTGTCGGCCTGCCACACCGGGTCGTACTCGACGTCGTGTGCGTCGGCGATCCGCCGCAGCTCCGCCAGCGGCGTCTCGACGGTGACGGTCTCGCCGACCTTCTCCGACAGGGCCGGGAACATCGAGAGCCACTGCCACTCGCCGTCGAGGTCGATGACGCCCTTGTCCGTGGTCACCTGGCGGGAGCCGACGGCGTCGGCCACGGCCACCACGATGTCCTGGATCAGCCGCGCGATGGTCCGCTGGTCACCCCAGCTCATGTAGGCCTCGAGCATGGTGAACTCCGCTGAGTGGGAGGAGTCGATGCCCTCGTTGCGGAAGACCCGGCCCATCTCGTAGACGCGGTCGGCGCCGCCCACCATCGTCCGCTTCAGGTGCAGCTCCAGCGCGATCCGCAGGCTCATGTCCAGGTTGAACGCGTTCAGGTGCGTGTGGAACGGCCGGGCCGTGGCGCCGCCGTGGATCAGCTGCAGCTGCGGGGTCTCGACCTCGATGTAGCCCTGGTCGTGCAGCGTCTCGCGGATGGCGCGGGTGATGGTGGCCCGGGTGCGCACCATGGAGCGGGCCTCCTCGCGGGCGATCAGGTCCACGTAGCGACGGCGCACGCGCGCCTCGTCGGAGAGGTCCTTGTGGAGCGCCGGCAGCGGACGCAGCGCCTTGTTGGCCATCCGCCAGTCGGTGGCCATCACAGACAACTCGCCGCGCTTGGAGGCGATCACGCGGCCGGTGACCCAGACGTGGTCACCGAGGTCGACGTCGGACTTCCAGCGGGCCAGCTTCTCCTCGCCCACCTCACCCAGCGACAGCATGACCTGCAGCCGCTCACCGTTGTGGTCGAGCGTGAAGCCGTCCTGCAGCGTCGCGAAGCACAGCTTGCCGGTGTTGCGCACGAACACGACGCGGCCGCCGATGCTGACCACGTCGTCGGTCTCCTCACCGGCCTCGAGGTGCCCCCAGATCCGGCGTACCTCGGCCAGGGTGTGGCTGCGGCTCAGGTCCGCGGGGTAGGGCTCGCGGCCCTCCGACAGCAACCGGGCGCGCTTCTCCTTGCGGATGGCGGTCTGTTCGGAGTCGCTGCTGGTGGGGATGGGCGTCTGGTCAGTCACGACCCGAATCCTACCGGTTGGACACCCTGCTTCCGCTTCCCGCGAAGCCGGGCCGACGTCGCCCATCTGCTCCCGGCTGCTCGCTAGGCTGGCGCCCATGATCCACCCGCAGCAGCCCCCGGCCGTGCCCGGCGCGTTCGCGCCGGCCGGGGACCCGTCCTACCGTGGCCCCCTGGGACCGTCCGCCCCGTCCGCGCTGACGCCGGCACCGTCGGCGCCGATCCCCCCGACGGCGGGACCCGACATCGAGCCACGCGACCCCCGGTTCCGGCAGTTCGACCTGCCAGTGTCCACCACGAACGAGCTCCCGGGGATGCGCATCCACTCCGTGGTCGGGGTGGTGTTCGGGGTGGTTTCCCGCCCGCGGGACCTTGCCCATCACCCGGAGATGGCGTTCGTGAACACTTCGGTGCGGCAGGATGCCGTCGCGGCCATGGTCGCGCAGGCGGTCGAGGCCGGCGCCGACGGCGTGGTCGGGCTGTCCTTCGACGGCGGGCAGGTCTCCGAGACGGTCTCCGAGGTCACCGCCTACGGCACCGCGGTGATCCTCGCCCGCTGACCTCGGACCGCCTGGAGGTCACACCGCGTCGAGTTGCTGGCGCATGGTGTCGATGAGCTCGGTCCAGGGCTCGATGAACTTCGCCACGCCCTCCTCCTCGACCACGCGGAAGGCGTCGTCCAGATCCACGCCGACGGCGCGGACGGCGGCCAGCGTCTGGTGCCCCTCCTGGTGGCGGCCTGAGACGGTGTCGCCGCGGACCTCGCCGTGGTCGGCGAAGGCCATCAGGGTGCTCTCCGGCATCGTGTTGACCGAGTCGGCCGTGACAAGCTCCTCGACGTAGAGCACGTCGGCGTAGGCGGGGTTCTTCGTGCTGGTGGAGGCCCACAGCGGGCGCTGCCGGTTGGCGCCGGCGGCGGCCAGGGCCTGCCAGCGCTCGGAGGCGAGCACTCGCTGGTAGACCTCGTGGCACAGCCAGCAGATGGCCAGGGCGGCGCGGCCGCGCAGCGCGAGGGCTTCGTCGGTGCCGATGGCCTCGAGCCGCTTGTCCACCTCGACGTCGTTGCGGGAGACGAAAATGGACGCCACCGAGTGGATCCGGCTGAGGTCGACGCCGTCGCGCTGGGCCTGCTCGAGGCCGCTCAGGTAGGCGTCGAGCACCTGCTCGTACCGCTCGATGGAGAAGATGAGCGTCACGTTCACGCTGATCCCGGCCGCGATCGTGGCGGTGATGGCCTTCAGGCCCGCCTCGGTGGCAGGGATCTTGATGTGCAGGTTCTCGCGGTCCACGAGGGCGTGCAACTGGTGCGCCTGCTCGACGGTGCGTTCCACCTCGTGCGCGAGCCGCGGGTCCACCTCGAGGGAGACCCTGCCGTCGTAGCCGCCCGTGGCGTCGTAGATGGGGCGGAACAGGTCACAGGCGTCGCGGATGTCGTCGGTGGTGAGGGTGGTGATGACGTCCTCCGGGCTGTCCGCGCCGGCGGCCTTGAGCCCGCGCAGCTGCTCGGTGTAGGCGTCGCCCTCGGACAGGGCCTTGGCGAAGATGCTCGGGTTGCTGGTGACGCCGACGACGCTGTGCGTGCGGGTCAGCTCGGCGAGGTTCCCCGACACGAGCCGGTCCCTGGACAGGTCATCCAGCCAGATGGAGACGCCGGCCTTGCTCAGTTCCTGCAGACGGTCAGTCATGGGGTGCACTCCTTCGACGCGGGTGCCTCCCATGCTAGGCGACCCGCTGGTCACCCACCGGGGCTTCAAAGTCCCAGGAGGGGGGGCCGGGGCGGCTTGACCTGCGTCAAGGAACCAAGTCGCCGCCGATCGTAGGTTCAAGACATCCAACCGAGTGAAAGGAACACCACCATGGCAACCACAGCCACCACCACCCACACCGTCCTTCGCGCCGAGGGCTTCTCCTGCCCCTCCTGCGTCGCCAAGATCGAGAAGCAGGTCGGACGCCTCCCCGGTGTCTCCCGCGTGGAGGTCCACTTCGCCTCGGCCCGCATCGAGGTGGATCACGACGCGTCGCTCGTCTCCGTCGACGACATCGTCGCGGCCGTCGCCAAGGCCGGCTACACCGCCAGGCCCTCGGCCTTCTGACCCCCGTCGCGCCCGGCCGTCCCACGGGCGGCCGGGTGCGCCCGGTCGGCGGCGCCACCCAGAACCCTCTACTTCTTCGAAAGGACGAACGAAGTGCACAAACTCCAATCCTTGGTCCACGGCAAGTGGGCCGTGCCCGCCGGAGCCGGACTGCTCATCGCCGCCTCCTGGGCCCTAGGGCGCATCGGCGGCGCCTGGAACCCGGTCCTCACCACGAGTTGGTGGATCGACGCCGGGGCGCACGCCACCGGCGCACCGGTCTTCACGATCGCCGACGCGCTGATGCTGGCCGCAGCCGTCGTCGCCGGCTACGGAATCGTCGTCAAGGCGGTCCGGGCGTTGCTGGTGCGCCACGTCAGCATCGACCTCCTGGTTGCCGTGGCCGCGATCGGCGCGGTGCTGATCGGCAACTTCTGGGAGGCCGCGGCGGTCACGTTCCTGTTCGCCATCGGCCACGCCCTCGAGGCCGCCACGCTCAACAAGACCCGCTCCGCCCTGGCCGAGCTCGTCGCCGTGGCCCCCGACGTCGCGGTCGTCATGCGCGACGGTGAGCAGCGCGAGGTGCGGGCCGCGGAGGTCCACCCCGGCGAGATAGTCCTCGTGAAGAACGGCGCCAAGGTGCCGGTCGACGGCGAGGTCGTCTCCGGGACGGGCGCAGTCGATGAGGCATCGATCACCGGCGAGTCCATTCCGGTGGAGAAGGTGGCCTCCGACGCCGTCTACGCCGGCACGGTCTCCCGCGGCGGCTTCCTGCAGGTGCGCGCTACCGGCGTCGGTGCCGACACGACGCTGGCCCGGATCATCCACCGTGTCGAGGAGGCGCAGGATGCCAAGGCGAAGACCCAGGCCTTCATCGACAGGTTCTCCAAGTGGTACACCCCGGGCGTCATGCTCCTCGCGCTCGTCGCAGGCCTGGTCACCGGGGACGTCGTGCTCGCGCTGACGCTGCTCGTCATCGGGTGCCCCGGCGCGCTGGTCATCTCCATCCCGGTGGCGATCGTGGCCGGCATCGGCCGCTCGGCCCGCGGCGGCATCCTCATCAAGGGCGGCGAGTACCTGGAGACGGCGGCCAAGGTGTCCGCGGTCGCCCTGGACAAGACGGGCACCCTGACCGAGGGCACACCGAGGCTGACGGACGTGATCGTGCTCGACCCGTCGTCGGACAGGCAGGAGGTCCTGCGCTGGGCCGCGGCCGCAGAGGCCGGCTCCGAGCATCCCCTGGCCCGGCCCATCCTCGAGACCGCCCGCGACGAGGGCGTCGGCCACCGAGGGCTGCCGGGCGAAGTGACACCGGTGCCGGGCAAGGGAATCGCCTCCGACGTCGCAGGCAGCCGCGTGCTGGTCGGCAACCCGCCGCTCCTGGAGCAGTACGGCATCACCGACGACGCGGGCGCCTCCCGGGTAGCGGAGAAACTGGCGTCGGCCGGCAGGACTCCGATGATCGTCGCGGTCGACGGCCGAGTCATCGGCGTGGTGGCCGTGGCGGACCAGGTCCGCACGGACGCCGCGGAGATGGTGCGCCGCCTGCACGACGCGGGGGTGCAGAAGGTGGTGATGCTGACCGGTGACACCCGCCTGGTCGCAGAGGCCATCGGGCGAGCCGCCGGCATCGACGAGATCCGGGCGGGCCTGCTGCCCGAGGACAAGCTGGAGGCGGTCCTGGCGTTGCAGGCCGACGGCCACACCGTGGCGATGGTCGGTGACGGCGTGAACGACGCCCCGGCCCTGGCGACGGCTGACATCGGCGTCGCGATGGGTGCCGCCGGGTCCGCGGTCGCCGTCGAGACCGCCGACATCGCACTCATGGGCGACAACCTGCTGAAGCTCCCGGAGGCGATCCGCCTGGCCAGGCGCACCGTCGGCGTGATGCGGCAGAACATCGCGGTGGCACTGGTGACCGTGGTCGCGCTGCTGGCCGGAGTGTTCGCGGGGGGCGTGACGATGTCTGTCGGGATGCTGGTGCACGAAGCCTCGGTGCTGATCGTCATCGGCAACGCGATGCGTCTGCTGCGCAGGGTCCCGGACCGTTCCGCGGGTGCCGGGAGTGGTAGCGGCAAGTCCCGTCCTGCCCCGGTCGACGCGGTCCCCGTGTGACCTTGGGACCGGAACGCAAACCCGGCGTGTCATGGACGAACCCCGTCCACGACACGCCGGGTTTGCGTCCTGGAATCCCACCCCACCGGACAGGCCCCTCAGCGCAGCCGGATCCCGTCGTCGGCGAGGAACCACTCGATGTCGGCCAGGGAGTCGACGTGGGCGTCGGCATGCAGTTCTACGGCGGTCTTGGTGCTGAGGACGCCCAGGACCGCGGAACCCGCCGCGCGCGCGGCGGCCACCCCGGCCGGCGCGTCCTCGACGACGAGGGCCCGCCCCGGCGCCACCCCGAGCCTTTCGGCGGCCAGCAGGAAGCTGTCCGGCGCAGGTTTGCCCTTCTCCACCTGGTCGCGCGTGACGATCACCTCGGGGAAGGGCAGACCGGCGGCGGCCACCCGGGCCTTCATGAGCGCCGAGGTGCACGACGTCGCGATCGCGGCTCGGCCTCCCAGCAGCACCAGCGCGTCCCGGGCACCCGGCAGGGCAACCACGCCGTCGGTGTCGGTGGTCTCCAGTTCGTCGATCCGCGCCGCTCCAGCCGCCACCAGCTCCGGCGGCAGCAGCCGCTCGGCCGTCACTGCGCTCGGCATGCCGAGGAGGGCGGGCAACAGGGAGAGGTCCACGCCGTACTCGTCTGCCCAGCGACCGTAGGCGCGCAGCATGGCGGCGTGGGAGTTGATCAGGGTGCCGTCCAGGTCGAAGATGACGGCGTCGAAGCTGCGGCCCTCGAGCGGGCTCCCGGCGAGGCTCACTTCCAGAGGGTCATGAACGAGAAGCTGGCGATGATCAGGCCCAGCCCGATCACCACGTTCCAGTCCCCCAGCGCACGCATGAACCCCAGTGAGTTGCCGGCGAGGTTGTAGACCACCATCCAGAGGACTCCGAGCAGCCCGACCGGGATGAACACCCACGGAACCCAGTTCCGGTTGGTGGCCAGGACGTCCCTCTTGTCGGCGCGCCGCTCCGCCACGTCGGCGGACTTCCTGGCGAGCTTCTTCTTCTTTGCGTCGCTGCGAACCTTGGACTCGGGCACGTTCACTCTCCTTGCGTCGGGGAACAGGTTAATCGAGGTCGGGACAAACAGCACCATCGGCCCCCTGGTGAGGTGGCGAGCGGGCGACGGCAACGTAGGCTTGCGCCATGAGCGACGATCCGGCAGCGGCCCCGCGCAAGGAGCGCGAGGGCTTCGGCAGGCTCACCACCGTCGGCATCTTCATCCTCGCCGGGTTCATGATCACGGTCTCCGCGATCGCCGCGCGGGGGACCGACCTCCGCTCGGAGCGCACGGCCAGCCTCCAGGAACTCGTCTCGGCCCAGACCGAGCGCAACGAGGACCTCAGGGCCGAGGCCGAGGGCCTGCGCGGCGACGTCGAGGAGCTGAGCCAGGCCCAGGGCGGCAACCCCGAACTGGCCGCACGGGTGGACGCCGCAGGGATGGTTGCCTCGACGGTGCCGGTCTCAGGCCCCGGGCTCCGCGTGGTGCTGACTGACGCTCCACTGGACATCCGCCCCGCAGGGGTCGACGACGACTCCCTCATCGTCCACCAGCAGGACATCCAGGCGGTGGTGAACGCGCTGTGGACTGCCGGTGCCGAGGCGATGACGATCCAGGGGCAGCGGGTCATCTCCACCACGGGGATCAAGTGCGTTGGGAACTCGGTGGTGCTGCACGGTGTGCCCTACGCGCCGCCCTACGTCATCGAGGCGATCGGCCCCACCGATGCCATGGAGGTCTCGCTCGCCGAGTCCAGGCCCGTCCAGATCTACCTCCAGTACGTCGAGGCCTACGGACTGGGCTACAGCGAGTCGCGTTTCGAGAATGCCGAGTTCCCCGCCTTCGTCGGCACCCTGAACGTCTCCCGGGCGCGCATCGGCTGATCCTCGCCGCCGTGGAAGAATTGCGCCATGGCCAAGATCCTCGTCGTCGACAACTACGACTCGTTCGTCTACAACCTGGTCCAGTACCTGGGTGAGATCGGTGCCGAGGTCGACGTCTGGCGCAATGACGACCCGCGCTTCGGCCAGCCGGAGTGGCACGCCGGCTACGACGGCGTCCTGCTCTCCCCGGGCCCCGGCACGCCTGAGCGCGCGGGGGTCTGCATCGACGTGGTCCGCGAACTCGGGCCGACAAAGCCCATCTTCGGTGTCTGCCTCGGACTGCAGGTGATGGGGGTGGCGCTTGGCTCCGTCGTCGACCGCGCCCCGGAACTGCTTCACGGCAAGGTCTCGGAGGTGTTCCATGACGGCGAGGGCATTTTCGCCGGGCTCCCGTCACCCCTGCGCACCACCCGGTACCACTCGCTCGCGATCGTCGAGGACACCATCCCCGACGACCTGGTGGTCACGGCCCGCACCGAGTCCGGGGTGATCATGGCGGTCCAGCACCGGCAGTGGCCGATGGCCGCGGTGCAGTTCCACCCGGAGTCGGTCCTCACCGAGGGCGGCTACCAGATGCTCGCGAACTGGCTGGTCAGCTGTGGCGACGAAGGGGCGCCCGAGCGAGCCCGGGACCTGACGCCGATCACGCGGGCGAACATGTCCCGGGCCTGAGCCTCAGTCGTTCTTGGACTTGCCCGGCGGGAGGATGGCACCCGGCCCACCCTCGCCCGACGGCGGACCGCTCGGATTTCCGTCGGGCGGGCTCTGGGTGGCGGCTGGTTCCTCGGCCACGACGATGCTGATCGGCGTGTCGGGGTTCAGCTGGTCTCCCGGGGCCGGTGTCTGATCCACCACGGTCCCAGCTGGCTCACTGTCGGTCACCTCGGTGGTCACCTGGACGTCGGAGGTGAACCCCGCCTCGGCGACGGCCGCGCGTGCCTCCGCCTCGGTCAGGCCGGTCAGGGTCGGGACGGTCGGGACCATCCCCACTGCGATGGTGATCACCGTCGTGGCCGGGTCGGCCTGCCGGCCCTCCGGCGGATCCTGCGCGATCACCAGGCCCTCCTGGTCAACGTTGGCGTAGGTTGGATTGCTCTCCGTCTTGAAGCCCAGGTCAGCTGCAGCCTGGCGCGCGGCATCCTCGGTGAGCCCGGTCAGTCTGGGCACCGCCGGCAGCGCGACCGGCTTCGCAACCTTCACGCTGATGGCCCCGGTCCGATCCAGCAGTTCCCCGGCGGCGGGTGTCTGCTCGAAGACCAGCCCTGGCTGGACGTCGTTGGTCTCCACCTCCTCCACCGTAAGGGCGGTGGTGAAGCCGGCGTCCATGGCTTCTTCCTTGGCGACCTCAAGGGTCCGGTCCGTCAAGGAAGGCACCGGCGAGCGTCCCGTGGCGAGTGTGATCGTGACCTCGTCGTCCAGGCCGACCTCGGCGCCGGGCGCCGGATCCACCACGGTCACCGTTCCCGGTTCCGCGTCGATCGGTTCCTGCTGCGGGTTGCTGGGGTCGGCGTCGGAGAACGTCACGTTCTCCAGCGGGAACTGTGCCGCCTCCAGCGCCTGCTCGGCCTCGGCGCGCGTCATCCCGACCAGGTCCGCCGGGACGGTGAGCACCTCTGGCCCGGAACTGACCGAGATCGTGACCGTGCTGCCCAGTTCCAGTTGGGTCTGTGCCGCTGGATTCTGCTCGACCACCTCGCCGGCGTCCTGCTCGGTGCCCGGAACCGGGACCACCACCGGTTCCAGCCTGGCGTCCGTGATGGCCCCGGTGGCGGCGGCCTCCGTCCAACCGACGACGTTGGGAACGGCCACGGTCTCCGGCTGCTGCTCGGGCGGGTTGAGGATCATGGCGATGGCGACGATCATCGCGACGAGCACCACTCCGGCCAGCACCGCCAGCGCGATCAGGCCCTTGCGGCTCTTCTTCTTCTCCTCTTCCGCGATGATCTCCTCGGGCGAGGCGGCCGTGATCGGCACGGGGGCCACGGCGGCACGCTGGGCGACGTGGGTGGGCGAGTCGGCCGGGTTGGCCAGGACCTGGGTGGGCTGGTCGGCCCCGACGGCGGGCAGCAGCGCGTGTACTGGTTCCCCGGCGAGCGCACGCGAGACGTCGGCGCTCATCTCCCTGGCGTCCTGGTAGCGATTGCTCGTGTCCTTCTCCAGCGCCTTGAGCACGATCGCGTCCATCTCGGGGGTGATCTCGGGATCGAGCTGGCTCGGCGGCACCGGGATCTCACGGACGTGCTGGTAGGCCACGCTGACGGGCGAGTCGCCCTTGAAGGGCGGCTCGGACACGAGGAGTTCATACAGCAGGCAGCCGACTGCGTAGATGTCGGAGCGGTTGTCCACCTTCTCACCGCGGGCCTGCTCGGGGGACAGGTACTGCGCGGTGCCGATCACCGCGGCGGTCTGCGTCATCGTCGCCGACGTGTCCGCGACGGCGCGGGCGATGCCGAAGTCCATCACCTTGACGGACCCAGACGGCGTCAGCATGACGTTGGCGGGCTTGATGTCGCGGTGGATTATCCCGGCGCGGTGGCTGTAGGCGAGGGCGTCGAGGACTCCCTTGGTGAATTCAAGGGCACGCTCAGGCAGCACCTTGCGGCCGTCGCGCAGGACGTCGCGCAGCGTGACGCCCTCGACGAGTTCCATGACGATGTAGGGCACCGACACGTCGGAGGAGGGGTCCAGTTCCTCCCCGGTGTCATAGACGGCGACGATGTTGGGATGGTTCAGACCGGCAGCGGACTGCGCCTCCCGGCGGAACCTCGCCTGGAAGGTGGGGTCGCTCGCAAGGTCCACCCGCAGCCGCTTGATGGCGACGTCGCGGACCAGGCGCCGGTCACGAGCGCGCCAGACCTCGGCCATGCCGCCACGGCCGATGATCTGGTCGAGCTCGTAGCGCCCCTGGAGCACCGCACCTCGCTCTGTCATCGCATGAGTCCTTTCATCCGTTCAGCGTCCATTGTTTCCCATGGCCCCGTGAATAGTGGAAACGGCTTCATCGCAGTGCCTCCATGATCGCTGTGAAGATCGGGGCGGCGACGCGGCCACCCGAGATGTCGTCGGGCTCCACGTCGGTGCTCTGCACGAAGGCGACGATGGCCACCTTCGGGTCCTCGGCGTAGCCGACGAACCAGGCGTAGTTCGGCCGGCTGGGATCCGACTCGGCCGTCCCGGTCTTGCCGCCGATGGTCAGGCCGGAGACCTGCGCCGGGCGGCCGGTGCCGTCGGCGACGGTGGCCACCATCATCTCCTGCAGCTGGCGTGCGCTCTCGGCCGAGATCGGCCTGGCGAGTTCGGTCGGGCCCTGCGACTCGAGGACGCGGAGGTCACGGGAGGTGACCTCCTTGACGATGTGGGGCTGCATCAGGACGCCGTCGTTGGCGATCGCCGCGGCCACCATGAGCATCTGCAGGGGGGAGGCGGCGACGTCGAACTGGCCGATGGAACTGAGGGCGGTCTGGGCCTCGTCCAGCTCGTCGGGGAACCGCGACTGCGCCGACGGCAGGTCCAGCCCGAGGTCCGTGTTGAAGCCGAAGGCCTGCGCCATGTCCTGCAGCGCCTCGCCGCCCACCTGCATCCCGAGGGTGCCGAAGGCGGTGTTGCAGGAGGTCTTCATCGCCTGCTCCAGGGTCACCTCGGTGCCACCGCAATTTGTGGAGTTGCCCATCGTCGAGTTCGAGTTGGGCAGGGGCAGGGAACGCGGCGCGTCGAGGACCGTGTCCTTGGTCAGGCCCGCCTCCAGCGCGGCTGCGGCAGTCACGAGCTTGAACGTGGACCCCGGTGGGTAGACCTCGCGGACGGCACGGTTCTTCAATGGCTCGGAGCTGGCGTTGAGCAACTCGTCCCAGGCATCGCGCTCGGCGGTGAGGTCCAGCGTGGAGAGCAGGTTGGGGTCATAGGTGGGCGTGGAGGCGAGCGCCAGGATCTCCCCGGTCTCGTAGTTGATGGCGACGGCGGCGCCCTGCTGGTCGCCCAGGGCACCCACTGCGGCTCCCTGGGCCCGGGCGTTGAGCGTCGTGGAGATGTTGGCGCCCTGCGGCATGCGCCCGGCCAGCACGTCCAGGACCCGACCCACGGCCTGGACCGACCCCGTGCCCGACATCTCCTCGTTGTACTGCTGCTCCAGGTTGCTGCGCCCGTAGTCGTAGGAGTACCAGCCGGTGATCGCGGACCACAGCGGTCCCTCCGGGTAGGTGCGCGCCCAGGGGAAGGCGGTGCTGTCGGAGCGGGTGGTGACCGCTATCGGCTGGTTGCCGACGAGGATCGCGCCCCGGTTCTGGGCGAACTCGGCGTCCCGGACCCGGCGGTTGCGCGGGTGTGCCTGCAGGTCCTCACTGGCCACGACGGAGATGTAGGTCAGGTTCGCCAGGAGGGCGGCCATCATGAGGGCGACGAAGATGCTGACCTTGCGCAGGGGTCCGTTCATTTCGCGATCACCGCTGTCGCGTCGTCGCCCAGCAGTTCCTGCGGGGTCGCCGTCGCTGCCTGCGGCATGCGGGCGCGGTGCGAGATGACCATCATGATTCCCACCATGATCCAGTTCGCGACGAGGCTGGAACCGCCCTGCGACATGAACGGTGTGGTCAGGCCGGTCAGCGGCAGCAGCCGGGTGACGCCGCCCAGGATGGCGAAGACCTGCAGCGCGAACACGAACGAGAGCCCGCCAGCGAGCAGCTTGCCGAAGCCGTCGGGGCAGGTGAGTGCTGCCTTGAACCCTCGTGCGGAGATGATCCCGTACAGCAGGATGACGGCCATCAGCCCGGCGATCCCGATCTCCTCGCCCAGACTGGTCGCGATGAAGTCGCTCTTGGGCAGTGGGGTCAGGCCCGGGCGGCCGTTGCCCCAGCCCCGCCCGAACACTCCGCCCCACGCCAGGCCGAACTGCGCGCTGATGACCTGCAGGTTGGCCTCGTAGTTGCTGAACGGGTCGAGCCAGGCGTTCACGCGCCGTGGGACGTGCGGCGTCGCGACGTAGGCGAGGAAGCCGGCCACACCGAAGGCCAGCGCGGCAAGGATGGGCCAGGCGGGCCGTTCGGTGGCGATGTAGATCATGACGGTGAACAACCCGAAGAACAGCAGCGCGGTGCCCAGGTCGTTCTGGACCACCATCACCACCAGCGCGAGCATCCACATGATGGCGATCGGTCCGAGGTCGCGGGCGCGGGGCAGTTCGAGACCCATGAACCGTCTGCCCGCCAGGGCGAGCACGTCGCGCTTGTCGTAGAAGTAGGCCGCGAAGGCGATCGCCAGCAGGATCTTGGCCACCTCGGCGGGCTGGAAGCTGTAGCCGGCGACGCTGATCCAGATCCGCGCCCCGCCGGCGGCCCGGCCGATTCCGGGCAGCAGCGGCATCAGGAGCAGGACCAGCCCTGCGATGAACAGCAGGTACGGGTAGCGCTGCAGCCGACGGTGGTCGCGCAGCACGGCGAGCACGCCGATGAACAGCCCGATGCCCAGACCCGTCCAGATGAGCTGCTGCTCGGCGTCGTGCCTGACCGGGTCGGGAATCTGGTCGATCCGCGCGATCATGGCCAGACCCAGGCCGTTGAGCGCGAACACGCAGGGCAGGATCACCGGGTCCGCCCAGGGCAGCCGGATCCGCACCACCAGGTGCGCGACCAGTCCCATGGCGTACCAGAGGGCCGCAGCCATCCCCAGGTTGGCCGGGAGCTCGCCGTAGATGGTGAGGTTGCTGACGACCCAGCCGGCGAGCCCGAACGTCTGGCCGAGCAGGATCAGCAGCAACTCGGCATTGCGCCACTGCCGGTGCACCACCACCTCGCCGGTGGCCGCGGGTTGTCTCTGCACCGTCATCAGCAGGCCTCCGGGTCCGCTTCCTCGGTCGCGGTCGGCGTGATGGGGGCAAGGTAGGTGGGGTAGTTGGGCTGTCCCGTCGACAGCCCCGAGGGTGACGGGTCCGGTTGGGCGCTGGGTGCCGGGTCGGGCCGGTTCAGGCGGTCCTCGCGGGCCTCGATGCAGCGGGCGGCAAGCACGGCGAGCTGTTCCGCGGTTGCCTGCGCGCCTTCGTAGCTCGGCACGCCGATGGTGTTGTTGACCGCGCGCTGGTAGAAGGCGGGCAGGTCGGAGACCTGCGTGTCGCGGGTCTCCACGAGCCGGTTGAGTTCCGTGCCGAGCAGCGAGCCGGGCAGGCCGTTGTAGATCCCGACGAAGCCCTCTGCCTCGGCGATGAAGTAGCGGGACTGCGTGTACGCCACGACTCCCCAGACCGCGCCGCCGATGACCACCGTGATTGCCAGCAGCGCGGCCAGGACGCCGGGCCAGCGCTTCCCGGGGGTGGGGTCGGGCGCGTAACGGGCGCGTTCCGTCTCGTCCTGGACGTCGTCGTCGGGTTCCCGGGAGTCGTCCCCGCCGTCGGCAGGTTCCGGGAACGCCGTCGCCCTGAACTCCGCGGCCAGCTCTGCGGCATCCGGGATCTCCCGCTCCACGGCGGACCCGACGAGCAGCGGCGCGGCAGCATCCAGCGCCGGGTCAGCGGGCACCACCTCCCCGACGACGACCGTGATGTTGTCGTGCCCACCCGCGTTGTTGGCCGCCTCCGCCAGCAGGGAGACCGACTCGTCGAGGTCGGTGACGGCGAGCAGTTCGGCGATCAGCTGGTCGTCGATCAGGCCGCTCAGGCCGTCGGAACAGAACAGGTAACGGTCACCCTCGGCGACGTCGACCGTTGAGTAGTCCGGGGTCATGGAGGAGTGCCCGTTGAGGACCTTCAGGATCAAGGAGCGGTGGGGGTGGGTCGCGGCCTGCTCGGGCGTCAGGCGGCCGCTGTCGATGAGGGACTGGACCCACGAGTGGTCGTGCGTGAGCTGGATGAGTTCGCTGTCGCGCAGCACGTAACAGCGGGAGTCGCCGATGTGGGCCATCCCGAGTTGCGTCCCGGAGAACATGGCGCCGCAGAAGGTGGTGCCCATGCCGTCCAGGGTCGGGTCGGCTTCGACGAGTTCGGCGAGTTTGTCGTTGGCCCGGTTGACGATCCCCCCGATGTGCTCCAGCAGCGCCTCGCCCTCGAGCCGGACGTCGCACCTGCTGGCCTCCACCGCCGCCACCGCCGAGGCGAGGTCGCCCGCGGCCGCGCCGCCCATGCCGTCGGCCACCAGCAGCATGTTGGGCGAGGCGTAGCCGGCGTCCTGGTTGTTCTTGCGGATGCGGCCCACCTCGGAGTGGGCGCGGAAGACCAGGGAGAACGTCACACTCAGACCTCCAGCCGCATGAGGGTCTTGCCTATCCGGATGACGTCGCCCACGGTGACGGGGGTGGGCTCGGTAACCCGGCGGCCGTTGACGTAGGTGCCGTTGGTGGACTGGAGGTCGTGCAGGACCCAGGTGAGCGCGTCGGACTGCACCAGCTGGGCGTGCCGGGCCGACGCGTAGTCGTCTTCCAGGTGAAAGGTGCTGTCCGCGGCGCGCCCGAGGTTGATCGTCGACTGCACTGGGACCGACAGGCCCTGCTGGACGCCCTGGGTCACGGCGAAGCGGGTGGGTGTGCGCGAGCGCTTGCCGCGGCCCGGGCCGTCGGCTGGGTGTGCCTTCAGCGTGTCGGCCTTCACGGTGCGTCCGAACATGTCGCGGCGGATGATGTCGGCCACGAACAGGATGAACAGCCACAGCAACACGAAGAACACGATGCGAATGGCCGCGACTATGAGGTCACTCATCCTCAGTGCTCCGACGGCGAGTGCACCAGCATCCGTGTGTTGCCGATCTCGATGCGTGAGCCGTCCACCAGCTGGGTCTGGTGGATGCGGCTGCCGTTGACGATGACCCCGTTGGTGGAGCCAAGGTCCTCGATTGCCACCACTGGCGCATCCGGGCTGCCGGAGACGGTGATCAGGGCGTGGCGGCGGGAGACGCCCGGGTCGTTGATGCGCAGGTCGGCCTCCGAACCGCGGCCGATGACCAGACCCGGCGGCTGCAGGGGATGGCGGACGCCGTTGACCTCGAGCACCAGGCCGCGGGCGGGGCGGTGGAGCGACGGCGTGGTGCGCCCGGCGGCCCCTCCTGAACCCCCTGCGGGGGCACCACCTGAGCCGGAAGGAGCGGCCACCGCGTCACTGGAGACCTTGAACTGTCCGGTCGGCAAGGACTTGTCCAGTTCGAAGCTGATGGAGATGGGCCCGTTGAACACGTACTGGCGGTCTGCGGCGTGTTCCCGCAGCCCCGGGATGATCTCGGCGTTCAGGGTCTTGGAGTACGGGAACAGGCGGTTGTAGTCGTGTGGGGACAGGGAGATGGTGAAGTCGTTGGGGACCAGCCGGCGGTCCCTGCTGAGCAGCTTCGCCTCCGCGTCCAGCTCCCGCTGGATGCCCGCCGAGATCTCGACAGGCTGCACGTCGCCCTTGAAGGCGCGCGCGAAAACCTTGTCGACGGCTGCGCCGATCTTCTTCTCTGCCCGGTCGAATACGCCCATCCTGACCCCCTTCCAGCGGTCACACCGCGCCTCAGCTTACCCAGACCCCCAGTATCGGGTGACATCGGGCCACCGACGCGCCGGGCACCTCAAGTGCAGCATCAGGCTGCTACGGACCCTCGTGGCCCCCGCGCGCCCAACACCCTCCCGCTCGTCCTGCTGGGGTTTCCTCGTGGAATGACGCACAAGGAAACCCCAACCTAGCGGTCGGGCCGGTCGCGTGGGAGCCGGCAGTGCGCCTTGCACCGGATCAGTGGGGCGCCCATGGGAAGTCAGGGACCGCCCGGGCATAGGCGGCCAGGATCTCGTGCGACCCCTCCAGGGCGCTGGTCCGCTCCTCGGCCACCCGGGCCTCGACCCTGGCCGCCACCGCCCGCACCCGGGGTGACGTCCGCAGCGACTCCAGCAGTTCCTCCCGCACCATGTTCCACAGCCAGTCGCGCTGCTGGCTCAGCCGACGCTCCGCGAGCCGGCCCTCGGCCTCCAGTTCGTCGCGGTGGCGGACGACGGCCTGCCAGAGTTCGTCGAGACCGGCTCCGGTGTAGGAGGAGCAGGTGAGGACCGGCGCCCGGCGCTTCTCGGTGTCGGAGGTGATGAGCTTCATCGCGATGGCCAGCTCACGCGCCGCCACGCGGGCGGCCACCTCGTTGTCGCCGTCGGCCTTGGTCACGGCGATGACGTCGGCCAGTTCCAGGATGCCGCGCTTGATGCCCTGCAACTGGTCGCCGGTGCGCGCGACCTGCAGCATCAGGAACGTGTCCACCATCCCGGCGACGGCGACCTCGGACTGGCCGACGCCCACGGTCTCGACCAGCACGACGTCGTAGCCGGCCGCCTCCAGCACCAGCATCGACTCGCGGGTTGCCCTGGCGACCCCGCCGAGGTGACCGGCCGACGGCGAGGGCCGCACGAAGGCCTCCGGCCGGTTGGCGAGGTCGGCCATGCGCGTCCGGTCGCCGAGGATCGAGCCGCCGGTGCGCGTCGACGAGGGGTCCACCGCCAGCACGGCGACGTGGTGTCCGCGCTCCTCGATCAGCTTCACGCCCATCGCGTCGATGAAGGTGGACTTGCCCGCACCGGGGACGCCTGAGACGCCCACCCGGAAGGCCTTGCCGGTCAGCGGGGCCAGGGCCTGGAGCAGTTGGTGCGCGCGGTCCCGGTGCTCCGCCTTCGTCGACTCAACGAGAGTGATGGCACGGGCCACGTGTCCCCGTGACCCCTCGGCGACCTTCTCCGCAAGCTCTTCCACACTGAGATTCCGCACCCGACCACCCTAGCCCCGGCCCGTCCCCGGGCTCCGGCGGGGTGCGGCCTCCACCAGGTGTGGACCGACGGACGAATGACCGCCCTTCCGGTCACACCCAAGCGCTGCCACGCTCGCTACGGCGGTCCGTTCACTGCTTGTTCACCAGCTGTTTGCCGCCCGGTGGGTGCTTCCGGCCACCGGCTCGGCACAGGATGAGGAGGCCCAACAACCTCGGAGGTAACAGGATGCGTGGAATCGGTGCGTTGACAGCGGTGGTCGCACTGGTGGTGGGAATCGTGGCGACGCTGGTCTCCCCGGCTGGGGCGGCGGCGCCCACAGCCTTGGTGGTGACCGAGATCGCGCCCGACCACGCCGGCTCAGACCACTTCGAGTTCTTCGAGGTCGCCAACACCTCCTCGGAGTCCGTTTCGCTCGCCGACTACGACCTCGCCTACACCTACGCGGACGCCTCGGACACCACCCGCGACGTCCCGCTGACCGTGGAGGACGTCCTCGTCCCAGCCGGTGGTGCGGTCGCAGTCTGGCTGCAGTACACCAGTTCCACCGTTGACTCCTTCGCCCGCACCGACGCCGAGTTCCGAGCCCAGTGGGGCGACGCGGCAAGCACCTACCCATTGGTGAAGGCCACCGGCCAGCCCGGCATGGTCAACGGGGGAGAGCGCGGCATCCGCGTCACCGGGCCCGACGGCGCCGTCGCGTGGACGTACTACCCGGCCGGCTCGGTCTCCCCCTCAGGCACCGCCCACTTCGCCGCCACCGACGCGCCCGCGCAAGCCCTGTTCGCGGCCAACGCGCCCGGTACCCCCGGCGTGCTGGACCCCGCGCAACTCGCGCCCGCCACCTCGCCCAGCGCGACCCCGACCGCGTCGGAGGAGCCGAGCGCGACCCCGACCGCGTCGGAGGAGCCGAGCGCGACCCCGACCCCATCGGAGGAGCCCAGCGCGACGCCCACCACGACGGAGGAGCCCAGCGCGACCCCGACCGCCGCAGATCCCACGCCGGACCCGGACCTCGACGTCGCGCTGCTCCAGGTCACCGAGGTGGTGCCGGACACGAGCAACCTCGACGGTGCGGACGCGTTCGAGTTCATCGAGGTCTACAACCCCACCGACGACTCCATCGACTTCTCCGACTTCAAGATCAACTACCTGTACCCGGCCGCGGACCTGACGATCAACAGCAGCGCGCTGTGGCCCTCGGAGCCGGCCGACGTCGTGATCCCGTCCGGCCAGACACTGGTGTTCTGGATCAAGAACGGCCGCAACGACGCCCTCACCGCCGCCGACTTCAACGCCAAGTTCGGCACCGCGCTGGTCGCCGGTGAGGACCTGGTGGAGATCTCGGCCGGCGGCATGGCCAACGGCAGCATCCGCGGCGTCGAGGTCATCACCAACACCGGAGTGACCATCAAGCGCACCTACTACAACCACATCACCGGCGTCGACCACACGCAGGCCGACCAAGGCATCCACTACACCGGCACGCAGGACAAGGCACTGCAGGAGATCCTGGAGATCTCCCCGGCCACGCCCGGCTCGGTCCGCGTCGGCGAGCAGGTGCCCACCGGACTGATGCCACTGGCCGAGGACACCGCAGCCCCGGCGGTCGCCGACACCACCGCCGACGCCATCACGCCCGGCCAGGACTTCGCGATCACCCACACCATCACCGACGACCAGCTGGTCCGGACCGCAACCCTCCACGTCCGCAGCAACGTCGACGCCGAGCCGATGCAGTACAACTTGCTGCGCGGCACCGACGACACCTACACCTTCACGATCCCGGCCGCGGACCTGACCGGCAAGCGCTACTACGACTACTGGGTGGTCGCCGGCGACGGCACCTCGGAGACCACGACGCCGTCCACGCGGGTCGCGCTGGAGGGCGTCAACACCGACCCGGTCCGCCTCAACGTGACCGACGGGGAGTTCGTCTCCGGCACCACGCAGCTGGTGGTCGGCACCGAGGGCGGCAACGACGGCGTCAGCCTGAGCATCGACGGTGACGACGTCTCGGGCGGCCTGGTGCCGGCGCTCGAGGGCAAGCCCGTGTTCGTCTTCGAGGCGAGTCAGACCGACGCGTACTTCCAGAACGGTGTCCTCATCGACGGCGAGGTCCTGCACGTCTTCGACAAGGGCTTCTACGGCGACTGGGTCACCGTGTCCGTCCCCGTTGACGAGGCCCACCTCACGCAGGGTGAGGACCTCACCGTCGAGATCTGGGCGGGCACCAAGAAGGCCCCCGAGATCGACCCCGACGAGAACAACGACGACTTCGAGGTTCGCAACCTGCGCCTCGTGCTGCCCGACGGCCGGACCCTGCGGGACGCGAACTTCACCGATCCCGGCACCTCGCTGCGGATGGGTGACTCGGCCGGCAAGTACGAGTTCTACGAGGCCACCTACGACGTCCCCGCCGATGCGTTCTCCGCCTTGGGGTACACCTGGGACACCACCGCCGTGGCCGACGGGCCGCACGACGTCGTCGCCGTCCGCGGTGAGGACAGGGCGACGGCCGAGGTCGTCGTCGACAACACCGCGCCGCAGGTGGTGCCGTCGGTGGCTGACGGTTCCATCCAGAAGGGCGAGATCAGCATCGACGCCGAGGTGACCGACGCCGGGGTCGGCGTCGAGTCGGTGGTGGTGCGGCTCGACGGGGAGGTCATCGAGACCCCCCATGACACGTCGTCCCTGCAGCTGAGCGCCGGCGAGCACGTGCTGGAGGTCACGGCCACCGACGCGCTGGGCAACCGCGGCGTGACCACGGTGACGTTCACCACGCCCGAGGAACAGCCGGGCGTGGAACTGGCCGGCCCGGCCGACGGTGCCGAAGTGCAGCCAGGGGTGGAGCTGTCCGCCGTCGTCACCGATCCCACCGCGGATGAGCTCTCGGGCTCCTTCAACGTCGGGCACCGCCTGACGGCCGCCGACGGTGAGGTCGCGCTGACCGGGGGCCTGACCTCCGACGCGGCCACCGTCGAGCGGGACGACGCTGCCACCGTCGCCCTCGACCAGGCCGTCTCCAGCGGCGAACTCCTGCCCTACCAGCTGCTGACGGTCCCGGTGCCGGAGGGTGCCGGCGACGACTACCGCGCCCGCCTGTCCTGGAGCGGTGAGGCCAACGCCGGACAGCGGGTGAGCATGAACGTGCTCACCACCGACGGCGGCTGGAACCGCGTCGCCGAGACGGTCACCGAGGCCGGTGACGGACTGGTCCCGGTGAGTCTCGAGGCGCTCGTGCCGGCGGGCGGGCACGAGATCGGCGGAGAACTCAAGGTGCTGATCCAGCACACCGACGGCTGGGCCGGCGGCAACCGCACCCAGCGCAGCGACGACGTCGAGGCGTTCCACGCCGAGGCCGAACCGCGCTCGTCCTACGACTTCACCGTCGCCCACGTCAGCGACACGCAGTACTACAACGCCAACGGCGCCTACTACAAGCACCAGCAGGCCATCAACGAGTTCCTCGTGGCCCAGCGGGACAACCTGAACCTGGCCTACGTCGCCCACACCGGAGACATCGTCGACAACAACGACATCCCCGAGCAGTGGGAGCGTGCCAACCCCGCCTACGAGCTCTTCGACGACGCGGGTCTGCCCTACGGCGTCCTGGCGGGCAACCACGACGTCTCCCAGGCAGAGGTGGACTACACCGAGTACGGCCAGCACTTCGGCGAGGCACGGTTCGCCGACAACCCCTGGTACGGGGAATCGCACCTCGACAACCGCGGCCACTACGACCTGTTCTCGGCCGGAGGCATCGACTTCATCCACGTCTACATGGGCTGGGGCGCCCAGACCGAGCAGATCGAGTGGATGAACGAGGTGCTCGCCCGATACCCCGAGCGCATCGCGGTGGTCAACCTGCACGAGTACATGCTGACCACCGGCGGCCTGGGTGCCCTGCCGCAGCGGATCTTCGACGAGGTCGTGGCCACCAACCCCAACGTGCGGATGGTGCAGTCGGGGCACTACCACGACGCCTTCACCCGCACCGACACCTTCGATGACGACGGCGACGGCACCGCCGAGCGCACCGTCACCTCGATGCTGTTCGACTACCAGGGCCTGCCCGAGGGTGGTCTGGGGTACCTGCGGCTGCAGCACTACGACAACGAGTCGCGGCAGCTCAAGGTGCGCACCTACTCGCCGTCGCTGGGCGATTTCAACGCCGACGACGACAGGCTGGAGCCCGAGCACCAGAGTTTCGAGGTCTCCTACGACACCCTGGGCATCGAGCCGGCCACCAAGTCGCTGGCCACCAAGGCGTTCAGCGCGGACATCCTGACCACGCAGGTGATCGGTGAGTTCACCGGCGTGGAGTCCGGCGCGACGGTGACCGCCGTCTGGGACGAGCCGACGGCCGGCGCGGGTTGGTACGTGGTGGCGCGCGACGCGTTCGGCGGCGAGGCGATCAGCGAGATCCGCCACCTCGTCGTCGCCGAGCCGACGCAGACGCCGTCGGCCTCGCCCACGGCACCGCCGAGCGGGATCCCGTCCGCCACGCCGTCGGCCCGCCCCACCGCCGTTCCGTCGGCCACGCCGTCGGCCCGGCCCACGGCGTTCCCGGGCAACGGGCCCAGGGTGCCCTACGAGGTCCCCGGTTTCCACAACGTCAACGGCCGGTGGTGGCACACGGAGTGCGAGCCCTACTCCCAGACCATCCGTTGCCGCACCAGCATCTGGGCGACGTCGGTCGCGCAGGCCGGCGGCCGGTTCGTGCAGAGCAACGGCTGGGTGTTCAACAACCTGTCCTACCTGCCGTACCTGAGCCGGGCAGCGTGGGGCACCAACCCCCTCGCCGTGCCGGGGGAGTGGACGGGGGCTGACGGCCGGCGTTGGCGGACCGAGTGCGAGACCCCGGCTACCGGCCGCAATGGCTGTCGCACCTGGGTGGAGGCCTCGGTGATCGCCTCCTCGCTGGTCGACGGCGAACGGACGTTCCGCTGGACCAAGACCTGGGTCTTCAACAACAGCGTCCGCTTCAGGAACTGATCCCGAATTGCGAAGGGCCCGGCACCGCCGTGATGGCGGGGCCGGGCCCTTCGTGGTTCTGTGGCGCTCAGCCGCCGGACTTGCGACGGAAGACGCGCTTGCCGCCGACCTGTCCGTGGGCGTGCCCGCCCTTGTCGCGCTCGGCGTCGATCCTGGCCTGACCCTCCTGCTCATGGGCCTTCTTGCGCTCCAGCGCCTGGCGCATCGCTTCCTTGGGATCCAGCGGCTCTGTCTTGTCTTCGGTACTCATGGCCCAAGCCTACGTCCCGGTCAGGCTCAGCGCAGCAGCCAGGCCACCTCGTTGAGCAGCAGCCGGCAGCGGGACTCGGATTCATACGAGCGCGCGTCGTGGCCCAGGCCGTCGTAGACGAGGCGTCCGCGCGCCCAGCCCATGACCTCGACGGTGCCGTCCGTGACGTGCTGGACCAGCGCGACGGCGTCGTCGGCCCGGTCAAGGCCCGAGTAGCGCTCGTCGAAGGCGGTGACCGATTCCAGACCCGTCCACACGGGATGGTCCGTCGCGCCCGGGGACGGGTCGAAGGTGGCGGTGCCGATCTCGGGGTGGAAGGCGCGCTCGCCCCAACGACCGCCGATCAACTCCCGCCAGCGCGGCCAGTCGGGGAAGGTGGCCGCGGCGGTGTGCAGCCCGAGGACGCGACCGCCACCGTCGATATATGCGCCCAGCGCCTCGTGGGCTAGCGCCCACTCCGGCGGAGCCGCATCCTTCACATGGGCGCCACCGGTGTTGACCACGAGCAGGTCCACCGGCGTCAGGTCGGCGAGGGCGGAGGGCTCGCTGTCGCGGACCTCGACGTCGTGACCGGCGGCCGTGAGGATGCGCTGGACCGCCGCGGAGGTCTCCGGAAAGGGGTGCCAGGGGTCGCTGTAGCGCCCGTGGCCGCTCAGGATTCGGATGGATGCCATGGCCCCAAGCTATCGGGCGCGGACAGCACAGCGTCGGGGCGGGCAATCCCACCCCGGCGCGTCGCAGGCGAAGGAAGTCACTCCCCGGCCAGCAGGGCTGCCTCGGCTTCCTTGGTCCAGACCCCGTCGTTCAGCTTCGCGGCCACGTGCGGCAGCTTCTCGGGCATGTCGACGAGGCGGGTGAGGCCCAGGTCGTGGAGCATCGGGTAGACCATGATCTTGCCGCCGGAGGTCCGGTTCATGACCGACTCGATGGCGTCGGTGAAGCCCGCCATGCCGGTGACCGCGTCGAGCGAGATGTGGGTGTCGATGACGCCCTTCTCGATCTTGTCCAGGACCGTGCGCATGTCGGAGACGTCGGAGCCCGAGGTGCCCAGCATGAAGATGCGACGCTCGATGATGCCCTGCAGGTCGAAGTCGCCCAGCGTGCCGGCAGGAATGCCCGCGAAGGCGTTCAGGATGGCGCCGTCGGCGGCCAGGTCCACTGCCTGGGAGACGAGCGCGGGAACCGGAACCATGCAGCTGATGTGGGTGTAGCCGGGCTGCAGTTCGGTGTTGCCGGTGTTGATGAAGGTGATCGGGATCCCCTTCTCGTCTGCGACGGGCTGAACGAGGGTTGCCAGGTGCGACAGGCGGTCGTCGCTGAGGTCGGTGGCGTCCACCGAAGCGATGCCGATGCCGGAGGTGACCGCACGGATGGTGTGCATCTGTCCCATCGGCCCGGCGGCGCCGATGATGGCCACCCTGTCCCCGTCGCGGACCTCGCCGGTGGCTGGGACCCAGGCGTAGGCCTCGGCGGGGTCGTCGCCGACGGTGCCGACGAAGCGGATGAAGTCGTAGTGCACGCGGCCGATGTCCAGCTTCACCTTGCGCTGGATCCTCTGCCCCCCGAGCACGACGCAGAACGTGGCGCGGGTGCCCAGCAGCGGGGTCAGGGCCTCGATCACGTCGGCGTCGGCGCCGAAGTAGATGATGTCGTCGAAGGTCTGGCCCTCGAGGGTGGCCACCTCGGCCGGCGCGACGGTGCTCGTCTCGCCGGGCTGGTGGTCGGCCGTGAGTGCCTCGACGCCAGCGCCCCCGTTCTCGGTGACCACGAGCAGACGACCGTCGTCGGCCAGGTGGTTGCGCTCCGACCAGGCGTAGGAGCCCTCGACGGTGGCCCAGGGCTCGATCAGGCCGACGGCGGCGGCCGACGGTCCGTCGGTGACGTGGATCAGGAACTCCTCGCCGGAGGGCGAGATGACGCAGCGCTCGTCGATGACGACGTACTCCTGCAGCGCGCCCTCGAAGTTGTAGCCGAAGGCGCCGTTGGACTTGGGGGTGCGCAGGTGCTTCCAGTCGGCCTGCACGAGGACCCGGTCGCCGACGCTGTAGCGGGTCACCTGGTCACCGACGGCGACGATGCGGCCCACGGGTTCGTGGCCGGGCACCGTCGGCTGCGACCCCGGCCGGTAGCCGGGGATCTCTGCGAGGGCGTCGAGGTCGATCCCGGAGACCACCTCCGCCTTGCGCGGGTGGCTGTCGAAGGCGTGCAGGAGCTTGGTGTCGGAGAAGCAGATGCCGCAGGCCTCCACCTGGAGGAGCATCTGCGTCGGCCCCACGGGGTCCACCGCCTTGGCGGTGTTGTGGACGATCTGGTCCACTCCGGTGAACTGGATTGCGTGCTGGGTGGCGGGGATCTCGGCCACGGCGACTCCTTCGTGGAAAGTGGTCTCGCGCGCGGTGCGCGGAATCAGACATGGTCTCTGGCCTCCATTCTGGCTCAGCGGGACCGCGTGAGAAGGTGTCTGGAGCAAGTCTGGGCATCGGCCCATGCGAGCCGACAGGAAGGCGGAGAAGGTGCTCACACCACAGGGGGACGACTTCGACATCATCGTGCGCGCCGCGTGGCTGTACTACGAGGACGGACTGACGCAGGCGCAGGTGGCCAAGCGGCTGTTCGTGTCCCGGCAGAGCGTCGGCCGGTTGCTCGAGTCGGCACGCCAGCACGGGATCGTGCGCATCGAGATGGACGCGAAGTACCTGACCGCACTCGGGCTCGCCACCAGGCTCCGGGACCACCTGCGCCTCGACGACGCCGTCGTGGTCCCCACCTCCGACGGTCCGCTGTCGCGGGAGCGCACCAACGAGCGGGTGGCCGCCGCGACGGCCGCCTACGTCCGTCGTCACCTGCACCCGGGGGTCGTGGTGGGACTGGGCTGGAGTGACAGCGTCGCCCGTGCCCTGACGATGCTGTCCGCCGAATCCCTCGACGGCGTCACGCTCGCGTCGGCCGCCGGGACCATCGACAACGTCGCGCACCTGGTCTCGGAGAACCCCGAAGCGGTTCGCCGGCTCCGCACGGTCCCCGCGCCGCTGTTCGTCTCGAGCGCGGAGACCGCGCAGGCCCTGCTGGCCGAGGACGCCGTCGAGAGCGTGTTCGCGTTGGCACGGGGCGCGAGCATCACCCTCACCGGCGTGGGGGCGGTGCGCCCCGGCTCCTCGGCGGTGCGCACCGGGATGGTGACGGAGGAGGAGGTGGCTGACTTCGGCCGCCGCGGCGCCGTCGGCGACATGCTGGGCCAATGGTTCGACCTGCGTGGCCGGGTGGTGGCCGGGGACGTCTCCGAGCGCACCGTCAGCCTGCGGCTCGCCGACGTGCGGGCCCTGCCCAACGTCGTCGGCGTGGCCGCGGGCCGCGAGAAGGTGGACGCCATCAGGGGCGCCGTGGCAGGCCGTTACCTGAACGTCCTGGTCACCGACGAGCCGACGGCGGAACTGCTGCTCGCGCGCTAGTGGAGGTCAGTGGGCACGGGTGATTCCGTGCGCGACCACCGGCTCCACAGGCTCAGGCCCACCAGGACCAGGCCGACGGGAAACAGGACGCTGAGCAAGAGGCTGGTGAGTTCGATCACCCAACCGGCAATCACCGGGTCCGCTTCCGGGCCGCCAAGGAAGACCAGGCGCACCCACAGGAATTGCACGAGCACGAACATCAAGATCAAGCCGAGGCCCACCCACAGCAGACGGGCACCGGCGCGCTTGCTGCCGGCGCTCGCGTCGCGTCCCGTGACCCGGTGCCAGAGCCACAGGGCTCCGAGCACGGCCCCGATGGTCACGAGTGCCTCGAAGAACGGGCCGGAGAAGGACTGCACCGTTGCGGCCGCGGGGGTGTCCACCATCGAACGCTGCCAGAACCGCCCCGCGACCCCAAGCAGGAGGAGCACCAGGGCAGCCATGCCGCCGCGCATTGTGGCGGTGGAGTTGGAGTAGGTCGTGTCTTCCTGCTCGATGCTCAACGTTCAGCCTTCCGAGTGCTCGATGCCCCGGTTCCAGGGACAGCATTGCCCAAAGGGTAGGGGACTCGCGGTCCAGGCGTCTGTCGGGCCGGGTTCAGGTGGGCGTAGCGGCCGGGTCAGCCGAACAGCGAGCGGAAGTAGGTGTACAGGTCCAGGACTCCCAGCAGGGCCGGCACGATTCCCATGATGGCCAGCCACTCGAAGATGTCGCCCCAGCGCCCCCAGGAGGGCGAGATGATCCGGGCGTAGGTGGAGGCGGAGTAGTGCGCCAGCACGTAGCCCAGCACCAGCACCCCTGCGAACAGGATCAGCACCCCGGTGGTCGACCTGGTTGCGGGCGCGGCCAGCGCGAACATGGCCAGGGCCGTGACGAGTGTGCCGCCGAGCAGGAGCGCCATGCGCTGCGCCAGACCGACGAAGGCTCGAGCCCGCAGCAGGAATGCCAGACCGGTGCACAGGCACAGCGCCAGTGCCCAAAGGCTGCCCTGCTGGAGGACGAGCAGCGCCGACAACACCGCCGTCGCGCTGGTTGCAGCCAGGACGGCGGCGAGGATCCGGTCCGCCAGCAGGGCGCGCTCGACGATGTCGTGCTGGACCGGCGTCTGGTCGGCCAGCATCGCCTCGGTGTTCACGGTCAGGTTGGGCATGGCGATGCCCGCGAGCCGGTAGCTGAACGCGGGCAGGAAGCCGGTCAGGACCGCCATCACACCCAGCGTGATGGCCGCGACCTCAGCGTCGTGGCCGTAGTTGAGGGCCATAGCGCTGGCGCTGATGAGCATGAAGCCCGCAGTGAGGGCGACGGCGAACAGCGGCATCGCGTGCACCCGGGCAGCGAGGGCCGACGCCGAGGCCGCCACCAGGACGAGGGCCCCGGCCATCAGGATGCGGATGGCGATGGGGATGGGTTCGACTGCGATCAGGTTGGGCAGGAACCAGCCGGTGATCCCGGCCAGTGCGACGCTCGTCCACGCCAGACAGGTCGCCGTCGGCCGTTCCCCGGCGGCACGCGCGAGGGCCACGGCGGCGATGAACGTGGCGAAGCCGAGGAAACCGGTGAGCGCGACGGCGAGCAGCAGGGCCAGACCCTGCACCGCCATGGCGCCGTTCACACTCAGCAGCGAGGCCCCGATCAGCAGCACCATCATCAGGACCAGGCCCATGGTCCGGCTGTGGCGCGCCGCCCACGAGGGCCGGGAGTTGGTGGCCCCGGCCACGGCGTCGACGACGTCGTCGAAGGCGGCGTCCGGGATGGCGTTCTCACGCTGGCGCAGGTGGAGGGTCTCGCCGTCGCGGATGTTGAGCTTGCCGACCGGGGTGTAGAGGTCGAACGGGTCGGCGCCGAAGCGTTGCAGCACCCACGCGTGGACGGCGTCGGTGGGCGTGTTGGGCTCCAGCCCCGAGAAGCGCAGGATGCTGGGCAGCAGTTCACTGAGGGTGACGGAGCCGGGGAGCGCGAGGTCCACCCGTCGGGACTGCGAGATGATCGTGACCCGGGACAGGTCTTCCTCGGCGGTGCTGCTCACGGCCCCTACGGTAGTGCGGGAAGCGGTCACGGGGCCACTGGGCGGGCGGGCGAGGGTGCCATTCGACCGGGTCAGGGCAGCAGCCCTTCGACAGGCTCAGGAGCGGGCTGGGATTGTGGAACGCGAACTCGGCGTGTCGTGGCAGTTCCCCGTCCACGACACGCCGAGTTCGCGTTCTGGAATCCCACGCCTAGAAGTACACGGCCACGGGCGGCCGCCCTGGGGTCCGTACGACGGAGACCTCGGTGTTGAAGATGTCGGTCAGCACCTCGTCGCGCATGATCTCCTCAGGGCTCCCGAAGCGCGCGATCCGCCCGTCCTTGACGGCGCAGATGTGGTCGGAGTAGGCGGCCGCGAAGTTGATGTCGTGCAGCACGATGATGATCGTGCGGCCCAGTTCGTCGGCGGCGCGCTTGAGATGGCGCATCATCCGCACCGAGTGGGCGATGTCCAGGTTGTTGAGGGGCTCGTCGAGGAGCACGTAGTCGGTGTCCTGGCACAGCACCATCGCGACGTAGGCCCGTTGCCGCTGGCCGCCGGAGAGCTGGTCCAGGTAGCGGTCCTCGAGGTCGCCGAGGTCCAGGAAGTCGATGTAGCGGCTGATGATGGCCTCATCGGCGACGGTGAGGCGACCCCCGCAGTACGGGAACCGGCCGAATCCGACGAGCTGGCGCACGGTCAGGCGGGTGATGAAGTGGTTCTCCTGCCGGAGGATCGAAAGGACCTTCGCGAGGTCGCGGGACTTGGTGGCGGCCACGTCCAGCCCGGCCACCTCGATGGCGCCCTGGTCCATGCCGAGCAGGCGCCCGATCATCGTGAGCATGGTGGACTTGCCCGCTCCGTTGGGCCCGACGAGCGCGGTGATGCCGCCGGTGGGGATCTCGAGGTCGATGGGGCCGATCGCGACGTCTTCGCTGTAGGACTTCCGGACATCGGTGAGCGTGATCACAGGCGACCCTTTCTCATGATGACGAACAGGAACAGGCTGCCGCCCACCAGCTCGATGACTATGGAGACCACGCCCTGGGCGTAGAAGACGTGATTCATGACGAAGTAGGCGCCGGCCAGCACCACGAAGCCGGTGAGCACGGCCATGCCGAACACGTAGCGGTGGTCGTGGGTGTCGGCCAGTTGGTAGGCCAGCGTGGCCACCAGGAACCCGAGGAACGTCATGGGCCCGACCAGCGCCGTCGAGACCGCCACGAGCGCGGAGCACAGGATCAGCACGACGATCACGCCGCGGCGATGGTTGACACCCAGGTTGGTCGCGGCGTCGCGGCCGAGCGCGATGGTGTTGAGCTGGCGGGAACGCAGGTACAGCAACCCGCCGGCCACCAGCACGATCGGCACCGCGACGGGGAAGTAGCTGGGGTCGGCGTTGTTCACCGAACCGAAGGTGCGGGCGGCCAGCACGTCGAACTCACTCGGCGTCAGCAGCCGCTGCATGAACGACGAGACCGACGCCAGGCCGCCGCCGATGATGATGCCCACCAGCAGCATCACCTGGAGGTTGGCGTACTTGCCCGACAGCAGCCACCCGTAGAGCGCCAGGGCCAGCGCGACCATCAGGGCGGTCTGGACGACGAAGGCCCCGACTCCCGTGAACGCGATCAGCCCGCCAAGCCCGAACAGGTAGACCGTCGTGGTCTGGATGGCGCGGTAGAGGGACTCGAAGCCCATGATCGACGGCGTCACGATGCGGTTGTGCGTCACGGTCTGGAAGGCGACGGTGGCCATCGCCTGGCAGACGGCAACGATCAGCATGACGAAGACGCTGGTGGAGCGGCGCTCCGCGATCAGCCAGAAGCCCTCGGTGCCGAAGTCCATGGGGTTGTCGTAGGCGATCAGCCCCGCGGTGAACAGCAGGGCTAGCGTCGCGAGCACGGCCAGGATGACCCAGTACCGACGGCGGGCCCGGGCGGTGTGGAACGCGCCGGAGCGGCGTTCCCCGGGGGAGGCCTCGACGGCGCGGGAAGGGCCGCTCGCGTCGCGCCCGGGGCCGGAGTGCTCGGCGTAGGTGGCCGCGTCGATGGTGAGCTTCACGGTGGCTGGCCGGTCTGAGGTGGTGGTCATCGTCAGGTCGCTCTCACTTGGCTCCGCGTCGCCGCTGCCGCAGCAGCAGCATGATGAACACGGCGGCACCGACGATGCCGAGGATCAGGGAAACGGGCACCTCGAAGGGCATGATGATGGTGCGGCTGATGATGTCGCAGACCGTCACCACCGCGATGCCCAGCAGGGCCACCCAGGGCAGGTTGCTGCGCAGGTCGTCGCCGCGAAACATCGAGACGATGTTGGGCACGATCAGCCCCAGGAACGGCAGGTTGCCGACGACGACGGTCACCACGCCGGTGGAGATGGCGATCAAGCCGGTCCCCAGCAGCACGATGCGGTTGTAGTCGAGCCCGACGTTGGTGGCGATGTCCTCGCCCAGGCCGGCGACGGTGAGGCGGTCGGCCACCACGAAGACAGCGGCGACGACGAAGGCCACGATCCACAGCACCTCGTACTGGCCTTGGACAACCGCGATGAAACTGCCGGCGAACCAGACCCCCAGGTTCTGGAGCGTGTCGGTGGCCAGGGCGATGTAGGTGGAGACGGAGCCCACGACCGCGCCCAGCATGATGCCGACGATGGGCACGATCAGTGAGGAGCGCAGCGTCACACGTCGCAGGAACCCGAAGAACACCATGGTGCCGACGAACGCGAACGCGATTGCCACGCCCATCCGCACCAGCATGGGGGAGTTGGGCCACACGATCATGGTGGCCAGGAGACCGAGGCCGGCCCACTCCGTCGTCCCGGTGGTGGTGGGTTCCACGAAGCGGTTCTGGGTGAGCAGTTGCATGACCAGTCCCGACATCGCCATCGCGGCCCCCGCGAGCACAAGTGCGACGGTGCGCGGAATGCGGGTGAGGGCGAACATCTGGCGGCCGTCGTCGGCTCCGAGGACGTCGTAGACGCCGGTGAACAGGGAGACCACCAGCAGCACCGCCACCACGACGAGGCCGACGAGCAGCTTCCAGTCCAGCAGCCGGCCCCTGGTGCGCGTGCTGCTGCCCCGCGTGACGGGGGCGGTGGTCGTCGCGGAGGTCATGCCGGCTCCTGCTCGCGGAAAGGGCGTGACCGGCCGGGACGGGGACACCGCCCCGTCCCGGTCCGGTCAGCTGCTGTCAAGGTGGAGATCCTGGTTCCTACTCGGAGAAGGCCTCGGCCAGCGAGTTGAAGAACTCCGTGTAGGTCTGGATGCCCTCGTTGGTGTAGGCGTCGGCGGGCAGGTAGACGATGTTGCCCTCCACCACGGCGGTCACCCTCTGCAGGGCGGCGGAGTTCTCCAGCACCTCGTTCGCGGGGACGTAGGCGGGGTCGTCGGCCGAGACTGCCGCGTCGCGGTCCATGACCAGGATCCAGTCGGGGTTGGACTCGGCGATCGCCTCGACGGAGATGTCGTCGCCCTGGTGGTCGTCGCTGGCGTCGTCGATCTCAAGTGCCGGCGTGAGGGAGAACAAGTCGAAGACCGGCCCGAGCGTGCGGCCGACGCCGGGGGCGATGTAGCCGATGCTGCCCCCGGAGACGTTCACGGCCATCACGGTCTCGCCCTCGGTGTAGGCGTCCTTCACGGCCTGGATGGAAGCGTCGAAGTCCGCCACGACGGCTTCTGCCTCGGACTCCTTGCCGAAGACCTGCCCCAGCGTCGTGATCTGGCGCCGGAGCTCGGCGTCTAGGGGCTCTCCCTCGCGCGGGTCGAGGTTGAGCTGGACGGCGTCGGGTGCGAGCTTTGCGATGTCCTCGGCGAACCCCGTGAAGCGCTGGCCGTTGATGATCAGGTCGGGTTCAGCGGCGACGATGACCTCGAGGTCGGGCTCGCGGTGGTTGCCGACGTCGGGGATGGACTCGTCGGTCTTGTAACCGATGGTGGGGGGCATGAGGGAGCGAGCCGCGGCGGAGAGTTCGACGCCCCAGGCGTCCAGCGTCTCGAACGTGCGGTTGTCCAGCGCGACGACGGAGGCCGGGGGCACGGTGACGGTCTGGGTGCCGGAGTTGTCCTCGACCTCGACAGTGGCGGCCGGCTGGTCGGAGGTGCCAGCGTCTGCGGGGTCGGCCTCGGCGGGGGCACTGCAGGCGCCCAGGGCCAGGGCGGCGACGGCGGCCAGGGCGGCGATGCCGGTGCGGGTGTTTGCCATCTTGTCCTTCGGATAGGCGACCCAGTCGGGTCGTATCGGGTTAGGTAAGCCTTACTTAACTGAGGCTAGGGGACGGCCCAGACAAAACGCAAGGCGGGCGTGACCTAATCCAGCTTCCGAGACGGATCGACGTTTCGCGGCCCCTCTGCCGGCTCGGGCCCCGGGGGCAGTAGCATCCGCCCATGACCTCGCTCACCCATGCCGACGCCACCGGATTCTTCGGCGCCCACGGCGGCCGTTTCCTGCCCCCGCACCTCGAGGCGCCCATCGCCGAGGTGGCCGCCGCCTACGCCGAGGCCAAGGAGGACCCCGAGTTCCAGGCCGAGTACGAGGCGCTGCTGGCCGATTTCGTGGGTCGGCCCTCCCCGCTCTTCCCGGCCCGACGCCTCAGCGACCACGTCGGCGGCGCGCGGATCTACCTCAAGCGCGAGGATCTCAACCACACCGGCGCCCACAAGATCAACCACACCCTGGGCGAGGCGCTGTTGGCCAAGCGGATGGGCAAGACCAAGCTGATCGCCGAGACGGGCGCCGGGCAGCACGGCGTCGCACTGGCGACGGCGGCCGCCCTGCTGGGACTCGAGTGCGAGATCCACATGGGGGCCATCGACGTCGCCAAGCAGCACCCCAACGTCGTGCGGATGGAACTGCTCGGGGCCAAGGTCGTGGCGGTGGAGAGCGGCGGCCGGTGCCTCAAGGACGCCGTCGACTCCGCGTTCGGGGTGTGGGCCTCCGACTTCTCCGACACGATGTTCGCCATCGGCTCTGTGGTGGGTCCAGACCCGTTCCCGACGCTCGTGCGGGACTTCCAGGCCATCGTCGGCCGCGAGGCCAAGCGGCAGCTCCAGGAGAAGGAGGGCAGGCTCCCGACGGCGCTGGTCGCGGCCGTGGGCGGCGGCTCCAACGCCATGGGCCTGTTCCAGGCGTTCCTCGAGGACGAGTCGGTGCAGATCTTCGGGGTGGAGCCCTCCGGCCGCGGGCTGGACAACCCGGGCGACCACGCCGCCACGATGACCCTCGGCACGCCCGGCGTCCTGCACGGCATGAAGACCATCGTGCTCCAGGACTCCGACGGCGAGCCCTGGCCTGTCCACTCCATCGCCTCCGGCATGGACTACCCCGGCGTCGGCCCGCAGCACGCCCACCTCAAGGATCTCGGCCGGGTGTCCTACGTCTCGGCCTCCGACGACGAGTCGATCGAGGCGTTCCAGCTGCTGTGCCGCCTGGAGGGCATCATCGGCGCCATCGAGAGCTGCCACGCCGTCGCCCACGCGATGAAGCTCGCGCCGACGCTGGCCTCCGACGACATCATCGTGGTGAACCTCTCCGGGCGTGGCGACAAGGACATCGACTTCGTCGCCGAGCGCCTCGGAATGGCGCCTGCTGGGGCCTAGACCACCTTGAGCGTGGCGCGGACCGGCAGGTCGTCGGCCGACGGTCCGGCCGCGACGACGTAGTCGCCGGGCTGCACCCGCAGCGCCCCGGCGTGCACCCAGTCCTCGGGTGCGCCCGGCAAGCGGAGCGAGTCGTCCCAGACGGCCAGACGCGCCAGCGGGAACTCCACCACGACGTCGCGCTCCTCGCCGGGAGCCAGCCGGACCCGCTGGTAGGCGACGAGCAGCCGTCGAGGGCCGGGGATGGGGAGGCCGGCGGGTGGCAGGGCGTAGACCTGAACCAGTTCCTCCGCGGGGCGCTCCCCGGTGTTGGCGACGCGGACGGTCACGGTCGCCACCCGGTCACCCTCGGAGGGCGTCAGCGCGGGATGCCGGTGCGCCGGCTCCGGTGCCTCCAGCCGCGGCGCGGCCAGCGATACGCCCAGGTAGGACACCTTCGAGTACGTGCAGCCGTGGCCGAACGCGTAAGCGTACGGCTCGCTCTGGTGCCGGTAGGTGGCCTGCTGTCGGGCGGTGTCGTAGTCGAACAGGTCCCCGGCCTGCTCCGGGCGCGCGGGCCAGGACTGCGCGAGCCGTCCGCTCGGCTCGCGGTCACCCGAGAGGACGTCGACGAGGCCGTGGCCGAGTTCCTGGCCGCCGTGGCTGGACCAAAGTACGGTCGCGGCGTCGGCCACCCCCGGACCCAGGACGTAGGGGTAGCTGGAGATGATGGCCAGGACAGCCTTGGGGTTCGCCTCGCCAGCGGTCCGCCACACCTCGGCGGCCGCCTCCGGCAGCAACAGGTGGGGCCGGTCCTCGGTCTCGCGGCCCAGCAGGTGCGGGTCGTTGCCGACGGCCACCACCACCACGTCGGCCGCCGCCGCGGCGCGCGCCACTTCCGCCTGACCTGAGGTGAGGGCGCGCACCACGAACCGTTCGGCCTGGGCCAGTTCGACGCCGTCGGCGGTCACGACGCCGGAGTCGCGCAGCACGCGCAGCCAGCGGCCGGACCCCAGGTGCAGGAAGGAGACGGTGCCGTCGGGGTGGGCGTGGCGCCGGAAGGTCTCCTGGACCACCCAGCCGCCGACGCGCCCCGCGTCGGCGCTGACGGGCCACTGGCCGCCCGTCAGCAGTCCGCCGCTGGCCCGTGACCGGAGCGTCAGGACGCCGTCGCCCCAGTCAGTGACCTCGAACGCGCAGGCGTCGCCGGCCCGGGCGGCGTTGGCGTCCACGCGGGCCCCGGAGGTGTCTGAGGTGAGGTAACCCCCGCTGGTCAGGGAGCGGAGCGCGACGACGTCGGCCCCGGTCACCACCTCCACGGCGGCCGACGGGTAGCGCTCGGCCAGGGCCGCCCCCAGCCCCACCGCGTAGGGCGGGGTGCCGGAGTACCAGTCGGTGAGCACCAGGTCCGCCAGGGGCCCGACCACGGCGATGCTCGACGGCTCCGAGAGCGGCAGCAGTCCGGCCTCGTTGGCCAGGACGACGACGGCTCGGCCGGCCACCTCGCGCGCCAGTTCGCGGGAGGCCGGGCGGTCCAGGTGGTCGGGGCCGATCGCCGCGTAGGGGTCGGCGTCGCCGTCGAACTCGCCCGTGCGGATCCGCAGCTCCAGCAGCCTGGTGACGGCTCGGTCCACGTCGGCCATGGTGAGCAGGCCCTGCTCCAGCGCGGCCTCGACGGCGGTGATGGTCGGGACGGCGTTGGCATCGTCGTCGGTGAAGGAGTCCATGCCGCCGCGCAGCAGCGCGGCCGAGGCCGTCGCCTTGTCCGCGTAGGCGCGCTGGAGGCTGACGGTGAAGCCGGGGGCGCCGGCGTCGGAGACCACCGCGATCGACTCGTCGGCCCAGGAGCGGGCCTCGGCCACCAGTTCCGGCTGCACGTGCGCGGGCGCGCCGTTGACCAGGTTGTAGGCCAGCATGATCGCCCCGGCGGCCCCGGACTCGATGGGCTCGCGGAAGGCCGCGAGCTCCTCCTCGTGGAGGGTGCGCGGGGAGAGGTTGGTGTCTGTGACCGAGCGGTCGGTCTCGTTGTTGTAGCCCAGGAAGTGCTTCAGCGTCGGCACGGTCCGCCACACCCGCTCGTGGTGGCCGCGCAGGCCGCGGCTGTAGGCGGTGCCGAAGTGCGCCGTCAGGTGGGGGTCCTCGGAGTAGCCCTCCTCGTTGCGGCCCCAGCCCGGGTGCCGCAGCGTGTTGACCACCGGCGCCCACACGTTCAGCCCGACGGTCGGGTCCGTGGCCCGTTTGGCCCGGACCTCGACGGCGGCCACCTCGCCGACGGCCTCGATCAGGTCGGTGTCCCACGTCGCCGCCAGCCCGACGGCCTGCGGGAACACCGTCGCCTCGCCGAGCCAGGCGACGCCGTGCAGCGCCTCGCAGCCGGTGTGGAACGGCCCCAGCCCGAGGCGTTCGACCGCGGGCGCCGCCTGGTGCAGCATCGCAACCTTCTCAGCGCGCGTCAGGCGGCCCAGCAGGTCCGCCGAGCGCTCGGCCAGCGGCCGGTCCACCTGCCGGAACACCGGCGTCCGGTCCTCGCTCATGCCTGGTCCTCCCCGAGGTCGATGCTGATCTCCTGCGCCCCTTCGGCGCCGACGGTGCGGCCGCCCACGGCCAGCGACCAGGCCGCGCGGGCGTCGTCGCTGCTGGCGGAGTAGACGTTGCCACGCCGACGGACCCGGAACGTGGTCGACGGCGCACCGTCGAGCCCGGGCACCACCACGTCGGACTCGAAGCCGTCGGGCAGTTCGTGGCAGCTGAGCGTGACGCCGTCGGCCCAGTCGTAGTCGGGGCGGTCGGTGACCGCGCCCAGCGGCAGCACGGTGCCGGGCCGCACCATCACGGGCAGGGAGTCAATGGCGTGGTTCTCACTGACCCAGCGCGACCCCTCGCGGGTGGTGCCGTCGAGCAGCGACGTCCACGTCCCCGCCGGGAGGTAGTACTCGACGTCGCCGGCCGCGGTGAACACCGGTGCCACCAGCAGCGAGTCGCCCAGTAGGTACTGGCAGTCGGCCTCGAAGCCGCCCCGGTCGTCGGGGAACTCCAGGACCATCGGGCGCATCATCGGAATCCCATCGCGGTGGGTCTCCTCCGCGACGCGGGCCAGGTACGGCATCAACCGCATCTTCAGCCGGGTGAACTTGCGGGTGACGTCGACGGCCTCCTCGTCGAAGGCCCACGGCACGCGGACCGAGTCCGAGCCGTGCAGCCGCGAGTGCGAACTCAGCATCCCGAAGGCTACCCAGCGCTTGAACACTTCCGGGTCCGGGGTGCCCTCGAAGCCGCCGATGTCGTGGCTCCAGTACCCGAAGCCGGACATGGCCAGCGACAGGCCGCCGCGCAGCGACTCTGCCATCGAGGCGAAGGTGGAGTCGCAGTCGCCGCCCCAGTGAACCGGGAACTGCTGGCATCCGGCGGTGGCGCTGCGGGCGAACAGGACGGCGTTGCCGGCGCCCTTGCGCCGCTCCAGGAGACGGAACACCGCCCCGTTGTAGAGGTGGGCGTAGAAGTTGTGCATGCGCTCGGGATCCGAGCCGTCGTGCCAGACCACGTCGTCGACGGGGATCCGCTCGCCGAAGTCGGTCTTGAAGGAGTCGACGCCCTGGTCCAGCAGCTTGTCGAGGTGGCCGAGGTACCAGTCCGTGGCCTCCGGGTTGGTGAAGTCGACGATGGCCATGCCGGCCTGCCACAGGTCCCATTGCCACACGCTGCCGTCGCGCCGCTTGAGCAGGTAGCCGTTCTCCGCGGCCTCGGCGAACAGCCGTGAGCGCTGGGCGATGTAGGGGTTGATCCACACCGAGACCTTCACGCCGCGCTCATGGAGGCGGGCGATCTGGCCGGCCGGGTCCGGGAAGGTGCGGCCGTCCCACTCGAAGTCGGACCACTGGTACTCGCGCATCCAGAAGCAGTCGTAGTGGAAGACCGACAACGGCAGGTCGCGCTCGGCCATGCCGTCGACGAAGCTGCTGACGGTCTGCTCGTCGTACTGGGCGGTGAAGGAGGTGGTGAGCCACAGGCCGAAGGACCAGGCCGGGACGCGCGCGGGACGGCCGGTGAGCGCGGTGTAGCGGCGCAGCACGTCCTTCGGGGTGGGGCCGGCGATGACGTAGTAGTCGAGCGTCTCGCCCTCGACGGAGAACTGGACGCGGGAGTTGACCTCCGAGCCCACCTCGAACGAGACCCGGCCGGGGTGGTCGACGAGGACGCCGTAGCCCCGGCTGGTGAGGTAGAACGGCACGGACTTGTACGCCTGCTCGCTGGAGGTGCCGCCGTCGGCGTTCCAGCTCTCCACCACCTGGCCGTTCTTGGTGAACGCGCCGAAGCGTTCGCCCAGACCGTAGACGCGCTCGCCCGGTTCGATCGACAGCTGCTGGTGGACCCAGGTGCTGTGGTCGGTCATGTGTCCCACGGAGCGGGGGAGCGACGTCGTCAGCACCCTGCCGTCGTGCTCGAACTCCACCAGCCACGGGCCTTGCCGGGAGACCTTGGCGCGGAGGCCGCCGGAGTCCAGGACGCCCGCGGCATCGTCGATGCTGATCTGGGGACGGAAGTCACCGGTGGCGTGCACGGCGAAGTCCGGGCCGCGGTGGACGCCGCCCGCGTGGCGCTGCACCCGGACCTTGACGATGCCGGGCATCGGCGCCGAGAAGCTCAGGGAGAGCATGGGCCGGTTGAGCGTGTCGCCCCGGTCCCGGATGACCGCCGTGGGCGCGTGGACGGTCATGGTCCCGGCCTCGTCGTCGCGGCGGATGTCGTCGACCTGGACCGCGTACAGCGGCCTCACGCCTTCGCGGGTCAGCCAGTAGCCGTCGGTGAACTTCACGTTGTTCGTCTGCCTTTCAAGCCTTGTCCGTCAGCGCCCGCCCGGCTCCGGACCCCGATCTCCCAGCAGTGGGGGGACGGGGAGCAACCGTGGGGAAGGGACTTCTACGTCATCATTCGAAGCGCTTCAACAGATGACTCTATACTAGCTCTCATACCGGTGTCCACGAGTGTGCAAGGGGCCGCCGGAGTGCTGTTGGCGCCGCTCGAGGACGAGGGGTGAACCCTGGAGGATGAGGTTTCGAAGATGGTGACCATCGCGGACGTGGCGGAGGCTGCGAACGTGTCGATCTCGACGGTTTCCTACGTCATGAGCGGCAAGCGCAAGATCTCCCAGGAGACCCAGGACCGGGTGGCGCGCGCCATCGAGGAACTCGGCTACCGACCCCATGCGGGCGCTCGGGCGCTGGCGTCGCGCTCCACCAGCATCATCGGCCTGCAGGCTCCGCTGCGGCCCGGCGTCGACGTCCACGTGGTGATGGAGATCGTCACCGGCGTCGCCACCGGGGCGCGTGGCCACGACTACGACATCCTGCTGCTCACCAGCGACGACACCACCGGGCTGGAGCGCGCCGCCAACTCCTCGATGGTGGACGCCCTCATCGTGATGGACGTGGAGTCCGACGACGAACGCCTGGGCATCCTGGCAGGGCTGCACCAGCCGTGCGTGCTGATCGGCCTGCCGTCGGAGCCGGGCAACCTGGCCTGCGTCGACTTCGACTTCGAGGCCGCCGGCCACCTCGCCGTCGAGCACCTCACCGCACAGGGGCACAGGCGGGTGGCGCTCATCGGCTCGCCCGCCGAGGTCATGGCGCGCCACACCTCCTACGCCGACCGGCTGGCCCGGGGATTCACGGCAGCGGCGGCTCAGGCCGGGATCGCGGTCAGCATCCATCCCTGTCCCAGCACGCCGGACGCCGTCGCCGTCATCGACGAGGTGTTCGCGGCCCAGCCGGACACCACTGCCCTGTTCATCCACAACGAGGAGGCGCTGCCGCACCTGCTGGCGCGCCTGTCTGAACGGGGCCAGCGGATACCCGCCGACATCGCCGTCGTCGCGCTGTGCCCGCCCAACGTCGCCCGCACGCTGCGGGTCCCGGTGGACACCATCGACATCCCCGCTGAGGAGATCGGGATGGCCGCGGCCGACGTCGTGTGGGAGATGATCGCCGACGGCGCGGCTCCCAGCGTCCGCCTGATCCCGCCGACGCTGAGCCTGCGCCCCGGCCTGCCCCTGTCGGCGCCGAGCCCCGCCCGATGAGCCGGCGCGCATGAGGGTCGATCCCGGCGGCAGGACCATGCAGGGCGTCTCCACCCTGCTCGCGTTCGTGGCCCTGAACCTCATCTATCTGCTGTGCTGCGTGCCGCTGGTCACCATCGGCGCTGCCACCAGTGCCCTCTACGAGGTGACCCTCCGCTACGCCGACGAGGAGCGCGGCTACCTCATCAAGGACTACTTCGTCGCCCTGCGGCGCAACTTCCTCGCGGCGACGGGTATCTTCCTCGCCCTGCTGGCGGCCGTCCTCGTGCTGGCCTGGGTCGGGGTGTTCTGGCTGGCGGTGGACAGCCCCGTCTCGCTCGCCGCCGCGATCCTGGCCTTCCTGGCGGCCGCTTACCTGCTGGCCTCGCTCCTCTACGGACTCGCGCTCGTGGCGGCGTTCCGCAACACCTTCGGACAGACTCTGAAGAACGCGCTGCTCCTGCCTGTCGTGGAACCCGCGCACACGCTCGGCATCCTGCTGCTGCCCATCACCACGCTGGCGCTCGTTGTGATCTTCCCCAGCTTCCTGTTCATCCTGGTGACCATCGGGTTCTCCATCGGCTCGTATGCAACGGCCTTCCTGTTCCGCCGCGTCTTCCGCCGGCACCAGGACGACGCCGCGCCGTCGGACTCCCCCTGACGCCCCGGCGGCCTTCTCCTGACGCCCCGCCGGCCTGCGCTGGCGCCCGCCGGCCACCTTAAGTGTGGCGAAAAGGACGATGGACCGTCGTTTCGGCCACACTCAAGCGGCCGGGATGGTGAACGACGAGGGGCCCGGGATCGCTCCCGGGCCCCTCCTGGATCACACCAGCGGCGCGATCACTTGAACTCTTCGGCCACCTTGAGGCGCGCGTCGTTCTGCGCCTTGGCGTTGGCCATGTCGAACTCGAGGACCTTGTCGTAGCCCAGACCGTTGGCCGTGTCCTGCATCTCCTTCAGCAGCGACTCGAACTCGCCCTCGTTGGCGGCGAAGGACATTCGCCACGAGTACTCGACGATCGTCGCCTTGGCCTGGTTGCGGAGGGTCTCGATCTCGGAGCTGTCAGCCGGGGCCGCGTAGCTGGCGCCCGGTGCGACGAGCAGCTGGTCGTTGGCGCGCAGGTACTCCATCGAGTTGGTGGCGCCGCCCATCTTCGCGGACCAGTCCTCGATGACGGGGTTGGAGATCGACTCCTGGTAGGTGTCCCAGAACGTGTAGTTGTACGGGGCGCCCGTGGCGGGGTCGATGTTGTTGGGGTTGACCGCGTTCACGTTGAGGGTGGAGGCCCCGTCGATGTAGGAGCCGCCGCCCCACTCGGCTGGGACGTCCGCGCCGCCCTGCAGCAGCGCCTTGCGGCCGAACTCGGTCAGCTCGGGCAAGCCGTCGGCGTTGATCTCCCAGGTGAGTCCCTCAGGTCCGGCCGCGCCCGTGGTCTGGCTGCTGTTGGAGTAGATGCCCTCCGCCGAGTACAGCCAGTTGATGAAGGCGGCGATCCGTTCCGGGTCCTCGGCCTGCGAGCCGATCGCCAGGACCTGCTTCGCGCCGTAGGCCTCGGAGCCGTAGGAGAAGATCTCCTGGTCCTCGATCGGCACCATCATGAAGCCCTTGCCCGCTTCCAGGTTCTGCTCGGTGTTGAAGGCGGACTGGCCGAGCCACGGCCACCAGGAGAACAGGAC
The DNA here is from genome assembly GCF_020687685.1 of Tessaracoccus sp. OS52. Classification (GTDB taxonomy): domain Bacteria; phylum Actinomycetota; class Actinomycetes; order Propionibacteriales; family Propionibacteriaceae; genus Arachnia. Next base: position 172,241 of record NZ_JAJEWM010000005.1, on the reverse strand, counting down.
CTGACCGTTCTGCATCTTCGAGAAGAGGGTGTCGTAGTTCTGGGTGGTGGACTCGGGGTCGACGAGGCCCAGCTGGTTGGCCTCGAAGTAGAACTTCAGGCTGCGGATGTAGGCGGAATCGGAGTCGATGATGCTCTGGTAGTCGGAGCCGTCGGCCTTGGCCAGCACGAAGCCCATCTCGTCGTAGCCGTAGAAGGTGGCGGGCTGCTTGGCGGTGACCATCATGTTGCCGTCCCAGTCCTTGAACAGGGACAGGCCGTAGACCTTGCCGCCGTTCTCGGCCGTCGGGTTGGCTTCCTGCATCTTCTTGAGGACCGGCAGCAGGTCGTCCAGCGTCTTCACCTCGGGGTAGCCGGCCTCGCCGTAGAGGTCCCAGCGGAGGTAGGCGCCGAACGTCGGCTCCAGGCCCTCGGAGGGCTCCGTCGGGGGGAGCTCGGTCAGCTGGGAGCCGATGGCGTAGATGCCGTCCTTGCCCTCGTTGAGGTGCTGGACAGAGGTGTCGTACTTGGCGACGTTGTCCATCGACGGGTAGTAGTCGGAGATGTCCATGACCAGACCACCCTCGATGAGCTCGTCGAGCTTCTGACCCTTGTCGACGATGATCAGGTCACCCAGGTCACCTGCCGAGACGCGGGTGTTGTAGAGGGTGTCGCCGCCGCCGGCGACGTTCGGGGCGATCATGTTCAGGTTCATGTTGAACTTGTCCTTGACCATCTTCCCGAACCAGCCCTCCTGGACTCCCATGTAGTTGGCGAGACCATCGAAGACGTCGATGGTGATCTCTTCCGACCATGACTCGGGGAACTCGCCGGATTCGGACTGGGGCGCATCGGGCGCCTCCTCCTCGGACGTGCCGGGGGAGCAGGCGCCGAGCAGCGCCACCCCCAGCAGGGGCACGAGCGCTCGGGCCGCGACCTTCTTGAGATTCATTGATGATCCTTTCTGGGGGTGGTGGCGAGCGTCAGCCCTTGACGGCGCCAAGCATGATGCCCTTCACGAAGTACCTCTGGAAGAGCGGGTAGATGAAGATGATGGGGAGCACGACGATGACCGAGACGGTCATGCGGATGGACGTGGGGGTCTGGGTGGTGGCGGCGTTGGCGATCATGCCGAGGTTGCCGTCGGCGTTCTGGGCAGCCTGCGCGAGGCTGCTGGCCTGGTTGATGAACATGTAGAGCTGGTACTGCAGGGTGTAGAGGCTCTGGTCGGTGATGTAGAGCAACGTGTCCTGGAACGAGTTCCACTGCGTGACCGCCGAGAAGATGGCGACGGTGGCGAGGATCGGGGTGGTGTTGGGCAGGATGATCCGGAAGAAGATCTGCAGGATGTTGGCACCGTCCACCTCGGCCGCCTCCTGCAGGGACCTGGGCATGGACTCGATGTAGGTCTTGACCAGGATGATGTTGAACGGCTGCACGATGAAGGGCAGCACGTAGACCCAGAAGTTGTTGGTCAGGCCGAGGTTCTTCATGATGATGAACACCGGGATGAGGCCCGCGTTGAAGTACATCGTGATGATGACCGCGCGGTACCAGAACTGCCGCTTCCACATCCGTTCCTGGGTGAACATGAACCCCAGGAAGCCCGACGCCAGCACCGTCGCCAGCGTGCCGATGACGGTGCGGGCGACGCTGACCGCGGCGGCCGTCGGCAGGCCTTTGAGGTTGAGGACCTGTGCGTAGTTCTCCAGGTGCAGGCCCTTGGGGAACAACCTGACCTGGCCGAGCGCGGCGAGGTCGTTGGCGCTGATGGAGTTGATGATCAGGTAGTAGAACGGGTAGGCGCAGATGAGCGCGAACACGACGAAGACCGAGTAGTTGAACAGCGAGAATCCGAGGTCACCCTTCTGCTTGTCCACCCCGCGGGCGCGGGGGAGTGAGAGGGTGGGGGCGCTTGATCTGGCCATGACGTTGTACCTTCCGACCTAGACGAGCGACTGGCCGCGAACGCGCTTCGCGACGATGTTGACGACGACGAGCAGCGCCACCGAGACGAGGCTCTTCAGCATGGAGATGGCGGTGGCCAGCGAGAGGCTGTTGCCGGTGATGCCGATGTTGTAGACGTAGAGGTCCAGGACCTGGATGGTCTCCTTGTTGAAGGCGTTCTGGAACACGTAGTACTGCTCCATGCCGTTGTTGAGCAGGTTCGCGATGGAGAGCATCAGCAGCACCACGAAAGTCGGCATCAGTTGCGGGATCGTGATGTACCACATGGTCTGGAAGCGGCCCGCGCCGTCGATGCGCGCCGACTCGTACATCGACTGGTCGATGCCCGAGATGGAGGCCAGGTAGATGATGGCGCCCCAGCCGACTGTCTTCCACACGCCCCAGGCGGTCATCGGCAGCCACATGTTCTGGTCGGTGTCGAGGAACTTCATGGGCACTGTGATGAGGCCGGAGTCCAGCAGCACGGTGTTGACCAGGCCGCCGGTGGTGAACAGCGAGAACGCGATCATGTAGACCAGCACCCACGAGATGAAGTTGGGCAGGGTGGTCAGCGTCTGCACGATGTTGCGGAACCACTTGGCGCGCACCTCGTTCAGGAAGACGGCGAAAGCCAGGGGCAGGACCGACGTCGCGATCCCCAGGAAGCTCATCGCGAGCGTGTTCGTGAGCACCTGACCGATCTGCGCCAGCTGCGTCGGTGAGCCGACGAGCATCTGGAACCACAGGAGGCCGACGAACTCGCTGCCCTCGATCCCGAGGGCCGGCCGGTAGTCGTAGAGCGAGTAGATCCAGCCGTAGAGCGGGAAGTAGGAGAACAGGAACACCAGCACCAGGAACGGGACTATGCACAGGAACATCCCGAAGGACTTCTTCCGACGACGGACACCCTTGGGGTTGCCGGGGCGGGGCTCGTCCAGCTTCCGTTCCGCGGCGTCGGCCACGACGGCCGCCGGCCCGACGGGGCCAGCGGCGCCCGCCGGCTGCGTGGTCATCGTCATCAGACGACGGCTTCCGCGGCGGCCACGCCCGAAATGTCTTGCTGATTCATAGTTCCACTCCCTCGTGTTCCCGGCCACATTGCAGGAATCGAATCGCTTCGACAGCGATCGTAAGCAATGCGAGAGTCCAATGTCAACACCGTTGCCGTGTTGAAGATCGCGCTCTCTCGGATGGTCAGCTTACAACGATTACCGACTTCCGCCGCAGCAGGGCTGGTCTGTTCGGAGGGGCGGGAACCGCTGGTGGGTTAGTCTCGCTGTCGAGACTTCTCCAGGCAGATTTGTTCGACAAGGGGGCAGACGGCTCGATGGGCCTCATCACTTTCAACCGGCCGAAGCGTGTCACCCCTCCTCCGATGCCGCGCGGGGAGCTCCTGCTCGAGTCGCCCCCGGAGATCCCGCCGCCGTCGGCGTCCAAACCGTTCGGGACCGTGCTGCGCATGCTTCCGATGGTGGCCGGAGGCCTCGCGATGGGCCTGATGTTCATGGGTGGCGGCATGGGCGGTGGCCGCGGCCCGCTGGCCGGGATCGTCGGTGGGCTCTACGCAGTGTCCATGATGGGCATGATGATGTCGCAGATGGGCCGGCAGAACGACGACCAGGCGGCACAGCTGGACGCCAACCGTCGCGACTACTTCCGCTACCTGTCCCAGACCCGCCGCAACTTCCTCAGGACGGCGGCTGAGCAGCGCTCCAGCAACGCCTACCGACACCCCGACCCCGACAGCCTCTGGACGGTCGTGGGCGGGGTGCGGATGTGGGAGCGCCGCCCGGACGCGGAGGACTTCGGGTCCGTTCGGCTGTCGGTGGGGACCCAGCAGTCCGCCAAGCGAATCGTCGCGCCCGAGTCGCAGCCCGTCGACGACCTGGAGCCGCTCACCACCGGCGCCCTGCGACGGTTCATCCGGACCCACCAGATGGTGCAGTCCGTGCCCCTGACAGTCGACCTGCGGGGATTCCGCGCCATCCGGCTGGTGGGTGACGAGGAGGCTTGCCGACGACTCGCGTTCAGCATGGTCGCGCAGCTGGTCACCTGGCACGCGCCCACCGACGCGAGCCTCATGGTGGCCGCGGCCAGGGCCAACCAGGATGCCTGGTCCTGGGTGAAATGGCTGCCCCATCTGCAGCACCCGACCGAGACCGACGGCGTCGGCTCGCTGCGCATGTTCGCCACGAGCGCCGCAGACCTCTCGACCATGGCGGTCTCGGCCCAGGCAGCCGACGTGGTGCCGAAGCTGATGGTCGTGGTGACCGACGGCGTCGACGGGGTCGAGGCCCACCAGTACGCGACACCGGCGACGTCGGCCGTCACCATCGAGGTCACCGGCGAAAAGGAACTGCCGCGCAGTCTGGAGCTCGGGGTCGCGGTGTTCGAGGTCCGCGGGGACAGCGTCAAGCTGCACCGACGCCTGCCCAAGACGCCCCACGCGGTAACGCCCTTCGGGCACCCCGACCAGGTGGCGCCCGTCTACGTCGAGATGCTCGCCCGGGCAATGGCGCCCTTCCGGATGCCCGTGGACGCGCGCCCCGACGTCGACGGCGAGACCACCACCGTCGTGTTCGAGCCCCCGAAGGACTACCCGGCCATGCTCGGGGTGGGGGACCCGTTGACGCTGGATCCCCGCCAGGCCTGGCGGCCCCGGCCGCTGCGGCAGCACCTGCGGATCCCGTTCGGCACCGGCGAGGACGGCCGCCCCGTCGAGTTGGACATCAAGGAGTCCGCGCAGGGCGGCATGGGCCCGCACGGCATCTGCATCGGCGCCACCGGTTCGGGCAAGTCGGAGTTCCTGCGCACGCTCGTGCTGGGCCTGGCCATGACGCACTCCACCGAGCAGCTCAACTTCATCCTCGTCGACTTCAAGGGCGGCGCGACGTTCCTGGGCCTGGACCAACTGCCGCACGTCTCGGCGGTGATCACCAACCTGGAGGGCGAACTCAGCCTGGTCGACCGCATGCAGGACGCGATCGGCGGCGAGCTGGACCGGCGCATGGAGGTGCTGCGCGCGGCCGGCAACTTCAAGAACCGCGAGGACTACGAGGCGGCGCGGCAGGCCGGCGCGGACCTGGCCCCGATGCCGAGCCTGTTCATCGTCGTCGACGAGTTCTCCGAGCTGCTCTCGGCGCGGCCGGAGTTCATCGACCTGTTCGTGCAGATCGGCCGCGTCGGCCGGTCCATCGCCGTGCACCAGCTGCTCGCCTCACAGCGGCTGGAGGAGAACAAGCTGCGCGGCCTGGACACCTTCCTGTCCTACCGGATCGCGCTGCGCACCTTCTCCCCGGCGGAGTCCCGCACCGTCATCGGGGTCCCGGACGCCTACGAGCTCCCGACCCCGCCGGGCAACGGCTACCTGAAGTACGACACCACCGGCATGACCCGCTTCAAGGCCGCCTATGTGTCCGGCCCGTGGCACGGCAGCCCGACGGCGCCCGCAGAGCAGGGCGCCCCCGGCGTCGAGGGCATGGGGATTCCGCTCGAGTCCAGGGCCTGGACGCCGCCGGTGCTGGAGTTCACGGCCGACTACGTGGTTCCGGTCAAGGCGCAGGAGTCCGAGGAGGTCCTGGGCGCCCCCGGGACGGCGGGGACTGTCACGTCGGCGACGCCCGCCCGCGCCGTCGGGCCGGATGACGAGGACGACGAGGACGAGACGCTGCTGTCGATCGCGGTCGGGCGACTCAAGGGTCATGGCTGGCCGGCCCACCGGGTCTGGATGCCGCCTCTCGATGAGCCACCGACGATGGATGGGCTCCTGGGCGAGCTGGTCGAGTTGGAGGGTCGCGGGCTGACCGTCGAGAACCGCGCTGTGCACGGAGCGCTGCGGGCGCCGGTGGGGCTCGTCGACAGGCCGCGGCAGCAGCGTCGGGACCCCTGGTGGATCGACTTCTCCGGTTCCGGCGGCAACCTGGCCGTCTCCGGTGGGCCGCAGGCCGGAAAGTCGATGGCGCTGCGCGCCGGCATCGCTGGTCTGGCGCTGACGCACACACCGCAGGAGGTGGGTTTCTACTGCCTCGACTTCGGCGGTGGCGGTCTCACGTCGATGCGCGAACTCGCGCACGTCGGCTCGGTCACCGGGCGCCTGGACGTCGACCGGGTGCGCCGCACCGTCGCCGAGATCACGACGCTGCGGGCCGCGCGGGAACGGCAGTTCGCCGAGCTCGGCATCGACTCGATGACCACCTACCGCCGCGGACGCCGGGAGGGTTCCATCCCCGCAGACCGGTTCCCCACGGATGTCTTCCTCGTCATCGACGGCTGGGCCACGCTGAAGACCGAGTTCGAGGCCCTGGAGCCGCAGGTGCAGGCCATCGCCAACGGCGGCCTGGGCTTCGGGATCCACGTCTGGGTGGCGGCGGCGAAGCTGTCGGAGATCCGCGCGGCCACCAAGGACGCCCTGCAGAGCAGGATCGAACTGAAGCTTGGCGACCCCTTCGACTCCGAGATCGACCGCAAGGTCCAGGCCATCATCCCCACCGGACGCCCCGGGCGCGGCATCACCATCGGCGGACTCCACACGCTGATCGGCCTGCCGCGGATCGACGGCGTGGAGGACGCCACGGACGTCAGCGACGGGCAGCGGGCCTTCATCGCCGCGGTCAACGCCGCCTGGAAGGGCCCGCGCGCCGCAGAGGTCAGGATGCTGCCGGAGCTGCTCAGCCTTCGGGACGACCTGCCCGCCATCAGCCACGACGGCGTCAGCCGCACCATTCCCTACGGCATCGACGAACTGGAGTTGGCGCCGGTGGTGCTCGACCCGATGTCGGACCCGCACCTGGCCATCTTCGGCGGCCCGGAGTGCGGCAAGTCCAACCTGCTGCGCACCATCGTCCACGGCATCACCAGGCGGTACACGCCGAAGGAAGCCAAGATCATCATCGTCGACTACCGGCGCTCGCTGCTCGGGGAGATCGAGACCGAGCACCTGATCGGTTACTACCCGTCGGCCTCCGCCGCAGCCCCGATGCTGCAGCAGGCGGCCGAGGCGGTGCGCGCCCGGCTGCCCGGGCCGGACGTGACGCAGCAGCAGCTTCGCGACCGCTCCTGGTGGAAGGGCTCGGAGATGTTCGTGATCGTCGACGACTACGAACTGGTCGCCACCCAGTCGGGCAACCCGATGGCCCACTTCGCCGACCTGGTCAACCAGGCCGGTGACATCGGCCTGCACATCATCCTGGCCCGCAGCATGGGCGGCGCCGGCCGGGCCGCCTTCGGGGACCCGCTGATCACGAAGATGAAGGAGTCCGTGAACCCGGGCCTGATCATGAGCGGCACCAAGGACGAGGGTGCGCTCTGGTCCGACGTCAAGCCCTCACCGATGCCCCCCGGCCGCGGCACGCTCATCACAAGATCGTTCAAGGGCCTGATCCAGACGGCCATCTACGACGGCGAGTCCCCGAACACCTGACCCCCGCTGGTCGAGCGGGCCCGCCCCGCCGGTCGAGCGGGCCGGCCCCCGCCGGTCGAGCGGGCCCGTCCCCGCTGGTCGAGTAGGCCGGCCCCCGCTGGTCGAGTAGGTCCGTGAGCGGAGCGAGCGGACCCGTGTCGAGACCACCGGCCGACGCGCTTCAGGCCAGGACGATGGTCATCGGTTCACCCGGGCCGCCCGACTCCGTCAGCCGCTTGGTGATCACGACCGGAACGCCCGTGTCTGCGACGAGGCCGCGCACGGTCTCGCTCACCCGCTCCGTCTCGGCCAACACCTGCACGTGCAGGAAGTCGGTCTTCGGGTCGATGTCGACCAGCCAGGACGGCGCCGGGTTCGTGGCCATCAGCGTCGCCGCGGCGTCGACGTCGGCTCCCGTTGGCTGCTGTTCGTAAACCGGGCACAGGCGCTCCTCCGCCAGGACTGCGTCTTGGGGGGTAGGGCCGACTTCCTGGGGCTGCCCAGGTTCGCCTCCAAGTGACCGGTCAACGCGGAAGGATTTCCCGCCTGCGAGTTCCGCCAGGGCCTGCGGATCGCTGCAGACGGTGGCCAGCTCATCAGGCAAGGAGAACCCCGGCTCCTCGGTCGCGGGCGCGACTGGCTCGGTCAGGGTGAACGAGCCGGCTGGCCCGTCGTCGGGGTCATAGAGCCCGATCACGGTGAAGGACTCGTTGGTCCAGCGGGTGCCGCCTTCAGCCTCGTGTGCCAACTCGTCCCAGGAGAAGTCGCCCTGGAGGGTGGGTCCGGTGCATTTCGGCGGCATCGAGTAGCCCACGTTGCCGTTGCACAGATGCGGCAGGTCGCTGTCGGGATACTGGTAGATCGCGAAGTTCCCCGTGAGGGTGGGGCTCTGGGTTGGTGCGGGGCCGGTGACGGCAGTGTCCGGATCCACGCTGGTTGGGGCCGACGGTTCCGCCGGCGACGCCGAGGGCGCCGGTTCGGTCCCGGCCGCCGTCGCCGACGCATCCGTGGTGGGGCCGGCCGTTGACCCGTCGACGGGCGTGAACACCGCCGCGATCTGGACCTCGACCCCCGGGCCGGCCGCCTCGCGGATGGTGGACTCGGTCGCGGCGTCGGCCACCACGACCATCACGTCGACCACCGGGGAGAGCCCATTGCCTCCGGACCCCCCGAGGAACTGGCCCTCGGGCAGTGCCGCCATGATCCGATCCGCCGCGGCCTGGCGTTCAGCCTCCGTCGGCGCGTCCGACGACTCGACGCACAGTTCGCCTCCCCACACCTTCCGCAGTTGCGCATGCGCCGCCTCGGCGTCGCCCTGGACGCGGACGTTGAAGAAGTCGGTGCCGTCGGAGACCCACAGGCCTACCAGCGGGAGTTCCAGCACCTCCTGCTGGAGCGCCTCCTGCGCCGCCATTCCGGTCAGGCTCTCGTCACCGCCGCGGAGCGGGTCTGCGCAGAGCGCGGAGAACTCCATGGGCGAATGCGCCGGTGGTGGCGCCACCTCTCCGACGGGCCGCGACAAGGTGAACGACCCGTTCTCGCCGTCCCCCGCGTCGTAGTACCCGAAGACCGTGTAGCTCTCGTTCGTCCAACGGGTGCCGGACTCCTCGTACTTGACCTCGTCCCAGGAGAAGTCGCCCTTGAGGGTCGGGCCGTTGCACTGGGGTGGGTAGGACTCCATCACCGCGCCGAGGCACAGGTGCGGGAGCTCCGCATCCGCGGACTGGAAGATCATCACCTGCCCGGTCAGTTCCACTGGACCGCTTGTCGCGGTGTCCGCGGGCTGCGGAGTGGCCTCCAGGAGCGGCTGCTGCTGGGAGAGCAGAAACCCGGCAGGCAACCCCAGCGCGACCAGCACCGCGGCGGCACCGGTCAGGACCCGGCGACGGCGCACCCGTCCGGCGGCCTTGTGGGCCCAGCCCTTCGTCGACGGCGCCGTCGGCACCACGTCGCCCAACAGCTTGCCTACCTCGTGCTCATTCATTGTCTTCCCTCCACCAGATGGATGGACCCGCGCAGTGCTGCCAGCGCGTGGTGGGAGTACGCCTTGACCGTTCCGGGCGCCAGGCCGAGCAACTCGGCGACCTCGGGGATCGACTTGTCCTCGAAGTACCGCAGCACCAGCACCGCCCGCTGCGCCTTCGGCAGCCCACCCAGCGCCCGCAGCACGTCGACCCGCAGCGCGCTGTTGTCGTCGGGGGCGTTCCGCTCCGGGAGCGTCTCCGTGGGCACCTCGCCGTTCCACCGGCGCCGCCAGGAGGAGACGAAGGTCCGGTAGATGGTGGTGCGGACGTAGGCCTCGAAGGTGGCGTCGTCGTCGGCATAGCGGGTATAGGTCCTGGTCAGCGCGGTCTGCACGAGGTCTTCGGCCTTCTGGGCGTCGCCGGTGAGCAACCACGCGGCGCGCCACAGGGCCTTCCCTCGTCGCTCGACGAAGGCCTCGAACCCGGGGCTGGTCACAGTCGTCGTACCTCCTGCCCCCTAGGACGCGCTGGGTGGGTCGAAAGGTTACTCCGGGGACCGATCTCCCAGGTGTGGACGGAAGGACGAATGACCGCCCTTGGGCCACACCTGAGCGGGCACTAGCGTCGGCGGTTGCGCCTCAGGGCCGCCGGGACGGTGAATGCGACGACCATTCCGAGCCCGGTCACCACCAGCGCACCCACTCCCACGCCGACTCCGACGTAGGCGGGCCGCATGTCGGGCTTCGGTGTCTCCGGGATGGTGGCGTTGCTGTCTGGCGTGGCCTCGGCGGCCGGGTTCTGGACCTGCGGCCTCGCGACCCCGGTCAGTGCCCGCATCGGGTTGACGATCCCCTGACCGATCCTCGCGTCGGGCACGGTGTTCGGTGGCGGGTCGGCGGTCACCTGCAGGCGCTGCTTGACCTGTTCGGGCGTGAGGTCCGGGTTCGCCTCCAGCATCAGGGCGACGACGCCGCTGACGATCGGCGCCGCGAAGGACGTTCCCAGCACGCCCCCCTCGTAGGCCTGGTTGGTGTAGGCGGCGTTCTCGCGGCTGGTGGAGGGGAGCAGCGCCATCAGGTCGGCGCCCGGTGCCCCGACGGAGACCGTCCGGCCCGGGTAGCTCAGGGGGTGGGGGGCGTCGGTGCGGTCGACCATCCCGACCGAGATCACCCCGTCGAACGACGCCGGGAACGCGGCTCCGCTCAGCCCTTGGTCAGCGTTCCCCGCCGCCGCGACGACGACGATCCCCGCGGCCAGCGCCTGCTGGATCGCCGACTCGTACTGCGGGATCAGCGGGTCACCGCCACCGGCGGCCTGGGACAGGTTGATGACGTCGACGCCCAGTTCCGTGGCGTTGCGCACCGCGGCGATGGTGGCGTCCAGGGTGTCGCGTTCGTCGTCGGAATCCCCGTTGCCGGAGGTGGACAGCACGCGGTAGGACACGATCGACGCATCCGGTGCGATGCCGGCGAAGTCGGTGCGGACGTCGATGGGCTGGCCGTCGGGTCTGCCCGCGGCAATCAACGAGGTCACCTTGGTGCCGTGGTCGCAGTCGATCCCGCCGGCCTCCTGGTCCTTCTCCGACATCCCCCCGAGGTAGTCGTAGGTCACGATCCGGTCACCGCCCCCGAAGTACGGCGTCCCCGTGGCCGCGGTGCCGGTGTCGATGACCGCGACGGTCACCCCCTTGCCGGTGGCGACCTGCCATGCCTCGGTCATGTTCAGGCGCTCGAGGTGCCAGGCCCGCGGCACCTGGGCGTCGGGGGTGGGCTGGTACGAGCGGCAGTCCTCGGACTTGAGGAACTGCAGTTCGGGTTCGGCGGCGGCGTTGCCGACCAGTTGCGACGTCAGGACCACCCCCGCCACGACGGCGGCGACGACCTTCCCCAGCGCTCGCTTCACGCCCGCCAGAATATCCATCGGCGGTCCAGGACCCGCATCGTCAATGCAATACCGTTGGGGCGTGCTCGGATACTTCGGCCCCGCGGGGACCTTCACCCATCAGGCGTTGCTCAAGATCACTGACGAAGAGGCCATCCCGTTCGCCACCGTCCCGGAGGCGCTCGACGCCGTGCGCGCCGGCCAGGTCGAGGGGGTCGTGGTGCCCATCGAGAACTCGGTCGAGGGCGGCGTGACCGCCACCCTGGACAAGCTCGGCATCGGGACGCCGCTGCGGATCGTCGCCGAGATCGTGATCCCGGTGGCGTTCGGACTCTACGTGCGGCCGGGCACCAGCCTCGACGACGTCACCAGCGTCCTCACACATGGGCACGCCGCCGCGCAGTGCCGCGAGTGGCTCGCGATGATGGTGCCGCAGGCACACATCGTCGAGGCCGGGTCCACCGCCGGGGCTGCCCAGGAGGTTTCGAACCCCGACTCCCGGCACGACGCGGCCGTCTGCGCCCGTGTCGCCGGCGAGCTCTACGGTCTCGAGGAGTTGGCCCACAACATCGAGGACAATCCCGGCGCCGTCACGCGCTTCGTCCTGGTCGCTCAGCCCGGCCCCGTCCCGGCGCGCACCGGCGCGGACAAGACCACCCTCGTGGCGTACATGCGCGAGGACCACCCCGGCGCCCTGCTGGAGATCCTCGAGCAGTTCGCCGGGCGGGGTGTGAACCTGTCCCGGATCGAGTCGCGCCCGACGAAGACGTTCCTGGGGAGCTACTGCTTCAACATCGACGCCGAGGGTCACCTCCACGACAAGCGGATGTCTGAGACCCTCATGGGTCTGCACCGCATCTGCCGCGAGGTCGTGTTCCTGGGCAGCTATCCGCGCGCCGACGGCGTCGAGCCCCAAATCCGCCGTGGTTTCGCGGACAAGGACTTTGAGGAGGCCGGGCGCTGGCTGGCCGACCTGGAGGAGCCGCTCGACGTCGATGAGTAGGTGGGTTCCCCTGATCGAGTGGCGCCTGTGAGGGACGAACGGGCGTGTGTCGAGATCGTCGGTTGGGGTGGGGGTCTCGACACGCGCCTCGGTCGCTGGCGCTCCCGAGCCGCTACTCGACCAGCGGGGAAGGGGCGCTCCCGAGCCGCTACTCGACCTGCGAGGTTCCCGCTGATCGAGTAGCGCCCGTGAGGGACGAGCGGGCGTGTGTCGAGATCGGTTGGAGTGGGGTGGGGGTCTCGACACGCGCCTCGGTCGCTGGCGCTCCCGAGCCGCTACTCGACCAGCGGGGGAGGGGCGCTCCCTAGCGCTACTCGACCTACGGGGGTTCCCGCTGCGCGTGTAGCATGACGGGTCGCCCAACCTAGGAAGCCGAATGAACTCTGTCCTGATCGCCGTACTGGTGATGCTCGTGCTCGCCGTCGTGCGGGTCCACGTCGTGCTGGCGCTGTTCATCGGCGCACTCGTCGGCGGACTCGTGGCGGGGCTGGGTCTCGACGGCACCATGGTCGCCTTCCAGGACGGCTTGGGGGCGGGCGCCAAGATCGCCCTCTCCTACGCCCTGCTCGGGGCGTTCGCGATGGCGGTGGCCCACTCCGGCCTCCCGCGACTGCTCGCCGAATGGCTGGTCCGCCGCCTCGGCGACCCGGAGAACCCTGACCAGCGCACCGTCGAGTGGACCAAGTGGGGCATCATCGCGGGCGTGCTGCTGATGTCGATCCTCAGCCAGAACCTCATCCCGGTCCACATCGCGTTCATCCCCCTCCTGATCCCGCCGTTGCTCGGGATCCTGAACCGTCTGCGCCTGGACCGCCGCCTCATCGCCTGCGTCCTCACCTTCGGCCTGGTGACCACCTACATGTACCTGCCGATCGGGTTCGGCCGGATCTTCCTGCACGACATCCTGTTGGGCAACATCGAGTCCGCCGGCCTGGACACCGCCGGTATCGACGTCATGGCGGCCATGGGCATCCCCGCACTCGGGATGGTCGCCGGGCTGCTGGTGGCGGTCTTGTTCACCTACCGCAAGCCGCGCGACTACGACCTCACCGTCGAGGTGGACGACGATGCCTCCCGGCCGGAGCGGATCTCCAGATACCGGATCGTCGTGGCGCTGGTCGCTATCGTCGCCTGCTTCGTGATCCAGGCCTGGATGACCGCGCTGGGGACCGAGGCAGACCCCCTCCTGGTCGGCGCCCTGGTCGGCCTGGCGCTGTTCATGATGACGGGTGTGGTCGGTTGGAGCGAGGCCGACAGGGTCTTCACAGGCGGCATGCGCATGATGGCCATGATCGGCTTCGTCATGATCACCGCCCAGGGTTTCGCGTCCGTCATGAACGCGACGGGCGACATCGCCACCCTGGTGGAGCGCAGCTCGGACCTCTTCGGCACCAACCGAGCCCTCGCGGCGACGGCGATGCTGCTGGTCGGGCTGGTGGTGACGATGGGGATCGGCAGCTCGTTCTCGACGTTGCCGATCATCACCGCGATCTACACGCCCCTGTGCCTGGCCCTCGGGTTCTCGCCGCTGGCCACGGTCAGCCTGATCGGCACCGCCGGTGCGCTGGGCGACGCAGGCTCACCCGCGTCGGACTCCACTCTCGGTCCCACGGCCGGACTCAACGCCGACGGCCAGCACGACCACATCCGCGGCAGCGTCATCCCCACCTTCCTGCACTTCAACATCCCGCTGCTCATTGCAGGCTGGATCGCGGCGATGGTCCTGTGACGAACCTGCAGGTCAGCGGGGGAGCCGCAGGCTGAGCGCGCCGGCCAGGACGCGGAAGTCGAGTTCCGACGCCTTGCCGATCACGTCGCCGTCGAGCTCGTAGAGCTGCTCGTCGGCGAGTTCGATCCGCACCGTCCGGCCCGTCTCGCGCCGCAGCGTGTCCGGGGTCGAGGTCTGCGCCAGCACTGCCGAGGCCATCGCGGTCAGCTCCACCCGATTGCTGGGGGACGCGACGAGGACGTCGAGGATCCCGTCGTTGGCGCTCGCCTCCGGCATCAGGGTCAGGCCGGCCTGGAGGTCGCTGACGTTGCACACCATGGTCAGTGAGGCGTCCGACTCGATCGGCTCGCGGTCGTCGATCCGGACGACCGTGCGCACCGGCCGCACCTTCACGTGGTTCAGGGCGGCCGCGACGTAGGCCGCGACGCCGATCTGGCGCTTGAGGTCCTCGTCGGTGTCGTTGAGGATGGCCGCGTCGACGCCGACGCCGCACATCACGACGGCGTGGTCGTCGGGCCGGCCGGGGGTGGAGACGTGCAGCACGTCGATCTGCCCCGTGCGCCCATCGAGTGCGACGTCGAGCGCTCGGTCAAGGTCCGTCGGGATCCCCATGTTCCCCGCGAGCAGGTTTCCCGTGCCCGACGGCAGGATCGCCAGGGTGCCGTCGGTCTCGGCCAGCGCACCGCAGACCACCCGCACGGTGCCGTCGCCGCCGGCCACCATGATCAGGTCGGGTTCGGCACGCAGCGCGGTGCGGGCCATCGCGCGTCCCGGGTCGTCGGCCGTGGTGGACAGCCACACCGGCGCGTCCCAGCCGCGCTCCACGAGCCGGCGCTCCACGAGATCCTTGAAGACGGTCTGGTCCAGCACCTTCGTGGGGTTGTACACGATGATCGCGCGCCGGCCCTTGCCGTCCTCCTTCGCGGTCCTCGGCACGTGGACGCCGCAGATCAGGCTGGCGAGGGTGGCGGTGAGCCCGCCCAGCAGGATGCCGCCGATGACGTCGCTGATTCGGCTGGCTCCCATCAACACGCGATCGACGGCGACGACGGCCACCACGGCCGGCCCCAGCACGCGCGCCACCAGGATCGAGAACCGGCTGCGCCTCGACACGGTGACCAGGACCACCACCATGATCCCGCCGGCCGTGGCCGCGACGGTGTGGGCCGCTGGGTAGGCGTAGCCCTGTTGGGTGATCAGGTAGTCCCACGCGGACCCGGGCCGCTCGCGCGCGAACAGTTCGGTGGCCAGCGTCGAGGCGCCGAAGGAGAGCGCTACGGCCATGACCAGCGCCCCCGCCAGCGACGTCAGCTGCCGACGGCTCGCCCACAGCGCCAGCCCCAGCAGCACCACGTAGATCACCACCGGCAGCGACACGATCGCGATCGCGGAGCCGATCTGTCCCAGCCAGTGCTGCTCGGGTGGGGGAGATAGCCGCCACAGCCCGTCGACGCCGTCGAGGGCCGGGAGCAGCAGGCTCCAGACTGTGAACGCGACGGCGAAGGCGACCGCCGAGAACACGGTGAAGCGAGCACGCTGCCAGTTGGTCATTGCCCGATTCTCGCACTGAGTAGGCTAAGCCGCATGATCGACCCGAAGTGGCTTCGCACGCACCCCGACCTCGTCCGGCGCTCCCAGGAAGCGCGCGGTGAGTCCGTCGAGATCGTCGACGAACTCGTGGCCGCCGACGAGGCCCGCCGCTCCGGCATCGCCGCCTACGAGTCGCTCCGGGCCGAGCAGAAGGACCTCGGCAAGTCGGTGGCGAAGGCGCAGGGCGAGGAGAAGGCCGCCCTCCTGGCGCGCACCAAGCAGCTGGCGACGGAGGTGAAGGCGGCGCAGGCGGCTTCGGCCGAGGCCGGGGCACGCTTCGACGAGCTCATCCTGCAGGTCGGCAACATCGTCGGCGACGGCGTCCCCCGCGGCGGTGAGGACGACGGCGTCGTGCTCGAGACCATCGGCACGCCCCGCGACTTCGCGGCGGAGGGCTTCGAGCCCAGGGACCACCTTGAACTTGGCGAGCTCCTGGGTGCCATCGACATGGAGCGCGGCGCCAAGATCTCCGGCTCCCGCTTCTACGTCCTGACCGGGATCGGAGCCCAGCTGGAGCTCGCCCTGCTGAACCTGGCCATGACCAAGGCCGCCGAGTGGGGTTTCACCGCGATGATCCCGCCGGCGCTGGTGAAGCCGTCGGCCATGGAGGGGACCGGCTTCCTCGGGCAGGCCGCCCAGGACGTCTACCACCTCCCCGACGACGACCTGTACCTCGTCGGAACCTCGGAGGTGGCGCTGGCGGCTTACCACTCCGACGAGATCCTCGAGGCGGACTCCCTCCCACGCCGGTACGCCGCCTTCAGTCCCTGCTTCCGTCGCGAGGCCGGCTCCTACGGCAAGGACACCCGCGGCATCTTCCGGGTCCACTGGTTCGACAAGGTCGAGATGTTCGTCCACTGCCGCCCCGAAGATGCCGAGGACTGGCATGAGAAGCTGCTCGGCTACGAGAAGGACTTCATCACCTCCCTGGAGATCCCGTTCCAGGTGCTCGATGTCGCCTCCGGTGACCTTGGTCTGTCGGCCGCCCGCAAGTTCGACTGCTACGCCTGGCTGCCCACCCAGCAGCGCTACCGCGAGATCACCTCCACCTCGAACTGCACGCAGTTCCAGGCGCGCCGCCTGTCCATCCGCTACCGCGGCGAGAACGGCACCGAGCCCGTCGCCACCCTCAACGGCACGCTCTGCGCGATGACCCGGATGATCATCATGCTGCTCGAGAACCACCAGCAGGCTGACGGCTCCATCCACGTCCCGCCGGCGCTGCGCCCTTACCTGGGTGGTCGGGAAGTCCTCTCCGCCCAGTGATGAACCTCCTGTTCGGGCTGCGGCAACCAGCTGTTCACCAGGCTGTGCCAGTTTGGCAGCAAGTTTTGAAGCAAAGGATCCGATGAGTTTCCATCCCAAACTGGTGGCCCTCGACATCGACGGCACCCTGGTCGACGGTTACGGCAGGATGCCCGACGACCTCCGCGACACCGTGCGTGACATCGCGGCCGGCGGGACCCCCGTCGTGCTGACCACGGGTCGTTCCTGGGTGTCCACCGAGCCGATCTTCGGGCACCTGGCCCTGCCCCCAGGCTGGGCGGTCGTCTCGAACGGCGCGATGGTGGTGCGCAACCCGCCGCTCGAAGTGGTCTTCGAGGAGCGCTTCGACCCGGCGCCGACGCTGGCCAAGGTCGTCGAGCGCGTCCCCCAGGCGCGGATCGCCGTCCAGGACGGGCTGCACTGGCGCGTCAGCCGGGCCTTTCCCGACGGCGAACTCCAGGGCGAGGTGGTGGTCGAGCCGCTGGAGGAACTGGCGTCGCGCCCCGTGTCCCGGATCGTGATCAGGGATCCGGACAGCACCGACGAGGACTTCCTGGAGCAGGTCGGCGACCTCGGGCTGCATGAGGTCTCCTACTTCATCGGCTGGTCGGCCTGGCTGGACATCGCCCCGGAGGGGATCGACAAGGCCCACGGGCTGCAGCGCGTCGTCGACGACCTGGGACTCCTGCCGGCCGACGTGCTGGCCATCGGGGACGGGCGCAACGACATCGAGATGCTCACCTGGGCCGGGCGAGGCGTGGCCATGGGCGACGCCGTCGACGACGTGCGGGCGGCCGCTGACCATGTCACCGGCACCTTCGAGTCCAATGGCGCGCTCACGGAACTGCGCCGCTGGTTCTGAAGACCCCGCGAACGAAACGGACCCCCGAGCCAATCCGGCTCGGGGGTCTGTCGTTCTACGGGGGTCTGTGTGTGTCAGGCGGCGGCGCTGCGACGGTGTCCGCGAATGACGTCCTGCGCCACTTCCATGACCTCTTCCGCGGTCACGGTGCGGGACTTCTTGAAGTCCGACGGCAGGCCCTCACGCTCGATGCGGCGCAGGTGGCGCTTGACCGTGGAGACCGAGCAGCCGACGCGCGCGGCGATGGCGCTGAGCGGTTCGTTCGGGTTGGCAGTGCGGAGGCGGTGGATCTCGGCACGGTCGAACTGGCGGCCCGAGGAGACGCCCGCGTAGGAGTCGAAGTCGTCGTCCTCAAGGCTGACCCCGAGCCGGGCGCGGATCTCCTGGCGCTGGCGACGGGTGGTGCCGGCGACGAAACCGCTCACGTCGAACTTGGTGACAGCGTTGGTGAGGCACTGCGCGAACATCGGGCACTCGGCGCACATCTTCTCTGCCTGGGTCCGCAGCATGGCCTGCTCCCGGCGGTGCGTCTGGTTGTTGACGCTCTGGGTCTCGTCCAGCAGCGGGTGGAGGTAGACGTTGGTGTACTCGACGCACGGCGTGACCTGCGAGTCCTGGATGACTGTCACTTGAGGCTCCCTTCCATCCCCCGTGCTTGTCCACCGGGGGCCTGATTGACTGTCGCTATTCACTCTGGCGGAACGCCGACGACAATGGCAGTCGAAATCGTGGGGGCAACTACCCGACTTGAATGGGTACCGTGTACTCACCTAATTAGGTAGCGATACTCAGTCAACTCTGAACTGGGTGGTGGGGGACCATGAGTAGCCGTTAACCCCATGTTCACCCTCCCGGTGTCGCGCCTAGTCAAACGTGCGACTTCGTCACCCCGCAGTGGACCGTCTCGTTCACTTTCGCCTGAGTAGGTACTCAGGGCAGGGGTCGGGGCGCATTGTCGGAGGAGAACTGTAGATTCGGCGAGTACGACGAAAAGGACGGGACAAATGGAATATCGCAAGCTCGGGAACTCCGGATTCAAGATCAGCGCGGTCACCTACGGCAACTGGCTCACCCACGCCTCGCAGGTGGAGAACGAGCGCGCCCACGCGTGCGTCCGCGCGGCACTGGATGCCGGCATCACCACCTTCGACACCGCGGACGTCTACGCCAACACGGCGGCCGAGGTCGTGCTCGGCGACGCCCTGAAGGGTCAGCGTCGAGAGTCGCTGGAGATCATGACCAAGGTCTACTTCCCCACCGGCCCCAAGGGCCCGAACGACACGGGGTTGTCCCGCAAGCACATCCGCGACAGCATCAACGGCTCGCTCCGGCGGCTGCAGACCGACTACGTCGACGTCTACCAGGCGCACCGCTACGACGTCGAGACCCCGCTCGAGGAGACGATGCAGGCCTTCGCCGACGTCGTTCGCCAGGGCAAGGCGCTCTACATCGGGGTGAGCGAGTGGAACGCCGAGCAGCTTCGTGCCGGGCACGCCCTTGCGGCTGAGCTTGGCTTCCAGCTCGTCAGCAACCAGCCGCAGTACTCCATGCTGTGGCGGGTGATCGAGGACGAGGTGGTGCCGGCGTCGCGGGAACTCGGGATCTCGCAGGTGGTGTGGTCGCCGGTGGCGCAGGGCGTCCTGACGGGCAAGTACCTGCCGGGACAGCCGGTGCCGGAGGGGAGCCGGGCCACCGACGCCAAGGGCGGCCAGAGCATGATCTCGCGGTGGATGCGCGACGACGTCCTCACGGCCGTGCAGGGCCTGCGTCCCATCGCCGACGACCTTGGCATCACGATGGCGCAGCTCGCGGTGGCGTGGGTGCTGTCAGAGGACAACGTCGCCACGGCCATCATCGGAGCCTCCAGGCCGGAGCAGATCGCGCCGAGTGCCGAGGTGAGCGGGCTCAAGCTGGAGGCGGACATCCTGGCGAGGATCGACGAGGTGCTGGGTGACCTCGTCGAGCGTGACCCCGGCAAGACCGAGGCGCCCAAGCACCGGCTGGTCTGAGGGCCTTTCGGCAAGCTCAGGGAAGCGGGTGTCGCAGGAGGCAACGGGTGTGGCTCCTGGAACCGGAGGGGCTCAGTCGATGTGGGACAGGTCGTCCACGGCTGGCCCCTCGAGCAGCTTGCCGTCGGCTGCGAAGCGGGAGCCGTGGAGGGGGCAGTCCCAGCTGCGCTCGGCGTCGTTCCAGCGCAGCACGCCACCCAGGTGGGTGCACACCCCGGAGACCCGGCAGGTGACACCGTCGACGGTGGACTGAGCCACCACCGTCGTCCCCTCACGCCCGACGCTGCCCTCCCCCTCGGCCGGGGGCTCCGGCTTGTGCAGCACGGTCCTGGCCCAGTCACCGGCCAGGGTGGCCGCGACCTCGGCGTTGGTTGTGACGGCCTCGACGATGCCCGCCGGCTTGGTGAGGCGCGTGCCCAGCGTCTGGGCCCATTCCATGTGTCCGCCCAGGATCTGGCCGGAGAGCGAAAGCGCAGCCGCGACGGCGTTCGACAGGCCCCACTTGTTGTAGCCGGTAGCAAGCCAGATCGCGCCGCCGCCCCGGGGCAGTTCGCCGACGAAGGGCACCCGGTTCAGGGTGCGGTAGTCCTGAGCCGACCACGCGTGGGTGCGTTCGGCGCCCGGGTAGTGCATGCCGGTCCAGGACGCCAGGTCCTCGACGGCCGCGCGCTCGGAGTCGGTGCGTGCGGTCACGTGGCCGTTGCCGCCCACCAGGAGCAACTCGCCGTCGGCCACGGCCGCGCTGCGCAGGCTGCGGCCCTCGCCGTCGATTCCCAGGTACATGCCCTGCGGGATCGAGGGTGCGTCGCCGGGGACGCGGAAGGACACGATGTAGGAGCGCTGCGGGACGAGCTTGGCGAAGTAGCCGCCGCGGTCGAGGATTGGAGTGCCGGTGGCGAGGATCAGGCGGTCGGCGTGGACGTCGCCCTGCGAGGTCCGGATCCGCATCGGGGACTTGGACTCCGCGTCCTTGACCCGGACACCCTCGATGACCACGCCCCCGTGTGACCGCAACTCGGCCACCAGGGCCTGGAGCACCGGCATTGGGTGCAGCTGTGCCTGATCCTGCACGACGATGGCGCCGGTCACGTCGAAAGGCAGTTCGGTCTGGTCGGTCCAGTGGGCATCCAGCCCGCCCACCTTGGCCGCCTCGAGTTCGGCACGGAGCTCCTTGGCGCCCTCGGGCGTCGTGGCATAGGTGAAGGCCGGGCGCGGCTGGAGTTCCTGCCCCTGTTCGGCCAGGAAGCGACGCAGCCAGGCCGCGCCCTCAAGGTTGCCCTCGACGTAGGCCCGCAGCACGTCGTCGGAGTGGAAGCGGCGGATCTGGCTCAGCACGGTGCCCTGCAGCACCGACAGCTTGCCGGTGGTCCCACCCGTGGTGACCGCGCCGATCCGGCGGGCCTCGAGGACGGCGACGGTGTGCCCGGCGCGGGCGAGGAGGACGGCGGCGCTGAGTCCGGTGAGTCCCGCGCCGGCGACGACGGTGTCATATCGCGCGCCCGGCTCCAGCACGTCGGGGGAGGGTTCCAGCGGATGGGTCGCATGCCACAGGGATTCCATGACAGATCCTAACCCGGGCAGGGTCCCCTTCTCAGGGAACAGCTCCGGGTCGGTTCAGGTCTGGACCCGATGGCCATGGCCGCATCACGTCCATAGATTCGGGACTCAGGGAATCCGGACCAACGAGTGGCCCGGTTCCGCGCAAGGAGCCGCTGTGTACGCCCGTATGATCGCCAAGGACTTCGTCCGCAACCGTGGCGTCACGGTCCTGCTGGTGGTCCTCATGATGCTGTCGGTGCTGCTGGCTACGGCGAGCGCCGGCACGCTGGTCCGGCTGGTCGGTGCCTCGGACAACCTGATGGAACAGGCGAAGGCGCCCCACGTCGCGCAACTGCATGCCGGGGACTACGAGGCCGCGCCCGTCGACCAGTGGGTGGTGGGCCGCGACGACGTCGAACACCACCAGGCGATGCTCATGCTGGGCATCGACGGCGCGAACCTGCTCTTCGACGGCACGGCCCAGACCGCCAACATCCAGCAGAACTCGCTGGTGGTCCCGAACCCCTCCCACGATGTCCTCCTCGACCTCGACAACCGAGCGATCACGGAGGTCGCACCGGGGTCCATCGTGCTGCCCGTCTACTACGACGTCGAGACGGGCCTGGTCGTCGGAGACCAGGTGGTAGTCACCGCGGCCGACGGTTTCCGCAAGGAGTTCGTCGTCGCGGGCTTCGCGCGGGATGCCATCATGAACCCCGCCGTCGCCAGTTCCAAGCGCCTCGCGGTCGCGCCGTCGGACCTCGCGGAGGTGGCGGCCCACACCGGGTCGCGGGAGTACCTGATCGAGTTCTGGCTCAAGGACCCGGCGACCCAGACCGCGGCTTTCGAGAAGGCCTACCTGGATTCGGACCTTCCCAAGGCCGGGCAGATGGTGGACGCGGCCACGTTCCGCCTGTTCACGATGATCGGCGACGGCCTGGTGGCCGCCGTGGTGATCCTGGTCTCGGTCCTGCTGCTCGGCGTCGGCATGCTGTGCCTGCGGTTCGCGTTCCTGACCGCCGCCGAGCAGGACCGGCGCGAGATCGGGGTGCTCAAGGCGATCGGCGTGCCCGCCGGCGAGACCAAGAGCACCTACCTGGTGAAGTATGCCGTGCTTGCCGGCTTGGCGACCCTCCTCGGGTTGCTGGTCGGCCGGCTGCTGATTCCCGTGCTGACCAGCAGCATCACCCGCTACATGGGCTCGGTGCCGAGCGTCTGGGACTGGGCCGCGCCGGCGCTGGCGGCGGTGGCCGTGTTCGCCATCCTGGTCGGCTTCGTGGCGGTGCTGCTGCGGCGATTCGACCGCATCAGCGCGGTCGAGGCCCTCGGGTCCGGCCCGGCGGGCAGGCCGGTCCCTGGCTGGTTCCGCCCGCGCCTGCACCGATCCCGGCTGCCGCTGAACTTCACCCTCGGTGCGATGGACGTGGCGGGCCGCCTGCCCACCTACCTGCTGCTCGTCGGCGTCTTTGCCGTCAGCACCTTCATCATGGTCGTCCCCATCAGTTCGGCCGCCACCGCCAACGCGCCCGACTTCATCCGTTACATGGGCACCGGACCGGTCGACCTGCGCATCGACCTGCGCCAGAGCGGCGGCGAAACCGCCCCGGCCTTCGACGCCGCCGTCGCCCAACTGAGGTCCGACCCGCAGGTGGCGGCGATCGCCCCCATGGTGACCACCCGGCAAGCCACCGTCGACAAGGACGGCAACGAGGCCAGCCTCTACGTCGAGAACGGCGACCAC
The DNA here is from genome assembly GCF_020687685.1 of Tessaracoccus sp. OS52. Lineage (GTDB taxonomy): Bacteria > Actinomycetota > Actinomycetes > Propionibacteriales > Propionibacteriaceae > Arachnia. Next base: position 149,334 of record NZ_JAJEWM010000005.1, on the reverse strand, counting down.
GCCGCGCTGCCGGTCACCTACGCCGACGGCCGCGCGCCCGCGACGGACTGGGAGATCGCCCTGTCCCTGCTGGCGCTCAACCAGGCGGGGCTGCAAGTGGGAGACAAGCTCCCGATCGAGACCGGGGGGCAGTGGCGCGAGCTGTTGGTCGTCGGCAGCTACCAGGACATCACCAACGGTGGCCGGACGGCCAAGGGCATGCTTGACACCGTCGGCGAGGAGGTCATGTGGTACGTGGTCGGGGTGGACCTGGCCGCCGGTGCGGACGTGGCCGCCAAGGCCTCCCAGCTCTCCTCCGAGCTCGCACCCGCCACCGTCGCCGACATCGCGCAGTGGCGCTCCCAGACCCTGGGCCCGATCGCGGGGCAACTGGGCGGCGCGGCCGCGGTCGCCGCCGTCGCGGCCGTCCTCCTGGCGGTGGTCATGACCGCGCTGTTCACGCGGATGCTGCTGGCACGCGACGCTGCCCCGATCGCCGTCCAGCGCGCCCTCGGAACCGGCGAGGCCGGCATCCGGACGCAGTATCTGACCCGCATCCTGCTGGTCCTGCTCCTCGGCGTCGTCGTCGGGGCCGTGGCGGCCAACACCGTCGGGGAGGGGGTGTTCAACCTCATGTTCGAGGCCATGTTCGGTGGCCTGGAGACGCTGGGGCAGGGCACCAGCCGGATCGCCTTCGACGTCAACCCGCTGCTCACGATGCTGGCGCTCCCGCTGGTCCTGCTGACCGCCGTCGCGCTGGCCGCCTCCGGAGCACTGCACCGGGGCAACGCCCAGACCATCTCCACACTCACCATCGAATGAGGAAGACACCATGACCGCCACCATTGATTCCACCAGGCCCACCGGACCCGACGACGCGTGGGCGCTGCTCGAGGCCCGCGGGCTGACAAAGTCCTACGCCGGGCACGAGGTGCTGCACGGCGTGGACCTCCGCGTCCATCGGGGCGAGTTCCTCACCGTGATGGGCCCATCCGGCTCGGGCAAGTCCACCCTGCTGCACACGATGAGCGGCATGGACGCAATGACGTCGGGCTCCGCGTTCGTGGCAGGCCAGGAACTGGCGGGCCTTGATGAGCTCCAGCTGGCCAGGCTGCGGCTGACCACCATCGGATTCGTGTTCCAGCAGGTGCACCTGCTTAGGAACCTCTCGCTGCTGGACAACGTCGTGCTTCCGGCCTATGCCGCGGGGCTGCGGTCCCGCTCGGAGATCAACGAGCGTGCCCTGGCCCTCATGGAGCGGACCGGCGTCGCCCACCTCGCCCACCGCGACGTAACGGAGGCCTCCGGCGGGCAACTGCAGCGGGTCGGCATCTGCCGCGCCCTGATCAACGACCCAGTCGCCCTGCTGGGCGACGAGCCAACCGGAGCGCTGGACAGCCACGCCGCGGCCGAGGTGATGGACATCCTGGGCGAACTGAACGCCGAGGGCACCACGATCATGTTGGTCACCCACGACGTGCAGGTGGCGGCCCGGTCCAGCCGGGTGCTCTATATGCTCGACGGTGCGATCGTCGCCGACCGCCAGCAGGGCCGCTACGACCAGCAGGACCTGGCGCAGCGCCACCTCGAACTGACGCGCTGGCTTCCCCAGCTCGCCGCCTGATCAACCCCAGACCGCGGTGGCGCCGGAGTGCCCGGCCAGCAGGACCAGCACGAGGCCCGCGAGCGCTGCGGCGGCGACGACCACAGCCAGCGCCAGCCAAAGCGGCCGGCTGGCGTCGGGTCGCCGGTCCAGCCAGATGAGGGCCGGCAGCGCGACGGCGAGCGCGACCGCCGGGACCGGGACCCACGTCCCCCAGGCCTGGTGCGCCTGGGCGGCGGGGCTGCCGCCGCCCATCGAGGCCAGGAACGCCTCCCCCGAGACGCGTGCACCGATCGCGGCCAATCCGGCAGCGATGGCGAATCCAGCGGTCAGCCACCCGTAGCGATCACGGGCCGGCCGCACGAACACCAGCAGCAGCGCACCCGCCGCCGCGAGCGGAACCAGGATGACAGCGGCGTGCACCACCAGCGGGTGCAGCGGCAGGCCCAGGATGTCCACCGCACTCACCCCGTGACGGCGTCGCCGTCGCGATCCAGCACGTACCAGACGCCCTGGACGCCCTGGCCAGTGGTCTGGCCGGGCTCGGTGTCACCGATCCAGTAGTAGAGCGGCCAGCCGTTGTACGTGGCCTGCACCGTGCCGTCGGGCTTGGTGAAGGAGCCCAGCTTGGAGTCGTCGACGCCCTCGCCCTCCGTCGGGACGCCGATCAGCGGTGGCCAGTTGACCAGGCACTGCCCCTCGCAGACGCTGGCGTCGGCGTTCTGGGTGTCCTTGGTGAACAGGTAGAGCGTCAGGCCGTTGCCGTCGACGAGAATCTCGCCGAGGTCGGAGTCGGCCAGCTTCAGTGCGAGCGCCCCGTCGCTCGGCGCCGTGGCTGACTCCGAGGACTCCGGAGTGCTGGCTTCGTCGGTCGACTCCGACTCGGAGGTCTCGGGCTCGGAGGTCTCGGGCTCGGAGGTCTCGGGCTCGGAGGTGGCGGGTGCCGCCGTCGTGGCCTCCGTGGTGGCGGGGGTCGTGTCCGCCTCGATGGGGCCGGCGCCGGAGCAGCTGGCGAGGACGACGGCGGCGAAGATCGCCGCGGCCGGGTGGATCAAGCGTGCGAGTGACACCATGGTTTCCTCCTGTGTTGAGAAAGGTTCCTCTCCCTTGGTACGGCCCCAGGACGCCAAAGGATTGCGTCGGCGCGCAATCCTTCGGGCCGCCTCGCCCGTGTCAAGGGTTGTGAACCTGTTCCCGCTGACCGATCGCGCCGGTGACGCCGCGCTCGTGGCCGGGATGGCGGTCGACGACGAGGCGGCCGCCGTCGCCTTCGTGCGCCGGTTCCAGGCCAGGGTCTTCGGGCTGGCGGTCTCCATCACCCACGACCGCGCGCTGGCCGAGGACATCGCACAGGAAGCGTTCCTGCGGGCGTGGCGGGCGGCCTCCACCTTCGACCCGCGGCGCGGCTCGGTGCTCGGCTGGCTCCTCACGATCACCCGCAACCTCGGCATCGATGCCCTGCGGGCGCGCCGGAGCGTGCCGACGGAGTCCGCCGACCTCGAGTTGCTGCTGGCCCGGACCCTGGAGGGGCCACCGGATGCGGCGGCGGGCGTGGAGACCCTGGCCGCCGTCGCCCGCCTCCGGGCACTGCCGGCCGACCAGGCGCGGGCGGTGGTGCTGGCCGTGATTGGCGGCCGGACGGCCGCGGAGGTGGCCGAGCACGAGGGCATCCCCCTGGGGACCGCCAAGACGAGGATCCGCACCGGGCTGTTGCGGTTGCGGCAGGCGATGGAGAGCGAGCATGACTGACCGGCACCTTGATGAGGACGAGCTCCTCGACGTCGCCCTGGGCTCGGGTGATGCGCAGACCCGCGACCGGTTCAATGCCCACCTGGCGGACTGCCCGGACTGCCAGGCCCGCTACACCGAACTCGACGAGGCGATGCGCGAAGCCCTCGTCGCCGCGCCTGCCGTCGCTCCACCGGCGGGCTTCGAGGGCCGGGTGCTGGCCAGCCCCGACGTCGCCCCCCGCCTCCGGCAGCGCCCCCGGGCGTGGGTGCCGCTGCTCGCGGCGGCCGCGGCGGTGGTGCTGGGGCTGGTCGCCGGGATCGGCGGCACGCTCGCCTACCTCGGAGCGCAGCCCCCGGACGCAGAGACCCTGGCCAGCAGCGTGCTGACCACCGAGGGCGGCGACGTCGTCGGGACCGCTGCGCTCGCCAGCGTCGACGACGAGGAGTTCCTCCTGCTGAGCATCACCGCGGGTCGGGCCGGCGTTGCCTACGACTGCATTCTCGTCGCCGACGACGGGAGCCGCACCTCGGGCGGTTCCTGGGAGCTGGCGCAGGGCCCGTACGGGTCTGGTGGGTCGGGCGTGTGGGTTGTGCCGGTCCCCGACGAGCGGCCGGTTTCCGTGGAGCTGCGGGTGGACGACGCCACGACGTGGGCCCGCGCCGAGTTCTGAAGGCCCCCTTGGCGCTCCCGGCCTGAAGAGCGGTGCTTGCGGGTCCGACTGCCAACCCTCATGCGCCACACTTGCGGCTCGCGGTAGATTCGCCCGCGAGCCGGCGGTTGGAGGAATGGACGTGGAGGCTGAACCTACGAGCGGGCGCGCGCTGAACCCGGCCGAAGTCCGTGGCGGGCGGAGCGCCGACGAGACGACGCCCGAGGCAGACCCTTCGACACTGCTGGACGCCATGCTCGAGTCGATCTCCGAGGACCACCTGACGGTGCTGGTGCTTGCCGGAGGACCGGGCGAGTCCGAGGTGTGGGCCGAGCACCTGCCCAATGCGACCGTGGTCCGGGTGAGGAGCGACGCCGACCCGACCGGGAGAGTGTCCGAGCGGATCATCATCAGGACCGGGTCGTCGGCTGAGCAGGCCTTCCTCGACGACCTCGCAGCGGAGTTCTCCCCCCACCTCGTGCTTGATCGTGGGACCCCGGATCCGGTCCTCACGTTCAGATCGCTGTTCCCGGCGCTCGCGCCGGGCGGGCTGTACGTGGCAGACGGCAGCGACGTCGGCGCAGAACCGGGAACCGACGGCGACCAGCCCGAACCCTGGGGCGCCGGACTGACCGTCCTCATCCAGGGCCTGTTCCCGGAGGGTGACGCTGCGCCGAAGGACGCGTTCGACGCGTACTGCCGGCAGACGGTCGCCTCTGCCGAGACGCCGGGAAACTCGACGGTGGTCAGGAAGCGCAGCGACGTCGGCGGGCGCTACACCCGACGCTCCGTCGCCGACCTCGCGCCTGACGCGGTGGTCCTTGAGCCCGGCCGCTACCTTCGGATCCCGGCGGTGGCCGTGGACGCGTCTCGTGAGGTGGAGGCTGCCTTTAGGCGGCTTCAGGTTGATTCACCGGTGCTGATGCCTCCGATGGCGAGCGCCGTGCGCAGCGACGTCCGGGTGGTGGGGGGAGGGGTCGCGATCACGCCGGAGGGTCACATCCTGTCCGAGACCCTGAACTGCGCCCAGAACCTGCCCGCCTTCGAGTCCATGCTGAAGTTCGCGGGAGGCCGGGCCTGGTCCAACGGGTTGGTCTTCGAACCCGACGAGGTCATCCCCGCAGACCGGGAGCGGCCACTGGTGCTGCTCAAACAGGTGTGGGACGCCAACTACGGCCACTGGCTGCTGGACGCGCTGCCGAAGGTCGCGGCCATCGCAGGCCTGCATGATCCGCAAAAGGTGCGGCTCGTGCTCAACATCCGTCGCGGCGGGATGCTGAAGGTGGTTCGCGAGACCCTCGCGATGGCGGGCTTCCGGGAGGACCAGCTGGTGTTCATGGACAATCGCCCCCGGCTGTTCCGCGAACTGACGGTGCTGGGCACCGTCTCGGTGCATCCGACGCGAAAGGCCCCCCGCGCGTTCGCGTGGCTGGCGGAGCTGGGCCGCGAGCTGCCGGAGGGCAAGCGGGACCGGATCTACGTCTCCCGCAACAAGTACCACCGACGCAGGCTGGAGAACGAGGAGGAGTTGCTCCCGGTGCTCCACGAGTTCGGCTACGAGGTGGTGCACCCCGAGGAGCTGGACTTCGCGGGCCAGGTGTCTCTCTTCAAGGGGGCGTCCTTCGTCGCAGGCAACATGGGCGCCGCGCTGTCCAACCTGGCCTTCTCCCCGGAGGGTGTCACCGTGGTGGCGCTTGCCACGCAGGGCATGAAGCACGACTTCTTCTACGACCTCGTGTGCCACAAGCGCGGCCGGTACCGCGGACTCCAGGGCTGGGCGACGCAGGATCCCGACGACATCGGCTCCAACTTCACCGTCGCCCCCGAGCGTCTGCGGGAGGTGCTGGAGTGGGCACACCGGCCCACGGCGGCAGCTTGAACTCCTCCGCTGGAAGCGGTGGCCCAGCCAGTAGGCTGATGCCCACCGAGGGCAACAGGAGGCACGCATGAAGCAGGTTATGGTCATCTACGGCACCCGCCCCGAGGCCGTGAAGATGGCGCCGCTGATCAAGGCCCTTGAGGCGTCGGAGGTGCTCACGCCGGTCGTGGTGAGCACCGGGCAGCACCGCGAGATGATGGACCAGGTCAACGAGTGGTTCGGGATCGAGCCGGACCTCGACCTGAAGGTGTTCAAGGACGGTCAGTCCCTGACGGAGCTGGCCTCCCGCATCCTCGACGGCCTCCCCAAGGTCTGGGAGGAGTACCACCCGGACGCCGTGGTCGTGCAGGGTGACACCACCACCGTTGCCATCGCGGCCATCGCCTGCTTCTACAACCAGATCCCGGTGGTGCACCTGGAGGCCGGCCTCCGGTCGGGTGACATCATGTCTCCCTTCCCCGAAGAGGCCAACCGCAAGCTGGCCGGCCAGGTCACGTCGCTGCACCTGGCTCCGACGACGACGTCACGGGACAACCTGCTTCGCGAGGCCATCGACCCGGGGATCATCGCCGTGGTGGGCAACACCGTGATCGATGCCCTGGAGTGGACCGCCGCGCACGACGTCGAGTTCAGCGATCCCCGCCTTGCAGCGGAGGCCGCCGCCGGGCGCCGGATGGTCCTGCTGACCACGCACCGCAGGGAGAACTGGGGGGAGCCGATGGCCCACATCGGACTGGCCGTCGCCGAGCTGGCCCGCCGCTTCCCCGAGTACCTGTTCGTGTTCCCGGCACACAAGAACCCGCTGGTCCGGGCCGCCATCGTCCCCTTGGTCGCCGACATCGAGAACGTGGCCGTCGTCGAGCCGCTCGACTACCCCCAGTTCGTCCATGCCCAGAAGTGGGCAGACATCATCCTGACCGACTCCGGCGGTGTGCAGGAGGAGGCTCCCAGCTTCGGCAAGCCGGTGCTGGTGCTGCGCGACAACACCGAGCGCCCCGAGGCTGTGGTGGCGGGGACGGTCCGGCTGGTGGGCACCGACAAGGACCGGATCGTCGCCGCGACGGCGGAACTGATCGATGACCGGGAGGCATACGCGCGAATGAGCCACGCGGTCAACCCCTATGGGGACGGTCATGCCGCCGAGCGCAGCGTCGCCGCCATCGCGGAACTGCTGGGGGTCGGACAACGGCTGCCCGACTTCGGCACGCAGGAACAATGAACGCCGACGAGCGGGCCACGGGTGACGCGGACGCCGTTGGCCTGGCGTGTGCTCCCGAACCGGCGACCGTGGTCGCTGTCGGTGGCTCGGTGGCGGTGGCTGATGCACACCACCGGGAACTGTTCGGCCAGCACTGGCTCGAGGGTGCCCACAGTGTCCTTGACGCCATCTCGCAGGTGAGCACGGACGCCGGAACCCCGGCAGTGCTCACAGTCCTCGACACCCGCCCCGAGGTCTGGCTCGAAGCGGCGACGGCCGCGTTCGACGGTTCCCTCGGCCGTGGTTTCGACCGCCTGGTCATCGTCGCGGCCCAGCACTCGCTGGTGGTGGTGGAGACACTCGCCGAGGCGGATCTCCCCGTCGCCCTCGCCGTGGACGCCGTCTCCCGGCGTCGCGGCCGGTCCGTCACCGGATTCAGGCGGCGGGATGCAGGTGATCTACCTCTCACGCCCCTCCTGACGGGGCTGCGCAACGGTCTGGAACCTTCGGTCCTCACCGTCCGGGACCGGATCGTGAGCGCGCCCTCGGCGCCGGCCGAGCCGATGGACCAGGACGGGGGCAGGGTGCGCGAACCGGAGGCCGCGGTCACGGCGTCGGCGGAGCGGGCTGGTGCCCTCGCCGCCGAAATGGAGCAGTTGAGGAGTCGCGAGGCCGCGCTCGCCGCTGAGCTGGCCACCGCCCGCAAGCGCTACGCCAGCCTTTCGAACTCCCTGCTGGGCGGCGCGACCCTGAAGTACTGGGCTTGGCGAAGGAAGTGGCGCCGATGAGCAGTGGGTACACCTCTGAACTGTCGATCGTGATCCCGACGTACCGGGGGCCCGGGAGGCTCGAGGCGGCGCTGGGGTCGCTGGCCGCCCAGACCGCGGACCCGGACCGATACGAGGCAGTGGTGGTGGTCAACGGTCCCGCCGATGGGTACGCGGAGGCGCTGGACCGGGTCCGCGTCGATCATCCGCGCCTGCGGGTCAGGGCAACCTTCATCGACGAGGCGGGCGCCGGCAATGCCCGCAACGTCGGCGTCGCGCACGCAGGTGGAGAGTTCGTCACTTTCCTGGACGACGACGACTGGCTCCAACCTGAGTTCGTGCGGCTCGGACTGGCCAACGTCGCCCAGGGCCGCATGGTGGTGCTTCCGCTCATCGACCAGGTGAGTGAGTCCGGTGAACTCGTCCAGAGCCGGTACGGACGGTTCACGGAGGCAGCCGCCGGGCAGGTGCATCCCATCGGCGCGCAAGCCTGGCCGCTCGCCTTCAACGCGTGCAAGTTCGTCCCACGGGAGGTGGCGCTGCGGCACCGGTTCGACGTCGACCTTCGCAGCGGTGAGGACTTGGTCTACTTCGCCGGATACCTCACCGAGGACCTGGAGGTCGCCTTCGTCTTCGCTCCCGACGCGCACTACGTCCGGGTGCTGCGGGCAGGCTCGGTCTCCAGGCAGGAGGAGTCCTACGACTTCCGCGTGACCCAGCGGCTGGCGTGCATCCAGAGACTCGACGCCCTTGACCTGCCGCTCGGTGGCCGGGGAGACGTTGCCCGCCTCCATCTGATGCGCTCGCAGGCGCAGTCGGTCAGGGTGTGGCTGGAGGCGCATCCGGAGGACCGCAGGCGGGCCCGGGCCGCCGTGGCCGCCTCCGGGATCCAGCGCTTCCCGGAAGGGGTGTTCTCCCCGGGACCGGCCGACGACGTCGCGTTCTGTTACGCCTTCGTTCCCGCCGCCGACACCAGCGCCATCGTGGCCGCCAAGGTCCTTGCCGGGCGTGGGCGCAGCGTCGACGTGATCTCCAACGACATGTCCCTCGTCCGTGATCTGGACCCGCAGCTGGCGGAACTCACGCAGGACGTGCTCAACGAACACCTCGAACTGAAACTCCCCGTGGACTTCTACAGCGGCGCCGCGCTGTCGGCGTACGCGCTCGACGCCTTCCTCACAGCGGAGCGCCGCCACCGCCAGCGACCCTATCGACGCGTCTACTCGCGCGCGCTCTGGGCCCCTTCACACGCCGCCGCAGCCCTGTTCAAGCTGCGCCACTGGCCCGTGGTCTGGTCAGCCGAGTTCTCCGACCCGCTGCGGTTCAGCACCCGCGGCGGCGAGCGGCGCTCACCCATCGTCGACGACGAGGTCACGCGGGAGCTCAGGGCCGCTCTCGCAGCCCGTGGACTCGGTCACCTGGAGCTGCCCGGCACCTTCGCGCTGGTGGAGGCGGCCACCATGGCGCTGGCCGACGAGCTGATCTTCACCAACACCCGGCAGCAACGGGTGATGCTGGAGCGCTGGGACGACGACTCAATCACCTCCCGGGTGATGGCCAGGTCCACCGTCCGTCCGCACCCCGAACCGCCTCCGGAGGCTTACACGGCGCACCCCTGTGACATCGAGTTGCCGCATGGGGTCACCAACATCGGATACTTCGGCAACCTCTACCCCAACAGGGGAATGGGGGCAGTTCTCGATGCCCTGGACAGCCAGGCGCCGGAGGACAGGACAGCCGTCCACCTCCATGTGTTCACCAGCGACGTGGCGGGCATCACCGCTGAACTGGCCGGCCGGCCGTCGAGGGACCAGGTCACCGTCCGCGGCTACCTGCCGTACTTCGAGTTCCTCAACCTGACCACCAGGCTGGACGTGCTGCTGGTCACAGACGTCGTGATCGGCGAGGCCATGAGCGTCAACCCGTACCTCCCGTCGAAGCTGAGCGACTACCGGGGCTCTGGCCGGCCGATCTGGGCACTGGTGGACCGCGACTCCCCGATGTCGGAACTCAGCTTCGAGTACGTGTCACCCGCCGCCGACGTCGAGGCCATCAGGGCCACTCTCGATGTGATTGCAGGCGCCGCGGCCCACGGGGTTCCTCGCGAAGCTGGGCACTGAGCCACTCAGTCCTCCCGGTGGTCCCAGCGGGTCGTCGCTCGGGGCCGGCGCGCCGTGGGGAGGAAACCGGTGGCAGGGTCGAACCTCACCACCACCAGCGGTTCCGGTGAGACCGAAGCCAGACGCACCCGAATGGCGCCTTCGGAAGCGAGGTCCACAGCCAGATCGTCCCGGGTGGTGATCGCCGTCAGGAACGCGACCTGCGCTCCCCGTCGGCTGAAGCGGAGGCTGTGGGCCGGGGCGCGTCGGCCCTCGCCGACGGCCACCCAGCCCGCCTGCGGCTCGGTACGCCCGAACCGGTCCTCCACGGCATTGACGGGCAGCAACTGGGTGAGCACGGCGCTGCCAGCCGGGTCCGTCAGCCGCGCCGTCTGACCATCAGGTGAGAGCTCCGAGGAGCTGAAGCTGGCGCCGAACTGCCAGGTCTGGTTGACGGTGACCGGCTTCGGAGCGGTTATCGCGTCGCGCACGACCAGCACATCCAGGGCCGGGATGTGCAGGATGGAGCGGGTCCGCATCACGTCGGGGTAGGCGTAGCCGCCCAGGTGGAGCAGATGGACCTCGTGGTCATCGTCGAGTGTGAACCGCGACTGGTGCAGCAGCTCGGTGCCCTTGTCCCAGCAGTAGCCGCCGGCGCCCTCGACGGTCACCATCGAATGGGAGGTCTCGGCCAGTTCGTACTGCCGGATGGCCTTGTCGCCGTAGCCGGTGAAGCCCGGGTCATCCAGGACGGGCCGTCCACCGGTGTACCAGAGGACGGACGTGTGGTCGCGGTGGCCGTGGATCCGCCTGAACGTCCCGTAGCGCACCGTGAGGTGGGACTCATCGGGGTAGGGTCTCGCCTCGCCCCAACCGGAACGGATGAAGCCCCAGCCGTCGTCGTAGAACATGGACCGGGCGGGCGGAGGCGTCCCGGTCTCGCCGCCTGTCGCCGGGAACTCGAACTCGGTCCCTGCGAGGCTGGGCAGCTGCGCGAAGCGCGAGTCGCCGACCGGCACCATCACGCGGTCTGGCCTGGTGGCCCACGACAGGAATGCCGGTATCTGGTCGCGACGGCGCAGCGCCGGCGTGATCGGCAGGCCAGCGCGTTTCAGCTCCTCGCTCACCACTCCCAGGCGCTGATAGATGTAGAGCGCATACGTGGTGGCCTGCTCGGCCACGACCCCCTGCCCGTCGACGAGGGCGGGCGCCGCCTCCTCAACCCGGTCGGCAGCAACCTGGCACACCTCCGCATCACCGAGCGCCCGACCTGCCTGCAGGAGAGCGATGTCCTGGTCGAGGCCGTGGTTCCACGCACCCTCGTAGTTGTTCGGATCCGCCAGGAACTCCGCGTGCAACTGAAGCGCCTCGCGCATCCGTGCATCAGGGCTGAAGCCGGCCGCGTAGAGGTAGGCCAGTGTGGCGGTGCGGAGCGCCACCGGGTGGCCGTGCCAGGCGGGGGAGTCGTCGGGGGTGCCGCGGACCCGGAGCCAGCGGTGGGCCAGCACGTCGGCCTGCCGGGCCTGGGAGGAGTCTCCTGTGCTGCGGTAGCTCTCGGTGAGCACGCGCAGATGGTTGAGGTTGTGGAGGCGGAACTCCGGCGTGGGTTGGCCCGAGTAGAAGTCCCACCGGGAGGTCTCGTCGATCGAGTGCTCGTCCAGGCCGGGTTCCTGGTAGCGGTCCGCCATGAGTCGGTCGAGGTGGAACGCGACCTGGACCGCGGGGGGCCGCTGGTAACCAGGAACGTCCTCGGAGCGCGAGGGCTCGACCGAGTACTCAGTGGGCTGGTCGTTGATGACTTCTCTCCTGTTTTCGCTAGTCGGCCGCGAGATCGACTCCCGGACGTGAGTCTAGGGACCGGCCGGTTCGGGCGCAGTCCTGTCAGCGAAGATGTGATCCAGCCACTGGACGTTCACGACCCCCAGGTCGAAGTCCGCCGCCGTCCGGGAAGCCCGTTCCCGGGCTTCGTCCCACAGCGCCTCGTCCGAGACGTGGGCGAGCACGAAGTCTGCCATCTCCGCAACGCTGTCGTGCCGGAACTGCGGTCCGAAGATCTCCTCGACGCCGTCCCGGTTCCAGAACACCGGCAGCGCCCCGGAGGCCATACCCTCCGCGGGTGCAAGGTGGAAGCTCTCGTGGGTGGAGGGAGACAGCAGCCATCCGATGCCGCGGAGCCAGTTGGCCATGTCCGGGCCGAAGGGTTCGAAGACGACGTGCTCGGACAGGCCTGGAATGCTCCCGATCCTGTCGAAGAAATGGAGGTAGGCCTCCCGCTCCTCGGGCTTGCGCCAGATCCACGGATACTCCCACGGCAGCCGTCCCTTGATGTGCAGCCGGAAACGGTCGTCGCGGACCAGCAGGGACTCCAGCAGGTCGAGGGCGCGGTCGGGCCTTTTCAGGAAGGGAACGATGCCCACGAGCCCGAGTGCGTACCGTGCCCCCGGCCGCTTCGGCCGTGCCAGATCTGTTGCGTCGAGCGCGTTGTCGATGTGGTGGACCTTCGAGGAGGGCCAGCCGGTGGTCTCCAGCACCAGGCGGTGGTAGTACTTCGACACCGTGATCAGCGAGTCGACGTTCTCGATCCTCAGGTCCCCGAGCCACGGTGCCGTCAGCTCGAATCGGTGCAGTCTCACCAGCAGCCGTTGGCCTGGGCGCTTGCGCTCCGAGTACCAGACCGCGCATGGCCCTGCCCACTCGCAGATGACGACGTCGGCCCAACCCAGGAGTTCCTCCGAGAGGGCCTCGTCGTGGTCCCGCAGGCTGCTCCACTGGTCGATCCGCAGGTCCACGTCGGGACGCACATGCAGCAACTCGACGAGTTCCCCGGCGAACTTGAGATCGTGTCCCGCCAGCACCACCCGCAACACCTTCGCGCCCAGGCGGTGTGCCTCGTAGTCGGGTTCGGTGCGCCGGAAGTAGCCCTCCAGCCGACGTGCGGTGGCGCTGCTGGAGTAGGGCCGGACAGCCTCCTGCGCAGCGGCGCGGAGTTCCGGCAGACGCGTCCTAGCCGCCACCAGCGTCGCCACCACCGAGGCGAGGTCGCCGTCGGTGAACAGGGGGTAGTCGGCGCCGAACAGTTCCTCGTGCGCCGGAGTCCGGTTGACCAGCGGCGGCGTCCCGGCGGCGGCGTACTCCAGCATCTTGGTGGAGATCTCCAGGCTGGAGTCCAGGGCCGGGGAGCGCCAGCTCACGCCGACGTCGTGGGCCGCCACCGTGCGCAACGCCTCTTCCCGGGGGAGCCCGCCGGCCCAGGTCACGTCGGGCGGTGGGTCCTCGAGGGCAGCGCGCATGGCTGTGATCCACTCCGGGTCCGCTGATTGCACCTTGTCGCCCAGGATGGTCAGGTGAGCCAGCTGGCCGGCCTCCGCGAGGAGGGCCGGCAGTTGGGTCATTTCCAGCGTGCGCCAGTCAGGGTGCAGCTTGCCGGAATAGACCAGCTCCAGTCTGTCCCCGACCGGTGTTTCGTCGATCGGCGCGAAGTAGTCGTCGGGCACGGTGGGCGTCATCAGCAGGCACTTGCCCGCGGCTTCCGGGACGACGGACTCGATGTAGGCGCGGGTCTCCTCCGTCTGCACGAAGAATCGCCTGGACCTGGCCGCCACCTCCCGCAGCTTGGGCAACTGGCCGGGGGGCATCAGGGTGGCCGGGAACTTGAAGTCGGTGACGTAGCTCCACAACCGCGGGGAGAGCACCTCCGATGCCCCCGCCGCGGCTGCCATCTGCAGGCCACGCACGATCAGGACGGAGGCCTCGACCCCGGTGACCACATCCTCCAGCCGCTTCACGGCGTCGGCGTGGGACATGGCCGCCATCCCGCCGCTGGGGACGGCTTCGTGGATGACGATGCCGGGGTGGTCCACCAGGCGCGTGAGGAGCCGGTCGGTGGTGACCTGGGCCTTCAGGACGACGTGGACGACGGAGTCGGTGAGGGTGAGGGTCTCGGCGAGGGAGATCAGCCAGGTGGCCGAGCCGTCGATGATGTTGAGGTTGACGTCTCCGTAGAGGACGACGTGGCGCTTCATGCGGGCGTGCCTCCAGCCGCATACTGCGCCAGCGTCCGGTACAGCGAGGGTGGGTCCTCCGGGGAGAGGGAAGCGATGAACTCCCTGTCGATCGTGATGGTGTCGGCACGCATGGCCGTGGCGGCGAGACCTTGGGCGCCGGTGGCGGGAATCACGAAGATCGAGCCGGAGTTGCGCCGCATCCAGGCCATTGCCACGCGCAGTTCCAGCAGCAGCTTCGAACCGTGCGGATCCACGGCCCCGACCCATGGGCCGGAGTTGAGGGCGTCCTCCTCGATGATCAGCGCGGACGGCTGGGCGTGTTCGATCTCCGCGGCGCTGACTCCAGGATGGAGCCGGTGCACGTCGCCGGCGTCCGCGAGGACTGCCGCGAGGCGGTCCGACCCGACGAGCGCGAGAACGCGGCGGGACACTGCCGAGGTGTCGGGGTTCCCCATGCCGTGGGTGGCGGCGAACAGGCGGTAGGGGGCGTCTGGGTCGGGGGTGACGCTCGCCGCAACCCTGCCCGCAGTGCTCTCGGCCGCCACCTTCTGCGGGGTGTAAGTGCCGACGGTGCGCAGCTTCTCTGCCGTGGTGCGGGTGGGCGCCGGCGGGGGAGCGGGGGTGGCTGACCCGACGGGGGCAGGCGGGTTGACGACTGGCGCGGCCGACGGGACGCTGCGCGCCGTCGTGAGCAGCTTGACCCGGCGCTCGACGCTGCGGCTGGTGGCGCTGGAGACGTGCACCTTGAACGCCATGACCGCGATGGCCCCGCCCAGTGCCACCACCGCCGCGGCTGCCAACGGCATGGCCAGCAGCATGAGCTGGACGGCGGCGAGTGCCACAGCCAATGCGATCAGCATGATCGTGGCGACCATGACCTTCGAGAGCTTTCTCACCGGTTCGGCTCTTCCTTCCATCGCGCGCAGTTGCGCGGCTCGTTCAACTCAGCGCCACAGACCCTTGCTGTCGACGATCTGCTTGCCCTCGACCCGGTGCGCGGGGATGGCCTTGAAGGCCGCGTGGTCCACGAGGACGACGATGACGTCTGCAGCCTGCAGCGCCTCTTCAGTCTCTGCGAGGGTCACGTTGACCAGATTGGCCAGCTTCGCCGGCAGTTCCTCGATGTGCGGCTCGACGGCGAGAACCCGGGATTCCGGGTGGTCGGCGGCGTAGTCCCGGACGATGGCGAGCGCGGGCGACTCGCGCAGGTCGTCGATGTTGGGCTTGAACGCGAGGCCCAGCATGGCGACGGTGGGCTCGGCGATGCCCTCGGTGGCCTCCCGGATCCTGTCCATGACCCAGTGGGGCTTTCCGTCGTTGACGTCCCGGGCCATCCGGATCAGCCGGGACTCCGCGGGAGCGGCGGACACGATGAACCAGGGGTCGACGGCGATGCAGTGACCACCGACGCCCGGTCCGGGCTGCAGGATGTTCACTCGGGGGTGGTGGTTGGCAAGCTCGATGAGCTCCCAGACGTCGATGCCGAGCCGCTCGCAGATGATCGAGAGTTCGTTGGCGAAGGCGATGTTGACGTCGCGGAAGCTGTTCTCCACCAGCTTGGCCATCTCCGCGGTGATGGCGTCGGTGAGCAGGATCTCACCCTCGCAGAAGACGCGGTACAGGTCCCGCGCGGCCTCCGCCGCTTCTGGCGTGATGCCGCCGACGATGCGATCGTTGGTGACCAGCTCGACCATGACCCTGCCGGGCAGCACCCTCTCCGGGCAGTGGGCGAACTTGAGCCCCGAGCCGACCAGGTCGGGACGCTCCTCGTACACGACGTCGGCCATGCGCTGCGTGGCGCCGGGCGGCGAGGTGGATTCCAGGATGAGGAGTTCGTCGCCGCTGAGGTGCTTGGCGACGCCGCGGGTGGCCGCTTCGATGTAGCTCAGGTCCGCGCTGTGGTCGTCGTGGAACGGGGTGGGGACGGCGATGATGAAGGTCGCGGCGGGCACGGCCTCGGTGGCGGCCGTCAGCTTGCCGTCTGCGACGGCTCGCTCGACGTAGCCCCCCAGGTCCGGCTCCACGAACGGGACCCGCCCCGAGTTGACGGCCTCGACGGTGCGGGGGTTCACGTCCACACCGTGGACCGTGAGGCCCTTGTGGGCGAAGATCGCGGCGGTGGGGAGGCCGATGTAGCCGAGTCCCACCACGCACACGTCCGGGTTCGTCACTTCACGACCTCCTGGGTTCGCATGGATGCGCAGCCCCGGGCCGAAGGGCCCGGGATGGTTGACGTCGGCAACCCTATCCCGCGGCTGGGCCCCTCCCAAAGTGCCCCGGCCCTGATTGCCGATTCATTCGTCGTCCAGGGCTGCCGCCTCGTCCGGCAGGGTCATGGAGGTCGGCACCACCTGGGGCTGCGTCGCCATCGGTTCCGGCTCCGCTGCCACGGTGACGGTCTGCTCACCGAGCTGGATGGTTTCGGAGTCCGGCAGGCAGTTCTTGTCCCGGTTGCCGAACATCGATGGGTCGTAGGGGACACCGGCCGAGGTGTGGCTGAGTTCCTCGGCGACGTCGTCGAACACCCGGACGCCGGAGTAACAGGCGATGCGCTGGAGTTCCGAGACGTGACCGTCGTGGTAGTTCACGTTGATGGTGCGGCCGGTGTACCGCTCAGGGACCGTCACCTCGGCGCCGGAGGCCGACAGGTTCACGGTGTCGATGGCCTTCCACCGTCCCCCGTCATATGCCTCGACGCGGATGGTCCCGGTCCCCTTGATGGTCAGCACGTTCTCCGGGGCCTTGTGCACCTCGAGGGCGTAGAGCGGAACCGCGTGGTCTCCCAGGGTGTCGGCCACCCGCAGTTGCACGTTGCTGTACCAGGCCGTGGTGTTCGTGACCGAGTAGGCGTAGGTGAGCAGCTGCACCTTGAGCTCGCAGCCCGCGGCGGGTGCGGTGAATGCCGTGGAGGTCCAGGCTGCCGTCCTGGTCCGGTTCTTCGCGTTCTCGTGGATCAGGGTGGTGACGCGGGTGTTGTTGGGTCCCGCGCAGACGGCGAACACCGGAACCTTGCCGGCGGTGCCGGCCTGGCCGGCCGTGATCTCGAGCCGGGAGTTGAACGACAGCGACATCGTCCTGCCCGCCATGGCCGCGGTCACCGGGATGGTCTGCTCCACGCCCGCCCAGCCGTAGGTGGTGCCGCGCGGACGCACCCCGAGCCAGTCGCCGTCGAGCCGGATCCCGGCCGGGGAGTTGATCACCGCCCAGGAGTCCGGGATGCCGTCGCCGCCGCGGTCCGCGAACTTGGGGTTGCTCAGCAGGTTCGGGTTGGTCCCGCTCACCGCGGCGAGCGGCAGGATCTGGGCCCGCTCCCGTCCCGCGGAGTCAAGCGACTTCAGCGGCGCTCCGTTGAGCAGCGTCTGGGTGATGCGGGTGCCGGTCGCCGTTGTGGGAGTCAAGGTCGGGGTGGGCGTGGGTGTGACGGTGGGTGTTGGGGTGGCCGTCGGTGTGACCGTGGGTGTTGGGGTGGCCGTCGGTGTGACCGTGGGTGTTGGGGTGGCCGTCGGTGTGACCGTTGGCGTTGGCGTTGGCGTTGGCGTTGGCGTTGGGGTGGGCGTCGGTTCGGGCACGGGCGTGCTCACCGCGACCGCGCGGAGCGGAGCCGGGGCCAGGCCGCGCAGCATGTCATAGGAGGACATGGTTCCGCCCTCGACGGGGATCCGCATCCTCGGCACCTGCACCTTCAGCGCAGCGATGGCCTCGTTGAACAGGTCCCGTGCCCGCTGGCTGCCGCTGTGGTCGGCCCAGGTCTTGAGCCCCAGCACATTCTGGAAATGGCCGTTGAAGACCACGGTCGGGGGGTCGGTCGGGTACTCCTCGAACCAGAGGAAGCCGTTGTTGCGGTTGGTGAACCCGCCGTCCTCGATCGGTACGAAGTAGGACTCGAAGATCTTCTCCGCGTAGCCGTACCAGCTCGAGTCGTTCGTGAACCTGGCCAGCTCCATGAAAGCCGTCATGGCGCCCGCCTGCCCGAGGCCCGAGAACCATCCCGGCTCCAGTCGCGGGACCGCAGGGTTGGCGCTGAAGGCGAACGGGTACGGGAACCACAGGCTGGTGCGTCCGTTGTAGACGCGCTCGGAACCACCTTCGAGGAGGTGTTCGGCGCCAAGCAGTGCGAAGCAGAGCCGGTCGGCGTCGTCGAGGGTGGTGGAACGCATGGACACCTTCATGAAGTTGGCCAGCGAGATCGGGTTGTAGTGGTCGCTGGGCGTGTAACCGGGCTTGATGACGTGCGGGCGACCTTCAGCAGTGAAGGTGAAGCCCGCGGGCGGGGGCGCGTCGCACGGGTTGTTGTATTGGCGTGCAAGGGGCCTGGTGCCGGGGATGAACTGGACGACGTTGTTGAAGACCCACTTGTTCTCGGGGGTGAAGACCCAGCCGTCCGGGCCCTGCACGGCGTTGACGACGGTGGTGAAGGTGAAGGAGCGACAGCCGTTCTGACCGGTCCACTGGGTGCCGCACTCGGTCTGCCAGAGCCGGCCGTCGGTGCCTGTGAACTGGCCGTCGGTGGCCAGGGGGTTGATCTTGCCGGTCACCTTGTCCCGCCAGTTGGCACCGTTCGAGGGGAGGTAGGTGAGGTTGTTGAAGACGAACTCCTGCACAAGCTGGTACTTGCCGTCCACCAGACGGGCCTGGGAGGCGAAGATCTCGGCGCGGCACCGGGTGACGGTGCTGGAGTACGGGTCGCAGGTGGTGTTCCAGAGCCTGCCGTTGTAGGTCCGCTGGCCCGGGGTGGTGTAGGGGTGGTCCTCGGCCACGGCCTCGCGGGGTTGTGACACCACCGTCGCGGCCAGTCCCAGCAGGACGACGAGGAGGAGGGTGAGGGCGCGATTTCGTCGCGTTGCAGGCATTCGTTGACCACCAGGAGTGTCGGCAGGACGCGCGGCAGGACACCACTCGTCGGGGGCATTCCTGAGGCATACTACCCGGCGGGATCCGAAAGTCACCCCTTGTGAACGGGCTCAGGCCCGGGTGTAGGCGTGGTCGCCCAGTTCCCGGCACAGCCTCGCGAGCTGGGTGGCCTCGTCGCCGAGCACCTCGATTCGCGCGTCGGGGCCGCTGCGTTGCGCCAGTCTGGAGCCGGTTTCGTCCGGGACCGTGACGACGTCTGCCGCCATGTTCCAGCCGCGTTCCCAGTAACGGCCGAGGCTCGCCGCGTCACCCTCAAGACCTGTGCCGAACGGGCTGCCGTAGTCCAGCACGACGCGGGCGTACCAGTTCCGCTGGGCCCAGGCCGCGAATCCGAAGTGAGCGAACGGCGGGCCCGCCAGCACCACGACGTCGTAATGGTCGTTGCGCGCCTCGAAGTGTCGCTCGAGAGCGAGCTGCCAGAACCCGGCAGGTTCGCGCATCGGGTCGAAGGGAGCGTCGGCGGCGTGCGTGAGAGCCACCTGGGCCACGGCGTCGATGGGCCCGTCGTGGGGAGCCAGCGTCGCGATTCCGAGGTCCGGCACAACATGCACCCGCCGCGAGTCCCCGGCAGGCGTCAGCGACGTGGCCAGGTCGACGGTGACGTCGCCTCCGGAGGCGTGCTCCAGCTGGCTGAACCAGCCGGCCGTGCGCCGGGAGCCGAGGTCGTGGGCGACCAGCAGCACCCGGGTGGTGCCCGGCTGTCTGGCCGACGGGCTGGGCTGGGCCGGGGGCACGTTGTCGACAAGCGGCTCCTCCGGCAGGTCGTCGAGCCTGTCGGCCAGCCGGTGTGGCCACCCGCGTGAGGCCGTGGACCACAGCGCCAGTTCGTGGGCCCAGCCGCCCGGCTCCGTGATGATCATGGGGCGGTGCAGGTGCTTGGCGAGCCAGTCCAGGACGAACTTCCAGCCCGACGCGTGCTCGGCATGGAGGGAGCCGCCGGCGATGTTCATCCGGGGCTGGGGCAGGGGAGCGGTTTGCCCCACTCCCGTCAGGCGCAGCGTGTCGCCGTCGCGTGTGACCACCGGCCAGTGCCGTCGTCGCGCCTCGGCGGCGGTGGAGTCGTCGTCGGTGATGACCACCGGGGTGTGGAGGGTCATGGGCTCAGCCTCCCGATCAGGGCGATCTCGCGGTCGATCGTGGCGGCCCTGCCGCACTGCCGTCGTACCCTGGCCGCAGCATTGCGTGAGAGTTCTGGCATGAGTTCGGGGTGCTCCACCAGGTGCCACAGGGCATCGGCGAAGGCCCACGGGTCATTGCCGCGTGGCAGCAGGCTGCAGGACTCGTCGGTGAACTCGGGCACCGCGGCCACCGGGTTCGTGATGGTCACGGCACCGCTGGCCATGGCCTCGCCGAGCATCACGCCTTGCGTGTCGTAGCGGGTGGGGAGCAGCACGACGCCGTGGGCATCGTGCAACGCGGCCATCTGCGCCGGCGACGAGAAACCCTCGTCCACGGTCACATTCTCGAAGCTGCGGACTCGGGCGACCTCTTCATCGAAGTGCCTGCCGTAGCCCCGCACGGTGATCCTCAGCGTCGAGAAACCGTCGCGACCCGAGCAGATCTCGATGGCCCGCAGAGCAATGTCGTTGGCGTAGTTGTGGACCGCGAAGCTGCGCAGGACCAGAATCTGGCGCGCCTCGTCCCGGGTTCGTTCGCGGGCCCGGTAGCCCTCTTCGTCGATGTGGTTCGGGATGATCTCGACGTTGGCGGCTGCGGTTCCCACGTCGAACTCGGAGTACGCGCGTTGGGTCTGGGAGACGAACACCTTGGTGATCGAGTCGTCCTCGAACAGGGGCGCGGCGGCACTGAAACGGTCGCGGTTCTGCGAGTCCCGGATGTGCCGGATCGCCATGAGCTCGGACGTGGTGGTGTTCCCGTGCAGACGGCGGTAGTCGCGCACCTCGTAGCCATGGAACCAGACCGCGAGCCGTTCGCCGGGGACGCGTCGGCGGAGTTCGTGGATGGCTTCGGGCGTGGGTGAGTGGGCCAGCACCGGCGAGCCGGAATCGGCGATCGCGTCCAGGGCGTCCGCCAGATCCTGCGGGCGGATCGCGACGACAGGGGCGTCGTCCTCGGGGGAGATGTCCGCCTCGGTGACGTTGCGCGGAGAGTAGTCGACCACGATCCCGCGCAGGCCGGCGGCGGCGTACGCGCGGACCCGCTGGCGCACGAACTCGGAACCGTGGCGCCAACGATAGGGATAGGTGACCGCGACCACGACGAAGTCGTGCCGGGAGCGCAGGACTTCAAGGACCGGAGTCGGCAGGACGGGCGTCACGGCTGGTGCGACTTCGCATACCGGCCCCGGCGCAGCGCCTTGTTGACCACTTGCCTTGCCGGGCGGTCCAGCTGGGCCTTCAGCCGCGCGATGTGCTCCTCCAGGCGGGAAATGGTGGCCTTGAGTTCCACGATCTCGGCAGCGCGCTCCCGCTCCTGCGCCTCCCGTGCCGCCTCCCGGGCGAGCTCTCCCTGCGACTGCGTGGCGGTGGCCTCCCGGGCCTCGTCAAGGCGCACCGCCAGGGCCAGCACGTCGGACCTGAGTTCCTCTATCGTGCTGCCGGCGTCAGCCAGTTGGCGGTTGGCCACCTCGAGCTCGGCCAATGCCAGCCGTTCGAGGTGCCGTGTCTGTTCCTGCCGCTCGGAGTCCACGCAGGAAGCCTAGCGGGACCCTCCGGGCCTGTGGCCGGGAGCCGGCAAGATCACTCCGGGCCCCGCCATCGCAGCAGGGCGGCGTCCCCCGCGTCCGCGAGCCGGGTGAGTGCAGGGAACTCCGCCAACCAGCGCTGCAACACCTGCTCCTGCCCAGCCGCGTCACCGAGGACCACGACTGCACCGGAAACCAGGTGCTCGTGCAGCAGCGGCAGGGCCGGGTAGGTGTCGGGCGACGGGTCGTCACCCCGGAGTGGTGGACCAACCAACAGCAGGTCGACGGGGGTTCGGCTCGGCAGCGCGCCGGGGGAGTGCCACCAGTAGTCCCTGCCGTCCAGCCCGACGCGCTCGAGGGGGGCGTCGGCGACGGTGGCCAGTTCACCGAGTCCCTGCTCTTCGAGAGCGTCGCGGCTGGCGGCGGCGCGGACCGGCGAGTGGTCGAGCGAATGGACGTGGCCGCCGTGGGAGTTCGACCGCAACGCCAGCGCTACCCAGGTCGTCGAGCCGCCGGAGGCAAGTTCCAGGACGTTCAGCGATCGTTCTGCCGACAGCAGCCGCCTGACCACCCAGACCAACGCGGCACCGCTCAAGGACCCGCTTCCCGGCGCCGGCAGGGGGAGGTCCGCCCCGCCGACGAGGCGGCGGTGCAGGTCTGCCAACTCGGCGGCCGTGGCGGGGACCTGCTCGACCAGCGTCCGCAACCGCGCGAGCCCGCCCGTCAGATCCGCGGCGGTGTCGTCGAGGGTGCTCTCGAAATGCCGGAGGGCGGATGTGGTGGCCAGGGCGGCGTGCTCGGCGTCGATGGCGGCGGTCCTGGCGTCCCTGCCACGGACCTCGAGCTCGTCCATCCTTGCCGCCGCGTCGTCCAGACGTCGGGTGACGTCGGCGTGCGACGACTCCACGGACGCCCGGACTGACTCCAGGGCCGAACCGAACCCGGAGGCGGAGGCGCTGGCCGCAGACAGCTGTCGGCGCTGGCCGGCGACGAGGATGCGGAGCCGCAACTGCCCGGCCAGCACCATGCCCGCGAGCCCGAAGGCGAGCAGGGCCGTGGCCCATCGCGGCTCGGGCAGGACCAGCGCCGTGACGGCCGCCGCCCCGAACGCGACGAGGGAACCGCCGACGGCCGCCCGGTGGAGCGCTCGGGTGCGGTTCACTCGTCAGTCCGTTCCGGAGTCCATCGCGGAGCGCAGGGTGGCCGCCTCGACGTCGTCATCGACCTCGGGTGAACCGAGTTCGGCGATGGCGCTGGCGCGGCCGGGCTCGATCTTGCCGATCAGGGCGGCGTGCCCGGCCAGCAGCGTGCCCTGCGAGGCGTACAACTCGAGCTTCTCCCGGGAATCTGCGATGTCCAGGTTGCGCATGGTCAACTGCCCGATGCGGTCGGTGGGTCCGAAGGCGGCGTCCTCGACCCGCTCCATGGACAGCTTCTCCGGCTGGTAGCTCAGGTGCGGGCCCCGGGTGTCGAGGATGGTGTAGTCGTCGCCGCGGCGCAGCCGGAGGTCGACCTCGCCGGTGACGGCGGAGGCCACCCAGCGCTGCAGGGACTCGCGCAGCATCAGGGACTGCGGGTCGAGCCAGCGGCCCTCGTACAGGAGCCGTCCGAGCTTCAGGCCCTCGGAGCGGTAGTTCGCGAGGGTGTCCTCGTTGTGGATGGCCGACAGCAGGCGCTCGTAGGCGGCCCACAGCAGCGCCATGCCCGGGGCCTCGTAGATGCCGCGGGACTTGGCCTCGATGATCCGGTTCTCGATCTGGTCGCTCATGCCGAGGCCGTGGCGGCCGCCGATCTCGTTGGCCTCGAGCACCAGCTCGACGGCTGAGCCGAAGCGTTCCCCGTTGATGGCGACGGGGCGGCCCTGCTCGAAGGCGATGGTGACATCCTCGGTCTCGATCTCCACCGCCGGGTCCCAGTACCTGACGCCCATGATGGGCTGGACCGTCTCCAGCGAGACGCTGAGTTCCTCCAGGGTCTTGGCCTCGTGCGTGGCGCCCCAGATGTTGGCGTCGGTCGAGTAGGCCTTCTCCTTCGAGTCGCGGTATGGGAGGTCGCGTTCACTGAGCCACTGGCTCATCTCGTCGCGGCCGCCCAGCTCGCCGACGAAGTCGGCGTCGAGCCATGGCTTGTAGATCCGCAGGTCCGGGTTGGCCATCAGGCCGTAGCGGTAGAACCGCTCGATGTCGTTGCCCTTGTAGGTGGAGCCGTCACCCCAGATGGCGACGTCGTCGTCGGCCATGGCACGCACCAGCAGCGTGCCGGTCACCGCCCGGCCGATCGGCGTGGTGTTGAAGTAGGCCTTCCCCGCCGAGCGGATGTGGAACGCGCCGCAGGCCAGTGCCGAGAGCCCCTCCTCCACGAGTGCCGCGCGGCAGTCCACCAGGCGGGACAGCTCCGCCCCATAGGCCATTGCCCGCTCGGGCACGGACTCGATGTCGGGTTCGTCGTACTGGCCGATGTCGGCGGTGTAGGTGCAGGGGATGGCACCCGCTTCGCGCATCCAGGCCACGGCCACCGAGGTGTCGAGGCCGCCGGAGAAGGCGATGCCGACGCGTTCGCCGACTGGGAGTGAGGTCAGGACTTTGGACACGTGGGCCACTCTAGTGGTTGTCCCCTGATGCTCGCCCGTAGCTACGATGAGCACCTGAGTGGCCCTTTCCGGGCAGCCGATCCCCCCGAGTGAGGAGAGACATGCAGCAACCGCATGCAGTCATCGCCCTGCCCAACAACATCGAGATCGACGCCCGTGCGCACCGCAACGGGCTCGCGCTGGTCGCCGCCGGTTACAAGGTGACGATGGTGGGATTCGGCGGGGGTATTCCACCGACGGGGACGATCGCCGGCATGCCCTACGTCTTGTGCTCGGCGTCGGCTCCCGCTGCCGTGAAGAAGCCGCTGACGCTCACCTATCGCGTGGTCCGCAAGGCGTTCCACGTGACGATGCACCGTCGGCCGCCGCAGAAGGTGCTGGGGGCGGTCGCTCGTGTCGATGAGCTGACCGACGTCGTCGGCCGCGGGGCCCGGAAGCTGAAGGACAGGGTCGCCCCCGCCCGCGCCGTCGAGGACGACGGCCGCAAGTTCTGGGAGAAGGCGCTGCCGCAGGTGCCCGCCATGACCGAGGCCATGAGGAACCAGCTCATCGAACTGCAGCCCGACGTCATCGTCACCGACGTCCACCTGCTGCCGCTGGCCACCCAGGTGGCGGCCGTGCACCGCTCCCGGGGGCACCGCACCGCCGTCGTCTACGACGCCCGCGAGTACGTCTACGGGCTGGCCAGCGAGGACCCCCACGTCACCCAAGGCTTCCCGGCCCTGGAGAGCGAGTTCATCGGGCAGGTGGACGCCACCGTCACCGTGTGCGAGCCCATCGCCAAGTTCCTGCAGGAGAAGTACCAGCTCCCGGTCGAGCCGGCGCTGGTGCCCAACGCCCCCATCGGCCAGCTCCCGCCGGTGGAGCACCCGATGACCATCCGGGACTTCCTGAAGATCGACGCCGACGCCCCCCTGCTCGTCTACGCCGGCGGGCTGTCCTACCACCGCGGCGTCCACGACGTCATCTCCGCGCTGCCGGACCTGCCGGAAGTCCACCTGGCCATCGGTGCCCGCCGCAGCAGCTCCTACGTGATCGAACTCGAGAAGCAGGCCGAAAACCTGGGGGTGCGCGACCGCGTCCACTTCGTGCCGTTCGCGCCCACCCACGAGGTGGCCGAGTACCTGGCTTCCGCCACGGCCGCGATCTTCCCGTTCCTGCCCGTCGGCAACCACAACTGGGCCGCGCCCAACAAGTACTTCGAGTCCGTCCAGGCCCGGCTGCCCATCCTCACCTCCAACATGGAGTGGCTGACCGAACGCATCACCCGGCTCGGCATCGGCGAGGTGTTCGAGCACTCCAACCCCGCCTCCATCGTCGAGGCCACCCGCAAACTGCTCGGCAACCTCGACGCCTACCGCGCCAGGCTCACCGACGACCTCGTCCGCGAGCACACCTTCGAGGAGTTCGCGGGCACGGTGCAGGAGGTCTGCCTGGGTGTCACGGCGCCGCGAGCCAGGGAGGGCCTGCGCCCGGCCGGGCTGCACGACCAGCTGACCGCCATCCGGCGCGACATGCTGCGGCAGCGGGCCTCGCTGTCGGACTCGGAGATCTTCGAGCCCCGGCCGCGGCTGCGGATCGGATGTGCGAACACCGGCGGCCAGCCCCAGCTCTGGGCAACGAGCCTGATGCGAGAGCATCCCGAGGCCATGGCCGAGTCCGCCTGGCTCTTCCGCGACGGTCCGCTGCGGTTCCCCGTCGACGAGACCATCACCTACCACCAGTGGGTTGCGCCTTACTGGCAGCGAAACCTCGCGCGCAAGCTCGAGAACCGGGTGACGCACGTGCTGACCGAGAGCGCACGCGCCATGGTGGGCGCGAAGTTCGGCAAGTTCTTCTACGAGGAGATCGACTACTTCAAGGCGCAGGGCATCAAGCAGGGCCTGGTCTTCCACGGCTCCGACATCCGAAACCCCGCCAAGCACGCCCAGCTGGAGCCCGACTCCCCGTTCCGGGACCCCGACGACGAACTCACCGCCGTCCTGCAGCGTCAGGTGGAGGCGATCACCCCGCACGTGCTGGCTTTCGACGGTCCCGTCTTCGTCACCACCCAGGACCTCCTCGACTACCTGCCCGACGCGTCCTGGCTGCCCATCGTCGTCGACACCGACTGGTGGACCAGCGACATCGTCCCCATGTCCGGCGACGGCGCCCCGAAGGTGTTCCACGTCCCGTCGAAGAACAAGATGAAGGGCTCCGACGCAGTCGACGAGGCCTGCCTCCAGCTGCAGGCGCAGGGCAGGATCCGCTACCTGCGCGACGAGGGCCTCACCCGCGAACAGATGCACGACCGGATGATGAGCGCCGACATCGTGATCGACCAGGTGCGTCTCGGCGACTACGGGATCACCGCGGTCGAGGCCATGTCCGGCGGCAAGGTCGTGATCGGCCACGTCGCAGACCGTGTCCGCAGCCGCCTGCCGGGCGACGTGCCCATCGTCGAGGCCGACTCGGAGAACCTGCGCGAAGTCCTCGAGGGGCTCCTCGACGACCGCGGGCGGGCTGCCGCACTGTCCCGCGCGGGCCGTGAGTACGCCGTCGCATGGCACGACGGGCGGCACAGCGCGGCCGTCCTGGCCGACTTCATGGAGCTCTGAGCAACACGTCCGGGACCTTGAGGATCCTGATGCTGGTCGCCACCTCGGTGGCCACGGACACGCGGGTACTGCGGGAGGCGCGCACCCTGGTGGGCGCCGGCCACAGCGTCCACATCATCGGCCGCTCCGTGCCGGAGGGCTTCGACGCGGGCGACGGGATCACCGTCTCCAGCGTCGGCACGTCCTCGGTGTTCCGGGCGGAGGGCCAGCCCTCGCTCAGCGGCCGGAAGCTGTCGGCGCCCGTCCGGTTCGCACGGTGGTTCCTGCTGCCGCAGCACCGGCGCTCGTCGTTCGGGCGCTGGGCCGACGGTGCCATCGCCGACGCCCGGGGCCGCGACTTCGACGTCGTCCACGCCCATGACTTCACCGCGCTGCGGGCGGCGGACGCCCTTGCCGCCGAGCGTGGGGTGCCGTTTGTGTACGACTCCCACGAGCTGTGGACCGGGATGCCACGCGAGCACCGGCCCACCCCGCTCGCAGACCGACGGGAGCGCCGGGACGAGGCCCGCTGGGGCGGCCGGGCCGCCGCGGTGATCACCGTCGGCGACGGCGTCGCGGCCGCCCTGCGTGACCTCCACGGCTGGCGCAACATCACCGTCGTGCACAACAGCTTCCCGTTCACCGGCGAGCTGCCGGCACCGCTGCCGGAGCCGCGCGGTCTCGTCTACGCCGGCCGGGTGGCCGCGTTCCGGGAGCTGGAGACGATCGCCGAGGCCAGCCGCCGCGTCGAGGTGCCCATCACGGTGGTGGGTCCGGCCGACGAGACCTGGCTCGGCACCTTCGACCGCGCCGAACTGGAGGTGCTGCCGGCCAGGCCGCTGGCGCAGGCCTCGGAACTGCTGGTCTCCGCGGGGCTGTCCCTGGTCACCCATTCCGACAAGTGGCTCAACCACCGTCTGGCCATGCCTAACAAGCTGTTCCACGCTGTCAGTCTGGGTATCCCACTGGTTGCGACCGACGTCGGTGAGCTCGGCAGGATGGTCCGGGAGTATGATCTGGGTACCCTCTACGAGCCCGGAAACGCCGACTCGCTGGTACGCGCGATTTCCGATGCGGTGCGTGAATACCCGAAACTGGTGGGTAATGTCAGGGCGGCGCGCCCGGAGTTGAGCTGGGATGCCGACGCCGACCGCCTCCTGACGGTCTACGAGGAACTAGTCCGGATGACGGGGAAGGAGACATCGTGAACCGATGCTGCCCGCCCTCGTTCGGGAGGCGAGAAATTGGCTAGGACAAAGAACGGGCAGAGCCCCACGGTGCGGGTCTACACACCGCACAAGGCGGGTCTGCCCGACCTCCGCGAGTATTTCGGGGAGGTCTTCCGGCGCATGGACTTCGCCCGCGAGCTGAGCGACACCAACATGCGGGCGGGCAACACCAACACGGTGCTGGGCCAGGCCTGGCTGATCATCAACCCGCTGTTGCTGGCAGGCGTCTACTACCTGCTGATCGTGGTGATCGGTGGGCGTGGCGCCGGGGCCGCTGACTTCGCGGGTATCGCCGGTGGGCTGTTCCTGTACTTCCTGATGTCGGGGGCCGTCCAGTCCTGTGCCACGTCGGTCACCAACGCGGGCAGCCTGATCCTGAACATGAACTTCCCCAAGCAGCTGCTGATCGTCTCCAATGTCTACCTGGCGCTGCGTCGATTCGTCCCCACCCTCGTGGTCTACCTGGTCATCCACGCGGTCTCCGGCAAACCGTGGACCCTGCACATGCTGTGGATCCCCTACGCGGTCCTCCTGATAGCACTGTTCTCCGTGGGACTCGGGTCGATCATCGCGACCTGGCACGTCTACTTCCGCGACACTGCCCAGTTCCTGCCCTACTTCATCCGGATCTGGATGTACGTCTCCCCGGTTCTGTATCCCGCCGAGCTCTTCCTGGATCGTGTCGGACCGACCATCGGCCAGTTCGTCCACCTCAACCCGCTGTTCTCGCTCATGGGGATCTGGGGCGACATCCTGAACGGTCTGGCGCCCGAGTGGGACTTCGTCGTCATCGGTACGGCCTGGGCGGTCGGCATGTTCGTAGTCGGGGTCCTCTACTTCATCTCGAGGGAGCGTGATTTCGCTGTCCGCCTCTGACACCCCAGTCCCGCTCGAACGTGACCCGGGCGAGCCCGAGCCCGAGGCCGACTCCACCGTCGCCGCCCCGACGGACCACTCCGGCCAGGCCGTCGTCATCGATGACCTCCACATCACCTACAAGGTGCACCTGGAGCGCAAGAACTCCCTGAAGAACTTCCTCGTCAAGGGGGCCCGCGGCGAGAAGGTCAACTACCGCGAGGTCAACGCCCTCAGGGGCGTCACCTTCGACGTTCCCAAGGGCCAGTGCACCGGGATCATCGGTGCCAACGGTGCCGGCAAGTCCACTCTCATGCGGGCCGTGGCGGGCATCCTGCCCCCGACCAAGGGGCGCATCGAGATCCGCGGCAAGGTCAGTACCCTGCTCGCCCTCGGAGTCGGGTTCAACACCGCCCTCACAGGGCGCGAGAACGTCGTCCTGGGAGGCATGGCGGCGGGCCTCACCCGGGCCGAGGTGACGGAGAAGTTCGACGAGATCGCCGGCTTCGCGGACCTGGGCGAGTTCATCGACATGCCGATGCGCACCTACTCCTCCGGCATGTTCTCGCGGCTGGCGTTCTCCGTAGCCGTCCACATGCAGCCCGACATCCTCATCATCGACGAGGCCCTCAGCGCGGGTGACGCCAAGTTCAAGGAGCGGGCCGGGCAGAAGATGGCCTCGCTCATGGACTCGGCCGGCACGATGCTGCTGGTCTCCCACGCACTGGCCACCATCCAGGAGCTCTCCGACGAGGTGATCTGGCTCCACAAGGGCAAGCTCATCCACCGCGGGGACCCGAAGGAGACCTGCGACCGGTACCTGGAGTTCCTCAAGGTGGGCGACGACAAGATCATCATGGAGGACTTCTGAGCCGCACGGTCGCCATCGTCACCACCGGTCACGACGTCGCGGACGCGCGGCTGCACCGGACGGTCGCCGCGCTGCAACGCGCGGGGGCCGACGTGGAGATCCATGGCCTCGGAGACGCGTCGCTGGCACCCCGCGGCGCCCGGGTGCAGACGTCGCCGCGCGCGGGCAAACTCACCCGGCTGGGCCGTGCGCTCACCTGGCCGTTCCGGACTCAGGCCGACGTGCTGCTCACCATTGACCCGGACACCTCGCTGTCGGCCCTGATGGCGGCGCGCCTGCGGCGTCGCAAGTGGGTGGCCGACGTCCATGAGGACTACGCCGCGCTGCTCAAGGACCGCGACTGGGTCCCGCGCCCCCTGCTGGCGGTCCTGCAGGGTGCCGTCGGCTTGCTGAACCGGATGATCCGCGGCGCTGACCTCGTGCTGGTGGCTGACGAGCACGTCCCGCCACGGACCGCCCCGAGCCGGTATGTGATGCGCAACGAACCCGACTTCACCCTGCTGCCTGAACTGGCGCAGGCCGCTGACTCGCCACCCTGGCGCGCTGTCTACATCGGGGACAACCGAGCCTCCCGCGGCCTCCGAACCATGGTCGAGGCAGTGGCGGCCACCGCGGCCGACGAGCAGCCGTGGCACCTGGACATCGTCGGGCCCGTGGCGGAGGCCGACGCGGGCTGGCTGCGGGAGCGCCTCACCCAGCCCGACTGCGCGCGAATCGCCGCGCACGGCCGGCAGGCGCCGAAGCGGTCTTGGGAGATCGCCGAGGGGGCCGACGTCGGCTTCTGCCTGCTCGCCAACACGCCGGCCTTCGCCGAGGCCATGCCGTCGAAGATCTACGAGTACCTCGCGTGCGGGATGCCGACGATCGCCACGCCCCTGCCGCGAGTCGCGGAACTGCTCCACCGGACCGGCGCCGGCGTCCTCGTGGACTCGGTGGCGGAGACCACGATGGCGCTGCGCCACTTCGCCAGCCAACCCGGGCTGCGCGCCCAGCTCCGGGCCGCCGCGCGGGAGGCAGGCGAGGTGGCCAGGCACCGTCGCAACACCTACGACGCCGCGGCGGAGCTGATCGTAGGCCTGCCCTGATTCGCCTCGCCGGGCAACCGGTATGCTCACCCAGAAGCCACTCGAAGGGACCATTGGAATGGTGCGTATCCAGGACAGCGCTGACGTCTCACCCGAGGCCACCATCGGCGAGGGATCATCGGTCTGGCACCTCGCGCAGGTGCGCGAAGGCGCGGTGCTGGGGGAGAACTGCATCATCGGTCGCGGCGCCTACGTCGGCACCGGTGTCCGGATGGGCAACAACTGCAAGCTGCAGAACTACGCCCTCGTGTACGAGCCAGCGGTGCTGGAGGACGGCGTCTTCGTCGGTCCCGCGGCGGTGTTCACCAACGACTACTTCCCCCGTGCGATCGACCCGGATGGCAACTTGAAGCGCGGCGACGACTGGGAGGCCGTCGGCGTCACCTGCCGTGAGGGCTCATCGATCGGGGCGCGTGCGGTCTGCATCGCGCCCGTGACGATCGGACGCTGGGCCATGGTGGCCGCCGGCGCCGTCGTCACCAAGGACGTTCCTGATTTTGCGCTCGTCGCCGGGGTCCCGGCCAGGCGCATCCGCTGGGTGGGCCGCGCAGGCGTCCCGCTGGAGGCGGGATCCGCCGCCGGTGAGTGGGTCTGCCCGCAGACCGGCGCCAAGTACACAGAGGAAAACGACACACTCGTGGAGGTCCAGCAGTGACTGAATTCATCCCCCCGGCCAAGCCGATCATCGGTGACGAGGAGCGGGAGGCCGTGGATCGCGTGCTGCGTTCCGGCATGCTCGCGCAGGGTCCCGAGGTCAAGGCCTTCGAGGAGGAGTTCTCGGAGCACTTCGGTCTCGGTCGTGCGTGCGTCGCGGTGAACTCGGGCACCTCCGGTTTGCACCTTGGCCTGCTGGCGTGCGGGATCGGCGCCGGGGACGAGGTCATCGTTCCGTCGTTCACGTTCGCGGCGACGGCGAACTCGGTGGCGCTGACCGGGGCCACCCCGGTCTTCGCCGACATCGCGGCAGACGACTTCACGCTGGACCCGGCGTCGGTGGAGGCCTCGATCACCGAGCGCACGAGGGCGATCATGCCGGTGCACCTGTACGGGCACCCGGCCAAGATGGCCCAGCTGCGCGAGATCGCGGACCGGCATGGCCTGATGCTGTTCGAGGATGCTGCGCAGGCGCACGGGGCCTCGCTGAACGGGACCCCTGTGGGGGCGTTCGGGGAGTTCGGGATGTTCTCGCTGTACCCGACCAAGAACATGACCTCGGGTGAGGGGGGCATGGTGACCGCGGCCAACGACGAGATCGAGCGCAACCTGCGCCTGTACCGCAACCAGGGCATGCTGCAGCAGTACCACAACGAGGTCGTGGGCCTGAACAACCGCATGACCGACATCCACGCCGCCATCGGCCGGGTGCAGCTGACGAAGGTGGATGGCTGGACCAGGCAGCGCCAGGCCAACGCCGCGTTCCTGTCGGCCAACCTTGAGGGTGTCACCACGCCGCCGGTGGCCGAGGGCGCGGTGCACGTCTACCACCAGTACACGGTGCGGGTGGCCGAGGACCGCGACGGTCTGTCGGCTGCGCTGAAGGAGCAATACCAGGTGGGTTCGGGGATGTTCTACCCGGTTCCCAACCACCGTCTCAAGCCGTTCCAGGCCGCCGTGGACCTTCCCGAGACGGAGCGCGCCGCCAAGGAGTGCCTGTCGCTGCCGGTGCACCCGTCGCTGTCCGAGGGTGACCTGGAGCGCATCGTCGAGGCCGTCAACACGCTGGCCAAGGCAGGCGCGTGATGGCGACGCTGAGAGCCGGCCTGGTCGGAATCGGGATGATGGGGCGTCACCACGCGCGCGTGCTGGGCTCCCTTGATGGCGTCGAACTGGTCGGGATCACCGATCCCGGCGGCGACAAGTTCGGCGTCGCCGGCGGCCGTCCCGTCTTCGACACCGTCGACGAACTCATCGAACTCAAGCCCGACTACTGCATGGTGGCCGTCCCCACGGCCTTCCACCTGGAGACCGGTCTCAAACTGGCCGAGGCGGGCATCCACGCCATCATCGAGAAGCCGCTGGCGCGCGACGTCGAATCCTCCGTCGCGCTGGTGGAGGCCTTCGCCAAGGCGGGCCTCGTCGGAGCAGTCGGGCACATCGAGCGCTACAACCCATCCCTGCAGCAGGCCCGCAGGCGGATCGCCGACGGCCAGCTCGGCCGGGTCATCCAGGTGTCCACCCGCAGGCAGGGCCCGTTCCCGGCGCGCATCGCCGACGTCGGCGTGGTCAAGGACCTCGCCACCCACGACATCGACCTCACCGCCTGGGTGGTGGGCTCCCCGTACGTGCACGTGGCGGCCGAGGCCAACAACCTCTCCGGCCGGGAGTACGAGGACCTGATCTCGATCACCGGCCTGCTCAAGGGCGGGATCGTGGCGAACCACCTGGTCAACTGGCTTTCCCCGCTGAAGGAGCGGATGACCGTGATCACCGGTGAGACCGGCACCTTCATCGCCGACACCCTCACCGCGGACCTGACGTACTACGCCAACGGCACCGTCGAGAACACGTGGCAGGATCTGGCGCAGTTCAAGGGCGTCAGCGAGGGCGACGTGATCAAGTACGCCTTCTCGAAGCCGGAGCCGCTGCGCACCGAACACGAGAACTTCCGGGACGCCGTGCTGGGCAAGGACTCCGACATCGTCACGCTCGAGCAGGGCCTGAACACCGTCCGGGTGGCCGAGGCCGTCATCGAATCGGCGAACACCGGCCGGACAGTCGCCCTCTGATCGTCCGCAGGCCGCTGGCGGCGGCCGCATCCCTACCAGGAGTCAGCACTTGAAGATCGCAGTCGTAGCCCTCGGGAAGATCGGCCTGCCGCTGGCCGTCCAGTTCGCCGACTCGGGCCACGAGGTCATCGGGGCCGACGTCAACTCGACGCTGGTGGACACCATCAACGCCGGCAACGAGCCGTTCCCCGGCGAGGCGCACCTGGCGGAGAAGCTGCGGGCCGTCGTCGACGGCGGAAGGTTGCGAGCCACCACCGACACCACGGAGGCGGTTCGGCAGGCCGAGGCCGTGGTGGTCGTGGTCCCGCTGTTCGTGAACCACGACGGCGAGCCGGACTTCGCGGCCATGGACGCCGCCACCGCGGCCATCGCGAGGGGACTGCAGCCGGGGACCCTGGTCAGCTACGAGACGACGCTCCCGGTCGGGACCACCCGTACCCGCTGGGCGCCCATGCTTGCGGCTGGTTCAGGGCTGACCGAGGGCACGGACTTCCACGTCGTCTTCTCCCCGGAGCGGGTGCTCACCGGCCGGGTGTTCGCGGACCTGCGCAAGTACCCGAAGCTCATCGGCGGCCTGTCCGAGGCCGGCGCCGAGCGTGCCCGCGAGTTCTACGAGGCGGTGCTCCAGTTCGACGAGCGACCGGACCTGGCACGGGGCAACGGAGTCTGGGACCTGGGAACGGCGGAGGCCGCCGAGATGGCCAAGCTGGCCGAGACCACCTACCGGGACGTGAACATCGGGCTTGCCAACCAGTTCGCGCGCTTCGCCGGCAAGAACGGCATCGACGTGTTCCAGGTGATCGAGGCCTCGAACTCCCAGCCCTACAGCCACATCCACCGCCCGGGCATCGCCGTGGGCGGTCACTGCATCCCCGTGTATCCGCGCCTCTACCTGTGGACGGATCCGGAGGCCAGCATCGTCGCCACCGCCAGAGAGGCCAACGCGGAGATGCCGTCCTACGCCGTCGAGCTTGCGGAGAAGGCGGCCGGGGGGCTGGCGGGGCGTCGCGTCGTCGTGCTGGGCGCCTCCTACCGCGGGGGTGTGAAGGAGACCGCTCTCTCGGGCGTGTTCCCCGTAGTCCGCGCTCTCCAGGACCGGGGAGCCCGCGTCACCGTCCACGACCCTCTCTACACCGACACCGAACTCAAGCGGATGGGGTTCCTGCCGCACCGCCTGGGTGAGCCCGTCGACGTCGCCATCGTGCAGACCGACCACGCCATGTACCGCGAACTGGGCGCCGACGATCTCCCGGGGGTCGCGGTCGTCGTGGACGGACGACGCGTGCTGGACGCCGCAAACTTCTCCCGGACCACCCTCATCACCCTCGGAAAGGGGAACTGACCGTGGCGGCGAAACCCCGCATCGTGCTGTTCCGGCATGCGCCGATCGACTACGACTCGCGCATCAAACGGATCGCCACCACCCTGCAACGCGGGGGGTTCGAACCCATCGTGATCTCCACCGAACCCATCGGCGGTGACTCGGGCGAGTACCTGCTGGGTGGCAACATCCGAGTGATCCGGGTACCGCTGACAGTCTGGCCGGCAGAGAGCCGGATGGCGGCCAAGCCGTCGCCGAATGCGGGCCGGGCCGCGCGCCTGAAGCGCCAGCGCGCCGTCCACGCCAGCCGCGTCAAGGGCGCCGACAAGGCGTCGGCGAAGTCAGCTGCGAAGTGGGCCATCACCAACGGCAAGCTGGTCGCCGTCGGTGCCATCAGCCTGAAGGACCGGCTGATGACCGTCGGCAAGGCACTGCGCGCACGGCTGCAGGGTTCCGACGACCCGTTCGCCGCCCTGGACCTGCCCACCAACCTTCCGGTGGCACACAATCTCATCCACACCCTGCGTGACCTGCTCGTCGGGTTGCGCCCGGATGTGCTCCACGCCCACAACCCGCTCGTGCTGCCGGTGGCCTGGGAGGCCGCCAAGGCGCTGCGCGAGCAGGGCGTCGACGTCAAGCTCTCCTACGACGTGCGGGAGGACTTCGCCGGTCTGCCGAAGAAGGAGATCGGCAACCCCGCGGGACACGAGGCGCTGTTGGGGACCGAGCGGGCCTTCATGAAGAAGGTGGACTACGTGATGACCGTCACCGAGTCCCATGCGCATCTCCTCAAGGACAAGTACAAGCTCGACGAACTTCCCGACACCTTCGTCAACATGTCCGTCTTCCAGCCGATGGTGGGCGACGTCACGGTCCGCGAGGCGGCCGGAGTTGACGACGCCACGCCCCTGATCGTCTACGCCGGGATCATGAGCTGGGCCCGGGGCATCGAGACGCTGATCGAGTCCATGGCCCACATCGATGAGTCGGTGCACCTGGCGATCGTCACGATGCCGCTGCCGCACCCGATGCAGACCAAGCTCGACCCGCTGGCCGAGGAGCTGGGGGTGCGCGACCGCATCCACTACGTCGACCCGGTCAACCAGGCGAACCTCAGCTACTACCTCCACGGCGCCGACCTGGCCGTCCACCCGCTGCCGGGCGGGTCCCCGAACCACGACCGCACCCTGCCGAACAAGCTGTTCGAGTACCTGCACGCAGAGCTGCCGATGGTGTCGTCGGACGCGAAGACGATGGCCGAGTTCGTCCGGTTCAACGGCATGGGGGAGGTCTTCCGCACCGACGATGCTCGGGACCTGGCGGAGAAGGTGACCAAGGCGCTGGCGAACCCCGTGCCGCAGGAACACCTCCACGAACTGGCGCAGAAGTACTCCTGGCAGAGCAACGAGCCCGGTCTGCTGGCGGCGTTCGGACGCCTGACAAACTTCGTCCCTGCCAAGCCCGAGGGCCCGTTCGGGGCCACCGAGGTCACCCCGGCCTGACGCTGTTCGCCCAGTGTGGGTTGTTTGACCATTCGTGGAGCAAACAACCCACACTCGGTAGTCTCAGGCCTCCTGAAGCATGGTGATCGCGACGACGGTGCCCTCCAGTTGGGCGGTCTCCGACCACAGGCCGTCGTGCAACTCGCGCTCGGCCTCCCAGGCGCCCGGCTCGTCGACGGCGACGCTCACCTCTGCGCAGCCCCGGTTGGCCGACTGCCACGTGGCCAGCCAGTGGGCGGCCGCGTCGTCGGAGGCGAACTCCAGCGCCAGGCCGACGCCGGGCCGGCCGTCGTCGGCGAGGGTCTCCTCCAGTGCCGCGACAGGTGCGTCGAGGTCCGGCTGGGCGACGCAGCCCAGCGCGAACAGGTCCACGGACTTGCGCCCGGGGTCCACCTCGTGGACGGAGGCGCCGTTGCCCACCCAGCCGTCCTCCAGGGAGCCGTCTTCGCTCGCGACGCCGTCCCAGCCGCTGGGTTGCGGCAGGTCATCGGAGGCGAGGGTTCCGGCCGTGGTGGCGGCGGGGGACAGCTCGGTGGAGGTCGCCGTCGCTGTGGTGCTGGAGCCGCGGTACTGGAAGTGGTGCCAGTCCCAGCCGCTGTACCAGGCCCAGCCGTGGTCCCGGAAGGCCCGCACGGGCTCCGACGACGTGGTGAGCTGGCCGGGAACCACCGGGGTGCGCTGGACGTGGTCCGTGGACGGCCACCATTTGCCAGTGGGGTCGCGGTAGGGGTTCTGCCACGGGTTGATGTCGACGGCGATGCCGTAGGAGTGCGGCGACTGCGCGCTCGGGTTGCCCACCACCGAGCGGCAGTTGAACGCCGAGGTGTTGTTGGCGGCCATCATCGCCTTGTCATCCCCGTTCCAGTGGTTCGGGTTGCGCATCTGCCCGAGCGGGAACCTGGCTGCCAGCGAGCGCTCGAGGACATTCGCGACGGTGCTGGCCAGGTCGCGGCGGACGATGATCTCGCCGCGGTGCACCAGACCGTCGAGTCCCAGGTAGTTCGTGCGGATGGTGCTCAACCGGGATGCTCCCACTGGGCAACCCAGCCGCCAGGTGTGGTTGACCTCCTCGGGTGTGGTGGCCGTGATGACGGTGTTGGGCTTCGCGGAGCGGGTGACCACCGCACTGTTCGACGACGTCCACACCGCTCCCGAGGTGGTGGCGGCCTGCACGCGGACGGTGACGGCACCGATCCCGCCGACCCCGTAGTCGTAGGTGGCGCTGAAGCGGCCGTTCGCGTCCGTGCGGACCGGGCCGAGCCCGGTCCAGGTGCCGTTAACGAAGACCTGCGGCGTGACCGCGACGTTCGCGACGGCTGGGACCACTGCCCCTGTGAGCTGCGGTGTGGCCAGGGAATCTATGGAGGCCGGGGCCGAGAGCGTTGCCGACGGCCTGGCGATGGTGGTCTCGAAGGCGGCCACCTTGCCGTTGTCGAGGCCAGCCGTGATCCTGGCCCAGCCCGCGAAGCTCGCGTCGATCTGGGTGGAGTAGACGCCCTCGCCGTTCGTCGTCGCGTACCCGGTGTCCCAGACGTCTCCCGCGTGGTCGCGCAGCGTGACGGTGACGACGACGCCGGCCGGGGCTCCGCTCACCCTGCCGCTGACGGAGATGGGGGCCACCTGACGGTAGAGGGTGGTGCTCGGGTGACCCGGGTGCACGACGTTGCTGATGCCGACCTCGGCCCCGCTCGGCGCCGCGGGTCCCGACGGGCGGCCGACTGGTGCGGCGGGCTGCCGGAAGTTGACGATGTTGTTGAACACCCACTTGTTGACCATCCGGTAACCCGACCCGTAGTGCTCGGGCGCCGTGGCCCAGATCAATGAGCGGCAGCCGTTCTTGCCGGTCCAGGAGGTGTCACACTCGGTCTTCCAGCGTCGGCCGTCAATGATGTGCTCTCCGCTGGTGGCCAGCGGGTTGGCCAGCCACTGGGCGCGCGGGCTGGGCTTGTAGGTCAGGTTGTTGAAGACCCAGCCGTTGGTGTTGACGAAGGTCCTCCCGTTCCACGTCGTCGTGGTTGCCCAGATCTCGGTGCGGCAACGCTCGACCGTGCTGGAGTACTGGGAACACCTCGTGCGCCACTGGCGCCCGTTGACGGTGTGGTCGCCGTGGGTGGTGTAGACGTCAACCTCGGCCTGTGCTGGTGCGACGGGGCCAAGCGCGACGGCGAAGGCGGCGGTGAGCCCGGTGGCCAGTGCGATGGCCAGTCGTCTGGTGATGCGCATCAGTGCACCAGCACGATCTTGCCGACGTTGTCCCCGCTGTCGAGCAGTTCGTGGGCCCTGCGGACCTCGTCGAACGGGATGCGGGTCTCCGGTGACGTCCTGATCTGGCCGGCGTCGAGCATGGGCCAGACGGTATCGGCCACGCGCTTGCAGATGGCCGCCTTCTCCGGCTTGGGACGGAACCTGAGCGAGGTGGCGTGGATGGTGCCCATCTTCGCGAGCAACAGGCCCAGGTTCAGCGTGCCCTTGGTGCCACCCTGCAGCCCGATGACCACCATGCGGCCGCCCCGGGCCAGCGCCTTCACGTTCATCTCGAGGTACTTGGCGCCCATGATGTCGAGTACGACATCGGCGCCGTGGCTCTTGGTCGCCTCCTTTAGCGCACCCACCCAGTCGTCGTGGTAGTCGATGGCGATGTCGGCGCCGTGGTCGCGGCAGTGCTGGAGTTTTGCCGCGCTGCCGGCGGTGGTGGCGACGGTGCAGCCGAGCGCCTTGCCGTACTGGATCGCGAAGGTGCCGATGCCGCCGGCGCCGCCGTGGACCAGCAGCGTCTCACCGGCCATCAGACCGGCGACGTCCATGTTGGACACGACGGTGGCGGCCACTTCCAGCAACCCGGCTGCGGTGACGAGGTCGACAGAACTGGGCGGGGACAGCAACTGGCCCTCGGGGGCGACGAAGTACTCGGCGTAGCCGCCGCCGGCAAGCAGGGCCACCACCTCGTCGCCGGGCTGCCACCGCGTGACCTGGGAGCCGACTGCCTCCACCACCCCGGAGGCCTCCAGGCCGATGGTGTCCGTGACGCCCTTGGGTGGCGGGTAGTGGCCACGACGCTGCAGAATGTCGGCGCGGTTCACCCCGGAGGCGACTGTGCGAACGAGTACCTCGTCGGGCTGGGGCTCAGGGCGGGGCAGTTCCCCGATCTCGAGGGCTTGCACTTCGCCGGGCTCGGCAACGATGACTGCACGCATGCGGGTCACTCTGCCACAATCACCACTCCAGTTCCCGGCCTGACGCGAACCGTCGGGCTCGTCCGTCGACCGGGTCCACGAACTCCAGCGAGTACGCCAGAAGCCGAAGTGGGGTGGAGAAATCGTCGATCGGCGTGTCGGAAACCTCGGGGTAGAGCGGGTCTCCCAGCAGGGGTATCCCCAGGGAGTTGAAGTGCATCCGGATCTGGTGGGTCTTGCCGGTCAGCGGCCGAACCTCGTACCGAGCCAGGTCACCGCGGACCTCCAGAAGGTCGATCTCGGTGCGGGAGTTGGCGGGCAGGTCCCGGGTTTCTGCCTGCATCGTTCCGACCCGCTTCACCAGGTGGGACTCCACCGTCGCGGGGAACTCCAGCTCCGGTCGGTACCCTGCCACGGCGTGGTAGACCTTGCGCACCTCCCGCCGTCGGAACACGTCCTGGTAGGCGGCGCGCCAACGCTGCTCGGTGGTAAGCAGAAGGACACCGGCGGTCCCCCGGTCCAGCCGGTGCGCCGGCGTCAGCTCCGGCAGGTCCAGGGCCACGCGGGCCTTCACGACCACGCTCTGGGTGACGTGTCGGCCGCGCGGGATCGTCGAGAGGAAGTGGGGCTTGTCGACGACGACGATCCGCTCGTCCCGGTACAGCACCCTGACCTCCCCGGGGACCTCGGGCTCGTCACGGAGCTCACGGTGGAACCACACGAAGGTGTGGGGGCGGTAGACCTCGCGCCCAGTCCAGGGGTGGCCGTCGTCGTCGACGAAGTCCCCACGGGCCAGCATGTCGTCAACGGCCTCGCGCCCAGGCCCGAGCTTGTCGCGCAGGAAGTCGCGCATCGTCGGCCAGGGCAGGGCGTTGCCCGGGTCCCGGTCAGGGGTGCGCACCCAAGCGGCCTGCAGACCGTGGCGTGGGGGGAGCGGGGACTTGGGAGGCACGTCCTCCTTTCTACCGGTAACATGTGCTGAGCGCCGCAAGGCGCTGTGGCGAGGTCGCATAGTGGACTAGTGCAGCCGCCTTGAAAGCGGCCGAGTGGCAACGCTCCGTGGGTTCGAATCCCACCCTCGCCGCCACCCCGCACCGGTGATCGTCGCGAAAGCGCCCTGTCACCGCCGAACCGGCGCGGACATCCCGGTGCCGTGACACGGCCGCCCAGCCGCGACGCTGCCAGTGCCCGCCGGTAGTGTGTGGGCATGTCCGAGACCCACTACCTCATCAAGCCGCGTCCTCCGCTGCGCGCCTACGGCATCGCCGCCGTCGGGAGCCTCGCGGGTGCGGTCCTGCTGGTGCTGTCACTGCTCAATGATTGGCACTGGGCGTTGCTTGCGCTCGGCATCGTCGTCCTGGTGGCAGGCATCATGCTCTTCGTGGCCGGCCTCGCGGCCAGCGGACGCAACCGGGTAAGCATCACCTTCAACGACGACGGCTACGTGCTGGAGGGTCCCCGGGGCAGGGAGACCGGTGACTGGGATCTGGTGACCCGGGTGACGCAGTCGGATGCGGGCCGCCACATCACAATCCACGAGGGCCCCGAGACGCGCCACCACCTGGTGTTCGCCCCCGGCAACGACGCCCAGGTCGCGGATCTGCTCGAGGACATGACCGAGCGCCTGGATGCCGCCAAGGGGTACACCAACTTCGCCTGAGGTCGCCGGTTGGAGCGGATGGCTGGACGCAGGGTCTAGAGGGGTCTCGACACGCGTCGTTCGTTCCTCACGGACGCTACTCGACCAGCGGGGAGGGTACGCGTCGTTCGTTCCTCACGGACGCTACTCGACCCAGCGAGGAGTGGGTGCGCGTCGTTGCTTCCTCACGCGACGCTGCTCGACCAGCGGGGAGTGGGTGCGCGTCGTTGCTTCCTCACGGACGCTACTCAACCAGCGAGGAGTGGGTACGCGTCGTTGCTTCCTCACGGACGCTGCTCGACCAGCGGGGAGTGGGTGCGCGTCGTTGCTTCCTCACGGACGCTACCGACCCCGCGAGAAGTGGTCAGCCGCCGTTGTAGGCGCAGGCGTCCGCGACGGACTGGCTGCCCTCGATGAACGTCGGCGACGCGCTGGGCTCCGGATCCGGCTCCTCGGAATCGCTGTTGCTGGGGGTCTCCGATGGGGAGGGAGCCTCGCTGGTGGCGGTGGCCGACGGCGCGGGCTCCTCATCCGAGATCGCCTCCGTGACCGCCTCGCGCATGGCATCGAAGTCCGGGTCGTTGAAGTCGTAGCCGTTCTTGCCGGGGGTGAAGACCAGTCGCTCGATGTCGGCGTCCTTCACCGTCATGGACAGCTCGACCAGCGGCTCGAGCACCTGCTGCGGGATGTCGGTCATCACCATCTTGGCCGACGCCGCGGCGATGGCCTCGTAGGAGGTCAGCATGGTGGCCGGGTTGGCCTGCTTGATGATGGCGTTGACCAGGCAGGACTGGCGGGCCATGCGGTCGTAGTCGCTGGATCCCGAGCGGGACCGGGCGTACCACATGGCCTCGTAGCCATTGAGGTGCTGGTCCGCCCCGGGCTCCAGGTAGCCGCCCGAGGGTCCGTTTCCGGTGTCGCGGCCCATCGGCAGCCGGTCGTTGATGTTCACGGTGACGCCACCCATTGCATTGATGAGCGCCTGGATGCCGTCGATGTTGAGCAGCGCGAAGTAGTCCACCTTCAGGCCGGTGATGCCCTCGACACCCTGCTTGAGCGCCTCGGCGCCGCGGTAGGTCTGGTCAGGGAGGATGTCGGGGTAGTCGCCGCTCTCCACCGTGTGCCAGATGTTGTTCACGAACCAGTTCGCGGAGTCGCCCTCGCCCCTGAACCCGTCGGGGAACCACTGGTCCATCTCCGACCCCTCCGGGAACGGCACGTACTGCACGTTGCGGGGG
This sequence comes from Tessaracoccus sp. OS52, assembly GCF_020687685.1. Classification (GTDB taxonomy): domain Bacteria; phylum Actinomycetota; class Actinomycetes; order Propionibacteriales; family Propionibacteriaceae; genus Arachnia. The sequence goes on along the minus strand of NZ_JAJEWM010000005.1, from coordinate 107,065 downwards.
ATCTGGATGATGTCGGTGTTGCCGTTGGCCGTGTTGATGGAGGCCAGCATGATCGTGTCGGTGCGGATGCCCCACTGGGCGTCCCTGACTGCGTTGCCGTCGGCGCCCAACAGCAGGATGTTCAGGCGGGGGTGATCCTTCCAGGGGTTCTCCTTCTCGGCATCGATGGAGGGACGACTGGTGGCGGTCACCTGGGCCTCGTCGGGGAAGACTGTCTCCACGAGCTTCTGCTGGTCGAAGGAGTAGCGCGACCCCACCGCGATGGGCGCCGAGATGAACAGGCTGAGCACGGTGACCAGGACCGCTCCCGTGGCCTTGCGGCCAGGGCCCAGGCCCTTGGGTCTCGTGAGGATGTGGGTGGCCGCGATCAGTGTCACCCAGACGATCCCGACCGCCGCGAGCACCAGGGAGAGGCGTTGCAGCTCACCGGGGTCGACGGCGAAGCCCGCGAAGTTGCCCAGGTTGCTGTAGGCGGACCAGCCGATGGCGGCCAGCGCCCCCAGGAAGCTGAGCGGAGCCACGACACCGACGACCTTGGCCGCGAGGGGTCTGGCCCCGAGCAGCCCTACCCCTGGGAGGACGGTGCTGAGTGCGGTCAGGCCGAGGCTGCGGGCGAAGGACGGCTTCCTGCCGGCGGCTGGGACGGCGCCCTTGGGCGATTCGGCCCGGGGTGTCTCCCAGGGTGGTGGGGTGGGGGGCTGCTCGGGTCTTGCGGCCCGGGCGGGACGGAACACCGGGCCGTAGAGGTCACCGACGCCGGAGGCGTGCTCGTCGTCGAGCGGAGGCAGAGCCCGGCGTGGGCGGTGCTGGTTCGGTTCCGTCATCGGTAGGTGGTCCCCCCTTATGGTGCACAAGTGTAGAACGGGGGCCCGCGCCGCACCGAAACGGCGTTTGGCGCGGAATCAACCGCTCGGCTAACCTTGTGCCGTCGTGGAGGTGTCGCCTAGTACGGTCTATGGCGCCCGATTGCTAATCGGGTTTGGGGCTTAAACCCCATCGCGGGTTCAAATCCCGCCACCTCCGCTGCAGATGTCACTGGCATCCAATCGGCCCGGACCCGCTCGTCGGATCCGGGCCGCGTGCCTGACGGGCGGCCGTTTTGCCCTGTCGGGTCGCCGTGACGTATAGTTGGCAACTGCCTACGCGGCACTGCGCTCGTGGCTCAACGGATAGAGCATCTGACTACGGATCAGAAGGTTGGGGGTTCGAGTCCCTCCGAGCGCGCAGAGTGATCCCGGTCCCAGCAGGGGCCGGGATTTCTGCTGTCAGCACCGCCCCGCAGGCTGACTAGGATCATGAGTGGAAGGGACGGTGCCATGACCGAGATCTGGGCCCATCGCGGAGCCCCGGCGTTCGCGCCGGAGAACACCTTGCCCGCATTCGAGACGGCGGTGCAGCAGGGCGCCGACGGCATCGAGTTCGACGTGCAGCGCACTGCCGACGGCCACCTCGTCGTCATCCACGACGAGTCCATCAACCGCACCTCCAACGGCTTTGGTCGCGTGGTCGACCTGACGCTGGAGGAGTTGCGTCGCTGCGACTTCTCCAACGGCTTCGTCGGATTCCGCAACACCCGCATCCCCACCCTCAAGGAGACGCTTCAGTTGCTCGGGCCAACCGGCGTGCGGCTGAACATCGAACTGAAGAACACTGTCGTCCTGTACCCGGGCATGGAGCTCGAGGCGCTCGAACTGGTGGAGGAGGCGGGCGTCCTGGAGCAGGTGGTGTTCTCCTCGTTCAACCACGTCAGCCTCGCCAACCTCCGCGGCAAGGTCGAGCCCGAGAATCTCGGGCTCCTCTACTCCGACGCGCTGTTCGAGCCCTGGACCTACGCCAACTTCTACGGCGCCGGGGCGGTCCACCCCAGCCGGCTCGCGCTGAAGCAGCCGCACTACATGTGGCTGTGCCACGAGGCCGGGATCAAGGCGCACGTCTGGACCGTGGACGACGACGAGGAGATCCAGCAGTTCACAGCAATGGGCGTCGACGCGATCATCACCAACTTCCCGGACCGCGCCCGCCGCGTCAGCCGTCGCAGTCGCTAGCCTGCTGGTCATGAGCAACCCCTTCCGCCCCGAGCTGTGGGACGGCGTGCCCGGCTTCGACTTCACCGACATCACCTACCACCGGGCCAAGGAAGTGCCCGCGGTCCGGATCGCCTTCGACCGCCCCGAGGTGCGCAACGCGTTCCGGCCGCACACCGTCGACGAGTTCTGCCAGGCGCTCGAACATGCCCGGATGTCCTCCGACGTCGGCTGCGTCCTGATCACCGGCAACGGGCCATCGGAGAAGGACGGCGGTTGGGCGTTCTGCTCGGGCGGCGACCAGCGCATCCGTGGCCGCGCCGGCTACCAGTACGCCGACGGCGAATCCGCCGAAACCGTGGACCCGGCAAAGCTGGGCCGGCTGCACATCCTCGAGGCGCAGCGCATCATCCGGTTCATGCCGAAGGTGGTGATCTCGCTGGTCAACGGCTGGGCCGCCGGGGGAGGGCACTCGCTGCACGTCGTCTCGGACCTCTCGCTGGCCTCCGCCGAGCACGCGCGCTTCAAGCAGACCGACGCCGACGTCGGCTCCTTCGACGGTGGCTTCGGCTCGGCCTACCTCGCGCGCCAGGTGGGCCAGAAGTTCGCTCGCGAGATCTTCTTCCTCGGCGACGTCTACGACGCCGAGGACGCCTACCGCATGGGCATGGTGAACAAAGTGGTGCCGCATGCCGAACTGGAGGACGTCGGCCTGGAGTGGGCGGCCAAGATCTGCGGCAAGTCCCCCACGGCGCAGCGGATGCTGAAATTCGCCTTCAACCTGATCGACGACGGTCTGGTCGGGCAGCAGGTCTTCGCGGGGGAGACGACGCGTCTGGCCTACATGGGCGACGAGGCGGTCGAGGGCCGCGACTCCTTCCTGCAGAAGCGGGAACCGGACTGGTCGCGGTTTCCGTACTACTACTGATGTTCACTGAGGCGGTCGCAGCTTTGGCTGCAGGAGGCGGTAGAGGCCGGCGGACACCATGGCGGCGCCGATTGCGAGATGGAGCGGGATCAGTGTCGCGGCCAACCGAGAGGCGGGCCGGCGCCGCCAGGTGATCGGTTCGGAAGCGATTCCCACCCACATACAGGCGCCGACAATCGCCACCGTGCGTGCCGCCCACCTGGTGCCGGGGGCGGCCCGGACCGCTGCCCAAGTCGCCAGCGCGGGCATCGGCCAAGGGGCCGAGATGGCCGAGCCGAGCCCGAGCGCGAGGTGTGCGCGGACCCCGCCGGGGACGCGCAGGCCGAATGGCTCCCCGCGCAGGTCTTCGCTGGCGGCCAAGGATGTGGCACACGCGGTTGCGGCCACGAACAGTGCCACCGGAGCCAGCAGTAGTGGATCAGCCACTAGGTCCTCCTAACACGAAATGCCCCGTTCGCTGTTCCGGCACCAGTCCCGTTCCCGGCTTTTGAAAAACAGACGGGGAGACGCGTCGGCCCTCCCATCATGAGACCCGCCCTGGCTCATCTCAAGAGCATGCACGCAAGGAATGCGCCGCTCGTATGCGGCTACACCGCCGAAGCCCGATGGTGGGCGGACCTCCTCGGTTGGCCTGTCCTGCGAGTAGCGTGGTGTGGGCGGCCGAGGGGCCGCACGACGAGGAGGACCAATGTCTGAGCACACCAGCGAGGCACCGCGGATCATCACGCGCGACACCGTCGGGACTGCCGTCGTGCGCGGGACCCAACGCATGGACGAGCTGACCGCGTTCTACGACCGCGCGTTCCCGGCCGTGGCCGAGGCGCTGGGTGAGCAGGGGCTCCGGCCCGGTGACGCCTTCGGGCTCTACGGGGCCATGAACGACGACACGGCCGAGCTCGAGGTTGGCTTCGTCGTCGACGGCGACTTCCGCCCCACCGGTGAGGTGGAGGCCGGAGAGCTGCCCGGCGGCGAGTACGCGACGTTCACCCACGTCGGCTCCTACGGCACGCTCAGCAGGTCCTGGGAGGCGCTGGGCAAGTGGATCCAGGACCAGGACCGGACCTCCGGGCAGACGGTCTTCGAGATCTACCGGGACGACCCCACGGAGGCGGACCCGGAGGCCATGCGCACCGAGCTCTACTGGTCGCTCTTCTGAGCGGTCCGGGAGGTCAGTCGGCCAGGCCGTAGAGGCGGTCGCCGGCGTCGCCGAGCCCAGGCACGATGTAGCCGATCTCGTTGAGGCGTTCGTCGACGGCGGCCACCACCAGCGTGCATGGCGCGTGCAGGTCTGCCAGAAGTTCCTGGAAGTTGACCAGACCCTCGGGTGCGGCCAGCAGGCAGATGCAGGTGATGTCGTCGGCTCCGCGGCCGACCAGGAACTTCACGGCCTCGCCCAGCGAGCCGCCGGTGGCGAGCATGGGGTCGAGCACGTAGCACTGCCGGCCGGACAGGTCCTGTGGGAGGCGCTCGGCGTAGGTGGCGGGCATGAGCGTCACCTCGTCGCGGATCATCCCGAGGAAGCCGACCTCCGCGGTGGGCACCAGCCGCAGCATGCCGTCGAGCATTCCCAGTCCCGCGCGGAGGATGGGGACCACGAGCGGCGCCGGATCCATCAGTCGGGTTCCCGTGGTGCGGGCCACGGGCGTCTCGATCTCCACGTCCTCCACCCGCACTCCGCGGGTGGCCTCGTAGGCGAGCAGGGTGACCAACTCCTCGACCAGGCGACGAAACGTCGGCTGTTCGGTGGTCTTGTCACGCAGCTTTGTCAGCTTGTGATCTACGAGCGGGTGTTCGATGACGCGGATCTCCACGGGCCCACTCTTACACATCATCCCAAGGGCTGTTGCACCGGGTTGGCAACCCGGGGCTGACTTGTGGTTGGTTGTCTGGAATCATGGGGGCTGCACATCAAGCAAGGGAGATCGACGTGGACGTGTTCGACGAAGACGCAGAGCCGTTCGACCTCAAGGACGACGAGGAGTCGGACGAGGAGGAATCGGACGACGACTTCGAAGACGATGATCTCGAGGACGCGACCGAGGACGACATCGACCTCGTCGTCGCCGTCTACCGGGAGGACGGTCAGCCGCAGGTCGTCCCGCTCGACTTCGAACTCGCCAACGACCTCGACGAACTGATCCGCCAGCTCACCCGCCTGCCGGGTGACTCCGGGGCAGACGGGTTCGTCTCCGTCGCTGGGGAGTTCTTCGTGATCTGCCGCGTGCGGGGGCGCTCCGTCGAGGTGCTCCTCAACGACGCCACGGCGGCCAACGACTGGCCTCTGGCGCGTGACGTCGTCGACTACCTCGGCGAGGATGTGCCCGACGAGGAGGACGAGTCCGCCCCCGCCGGAGACCTTGAGATGTTCGCGGCCAGCGGGCTGAACGCGTTCGAGCTGGAGTCGATCGCCACCGACTACGACGAGGACTCCGACGAGCTGCTGATGCAGATCGCGCGGAAGCTGAAGATCGGGGACCAGTTCGCCAAGGCCGTCGAGGCCTTTGACGCCTGAGGTGGCCAACCGCTGGTCGGACCCGATGCGCCTCGCCATCGAGCAGGCGCGGCAGGCGCTGACGCACGGCGACGTCCCGATCGGTGCGGTGGTACTCGGACCCGACGGCGCTGTCCTCGCCGCGGCCGGCAACGAGCGCGAACTCACCGGGGACCCGACGGCGCACGCCGAGGTGGTCGCCATCCGGCGCGCGGCCGCGGCGCTGGGGGAGTGGCGCCTGGAGGACTGCACGCTGGTGGTGACGCTGGAGCCCTGCACCATGTGTGCTGGGGCCATCGTCGCCGCCCGGCTCTCCCGGCTCGTGTTCGGCGCCTTCGACCCCAAGGCGGGCGCGGTGTCGTCGCTGTGGGACGTGGTGCGTGACCCGCGCCTGAACCACCGCCCCCAGGTCACCAGCGGCATCCTCGCCGACGACTGCGCCGAACTCCTGCTGGACTTCTTCAACGACCGGCGCTGACCCGCGCTTGGCCGCTTGACTGTGGCCTTTTGGACGGTCATCCGTCCTTCCGGCCACACTTAGCGCGGCCGACGGTGGCAACCTGGCCCCTTCTCGTGCGGCGGCGATTGGAAAGACCAGCGCTGGTGCCGTTAAACTACTCGACGGTGACGTGTCTGAGCGGCCGAAAGTGCTCGCCTCGAAAGCGAGTGTGGGGCAACCCACCGAGGGTTCAAATCCCTCCGTCACCGCCGTGTGATGTCGCAAGACATCGGAATAGCCCGGACCTGCATGTGCAGGTCCGGGCCTTTTCCTCGTGCTCTCAGTCCTTGGACGGCTTCGGGGCGGCTGCGACGGCGAGAAGGCCGCCGACCATGCCGACGTTCTTCAGGAACTGGATGGTGTTGGTCTTGCGCTGCTTGGGGTCGGTGTCATTCCAGAAGGAGTGACCGGCCAGCGTCGTGGGGATCATGGAGGCCACGACGGCAGCGGCGCCCAGGCGGGGGAGCAGTCCCGTGATCACGGACAGGCCGCCCAGGACCATCGCAGCTCCGTTTGCGCGGACGGCGAGCTCGCCGTACTCCTCCGGCACCCCGAAGTCGGTGGCCATCTTCACGCGCATTCCGGGTTCCTTCACGGCGTCGTAGCCGAGGAAGACGAAAGGTGCACCGATGGCGGCACGTGTCAGCAGCGACAGAATCTTCATTGGCCGGACCTCCTGGAACTGTGCCCGACCGACAGGCCGGGATGGCGCGAGTCTACTCCGGCGAAGGCCGTGGCCGGCGGGCGCCTGGCGCGGCAGGCGTTCAGGCCGCGGCGCGGACGAAACCGAGGAACCGCTTGTGGAAGCGGTCCTCGCCGTTCATCTCGGGGTGGAAGGAGATGCCTAGCAGCCCGCCCTGCTCGACGGCCACCACGCGCCCGTCGGGAAGGGCGGCGAGAGGATGCGCCGCAGGTCCCACAGCTTCCACGACCGGGGCACGGATGAACGTCGCGGCCACCGGGGGTTCTCCCAGTTCCGGGATCTGCAGCAGGGTCTCGAACGATTCGGTCTGCCGGCCGAACGCGTTGCGCCGGACCACGACGTCGAGTCCTCCGAAGGTGAGCTGGCCCTCTATGCCGTCGGTGATCGTGTCGGCGAGCAGGATGAGTCCGGCGCAGGTGCCGAGCACCGGCAGCCCGGAGGTGATCGCCTCGACGATCGGTTCCCGCAGGTCGAAGGCGCGGGCCAGCTTGTCGATAACGCTGGATTCCCCGCCGGGCAGCACCAACCCGTCGACGGCGGCCAGTTCGCGGGGGCGCCGCACGCTTACGACGTCGGCGCCGAGGTGTTCCAGCACGGCGACGTGCTCGCGCACGTCACCCTGCAGATCCAGCACTCCTACGCGGAGTGGGGCCACTTGTCACCAGCCCCGGTCAGCGAGCCGGTGGGGCGCCGGGAGGTCCGCGACGTTGATGCCCACCATCGCCTCACCCAGCCCGCGCGACACCTCCGCGATCACCGCCGGGTCGTCGTGGAAGGTGGTGGCCTTGACGATGGCCGCGGCGCGCCCGGCGGGGTCCCCGGACTTGAAGATGCCGGAGCCGACGAACACGCCGTCGGCGCCGAGCTGCATCATCAGCGCCGCGTCCGCAGGGGTTGCGACGCCGCCGGCAGTGAACAGCACGACGGGCAGCTTGCCCGTCTCCGCCACCTCGGCCACCAGTTCGTAGGGCGCCTGGAGCTCCTTGGCCGCGACGTAGAGCTCGTCCTTGGTCTTGGAGCGCAGCATGTTGATCTCGCCGGTGATGGTGCGGATGTGCTTGGTCGCCTCGGAGACGTCGCCGGTGCCCGCCTCGCCCTTGGAGCGGATCATCGCCGCACCCTCGGAGATCCGACGCAGCGCCTCGCCGAGGTTGGTCGCGCCGCACACGAACGGCACGTTGAATGCCCACTTGTCGATGTGGTTCACGAAGTCCGCCGGGGAGAGGACCTCGGACTCATCGATGTAGTCCACCCCGAGTTCCTGCAGCACCTGGGCCTCGACGAAGTGCCCGATCCGGGCCTTCGCCATGACCGGGATGGACACGGCCGCGATGATCTGGTCGATGAGGTCTGGGTCGCTCATCCGGGCGACGCCGCCCTGGGCCCGGATGTCTGCCGGCACGCGCTCCAGCGCCATGACCGCGACGGCGCCGGCATCCTCGGCGATCCTGGCCTGCTCCGCGGTGACGACGTCCATGATGACGCCGCCCTTGAGCATTTCTGCGAGGCCGCGCTTGACGCGACCGGTTCCCGTGCTGACAGTGGTGATGTTTGGCATAGGCCAAAAGATAACACGTCCTGGCAGTAGGCTCGTTCGCGATGGAGCACGCTGAGATCCAAGACGCGGTCCGGGGCCGGTCGGCCGCCGAGATCGCAGCTGACCTGCGCGCCCTGATCGAGCGGGGCGAGCTGGGGCCCGGCGCGCTCCTCCCCCCGGTCCGCGCGCTGGCCGACCGGCTGGGGATCAACCGCAACACGGTCGTGTCGGCGTACCGGCAGCTCGCGCAGGCGGGCCTCGTGGTCACCGGAGGCAGGGCAGGGACCCGCGTCACGGCCGTGTCCCGCGTGCCACAGGACGGGTACGCCGCCGACAGCGTGCTGCGTGACGTCGGGGCAGGCAACCCCGACCCGGCCTTCATCCCGGACCTGACCGAGGCCCTCGCCGGGCTCGCCGGGCGACCGGTGCTCTACGGCGAGCCGGTCATCGACGGCGGCCTGGAGGCGTGGGCCCGGCAGTGGATGGCAACCGACGTCCGCGGGGACTTCCGGCTGACGATCACGGGCGGCGCATTCGACGCCGTCGAGCGCCTGCTGGCCCAGGCCCTCACCCGCGATGACGCCGTCGCGCTCGAGGACCCCTGCTTCCTGGCCAGCATCCGGACGGTCCGGCTCGCCGGGTACCGGCCCGTCGCAGTCGCCGTCGACGACGAGGGCATGACGGTCGCTGGGCTGCGGGAGGCCCTGGCCCAGGGCGTGCGCGCCGTGTTGTGCACACCACGGGCACAGAACCCCACCGGCACCAGCCTCACCGAGCGCCGCGCCGCAGAACTGCGTGCCGTGCTGGCGGACCATCCCTTCGTCCTGGTGATCGAGGACGACCACTTCTCCATGCTTTCGCGGCAGCCGTACCGCTCGATCATCGGTCCAGGGCATCGCAGGTGGGCGCTGGTCCGCTCGGTCTCGAAGTTCCTCGGTCCGGACATGTCGCTCGCAGTCACCGCAACCGATCCCGAGACGGCCGAGCGGCTCGCCATGCGGCTCAGCCCGGGAACCACCTGGGTCAGTCACCTGCTGCAGCGGCTCACCCACGCCCTGCTCACGCAGGATCGCGCCCTCGAAACGATCGCCCGCGCCGCCGCGCACTACGCCGAGCGCAACGAGGCCTTCGTCACCCGCCTGGCCCGGTGCGGAATCGATGCGCCGGTACCGGATGGGTTGAGCCTGTGGGTCCCGGTCCAAGCGGACGCCCGAGCGGTCTCCGAGCAGCTGATGCGGCGCGGCTGGCTCGCCCGCACGGGCGACGAGTTCGCCGTCGAGCCGCAGAGCCCGTCGCGGCACCTGAGGCTCACGGTCCACCACCTCGACGACCAACTGGCGGACGCGCTGGCCTCAGACCTGGCCGACGCCAGCGCGTCGGCCGCGTCGTCTACCTGACTTTCAGTCCCACTGCTCCTCGACGCGGGGATCGAGTTCCCAACGGGTGTGGAACCGTCCGGACTTGTCCACCCGGTTGTAGCTGTGGGCCCCGAAGTAGTCGCGCTGGGCCTGCACCAGAGCCGTTGGGAGCCGCTCCGAGCGCAGGGCGTCGTACCAAGCCAGCGAGGAGCCAAAGGCCGGTGCCGGGATGCCGGAGGTGGCCGACAACGCCACCACTCGTCGCCAGGCCGGCAGGCAGGCCGCGATCCGGTCGGTGAACCAGGCGGCAGCCAGCAGCGAGGGCAGTTCCGGCTCCGCCTCGTAGGCGTCGGAGATGTAGTTGAGGAAGCCGGCGCGGATGATGCACCCGCCCCGCCAGATCCGGGCCAGAGCGGCGTTGTCGACACCCCACTTGAATTCCTGGCTGGCCTGCTGGATCTCGTCGAAGCCCTGGGCGTAGGCGGAGATCTTCGACGCCAGCAGCGCGTCCCGGATGGCGTCCACCAGTGCGGCACGGTCGTCGGTGGAGATGGGGGTGGTGGCGACGTCGATGCCCAGCCCGCTGATGTCGTCGCGTTCCTGGATGGAACCGGACAGGGAGCGGGCGAACGTCGCCTCGGCGATGGCCGGTACCGGGATGCCGACGTCGAGGGCGGTCTTCACCGTCCAGGCGCCGGTGCCCTTCTGGGCGGCGACGTCGGAGATGACGTCGACGAACGGCTTCCCCGTCTCCGGGTCGGCGTGGCCGAGGATGTCGGTGGTGATGTCGATCAGGTAGGAGTCCAGTTCGGTCTCCTTCCAGGAGGCGAACACGTCGCGGATCTCGAGCACCTCCATGCCGAGGCCCCGTCGCATCAGGTCGTAGGCCTCGGCGATCAGCTGCATGTCGGCGTACTCGATGCCGTTGTGGACCATCTTGACGAAGTGCCCCGCGCCGTCGGGGCCGATGTAGGTGCAGCACGGTTCGCCGTCGACCTGCGCAGCGATCGACTCCAGCATCGGCCCGATCCGGGCGTAGGACTCCCGTGTGCCTCCGGGCATGATGGACGGCCCCGTCAAGGCGCCCTCCTGCCCTCCGGAGATCCCCATGCCGACGAACTGGATCCCCGTCTCCGCGAGCGCGACGGCGCGCTCCTGGGTGTCGGTGAACAGGGTGTTGCCACTGTCGATGATGATGTCGCCGGGCTCCATGATCTCCTGCAGCGACGCGATGGTGGAGTCGGTGGGAGGGCCGGCCGGCACGAGGATGATCGCCACGCGCGGCGGGCGAAGCGCTGCCACGAAATCGGCCAACGTCTCCGCCGGCACGAACGTCCCCTCGCTGCCGTGCTCGGCGACGAGGCGTGCGGTGTTGCCGGGCGACAGGTCGTAGGCGGCGACGGCGTGCCCGTGGTGTGCCAGGTTGCGTGCCAAGGACGTGCCCATCACGCCGATTCCGACCACACCGATGTCTGCGCTTTCGGGCTGCGGGGTCTGGATGCTCATGGCCCCATTGTTGCGCGGGGCCGGTACAGCACGGGAGACCTGCGTCAGATCCGTCAGGCGTCGGTGGGCTGTGGCGACGGCGACGGGGATCCGGACGGTGAGCCTGAGGGCGACGGGCTGGGGGGCAGGCACACGGTGCCGGCCTCGCCCGGGGAGACCTGGAAGATGGGGGATTCGCCCTCGCCCGCGAACTCCGAGCCCAGCAGGACGTCGACGGTGCCGTCGGTCCTGTCGTCGTTCTCGAACTTGACCTCCTTGAAGTAGGAGGTGATCAGACGGATGGCGGGGGCGTCCTTCTCGTTGGCGCGGACCACCGTGCCAGTGACTCGTTCGTCGGTGTTGCCCACGCGGATGACTTTGAAGCCGACGTCCTCCAGGCGCGCGGCCTGACGGCGGGCGAGGCCGCTGGTGAAGCCGCCGTTGTAGATTCGCACCGAGACCTGCGTCACGTTGACCAGTTCCGAGGTCACAGTCACACAAGGCGTGGGGTCAGGGGTGGGCAGCGGGGCGGTCAGGTTGCGCCAGCCCCAGAACGCGCCCCAGACCAGGAAGGCGAGCAGGGCCAGCAGCAGCACGGGCGTCGCGATAAGTCTGAAAATGCGCACTCGTCCGGCTCAGCTCTGCTCGTCATTGATCATGGTGCGGTCAAACCTAGTCCAACTCCAGCACGCGGGCATGCAGTGTCTGCCGCTGTTGCAGGGCGGCGCGCAGCGCCCGGTGGAGTCCGTCCTCCAGGTACAACTCACCCTGGTAGGAGACCACGTGGGCGAACAGGTCCCCGTAGAAGGTGGAGTCCTCCTCCAGCAGGGTTTCCAGGTCCAGGGTGCGCTTCGTTGTGGTCAACTCGTCGAGACGGACCTGGTGGGGCGCGATGGCAGCCCACTGCTTCTGGCTGTAGCCATGGTCCTGGTAGGGGCGCCCCTCACCCACTCGCTTGAAGATCACCCAGCACACTTTAGCCGCGATCCACGGCCCTCGGGAGGTTCCCACGCGGCGATGTGGCAGGCTTTGGGGCGTGACTGAGGCAAATGCGCACGATGAAGTGATCAGGTCCGTCAGGGAGGGCTACTCGTTCGACGCGCCGTCGGTGCAGCTCGGCGTCCTCGAGGCGGGCGGCCCGGTGGTGGACGCGCCCGTGCGGATCCCCGTCTCAATGTTCAACCGGCACGGTCTGGTCGCGGGTGCGACGGGCACCGGGAAGACCGTCACCCTGCAGGTCATGGCCGAGGCACTGAGCGCGGCCGGGGTGCCCGTGTTCGCGGCCGACATCAAGGGTGACCTTTCCGGCATGGCCAGCCCCGGCTCCGGCGGTGAGAAACTGCTGGCGCGCACCGCAGAGAACGGTCAGCCATGGGAGGCCACCGCCTACCCGTGTGAGTTCTTCGCCCTCGGTGGTCAGGGCATAGGGGTCCCCATCAGGGCGACGGTGACCTCGTTCGGGCCGATTCTGCTGTCCAAGGTGCTCGGTCTCAACCAGGTCCAGGAGTCCTCGCTCGGGCTGGTCTTCTACTACGCCGACAACATGGGCCTGCCGCTGCTGGACCTGAAGGACCTCACCGAACTCCTGAAGTACCTCACCTCCGAAGAGGGCAAGCCCGAGCTGAAGGGCATCGGAGGCATCTCCTCGGCCACCGTGGGCGTGATCTTGCGCAACCTGATCACGCTGACCCAGCAGGGCGGCGACGTCTTCTTCGGCGAACCCGAGTTCGAGCCGTCGGAGCTGCTGCGGGTGGCCCCGGACGGGCGGGGGATCGTGTCCCTCCTCGAATTGCCCGACCTCGCCAGTCGGCCCGACCTGTTCTCCACGTTCCTCATGTGGCTGCTGGCCGACCTCTACCAGGAACTGCCGGAGGTGGGCGACATCGACAAGCCCAAGCTGGTGTTCTTCTTCGACGAGGCCCACCTGCTGTTCAAGGACGCCTCCGACGCGTTCCTGGACTCCATCACCCAGACCGTCCGCCTGATCCGCTCCAAGGGCGTCGGCGTGTTCTTCGTCACCCAGACGCCCAAGGACGTCCCCTCCGACGTCCTGGCCCAACTGGGGAGCAGGGTGCAGCACCAACTGCGCGCGCACACCCCCAACGACGCCAAGGCGTTGAAGGCCACCGTCTCCACCTACCCAAACTCCGGCTACGAACTGGAGGAGGTGCTCCAGCAACTGGGAACCGGGCAGGCGATCGTCACCGTCATGGACCCGGACGGCGCACCAACCCCCGTGGCCTGGACCCGGATCTGGGCTCCCGAGTCGCTGATGGGGCCAACGGATCCGCAGGCGCTGCGCGCCGGGGTCGCCCAATCCCAGCTCATGGCTCGCTACGGCCAGGCCGTCGACAGGGACTCGGCCCACGAGATGCTGATCCGCAAGGTCGAGCAGGGCGCCCGGGCGGCCGAGGAGCAGGCGCAACGGGAATCCGACGAGCAGGAATCCGAGCGGCGACGGCGCGAGGCCGGCACCGCACCGTCGGAGGGAGCAGGAAGCCGTCGCAGCACCAGGCGCGAGCCCAGCCTGGTGGAGTCCGTGGCGAAGTCGTCGGCCTTCAAGCAGTTCATGCGCACGGCTGCCCGGGAGATCGCCCGCGGGCTGTTCGGCACCGGGCGCAGACGCTGAATCCGCCCGAAAACGCAGGAGCGGGGCCGTGTGGTCACGGCCCCGCCCCATCGCTGTCTGAGGGGATTACTTCATGGTGCCCTGGGACACCGAGCCCTGCAGCTGGCGCTGGAACAGCATGTAGACGATCAGCACGGGGACGACCGTGATGATCACGGCCGCGAACAGGGCGCCGAAGTCCGTGGAGTAGCCCATCTGGGAGGCGAACCTGGCGATTCCCTGGGAGAGGACGTACTTGGGTTCGGAGGTGTTCAGTGCCACCGGGAGCAGGTACTGGTTCCACAGACCGAGGAAGTTGAAGATGGCCACCGAAGCGATGCCGGGCTTGGCCATCGGCAGCATGATCCGGAAGAACGTCGTCCACTCGCCCGCGCCGTCGACGGCAGCCGCCTCCGCGATCTCGTCCGGCAACGTCTTGAAGAACGCGTACAGGAAGAACACCGTGAACGGCAGCGCGAAGGCCACGTAGGTGAGGATCAGGCCGGCGTGGGTTCCCAACAGCGACTGGTCACCGCCACCCCAGGGCAGCGGCAGGCTCTGCAGCACCTTGTACAGCGGCACGATCGCCAGGAAGATCGGGAACGTCAGGCCGGCGAGCATGAGGTAGTAGATCAGCTGGCTGCCGGGGAACGAGTGGCGCGCGAGCACGTAGGCGCACATGGCGCCGAGGAGCATCACCAGGAACATGGAGAGCGCCACCACGACGACCGAGTTGATGAAGTACTGGCCGAAGTTGCCCTTCGTCCAGGCGTTCACGTAGTTCTCGAACACCCTGCCGTCGAGCAGTTCCTGGGGGAACGCCAAGGCGGAGGCGAAGATCTCCGACGACGTCTTGAACGACGTCATGAACGTCCAGATCAGGGGACCAACGACCAGCAGCGCCCAGATGATCAGGATGACGTGGGCGAAGGTGGTGAAGGCTTTGTCGCCGGTACTCCATTTCACCTTGCGGGTGACCAGGGGAGCCTCCGTGGTGGCGGGTACGGTTTCGGTGCTCATCAGTAGGTCACCGTGTCCTTTCCGCCAGTGAGGCGATTGACCAGGAAGACCAGGCCGGCGAAGGCGAGGGTGACAACGGCCAGCACGACGCCCATGGCCGAGGCCCGGCCCCACAGGTTGTTGCCGCCGAACGCGGTGGTGAACAACTGCTGGCTCATCACCAGGGTGGAGAAGTTCGGTCCGCCACGCGGGTTCAGGGCCGACATGTAGATGAACGCGTCGAGCGCCATGATGCCCATGTAGATGTAGGCGGTCTGGATGTTGTCCCGGATCAGGGGGATCGTGATCCTCGTCGCGGTCACGAACCTGCCGCCGCCGTCGATGCGCACGGCCTCGTAGATCTCCGCGGGCACGGCCTTGATGGCCGCGATGAACAGGAGCATGTAGAAGCCGACGAATCCCCAGATGATGACGAACATCGAGACCGGCATGGCGGTGGTCTCGTTGCCGAGCCAGGCGAAGTTGCGGAACTGCTCGAACCCGAGCGCCACCAGGATGCCGTTGACGAACCCGGAGCTGGGGTCCAGCAGCAGGCGCCACATGAAGCCGATGACGATGCCGGGGATGACATAGGGGAAGAACGAGACGACGCGGTAGAAGCCCGCCCCCCTGATGCCGCGCACATTGCCGTGTGACGGGCCGCCCATGGTGATCACGATCGCGAGGACCAGGGCCAGGATGATGGTTATCAGCGGCAGGAACACGGCCAGCATGACGTTGTTGCCGAGGGCCTTCATGAACTGCGCGTCGCTGAGCAGGTAGGCGTAGTTGTCGAACCAGACGTACTCGGCCTCCGAGATCGGTTCGAAGCCTCGCCAGTTCGTCAGTGAGTAGTGCACCGCCTGGATGAACGGGTAGATCACCAGGCCCAGGTAGATCAGCAGCGGCACGCCCAGGAAGACAGCCATGAAGCTCACCCGGTCGAAGTTCCAGCGGCCCTTGCGGCGTCGCTTCGGGGAAATGACAGCGGTATCGGGGTCCACCGCGGAGGCGGCGGGGGTTGAGTCCCCGCCGCCCGCCACAGTCGTTGATTCAGGAGTCACGAGACTGGTTCGTACTTCTCGATCGCGTCGTCGTTGCGCACCCTGTCGGTGACCTCCTGCAGGGCCGTCGTCATCGCGGCGACGTCGAGCTGGCCGTCGAGGAAGGAGTTCCAGGCCTGGACGTGGTCCGGGCCCATGCCGTAGAAGGCGTTGAAGCGCCACGTGAAGATGTCCTCACCGGCAGCGCCCAGCATGGCGATCTGCGAGGCCAGGGCCGTGGAACCGAATGCGTCCTCGGGGATGGTGTCCTTGACGATCGTCGGCGAGAGGATGGTCTCGGCGAAGTTCGCCGCCGCCTCCTGGGAGAGCATGGCGCGCATGAACTCCTTGCCGCCGGGCACGTTCGCGCCCTGCGACGGGACGATGTAGGGCTCGTCGGCCGCGGAGTGGATGGCTTCGAAGGGAAGGGCCGAGGAGCCGCTGACCGTGGGCACCGGGGTGCCGGTCATCTGGAAGTCGTCCTTGGTCTGGTCCTTCATCTCGTTCTCGATCCAGGCACCCGAGGGGTACAGCAGCGCCTCCTGGGCGTTGGACCACGACGCCTGCGCGGCCGTGAACTGGGTTCCGGAACCGCCCGGCTTGAAGTAGCCCTTGTCCACGCACTCCTTGAGCTTGGTGAGCACGTCCTGGATGGCGGGATGGCTCCAGCAGTTCTCCTCAAGGTTGTCCAGGGCGACGCGCACTTCGTGTCCGCCCTCCTTGATGGCGGAGGTGATGGCCATTTCGCCGTAGTAGTCAGCAGCCTCAAGTCCCCACAGGAACAGGTACTTGCCTGCTTCCTTCGCCTTGGCGCCAAGCTCGATGGCCTCGTCCCAGGTCTTGGGCGGGGTCCAGCCGTTCTCCTCGAACAGGGAGGCGGAGTACCACAGGCCGAAGACGGTCAGGACGTAGTTGAGAGCCACCTGCTTGCCCGAGACGATGCCCGGCTCCAGCGCACCCGCGTAGAGGGTGTCGCGGATGACCGTGCCCTCAAGGTTCGGTGCGTCGACGACCTCGGTGAGATCCTCGAGCTGGTCGACGATCGCGCTCAGGCCGATCTTGCCGGCGCCGGCGTTGTCGATGACGTCCGGCGGGTTGCCGCCGGTGAATCGGGGCTGCAGTTCCTGCGCCACCTGCGTGGTGGGTTCAACGGAGACGGTGACTCCGTCATGGGTCTTCTCGACCACCTTGCCGGCGAACTCGGCGTATGCGATTCCGTAACCGCCGTTGAAGATGATCGCCTCGACCTCGGAGGGGATCTCCAGGCCGAACGGGTTGTTGTCGTCGCCGGGGGCCGTGGTCTCCTCGGGGGATCCCGTTTCCTCGGGCGCGGAGCCCTCGTCGGTCGGCGTCTCCTCGGGGTCGCCGCCGCCGGCGCAAGCCGCGAGAGGCGCGAGGGCGCCCGCTGCGAGCGCGCCCTTCAGGAATCCGCGGCGTTGCAGGGAGTAGCTCATGGAAGATCTCCTTTTCCTTTACTGCGCTGGCCTCACCAGCGAGTCCTGCTCAGGTTTTGGTGGGGCTACTTCGCCCCGCTGAACTGATTGGAATATACGGCAGGGCCCATACGAAATGGGCTGTCACATCGGGAAGTACACGCAATCGTTACCCAACGATCAGCCCGAATGGTCATTTTGGGCTGGAGGGCGCTGGGTCTGGGTGCGCCGAGCCCGACCGGACACCGGAGAAGTTGTCGAAGGGTGGCCTGTCGGGGCCCGGTCAGCGGCCGGTGCCGGCGTGGACGACGGCCTCTTCCTCGGCATCCAGACCGAAGGCGGTGTGGGCGGCACGGACGGCCCGGTCCACGTCGTCGGAGGACACCACCACCGAGATCCGGATCTCAGACGTCGAGATCATCTGCAGGTTCACGTCCTCCCCGGCCAGCGCCTGGAAGAACGTGGCAGTCACCCCGGGGTGGGAGCGCATCCCGACGCCGACGATGGAGATCTTGCCCACCTGGTCGTCGTAGAGCAGTTCCTCGAAGCCGACCTGGTCCTTGATGGCCTCCAGCGCCTCAATGGCGCGGCCGCCGTCGGTCATGGGGAGGGTGAAGGAGATGTCGGTCTTGACGTCGGACAGGCGCGAGACGTTCTGCACGATCATGTCGATGTTGATGTCGTGGTCTGCGATGGCCCTGAAGATGAGCGCGGCCTCCCCGACGCGGTCCGGGACGCCGACGATGGTGACCTTGGCCTCGCCACGGTCGTGGGCGACGCCGGTGATGATGGCTTCTTCCATTTCTGCACCTTTCTGGACCTCTTCGTGGGACTTGACCCAGGTTCCGGGCTTGTCGGTGAACGACGAGCGGACGTGGACCTTGACGTTCTCGCGGCGCGCGTACTCGACGCAGCGCAGGTGGAGGATCTTGGCGCCGGAGGCCGCGAGCTCCATCATCTCCTCGTAGCTGATCTCGGTGATCGGACGGGCGGCGGGCACGATCCGCGGGTCCGCCGTGAACACGCCGTCGACGTCGCTGTAGATCTCGCAGTAGTCGGCCCCCAGCGCCGAGGCCAGCGCGACGGCGGTGGTGTCGGAGGCGCCGCGGCCGAGCGTGGTGATGTCCTTGGTGGACTGCGAGACGCCCTGGAAGCCGGCGACGATGGCGACGTTGCCCTCCTGCACCGCGGCCTCCACGCGTCCGGGCGTGATGTCGATGATGCGGGCGTTGCCGTGCGTGGGTGTTGTGATGACGCCCGCCTGGGAGCCGGTGTAGGAGACCGCGTCCACACCAAGGTCAGACAGGGCCATGGCCAGCAGGGCGGCGCTCTGACGCTCGCCCGTGGTCAGGAGCATGTCCAGCTCCCGCGACTTGGGCCGGGGCGAGACCTGCAGGGCCAGGTCCATCAGCTCATCGGTGGTGTCGCCCATGGCGGAGATCACGATGATGACCTCGTTGCCCTCGCTGCGGGTGCGGGCGATCCGGCGGGCGACCCGTTTGATGGAGTCGGCGTCCGCCACGGATGAGCCGCCGTACTTCTGAACGATGCGTGCCATGCACTTCCTTCCTGCTGCTGGACCAGACTAGTCACTGTTGTCCGAAGTTGCCGAGCGCCAGTCCGCGCACCGGTACCCTGTGCCGCATGGACACCATTCGTTGGGGGTTCGTCGGAGCGGGATGGATCGCCGACGTCATGGCATCTGACTTCGGGTTCGTCCACAACGCCGAGCTGGCGGCCGTCGCTTCCCGCGATCTGGGACGCGCCCAGCAGTTCGCCTCCAAGCACGGTGTGCGCAAGGCCTACGGCAGCTATGTGGAACTGCTGGAGGACGACGACATCGACGTCGTCTACCTCGCCAACACCCACCCGCACCACCGCGACGTCGCGCTCGCGGCCATCGAACGGGGCAAGGCGCTTCTGGTCGAGAAGGCCTTCACGGCCACCCTCGCAGGGACCCGCGAGGTGGTCGATGCCGCCCGGGCCAAAGGGGTCTTCTGCATGGAGGCCATGTGGACCCGGTTCCTGCCCGCAATCTCGGCCGCGCGCGAGGTCGTCGCCTGGGGACGGATCGGTGACGTGCTGGGAGTGCAGGGAGACCTCTGTGCCTACCGTGAATACGATCCCCACCACCGTCTCTTCGACCCTGCGACCGGAGGCGGTGCCATCCTCGACCTCGGCGTCTACGTGGTCTCCTTCGCCCAGGCCTTCCTCGGCCAGGCCCGCACCGTTCAGTGCGTCGGCAGGTACGCGCCCAACGGCGTCGACGCGGCAGCGGCCATGAGCATCGAGTACGCCACCGGCGGGCTGTCGGCGCTGGCGTGCGGCTTCGACGGACACGGTCCCGGACGGATGGCGATCTACGGGACCAAGGGCTGGATCGAGGTCGAACCGAGGTTCCATCACCCGACGACGTTGTCGGTGCACCGCACCGGGGTGCTGCCGCGAGTGATCGAGGCCAACATGACCGGCCGTGGGTATGCCCACGAGGTCGCAGAGGTGACCGAACGGGTCCTCGCCGGCGACACCGAGTCGCCGATCATGCCGCTCAACGACACCGTCGAGGTCATGCGTGTCCTGGAGGAGTGCCTCGCGCAGATGGGGATCGAACACCGGGAAGCGGTGGTTGAGGTCTGAGTTGGCTGCGTCCGCCGGAAGGTTATGGGGGTGAACGGACCGGGCCCGTTTCCGATGCGCCCAGGTCTGCGGGGGCGCACCTCGCTTCCACGCGCGTTGACCAGCGGTTCCGCGGGTTGACCGGCGGTTCCGCGGGTTGACCGGCGGTTCCGCGGGTTGACCAGCGTTATCGCCGATTGACCAGCGCTTCAGTGCGTTGACCAGCGTTATCGCTCGGCACCAGCCTTGTAGGGCTGGTGGCGAGCAACAACGCTGGTGAACGGGGAGTGGGCGGATGGGGCCCTGCGGGGTATGCGCGGCTCCGTCGGTGGCGACGTCGACTCCGCTGTGCCATCACCAGCCCTTCCGCGCGTTAACCAGCGCTTCCCCCGGTTGACCAGCGCTCTAGGGCGTTGACCAGCGTTATCGCTCGGCACCAGCCGTACAAGGCTGGTGGTGCGCAATAACGCTGGTAAACCGGGGGACCGGGCCCCACCGTCGGCGCGCCCAGGCAACGAGTGTTGGCGATCGCAGCGAGTGGGTGCGGCGCAGCGAGTTGCGCGGCCGCAGCCAGTCGGCGCCCCTGCAACCGGCCGGCGCGGCCGCAGCCAGTCGGCGCCCATGCAACCGGCCGCCGCGGCCGCAACTAGTGGGCGCCGCGTAACCGAACGGTCTGGTCAGACGATGGGGTCGGGGGTTGGGTCGGTGCCGGGGATGTGGAGGCCGAGGTCGCGGTGGCCGGGGTGCCCGGCCAGCTTGTCGACGATGGCCGCCAGGGCGCCGTCGCCGGTCACGTTCGTCGCGGTGCCGATGGAGTCGATCGCGATGTAGGTGGCGATCATGAGGCCGACCTGTTCCGGGGAGAACCCCAGTTGCGACTCCAGCAGGGCCGCTGCGGTCACGATGGCGCCGCCCGGGACTCCGGGGGCCGCCACCATGGCGATGCCCAGCATCAGGATGAAGCCGAGGATCAGCAGCGGTGGCGTCTCCATCCCGGACATGAACATGATCGCGAGCGCGAAGCCCGTGATCTTGATGGTGGAGCCAGCCAGGTGGATGGTGGCGCACAGCGGGATCACGAAGGCCGCGATGTTCTCCGAGACCCCCATCTTGATGGCCGAGCGGAGCGTGACCGGGATGGTCGCGGCCGACGACGAGGTTCCCAGCGCCGTCGCGTAGGCGGGCAGCATGGCTCGGATCATCGCGAAGGGGTTCTTCTTCGAGACCGAGCCGGCGACGGTGTAGAGCAACACCAACCAGATCACGGTGAGCGCGAAGACGACCACCACCACCCAGAAGAACGCAGTGATGACCTCCCACACCTGCCCCGCGAAGGTCATGTTCAGGAAGATGCCGAAGATGTAGAGGGGCAGCAGGGGAACGATGATCCTGCTGATCACGATGTTGATGACGTGCCGGAAGTCGACGAACACCTGGTGCAGCACCGGCGCGTCGAAGGCGGTGAGGGCGACGCCGACGACGAACGCGAACACCAGCGCCGTCATCACCTGGAACATCGGCGGCATCTCGATGGTGAAGAAGGCCGTGGCAAGGCCGGATTCGGGGTCGGCCAGCTCGGTCACGCCCGTGCCCGAGAGAACCCTCGGCCACACGAGCATGCTGGTCCCCCAACTGAGCAGGCCAGCGAGGATGGTGGAGACATAGGCAAGCCCGGCGGTGATTGCCAGCCACTTGCCGGCGCCCTTGCCCAACTCGTCGATGGCGGGCGTGATGAGCCCGACGATGAGCAGGGGAATGATGAAGCCCAGGAAGTTGCCGAAGATCCCGTTGAAGGTCACGAAGAGCCGCACGAGGAACTCGGGGAGGAACGAGCCGAGCGCGATGCCCAGCACGATCGCTATCAGCACCTGCAGCAACAGGTTCAGCTTTGGCAGCTTGGCCATCCGGGGCCCCCTTCGAAGGACTACGACTGGCCCATTGAACCATCCCGGGACGGGATCGGACGCAGGCCCCCGAGTACTTCGTTGAGGGCCTCGGTGGCCGACGGGTGGGTGTAGACGCCGTCGCGAAGCTGGCTTGCGGTGATGCCGTGCCGCATGGCCATGGCCACCAGGTTGATGACCTCTTCGGCGTGGACGTGCATCATGGCGGCCCCCAGCACCTCGTCGGTGGCGGCGTCGACGACGAACTTGACGATTCCCCGCGAGTCGCCCTCGATCTTCGGACGGGGCATGGCGGCGATGTCAGCCACCTTCCTCGTGGCGACCAGAACGTCGCGGCCTGAGTCCTCAGCCTGCTTGGTGGTGACGCCGACGCGGGCGAGCGGGGGAGTGAGGAACAGCGTGTAGGGGACGACGCGATCACCGGTGGTTCGGACGCCGTCGCCGACGAGCTGGTCGGCAACGATCCGGTAGTCGTCGAGCGAGGTGTAGGTGAACATGGGGGCACCTTTCACGTCACCGATGGCGAACACGCCCTCGGCTGAGGTGCGCAGGTGGTCGTCGACGACGACGAAACCATGCTCGTCGACCTCAACCCCCGCCGCCTCCAGTCCGAGGCCGTCCGTTGCGGGGGTGCGTCCGACGGCGAGCAGCACAGCCTCGGCAGTGATTGACTCCCGCGAACCGTCGGCCTCATAGGTGACTCGCGCCCGGTCGGTGCCCGGGTCGATTCTTGCCACTGCCGCGCCCGCGACGAAGCGGACGCCGTCGCCCTCCATGATCTCGACGGCGGTGGCGGCCACGTCGTCGTCCTCACGCCTGAGCGGTCGGGAGCCGCGGTCGAGGACCGTCACCTCGGAGCCGAAGTGCCTGAACATCGAGGCGAACTCCAGTCCTACGTAACCGCCGCCGACGACCACGAGACTGCGTGGGAGGGGATCGGCGTGCTGGAGGGTGGTCGAGTCGTGGACGGTCGCGCCCAGCGGGGCGCCGTCGAGCCCCGGGATCCCCGGGACGTTCGGCCGGGACCCGGTGTTGATCACGACGGTCCGGGCGACGATCCTGAGCTCGTCAGCACCTTGCGCCACCGTGACCTCCCGCGGTCCTGTGAACACGGCCCGACCGGAGACCAGCAGCACGGTGTCCACCTCATCAAGCAGCGAGTGGTTCTTCTTGCGCATGGCTGCGGTGAGTTCGTCGCGGCGGGCCACCGCGTCGCTGAACCAGGCGGAGGGTTCGTCCTGAGGACGGCGGGCGGCGGCGTCGTGGATCAGGGCCTTGGTGGGGACGCAGGCGACGTTGATGCAGGTGCCGCCGACCATCATCGGGTCCTGCTCCACCAGCGCGACCCGTTTGCCCGCCCGGCCCATCGCCCCGGCCAGGGTCTTGCCGCCCTTGCCCCAACCGATGACCAGAATGTCCACCTGCTCCTGGTGCTTCACGGGCGACTCCTTCGGTTGACTGCTCCGAGCCTACGACGGCCGAACCATCGGCCGAGCCAGCTGTGAAACGATGAGGAAGTGAGCCGCCCACCGACCAGCCCCGCTCCCATCGATGAGCCCTGTGAGTGGCTCGGCTCCCGGCTGGTGCCGGCCTCCGACCTCTGGGAGCGTCTGGGGTTCCGTGGCCAGGACCTGGCCGACGTCCGCGCCGCAGCCTCGGGCCTGCTCTCGGGCGCCGACGCCGACGCGCGGGCGCGGCAGCGATCAGTGGCCGACGCCGCGGCGGGGCTGGGCGCGATCGTCGGCAGCTTCCGTACCCACTCCGGCGTCTTCGGCGACAAGGAGGCGGAGGCCTTCGCCGCTACGGGCGTTCCGGGCCACGGGTGGGGCGTGGCGGCAGTCCTCGCGCTGGCCGCGGCTGTGCCCGAGGTGCGGTCGTTCCACCGCGCCAGGGGCATTCCCGACGCCGTCTCCTGGGCAACGCTGGGCGACCTCGCGCAACAGGTCCGCGTGCACCGTCTGACCTACGGGGAGTTCGGGCTGCACGCTCACGGTTGGCTCCTGACGGCGTGGTCAGGTGCCCTGTACTGGCTCGGGAGGTTGCAGTTCAACCTCCACTGGTACGAGCCGACGGGCAGCCCCGGGAACCCGGTGGCGGAACCCGCACCACGTTGGGTGCTCTCGACCCATATCCCGGCCACCGGGGCGCTGGAGCCGGCGGCGGTGACGGACTCCTTCAACCGCGCGAAGGCGTTCTTCGCCGAGCACTTCTCGGACTTCCCGGTCAGCGAGTTCCACTGCGACTCCTGGCTCCTGGACCCCCGACTCGCACAGCTTTCCCCGGAGTCGAACACAGCCCGCTTCCAGGGTCTGTGGCGGCTCGACGGCGTCGGCCGGGACTGCGACAGCGATGCCGTGTTCTTCATCTGGAACCGGCGCGACGGTGTCGACCCGGCCTCCCTTCCCGTCGACAGCTCACTGCGGCGACTGGTGGCCGGAGAGATGGCAGCGGGTCGCCCGTGGCAGAGTCGACGCGGACTCATTGCCTTCGATGGACTACGCGCAGTCTGAGCACCGGACAGCCTCACGCCTGCAGGATGTGGGCGCCGCGGTCCTTGAGGGCCTTGACGCTCTTCGCGGTGAGCCCGCCGTCGGTGGCGATGCAGGAGGGTGTCGCGACGTCGCACAGCTTGAAGGGCGCAACTTTGCCGAACTTGCCGGAGTCCGCCACCACGACCGAGGTGACGGCGTTGGCGAGGACGATCTTCTTCAACTGGAGCTCGTCGCGCTCGAACAACGTGACACCGGCTGTCGGATCTATCGCGCCGACGGAGATTAGTCCCACGTCCGGGTAGACGCCCTCCAGGAACGACGCCGGGGCACTGCCTTCCAGGGACAGGTCGCTCTTCCGGAGATTGCCGCCGGTGAGGATGATGTTGCAGGCGGGGAGCTTTGCGAGCGCCGTCGCCACCCGCAGGGAGGCGGTGACGACAGTGCCCCTGAAAGTTTGGTGGAGGGCTGCGGCGACAGCCTCGACGGTGGTGCCGTCGTCGAGGAAGACCGTGGCCTCATCGGGGATCCGGGAAGCCACGAGTGCGGCGATCTGCCGCTTCTCGGCGGCGGCCACGCGTTCCCGCTCGACGTGCGAAGGTTCTGTGCAGGCCCCCACTGCGACGGCGCCCCCGTAGACCCGCTGGGCCAGGGACCGGCGCTCCAGTTCGACGAAGTCGCGCCGGATGGTCTCGACGGACACTTCGAAGCGCTGTGCGATGGCCTCGGTCTCAACGCCGCCGTTGCTCTGCAGCTCCTGCAGGATCAACTGGCGCCTTGCCTCCGCCAACATCGGGTCCCCTTCGTTGTGATGGACACAGCCTAGGGGGTTCCCCGATACGGGTCTTGATGCTCGATACAAGCCTTGGGCCTGGATACAAGCCTTGGGCCTGGATACAAGCCGTGTACGGCGGGTATCCAGCACCAAGGCTTGTATCCGGTCCGAGGGAGTCCCCTCAGGCCTTCGTGAGCCTCAGGGCCAGACCGAGTTCCTCGTCGGTGTGCGTGGCCTCGGGCAGATCGTCGGCCAACTCGAGGGAGAGGGCGAGCACCTCGTCGCGGATCAGCTGGGAGCCCTCCGCGACAGCGACGGCGAGTTCCGGCCCCGCCTTGAGCGCCAGGTGGATCCGGTCGGAGACGTCGAGACCGGTGTTCTTGCGTGCCTCCTGCACAGTGCGGATGACTTCCCGCACCAGTCCGGCGCGCACCAGCTCCGGTGTCAGTTCAAGGTCCAGCGCCACCGTCTCGCCCTGCTCGTTGACCACCGACCACCCCTCGCGCGGGCGCTCGGTCAGGATCACGTCGTCGGCGCCCAGGGTGAGCTGCTCGCCTTCGAACTCCACCGACGTCGTGCCCGTGGCCGCGAGTTCCGCGGCGAGCCGGGACGCGTCGGTCCCCGCGATGGCGGCGGCCACCTGTGGCGTCTGCTTGCCGAATCGCTTGCCCAGGTTGCGGAAGTTGCCCTTGGCCGAATGGTCCACGAGGTCTCCGGCTGCTGCGAACGTCTCAACCGACACGATGTTGAGTTCGGCGCGGATCTCGTCGACCAGTTCAGGACTCAGCCTCGACAGGGCGTCGGAGGGCACCAGCATGCGGCTGAGGGGCTGGCGGATCTTCACCTTGGACTCGGCGCGGGCAGCGCGGCCCAGTTCGACGAGGCGCCTGGTCACCCCCATGGAGCGGGAGAGTTCCTCGTCGATCACCGACCGGTCCGCCTCGGGCCACGAGGTCAGGTGGACCGACTGCGGACCGTCTGGGTCCGTTGCCGCGAACAGGTCGCGCCAAACCCGCTCGGTGACGAACGGCATGATCGGCGCCATCAGGCGCGTCAGGACGTTCAGGGTCTCGTGCAGCGTCCACATCGCCGACGGCTCGGCGTTCCAGAAGCGACGGCGGGAGCGGCGCACGTACCAGTTGGACAGGTGGTCCACGAAGGCTGCCACCTGGGTGCCCGCGTGCTGGGTGTCGAAGTCCTCCAGCGCCGCCGTCACGCCCGTGACGAGGGCGGCCGTCTCCGAGACGAGCCAGCGGTCCAGCACGTGCCGATCTGCGACGGCGGGCGCCTCGCCCGTGGGAGTCCAGTCGGAGGCACCGGCGTAGAGGGTGTGGAACGCGACGGTGTTCCAGTAGGTGAGCAGCACCTTCCGGACCGTCTCCTGGATGGTGGTGTGACCCACCCGCCGCGCCGACCACGGCGAACCGGAGCATGCCATGAACCAGCGCACCGCGTCCGCGCCATGCTCGTCCATAAGCGGGATGGGCGCGAGGATGTTGCCCAGGTTCTTGCTCATCTTGCGGCCGTCCTCGGCGAGGATGTGGCCCAGGCACAGCACGTTCTCGTACGACGACTCGTCGAAGACCAGCGTGCCGACGGCCATCAGCGAGTAGAACCAGCCGCGGGTCTGGTCGATGGCCTCGCAGATGAAGTCGGCAGGGTAGTTGTTGCGCAGCTTCTCCTCCGAGCCCGGCGCGTGCGGGTAACCCCACTGGGCGAACGGCATGGAGCCGGAGTCGAACCACGCGTCGATCACCTCGGGGACGCGACGGTAGGTGGCGCCGTCGCGGGTGATCACGACGTCGTCGATGAAGGGACGATGCGGGTCCAGGTCCGCCAGGTCACGCCCGACGAGCTCACCCAGCTCAGCCAGGGATCCGACGCAGATCAGGTCCTTCGGATCGGCCTCGTTGCGCCAGATGGGCAGGGGCGTGCCCCAGTACCGGGTCCGCGAGAGCGCCCAGTCCACGTTGTTCTCCAGCCAGTCGCCGAAGCGGCCGTGCTTGATGTTGTCTGGATACCAGTTGGTCTCCTCGTTCTCGCTCAGCAGGCGGTCCTTGATCCGGGTGGTGCGGATGTACCACGACGGCTGGGCGTAGTAGAGCAGCGGGGTGTGGCAGCGCCAGCAGTGCGGGTAGCTGTGGAGGTAGTCCAGCTTGCGGAACAGCAGGCCGCGGGCTTCGAGGTCGGCGACCAGGTCGGCGTCGGCGGTCTTGAAGAACTGGCCGCCGACGAGTTCCAGACCGGGCTCGAAGGTGCCGTCGGGCAGGATCGGGTTGACCAACGGCAGGCCGTAGGCCCGGCACACGGCCATGTCGTCCTCGCCGAAGGCGGGCGCCTGGTGCACCAGGCCCGAGCCGTCGTCGGTGGTGACGTAGGTGGCCAGCACGACGAAGTGTGCGGGCGCGTCGAAGGCCACGAGTTCGAAGGGCCGTTGGTAGGTCCAGCGCTCCAGGTCAGCTCCGGTGAAGCTCTGACCGCGTGTCCATTCCTCACCGAGCACCTTGTCGAAGAGGGGTTCTGCCACCAGCAGCGACTTCTCGCCGTCCTTGGAGCCGACGACGTAGGTCACCTCCGGGTGTGCCGCGACGGCGGTGTTGGAGACCAGCGTCCACGGCGTCGTCGTCCACACCAGCATGTCGACGTCGCCCGCGAGCGGTCCGCCGGTGAGCGGGAATCGGACATAGACCGACGGGTCGTGCACGTCCTGGTAGCCCTGCGCGAGTTCATGGTCGGACAGGGTGGTGCCGCAGCGGGGGCAGTAGGGGGCCACCCGGTAGTCCTCCTCCAGGAGTCCCTTGTCGAAGATCTGCTTCAGCGCCCACCACAGGGACTGGATGTACTCCGGCGTCATGGTGACGTAGGCGTCGTCCATGTTGACCCAGTACCCCATGCGGGTGGTGAGTTCGGTGAACGCGTCGACGTGGCGCAGCACGGATTCGCGGCACTTGGCGTTGAACTCCTCGACGCCGTAGGCCTCGATGTCGGGCTTGCCGGAGAAACCCAGTTCTTTCTCGACGGCGAGCTCGACGGGTAGCCCGTGGCAGTCCCAGCCTGCCTTGCGCTCGACGTGGTAGCCCTGCATGGTCTTGAAGCGGGGGAAGACGTCCTTGAACACCCGGGCCTCGATGTGGTGGGTGCCGGGCATGCCGTTGGCAGTCGGCGGACCCTCGTAGAAGGTCCACGGCGTGCCACCCGCGGTCGCCTCGAGGGAGGCGTCGAAGGTGCCCTCGGAAGCCCAGGTCTGGAGGATCTCCCGCTCCATGGCGGGGAAGTCGACGGACGCCGGGACGGGGCGGTAGCTGCGGGTGGTCATCTGGTCCTCTTCGTTCAATCGATCGGTGATCGGTGAAGGGACGAGCCGGGGCCCGCGGTACCACCCTCCTTGGATGCAGTTCGCATCCCGCTCGGTTGTGCCGCTGCCGGTTCTACTGGGTCCGTGGAGGACCGTTCTTCCGGCGGCTCCGGGGTGATGGCCCCATCCTCGCCTTGCGACGCCCCAATTATGCGCGACGCGTCAAGTCGCCGACAAGCCGGGCGCCGTGCGGCCCCTGCGAGGCGCTCCGGCTGTCCTAGTCTTGGCATGGACAGGCACGCGGGGTCGACGAGGATTCGGGAGTTCGGCAGATGGAGTACATGGGACTGTTCTGGTTCGCGTTCATCGCGCTGGCGGTGGTGGCCATCTTCATCATCGCCTACGTCACCCACCAGCGGAACAAGAAGCTGTGGGCCAGGTGGTCAAAGGCTCGCAACTGGGTGTTCCACGAGAAATGGCCGGAGATGGCCCGGACCTTTCGCGGTGGCCCCTTCAACACGGGCTCCGGCCGCCGAGCCTCCTTCGGGTACGAGGGCACCTTCGATGGGCTCCCCGTGCATGGTTTCAACTACCAGTACTCCACCGGGTCAGGCGATGACAGGCGGACGCACTACTTCCACGTCGACGTCCTCCGCCTGGGCGGGCGTTTCCCCAGGCTGGAGATCGGCCGGGAGAACTGGGCCACCCGAACCTTCTCAGGCGACATCCAGTTCGAGGACGCGCAGTTCAACCGGGAATGGCGCATCAAGGGGGAGTCCCCGCGGTTCGCGCACGACGTCGTGCACCCTCGGATGATGGCGTGGCTGCAGAGCGGTGAGGTGCCCGAGTTCTCCGAGCTGTGGTTCGAGAACGGCTGCCTGCTGGTGGCCACCTCGGGAAGTCGCAAACCCGACGAGGTGGACACCTACCTGCGCCTGCTGACCAGGTTTGCCTCGCAGCTGCCGCCCTTTCTGCTGGCCGAGGTCGGCCTGGGCCGACTGCCGATCACGTGGAACGGTCCGGGTGTGACGCCCGAGGAGCAGGCTCGCCGGATCGCCGAGCTCGCCGCCCAGGAGGAGCAGGGCTGACCGAACAGGAGTTGACATGGACGCTGAGCACCCCCTTGATGCCTACTCGGCTGCCGTCACGAAGGTGGTCCGGGCGGTGGGCCCGTCTGTGGCGAGCCTGTACGTCGTCGGCGAGCAGGGTAGGGAGGGATCCGGTTCCGCCGTCGTGATCGGCGACCGGGTGCTGGTCACCAACGCCCATGTGGCCGGTCGGACGCGCAGGGTCCGGGCAGCCTTCTCCGACGGAACGCAGAGGGAGGCGGCAGTCTGCGAAGCTGCTGGGCCCAGCGCTGATACGGCAGGATGGGGGCCATGTCCGTCTTCTCCGTCGACCTCGATCGTCTCCGCCGCCGCACCAGCATCAAGTGGAGCCGGTTCGAGCCGGACGTGCTGCCGATGTTCGTGGCGGAGATGGACGTCGACCCCGCCCCCGCCATCACCGAGCGCCTCCAAGGCCTGATCGCCGACGGCGACTTCGGCTACCCCGAGCAGCCCGTCTACCAGCATGCCTGGGCCGACTTCGCGGACTGGATGTGGGGCTGGGAGCTGGACCCCGAGGCGGATCTGCAACTGGCGGGCGACGTCATGTCCGGCATGCGCGAACTCGTCCTGGCGGTCACCGAGCCTGGCGATGCGGTGGTCATCAACCCCCCGATCTACCCGCCTTTCCGGGCGGTGTGCCGCGACACGGGGCGTCGACTGGTGGAGGTCCCCATGACGCCGGCCGGCAGGCTGGACCTCGACGCCCTCGCGGCGGCCTTCGAGGCCGGGGCCAAGGCCATGCTGCTGTGCTCGCCGCACAACCCGAACGGCACCGTCCACACCCGTGAGGAACTGACGGCGCTCGCCGCCCTGGCTGCGCAGCATAACGTCACCGTCATCTCCGACGAGATCCACGCACCTCTGGCAGGGGCGGCGCACATTCCCTTCACCACCCTCCCAGGGGCCGAGAGGTCCTTCGTCGTGACTTCCGCGTCCAAGTCCTGGAACCTCGCGGGACTGAAGGCCGCCCTCATCGTGGCCGGACCGCAGGCGCGCCCAGCCATGGCGGCGCTGCCGGGACACGTCGCCGAATCCGCCAGCCACGTGGCGATAGAGGCTCACAGCGCCGCGCTCACCGGTGCCCGTGACTGGTTGCGTAGCGCCACCGCGGAGATCGCCCTGAACAAGCTCCACCTG
Source organism: Tessaracoccus sp. OS52 (assembly GCF_020687685.1). GTDB lineage: Bacteria > Actinomycetota > Actinomycetes > Propionibacteriales > Propionibacteriaceae > Arachnia. Next base: position 76,632 of record NZ_JAJEWM010000005.1, on the reverse strand, counting down.
CGCTCCGAGCTGGAGCGGCTCCTGCCGCAGGTCAGCTACGAGCCGTCGGAGGGCACCTACCTTGCCTGGCTGGACTGCAGTGCCCTTGGCCTGGAGCATCCGGGACGGCACTTCCACGACGTCGGCCGGGTCAGGTTCAACTTCGGCACCGACTTCGACGCCGCCGCCAAGCAGTTCGTGCGGATGAACGTGGCCACCTCGCCCGCCCTGATCACCGAGGGCGTGCAGCGGATGGCGGCGAGCCTCTGAGAACCGTGGACACAGGGGCGGCAGGCCCGAATCTGGAGGATGCGCGCCCGATCTCGTAACCTTCTCGTCAGATACCCATGTTTAGGTAGGGCCGGGAGGACCGCATGACTGTGCCGATGGCTGCTTGGCGCGTGACCTACACGCCGGGCAATTGGCTGGTGCTCTCCGGCCCCACCATGCTGGTGGTGATGCTGCCCGCCCCGGCCCGGATGTCAGGGCTGGTGAACCGACTGTGGACCGACGTCGTGAGCGCCAGTTCCGTGAACGGCCTGCTCGAACTGCTCAACGCCTATGGCCTGGACAGCATGCCGGACTTCGCCGCCTTCTTCTGGGACGACGCGGGCCTGCACGGCCTCGCGCGGGGTGCCATCAAGGTGACCGACACCGACACCGGCGAACTCGCGGTGGACGGGGAACGGGCTGTCACCTGGCGGGAGGAGAACCTGGGCACCGCGCGCCGCCTGCGCATCGACATGGAGCCGGTGGACCAGGAGGCGGTGCTCCAACTGCCCCTGCTCGTGGGCGCCGTGTCCGCATCCGCCATCTACCTCACCACCCACGACGACGAGGTGGTCCGTTTCCCGAAGCGGGACGCTCCCGCGCCGGAGCAGACCGTGGCCGGCGCTCCTGAGGAGGACCAGGCTGCGGCTGTCCCTCCGGCGGCTCGCCGGTCCTCCGCCGAGGACGAGTCCCACCTGGATGCCCCGACGGATCCGGATGCGATCGGCACCGGAGAACTGGCCTTCACGCCGCACGAGGACACGCCCGCGTCCATGAGCTCCGCGTCCACGCCGCCGGCCTCCGCGCCCGGACCTCCCGTGCCCCCGGCGCCCGGCTCGGAGGCGCCCACCCAGGCGCTCCCGCCGGCACCGGCACCCTCCGCACCCACGGCGCCACCCCTGGGGCCGGTGGTCGTCCCCGGCGCGTTCACCCAGGCCGAGGAGCCCGAGGAGGAGGGGACCATCTTCTCGACCGGTCTGGCGGCGACGCACAAGCCCGCCGCGGATGCCGAAGTGCAGTCGGACCCGCAGGTGCTCGCGGTGCCGTGCGCGCGTGGGCACGCCAACGCGCCCGGCAGCAGGCACTGCCGGTTGTGCAACTCCCCAGTGGACTCCTCCAGTCCACGCCTCATCCGTCGACCCGCGCTGGCGGGCGTGCACAGCAACCAGGGCGAGTTCGCCGACATCTTGAACGGGGTCCTGATCGGCCGCTCCCCGGACCCCTCAAAGGCGCCTGCCGGGTCCCATCTGATGCGTGTGCCCAGCCCCAGCAGCGACATCTCGCGCAGCCACCTCCTGGTCACGCCCCGGGACTGGAGCATCATCGTCACGGACCTGAACTCCACCAACGGCACCACGGTGATGCCCGTCGGCGAGCAACCGTTCGTCCTGGCCAACGGGGACTCGGTGCAGGTCGAGCTCGGCACCGTGCTGGACCTGGGTGACGGCGTCTCCCTCCGGATCGAACCACCGAGGGGCTGATCGCCACCCATGGCAGCTGAACGCGCGGTACCCCAGAAGCAGCTCTCACGCGGTGCCCGGCTCGTCGGGCGCTTCGTGCGACGTTCCTGGCAGGCCCTCGTCGTGGGCGTGCTCGCCATCGCGCTCGGCGTGCTCGCCTTCCTCAGCCCCGGCCTGGTGCAGGCCGACGTGCACCTGGATGAGGGAACCGTCCACGCCGCGAAGCGTGACAGCGGCCTGATCGGCATCGTCAACGCGCAGATCGACGAACTCGCGGCGGCCACCGCCGTCGGTGACTCGGAGTTCACGATCCTCCAGGAGGAGGACCTCGTGCTGGTGCACGGGCTCAAGTCCTCCACGCTCGTGCGCTACAACCCAGCTCGAAACCGGATGGAATCGCCCGTCCAGCTGCCCAGCGACGCCACGGTCCAGCTCGCCGGAGGCACGCTCCTGGTGGTCAACCCAGACAACGGGCGGGTCTGGTTCGGGGATCCGGAGACCGTCCTCGGCTACGACTTCCAGAAGGAGAAGGCCAAGCTGGAGGTCGGCGAGTTCGGTACCGCCACGGTGACCGCCTCCGGGGAAGTCATCGGCCTCAACGTGACCGAGTCGGTCCTCGTCCGTGCGGGTGCCGATGACACCGTCACGAGGACCGCGCTGCCCTTCACCCCCGCCGACGACGCCGCCACCGTTGCGCTGAGCGCGGTCGGGGATCTCGCCGTCGTCCTGGACAGGCAGTCGGGCCGCATCTGGATGGAGGGCACCGACGACGTCTTCGAGGTGTCCGGTGCCTCCTCGGCGCGTCTGGTGCCCGCCGCCCCGGACGCCCTCGGTGGCCGGGACGGGGCCGATGCCATCTACGCCACCCAGGCCGGGCTCATCGCGCTGACTCCCGACGGCCCCCGATCGCTGTCCGGGAACCTCAATGCCACCCCCATCGAGCCGGTGCAGGTGGGCGGGTGCATCTACGGGGCGTTCGGTGACCAGTTCGTGAAGCTATGCCGGGATTCCGAGCCCGAGGTGCGGGAGATCCCGGGAATCGGTTCGGATCCGTTGCTCTCCTTCCAGGTCAACCGGGGCACGGTGGCCCTCAACGACGCCTCCGACGGCACCATCTGGATGGTCGACAAGGACATGCTCCGGATCACCGACTGGGAGCGCGTCGTGCCGCCGCAGGACGATCGGGACGACGACGTCGAGGAGACGGAGACGGTCATTCCCCCGGACCGCACCAAGGCCAACGAGGACCCGGTGGCCGCAGACGACACGCTCGCTGCCCGTGCCGGGCGCTCGACCGTGCTGAACGTGCTCGACAACGACACCGATCCCGACGGGGACGTGCTCACCATCACCGCTCCGCCCGATCTCACGGGAGCGTCGTTGCAGACCGTGCGCGGCGGCTCCGGGCTGCAGGTGACGGTCGAGGCCGAGACGACGGGGACGCTCACCTTCAGCTACACCGTCGACGACGGGCGCGGCGGCAAGGACACGGCCAACGTGACGGTCCGGGTGCTGCCGGCCGACCCGCACCTCGAGAACAACGCCCCCTACAAGCATGAGCGTGCGCAACCGGTCACCATCCAGCTGGGCCAGACCGTGAGCAAGCGCGTGCTGCTGGACTGGCGGGACCCGGAGGGCGACAGCCTGATCCTGGTCGACGCCTGGCTCCCACCCGACGCGGAGGACGAGGTCAGTTTCACCCCCGACGGGCAGGTCACCTTCCTCGACATCGGCAAGACCACGGGCACGAAGACCGTGTTCGTGCGGGTCTCCGACGGGTACTCCGAGACCGATGGCGAACTCGTGGTAATCGTCACCGACGACACCGTCGCTCCCATCGCCTACGGCGACTACGAGACCGTGACCGTCGGCAAGACCGTCACCATCAATCCGTTGGCCAACGACATCGGCGCCAACCTGGCCCTCACCGAGATCGACGCGGGGGACTGCGGTTGCGTGACGACGCCCAACTACCGGGAGGGCTGGTTCACGTTCACCGCGGATGCCCCGGGCTCCTACTACGTCACCTACAAGGTCTCCAACGGTCCCATCGCGCTGGGCCTGGTGCGCATCGACGTGCGCGCCGAGACCACGGACCACGCGCCCGTCGCGGCGCTCGACGTCGCCCTGCTCCCGCCGGGCGGCACCGTCATGATCGACCCGGTGCTCAACGACACCGACGACGACGGCGACGTGCTGGTGGTGCAGTCGGTCAGCCAGCATCCCGGTCTGCAGGTGGTCCTGGAGCGCCGCCATCTCGTCACCATCACCGCGCACCACACACCAGAGGAACCGGTCACGCTCAGCTACCGCCTCAGCGACGGCAAGCACTCGGTGCTGGGCACCATCGTCGTCATCCCCACACCCACCACGGGCAGTGTCCAGCCCCTTGCGGAGCGCGACGAGATCAGGGTGCGTGCCGGCAGCACGCAGGCCGTCAACGTGCTGGCCAACGACACCTCGCCCATCGGGTTGGACCTGACGCTGGACAAGCTGGTCGAGAATCCGCTGGATGACCGCGCCTGGATCGACGGCCAGTTCATCAACGTCTCCATCCCTCCGGGAACCCAGGCGTCCAACGCCAACCTGACCTACCAGATCAGGGACGCCGACGGCGCCATCGCCTCCACCCAGCTGCGCATCACCGTGGTGAGCGAGGACGCGCAGAACGAGCCGCCAGCACCCCGCCAAGTGGTGGAGCGGGTGCTGGCGGGCACGACGTCGCGGCTCGCGGTCCCGCTGGAGGGCATCGACCCCAACGGTGACGCCGTTCGCCTGATCGGCCTGGGTTCGGGCCCACAGCTGGGCCGAGTCCTGGCCACCGGTGACGGCTGGATCAGCTACGAGGCCTTCCCCTCCTCCCAGGGGACCGACGTGTTCAGTTACCAGGTCATCGACTCCTACGGTGCGATCGGCATCGGAGAGATCCGGGTGGGAGTCGCGCCGCCGGGGCCGGACAACAGTTCGCCCACCGGGGTCCCCGACGAGATCCGTACCCGCCCAGGGCGTCATGTCCAGATCCCGGCCCTGCGCAACGACCTGGACATCGACGGCGACGGCATCGCCTACGTCGCCTCCGATCCCGTCGAGTTCGAGGGCATCGAGGACGTGGAGGTGGTGGACAACCGTCAGGTCTCCTTCGTCGCCCCCGAGGAGCCGGGAACCTACGTCGGCAACTACTACATCGAGGACTCCCGCGGTGCGGGCGGCTCGGGGGACCTGACCGTCGTCGTGGATCCCGAGGCTCCGCTGTTGCCGCCGGAGACCCGCGACGACCTGGTGTCCGTCGCGGCCGTCATCGGCAAGGACTGGGTGGAGGTCGATGTCCTGGCAAACGACTTCGATCCCGACGGCGTCCGCGAAGACCTCACCATCACGGTTCCCGCCGACAACGGGGTGCCCGAGGAGGAGTCGGCCCGCGCCACCGAGGACGGCTCGAAGGTGACGGCGCCGGTCACCGACCGGATGCAGCAACTCCGCTACGTCGTCACCGACGCCGACGGTGGCAGCGACATCGGCCTGATCCTCCTGCCCGGACGCAACGACTCGGTGCCGGTCCTCAAGGACCCCGCGCTCGTGCTGGAGGCCGTCGCCGGACAGCCCCTGGGAATCGAACTGAACAGTTTCGTCGCCGGCACGGCCGGCCGGACGGTGCGCCTGACAGGCGTGGACACCGTGTCCGCGACGCACGGCAGGGCGTTGCCCGGAGCCCAGCGCATCGAGTACACGCCCGACGTCGAGTACGAGGGGCCGGCCTCCGTGGTCTTCGAGGTCGGCGACGTGGTCAGCGAGGGGGACAAGACCGCCAAGCGGGCCTACATCTCAATCCCCGTCAAGGTGCTGCCCGCTCCGAACCGCCCTGACGGTGGCTCCGAGGAGGAGATCGAGGTGGCCAAGTCCTCCCCCGAGCTCATCGGCAGCCAGCCCCACCTGCTCGTCGGCCCTGGCGAGGGGGACGCGCGCCTGGACCTCATGCCGCTGTTCCGGGACCCCGACGGGGACAGTTTCTACTTCGACAACTTCGCGCATTCCGACGGCGACCAGCGCATCACCTGGACAGTCTCCGGTGACGGCAGCAAGCTGTACGCGAGCGCTCCCGTCGACACCCCGCCGGGCACCGTCCGGACCCTGCGCGCCGAAGCCATCGATGCCAACAGCGCACGGACCCCCTTCACCATCCAGCTCGAGGTGACCTCCTCCACCCGGCCGCTGGCCACCGCGGTCACCGACGTCGTGGACGAGGCCATCGCGGGCCAGCAGTTGTCGGTGCCGGCCCTGCTCAACGACAAGTCCAACCTCCTCCAGGACCAGTCGCTGACCCTCGTGGCGGGCAGCGCCAAGGTCATCAACGGCTCCGGCACCGCCAGCACCGACGGCGACTCCGTCACGATCACGCCATCGGAAGGTTTCGTCGGCACCCTCACCGCCTCGTACACGATCGAGGACGCGACCAAGGACCCTGACCGCCGGGTGGACGGCACCATCCGGGTCACGGTCAAGGACCGGCCCAGCAGGCCCGGCGCCCCGCGCGACGGCGTGGTCGGCAACGGCACGGTGACTTTCACCTACACCCCGGGCTCCGCCAACGGATTCGAGATCCTCTCCCGGACAGCGGTCGCCATCAATGCCGCCGGGGCGCAAGTTGCCTCCACGCAGTGCCCGAGCACCACCTGCACGATGCGAGGCCTGCCCAACGGGCAGCCCTACCAGTTCGAAGTGGTGGAGACCAACCAAGCCGGCGCTTCCGACCCGTCGCCCCGATCGGCCGCCTACACCCCCGACGTCAAGCCCCTGGCGCCGGCCGCGCCCACCGTCGACTTCGGGGACTCACAGCTCAGCGTCGCCTGGGCCCCGCCGAGCTGGGAGGACCCCTCCAACCCGGGCAGTCCCGTGGACCGCTATCTCCTGGCCCTGCTCGACGAAGCCGGCAACCAGGTGGAGGTGCGCCAGTTGCCGCCGTCGCCCACGAGCTACACCTGGACCGGCCTCACCAACGGCACCCGCTACCGCTTCAAGCTGCTGGCCGGGAACAAGGCAGGGGAGTCGCCCTACTCGGACCTCTCGGCGGTCAACTGGCCGGCGGCGCCGCCCAATCCGCCGGCCGCCATCACCGCCACCGCCACCGAGAACCCGCTCGGCGGCGCCTTCGACGTCTCCTGGCCCGCCTCGGGCATCCCGGCGAATGGTGACCCGATCAGGCATTTCGTGGTCACCCCGATCAGCCAGTCCGGTGTCCGTGCAGAACTGGCGCGCACCGTCCCGGTCTCGGGAGCGGCCACCCAGTCGGTCCTGATCGAGGGTCTCGGCCAGGTGCCCTACAGGTTCCAGGTCGTCGCCGTGAACAAGGCCGGCGCGGGGTCGGCGGCGGCAACTCCGCAGTGGCAGACCGCCTTCGAACTGCCCAAGGTGACCAGCTTCCGCGCCACGGCCGGCGACGGCAGCATCCAGCTGGCGGTGGCCACCAACTTCGACGGCCGAACCGAGGCGAGCCCGCGGCTGGAGTACCGGCTCAACGGCGGCAGCTGGACCGGCGTGCCACGGGGTGGCCTCGTGGCCGGACTGGTGAACGGGAGGTCCTATGACGTGGAGGTCCGGGTCGTGATCACGGGGGACAGGGCCTCGGCGCCCGCGGCCGTGAACGACCTGATGCCCCGCGCCGCCGCGCCGCCGCTACCGGGCTACGTCGACGGTTCGGCCCGGTTCCTCGGCTGGGAACAAGGCGTCTACGTCTCCATGGGCAGCGTGGACGGTTGGGAGGAAGCCCAAGGCTGGGATCCCGCGCAGTACAAGTACGCGTGCGACGTCCAGGGGTTCGGCAGCGGCTGCTCCCCGAGCGGCTGGACCGGATCGCATGACTTCGTCGTGGACACCGACGCGCTGGACAGCGCTTCGAACACCGTCTCGCTGGCAGCCCGGTGGGGGACGGGCGACTACGTCGCGTCGGAGACCATCACGCTTGCGGATCCGTTCATGGCCAGTTGGGACGCGTCTTCCCGGACACTGACGCTCAACCTGGAATACGTCCGGGGACCCCTCAGCTGCACCGCCACCTTCAACGAGGGCGTGACCGACACCTGGACCACCCCGTCGTTCACCAAGCAGTACCCGGAGTTGGTGGAGGGCGGGTTGGACTACACCACGAACAGCGTTGACATCCGGTGCTCCAACAGCAACTTCAGCGGCGGCGCCGACATCATCACCGTTCGCAACAAGATCCTCTGAGAAAGCAGACAAATCGTGAACCCAGAACAAGCCCGTTGGTTCGGTGAGACCTTCTCCACCCTCGTCGGCAACGTCGAACGCGTCATCCTCGGCAAGACGGAGGCCGTGCGCCTGGCCATCACCTGCATGCTCGCCGAGGGCCATCTGCTGCTCGAGGACTACCCCGGGACCGGCAAGACCACGCTTGCCCGCGCGATCGCGCAGACGGTCCAGGGCACCAACAGCCGGATCCAGTTCACCCCCGACCTGCTGCCCTCCGACGTCACCGGGGTGACCATCTACGACCAGAAGAACGGGGAGTTCGAGTTCCACCAGGGTCCGATCTTCGCCTCGATCGTCCTGGCCGACGAGATCAACCGCGCCTCGCCCAAGACGCAGTCCGCCCTCCTGGAGGTGATGGAGGAGAACCGGGTCACGGTCGACGGGATCTCCTACAACGTCGGGCAGCCCTTTATGGTGATCGCGACGCAGAACCCGATCGAGCAGGCCGGGACCTACCGGCTCCCGGAGGCACAGCTGGACCGGTTCCTGATGAAGACCACCCTCGGCTACCCGGACCACGACGCCACGCTGCGGATCCTCGCCACCGGCGGCTCCCGGCCGCGCTCAACCGCACTCCCGGCAATCATCCCCACGTCCCAGGTGGCGGAGATGAGCCAGCTGGCGGCGTCGGTGCACATCGAGTCGTCGGTGTTCGACTACATCGCACGCCTCACCGAGGCCACCCGGCATGCTGCCGACGTGCGGCTCGGCGTTTCCATCCGTGGCGCGCTGGCGCTGGTGCGCACCACCCGGGTCTGGGCGGCGTCGCAGGGCAGGCACTTCGTCGTTCCCGACGACGTGAAGATGCTTGCCATCCCGTGCCTGGCGCACCGCCTCATCCTTGATCCGGAGGCCGAGTTCAACGGGGTGCAGGCCATCGACGTCATGGCCGACGTCATCGGCTCCGTGCCGCCGCCGACGGAGCGCAAGACCGCCTGATGACCACCCCTGCCCTGGCCACCGAGCGGTGGGAGGCGCCCGAAGCCGTCGAACCACCCTCGTTCGACCGCGTTCGGGATGCCTACCGTGCGCTCAACCGCGTCACCGGCATGCGCACCGCCGGCTGGATCGGGCTGTTCGGAGGCATCGTCGCGGTCGTTGCGGGGCTGCTGCTCGGGTGGACCGAGCTGAAGGTCGCCGGGGCGCTGGCCGTCATCGTCGTGGGCCTTAGCCTGTTGTTCACCATCGGCACCCCGGACTTCGCAGTGCGGCTCCACCTGGACGAGCACTCGGTGGTGGTGGGGACTCCCGCCGGCGGGCTGCTCCACGTCGTCAACCGGGCCTCCAGACGCCACCTCGGGTCCCGGCTGGACCTGCCGGTCGGGGACGCCGTCGCCAGCTTCAGCGTGCCGGGCCTGCGCCCCCATGAGGACCTGAGCGAGCCGTTCCACATCCCCACCGACCGGCGTGGCGTCGTGCACATCGGGCCGGCGCAGTCGGTGCAGGGGGACCCGTTCGCCCTCACCGGCCGCGAGACGCTGTGGACCGGGTCCATGGAGTTGTACGTCCACCCCCGCACCGTGCCGCTGCCGGGCCGCCAGACGGGGTTCATCCACGACCTCGAGGGCCACGCCTCCGCCCACATCTCGGCGGCCGACATGAACTTCCATGCCCTGCGCCCCTACGCCCCCGGGGACGACCGGCGCCATGTCCACTGGCGTTCCACCGCCCGCGCCGGGGAACTGATGGTGCGCCAGTTCGAGGAGTCGCGCATGTCGCGGGTCGTCGTCGCGCTGGACACTGGCCGCTCGTCCTGGCTGGACGAGGAGGAGTTCGAGCTCGGCGTGTCGTGTGCCGGTTCCGTGGCGGTGGCGACGCTGCTCGGTGAGAGCCCGCTCGCGCTGCTCACCTCGAGTGAGACGCTCGTGGCCCTCAGCCCCACCCGCTCGCTCGACGAACTGTGCACCGTGGAACTCGGTGCCCGCGGCGGGATCGCGGACCTGGTGCACACCACCCGACGACGTGAGCCAGCGGCCTCGATCGCGATGGTGGTTACCGGATCCACGGCCAGCATGACCGGCCTGCGCCGAGCTTGCGCACTGTTCGACGTCGACACCAGGGTCTTGGGGATCCGGGTGGAGACCGGCGCGGACCTGCGGGTCCGCACGGCCGGGAACGTGACGGTCCTGCAGGTGGGCAGCCTTGAGGAACTCCCGCGCGCGATGCGGAGGGCCATGGAATGACCACCGTGACCGCCACCAGGGCGCGCCGATCCGCCGTGGCGCCGGCGCGCAGCCCCTGGGAGTCGCTCGGCTCCCGGGGACGCACCACCTGGGTGCTGTGGGACGCCGCCGCGCTACTGGTCCTGCTGGGGCTGACGGCCGCCACGCTGTGGCCCGCCTACCAGACGCCCTGGCTCGGGGTCACCGTCGCCGGCTTCGGTCTGCTCGGCATCGGGATCGCCGCGCTCGCCGCCTGGCGCGCATGGGGCGTCGGAGCGACGGCGCTGGCCTGCGTCGTCGCGTGGTTCGGTCTGGGAACCCTCCTGGTGATGCCCTCGGCGGGCGTCGCCATGGTGGTGCCAACCGGGCGTTCCCTCTTCGGGCTTCTGGTCGGACCGGTCACTGCGTGGCGCGACATGCTCACGCTGCAACCACCCATCGGCGAGACCGCGAACCTGCTGTCGGTGCCGGGACTCATCGCGCTGGTGGCGGGCGTCGTCGGCATGAGCGTCTCCCTGCGGACGCAACGGCCTGCCCTGGCCTGGTTGCCGGCAACCGTTGGGTACCTGGTGGCCGCGACGCTCGGCACGAGCACGGCCTACCGGCCCGTGGTCATCGGCGCGTCCTTCTTCGTCGTCGTCCTGTTGTGGACGAGCTACCGACGGGCCCACCTGCGCGAGTCCCTGACGGGCCGGTCGCAGCGCCTGCGCCCGGTGCGCGCCCTGCTCGCCGTCGCCACCGTCATCGTGGCCGGGCTGCTGACGTGGGCGGCGCTTCCCGTCCTCCAGCCGGACGCCGCCCGCACCACCGTCCGGCAGGCCGTCCAGCCGCCGATCGACCTGGAGCAGTTCGCCTCCCCGCTGCAGGCGTTCCGCGGCAACATCACCAAGTTCGAGGAGGCGACACTGTTCGAGACCTCCGGGCTGATGGAGGGCGACATCCTCCGCGTCGCGACGGTGGACGCCTACGACGGCATGAGTTTCCGGGTGGCCACCACCTCCGACGAGGCCCTCGACCAGACCACGTTCACGAGGGTGGGGCAATGGATCGCCGACGACACGCCCGGCACGCCCGGCTCGGCCACCGTCGCGGTGCGGGCCTGGGACGGGGTCTGGGTTCCAAACATCGGCAGGACCACCCGGATCAGTTTCGGTGGGCCGAGGGCTGTGGCCCTGGCCGAGAACTTCTACTACCAGCGCAGCACGGGAACCGGCGTCGACGCGGTGGGCGTCGGCGACGGGGACACGTGGTCGTTGTCATTCGTTCGGCCGGATCGTCCTTCGGAGGACGAGTTGGCGGGTGCCCGCTCGGGAAGGGTCCGGCAACCGGAGGTCGACGGCGTCCCCGACGAGCTGCGCAACCTGGCCCATGAATGGGCCGACAGCTACGGCACGGCCGGTGCCCAGGCGCTCGCACTGGAGGCGCAGCTGCGCTCCGGCTACTTCAGCCACGGCCAGCCCGACGAGGTGCTGTCGCTCTCGGGCCACTCCGCGTCCCGCCTGCTGACCCTGGTCGCCACCCCGGAGAGGATGGTGGGTGACGGCGAGCAGTACGCGACCGCGATGGCCCTCATGGCGCGCGAACTCGGGATCCCTTCGCGAGTCATCTACGGCTACCGCTCCGGAGGGTCCAGCATCATCTCCGGCGAGGACGTGGGGGCGTGGACCGAACTGCACTTCGAGGAGCTCGGTTGGGTCGTCTTCGATCCGACGCCGCCCCGGGACCGGGTGCTCGAGAACGAGGACGCCCCGCAGCCCCCGAAGCCGAAGCCCCACATCGAGAACCCGCCGCCGCCACCGCAGAAGCCCGAACCTCCGCTACCGGACGAGGAGCTCCCGGTGGACCCGGGGGAGCCGCCGGTCCGGCAGGACGAGATCGACTGGGCTCAGATCGGTGCCTGGATGGCCCTGACCGGGATCCCGCTGGTCACCGTCGTGATCCCGGTGTCGTTGATCCTGGGTTTCAAGCTGCGTCGTCGCTCCAGGCGCAGGAACGCGCCGGAGATGGCCAACCGGGTGGCCGGTGCCTGGTCCGAACTGGTGGACCGTGCCCGGGACCTCGGCCGCTCGCCGTCGCCGTCGGCCACCCGCTCCGAGCAGGCGCAGCAACTCCTCGACGACTTCCCCAAGGTCGCGGACAAGACCGACCCGATCCGGGTGTCCACCGAGGCGGACTGGCTGGTGTTCGCTCCCGGGGAGCCGAGCGAACGAACCGTCCGTGAGTTCTGGGATTCGACGAAGCAGGTGGACCGCGGAATGCGCCGCTCCGTCAGCTGGCCCCGATGGTTGGCTTCCAGGCTGTCCACCAAGTCCTTCCGCAGGGTCAGGTAGTCGCGTGCGGGATGCTGTCGAAGCTCGGGTGCCGCTAGTCTGGCGAGGGAGACGCCCGTCAAGGAAGGGGAAGGTGTGAGTCGGTTCATCCCGCGCGGAGTCGCGGTGGCCGGGATCGGCAAGCGGTTCCTCGCTGCCGTCATCGACGCCCTGCCGATCGCCCTCGTCGGCGGTGTGCTGGCGTTGGTGCTGCAGGTCCTTGACTCACCCACCGTGGTTCTCGTCGCCGGGATCGCGGCGGCAGTCCTGTGCGGCGGTTACGGGCTGGTCCAGTGGTGGGCCTACGGCTCCCGTGGCGCCGGCCTGGGTGCCAGGGCGATGGGACTGCGGCTCGTGGGCATCGGTGACGGCCGTCCGATCGGGTGGTGGCGCTTCTTCCTGCGGCAATTGATCTTCGGCGCACTGATGGCAACCGTGGTCGGCGGCATCGCCCTGCTGGTCTTCCTGGTCATCCATGAGCGCCGCCAGGGCTGGCACGACATGGCGGTTCGGGCCGTGCTCGTCGAGCCCAGACCAGACGCCTCAGCCAGCGAGCGAAGCACGCAGGCGCGGCGCGGGAACTCCGGCAGGACCGTCGGCCTCCCGCCGCACCTCTCCAGCGCGTTCGCGCCCGGCGGCTCGGGTCCCCAGGAGTCGCGGGAGTCCTGGGGCAGCTACGCTCCCAAGGACGAGTCCCCGGCGCCCCCTCCCTGGATGCCCCACCTGGAGACCGAACCCATCATCGCCACCCGCCCGTCCTCGGGTGACCGGCAGGCGGGACCCAACGGAGCACTGCCCTCGCAGCGGCCGCCGGTGGCGGCTGGTGGTCAGGGTGGCCAGCCGGCGCAGCAGCCCTGGGGCAAACCCTCCCGGGCTGCCGGGCAGATTGGGGACCCCCTGGTCCAGCCCACCGCACCATTCGTGCCCGCCCCGGCTCAGCAGCAGCACTCAGCACCCGCCCAGCAGCCGCCCGTCCCACCCCACCAGGCGACGCCGCCGGTCCGGGTGAACCAGGGCTGGATTCCGTTGCCGACGCCGTCGTCGGTCATCGAGCCGCCCGGACAGGGTGGGGCTCCGGAGACGCCGCGCGTGCGGCAGCGTGACTTCGGCGCCGTCGAGGAGGACGACGACGGCACGAGGATCGCCAAGCCACTCGGCAACGACGGCGCCCGCCCCGGCGACGAGGGGTGGTACATCCGGCTCGACGACGGCCGCGAGGTCGAACTGAACGTGACCGTGCTGCTGGGGCGCAATCCGCAGAAGACCCAGGGGGACCCGGACGTCCACCTGGTGCCCTCGGGTGGTGACGGCCGGATGATCTCGCGCACCCACGTGCTGATCGCCACGGACCCGCGCGGCGTCTACGTCGTGGACCGCGGCTCCACCAACGGCACCGCACTGGTGACGCAGGGCGGCGAGCTGGAGCCGTGCCCCGTCGGCACCCAAGTCCGGGTCAAGGAGGGTCAGCAGGTGTCCTACGGCAACCGCTGGTTCACCGTGCTGCGCAGGCCACAGCGGGCCTGAGCCCGAATCCCGACCGTCCCGGCCGCTTGGGTGTGGCCGAAACGACGGTCATTCGTCCTTTGCGCCACACCTAAGAGCTGGGGGCGCCACACCCAAGAGCTGGGTGCGGGGTCAGACCTGCGTGCGGTGGAAGTTCAGGTGTGAGCGCGACGGCGTGGGTCCCCGCTGTCCCTGGTAGCGGGAGCCGTACTTCTCCGAGCCGTAAGGGTGCTCGGCCGGTGAGCTGAGCTGGAAGAAGCACAGCTGGCCGATCTTCATCCCCGGCCACAGGATCACCGGCAGCGTGGCGGTGTTCGACAGCTCCAGCGTCACGTGGCCGCTGAAGCCCGGGTCGATGAACCCTGCCGTCGAGTGGGTCAGGAGCCCCAGCCGCCCGAGCGAGGACTTCCCCTCCAGGCGCGCTGCGACGGATGGCCCGAGGGTCACCTGCTCGAAGGTGGAGGCCAGGGCGAACTCGCCGGGATGCAGCACGAACGGCTCACCCGTTGGGACCTCGATCATGCGGGTCAGGTCCGGCTGTTCCTGTGCGGGGTCGATGTGCGGGTAGCGGTGGTTCTCGAAAACCCGGAAGTACTTGTCCAACCGCACGTCCACGCTGGAGGGCTGCACCATTCCCGGTTCCCACGGATCCAGTCGGATGGAGCGCTCTTCGACGCCCTTGAGGATGTCCCTGTCGCTGAGAAGCATGGGCTGAGCCTAGTGGCTGGCTTCGACCCCCTGCCACCGTCGACTACTTTGGTCTGCGGAGAGGGGCGCAGAGCATGGCAGTAGCGGTTCGGAGCAACGTGCGCAGGTGGTTCCGGGAGGAGCCGACCAGGCACGACCAGTCACCGCCGTCGCAGGTGGACCACCTGCGGGCGGCCGCCGTCGTCGATCTCGCGCTCCGGGTCGCCGAGCTCGCCATCCAGGCCGGGGCCGTGACGTCGGAGGCCACGTCGTTCGCGCTCACGGTCACCGCCGCCTACGGGCTCAGTGCCGACGTCGACGTCACCTGGACCTCGGTCACCATCAGCTACCACAGGCGCGGCAGGGCCGAGCCGATCACCGGTTTCCGCGGCGTCCGAACGCGCCGGACCAACTACACCACCATCGCCCGGCTGATGCGGCTGCTCGACCGGATCGGCGAGCGGGAACTGGAACTCGACGAGGCCAGGGAACAGCTCGAGGCCCTCTACCGGGACGTGCGCCCCTACCGTGGCTGGGTGATCTGCCTGGGTCAGGCAGTGACCGGCGCCGGCGTCGCCGCCATCCTGGGCGGCCGCCCCCTGGAGATCCTGCTCGCTGCCATCGCCAACGCGCTGCTCTACCTGGTGCAGCTCCTGCTGGCCCGCACCCAGCTCTCGGTGTTCTTCATCCAGGCGTTCGGTGCCGCGGTCCCCACCGCGCTGGCCATCGCCATCATGCACCTGCGCTCACTGCAGCAGGGCTACTTCGTGTCGGTCTCGCCGTCGTTGATAGTGGCCTCCGGAATCGTGTCGCTGCTGGCCGGGGTCGGTGTCGTCGCCGCGGCCCGGGACGCGATGGACGGCAACCTCATCACGGCCACGGCCCGGAGCCTGGACGCTGTCCTGCAGACCAGCGGCATCGTCGTCGGCGTGCTGGTCACGCTCTGGGTGGGCATCAAGATCGGCGTCGAGGGCTACATCGCACCCACCGCCGGGTACGCGACCCCTTCGGCCTTGCAGATCCTGTGGGCGTGCATGATCGCCATCGGCGTCGGGTTCGGGTTCCAGCTCAGTCTGGAGGCCATCCCGTGGGCCTCGCTACTCGCCGCAGTCGGGTGGGTCACCTACCAGTTCAGCCTGCCCTGGATCGGGAACTGGGCGGGCGCTGCTGCCCTTGGCGCCCTTGTGGTGGGATTCCTCGCCCAGATCGTGACGGGCAAGGTGCGCGTGCCCCAGATAGCCCTCATCACCACGGGCGTGGTGGCGATGATGCCCGGCTCGGCCCTGTACCGGGGCCTGTACGAACTGATCCAGTCCTTCGACGGGCCCATCTCCGTCCAGGCGCAGGTGAGCCTCGGCCAGGCCGTCATGGTGGGACTTGCGCTCGCGGCGGGGTCGACGCTCGGCGCGCAGCTGTCGCGGCCCCTTGGCCTGCCCACGGCCCGGCTGTTCCGGGTGGCGACGCTGCGGGCGCTGCAGCGCTCCAACCGGCGCACGTCCAGCACCGAAGCGCAGGTGGGCTGATGCGCGGGGGTGGCGGCGGCGCCATGATGGGCGGCCTCGCGAGGGACAGGGAGATCACCGAACACAAGCTGGCCAAGGGCACCTTCCGCCGCGTGGTCGCCTACGGCGCCCCGTTCAAGGGCCTGGTGACGGTGTTCCTGCTGGCGCTGGTCATCGGCAGCGCGCTGTCGGTCGCCCCCGCCCTGCTGTTCCAGCGGATCATCGACGACGGCGTCCTCGGCCGGAACCTCGACCTGGTGGTCCAGCTGTCCCTGGCTGTGGCGGGGATGGCGGTCCTGAGCGCAGCGCTCGGCATCGTGGAACGGTGGTGCTCCTCGCGGATCGGCGAGGGTCTGATCCTGCTGATGCGCACCCAGCTGTTCGACCACGTCCAGCGGATGCCGCTGGCGTTCTTCAGCCGTTCCAACACCGGAAAGCTGGTCTCCCGCCTCCAGAACGACGTCAACGGTGCGCAGCAGGCCTTCACCTCGACGCTGTCGTCGGCGGTGAGCAACGTCTCCACGCTCGTGCTGGTTGTGATCTCCATGATGGTGCTGTCGTGGCAGCTGACGCTGGCCGCCCTCGTCCTGCTGCCCATCTTCATGATCCCCGCCCGCGCCGTGGGCACGCGGCTGGCTGGCATCACCAAGAACCGGATGCAGTACCAGGCCGAGATGACCTCGACGATGACCGAGCGGTTCTCCGTCTCCGGCGCGCTGCTCGTCAAGCTCTTCGGCGACCCCACCCGCGAACACGACCACTTCGAGGGCCAGGCACGCGCCGTCGCCGACGCCGGCGTGCAGATCGCGATGGTCTCGCGGGTGTTCATGACGGCCATGGGGCTGGTGGCGGCGCTCGCGACGGCGATGTTCTACGGGTTCGGCGGTGCCGCGGTGATCCGGGGGGAGCTCACCATCGGGACGCTGACGGCGCTGGTCACGCTGCTGGCCCGCCTCTACGGTCCGCTGATGCAGCTCACCAACCTGCGCGTCGACGTGATGACCGCGCTGGTCAGCTTCGAGAGGGTCTTCGAGGTGCTTGACCTTCAGCCCGCCATCGTCGACGCCCCGGACGCGGTCGACGTTCCGGCGGGCGCCACCATCGCCTTCCGGGACGTGTGGTTCACCTACCCCGACGCCGGGACCGTGTCCCTCGCGTCCCTGGAGCCGGGTGCGGTCACCAAGGAGTCGCCCAACGAGCCTGTGCTGCGGGGGGTCTCCTTCGAGGCGTCGCCGGGGCAGACGGTCGCGCTGGTCGGGCCGTCGGGGTCCGGGAAGACCACCGTCACCAACCTCATCGCGCGGTTGTACGACCCCGACTCGGGCACTGTCGAGGTGGGCGGCATCGACGTGCGCAAGCTCAGGCTCGAGAGCCTCTACGACACCGTCGGCTACGTCACGCAGGACGCCCACATGTTCCACGACACCATCGGGGCCAACCTCCGCTACGCCCGCCCGGACGCCACGGACGAGCAGTTGTGGGAAGCGCTGGAGCAGGCGCAGATCGCCACCTTGGTGCGCAGGCTGCCCGACGGGCTTGGGACCGTCGTCGGTGAGCGCGGCTACCGGCTCAGCGGCGGCGAGCGCCAGCGGTTCGCGATCGCCCGCCTGCTGCTGAAGGCACCGCCGGTCATCGTGCTGGACGAGGCGACGGCGCATCTCGACTCCGACTCCGAGCACCTCGTGCAGAAGGCGCTCGACGTCGCGCGCGAGGGTCGCACCGCCGTCGTGATCGCGCACCGCCTGTCCACGGTCCGCGACGCCGACGAGATCCTCGTCGTCAACGGCGGCCAGGTGGTCGAACGGGGCACGCACCACGACCTGCTCGCGGAACAGGGCCTGTACGCGACGCTGTACGCCCGCCAGTTCGCGGACTGAAGGATTTCTGGCCCGGCTCTCAGCCCAGGTGGTGCAGGGACAGCGCGGCGAGGAAGCCGAGCGTGGAGAGCAGCCCCGAGTACATCGCGTCCTCCTGGAACGCCTCGGGGATCATCGTGTCGGTGATCATGGCCAGGATCGCACCGGCTGCCAGCGCGTTCACGAACGCCAGCGTCCCCGGGGAGGCGCCGTCGAGGAGGGTGTATCCGGCAAGGGCGGCGACGCCCGAGATGAGGGCGATCCCGCCCCAGACGCCGAACACGTAGAGCTTGCTGCGGCCGGCCTGCTTCCAGCCGGCGGTGCTCGACAGGCCCTCTGGGAAGTTCGAGATGAACACGGCTGCCAGCATCGTGAAGCTCACGCCGCCGCCGGTGAGGAAGCCCAGACCCAGCACCATGGATTCGGGGATGCCGTCCAGCAGCGCCCCGATGGCGATGGCTCCGCCCGTGCCGCCCGCGGCCGCTGCCTGCTTCTCGCCGGAGCGCTTGCGATGCCTGGCGCCGTGCCGTGCGAGCAGGAGGTTCAGCGCGACGTACACGACGGCGCCGACGAGGAACCCCCACACGGTCGCGACGAGCCCACCTGTGTTGACGGCCTCGTCGACCAGTTCGAAGGCCAGCGCGGAGATCAGGACTCCGGCACCGAAGGCCATGATGGCGGCCACGATCTTGCTGGGGATACGTGCCCACCACGCCACCAGGCTGCCGAGCAGCAGGGCCGCGCCCGCGCCGAGTCCGGTGAGTCCGGACTGGAGCCACTCAGGCATGACGGCCACTCATGTCAGTAGCCGCCGTCTCCCTCGGCCGGTGCGCCGTCGAGCACGGCGCGGCTGCCGGAGAGGCCCAGCCTGGTGGCGCCGGCGGCCACCATCGCCTGCGCCGTCGCCCAGTCCCGGATGCCACCGGAGGCCTTGACCCCGAGGCGACCCTCGACCGTCTTGGCCATCAGTTCGACGGCGTGGACCGTGGCCCCGCCGGCCGGGTGGAACCCGGTGGAGGTCTTGACGTAATCGGCGCCCGCGGTCTCGGCTGCGTGGCAGGCCTCGACGATCTCGTCGTCGGTCAGCGCCGCGGACTCGATGATCACCTTCAGCACCCCGCTCGTGGCCGCCCGCACCGCCTCGATCTCCTGGACCACCAGCTCTGGCGTGCCGGCCTTCAGCAGGCCGATGTTGATCACCATGTCGATCTCGTCAGCGCCCAGCTTGGAGGACTCGGCCGCCTCCGCCGCCTTCGTGGCGGGGGTGTGGTTGCCGGAGGGGAAGCCGCAGACTGTCGCGAGCTTGACGCTGCCCAGGTCCTCGGTGATGGGCAGCATCGACGGCGAGACGCAGATGCTGTAGGTGCCGAGCTCGCGCGCCTCGGCGATCAACTCGGAGACCTGCGCGGCGGTGGCGTCGGTCTTCAGGAGGGTGTGGTCGATCATCCTGACCAGAGCGTCGCGGGGGATGTCCATTGGCTTCCTGACTGTTCGTGGTGAGGCACCAGCGTACAACCGCCCATCCGCTCATTTCGGCTGATCGATGGTCCGGCGTCGCGGTGACTTGGCCCGATGCCCAAATAGGTTGCCGGGGGACGCCGATGGGGGATCAGGCTCCTGAAGAGTGAACCCGAGATGAGAGGACAAGGATGTCCAAGCTGAATACCAGACCGCTGTTGCCGATGGCACTGGTGGCGGGCCTTGCACTGGGAGGGGTGGTGGCCCTCCCGGCCGGACCCGCGCAGGCCGAGGTCACCTACACCGCCCTGCCGCAGGGCCAAATGGAAGTGGTCGACGTCGACTCGGTGGAGACCACGGGCGAGGGCGCCAACGGCCCGGCCGAGTTGGTGCTCGACGGCGACGCCGCCACCTACTGGCACACCCAGTGGGCCGGTGGGGTGGACCCACTGCCGCACCACATCACGGTGCGGATCGCTCCCGAGCCCGTGCAGCTCGGCCAGGTCCGCCTGACGCCCCGGCAGTCCTCCAACGGCTCCGGCCGCGTGAACGAGTACGAACTGTGGACCGCCGCCGGCGACTGCGCCAGCGCCGACTACACGCTCGCCGCCACCGGCTCATTCCCGGGTGACGTCGCCTCCTACGCCCAGGAGCGGACCATCACACTCGACGCGCCGGTGGCCGCCAACTGCGCCAAGCTCGTCTACCTCAGCTCATGGGGAGGCCGCAGCGCCGACTCCCCGATCTCGCCACCGGAGACCGTCGCGTCGCTGGCCGAGTTCAACGCCGACGTCGCATCCGACGACGGCTCCTCCGAGCCGCCGGCCTCCGGTCCGCTGCTGCCCGAGGTCCCTGAGGGCGTCGTCGAGATCGCCGACGGCGACTTCCGCGTCCGGCTCCATCCCGAGTTCCCGCAGGTCGTCGACTACCGGCTGGGGGAGGACCAGCTCGTCGGCAGGCTTGGCGGCCCGCTGACCTCAGTCCTGGTCAACGAGGTGCAGCAGGCTGTAACGGTGGCAGCGCCCGTCGTCGACGGCGCCACCGCGACCTACGCGATCACCCTGCCGGGCCTGCCCGGCGTCTCCTTCGACGTCGTGGCCACCGTCGCCGACGACACCCTGCGCCTTGAGTTCGCCAACCTCGTGGACCCGGGAAGCGACGTTAACCGCATCCGGATCCCGCGCCACGACCTGGTGACCGTCTGGTCCGGTGACCCGGCCTCCCAGCTCACCGCCGGCCTGATGACCGTGAACCGTGGCACCGACGGCGACCGCTTCGAGAACATCGCGGCCACCCCGGCCGGCGAGGTCCAGGGCTCCTGGCTGGTGCTGGCCAACAACTCCCAGCTGGCTGCGGCGTTCGACACCAACGCCGTCGAGGACAACACCGGTGCGGCCTCGACCAAGGGTCGCGTCGGCACCGACAACAACCGCTGGCAGCGCCAGGTCTTTGCCAGCGACAACGCCAGGTACGGCTCGGTCTGGTCCGGGACGTGGACCTGGCTGAGTGAGGCCGTGGAGGCCCACGACGGCGCGATCGGCCGCGAGGACAACCCGTTCGTGGAGGTCCGGGTCACCGCGGACGCCAACGCCGACGAGCTGGTGGACTGGCAGGACGCCGGGATCGCCGCCCGCGCCATCACCGAGTTCCCGAACGGCTCCGACGAGGTCGCCGACGAGGTCATCTCGCGAATCCCGTTCAACATCGTCTCGCAGGCCACGCACCCGTTCCTGCGCACCCTGGACGACACCAAGCGCATCTCGCTGGCCACCGACAACCTCGGCCAGAAGGCGCTGCTCAAGGGCTACCAGGCCGAGGGCCACGACTCCGCGCACCCCGACTACGCCGGGCACTACAACGAGCGGGCCGGCGGGCTGGAGGACCTGAACACACTGGCTGAGGCGAGCGTGGACTTCAACACCAGCTACGGCGTCCACGTCAACGCCACCGAGTCCTACTCCGAGGCGCACGAGTTCAGCGAGGAACTGCTGCAGATGCCGCCCCGCAAGGCCTGGGGCTGGATGAACCAGTCCTACTACATCGACGGCCCCAAGGACCTGGCCACTGGCAGGGTGCTGGAGCGGTTCCAGGAGTTCTGGGACGAGCGCCCCGAGAACCTCAACTGGCTCTACCTGGACGTCTACTACCCCAACGGCTGGGAGGCGCAGCGCCTGGGCAGAGGGCTGGCCGAGCAGGGCTGGGTGATCGGATCCGAGTGGTCCGACAAGCTGGCCGACCAGAGCGTGTGGTCCCACTGGTCGCAGGACGAGAACTACGGCGGCGCCTCCAACAAGGGCATCAACTCCGACGTGATCCGCTTCGTCCACAACTCCAAGCGCGACACCTGGAACCCCCATCCCATCCTGTCCAACTCCAACATCGTCGACTTCGAGGGCTGGACCGGCCACGTCGACTACGACGAGTTCATCGCCAACGTGTGGGAGCGCAACCTGCCGGTGAAGTTCCTGCAGCGCTCCGACATCGTGAAGTGGACCGACAACGAGATCACCTTCGCCAACGGGACCGTCGCGGCCTCCGACGTCGAGAGCGTCTCCGGCTCGCAGATCCCCACCGACCGCACCATCGACTTCGACGGCGCGACCGTCTACGCCGACGGCGCCTACCTGCTGCCGTGGACCGACGGCGGCGAGCCGCGGCTCTACCACTACAACATCGGCGGCGGGTCGACCACCTGGGAGCTCACCGACGCGTGGGCCTCGCAGACGTCGCTGACGCTGTTCGAGCTCACCGACACGGGCCGGGTGGAGGTCGGGACCGTCACACCCACCGACGGTGCCATCACCCTGGACGCCACAGACGGCGTCGCCTACGTGCTCTACCCGACGTCCGAAGCCCCCGACCCGGTGGTACCGGACTGGGGACAGGCCAGCGGCATCGCCGATCCGGGGTTCTTCTCCGGCACCCTCGACGCCTACGACACCGACGGTGAGGTCACCGTCGTCCGGACCGACCGCGGCAACTTCCAGGCCGAGTTCGGCCCGGAGGCGGCGTCCTTGGGGCAGCAGCTGGACCTGCCCGCAGGCACCTACAGCGCCTGGGCCTGGATCGAGATCGAGGAGGGCAAGCAGCGGCCCGTCACCGTCGGCGTCAACGGCAGAAGCGTCACCGCCGCCGGCTACGCCGAGGGCAAGGGCAAGGGCAACCGCGTCGCCAACCGGATCACGGCCTCCACTGTGCCCAACGCCACCGCCTCCGACGAGAAGCGCGACACGGGCTTCCAGCGGCTGCGCGTGACCTTCACCACCACCGGCGGCCCCGTCGTGCTCAACGTCTCCGCGGAGGCGGGTGAGGCGAAGGTCTCCGTCGACGACCTGCGCGTGGTCGCGTACGTGCCGGCCACCGACGACGAACCGACGGCGGGGACGATCTTCTTCGAGGACTTCGAGAACATCGACACCGGCTACTTCCCGTTCGTGACCGGGGCCGGCAACCGGGGCGGCGACGCCCGCACCCAGCTGGCCGAGGTCCACGAGCCCTACTCACAGCGGGGCTGGTGGGGAGTGGCGCTGAACGGCTCCGTGGTCGAGGGCGGCAAGCTCAACGACAACGTGCTCGACGGCCGCTGGTCCCTGATGGCCAACAACGAGAACACCGGCGAGATCCTCAAGACCGCGCCCGGTGTGATCCCGTTCAAGGCGGGACGCCAGTACCGGGTCTCGTTCGACCACCAGACCACCTACGCCGACCAGCACCGGGTCCGCCTGGGCCACGACGTCGTCACCGAGGGCGGCAACGTCACGGTCGACGCCGTCACCGACGTGCTCGGCGAGCAGCGCGAGACCGCCACGTACTCGGCGGAGTTCTCGGCGTCGTCGTGCGGTGTCCCGTTCATCGCGATCGACAAGCTGACCGGGCCCAACACCCAGCACAACCTGACCATCGACAACCTTCGGGTGGAGGACCTCGGGGCCGCGGAGTCGGGTGCCTGCCTTGCGGGCGGCATCGAGGCGCCGCGGTCGGTGGAGGCCGGTGGCGACATCACCGTCACCACCACCGTGAGCTCCTACAACGAGCAGACCACCGGGGTGACCCACGCCCTGCAGCTCCCCGAGGGCTGGACCGCGGAGGTCACCACCGCCGGAGCGGCGACGCTCGCTTTCGGCGAGACCTCCACCCAGGTCTGGACGGTGGCGGTGCCCGCTGACGCCGGCGACGGGGCCATCGTGTTCACCGGTTCCGGGACGGTCGACGGCAGGCTCGCGGAGGTCACCTCGACGGCGCAGGTGCGGGTCATCCCGCCCCTCCCCGCCGGCGAGGCCTACCTCTCCGACATGCAGCACCGCATCGTCGGCACCCCCACCAACGGCTGGGGACCCATCGAATGGGACCTCGCCAACGGTGAACAGGGTTCCGGCGACGGCGGCCCGCTGCGGCTCGACGGGGTCACGTACCCCAAGGGAATCGGTGCGCACGCCTACTCGCGGGTCGATTTCGGCCTGGGCGGGGAGTGCACGCAGTTCCAGGCGGTCGTCGGCGTCGATGACGCCCAGACCAGGGGCTCCATCCAGTTCGCGGTGTACGGGGACGGGAACCTGATACACCAGACGGGCGTGCTGCGGGGCAGTGACCCGTCGGTGGAACTGGATCTCGACATCTCCGGCGTCCAGACCCTTTCCCTGCGGGTCACCGACGGTGGCGACGGCGTCGGCAACGATCACGGTGACTGGGCCCTGGCGCGAGTCACCTGCGGTGCCTAGGTTCCAGCCCGGGATCTGAAAACGCGAACTCGGCGTGTCGTGGACGGAGACCGTCCATGACACGCCGGGTTTGCGTTCTGGAATCCCACGGTGTGGGTGGTCTCGACACGCCGACTCGTTCCTCGTCGGCTACTCGACCAGCGGTGGGGGGCCGGTTGGGGGTTCTCGTCGGCTACTCGGCCAACGGTTCCGTGTGCTGGGCCAGCGGGAGCCACACCGTGAAGCAGGTGCGCCCTGGCCGCGATTCCACCGTCGTGTGGCCCCCGAAGCGCTCGACGACTGCGCGCACGATGGCGAGTCCCAGGCCGGTCGAGCTCTCCGAGGTGTGGGAACGCGCCGCGTCCGCCCTCGAGAACCGCTCGAAGACGTGGGGGAGTACCTCCGGTGAGATCCCCGGTCCGTCGTCGGCGACGGTGAGCCTCGCCCTCCCGTCGACCGCGGCGACGGTGGTGGTCACCGTCGTCCCGGCTGGGGTGTGGGTGCGGGCGTTGGCAAGGAGGTTCGTCACCACCTGGTGGAGCTGGTCGGAGTCGGCGAGGACGAGCAGGCCGTCGGGTGGCAGGTCGAGGCGCCAGTTGTGGTCGGGGCTGGCCGCGCGGCTGTCATGGACGGCGTTCAGGACGGTCTCGACCAGGTCAACCGGCCGGGGTTCGGTGGGCGTGTCGGCGTCCAGCCGGGCGAGCAGCAGCAGGTCGTTGACGAGTTTGGTCATGCGGTGGGACTCCGACCCGATCCGGCCCAGCGCGAAGGCCACGTCCTCGGTGGCGGATTCACCGCCCTGTCTGGTGGCGCGCTCGGCCAGTTCCGAGTAGCCGCGAATGCTCGCCAGTGGGTTGCGCAGTTCGTGGGAGGCGTCGGCGACGAAGCGGCGCAGCTTGGTCTCCGACGCGTGCCGAGCCGCCAGCGCACCCTCGACATTGGCGAGCATGTGGTTGAACGCCGTCGTGAGCTGGGCAACCTCGTGCGTCGGCGGCAGGTCGGTGGGGGGCTGCACCCGGGTCTTGACCTCGACCTCACCGCTGTCCAGCGCCAACTGCGACACCTCCACCGACGCGCGTCCCAGCGCCCGCAGCGGACGGGTGGCGGCGTCGGCGGTGGCCATCGTCGCGAACGCGGCCGCGACCACAGAGACCAGACCCAGCCCAGCCGCGAACAGCGCCAGCACCCCGAGGGTCTGCTGGACCTGGATCAGGGGGAGGGCCACGATGACGTGGAGCCGGTAGGCCCTCGCCTCCACGCGGTAGCTGCCCATGCCGGGGACCTGGACGGTGTGCTTGCGGCTGTCCGGGGGCACCTCGAGCAGTGCCTCGGCCGCGTCCACCGTGAGCGGTTCGACGGCAGCCGCGCCGATCGTGTTGCCCCGGATCTCGCCGTTGGGCATCACTGCGACGACGATTGTGCCCTGGCTCATCCCTGGCACGTCGATGCCGGGTGCCCTGGTGCCCTGCCCGCCGGCGGCCCCCTGCTGGCGGTCCCAGGCGGCGTCGAGCTGGTTGTCCAGTTGCCCGTAGAGGATGGTGCTGGCGGCGGCCAGCACTCCGGCCGCCAGGAAGATGGCGAGCACCGCCACCAGCAGCGTGACGCGGTTGCGCAGCTGGCTGGAGAGGGTGCCCCGGGTAATCACTGGGTGGCCGGCTTCAGTACGTAGCCGGCGCCGCGCATCGTGTGGATCATGGGCGGGCGGCCGGCGTCGATCTTCTTGCGCAGGTAGGAGATGTAGAGCTCCACGACGTTGGCCTGGCCGCCGAAGTCGTAGTCCCACACCCGGTCGAGGATCTGGGCCTTGCTGAGCACGCGCCGGGGGTTGCGCATGAGGTAGCGCAGCAACTCGAACTCCGTGGCGGTCAGGCTGACGGGCTCCCCGGCGCGGGTGACGTCGTGGGAGTCCTCGTCGAGCACGAGGTCGCCGACGACCAGCTGGGTGCTGGCGGCGACGGTGGTGGCGCCGGACCTGCGCAGCAGACCACGGAGCCGTGCGATGACCTCCTCGAGGCTGAACGGTTTGGTGACGTAGTCGTCGCCGCCGGCCGTGAGCCCCTGGATGCGGTCGGCGACGGCGTCCCTGGCGGTCAGGAAGATCACCGGCACGTCCGGGCGCTCGGTGCGGATCCGGCGCATCACCTCGAGGCCGTCGAAGTCCGGCAGCATCATGTCCAGGACGATGGCGTCAGGCTGCGTCTCGCGCGCCACCCGCACCGCGTCGGTACCGGTCTGGGCGGTGTGGACCTCCCAGCCCTCGTAGCGCATGGCCATGGAGAGCAGTTCGATGAGGCTGGGTTCGTCGTCCACCGTCAGCACGCGGATGGGAGTGCCATCGGGGTGGCGCAGGGTCTCGGATTCAGCGGGGGCCATGCCCCAACTCTGCACCCGATCACCATGGGTTCGCCAAGACTTTCCTGTGAACCGGCTGTGAGTCTGCTGCGAACCGGGGCCGGGTCGGCCGACGTCGCGGTCAGTACTCGCGGGTCTGGATCCGGGTGGGGTCCGCGTCCTCGACGATCAGTTCCTCCTGGCGATCGTCCTTCGGCTGTGTGAACAGGCTGTCGAGCCCCGCCCGGCCCGAGCCGTGGGTGAGGAAGATCAGTCCCATCACGGCCTGCACGGCGTTGTACTCCCAGCCGTGCTCGTGGACGTAGAACCCCTCGTCAGCGCGCAGGAGCACGATGATGCCCACGTTCAGCGCGATCATCCCGAAGCCGATCAGCGGAGTCGCCAGGCCGAACACCAGCAGGATCCCCCCGATGATCTCGAAGCCGATCACCAGCCAGATCAGCGTCGTCGCCGAGGGGATGCCTGCGCTCTCCATGAGGCTGACCTCCTCCGCGATCCCCGCGACCTGCCAGCGGTGCCACCCGCGGGCCAGCAGGACCACGCCGACGACTATGCGGGCCAACATCAGCCCGATGTCGCGCAGGACTCGGAGGAATGCGTGCATGCGGGCTGCTCCTATTCGGCGGCGGTCGAGTTCCCCTCATGGTAGGGGACCTCGTCGTCATCGGTCTCGGCCTCGTCGCTGCCTCGGATCAGCCTGCCGGAGCTGTGGGAGCCGAGTCGCTCCAGCGCCAGCCTGCCGACCAGTTGCTGGTTGGTGACCACCCGCTGCGACCGGCCGTTGGTGACGAAGCTGAGGGTCCAGCTGAGCAGGGTGGTGACCCGCTGCTTGAAGCCCGCGATGTAGAGCAGGTGCAGGAACAGCCACGCCACCCACGCGATGAACCCCGTCAGTCGGATCCGGCCCATCTTCACCACGGCCGAGTACTTGGAGATGGTGGCCATGGATCCCTTGTCCACGTACTTGAAGTCGCCGGGGGGCGGTGTCCCCTCAACGCGCGCGCGGATGGCCTTCGCGGCGTGCTTGGCGGACTGGATGGCGCCCTGCGCCACCCCGGGGACTCCCGGGAACGACATCAGGTCCCCGATGACGTAGACCTCGGGGTGGCCCGGCAGACTCAGGTCCGGCTGGACGACGACCCGGCCGGCCCGGTCAAGTTCGGCGCCGCTCTGCTCGGCCAGGGCCCTGCCCAGCTCGTCGCCCCGCACACCCGCTGCCCACACCTTGCAGAAGCACTCGATGCGCTCGGTGCTGCCGTCGGCCCGCTTGATGCTGATGCCGCGCTCGTCGACGTCGGTCACGATGGAGTTGAGTTGCACCTCGACTCCGAGGCCTTCGAGCTTGCGCCGGGTGGCCTCGCCCAGCTCGGGGCCGAAGGGGGGCAGCACCTGGTCCGCGCCGTCGACGAGGATGACCCGGGCGGTGGCCGGATCTATGGAGCGGAAGTCGCGCTTCAGCGTCGCGGCTGCCAACTCGCGGATCTGACCGGCCATCTCGACTCCGGTGGGTCCGGCGCCCACCACCACGAAGGTCATGAGCCGACGGCGCTCCTCCGGGTCGGTGGTGAACTCGGCCACCTCGAATGCCTTGAAGATCCGGGCCCGGAGCTCCAGGGCGTCGTCGATGGTCTTCATGCCGGGGGCGAAGGTGGCGAAGTGGTCGTTGCCGAAGTAGGACTGGCCGGCGCCGGTGGCGACGATCAGCGAGTCGTAGGCGGTCTCCTGGTACTGGTCATGGAAGCGCCACTTGACCACCTTCTGCGCCAGGTCCACGTCCTCGACGAGCCCTAGCAGGACCTGCGCGTTCTTCTGGCGGCGCAGGATCTCGCGGGTGGCCGGTGCGATCTCGCCCTCCGACAGCACCCCCGTCGCCACTTGGTAGAGGAGCGGCTGGAAGAGGTGGTGGGTGGTGCGCGCGATGAGCTTGATGTCGACGTCGGCGTGCTTGAGTGCCTTGGTGCTGAAGAGGCCGCCGAATCCGGAGCCGATCACAACGACTTGGTGCCGCTTCCTGCTCATGGCCATTCCTCTCGTTCGCTCAGTGGGAGAAGTGGCGATTTCCCCTGCTCTAGGGTAACCGCCGCCCAGTATGCTGTCGGAGCCATCCGAGGGAGGTCCGCACGCCTTGTCACCTGCCGACGCCGCCGCGCTCCGACTCCGGACGAACCCGGCCAGCAGCCCCGCCGGCTGGTTGTGGACGGCCCTGGGCGTGGTGGGGATCGTCACGGTCTCGCTCGCCACCGCCCTCGACATGGACGGCTTCCTGGAGACCGGTGCCAGCTGGTGGCGCCCGCTGGTGACGCTCCCCGGGCACGCCCTGCTGCTCCTGGCGTGGTGGCAACTGGGTCCCGGCTGGCGACGGCCGCTGGTCACGCTCACCATCTGGAGCGCTGCCCTGCTGGCGGCGCCACCCCTGCACAGCCGCGATGCCTGGTCCTACGCCGCGCAGGGCTGGCTCATGAACAACGGCCTGGACCCCTACCTGGTGCCCTCCGGTGACGCGGGCGACGCCGGGTTGCTGGTGGGGATCCACTGGTTCGAGACCACCTCGGTCTACCCCCCGCTCTCCCTGGAGATCTTCCGCGCGGTGTCGTGGCTGTTCGGCGGTGACCTGTGGCTCTCGTCGGTGGGGATGCGACTGCCGAACCTCGTGGCCATGGCGGTGCTGGCCTGGTGCCTGCCACGGCTGGCGCGCCGGGTGGGGGTGGCGTCGTCGACGGTGCTGTGGGCAGGGCTGCTGAACCCGTTGGTGGTCATCCAGTGGGTCGGCGGCATCCACAACGACGCCGTGATGGTGGCACTGGTGGCCGTGGCGTTCCTCGTCGCCCACGCCCCAGGCTGGCGGGGGTACCGCGGGATGCTCGCCGGCGGAGCGGTCCTCGGTGTCGCGATGCTGGTCAAGCAGTCAGCTGCCGTTGCCGGGGTGGCGGTCGTGGCCCTGGCCTGGGCCGCGGCCGCGGCCGGGCTGGAGCCACGCCGTCGCAACTGGTGGGCGTTGGCGCGGCGGGCGGTGGCCGCGGGCCTGGTGGCGGTCGCGGTCTTCGTGCTGGTCTCGCTCGCGACGGGACTCGGCTTCGGGTGGCGCAATCCCACGGCCGGCAGCCCGCTGGAGGCCACCAGCAACTCACCCATCTCCTGGGTGGCGTCGTTCACCCGGTTCCACGAGCTGCTGTCCGACGAGACGGTCATCACCGTCTTCACCACCATCTCCAGCGCCCTCATCCTGGTGGCGACGGTGTGGCTGCTGCGGCGCTACGGTCCGCATCCCCCCGACGACGCGGGCCGGCCCTGGGTGGTCGCCATCGGCGCCCTCCTGGCGTTCGCCCTGCTCGGCCCGGCCACGCAACCCTGGTACCTGACCTGGGCGGTCCCGTTCGTGGTGCTCGCCCACCCGCGGCTGCGCTCCCAGCACCTGTGGCTGGTGGTGGTGTGCGCCGCGTCGGTGATTCCCGCGCTGCAGGACTTCATGGCGCCTTACTACTCGATGTTCCTGCTCGCGGTGCCCTCCTGGTGGCTGTGGCGACGGCTGCGCCGGGCCGCCACGCCGGTTTTCCCAACCCCAGACCAGGGTCTGACGAGCCGTGGGCCGCGGGCCGATGGTCGCCGCGACGGCCTCGTCTAGGTTGGGCCGATGACAGTCGACCTGCGTTGGAGTCGCACCCCCAGCAACTGGGCGGTGCAGACAGCCGACCTGACCAAGAGCTTCGGGCGCACCGTCGCCGTCGCCGGTCTCGACCTGCACGTGCCCGAGGGCGCTGTCCACGGGCTGCTCGGACCCAACGGCTCGGGCAAGACCACGACGCTGCGGATGCTGCTGGGCCTGGTGCGAGCGGACCACGGGCGGATGGAGCTCCTCGGCAAGGAGGTGCCCAAGCACCTGCCTGAGGTGATCAACAAGGTCGGCGCCATCGTCGAGTCGCCGAAGTTCTACCCCTCGATGACGCTGCGCCGAAACCTCGAGGTGCTGGCGATGTCATTGGGCGTGTGCCGCCGACGCGTGACGGAGGTGCTGCTGGAGGTGGGTCTCGGTGGCCGGGGGGACACCCGGTTCCAGCAGTGCTCCCTGGGCATGAAGCAGCGGCTCGCCATCGCGGCCACCCTCCTGAAGGAGCCGCAGCTGCTCATCTTCGACGAGCCCACCAACGGCCTGGACCCGGCCGGCATCCACGAGATCCGCACCACCATCAGGGCGCTCGCCGACGCCGGTCGCACCGTCCTGGTCTCCAGCCACGACCTCAGCGAGATCGAGCAGGTGGCGGACTCCGTGAGCGTGATTGGCCGCGGGCGCGTGATCGCCGAGGGTGAACTGGCGGAGTTCCTGTCCGGCGACGGTGCCTGCGTGGAGGTCGAGGTGGACAACCTGCCGCTCGCGGCGGAGGCGCTGCGGCGCGCCGGCTTCCAGTCCGCCGCCGTCGGCGCGCGGCTGCAGGTCAGTTGCCGGGCGGGTGAACGGGCCGACCCGCGTAAGGTCGCCAAGGTGCTGGCCGATGTGGACCTGTGGCCCTCCCACCTGGTGCTGGCGCGGACGACGCTGGAGCAGGCCTATCTGGACCTGACCGCCGACGAGCACCTCACGGCCACCCAGGGAAGGTCCGGGACGCCGCGTCCACGCAGGTTCGGCCGCACGGGGGCAGTGTCATGACCAACCTCATCAAAGCCGAGTTCCTGCGCCTGGTCAGCCGCCGCATGGTGTGGGCCATGTTCGCCGCGGCGGTCGTGCTCGGTGCGCTCATCGCCATCGGCACCAGCGGTTCGGTGCGCCCCCTCCATGAGGGGGACTACAGGCAGGCCCGCGCGGACCTCGCGCAGTATGAAGCCGACAAGCTGCAGGCGTGCGAGTACGAGCCCGGAGGTTGCGGCGACTGGAGCGACCTGAAACTCGAGGACTTCCTGCGCCAGCCCCAGAACTACGAGGCCTACCTCAGTGAGATCCTGACTGGGGGCGGCGTCGTGCTGGGGTTGGCCGCGGTGATGGCCGCCGCCCTGATCGGGGGAGAGCTCCGCTCCGGAGCCATCTCCACCCAGCTCACCTTCACCCCGAGGAGGCTGCACGTCATGGCGGCCAAGCTGACCGCCGCCACCGTCGGCGCCGCAGCCCTCACCCTGGCGCACATCACGGCGGGGACGGTGTTCGGTACCATCTCGTTCCTCCTGGTTCGCGGTGCGGCCGACGTCACGGCCTCGGCCGGGTTGCCCCTGTCGATGCTCCGGCTGCTGCTCGCCACCGTGTTCGTGTCGCTGCTCGCCGCGTCCCTCACGTTCGCCGTCGGCTCGACGATGGTTGCCGTCGGTATCGGGATCCTGGCGGTGTTCATCTCAGAGGTGATCATCTCGGGGTTCATGCCTGACGTCCCCTCCTGGCTCCGGTTCCTGCCCGGACCGAACCTGGCTGCGGTTGTCAACGGCAGTTACGAGTTCGTGAGCTGGGAGGCGACCCCGGGACAGATGGTGCAGGTGATCGGATTCTGGGACGCGGCGTCCTACGGCGCGGTGCTGACCACCCTGGTTACGGTGGCGGCGGGGATCGTGTTCACGCGCCGGGACCTGGTGCGCTGATCGGCGCGCGGCTTCACGCAGGGGGAGGGGCGGTGGTGGAGCGCAGGACCAGTTCGGTGGGCACCACTGTCCGCTCAGCGGGTACATATCCCGTGCCCCGGCCGCGAATCTGTGCCAGGAGCAGGTCCACGAGTTCCCGACCTATCCGCTGGAAGTCCTGCCGGATGGTGGTGAGTGGCGGGTGGGAGAACTCGCCGAGCGGGATCCCGTCGAACCCCACCACCGAGACATCCTCCGGGACGCGTCTCCCCGCCTCGTGCAGCGCGAGGATGAGCCCGAACGCCATCTCGTCGTTGGCGCTGTAGACGGCGGTCACGCTCGGGTCGGCCGCGATCTCCTTGCCCGCCTCGTATCCGGAGCGGGGCGTCCAGTCCCCCTGCCACGGCTCCGGCGCGGGAATCCCCGCCATCTCGAGGGTGCGTCGCCAGGAGGACTTCCGGATGAACGCCGGCTCGGAGTCCTCCGGTCCGGCGACGTGGTGGACGGTGGTGTGGCCGAGGTCGAGCAGGTGCTGCGTGGCGACGGCGCTGCCGCCGAGCTGGTCGGCCGTGACGGCCGGGTAGTGACCGATCAGCCGTGAGTCCGACACGACCACTGGCATCCCGGCCGGCAAGGTGAGGGTGTTGGGCGTCGCGGTCTCGGCCCGAATGATGATGAGGCCGTCGATAGCCTGATGGGAGATGCGGTGGGCGCCCTGTTCCCAGTGGTCAGCGTCAGGCGTCGTGATGGAGACCAGGGAGACGGCGTAGCCTCGCGCCTCAGCTGCCTCGACAACGGCCGCCGTGGTCAGTGCAGCGCCGGTGCGATCATAGCGGTGTGCCAGGATCCCGACGGTGCCGAACGTGCCGTCTCGCAGCGCTCGTGCAGCTCGGTTGGGGCTGTACCCAAGTTGGTCCATGGCTTCGAGCACCATTCTGCGAGTCTCCGGGCGGACAGGTTGCGATCCCGTTGAGACCCGCGACACCGTTTGTGCGGACACGCCGGCAAGCCGAGCCACATCCTGGATGGACGGGCCGGTCTTGCGACCCGGGAGGCCTGATGCGCGCATGGTCAGGAGTCTAGACGGAGGAGGAGAAGTTTAGGTAAACATGCCGAGATTCTGAGACCTAAGCTGTCGATTCGATTGTTATGTGACCGTTACACGAGGTCGGAGACACCGGTTCAGCTGTGCTGCTAAGTTTACGTAAACATGGACCTCGCTACGAAAGCGGGCCCATCGCGGAGCCGAGAGCGTTACTTCGGCACCGTCCACCAGCGACTTTAAGGAAGTCTTCAATGACGAAGTGGAAGAGGATCGCGGCCATCTCGCTGCTCACCCCGCTCGCACTCGCGGCCGCGGCCTGCGGCGGCGACTCCGGCGGCAACACCGACGGTGCAACCGGGGACAACGCTGCCGAGGGCAGCGGCACCCTCACCGTCTGGACCTGGGATCCGGCGTTCAACATCTACGCGATGGAGGAGGCCGCGAAGATCTATCAGCAGGAGAATCCCGACGTCAAGGTCGAGGTCGTCGAGACCCCGTGGGACGACCTCCAGGCGAAGCTGACCACGCTCGCGCAGTCCCAGGAGTTCGATGAACTTCCCGATATCTTCCTGATGCAGAACCTTGCGTTCCAGAAGAACGTGATCAACTACCCGGATCTCTTCAGTGACTTCTCGGATACCGACGTTGACTTCAGCGAGTTCCCTGAGGGAGTCGTCGCCTACTCGACAGTCGACGGCGTCAACTACGGGGTCCCTTTCGACAACGGTACTGCCATTAGCGCGCTTCGCACCGACGTGCTCGAGGAGGCCGGCTACACGGTCGAGGACTTCACCGATATCACCTGGAGTGAGTTCATCGAAAAGGGAGAGGACGTCCTCGCCAAGACCGGAAAGCCGCTCGCGTCGGGGATGGCGGGATCGGTCGACCTGATCATGATGATGCTGCAGTCCGCCGGAGCGAGCCTCTTCGACGAGGAGGGCAACCCCACCATCGTCGGGAACGAGGCTCTGCTGGAGGCGATCGATGTCTACCAGCGGCTGGTGGATTCCGGGGTCTTCGTCGAGGTGAACTCATGGGATGAGTTCGTGGGTACCTTCGTGAACGGCAACGTCGCCGGTGTCATGCAGGGCGTGTGGATCCTCGGATCGATCCAGTCCGCCGAGGATCAGGCCGGCAAGTGGGGCATCACCAACCTGCCCAAGCTCGACAACGTGGAGAATGCCACGCACTTCAGCGCGAATGGAGGATCCTCCTGGGCCATCAGTTCAAGCGCTGACAAGGAACTGGCGGCAGACTTCCTGAGCAAGACCTTCGCCGGCTCCCCGGAGCTGTATGACACCATCCTCCCCGCGTCCGGAGCCGTGGCCAACTGGCTTCCCGCCGCGGACAGCGAAGTCTACGCCGAGCCGCACGAGTTCTTCGGTGGCGAACCCGTGTTCACCAAGGTCATCGAGTACGCCGAGCAGGTCCCCAGCAACAACACGGGTGTCTACTACTACGAGGGCCGCGACGCCGTGAGCGCAGCCATCACCAAGATCATGGGCGGCGCCGATCCCAATACCGCTCTCGAGGAGGCCCAGGCCAACGTCGAGTTCGCGATGGGGTGACCCTCCGCTGACAACCACCTGGGTGGGGGCCGGTCTCCGGCCCCCACCCATGCCTGAAGGGACCTGAAATGTCACACAGCACCCCGGTGGCGCAACGGCGGAGCGCCGCACCACCCGAGGGCGTGGGCTCCAAGCCCGCCCACAAGCGCAGCCGATTCGGCATCGAGCAACGCCGCAACCTGACCGGCTGGGTGTTCCTCCTCCCGGCCGCCCTGCTCATCCTCTGGATGAACTTCTATCCGATGTTCCGGGCTTTCCTGCTCTCGCTGCAGACCGGCCGCGGCAGCCGGCTCGACTACGCCGACCCGCTGTGGTTCAACTACCAGCGGATGTTCAGTGACGACATCTTCCGGCTGACCGTAACCAACACCTTCCTCTACCTCATTGTCCAGGTTCCGATCATGCTGGTCCTGGCGCTGATCCTCGCCAACCTCCTCAACGATCCGAACCTGAGGTTCAAGGCGTTCTGGCGCACCGCGATCTTCCTGCCCGCCGCCGTCTCCCTGGTGAGCTACTCGTTGGTGTTCCGCACCATGTTCGCCACCGACGGCTTCGCCAACGACGCGCTGATCACGCTCGGGTTCATCGACTCCCCCATCAACTGGCTGGGGGAGACCGACACCGCCCGCTTCGTCATCATCCTCGGCCTGCTGTGGCGCTGGACCGGCTACAACATGGTGTTCTACCTGGCCGGGCTGCAGAACATCGACCACTCGTCCATCGAGGCGGCCAAGATCGACGGCGCCGGCCCCTTCAAGACCTTCTGGTACGTGACGATGCCACAGCTGAAGCCCATGATCCTGCTCACCGCGATCCTGTCCACCAACGGCACCCTCCAGCTGTTCGACGAGTCGTGGAACCTGACCCAGGGCGGCCCGGCCTACACCTCAATGACGATGTCGCACTACCTGTTCGAGGTGTCGTTCCTGCGCAATCCCAACTTCGGCTACGGCGCCGCGCTGTCCTACGTGATCCTCGTGATGGTCGCGATCCTGGCAGTTTTCCAGATGAAGGTGGGTGACAAGCGTGACTAGGAGGAGTCTCCGTCGCGTCCCCGGGTACGCTTTCCTGACCGTCGCGGCGATCCTGTCGCTGTTCCCGCTGTACTTCATGGTGGTCTCCTCGACCAACACCAGCCAGGAGGTGCTGGGCTCCAAACTGCTGCCGGGCACGCACCTGTTCGAGAACCTCGCGAAGCTCATCGGGCAGCAGGACATCGCCTCGGCCATGTTCTACTCGTCGCTCATCGCCGTCGGCACCACGGTGCTGGCCCTGATCGTGTGCTCGATCGCCGGCTACGGCTTCGAGGTGTTCCACTCCAAGGGCAAGGACATCCTGATGGCGGTCCTGCTGCTGGCCATCATGATCCCGTTCGCGGCCACCATGATCCCCCTGTTCCGCATGTTCGCGGACTTCGGACTGGTCAACTCGTGGTTCGCCGTGGTCGTGCCATTCATCTCCACCCCGCTGCTGGTGCTCCTGTTCCGGCAGGCCGCCCGGTCCTTCCCGCACGAGATCGTGGAGGCCGCGCGCCTCGATGGCCTCAGTGAGGTCTCCATCTTTTTCAGGATCTTCCTGCCGACCATGAAATCGACGATGGCCGCGGCCGCCGTCATCACCTTCATGTTCTCCTGGAACAACTTCCTGTGGCCAAGGGTGGTCATCGTAAACAACGACTTCCAGACCATGCCCATGCTCATCTCAAACCTGCGCGCCGGTTACGTCACCGACTACGGCGTCCTCATGCTGGCCGTGCTGATCGCCTCGCTGCCTGCGATGGTGATCTTCCTCGTCCTTCAGCGCCAATTCGCCCAAGGAATCACAGGAGCAATCAAGTGACATTCGACCCAAGCCGCATCGCCGAGCCGACCTTCGTGGCAGAGAACCGGATGCCGGCCCATTCGGACCACCGGTGGTTCGGCGATGCGGGAGAGGCCCGCGCCGGGCGCAGCCGTTTCGAGCAGTGCCTCAACGGGACGTGGAAGTTCCACCACGCCAAGAACCCCGCGCTGGCCCCACAGGGCTTCGAGGCGCCCGACTACGACACCGACGCGTGGGACGACATCCCCGTTCCCGCCCACATCCAACTGCAGGGCTACGACCGCCCCCAGTACGCGAACGTGCAACACCCCTGGGACGGATTCGAGGACATCTGGCCCGGCCAGGTCCCCGAGCGGTACAACCCCGTCGGCAGTTACGTCAAGCAGTTCACGCTGACGGAGCCACTGGGCGAGGGGGAGCGGCTCAGCGTCTCCTTCAACGGCGCGGAGAGCGCGATCGCGGTCTGGCTGAACGGCGCCTACGTCGGCTACGGCACCGACGCGTTCACACCCTCCGAGTTCGACCTCACGGACCACCTCGTCGACGGCGAGAACAAGCTCGCCGCCCAGGTGTACAAGTGGAGCGGCCAGGCCTGGATCGAGGACCAGGACTTCTACCGCTTCTCCGGCATCTTCCGCGACGTCGTGCTCCACCGCCGCCCGGCCGTGCACGCCGAGGATCTGCGCATCACCACTGACGTGGCCGACGACCTCGGCTCCGCCGTGGTGAGGCTCGCCGTCGAGCTGCAGGGCGAGGGCAGCGTTCGCGCCGTCCTCGACGGGGTCGGTGAGCTCGCGGCGGCCGACGACGGCACCCTCAGCATCACCGTCGACCAGCCACGCCTGTGGAGCGCCGAGCACCCGCACATGTACCGCCTGGATCTGGAGGTGCTTGACGCCGGCGGCTCCGTCTTCGAGGTCATCCCGCAGCGCGTCGGGATCCGCCGCTTCGGCATCGAGGAAGGCGTGCTCAGGATCAACGGGAGCCGGGTCGTTTTCAACGGCGTCAACCGCCATGAGTTCGGATTGCAGGGCCGGGTGATGACCCGGGATCGGACCGAGGCGGACCTGCGCGCGATGAAGGCCGCCAACATCAACGCCGTGCGCACCAGCCACTACCCGAACAACTCGTTCCTCTACGAACTGTGTGACGAGTACGGGCTGTACGTGATCGACGAGATGAACCTCGAGTCGCACGGGATGTGGGACGCGATCAGGAATGAGCGCATCACCATCGAGCAGGCGGTCCCCGGCAGCCTTGCCGAGTGGCGCGAGTCGCTGCTGACCCGCGCGGCCAGCATGCTGCAGCGCGACAAGAACCACCCGAGCATCGTGATGTGGTCCTGCGGCAACGAGTCCTACGGCGGCACCAACATCCTGGCCGTCGCCGACTGGTTCCGCTCCGTCGACGACCGCCCCGTCCACTACGAGGGCATCACCTGGGATCCGCGGTATCCGGACACCACCGACGTCGTCAGCCAGATGTACACCCCGGCCGCCGACATCGAGGAGTACCTGTTGGAGAACCGCGACAAGCCGTTCATCCTGTGCGAGTACGCCCACGCCATGGGCAACTCGTTCGGCGCCGTCGACAAGTACGTCGAGCTCGCCCACCGCGAACCCCTGTTCCAGGGCGGGTTCATCTGGGACTTCGCGGACCAGGCCATCGCGATGACCGACCGCCACGGCCGGGAGTTCTTCGGCTACGGGGGCGACAACCTGGAGGCACCGCACGACGCGGAGTTCAGCGGCAATGGCATCTTCTTCGCCGACCACACCCCGACCCCGCGGATCCAGGAGGTCAAGAAGGTCTACGAGGGCCTGAAGGTCGTCGTCTCCGAGGACTCGTTCGAGGTGACGAACCGGTACCTGTTCACGAGCACGGACTCCTTCGACTGCGTCGTCACCCTCTCCCGCGAGGGTCGCGTCCTGGCCCGGGAGCGGGTGCACACCGCCGTTGCGCCGGGCGGGACCGCAAGCCACGATCTGCCCATCAGCCTCCCCGAAGTCCCCGGAGAGTACACCGTCGACGTGTCCTTCCGTCTGGCGGAGGACACGCGCTGGGCAGGCGCCGGCCACGAGGTCGCCTGGGGGCAGGGCGTGTTCACGGTCGACGGGGTGCCCACCCGCAGCCCCGGCAAGGCGCCCGAGGTCATCGACGGCATCCACAACGTCGGAGTGCGCGGCCGCCACTTCACCGCGCTCTTCTCCAAGCTCTACGGCGGGCTGGTGTCCTACCGCTACGGGCTGAGCTCCGACGGCGGCCGGGAGTTGCTGCGCAGCATCCCCAAGCCGAACTTCTGGCATGCGCCGACGTCGAACGAACGCGGCTGGGGCATGCCGTTCCGTGACGGGCAGTGGCTGCTCGCGAGCCGCTACGCCAGGGCGAGCAGCGGCCCGTCGGTGGAGACGCACGAGGATCATGTCGAGGTGCGCTACACCTATGAGCTGCCGAGTCAGCCGGCGGGGGCGTGCGACGTCGCCTACCGGGTGGACAGCGAGGGCCGCGTCGACGTGACGCTCACGGTGCGGCCCGGCGACGGGCTGCCTGACATGCCGGAGTTCGGCA
This sequence comes from Tessaracoccus sp. OS52, assembly GCF_020687685.1. Classification (GTDB taxonomy): domain Bacteria; phylum Actinomycetota; class Actinomycetes; order Propionibacteriales; family Propionibacteriaceae; genus Arachnia. Next base: position 37,596 of record NZ_JAJEWM010000005.1, on the reverse strand, counting down.
TGCTGCTGACCGCCGACGCCGACCTGGCCAACCTGACCTGGTACGGCGAGGGTCCCGACGAGTGTTATGTCGACCGGCGCCTCGGCGCCCGGCTCGGGGTGTACTCGGCGAAGGTCGGCGACCAGCTCACGCCCTACCTCCGGCCGCAGGAGGCCGGCAGCCACACGGGGGTGCGTTGGGCGACGGTCACCGACGCGCGGGGCTCGGGCCTGCGTTTCGAGTGCACCGAGGGGATGGAGTTCTCAGCGTTGCCGTGGACGCCGTTCGAGGTCGAGAACGCTGCGCACCCGGTGGACCTGCCCCCGATCCAGCGCACCGTCTTCCGGCCGGCGCTGATGCGCCGCGGTGTGGGTGGCGACGACACGTGGGGGGCCTTGACGCACCCCGAGTACCGGTTGCCCGAGGGGCAGGAGCTGCAGTTCCGTTTCAGCTTCTGCGGCATCCGCTGAGATCGCGCCCCGCGGCACCCCGTGCCAGGTGCGGGCGCGGTCCAACTCCCCGTCGCGGAGGGGGCCGGTGTCCTCCCAGTCTGGACCCTCCACGCCACGACCTCATGAGCGGGACGCGCGGGCGGTGTGGAGACAAGTAGTCTGGCCGCGTGCGCTACGTCTCCACCCGCGACTCCTCCGGCCTGCCCGGGCGCCCGTTCTGCGACATCCTCCTCGAGGGTCTGGCGCCCGACGGCGGCCTCTATCTCCCCGAGCAGTACCCCCGGGTGAGCGCCGCTGATCTCTTGCGCTTCCGTGAGGTCCTGCGCTCCGACGGGTACGCCGCCCTCGCCTTCGAGGTCACCAGCCTGTTCATCGACGACATCCCCGCAGCTGATCTGCGCGGCATCGTCGAGCGCGCCTACGCGCCGGGCAAGTTCCTCGACGACGCCATCGTGCCAGTGACCCAGTTGCCCGACGGGCTGTGGCTGGCGCATCTCTCCAACGGTCCCAGCGCCGCTTTCAAGGACATGGCGATGCAGTTGCTGGGGGAGTTCTTCTCCTACGAGCTCGAGCGGCGCGGAGCGACCATCACCATCCTCGGCGCCACCTCCGGGGACACGGGGTCCGCGGCCGAGTACGCGCTGATGGGCAAACCGCAGGTGCAGGTTTTCATGCTCTCGCCGAAGGGGCGGATGACCCCCTTCCAGCAGGCGCAGATGTTCTCCATCGATGACCCGGGCATCACCAACATCGCGGTGGAGGGGGTCTTCGACGACTGCCAGGACATCGTCAAGGAGATCAACGCGGATGCCGCGTTCAAGGCGCAGTACAACATCGGCGCGGTCAACTCCATCAACTGGGGCCGGCTGCTGGCTCAGGTGGTCTACTACTTCGCCGCCTGGCTGCAGGTCTCGCGCGAGGATTCGGCCGGCCCGGGAGGGGTTGGCGGACCCGTCAGCTTCGCGGTGCCCTCGGGCAACTTCGGCAACATCGCCGCCGGACACGTCGCGCGCCAGATGGGGCTGCCCATCGACCGGCTGGTCCTGGCCACCAACGAGAACGACGTGCTCGACGAGTTCTTCCGCACCGGCCGGTACCGGGTGCGCAGCGGTGCGGAGACGCACGAGACGTCGTCGCCGTCGATGGACATCTCCAAGGCCTCCAACTTCGAGCGCTTCGTCGCCGACCTCCTCGAACGCGACGGCGCCCGCGTGGCCGAACTCTTCGGGCGGGAACTCAGGGAGTCGGGCCAGTTCGACCTGTCCGGGGAGCCCGCGTTCCGGGATCAGCCGGAACGGTTCGGTTTCGTGAGCGGCTCGTCCACGCACGCTGACCGGCTGGCACGGATCCGGGAGACCTACGAGGCCGACGGCACCCTCATCGACCCCCACACCGCCGACGCGGTGCACGTCGCCCGCACCCTGCTGGCCGACGGCGTCCTCGGCGGCCCCGTCGTCGCGCTGGAGACGGCGCTGCCCGTCAAGTTCTCGGCCACCATCACCGAAGCGCTCGGCATCGTCCCGCCCCGCCCCGCGCGCTTCGACGGGATCGAGGACCTGCCGCGCCACGTCGTTGAGGCCCCGAACGACGCCGAGGCGATCAAGGCCCTGATCCGGGCGAAGCTCGACTGACGCGGCGCTAGTGTGTGCCCATGCGAGAACTTCAGGCAAAGATCGTCGCGGAGATGGGCGTCCGCCCGGAGATCGACCCGGCCGCCGAGGTGGAGCGCCGCGTTGCCTTCCTGTGTGATTACGTCCGCGCCACGGGAACCAAGGGGTTCGTCCTGGGAATCTCTGGCGGACTCGATTCGACGCTGGCGGGGCGGCTCGCGACGCTCGCCGTCGAGAAGCTGAAGGCCGACGGCGTCGAGGCCGACTTCATCGCTGTCCGGCTGCCCCACGGCGTCCAGCTCGACGAGGCCGACGCGCAGGAGGCCCTGGACTTCATTGGTGCGCCCACCGAGGTGACGCTCAACATCGAGGCAGCGGTGAACGGGCTCGAACAGGGTTTCGAGGACGCCACCGGCCGGGACATCACCGACTTCAACCGGGGCAACGTGAAGGCCCGGCTCCGGATGGTGGCCCAGTACGCGTTGGCCGGCGAGGCCAACCTGCTGGTCATCGGAACCGACCACGGCGCGGAGTCCGTCACCGGCTTCTTCACCAAGTTCGGCGACGGCGGCGCGGACATCCTGCCCCTGTTCGGCCTCGACAAGGGCCAGAACCGCCAGCTGCTGCGCCACCTGGGCGCCCCGGAACGGCTTTGGTCCAAGGTGCCGACGGCGGACCTGCTCGACGGCCGGCCGCTGCGTTCCGACGAGGACGAGCTCGGGCTCAGCTACGACGAGATCGACGCCTACCTGGAAGGCCACGAAGTCCCGGACGAGGTAGCAGAGCGGATCGAGGCGAAATACCTCGCCACAAGGCACAAGCGCACTACTCCGGTCACCATCCTCGACGACTGGTGGCGCCCCTGATCGCTAGACTCGGGCCATGTCAGAGCACCCGGTCCCGAGTAGGCGCCTGCGGGCCAGCGACGCGGAGCGGGACGCCGTCCTCACGGTCCTGCAGCGAGCGCACGCGGCCGGTCGGCTGACCGTCGAAGAGCTGGGGGAGCGCCAGGACGCGGTGCTGCAGGCGAGATACCTCGACGAGTTCCCCGCGCTCATCGATGACCTCCCCGAAGGCGCTGGTTTCCTGCCGGCGGTGACTGGTCCCGCGGCTGGCGCGCCCGCACCCCGCCCGATCTCGAATCTGCCCATGACCAACAATCCCGAGCCGGTCTCGGTGACCTTCATGACCGGCAAGTCGGTCGACATCCTCCCTGGCACGCAGGTGTACCGGAACTTCGCCTGGTGGGGCGGCGACGACATCCACCTCAGCGACGCGATGGGCCCCGGCGTCGTGGTCACCCTCGAACTGCACTGCATCATGGCGGGCCACAACATCTGGGTGCCGGAGGGCGTGCGCGTCGTCGACGAGTCGATCGCCATCATGGCGGGCAACGACATCCATGGGGACGCACGGGGCGACGGCTCCAACGGCACGCTGATCATCCGTGGCTTCCTGTGGTGGGCCGGCAGCGACGTGAAACTGGCCAAGCCCAAGCGGCACTGACTCGCCCAACACCTTCCCCGGAGCTTGTCCCTGCCAGTGGGCCATTGGCCAGTGTGCGTTGTCAGGTCAGCAGCGGGATGTCGAGGTCGTAGGCCAGGACGACCGCCCGGGCGAGCTCGGCTTCTTGCGCGTAGGTAAGGAACCCCACGGTCCTGCCCAGCAGCTTGCTCGGGACGGTCACGACGTTGTCAAGGGAGATCACGCCATCGTGGTCGAGGCCGTTGGCAGTTCCGACCGGAACCTGACTGGAGAGGCCCTTGATGGTGGAGGTGATCGGCGCGATGGTGACTTTCGTCATGGCCGCCCGTGCGGCCTCGCGAGTCAGCACCACTGCTGGTCGTGTCTTGTCGAGCCGCACCAGGCAGATTTCGCGCATACGTCAGTCCTCAACGGTCGTGTGTGCGACGGACCAGTCGACCAGATCGTCGAGTTCGTCAGCGGTGCCCCGCTCGCGCAGGATGGCGGCGTCCTGCGCGGCAACCTGGCGCCGCATCTCGCGCTCGACGGCACGCGCCACCAGCGCCGCCCGGCTGGGAGCGCTGCCGGCGGCTACGGCCTTGTCCAGGAAGGCCACCATGTCATCGGGAAGCCGGATCGCGATCTGAATGGTCATGAACACATCATACCAGTATGGGTCCCATATCGGGATGCCCGCTCATGCCCCCACAAGCAACTGGAGGACCCTGATCTCTCTAGGGGTTGAGCCGGATACGCTCAAGTCAGCTTGAAGATTCCCGCCTGAGGTGGCAAGGTTGAGTCATACCCGCTCAAGGGATCCGAACAATCTTGCACACAAAGAGGAGAAACTCATGGCTCGTGCAGTAGGCATCGACCTCGGCACCACCAACTCGGTCGTCGCAGTCCTCGAGGGTGGTGAGCCCACCGTCATCCCCAACGCCGAAGGTGCCCGCACCACGCCGTCGGTGGTCGCGTTCTCGCAGTCCGGCGAGGTTCTCGTCGGTGAGGTCGCGAAGCGTCAGGCCGTCACCAACGTCGACCGGACCATCCGCTCCGTCAAGCGCCACATGGGCACCAACTGGAAGCTCGAGCTGGACGGCAAGGAGTACCACCCCCAGCAGATCTCCGCCTTCGTGCTGCAGAAGCTGAAGCGCGACGCCGAGGCCTACCTGGGCGAGCAGGTCACCAACGCCGTCATCACGGTGCCCGCCTACTTCGGCGACGCCGAGCGTCAGGCCACCAAGGAGGCCGGCGAGATCGCGGGCCTGACCGTTGACCGCATCATCAACGAGCCCACCGCCGCGGCGCTCGCCTACGGACTGGACAAGGGCGACGTCGAGCAGACCGTCCTCGTCTTCGACCTCGGTGGCGGCACCTTCGACGTCTCCCTGCTCGACATCGCCGACGGCGTGTTCGAGGTCAAGGCCACCAAGGGCGACAACCGCCTCGGTGGCGACGACTGGGACGCGGCTGTGGTCGACTGGTTGGTCACCCAGTTCAAGAACAAGCACGGCGTCGACCTGTCCCAGGACAAGATGGCCCGCCAGCGCCTCCAGGAGGCCGCCGAGCGCGCCAAGATCGAGCTGTCGGCCGCTTCCGAGACCGCCATCAACCTGCCCTACATCACCGCGTCGTCGGCGGGCCCGCTCCACCTCGACGAGAAGCTGACGCGCGCCGAGTTCCAGCGCCTCACCCAGTCGCTGCTCGAGCGCTGCCGCGCACCGTTCAACGCCGTGATCGCCGACGCCAAGACCTCGGTGGACAAGATCGACCAGGTGCTGCTCGTGGGTGGCTCCACCCGCATGCCCGCCGTCGTCGAACTCGTCCGTGAGCTGACCGGTGGCAAGGAGCCCAACAAGGGCGTCAACCCCGACGAGGTCGTCGCCCTGGGCGCATCGCTGCAGGCAGGCGTGCTGAAGGGCGAGGTCAAGGACGTGCTGCTGCTCGACGTCACCCCGCTGAGCCTCGGCATCGAGACCAAGGGTGGCGTGATGACCAAGATCATCGAGCGCAACACCACCATCCCCACCAAGCGCTCCGAGGTCTTCACCACCGCCGAGGACAACCAGCCCGCCGTGATGATCCAGGTGTACCAGGGCGAGCGCGAGTTCGCCCGTGACAACAAGTCGCTCGGCAACTTCGAGTTGACCGGCCTGCTGCCCGCGCCGCGCTCGGTCCCGCAGATCGAGGTGACCTTCGACATCGACGCCAACGGCATCGTGCACGTCGGCGCCAAGGACCTGGCAACCGGCAAGGAGCAGTCCATGACCGTCACCGGTGGCTCCGCGCTCGCCAAGGACGACATCGACCGCATGGTCAAGGACGCCGAGGCGCACGCCGAGGAGGACCGCAAGCGTCGCGAGGCCGTCGAGATGCGCAACGAGGGCGACGCCCTGGTCTTCCGCACCGAGAAGCTGCTGGAGGACAACGCCGAGCAGATCGGTGAGGACACCAAGGCACCCGTCGTCGAGGCGCTCGACAAGCTGAAGGAAGCGCTGAAGGGCGAGGGCAACGACGACGAGGTGAAGGCCGCGATCGACGACCTCAACACCAAGGCCGCTGCCATGGGCCAGGCGATGTACGCCGCCGCGCAGGCCGCGCAGCAGTCGCAGGCTTCGCAGGGGACCGACGGTGAGAACGCCGCCGGTGCGGGCGCCGAGGCCGGGGCCGACGACGTCGTGGACGCCGAGATCGTCGAGGAAGAGTCGGGACAGGGTGAGAACAAGTGACCGACCATCCGCATGAGGAAGTCGTCGGGCCGCTCCCGCACGAGGACGCCGACGTCGAGGAGACTGCAGGAGCCGCCGAGGGGGCCGGGGAACCGGCCGCCGAGGCGCCCGCCGTCGACGAATCCACGGCTGACGAGGTCGAGGAGACCGACTGGGAGGCGCTCGCCATGGAGCGCACCGCCGACCTGCAGCGTCTCCAGGCCGAGTACGTCAACTACAAGCGTCGCGTGGACCGGGACAGGTCGCTGTCCAGGCAGGCGGGGATCGAGTCGGTCGTTACCGACCTCATGCCCGTGCTGGACAGCATCAGCCTGGCCCGCTCACACGAGGACCTCGTCGGTGGCTTCAAGCTGGTGGCCGACGAGTTGGAGAAGGTCACGGCCAAGTACGGCCTGGTCCAGTTCGGTGAGGTGGGCGAGGAGTTCGACCCCAACAAGCACGACGCGCTGATGGAAGTTCCCATCGAGGGCGGCGTGTCGGTCACCACGGTCTCCCAGGTGATGCAGCAAGGCTACGTGCTGGGTGACCGAGTCATCCGCCCGGCGAGAGTCGGCGTCGCAAACCCGTGAGTTGAGCTGAGATTCGAGGAGAACGCCCAGTGAGTACGAAGGACTGGATCGAGAAGGACTACTACAAGATTCTGGGCGTCTCCAAGAATGCGACTTCGGACGAGGTCAAGAAGGCGTTCCGCAAGATCGCGCGCTCCAACCACCCGGACCAGAACCCGGGCGACAAGGCCGCCGAGGCCAGGTTCAAGGAGGCCTCGGAGGCCAACTCCGTGCTGGCGGACCCCGCCAAGCGCAAGGAGTACGACGAGGCACGCAGCCTCTTCGGCGGTGGCGGGATCCGCTTCGGGCGGCCCGGCACCACCCCCGGCGGCGGCGGGTTCGAGGACCTGTTCCGCAACGCCGGCACCGGCACCGCCGGCGGCTTCGGTGACCTGTTCGGCAACCTGTTCAACGCCGCGGATGGCACCACCCGCCGGGCGTCCACCCGGGGCCCCCGTCGTGGCGCCGACATCGAGGGCGAGGTCAAGCTCACCTTCGAGCAGGCCGTCGAGGGCACCACGGTGTCCATGCGATTCCCCTCCGACGACCCCTGCCCGGCCTGCCGTGGCACCGGCGCGAAAGCCGGAACCCTGCCCAAGGTCTGCCCGACGTGCGAGGGCTCCGGCATGCAGAGTTCCGCCGCCGGGGGCGTGTTCTCCATGAGCGAGCCCTGCGTCGACTGCCTGGGCCGCGGCCTCCTCGTCGAGGACCCGTGCCCCGAGTGCAACGGCTCCGGGCGGGCGCGCTCCGCCAAGTCCATGAACGTCCGCATCCCGTCCGGCGTCGGCGACGGCCAGCGCATCCGCATCAAGGGCAAGGGCGCGGCCGGCGAGAACGGGGGAGCGCCCGGCGACCTCTACGTCACCGTCCACGTGGCCCCACACAAGCTCTTCGGCCGCAGCGGGAGCAACCTCACCCTCGACGTGCCGGTCACGTTCGCCGAGGCCACGCTGGGTGCCGAGGTGACCATCCCGACGCTGGGTGGCGCCCCCGTGAAGCTGCGGATCCCGCCGAACACCCCCAACGGACGAACCATGCGAGTCCGCGGCAAGGGCGCCCGCCGCTCCGACGGCACCACCGGCGACCTGCTGGTGACCGTCCAGGTGGAGGTGCCCGAACACCTGAGCGAGGCCGCGAAGGCCGCGCTGCTGGAGTACGCGGAGAAGTCCGGTCAGAGCGACCCGCGTGCCGAGCTGTTCAGGAGCTGATCGCAGTGACCAGCGACAACCTCCCGCAGCAGTTCGACTACGACGCGCCCGTCTTCCCCGTCTCGGTGGCCGCGTCGCTTGCCGACATGCACCCCCAGACCCTGCGCGGCTACGACCGGCTCGGCCTGGTGGTGCCCCGCCGCGCCCGCGGCCGCGGCAGGCGGTACTCGCTGCGCGACGTCGGGCGCCTGCGCCACATCCAGCGGATGAGCCAGGACGAGGGGATCAACCTAGAGGGGATCCGGCGGATCCTGCAGCTCGAGGAGCACGTCGAGACGCTGCAGCAGCAGGTCGCAAGGCTGAACGAGACGCTCCATCGCGTCCAGGCCTCACCCGAGGCTGCCCGAATCTTCACGGCCGAGGCCACCGGCGCCATCCACCAGGGCCGCTACCGCTCCACCCGCCGCCTTGCCCTGCCGCCGTGGCAGGGTTGATGCATGCCCGACCAGCTGCCTGAAAAGAGTCCCGCCGGCGAGCGGGGTGTGGTCGGGCAGGCGTGGCGCCGGATCGTAGAACTCGTCCTCAGGCTGACCTCGTTCCTGGGGCCGTACCAGGTGCTGGCGCTGACCATCGCCGTCGGTGCCGTGATCGCCGCTGTCATGACGGCGCTGGCCGCAGAGGTCTACGAGGCGGTCACGCAGGAGAACGGCGTGGCCCTGCTGGACCGGCCGATCCTCGACGCCATGCTCCAGTTCCGGTCCCCAGCGGCGGACAGCTTCATCACCTACTTCACCAACGTCGGCGGCGTCATCGGGATGCCGCTGCTCGCACTGGGGATCATGGTGCTGCTGGCGGTGCAGCGCAGGTCGTGGACGCCAGTGATCCTGATCGCGGGCGCCGGCGTCGGGTCGCTGCTCATGACGGTCGCGGGCAAGCAGCTGATCGGCCGGACCCGGCCACCCGAGCTCGACGCCGTCGCGCCGTTCGAGACCTCGCCGTCGTTCCCCTCGGGACACACCCTCAACGCGACGGTGGTCGCCGGCATCGTCGTCTACGTCATCCTGCTGGAGCAGCAGCACCGCAGGCTGGTGCAGGTCCTCAGCATCACGCTGGCAGCGGTGTTCGCACTCACCATGGGGATGAGCCGGGTGTTCCTCGGACACCACTGGTTCACCGACGTCGTGGCCGCCTGGCTGCTGGGACTCGCCTGGCTGGCCATCGTCATCACGGCTCACAGACTGCTGCTGAACGCCCACCGGAAGCGGGAGAGCCACCCCAAGCTCGAGTCCTAGTGCCGGGCCGCGGCCTCCGCAACCAGCCACAGCTCGTCGAACAGCTCCGGCGGAACCTTGCTGCCCATGGACCGCAGCCAGCGCCGCAGCCGGGGCAGCTCGTCGGCCCACTCGTCCTTGGAGACTCCCAGGCAGGCGGCGACGTCCTCGGCGCTGATGTCGAGGCCCTCGACGTCGAGGTCTGCCTGGAACGGCACGAGTCCCGCCGGCGTGGTCCGCGCCCCGACCCGCCCCTCGATGCGCTCCACGATCCACTTCAGGACCCGCGAGTTCTCGCCGAACCCGGGCCACAGGAAGCTGCCGTCGGCGGGGTCGCGCCGGAACCAGTTGACGTAGAAGATCTTCGGCAGCTTGTCCTCGTCGGAAGCTGCGCCGATGTCGATCCAGTGCCGCAGGTAGTCGGCCACGTGGTAGCCGATGAAGGGCAGCATCGCCATGGGGTCGCGCCGCAGCACCCCGACTGCGCCGCTGGCCGCCGCCGTCGTCTCCGACGAGCAGGTGGCGCCCATGAACACGCCGTGCGCCCAGCTCCGCGACTGTGCCACCAGCGGGATGGTGTTCTCGCGCCGGCCGCCGAAGATGATGGCGTCGATGGGGACGCCGGCCGGGTTGTGGTACTCGTCGCTGAGGATGGGGCACTGGGTGATGGGCGTGCAGAACCGGCTGTTCGGGTGCGCCGCCTTCTCGCCGGCGCGGCCTCCCTCGGGGCCCGCGGGTGTCCACGGCCGCCCCTTCCAGTCGATCAGGCGCTCCGGCTTCTCCTTGGTCATGCCCTCCCACCAGACGTCGCCGTCGGGGGTGAGCGCCACGTTGGTGAAGATGGAGTTGCCGGCCTCGACGGCGGCCATCGCGTTGGGGTTTGTGTCGGCGCCCGTGCCGGGGGCGACGCCGAACAGCCCGGTCTCCGGGTTCACGGCCCAGAGTCGGCCGTCGTCGCCGAACCGCAGCCAAGCGATGTCGTCGCCCAGGGTCTCGACCTTCCAGCCGGGGATGGTGGGCTGCAGCATGGCGAGGTTCGTCTTGCCGCACGCCGACGGGAAGGCCGCGCACAGGTGGAACGAACGGCCCGCCGGTGAGGTGATCTTGAGGATCAGCATGTGTTCGGCCAGCCAGCCCTCGTCGCGGGCCATCACCGATGCGATCCGCAGCGCGTAGCACTTCTTGCCCAGCAGCGAGTTGCCGCCGTAGCCGGAGCCGTAGCTCCAGATTGCGCGCTCCTCGGGGAAGTGGGCGATGTACTTCTCGTCGTTGCAGGGCCAGGGGACGTCGGCGACGCCGTCGGCCAGCGGCATGCCCACCGAGTGCAGGGCAGGGACGAACGCGGCACGGTTCGCCTCCATCGCCTCCAGCACGTCGGCGCCCATGCGCGTCATGATCCGCATGGAGATGGCGACGTAGGCCGAATCGGTGATCTCGACTCCGAACTTGGGGTCGGCGGCGTCGATGTGTCCCATGCAGAACGGGATCACGTACATGGTGCGGCCGCGCATGCAGCCGGCGAAGCGGTCGCGCAGGATGGCCTTCATCTGGTCCGGCGCCATCCAGTTGTTGGTGGGCCCGGCGTCGTCCTCGCGGACCGAGCAGATGAAGGTCTGGTCCTCGACGCGGGCGACGTCGTCGGGGTCGGTGCGGGCGTAGACGGAGTTCGGTTTGCGCTCCGGGTTCAGGCGCACAACGGTGCCAGCCGCGACCAGGCCGTCGACGAGGCGGTCCCACTCCTCGTCGGAGCCGTCGCAGTAGTGGATGGCATCAGGTGTCGTCATGGCGGCGGTCTGCTCCACCCAGGCGAGGATCCCGGGATGGGTGGGAATCCGGCCGGTTGTGGGCAGCGTGGTCGGGCGGTTGGTCGTTTCTGCCTCTGTCACTTCCACTCCTTCGGGGCGCGACTCCAGCTTTCCTCCCACCATAGCCCTCGCGCCGCGCCCGGATGTGCGAGGGTGGCACCGGTCCGCGCCGATACTGGAGCCGTCGCCGTTCGACAGGGTCAGGGCAACGGACAACGGATGCTGGAGGAGGGCCAATGACCGAGGACCGGTTCCGGCAGCACTGGAACGAGCAGGCGGGCAGGTTCGACGCGATGATCGCGCCGCTGGACCGGCGCGTGCTGGCGGCCAGCCGCGACTGGGTGTGCAGCCGCGTCGACGGCGAGGTCCTCGAGCTCGCCGTCGGTACCGGACTCAACTTCCCCCACTACCCGCCGGGCACCCGCGTGACCGGGGTGGAGTGGAGCCCGGCGATGGCGGTCGTGGCACGTCGGCGCGCCCGCGAGACCGGCGTTGACGCCGACATCCAGGTGGCCGACGCCGCGGGCCTCCCGTTCGACGACGCCTCCTTCGACACGGTGTTGTGCACGTTCTCCTTCTGCTGCATCCCCGACGACGACGGTGCCCTGGCCGAGGCAGCGCGGGTGCTGCGCCCCGGGGGTCGGCTGTTGCTGGCTGACCACGTGGTCTCGACGGTGGCGCCGCTGCGCTGGCTGCAGCGGCTCGTCGAGCGCTTCACGATTCCCCGGGAGGGGGAGCACTGGACCCGGCGGCCCTCGCTGAAGCTGCCGGGGCACGGGTTCCGGCTGGTGGAGTCCGACCGGCGCACCTTCGGCGCCATCGAGCGGGTCCACGCGATCAAGGCCTGACTGGCCGCCGGCGGGCGGGCCAGGTGGGGCGAGCGTCGGCGGGGCGCGCGCCGTCGGGCTGGATACAAGCCTTGGTGCTGGATACCCGCCGTACACGGCTTGTATCCAGCACCAGGACCCGTAAGTAGCTCAGCCCCGTCCCACGTTGCCCTGCCACGCCATCGCCTGGCGGATCCGACGCGCGAGTGCGGCTCCCTGGGAGGCCAGTTCCCAGTCCCACCGGACGATCCAGTAGCCGGCCTGGCGGATGGCCTCCTCGCGGCGCTTCTCCCGCATGATGGCGTCCTCGGGCTCCTGTCCCGGTTTGAGAAGGGCGCCGTACTTGGCCTTCCCGTCCACCTCGCCCACCAGTCTGAACTCGGGCCAGGCGAAGTCGGTCTGCGCGACCAGCTTCCCCTGCGCGTCGAACACCTCTAACTGCAGCTCCGGGGCGGGGATCCCGTGCCTGGCGAACTGCACGCGGCTCAGGGACTCGGCCGGTGACTGGCTGCGCCCGTCCGCGAACGCCGCAGCCAGCCGCGCCTGGGGGAGGCCGCGCAGCCGAGGGTGGCGTTCGAGCGCGTCGAGCAAAGAATCCGGTGGGAGGCCCAGCGCGAGGGCGGCGTCGCAGGCCGCGACTGCCCACGCGTAGGGATGGGTCCGGGCGAGGTCGGACGCAGTGCGGGCCAGCGTCGTGACCGGCAGGCCTCCCACCTCGGCCACCTCGTCGTCGGCGAGCTTGGTGTCGAACAGCCTGAGGACCGGCGACGAGTGCGCGTGCCCGGGGGTGCGTCGCGTCATGGTCACCCGGTCGAGTGCCGTGCGAGGCCCCGGAAGGCCGTGGACCACGCCCGCGGAGACGTGGCTCAGGACGTGGGACCGGTCGACGGTGGGGACCGTGGCGTGGAGCAGCCTGAGGTGCTCCTGCTGAGGGTCCAGCTCCAGGGTGGGGGCGTAGAAGCCGCGACGGACGCGGGTGAGCGTTCCCTGCCGGATCTGCGTTGCGATGTCGTGGTGGTTCAGGCCGGTGGTCAGGAGTTGCGCATGTGTGAAGTGCAGCTCTGGCTCGAAGTCCATGGCTGGCATTCCAGCCGAGCCTCTCTCGTCGCGCAAGGGGCTCGGGCCCGCCTGTGGAAAACCTGCGACGTGGGGGTGGGGGAAGGGTTGTGGTCGCGCCGCTTGGTGGCTCTCCTGGGCCGCGCTGGATACGGGTCTTCGTGCTGGATACAAGCCGTGTACGGCGGGTATCCAGCACCAAGGCTTGTATCCAGACCCGGGGACGCCGCAGAGGCTCATGCGGGGATGGCGACGGCGACGTCGCGGCCGGGCGCGGTGCCAGCGCCCTAGACTCGGGCTCGTGCGCGATCCAGGGCGGGAGGCGGGTCGGCCGCCGACGCGTTCGGTGGTCGTCGGTCTGATCTGCGCCGCGGTGCTGGTCCTGGCCGCGCTGGGCGCCACCAGTTCCTGGGGACCCGTGGTGGAAGTGCTGCCACCGCCGCCGACGCCGGTGGAGACGGGTCCGCTGCCCACGCTGGAGCCGGAGCCCACGCCGTCGGAGCCGCCCGGTGATGGCTTGCCCGACATCCTGCCGATGTTCCAGATCCCCGAATGGGTGGGCGACCTGCTGCGCACGCTCGCGGTCCTCGCCGTCGCCGCCTTGGTGGGCTGGTTCGTCTACCGGGTGGTGCGCGCGCTGCAGTCTAGCGAGCTCGACCGCGCCGGCGAGGCGTCCGGGAGCGCCGTCGAGATCCCGGACATCGACGAGGATGAAGTGGTCCAGTCGCTCAGCGACACCATCGCCTCCCTGCGCTCCGGAATGGCCGTCGATGACGCGGTGGTCGAGTGCTGGCACCGGCTGGAGGGGATCGCGGCAGAGACCGGGATCAGACGCGGACCCAGCCAGACGTCGCTGGAGTTCACCGTCGAGATCCTCGGCCACGCCGTCGTCGACGGCAACGCCCTGGCTGAGCTCGCCGCCCTCTACCGGCGCGCGCTGTTCTCCGGCCACGTCCTGGGCGACGCCGAACGCGAGCGCGCGATCAGTTGTCTGGAGCGGTTGGCGGGGGATCTCGACACGTCGGTGGGGGATCTCGACACGTCGCCTGCTCGTTCCTCGCAGGCTCCTACTCGATCAGCGGAGGGGGCGTCGCAGGCTCCTACTCGATCAGCGGAGGAGACGTCGGAGGGGGGAGGGGGCGACGATGCGCGCTGACTTCGCCTGGAGCGGTCTGGCGCTCCGGTTGGCGGTGGGGGCGGCGGGGGCCGTGGTCGTCACCATCGCGGGCCGGTTCCTCAACCTGGCGTTCGCCCCGGTGCCGACGGTGGTCATCGGACTGCTCGCCGGGGTCGTCGCCTGGTTCAGCTGGCTGTTCGACGAGCCGCCGCCGCGCCCGGCGTGGGAGCAGCCGCACCCGCCGCCGCACGGCGCCAGGTTCGCCGCCGACGTCACCACGCGTCGGCTGGCGACGATGCTCGCCCGCGCTCAACCGGGAAGCGAGTTCGAGACGGGGGCAGTCGCGCGGGTGCTCACGGAACTGGTCGAGCGCCGGCTGGTGCGCAACCACGACGTCCCCGCCGACGACCCCGTCGAGCGCGCCCACGACCTGCTCAGCCCCGAACTGCTCGCCTACGCCCGCGCCGCCCGCGCCGACAAACCCCGCCCCCTGACGCGTCGCGCCCTGCACGCCCACCTCAAGGAGATCGACCAACTGTGACCACGCATCCCCTCCCCACCGCCGAAGCCGCCGCCATCGCCGGACGGGTGCTGGACGCCGTCGACGGCGCCCTCGTGGGCAAGCGCGAGCAGATGTCCCTCGTCCTGGCCGGGGTGCTGGCGGGCGGGCACGTCCTGCTGGAGGACATGCCGGGCCTCGGCAAGACGCTGGCCGCGCGGTCGCTCGCGCAGGCGCTGGGGCTGCAGTTCACCCGCGCCCAGTTCACGCCGGACCTGCTCCCCGCCGACCTCACCGGCTCCTTCATGTACGAGCAGCGGGCCGGCGAGTTCGTCTTCCGGGAGGGTCCTGTCTTCACCGGCCTGCTGCTGGCCGACGAGATCAACCGCACCCCGCCCAAGACCCAGTCGGCGCTGCTGGAGGCCATGCAGGAGCACCAGGTCACCGTCGAGGGCCGCACCTTCCCCCTGCCCCGGCCGTTCCACGTGCTGGCGACAGCGAACCCCATCGAGCACGAGGGCACCTACCCGCTGCCCGAGGCGCAGCTGGACCGGTTCCTGCTGCGGCTGAGCTTCGGCTACCCCACGCTCGACGAGGAGTGGGACGTGCTCAGCCGGCGGATCGGACGCAAGCAGGAGGACCAGAGCGTCGAGGCCGTCATCGACGCCGAGGGTCTGCTTGCGCTGCAGGCCGCCGTCGAGGAGGTGCACGTGGCTGAATCGGTGGGCCGCTACGCCATCGACGTCGTGCGCGCCACGCGGCAGCACCCGGACACGTTGGTGGGGGCGTCGCCGCGCGGGTCGCTGGCGTTGCTGGTGTGCTCGCGGGCGATGGCGCTGATCGAGGGCCGCGACTTCGTCGTGCCGGAGGACATCAAGCGGCTGGCGGTGCCGGCGCTGGCGCACCGGATCGTGATCCGGCCGGAGCTGTGGCTGAACGACGTGGCGCCGAGCAGCGTCGTGGTGGCGGTGCTGGGGTCGGTGCCGGTGCCGGATGCGCCGCAGGGCAGGCCCTGATGTCGTTCCGCGGCACGCACGCGTTGGTCCGCTCGTTCGTGCTGGCACTGGTGCTGGGCGGGTTCGCGCTGGTGCTGGGCCGCGTCGACCTGCTGGTGCTGGCCGTCCCGTTCGTGGTGCACGTCGGGTGGGCGCTGGTGTCGCGGCCGACGGCGGTGGTGGCCGCCAGGGCGACCCCGCGTCGGGTGGTGGTGCCCGAGGGCGACGCGGTCTCCGTCGGCATCAAGTTGGACACCCCGCGCACCGACTTCCTCGTGGCCGCGCAGTGGGGCCAGCTCCCGTCGGCGGCGTGGGACCCGGAGACCGCGACCGCGCTGGACGTCCCCGGGGGCGGCGCGCTGGCCATGGACTTCGAACCCGAACGGTGGGGCCGCTACGAACTCTCACCGGCTCTGGTGGTGCTGACCGATCCGAGCGGCGCCTGGCGCGCCGAGACCCGCACCGACGCCGTGACCGTGACCGTGCGGCCGTCGTCGTCGACGCTGGAGGGCGGCAGCGGGGTGGCGCACCCGATCGGGATGGTCGGCTCGCACCGGTCGCGGCACCGCGGCGACGGCAGCGACCTCGCCGAGGTGCGCGAGTTCCGCGCCGGTGACCGGCTGCGTCGCATCAACTGGCGCGTGACGTCGCGGCTGGGTGGGTTGCACGTCAACTCGATGCTGGTGGAGCGGGACACCGACGTGCTGATCGTCGCCGACACCCTGGCCGACATCACCCCTGCCGACCCCCACGGCACCACCAGCCTGGACGCGACGGTGCGGGCGATCGCCGCCATCTCCCACCACTACGTCGGCTTCGGGGACCGGGTGGCGGTCCACGACCTGGGCCGGCGGATCGGTCGGGTGCGCGCCGGCACCGGGCCGCGCCAGGCGCGGATCGTGCTGAACGTGCTGTCCCGCGCGCGGCGCAGCGGCGACGACTGGACCACGGTTCGGCAGGTGCCGCGCATCGCCAGTGGGACGCTGGTGTTCTTCTGCTCGCCGCTGCTCGACCGGCAGGTGCAGGACGAACTGGTGCGGCTCCGGCGCCTGGGGGCGGAGGTGATCGGCGTGGACACGCTGCCGGAGGGGATCGGCCGGTTCGCCGACGTCGGCAGCTTCCGCAAGGAGACGTTCCTGGGGGAGGCGTGGCTGGTGCGGAGGCTGCAACGCGACGAGGTGCTCGCCCGGCTGCGAACGCTCGGCATCCCCGTCACGCCCTGGCGCGGCACGGGCAGCCTGGCCAACGTGCTCCTGGCGATGGAGGCGGCCCGCTCGGCGCCGCGGCGCGGGGTGGCCCGATGAGGGAGCTCGTCGAGGGCGTCGCCGGCCTGATCTACGCCCTGCAGATCGCCGACCCGGCGCAGTGGGTGCTGCGGCTGGCCGGCTTCCTGGGCCTGGTCGGGGCCGGGCTGGCCTGCCTGGCCTGGTACCCGGTGCTGGTGTGGCCGGTGCTGCTGGGCGGCGTCGTGCTGGCGGCGTTGTGGACCGGGGCGCGGCCCGGTTCGTGGGCACCGTTCGCGGGGGTGGCGGTGGTCGGGCTGTGGTGGCTCGCCGGCGGGGGCGACGCGGCGTGGTGGCAGACGGCGTCGGTGGCGGGGCTGCTGGCCGTCGCGCACCTGGGCGCAGCCTGGGCCGCGGCGGCGCCGTCGTACGCGGCCATCCCGGGCCGGGGAGTTCGGCGGCTGGTGGCCTGGGCCCTCGGGTACCTGGTGGCGTGTGTGGTTGGGATCGCGCTGGTGCTGGCGGCGGGCGCGGTGCCCGGCGGCCTTGTTCCCCGTGGGCCTGCTTGGGTGGTGCTCGGGCTGGTGGCGGTCGTAGGGTCGGGCGTCGCTGTGCTGGCCCTCCGCGGCCGGGGGAGGCGGTGACGGGCGCTGGCTGCGGGATCTCGACACGTCGGCCGCTCGTTCCTCGCGGGCTCCTACTCGATCAGCGGAGATGTGCTGGTCGCGGGATCTCGACACGTCGCCCGCTCGTTCCTCGCGGGCTCCTACTCGATCAGCGGAGATGTGATGGCCGCGGGATCTCGACGGCTCCTACTCGATCAGCGGAGACGTGATGGCCGCGGGATCTCGACACGTCGCCCGCTCGTTCCTCGCGGGCTCCTACTCGATCAGCGGGAGTTGTGATGCCTGCTCGATCAGCGGGAGTTGTGATGCCTGCTCGATCAGCGGGGTCACTCCGCCTCGAGGCGGTCGAGTTCGAGGATTACCGCGGACTCGGGGACAAGGGTCGGGGCGTTGAGCCCGGCCGTCGCGAGGGTCCGGCCCGACAGGACGATCCCGCCCTCTTCCCGCGCCCACGGCACGTCGAGTTGCGCCGACGACTCGCGCCGGACCGTCCGGACCCGGTAGCTGGCATCCGGGTCCAGTCCCGGGAAACGCAGCGTCCCGAGGCTGGCAGTCGCGGGGGTGTTGAGCACAGCTAGCGAGAAGATGGCCTTCTCAGGCGTGACCACGCCCTTGAAGTAGGTGTTCGGGTCCGGGAGGTCGCAGCGGACCAGTCGGCCGGTCAGCAGCGTGCGGCGGTTGGTCTTGTACCAGGCCAGCCACCAGCCGATGGCCTCCAGTTCCTCCGGCGTCGCCTTCGCGAGATCCCACTCGATGCCCAGGTGCCCGAAGACGGCGGTTGCGGCCCGGAAGTCGATGCCGTGCCAGCGTCGGGTCTGGTGCGAGACGCCGGCAGCGATGTGGCTGCCCAGGTACTCAGGCGGCAGCAGCTGCGACGTCCAGATCAGCATGCGCTGGCGCTCGGCCGGGTCGGTGACGTCGGAGACCCAGACCCGTTCCGCGCGGCTCATCACCTCCAGGTCGATCCGGGCACCGCCGGAACTGCAGGACTCGAACTCGACGCCCGGGTGGGCGGCGCGCAACGCGTCGAGGAGCCGGTAGAACGCCTTGGTCTGTTCGTGGACGGCGGGGCGCCCGTCGGGAGCTGTGCCGGCGTCGATGAGGTCCCGGTTGTGGTCCCACTTGACGTAGTCGATCCGGTACTCCGACAAGATGGCGTCGAGCTGGTCGTGGACGTGCTGCCAGGCGCCGGGGATCGACAGGTTCAGCACGTGCTGGTGGCGCGACTCGATGGGGAGTCGGCCACCCGGCTGCATGACCCACTCGGGGTGGGCGCGGGCGACGTCGGAGCCCAGGTTGACCATCTCCGGCTCGAACCACAGGCCGAACTGCATGCCGAGGTCCTTCACGCGGTCGACCAGCGGATGCAGGCCGTCGGGCCAGACGTCGGCCGCCACCACCCAGTCGCCCAGGCCCGCGGAGTCGTCGCGGCGGGCGCCGAACCAGCCGTCGTCGACGACGTAACGCTCGACGCCGAGGCGCGCCGCCCGCTCGGCGAGGTCGATGAGCCTGTCGAGGTCGTGGTCGAAGTAGACCGCCTCCCACACGTTGAGCGCCACCGGTCGGTTCCAGTCGGGGGCAGCGGGCAGCGCGCGCTGGTAGCGGTGGAACCGGTCGGCCTGGGCGTCGAGGCCGATGCCCCAGTTGAAGAACAGCCACGGCGTCTCGTAACTATCACCCCTGCTGAGCCTCACCTCTCCAGGGAGCAGCAGCTCCCCGCCGCCGATGGCCTGGAAGCCGACGAAGTCGCGTTCGGCGAAGTGGATGTGATTGCCGCTCCACGCGGTGTGCACCGCCCAGGTCTCGCCGGTGGAGAAGTCGAAGCCGCTCGTGCCCAGGTGCAGGATGTAGGCCGAGTCCGCTCCGGTCCGGCCGCGGCGGTTCTCGCGACGGTGTGAGCCCAGCCCGAGCGCGGTGCGCTGGGGCATCCGCTCGGCTCCCCACCGGCCCCCGAAGTCGAGGACCTCCTCGGCGTGGCGAGGGGCAGGGAGGGCGAGGGTCAGCTCGCCGACCTCGTACTCCTCGTCCGCGAGGTTTGTGAGGTCTGCCCGCAGCTTGACCAGGCCCTGATCCGTCAGTTCCACGATGAGCCGCAACTCCAGGTCTTCCGCCCGGGCGACGTAGCGGACGCTGGCGGCGCCGGTGACCACGTAGCCGGAGCTGGCGACGCCGTCGAGGAGAACCTCCGCGAGTTCCCAGGCCGGGGTCCACGCCTTGCCCCGCCGGGAGCCGATGAGTCCCGGCTTGCCGAGCCAGCCGAAGCGCTCCTCCAGGAGGATCCCGTAGCGGGGCTCGCGGTCCAGGGAGTTGGGTGCCAGAGGCCAGGTCCGGGCCAGGGCAAGCGCGTCGAACTCCGCCTCCGTCAGCGAGCCCAGGTCGGCGCCCCAGTGGACCACCTCCGGCAGCAGGCCGTCGGCGCTGAGGGCCAAGGAGACGCCGTCGGCGCGGAGCAGGATGTTGGACAGCATGGGTGATTCCTAGCGGGTCTGGCGGCGGGTCGGCAATCCCACCCTAGAGTGTGTCGTCGGGGCGCGGATGCGACCCGCGACAAGCCCTTTCGCAAAGGATGAGGATGAGGCCGACAACGACTGCCACCCACGCCATCGTGCGCGAGGCGCCCGCCCGGGCCTGGACCGAGGCCCTCCCGCTCGGCAACGGACGGCAGGGGCTGATGGTCTTCGGGGACGACCAGGCCGAGCAGTTTCACCTCAACGACTCGACGGCGTGGTCGGGCGGACCGGCGGCCGAGCTGCGGGGGCCGACGGTGACCGCGGAGGACGCGCGCAAGGCCTTGGCCGAGGCAAGGGCGGCGATCCGGGACGGCCGGGCGGCCGACGCCACGCCGTCGCTGCATCGGCTGCAGCACCGTCACACCCAGGCGTTCCTCCCATTGGGGGCGCTGACGGTCCGGTTCGAGGGGCACGTGGGGGAGCGGTCGCACTACGAGCGTCAGCTGGACCTGGCCACCGCCACGCACACCACCACCAGCACCCGCGGCGGCTGGACGCTGACGCAGCGGACCTGGGTGAGCCAGCCCGCAGGGGTGGCGGTTGTGGAGATCTCCACAGACCGGCCGGATGGACTTCGTGTGGAGGTGGGCCACGAGGCGCCCTGGCCGGTGCTCGAGGTCGCCGGGGGCGAGGGGCCCAGGGTAGTCGTGATGCAGTTGCCCAGCGACGTCGCGCCGTCGCACGACCCCGACGAGGAGCCGTTCGTCTTCGACAATGATCCGCTGCAGGCGGGGCGGGCGGCCGTCGTCGTCGACTGGCGCCACGACGGCGTAGATGACTCCGCGCACGGCCACCTGCTGGCGGCCGACGGCGTCAGTTCCGCGACGCTGTGGCTAACCACCGCCACCACCTTCGCGGGTCTGGGCGCCGACGGTGTCCGCGACTTCGCGGAGATGCTGGCCGAGGCCCGCGACGCCTTGGCCGCGGCGTCCGCCGTCGCGCCGGAGGAACTGTACGAGCAGCACCTGAGCGCGCACCGCGAGCTCTACGACCGGTGTGGGATCGAGGTGCCGGAGCCGGTGGGTGCTGACTTGCTGCCGGGAGCGGCGACGCCAGGCTTGCTGGCGCTGCTCTTCAACTTCGGACGCTACCTGTTGGCGTCGTGCTCGCGCCCGGGATCGCCGCCCGCGAACCTGCAGGGGATCTGGAACGCAGACCCCAGGCCGCCGTGGAGCAGCAACTACACCACCAACATCAACCTGCCCATGAACTACTGGGGCGCCGACGTCGCCAACCTGCCCGAGACCGTCGAGCCGCTGCTGGACCTCGTGGATGCGCTGCCCCGCTCGGGGCGCCGGACGGCCGAGACGCTGCACGGCGCCGCTGGTTGGGCGGCACACCACAACACCGACGTCTGGGGCTATACCCTCCCCGTCGGCCACGGGCAGCACGATCCGAGCTGGGCGTTCTGGCCCTTCGGTGGCGCGTGGCTGCTGCAGGGGTACCGGCAGCACCTCGACTTCGGCGCTGCCACCTCCAGCCGCGAAGAGCTGGCGCGGCGGGCGTGGGAGCCGACGGCGGGTGCGGCGGAGTTCGTGCTGTCCTGGTCGCGCCCGGGTCCCGACGGGCTGCTCGACACCAGCCCGTCGACCTCGCCGGAGAACCAGTTCCTGGACGCGACCGGCCGGGTTGCGTCCGCGGGGCGGTCCTCGACGCTGGACCTCGGCCTGTCGCGCGACACCTTGGAGCTGCTGGTGCTGCTGGCCGGGATCCTCGGACGCGACGACGATCCGCTCGTCGTCCGCGCCCGGGAGGCGCTGCCGCTGATCCCGCAGCCGAGCGCGGGCCGCGACGGCGCCGTTCGCGAGTGGATCGACGACCCCGAGCAGGTGGACCCGTTGCACCGGCACCAGTCGCACCTGTACTTCGCCTACCCGGGCGTCGCCGCCGTCGATGACGAGCTGGAGGCGGCGGTTCGGCGGTCCCTCGACTTGCGCGGCGACGACAGCACCGGCTGGTCGCTGGCGTGGCGGCTCGCGCTGCGCGCCCGGCTGCGGGACGCCCCTGCGGTCACGCGGTTGCTGCGCCTGGTCACGCGCGGGATGTCGGAGGATCGTGGCGGCATGAGCGGGGGTCTGTATCCGAACCTCTTCTCGGCGCATCCGCCGTTCCAGATCGACGGGAACCTGGGCTACGTCGCGGCCCTGGCGGAGTGCCTGGTGCAGAGCCACCGTGGTCGGGTGGAGCTGCTGCCCGCCCTGCCGGAGCAGCTGCCGACGGGTCGGGCGTGGGGGCTGGTGGCGCGGCCGGGGATCGTGGTCGACATGGAGTGGAGCGACGGGGTGCTCATCGGCGCGACGCTGCGCGCGCGTGACGGCGTCGCGCGGAAGGTGCTGGTTGCCTACGGCGATGAGGAGCGGGAATTGGAAGTCGGGGCGACCCCGGTTGCCTTCACCGCCCGTGTGTCCTCTCCGGTGGTCGAGTAGGGCCGGCGAGCTCTGCGAGCGCCCGTGTCGAGACCATGGAGGGCCGCGGCTGGTGGTCTCGACACGCCGGGCTTCGCCGCGGCTACTCGACCAGCGAGGTGGGCTGGGACCAGCGGGTTCCCTTTCTCCGGTGGTCGAGTAGGGCCGGCGAGCTCTGCGAGCGCCCGTGTCGAGACCACCCGAACCCACAGCACTGATCTCGACACGTGGCCGGCTCGCTCCGCTCGCGCGGCACTACTCGATCAACGGTGGGGGAGACTCCTCCCCGGTGGTCGAGTAGGGCCGGCGAGCTCTGCGAGCGCCCGTGTCGAGACCATGGAGGGCCGCGCGGTTTGGTCTCGACACGCCGGGCTTCGCCGCGGCTACTCGACCAGCGAGGTTACTCGCACCAGCTGCTCGACCAGCACGGTCGGCCCAGCGCCGACGCCCCATTGCAAGCGACCAGTGCAGCGGGGAGACTTTCTCGAGTGAAGACCGACCAGATGGGAACCGCACTTCCGGCAGCGCAGGGCGAGCGGGAGCGGGTGCAGCGGCGCACGTTGTGGGTCGTCGTCGCGAGCCAGGTGCTCGGCGGCGCAGGTCTGGCCGCGGGGGTCACCGTCGGGGCGCTGCTGGCGGCCGAAATGCTCGGGTCCGACGCCGTCGCGGGGCTGCCGACGGCGTTGTTCACCCTTGGGTCGGCGCTGACGGCGCTCCTCGTCGGCCGCACCACCCACCGCTGGGGCCGACGGATCGGACTCGGGCTGGGCTTCGGTGCCGGTGGGATCGGCGCGATCGGCGTCGTCCTCTCGGCCGTGAGCGGCAACATCGTCGCGCTTTTCCTGTCCTTCTTCATCTACGGCGCGGGCACCGCTACGAACCTGCAGGCCCGTTACGCGGCCACGGACCTGGCGCCGACGGCGAAACGCGGGACCGCGATCAGCGTCGCCATGGTCTCCACCACCTTGGGTGCGGTGGCCGGCCCTAACCTCGTGGAGCCGCTGGGGCGGTTAGCCACCTCGCTGGGCATCCCGGCCCTGGCCGGCCCGTTCCTGCTGGCCGCCGTCGCCTACCTCGGCGCCGGGTCGGTGCTGCTCGCGCTCCTGCGCCCCGACCCCTACCTGCTCGCCAAGGCCCTCGACGCGGCTGAGGCCGGGACCGATGCGCAGGTCGGCGAGGTCCCGAAGGCTGGGGTCGGCGCGTACGTCGGCGCCGCCGTCATGGTCCTGGCGCAGATCGCGATGGTGGCGATCATGACGATGACGCCGGTCCACATGCTGGCCCACGACCATTCGCTGGGCGCCGTCGGGCTGGTGATCAGCTTCCACATCGCGGCGATGTTCCTGCCCTCACCGCTGACCGGGATCCTGGTGGACCGGCTCGGTCGCAGGAAGATGGCACTGGCTTCCGGACTGACGCTGCTCGTAGCCGGCCTCGTCGCCGCCCTCAGCCCGGAGGATTCGCTGGGGCTGCTGATCCTGGCGCTGGTGCTGCTGGGCCTGGGCTGGAACTTCGGCCTGATCTCGGGCACGGCGCTGGTGGTCGACGGGACTGTTCCGGGGAACCGCGCCCGGGTGCAGGGGACCATCGACGTCGGGATCGCCGTGACGGGCGCAGGCAGCGGCGTGATGTCGGGCGTCGTCATGGCCGCCACCAACTACGGCTTGCTCTCCCTCGCCGTCGGGGTGCTCGCGTTGCTCCTGATCCCCGTCCTCTACTGGGCGCGCAACAGGTAGCCCCGGCTGCGAAGGCGCCGTAGGGTGATGGGGTCGAAGGGGTGCATCTCCGTGGATGAAGCCCTGCCATACCGGAAGGAGCACTCCGCATGATCGACCTACCGCCAATCACGTGGGAGGCGGTACTCGTCGGGCTGGGTGTGCTGGCGGTCGGCATCGTGCTGGGCTACCTTGCGCGGTTCCTGATGCGAGCGTTCCTCACCTGGCGCCGTCGCAGCGAGAGTTCCACACGCGTGTTCTCGTCGCTGGTCCAGGTGGCCATCGTCGTGCTGTTCACCGCCGCTGCCATCACCGTGGTGTTCCCCAGCGTCAAACCGGTCGACGTGCTGGGCGGCATCACCATCGTGTCGCTGGCAGCCGGCATCGCGTTCCAGACCGTGCTCGGAAACATGTTCGCCGGGATCGTAATCCTCGCCCGGGACCGCTTCCGCGTCGGCGACCAGATCTCAGTCCTCGAACACGCGGGCACCGTCAGCGAGATGGGCCTGTCCCACACCGCGCTGCGGACCTTCGACGGCCGCCTGGTGCTGATCCCCAACTCCTCGCTGCACTCCGAGATCGTCACGGTCCAGACCGGCTACGAGCGGGTGCGCTCCACCGTCGCCGTCGACCTCGATGACGCCACCGACCTGTCGCACGCCCGCCGCGTCGCGCTGGAGGCCATGAGCCAGATCCCGTCGGTCCTCGACGATCCGGCCCCGGAGGCGCTGCTGCGCGAGATCGGCACCGCCACCGTGCGGATGGACCTGCGGTTCTGGTCGGGTGCCAGGCAGCTCGAGATCCGCACCGTCCAGGACGCCGTCATCCAGCGGGTGGTGGAGGCGTTCCGCGAGCACGACGTGAAGTCCGGCGACGACGTCGTGACCGTCAAGCTCGTGGAGCAGGAGGCTGCGACGCCCGATAGCTCCGCGGAGTGAGGCCCAGGACGTCGCGGAAGTCAGCGGTCAGGTGGGCATGGTCGGCGTAGCCGAGGTCGGCGGCCACCTGCGCCACCGTCGCGCCCGTTTCCTCCCGGAGCCGCTGCGCCGCCTCCTGCAGGCGGTAGCGGCGGATGATCGCCAGCGGCGGGCGGCCGACGTAGCGCTCGGCCAGGCGCTGCACGCTGCGGACGGAGAGGTGCAGGTGCTCGGCAAGTTGCTCGACGCGCACGATTGACCGGTCGGTCCGGACCAGGTCCTCCAGCGCGTTGGCCGCGAGCGCGCCGTCGTCCGGCGCCGTGAAGGTGCCCAGTATCCAGGCGCTGAAGGCCCCGACGGCGGCGTCGCGGTCGCCCTCGGTCATGGCGGCGACGACTTCTCGATGCAGGTCGGCAGCGTCGACGGGGGACTCGGCGTCGCGGATTGCCGACGGCGCGATCCCCAGCCCGGCGATTCCCGCCGGCCGCAGCAGTGCCCCCACGGCCCAGCCGGTGCCGGTGAGGTCGCGGTGCGAGATCCGCGTGGTCGGGCCGGAGACGGCGACGCCGTCGGGCATCACGGTGAGGTTCGACGCCGGGAACGGCAGCACCTCCTGACGCGAGGTGCGGCCCGGGGCGAGGTGCCAACTGGGAAGCCAGAACCACCGGACGAACACCTCGACGGGCTGCGGCGCTGGCGAGCGGTGGAACGTCGGCAGGCGGGCGGGGTAGAGGATCCCTCGGGAGTCGGGGTCCACGTCGCACCTCCTGTCGCGAATCTCCAAGCGGTCAGACGCTGGCGATCCTAGCGTTGCGTCCATGAACGAGAACCCTGAATCAGCCGACAACCAGCCCCGCAAGGGTGCCACCGGGCAGCACGTCATCGACGGCGTCCCGCGCGGCTCCACGAGCCTCACCCCCTTCCTCGCGATCCCCGGGGCAGCGGAGGCAATCGAGTTCTACCGCGACGTGTTCGGCGCCCGCGTCGTGGACGTGACGGAGATGGGTGGCGTCGTCGTCCACGCCGAACTCGACTTCGGCAACGGGAAGTTGCAACTCGGCGAGCCCAGCCCCGACTTCAAGCTGGTGCCGCCACCCGAGGGGGACGAGGACTGCTACTCGATTGGGATGTACTGCGGCGACGTCGACGCGCTGGTGGAGCGCGCCGTCGCGGCCGGTGCCAAGGTGCGCGAGCCGGTGAGTGACTTCGTCTCCGGTGACCGCTTCGCCTCCATCCGGGACCCGTTCGGGGTGCGGTGGTCCGTGATGTCGAAGGTGGAGGACATCTCGGAGGAGGAGAGCGCCCGGCGCGTGTCCGAGTGGGCGGCGTCGACCCGTTGATCGAGTAGTGCCGCGCGAGGGGGCGGGCCCCTCACCCGTTGATCGAGTAATGCCGCGCGAGCGGAGCGAGCCGGCCATGTGTCGAGATCAGGGCTGCGGCGGGGGGGGGTCTCGACACGGGCGCTCGCAGAGCTCGCTGGCCCTACTCGACCAGCGGAGGTGGTCTCGCTCACCGTTGATCGGGTAGTGCCGCGCGAGGTGCGGGTCCTTCCACCGTTGATCGAGTAATGCCGCGCGAGCGGAGCGAGCCGGCCATGTGTCGAGATCAGGGCTGCGGCGGGGGGGGGGCTCGACACGGGCGCTCGCAGAGCTCGCTGGCCCTACTCGACCAGCGGGAAGGGGTCTCTTCCCCCGGTGATCGAGTAATGCCGCGCGAGCGGAGCGAGCCGGCCATGTGTCGAGATCAGCGTTGCGGCGGGGGTGTGGTCTCGACACGGGCGCTCGCAGAGCTCGCCGGCCCTACTCGACCAGCGGGAGGGGTCTCTTCCCCCGTTGATCGAGTAATGCCGCGCGGGCGGAGCGAGCCGGCCATGTGTCGAGATCAGGGCTGTGGGTTCGTGTGGTCTCGACACGGGCGCTCGCAGAGCTCGCTGGCCCTACTCGACCAGCGGGGTTGGTCTCGAACAGCGGGGGTGGTCCCCACCGTTGATCGAGTAATGCCGCGCGAGCGGAGCGAGCCGGCCATGTGTCGAGATCAGGGCTGTGGGTTCGTGTGGTCTCGACACGGGCGCTCGCAGAGCTCGCTGGCCCTACTCGACCATCGGAGGGTTACTCCGTTGCCGTTCGAGGCGGTTGTCGACCGCCTGTTCAGAGTGAGAGTAGGGACTGCGTCAGGATCAAGACCGCGGCCACCGCGAGGAACACGGTGAACCCGATCCCAAGGGTGCGCGCAGGGAGGCGGCGGCCGAGTTTCCCGCCGGCGATGGCCCCCGCTGCGGCGAGGACGCTGAACCAGCCGATCAGCGGCCAGTCGATCTCGACGGCACCCGTCAGGCGGGTGGCGAGCGCGACGATCGAGTTGAGCACGATCACCAGCAGGGACGTCGCCACCGCCTGTTGCATTCCGAACCCGAGCGCGAACACCAGCGCGGGCACGATCGCGAATCCGCCGCCGACGCCGAAGAACCCGGTCAGGAGGCCGACGCCGGTGGCCGCCGCGGCCACGAGCGCCACCCGTCGCCAGTTGATGCGCAGGGGGTTGCGCTCCACCATCGGCGGGGTGTCTGGGGTGTCCCTGGCCCGCGATTTGCGCGAGTACTTGCGCGCCATCACGCCAGCCACCACCAGCAGCAGGACCGCGAACAGGATCATCAGCACGTCGCCGGGCATCCGCATGGACAACAGCGAGCCGCCGACGGCGCCGACGATCCCCAGCACGGAGAACACGACGCCCTCCCAAGCCCGCACGTGCCCGGCCCGCCAGTGGCCGACCAGTCCCGCCGACGCCGTCGCCGTGACGACGATGAGGGACCCGACCATCGCGGCGGCGGGTGACTGCTGCGCGAGGTAGACCAGCACCGGCACCGTGATGATCGCGCCGCCGCCGCCGAGGGCGCCCATAACGAGCCCCACGGCGACGGCGAGGGGGATAAGCCACCACGTCATGGGTGCTATGCCAGGCAGGGTCGGGCGGAGACGGGGTGCCCGGCTGCGATCCAGGCCTTCGTGCCCCCGCGGACGGAGACCGCGTCGATCCCGAATGCCGCCAGCGTCTCCGCGCCTCGCAGCGAGCGTCGTCCGCTGCGGCAGACGACGTAGACCTGCCCGTCGGTGGGGACCTCGGAGATGCGGTCGGGCAGGTCGCCGAGCGGAATGCAGACCGCGGACGGGACGTGACCCTCGGCGAACTCATCGGGCTCGCGGACGTCGAGGATGAAGTCGCCGCGCTTGTGGGCGGCGTGCAGGTCGGAGATCGCGACTTCTTGGATCTCGGTCATGTCAATGCCCCCCGACCATCGGCAGGCCGTTCTTGGCCGCGTTGCCGAAGTCGTCGTCGATGACGACGACCTTGCGTCCGGCCGCCGCGAGCATCGAGGCCGCTATCGACGAGCGGTAGCCGCTGGCGCAGTGCACCCAGACCTCGCCGTCGGGGGCGTCGTCCATCCGCTTGAGCAGTTCGTGCAGCGGGATGTTGGCGGCGCCGTCGATGTGGGAGTCGCCGTACTCGGAGGCGCGGCGGACGTCGAGGATGGCGACCTCGCGGTGGTGCCGGACCTGGGACAGGTCTCCGAAGTTGGCCTGCGGGTAGCTGGCGACGTGGTCGGTCCAGTCGTCGGGGCGGCCGGTGGCGCTGGCCTCGATGTGCTCGATACCGATGCGGATCAGCTCGCGCTGGGCCTCGGCCACCTGCTCGCGTGACTCGCCCAGGAGGGTGAGCGGGGTGCCCCATGGGATCAGCCAGCCTAGGTAGGTGGCCAGTTGACCGTCGCCGGGGAAGTTGAACGAGCCGGGCACGTGGCCGGCGGCGTAGACGGTGCGGTTGCGTAGATCGACGACCCACTCGCCGCGCTCCAGCCGCTCGCGGATCTGCTCCTTGTCCGCCGGGGCGGGCTCGGAGAGGTCGGCCTCATGCGGGCCCTCGGCGTTGGCGGGGGCCATGTGGGCGTAGTAGGCCGGGTACACGTCCAGGCCGGCGAGGATTTCCTCGATCCACTCCTGCTCGTCCTTCGTCAGGACCGGGTTGGACTTCTTCTCGCGCCCGATCGTGGACTCGGTGCCCTCGGTCTCGGTGGCGGCGCAGAAGCTGCCGAAGCCGTGGGTGGGCATGACCTCGGTCTGGTCGGGCAGCTCGGCGGCCAGCCTGCGCGCGGAGTTGTACTGGTGGCGGACCAGTTCGTGGGTGTGGGCCTCGCCGCGCAGGTCAGGCCGCCCCGTCGCGCCGAACAGCAGGGAGCCGCCGCTGAAGACCGCCTGGCCGCGGGCGTCGTCGTCGTTCGCGGTGGGGTCGAGCAGGACGTAGGACAGGTGCGTGAACGTGTGGCCCGGGGTGGCAAGCGCCTTCACAGACATGGTGGGGCTGACCTCGACCACCTCGGAGTCGACGATGGGGGTGCGCTCGAACGCGACGTCGTCGGCGGCGTTGACGTAGTAGTCGGCGCCGAGGCGCTGGGCCAGGGCGAGCCCGCCGGTGACGTAGTCGTTGTGGATGTGGGTCTCGAAGACGGCCTTGAGGGTCACACCTTCTTCTTCCAGGATGTCCAGGACGCGGTCGATGTCGCGCTGCGGGTCGACGACGAACGCGGCGTCGCCGTCGTGGACGACATAGCTGCGGTCGCCCAGCGTGGGGGTCTCAAGGGTGATGATCTTCGCCATTGGGTTCTCCTCGGTCGGGTAGCTCCAATATACCCCGGGGGGTATACGAGAGCCAAAGTGAGTGCTTCCTTCGTTGATCGAGTAGCGCCCGTGAGGAACGAGAGGGTCTCTCTCGCCGATGATCGAGTAGCGCCCGTGAGGAACGAGAGGGTCTCTCTCGCCGTTGATCGAGTAGCGCCCGTGAGGAACGAGAGGGTCACTCTCGCCGTTGATCGAGTAGCGCCCGTGAGGAACGAACGGGTCTCTCTCGCCGTTGATCGAGTAGCGCCCGTGAGGAACGAGCGGGCCGCGTGTCGAGATCCCCCTTGGGCCCCTCCGAGATCACCGTGCAGTCGGAGTTGACCTGAAGTGCACTTCAGCTCCTAGCGTCGGTGGCATGAAGAATTTCGAGCGTGTTCTGAGGGTCCTGTTCGCAGCCGGAGCCGTGCTGCAGGTGGTGCTGGCGATTGCCGTGGTGTCCCGATCCTGGTGGATCGCACTTCTGTTCCTGGCCGCGGCAGCGCTGCTGGGGCGCGGGGCGCTGCGCGGGTGCCGACGCAACCTGAAGCTGGGCTCTGCACTCGCGTTGATCGTGCCGCTGCTGGTGGGCCTGACTGGGGTCGAACCCTTCGAGTTGGCCCACCACGTTGTCCGATTGGGTGTCGTGAGCGGCATGCTGGTCACATGGCTTCTGGTTCGTTCCTCGGTATCGGCGAAGTCGCCCGCGCAGCAGGCCTGAGCGTCGAGACCGTCCGCTACTACGAGTCGGCCGGTCTGCTCAGCCCTGAGCGCGACGACAGCGGTCGCCGTCGCTACTCCACGAAGGACCAGGACGCGCTAGCCGTCATCAACGCCTTGCGCGGGGCCGGGTTCGGGATCCGCGTGGTCAGGGAGGTGATCGGCGCCAAACGCGCGGATGACTCGCCGGCGCAGCGGCTGGAAGCGGGCCTCGGGATCATCGAGGAATTGAGCCGCCGCCTCGACGAGCGGCAGGCCGCGCTCGACGAGGCCCGCGCGCTGTGTGACGGGTGGCATCGCGAACTGTTGGAGGCGAAGAAGGCCTTGGCCTCACGAGTGGTCGAGTGAGCGGGGGTGGGGCCCGCTCGACCAGCGGGGGTGTGGTCTCGACACGCCGGGCTTCGCCGCGGCTACTCGACCAGCGGGGTGGGGCCCGCTCGACCAGCGGGGGTGGGGTCTCGACACGCCGGGCTTCGCCGCGGCTACTCGACCAGCGGGGGTGGGGTCTCGACACGGGCGCTCGCAGAGCTCGCTGGCCCTACTCGACCAGCGGGGGTGGGTCTCGACACGGGCGCTCGCAGAGCTCGCTGGCCCTACTCGACCAGCGGGGTGGGGTCTCGACCAGCGGGTGGTCTCGACACGGGCGCTCGCAGAGCTCGCTGGCCCTACTCGACCAGCGGGTGCGGTCTCGACACGGGCGCTCGCGGAGCTCGCTGGCCCTACTCGACCAGCGGGTGTGGCCCCGACACGGGCGCTCGCAGAGCTCGCTGGCCCTACTCGACCAGCGGGGGTGGGGTCTCGACCAGCGGGGCGGGGTCAGTCGCGGATCACCATCGCCATGCCGGCGAAGGCGGGCAGCTCCACGTTGAAGCCGCCCAGGTCGTCGACCTTGCCCACCTTGCGACGGGTGGTGAGGTCGAAGACGCGGCCTGGGGGCAGCAGTTCGGACTGGACGCGGGCGTCGAGCTTCTCGGCGCTGAAGTTGAGCGCCGTGATCTGCGTGGCGCCGATCTCCAGTTCGTTCACCAGCACCAGCAGCGACTTGTTGCCCACCTCCGGCACGTCCACCAGCGCCCCCGACGCCAGTCCGTTGCGCTTGCGGACCTTCAGGATCCCGGCCAGCCGGGAGGCGAACGACGACTCCCGCTTCAGCTGCTCAGGCACGGGGCCGTAGAGGGCGCGGGCACGGGGCATGCCGGAGGACGACTTCTTCGCATCCGGGGACGCGCCCAGCAGGTCGTAGGCGCCGCGGTGGATCCAGCGGGTGTCACCGGAGGCGATCAGGGAGCGCACCTCCGAGCGCGGCAGCGGCAGCGCTCCGACGAGGTCCCACCCGGACAGCGCGAACACGCCCGGCTGCCACGCGTTGTACATGCACAGCAGCAGGTGCGCGCTGGCGATCCGGCGGGCGTCGCCGTCGGTGATCTCGTCGAGGTCGGTGATGCCCAGGCTGGCGGCGACGATGGACGCCGTCGTCGAGGCGATCCCGTTCTGGGTGAACACCGAGTTGTACGGCGCCGCCTCCCCGGTGAGCTTGTCCCGCATGGTCTGGCGGATGTGCTCGGCCAGGTCCTGCCCGGTGTACTCCTCACCGCCGAGGGTGTAGACGTCGTCGCGGTGCGCGGCGGCGAAGTGCACCAGTTCGTAGGTGAGCTCGTCGTGGTTCTGGAGGGCATGGACCAGGGAGGCCTGGTCGACGCCGAGGTCCATGGCCTCGCGCAGCACCAGCCGCAGGAACTCGGTGTCGCCGGTGGCCAGCGCCACCTGCGCGGCCGGGCGGGTGATGAAGTCGTAGGACAGGTCCGGCCCGACGGCGCCTGTTCGCTGGATGTCGTCGATGGCCAGGTTCAGTTCCTGGAACGTGAACCCGCCCACCTTCCGCACCAGCGACCCGATCAGCTGATTGGCCGCCAGCGACAGCGGGTGGCCCTCGGACCAGGCGGGGGAGTGGTCGACAGCGCGCTCGACGCCGAGGAAACCGTTGGCGTCGAGGCGCAGGCCGCCGGAGCCCAGGTCCAGCAGCGAGTGCAGCGCGTCGCCCATGACCAGCCGCATGCCGGCGCACGTCGGGTCCAGCCAGTTGATGGTGGGCTGGCCCTCCTTGAAGTAGTGCAGGTAGACCCAGCGGTGCAGGTTGCCCTTGTAGTCGCGGATGGGCGGGGTGACCGACCAGTTGGTCTCCTTGACGCCCGGCTCGTAGAAGATGACGCGCTGCAGCGCCCCGATGATCAGGCCCTGCTCGGCGAGCGCGGCCTCGGCCTCGGGGGTCAGGTTGATCGAGTCGCGGCCCTCGGGGACGTCGGGCAGCAGGTGCCAGGCCGCCTCGGGGATGTCGATCATGTGGTAGATGCCCGGGTAGTCGCGGTAGTTCAGCTCCGCCAGGCGGAAGTCGGCGCCCTTGCCGGTGTGGCCGGGGACGATGTCGTCGATGATGGTGCCGTTGAAGCGGGAGGCGGTCTCGCACATAGTGCGGAACTCCTCCTCGGTGCCGAACATCGGGTCCATGGCCATGGAGATGCGGTCGAAGTGGCCGTCGACGCTGGGGGTCGGCTCCCAGCCGTCGATGCCGCCCGCCAGCTTCACCGGGCCGGTGTGCATGGCGTCGATCCCGATCTGCGCGAACGCCTCCCACAGCTCGGGAGCCCCCAGCGCGCCGAGGTAGGACTGGCCCGGCTTGGTGATGTGGGACAGCGGGTAGGCGGTGTACCAGACCGACGCCTGCGCGAGGGCGGCGCGCGGGTCCGGGTGCGCGTAGGGGTGGGCCCACATGGTGTGCTTGCCGGCCAGCTGCCGAGCCACACGGGAGGCGTCGTGGAGCATGGACTGCTCCTCGAGCCACTCGACGTAGGCGGTGTTGGCGCCGGAGGCCTCGAACGGCGGGGCGATCGGGCTCTCGTCGGCGAAGCGACGGCGTGCGCGCGGCCTCAGCTTGGCGGGCCGGGCGGCGAAGCGCTGCTCGTCGAAGCTGATCTCGGGGAGCTCGTCGGAGTCCTCTGCCGGTTGCGGCGCCTGCGGTGCCGGCGCGCTCTCGGGTGCCGGTTTCGGCGTCCGCGCCGGGCGGGCGGCGGCCCGGGGTTTGGTCTCCCTCTCCTCGGCGACGACAGGCTGGTCCTCGGACGGCTTGGCGGAAACGTCGGTTCGGATGCTCACCCGTTAGAGGCTACCTGTCCGGGCGGCGCGGTTGTCGCGCTGAGCGGCACCGCGTGGATAGCCTGTGTCCACCATGCAACTCGCCCTGCTGATCTCGCTCCTCGCCGGTCTGGCCACGACCATCGGCGGGGTGCTCGTCATCCAGCGCAAGAGCCTCGGGCGGGAGTTCCTCGCCGTCGCACTTGCGTTCGCGGCGGGCGCGATGGTGCTGATCTCCTTCATGCAGGTGCTCCCGCTGGGGATCACGTGGATGACCCAGACCTACCCGCGCGCCACCGCCGAGGCGCTGGTGTTCCTCGCGTTCTTCGCGGGGATCGTGCTGGTGCTCGTGATCGACCGGCTGTTGCCGTCGTCGCTGAACCCCAGCGAGATCGAGGGCCGCGAGGGCGCCATGCAGTCCGACGACGAGGCCCGCAACACCCGGCTCCTGCGCAGCGGCCTGCTGGTGGGGCTGGTGCTGGGACTGCACAACTTCCCCGAGGGCATGGCCACCTTCTTCACCACCTACCAGGACCCGCGCGTCGGCATCACGCTCGCGGTCGCCGTCGCCATCCACAACGTGCCGGAGGGGATCGCCGTCGCGGCACCGGTGTACGCGGCGACGGGGTCGCGCAAGAAGGCGCTCGGGTGGGCAACCGTCTCCGGCCTGACCGAGCCGATTGGCGCGCTGGTGGCCGCGGCGCTGATCAGCTGGGTGGTGCCGGAGTCGGTGCTCGGCCTGTTCTACGGGCTGGTGGCGGGGATGATGGTGTTCCTCGCGCTCGACGAGATGCTGCAGGCGTCGTGGCGGTACCAGACCGACAAGCACCAGACGATCTACGGGATGGTCGCGGGGATGGCGACGGTGGCCGCCAGCCTGGTGCTGTTCGCCGCGTCCTGAGCCGGGCCGCAAGTACCCTGCCGCTATGGAAACCCACGGGGCCATCGACGCCGCCGCACTCCTGTCCGGTCCGCGCGGCAGGCGTCTCTGTCTTGAACTCGCCCGCCGGAGCCTCGGCGACGACGTCGCGCACGCCATCTTCTACGCCTCCCACCGCATGGACCCCGGAGCCGGGACGTCGCGGGTGCTGTTCGGCTTCGGCAACACCCAGGCGCCGGAGGTCAGCGCCGACGCAGTGGCCGCGGCCATCGCGGCCGCCGGAGTCCCAGAGATCGGCGACGAAGAACTCTGGGCCGCGCTCACCGACGCCGTCGCGAACGCCCGGTACTGGCAGGAACCCGATGGCGAGGACGTCCTGGCAGTAAACGACGACGTCCGGCGAGCGCTGGGCCCGCTCGCGGCGGCCGTGGCCGACTCCCCCCACGCCCGCTGGTGGACCACTCCGTTCGACGCGGACGGCCAGGCGCTCCTCGACTGGGACGGGCCCGGCCAACCGGCCAGCAGCGGCCACCCCGCCGCGGTGCTCGACGCCTGGCGCCGCGACCAGGTGGCGGGGGAGGAACGCGCGGCCAAGGACCGGCCCGCCGACCCCACGGCCGACCACAGCGGGGAGTGGTGGTCCATCCCGCCGCACGGGTTGTTCCGCACCACTCGCAGCCTGCCAGGCCGCGGTCCGGCGGGGTTCTGGCTGGTGGAGGATGAAACCGGCTGGACGCGGGCGCTCGTCACCGCCGTCGAGGTGCCCGACGGGGTGCGGGTCCTGGAGCTCGACTCACCCGATGCCTGGGCCGACCTCTGCCGACGGCACCCGCTGCGGGTGACCGCCTCGAAGCGGCACGACTGGTACCGCACCACCGGCCGCGGCGACGTCGAGTGGGTGGTGCCGGACTGGGCTGCCGTGGCCCGGGAGGCCGACGTCGTGCACCTGTCCGTCGCCGGTTGGCTCACCACGGCTGGGGTAGCGGTGGAAGTTGCCGACGGCGTCGCCTCGGTCCTGGCCGGCTGGGACCCCGACGCCGCGTTCTGGCTCACAAGCCACCCGACGCCAAAGGGGCCGGCCCTTTCGGACCGGCCCCACTGGATCGAACGACCCGCCTAGCTCACTGTCCGCTGACGGTGAGTTCCAGGCTGGTGGTGATGCCACCGGCCTGGACCGAGATCGTGGCGGATCCGGCACCCGTTGCGGTGACCTCGCCGGTCACGGCGTCGACGGTGGCCACGGCGGTGTTCGAGCTGGTCCACACGTGCGACATCGGGTTCGCCACCGGGATGACCGGCGGGTTGGCGATGTTCGCACCGTTGGTGTTCACGGCTGTGGCCGTGTACTGCTTGGTCTCGCCCACGGCCAGCGCGTCGTCGGCGCCCTGGTCGATTGCCACCGACTTGAGCAGCGGCTCGACGGCGAACTGCACCGTGCCGTCGGGGTTGACGTGCAGCAGGCCGAAGTGGAAGAAGCCGCCCTGGTCAGCCGCGTAGTACGGCGGGGTGCCGACGTCGGCGATGGTCAGCTGCGGGATGCCGGTGACCGAGTCGGCCGGGTTGCCCTGCGGGTCCAGCACCAGGTTCGCGAACCCGCGCGAGTGCCCCTGCAGGTCGGACTGCCGGTCGCGGACCTCCGCGAGCAGGGAGAGCGCCAGCAGGGGCCGGTCCGTGCTGGAGCCGTCGACGCCGGTCTCGAGGACCCGCTGCAGGTCCCCGGCGTCGTTGAACATCGAGGCGCAGACGCCGTAGCCGCGGCCCCGCCAGTGCTCGACGATCTCGCGGGTCAACCCGGGCCAGTGGAGCAGGAGGTTGGTCACCGGTAGTTCGTCGACGATGTACGGCCAGTCGCTGAGGACGTCGGCCACCAGCAGGGCGCTGCCGCGTTCCAACTGCACGCCGGTGTCATGGAATACCCGCAGGGAGAAGGGGTCGAAGCTGCTCACGCGGCATCTGGCGCGGTCCTCGGCGCTGCGCGTGCGCAGGAACTCGGCCAGTGCGTGGGCGGCCCGGGGGGCCTTGATCTCCACCTGCAGGTTCAGGGCGGTGTGGTCGAGGACGTCGGCGAAGGTGGGGACCCGCTGCCCCAGCCCCAGGTCGACGGACTGCAGCTCGTCCAGTCCGAGCGCCTCGATCGGTATCCCCGCGAAGGGGCTGCTGTCCCGGGCGACCCGGCGCAGCGTCCGGTCGTGCGAGAGCACCAGCACGCCGTCGCGGGTCAGTTGGACGTCGAGCTCGGCCTCCCGGAAGCCCAGCTCCTCGGCGGCGGTGAAGGCCAGCAGGGTGTTCTCGGGGGCGCGGTCCACCGCACCGCGGTGCGCGGTGAGGGTGAAGTCGTGAGAGAGGTGGGCACCGTTATTGCTGGGCATCGCGGGGTCCTTCTACTTGAGGCCGGACTGGGTGAAGCTCTGTGTGAACTGGCGTTGCATTACGAGGAAGAGCAGCAACATCGGCACCATCGCCATGGTTCCGGCCGCGAGCATCAGGGGGACGTTGCTCACGTAACTGCCCTGGAGTTGGGTGAGGCCGGGGGCGAGGGTGAGCTTGTCGGGGGAGCGGTTGACCACCAGGGGCCACAGCAGGTCGTCCCAGGAGGCCAGCATGCTCATCACCGCCAGCGCGGTCAGCGGCCCCTTGGCGTTGGGGACCACGATCTGCAGGAAGATCCGGCCGTAGCCGGCGCCGTCGATGACGGCCGCCTCGATCAGCTCGCGGGGGAAGGACCGGAAGGACTGCGCCAGCAGGAAGGCGCCGATGGCGCTGAAGACGCTGGGCACGACGAGCGCCGCGAGGGTATCGGTCATCCCCAGCGCCACGAAGATCTGGTACTGCGGCAGCAGGAAGATCTGGCCCGGCACCATCGTGACCATCAGCATCCCCAGGAGGATCGCGTTGCGGCCCGGCACCCGGACCACTTCGAGGCCGAAGGCCGCCATCGCCGCGATCAGGACCGTCAGCACCACCGTCGCCGCGGTGACTATGACGGTGTTGACCAGCTGGGTGGCGAAGGGGACGGTGGCGAAGACGTCGACGAAGTTGTCCAGGTTCCAGGCGTCCGGGAGGATCGTCGGTGGCTGGCGCATCGATTCGGGCCGGTCCTTGAAGGCCGTGAGGACCATCCAGGCCATGGGCACGAGCACCACGAGGCACAGCAGCCCCAGGGCGCCCACCGAGAGCACGGACTTCAGCGGGTTGGCTGGCTTAGCCTCGATCCACCGATGAGCTGCTGAGGAGGTCGCTGTCGGCGGCAGGATGTCGGGGCTGGAGTGAGGGCGTGCAGGAGTTGCCGGTCTGCCCGGCTCTTCCACTGGGGTTCCTGCTT
>NZ_JAJEWM010000004.1 GCF_020687685.1 Tessaracoccus sp. OS52 | reverse complement strand
GACTCGAACACCTACGCGGCTCCGCCCTCGGGTTCCGCAACCTCACCAACTACATCGCCAGATCCCTACTCGAGACCGGCGGCTTCAGACCCCACCTACACCCTCGATTGTGAAGAGCCGGTAAACCGACCAACGACGCGTCCCCCGGCGTCCGGCACCCCGCACCACCGCCTTCGACGACGCCAGCTCCCGCTCCACCGGTCGACCAGCGCTCCCACGCATCCACCAGCGCTCCCACGCATCCCTGCGCTATTGCTCGCCACCAGCCCTACAAGGCTGGTGCCGAGCGACAACGCTGGTGAACGGAATGCCCCGGGGGGCGGGACTCGGGACGTGGTGTGCCTGGGTCGGGCCCGCCTTCCGGGCGGGTGCGGGACTCGGGACCGTGGTGTGACTAGGTCGAGCCGACCCTTTCGGGGGTTGCGCAACTCGGGACCGCGTCGCGCCAAGTGACAGGGATCAGCTGACGTCGCAGCGAGGCGCCGGAGCGCTGTAGCGCCGTGTGACGAGGTGATAAGCATCAACCGACGTTGCAGCCAAGCGCCCAGGTGCCCAAGTGACAGGGATCAGCTGACGTCGCAGCGAGGTGCCGGAGCGCTGTAGCGCCGTGTGACGAGGTGATACGCATCAACCGACGCTGCAGCCAGGCGCCGAGGTGCCCAGGTGCCCAGGTGATCTGATCAGCTGACGTCGCAGCGAGGTGCCGGAGCGCTGTAGCGCCGTGTGACCAGGTGATCTGATCAACGGACATTGTCAGCGAGGGCGCGGGGCGCCCTCGTGCCCAAGTGATAGGGCTCAACCGACGTCGCAGCGAGGCGCCATGGCTCCGTCGTGCTCAGGTACGGGTCAGCCGGCGTCGCTGCGAAGCTCGGGGACGCCGTCGAGCTGCAGCTTGGCGAGGTCAACCATCGTGGGGTGCTCGTCCTCGCCCCAGATGTCGTCGGCGCTCGGGTGCAGCGATGCGGATGCGCCGTGGCGCGGGAGGAGTACCAGCTTCTCGCTGTGTTCTGCCTCCAGCTCGGCGATCTTCGCGGTCAGTGCGTCGATGCGGGCCTGGCGTTCCGCCACCTCAGCGCGCAACCAGACGGCGTTGCCGCGCATGCTGCTGAGTTCTGCGTTGGCCGCGCCGAGCTGGCGACGGAGCGTGACGATGACGGCCTTGAGGTTGTCGGTCCGGGCGGTGAACCGCTCGATCATGGCCACCGAGTCCGCGTGGTGCTTCTCCGAGAGGGCGACGCGGGCCGAGATCTGTTCCCGGATCTCCTCGCTGTGGAGTTCACGTTCCCGTTCCAGTTGCTTCCAGGCCAAGGTGGCGGCCGTGAAGGCCATCGCGACGGCGAGCACCACTCCGGCGCGGACGATCCAGATGCCGCCGAGCATCGATGCCACGGCGACGACGGTGCCGACGAGGAGGATCGTGAGCGCGATCCGGCGTTCTGAGGAAGGGGTTGCTGAATGTCGACCGGCCATGGGGCAAGGTTATCCGAAGTCCCTGACAAGGTACGCAACGCCGCGCCAGAGAATATCTCGGCGTGTTGTGGAAATCAGTCCCCCGACTCGGTGCCGGGGCCGTCGTCCTCGTCATCGTCATCGGGAGCGACGCAGGCCTTCTCCAAGAGGTGGCCAGCCCCGGTGAACAGTACCGCCGCGACCAGCGTCACCGACCCGAGCAGTACGCGTTGGGCAGGTTGCTCGGCCGAGAGCTGGCCAGCCCAGCGGCCGACATAGACGGCGTGCATTCCCGCCAGCACCGCACCCGTCATGATCGCGGACTTCGCCACGACGAGTGCGCGGACGGCTTCAATGCCGGAGACGGTCCGGTCGGCCACCCGCCGCGACAGCCCGCGGGAGTAGATCCACGCCGCCACCGCCATGACCACGAGCACGGCCGGCACCGTCCAGGGGACCACCGGCGGGAAGCCCTCGAAAAGGTCGAAGATGCTGAGCACGAACGCGCCGATCAGCGCACCGGCCAGTGCGGCGACGACGATCTGCCGGAAAGTGGTCATCCCCAGCTTCTGCCGGGACGGCTTCGAGGGCTCGGTCAACGGCGCTTCAGAATCTGGTGGGAGCGGTGATGACGATGTCGTCTCGCCGCCGCACGCCCGAGGCGTCGACGTCCTCGACGAGTTCTGCGATCCGTCCATGGCCCGCGATCTCGCCGTCGGGATCGATGTCCAGCCAAGGAACCAGCACGAAGGCCCGCTCATGCGCGTGCGGGTGCGGCAGCTCCAGTTCCTCCTCGCTGATGCGCTTGCCCACCATGATGATGTCGATGTCCAGCGTGCGGGGACCGTGGAAGACGTCCCGTACCCGGCCGAAGCTCTCCTCGATCGCCTGGGCGCGGTCGAGCAGAGTCAGCGGTTCCAACGTCGATTCGGCGACCACCACGAGGTTGAGGAAATCCGGCTGGTCGGGGCCCCCGCCCTCCAGCTTGGTCTCGTACACGGGCGAGACGTCCACCAGGATGAGGTCCGGCGTCTCGGCCAGGTACTCCACGGCCTCCGCCAGGATGTGCGCCGATTCACCTTGGTTGGAACCCAGGCTGAACACGACCTTTGAAATGGGTCGCAGGTTGCCGAGGGTGTCAACGTCGATGTCAAGGGGGCCGTTGGACATTATCTGCTCCTGGTAATGGTGACGGACAGGTCAGCGAAGGTCTGCCGGACTGGCGCTTGCGGCTTGTGGACGGTGACGCGCACCGTCTGCACCCGCTCGTCGTACTCCAGACACTTCGCCGCGATGAGACCGGCCACGGTTTCGATGAGGTTGTGGGGAACACCTGTCAGCACGCCCTCCACCACTTCAGCGATCTCTGAGTAGCTGACGGTGTCGGC
Source organism: Tessaracoccus sp. OS52 (assembly GCF_020687685.1). Classification (GTDB taxonomy): domain Bacteria; phylum Actinomycetota; class Actinomycetes; order Propionibacteriales; family Propionibacteriaceae; genus Arachnia. Next base: position 243,848 of record NZ_JAJEWM010000004.1, on the reverse strand, counting down.
GAGGTCGTCGGAGGTGGTTTCGAGGTCCAGCCCCAGTTCCACGTCCGCCACGAAGAGCTGCCCGTCACGGCGTTCTTCCGGGTGGACGCCATGGAATCCGGTGGCGGAGATACCCGTCAATGTGATGCTGTCCAAGCTGTGCTCACCCCATTTCCTCGGTCATCGGTTGCGACTCTACAGCAACCCCCCGGAGCCACTGGGGCCCGGGTTGGGGGGTACTTCGAGGGCCTGGTTGAGCCGTGCTGCCCGCAGCCGCTCCCCCACGCGGATGGCGTCCAGCTGGCTCGGCACCTCATGGGTGCGCACCGCCCAAACGTCCATCAGCGCGCACCAGGTACTGATTGCAGCCGTGGCCGCATCGCGCCCCAACGGCTCCCGCCCGCCAAGCAGTTCGCCGAGGAATCGCTTGCGGGACACCCCGACGAGCAGCCGATGGCCCAGCCCAGCGAACCGCTCCAGCGCGGCGAGCAGTTCCCAGTTCTGGTCCCACGTCTTCGAGAACCCCACCCCGGGATCCAGGATGATGCGCTCAGCCGGGATCCCGGCGGCGACGGCGGCGTCCCGGCACGCGACCACCTCCGCGATCACATCGGCGACCAGGTCGTCGTACCGGGTGTCGTGCTGCATCGTGGCGGAATGGGAGCGCCAGTGCATGAGGACGTACTCGGCGTCCGAGGCAGCCACGACGCGCAGGATCTCCGGGTCGGCCTGGCCTCCGGACACGTCGTTGATGATTGCCGCTCCGACGCCGATCGCGGCCTGCGCGACGCTGGCCCGCATGGTGTCGACCGACACCGCCACTCCCTCCGCTGCGAGAGCCCGCACCACCGGGACGACGCGGGCGAGTTCCTCCTCAGCCGGGACACGCTCGGCACCGGGGCGGGTGGACTCACCGCCGACGTCGACGATCGCGGCGCCCTGCGAGGCCAGCAGCAGGCCGTGCCGCACGGCGGCGTCGGCGTCGAAGTAGCGACCGCCGTCGGAGAACGAGTCGGTGGTGACGTTGACCACTCCCATGACCAGCGTCACGGTCACTTGCCCCCGGTGATCAGCCCCATGGCCTCGGCGCGCGTGGCCGGGTTGCGCAGCTGGCCGCGCACTGCGCTCGTGATGGTCTTGCTGCCCGGCTTGCGGGCACCGCGCATGGTCATGCACATGTGCTCGGCCTCGATCACGACGATGACGCCGCTGACTCCCAGGTGTTCGACCAGGGCTTCGGCGATCTGGGTGGTGAGCCGTTCCTGCACCTGTGGTCTGCGGGCGTAGACGTCGACCAGCCGGGCCAGCTTGGAAAGGCCCGTCACCCGGCCGTCCGGGCTGGGGATGTAGCCGACGTGGGCCACCCCCACGAAGGGCAGCAGGTGGTGCTCGCACGTGCTGGTCACCTCGATGTCCTTGACGAGCACCAGTTCGTCGTGGGAGATGTCGAAGGTTGTCGCCAGCAGGTCCGAAGGATCCTTGCCCAACCCCGAGTAGAGCTCGTCGTAGGAGCGCGCGACCCGCGCGGGGGTGTCCCGCAGGCCCTCCCTGTCCGGGTCCTCCCCCACGGCGATGAGGATCTCCCTGATGGCCGCCTCGACGCGGGCGTGGTCCACCGCCATCTCAGCGCCTCGGTCCCGGGGCGGGCCACTGCGGCGGTTCCCAGGAGTCCGGCCCGGGCGTGGGCGGCTCCGGGTTGCCCGCACCGTAGCCGGGACCGGCTGGGGGCTGCGGCGTCGGCGGTGCGGGGTGCTCCGGGTTCACCGGCGGCTGCGACGGCGGGCCGATGACCTGGGGCCGGTCCGGAGCCGGGGGCACCTCGACCGGTGGGATGCTGGAGGGCACGCGCAGGTCCGACCCCGTCCACGCCGGGCGCTTGTCGCGGCGCTTCAGGGGCTTGAACACCTCGGCCACCTCGGCCTTGTTCAGCGTCTCGCGGGCGAACAGCTGGCGGACGAGTTCGTCGAGGACGTCACGGTTCTCCTCCAGGACGTCGAATGCCTCCTGGTGGGCGGCATGGATCAGCCTCGCCACCTCCTCGTCGACGATGGCGGCGCTGTGCTCCGAGTAGTCCTTGCTGGGCTCCGAGCCACGCATGCCCATGAAGGGCTCCGAGTCCCCGCCGCCGAGCTGGACGGCGCCGATCCGCTCGCTCATGCCGTACTGGGTGACCATTGCCCGGGCCACCTTGGTGGCCTTCTCGATGTCGTTCGAGGCGCCGGTGGTCGGGTCGTGGAAGATCAGTTCCTCGGCCGCGCGGCCGCCCATCATGTAGGCCATCTGGTCCAGCAGCTCGCCACGGGTCTGTGAGTACTTGTCGGCGTCGGGCATGACCATGGTGTAACCCAGGGCGCGGCCGCGCGGCAGGATCGTGACCTTCTGGACCGGGTCGTTGCCGGGCATCGCGGCCGCCACCAGAGCGTGACCACCCTCGTGGTAGGCGGTGATCAGGCGTTCACGGTCGTTCATCAGCCGGGTGCGCTTCTGGGGGCCCGCGATGACCCGGTCGATGGCCTCGTCGAGCTGCGCCTGCCCGATGGCCTCCAGGTTCAGCCGAGCCGACAGCAGGGCTGCCTCGTTCAGGACGTTGGCCAGGTCCGCGCCGGAGAAGCCGGGCGTGCGGCGGGCGATGGAGCGCAGGTCGACGTCGGGCGTGAGCGGCTTGCCCTTGGCGTGGACGCCGAGGATGTGCGCGCGGCCGTCGAGGTCCGGCGCCTCCACGGAGATCTGGCGGTCGAACCTGCCGGGACGCAGCAGGGCCGGGTCCAGCACGTCGGGCCGGTTGGTGGCCGCGATCAGGATGACGCCGCCGCGGACGTCGAAGCCGTCCATCTCGACTAGCAGCTGGTTGAGCGTCTGCTCGCGCTCGTCGTGGCCCCCACCCATGCCGGCGCCGCGGTGGCGGCCGACGGCGTCGATCTCGTCGATGAAGACGATGGCCGGCGCAGCCTCCTTGGCCTGTTCGAACAGGTCACGAACCCGGGATGCGCCCACACCGACGAACATCTCCACGAAGTCGGAACCGGAGATGGAGAAGAAGGGAACCCCGGCCTCGCCGGCGACGGCGCGGGCCAGCAGGGTCTTGCCCGTCCCGGGAGGGCCGTAGAGCAGCACGCCCTTGGGGATCTTCGCGCCCAGCTTCTGGAACTTGGCGGGCTCGGCGAGGAACTCCTTGATCTCCTGGAGTTCCTCGACCGCCTCGTCGACGCCCGCGACGTCGGCGAAGGTGGACTTGGGGGTGTCCTTGCTGGCCAGCTTGGCCTTGGACTTCCCGAAGGACAGCGGTCCGCCGGAACCACCGCTGGACATCATGCGGATCACGAAGAAGAAGCCGATGGCCAGCAGCAGGAACGGCAGGCCTGTGTAGAGCAGGGTGGTGAGGAGTCCGGGGCTCGGATTCTGCGCCACCCAGGACTCCAGCGTGCCGGCCGCCTGACGTTCGTTCAGCAAGGTGACGATGTCGTCGACCTGATTCCCGACCCAGGCCGTCTCGACCTTCTCACCGTTGTCCTTGGTGACCCGGACCATCTGCTCGCCGTCGATGAGGACGACTTCCTTGAGCTTCTCATCGCTCTCGAGCAGCGCGAGGACCTCCGACGTCGGCTTTGGCTGGTATCCGACGAGCGAGGACACTACTTGGCTACCCAAGGTGAAGATCAGGATGATGAGGATGATCCAGGTCAACCACCCAAGTGGGCTCTTGATGAGTTTCTGCAACGAACGACGCCGATCTGGTTGTTTAGTGGGCACAGGCAGATTACCAGCGCACGACAACCCTCATGCGGTGCGGAATCAGTGCATTCGGAAGTCCAGGTGCAGCGGCAGCGGGTCGAGGGTCCCGGCGGCCTGCGTGTAGTCGCGCCACAGGTCATCGAGTTCATGGCTGGCCTCGCGCAGATTCGGCAGCACCAGGTCGTCGATCACGGCCTTCGCGGTCACCAGACGACCCTCGGAAACAAGGGCCCGCGCGAGGGCCAACTGCACCCGAGGCAGCGCCTGGCGCTCCGGCGTGAGCCGGTCGATCACCCGCAGCACAAGAGTGGGCACCGTCTGGGCGCGGAACAGGTAGTCGATCAGGAGGTTGTCGTCGTCGGGGGCGGCCTCGTGCGCACGTTCGGCCAGGTCGAAGGAGTCCCAGCCGTCCTCGGTGCTCGCCGCCAGACAGTGGAGCGCCATGGCGTTGGGCTCGGCCGCCACCGAGGCTTGCCACAGCTCGACGGCGCGCCGCTGGTCGCCCGCGGACCAGGCGCAGTAGCCGAGCATCAGGTCGCGGACCCAGCCGGCGCCCGCGTCGCGGATGTGCGCCTCCCACTCCGGACCCACCTGTGGCGTGCCTGCGAGTTCTGGCCGCAGGGCCTCCCCCTTGGCGACGGCGACCCAGGCCGACTGGTCCGGTGTGAGTTCCGCATCGAACGGCACCGCCGGGTCAGCCGGCAGGTGGCCGGCCTCCACCTCGACGCGACCCCAGCCGTCGGCCTGGCGCAGCACCTCGGGCGCGACGTCGGCCGCCGCGTCGAAGACCGCGCGGGCCCGTTCCAGCCCCAGCTGCGGGACCTGGGCCGCGACGACCGAGCACGCGGCGTCGTAGTCCTCCGGGGGAGGCCCTGTCACGGGTCCGAACGCCTCCACCCAGCTCACCCGCTCACCCGGAGCCAGGGCGATGTGTTCGCGCTGCGTACGGGCGTACCCGGACTGCAGTTCGAGGTAGCGACCCTCGCCGCTCAGCCACGTCTGCCACCGGTGGCCGCCACGGGTGTTGCCCCAGACGAACTGCTTCTTGCCGGGCAGCTCGGAGGTGGACGACAGCAGCGTGCCCGGGCCCTCGTCGTCGAGGACCGCCACCCAGGGGGTGGGGACCGGTTCGCCGTCGGGACCAGCGGTGTCGTAGAAGTAGTCTGCCGCGCGCGGCGCGTCGAGCGGACGGCTGGCGTCGACGTCGTGGCCGGCCTCCGGGATGCCGACGCGGACCAGGTTGCCCTCATAGTCGTTGTGGAATGCGCTGCTCGCAGGGGCCAGCACGCGTGCCCCCGACGCCAGCGGCACGGCGGCATTGGACCACCAGTAGAGGGGGACGTCGTGGTCGTGGTGGTTGACGAGCCGGGCGCTGGTGAACAGGTGCCTGGAGCCGCTGGGCAGCCAGGCCTCCAGCCGCCAGACCAGCCCACTGAGGCGCTCGTAGGCCCACATCCGAAGGATCTGCTGGCCCTCGACGTCGACGATTCCCGCCCCGACGGGTGAGCAGGTCAGCCCCCAGTGGCCGGTGATTCCGAGGTTCCACTCGATGCCGCCAGCGAACCAGGCATCCCGGAGGGCGAGGTTGCCGAACCAGATGGCGTCGGGCTGGAACAGCAGGTCACGGCCGGACTCCAGGTCCACGAGGCTCCAGAGCCGTCCACCCAGTTCCGGCAGGAACGTCGCCCGCAGGTGCTCGTTGGTGAGTTCAACGACGTCGAACTCGCGGTCGGTCACAACGCGGTCATAGCTGCTCTGGTAGCAGTAGGGCAGCACGCTGACCGGACGGTCTGCCAACCTGCGCCCGGGTTGCTCGCCCAACAGTTCTCGGTCAGCCGAGGAGAGGGCGTTCTCGTGGCCCAGTCCGAGGATCGGCAGGCCTTCTGCACCCAGACCCGCTGCGGGGATCGTGAGCGTGCCTCGTCGCACGGTCGAGGCTGCTGGTGCGGTGGGGGCGGGGCGTGGGGAGGGCGACGGCGCGCGGTCGCCGTCGTGGCTGCTGCTCATGGGCGCAAACGCTACCGGTCCCGGCCCGGAAGACCCTCATTTTGTCAAGGGTCGCTCAATATTTCTGGCTGGCTTCTCCGGTCAGGAGTAGACGTGCGGGGAGAGGATCCCCAGGTCGCGCAGGTTGCGGTACCTGCCGTCGTAGTCGAGGCCGAAGCCCACTACGAACTTGTTGGGGATGTCGAAGCCCACGTACTTCACGTGGACATCCATCTGCGAGGCCTCGGGCTTGCGGAACATCGTCATGATCTCCAGGCTCGCAGGGTTGCGCGAGGCGAGGTTGCTCATCAGGTAGGACAGCGTCAGTCCGGTGTCGATGATGTCCTCCACGACGATGACGTGGCGGCCCTCGAGGTCGGTGTTGAGGTCCTTGAGGATGCGCACGACGCCACTGGACTGCGTCCCGGAACCGTAGGACGACACCGCCATCCAGTCCATCTCGACGTGATTCTTCAGTGCGCGCTGCAGGTCCGCCATCACCATGACCGCACCGTTGAGCACTCCGACCAGGAGGAGGTCCTTGCCCGCGTAGTCGGCGTCGACCTGGGCTGCGACCTCGGCGATCCGCTCCGCTATCTGGTCCGAGGTGTAAAGCACTTCGGACAGGTCATCTCTCACGTCTGCAGCATCCACGCAGCACAGCCTACCCGCGGATCTCGGCCCGGGCGCGACGCGGTCGTCCCAGTGTCGGAAGTTGGCCCGGACCTGGAGCAAAGAACCCACTCTGGGCTGCAGGAGCACGCAGCCGTCACCGGCAGGAGCTGCAGCGCACCCCCGGCCCGCGCCACCCGCCAAGGCCCAGTGCGGCCACGACCTCCGCGGCGACGGCGCACGCCCGCGTGGTGACGTCGTGCCAGCCGTAACGCAAGGTGGTCAGCCCGCGCAGCGCCACGCGGTTGTCACGGTCCATGTCGCGGAATGCCTCCTCGTGCCCGGCCCGGCCGTCCAGCTCCACGACCAGCCGATGCTCCTCCCAGACGTTGTCAGACCTGGTGCCAGCCAGCAGCGAGAGCTGCCGGGCCGGTTCTGGCAGTCGATGGGCCCTGACCACGTCCTGCAGGAAGCGCCACTCCAGAACCGACTCCACTCCCCCGGAGGCCTCAGCGCACAGCTCCGCCAAGACTTTGTGATGACGTACCCGACCCCTTTGTTCCAGTGCGTCGAGCAGCTTCGTCGGCTTCGTCATGCCCTCGGCCAAGGCGCGCGTCGTCGCCGCGACTGTCTCCGCCTCATTCGACTCACCAGCGAGGTCGAGCAGCGCGACCTCGACCGATGCGCGGGTGGGCGTCGCGCGACCCTGCCGATCCCCGCGTCGAAGAACCAGCGAGACGGCGTCGTCTCCCATCGGCGCCAGGGCGACGCTCCTGGCGTGGAACACGGTGATCGTGCTCGGAGCGTCGGAAACGAAGCCGTGGAGGTGGCCTGCCGCGGCGCCCGAGATCACACCGGTCTCTCCGCTGCGCAGCAGGCCGGCCCAGCACCAACTGAGCCACGTGGGCTCTTCGATGCAGTAGTAGCCGGGCGCCATCGTCGTCCAACCGTCGATCCACCTGCGCTGCGCCTTGCCGTGCCGGTCATGGGCCTTCACCTGCGCACGCGTCAGAACTCCGGCCCGCCTGAGCGCAAGGCGCAGGAGCGCGTCGGGGGGATCCTTCCTCGTCGGCATGCCCGCACTCTGGTGCTGCCGGGACCTCCGTCGCCACGCTCAACAGGAACTGTGGAAAATGCAAGTAGCTCCAGTGTCGGAAGTTGGCCCACGTCTGGAGCAAGGAACCCACGCTGGACGTCCTCGCCACAAGGCTCAGGACCGGAGGAAGCGCAGGGCGCCGGCTGCGCGGACAACGCTGCCGCCCGGGACGTCGACCGGCCCCTGCCCGCGCCACGACGTGACCAGCGCGTCGACCACCTGGAGGTGGACCATCGCAACCGGTCCCGCGCCCAGGGCGGACAGCCAGTCGCGGAGCACGCGCAGTCGCAGCGCCGGGGGCAGGGCGGCGACGGCGTCTGCACTCAGCGCCTCCCCGTCGCTGACCCCGACGGCGGCCCGTGCGGCTTCGTCGTCGAGGTGGTCCGCGTCGATCCGCGCGAGCGTGGCCGAGCGGGCCAGCGCGGGTGCGACGTCGCGGCCGAGGGCAGCGCTCAGCTCGGCCAGGTGGTCGCGGACGCGCACGCGGGCGAACCGCTCGTCGGAGTTCTGGGGGTCCTCCCACCAGTCCACGCCCCACTCCCCGCACGCTGCGCGCGTGGTGCGGCGACGCACGGCCAGCAAGGGGCGCAGGAAGGGCGCCCGGACCGGCGCCATCCCGGCGAGCGAGCGGGTGCCCGAGCCACGCAGCAACCCGAGCAGCACGGACTCGGCCTGGTCGTCGAGGGTGTGGCCGAGCAGCACGGGGAGGCCGTCGGCGGCCAGAACCGCCAGTCTGGCGTCCCGGGCGGCGGACTCCATCCCGTCGGGCGAGGCCGGGTCGACGTCGACCCGCCGCACCTCGGCGGCCAACCCGCGCCGCTGCAGGGTGGCGACGACGCCGTCGGCCACCGCCGCCGAGCCGGGCTGCAGCCCATGATCCACGACGACGCACCGCACGACCGCACCGGTGCGAGCGGCCGCCCACTGTGCCCCCAGCGCCAGCGCGAGCGAGTCGGCGCCCCCGGACACCCCGACGACGGACTCCCCCGCCGGCAGCAGCGCCGCGACGGCCTGTGCCACCTCCAACCCCGCCGGGCCGAGCTCACGCCTTGCCATGGACCCGTCGCAACCACGCCGCAGGGTCTGCGATCTCCGCACCGGTAGGCAGGTTCTCAGGTGCGGCGAAGGCCTTCGCGAGTCCCCGACGACCCACGCGCCGGGCGACGACGCGGCAGAAGGCCAGCCCGTCACGGTACTGCGCCGCCTTGTCGAGGGCGGGCAGCAGCCTGGCCAGCCGCGGCGGGGCGCCGTCGCGCGCGAACGCCCTGCGCAACTGCTTCACCGTCGGGACGTGGCGCCGCCCGACGGCGTCGGACACGTAGTCCGCGTGCCCCTCTATCAACGTCATGGCCGACGTGATCTCGTCCAGCGCGGTCTGGCCGGCCGCGCTCACGACGGCGGACCCGACGCCGCGGCCGGTGGTCAGGCCGCGCACGGTCTCAGCTGCGGAGACGTCGTCGGCGGCGACCGCGACGAACCGCTCCATCAGGTAGTCCACCAGCCACGGGGACGCACTGAACTGGACGGCGTGCGTCTGCTCGTGGACCGCCACCCACAGGTGGAAGTCCGCCGGCACGAGGCCCCGGGCACGCTGCAGCGCGACGATGTTGGGCGCGAGCAGGTAGAGCGCGCGCTGGGGTGAGAACGCGTCGAACTGGCCAAGGAGATGGCGCCCGATGAAACCCAGCGCCAAGCCCCCGAGGCTGCCGTAGCCGAGGCCGGTCAGACGCTTGCGCAGGCCGTCGCTGCGCGCCTCGAGCGGGAGGGAGTCCAGGACGTGGTCGGCCATGGCCACCACCCCCTTGGCCCACGAGGTGCGGTCGGTGACCAGGACGTTGCCCGCGGGCTCGCCGTCGAGGGCACTGAAGCGCACGGCCAGCTCGCCCGCCCGGGCCGCGGCGAGCCGCAGGGAAGCGACGCTCTGGTGCGCATCCGCCCGCGAGACCTCGGGGAGGTCACCCTGGAAGGAGCCGGCCAGCCCTCTGGCGAGGGTCCAGTTGACGTGAGGACGCAGCTGCATCAGCAACCACACCCGGACAGCACGCCAACGCTCTGGTCGGTCCACATCCGGGCAGCCCAGCCGTCGCTGGAGCCGTTGGTGAGGAACGCGTAGGCCACCTCCCTGCCGTCGGCGGTCACCGTCGTCCCGGCCAGTGTGGCCACCCGGGTGAGCGTTCCGGTCTTGGCCTTCGCGACGCCGCGGGCCTGGCTGGAGACCGGGTCGGTGAAGCGCTCGGCCAAGGTGCCGGTGACCCCGGCCACCGGGAGGCCGTCCAGAACCACCGAGAGGCGCGGCTCGACGGCGACGTGGCGCATCGTCGCGGCCAGCATCGAGGCGGGCACAAGGTTGCTGCGCGAAAGCCCGGAGGCGTCGTGCAGAACGGCGCCCTCGGCCCAGAGTCCGAGCCCGCTCAGTTCCTCGCGGATGGCCGCGACGGCGCCGTCGAAGGTGGGCGGGTGCCCGGTCCGCAGGGCCAGTTGCCGGCCGAGGACCTCGGTGAAGGAGTTGTTCGAGCGCAGCATGGCCTGCTCGGCCAGCACGTGGACGGGCAACGACTCGACGCGGGCGATCTCCTCCCCCTCGCCGACCCCCTCGACCGGGGCGCCCGTGACCGTGACACCGGCCGCGGTCAGCTGGGCCGCGAAGGTGGTGGCCGCCAGCAGGGCGGGGGTGGTGCTGCGGACGCGGTTGGGCTGACGACCCTCGTCGGCCCACAGCGCACTGATGCGGGTGACCTGGTCTGCGTAGTTGTTCGGCCAGGTCTGGTTCCACTCCTCGTTGAAGAGGGAGTCGTCGTAGGCAAGCGCGACAGCGGTCTGGCCGGACGCAATGAGCACCTCGGCGGTTTGCGCGGCGAGGTCCAGCAACGAGGCAGGCTGTGGATAGGTGCCCGCCTCCACGGGGACGCTGGTGAGCATCGGGTCTCCGCCACCCACGAGCACGATCCGGCCGGGTCCTGGCGCCACGACGGTGGTGGCGAAGGTGTCCTCGTCGTCGAAGGCCGCCATCACCGCCGAGACTGTGAGCAGCTTGGTGTTGGACGCCGGGATGAGCGCGACGTCGGGGTTGCGTTCGGCCAGGACCGCACCGGTCTCGATGTCCAGGACCCGGTAGGCCAGCTGGAGCCCCTCCTCGGCGCCGGCGGCCAGGGCGGTGGTGTCGACGGCGGCCAGCGCGGCCTCCAGCGCGGCTCGCGACGGCGCCGCTCCGGGCGCAGGTACCTCGGCTGGCCCCACCAGTCCGATGCCGATGGGTGGTTCCTCCGGCTCGGACGGGGGCGGGGAGAACAGGGTGGGCGAGACCGTCGTCGGGGCGCCGGTGACCTCAGCGCCCACCGCCACCATCACGGACCGCCAGAACACCGCACCGAAGAATCCGACCGCGAGGAGAACTCCGAGGACGATCCACAAGGCAACCCATTGGAGGGCCCTTGCCGATAACTTCATTCGTGCTCCAGACGCGGTATTGTGCTGATCAAGCGCCCGCTGAGCGGGTTGTCCACAATCATAGGAGCGCGTCAGTGAGCGAAGACGTCGTCGGGAACATCGAGATGCTGCCGCCGGAGCGGCGAGTGCTGTTCGATGTGACCGTTGAGATCCCCAAGGGGACCAAGAACAAGTACGAGATGGATCACAACACGGGGCGGATCCGGCTCGACCGAACTTTGTTCACGTCGACGCAGTACCCCTACGACTACGGCTTCATCGAGGGCACGCTCGGTCAGGACGGTGACCCGCTCGACGCCATGGTGATCGGCGCGGAGCCGACGTTCCCGGGCTGCCTCATCGAGTGCTACGCCGTGGCGATGTTCCGCATGACCGACGAGATGGGCGGCGACGACAAGGTGCTGTGCGTGGCCACCGCCGACACTCGCCGCCACCAGGTCAAGGATCTCGACAGCGTCCCCGAGCACATGCTCCTGGAGATCGAGCACTTCTTCTCCGTCTACAAGGACCTCGAGCCGGGCAAGTCGGTCGAGGGCGCAACCTGGACGGGCAAGGACGATGCCGAGGAGGAGATCCACGCCTCCTTCGAGCGCGCGAAGGGCACCCCCTTCGAGCACCACCACGTGAACCTGGCCTGAGCGGCTAACCCAGCCGCAGGCCGAGCCACACCGCACCCAGGCACAGCGCCACCGTCGCGACGCCGTAGCCGACGGCCAGCGGCCAGCTGCGCCGGCCGATCTCTCGGGCGACCTGCCAGCAAGCCGACGAGAACGTCGTGAAGCCGCCCAGGAACCCGGCGCCCACCACGGTGAGCACGTCGCCGTCGAGGACCTGCGAGGCCCAACCGAGCGCGAACGAACCGGTGGTGTTGACCAGCAGCGTCGCCAGCCAGGCCGGGGCGCGCCGGGTGACCACCCAGTCGACGGTGGCCCGCGCGAGCGCGCCCAGGCCGCCCGCGAAGCACACCAGGAAGACGGTCACCTTCCCACCCCCGACGGGGCCAGCGCCGCACCGTCGCGGCGGCGCCGGATCCGGAGCGCCGCCAGGTGCCCCAGCCCAGCCATCGCGACGCCCGCGGCCACCTCCGCGACGACCACCGCGACACTTCCCGGGCCTGCGACGCCCTGCAAGGCCAGGCTGGACCAGGAGGTGAAGGCGGCCACCCCTCCGATGGCCAGGAAGGCGCGCAGGACCGTCACCCGCTGCCCGTAGGCCCCGGAGATCAGGCCAAGCGCCACGCAACCCAGCAGGTTGACGACGGCGAGCGCCACCACATCGTGGTCCACCAGTTCGAGCACGCCGAACCTGGCGCCGGTGCCCAGGAAGCCGCCGGCGAAGACTGCGCCGGCCCGGGCCGCGAGTTGCCTGTCCATTTCGGTGCGGACACTACACCGACCGTGGCGAGCGCCGGGCGCCGGACTTTGCAACACTTGTCCAATGCCCGACTACCTGCTCCTGCGCTCGCCTTCCGCCAACCGCGTCTACGCCGGGGAGGCCGCGACGCTGAGCGTCGCCGAGCTGGAGATCACGGCACCCTTCGTCTCGGGTGCCGCCGACGCGGAGATCGCCGGGGTCGGATACCTGGGCTTCGCGGCCGACGAACTCGGCGAGGCGGCGCTGGCCACCGTCGCGTCGCAGTCGACGGCCTTCGCCCTCTTCGAGCGCTCCGGGGACCTGCTGCGGCCCGTCGCGCTCCCGAAGGTGGACGTGCTCGACGACGACCTCGTCACGATCCCGAAGTACCAGGGCAAGACCAACGAGCAGTTCACCCGTCTCCTGCTCAACGTCACGCTGGCCGCCGTGACCCGGGAGCCGACGGGCCCACGCCAGATCCTGGACCCGATGGCCGGCCGCGGCACGACGCTGTCCACCGCTCTCCTGGCGGGCCATGAGGGCTACGGGGTGGAGGCCGACGTCAAGGCGTTCGAGCAGATGGCCGCCTTCTACACCACCTGGCTGCGCCGCAAGCGCATCAAGCACAAGGCGGGCACCACGCCGGTGCGGCGCGACGGCAAGGCCATCGGCAAGCGGTTCGACGCCACCGTCGGCACCGCGGCCGGCGAACTCGGCGTCGTCGCCTTCACCGGTGACACCCGCAACTCGGCGGACCTGTTCGGCAAGAAGAAGTTCGACGCCGTGGTCGTCGACGCCCCCTACGGCGTCGTCCACGGCTCCAGCACCGACGTCCACGGCACCGCCGGGAAGCGCGACCGGACCCCGGCCGGTCTGCTGCGCCAGGCCATCCCGGTCTGGGCCGGCCAGCTGATGCACGGGGGTGCGCTCGGGCTGTCCTGGAACACCCTCGGGATGCCGCGTGAGGACCTGGCCGAGGTCCTGGGCCACGCCGGTCTGGTGGTCAGGGAGGGCGGCGCCTGGGAGCGGTTCGCGCACCGCGTCGACTCCTCCATCCGGCGCGACCTGATCGTGGCAACCAAGCCCTGAGAACGCGAGTCGGGGCGCGTAGGCTGGGACGATGCGACGACTCGTACTGATGCGCCACGCCAAGACCGAGAGCAACAACCCCGGTGGCGACCACGCCCGGGAACTCCTGCCACGTGGGGTCCAGGCCGCGCAGGAGGCGGGCCAGGTGCTGCGCACCCTGGGCCTCCAGTACGCGCTGGTCTCCACGGCCACCCGGACCCGGCAGACGTTCGCGGCGCTCGGGCTGGACATCCCGGTGGAGTTCCAGGCCGCCCTGTACCACGACGGCGCGGAGACGATGCTGCAGCGCATCTCGGAGACCGACGACGAGATCACAGGCCTGCTCGTGGTCGGGCACGCCCCCACCATTCCGGCGCTGTCGGCGCAGCTCGGTTACGCCAGCTCCCCCCGCGAGGCCGACCAGCTCCAGTGCCACTTCCCCACCAGCGCGTTCGCGGAGTTCACCTTCGAGGGCTCGTGGGCGGATCTGGAGCCTGACAACCTGGAACACGTGCGGCTGGAACAGGTCAGCCGTTGACCATTCCTACCCGCAGGTGGAGTCACCACCGGCAGCCGTAACCCCGCGGTAACGGGCCGGAATCGGACTGCAACACGACTTCTTCCCATCGTTACGCTGTGACCGGTCCGCCGAAATCTCGTGCCGACAGGATTTCGGCCATGAACCTACTCGAACTCTCTGCGGGCGACACCGCCTGGGTGCTGGCCAGTGCCGCACTCGTGTTGCTCATGACTCCTGCCCTCGCCTTCTTCTACGGCGGGATGGTGCGCGCCAAGAGCGTGCTGAACATGCTGATGATGTCCTTCGCCACGATGGCCGTCGTCGGTGTGCTGTGGGTGCTCTTCGGCTTCTCGATGGCCTTCGGTGACTCCATCGGTGGCGTGGTGGGCAACCCCCTCGAATTCGCGGGCCTCGGCTCCCTGATGGCTGAGGACGCGATGGTCGGCTCCATCCCGACCATGGTCTTCGCCGGTTTCCAGGTTGCTTTCGCGATCATCGCCGTCGCCCTCATCAGCGGCGCCGTGGCCGACCGCATGAAGTTCTCCGCATGGATCGTGTTCTCCGCGGTCTGGGCCGTGCTCGTCTACTTCCCGGCCGCCCACTGGGTCTTCGCCTTCGACGACAGCGTCTCGGCCAAGGGCGGCTTCATCGCCAACACGATCGGCGCCATCGACTTCGCCGGCGGCACCGCGATCCACATCAACGCCGGAGCCGCCGCCCTGGCGCTCGCGCTGGTCCTCGGTCCCCGCCTCGGCTGGGGCCGCACCCCGATGAGGCCGCACAACCTCACCCTGGTCATGCTTGGCGCCGGGCTGCTCTGGTTCGGCTGGTTCGGCTTCAACGGTGGCTCGGCGCTGGCCGCGAACGGCACCGCCGGTCTGGCCTGGGTCAACACCCTGGCCGGCGCCTGCGCCGCCATGGTCGGCTGGCTGGTCGTCGAGCGGCTCCGCGACGGTCACGCCACCAGCCTCGGCGCGGCCTCCGGCATCGTCGCGGGCCTCGTCGGCATCACGCCCGCCTGCGCCGCGGTCAGCCCGCTGGGGGCACTGGTGATCGGCCTGCTCGCCGGCGTCGGCTGCGCCTACGCGATCGGCCTGAAGCGCAGGTTCGGCTACGACGACTCGCTCGACGTCGTCGGCGTCCACCTCGGTGGCGGCCTGATCGGCACACTGGCCATTGGCTTCCTGGCCGATCCCTCCTCCCCCACCGGGGCTGCGGGCCTCTTCTACGGCGGCGACTTCACCGTCCTGTGGGCGCAGATCCTCGGCGCCGGTGCGGTGCTCGTGTACAGCTTCGTGGTGACCCTGGTCATCGCCAAGGTCCTCGACGCGGCCATGGGCCTGCGCGTCACCGAGACCGCGGAGACCGCCGGCATCGACAACGCCGAGCACGCCGAGTCCAGCTACGACCTCAGCCAGGTCGGCTACTCCGCCTACACCGTCAAGCAGACCATCGTCATCCCCAACCGTGAAGAGGAGACCGTCTCATGAGGCTCGTCACCGCAATCGTCCAACCCGGAATGCTGACAGCCGTCCAGGTGGCCCTCGCGCAGCACGGAGTGGCGGGGATGACCGTCACCGAGTGCGCCGGATACGCCCGTCAACGCGGCCACCGCGAGGTCTACCGCGGGGCCGAGTACACCATCGACTTCCTCACGAAAGTCAAGATCGAGGTCCTCGTGGCCGACGACGAGGCCAGTGACGTGATCGACGTCATCCTCGACTCCGCCCGCACCGGGGCCGTCGGGGACGGCAAGGTCTGGTCCACCCCCGTCGATGAGGTGGTCCGGATCCGCACCGGGGAAACCGGGGCTGCCGCCGTCTAGGACCCTCTGCCCGAGTAGAGCCAGTCCCCTCCAGTCCGCAGGCTGGAGGGGATTCGGCCTTGTCCGGGCCACTCGCGATAGCCTGTCGCCATGAGCCGACGCAGCCTCCCCGAAGACCTGTCCACCCAGCTGTTCATAGGCGGCGAGTGGGTCGACGGCGCGCGGGACGCCATCCCGGTCGTGAATCCCGCCACCGGCCAGGAGCTCACCCGGGTGGCCAACGCCGACGTTGCCCAGGGACTCGCCGCCCTCACCGCCGCCGACGACGCGCGCGCGGCCTGGGCCGCCACCCCACCCCGCACCCGCTCCGACCTCCTGCGCGCAGCCTTCGACGCCGTCGTCGCCCGCCGCGAGGACTTCGCCCGCACCATGACGCTCGAGATGGGAAAGCCGCTGGCCGAGGCCGACGGCGAAGTCACCTACGGGGCGGAGTTCCTGCGCTGGTTCTCGGAGGAAGCCGTGCGCATCCATGGCCGCTACGGCACCCTGCCTGAAGGGGCGCTGCGCGCTCTGGTGATGAAGCGGCCCGTTGGCCCGTCGCTGCTGCTGACTCCGTGGAACTTCCCACTTGCCATGGCCACCCGGAAGGTGGCGCCCGCGCTGGCGGCCGGGTGCACCGTGGTGCTGCGCCCCAGCTCGGCCACCCCCCTGACGACGCTGCTGCTGACCAAGGTGCTTGCCGACGTCGGCGTCCCCGACGCCGTAGTGAACGTCATCGTGTCCTCTGAGCACGACGTCACCGACGCGATCATCGCCGACCCCCGTCTTCGCAAGCTCTCGTTCACCGGTTCCACGCCGGTGGGGCAGACCCTGCTGAAGCAGGCCTCCGACGGCGTCCTGCGCACCTCCATGGAACTCGGCGGCAACGCGCCGTTCCTGGTGTTCGAAGACGCGGACCTCGACGCCGCCGTCGCCGGGGCGCGGGCCGCGAAGCTGCGCAACATCGGGGAGGCCTGCACCGCAGCCAACCGGTTCCTGGTGCACGAGTCCGTGGCCGAGGAGTTCGCCCGCCGGCTGTCGGAGGTGTTCGCCGGCCTGGAGGTCGGCGACGGCCTTGCCGAGGGCACCGACGTCGGCCCACTGATCTCCGCCGAGGCCCGCGACGGGGTGCACGCCCTGGTGACGGGCGCCGTCGAGGCAGGGGCGGAACTGCTGACCGGCGGCGAGATCCCTGAGGGCCCGGGCTACTGCTACCCGCCCACCGTCCTGACGGGAGTGGCGGCGGACGCGGAAGTCATGATGAACGAGATCTTCGGGCCCGTCGCGCCGATCACCACGTTCCGCGACGAGGATGAGGCCCTCAGGATCGCGAACTCCACCCGGATGGGCCTGTCCAGCTACGTGTTCACCCGCGACGTCGACCGCATCCAGCGGATGGGTGCCCTGCTCGAGGTCGGGATGATCGGAGTCAACACCGGGGTGCTTTCCAACGCGGCCGCGCCCTTCGGGGGCGTGAAACAGTCCGGGCTGGGACGTGAGGGCTCGTTCGAGGGGATCGAGGAGTACCTGGAGACCGTCTACCTGGCATTGCCCGACCCCTCCTGAGGGTCAGCCGCCGAGGCGGTCCCAGTTGATCGCAGCCAGCACGAACGCCGCGATGCCGTAGGGGTGGTTGGCTCCCGTCGGGGTCCACAGGTAACCCAGGCGCGGGAAGAGGGGCACTGGGATCGTCGGGCCAGAGATCTCCGGCAGTTCCAGACGCCCCGCCCGACGGCGAACCGCGGCCGTCACCGTCGCCAGTGCCCGCTCGGCGGGCTCCCGGAAGTCCGGTCCGATGTAGCCGGCGCGGACCGAGTGGAGCCAGCCGGAGGCGACCAGCCCCGTCGCCGAGAGCTCCCGATACCCGCCGCGCGCGGGGCGGCTCCGCCGCTTGTCCGCCAGCACCGTCGGCCACGTCCCGTCCTCGTGCTGCAACCCCAGCAGCGCGTGGCTGGTGCGGGCGAGCAGCTCGATGATCCTGACGCGCTCAGGGTGCTCGGCGTCGAGCTGGTCCAGGATCATCGGCAGCGCCGCCACCACCCAGCCATTGCCACGGCCCCAGAACACGTTCGGGAACGGCCTGCGCATCCGTACCCAGTAGGAGTGGTGCCACAAACCCGAGCCCTCGTCGAACATCCGCTCGGCATAGAGCCCGGGCTGGCGCGCCGCGACTTCGACCAGTGCGCCGTCGCCCGTAGCCCGGCCGTACAACGCGGGGAAGACGCTGAACATCATCAGCGAGTCCACCCAGACCGAGCGCGGGTACAGCCAGTTCCACGGTGAGTTGCCCAAGTGGTTCACGGCGTCGTCGACGGCGCGTGGGGCAGTTCGGATGTAGTCGACGGCGCGCTCGGTCAGCGGCGCGAACCGGTCCAGCCCCCGGAGCTGGAGGGACCACGTCACGAGTGCGGGCGCGACGGTGTCGGAGGAGTGGATGGCCGGGGCGTGGTTGAGGTAGTGGTCCCCGTAGCGCTCCAGCCACGGCAGGTAGCGCGCCTGGCCCAGGTGGTCATCGAGCTGCGCGAGCGCGAACCCCAGCAGCGCCGGCCCCCACATCCACTTCAAGACCGGGCGATCCAAGCTGGCCGCGGTGACGTCGTCGCACAGCGCAACGGCGGTCTCCAGCGGGTTCACTCCCCGCCCCCGACGGCGCGCGCTCCCCCGGCGTTGGCTCCCTGCGCACCGGTGCCGCCGTCGACGACGCGGCTCCGGGCCTCCCAGTCCAGGTCGAGCGTGTGCCCGTCGTGTTCAACGTGCAGTCGGGTCGGGTTGCGCTCGGCCCTGACGAACGGGGTGTCGAACCGCGGGTAGTCGGCGCCCAGGAGCTCGCCGTCGCGGAACAGGCCACAGTCCCAGCGCAGTTCGTAGTCGATGCCGTCGATGAGCGTGGTCACTCTGCCGTGCCGGGGTTTGCGGCCCCGGGTGTGGTGGACGTGGAGGTTGCGGATCCGGGCAGTGAACTCCTCGAAGCTGCCTTCGCCGCTGGAGCCGGCCACCACCACCCAGCCGGTGACGTCGCCGCGCTGGACCACCGACTGCGGTTCGGGCTCGGCGCCGAGTTCTGCCGGGCGCAGCGTCACGATGCCGACGAAGCCGTCCCCGCAGCGCGCAACCAACCACGAGCCACCGCCGGGGTGCGGACCTATGTCGTGCTCGTCGAAGCGCTCCCTGGGCCAGAACAGGTGCGAGAACTCCAGCCGGTCGCGCTCGAGGAAGCCGCCGCGGAAGCGCAGGTCGTGGAGGGCGATCAGCACTCCCCTGTCCTGTCCCACCCGTGGGTTGATGCCGTTGCCCACCCAGGACGCCGGGGAGAAGTTGCGGGCGGCGCCGTCGAACATCGGGGCGCCGGGGTGGAGCGCGAACACCGGCACGCCCCCCGGGAGCACCGCCTGCCAGATGTGCTGCTGGTCGCCGAAACCGCCGGGCTGGTAGCCCTGCGCACTGGAGAGCAGGTAGTGGGGTGTGCGCCAGGTCTGCACGTTGGCCCGCTGGATGGCAACACCCTGCGTCGCGGGGTTGAGCAAGCGCACCAGGCCGGGCATGAGGGATGCTGGTACGTGCCGGAAGGCCCCGAGTGGTTCCAGGAACCGGTTGGTGTGCATCCGCCAGCGGCGCACCATCTCCATGGTGATCCGGATGGACTCCGGGGTGGTGAACGCCTCCATCAGCCAGAAGAACAGCCCCGTGGTGGCGACGTCGTCGGCAGGCCCCACCTCGCCGACCACCTCGTCCAGGTCGAGGCCGAAGCTCTCCCTGATGAGCACCTCACCCGGTTCCGCCGCGATCCTGCGCAGCACCTCCGGGGTCTCGTACGAGCTGACGACGAAGTGCCCGCCGGTCTTGTCCAGCGTCGGCCGGAACTCCCGCCCGAAGGCGTGGTCGGCGACGTCGTTGGTGTCGGCCCGGCGCGGGTCCTTCTTCTGCACCTCGTAGGCCCGGCCCGCCGATGAGATGAAGAACCGCTCGAAGCGGTGCATGGCGATGTCGAGCAGGAGCAGGTCCAGCACCGTCGTCGCCCCGGTCACCACCTCCTGGTCCTCGGCGTGGTCCACCAGCAGCCCCAGCGGTCCGGCGTCCTCCTCGTAGTAGGTGTTGGAGTTCCACTCCGTGAAGCCGTAACGGAAACGGTGAGCGAACCACTGCTGGAGCCGTTCGCGGCCCCGCCGCTGGCGCTCGCGACCGGTCAGCCGTCGGCCATCCGGTCCGGGGTTGGTGAACTCCTCGTCGGGGTAGAGCTGTCCGGCCAGGTACTCGCAGGTGGCGAAGATCACCTGGTGGTTCTCCGACCAGAAGCACATGGAGTCCTCACCGGGCTCGTCCATCCAGTACCGGAAGCCGAGCAAAGAACCACGGATGCGCTCGCTCGCCGCCTGCGACAGGTGCGGGTTGCCGCTGTAGGCGATCCGCAGGAGCGTGAGGACCCGGAAGTCGGCGCAGTCGAAGCGGGTGTCGACGAACTCGCAGATGGTCTCGATGGGCCCCTCGTCAAAGGGTTCCCCGGCCACCACCTTGTCCAGGTCGGACAGCCCCGACGCCGACATCTTGATCCCCATGCCGGGGTCGTCGGGCTGCGGCGGGGTGGTCTCGCGGCCCAGGGAACGCAGCCAGAGGGCGAGCGAGGTGATCATGCGGGCTCCTCCTGTGGTTGGACGGCGCCGCGACGACGGACGAGTTCGGCCTGGTTGGCCAGCGCCACCGTGCGGCTCAGCGGGTAGCGGCGGGAGATGAACCAGCCGAGCGACATCAGCCCCGCGATGCCGACGAGCATGAACACCCTGATCCCCCACACCGCGGACTCCGGCTGGGTTGGGACCTCGTTGGCCACCGGCGCCAGGTAGCCGGAGAACTGCAACACCAGACCCAGCGACTGGATCACCAGCGCGGAGGCAATGCCCCGGGTGAAGGTCATCAGCCCGGCGTAGGAGCCGGCATTGCGCTGCCCCGTCTCCAATTCGGCCGCGTCGAGGACGTCGGGGAACATCACCCAGCACATCAGCTGCGCGCCGGCCATCCCGGAGGCCAGCACGAAGGCGAAGCCGTAGACCAGGGCCACCGGACCGTCCGCGGGGAACAGGGCCACCGCGAACGCACCTGCCAGCGCGAGCGGAATCAGCGTCCGGTACACGCGAACCTTGGAAACCCGGCCCACCAGCCAGCTCACGATCGGGTAGGCGATCACGTTGACCGCGATGAACACACCGAGGAAGACCTGGGAGTTCGCCCCCACCACCACGTAGAGGGCGTAGTAGAGGACGGTCGCGGAGACGATGTCGAAGGCGAGCGCCTGACTGAGGTACATGCCCAGCAGCCTGCGGAACGACGGCGTCCGCAACGGCGCGACGAAGGTCGCGGCGTCGAACCGGTCCTGCTTCGGCGGGATCGGGACGCGTTCGCGACAGAACAGGGCGACGCCGAGCATGACCAGCATGAACACGGTCCCGAACCCCAGCACGATCGCGGCGTACATCGTCGACAGGTCCATGGAGCCGGCGCGGTACTGGCCGAAGAGCCAGGACGCCAGCAGCGTCACGCTGGCCGAGGCCACGGTCGAGAACAGCAGGCGGGTGGTGTTCACCAGGTTGCGCTGGTCGTAGTCGGTGGTGATCTCCGTCGACATCGAGGCGTACGGGACTGCCATCACGGTCTGGACCGTGTTGTAGCCGATGTAGGAGACCATCGCCCAGACCATCTTGCCGACCTGCGACTCCAGCACCGGGAAGGGCAGCCAGAGCAGCGCCATGATCGGTATCAGCAGCAACGCCCCTGCGAGGATGAACGGGCGACGGCGGCCCCAGCGCGTGCGCGCCCGGTCGGAGATCGCACCCATGAGGGGGTCGTTGACCGCGTCCCAGGTCTTCGCCACCAGAACGGCCGTGCCGGCCAGCCCCGGAGCGAGCTTGATTACGTCGGTCAGGAAGATCAGGTACATCACCGCGATCAGCGACGAGGCCCCACCCGCGAAGATGTCTCCTGCCGCAAAGGTGAGGCGCTCGCGCACGGTGATGTCGCCCGGGACCCTGCTCGCGGCGCTCTGCTGGCTCACGGGCCCCAGTCTGGCAGACCGATCGACCCCACCGGCGGCAAGCGTGGAACATGCGGGTCCGAACTCCGACCCGCATGCGCCACCCTTTTGACGGACCCGGTTTCCACAGCCACCAGCCCCATATGACGCGCGACGCGCCCCCACAACCAGAGTGCGACGTATGAGGAAGAAGTTCCCGGTCCCGACCGGACTCTCGGCCCTGATCACCGCCCAGGGCGGCATGTTCACCGTTGCCCAGGCCAGCGCGCTGGGCGCAACCCATTCCGTGCTGGCGAGGTGGCGCAAGGAGCGCCGTTGGTACCGGGTGGGACAGGACCTGTGGTCGGTGAACGAGAACCCGACGTGGGACGGCTGGGCGTGGGGTGGCGTCCTGCTGGCCGGCGACGGAGCCGCGCTGGGAGGGCTGGCCGCAGCGCATCTGTGGGGCTTCGCGCCGGAGCCCGAGGTCATCGACGTCTGGGGAGCCAAGAAGTCTCGCCAGCGCCCCGGCGGGCGTTGGCGATTCCGGCGGGGCAAGCGGCTGGGTCTGGGCGAGCCGGCCAAGGTCTGCCGGGAACAGGCAGTCCTCGAACTGTGCTCGGAGGCCCAGGACGAGGACGAGGTCGTCGGGCACATCACCACGGCGCTCGCGAACACTCCGATGACCGCCGGCTCCCTGCAAGGCTTCGCCTCAAACACCCGCACGCAGCCCTACCGATCGTTGATCCTCGACGTCCTGGCCGAGCACCGGACGGGGGTGCACAGCCCGCTGGAGCGGCGCTACGTCCACGACGTCGAGAAGCCGCACGGCCTTCCCGCCGGCCAGAGGCAGCAGAGCCACTCCGCAGGAACGCAGACCGACGTGTCATACGAGGAGTACCTGGTGCTGGTCGAGCTCGACGGAAAGGCCCACCACAAGGGCTTGGTGGCCCACGCAGACATGGCCCGCGACAACCGCCACGAACTCATGGGGTTGCGAACGTTGCGGTACGGCTGGAAGGCGCTGCTGAGTCCTTGCCAGGTCGCACGCGAGATCGGGCAGGCACTCCAGAGGGGCGGTTGGACGGGTTCGGTCTCCAAGTGCGCCCGCTGCAAGCGTGTGCCGGACTGACCCGTCGGGAAGAGTGGCGCATGCGGGTCCGAACTCCGACCCGGATGCGCCACCCTTGGGACCGGTCAGGGGGTGGTGAAGGGGAACCGTTCGAACTGGTCGGCCAGCGCGGCACGGACAGGCTGGCTGAGTGGCGTGAACTCGACCACCTCAAGCGTCCGCTTGCCCGGCCGGCCACCCCGCTTCCAGAGGCCGAGCACCTGGCCGTCGACGACGACGCTGCGGCCGAAGACGCCGTTGTTGCCCGGCACCAGGCGCTGGTGTTCCTCCTCCGTCATCGCGAACAGCCTGTCCTGGTAGCCGAGGATGAACTCGTCGAACCCAGGCAGCAGCACCGGTGAGGCGACGGCGTCGCCGAGTTCCCGGACCTCCTCACGCAGGCCGGGGCGCCAGTAGGTGGGCTCAGGCTCCGTGCCCACTTCGAACTCGCCCACCACCAGGTCCAGCGCGGCGCGGGCCTCGCGCAGGGTGAGCTTGGTCCACCAGGCGAAGTCGCGGATGGTGGCGGGACCGTGGGAGTTCAGGTAGCGGCGCAGGAACTCGGCCGCGGCCGCGATGCGGTCGCCGTTGAAGCGGTCCTCGAGCCCGGTTCCGGCAGGCACCCAGGTCTCGGCGAGCACCACGTTCTGGTCCTTGCCGTTCCACGGACCGTAGAACAGCACGGTCTCGGAGACCATGCGTCCGAGCAGGTGGTAACCCGGACCACCCTTGGTCGGCTGGCCGTCGGCCTCCCACAGCGCGAACAGGTCGGCGCGGGAGAGCCCGTTGGGCGCCTCGGCCAGCGCGGCCACTGCCACCTCCCGGGCCCGGGCCATGCGGTCATCGTCCAGGCCGAGCTGGTGCTGGCGAGCCCGCGCGGCCTTCATGGCGGGCAGCGCACAGAGCTCGCCCATCCACGTCGCGTCGGTGGCCGGCATCAGGAAGACGGTGCCGCGCATCGGGTAGCCGCGCACGATCTCTCCTGCATCCATGGCTGCGGTGACCGCTGACGCCTCGGACCCGCTCCGGAGGGCGGCCGAGGCAACTACCCCGGGCAGGTCCTGGCCCTGCATGGCCCCGTGGGCGGCGACGGCCTCACCCGGCGACCCGTACGGCTGGGTGACCAGGCCTTGGGCGACGAGGCGGGCGCGACCGAGCAGCTTGTCTGGCATGCGACCATTCCTACCAGCACTGGGGTCCGACGTCCGTGTCTACTGTGCCTTGGCAACGGGGTTCACCGAGACGAGCGGAGCACCCAGGTCGCGGATCCTGCCGATCAGGCCGTGCAGTTGCGCCTGGTCCCTGACCTCGCCGCGGATTGTGGTGGTGCCGTCGTCGTGCGCAGTGACCGTGAGGCCGTCGAACCAGTCCGACCAGCGCTGCTCCAAGTGCCCCAGCACCCGCAACTCATACTGGCTGGGAGAGGTCTGGCGCCGAGGCATGTCAGGACACCGTCATAACGGTTGCGCTCCGCTCGGTTCGCCGGACGCCGGGACGGCGGATCACCCATTCGGCGACCGCGGCGTTGATCAGCCATCCCGCACTGACCGACAGGGCGGTGCTGAGGTCGCTCTTCCCGAACAGGCCTTCTCCGAGACCCTGCGTGAACGCCTGCGTGCCGGCAGCCACGGCGAGCGCGTAGGCCCGGATCATCCAGGCACGGTGCGCGAGGACGTCGCCGCGACGGATGGCTGCCACTCCCAGCACGAGGCTGGAGGCCATGGCCACGGCAACTGCAATCCGGACCGTCCACAGCAGGAGACCGCCTGGGGCATCGTGGTAGAACAGCGTCATCCACAAGCCCGAGCCCGCCACCGCCAGCCCAGCAGCAACCAGTAGCCGCCCTGCTCCACGGTGCCATGCGGGGTGGCCGCGTCGGATTCGAGCGGGGAACTGGAAGGCTCCTGCCAAGGCGAACACCGCGGCCCCGACCACGTGGACCACCAGCGGCGCGGGAGAGGCCGCGATGCGGGCGTTATCCGGCAGCAGCCGTTCACCGCCGGCCAGCTCCAGGACGCGCAGCGAGCCTGCGATGAGCGGGATCATGACAAGGACCGCCAGCGCGACGGGGACCCGCCACGCCGAGCCACGGCCGCCCGGCGGACGCTGTCGCGCTGGCCGGGCGGTGGCGAGGGAGTACCGGGTCATCTGGCACCAGCTGTGGAGGGATGCTCGTCTGCAGGGATCGGCGTCGACGAGGCGATTGCGCGGGTGGAGCGCCACAGCGAGAAGCCGAGCGCGACCAACGCCACGCCGTTGGGGACTGCGAGCAGCCGGTGGAAGGCGTCTGGGAGCAACGACAGACCAAAGGACACCAGGCCTCCGATGGCGAGAAGCGCAGAAGCCCAGCGCCACAGCACGCCTGCGCGGAAGAGCGCGATGCCGAACACCGTGCCACCCACCAGATAGGCGAGACCCTGGATCTGGATCATCGTCTGCAGGATGCCGATGTCACTGGCCGGCTGGCCGCCGTCGGCGGTGATCAGCACGGCGTTGACGAAGCCCGGCAGTTCCGGCGCGATCGCCGGCAGGACGAAGGCCGCAAGGAACGAAGAGCACAGGATCAGCAGGTAACCCGCTGCGAGGCCCAGGAAGCCGACGAGTCCGACGATCCCATTGCGCCGCACCTGGCTGAGGTACATCCCGGTGATGCCGATCAGCGCAAACACCGCCATCAGCAACTTCAGGGTGTTGCGAACGGCCAGCTCAAGAGTGGTGATGGTGTTGGCGTCCAACGGTGGGTGGTTCACCTGGACCCCGAGGAAGATGAGGCCAGCGGCCGCTGCCGCGACGCCCGCCCCCCGGGTGAGGGTCTTCGTGGTGATGTTCATAGCCGGCTCCTTGTCCGCGTCCCGCGTCGTTGTGCCGCGATGACTGCTCGAAACCTACGGCGCGCTCCGGTGAGCGGGCGTCACCACGTGTGGTGACCCACAGTGTGATTGCCGGACTAGAGCAGACCGAGTTCGCGACCCCGCCGGACAGCGGCCGCCCGGGTGCCGACGTCGAGTTTGGTGTAGATGCGCTTGGTATGTGTCCGCAGCGTGTTGAGGGACACGAACAGCTGCCGGGCAAGTTCGGGCCCGGTGAGGTCGCCGGGCAGGAGCCGGAGGATCTCCAGTTCTCGGCGGCTGAGCGGGTCGGGCAGCGAGGGCATGTCGGCTGGCGTGGGTGGTCGTGGGACCAGCCCCAGCCCCACGGACGCTTCATCCGTCGGCGCAGCCGAGGGTGCCGGCACTCCCTCTGCGGCCCGCAGGAGTCGCTGCGCGTGCCGCCGAAGCCGTCCGCTGTCGACGCCCCCAGTCAAGGATGCGTTCCCGTCGTCGGTTTCGGGCGGCTCATCATCGGCAGTCCGCAGGAGAGCCAGCATCGCAGGACCCTCATCCAGGAACAGTCGGACGTAGCCGTCCGGGTCTGGCGCCAGCGCCAGGGCGACGCCGAGCACGGCAAGCGCATCCGCCATCCGTCCGGCAGCGTGCAGTGCGAGCGCGCGCAGCACGCGGATCTCCAGCAGGCTGCCCGCACGCTTTGGCGCGGCGTCGGCCTCAAGGCGATCCAGCAGCCCGAACACCTCATCCAGAGCGCGGGGGGTGGCCACCGCACGGAGTACCCCCTGCGAGTGCCTTTGCTGCCCGAGTAGCAGCCGGACAAGGGTGAGATGTTCGTACTCTCGGAGGAAGGTCGCGGGCCGGCTTGCCGAGACCCCATGCTCACGCGCCCATTCCCTGGCCGTGTCGAGATCCCCGGCGGCGATGTGGAGTCGCGCCCGGATCGCCGGTATGGGGCGGATGTCGGGGTAGGAGCCCGCCCGGTAGCGTTCTTCCGCCTCGTCCAGCAGTTGAAGGGCGACGGCATGTTCCCCCTGCGCGGCACGCACCTGGGCCGTGACCACGTACCAACGGTGACGGTTCTCCGTGATGGAACCGTGGACCCCGGCAGCTCTGGCGGTCTCCAGGTGCGCCTCGGCCGCGGCCAGGCGTCCCTGCTCCCGTTCCAGGTCCGCCAACGCGACGTGGAGGTCCGGCACCGCGCGCGCATGCGGCTCGCCGATCGCGGAGACCGACTCGAGCGCCGCGTCGTACTCCTCCCGAGCGCGCTTGGGCTTTCCGGCCGTCACCCACATGTCGCCGAGGACGACGCTCATGTCGAGCGCGTCAACCACGTTGCCCGCGGCCCGGAGACTGCTCCGGGCAGCTGTGAACGTGGTCAGCGCCTCCTCAACACTGCCCGTGGCCCAAGCGGCCAGCCCGACGAAGCCCGCCGCGCTGCCTCGGGTGAGATGGTCCCTCGGCTCCGCCATCGCCAAGGCCTCACGGGCATGCCGCGCCGTCGCTGGAACGTTGCCGCGCGCCTGCGCGAGGGCAGCGCGGTACAGCCGGATCGTGGCGGGGGCGCGCCTCAGGTCCTCGGTGTCGGCCCAGGAGGAGCGGAGGCTCGGGTCCTTCACGCCGGCCGCCAGGGCGGCGTCGGCCGCGTCCAGCCGGGCCTCCATGGCGGCAAGGTCACCGGCCAGCATCATCGACCACGCCGATGCGACTCCAAGGACGGGGCTGGCTCGCACCACGGGCTCCGGCAGGGAACGCACCGCTTCGAGCAACACACTGTCCCGGCGCGCCCGGCGCAGTTCGGGGATGGCCCGTTCCACCAGTTCCGCGGCGCGGCCCGGTTCCCCTCCCGCGACGGCGTGCCTCACCGCTTCGGGAAGGAAGCCCTGCCCTTCGAACCATCGGCTCGCGACGGCGTGCAGGTCTTGCGCCACCCCCGGCTCCTCAGCCGCGAGCCGTGCGCGCAGCACGTCGCCGAAAAGGTGGTGGTACCTGTACCAGTTCCGCTCGGCGTCCAGCGGCACCAGGAACAGGTTCGCCCGTTCAAGTTCGTCCAGCACCCCGCTGCCACCGGTGCCTCCGGTGACGGCGTCGCAGAGAGGACCGTTCAGGCGGTCGAGGACGGACGTTCGCAGGAGGAACGTCCTCACTTCCTCGTCCTGCCGCGCCAGCACCTCATCGACCAGGTAGTCGATGACGAAGCGGTGGCTCCCGGTGAAGGCCTCGATGAACCCTGCGACGCGTCGTGGTGTGACTCCTCGCAGCGAGAGACCAGCGAGTTGGAGTCCCGCGGCCCAGCCCTCGGTACGCTGCTCCAGAGCCCTGATCTCGGGCCCGCCGAGTTCGAGTCCCATCACGTCGTTGAGGAACTCGCCGGACTCCGACCCGGAGAACCGGAGCTCCGCGGCGCGCACCTCGGTCAACTGCCCGCGACCGCGCAGCCGCGGGAGTGGCAGCGGCGGGTCCGCCCGGGTGGCGAGCAGCAAGTGCAGATTCTCGGGGGCGTGGTCCAGCAGGAACGTCACAGCCTCGTGCACGTCAGTCTTGGTTATCGCGTGGTAGTCGTCGAGCACCAGGAGCCAGTGCTCCTCGGGCCGTTCCCACCCTGCTCTGGCGGCTGCGTTGACGACGGCGGTCAGAGCGTCCGTGGGAGGTGACTTGGGCAGCTCTCCGGCGTCGGAGCCCAGTTCCAGGCCGGCTCCGGTCAGCGCGGCCACCAGATGGGTCAGGAACCTGGACGGCTCGTTGTCGGCATCATCGAGTGAGACCCAACCCACGCGCTCCCGCCCGGAGACCCACTGGGCCAGGAGCGTTGTCTTGCCGAAACCGGCTGGCGCGGAGATGAGGGTGAGGCGGTGGCCAGGGTGCAGGGCGGCACCCAGGAGTTCGGCCAGACGCGGGCGGGCGACCGACCCGGCGCGGGGGGTGGGCGGGAAGAGTTTGGTGGCCAGCACCTCGATCGACACCCATGGATCATACGGCCGGGTGCTCGCAGGGGTGAACTGTGGCACAGCGGGTCGACACTCGGACCCGCTTGGTCCGGGCCTGAGTGGCCCTTGCGCAGGCTTGCGCCGTGCGCGAGGCTGTGGCCGTGACCGAGAACGACTCCTCCTGGCTCCCGGAGGACTGGGACCATCCCCTGCGTGTGGACCTGCCCACGGGGCACCACCTGCGCCCAATTCGCGCGGACGACGTCGAGTTGGACATGCCCGCCGTCATGGGGTCGCAGCAGCGGCTGTGGTCCATCTACGGCAAGGCCTGGGGCTGGCCCCCGGCGTCGATGACGGCGGAGCAGGACCGGGAGGACCTGGCGCGCCACGAGGCCGAGATCGCCAGCCACGAGTCGTTCAACTACGCGCTCTTCGACGAGGGCGAGACCGAGTTGCTGGGCTGCGTCTACATCGACCCACCGGAGAAGCCGGGAGCCGACGCCGAGATCTCCTGGTGGGTGGTCGACCGGCTCGTCGGCAGCGACGTCGACGCCGCGCTCGAGGAACTCGTCCCGGAATGGATCCGGACGAAGTGGCCCCTGTCACGGCCACGATACGTGGGACGGGACCTCTCCTGGGACGAGTGGCTGGCCCTGCCGGACCTGGACTGACCGCTCAGGCGCTGTGCAGCGCCACCACGGCGGCCACCTCGTGGCCGGAGCGCACCGCACCCTCCATGTAGCCGTTGAACCGGGGCGCGTACTCGGCGCCGGCCCAGTGCAGCACGCCGTCGGACTCCCCCAGCGCCGGGCCGTTCGCCGTCCAGACGCCCGGCGCGAAGTGGGCCCCATGGCAGCCGCCGGTGTAGACCTCGGCCGACCAGTCCCGCTCGACGTACTCCAGCGGCTTCGCGGCGATGTCACCGAAGGTGCGCACCACTGAGTCAACGAACGCCCGCTCGCGGAGGGTGACCGACCGCTTCGACAGTGAGTCCGCGTCGGCTCCCTCGAAGAACCCCATGAGCAGCCCCCGCTGGCTGTCACCCGTGGTGGTGTCGAACGTCACGCGCACGGGGCCCTCGTCGGCGCTGGACTGGCCAGACAGGCCCTCCTCGCGCCAGAAGGGGGTCTCGTACACGAGGTAGGCCTTGATGACGTTGCCACCGGCGACCTTGTCCGCGGTCTCCGCGCGCCATTCGGGCAGCGGCGGCTCGTGTTGCAGCTTGACCGCCAGCTTGGGAGGGAGGGTGGAGACGATGTGCCGCGCCTGGACGCGTTCGCCGTTCTCCAGGACGAGCGTGCCGGATTCAGCCGAGTGCTCGACCTTGACCACAGGGGTGCCCAGCCGGACCCTGTCCCCCAGCTCATCGGCCATGGCCTCGACGAGGGCGTACATGCCGCCGTCGACGCGCAGCTGGTTCAGTCCGCCATTGGAGGCCAGCATGGATTCCAGATCCGGCCCGGAGTTGACCTCCATGAGGCCCTCCTGCAGCGTGGTGCCGTTCTCCAGGGGGCCGAAAGCGGTCTGGTAGACCTTCTTGAAGCGCTTCTGCGCTCCGACGGTGCGCAGGTTGGTGGTGACCCAGCGGTTCAGGTCCTGGCCGAGCCAGACGTGGTTGGCCTTGGCCCAGGCCTCGTCCTCGCGCAGCCGCTGGCCGAGGCGGCGCAGGCGCAGGAGCCCGCTGCCGAGGTCGGCAACCTCGAAGGGTGTCAGTTCCGAGGACTCCTCGGTGGAGGGCAACGGCATCGTCTTGCCGCGCAGGCGCACCATCAGGTGGCCGCTGGCCGGGTTGCCGATGGTCTTGAGACCGAAGTGTTCGATGAGTTCACCGATGGAGTCGTGGCCGCCGCCGATCCACTGGCCGCCGAGCTCGACGTACTGTCCGTCGGCGAGGATGCCGTTCTCGACCCGGCCACCCACGCGATCCCGCGCTTCTATGACGACGACGTCGAGACCACGCCTGACCAGGTCCCGGGCGGCGGTCAGCCCCGCCAGACCAGCTCCGATGATGGCGCAGTCCAGCATGTCCCCTCCTCGTGTCACTTGGGCGCGCGGTCCGCACCAGCCCAACCAGAGTACAAGGGGGGCACCCGGGCCCCGAACACCACCCCTGCCTACGGATCCTGCGACCGCATGTTATTGCGCCCACCGGAACTGCACCCACGGCGTCGCGAGCCCGCCACGAAGAACGCGAACCCCGGCCATGGACCGAGGTTCGCGCTGGTGCTGGAGCCGCCCACGAGAATCGAACTCGTGACCTACGCTTTACGAGAGCGTCGCTCTGCCTACTGAGCTAGGGCGGCAGCAAGCAAGAACTATAGCGGTGTCTGCCGCAACGCGAAAAGTCCGCCGATGTGCTCCGAGACCCGCGTGTCGGTTTGACAGACCCGTGCGGGGATTCGTGCTATGCGTGGTGGACAATAGCTGTATGGAGACAAGCGGCCACGGCGCCAACCCGAGTTCCGTCCGAGGGTGGAACGAGTACGCCGTGGTGACCTCACTGCGCGAGGGACCCAAGCGCGTCTCCGCCCTTGCCACGGCCACCCGCCTGACGCCTGCCGCCCTCGGAGACGTATTGCGCGGATTGCAGGACAAGGGGTGGGTGAACGTCAGTGCCCCGGTGAAGGCTGGCCGCGGGAGGCCCGCCCAGCTCTACCGGCTCCGGCACCCCAGGGCCTGCCTGGTCGGACTCGACGTCGGCTCGCACGCCACCCGCGCAGTCGTCGTCGACCTTTCGGGGAAGGTGCTCTCCCTGTCCGAGGACCGATCCGACGCCCACGCCTCGGTGGCTGAGCGTCGGAGAGTCGTCGGGTCCGTGCTGAAGCAGGCAATGACCGACGCCGGACCGCATCCGGTGTGGCTGACCATGCTCGCGGTGGGCGGTCTCATCGACACCAGTGGCCGCATCCTGAAGTCGGTGGCGCTGCCGGAGTGGGAGGGCCGCAACCCTGCGGCCCTGTTCGCCGACCGGCTCCCCAGCAGGTCTCTCGTGGTCAACGACGTCCGCGCGGCCACCTGGGCCGAGCACGTCGCCGGGGCCGCCAGGAATCACGACGACGTGATGCTGGTCCACCTCGGGAGACGGCCCTCGCTCGGGCTGCTGCTGGGCGGCGTACCGCGTCGCGGCGCCCACGGCATGGCCGGCGACATCTCCCTCAACCCGCTCCTGCCGAGCGAGGAGCGGATGGACTGGATCCGGCGCTTCGACGGCGACGACCCCCTTGGCGACGCTGTCCGCGCCGCACTGGCGGGCGACGCCGATGCACTGGCCGGCGCCGTCGGATACGTGGAATCCATCTCGCCCGCGCTGGCTCTTGCGACGTCGGTGGTGGACCCGGCGGTCGTGGCCATCTCCGGGGCGCTGGCGCCGCTGGCGCCGCACTTCCTGCCGGGCCTGGTGCGCCACGTTGCCGAGCGCGTCCAGGCGCCCCCGCTGGTGGTCGCGTCCGCCCTCGACCAGTACGCGACGGCGCTGGGCGCCGCACTGCTCGGGCTGCGCCGGCTCCGGGACCTGCTCGCGTCACCGACCGCGGGCGTCGCCCCGCTCACCCGGGAGGAACTGGAACTGCGGCTGGCGGCGGCGGGGTCGTCGGGCGTGGATCAATTGCAGGTGGTGCCGTCGTCGGGGACCGTTCCGTCCTCGTAGAACTCGGTGAGGACCCGGTTCAGACACTCGTTGTCCCCGGTGGCCGAACCGTGCCCGGCGCCCTCGAAGGTCACCAGCACACCGGAGACCAGTTGCTCGGCCATCGTCACCGCGTGCTCGTAGGGGGTTGCGGAGTCACCTGTGGTGCCGATGACCAGCAGCTCAGGAGCGCCCTTCCCGGTCAGCTTGAGCCGGGGGGCCGAGTCCGCGGTCCACAGCTCGCAGACCAGGTCCATGCCGGCGTTGGGAGCCAGCACAGGTGCCTTGGGGATGATCTCGGCGAACCGCTCGTAGGACGCCTCGACGCCCTCGTCCGGCCAGTCGGCGCACCGCATCGCCGGGAACGCGAGGATGCTGGGCCCGCCGCGTCCGTTCAGGTTGTCAGCGGCGCTCAGGAGGTCCCCACCCCGACCCTGCATGGCCTCCATGACCACGTAGGTGAGGCCCTCGTAGGCCTCCTCGTCCGCGTAGAGGAAGGCCATGACGCCCGTCGTCCCCAGGCCCTGCGTGACCTCACGGTCCCCCACTGCGATGGGATCGGAGTCCAGTCCCGTGAGGAAGTCGTCGATGGTGGCGAGCACTTCGTCACGGGTGTTGCCGAAGGTGCAACGCTCCTCGGCGGCACACCAGTCGGCGTAGTTGCGCAGCGCGAGTTCGAAGCCCTCGATCTGGGAGACGGCCTCGTCGTCGGTGATGTCGACGGCGGAGTCGAGCACCATGCGGCCCACCCTTTCGGGGAACAGCTCTGCGTACATGGCGCCCAGGTAGGTCCCGTAGGACACGCCCAGGAAGTTGAGCTTCTGGGCGCCGACCAGATGGCGCATCAGGTCCAGGTCCCGGACCACCTCGATGGTGGTGAGGTGGTCCAGCAGTTCACCAGAGGCGTCGCGGCACTGCTTGGCGAACGCCGCCCAGCCGTCGACCAGGGCCCTTTCCTCGGCCGGCTCGTCCGGGGAGCCGTCGAGTTCATAGACCTCGTCGGTCTGTTCCTGGGTGCCGCACGCGACCGCGGTCGACTCCCCCGTGCCGCGCGGGTCCCAGGCGATCTTGTCGTACCCGGGCCAACGATCATTGCCGATGCTCTCGGCCATGAACTGGCCACCGACGCCGGGGCCACCGGGGTTGAGGAACATCGGGTCGTGCTGGGGATCGTCGGAGGGCACCTTGCGCATCGCGATCTCCAGGGCGGCCTCGCCGGGCTTCTCCCAGTCGAGCGGAACGCGAATCTTCGCGCACAGGGCGCCCTCACCGCAGGCGGCCCAGTTGACCGATTGGGTCCAGTACCCCGTGAGGTCCTGGCTGAGGGGCTCCTCCAGGTCGACGGTCGGAGCGGCGGCCTCGACGTCGAGCTGGCGGTCCGGGTTCAGTTCCGGCTCCGTGGGCCAGGTCTCGTGCTCGGCCACAGGCATCTGGGGGACGCCGGGCTGCGGATCGCCGGGCTGCACGGGCGCCCCGGACTGCTCCGACGGTGACGCCGACGGCGAGGCCGGGGTGTCCCGCGGCGCACCGCCGACCATCCCACCGAGGAAGAACGACGCCACCAGACCGATGGCGACCACAACGAGCAGTCCCTGCGTCCAACCGACCCAGTTTCGTTTCATCAAGCTCTCCTAGACGGACGGGGAGCGCCTCCGACGATCCTGCGCCGTCGAACACACCGATGAGAGCGCACATCCGACCACACCCTGCGAGGTCTTCACCACAACCCTCTCCGAAGGAACATTGTGCCCGACGACCAAACCCGGCTCACCGTCCACGGTCACGGCCTCACCCACCGCCGGCGCCCTGCGCCTGAAGTCCTGGTACAGCGGGTGCTCGTAGGCCAGGCAGCACAGCAGCCGCCCGCACGCACCCGAGATCTGCAGCGGGTTGTTCCCCAGCGACTGTTCCGCGGCCAGTCGCATGGTGATCGGCTCGAAGTCCTGCAGGAAGGTGCTGCAGCACAGCTCCCGTCCGCACACGCCGATGCCGCCCTGCAACCGGGCGGCGTCGCGCGGCCCGACCTGCCGAAGGTCCACCCTGGCGCCGAGGCGCCGCGCCAGGGGGCCGAGGATCGGGCGGAAGTCCACCCGGTGCGGTGCCGTGTAGTAGATGACTGCGAGGCGTCCGCCGTCGGGGATCGGGTCGACGTAGTCGGTGGCGACCACCTTCATCGGCAGCGCCGCCTCGGCGATGACGTCCTCTGAGGTGGCGCGGATGCCGTCGCGCCGGGTGCGCAGGGTTTCGTCCCGGTGCAGGTCGGCCTCGGTGGCGGGTCCGGCGCAGACGGGCAACGGCCCGGTGTGGTCCGCGGTTTCCTGCGGCGCCCAGACACAACGCGCCACCTCGTTGCCGTCGGCGGTGGGGTACAGCACCCAGTCCCCGACGGCGAACTCCCCGCCCCCGGGATCCAGGTAGTGCAGCGTGCCGTGCTCCTCGAAGGTCACGGCCATCACTTTGGCCACGCCCTCAGGCTAGCTCCAGCCCTTCCGGCGGGACCCGGCGCCCCCCGCTTGCCGGATCAGCCTTCGGTCTCCGCCCGTGCGGCCGCCCGGGCCTTGCGGAACGCGCCGTCGACGCCCCACAGGCCGCCACCGACGCCGAGCAGGACCAGACCGATCCCGGCCAGCAGCAGTTCCCTGTCACCGTAGAAGCCCAGGACCCCCTCTGTGAACACGCTGAACCGACCCCAGCGCAGCAGGACCAGCACGGCGACGGAGACCGCGAACAGCACGAACCCGACGACCCGCTGGATCATGCCGATCACCAGCAGCAGGGCCATCACGGCGAACGAGAACCCGGCGATCCAGGCCACCAGCCGGGGCTCGGGGATGAGCGGCTGCTGGGACAGGAACTGCGCGGCGCCGTCGATTCCGGTGAGGATCTGGTAGCCGGCGATCCCGACCACCGCCGCGGTCACGAGCCGGAGCACGAACAGGCACAGGCTGCTGAAGAACCGGTCCGTGGAGACCTTGTAGGCGGTGGCCGCGTCACGCACGGCGTTCTCCGACGACGTCGGCACCACTCCGAGCCGCTCGTTGCGGGCGCGTCGCTCGGCGTCCAGTTGCGCCTGGAGCTCCCGTTCGCGCGCCTCGGCCTCGTCGGCCTCGCGGGCGCGGGCCTCCAGCCGGGCCTGGTCGTCGATGATCGCGGTGTCATCGGAGCTGCGATTGCGGCGGTAGATGCCGTCGGCCGCCACGGCACCGGCGGCGACGGCGGCCGCGCCGGCCCCACCGGCCGCCATGGCCGTGGCCCCCGGCGAACCTGCCTCGACCACCGGGACGACGCGGGTGGCGTCGGGGTCATAGTCGTCGTCAGTGTCGGCCGTCGGCGCGTCAGTGCCGGAATCGACCTCGCCGTCATCGCCGTCGCGCTCGTCGTCGGGGATTCCGGCATGGGAGACGCGCGGGGCGTCCTCGTCGTAGGCGCGCTCGGTGTCCTCGTCGAAGGCGGGCTCGTCGTACTCCTCGGCCACAGGCTCGTCGAGGGTCTCCTCCTCGATCGCGGGCTCCGACTCCTGGTGTTCGACGTCGCGCTCGTCGGCGGTGTCGGCCAGCACGGGCTCCGTGTGCGCAGCGGGCGCCTCCGTCTCCGAGGGTGCCGGGGCAGGAACGTCGGTGTGCACCTCGGTCACCACGCCCTCACCCTCGGGAAGGTCGGGCTTGTCCTCCAGGGGTGCGCCGAACAGCGCCGCATCCTCGGAGACCTCCGGGCGCGATCCCTCGGGCGCCGCGTCGTCGGTCCACAGCGGCGACTCCACCGGGCGGTCCGAGCTACCCTCGACCGCCGCGTCATCCTCCGGGCGGGCCTCCTCGGAACCGGACGGGGACTGCTGCTGGGGTGGCTGGACCGGGACCGACTGCTCGCTGGAGTAGTCGTCCCACTCTGCCGGGCTCAGCGCGGTTCCGTACTCGCTCTGCTCATCGTTCCAGTCGGCGTCGACGTCGCGGGGCGTTCCCTGACGCACCCAATCGCCTTCATCAGTTGCGGGCATGGCTGTTCCTTCTCTGGGTGAGTTCGCCCTCATCCTCCCATCCATTTGCGTCCCAGCCCCGGCGCCACACGCCGTCGGCGGGTCACACAGTGGCCCTGCCCGCCTCCGCCAGGCTCACCATCAGCGCCTCCATGGCCAGCAACGGGGCGACGTTGGTCTCCAGCGCGGTGCGCGCCTGCAGGATGGCGTCCAGCGCGTGAATGGTCTGTTCACCCGTGCTGCGGCGGGCGATCGGCTGGATCTGGTCGGCCAGGTCCGAGTTGATGAGGCTGATCCCGGGCGCGGTCTGGAGCGCCAGAACGTCCCGGTAGAAGCCCGTGAGTTCCGTCAGCACGTTGTCCAGGGCGTCGCGCTGCATGCGCTTGACCCGCATCTTCTGCTGGTCCTCCAGGTCCTTGATGGCCGCCTGCGCTGATCGCGGCTTGGCGCCGCGACCGCCCATGCCCATCGCGGCCTGCAGTTCCGCCAGTTCCCGGGCGTCCAGGTCCGCCGTCGCCTGCGCGGCCTCCTCGGCGCTCGCCGCCACGAGGTTCTCGGCGGCCGTAAGGCAGTCGGTCAGGCTCCGCAGCTTCGTGGGCAGGGAGAGGATCTCGTTTCGGCGGATCCGCGCCGACTCCGAACGTGCCAGCATCCGTGCCCTGCCGACGTGACCCTGCGCGGCCCTTGCGCAGTGCGCCGCCAGGGCGGGCGAGATGCCGTCCCGCTTCACCAGCAACTCCGCGACGGCCTCAGCGTCGGGGGTCACCAGCTGGAGCTGGCGGCAGCGGGAGCGGATGGTGACGATGACGTCGTCGGCGCTGGGGGCACACAGCAGCCAGACCGTCTTGGGAGCGGGCTCCTCGAGCGCCTTCAGGAGGGCGTCGGCGCCGCGTTCGGTCACCCGGTCCGCGTCCTCGACCACCACCACCTGGAACCGTCGTTTGATAGGCGAGACGTTGGCGCGTCCGACGAGCTGGCGCACCTCCTCGACGCCGATGGACAACTGCTCGGTACGCAGCAGGGTCACGTCCGGGTGCGCACCCGACAGGGAGGTGCGGCACTCGATGCACTCGCCGCACCCGCCGCGTTCACACTGCAGGGCCGCCGCGAACGCCTTGGCCGCGTTGGAGCGGCCGGACCCGGGGGGCCCGACGAACAGCCAGGCGTGGCTCATGGAGTGCCGCCCGCCGGCGACGGCGCGCCGCAGGACCTCGACGGCTCTCTCCTGGCCGATCAGTTCATCGAAAACGCTAGCCACGCAACCATCCTGCCAGCCGCCTCAGACACCTCACGCGAGCAGGGCGGCCACCCGCGTGGCGATCGCGGCGGCCACCTCCTCGCGGGGCCTGCGGGAGTTGAGGACGAGGTAGTGCTCGGGGTCGGCCGCAGCGAGGTGGAAGAAGTGCTCCCGGACCCTGCGGTGGAACTCGTCCCCTGCTCCCTCGAGGCGGTCCTTCTGCGCGATGCGGCCGACGGCCTCGCCCAACTCGGCGTCGAGGAGGATGGTCAGGTCGGGGCGCAGGCCGGAGGTGGCCCAGGCTGCGAGGCGCTCCACCTCGGCGACGTCGAGATGGCGCCCGGCTCCCTGGTAGGCGATCATCGAGTCCACGTACCGGTCACTGACCACCACCAGGCCGGCGGCCAGCGCGGGCTCCACCACCTCCATGACGTGCTGGGCCTTGTCAGCGGCGTAGATCAGCGCCTCCGCGCGGGGGGCGACGTCGCCGCTGGCAGGATCGAGCACGAGGCCCCGCAAGCTCGCGCCCAGCGAGGTGCCGCCCGGCTGGCGGGTCCGTACGTGGGCGATCCCGTGCTCCTCGAGCCAGCCGATCAGCAGCTCGGCCTGCGTGGACTTGCCGACGCCGTCGCCGCCCTCGAGGACGATGAACTTGCCCCTCATCCCTTGCTCTTCGCCTTCTCCATGTACTTGCGCAGCTTTGCGACGCGTTCGGGCCAGACCGCCACGAACTCGGCGCGGGAACGCGCGACCGCCAGGCGCTCGCGCTCGCGCCGGGCACCGAGTTCGTAGGCCTCGGCGACGGTGAGCCCGTCCAGCTTGGCGTCTTCCGGCTCGGCCACGCAGGCCCGCAGGTGGCCGCTCAGTTCTTCGAGCAGCCGCATCGACTTCGCGAGCACCTTGCTGGGCATGACGCTGACCACCGAAGCCGACACGGCCAGTTGCTCGGCCGCCTGCAGCGCGCCCGCCCACTGCGGGTTCGGTGAGTTGGCCTCCAGGGAGCGGCAGCGGTCGGCGAGGATGTAGATCCCCTGCTGGGCCCGCCGGTAGAGCAACGGTGCCGCGACGTCGTGGGAGACGTCACCCAGCCGGGGCGCATGGACGGCGCCGACGAGGGCCTCGGCCACCTGCAGCGCCGCCGCGACGACGTCGGAGCGGCTGTCCTTCCTGACCCCCGCCAGCACCCGCTCGACGGATTCCCGCCACTGCGGGTCGAGGGCGTGGGCGAAGCCGCGGACGTCGCGGGCCACCACGTCGAGCTGAGCTCCGACGATGCCGACGTCGTCGGGGCGGCCGAGCTCGAGGTCGAGCAGCACGTCGACGAGGTCCTGCAGGTCCCGCGCGAACACGGCGGTGACAAGGTCCTCCATGGTGGACTCCCGCCGCACGGGCTGGGGTTCGGGGAAGTCGGTGAGGCCGGTGGCGGGCGGGCCGAGCCGCTGCTGCAGCGTCGGGAACTCGCCCACGGGGGTGGCCGAGACCGACAGCATCGAGGAGAGCACGAACTCGCGTTGCTGGGGAGTCATGTCATCGGAGGGGAACACGCTGGTCTCGCGGTAGCGGGCCGTCGCCACCCCGCCGCGCCGGACCGTGACCAGTTCGTCGACGATGGATCCCAGGGACGCGTCGTCCTCGCCGCACAGCGTGTACTCGGAGTGCCGCACGCTGAGCGCGGCGACCGGCCCCAGCGTGGCGCCCCGGGCGATGGGCCGGATCAGGACGGCGAACTCCAGCGGCAGTTCCGCGCTGGCCCCGATCGGTTCCGACCTGTACTGAGGCAGCCTCGGAGCCCAGCGCGGCGCCTCCAGGGTCCACTCCCCGAGGCCGTCGGAGACCCGGTGGGCGACGACGACGCCTGCGCGCAGCAGACGGTTGTCGGGGGCATCGATGATGGTGACGTCGGAGGAGTTGCTCCGGCCGCGCAGTTCGACCAGCCGGGTCAGGCCGACCGCCTTGGACGTGAGGGGCGGAGCGGTTGCCGTGAACGGCATGTGGAACCGCATGGCTTTCCTGCGCTTCTTGCCCATGCGCCCAACCTAGCCGTTCCCGGTGCTCTTCTTCGCGGCAGTCCTCCCGGTGGCCGGCTTCTTCGTGGCCGCCCGCTTCGCGGGGGCCTTCTTGGCCGCGGGCTTGCGAGCGGGCTTCTTGGCCGGGCCCTTCGCGCGCTTCTCGGCGAGGAGTTCGAAGGCGCGCTCCGGGGTCACCTGCTCGGGGTCGTCGTCGCGGCGCAGGGTGGCGTTGGTCTCGCCGTCGGTGACGTAGGGGCCGAACCGCCCCGACTTGAGCACCACGGGCTTTGCCGAGACCGGGTCGTCGCCGAACTCCTTCAGCGGCGCGGCCGCGGCGGCGCGGCCGCGGGTCTTGGGCTGGGCGTAGATGGCCAGGGCCTCGTCGAGAGTGATCTCGAAGATCTGGTCCTCGCTGGTCAGCGAGCGCGAGTCGGTCCCCCGCTTCAGGTAGGGGCCGTAGCGACCGTTCTGGGCAGTGATCTCGACGCCGTCGGCGTCGGTCCCGACTACCCGGGGCAGGCTCATCAGCTTCAACGCGGTCTCGAGGTCGACGCTGTCCAGCGACATCGAGTTGAACAGCGATCCGGTGCGGGGCTTGCGCGACTTCGGCGCGTCCTCGGGGAGCACCTCCGTGACGTAGGGGCCGTAGCGGCCGTTCTTGGCCACGACCAGGTTGCCCGATTCCGGGTCCACGCCAAGTTCGCGTTCGGCGTCGAGGGGCTGGCTCAGCAGTTCCTGGGCCACCTCGATGGTGAGCCCGTCGGGCGGCAGGTCCTCGGGCACGTTGGCGCGGCGCCCGTCGGAGTCCTCGATGTAGGTGCCGTAGCGGCCCACGCGGACGTTGATGCCCGAGTCCTTGATCGGGAACGTGGACAGTTCGCGGGCGTCGATCTCGCCCAGTTCGTTGACCAGCGTCTCCAGTCCTTGGTGCTCGGAGCCCGCCGGGCCGCGGTAGAACTCGGTGAGGACCTTGAGCCGGTCCGCGTCGCCGGCGGCGATCTCGTCGAGGAGTTCCTCCAGTTCCGCGGTGAACTTGTAGTCCACCAGCTTGGAGAAGTGCTCCTCCAGCAGGCGGGTCACGGCGAACGCCAGCCAGGTGGGCACCAGCGCGGAGCCCTTCTTGAACACGTAGTCGCGGGCCGTGATGGTGCGGATGATCGACGCGTACGTCGAGGGCCGCCCGATCTCCAGCTCCTCCAGCTTGGCCACCAGCGACGGCTCGGTGTAGCGGGCCGGAGGCTTGGTCTCGTGACCGGCGGCCGTCACCGACTCCGCGTGGACCTCGGCGCCCTGCGTGAGCTGAGGGAGGCGGGCCTGGGAGTCATCGGAGGCCGAGTCGTCGTCGCTCCCGGCCACGTAGGCCTTCAGGAAGCCGTGGAACGTGATGGTCCTGCCCGAGGCGGTGAGTTCCGCGGCCTCGACTGCGCCCGTGGCCAGCTGCACCGGGGACGCGAGCCTGGCGTCGATCCGCACCGTCATCTGCTCGCCCTTGGCGTCGGCCATCTGGGAGGCCAGCGTGCGCATCCAGATCAGTTGGTAGAGGCGGAAGGCGTCGCCGTGGAGCCCGGTCCGGTCAGGATGGACGAAGGTGTCGCCGGCCGGGCGGATGGCCTCGTGCGCCTCCTGGGCGTTCTTGACCTTGGAGGCGTAGTAGCGGGGCTTCTCAGGGAGGTAGGCGTCGCCGAACAGCTCCGAGACCTGCTTGCGCGCGGCCGTGATGGCCGACGCCGCCAGCGTCACGGAGTCGGTACGCATGTAGGTGATGAAGCCCTTCTCGTAGAGCTCCTGGGCCACCGACATCGCCCGCTGCGCGGTGAAGCCCAGCTTGCGGCCGGCCTCCTGCTGCATCGTCGTGGTCCGGAACGGCTCGTAGGGGCGACGGGTGTAGGGCTTGGCCTCCACGGACGCGACGACGAGAGTCCCGTCCTCGATTGCCTTGGCAATCGCCTTCGCACCCGCCTCGTCGAGAATGACGGCCGACCGGCTGGTGACGTTGCCGGAGGAATCGAAGTCGCGGCCCTGGGCGATCTTGTTGCCGCCCACCGTCGTCAGCCGGGCGGGGAAGTTGCGTGGCTCGGCCGAAGCACCGCCGTCGAGGATGGCGTCCAGGTCCCAGTAGGAGGCCGGCACGAAAGCGATCCGTTCCCGTTCCCGGTCCACCACCAAACGCGTCGCCACCGACTGCACCCGGCCCGCCGAGAGCCTCGGCATGACCTTCTTCCACAGCACCGGGGACACCTCGTAGCCGTAGAGCCGGTCCAGGATCCTGCGGGTCTCCTGCGCGTCCACCAGGTCGGTGTCCAGCTTCCGCGGGTTCTGCACGGCCTCGGCGATCGCGCTGGGAGTGATCTCGTGGAACACCATCCGCAGGGCCGGAACCTTCGGCTTGAGCTCCTCCAGCAGGTGCCAGGCGATGGCCTCGCCCTCGCGGTCACCATCGGTGGCGAGCAGGAGTTCGTCGACCCCCGCGAGCTTGGACTTCAGGTCCCGGATGGTGGCCTTCTTGTCCGCGGCCACCACGTAGAGCGGCTGGAACCCGTCGTCGACGTTGACCCCGGTGCGTGCCCACTTCTCGCCCTTGTACTTGGCGGGCACCTCGGCGGCGCCCGTCGGCAGGTCCCGCACGTGGCCGCGGCTGGACTCCACGATGTACCCGTCGCCGAGGTAGCCGGCGATCTTGGTCGCCTTCGTGGGCGACTCGACGATCACGAGTCGCTTGAGCTTGTCAGCCATGCAGCTTCTTTCGTTCCGTGGGGTGGGACTGGTTGGAATGCTAGCCCACGTGTCCACGGTGGCTTTCCGGGGAAGCCGCAAGTTCGTGCCTGAGGGGTGGTCCCCCGGCAGCGGCGTCCCGCGTCGGGGTGGGCGCTCCGTGCCCCGACGCGGTCCCGCCGAGCTGCCCTCACATGCCCGTGCCGGTGTAGAAGCCGTAGGTGGCCTCCGCGTTGCGCGCTGCGGTCTGCGGATCGGCGCCGGAGGCGACGTGGGCCGCGGCCCAGGCGTCGGAGGAACCCCGGTAGAACTGCTTGCCCTCCTCGGTGACGGCCCAGGCCTGCGCCTCCTGCGGCGAGAGCGAACCCCCCGTCGCACCCAGGTGCAGCGCAAGGCCGAGCAGTCCGCCGTCCCAGCCCACGCCGGTGGCCCCCGGTCCATAGGTGTCCCACATCTCCTGCGGCATGTCGGCCACCCGGGCGACGTGCTCAAGCCGCATGCGGGTGGATTCACCCTCCTCCGTGAGCAGGAGACTGACCCAGGTCGTGCCACCGCCGAACTCCCACGTGATGCGGTAGCCGGCCGTGCCCCCCGAGGGTGGATCGCACTGGAGCACCTCTCCCCCTGCGTTGCCCTCGAGTTGGTAGCGGCCTCCGAGTTCCAGGTCACCGCTCACCGGCAGGAACCAGCGCGCGATGCGCTCGCCCGTGGTGACCGCCTCCCACACGTCCTCGATCGGTGATGGGTAGGTCTGCTCGAGGGTCTGGACGTGCGACGGCTCACCGTCGCGATCCTCGACCCGAACTTCCCTGGTGACTGCTTCCAGCTGTGCGACCACGTCGACCATGTCATTCCTCCTTGTCTGGCGGGACTTGTCCCTTTGGTTCTTCGGT
The DNA here is from genome assembly GCF_020687685.1 of Tessaracoccus sp. OS52. Lineage (GTDB taxonomy): Bacteria > Actinomycetota > Actinomycetes > Propionibacteriales > Propionibacteriaceae > Arachnia. Next base: position 200,938 of record NZ_JAJEWM010000004.1, on the reverse strand, counting down.
TGTCTGCTGCGCGGCCAGGCGCCGCTGGCGTCTCCCTCGGGCGAGCTCGGTGCCCAGCGCGTCGAACCTGGGCAGCCAGAACCGCTCGAAGGCGCTGAGCCACTGCCTGGCCTCGCTGGGTCCGCGCGGGTCCACGGCGTAGATCCGTCGGGTGCCCTCGGCGCGAACGGTTGCGAAGCCCTGCTCCCGCAACAGCTTCAGGTGCTGCGAGACGGCAGGCTGGCTGATGCCGAACTCCCTTGCCACCACGGAGCCGATCTCGCCCGCGCCAAGCTCCCCGTCGTGGGCGAGGAGTTCCAGGATCCGCCTCCGGACGGGGTCCCCGAGGACATCGAGCGCGTGCATGACCCGATTCTTGCGTCCAGACTTAAATAAGTCAAGACTTAAGGATGATCAGAGCGTCAGCATCTGGTCCAGCAGCGCCTGCCGGACGACGGGAACCACTCCCGCGGCGAGATCGGCGGCGTCGATCTCAAGGATCTGGGCCACCGCGGCTACAACCTGCGAGAGCGTGAGTTCGCCGTCGAGAGACCCCAGCACCGCGGCTTCGGCGGTGCCCACCTCGATGGCGCGCAGGAGGCCCGTCCGTTGCCGCAGGACGATGTGCTGCGGGTCGGCCGCTCCGGGCTCGCCAAGCGTCTCCTGCCTCACATCACCCAGCCGGGGTGAGGCGGCGAGGAGATCGGCCAAGGGCAGGCGGGAGGCGTCGACGGCGGCGCGATCGTGCGCGAAGACCACGCCCACGGGCTGTTCCACCGCGTGGGGCCAGGTCTCGAAGCGCAGGTGGGGTTCGTCGCGGCCGGCAGCGGTCAACAGGATCCAGCCCATGCCGACCTCCTCGATCCCCAGTTCGTCGAAGTAGGCCAGCCAGCGCTCGTAGGCGGGGCGCCACTCCTCGGAACCGACGAGCCCCGCGTCGGTGAGCCAGAGCTCGATGTAGGAATAGCGGTCCAGGCGCTCCCGTTCGATCACCCAGCAGTCCAGCCCTGTGCCCTCGACCCAGCCGCGGACCCGCTCCTCCCAGGACTCCTCCCCGGTCACGGCCCAGTTCACCAGGAACTGGGCCGTGCCGCCGGGATTGAGGTGGTCAGCGGCTCCCCTGACCACGGCGGCTACCAGACCATCAGCCTCGAAGCCGCCCTCGCGGTAGGTCAGGCGCACGTCGTCATCACCAGGGGGGCTCATGACGTAGGGCGGGTTGGAAACGATCAGGTCGAAGCGCTCCCCCGCCACCGGCTCGTAGAGGGAGCCGAGGCGGAAGTCCACGTCGATGCCACTGAGCGCGGCCGTGAGTTCGGCGAACTCCAGGGCGCGGGCGTTGAGGTCGGTCGCCACGACGCGCCCGCAGTGCCTTGCCAGGTGCAGGGATTGCACACCACAGCCCGTCCCGAGGTCGAGGGCCGAGCCCACGTCGTCGCGGACCGTCAACTGGGTCAGGGTCAGCGAGGCGGGCGAGGCGCCAAGTACATAGTCCGGCCGGGTGGCGGAGTTGACGCCGTCCATCCCGGGGGTGAGGTCGCTGACCAGGTACCCGGAGGCCCCGTCGTCGGGTGAGTGGTAGGGCCGGATGTCGAGTTCGGCAATGACCCGGTCCGCCTCCCGGCGCAGCACCCCGGCCGCAACCAGTTCGTCGACGTCCAGCGCCTCCACGGCAGCGGCGTCGGGGACAGGCTGCTGCAGCAGGAACAGCCGAATCAGGACGGCCAACGGATCCATGGCGTCACCGAGCGCGACCGAGCCAGCCACCGTCGTGTTGCGCTCCAGCCCCGCCTGGCCCGCATCCCCCAAGCGATGCAGAACTGCCTCGACGGTGTAGCCGCCATCGAGAAGACGGGCGCGCAAGGCGGTGGCATCCAGGTCCATGGCGACACCCTAGGCCGTTCCCGCCGCAGCGGTGCGCACCACCTCCTCCGGGAAACCCGGCACCTTCGGGTGCAGCGCCATCTTCACGTCCAGTTCCACCACGAAGCCCCGATGGTCCCCCCGGACCTCGCACTCGGTGACCGCCGCGTGGTTGAAGCGCGCGGCCAGGGTGGCCGCGTCGCAGCCATCCAGGCCCTCTGCCATCGCTGATGCACCGGCCAGTGCGGCCGCGTCGGCTGCGTCCTGGGCGTCGCTGACAGTCGCCAGCCAAGCCACGACGGTGCAAGCGGCCGACGTGACGACGACCAGGACCATGGCCACCGCGGCGGTCAGCACGGTGCCCACGCCGCGCTCGTCCGTGTGCCTGCGCGAGCGTCCGGTCATGGTGCCACGCCCCCCTCGTAGCGCGCCCACGACGTCGCACTCACCTGGATGACTCCCATCCGGAACACATCCACCGGAGTGGTGACGCTGACCTCGACCCCGTCCCCCACGTCATCGGCCTCCACCCGGGCACCTTCGGGCGCCTCCTGCTGCGCGCGCTCCGCCGCGGCCTGGTCCCCGCGAGCCAGCTGCCGTGCCACCTCTGAGCTGGTGCGCGCGCAGGCCGCCTGCGCGACGCCAAGCATCACCAACCCCAGCAACACAGCGGCGAGGACGGTGGTGGTCACGAAGCCGACCGCCAGTTCAACCGTCACCATGCCCCGCTCGCCCCGCCGACCACCCACCGGCCGACGGCGCGGAGCGGCGCCCCCCGGCGCCGCCCCGGGCCGCACGTTCACGAGGTCATCAGCTTGAAGACGCCGAGCACCCAGTCGAACAGCGCCTGGAAGAAGGCGTTGTCGTTGAAGATGCGCAGCAGCACGAGCGCGGCCGTGGCGGCGGCCACGAGACCGATCGCGTACTCGATGGTGGTCAGACCACGCTCTGCGAGGCGGCGGACACGTCCCCTGTGCGGCGACACCTCGAGCTCGCAGTCGGCCGCGACGGCGTCGTCGGCCAGGTTGGTTTCCATGGCCTGCGCGGCCTGGCTGGAAATGCTCATTGTCTTGCCCTTTCACCGGATGATCAGGTGCCCATCACCCGATCTGCCCAACACTCTGGTTGCGGCGCAGCGCCATCCGTCAGGTGACTTTCTCCCTGTGGAGAACTCGGCCTGGGAGCGGCTGATCAGCCGAGAAGTGCGCGGAGCAGGGCGCGGGCGTCAGCCTTGTCGAGGACCTGATTGGCGTTGCCGCACTTGGGCGAGACCACGCAGGCCGGGCAGCCGTCGTCGCAGTCACAGGTCTCCAGGCGCTCCAGCGTGGCCGCGAGCCAGCCGTCGACCACCTCGAACCCCCGCGCCGCGAACCCGGAGCCGCCGGCCATCCCGTCGTGGACGAAGATGGTGGCAAGTCCGGTGTCCGGGTGGGCGGCGGTGCTGACGCCGCCGATGTCCCAGCGGTCACAGGGCGCGAACACCGGCAACAGCCCGATCGCCGTGTGCTCCATGGCGTGGGCCGCAGCACCCATCCGCAGCGCCGGCCAACGCAGGAGACGCTCCAGTTCCAGGGGAACCGTCCACCACACCGCCTGGGTGCGCAGCTGGCGCTTGGGCATGTCCAGCTCGGAGGCGTCGAGCACATCGTGGGTGACCTCGTCGCGACGGAGATACCCCGTCACCTGCGAGGTGATGAGCACGTCGCCGAAGCTGGCCTCGGAGATGCCCAGTGGCCGGCGCTGGATGTGTCGGAGTACCTCGATGTCGAAGGTGGACTGGGCCTGTGTGTAGTAGTGCGGCCGCACAGCCGTGACCAGTGCCTGGTTCTCGTGCCTGTCCAGCGCCGTGACCGTCCAGGTCTCGCCCTGGTGCAGGTAGACGGCGTCCGGGTGAACGGTGCGGTCGGCGGCCTCGTCGCTGACGACCCCGAGGACGCGGCCCGTCTCGCGTTCGATGATCTCGATGGGGGCGGGCCCGGTGGCGCGCAGGTTGATGAAGTCGACGGCGCGGTCCGGCCGGGTCCAGAACCAGCGCCCGCCGCGGTCGCGCAGCACGCCCTGGGCGGTCAACTGCTCCACCAAAGGCATCGTCGCGGGTCCGAACCAGCGCTCATCCTCCGTTGTCAGCGGGTGTTCCTGCGCCGCAGCGGCCAGGTGCGGCCCGAGCACGTGTGGGTTCTCCGGGTGGCAGACCGCGTGCTCGACGGGGGCGTCGAAGATCAGCTCCGGGTGCGCGAGGAGGTAGGTGTCCAAGGGGTTCTCCCGGGCCAGCAGCACCACGAGGGAGTCCTGCCCGGCCCGCCCGGCGCGGCCCGCCTGCTGCCAGAACGACGAGAGTTTGCCCGGGTAGCCGGAGACCAGGACCGCCTCCACCCCGGAGACGTCGACGCCCAGTTCGAGCGCGTTGGTGGTCGCGAGCCCACGCAGTTCCCCCGACTGCAGCGCCGCCTCCAGTGCCCGCCGGTCCGACGCGAGGTAGCCGGCCCGGTAGGAGGCGATCCGCTCCGGCTGCACCGCCTGTTCCTGCGCCGCGACGGCGACGAGCTCGGCCCCCGCCCGGGACGGCACGAACGCCAGGGTCTGCGCGCCGTCGTCGGACAGACCCGCGAGCAGTGCCGCAGTGTCGTGGTTGAGTGAACCAACCGGCTGCCAGAGCGCGACGGTGCGGGCCGCCGTCGGCGCGGTGGCTGAGTCAACCACCTCGACACGCTCCTCCCCGATCAGCGCACCCCCGAACTCGGCGGCGTTCGGGGCCGTGGCCGACGACAGCAGCATCGTGGGATTGGTGCCATAAAGGGCGCACAGGCGGCGCAGGCGCCTCAGCACCGCCGAGACGTGGGCACCGAAGACCCCTTGGTAGCGGTGTGCCTCGTCCACCACGACGTAGCGCAGCCCGGCCAGGAACCGCGCCCATTTCTGGTGGTTTGCCAGCACCGAGAAGTGCAGCATGTCCGGGTTCGACAGCACGAGGCTCGCGTGCTCCCGTGCGAACCGGCGCTCAGCGACGTCGGAGTCACCGTCGAGCGTGCCGACGCGCCACCCGGCCGGCCCGAGGGCGCGCGCGGCACGGAACTGGTCGTGGGCGAGTGCCTTCGTGGGCGCCAGGTAAAGGGCCGTGTGGCGTGGTTTGGTGAAGCTGCGGGCCTCCGGGAGTTCCCAACCGAACCTGCCTTCGGTGGTGGCGGCCAGCACCGGCATCAGGTAGGCCAGCGACTTGCCCGAACCCGTCGGCGTGACAATGGCGCTGTGGCGCCCGGCGAAGGCGAACTCCGCGAACTCGCTCTGGTGCCGCCAGGGACGCTGGATGCCCACCGCCTGGATACTCGTCACCGTCTCCGGGGGCAGCCACTGCGGCCACTCACCAGCCTCTCCCGCACTGGCTTCCCGACGGCGCAGCGCGACCACCTCGTCGCGCTCGAGCACCCAGTCCCAGTTCACGAACCCACTCTGCCATCCCAATCAGACACCCTCCCGCGCTGCTGCGAGCGGTGGGGTGTCCGGGGGGGTGGGATTCCAGGACGCGAACTCGGCGTGTCGTGGACGCCTCCCGTCCATGACACGCCGAGTTTGCGTAGCCGATTCGCACCCCCGCCAGACACCCACGCACCGACGGGCCAGACTGGGGCCATGGAGTTCACCGAGGGATCGGCCGCGGTGGCGCCGCTGGTCGACGACGCCATCGACCTGGCCACACGCTGGCGGGAACGGGCAACAGCGCAGGAAACGGCTTTGGAGCGGGCCACCGGGGAGCAACTCGCGCGGCTGCTGGCCGACGAGGCCGGACTGGCGCTGGCCGTGAAGTTCGTGGACGAGGTGGCCCGGCCCGAGGACCCGCGCGCCGCGGCGAAGGCGTTGGCAGGACTCGGCTCGGGAGGGGTCCGCTTCCTGGGGCGGCTCGACCGGCTGCTCCTGCGGGCCGGTTCCCGGGTGGCCCCGTTGGCGCCCCGCGTGGTGGTGCCACTGGCGCGCCGTCGGCTGCGGCAACTGGTGGGGCATCTGGTGGTCGATGCCCGGGACCCTGCCCTGCGTCGCCACCTCGCTGCCGCCCGCCAGGACGGTTTCAGGCTCAACGTGAACCTCCTGGGCGAGGCTGTGCTCGGGGAGGCCGAGGCCGCGTCCCGGGCCCGGCGCATCGTCGCGCTCCTGGATCGCGACGACGTCGACTACGTCTCGGTCAAGGTGTCCTCGCTCGCCTCGCAGATCTCCACCTGGGACACGGCGGGAACCACCACGCGGGTCGTCGAGCGGCTACGGCCGATCTTCCGGGCGGCGAACCGACGCACCCCGCGGTCCTTCGTGAACCTGGACATGGAGGAGTACCGCGACCTCGACATCACCCTGGCGGTCTTCGAGACCATCCTCACCGAACCCGAGTTCGAGCACCTGAGCGCCGGGATCGTGCTGCAGGCCTACCTCCCGGACGCCCTGGCAGCGCTGGAGCGGCTCATCGGCTTCGCCACGCGACGTGCGGCCGCCGGTCACGCCGAGATCAAGATCCGGCTCGTCAAGGGCGCGAACCTGGCCATGGAGCGGGTCGAGGCCGAGGTCCATGGCTGGGCGCAGGCGCCGTACGAGTCCAAGGTCGACGTCGACGCCAACTACCTGCGCCTTGTGGAGCGGGCGCTGCGTCCCGACGCCACCGACGTGCTCCGACTTGGCGTCGCCAGCCACAACCTGTTCGACGTGGCGCTCGCGCATCTGTTGGCGCAGCGTCGTGGCGTCGGGCACCGCCTGGACGTGGAGATGCTGCAGGGCATGGCCCCCGCGCAAGCGCGTGTGGTTGCCGGCGACGTCGGCTCCATGGTTCTCTACACGCCCATCGTGGCGCCCGCGGACTTCGACGTCGCCGTCGCCTACCTGGTGCGGCGCCTGGAGGAGAACGCGCAACCCCAGAACTACCTGCACGCGGCCTTCAACGACACCGTCGGCCCTGACTCACCCATGGCCAGGCAGGAGCGGCTCTTCCGCGAGTCGGTGGCACTGATGGACTCCGCTCCGCTCGGCCCGAGGCGCAGCGCGGAGCGTCCTGAGGTGGGCGACCACTTCGCCAACCAGCCCGACTCCGATCCCGCCATCCCCGCCACCCGCGAGTGGGCCGGTGAGGTGATCATCGGCGACCCCGGCGAACCGACCAGTCCCCTCCTCTCACCAGAGGATGTCGACGGCGTGGTGGCCACCGCCCGCGACGCCGCGCCCGGCTGGGCCGCGCGGACGCCGTCGCAGCGGGCCGCGATCCTGCGCCAGGCTGCCCGCGAACTCGAGTCCCGCCGCGGCGACCTGGTGGCTGCGATGGCTGCCGAGGGCGGCAAGACGATCGACCAGTCGGACCCGGAGGTCAGCGAGGCCGTCGACTTCGCCCGCTACTACGCCGATTCCGCCGAGGCCCTCGCGCCCCGGAGCCCGATGACCGACGGCGCCGCCTTCACCCCACCGCGGGTCACCCTGGTGACGCCGCCGTGGAACTTCCCGGTCGCGATCCCGATCGGGGGGGTGCTGGCCGCGCTGGCGGCGGGCTCGTCGGTGATCATCAAGCCGGCGCACGGGGTGGAGCGCTGCACCGAGATCGCCGTCGAGGCGCTGTGGGCGGCCGGCGTCCCCGACGACGTGCTGCAGGTGGTGCGCTCGGGCGAGGGCGAGGCCGGACGCGCTCTGGTCTCACACCGGGACGTCGACGTCGTGGTCCTGACCGGCGCCATCGAGACGGCGCGGCTGTTCCAGTCCTGGCGGACCGGGCGCGACGGCGGGCCGCGCGTCCAGGCCGAGACCTCGGGCAAGAACGCGCTGGTGATCACGGCGTCGGCGGACCTGGACCTGGCGGTCGCGGACCTGGTCAGGTCCGCCTTCGGCCACGCGGGGCAGAAGTGCTCGGCGGCATCGCTGGGGATCCTCGTCGGGTCGGTGGCGACGTCGCGCAGGTTCCTCCGTCAGCTTCGCGACGCCGTCGCCTCACTGCGCGTGGGGTGGCCGGACGACCTCGGCGCCACCGTCGGCCCCGTCATCGCACCTCCCCGCGGGAAGCTCCTGCGCGCCCTCAAGAAGCTCGATGCCGGGGAGCGCTGGCTGGTGGAGCCGGCGCAGCTCGACGAGACGGGCCGGCTCTGGCGGCCGGGGGTCAAGACCGGTGTGCGCCCCGGCTCGTTCTTCCACCAGACGGAGGCCTTCGGGCCGGTGCTGGGCCTGATGACGGCCAAGGACCTGAACGAGGCCATCGAACTTCAGAACGCCACCCGGTTCGGCCTCACGGGCGGCCTCCACAGCCTCGACGAGGAGGAGATCGCCCAGTGGCTGGACCAGGTGGAGGTGGGCAACGCCTACGTGAACCGGGTCACCACCGGTGCCATCGTCGGACGGCAGCCGTTCGGGGGCTGGAAGGACTCCTCGGTCGGCCCGGGCGCCAAGGCGGGCGGCCCGAACTACGTCGCGAGCCTCGGCACCTGGGCACCGGATGGCCTCCCCGAGTTGCGCCGCACTCCTCCGCCACGGGTGCGCGAGCTGGCCCACCGGCTGGCGCCACTGGTGGCGGGCGCCGCGGAGGCTGAGTGGCTGGAGGCAGCCATCCACAGCGACGCCCACGCCTGGGAGACCGAACTGGGGATCGCGGACGACCCGGCCGGTCTGCTCAGTGAACTGAACGAGTTCCGCTACCGGCCGGTGCCGCTGCTGGTGGTGCACTGCGAGCAGGGCGCCCGCTTCGTCGAGCTGGCGCGCCTGCTCCTGGCCGCGCGGCTGACCGGCACGACGGTGCGGCTCTCGCTCACGCCGTCGGTGGCCGCGGACCTGGACGAACTGCTGGCCACCACCGGCGAGGGCAAGCGGCTGGCCGATGAGCTCGCACCGTTGCGCCGGGTGCCCGAGGAGCCGATCACCGATTGGATCGGGACCGCGGTTCCGGGCACGAGGGTCCGAGGTCTTGGGGACGCGAACCACCTGCACGACGCGCTGGCGGCCCACGGCGTCGAGGTGCTGACCGGTCCGGTGCTGGCGAACGGGCGCCGCGAGTTGCTGTCGGCACTGCGCGAACAGGCTGTCAGCCGGACGCTGCACCGCTACGGTCACGTATCCCCGGAGAAGCAGAGGTGATTCCTCGCTCGCCTGGTGGGACGGCTTGGGCGTCAACAGGCAGGGAGTGCAGCCAGCCCGTCACCTGAGCGCGTCCTCGAGCGGTCGCGCCTCGTGCCCCAGGGCCTCGGCCACGGCCGGGTTGACGACGTTTCCGGCATGGATGTTGAGCCCGAGAGCAAGCGCGCGGTTTCCTCGCATGGCATCCCGCCAGCCGTGTTCGGCGAGCCGCAGGATGTATGGGGTGGTCGAGTTCGTGAGGGCGATCGTCGAGGTGTGCGGCACCGCTCCGGGCATGTTCGTGACGCAGTAGAACGTGGAGCCGTGGACCTGGAAGGTCGGGTCCGCGTGCGTCGTCGGGTGGGAGTCCTCGAAGCAGCCGCCCTGGTCGATGGCGATGTCCACCAGGACCGAGCCCGGCTTCATCTGCGCCACCATGTCGTTGGTGACCAGGCGGGGCGCCCGGCCGCCGGGCACCAGCACCGACCCGATCACGACGTCCGCGGTCTGCACCTCGCGACGGATGGTCAGGTCGTCCGAGGCGAGCTGCCGGACGGATCCCTCCCAGCGCCAGTACGCGTTGCGAAGCTTGTCGAGGTCCGTGTCCAGCAGGGTGACGTCGGCGCACATGCCACGGGCGATGTTGGCCGCGTTCTGCCCGGCGGTGCCGGCGCCGAGGATGACGACCTTTGAGTTGGGGACCCCGCCGATACCACCCAGCAGCCTTCCGGGGCCGCCCTGGGTGGAGGTGAGGTGGAACGCCGCCACCTGCGGGGCGAGACAACCCGCCACCTCGCTCATCGGGTACAGCAGGGGAAGCTGACCGCTGGGCAACTGGACGGTCTCATAGGCGACGGCGGTGGTGCCAGCCGCCAGCAGGGCATCTGCCAGCGCCGGAGCTGCCGCGAGATGCAGGAAGGTGAAAAGGGTGAGGCCCTCGCGCAGGCGTCCGAACTCCTCCTCGACGGGCTCCTTGACCTTGCACACCAGCTCGCAACCCCAGGCCTCGGCAGCGTCCGCGACCTCCGCGCCCACTGCGCGGTAGTCGTCGTCGGGCATTGCCGACCCGGCGCCCGCCCCAGCCTCGATGACAACCTGGTGGCCGTGTCTGACGAGTTCGTTGGCGCCGGCCGGCGTCAGCGCGACGCGGTACTCGTTGTTCTTGACCTCGCGTGGGACGCCGATCCTCATGTTCGCCTTCGCTCCTGGGTTTGCGCTCACACTAGTGCGGCGGCGACGCCTGCGGCCCGAAAGGAAAGAAGATCGTTCGCGTACTCGGCGGCGGTCCGGGGGCTTACGGATGGCGGTGTGGGCGTCACCCCAGGAAGCCCGCCATCAACCCCGCGACGATCGGCACGACGCCCACCAGCACGAAGGCCGGCAGGAAGCAGACCATCAGGGGCATGACCGAGCGCACCCCCACGGCACGCGCCGCCTTCGCGCGCTCCGCCTCCAGCCGTCTGCGCTGGTCCTCCGCGTGCACCCGCAGCGCGTCCACCAGCGAGGTGCCGGATCTGGCCGAACGGGCGACGTCCCTGGCGACGGGCCCCCAGGACGGATCCTCCCGGAGCTGCAACCACGCCTCGGCCTCCGCGCGCCCCAGCCGAAGTTGTCCCGCCACCCCCTCCAGCAGACCGACCGTCGGTTCCGAACTCACCTCGGCCACCGTCTCCACGGCCCGCTGCATGGGGGCTCCCGCCTCGATGCAGGCCGCGAGCAGTTCCAGCGTTCCGGGCAGTTGCATTCCGACGGCAGGGTCCGCCCGTCCTGAGGGCCACAGCCAGCCTGATCCGACCAGGACCAAGGTCCCGGCAGGCGCGGCCAGAGCCGCTCCGACGGGGGTCGGGTCCGCCAGGAGGAGCAGGCCTGCGACAACACCGCCCAGCCACACCCGGCTGCGCAGGGAGGGTGCCTGCGGCTTGCCGCTGAGCAGCATCGCCACCCGACCGGTAGCGGCATCGGCCCCGGAGAGCCGACGGAGGCCGGCATGGGGTGCGGGGAACGCGAGCGTCGCAGCACCCACCATCAGCGCCACTGCGAGAAGGAACCCACTCATCTGCGACCCACCCCCATCGGCGAGCGGGCGATCTTCTCCGTCCAGACCACCCCCGCGGCGGCCAGGGCAAGACCGACGACGAGGAGGACCTGCCCAAGGACCGAGCCGAAGAGGAAGGAGACCGGATCAGCTCCCACCACCGTGCCGAGCCCGATTGCCACCAGCGGCAGCGTCGCCATGATCCGGCCGCTGGCCCGCGCCGCCGACAGCTCGGCCGCCACCACGTCGGCCAGTTGGCGTTCCCGGCGCATCGTTTCGGTGACCTGCGCGACCACCGTCGCAACAGGCGCGCCACTGGATTCGCTCACCCGCCAGGCGGCCGCCAGCTGCGCCATCCCCCGTCGGCCCGGCTCCCCGGCGATCCCCACCAGAGCCCTGCCCGCATCCCCGCCCAGACCCACGGCTGCAGCGGCCGGTGCCAGACAGGGGTTGTCCGCGGCGGCCTCCACCAGTGCCCTCGTCGGAATCTGACCGGCCCGCAGGAGCAGGGCGACGGTGTGCGCCGCCCGGCCCGTCTCGTCCTCTGCAGCAAGCACGTGTCTGGACTGAATCGACTGGCGCACCACCCAGGCAACCGTCGCCACGACGATGCCCACTGCCAGCACCCAGCCCAGGGTCCGGCCACCGAACAGCGCCCACACCCAGGCCAGACCGAAGCCCACCGCCGTCAGGGGCAACCAACGCCTGGCGGCCCCGGCCTGCCGCCGCTGCCGGAGCCTCACCAGGCCCTTGGCCGGGGGTTCCCCGACCAGCACCACCACCGCGAGCGCCACGAGACTGGCGGCAGGCAAAGCTGTCAGCGCAATCATGACAACCCCACCAGGGCGCGCAGTTCCTCGCCGGCCGGCCCCCACGCGGTGACCGGACCGTCGAAGGAGGCCGCCGGCTGCAGTTCCACCAGACCGTCGCGGGCACGGGTGAACAACCCGATCTCGGCCACCCGACGACGGCCGTCGGCGAGCCGGCGAACGTGGATGCCCACGCGCAGTGCCGCAGCCACTTGGGCGTGGCAGGCCTCCCTGCTCAGCCCGCCGAGGGCGGCGAGCGCCTCGAGCCTCGCTGGCACGTCCGTGATCGAGTTGGCGTGGATGGTGCCGCAGCCGCCCTCGTGACCAGTGTTCAGGGCGGTCAGCAGGTCCGAGAGCTCGGCACCGCGCACCTCCCCCAGCACCACCCTGTCAGGACGCATCCGCAACGCCTGGCGCACCAGCTGGGTGAGGGTGATGGCCCCCGACCCCTCGGTGTTGGCGGGCCGGCCCTCCAGCCGGACGCAGTGCGGGTGGTTGGGGGTGAGCTCGCGGGCGTCCTCCACGACCACGATCCGCTCCCCGGCCGGGACGAGGGCCAGCAGCGCCGCCAGCAGGGTGGTCTTGCCGGTGCCCGTCCCTCCGCTGATCAGGAACGGGACCTTGGCAGCCATGATTCCCTCCAGCACCGCCATGCCGTCCGGATTCACGGAGCCGGAAGCGGCCAGGTCAGCCAGTGTGAGTCTCGAACTGGCGGGCACCCGCAGGGAGATACAGGTGCCGGGCGCGGCGACAGGCGCCAGGACGGCATGCAGCCGGGTGCCGTCGGCGAGCCTGCCGTCGACGAACGGCTGGGCGTCGTCGAGTCTTCGTCCGGCTGCCGCGGCAAGCCGAACGGCCAGTCGGCGGACCTGCTGGTCGTCCAGGAACCTCACCCCGGAGCGCTCGAGCCCGCGACCCCTGTCCACGTAGACGTCACGGGCGCCGTTGACCACCACGTCGGAGACCCCGGGCTCGCGCAGCAGTTCCTCCAGCGGTCCCGCCCCCGTGCTGTTTCGGCGCACCGCCTCCATGGTCTGCAGCATCGTCTGGTCGGTCACGACCATCCCCAGCCTGCGCATGGCCATGGCCACGTCCGACGGCGTGTGTTCGCGCCCCAGGGAGCCCAGCTGCGCCTGCAGGTCCTCCAGGTGGTGGTCCTCGATCATCTGCTGATCCCCTCCCACAACCGCTGCGCGTCCCGTCGGAACCTGCGCGCCTGCGCGGATGCCACGCTCCCACCCGACTGCGCCAGCCGCAGCAGGGCCTTGTCGTGCCGGACCTCACCGAGCAGCCCCATTCCCAGGGACTCGGCGACTGCTTCTGCGGGCAGCGTGCGGCCCGGCCCGCTCCGCACCACCAGCCGGGCCGACTCCAGCCCTCGCCGCTCCACCACCATGCGGGCGGAGGCCACCGACGCCACGTCGGCACCAACCACCAGCAACGTCTGCGTCCCATGGGCGTCGAGCCGGGCGTTTCCGGCGGATCCGGCGTCGATGAACACGGCTCCATGGGTGCGTGCTAGGGATCCGAGCACCGCAGCGACCGCCGCCGCGTCGGGGTGGGCGGGGCGGCGTCTGTCCAGAGCCAGGACGTCCACGCCGTCCGTGGAGAGCAGGTGCCCGTCGAGGTCACCCAGCTGACCCTGCGCCTGCCCCAGCCCGTCCCAGCGCAGCCCCTCCCGCGTCTCGGCCCCGAACAGCAGGTCCAGGCCGCCACCGCACTCGGCGAGCTCGACCGCCGCGCTCCGAGTGCCGGCCGCGGCGGCCACCGTCGCCAGCCCGACCACCAGTGAGCTGACTCCCAGCCCGCCGGAGGCTCCCACGACCGCCAGCAGCAAGCCCCCGCTCTCCCCCTGCAGATGCCCCGCGAGCACGTCGGCGAGCTCTGCCGTGGCGTCCGGCAGCGCCAACGCGGGCGCCCGCAGCTGCGCCGACGCCGCGAGCAGACTCTGGTCCGCGACCCCGACCACATAGGTGCCCGCCAACCGTTCCAGCACAGCGGCCCGCGCCGCCATGTCCGAGCCCAGCAGCCTCACGGGCGCAGCAGCCCAGCCACGCCTGAGTTCGTCGCGGTCCTGCACCACCTCAACCTGCACTCCCAGCGCCACTGCGGTGGCGAGCACGGCTTCCGTCAGGGCGGGGTCACGGGTTCCGAGCAGCGCTGGTGGGGCGCTGGCCCCCGTCGTCATGGGTCGTCTCACGTTCCACACTCTGGTCGCCGCTGCGCCCTAAACGTCACTGATACGAATCGGTTGTGGATAACCTGTGGGTGAACAAGTCCCCGAAGCCAGGAAGTCATGACGAAGCAGAACGTTCTCCTACCCGAAGCCGTCAGCTGGCTCACGGTGTGGACGCACGCCCGCAGCCTCACCATCGACGGCGGGGCAGCCATGGCCCGCCGCCTGCGCGACGAGGGCCACACCGTCTTCTCCATGGCTTGGGACGAGGCCACCGTGGTGCGGTTGGACGACGAGCCCGGGATACTCGCCATCTGGGCGCGTCCCGAGGCCATCCCCACCGAACCGTTCCAGTTCGACGTCGTGCTCACCCACCAGAAGTTCCACCAGCTCGACCCCTTGCAGGCCCTCGGTGAGATCGCCCGGGTGCTTCGTCCCGGGGGTTGCCTGAGCGCGTCGTACGTCATCCGCGACGACTCGGTCCCGTGGGTGCGGCGCCTCGCAGCGCTGCTTCGCCACTACGACCCGATGGCCATGAAGGGCGACTACGGTCACCAGAGCCTGGCGGTCCTGGACCATTCCAAGTACTTCCCCGAGGTGGAACAGCGCGCCTTCCGGGTCTGGCAACCCGTTTCGCTGGAGGACCTCCAGGCACTGGTGGCGCGCCAGCCGCTGTCGAAGAACCTGACGGACCAGCAGCGGGAACGGCTGCAGTCCGAAGTCGCGGACCTGTTCACGTCGTCGGTGCGCCCCGGGGAGAACCTGCGGCTCCCGTTCCAGTTGCTGTGCGTGCGGGCCTGGGTCAGCCACGAGGAACTCACGGCGCCCGTTCGCCTCACGGACGACGGCGTCAGGATCCCGATCTGACCCGCCCAGCCCCTTGGCCCCCTAGTCTGGGACCAGACGAAAGGACAAAGATGGACACTCCCGATTACGGCAACGCCTTCCAGGAGTTCCGCGCGGACTTCGCGGAGTTCGTCGAGCGAGAGAAGGAACTGGCTAAGGCCGAGCTCGTCCCGGCCGCCAGGCACGCCGGTATCGGTGGTGCCCTCTTCGGCGGGGTGGGGGTCTTCGCCTTCCACGCCATCTGGATGCTCATCATCGCGCTGGCGCTCGCCGTCGGCTGGCTCCTGGACAGCGTCACCGTCCTGGGCCCGTGGGGTTCGTTGACCATCGGTTTCGTGGTGACGGCCGTGGTGTCGCTGCTGATCGCGTTCATCCTGCTCAAGATCGGGCAGGGCCAGTTCAAGCGCGTCCACGCCCCGGAGGCAACCATCGCCGAGGCCAAGGCCACGATGGCGGCCCTTGCCGACGCCGCCACCGGCAAGCGTGCCGAGGTAGGCGTCACGGTGCGCCCGGTCGAGGAACTCCCCCGCCGCTCCGCCTGAGGCTGGTCAGTCGCGCATGAAGCGCGCCGGGATGTCCACCACCCGGCCCTTGTCCCACTCCTGCTCCCAGCCCGCGAGGTGGAGCGTGAGGTCCAGCAGGTGACCGCTGAAGCCCCAGATGAACATGTCGCCCAGCACCCACGCCGGGCCCACATAGCCCAGGGGGTGCCGGCCACTGACGCGCGCTTCGGGATCCGCCAGTTCCGAGACCGGGACGTCGAAGACCCACTCCACCTCCGCGGGATCGGCGGCGTGCAAGGGCTTGGAACCGTCCCAGGTGCCGACGAAGGGCGTCACGTCGTAGCGGCTCTTGGGCACCCAGGCCACCGGGAGCTGGCCGAGCACCGTGACGAGCGCCGGGTCGAGTCCGACCTCCTCCTGCGCCTCGCGCAGGGCCGCGTGCATGAGGCTCGGGTCGCCCTCCTCCCGGCCTCCGCCGGGGAACGCCACCTGCCCCGCGTGGCTGCGCAGAGTCGAGGCCCGCTCGATGAACGTCAGCCGCGGATCCGGCTCATCGGTGAACAGCAACAGGACCGCCGCGGACCGCACTCCCTGGGGTGCGCGTTCGCGCCATTCCGCGGGGGCGTCGACGCCCTCGCGCAACGAGGAGTGCAAATTGGTGAAGGAGTAGCTCATCTCGCCCCGAAGTTCTCGTCGATCGCCGCGGCGAGGTCGGCCTTCGACTCGAGTACCCCGATGTGACGATCCACGATGACGCCGTTCTCGTCGACGAAGACCGTCACCGGCAGGCCGGGGATGCCGACCGAGGCCTGCAGTGACTTGTCCATGTCCTGCACCTGCGGGTAGTCCCATTCCACAAGTCCGGCGAACTCGATGGCCCAGTCCGCCTGCGGGTCGTTGTAGTTGATTCCCAGGAACCCGACGTCCGTGCGCTCGGCGGACAGCTCCCGAAGGAACGGGGCCTCCTCGCGGCAGGGACCGCACCACTGTGCCCAGAAGTTGACCACCATCGGCCGCCGCTCGAGCCCGGCGAGGTTGACCACGACGTCGGAGCCGAGGCAGGGCAACGCGGTCTGCGGCAGCCCTCCCTCGACGGCCTCAGCTGCGGGATCAGTGGTGGGGCAGTCCGGCAGGCCGTAGCGCAGCCTGAGTTGCTGGAGGTCGACGTCGGACTCAGCCGGAGCTGGAGCCGACGGCGCGGGCGCCGCAGCGGGCCCTGCCGGGGCGGCGCAGCCCGCGAGGATCAGCACCGGCACCAGCGGCGCCAGCAGCCAGCCACCGGCCCAGTGAGGGCCCGAACGGGCGAGTGGGCTCTCAGCCGGCCTCGGCAACTTCCGGTCCGGTGGGCTGTTGCGTCGGCCCCTCATGCCCGCGGCTCCCGGATCAGCAGGATCGCCTGGTCGGGGTCCGTGACGCCCTCACCGAAACTGGGGCAGATGTCAGCGAGCACGCAGGCCCCGCAGGCGGGTTTGCGGGCGTGACAACAACGTCGCCCGTGCCATATCACCCGATGGCACAGCATCACCCACTCCTCGGGCGGGAACAGCTCGGCCACCGCCCGCTCCACTTCGTCGGGCTTCTTGGAGGCCACCCATCCGAAGCGGTTGGCCAGCCGGATCAGGTGCGTGTCCGGCGTGACACCGGGGACTCCGAAGGCGTTGCCGAGTACGACGTTGGCGGTCTTTCGCCCAACGCCGGGCAGCCTGACCAGCTCCTCGAGCGTCCCGGGCACCTGGCCGTCGAACTCGTCGACGATGGCCCGCGACAGCCCGACGATGGCCTTGGTCTTCTGCCGGAAGAACCCCACCGGGCCGATCAGCTGCTCCACCGCTTCCGGTTCAGCTGCAGCCAGGGCTGCGGCATCCGGATAGGCCGCGAACAGCGCAGGCGTCACGGCGTTTACCCGGCGGTCGGTGGACTGCGCGGACAGCACCGTCGCCACCAGCAGTTCGAAGGGCGAGGTGAAGTCCAGTTCACAGCGCGCGTCGGGGTAGGCCACCGAAAGGCGCTCGTTGACCTCCGCGGGCGGTGCGATGCTCACCTAGATCTCAACCATCAATTCCACCTCGACGGGGGCGTCCAGTGGGAGGACTGCCACGCCGACGGCGCTGCGCACATGGGAGCCCTTGCCCGGTCCGAACACATCGACGAGGAGGTCGGAGGCGCCGTTGGCGACCTTGGCCTGGTCGGTGAAGTCGGGGGTGCTGGCAACGTAGACGACGACCCTGTGGATGCTGGAGATCTGATTGATCCCGCCCAGCTTGTCCGAGACGGCGGCGAGAGCGTTCAGCACCGCCGCACGAGCCGCGGCGACGCCGTCGTCCAGGCCCACCTCCATGCCCAGCTTGCCGGTGGCCAGGAGGCCACCGTCCACCAGCGGCAGCTGACCGGAGGTCCAGGCGAGGTTGCCCGAGATGCGCGCAGGGACGTAGGACGCGATGGGCGCCGCGACCTCAGGCAGTGCCAGCCCCATCTCCGCCAGACGCTCCGCAGGCGAGAGCATTCAGCCCTCCTGGACGGGGCGCTTGAAGTACCCCACGAGAGTGTCTGGGTTGGGACCCGGCGCGACCTGCACCAGTTCCCAGCCTTCGGAGCCGAAGTTGTTGAGGATCTGCTGTGCCACGTGGGACAGGATCGGTGCTGTGAAGTACTCCCATTTCTGCATGGCTACAGCCTGCCACCGGGCAGGGCCGCTGCCAAACAGTCCCACGGGCGGACCAGGCGCCAACGCCACTCGGGCGGGCGGTCCGGCCAGAAGAATGTGGTTCAGCTCGCCTTGCCCACGTTCTCCCCGAACTCGACGAGCACCTCATGCCAGGACTCGATGTCCGGCCTGGTGCGCAGGAGATGCCTGCGCTCCCGCTCCGTCATGCCTCCCCACACGCCCCACTCGATGCGGTTGTCCAACGCTTCCGCAAGACACTCCGACCTGACGGGGCAGCCCATGCAGACCGCACGTGCCCTCTTCTGATCCTTGCCCTCCGGGAAGAGTGCATCCGCCATGTCCCGACACTTGGCCTGGAGCGTCCATTCACTGAACTCTGCCAACGACATCCCCGTGCCCTCCTTCGCGCATTGGTACTTCGTTGGAATGACGCTAGCGCATAAGGGTGGCAGCGCAACAGGCCTTTTCTTCAGCTTCGCCCCCGGTCAGGGCGATTTGGGCGATTTCATGGCCGACTGCCTGCCCGATTCCCCCTCCGCAAGCTGACAGCGGCAGCGTCATGCACGGCAGCGCAGCCAGCCACGAATGCCGGTCCCGGACGAGGGTCACGTAGAATCGGGCCCATGAAGTCTGCCTCCATGAGCCAGAAGGCCTACGCGATGCTCATGTTCGTCGCCGTCAGCACGCTTGCGGGTCTCCTGCTCGCGGGGCTCGCGGTGCCGTTCACCGCGCTGGCCGGAGGCGTCACCCGCATGGCCTCGGACAGCATGCAGTACCTCCCGGAAGAGTTAGAGACACCGCCGCAGGCCGAGCGTTCGAGGATCCTGATGGCCGACGGCAGCACGCTGGCCACCTTCTACGACGCGAACCGCGTCTACATGCCGCTGGAGAAGATCGCGCCGGTAATGCAGGACGCCCAGATCGCCATCGAGGACCACCGGTTCTACGAACATGGCGCGATCGACCCGCAGGGCCTGTTCCGCGCCTTCTTCAAGACCGCCACGGGAGACACGCAGGGCGCATCCACCCTGACCCAGCAGTACGTGAAGCTCGTCCAGGTGGAGGCCGCCGTCGCTGCAGGCGACGACGAGGCTGCTGCTGCCGCCACCGAGGTCAGCATCGAGCGCAAGATCCGTGAGATGCGCTACGCGATGGCGGTCGAGGACCGACTTTCCAAGGCGGAGATCCTCGAGCGTTACCTGAACATCGCCTACTACGGCCACGGCGCCTACGGGGTGGAGGCCGCCGCCTACACGTACTGGGGCACGACGGCGGCGGAGCTGACGCTGGAACAGGCGGCCATGCTCGCCGGCCTGGTGCAGAACCCGGTCCAGTTCGACCCGGTCAACAACACCGAACTCGCGATCGAGCGCCGCGACGTCGTCCTCAACAGGATGGCCGAGCTCGGGATCATCACCGAGGCCGAGCGCGACGCGGCGAAGGCCATCGCTTTCGACCCTGCCAAGGTCAACCGCATCCCGAACGGTTGCCTCGCCTCCGAGTTCCCACACCTTTGTGACTACGTCCGTCTCACCCTGCTCTCCAAGAAGGTCCCGAGCCTCGGAGAGACCGCGGAGCAGCGCGAGAACATGCTCAACCGTGGTGGCCTCACCATCCAGACCCTGATCGACCCGGAGAGCCAGCGCGCCGCCGAGGCCGCAGTGGCCCAGCAGCTGTCCCCAGTGGACCCGCTGATCGGTGGTTCCGTGGTGATCCAGCCAAGCACCGGGCTGATCGTGTCGATGGCGCAGAGCCGGCCCGACCGCGGCGACGACCCCGGTGAGACCTGGTACAACTACATGGTCGGAGAGTCCCAGGACGGCGAACCGATGGGCGGCAGCAACGGCTTCCAAGCCGGATCGACGTTCAAGATCTTCACCATGACCGCGGCGCTGGAGGCAGGCATGTCCCCGGAGCAGACCTACAAGGCCCCGTCACCGATCGACACCGAGGGCTGGACCTGGAAGACGTGCGACGGTCCTACGGTCCTCACCGGTGAGCCCTGGAGGCCGGTCAACTACAACCGGGCCTACGGCGAGGTGAACATGGTCCAGGCCGCCGAGGACTCCATCAACACCTACTTCGTCCAGCTGATCCGTGACGTCGGCATCTGCCAGACCGTCGATGTCGCGAACCGTGCCGGAGTTGAACTGGCCAGCGGTGAGGACATCATGAGCATGCACACGGTGCCCTCCATCACGCTGGGGACTGCGAGCATCACGCCCCTCTCGATGGCGCAGGCCTACGCCACCTTCGCCAACCGTGGGGTCCGGTGTGACCCGATCATCCTGAAGTCCATCGTGACCAAGGACGGCAAGGAACTGGCCGTTCCGGGGGCGAACTGCCAGCAGGTCATCGCACCGGAGGTCGCCGACGGCATCAGCTACATCCTGCAGTCGGTGATGGCCAACGGCACCGGGCGTCCCGCGCGTCTGGCTGACGGCCGCCCCCAGGCCGGCAAGACCGGTACCACCAACAACACCGAGGCGGTGTGGTTCGCGGGCTACACCCCCGACATGGCCGGTGCGGCCATGATCGCCGCGGACAACGGCAACGATTACTGGGACGGGGTGTTCCCCCGCCGGATCACTCAGGTGAACCTGGCCAACGGTGGCCGACTCCGGGGTTCGGGCGGCGGCGACGCCGGCCTGATCTGGAAGGCCGCCATGGCCAAGGCCCTCGAGGGGGTCCCGCCCACCCCGTTCGTCAAGCCGACGGAGACGATCCTCGAGGGCGAGAAGGTCCCGATCCCCGACACCCGCGGCATGAGCTACGAAGAGGCGAAGGCCGCCGTCGAGGCCGCCGGTTTCAACACCGTGCGCTGGCCCGTCTACGACGAGCGCCGAAAGGGCACCTACCTGGGTACCTCGCCGCGCGGCGAGGCCGCCAAGTTCTCGACGGTGTCGCTGCGGGTCTCCGCGGGCCCCAAGCCCGAGCCCCCGCCGCCACCCAAGCCCGATCCCACGCCTGCACCAGCTACGACTGCTGCGCCCCCACCGCCGCCGCCCGCGACCACAGCGGCGCCACCCCCGGGCAACGGCAACGGCAATGGCAACGGCAACGGCAACGGCGACAACTGAGGTGGGCAAGCTCCTCAAGGGCGCCGGTCTCGTGGCCGGCGCCGCCGTCGGCAGCTTCGCGTGGGGTCTGGCCGAGGCCTCGATGTTCACGGTGCGTCGCCTCACCCTGCCCGTGCTGCCCTCCGGTGGCAGGGACCTCAAGGTGCTGCACGTCTCCGACATCCACCTGACCACCAAGCAGCACCTCAAGCTGGACTTCGTCCGTCGGCTGTCCGCCTTGGACCCGGACCTGATCGTCAACACCGGGGACAACATCGCCGATCCCGATGCCATCTTCCCGTTCATGGCGGCCTGGAACCGGCTGCGGTTCGTGCCGGGAGTGTTCGTGTTCGGCTCGAACGACTACTACGCACCCCAGCCGAAGAACCCCCTGGACTACATCGTGAACCGCTCCTCGGCGCCCAAGCGGCGGCTGGTGCCACTGCCCACCGACGACCTGCGCGAGCGGATGCTCGCGGTGGGCTGGAAGGACCTGACCCACCAGAGGGCCACCATCGACGTCGCCGGCTACCGCCTGGCGTTCCGGGGTACCGACGACGCGCACCTCGGTCGCGACGAGTACGCCCGCGTCGCCGGTCCACCGGACTCGGACGCCGACCTCAACATCGGCGTCACGCACGCGCCCTACCTGCGGCTCCTGGACGCGATGACCTCCGACGGCATGGACCTGATCTTCGCCGGCCACACCCACGGCGGGCAGGTCTGCGTCCCCGGCTACGGCGCGCTGGTCACCAACTGTGACCTCGACGCACCACGCGTCAAGGGGCTGTCCACCCACGCCAGCGGCGGCAATACCGCCCACCTCCACGTCTCGGCCGGGGTGGGCACCTCCCCATACGCCCCGTTCCGCTTCGCCTGCCGCCCCGAGGTGACGCTGCTCACGCTCACCGCGCGCCGCCCCACCCGCTGAGCGTCCCTCCCCTAGTCGTTGGCGACGATGACTGATTCGATGCCCAGGGTGTCGGCGACCTTGGTGATGGTTTGGGCGTGGTGTCCGATTCCGAGGGCGTAGTGGTGGGTTGGTGCCTGCCGGATCCAGCGTTTGAGGAAGGTGCGCACGTCTGGCTGGAAGCGGCCCAACGTGTTGGTGTTGCCGGTGGGCGGGACTGGTAGGTGGAGGGATTCGCCTTCGGCGATGACGAACTTGAACTTGCCGTCGGCGGTGATGGTGTTGCCCAGCATGGTGATCGGGCCTTCTTTGATGTTGAACTCGACGCTGGCTCCGGACCCGGGTTTGCCGTGGTACTTCTTCAGGGACCGGATGGCGGGTTTACCTTCGGCGATGTTGATGTGGTGCGGTCCGTCGTGGCCGACCAGGACGGCGTCGCGTTCGAAGTCGATGGGGTGGAACTCTGCGAAGCTGCCCCCGATCTCGAGGCGGTCCATGACCATCATCGCCACGCAGGTCTTGATGTCGAACTCCCCGCACATCGGGAACCCCTGCGCCTGCAGCAGCGAGTTCCCCACGATCAGGTTCGTCATCAGGGTGCGCATCTCCGATCCCGGCAGCCCCTCGTAGTAGTAGGCCAGGCCGTCGAGGTCCTTCTCCGCGATGAACCCGTCCAGGGCCACCGCTGCCCGGGCGGCGGTCTCCAGGTCGGCGTCGGTGAGTTTCATCGTGATCGGGTCCGACACCGGTTCGGGGGTGTCGAAGAACCCCAGGATCTGGTCCTTCTTCGCCGCCACCAACCCCGGGTCCGGGTCGGCCCAGTGCCGCTGGATGTCCTCTGGTTCACACAACACCACGTGCGCCCCGAACGCCGCGGTCAAGGCGGTCGGGTCGGTGTGCATGTCCAGCATCGACTCCAGCACATGCCCCATCAACCCGATCCTCGCGGTCCGCAACGAGTGGTAGACCTTCGCGATCTGGCACCACTGCGCAAGCTCGGCATCAGCGCCCGGGTCATCATGCAGAGTGCCCAGGATCACCTCCGGCACCGGCCGCCCCATCCGCACCGCCACCGCCGCGAACTCCGGCACCGAACAGAAATCATCATTGGCCAACTGCATGTGGGTGGTCGCGTTCGCGTAATCCAGCGCCCGCCTGGGCTGCAGAGCCACCATCACCACCGGAACATCCAGAGCCCGGATCAGCACCCCGAACGTCGAGGACGTCGCATACGTGACCATGTCCACCAACAACAGGTCCAGGTCAGCGGCCCGCACCCGCGGCAACACCGCATACGCGCTCCGCGCCTCATCCACCAACCCGAAATCAACCACCTCGACCCCGTTGCCGGCCACTTTCGAAGCCAGGACCGCGGTCTTGGCCAACATCTCGTCCCGCAGTCCCGCGAACTGGTCCCAGTACACGTGATGACCGACCGAAACGATCCCCACCCTTGCCGTCAACGGCTTCCGACGCTCAATCAACTTGCTTCTCCTGTGCTTGGTTTGTCTTCCCACATGACTGTGAGGGTTCCGGTGACGCCCTCCACCCGCAGCTTCCGGGGGTCCTGCGCGTCGGTGCCGGATGTCCCGGCCCCGGTGGAGGCTTCGGCGGTGACGGGGGCGCCGTCGACGTCGATGCGCACCTGGCCCACCGCAGCCGGCAGGAGGAGGGTCACCGTCGCGTTGGACAGCCCGCTGACCCTCGTTCCCCGCGTCATGTGCGCCGGGAACGGAGCCACCTCGCGGCAGCGGAGCATTCCGGAGCCCTCCTGGGCCACCAGGACCCGGCACTCGTGGCGGAACGACTTGGCGAGCTGGTAGACCGCGACCCCGCCGTCGAGCCAACACTCGGTGTGCTGCATCAACGGGACCCCCTCTGGCAGTCCGAGCCGCAGTCGGGTGGTGGTGTCAGGGAGGTAGCCGCTGAACCAGTAGGCCCCGTCGTGGCGGTGAATCGCGTGCACGGCACGAGCTGCACCGGCATCCCGCAGTTCGTGGGAGACGCGGAGTCCGACGATGCCCAGCAGGTCGCGCGCGACGGCGCCGACGTCGGCGAAGCGTGACCGGTCGTGGGGCACATGGACTCGCACGCCACGGCCATCGGGTTCGGAGTACTCGAACGGGGCCGATCCACGAACCCACAGGACCTTGCCGGCGCCCACGTCGCGCACGGCCGCGAAGACGCGCTGCTGGTCTTTCCGGGAGACGACCGCCAGCGCCCGGGTGTCCGAACCGGGCGCCAGGACCTCCGTGACCGGGCCACCGGAGAGGTGCGCAACATGACGCAACGCGCGGGGCAGGCCCTGCCCAGGCACTTGGTCCCCCGGCACCTCAAGGCTGAGCTCGACGTCGCCGTCCAACCCGGCCCCGGCCACGTCGAGCCCGATGAGCCGACGACACTCCTGCGCCTGCGCGGAGCCGGACGGGCTGAGGGAGCCGTAGAGCAGCACGGTTCCCCCTGCCTCCGCATGCTGTGTGAGCAACGTGAGCGACTTCGGGTTCAGCCCACCCACAGGGGCCACCAGGACCCGGCCGGTCAGGGCGCCCGAACCCATCGCGGGGCCCAGGTCATCGGTGGAGACCACGGTGTTGAGCGGAAGCCCGGCGTTGATCGCAGAGGTGAGGAACCAGTCCTCGAAGTGCGGCGTCGCGATGGTTGCGGGATCGGAGGCCATCTGCTCGTGGTACTCGCGGAACGGGTAGACCCAGACCAGCGGCCCGGCCTCGTCGGGCGCGGATTCCAGCGCGGTCACCACCTGCGTCGAGACCTCTCGGGCGCAGCGCTCGTCCAGGACCCCGTGGGCAGTGTCGATGGCCAGGATGTTGGCCTCAGTCGGCGGCTGCGCGGACCCGTCGCTCCGGAGCCGGGAGACGGCCAGCGGCAGGTGGATGTCGAAGGGTTCGCGGTGGTAGAAGTCCCACCAAGGCTGCTGCCAGAACCACGGGTCGTTGGCGTAGAAGCGGAACCGGTAGCCGTCGGCGCCCGTGGGCAGCATCGCCACGCGGGACATGAAACCCGACATCTCGATCCCGAAGTCCTCGTTCAGCGGACCCCATGGCGAGTTCGGCGGTGGTGAGGCGATGTGGCCCCCCTCGTACACCTCGAGCGCCGGGACCGAGTCGGCGCCGATGTCTATCCCCGCGGTGTGGTTGGTGCCGCGCACCTGGACGGGGAACCGGAGGTGGGCGGACAGGTCGCGCCAGAAGTCCAGGGATCGACGGCGGAGGTCGCCGGTGCGTTCGGGGCGGAAGCGGACGCCGTCGAAGGACTCCCCCAGCTCCGACCACGCATACGAGCTGAAACCGAACCCGTTGGACAACCACAGGTAGTCGAAGTCGAGCGCGGTGAGGAAGCTCTGCGCCTGTCGGCCCAGGAACTCCCCGAAGCTGGTGCCTTCGGCCACGCCGCCGGGAAAGGCTGCGTAGGAGTGCTGGTCGGCGTGGAGCTCGGAGAAGTGCCTGACCATGGCGATGATTGGACCGATCCCGATGTCCTCGCCGCGCGCCACCACCTCCGGATGCCTCTCGAACTTGAAACTCGACGGAGCGAACTCAGGACCGGGGTCGAACGTGGCACCGACCCGCGTCGGTATCCCGCGCTCGGCACCCACCGCCTTGATGGTGGCGACGAGCCGGGCCAGG
The DNA here is from genome assembly GCF_020687685.1 of Tessaracoccus sp. OS52. Taxonomy (GTDB): domain Bacteria; phylum Actinomycetota; class Actinomycetes; order Propionibacteriales; family Propionibacteriaceae; genus Arachnia. Next base: position 175,390 of record NZ_JAJEWM010000004.1, on the reverse strand, counting down.
TCCCGGTAGCTGACGGTCGGGGCGCCTTCCCGGTAGGGGATGGCGACCCGCTCGGGCTCCTTGGCCTCCCCGTAGGGGTTGGCGGCGGTGTTGTTGAAGCCGATGAAGCGGGCCCACTCGAACTCCCGGTCCAGGTCACCGGCCCAGTCCAGGATCTCGCTGCCGTCAGAGGTCCACAGCAGCACCGAGCACTCGTCGGCTGCGGCGAGCAGCGTTGCCCACTGGTCGAAGACCAGCCGGACGGTCGCTTCCAGGGCTTCTGGTTCAAAGCTGTGGAACGGCTTGAGAGAGACCTCGAGGTTGGTGCACCGCAGCGGTTTGGTCATGGCTCCAGTCTTCCGGCTGACGACTCGGCTGGGACGAGCGCACCGTCGGTGTCGCGAGAACCTCCGATCAAGGTGCCCATCACGGCAAGGACGTCGTCAGCGGCCTCGGTTTCCGCAGGATCCGCCGCCGGCCGACGGGCCTCGGCGACCAGGTCGTTCGCCGTTCGCAGAACCGGCCGCGAGACGAGTGCGGCGTCATCCAGCGGCAGTCGGGAGGATACGCGGAAGGTCGCGGACTCGCCGGCCAGCAGCGTGACCAGTCCGATGTCGACGGTGGCCGCGGGGTCGAGGTGGTCAACCAGCAGCATCAGGTCCTTGACCAGGGCCTGCGCCGTGACCGTCACCAGGTAGCCCCCTTCCGTGGGCTCCACGCTCGCGTCGAACGCGTCGTCCGAAAGGGCGAGCTCAGGGTCCTCGACGAAGTACCACAGTGCCCGTTCGCCGGAAGCTAGGTCGGCCACCAGCAGCTCATGGTCTGCCCGATCCGGAGAGGTGACCTCCGCAGGGATTGCGACGGTCAGGGAGCCGCGGGCCGGAACCGCCAGCGAAACCCGCGCCGCAGCCAGTTCGGCGCCTGTCAGTGCGACGCGGCTCAGGCCGGCAGTCGTCTCCCAGAGCTGGTCGGACTCGTTGTGCAGGACGAGGGCGAGTCCGCCGTCGCGCGGCTGAATGGTGGCGAGCCTGTCGGCGAAGGCGGCGCGCAGCGCGAACCACAGCGGCTTGCGGATGCCGTGACCGTCGACGGCGGCCCAGGACACCACCGGCCAGCAGTCACCCAGTTGCCACACCACCGACCCGGTGTTGAAGGGTGCCAGCGAGCGGAAATGCTCGATCCCGAAGCGCACGGCCCGGGCCTGGTTCAGCTGGGTGGCCCAGTGCCAGTCGAGGTACTCCGCGGGCATCGGCAAGTGGTCACCCAGGCCGCGCGCAAGCTTGAGGTTCCCGTCCTCAGCCTTCTGGTGGGACAGCATCTCGGCCCCCAGTGGGGAGCGCGGGACGTCCCTGACCACGGACTCCAGCGTCGAGAAGGCCGGCGGCCCCTGGAACCCGAACTCCGAGACGAAGCGCGGGCGGAAGTTGCGGTAGGTGGTGTAGTCGTCGTCGTTCCACACCGTCCAGATGTGCATGCAGCCGTTGATGTCGTCGTTGGGGTGCAGGAAGCGGTCGAAGGAGAAGGGGCTGCCCTCGACGTACGCCGTACCCGGCGCGAGTTCGGCCACCAATCCCGGGAACAGCTCCAGGTAGTAGCCTTGGCCCCAGCTGGCGCCGTCGAGCAGGGCGCGCCATCCCCAGTCGGCCCAGCCCCAGATGTTCTCGTTGCCGCCGTTGAACAGCGCCAGTGAGGCGTGACCGGAGATCCGCACGATTGCCTCGCGGGCCTCCGCCTCGAACTCGTCCCACAACTCCGGTTCCTCGGAGTAGGCGGCACAGGCCAGCGCGAAGTCCTGCCAGACGAGCAGCCCGAGCTCGTCGCAAAGGTCGTAGAAGTCGTCGGACTCGTAGATCCCCCCGCCCCAGACGCGGACGAGGTTCATGTTCGCCTCGACGGCGTCGGACAGGGCCGCGGCGAGACGCGGGCGGTCCACCCGGGGCAGGAAGTTGTCCGCAGGGATCCAGTTGGCCCCGCGGATGTGCACGGGGACACCGTTGACGGTGATGGCGAACCGGTTGCCCACCTCGTCGGCAGAGGTGTCGACGGTTACGGTACGGAACCCGACCCGCCCGGTCCAGCTGTCGACCACCTCGTCCGCGGCGTCGAGGAGCGTCACCGCCACGTCGTAGAGCGTCTGCTCCCCGTGGCTGCGCGGCCACCAGGGGTCGGCACCCGGAACGGCAAGAGCGAGGTGCCCGTCGCCGAGGAGCTCCGCCGACGCGGACGCGAGTTCGCCCACGGCGACCCTCACCGTGTGCGGCTGTGACGCGTGCTCGACGGCGACGTGCAGGTCCAGCGTGGCTCCGGCGTGGGTCCAACCGGTCAGTGGACGTACCCGGGCCAGGCGCGCCGCCGTGCTGCTCTCCAGCCGGATTGCCCGCCAGATGCCCGCCGTGACCAGTTCCGGACCCCAGTCCCAGCCGAAGGCATAGGCGGGCTTGCGGATGGTGTTGAACGGGTGGGCGTTGGAGTGGGGTCGCGCTCCCAGGACGCGCTCGCGTTCCTCGGCATGGTTGAGGGCGGCGGTGAAGCGGATGCTGATGCGGTTGGTGCCCTCCACCAGCAGCGCCCCGACGTCGAAGCGATGGGTGCGGTGGTGGTTGGCGGTCCGGCCGACCTCCTGGCCGTTGAGCCGGATGGTGGCCACCGTGTCCAGGCCCTCGGCCACGAGTTCGTGGCGGGTGTGGGCACCGACCGACCACTCGAAGGACCTGCTGTACTCCCAGTCGGTGCGCCCGATCCAGGTGAGCTCGTGCTCGTTGCGCCCCTCGTAGGGGTCGGGAACAAGTCCCGCGGTCAGCAGGTCCAGATGGACTACGCCCGGCACGGCGCCGGGAATGCCCTGCGCGAGGGTTGCCGCGATTGGCTCCGGGACCGGACCGGTGACGGCGCGGCAAGTCCACTCGCCCCCCAGGTCCAGGCGGGTCACGGCGCGGGCAGGCACACCGCGGGGTGAGGTGTTCACGTGGATGACTCCGTTGTGGTTGTGGTTGTTCAGGTGAACCGGCCAGGGCTCAGGCGAACTGCCACGATCGTCACCGTAGCGGCTCCACTCGGATTTGTAAAGCGGTTTAGCTGACCACCATCCGCTACGGGCTGTGGTGCGGAAAAGGTAGTCTCAGCACATGCCGAGACCAGCGAGCGCCGACAAGCCACGTCGCCTCACAATCGCTCAGATAGCCGAGCTCGCAAACGTCTCACCTTCCGCGGTCTCATTCGCGCTCAATGGCCGCCCCGGGGTATCCCCGGAAACCCGCGAGCGCATCCTGGAAGTTGTCCGCCAGGCCAACTGGCGCCCCAACTACGCCGCGCAGGCGCTCAGCAGGTCCCGGGCGGGGGTGATCGGGGTGGTGACGATCCGAGAGCCGCACCAGCCACTCTGGTCGGCCAGCTTCGGCGGACACTTCCTCGCCGGCGTCCAGTCCGAGATCGCCGAGCACGGCGTCCTCCTCATCCTCCATACCGTTGAGAACCTCGCCGACGAGGCAGCGCTGTACGAGCGCTGGCTCGGGGAGCGCCGGGTGGACGGCGTGCTGGTCATCAATCCACAGGTGGCCGACCCTCGCCTGGACGAACTGGACCGGATCGGCCTGCCGGCCGTCGTGGTCGGCGACACCAGGGGGAGGTCCGACCTGAGCTGCGTCTGGACCGACGACGAAGCCGCCGCAGCGCTGGCGGTGCAGCACCTCGCCGACCTCGGACACGAACACGTGGCGCGAATCGGAGGCGACCCCCACCTGCTGCACTTCGCAATCCGAGAGGCCGCATTCCTGGAGGCGGCCAGGAAAGCGCGGGTCGAGATGCACGCCGAGACAATGCGGGCCGACCCGTTTGCCGCCGAGGCCGTCCGCCGACTCTCCACCCAGCGGCACAATCCGCTGACAGCGGTGATCGTCGAGGACCTGGAGTTCGCCGTGCACCTGACGGGCGCACTGCGTCAGGCAGGGATCTCGGTGCCGGGCGACGTTTCCGTCCTGGCGTGGGACGACGGCCCCGCCGCCACCCTGCTCACCCCCGCGCTGACCGCCCTGCACCGCGACATCACCCGCTATGGCCGGCTGGCCGCGAAGCAATTGATCGAGGTCATCTCGTCGGGCTCCCGCGAGGCCGTCGCGGGGACTCAGACGCATCTTGTCCCCCGCGAGAGCACCGGGGCAGCGAGAACGTCCGACACCGCCCCAGCCGCTGACCGGTCGGCGCCAACCGCCGAGTGAGCACGGGCCCGCCGTGAACCCGTCGAAGTTCAGCACTTGACAACTAAACCCCTTTAGTTGTTAGCTACTTCCACCGGCCAGGTCTCATGAACTACCCGCTTCCTACTCAATGCCGAGAGAATTCGAGGAACCAGAGATGCTTGCATCCATCCGCCGCACCGGCGCAGCACTCGCCAGTGCCGCCCTGGCCGTCACCCTGATCGCCGGTTGCACGACGACCGGTGCGCAGGAACCCGACAGCCCTGCCCCATCCAACTCAGCCAGCAGCGAGGCCCCCGCCACACCCGAACTCGGTGGGACCCTCGCGCTGGCCACCACCAGTGACATCGGACCCAAGCTGTTCATCGACGACTTCGAGGCCGAGACCGGCGTCACCGTGAAGGGCACCTACGCCGAGGCCGGCGCACTGGGTGAGCAGTTGCGAATCCAGATCACCTCCGGCACCGCGCCCGACCTGTTCCGCTCCGCGCCCGGTTATGCGGCGCCGTCGTCGGTGCTGAACCTGGCCCAGGAAGGAGCTCTCATGGACCTCTCCGACCAGCCGTGGGCAGAGAACGTGCCTGAGTCCTTCTCCCGTCTGCAGGAACTCGATGGCAAGACCTACGCCTTCCCGACCTACGGCCAGGCGATTCTCGCCTTCTACAACAAGGACGTCTTCACCGAGGTCGGCGTCGAACCGCCCACCACTTGGTCAGAGTTCATCGAGGTGCTCGACGAGCTCAAGGCCGCGGGGAAGGTGCCGATCTCTCTGGGACTGGCGGACAACTACGTCATCCAGTTCCTCCCGTACGCCCTGTCAGCGACTCTGGTGAACGGCGCCGAGCCGGACTTCTACGAGAAGCTCGAAGCCGGGGAGACCTCCTTCTCCGAGTCCCAGGGCTGGCGTGAGACGTTCGAGCTCTTCCTGGGGCTGATCGAGGACGGCTACACCACGCCCGAGCCACTGGGCATGCCGGGCGACCCCGCCATGCAAGCGGTCGGCAGCGGGGAGGCCGCGATCGTCGTGATGCCGTCAGCCGCCTCGCCGGTACTGGCCGGGTTCATGGCCGGCGGTGAGGACTCGATGGGTTCCTTCGCCATCCCGGCGACGGACGACGCCAGCCAGACACACATCCCCTTCACCCCTGACTACCTCGTGGTGAACGCGGACGCGGAGAACCCCGACGCCGCCCTGGCGTTCCTGGACTACATCTCCGAACCGGAGCGCACGGCTCAGTGGGCAGCAGAGGTGGGTGCCATCCCGGCGCTCGCCAACGCCGAGCCGATCGACAACCCCCTGAACCAGACCGTCCAGCCCTTCCTCGACGAGGGCCGCACCACCCCGTTCGCCAACCACGGCTGGCCTGGTGGGCAGGTCGCCACCGCGCTCATGGAGGTCGGGCAGCAGGCCGTTGAGGGCTCCAAGAGCGTCGACGACCTGCTGGCGGCACTCGATGCGGCCTACGAGGAGGCCATGCAGTGAGCACTGCACTCGCCACGAGGGGGTCTGCGGCCACCCCGCAGATCCCCTCGGGGGCGAGCCGCTCCGGGGGGCGCAGGGCGGCCCGTCGCCGGCTGGTCCCCCAATGGTTCCTCCTGCCCGCCCTCGCCCTCTACATCCTCGTCGTCCTGTATCCGTCGGTGGCGGGCGGCGTCTACGCCTTCACCGACTGGCGCGGCGGCGCCGAGGCCAACTTCATCGGCCTGGAGAACTTCAGCGACATGCTGGCGGACCAGGCCGCCGTCGCCTCACTGCGCAACACGCTGCTGATCGCCGTCGTCCTGACCATCGTGCAGTCCGGCCTCGGACTGCTCCTCGCCCTCGCGCTGAACTCGGCGATCCGGGCACGCAACCTGCTGCGCACCCTGTTCTTCGCCCCGATGATGATGCCGCCGGTCATCGTCGGCCTGCTGTGGCAGTACATCTACACCCCCGGCGGCCCGCTCGACACCGCCATGGGCGCGCTCGGTCTGGGCGAGCTGGTCCAGAGCTGGCTCGGCAACTCCGACGTCGCCCTGTGGTCCATCATCGCCAGCGTCGTGTGGCACCACGTCGGCATGTCGATGGTCATCTTCCTCGCCGGCCTGCAGGGCATCCCCTACGAGCTCTATGAGGCGGCCGCCCTCGACGGCGCCGGTCCGCTGCGACAGTTCTTCTCCGTCACCTGGCCGCTGCTCGGGCAGGCCATCACCATCGCCACCGCCCTGACCATGACGTCGTCGCTGAAGCTGTTCGACCAGGTCTTCGTCATGACCGGCGGCGGCCCCGGGGTGTCCACCCAGACTCTGTCGCTGATCATGTACCGCGAGGCCTTCGTCTACGGCGAGTACGGCTACGGCTCGGCGATCGCCCTCGTGCTGACGATGATCGTCGCGTTCATCGTGTTCATCCAGATGTCCATCACCAGACGAGGGGAGGTCGACGCGTGAGCGCCACCACCACCGAGTTGGCCGGGCGGGCGGTCTCCGCACCGGCAGCGCCGCGGCGTCGCCGTCGGCTCCGTCACGGCTACGGCAGGCCGCTGCTCGAGGTCGCGATGATCCCGATCACGATCGCCTACCTGTTCCCGCTCTACATCATGGTCTCGATGTCGTTCAAGACCACCTCGGAGATCGCCGCCTCCACCGTCGCTCCCCCGCAGTCGCTGTTCGTGGGCAACTACCAGACCGCCTGGATGAGCGCCGACCTCGGCCGCGCCATGCTGAACAGCCTGTTCATCACGGCCATCAGCATCACGGTGGCGGTCCTGATCGGAGCGATGGCCGCCTACGCCATCGTGCGCGGCAGCAGGCGCACCAGCACCATCAAGCTGATGACCTTCCTGCTGGGGCTCATGATCCCCGGCCAGCTCGGAATGGTCCCGCTCTACCTGCTTATGCGCGACGCCGGGCTGCTGCAGACCCACGCCTCGCTGATGATCTACTACGTCGGCAGCCTGATGCCCATGACGGTCTTCCTCTACACGGGTTTCCTCAAGACCCAGTCACCCACGTACGAGGAGGCAGCGAAGATCGACGGCGCAGGTTGGTGGAAGTCGTTCTTCCACGTCGTGTTCCCACTCCTGCGGCCAGTCACGGGAACGGTCATCATCATCAACACCATCAACACCTGGAACGATTTCCTGACGCCGCTGCTCTACCTTGCCGGCACGGACAACCGGACGCTGCCCGTGGCGGTGTTCTCCTTCCAGGGGGAATTCGCCAGCGAGTGGGGCCTGATCTTCGCGGGCATGATGATCGCCGCCCTGCCGGTGCTGATCGTGTACTTCTTCCTGCAGCGCCACGTCATCCAGGGCTTCGCCGGCGGTCTGAAGGGGTGAGCACCCACCCATGACCGACGGCGGCCTGCGCCCGGTTACCGGCAACGTCCACCTGCCCGTCCGCAGCGGGCCCCCGGACAACCTGACCGACGCCCGCTCCCTCACCACCCGGATGCGACACGAGCTGCTCGTGGACGCATCCGGGTTGCGGTTCGTTTTCGCCAACTGGTTCAACGACCTGGGCCGGGACAGCGCGGGCCCCAACCCCATCACCGTGGGAGCCGAGGTCGTCGAGGCGGATTCGGTCGTCACCTTCGATGGGGCGCCGACGATCACCCTCGCTCCCGGCGAGGCGCGCATCTCCGACCCCCTCGACGTCGACCTTCGTCGCGGAGCCCGGTTCTTCAGCGTCACGACGGTGTCGGCTCCCCCGGGAGGACGTATCCCGCTGGGCCCGCAGACGGACGCGCTGGACGGCGAGGGCGTCGGCTCCGGCACCCCTGATGGCGGCCGGTTCCGAGCCAGCACAGCGCACGGCTACGGGCCCTGGCAGATCCTGGCCCCTGCGCCGTCGACCGATGCCTCCCCCACGCTCCTGGTGACCGGAGACTCCAACGCCGTCGGCTTCGGAGACCGCAGGGGTGAGGCCTGCCACTTCGGCTGGGTCCGGCGCGCCTTCAGGCTTCCGACGGTGAACCTCGCCGTCAGCGGAGCCACCGCGCGGGGCACGCTGGGCGCGGACTCGCGCCGCCGTCGAGACGAGTTGCTGCGGTGGACCCGGCCCACGCTCGCCGTGGCAGCCCTGGGCACCAACGACCTCCAGCAGGGCGGGCCTGGTCTGTCCGAGATGCAGGAGATCCTCACCGCCCACTGGAGCGAGCTCGCCGACCGTGGAATGGCCGTGCTGGCCTGCACGCTACCGCCGGTCACGACCTCCGCCGACGGCTGGCACACCGTCGGGGGGCAGTCCCCCACCCCGGGCTGGGAGGTGCGAGAAGAACTCAACCTGTGGCTGCGCTCTCGTCCCGGGCCGCTGGCCGGGATCCTGGACCTCGCGGCTGCGCTGGGCACGGCGTCGTCGCCCCATCGCTGGGCCCCCGGCCTGACCGCGGACGGCCTGCACCCCAACCCGACGGGCCATGCGGCTGCGGCCCTCGTCGCGGCTGGCGGGCTCCCCGACCCCTGGCCCCTCTGAGACACCCGCGAAACCAAGGACGGGCGGCATGGTCAACATGCCGCCCGCCCCTGTGCGCTCGTGGCCGGGACCGGACCTGAACTCAGGCGATCCGGAAAATGGCGCTGTGCCACTTCTCCAATGGCAGCCGGATGCCGTTGTGGACAAGTGAGTCCGTGGTGCCCGAGAACACCTCTGAGCCGTCCTCCGCGATGAGCCGGAAGGAGCCCTCCCGCTCGATGCGCGGGTGGATCTTGTCGCGCCCGGGGTTCTTCTCCCCGCGTCGGTAGACCACCAGGTGCTCCGGCCCGACGGCGAACTGGTAGTCCACGCTCGTGCGCTTGTCCACCAGCACTCCGGCGCCCTCGAGGAAGTCGGCCAGGGCGTCCGCGTCCAGCTCCTCCAGGTCGTCGGTCCACAGGATCGGGATGTCGAAGCTCTCGGACTCAAGTACGGACCTGACGCGAGCGTCGAGGTTACGGCGGTCCGCCACCACCGCCTTGTAGCTGAACTCCGCGCTCAGACCGTCCACCTGCTCGAGCCCGGTGGGGACCATCGTCAGGAGGCGGTCGATCACCTCGTCGTCGGTCAGGAGATGGAACCTGGGCAGGTGCAGATCCAGCGCGAGCCGCACGAACGGAACGACGGAGAAGTTGTGGCCGTTGGCGATCGGGACCGCAGCGGGGTTCTGGATGAGCGCCACCTGCGCCCCGGACCAGTCCACCGGACCAGCTGCGTAGACGGGCGAGAATCTCCGGAAGTGCTCGTCGAAGACCTCCCGGAACGGCACGAAGTCGCTGGCGTTGTGCCACAACGCCCAGTGCAGCTGTCCCACCGCCCCGGCGGCGTAGTACTGCGCCAATCCGGCCTCGATCATCAGCTCGCCCGCCTCGGCCTGCGGCATCCCGGGCAGGAACGACTCCCAGCCGTAGCTGCCGCCCTCGCCGTTGTAGACCGGAACCGGCGACGTCGAGTAGGGCGCGAACAGCGACGAGATCGCGTGGCTGAACACATCGTCGACGTCCCGGGCCAGCCAGGGCGAACGGCGTTCCTGCGCGTCCGGGCGCAGGTCGATCGGGGCATTGGGCAGGTAGTGGTGGGGTGCGTTTCCGTCCACCAGGTTCGGCAGTTGCCAGGTCGCGACGGCGGTGGAGACGTCGTGGCCGTAGGCCGGCACCATCGCGAAGACCAGGCGGTCGGGGTCGGCGCCCTTCACTGCCAGCGCCGCCTTCTCGGTGACGCGGCGCCAGTTCGCCTGGATGGACATGAACGCGTCGTGCGGCTCGTTGTGCGGGATCTCGATGCCCATGACGGCACCGTTGCCGCGGTAGTGGCCGGCGAGCCACTTGTGCGAGTCCAGCAGGGCGGCGAGGTGCTCGGGGTTGGAGAGGTCGAGTGCTCCTCGTTCCGTGCTCGACGGCGCCAGGTAGGCGAAGGCGGTCCCCGGCTTGCCCGTGCCCGCGTCGTGGTTGTTACCGCCGCTCCAGTAGTCGTAGGGGTCCACGGGGAAGCGGTGCCAGTCCAGGATCAGCCGGATGCCGTGCTTGCCCGCCTGCTCGACGAAGTGATCCAGCATGGCCAGCCACTGCGGGTTCATGCCGCGGGAGGTGATCTCGCCGAGCCACGCGTCGTCGTCGGGGAACACTCCCCGGGCGGGCTGCACCATCCCGAGGTTGATCGGGACACGGACCGCCCGAAGGCCCCAATGGGCCATGAGCGCGACGTCGGCGTCCAGCGCCGTCCAGTCGGCATTGCGCGGGAAGCGGAGCATCACGAGGTCGTAGTTGAAGCCGGTGAAGCCGAAACGGCGCTCGCCGTCCATCAGCTTGCCGTCCACCACCCGCAGGCCCGCCAGTTGCTGGGGAGTCCGGACCTCGATCGGGAAGACGTGGGTCACGCCGAGGTGGTCGATGCTGATCTCGGTTGCGCCCGGCGCCACCGGAGTGAGGTAGCCGAACTCGTTGACGCGCAGCACCGACTCGTCGCCTGAGGTGAGGGTGGAGTGCTGGGTGACGTCCAGGGCGGAGCCGTCGGCGTACCGTGCGCGGACCACGAGAGGGACGAGGTCCGGCTCGCCGGTCAGGACCAGCGGCAGGCCGGTGGTCTCCAGTGAGGCCGGGACCTGCGGGTCGACGGTGTGCTCCACCCGTACGTCGTCGAACCATGCCGTGGCGCTGGTGGCACCCAGCGTCAGGTGGTCCTTCCACACCTGGAGCTCGAGGCGGATGACGTCGGCCATGCCTGCAATGTTGTTCCAGTGGGTCAGTGAGACATCCTGCCAGCCGGAGGCCCCGGGGGTGACGTTGACCTGGGCGTTGCGCTGACCCTGGGTGGCGCTCACAAGGCGCACCTGGACCCGCGATACGTGCTCGGTGCGCACCTTGAAGGTCACCCGCGTTACGGCCAGCCGGCCGAGGGTCTTGCGGAGGGCGACGTAGCGTCCGCTCGCGGAGAAGTCGCCCCTCAGCCGGCCCGACTTCAGCCCCTGGGCCGCGCGGGACTCGTCGAGGGTGAACTCGGCGACGGCGGCGCCGTACTCGTTGCCGAGGTGCACCGCCCAGGGCTCGTGCCGGGACTCGAAGTGGCCGACGACGTCGGTCCAGGTCGTCGGTTCGGCGGCGGCCTCGGACGGGAACACGCCGTTGGCCAGCAGCGACGTCGCGACCGACGTCGCCACCACCGCCCCGGTCCCCATCAGCAGACTCCGCCGGGTGATTGCTTCTTCCATGGATCCTCCTGGGTCATGCGCCGCGTCGTTGCTAAAGCGCTTTAGCCGAGCTTAAGGAAAGCAGCGGTCCATAGTCAATGGCCATCGGCTCCGGGGTTCGGGTCCCAATGCGGCATGCTTGCGGAATGAGACTCTGGAGCCTCAACCCCTCGCTGCTCGACCGCGCCGCCCTCGTGGCGTGCTGGCGGGAGGGGCTCCTGGCTCAGGCGGTGCTCGCCGGCAGGACCAAGGGCTACCGCAACCACCCGCAGCTTGAGAGGTTCCGCTCCGCCCCGGACCCGCTCGTCGCTACAGCCACCTATCTCACCGCCGTCGCCGCCGAGGCCGCAGTCCGGGGCTACCGGTTCGACCTCACCCGGCTGCTGGCCATACCGGACCCGGAGCTTCTGCTGACCGTGACGACGGGCCAGCTGGCCTTCGAACTTGAACACCTGCGGACAAAGGTGCGGGCGCGCGCACCGCAGTGGGAGCCGCAACTCACCGCGCCCCTCCCCCACCCCATGTTCGAACCGGTCGACGGCGACGTCGAACCGTGGGAGCGCCAGCAGGCAATCGGAGAACCCGCGGCCGGCTGAGGCGCTTAGCGCCCCTGGGAGACTTCCGGCAACCGCAGTCCCCACACCGCTCCGAACATCCCGAGCACGGCCAGGAACAGCAGCGCCCAGACCACCCCCGCGAGCGCCAGCAGGGAGCTGATCCCACCAACGACCAGCAGGATCACGCCCATCGCGGTGTTGGAGACGGCGACGTAGACGGTGCGCTTGTCGCCCTCGGCCATGTCGACGATGTAGGTCTTGCGGCCGACGCGCACGCCGGTGTGGAGCATCGTCAACAGCAGGTAGCCGAGGATCAGGGCCAGGGAGCCGACCAGCGTCGAGCCCGAGAACCCCGGGAGGGACACGACGACGACGAGGGCCACGATCACCACCGACGCCGCGGCGGCCCCGTAGGCCATGAGCTTGCGGCTGGAACGGTCGGCGGCGCGGCCGAAGATGCGGCCACCGATGATCGAGGCGATCCCCGAGGCGATGACGAAGCCACCCAGGCCCGCGAGGCTGCTGCTGCCCGACGAGACCGCCAGCGTCACGACGAAGGGCGGGCTCAGCGCCGAGACCAGCAGGAAGCTGCGGGTGGTCACGAAGCTTCGGAACAACCGGTCCTCGCGCAGCAGGCGAAGCCCGTTGCCGTCGGACAGGCTCTTGGCGCCCGCTTCCCGTCCGGCAGGTTCGTCGGCCGGTTCTCGCACCGCGGCGTAGACCGCAGCCGCGCCCGCCCACAACACTGCCGCTCCTGCGAGGAGCCAGGCGAGCTGGCCCGCGGAGAGCTCCGCGCCGCCCAGCGCACGGATGCCCAGGCCGAGGGTGATTGCGACCACCCCCGATGCCGTCGTGGAGAGCCCGTTGATCTGGCCGCGCTCCCCCTTGGGCAGCGTGCGGCCCATGACGTCCTTGGTGCCGATGGAGGTCAGGCACCGCCCCAGGGAGAACACCGCGAGCGCGACGACGATGGCCACGCCGCCTGCGACCCCGGCGGCGACCGCGGCGGCCAGAGCCATCGCGGCCACGGCGAGCGCCTGGACGACGTGGCCCGCGACCACCACCCACTTGCGGTACCTGATCCGCACGATGAGGGGCGTGAGGAAGGCCTGCGGGAGCATGGAGCCCGACTCACGGATGGGGACGAGCAGGCCGGTCAGCGCCGTCGGGGCGCCCATGGCGTGCAACAGCCAGGGCAGCACCGTCGAGGGTGCCATGGCCTTGTCCCCGGAGGACTGCAACGCGCTCGCGAAGACCTGCAGCAGGCCGTTGCGTGGGACGTCGCGGCGGACGTCGTCGGGGAGCTGCGCTTCAGCCTCGCGCGACCGGTTCACCAGTGCGGAATAGAGACTGCCCGACGTGCCCATCCCACGACCTTAGCGATTTCGCGCGCGGTGAGCGGATCGGCTAACATGGCCGATGGCCCAACGGCCAAATCGGGGTGTGGCGCAGCTTGGTAGCGCGCGTCGTTCGGGACGACGAGGCCGCAGGTTCAAATCCTGTCACCCCGACGTTGTGATTCGGCCCTGATCTGCGCATTCGCAGGTCAGGGCCGTTCTGGTCCCCCGGCTCGTTTCGTCGTCGATGTTCCAGCTGACGCGCCTTGGGCTGGCAGTTCGCCGGTCAGCGCCGGGTGTGCGGTTGCATGGTTTCACCCATCGGTCCGAGCCCGAAATGGGGCGGTCGCCCGACGCGGGCGGGTGCGGCGCGTTCCTACCGTGTTGGACATGAACACATCTGTGGAGACAGTCATCGTGGGAGGCGGGCAGGCCGGATTGGCAACCGCCCACCACCTGCTTCGCCAGGGACGGGAGTGCCTGGTCCTGGAGGCCAACCAGCGCGTGGGGGACGGCTGGCGGCAGCAGTGGGACTCCCTGCGGCTCTACAGCCCGGCCAAGTTCGACGGCCTCCCCGGGATGCCCTTCCCCGCGAGCGCGTGGCACTTCCCGACCAAGGACGAGACCGCGGACTTCCTCGAGGCCTACGCCACCCAGCTCGGGCTTCCCGTTCGCCTCGGCACCCGGGTGCTCCACGTCGCGGCCGACGATGGAGGGTTCCGGGTGGACACGGACGAGGGGACCTTCGACGCCGACAACGTCGTGGTGGCCACCGGGACGTTCGGGCGCACGCCATACGTACCCGACTTCGCCGCCGGCCTGGACCCCGCAACGACGCAGTTGCACTCCAGCCAGTACCGCCGACCGGCCCAGCTCCCGGAGGGCCGTGTCCTGGTGGTCGGGGCATCGCATTCAGGACAGGACATCGCGCTGGAACTGGCACGCGAACGCCAGGTGGTCCTGGCGGGCCGGGACTGCGGGGAGATCCCCGTACCTCTGGAGAGCCGGCGCATGCGGGCGCTGTTCCCCCTGATCTGGTTCATCTGGGGCAGGGTGCTGAATCGCGGTACGCCGATCGGTCGCAAGGAACTGAGGAAGATCCGGTTGCACGGTGGGCCGGCCCTTCGGGTCAAGCGGGCTGACCTCCGCGCGGCGGGTGTGGAGCGGACCACCGAGCGCGTCGTCGGGGTCCACGACGGCCGGCCGGTCCTCGGGGACGACCGCGTGCTGGAAGTATCCACAGTCATCTGGGCGACAGGCTTCCGGCAGCAATTCGACTGGATCGAGCCCGACGTCGTCGGTGAGGAAGGCTGGCCACGAGAGGAGCGGGGCGAGGTGGCCGAGGTACCCGGCCTGTTCTTCTGCGGGCTGTCATTCCAGTCCTCCTTCCGGTCGATGCTGCTCGGCGGCGTGGGCGAGGACGCTGCGCACGTCGCGCGCCGAATCACCGAGCGCGCCTCCCTCAGCGTCCGCGCGTGACGACAGAATCGACCGGCGTCACCCCCGGGCCAGGAGCGTAGCCTTGGTCCTGGGGTGATGTGCAGGTGGGCGTGGTCGAGGAACTGAACCGCGGTCGCGAAGCATTCGAACGGCGCGACTGGGCGACCACCTACGCCCGGCTCGCCGAGGCCGACGCCGACGCCGAGGAACCTCTCCCCACGAGCGCACTGGCAATGTGGGCCACCGCGGCACACCTGCTGGGACGCACCGACGCCTGCATCCGGGTACTGCAACGTGCCCTGCAGCAGCACATCGACGCCGCTGAGGTCGAGCCCGCGATTCGCTGCTGCTTCTGGCTGGGCATGACGCACATGTTCACAGGTGACATGGCGGTTGCGGGCGGGTGGTGGAGCCGCGGTTGGAGGCTGCTGGAGGAGCTCCGGGTCGAGAGCGCGGAGAGGGGCTACCTGCTGTTCCCCCAGTGCGTCCATGCACTGTCAACCGGACAGGCCGAGCTGGCGGCCGAGAGGGCGGCCGAGGTGGAGCAACTGGGCCGCCGGTTCAAGGACGCGGACCTCGTCGCCATCGGGATGCATGGACGCGGGAGGGCGTGGCTGTCCCAGGGCCGGGTCCCCGAGGGAGCCGCCCTCATGGACGAGGCCCTGGTCGGCGTGTCTGCCGGTGAGGTCTCACCGGTGCTGGCCGGCATGATCTACTGCAGCACGATCGAGGCGTGCCAGGAAGTATCCGATTTCGATCGCGCCCGGCAGTGGACGAAGGCGCTCACCCGCTGGTGCGACGAGCAGCCGGACCTGGTGCCGTACACGGGACAATGTGCCCTGCACCGCGGCCAACTGATGCGTCTGCATGGGGCCTTTCCCGAGGCCATCGACGAACTGCGCCTCGCGACCGACAGGTACGCCGTCGGCGGAGCGGTGTACGCGTCCGGGCTGGCGGTCTACGAGCGGGGCGAGGTGCACCGCCTGCGGGCGAGTACGAGGTGGCAGAGGCAGCCTACAAGGAGGCCAGCGGCTACGGTTGCGAGCCCCAGCCCGGTTTCGCGCTGCTGCGGTTGGCCCAGGGCCGCACCGACGACGCGCTCGCTGCGGTACACCGGCTGCTGGATGAGACCGACGACTCGGTACGGCGTTCCAAGATCCTGCCGGCTTGCGCTGAGGTCCTGCTCGCGGCCGGTGACGTCGAGGCTGCGCGCCACGCCGTCGCCGAGCTGAGCGACATCGCTGCGAGGTTCGACTGCACGGCGCTGCTGGCGCAGGCGGCCTCGGGGCGGGCCAGCATCGTGCTTGCCGACGGCGACCCGGCCCGCGCCCTGCCCGAGCTCCGCAGAGCCTGGCGGTACTGGTACGAACTGGACGCCCGGCACGAGGCAGCCCGCACGCGGCTGCAGCTCGGGCGGGCGTGCCTCGCCGCCGGGGACAAGGACTCAGCCCACATGGAGATCGAGGCGGCTGCGGTCGTCCTCGCCGAACTGGGGGCGGCCCCGTTGCTCGCGGAAGCCGAGGGCCTACTCGGACTGCGGCGGAGACCGGACTGTCTCACCGCTCGCGAGGTCGAGGTGCTTCGCCTGGTGGCCGTCGGGAAGCGCAACCCCGCGATCGCGGCGGAGTTGTTCCTGAGCGAGAAAACCGTGTCGCGGCACCTCAGCAACATCTTCACCAAGATCGACGTCAGCTCCAGGACCGCAGCAGCGGCGTACGCCTTCGAGCACCACCTGGTGTGACCCGCCGCCGGGCGCCCGACGCCGGCCGACTCGACGGTGCCGGTCTCCGGGGAAGTCGCGTCAGGCCCCGGGGGCGCCGGGCGGCGTCTGCCCGGGCTCCTCCATGCCTGTCTTCTCGTCGTGCTCGTTGGCGCCGAGGCTCTCCCCGCCGCGGCGTTGCAGGCGCATCCGCTGGTACTTCCAGCGCTGGGCGATGGTGGCGCGGGAAGCTGCCCGCTCCTTCGTCCCTAGCGGGTCGTCGCCGAGGACCGGGTCGTAGCCAGCCTGGTAGCGGTCGCTCCACACCTGCAGCACGGTCCACGCGACGGCCGTGTACGGCACCGCGAGCACGGCACCGAAGATGCCGCCGACGATGGTTCCTATGGTCAGCGCCAGGAGGACGATGAGCGCGTGCAGGCTGAGGGTGCGGCCCATCACGACGGGCTGCAGCAGGTTGCCCTCCACCTGCTGCACACCAATCACGATGGCCACGACGATCAGCGCCGCCACCGGGCCGTTGGCCACGAGCGCCACCAGCACAGCCAGGACACCGGCGAGGGTGGCGCCGATGATGGGGATGAACCCGCCGACGAACACGATGACGGCCAGCGGCAGTGCCAGCGGGACGCCGACGATGGCCAGCCCGATCCCGATCAGCACGGCGTCGACCAGCGCGATGATGGCCGTGCCGCGGACGTAGCCGCCCAGCACTTCGCGGGAGCGGTCCACGGACTCGGCCAGCTTCGCCCGCGTCTCACCGGAGAACCAGCGCAGCGAGAAGTTGACGATCAGCCCGCCGTCCTTGAGCAGGAAGAACAGCACGACGATCATCAGCACGAGCCCGGTCAGGAAGGTGGTGACCGCCGACAAGCCACTGAGTGTGTTGCTGGCCAGACCACTGGTGAGTCCGCCGCTGGTGATCAGGTCCCTGATCTGGTCGACGGCGTCCTCCACCAAAGCGGTGTCTATCGGCAGCGGCCCGGAGGCCACCCAGTCCTTCAGCGCGGCCCAACCGTCCTGTGCCGACAAGACCAGTTCGTCCCATTCCGAGCGGATGGCGAACACGATTCCGGTGACGGTTCCGCCCAGGACGAGCAGGATCCCCAGGAAGGCGGTCAGTGTCGCCAGCAAGTGGGACCAACCCTTCGACACCAGCCAGCGCACCAGCGGCGAGACCGCTGCCGCCAGGATCAGGGCCACCAGGATCGCGATCACCACGACGCTGACCCGCAGCAGGAGCCAGACGGCGCCCGCGATGACGGCACCGATCAGCAGCGTCTGCCCCGCTCGGGCACCTGCCCGGCCCAAGGGGTCGGCCCACGGGTTCCAATTGGTACGCACATCCCGCCCGGTGGGGCTGGTTTCCTGCGCGGGCCCCCCGCTGGATACCGGGGTCTCGTTTGGGGTGGTCATGCAGTTGCTCCTTCAGGTCGGGGCTGGATCCGGTGCGGTGTCGTCGTGAAACCGGTCCGGCGGGCGGGATTGGCGAGCACGGGCTACCAGTCCACCTGCGCGCCCGAGGTGTCGAGGCACTGCAGTTCGGGGTGTCCCTTCGGGATGTCGTTGTTCTCGAACTCGGCGCAGTCGAGCAGCGCCTGCATGCTCATCACGATCCCCCACTCGCCGTCGACCTCACCCCAGATGACGTTGGAGGCACCGCAGCCGGGCGCGAAGTCGGTGCCCGTCACGAACCCGCTGGGGTGGTAGGCGGTGATGGTGAGTTCGCTCTGGCAGCCGCTGGCGTCCGCGGTGCCGACGACCTGTGCGGCGTAGTCACGGAACGTCTGGGGAACCTCGGTCAGGTTCGACGCCTCCGCGGGCACCTTGACCTCCACCTCCATGGTCACCCACTCCCCCGCTCCAGGCTGGGCGGCGCTCGTGGCGGTATCCGGGTCCGACGGCGTGGGTGCCGGCTCTGGCGCCGGCTCGGTCGATTCTGCCGGGCTGGCCTGGGAGGGCTCGGCGGCCGTCGCCTCCGGTTCGCCGGTGGTCTCCTCGGGTGTCGGGGCGGTGGTTTCGGCTGCACTGGGAGTCGATGGCGGGGTCGTCGCATCCGGGCTGGTGGTCTGGCCGCAGCCGGTCAACAGCGCAAGTCCGAGCGCGAGGGCGGGGAGGGTCCGCTTGATTCTCATGCGTCGAGTCTTCCATCCCATCGGCCAAACCCGTAGCACCCGCTCGGCACGGTCTCGACACGCGCCGCTCGTTCGCACGGTCTCGACACGCGCCGCTCGTTCCTCGCGGGCGCTACTCGACCAACGGGCTCCACTGACCGAGCAGCAGCTACCGCGCGGGCGCTACTCGACCAACGGGCTCCACTGATCCAGTAGCACCCGCCCCCGGGTCTCGACACGCGCCGCTCGTTCCTCGCGGGCGCTACTCGACCATCGGTGGACCAGGCCTGGGTCAGGAGATCCGGCCCAGCACCAGCGGCGACGGCGTGGGCTCGGCCGAGGCGTATGCCACGGCCCCGTCCAACGCCTCCGCCGCGTGCTCGAAACGCTCGGGCGTGTCGGTGTGCAGCGTGAAAAGGGGCTGCCCTTTCGTGACGCGATCCCCGGGCTTGGCGTGCAGCTCGACCCCCGCCCCCGGCTGGATCGAGTCCTCCTTGCGCGCCCGCCCAGCGCCCAGCCGCCAGGCCGCGACCCCCACGGGGAGCGCGTCCAGCCGTGAGATCCAGCCGTCCTCGGCCGCCTCGATGACGCTCGTGTGCGCGGCCACCGGGAGTTCCGCCGTCGGGTCGCCGCCCTGGGCGCGGATCATCTTGTTCCACAGGTCCATCGCGCGACCGTCCCGGAGCGCCTCCGCCGGGTCCTCGTCCAGCTTTCCGACGGCACCGAGCAGCTCCCGCGCGATCGTGACGGTCAGTTCCACGACGTCGGCAGGTCCACCGCCGGCCAGGACCTCGACGGCCTCCCGCACCTCCAACGCGTTGCCGGCGGTGAGTCCGAGCGGCGTGTCCATGTTCGTCAGCAGCGCGACGGTGCTGATGCCGGCGTCGGTCCCGAGGTCCACCATCACGCGCGCGAGGTCACTCGCCTGGTCCACCGAAGTCATGAACGCCCCGTTGCCGACCTTGACGTCGAGCAGCAGCGCACCCGGGCCCTCTGCGATCTTCTTGCTCATGATGGAGCTCGCGATCAGCGGGATCGCGGCGACGGTGCCTGTGGTGTCGCGCAGCGCGTAGAGCTTCTTGTCCGCAGGGGCGAGTCCGGACCCGGCCGCGGCGATCGCGACGCCGATGTCGTCGAGCTGGGCGAGCAGTTCGTCGTTGGTGAGGTTGCCGCGCCAGCCCGGGATCGACTCCAGCTTGTCGAGCGTCCCGCCGGTGTGCCCCAGTCCGCGCCCGGACAGCTTGGGCACCACCACACCGTAGACGCCGAGCGCGGGGGCCAGCGGGAGGGAGATCTTGTCGCCGACGCCACCCGAGGAGTGCTTGTGGACGACGGGGCGGCCGAGCGAGGAGAAGTCGAGGCGCTCACCGGAGTTGACCATCGCCATCGTCCAGCGGGCCACCTCCTCGCGGGTCATCCCGTTGAGGTAGATGGCCATCGCCAGGGCCGCCATCTGCTCCTCGGCGACGATGCCGCGGGTGTAGGCGTCGATCACCCAGTCGATCTGTTCCCCGGTGAGGACACCGCCGTCGCGCTTGGTGTGGATCACATCGATGACGTCCATGTTCATACTCCGGATCCTATTGGCCGGTTGGCCTCGCCGCTCCCCCGGCGTCCCTCCGGGCCCCGCCGGATTCGTGCACGCGAAGATCGTCGAGCTTTCGCTGCAGCACCCGGCGCTCGCTGTCGTTGCGGACCGCCGCGACCGCGGCTTCGAGCTCGGTGCGCGCCTCGTCGATCCGTCCGAGCCTGCGCAGCAGTTCTCCGCGCACCGCGTGTGGCAGGTGGTGACCGGCCAGTTCGTCGCGCGCCCGCAACGCGTCCAGGAGGTCGAGCCCTGCCTGCGGCCCGTCGCTGTAGGCGACGGCCACCGCGCGGTTGAGCTCCACGACCGGGGAGCCGGTGAGGTCGGACAGCGCCCGGTAGAGCACCGAGATGCGCCGCCAGTCGGTGGACTCGACGGTGGCGGCGACGGCGTGGCACTCGGCGATCGCGGCCTGCAGTCCATAGGCCCCCAGACCCTCGCCCACCTCCTGCGCCCGCGCGAGGGCTGCGCGGCCGCGTCGGATGGCTTCGTGGTCCCAGCGGCGCCGGTCCTGGTCCTCCAGCAGGATCGGATCCCCGTGCTCGTCGAGCCGGGCCGGGAACCTGGCGGCAGTCAGTTCCATCAGGGCCAGCAGTCCGTGCGCCTCTGCGCTGCCGGGCAGCAGTGCCACCAGGATCCGTGCCAGCCGGATGGCTTCCGCGGCGAGGTCCGGGCGCATCCAGCCCTCCCCGTGGCTGGCGGAGTGCCCCTCGGTGAACAGCAGGTAGAGCACCCCGAGGACGCCCCTCATCCGCGCCGGCAGTTCCTCGCGCGGCGGCACCTCGAACCCGACGGCGGCGTCGGCCAGGGTCTTCTTCGCGCGCACGATGCGTTGCTGGACGGTCGCCGTCGAGGTGAGGAAGGCTGCCGCGATCTCGTCGGTGGTCAGGCCCGCGACCACCCGCAGGGTCAGCGCGACCTGCGCCTGCCCGCTCAGCACGGGGTGGCAGGCGATGAAGATCAGGCGCACGACGTCGTCGTCGATGGCGTCGGGGTCCCAGGGCAGCGCATCGGGTGGGCGCTGGTCGATGCCGAAGGCGAGCTCTGCCAGGTGGTCGCGGTGCCGGACGTCGCGGCGCCACTGGTCGATGGCGCGGCGTTTGGCGACGGCGGTGAGCCACGCCGCCGGGTTGCGGGGCACGCCCTGCTGCGGCCAGGACGCCAGCGCCTCGCTGAGCGCATCCTGGGCGAGGTCCTCGGCAAGGGAGAAGTCGCCGACGATGCGGGTCAGGGTCGCGACGATCTTCGCGGCCTCGATCCGCCAGACCGCGGCGACGGCACGCCGGGCGGATTCCTCCGCCCGGCGTGTGTCGTCGTCGCCGGTCATCGGCCGCGGCCCGGCCGGGCGTCAGCCGTCGCGGGCCGCGCGTTCGCCGTCGTCACTGGGCGCGGAGCGCCTCTTCCTCGCGCCAACCCTTCTCCTTCTCGATCCACTCGTTGTCGGCGGGGAAGTCGGACTCGTCGGTGACGCGTCGCACCTCCAGCTTGCTGCCGGGACCCAGCGGGCAGCGCTTGGCCCACTCGGCGGCTTCCTCGATGGTCGGCACCTCGAGCATCCAGAACCCGGAGAACAGTTCCTTGGTCTCGCCGTAGGGGCCGTCGGTCACCAGCGGGGTCTCGGTGGAGAAGTCCACCACCAGGCCGGGCTCCTCAGCCAGGCCATCACCGCCGATCATCACGCCGGCCTTCATGAGCGCCTCGTTGTAGCGGCCCATCCGTTCGATGACCTGCTCGAACGGGATGTCCTTGTAGGCCTCGACTGCTTCGTCGGTGGCCCGCATGATCAACATGAACTTCGACATTTTCAACTCCTTGGTGTGGGGGTCGCGTATCGACCCTCTCATTCAAGACGTCGAACGGGAAGGGCGTGGATCGACATCGGTTCGGAAGAAATTCTGCTGCAGCGCGGATCGGCTCGTCACGGGTCTTGATGCTCGATACAAGCCGTGTACGGCGGGTAACGAGCACCAAGGCTTGTATCTGGATACAGGTGGCGCCTCGGTCTCCCTCACGCCGGGGAGGGCCAAGGCTCAGTCGACGTTGTGGCGCAGGTAGGCGGGCTCGCGGAGGCCGAGCAGGGCCTCCGCCATGCGTACGGCCTCGACGGTGCGGGCGACGTCGTGGGCGCGGACGAGCCGGGCGCCGCGCTCGATGCACCACACCGTCGTTGCCAGGGTGCCCGCAAGCCGGTCCTGCTTGGACCTGTCGAGGGTCTCGCCGATGAAGTCCTTGTTCGAGAGGGCAGCCAGGGTGGGTGCCCCGAGCCGGGTGAACTCGTCGAAGCGGCGGCAGATCTCGAGGGTGTGGAGGGTGTTCTTGTTGAGGTCGGGGCCGGGGTCGACGATCAGCTGGTCCATCCGCACGCCGGCGTCGGCGGCTCGGTCGACGCGGTCGATCAGGAAGGAGATGATCTCGCCCACGACGTCGGTGTACTGCGGGCGGCGCAGATGCTTTCGGGGCTCGGCCTTGGAGTGCGTGAGGATCAGCGTGGCGCCGGTCGCGGCGGCCAGGGGCGCCATCTCGGGGTCGAACAGGCCGGAGGTGTCGTTGATGATGGCAGCCCCCGCTGCGATGGCGGCGCGCGCGACCCCGGAGCGGAAGGTGTCCACGGAGATGGCGACGTCGCTGGTCCGGGTCACCTCCTCGATGAAGGGGCCGATCAGCTCGATCTCCTCGGCCTCGGACACCTCGCGGGCGTCCGGGCTGAACGGGACGCCGCCAATGTCGACGATGTCGGCGCCGGCTTCCGCCGCGGCGAGGGCGGCGTCGACGGCGGGCTGCAGTTCGAAGGTGCGCCCCGCGTCGTAGAAGGAGTCCTTCGTCCGGTTGACGATGGCCATGACGGCGACCCTGCGGTCGAAGTCGAAGTCACGACGGCCGATGCGCCGTTGCGCGGCCGTGATCGTGGGGAATGTGGTCACACGGGCCATTCAACCAGTTGCCCCAAGGCTGCGGGCCTCGCGTCTGCTGCCGGTGCCGTAACTCGCCACCCCCACAGCAGTGGCGAACGCACCGAACGGTGGCGAACCCACCGGAGCGCGAAGGTCAGGCGCTCACCGATGGGGGTGGTGCATCCGTTTGAGTGAGGGGCTCAGGACGAGCATGATCAGCGCGCAGACGGGGGCCGCGTACAGCGCGAGCCGCAGCGAGGTGGCGTCGCCGATGGCACCGATGACGGGCGGCCCAACCAGGAAACCGACGCGCAGCAGCCAGGTGACGATCGTCAACCCGGTACCGGGTGCCATGCCGGGGAGTTCGTCGGCGGCATGCATCGCCGACGGGATCACCGTCGCCACGCCCCAACCCGCGCAGGCGAACCCGGCGATGGTCCCCACCGGGGTGGGGAAGGTCAGGGCAAGCCCCATCCCGACGGCGGCGATAACCGATCCCTGCAGCAGCGCACCCCGGGGCCCGAAGCGGTCCACCAGGGCGTCGCCGGTGAAGCGCCCGATCATCTGGGTTCCCTGGAGCGCGACGAACGCCATGCCGGCGACGAAGGGGACGACGGTGAAGGCGCGATCCATGTAGACAGCACCCCAGGTGGCGCCGACGTCCTCGATCAGCCCGGCGGCGGCGGCCATGATGCCGAGCGCTGCGAGGCGCAGCAGGATCCGGCCGGGGATCCTGCGGGTGGGGGCGGCGCCGTCGGCGTGGACGGTGGTGATTTCGCGGTCGGGTCCGGGCAGGAGCAGGGTGCGGCACCACAGGTCCAGCACCACGAAGATCAGCGCCAGCGCCAGGCACTGGAGCCAGATCTGGACGCCGGCCTGGGCAGCGATGGAGCCGAGGAAACCGCCGGACACCGCGCCGATGGACCACCAGGCGTGGAACGAGTTGAGGATGGAGCGCCCGTACTCGCGCTGGACCCGCAGTCCGTGGGCGTTCATGGAGATGTCGGTGAGTGCGTCGAAGGCCTGCATCAGGAACAGGCCCCCGGCGAACACCCACGCGGCCGGTGCGTTGCCGATGACGTTGATCATGATGATGGCGCCCAGTTGGGAGACGACCGCGACGTTGGCCGAGTTGAACCGCCGCATCAGCGCCGCCGTCGCAAGGCCCGCGACGAGCCCGCCCAGCGGCCCGATCCCGACCGAGAGCCCCCAGAACGTGTCGGACAGTTCCAGGGCGCGCTTGATCTCGGGGTAACGGGGCAGGAGGGATGCGAAGGTGGCGCCGTTCAGCCAGAAGAGCAGGACGACGCCCCAGCGGGCGCGGCGGGCTTGGTGCGAAGGCGCGGGCGGCATGATCCGCTGCTGCTAGAGGGAGACCGGATGCGGTCCGGGAGCCGGACCCCCGGCGGAACCCAGTTCCGGCGTGGACGCCGGTGCCTGGTCCAGTTCCGGCGTCGACGCCGGTGCCTGGTCCGCGACGACGGAGGGCTCGGCGCTCGGACGCCGGGTGATGGGGCCGCGGTCCGGGGGCTCGGAGGAGAACATGGAGCGACGTCCCTCGAACGCCCTGCCCAGGGTGACCTGGTCCGCGTACTCGAGGTCCCCGCCGACGGGGAGCCCGCTGGCAGGCCGGGTGACCTGGATGCCGAAGTCCTTCAGTATCCGGCTCAGGTACGCGGCGGTGGCCTCCCCCTGGGTGTCGGGGTCCGTGGCAAGGATCACCTCCGTCACCTCGCCGTCGGCGAGGCGCTGGAAGAGTTCCCTGGTGTGGAGGTCGCCCGGGCCCCTGCCGTCGATCGGGGAGATGGAGCCGCCGAGCACGTGGTAGAGCCCGCGGAACTCCGAGGTCCGCTCGATCGCGATGACGTCCTTGGACTCCTCCACCACGCAGATCATGGAACGGTCACGACGCGGGTCGCGGCAGACGCGGCAGCGGTCCTCCTGCGTCACGTTGAAGCAGATCTCGCAGAACTTGGCGGACTGCTTGACGCGACGCAGCGTGTCGGCGAGCTCGAACACCTCTTCCTCGGGCGCGTCCAGCAGGTGGAACGCGATCCGCTGGGCGCTGCGGGGACCGACGCCGGGGAGGCGGCTCAGCGCGTCGATCAGGTCCTGGATGGGGCCTTCGTACACCTCAGAACCCGAGGCCCCCGGGCAGCTGCGGCATCTGCGGCAGCCCGGCCTTCAAGGCTTCGTCGGCCTGTTCCTTCGCGGTGCGGAAGGCGGCGATGATCAGAGCGGAGAGGGTCTCGGTGTCATCCGGGTCCCAGGCCTCGGGCTTGATCTCGACGTCGAGCAGTTCCCCCGTGCCGGAGACGGTCACCTTCACCAGGCCACCGCCGGCCTCGCCGTCGAAGGTCTTGGCCGCCTGCTCCTCCTGGGCCTTGACCATGTCGGCCTGGAGCTTCTGCGCCTGCTCCATCAGCGCATTCATGTCGAGTCCTTCAAACATCTGTCACTCCTTCTCAGTGCCTGGGCCCAGCTTAGGTGCGTCGGGGAACACGGTCATCGGTCCTGCTCGCTCACGTCGATCACCTCGGCGCCGAACGCCTCGGTGAGCAGTCCGGCGGCCGCCGCGTCGGCGTCTGCGAGGCTGGCGTCGTCGTCGGCCACCTCAGGTTCCGGTTCCGGTTCCGACGGCGCGGGCTCGGCCACCTGCGGCGCGGGTGCCGCGGGCATCTGGCCCGCGGGGCGCTGCGCGGGGCGCTGCTCGTCCGGTTCGGCGCCGGCCACCCCACCGCCGCTGGCCACCACCGACTGGATCCGGAACTCCACCCCGATCACCTCGATGATGCTGTCGGCCAGCACGTCGAGGCTGCCACTGGTGCCGAAGTTCTCCTTGGCACCCGAGTTGGCGAACCCAAGCACCAGCGCCCCTTCGGTGACGTCGAGCACCTGCGCATGCTGGCTGAGCATCATGAACGTGAACCGACGGCGCTTCTTCACCTCGGCGAGCACGTCGGGCCACAGCCGGCGCACATCGGCGGCACCGAGGCTCGGGCCCCGCTGCTCCACCACCCTCGGCGCCGGTGCCGGCGTCGCCTGGGAGACGGGCGTCCCCGACGGCGGTTGCCCGGCCGGGCGCTGGCGCATGGGGTGGCCCATCGCCGCTGGCGTCGCGGCGTCGGCAGGCGCTGCGGGCGCCGACGCCGGGGGCCGCTGGGACTGAGGCCTGTTCTCGGGCGTCCCGCCGGCGGGCGCCGAGGGCTGGGCGTCGGGCGCAGGCCGCTGCTGCGGCGCCGACTCCGAGGGCGGCGTCGGCTGCGCGGGCTGCTGCCTCTGGGCGGCGGCTGCGGAGGGCACGTCGGCCCAGTTGGCCGGCGGTGCCTCCGAATGGCTGCCGAGCATGCCGACCACCCGCTCCAGCCGGTCCATGCGGGCGTGCAGGCCGCGCTCGTCGGCGTCGGCACCGGGCAGCAGCACCCGGGCACACATGAGTTCCAGATGGAGGCGGGGGGCGGTGGTGCCGCGCATCTCGGTGAGGCCGGTGGCGATCACCTCGGCGGCGCGGGTCAGTTCCCCCGCGCCCAGGCCGGCCACTTGCGTGGCAAGGCGCTGTGCCTGATCCGCGGCGACGTCGAGCATGCCGTTCTGGGCGGCGTCAGGGACGGCGGCCAGGATCACCAGGTCCCGTAGGCGGCGCAGCAGGTCCTCTGCGAACCGGCGGGGGTCCTGGCCGATCTCCACCACCTTGTCGATGGTGCGGAACACGCCGGCGGAGTCGCCCGCCGCGAAGGCATCCATGATCTCGTCGAGCAGCGCGTCCGGGGTGAACCCGAGCAGCGCCGCGGCCTGCTCGTAGGCGACGCCCTCCTCCCCGGCGCCACCGAGCAGCTGGTCCAGCACCGACAGCGAGTCACGCACCGAGCCAGCGCCCGCGCGCACCACCAGCGGCAGCGCCTTCTGGTCCACCGCGACGCCCTCGGCCTCGCAGATCACCGAGAGGTAGTCCCCCAGCACCTTCGGCGGCACCAGCCGGAAGGGGTAGTGGTGGGTGCGGGAGCGGATGGTGCCGATGACCTTCTCCGGCTCCGTCGTGGCGAAGACGAACTTGGCGTGCGGCGGCGGCTCCTCCACGAGCTTCAGGAGCGCGTTGAAACCCGCCGTGGTGACCATGTGGGCCTCGTCGACGATGTAGATCTTGTAACGGCTGTAGACGGGGGCGAAGAAGGCCCGTTCGCGCAGGTCCCTGGCGTCATCGACGCCGCCGTGCGAGGCGGCGTCGATCTCGATGACATCGATGCTGCCTGGCCCGCCTCGCGCCAGGTCCGTGCAGGAACGGCAGACCCCGCACGGCACCGACGTGGGGCCCTGCTCGCAGTTCAGGCAGCGGGCGAGGATGCGCGCCGACGTCGTCTTGCCGCAGCCCCGGGGCCCCGAGAACAAGTAGGCGTGGTTGACCTTGTTGTTGTCCAGGGCCCGCTGCAGCGGGACTGTGACGTGCTCCTGGCCGATGACGTCGCCGAAGGTGTCCGGGCGGTAGCGACGGTAGAGCGCCAGAGGCGCGGCGGTCTCGACACGCGCGGCAGTGGTCTCGACACGCGCGGCAGTGGTCTCGACACGCGCCGGCTCGTCCCTCGCCGGCGCTACTCGACCATCGGAGGAAGGCGCCACTGGCCCATCGGCGGAAGGAGCTACTCGACCATCGGCGGAGGGAGTTGCTCGACCATCGGGAGCGGGCTCGTCGAAAAGCCCGGGCCCGTCCTGGGGTTCGAAGTCGAAGCCGGCCTCGGCAGCGTCGTACTCGTCGTAGTCCTGATCCACACCCATACCCTATGCCAGCCCCCCGACATCACGACCTGGCGGCCCGGCGCCCGGGAATTGGCGTCGCGCTCCGCTACTCTCTTCGCCAGTGGAGCAGTAACGCCGCTGCTCCATGTGCACCTGCCCGTGTCCCCCGCACGACCAGCACTGGAGACAAATGCTCGACCCGATCCGACGCCTGTGGACGCGGCTGACGTACACCGAGAACGCCAAGCGGAGCATCCTCAACAAGCAGTCCCTGTTCATGGGGCTGCTGCTGGCAGTGGCTGTGGTGTTCGCGACGTCGGAAGGCGCCCTCGCCGACCCGGGCACCTTCTACGCGGGCGTCGCCCTCGCCGTCGTCGCCACCATCGTGGCAGGCCTCATCCCATGGGAGCGGATCCCGTTGACCTGGTCCGGGCTCCTGCCGGTGGCCGACTTCATCGCCGTCGGACTGCTGCGCTACTCGGTGGCACCCCACCTGATTGCCGTCTCCCTGTTGATGTTCCTCCCGACGGTGTGGCTGGTGACGCTGTACCGGAACGTGGGACTGTTCATCGCGACGGCGCTGGCGCTGCTGACCGTCGGCATCCCGGTGCTGAGCGACGAGGTGGGCCAATTCGGCGCCGTCGACGTGGTGCGCGTGCTGCTGCTGCCGCTGACGGTCTTCCAGGTGGGCTGGTTCATGTCTGGCCTCCTGCTCTACGTCGAGCGGGCCAACGAACGGATCCAGCAGGAGACCGACGCGAAGATGGCCCTCCATGAGGAGAGCGCCCGCCAGGCCCGCCTGCTGCAGAACATCATCGACAGCGTCGACGTCGGCATCATCGTCGTGGACCGCCGCGGCAACATCGTCTTCCGCAACCACTACCAGCGCCAGATCCTGGACTTCGTGACGCCCGCCGGCATGACGGATCCCACCGAAGCCGACCTGCTGGAGTTCCTGCCCAACACCGACATCCCCGTTCCGCCGGAGCGCCGGCCCCTGCGCCGGGCCACTCTGGCGGAGTCCTACAGCAACTACCTGGTGCTGATGGGTCCCCCCGAGGGCGAGCAGCGCGTGGTCTCCACCACCGCCCGCCAGATCACTGACTCCCGGGGCGAACGCGACGGGGCCGTCATCTCCTTCACCGACGTCACCTTCCACATGAAGGCGGTGCAGTCGCAGTCGAGGTTCCTGTCGATGGTGTCCCACGAACTGCGGACCCCGCTGACGTCGATCGTCGGGTACTTGGACCTGGCTCGCGACGAGGAGCTCCCGCCGGCCGCGGCCGGATACCTCGACGTGGTGAACCGCAACGCCGAGCAGCTGCTGGTGATCGTGGAGGACCTGTTGCACAGCCAGAAGCTGGCAAACGAGAAACTGACGTTCAAACGGCGGCCCGAACGGCTCGACCGGCTGGCGGAGCTGGCCTGCGACTCGGCCCAGGCGTCGGCTGCGGCGAAGGGGATCACCCTGGAGCGCCACCTCGAGCCCACGCCGGTGGCCAGTCTGGACCTCGCGCGCCTGTCGCAGGTACTGGACAACCTGCTGTCCAACGCCATCAAGTTCACCGCTCCCGGCGGGACGGTGAAGGTGGCCACCCAGGTGACCGCGTCGACGATGGACGTGGTTGTCTCGGACACGGGGATCGGGATGACCCCGGAGGAGCAGTCCCACCTGTACACCCGCTTCTACAGGACCGACGGGGCCACGGAGCACCACATTCCCGGTGCGGGCCTGGGGCTGGCGATCTCCCGTGACATCGTGCACGGGCACGGCGGTCAGATCTCGGTGGCCTCGGAGCCGGGCGTGGGAACGACGTTCCGGGTCTCGTTGCCGCTTCCCGGCCACGACCGGGCCGACGTCGGCAGGAGTCAAACCCAGGAGTCCCCCATCCGGGCAAACTGAGGGTTCAGGGCATGGAAAGAGCCCCTCGCGCACCCGGAAGAGCTCACTTACCCTTGCTGCCTTCCGACCCTGGGGGAGTTGGGCGAGATACCGCCGCGCGAGGAGCCTTCCGGGAGTCTACTGCATGCGGGCAGAACCGAAAAAGCGGCGGGATCCCCGGCGTCACCTGAGCCGGCAGAAGGCGTCGACGTCGTCCACCCGTCCTGAGACGATCAGTTCGTCACCGGCCTGGATCACGGTCTCCGGCACCGCGTAGATGAAGTCCTGTCCGGGTCTCTTCGCGCCCACGATGGTGACCTTGTTCCGGGTGCGGACCAGCGTCTGGCGCAGCGACTTGTCCCAGATCTCCCGCGGGGCGCGGGTGCGGGCCATGGCGAACCCGTCCTCGAACTCGAAGTAGTCGATCATGTAGCCCGAGACGGCGTGGGCGACGCGCTTGCCGGTGGAGGCCTCCGAGTAAACGACGTGGTGGGCGCCGATGCGTTCCAGGATGGCGCCGTGCTCCCGGGTGGCGGCGCGCGCCCAGATTTCCTTCACGCCCGCCTCGGACAGCGCCAGCACCGTCATGATCGACAGCTCGACCTTGCTGAGGGCGACCACCGCCTTCTGGATCCGCTCGATCCCGATCTGGTCCAGCGCCTCGCGGTCTGATGGGTCCAGTTCGATGACGTTGCTGAACTCGTCGGCGAAGCGCACGGCCTGGAGGTGGTCCTCCGTGACGGCGATCAGCGGCACGTCCATGTCCGCCAAAGCGCGCGCGGTGGCGGAGCCGAACAGGCCGAGACCCACCACCAGCACGGTTTCTTCCGTGACCCGTCGGTCACCCGATCTACCCAACAATTGGCTGCTCCTCCGGTAGGACGTAGCGCCGATGACGTGCGCGCAGGGCGAGCGCCGCTGCTACGGAAACGGTCCCCACCCTTCCCAGATACATCAAAAGCATAAGGATCACCAAGGACTCCGGTTTGAGTCGCGGGGTGATCCCGGTGGTCAGGCCGACGGTGCCGAACGCTGAGATCGTCTCAAACAGGACCTGCTGCAGCGTGAAATTCTCCGTCGCGACGATGACGTAGGTGGCCACTGCCACTGCTGCGGAACCCAGGATCACGACGGCGAGGGCCGCACGCTGCACCGTCGCCGGTATGGCCCTCGGGCCGACAACCACCTGGTTCTCGCCCCGCAACTCGGCCACGACGGTGGCCAGGATGATTCCGATGGTGCCCACCTTGACACCCCCGGCCGTGCCGGCCGAACCGCCCCCGATGAACATCAGCACGTAGTAGAGCCCCAGAGTGGACTCGCTGGCCCCGCCGTAGTCGATCGAGTTGAAGCCGGCGGTGCGGGGAAACACCGCCCCTGCCAGTACCGCAAGCGAACGGTCCTGGACCGACATGTTGCCGATGGTGTTGGGATTGTTCCATTCCGCGAGTCCGAAGACCACCGCCCCCAGCACCAGCAGCGAAACGGTGCCCGCGACGGTGAGCCGGGTCTGGGTGCTCCACCCAGAGTTGCTGGGGGCACGTCGCAACAGCCTGCGGCCCACCTCCAGAAGCACCGGGAACCCCAGTCCGCCGAGCACCACCGCCACACAGATGGGAACGATGATTCCGGGCTCACCGACGAAACTCATCAGGTTGTCGCTGTAGAGGGCGAAGCCGGCGTTGTTGAACGCCGAGACCGCGTGGAAGGCTCCCTGCCAGACCGCCGACGCCCAGCTGTCGGTATGGGGGCGGAATCCCAGCGTCAGGACCACGGCCGTGACCGCCTCCGCCGAAAGCATCACAGCGGCGATCATCCGGGGCACCCGCAGGACCGAGCCGAAACCGGTGCGCAACTCCTGACCCGCGACCATCGCGCCCTGCAGCGAAATCCGGCCCGTGACCACCATGGTCAGCAGGCTCGCCAGTGCGACGATGCCGAAGCCGCCCACCTGGATCAG
Organism: Tessaracoccus sp. OS52; assembly: GCF_020687685.1. Classification (GTDB taxonomy): domain Bacteria; phylum Actinomycetota; class Actinomycetes; order Propionibacteriales; family Propionibacteriaceae; genus Arachnia. Next base: position 143,863 of record NZ_JAJEWM010000004.1, on the reverse strand, counting down.
CGCCATGATGATGAACTGGCCGACGGGGCTCCAGAATGTGGCGGTGTCCACGGTGGTCAGACCGGTGATGCAGACCGCAGAGACCGCCGTGAATGCCGCCTGCAGCAACGGTGCCGACTCACCACTGGTTGTCGCCTGGGGCAGCATGAGCAGCAGCGTGCCGACCGTGATGCCGATCAGGTAGACCACGGGCACTACCCGAGCCGGGTGACCCAGCCAGCGAGTTAGGCGCATGCGCTCGATCGTAGACCTCGGAGGCGCCCACGCGTCGCACCGGCCGTCAGCCGCCGCCGTTCAACCCCGTTCAGCTGGCAAGGGTCCGCGAGCGGGCGTCGTGCTTGCGGGCGGACCGCGGCAGCTGGAGCAGCCGCTCCGTGACCCGGCGGCGGGAGATGTCGTTGGTCATGGAGTCCAGCCCGGTCGCCACCAGGTCGTCGATGGAGACGACCCCCACGAGCTGCCCGTCGCTGAGCACCGGCGCGCGGTGCAGCCCCTTGGCGTGGATGAGGCCGATGAAGGCGGGCAGGTCGTCCTCCGGGCAGGCGCTGAGCAGGTCCTCGGAGCAGGCCTTGCGGACGGTGTCGTCCCCCGAGCCGCCCTGGGCGAAGATGCGCTCCACGAGGTCGCGGGCGGTCACCACTCCGACGACGTGGTCGTCCTCAATTACCACCAGGAACCCCGTGTGGTTGGCCTTCATGAGCTTTGCGGCGGCTCGCACGCTCTGGTTCGCCCGGATGGTCACGGCCCCGGTCATGCAATCAGCGACGGTCACAGGCATGGCGTCCTCCTTGACGTTCCTGTCTCCATTCAGCCCCCCGGAGGGGGTTCCATGATACGCCCGGGGCGGGCTCGTCGGGGACTGCTGTCCAAACGCGGCCCTCGCCATCGTTGATCGAGCAGCGCCGACGAGCGAAGCGAGCCAACCAGCCAGCCACCGTTGATCGAGTAGCGCCGCGCGAGCGAAGCGAGCCGGCCGCGTGTCGAGATCAGGGCCACGACTCTCCATGGCCTCGACACGGGCGCTCGCAGAGCTCGCCGGCCCTACTCGACCAGCGGGCGGAGGGAGCTCGCCGGCCGCCACCGTGATCGAGTAGCGCCGCGCGAGCGAAGCGAGCCGGCCGCCCTGCGTTGAGCAGGGAGCGGCAGCGACCGTGTCGAAACGTGACGAGATCACAACCCGCCCACGAAGATATTTCTGAGAAATCCCAGCTTTCCCTTAGGGTTGCTGGCGATGTTTCATTCCGCGGTGGAACCGCAGCGCGCCTCGAGGGCGGCTAGACGACTCACTTGGATGGACCTCCTGCGAGGGACGGCGGTCCTGTTGGTCATGGTCAACCACGCCATCGGCATGGCCCATATCGACGGCTGGGAGATGCCGCAGTGGCTGCTGGACGCGACGCGCTCCGTCGAGCCTTTCCGACTCCCGCTGCTGCTGCTGGTGTCGGGACTGTTCCTCCCCCGGGCACTGACCAAGCCGCTGCGAACCTACGTCAGCGGAAAGCTGCGGCACCTCGCCTGGCCGCTGTTGCTGTGGGCACCGTTGACCGTCTGGCTCCACGTCCCGGAGCGCGCGTCGGATCCTTCCGCCTACCTCGGGGCCTCGCACCTTTGGTATCTGCTGACGCTGCTGTTCTGCTACGCCGTCGGGCTCGTCGCGTACCTGATGGGGATGGGGACGCGGTTCATCCCAGCCTGGACTGTTCCCGTCGCGTTCCTCGTGATCCTCTTCCACTGGGCACCTGACAAGGGGAACTACTTCTGGTTCGGCGCCTTCTTCTTCGTCGGCGCTTGGCTGGTGCCGCACCTGCGGCGGCTCCAGAGTGCTCACTGGTCCGTCTTCCTCGGGCTTGCGATCGTCGCCGGGATCGGCTCCCACCTGCACGTCCAGGGCGTCACGAGCGGTCAGAACCTGCTGGTCTTCGGCGTCGCCCTGGCCGGCTGCGGGGCTGCGCTGTGGGCCGCGCCCCGGATTCCCAGGACCAAGGTCGTGCGCTGGCTTGAGGGGATCGGCCGCCGCTCGATCGCCTACTACGTCGTGCATCTGCCCGTGATTGCCGCGTTCTACAACCTCATCGAGGACCGGGGAATCCCGACGCTGCCCGCCGTCGCCGCGGCGTTCGCCCTGTCCTTCGCGGTCCCGTCCGCCCTTGTCCGCGCCCCCCGGCACGGCATGCTGTTCTCGTTCCCGGCGCCGTCCCCCGCTGGTCGACTAGGGCCTGCGCACCCTTCCGCTGGTCGAGTAGGGCCTGCGACGAAGTCGCCAGCCCGTGTCGAGACCACTCTCCACCCCCGGGATCTCGACACGGCATCCGCTCGCTCCGCTCACGGCTGCCTACTCGATCAGCGATAACACGCACCCCTCCGCTGGTCGAGTAGCGCCTGCGCACCCTCCGCTGGTCGAGTAGCGCCTGCGCACCCCTCCGCTGGTCGAGTAGGGCCTGCGACGAAGTCGCCAGCCCGTGTCGAGACCACTCCCCACCCCCAGGATCTCGACACGGCATCCGCTCGCTCCGCTCACGGCTGCCTACTCGATCAGCGGTAACACGCACCCCCCGCTGGTCGAGGACGACCCTCCACCCCCGCTGGTCGAGTAGCGCCCGCGAGGAACGAGCAGGCGCGTGTCGAGACCACCCCGGGATCTCGACACGGCATCCGCTCGCTCCGCTCACGGACGCCTACTCGATCACCGATAACGCCGCGCACCCTAAACCAGAACCTGAGAATCCTTTGGATTTCCTCTCAGCGAGTGTTAAGTTTCTCCAACCCGCACACAACCCGAGGACTCGAAAGGGGTGGCAATGCTCAAGCGTTCGCTGCACATCCTGCTCCTGGTCGTCATGGGGGCAGCGCTCAGCATCGCCGCTCCGTCGATGGCCAGCGCCGACATCTACACCCAGCCCGGAGACCACGTCGAGAACGGCCGTTACTGGCGCACAGACTGCGAGATGTACTCCTCCAACGTGGTTCGCTGCGAGACCGACATCTGGGCCACCACCGTCGTGGAGCACGAGGGCAACTACTACAACCACGACGCGTGGGTCTTCAACAACCTGACCTACCTGCCCTCCCCCGCCGCGGTCTGGGAGAAGAACCCGCTGGCCTACAACCACACCTGGACCGGCGACGACGGCCGCCAGTGGAAGACCGAGTGCAACACCGCCGCCACCGGGCAGAACGGCTGCCGCACCTACGCGCAGGCATCCTTCGTCTCCAATGAGGGCGGCGTCTTCCGCAACCAGACGGAGTACGTGTTCAACAACATCGTGCAGTTCTCCACCTCGACCATCCCGGCCCAGTCCACCATCCCGGCCGCAGCCCCGGCCATCTCGGGCATGCCTGAGGATTCGCAGTTCGTGCCGCCGGCCAACACCAACCCGGTCAACACCTGCCGCGCTTCGTACTACGGCCCCGGTTTCCATGGCAACCTCACCGCCAGCGGCGAGCGCTTCAATCAGTACGCGATGACCGCAGCCCACAAGACGTTGCCGTTCGGCACCTTGGTCAAGGTCACCAACGCGGCCAACGGCAAGAGCGTGACCGTGCGCATCAATGACCGTGGCCCCTACTCCGGCGACCGTTGCCTGGACCTCTCGCTTGGCGCCATGCAGGCCGTCGGCGGCACGGGTGCCGGCGTGATCACGGCCAACTGGCAGATTGTCAGCTGAGCCAGCAGAAATCCCCCCGCGCGTGGTGGCAACCGAATCCGGTTGCCACCACGTGTTGTAAGCAGGACAACTCAATGGGGCGGGCGTCCTGCCCGCACGAGCTCAGCGACCATTGGGATCTGATTGGGCTCGGTGTTATCGTCGGGAAGCAATTTCCTCGCGTATTCGGAAGGTCGGGGCATGCTCAAGCGCTCTCTATACATACTCATGGTGGTCGTGGTCGGAGCAGTCCTCGGCATCGCCCCCACGCAGACGGCGAAGGCAGTGGAGCCGACGCTGTACAACCAGCCGGGCGTGCACTACGTGAACGGCCGCTACTGGAAGACCGAGTGCGTCATGTACTCGACCAACGTCGTGCGCTGCTCCACGAGCATCTGGGGCAACAAGATCATCGAGAACGACGGTCAGTACTACGACCGTGAGGGCTGGGTCTTCAACAACATGACCTACCTGCCCTCGCCCGAGTCCAGCTGGGCCGGCAACAACCTTGCCATCCACAACGCCCGCTGGACCGACGACGGTGGCCGCCAGTGGCGCACCGAGTGCAAGACCCCCACCACCGGCCCCGACGCGTGCCGCAACTACGTGGTGGCCAGCATCCTGATCAAGGAGGGCGGCCAGTACAAGAGGGTGCAGCAGGAGGTCCTCAACTCCATCGTCCAGTTCTCGACGTCGAGCGTCCCGCCCCAGACCACCATCCTGGAGCCAGCTACCACGCCCCCGGGTGCCCCTGTCGAGGAGGGTTTCGTCCCGCCTGTTGCGACGTCGGTCTACACCCAGCCCGGTGACCACCTGGTCAACGACCGCTACTGGCACACCGAGTGCGCCATGTACTCCTCCAAGATCGTGCGCTGCACCACCGACATCTGGGCGACGAAGGTGGTCACCTACGCCGGGAAGTACTACACGCACAACGGCTGGGTCTTCAACAACATGACCTACCTGCCCGCGCCGAAGTCCGTGTGGGGCACCAACCCGCTCGCCAACACGGGCATCTGGACCGCCAGCGACGGCCGCCAGTGGAAGACCGAGTGCAACACCGCCGCCACCGGTACCAACGGCTGCCGCTCCTACGCGATGGCCAAGGTGGTCGACTCCGCCGGCGGCAGGTTCGTCGCCAGCAACAAGTTCGTCCTGAACAACATCGTGATGTTCAGCACGTCCAAGATCGCCCACCAGAAGACCATCCCGGCCTCCGCGCCGCCGCTGGCCGGCGTTCCCGTCGAGCAGCCGTTCGTCCCGCCGGCGAGCGTCACCTTCCGCGCCGATTCCCGCTGCCTGACCGGCCGCGCGCTGTGCGTGTCGAAGAACCAGCGCAAGATGGCCTGGATGGTCAACGGGCAGATCCTGAAGGTCGTCGACGTCCGCTTCGGCAAGGAGGGTGCCTCCACGGAGACCCGCAACGGCGCCCACCGCGTCGGCTGGAAGTCCCGTGACCACGTCTCGAGCATCTACGGGACTGCGATGCCGTTCGCGATGTTCTTCGACGGCGGCCAGGCGGTGCACTACTCGGACAACTTCCGCCGCGTCGGCTACGACGGCAACTCCGCCGGCTGCGTCAACGTCCGGGACTACGATGCCATCAAGTGGCTGTTCGACACCCAGGTGAAGGTCGGCGACAAGGTGATCGTCTACTACTGAGCAACCTCACCCCGCTGGTCGAGTAGTCCCCCTCGCTGGTCGAGTAGGGCCCGAGCGAAGCGAGCGCCCGTGCCCCACGCTGGTCGAGTAGGGCCCGAGCGAAGCGAGCGCCCGTGTCGAGACCAAGAACTGCGGCGTCCCACCCAGGGGCGTCGCAGTTTTCGTCTCACCACGCGACACCTCAATCAAGACTTGAAACATTCACCGGGCAGGCAGAGCTAAAGCCTTTTCGTCCGTGACAATGGGTTTCGCTCGGGGTCAGCCTGCCCACGCCAGAAACCCTTCCCCGTCATCGATGGAATTGGCGGCAGCCGGTTCCGGACTAGCCCCTTCTCCGCGATATGGTGGCCCCTATGGCCGGGGAACCTGAGACTAAGACCACCACTCCAATGTGGCGGACTCCGGGGAACCCACTTTCCGCAACCGTTTACAAAATGCCTGCGGTCTGGCGTCGCACCATCCTCATCGCCTGGGACGGTTTCTCCTGGATCCTCGCCATGCTGGCGTTCCTCGCAGTCCGGTACGACCTCCGGCTGACTGACCCCCAATGGGCCTGGGTGCTCGGCTACACCGGGATCTCCGTGGCCGCGCAGGTGGTTGTCGGGCTGCTCACCCAGCTGTATCTGGGACGCAACCGGATCGGGAGTTTCGCCGAGGCCTCCTGGGTCGGCGCCTTGGTGATGATCATCGCCATCCCGCTCGGTCTGCTCTTCAGCGTCATCTCGCCCGACTTCCCCCGCGGCGTCGCCATCATGCTGCCCCCGATGGCCCTCATCTTCATGGCGGCCGCGCGCTGGGTGTTCCGCATCCTCATCGCGGCCAGGCCGCACTCCCCCGGCGACGACGCGGTCCCGGCCCTCGTGTACGGCGCGGGTGATGCCGGCTACCAGGTGGCCCAGCTGGTCGACAAGGCCGAGAACGCGCCCTACCGGATCGTCGGGTTCCTCGACGACAACCCCGACAAGCGCCGCCTGCGCATCGAGGGGTACCGGGTGCGTGGCAACGGCAAGCACTTGGTGACCGTGGCCCGGGAGCAGGGCGCGCAGGCCGTCATCCTCGCCATCTCCAATGCCACCCCAAAGTTGATCAAGTCAGTTGCCGAGCAGTGCGACGCCCACGGCCTCGAGCTGGTGGTGCTGCCGCCGGTGCGGGAGATGATCGGTGGGCAGGTGACGCTTGGCTCCCTTCGGCACATGAACGTTGCCGACCTGCTGGGCCGGCGTCCCGTGGAGACGGACATCAGCGCCATCGCCGACTACATCAGCGGCAAGGTGGTCCTGGTCACGGGCGCCGGCGGCTCGATCGGCGCGGAGCTGGCCAGCCAGGTCTTCAAGCTGGGCCCGGCCAAGCTTGTGCTCCTGGACCGCGACGAGTCGGCCCTGCACGGGGTTCAGCTGGAGCTCTACGGCAACGGTCTGCTGGACACCGACGACATGGTGCTGTGCGACATCCGCGACACCGATGCGCTGATGCGGGTCTTCGAGACCCACCGCCCGGAGGTGGTGTTCCACGCGGCCGCGCTGAAGCACTTGCCCATGCTTGAGCGCTACCCCGCTGAGGGCTGGAAGACCAACGTTCTGGGTACCCGGAACGTGCTGCACTGCGCGCAGGCCACGGGGGTTGAGCGGTTCGTCAACATCTCCACCGACAAGGCCGCCGCCGCGAGCAGCGTGCTGGGCCGGACCAAGCGACTGGCCGAGCGCCTCACAGCCTGGTACGCGAAGGTCCACGGCCTGCCCTACCTCTCGGTCCGGTTCGGCAACGTGCTCGGCTCCCGGGGCTCGGTTCTGATTGCTTTCCGTTCGCAGATCGAGAAGGGTGGACCCGTGACGGTTACCCATCCCGACGTGACCCGGTACTTCATGACCATCCCCGAGGCCTGCGAGCTGGTGCTGCAGGCCGGCGCGATCGGCAGGCCGGGCGACGTGCTGGTGCTCGACATGGGGGAGCCCGTGAAGATTGTCGACGTTGCCAACCGGATGATCGCCGAATCCGGCAAGGACATCGAGATCCACTTCACCGGTCTGCGCCACGGCGAGAAGATGCACGAGGTCCTGTTCAGCACTGTTGAGCAGGGCGCACCGTCGGAGCACCCGCTGATCAGTGAGGTCTATGTGCCGGCGCTGGATCCGGAGTTGGTCCCCGAGTACCCCACTAGCCGGGACGAAGTGCTCGAACTTCTGGACATGGAACCGACGATGTACCCCCAGACGGTGGCCACCCAGTCAACTGAATGGCGAACGACCAGTCCATGATCGAACTACCCCCGTCCCCGGAACCATCCGACAGACCGGATGCACCCCCCGTGACACGCGACAGAGCAGCGTTGGTCCACGCGAGGACGGTATGACCGCGTTTCTGTGGGCGGCTGTGGCTGCAGCGGGAGTCACATCCCTGATCGCACCCATCGCACTTCGCCCCCTGCTGGTGCGGATGGGCACGTTCGACGTTCCGAACCAGCGGTCGTCTCACCTCAGACCGACTCTTCGTGGCGGTGGCCTGGCCCCGCTGTTGGGCCTCGCGATAGGGGCGGGTCTGGCTACTGCGACGGCGTCAGGCACTTGGTCCATCGTGTTTGGCGTAGTTACGCTCGCCGCTGTGGCGAGCGGGCTCCTGGGGCTTGCGGAGGACCTTCGCGGACTGCCGGTGACGGTGCGCGCCGGGATTCAACTCGGCATTGGCACCGCAATGGCAGCAACGCTGAGTGTGGCGACCGGCGCCCCCTGGCTCACGGTGCCGCTCTCGGCATTGTTCTTCGCGGCCAACGTGAACTTCACCAACTTCATGGACGGTGTCAACGGGATCTCCGCACTGAACGGTTTGGCAGCAGGGCTCGGATTCGGCGTTCTAGGCGTTGCCGCGGGCCAGCCCTGGCTGACCACCGTTGGACTCATCACCGCAGTGACGTTCATCGCTTTCCTTCCTTGGAACCTGGCACCTCCCGGAATGTTTTTGGGCGACGTCGGTAGCTACCTCCTCGGAGGAGCTCTGGGAGCCACCGCTCTCGGAGCAATCTTCGCCGGTGTGAACCCAGTGGCTGCCCTGGCTCCGCTTGCCATCTATTGGGCCGACACGCTGTCAACGCTTGTCCGGCGCATTCGCCACGGGGAGCCGGTGGCTCGAGCTCATAGAACCCACACCTACCAGCGACTGACAAACACAGGGCTTTCCCACGTCGGCTCGGCATCGGTTGTGGCGGCCTTCACCTCGGCTACCACGACGATCGGGCTACTCACCGGCACGTCCCTCATCCACTGGTCAGTTGCTGCAGCTCTCATCGTCGGGCTGGCCATGGTGTATCTCGCGCTTCCGAGGTTGCGCGGAGACGTTCTCCCCGCACCAGTGAAAAAGCCCGCTCCGGCGGTGCCGTTACCCGAGGCCTATTCCCCGCGCCCGGGCTGGCATCCGACGCGCTGGGCAGTCTTGGGTGCGAGCGGATTCGTGGGCCGAGCACTGGTCCAGCACCTAACTTCACAGGGTTTACAGATCCTGCCGATCACGGCACCTCGGCTGAATCTGGATCCTGCTGCTCTTGAGGTTTCCGACCTCTTGGAAATGGCGGGACGCCTGCCTGAGACAGCTTCTCTGGCGGATTTGCTGGCTGGCGTAGAAGTCGTCGTCAACGCCGCGGGTCTGGCTACTCCCGACGCCGCGGATGGCCCTGAGTTGCTCGGCGCTAACTCGCTGCTTCCTGCCGTGGTAGCGATCGCCGCCGAACGAGCGGCTGTGGGGCGAATGATCCACCTCAGTTCTGCTGCCGTGCAGGGCGCCCGGCAAGTACTGGACTCATCGGCCGAAGTAGACCCTTTCTCCCCTTATTCGCGTTCCAAGGCCCTCGGTGAGGCAGCACTTCTCACGTTGGCCCACGATCGGCCTGAGGCGTCCCGCGGGACAGACCTTGTAACCGTACGAGCGACGTCAGTCCAGGGAGACGGCAGGGCAACGACCGAGGCACTCCGCCGGGTAGCCCGTTCCCCAATAGCGACCGTCGCACATCCCGGCGACCACCCGTCTGTGGTCAGCAGTTTGACCGGGCTGGTTCACTTTGTGCACCGAGCAGGAGTGGCCACCGGTCCGGTCCCGGCAGTTCTACTCCAGCCGTGGGAGGGACTGAACGTCAAGGAGGTTCTCGAACTCGCTGGAGACCGGAGCCCTACCGTCCTGCCTGCGTGGCTATGTCGATCAGCGTTGTCAGTGGGGAAGTTGTTCGGTCGCTTCGCCCCCTCAATCGCTGGCGTGGTGAGGCGAGTCGAAGTGATGTGGTTCGGACAGCGACAGGGTCCATCGGGGTTGCCCGACCCGGAGCGCCCCAACTCCGAGTTCGTTCGGGCTGCCCTCCGACCGAGTGAGGCGAGGCGATGAAGCTTGGCCTGCTGAGCCAGTGGTATGACCCCGAGACCGGCCCTGCTTCCCTGCCGGGAGTCTATGCTCGAGAGTTCTCCAAGCAAGGGCACGAGGTGAGAGTGCTAACGGGTTTTCCCAATTATCCCGACGGGAAACTGTACCCGGGTTATTCTCTGAAACCCCGCCTTCGCGAGACCCATGGAGACGTAGAAGTCACCAGGGTGGCGCTGTATCCGAACCACAGCCACTCAGCGATTGGCAGAGCCCTCAATTACGCCAGTTTCGGCCTGTCAGCCACGGCCCTCGGATCTGGGTCGCTACGCGGCGTGGACGCGATCTGGGTCTATAACTCCCCCGTCACTGTCGCCGCGCCCATGTTGGCTCACAGCAAGTTCGGCCAGGTACCCGTATTCCTCCATGTTCAGGACCTGTGGCCTGACTCGCTGGTGGAGAGCGGAATGTTCCCCACCGGGTCCCTCGGGCAACGACTGGCCCGTGTCGTCGCCGCCCTGGTCCGACTGACTGAGCGCAAGTCCGCCGTCATCGGCGTGATCTCCGAGGGCGTCAGGGACCTCATCCTTGAACGTAACCCGGACATCGATCCATCCAAGGTGGTCTACGTTCCGAATCCAACGAACGAGGAACTCTTTCGTCCAGTGTCTGAGCTACGGAGCCAGGCAGGAATCGAGAAGCATCAAGGTGGTCCGGTGGAGGTCCTTTACGCGGGCGCCATCGGAGAGGTTCAAGGGCTGGACGTGCTCATCGACGCGGCCTCCAGCTTGATGAATCGCCCGGACATTCGCTTCACTCTCGTCGGCGACGGCATCAGCAGGGCCCGTCTCGAGGCGCGGGCGAAGCAGGAGGGCCTGACCAACGTGACCTTCACGGGGCGGGTCCCCCAGGATGCGGTGCCGGGGTTGATGGCTCGGGCAGACATTCAGTTGGTCAGCCTCGCATCCCGACCGTTTCTGGCGCATACGACGCCCAGCAAGATCCCGTCGCTTCTAGCCTCCGAAGTTCCCATCCTCGCCGCCTTGGAAGGCGACGGCGCCAACATGATCAAGGACTCCGGTGGTGGCATTGTGGTGCCACCGGGGTCAGCCGATGCGTTGGCTGCTGCTATCCGCCACCTCGCTGACGCGGGCCCCGAGGCTCTTGAGGCAATGGGCCGCACGGGGCGAACCTTCTACATGGAGAAGCTGTCCGCACGGGCGGCTGCCTCCAAGATCACCAAGGCGCTGGATAGTGTCATGACGAGACGATGATGGAGGAGTACCGATGACAGAGAATTCGTACGCAGACCGACGCGTTCTGGTGACGGGAGGTACCGGATCCTTTGGGCACACGGTCGCGGCCAAGCTCCTTGAGTTCGGTGCCTCGGAGGTTCGTATCCTCAGCCGTGACGAAGAGAAGCAGGACCGTATGCGGCACCAGTTGGGCGATGCCCGCCTCCGCTTCTACCTTGGCGATGTACGGGATTTCGTCAGCGTCGAACGCGCAACGCGCGACGTTGACTTCGTCTTTCACGCGGCTGCCCTCAAGCAGGTTCCATCCTGTGAGTTCTTCCCGCTGGAGGCAGTGCGTACGAACGTACTTGGGAGTGAAAATGTCGTGCGGGCGTCTGAGCAGGCCGGGGTCCGGTCCCTCGTGTGCCTCAGCACCGACAAGGCTGTCTATCCCGTGAATGCCATGGGAATGTCCAAGGCGCTCATGGAAAAGGTCGCTCACTCGCACGGGCTAAACAACCCGAATGCCGTCACCACGGTCTCGTGCGTCCGCTACGGAAACGTCATGTACTCGCGCGGGTCCGTGATACCTCTCTTCATCAGTCAACTGAAGGCCGGCAAGAATCTCACGGTCACCAACCCTGACATGACCCGATTCATGATGTCCCTGGCGGACTCTGTGAGCTTGGTCGAGTTCGCTTTCCACCACGCAGTTCAGGGTGACCTGTTCATCCGCAAAGCGAAGGCTTGCACAATCGGCGATCTGGCGCAGGCGGTCCTCAACCTCTTCAAGTCCGACGCTAGAGTCGAGGTCATCGGTACGCGACACGCGGAGAAGGTCTCGGAAGCTCTCGCTACGAGAGAAGAACTCTCTCGCTCCAAGGACATGGGTGAGTACTTCAGGATCCCTGCAGACAACCGCGACCTGAACTACAGCTCCTACTTCGAGGAGGGTGACCCGAGCCAAGCGAAGTACGACGACTACGACTCTCACACAGTCCCCCGGATGACCGTCACCGAGGTCGAAGCATTGCTCCTGACCCTGCCAGAGGTCCGGGCGGAGCTTTCTAGGGCTGGAGTATCGCAGTGACGGTAGTGCTCACGGGGGGACAGGGATTTCTCGGCTGGCACACTCGGGCGGCCCTGAGGGAACAGGGAATTGACGCAGGGCGGCTACCCGTGGGGCGCGGATTCGACTTGGCAGAGGCCGCACAGACGGTCTCCAGCGCGCATCGCCTCGTGCACATCGCAGGAGTCAACAGGGCATCTGACGGGGAGGTCCGCGACGGGAACGTCCTGTTCGCGAACCAGATCGCAGAAGCCCTGCGGCGGGCCGGAACGCCTCCGCCGGTGGTGGTGTACGCCAACTCGACCCAAGCCGGCAACGGCACCGTCTACGGCACCGCTAAAGCCCAAGCAGGGGACGTCCTGGCAGCGGCAGCGGCCGATGTCGGTGCGGAGTTCGTCGACGTCAGGTTGCCCAACCTCTTCGGCGAGCACGGCAAGCCGTTCTACAACGCCGTTACCGCGACGTTCTGTCATCTGCTCGCTGAGGGTGGCCATCCCACGGTGGAGAACGACAAGGAACTCACCCTCCTACATGCCCAGAACGCCGCGGACCTTCTGACAGGGGCGGTTGACACCTCCGGGCAGGCGGGATTGGAGCAGCAGGAGACTGTCTCTGGCCTCCTGCGCCGCCTCACCGGCCAAGCTGAGTTGTATGCCCAAGGTCAGATCCCGGACATCTCCAACCCCTTCGACCGGGATCTCTTCAACACCTACAGGTCCTACGTGATCCATTCGAAGACTCCGATCTCACTCACCCGGCACGCCGACGCGCGCGGTTCCTTCTTCGAGGTGATTCGCAGCCATGGGGGCACGGGGCAGTCGTCCTTCTCCACCACGGTCCCGGGTATCAGCCGGGGGGACCACTACCACCGCCGGAAGGTCGAACGGTTCACGGTCCTGGCCGGGGCGGCGCGAATCTCATTGCGCCGGCTCTTCAGCGACGAGGTGCTCCACTTCGACGTGACTGGGGCAGCGCCCGTGGCAGTCGATATGCCAACCATGTGGGCCCACCGGATCACGAACACCGGTTCTGGGGAGCTCTACACCTCCTTCTGGACCGACGACCTTTTCGACCCATCACGTCCCGACACGATTACAGAGGTGGTCTAGCCGCATGGTAGGAAAGCTGAAGGTTGTCACAGTCGTGGGCACCAGGCCCGAAATCATCAGAATCTCCGCCACAGCTAAATTGCTGGACAGGCACTGTGATCACGTGCTGGTTCACACCGGTCAAAATTACGACTACGAGTTGAATGAGGTGTTTTTTGAAAACCTCGGACTCCGGAGGCCGGACCATTTTCTGGAAGCCGACACAAGTTCTTTGGGCGCCGCGCTGGGAACAATCCTGACGAAGATAGAACCAGTCCTTCTCAGGGAGAACCCAGACGCATTCCTTGTCCTGGGTGATACCAACAGCTGCATCTCAGCGCTGATGGCGAAGCGTCTTCGGATCCCTGTTTTCCACATGGAAGCAGGGAACCGATCGTTTGACGAGAACGTCCCCGAGGAGACCAACCGACGACTCGTCGATCATGTATCAGACTACAATCTCGTCTATACAGAGCACGCTAGGCGCAACCTGCTGGCTGAGGGTATCCACCCATCACGAATTCTTCTCACGGGCTCACCCATGCGTGAGGTGTTGAATCAAAATGCAACCGCCATCGAAGCGAGCGATGTGGTGTCACGCCAAGGGTTGCAGCCCAAGCAGTACCTGTTGGTGAGTCTTCACCGCGAGGAGAACGTCGACAACGTCGAGAGGCTTAGGTCTGCAGTCGAGTCCCTCCAAGCGCTTCGCCGTGAATACCAACTCCCGGTCCTAGTCTCGACACACCCGCGAACCCGGAAGCGATTGGACTCGCTTGAGGAATGTGAGAAGGAGGGGATTACGTTCCACCCACCATTCGGCTTTCACGACTACGTCAGGCTTCAGCAAGATGCCAAGCTTGTACTTTCCGACAGTGGGACAATCAGCGAAGAATCCAGCATTCTCGGATTCCCAGCCGTTACGATGCGAGACTTCATCGAGCGACCCGAAAGCCAGGATAGCGGCTCAATCATAGCTGCGGGGTTGAATGCCGACGCAGTGATTGACGCCTCCCGCATAACCCTTGACCTCTTTGAGGCGACCAGAGCAACGGGAATCCTGCCATCAGAGTACGAGATCGAGGACACTTCTGTGAGAGTACTCAAGTTCCTTCGTTCTGCCGCACACTCGCACGCCGCGCGCACGGGCACCCGCAAGTGAGCACTGTCGCGATGAGCACCTCTCCCAGCCAAGAGGCACGCCGCATCGTCGTCGTCGGCGCTGGTGGCTTTGCTCGAGAAACTATCGATGTCATCGAGGACATGAGGGATAGCGGCGGTCGTGCTTACTCGATCGTCGGGGTGACGGATCCTTCTCCTGAGCCCCGCCACCTTGACCGACTGCACGAGCGAGGGATCGCGTTTCTGGGCGAAGATGGTGCGTGGCTGCGCCAGCGCGCCGCCGAGTACTTCACAGTGGCGATCGGATCGCCCGCCGTACGCACGCGCCTGGTGGCCCTCTACCTTGCCGCTGGCCTGCTTCCCGCCACATTGGTCCATCCCACGGCCATCGTAGGACGGCACTCCAGTGTGGGAGAAGGGGTAGTGGTGTGCGCAGGGGCAACGATCTCCACGAACGTGAGACTAGGGGCATTCTCCATCGTCAACCCGAACGCCACTATCGGACACGATGCGACTCTTCAGCGCTTCGTGTCCATTAACCCAGGAGCCATCGTCTCTGGGGATGTCTTGGTCGGTGAGAGAACGCTTGTCGGGGCCGGCTCGGTCATTCTTGAGAACCTTACGGTGGGGGCGGGGTCCGTTGTCGGGGCAAGTGCGTGCGTGACGCGGGACGTTCCCCCGGGCTCCGTCGTCACCGGGGTACCAGCGCGTCCCCGCCACTGAATGAGCGCCTTAGGAAGGAGTCAGGATTCATTATCAGATTCCGGATCTCCTCCAAGCTGGCTCACAAGCTTGTGGTAGCTGTACCACCACAAGGCAGCGTTGAGGACCGAGATCGCCGCCATTGCCCAGGCCGCCCCCTCAACTCCCCATCGGTAACCGCACCACAGAACGACGAATGGTCGCGGAAGACCCACCAGGACCCGAAGCAGGAGGCTCCGCGAACCGGCGAGCGCGACGCGATGGCCGGAGTCCGCGACGCTGCCTACCAACCCGAATAGCGCCTCAACGCTGATCGGGAGGAGCGCCATTGAAGCTACTTCCCATGACTCCCCCAAGGCCTGCTCGCCCCAAGACTCCGGGAGCAGCTGCAAGGCGACGAGCAACGGTAGAAAGACACAAACTTGAGCCAACATGGCAGTGGCCGCGCTCCGAAACTGGAGTGAGGGCTCGTCTCGACGTCGCCCCAAGAAGGGGAGCATAAGAGAGCGCGCGCTGCCAGAAAGCAGGTTCAGCGGCCCGAGGAGCGTGCCAGCGCCGCGTATAGCGGCGAGGATACGACCGTTGTCAAGAGCACCCAGCAATCCTGTGGTCATCAATGACCCGCCCGAACCCGCGAGGTAGTCCAGAGCGAAGATGGATGAGGTCTTGGTCTCCATCAAGTGGCGATTCCATTGTGGACGCAGTGGAGTTCGCTTCAACAGCACCAAGACATATCCGCAGATCGCTCCGCTGACGGCCCATACTCCGAAAAGAAGCAGTGGGTCAACGGGAATGAAGAGCGACGCCACACTCACGCCGACGGGGGCCAGGGCCCAAACTGCGCTGGCGACAAACCCGCGACGCTGATTTCCGGCGGCCGAATCGAAAGTCCGGACGAAGTCCAAGGATTGGAGACCGTGAAAGGCTGCTCCCAAAATTACGAGATACCCGTTCCCCGCGAGCGTCCCAAACAGGAGCATCACCATTGACCCAGCCACCGCTAGAACGGCGGCACGCTGAAAACAGAGCCTATACAGGACCGTGTCAGACGGCATCGACAGAGCAGAATTCGTAAGCGAGGCGCGCGTGAGCCCAGTAGTGAACAGATACGCCACCATCGCGAAAGAGAATGCCGCAAAGCCGGTCACAGATGACGCACGGGCTATCGCGATCGACAGAAAAAGGCTGGTCAAGCTAACGATCCCGTTCCCGCCCACAGCGAAGGCCACCCGCGTGCTCCTGAAGAGCCTCACAAAAAGCGTCTTCGGCAAGGTCGCCTAACTACGCTTCTCGAGTGCTTGCAAAAACGTGGTACAAACCACTTGAAGTTGGTCTGGACTCAAGTCAGGAAATGTCGGAAGGCTGATACCCTCCCGCGAGATCCGCTCTGCGACAGGCGTTACCGACTGCTGCCGGACCGGGACGAACGGCATATTCTGCACGAGCGGAAAGACGGGTCGCGACTCGACCCCAGACTCGGCCAGGGCACGGATCAGCGCGTCACGGTCGTCCACCGTGCAGTCCACGAGCCGCACCGAATACATCCAAGGACTCGGGGCGGCCCCGGCAGCAACCTCCTGCTGCCGGAGCCTTGGATCAGCATCCAGGGCGCGATGATACCCCTCCACGACCCGCCTTCTCTTGGCAATCAGACTCGGCGCTCGTTGGAGCTGTGCCGTGAGGATCGCAGCGGTAAGGTTGGTCATTCGGTAGTTGAAGCCAACCACTTCATGGAAATAGCGGATGTCGGGGTGATTTCCCTGATTACGCAGTTGACGGACCCTGGCATCCACCTCGGGCGATGCGGTCGTCACAGCACCCCCTTCGCCGCTGGTGAGGACTTTATTGCCGAAGAACGAAAACGTTGTGATGTCAGCCAGAGCCCCCGCCTTGACGCCGCTCAGGGATGCGCCAACGGACTCGGCAGCGTCCGCAATCAGTACGAGGCCATGCTTGCTCGCGATCGCTCTAAGGGCAGGGTAATCCGCTGGTTGCCCATACAAGTCGACCGCGAGAACAGCCTTCGTCCTCGGCGTGATTGCAGCCTCCACCGCATCGGGGTCTATGCACCAGGTTGAGTCCAGCACGTCCACGATCACCGCTTCAGCACCGACGTAGTTCACGGCGTTCAGCGTGGCGATATACGTGAGACTGGGTAGGATCACTTCGTCTCCAGCGGTCACCCCTGCTGCAAGAAGAGCGAGATGCAGTGCGGTCGTGCCATTCGTACAAACGGAGGCGAAGGGCGCCCCGGTGAGTTCGCAGAGCGCCGTCTCGGCATCCCCCACGTACCGCCCCAAGGACGAGATCCACCCACTGTCGAAAGCGTCCAGCAAGTACTCCCTTTCGAGTTGCCCAAGGTCCGGCTCGGAGACGGGGATCATTCGATTGCTCCCTTCATGAGTTCCGTCGGTTTGTCAGCAGTCCCAGCAACCCAGTTGAATATCCGGTTGTACTCGTGCGCCATATCGGCCCACGAGCGTACGCGCAGATCCTCCGCCACAGGACGCAGGCGACTGACTGTCTCGTCGTAACTCGCAAGCGTTGCACGGACGGCCCCAGCTAAATCTTCGGGTGAATCAGGGTCGAACGTCGCACCGTCGAGCCGCAGCTCAGCCAACTGAGAAGCAAGGGGAGGGATATCACTTGTCACGAACGGCAGGCCGCGAAGAATCGATTCGAAGACCGGACCACTCGCCGCTTCCCAACGGGTAGGCATCACCATGAGGTCGGCCCGCGCGTACTCTGCTTCCAACCGCTCAGATTCAACGAAACCGAGCCATTCGATACGATCGCTGACACCAAGGCGCTGAGCCAGATCCCTCAGGAAGTAGCCGTGAGTGCCGTCCTCCGAGCCAGTGAAGACCACCCGCCCCCCGGCTAGCTCCGGGAGGGCACGGATCAGCACCTCGTGGTTCTTGTGAGGGGTGATGAAGCCCGGAAGGAGGATTCGGAATGCATCTCCTCGCGGAGCCACATGTGTTTGCCAAGGCCCGGGATTGAGCACCGGAAGGGGGACCAGGAAAGTCTTACGCTGAGCAAAGGGGAACCGTTCAATCAACGAATAGTAGGGGTGGGGCCAACTACATATAACAGCAGCTGCTTCCCGCACGTTGTGTTCGATGATCCGTTGATCCATCACGGAAGCGAGCCCAGGCTCGAAGACGCGGAGGTCATGCACCGTGACGACTCCCCGCGTTGTCGTGATGGGAGCACGGTGGAAGGGTTGCCACACCACACCCTGGCCGATCAACCGTGAGGATGAGCGGGCACGAATCTGCCGCACCCTACCGATCAGTTCTTGAGCCAGCCAAGATGACCGAGGCACAAGCCGGCGGAGCGAACGCTGCCAATCGCTCGTCGCCGCTAGGTGAATCTCGGTCGAGACTAAAACGTCAGCCAGGTCGGGAAACCCCTCCACCCAGGACTGGTGGGAGCCAGAGTCGACGAGACAGCGAAAGGGGACGCCGCAGGATCTCAGACCCTGCGCCACCCCTGATGCCACGACACCAACACCTCCCGAGTCGGGGGCGACGGAAGTGAAATCGAGCGTGAGCGAGTCCCGGTTGCCGCCGTCCGAACTGTTGGGCTTCATGCTCAGATGTCAACACGGACGCGGCGCCCGGCCTTCTCGTCACGGACCTGCTGAAGGTCCTCATCCACCATGCGGTCGACCAACGCTTTGAAGGTTGTCTTCGGCTCCCAGCCGAGTTGCCTCTTGGCCTTCGCTGGGTCGCCAATCAGGGCATCGACCTCGGAGGGCCGCTGGTAACGCGGGTCGGTAGTCACGTACTTTTCCCATGGGAGGTTAACGCGATCGAAGGCTGCCTCCACGAACTCTCGCACGGAATGCGCCTCGCCCGTTGCCACGACATAGTCATCGGGCGTGTCCTGCTGGAGCATGAGCCACATGGCTTCGACGTACTCAGGTGCGTAACCCCAGTCTCTGACTGCATCGAGATTGCCGAGAACAAGTCGTTCCTGAACACCCTCGACGATGCGGGCTACCGCCCTAGTGATCTTTCGGGTTACGAATGTCTCTCCGCGACGAGAACTCTCGTGGTTGAAGAGGATGCCATTTGAGGCGTGCAGTCCGTAGGCCTCCCGGTAATTGATAGTGGCCCAATAGCTAAACACCTTGGCGCAGCCGTAAGGACTCCGGGGGTGAAAGGGCGTCTCCTCGTTCTGCGGGGGCGGAGTGGAACCAAACATCTCTGACGACGAAGCTTGATAGAAGCGCGTCTCGACTCCACTGGCACGTATCGCCTCCAGCAGACGGATGGTAGCCACGCCGGTCACGTCTACTGTGTACTCGGGGACATCAAAGGAGACTGCCACGTGGCTTTGAGCACCGAGGTTGTAGATCTCATCTGGTTGGATGTCACGGATCAGGTTCGTGAGAGAACTCGAGTCGGCCAGATCGGCATAATGCAGCATGAGCCTGTCAGGTCTGTGACCAGCCGCCGCAGCAACCTCTTCCAGTCGCTCGGTGTTGAAGGACGACGAGCGTCGCTTCGTACCGTGTACCTCATAGCCCTTATCGAGCAGAAGTTCGACGAGGTAGCTCCCGTCCTGACCGGTCGTGCCTGTTATCAGTGCCTTCTTCAAAACCCAAACCCTCCCGTGTGTCCAACCGATGCGGGATCAGTCGAAACCCTTGACAAACGACCGACAGCCGATGCCGAGCCAGTCTACAGTGAGATTCGTCAGGTGGACTCCATGCCAAGCCCCAAATTGCCGACAGGGCCGCTTAAGGCTGGTGGCGGCGGGCATCGCTGCCACGCCGTATACTGACGGACGGCCAGGTTCACCTCCATGTCGAGGCGTGTGTTCGTCACGCTTGGGAACGCCTGCGCAGAGTGCTACCGGCCCGTCCATGACGCGGAGCGAGAGGAGTAACCCCGTTGCGTTCCTATCCATCCCGTCCAGCGCCCACCCAGGCTCAACCCACATCCGATCGCCGTGACCGGGACGGGTGGGACCGTTTCACAAAGCCAAGCAGATTTACCTCCCTGTTCAGGCGCTACCCCACGACTTCTACACTCCTTGCCCCATACCTGCTCATAATTCTCCCATTGGCAGTCGCCTTCCAGAATCGGCATGCGTGGTTCTTAATGGCGGTCGCGCTCATAGCGATCGCAGGGACCTTGCTGCCTGAGATCTTGCGACCGCAATCTGGTCGGCTGCTTCCAAGCCACAACATAGGCGAGTACGGCACGGGCCTGCCCGGCCTCGCGTGCATCGCCATATCGGTGAGCAGCGCTGTCGGTGTCCTGGCTGCTGTTGGCGGCAAGGGATCTGTCTCGGCTCAGGTTGGCGTCTCCGATGCTGCGGGAGGACTCGTCGCAAGTATAGACAGCCTCACGGCGGGGTGGACGCCGGTCGGAATAGGGTTGCTCTTCGCCGCGTACGTCGGTCGTGAGTGCTCGCGGCGGTTTGTTGTTACCGTCCTCTGCATTCCAATTGCGGCGGAAGTCATCAATGTATCGCTGACGCAGATCACGGCTCCCGCAGTAGAATTTTTCACTTTTCTCGCAACATTCGCTCTTCTATTCGGAGTCGTCAGGGCGCGAATCGTAGTAGTTGCCGTACTGGCTGTGCTGATTGCTTGGCCGACTGTCTTTGAGATCCGAAATCAACTACGCGAGGCCGCAGGTGTGACGGTCAGTGATTCCGTCGACGCATTCGACCGCCTAAGGTTCGATCTCCAGTACTCAAGGGCACTCGAATTGCATACTCCTTTGGACCTGGAAGTACCTGGCTTCCTTCAGCACCCGACACCGTGGGATCTGCTGAGATATGGGCTTGTGCCCCGCTTTGTGGACCCGGATCGAGACGAAGTGTCCACGGGAAGGGTGTTAAATGTTGCCCTAGGCGGCAGCCGGGAGTCGTCATATAGCTTCGGGCCTGTCACAAACGCCTATGTGCTCGAAGGGCCGGTGTACCTTTTTTTCTACTACGTCGCAGTATCGCTCCTCGTCGCGGTTATATGGAGGCGAGGTGCTCGCATCACACCCATTAGGATGGTTCTACTCGCTCTCATGTTCCATGGTCCACTAGGCTGGTTTTCCACGTTTCCTGACAACCTTATCGGTACGCTGCAAGACTTGGCGTCGAGTCTGCCCCTGATTGTGACGCTTTCTTTCCTGCGAATGACAAGGCAACGCTTCGGCCATCCTGCGCCTGTCCCCAGACGATGAGCCTGCCGGGGCAGCCGTGCAGAGCGGATGTCCTCACGACTGCCTACAACGGAACTCCTCTTCCGCGATTTCCCAGAGGTGCGGATTCTTCGTGCGTGAAGACCACAACTCATAACACTCACCCGCCTCATAACGTCTCTTAAGACGTTCCTCGGGTGTGAGCTCAGCATACGATTCTATAGCCTGACTCCACGCATCGCTTGTCCGGTCCGGGACGAGAACCCCCCCGCCCAAACGAAGCGCGTCAGTCCATGGCGTGTATGGGGTCGTCATAACGGGGCAGGAAGCGGACAGCGCTTCCGCTATGACGTGACCGAAGTTCTCACCGGCCGTAGGGAGCACAAGGAGCTCGAAATCCGCCAACGTCGCCCGAACAGCCTCTGGTTGAACTTCACCCCGAAACCTGACAGTGACCCCGTATGGCAGTTCACGCGAAAGACGCTGACATTCTTCTAAGTATGTAGCATCCTCCGAAGCGCCGAAGATATCCAAGGATATCGGTCGACTAGAGTGCCGGAGCGCGGATAGTACGATGGAGAGTCCTTTGTGCTCCACTATCCTGCTCAAGAACACGGCTCTCAACGCAGGCTTATCGTTGACCGAAGGCGTAACAGCGCTCGGCGGCAGCAACGTGTCGTTAACACGGAGGATGACATCGGCATCTTTACCCCAAACGTGACGGATATCCTCGGCCTCATGCTCCGCAGTGGCATGCCACAAGACCGAGCGATGTAGACCGAGTGAACGGAAGACCAGCATGTATGCAACTTTCTTCCACCTGCTGCGACTGAGCGCTCCTTGGCCGAATTCTCCCCTTGGAGACAACAGCAAGTGAGCTTTGCCCCAGAACCCCCACCTCCACAGAAGAACCGGAAGCACACTGAAGAGTGGATTAAAGAAACTGTTTACGTGAATGAGATCCGGCTGGCGTTCGCGCACGCGCGACAAAGCGTGAAGAATGCTCTTGGGGGACGATAGGGAAGCGTAGAGCACCGGCACATCGTCTCTCAGCTGCCAAGAGTCAGGCTCTACTGGGAGCGGCTCCCGCTGACCTAAGTCGCGGTTCCGCGTGAGGACAATTGGAGCAAGCCGGATCGGAGCCGATTTCACCAACGCCTCGATGGAACGAATAGGCCCTCCTCCTCGAAAGGCGGGCGGATACCCCGGAGCGAGAACTGCTATAACCACTGCTGCCCCTATCCCTCGATCCCTAGAAGGGATACCCTCGCGAGTGACCTGGCCGCACCAGACCCTTGACTCGGGCCCAGACCCTACCAGCCCTCGGCCCCCTTTGGCGGTCGGGTCGGCACGACTACCGGCGAAGCTCCCAGGCAGACGGCCAAGCGAAGAGCCGCCTTGCATGCATCGCTGCTGGCTGCGGAACCGAGCTGTCTGGAGCGGGTGTAACGTTCGCATCAGAAGGAATGGCAACCACCAACGTGATTTGGAGCAGTGCGCCGTGGAAGAAACACTGACAGTCATCGGTCAAGGTTACGTGGGCCTGCCGCTAGCTGAAGCTGCAAGCCTCGCTGGCTGGAAAGTGTACGGTCTTGACGTCACGCCATCGCTGGTCGACTCGCTAAATCGGGGCCAGTCCCACATCGATGACCTCGAGGATTCGGACATCGCCAGGATGCTCGACGCCGGCTACGTCGCCACCACCGACGCCTCCTGCATCACGGAGTCGGCAGTGGTTGTCATATGCGTCCCCACGCCACTTGGGGACGGAGGCGCACCCGACTTGGGCGCAGTTACGGCGTCAGCCGAGGCGATCGGCGCAAATCTTTCAAGGAACACCCTTGTCGTCCTTGAGTCCACCACATACCCGGGCACAACCGAGGAGGTGGTGCTGCCGCTGATTGAAGCACACTCCGGGCTTGTGGGCGGACGAGATTTTGAGATTGCTTTCAGCCCAGAACGAATCAACCCCGGCGACCCGGATTTCGGAATAAGGAACACTCCGAAGCTAGTGGGCGGCTCCACTCAGGCAGCGTGCGAAGCCGGGGTAGCATTTTACTCCTCTTTCATTGACGAGGTCGTTCCACTGTCGGGTACTCGCGAGGCCGAGACGGCGAAGCTCTTGGAGAACACCTTCAGGCACGTCAACATAGCCCTCGTAAACGAGATGGCTAAGTTCTGTCACGAGTTGGGTATCGACATATGGGAAGTGATCCGGGGCGCCTCCACCAAGCCGTTCGGATTCATGAGGTTCACCCCCGGCCCAGGGGTAGGCGGGCACTGTATCCCGATTGACCCGAATTATCTTTCCTACGAGGTGCGCCGCGCTCTAGGATATCCTTTTCGGTTCGTTGAGTTGGCACAAGAAATCAACAACTCCATGCCGGCCTATATCGTCAACCGAATCGCGGACATCTTGAACGAGTCAGGCAAGGCGCTGAACGGTTCCAACGTGCTGCTGCTCGGCGTCACCTATAAGGCGGACATTGCAGACCAACGAGAGTCGCCAGCCGTGGCGATCGGCAATCTGCTGATCGCAAAGAAGGCGAATCTCCGATATTTCGATCCGCATGTGCCGTCTTGGAGATTGAGCACGGGGGCGATTGATCGTGTTGGCGATCTAGATGCGGCGTTGAGGGAGGCTGACGTTGTTGTGCTCCTGCAGGCGCACAGCTCCTTTGACCTCTCCGGAATGAACGCAAAGTCGACGAGGTTCTTCGATACTCGCGGAGCAGTCAGCGATGCCAGGGACCGGCTGTAGCTTGCAGTTCGTGCCCGGAATCTGACGCCCCACGCGATGGGGGTGGCGTTTGCCCCTCGATAATCTCACGATTCGCTGGTGGCAGCCAAGACTTCAGTAACCGGCGTTGCCCGTTCGACTAGCCAAGAACTCCTCGACGCGGCTCGCTTGCGGGTGTGAGCCACCATCAGCGCGCTTGAGATCGTCACGGAGAATCTGGTGTCGTCTATCGGCGGTTAGACCATGATTAGCGGCCCCAGTACGCGTGATGCTCACGACTCAGGATCTTGGTCGGGCCGCGAATTCTGTCTGCTGGCTGCTGTAGTAGCCCGCGTACGCGTCCGCTCGGGATGTCGGGACATCATTGAGGACCAGCCCCAGAAGTGTCACTTCACCAGCTTCAAGTAGGTGAAAGGCGGCTTCGAGTTGTGGACGACGCACGACGCCAGAACGAGCCACGATTATCGCACCGCCAGTCTGAGCTGAAAGGACGACAGAGTCAGTCACAGGAAGCAACGGCGGAGCGTCAAAAAGCACGTAGTCATACTGGCGCTCGACAGTCGCCAGCAGGTGGGCCATGGCCTCAGACCCGAGCAGTTCGGAGGGGTTGGGCGGCACGGTACCTGCTGGCAGCACCGACAGGTACCCGGGCGAAACGTCAATAATGAGGTCCTGAAGAGACCCGCGGCCAGTTAGGACATCCGATAGCCCGAGCGCACTGTCCAACCGCATACGCGTCGCCACCTGAGGCCGTCGAAGATCCGCGTCGATGAGCAGCACCGATTCACCGGCGTGCGCCAGCACGCGCGCCAGATTCGTTGCCGTCTCAGTTTTCCCCTCACCGGCCACCGAGGACGTCACCACCATCGAGGATCGCCTCTCACCCCCGAGGCCGACAAACCCTATGTTGGTCCGAAGGCGTCTATACGCCTCCGCGTTCGCCCATTGAGCGCCCTCGTTCTCAGCAGCGCGTTCACCTGCGGTCTGAATGCGGCCGATCGATGCCAGCACCGGTGCGTCGCTGATCTCGTCGAGGTCGCTGCTTGTCCTCACCCGTGTATCCACGAGGCTTCGCAGCACACCTTGAGCCAAGCCGAGCAAGACGCCGACGAGCCCACCCAGAGCCAGATTCAGCGGTGGGCGGGGTGCGGACGGCGCCGTAGGGACGACTGCTTGGTCGATCACCGTTGCGCTCACCAGTCGGGTACCTTCCGGCCCCGGAGGGGATAACTCATCCACAGCCGCGAGGAGGCTCTTAGCGACTTCGTTTGAAAGGTCCGCCACTGCGGTTGGTGAGCCATCCTGGGCAGTAATCTCGATGATCGACGTTCCTGCCGGGGACGAGACGTCTAGGTTCTTAGCTAGTTCACGGGGTGTCAGTTGCAGGTCAAGCTGATCGATCACAGGCTGCAATACCAACGCCGTGGAGGCCACATTCACATATGAAGAAACCTGGCGCTCCGCGTAAGTAGCACCCTGAGATAGTTCGCCAGCCGTTCCGCCGCTCTCAACGGTGAGGAAGATGGAAGCAGAAGACGTATAAGTGGGGCTCTGCAGCAAGGTGTAGCCGGCAGCAAGTGCGACACACAGCAGGATGGTCGCCAGAACGCTGCGCCAATACCGTTGAACGATCCGCAGGTACTGTTGAAGCTCCATCAAACATCCTTGTCAGGCCGCGACCCTCCAGGGTTCCAGAGGTCTCTGATTGAATATTGGTGACACTGTAGGCGATGCCCGGACCGGCGCCACGGTGACTACAGTAATGTCAACCCCACTGGTGAACCTACCCGACCCTAGCGAGCGAGGCCATGCGAGCACCCCGTGACACCGGAAAGCTGAGCGTCATCGGCTTGGTGCTGTTGGCTCTGGTGGCCGTTGCGCTGAGCGCTGCGGCGCTCCTGTCGAACCGGACCATCCCGGCTGAGCCCGCAGCAACCGGCACCACCGCCTCTGCTCCTGCCACCACCGAGACCCCTGCCACGTCGACGGCCCCGCCGGCCAGCCCGAGCGCCACGCCCGCCACCTCCAGCGCGTCGGCGTCGCCGAGCACTTCGCCGTCGGCCGAGAGTGCGGGCACCGTGGTGATCATTGGGGACTCCTACTCCATGGGCGAGCCGGCCGAGACCTGGGTGGGTCCCGTGGCCGAGTCACTGGGCTGGACCGACGTGGTCAACCTCTCCTCCCCCGGCCGCGGCTTCGTGATGTCGCCAAGGTCGTGCGACTTCGACCCGTGCGGCACGTTCGCGCTGTCCATCCCGGCCATCGTCGAAGCCGAGCCTGACATCGTCGTCACCTTCGGCGGCACCGCCGACGGCGACTACGGACTCTCGGAAGCCGCGTCGGCCTACTTCGACGAACTGCGTCAGGAACTGCCCGAGGCCGAACTGATCGCCATCTCCCCTGTCACCACCGCCGACAGCGCCGACTACTGGCTCACCCTGCACAACCAGACCATTGGCGCGGGCGTCGAGGACGTCGACGGCACCTTCATCAACGTCGGCCAGCCCGGTCTGGGCGACGGCGAGGAACTGTCCCCCCAGGGGCACGCCGAGATCGCCCAGGCCATCATCGAGGAGCTGTCCTGAACCGCTCAGGGCAGGATCGGCACGCATGAACCAGCTGTCAATCGAGACCACCGACATCCCGGGCCTGCTGATCCTGCATCTGGCCCTGCAGCACAACGAGGACGGCTGGTTCCGCGAGGGCTGGCACCGCGCCAAGATGACCGCGCTCGGCCTGCCCGACTTCGACCCCGTGCAGCACAACGTCACCCACGTCGTGTCCCGCGGCATCACGCGCGGCTTCCTCGCTGAGCCGTGGGACCGGATCGTCAGCGTGGTGCGCGGCCGGGCCATGGGCGCCTGGGTGGACCTGCGCGAGGGCGAGGGGTTCGGCCGCACCCTCACCCAGGACCTCGACCCGGGCACGGCCGTGTTCGTGCCCCGCGGCGTCGCCAACGCCCATCAGGTGCTGGAGGACGACACCACGTTCACCTACCTGATGGAACAGCACTGGACCCCACAGGGCCGCAGCCGCGCCGCCACCGTCGACCTGTTCGACCCCGCCCTGGGCATCAACTGGCCCATCGGCCGCGACCGGGCAATCGTCAACCACCGCGACACCCTCAACCCCAGACTGGCCGACGCCACCCCCATCGCCCCGCGGCGGACGCTGGTGGCCGGCACGGAGACGCAACTGGGCCGGGCCATCCTGGCCGAACTCCCCGGCTCCGACGGCATCACGACGGCCGAGCTGGCCCCGCGCGCCGCCACCGCCGTCGACCTCTCGGCCTACGACGTGCTCATCAACGCCCACGGCGACACCGCCACCGGACTCGTCGACGCCCCGGTCACCGAGGAGAGCTGGGCCGCGGCGGCAGAACGCGCCCAGCGGCTTGCCGAGGTGGCCCGTCGGCACCACCTGCGCTACGTCCACATCTCAACCGACTGCGTGTTCGAGCGGACCGCACCCTCCCACACCGAGGACGAGGACCTCAGCCTCCGCGACGCGCACGGCCAGGCCCTGGCGGCCGGCGAGGTGGTCGCCGCCGGGGTGCCCCGACACCTGGTGGTCCGCACCGGGTGGGTGATGGGCCGCGAGGAGGGCTTCGTCGAGGCGATGGCCGTCGCCGCCCGACGCGGCACCTCGCCGTCGGTGATCGGCGACCAGCACGGCCGCCTCACCTTCGCCTCCCAGCTGGCCGCCGGGATCACGCACCTGCTCAACAGCGGCGCCTCCGCCGGCACCTACAACCTCACCGGTGACGGCAGGGTGGTCAGCTGGCTGGAGGTCGCGCGTCGCGTGTTCCAGCTCAGCGGCGCCGACCCCAACCTGGTCCGCGAGGTTCGCTCGACGACCGTCGCGGGCGAACCGTCGCCTTCCTCGGCCGTCCTCGACCTCGACCGCATCAAGCACAGCGGCTTCCGCCCGGGCAACGCCTGGCTGGAGATCGCCGACCACCTCCCCCGCCCCGCCGAGCACCCGCGGCCAGTCGCCGTCGCCGATGGTGGAAGCCGGACCGCCGGCGGATCCAGACCGTTCAAGGTGCTGTTCGTCTGCACCGCCAACATCTGCCGCTCCGCCTACGCCGACGTCGTGGCCCGCCGCGCCGCGCCCCCCGGCGTCGAGTTCAGCTCCGCGGGCACCCGGGCGCTCGTCGGCGACGCCATCGACCCACCCATGGGAGACCTCGTCGGCGACCGCGGCGACGTCTCCGCCCACCGCGCCCGGCAGCTGACCCGCGAGCTGGTGACCGACGCCGACCTGATCCTCGCCATGGCCTCGGACCACCGTCGCTACATCCTCGACGAGTGGCCGACGCTGGGGCGCAAGGCCTTCGTCATCGGCTCCGTGGCACGCGCCATGGCCGACCTGCCCGACTCGGTCACCCTCGACAACCTCGTGGAACACCTGTGGCGCACCCGCACCTCCGACGCCGCCGACGACGTCGCCGACCCCTACCGCAGGGGCCCGGAAGCGGCAGCGACGGCAGCAAGTACGATCGACGCACATCTGCAGGCGATAATGGGTGGCCTGAACTCGCTGGTGAACCAACGATCGGAGCGCTGAATGAGCGTCGATGACTTCCTCTCAAACGATGAGGGCTCCGTCCGCGGCAAGCGGCCCAGGAAGCGCCTCCGCGACCGGTGGCTTCTGCTCAGCGTCGTAGGCCTGCTGCTTGTGGTGCTGGTTGGAGCGGCGGCGCTGGCCACGTACTACGGCAAGGCCACCCTCGACGCGCTGGACTCGGTGAAGCGCGAGCCCTCGCTCGCGCCGTCGCCCGGCGCCTCCCGGCCGGCTCCGGTGGTGGTGCCGCCCAGCAAGGAGGGCGAGGTCAGCAACCCTCCCATCAACTTCGTGCTCATGGGTTCCGACACCCGCGGTGGCGAGCGTGGCCGCTCCGACGTGCTGCAGATCCTGCATGTTCCTGGCGACCGCTCCGGGTCCTACCTGATGAGCATCCCCCGCGACACCTGGGTGGACATCCCCGGCCGCGGCAAGGCCAAGGTCAACGCGGCCTACTCCTACGGGGGCGCGGGGCTGACCATCCAGACGCTGGAGCAGCTGCTCGACGTGCCCATGGACCACACGGTGATCATCGACTTCCAGGGCTTCATCCGCGTCATCGACGCCCTCGGTGGCGTCACCGTGGAGAACAAGTACCCCTCCAGCTCCCAGGGCTACGACTTCCCCGCGGGCGAGGTCGAACTGACCGGCGAGAGCGCGCTGGTCTTCGTCCGGGAGCGCTACAACCTGCCCAACGGGGACTTCGGCCGCGCCGAGCGCCAGCGCGACGTCGTCACGGCGGTGGTGAAGAAGATCGCCTCCGCGGACACCCTGACCGACCCGAACAAGTTCCGCGAGGTGGTCACGACGCTGGGGCCCAACTTCACCGTCGACGAGGCGCTCACCAACCAGGCGATCATCGACCTCGGGATGGGGATGGGACTGAACGCCAAGAACGTGCGCTCGTTCCAGTTCCCGGTGACCGGAACCGCGACGTCGAACGACGGGCAGTCGATCGTGCTGATGGACGAGGAGAAGGTGGCCCGCCTGAAGGAAGCCCTCCGCGCCGACGACATGGCCGCCTACTACGAGACCAACCGCTGAACCAGATAGCATCGACCGAAGATGCGGCCCTTGAAGCAACGGCCGCCAAAGTATCCGCGCAGACGGGACGTGATGGTGTATGGCTGAGGGGAGCGTGGGGACTACCACGCGCACTGCACCTGCGCCCACGGGTAGTACAGTCACCGCGCGCCGCGACGACATTCAGGGGTTACGCGCTGTAGCAGTCCTATCTGTGATCGCGTTCCACGCTGGAGTTGCCATGCCAGGCGGCTTCGTGGGTGTCGACGTGTTCTTTGTCATTTCTGGTTTCGTAATCACGGCGATGTTGCTCCGAGAACACGTATCCCATGGGAGGGTGCGCTTTGGCCGCTTCTACCTCCGACGCTTCAAGCGACTGACGCCGGCCCTCGCGCTGACCGTGGTCGTAACCCTCATCGGCTCCACACTCATCCTGAGTCCGTTCGGCCCTCAGGAGGTGGCAGCGTCGACTGGAGTGGGGGCCATGCTTCTCGTCGCCAACTTCGTGACCGCTTTCAAGAGCGGCGGTTACTTCGATCCCGCGGCAGACCTGAACCCTCTCCTCCACACTTGGTCTCTTTCTATAGAGGAACAGTTCTATTTGGTGTTCCCGGCCCTGTTGGCCGGTGCTATGGCATTGGGCCTGCGCCGAGGCCGAACTCGAGGTACCAGTGGTGACCACCGACGTACGGGGCTGTTCGCGGTTCTCCTCCTATCTGCCATCTCCTTGGCCTTCTTGTCGCTCAACACAGCGGGAATCGACATGCCAGGAGCGGCCGCCGTCATGGGCTTCTACAGTCCCTTCTCACGGGCTTGGGAGTTCGGAGCCGGAGCGATTCTTGCACTGGTGCCACACAGCCATTGGGCTGGGACCCGCCGTCGGGCCACAGCGGTGGGAGCCTTGGGTATCGCACTGCTGGGAATGGCCTTCTTTTACATAAACGGCACTATGATCTGGCCGGGTCCTTGGACCCTTCTGCCTGTTGCAGGAACCATGCTGGTGATCGTGGCCGGCGCAGGCGGGCTCCACAACCCCATCACGCGACTGCTGTCGGCAACTCCATTGCGAAGGATCGGCGACTGGTCCTACTCCCTATACCTGTGGCACTGGCCATTGATCGTTTTCACGCACTTCCTGTGGCCCGATGTGGAATGGGCACCACTCGCCGCCGCGCTCTTGACGTTCATCCCAGCCCTCCTGTCCTACTACTTTATTGAGGAACCTGTCCGGCATGCTCGCGGAATGGTGGGTTGGGCACTCGCCCGTGCCGTCACGATCACCGTCCTTGTACCTGTCGCCGCGGCAGCGGCGCTCCTGGCAGGCAACGCACAGCACTGGGGTTCGAAAGCAATCGAGAGCTACAGCCGAGACGTCACGCCCGCCCATCTCGGAAACGAAATCGGCTGTGATTCGAGAACGCCGCTGGGGAGCCAACCACCCCAATGCTCTTGGAATCTGGGCAGCGGGGGGAAGCCGGTCTATCTGGTGGGTGACTCCAACATGGACCACTTTCTTGAGGGCTGGATCGCCGCCGCAGAGGCCAGCGAGCGCCCAATAGTCAGCGCCACCACCAACGCCTGCCCATTCCTTGAGGTATCCATCCAGGACAGGCGTCTCCCTGCGTCACAAGACGAGAAGTGCCGGGCATACGTGCAGAACTCACTTCAGTGGCTGGAACAGGCACCGCAAGGCACCCTCGTGATTTCGAACTCCGAGAACTACATCTCCAACCCCGACCTGGGGCTCGGGCCGCTGGCCAGCACGCCGAGGATCGAGCGGGACGCGAAACTCTCAGCCTGGGGACCCGGGTTGCGAGGCGTGATTCAGCGAGCGCAGTCGGCTGGGCACGAGGTGATAGTTCTCCAGGGCATCCCCTTGTGGCTCGAAGGTGACTCCTGGGATCCAGCAACCTGCACGACCATCGCAATCTTGGACGGCAGCTGTTCGTCGACCATGACCGTCTCCGACGCTGACTCCCGCCAGGGTCCGCTCCGAAAAATCTCGGAGGACGTGACTTCGGAACTCAACGCTGTCCTATGGGATTCATGGGATGAGCTGTGCGGCAACGGAACGTGCTCCACCCACGATGGGGCCATGGTGCGTTACCGCGATGCCAAACACATCTCGGTACCCCAGGCTCAGAAGCTTGCCCCCGCCTTCGTCGAGCTCCTTGCGCCCGGGACCGACTAGCGCGGCGCCGTCGTACGTGTGAGACTCGGCTCGTGCCGAAGCGCCGCATCATCCTCATCTCCCTGCTCGCCCTCTGGGCCATCGCGGGGTTGGCGGTCGTCTTCCTGCCGATCGGCGGCGAGATCGAGGACCTGCTGTGGTGGCTCACGGTTGCCGGGCTGCGGGTCGGCGTCCCGGGCAGCAACTTCTACGGCTACGACTTCGCCCTGAACATGGTCCTGTTCGCGGTGCCGACGGTGCTCGTCGCGGCCGCCTGGCCCAGCGTCCGACGGTGGATCTGGCTCATCGCGGCGTTCGTGCTCTCGTTCACCATCGAGACCGTGCAGGACCTCGCCCTGCCGCGCACAGCGTCGCTGATGGACCTGGCCGCCAACAGCCTCGGCGCCCTGCTGGGGCTGTGTGGGTTGTGGGTGGTGGAACGCCTGAACGCCCGCCGCACCGCGCGCCGAGCGGAGGCCTGAGACGCACCGTCGCGCTGGCGAGGATCACGCGGAACACTCCGGCACGCCAGTTACGGGCGTTGGTGCTCGATACGGGCCGTACACGGCTTGTAACGAGGATCAAGGCTTGTAACCAGCACGAGCACCGCGACCAAGCGCCGCGAGCAAGGTCGCGCCCCGGCTGCGCGGGTGGCCGACCAGCCGACCGACCGACAATCAGTCCCGGCCGTAGATGTCGCGGGTGTAGATCTTGTCCGCCACGTCGTCGAGCACCTCGGTGCGGCGGTTGGCGATGATGACGTCGGCGCGGTCCTTGAACTCGTCGAGGTCCCGGACCACCTCCGAGTTGTAGAACGTGTCCTCGGGCAGCTCGGGCTCGTAGACGATCACGGGGATGCCCTTGGCCTTGATACGCTTCATGATCCCCTGGATGGCCGAGGACCGGAAGTTGTCCGAGCCGG
This sequence comes from Tessaracoccus sp. OS52, assembly GCF_020687685.1. GTDB lineage: Bacteria > Actinomycetota > Actinomycetes > Propionibacteriales > Propionibacteriaceae > Arachnia. The sequence goes on along the minus strand of NZ_JAJEWM010000004.1, from coordinate 111,430 downwards.
ACTTCATGACCAGCCGGTACACGCCAACCACCTTCGGGTTGCGCTTGATGATGTCGAAGGCGATGAAGTCCTTGCGGGTGCGGTTGGCGTCGACGACGGCAGCGATCAGGTTCTGCGGCACCTCGGAGTAATTGGCCAGCAACTGCTTGGTGTCCTTGGGCAGGCAGTAGCCGCCGTACCCGAACGAGGGGTTGTTGTAGTGGGTGCCGATCCGCGGGTCCAGCCCCACGCCCTCGATGATCTGCGCGGTGTTCAGGCCTCGGGAGGCGGCGTAGGTGTCGAGTTCGTTGAAGTAGGCCACGCGCAGCGCCAGGTAGGTGTTGGCGAACAGCTTGATGGCCTCGGCCTCCGTGGAGCCGGTGAGCAGCACGGGGGTGTCAGTGTCGACGGCGCCCTCCACCAGCAGGTCGGCGAACCGCTGACCGCGCTCGGACCGGTCCCCCACCACGATCCGCGACGGGTGCAGGTTGTCATACAGCGCCCGGCCCTCGCGGAGGAACTCCGGGGAGAAGATGATCGGCGCGCCGTCGTGCTGCTCCCGCAGCTCCCGGGTGAAGCCCACTGGGACTGTGGACTTGATGATGATCGTCGCGTCCCGGTTCACGGCCAGCACCTCCGCGACCACCGACTCCACCGAGGAGGTGTTGAAGAAGTTGGTCTGGGCGTCGTAGTCGGTGGGGGTGGCCACGACGACGAACTCGGCGTCGGCGTAGGCCGCGGCGCCGTCGGTGGTGGCGGTCAGGTTCAGCGGGACGCGGGCCAGGTAGTCCTGGAGCTCGGAGTCGATGATCGGCGAGACCCGCTGGTTGATCTGGTCCACCTTGGAGCGGTTGATGTCGACGGCGGTGACGTCGTTGTGCTGGGCCAGGATGACCGCGTTGGACAACCCCACGTATCCGGTACCGACGACGACGATCTTCACCATCAGGACTCCTCATGCTCGTTCTAGGAGCGAACCTATCGCGTCCGGATGGGTGGCGGATAGCACGTCGCCCTCTGCAGGGGGCTCAGGAAAGACTGGCGCGGGCCTCCTCGTTGTTCGCCTCGATGGTCCCCACCAACTCCCGGAGCCTCGGCTCGGCCGCGGGCGGCACCGGCGCGAACGGGCTGCGACACGGCCCCAGCTCGAGCCCGCTCAGTTGCGCCTCCACCCACTTCGCCGCCGGGAACACGCCGACGTCCACCAACTTCTCGATGACGTCGTTGATCCGCCGCTGGAAACCGCGGGCCGCCGCCAGCTCCCCCGCGTCATGGTGGGCGCGGACCGCCTTGAACGTGTCGGTCTGCATGCTGATGGTGGTCCCGATGGACCCGGACGCCCCGGCCACGAGGCTGGCCAGATAGGCCTCGTCGAAGCCGTTGACCAACTGCAGGTTGGGCCGGTGGCGGGAAATCCTCTCCAGCTGGTACATGCTGTGGGCGGTGTACTTGACGCCGACGACGCGCTCGTCGGCCAGCAGTTCGTCGCCCGCGCCGATGTCCTGCCCGGTGAACTGGGGGATGTTGTAGACGATCATCGGCAGGTCGACGGCGTCCATCACGGCCCGGTAGTGCGCCAGCACCTCCTCGGGGGTGAACTTGTAGTAGATCGGCGGGATCATCGAGACCGCCACCGCCCCCACCTCCTGGGCGTGCTCGGCGAGCGTGATGGCCTCCCGGGTACTCAGCGCCCCGACGTGGGCCACCACCGGGATGGCGCCCGCCGCCCCGTCGACCACCGCGGCCAGCATCCGCTGCCTCTCGTCGGGGGTCAGCAGCAACCCCTCCCCCGACGATCCGCCGCAGTACAGCCCCTCCACGCCGCGCTCGACGTGCTGTGCCGCGAGCCGGGCCGCGACGTCGGCGTCGAGGCCACCGTCGCGGGTCACGGGCGTGGCGATGGCACTGAACAGCAGCCCGAGGTTGGGCGTCGGCCTCACCATGCGGTCCAACCGCCGTCCACCACGAGGTTGGCGCCCGTCATGTAGCGCGACGCCTCCGAGGCCAGGAAGATCACGGCACCGTTGAACTCGTCCGCCTCGGCCATCCTGCCCATCGGCATCCTGGCCGTGTAGTTGGCCCTGAAGGTGGCGTCCTGGGTGTCTCGTGCCACTCCCGAGGGCGTGAGGGTGTTGACCCGGATCCCGTGCCGGCTCCAGTAGGTGGCGCAGTAGCGGGTGAGGTTGTAGATGCCGGACTTGGCGGCCGAGTAGGCCACCGGTTTGGTGAAGGGCTGCCCCTGCTCGGCGCGGTAGGCGTAGATGTCCTGCACCGGCGACACCATGCCGTAGATGGACCCGACGTTGATGATCGAGCCCCCGACGTCGGCGCGGCGCATCTCCGCACCAGCGGCCTGCGTCACGATGAACGTGCCCGTCAGGTTGACGTCAACCACCTCGCGGAAGATCTCGACGGGGAAGTCCTCGAACGGGCCCGAGACCTCCGGTGGGGCGCTGGGCTGGGTGTCGAGGCCGGCGTTGTTGACCACCGTCGTGATCGGGCCACCGTCGTCGGCCAACTCCCGCAGCGCCGAGCGCACGCCGTCGGCGTCAGTGACGTCGAACTGGACCGCGACCAGATTGCGAGCGTCCCCGAAGTGCTCCTCAAGGCGGGCCTGGGTCACGCTGCGGGAGGCGACGAACACCGTCGCCCCACGGGACTGGAAGGCCCGCACGAACTCGGTGCCGATCTGGCCGAGACCGCCGGTGACCAGCACGCGCTGGCCGCTCACGTCGAACAGGGCGTCGCTCACCTGGTCACCTCGTGCTTCTTTAGGAAGTCGGTGTCGAACACCAGACCGTGGCCGGGCACCTCACGCGGCACGAACCAGCCGTCCTCGATGGGCTGCGGCTCGATCACCCCGAGCTCGGTCAAGGTCCCGCCCTCGGTCATCTCCGCCCAGGAGATGTTGGGCACCGCACACAGCACGTGGCAGCTCAGTTCCATGATGAAGTGCGGCGTCATGGGCAGGCCGTAGGCGCGGGCGGTTTCCGCAACGGCCAGGTACGGGGTGATGCCACCGATCCTGCCGACGTCGGTCTGCACGAAGTCGCAGGCATCGGCCAGGAAGTACTGGTTGAAGTGCTGCAGGGTGTAGATGTTCTCTCCCAGTCCGAGCGGAACGCGTGAGCGCTGCCGCAGGCGACGGTGGCCCTCGACGTCGTCGGTGCGCAGTGGCTCCTCCAGCCAGAGCAGGTTGAGGTGCTCGAACCGGTTGGCGGCGATCACGGCCTGCGGCAGGGTCCAGCCCTGGTTGGCGTCGACGGCCAGCGGGAAGTTGCCGACGCGCTCGCGCACCTTGGTGAGACGCTCGACGTCCTCCTCGACGTCGGGCTTGCCCACCTTCACCTTGGCCGCGCCGTAGCCGGTGCGCTTCCAGTTCTCCACCTGGTCGGCCACCTCGTCGGCGCTCAGGTGCAGGTTGATCCCGCTGCCGTAGAGGGGCACGCGGCTGCGGACTCGCCCGAGCAGGTCGGCCAGCGGGAGGCGGTGCGCGTGACCCAGCAGGTCCCAAAGGCCGATGTCGATTGCCGCCAACGCCAGGGTGGTGACCCCGCCGGGTCCGCTGTCGCGGAGGTAGTGCCAGGCTTCGTGCCACACGGAGCGGGGGTGGGCGGGCTTGCCGATGAGCTGGGGACGAAGTTCCTCAAGCATGGCGAGGATGGTGCGGCCCCCGACGCCGGAGGTGTGGGTGAAGCCGATGCCACGCGAACCGTCGTCAGCAGTGATCTCCGCGGTGATGATCTCGATGTGTGTGACGACGTGGATCTGGTCGCCCCAGGTGCCTCCCGGGAGGGGGATCCGGGAGAGCTGGAACTGGATGTCTTGGATTTTCACGAAACTCCATTCGGGTTGGGGTTTGGGGGGTCAGCCCTTGACTGCGCCTGCGGCCAGGCCGGCCACCAGACGTCGCTGCACGAGCAGGAAGCCGGCCACCACGGGCAGCACGGACAGCACGCCGCCAGCGGTGAGCAGTTCCCAGCGGATCTGGTACTCGCCGATGAACAGCTGCAGTCCGACGGGGAGGGTCCTGGTGGCTGGGGAGGCGGTGAACGTCAGTGCGTAGAGGAACTCGTTCCAGGTCAGGATGAACGCGTAGGTGCCCGCGGCCACCATTCCCGGCAGGAGCAGCGGCAGCAGGAGCAGGCGGATGATCTGCCAGCTGGAGGCGCCGTCGATCTGGCCGGACTCCTCCAGTTCGCGTGGGATGCCGTCGAGGAATCCCTTGAGGAGCCAGGTGGCGAACGGTGTGGCGAAGGCCGAGTGGACCAGTGCCAGGCCAACCTTGCTGTCCAGCAGGCCCAACACGTTCAGCTGCTGCTGCAGGGAGAGCACGAGCAGCACCGCGGGCAGCATCTGGGCCAGGATCAGCGCCGTCATCACCTGCCGACGGCCGATGAACTCGAAACGCGACAACGCGATGGCCGCGCCGGTTGCGCACACCAGCGTGATCGGGACCGCCATCAGCGCAACCAGGAAGCTGTTGCGCAGGTACGTCAGGAACGGTGTGGTCGAGATCAACTCGACGTAGGCGTCCAGCGTCAGGGCCTTCGGGATCAGGCTGGCTCCGGCCGCGGCCAGTTCGGCCCGCGGCGTCAGCGACGTCAGCAGCATCACCACATAGGGGCCCAGAACGGCCAGCAGGATCAGCACCAGGCCCAGGTAGCGGCTGGAGGTGCCCAAAGACCTCTTCCAGGAGAACGTTCGCCTTCTCATCGCTGTGCCTCGCTCTTGGCTGTGAGTCGCAGGTACATGACCACGAAGATCACGAGGATCGCCGCCTGCAGTACGGAGTAGGCAGCGCCCTGCCCGAAGTTGGTCGACTTGTAGGCCGTCAGATAGGACTGCAGCGCCAGCGTCGTCGACGACAGGCCGGGGCCGCCGCCGGTGAGGATGAAGATCAGGTCGATGTAGTTCGCGGTCCAGATGATCCGCAGCAGGACCGTGATGAGGATCGTCGGGATGATGGCGGGGAGGACCACGAACCGGAACACGCCGATGGGGCCGCAGCCGTCGGTGGCGGCCGCCTCCTTGAGATCACCCGAGACGCCTTGGAGGGCTGCGAGGATCATCACCGCGAACAGCGGGACGCCCTGCCACACGTCGATGACCACCAGGGTGGGCAGCGCCAGGTCCGGGTTGGAGAGGAACTCCACCGGGCGCTCACTGAGCCCGAGAGCGGAGATGCCCTTGTTGATGATCCCGTTGTTCGGGTCCAGCAGCCACTTCCACATCAGCGCCACCAGCACCGACGGCGTCGCCCACGGCACCATGATGAGGCCGCGGTAGACACCGCGGAGGGGGAACCTGGTGTTGACCAGCAGCGCGAGGATCAGCCCTCCGATGAGCTGGAGGAACACCGCGCCACCGACCCACATCGCGGTGCGCCCGAGGTGGGAGGGGAACTCCGGGTCGCGCAGGATGGCGGCGAAGTTCTCGAAGCCGATGAACGCCATCTCCCCGGAGAACGCCGAAACCTTGTTGAACGCCATCCAGACCGAGCGCAGCAGTGGATATCCAGCGAACACCACAATCAGCAGCACGGCCGGCGCCAGCAGCACATAGGGCTCGTAGGCCCGTTTGGACGGCTTCCGGCCCGCCCGGACCGGAAGCCTCTTGGTTCCAAGCAACATCAGCTGGCGGTTCCCTCGAGGACGGCTGCCATCTTGTCGAGCGCCTCCTGGCTGGTGAGCTCACCCTGGAAGGCCTGCTGGATGGTGGGGTTCCACTCCTTGCCGGCCAACGTCGCCACGCCGGGCAGCGCCGGCCAGGTGAGCGCGTCGGGGATGGCGTCGACGGCGACCTTCAGGTTCGGGTCGGAGGTGAACTCGTCGGACTCCATCACGGAGGTCAGCACGGGCAGCTGGCCCTGCGGGGAGGTGGACATCGTCGCCATCTGCTCGGTCTCGCTGAGCCAGGAGATCCACTTCCAGGCGGCCTCCTGCTTCTCGGAACTGGCCATGATGATGTTGCCGCTCATGCTGCCCAGCGTGCGCGCCGGCGAGGAGCCGTTGCCCGGGATCGGGATCACGCCGAGGTCGTCACCGAAGACTTCGGTCATCTCGGACAGGGACCCCGGGTGGTGGATCATCATGGCGGTGAGGCCACTGGCGAAGTTGGTCTTCACGTCCGCGAAAGCCGCCGTGATGGAGCCGGGGGGCGCGGCCTGCAGGTCTGTGACGATGCTGAGGTAGCGCTGGTTGGCCTCCACGCCGGCGGCGTCGTTGATGACCACCTCACCGGCTTCGTTGACGATCTGGGCGCCACCGGCGAACATCCACGCGAGCCACTGGTCCTGGCCACCGCCACCGCCACGGACGTCCATGCCGTAGCGCTTGCCGTCGGTCAGAGCCTCGGCCGCGGCGAGGAACTCATCCTGGGTGGTCGGGGCCTCAAGGCCCACCTCCGCGAAGTAGTCCTTGCGGTAGTACATGTAGAGCGTCACGTACTGGTGGGGAAGCATGTAGACCTTCTCCTCACCAGGCAGCCTGCCAGTTGCCCACAAGCCCTCCACGACGTCGTCGCGGGCCTCCCAGCCGTCCACGAAGGGCGTGAGGTCCGCCGTCGCACCCTCAGGGGCGAACTGACCGAGCCACCAGTCCTTGCACCTTGCCGCGTCCGGGCCGGTGTCGTTCATGGCGGCCGTGGTGAGCTTGTTCTGGTACTGGTCCAGGGGGATGGTCTCCATGGTGACCTTCACCTCGGACTGCGAGGAGTTGAAGGAGTCGACGAGGCCGGTCCAGGTGGTGTCGGTGGCGTCGTCCTGCCACAGCCAGTAAGTGATCTCGACGGGGCCACCGGAGGAGCCGGGTGTGTCTTCGCCGCCGCAAGCCGACAGCGCCACGAGGCCGGCGGTGCCGCCGACCGCACCGGTCAGGAAAGTCCTACGCTTCATGCCAATCTCCTTCATGATTGTGTTTGCGCACGCGTGCCGCTCCGATGCGGCCGCGCGATACCTGCGTTTTGGTTGAACCTGTGGGAGACGCGTCGGCGTACCCCATAGAAGTGCGTGTCCAGTTCATGGACGGCGAGGTCGTAGTCGCCATCCACGATGGCCAGCACGATTGCCGTGTGCATCTCGGCCACGATGGGCTCGACGGTGACCGGCGGCGCATCCCGCTCGACGACGTCGAGCAGCGCCCAGAAGGCGCCCAGGATGCCGTTGAGCGTCGAGTTGCGCAGCGGAGCGAACAGCGAGAGGTGGAACTGCGCGTCGAGTTCCACGAACGACTTTCCTTCGTGGGCGAGGTCCTCCATCGCATGGGTGAGGCGCAGGAGGTCGTCGAGCTCATTGCGCGACAGCAGAGGCATGACCTTGACCAGCATCGACGTCTCCAGCGCCTGACGTACCGTCAGCAGTTCAGCCATGGTCACGGCCGGCGAGCCGAAGAGCTGTGCCGACAGCGACACCAGCTCCCCCAGCTCCACACCGCGCCAACGACGCCTTGCGCCCTGGCGGGTCTCGATTGCACCGAACCCCTCCAGCACCCGAAGCGCCTCCCGCAGTTGCTGGCGGCCCACACCGAGCGTCGACATGAGACTCGCCTCGCTGGGTAGCGCGCTTCCGTCCGCGACGCTGACGGCGCGCAGGTGATCGGCAAGCCGGGACACCAACTCGTCCATCTTGTCTGACATCTTTGCCACCTTCGCGTCAATCAGCGCGGCAACGTTGCACGCTTGAACGCAATCCTGCGGGTAGGTGGCAGCCACGTCAACGTCACTTGTCTGACAAGTGGGTGCCAGCTTGTAGAGGGGCGAACTCAGGGCGCCCTCCGGCGCAAGGCCCAAGTGGGTCTGTCAAAGTGGACGACGCGGTGTTCTCGGCATGGGGGCTTCAAGACGCCGAGGGTCGCCGCTTGGCGTCGCTACCGCTGGTTGGCATCCGCCGAGGGCGAGTCAGCGACCACCTGAGAGGACCTGCCCAAAGACGGGCGACAGCCTTTCCGACTGGCCCACCGTGATGTGCAAGTCGTCGCGATACCTCATGAACCCATCCCCGTGAGTGGCGCAGACACCGTCGGGGCACATCGCCTGCCAGGAGTCCCAGATGTCGGCATCCTCCTGGAGCGCCACCGAACTCGTGATCTCCCGGATCTCGCTCTGCCTCGCAGCGGCGTCGTCAACGGTCATGCTGGCGAAACACGCCCCGAGCATCACAGCAGCGGTGGTACACCGCTTGCCGGCCCACGCGTCGGATCCGATCCACAACGGAACTCCCTGCACAATGACGACTTCGTGGCCGGATCGCCGAACATCCCGGATGATCTCAGCCAGTCCCGACCGGAAGGTGCTCACCTTGTCCGCGTAGGCATCGGATGTCCGGGTGGGCTCTGCGCCGAAACCGACCTGAGGCTGGAACAAGTAGACCTGTGAGTTCGAGATCACTACGGTCCCAGGTGGTGCACTGCGCAGCCAGCCCAAGGAGTCCTCCACATAGTCACGGCACGCCGCGTCGCGGGCTCGAGTGTTGCGCGTGTCCAGGACGTAGACGTCCAGAAAGGGGCATGAGCTGGCTGTGGCGGCCATGACAGGACGATCAACAGTCTCAGCAGCCGCGATCCACCCTTCCAGGAAGTGGTCCATATTCGAGTCACCCACGAGATAGATCGGCAATCCGTCTGCTTCGACGTTCCAGGAGCACCCTTCGGGCTGGCTGCCCAAGGGGGTTCGACCGTCACACCCGTTCTTCCTTCCGACATGCTCTTCAGCCACCTGAGCAACGAAATTCTCGACATCCTCGGAGCCCCAACTGCGAAGGCTGCCGTGTTGGAGCACCATCGCCGCGATCACGGGACCTGCCACCGCAAGAGCCACCAAGCGAATGGATCCAGCTCCCCCATGGTTGTCCGAATTCCGGATCGGATTCTCCAACCAGTAATAGGACGCGATCGCAGGGACCACAGCGGCCACGGCGGCCACGATGGGCGCCACGGGCTGGTCCGGCCACAGGAAACGGGAGAAGACGATGAGTGGCCAGTGCCACAGGTAGAGCGAGTAGGACGAGTCGCCGACCTTGACCATCGGGGGCGTGGAGAGCAGCCGCGAGACGGGGTTGGTGTGATCCGACGACGAGCCGCCCATGATCACCAGCGCCGTGCCAGCCACTGGAAGCAGCGTCCAAGGACCCGGCCACACTGTGCCGCCATCGATGATGAAGAACGCACCGAGGAGCATCAGGGAACCTGCGACCCCGACGGCGAGAGCGGTCCCTCGGACGCGGATCCATCCCATGGGGACCAGAGCCAGCGCCGCCCCGGCACCGAACTCCCAAAGCCGCGGAAACGGACTGTAGAAGCTGGTGAATCCGTAAGGCAGGGCGACGCCCTCCACAATGGCGAGCATCAACAGCGCAGTGAGCAGGGAAAGTCCCATGACGGCCAGCAGCGCTACCCGTCGGGCAGACCTCATGCCAGCAGAGCCGCGACTCCCCAACAGGAGAGCCCCCATGAGCAGGGCCGGAAAGACCAGATAGAACTGTTCCTCAACTGCGAGGGACCAGGTGTGCAGTAGGGGATTGAGTTCGGCGAGTGGACCAAAGTATCCGCCCGTCGACGCCGAGATGACGAAGTTCGCCAGCAGCACCACGGTGGCCAGCCCGGTCATCGCTGTGATCGGCTGATAGCCCATGGGACTCAGGAATGCGATCGAACCGACCAGCGTGACTGTTACCACCAGCGCCAGAGCCGGGCTCAACCGCTTGAAGCGCCTCCAGTAGAAGCGTCGGAGGCGGATGCGGCCATGTTGTTCGAATTCGCGAAGCAGCATGGCTGTGATGACGAAGCCCGAGATGACGAAGAAGATGTCGACCCCGACGAAACCACCCGGGACTGGTAGCCCGGCGTGATAGAGGATCACGGCCAGTACGGCGACGGCGCGTAGGCCCTGGATGTCTCGACGGCGGGGATGGCCAACAGGGGGATCCGGTGGTTCGGCTACTTGGCGCCGCGTTTTGACGACAGCGCTCTCGGCCATCTGCTTCCGTTCAAGGTGGGGGAATTCTCCGGGAAGATTACAAGATGACAAAGGAGATCGCGCGCTTGAGGTCGGGTCTCGGGGGGTCTCGACACGTTCGGCACGGTCGCTGGCGCTCCCTGCTCAACGCGAGGACGCCGTTCGTTCCTCACGGGCGCTACTCGACTGGCGGGGAGCGACCCGTCGGCTAGCTGTGCGTTTGCTGCTCAGTGACGGAGCAAGGAACGAACACCTAGCGACCCGCCTGCCCGACCAGGGGTGCCGGCCCACAGCCTTTCCGGTGATCGAGTAGTCGCCGCGTGAGCGAAGCGAACCGGCCACGTGTCGAGATCAGGGGTCTCGACACGTTTCGGCACGGTCGCTGGCGCTCCCTGCTCAACGCGAGGACGCCGTTCGTTCCTCACGGGCGCTACTCGACCAGCGGGGGCACGGGCGCTACTCGACCAGCGGTGGGCACGGGCGCTACTCGACCAGCGGGGTGCGGACTCCGCAGGTCTCCGGGGATCGAGTAGTCGCCGCGTGAGCGAAGCGAACCGGCCACGTGTCGAGATCAGGGGGTCAGCAGGTTTGGGACTCGTAGGTGGCGGTCTGGGTGAAGGTGACGGGGTCGCCGTCGATCGTGGCCGTCGCTGTGATCGTCACCTCCCCCGCCGGCAATGCCTTCTGCTTGGTCTGGAAGGGAAGGCTCTTGGTCTGCCCGGGCCCGACCTCGTCGAAGGCCTTCGTGCCGTAGGCAGTCTCGACGCTCGCGGTGACGGGGACGTCGTCGACGTTGGTCAGGCTGACCCGCAGCATGCTGAGCGGGCCAGTGCACTGCGTCGCCACGGCCAGCTGGAGGTCCACCGGCAGCGGGACCGGCTCGCCGGGGGCGGGGTCGCCGCCGACGTAGTCCAGCACCGGCGCTTCCGGTTGGCCCATGCCGTCGCCCAGGTAGAAGGACGTGTGCGGCGGCTGGTTGTAGGCCGTGTTCTGCCACGCGACGCCGAGCCGGTAGACCGGGTCCGACATCAGCGTGCGCAAACGCACGTCGGTGAGGTCGAGGGTGGTGTGGATCCGCAGCGCGCTGGAGTCGGTCAGCGGGGTGACCACCTCTTCGCGCCAGTCGCCGAACAGGTCCGCCTGGAGGCTGGGGTTGCCCTTGGTGTGGTTGTTGGTGCGGGTGCCGTCGGCGCGGTAGATCTCCTGCTCCGTGGCGGTCTCCCAGTCCCACTTGGCGATGGTGGGCACGCCCAGGCCGGCGACCTGGTCGAAGTCGTGGTCCAGGATCTCGCGCAGGAGGTCGCCGTCCCACCACACGAGGTGGTTGGCGGCCGGGATCTGCTCGGAGATCAGCTCACCGTCGGAGGACTTCAGCTGCCCGACCGGCGAGTTCCACGCTGCGTCGCCACCGACGGCCCAGCCCTCGGCACCCGTGTAGCGGGGGTCGATGTCGGCCATGGCGGCCCGGCCGGTGTCTCGGGTGGCCGGGATGGACCAGATGACCTCGCCGGTGGCTGCGTCGCGGAAGGTGGCGCCGCGGTTGCCGGAGGCCGACATGGACTCGTGGGCCGCGAACACCTCCAGGCCGGGGCGCTCCGGGTCGAAGTCGGCCACGTGCAGCGCGTCACCGTGCCCGAGGCCGGTGTTGTACAGGACGCTGCCGTCGTCGTCGATGGTCATCGAGCCGAAGACGATCTCGTCCAACTGGTCGGAGTCGACGTCGGCCACCGAGAACTGGTGGTTGCCCTGACCCGTGTAGGCGGATCCAGCGTCGTTGGAGTCGAACACCCAGCGTTGCTGGAGGTTCTCACCGTCGAAGTCCCACGCGGCGATCACCGTGCGGGTGTAGTAGCCGCGGCTGGTGACCAGGCTCGGGGTCTGCCCGTCGAAGTAGGCGGTGCCCGCCAGGAAGCGGTCCACACGGTTGCCGTAGCCGTCGCCCCACGCCGAGACGGTGCCGCGCGGCGGGATGTAGTCGACGGTGTCGATGGCGGCGCCGCTCTGGCCGTCGAAGATGGTCAGGAACTCGGGGCCGGCAAGGACGTAGCCGCCGGAGTTGCGGTGGTCGGCGGAGGCGTCGCCGATGACGGTGCCCTCGCCGTCGACCGTGCCGTCGGCGGTCTTGAGCGCCACCTCGGCGCGGCCGTCACCGTCGTAGTCGAAGACCTGGAACTGCGTGTAGTGGGCGCCGGCGCGGATGTTGCGGCCGAGGTCGAGGCGCCACAGCTGGGTGCCGTCGAACTCGTAGGCGTCGATGTAGACGTTGCCGGTGAAGCCCGCGCGGGAGTTGTCCTGGGAGTTGGTGGGATCCCACTTCAGGACCAGCTCGTAGGTGCCGTCGCCGTCGATGTCGCCGACGGAGGCGTCGTTGGCGCGGTACTCGTAGGCCGTGCCGTCGGGGTTGGTGCCGCCGGCGGGCCGCTGGAGCGGGACGTCGAGGTACTGCTCGTCCCAGACCTCGAACTCCTGGGTGACCCAGCGCTCGACGTCCTGGACCGCGCTGATGCGGTAGGTGGCCGCGGCGTCGCCCTCGGCGTCGAGGAAGTTGGTGGAGCCGACGACCGGCTCATCGGTGACTCGCCTGCCGTCGCGGTAGACGTGGAAGGCAAGGTCCGCGTCGTCGTCGCCAAGCAGGCGCCACCCCACGTAGACGCCGTCGTCGGTTGCGACGGCGACCGGTGCGCGGTCGATGCGCTCGGCCTGGCGGGCGTACTGGACGCTGGCCTCTACCGTCACGACCTCCGTGCGTTCCGAGATGCCGCCAAGTCCGACGGCTGCCACCTGGTAGGAGTGGTCGGCGCTGGCGACGGCGGCGGCGTCGGTCCACGCCGGCTCGGTCACCCGGGTCTCGAAGACCGGCTCGCGACCGCCGGTGGCGCGGAAGACGTCGTAGGCGACGGCACCGTCGACCGGCTGCCACTGCAGCGCGATCTGCTCCCCCGACCACGCCGCCGTGAGGCCGGTGGGCGTGGCGGGCGCGGGCGCGTCCGGGTCGACGACCTCGACGGTGACCGGCGCCGTGGGCGGGCTCACCAGCCCCGTCGTCCCGACCGAGACCACCGTGTAGGTGTACTCCCGGCCGAGCGCGACGGTGGTGTCGGTCCACGAGTTGGTGTCGGTCTCCGCCAACACCTGCGCATCCGCCGAGCCCTCCTGGCGGTACACGCGGTAGGCGGCGGCGCCGTCGGCGGCATCCCAGCTGAGCGCGACGTGCGGCGTCGCGGCATCCACCGTCGCCGCCAGCGAGGTGGGGGCGGACAGGGGCTCGTGGATCTCGATGGCGTTGAGCCGCAGCGAGCTGCCGGAGAAGGTGAAGGTGAGCTGGCCGTCCGCGACGACCACGTCGTCGAGCACGCGGTTGGCGACCTGCCCGCTGGGGACGCCCTGGTTGGGCAGGGACCTGCCCTCGACGGTGAGGCCGGAGTTGCTGGAGGCGATGTAGTCGCCGGTGCGGAACACGATGGTGTAGGTGCCGTTGGGGACGTCGGCGCGGAAGACGGTGCCGGCGGGCGGAAGGGCGAAGTCGCGGGCGGCGGCGTCGTCACCACCGCGGTCGCGGCAGGCGTTGGCGGCCAGCGGGGCGTCGAACCCGTAGCCCTGCTCGATGGTGTAGCCGACGTTCGGCAGAACGCCGACGTGGCCGTCAGCGGTGGGGCTGGTGGCGCAGTTGAAGTCGAAGCTAAGGGGTGGATCCTGCGCGACGGCGGGGGCGGCCGTGAGGCCTCCCAGTGCCAGGGCGGCGGCCGCCGCGAGCGCGGCAGTTCGCCTCGGAGCGCCGGCTCTTGGGTGGACGATGGGCATTCTTCATCACCTGCAATCGGTCGTTGATCACGTGACTGGGCTGCTGTTCGGCTGGGGCGCCCCGCGGTCCATTCCACGGGAGAACGCTTTCCCATATGTGCGATGGGGGCGACGTTACCAGCGTCGGTAATCGCTGTAAAGGGTCTGGCGAGCTCCGACGTCGGCTCCAGCGTGCCCGGTGGGAGCGGGACTGCCCATCCCGACCCGATGACACGCGGCTCCGGGCTGCGGATTCGCACGCGCCGACCGCTACTGTTCAGGGCAGATCCCCGGGACCAGGGCGGCCCCGGCCGACCCAAGGGGAACCTGTGAAGTTGTGGCGCCTCCTCTGCGCGGCCCTCTGCATCGCGCTGCTGCCTCTGACGGCGGTTACCCCATCGCGGGCCGACGTCGACGTCTACACCACCCCCGGCACCCACACCGTCGGCGGCAGGCTCTGGAAGACCGACTGCGTCCCGTACTCCCAGACAAGGCGGTGCACCACCTTCATCTGGGGAACACGCGTCTCGCAGGTGAAGGGCCGTTTCGTGCAGCGGAACGACTGGGTCTTCAACAACCTCACCTACGAGCCCTCGGCGCGATCCCTCTGGAAAGCAAACCCCCTCGGCGGCAACGGGGTCTACGGAGCCCACATCTCCTGGACCGCCAAGGACGGGCGGAGATGGGAGACCAGGTGCGACGACGCCGTCAGCGGCCGCAACGGGTGCCGCGCCTACGCTGAAGCGCGGGTCCTGGAGGCCTACCAGGCCGGATCTCGGACGTCGTACCGCTGGGTCACGAAGCTGGTTTTCAACAACATCGTCCGCTTCGCCACGCCCTCGCCAGCCCCCGCTCCCGCGCCGGCGCCCGCCGTCGACCTCAGCAAGGTCGTCGACCCAGCCCTGCGGGGATGCATCGCCGACGCCGCGGGCGTGGCCCCGACCGGACCGCTGACGCTGGTCCGCGCGGCCCAGGTCACCTTCCTGGACTGCACCGGTTTGGGCATCCGGACGCTCGCGGGCATGCCGTCGCTGCCGAACCTGGACGCACTGTGGCTGGGAGGAAACGCGCTGACGAACCTCTCCGGGTTCCCGCGCCTGCCGAGCCTGACCCACCTGGAGCTCTACGAGAACCAGCTGACGGCTGTGACCGGGTTGCCCGTTCTGCCGAAGCTCGCCTACCTCGACGTCATGGACAACCAGCTGCGCGACCTGTCGGCGCTGCCAGCGCTGCCGGACCTCGCCACCGTCTGGGCCGGCAACAACCGCCTGAGCGACCTCAGCGGACTGCCTGACCTGCCGAAGCTCCTGGAGCTTTCCCTCGACGGCAACCAGGTCCGCGACTTCTCGTTCCTGTCCCGCTTCGACCAGCTCGCCTACCTGGACGTCAGCCACAACGGAGCCGCGAGCCTCGCCTCGCTGCCGAACCTGCCGAACCTGACGGGCCTGGTTCTGACGGGGAACGGGATCACCCACGTCGGGAACCTCCCTGAGTTCCCCGCGTTGATGTTCTTGGTCCTGGATGACAACGAGGTGTCGTCGGTGGCCCCCCTGGCGACGCGGACCGGGCTGCTGCTGCTCTTCCTCGAAGGCAACCCCGTCACCGATGTGGAGACTCTCCAGCCCCTGGTCGACGCCGGCTGCGCCGTCGACATCTGGGAGCCCTGAGCCGCTGACCCCGCCGGTCGAGTAGGGCGGCACCGCGGGTCGAGTAGGGCGGCACCGCGGGTCGAGACCCCACCCCCGCGGGTCGAGTAGGGCACGCGAGCTCTGCGAGCGCCCGTGTCGAGACCCCCCCCGCCGGTCGAGTAGCCGGCACCCGCGGGTCGAGTAGGGCACGCGAGCTCTGCGAGCGCCCGTGTCGAGACCCCCGCCGCAGCACTGATCTCGACACATGGCCGGCTCGCTCCGCTCGCGCGGCACTACTCGATCAACGGTGAGAGAGACCCAACCCCGCGGGTCGAGTAGGGCACGCGAGCTCTGCGAGCGCCCGTGTCGAGACCCCACCCCCGCCGGTCGAGTAGGGCACGCGAGCTCTGCGAGCGCCCGTGTCGAGACCATGGAGAGCCGCGGCCCTGATCTGATCTCGACACATGGCCGGCTCGCTCCGCTCGCGCGGCACTACTCGATCAACGGTGAGAGAGACCCAACTCCGCTGGTCGAGTAGGGCACGCGAGCTCTGCGAGCGCCCGTGTCGAGACCCCGTTGCCTCGCGGAGACTGACTGTGCGTCCCGCGCTCCGACACCGAGCACCCAACGCACACCCAACCCGCAGCGCACCCAGCGAGCCGCACCGACGTCGGCGCTCCCGGAGGCCAACTGTGCGTTCCGCGCTCCAACACCGAGCACCCAACGCACACCCAACCCGCAGCGCCCACAGCGAGCCACGCCGACGTCGACGCGCCCAAACGCTGACTGTGCGTCCCGCGCTCCAACACCGAGCACCAAACGCACACCCAACCCGGAGCGACCGACGTCGGATGGACGAACGAAGCCGCGCAAGCGAACCCGCCCGCGATAACCTCTGCCCGTGAGCTACGCGGAAACGCCAGTCCTGAGCAATGAGTTCGTCGAACTGCAGCCTCTGAGCCCGGCCCACCGCGACGACCTCGCCGAGGCCGTCGCCGTCGAGGACCTCGGGCGCACCTGGTACACCAGGATCCCCTCCCCCGACGCGATGGCCGCCGAGATCGATCGTCGACTCGCGCTGAAGGCCGACGGCAAGATGGCACCTTGGGCGGTCGTGGACCCGGGGAGCGGGAAGGCCGTCGGCATGACCACCTACATGAACCTCGACCCGGACAACCGGCGGCTCGAGATCGGCTCGACGTGGCTGGGGCGCGCAACGCAGGGAACCAGGATCAACCCGGCCACGAAGCTGCTGCTGCTGGGGCGCGCGTTCGACGACCTGGGCTGCATCGCCGTCGAGTTCCGCACGCACTGGCACAACCGGCAGTCGCGCGCGGCCATCGAGAAGCTGGGCGCGAAGCAGGACGGCGTGCTGCGCAACCACGTCATCTTCCCCGACGGCCACGTGCGCGACACCGTCGTCTACTCGGTGATCGACGGCGAATGGCCGGCGGTGCGGGCGGGGCTCAGGGCCAGACTGGCCTAGCGGCGCTTCAGGAGGTTACGCAGGTATTCCCCGTAGCCGGACTTGGCGTACCTGTCGGCGAGCATGAGCAGTTGGTCGTCGGTGACGAAGCCGCGCCGCCAGGCGGCCTCCTCGGGGCAACCGACCAGCAGCCCCTGCCGCGCCTGGATGGTGCGCACGAAGTTGGTGGCGTCGCCCAGGGAGTCGAAGGTGCCGGTGTCGAGCCAGGCGGTGCCGCGGGGCAGGATGCTGACGTTCAACTGCCCCCGCTCCATGTAGGTGCGGTTGACGTCGGTGATCTCGAGTTCGCCGCGCGCCGACGGCTTGAGGTTGCGTGCGATGTCGACGACGTCGTTGTCGTAGAAGTAGAGACCGGGCACCGCGAAGTTGGACCTGGGCTCCGCCGGCTTCTCCTCGATGGAGATGGCCAGCCCCGACTCGTCCACCTCGACGACGCCGTACGACGTCGGGTCCGCCACCCAGTAGCCGAAGATCGAGGCGCCGTCGATGTCATTGAGCGTGGCCAGCTGCGTCCCCAGCCCGGGGCCGAAGAAGATGTTGTCGCCGAGGACCAGGCAGACCTTGTCGTCGCCGATGAAGTCCGCGCCGATGGTGAACGCCTGCGCCAGGCCGTCGGGGCTGGGCTGGGTGGCCCAGGAGATGCGCGCGCCGAACTGTGAACCGTCGCCCAGGAGGTGCTCGAAGAGGTGGGCCTCGTGCGGGGTGGTGATCACGAGGATGTCCTGGATGCCGGCGAACAGCAGCGTCGAGAGCGGGTAGTAGATCATCGGCTTGTCGTAGACGGGCACCAACTGCTTGCTGATGCCCAGCGTGATCGGGTGGAGCCTGGAGCCCGTCCCGCCGGCCAGAATGATTCCCCGCATGATGCCCCCTGAACCGTTTGCCCCGACGCTGCCCACGCTATCCCAGCCAGCCACCAGAATCAGCCGTTCCGAATAGTCCGGCCGACGTCGCGCAGCCCCTTCCAGCCGGAGCCCCGACCCCTAGACTCCTGCCATGACCTCATATTTGTGCACCGGGGGGGCCGGCTTCATCGGGAGCGGGTTCGTGCACCGACTGCTGGCCCGCAACGAATCCGACACCGTCACCGTCCTGGACGCCCTCACCTACGCCGGGCACCGCGAGAACCTCCCCGACGACCCGCGCTGCCGTCTGGTCGAGGGGTCGGTGTGCGACGGCGCACTGGTCGATGAGCTGGTGGCCGGCCACGACGTCGTGGTCCACTTCGCCGCCGAGTCCCACAACGACAACTCGCTGAACGATCCCTCGCCGTTCATCCAGACCAACATCGTGGGCACCTTCACCCTGCTGGAGGCGGTCCGCAAGCACGGCACCCGGCTGCACCACATCTCCACAGACGAGGTCTACGGCGACCTCGAGCTCGACGACCCGGCCAGGTTCACGCCGTCGACGCCCTACAACCCCTCCAGCCCGTACTCGGCGAGCAAGGCGGCCTCCGACCACTTGGTGCGTGCGTGGGCGCGGTCGTTCGGGATCCACGCCACGCTTTCCAACTGCTCCAACAACTACGGCCCGCGCCAGCACGTCGAGAAGTTCATCCCCCGCCAGATCACCAACGTCATCGACGGCATCCGCCCCAAGCTGTACGGGGCCGGCCTGAACGTGCGCGACTGGATCCACGTCGACGACCACAACGACGCCGTGCTGCGCATCATCGACGCCGGCCGCCCGGGCGCGACCTACCTGATCGGCGCCGACGGCGAGATGGACAACAAGTCGGTGATCGAGCTGATCCTGGAACTCATGGGGCAGCCCACCGACGCCTACGACCACGTCAACGACCGCGCCGGCCATGACCTGCGCTACGCCATCGACGCCTCGCTGCTGCGCGACGAACTCGGCTGGGAGCCCCGCTACACGAATTTCCGCGACGGCCTGGCCGCCACCATCGAGTGGTACCGCGACAACGAGGACTGGTGGCGCCCGATGAAGGCCGCCACCGAGGCGAAGTACGCCGCGAAGGGACAGTGATGGCAGACCTCCAGGTGGAACCGACGGCGATCGACGGGCTCCTCGTCCTGCGCCTGCCCATCCACGCCGACAACCGTGGCTGGTTCAAGGAGAACTGGCAGCGCGCGAAGATGACGGCACTGGGGTTGCCGGACTTCGGGCCGGTGCAGCAGAACCTGGCGCACAACCACGCCGTCGGCACCACCCGCGGCATCCACGCCGAGCCCTGGGACAAGCTGGTCAGCCTCGCCTCCGGGCGCGCGTACGGCGCCTGGGTGGACCTGCGCGAGGGCCCCGGTTTCGGGACCGTGGTCACCGTCGAACTGGAGCCGGGCAACGCGGTGTTCGTGCCGCGCGGCGTCGGCAACTCCTACCAGACCCTGGAGCCCGACACCTCCTACACCTACCTGGTCAACGAGCACTGGAGCGCCGAGGCCCGCGACCGCTACACCTACGTCAACCTCTTCGACCCGGCGCTGGGGATCGCCTGGCCGATACCGCGGGAGCAGTGCGAGCTCTCTGCCGCCGACGAGGCCCACCCGCTGCTCGCCGACGTCGTACCCATGGCCCCGCGCCGACCCTTGGTGGTCGGCGCCGGCGGGCAGCTAGGCCGCGCGCTGCTGGCCGCGCTGCCCGGCGCCGTCGGCGTGGGGCATGCCGAACTGGAGGTCACCGACGCGGACGCCGTCGCCGCCTTCGACTTCTCCGGCACGAGTTGCATCATCAACGCCGCGGCCTGGACCGCCGTCGACGCGGCTGAGACCGACGAGGGGCGTCGGGGTGCGTGGGCCGTGAACGCGACGGCGGTCGCGCACCTGGCCGCGGCCGCGCGCCGCCGTCGGATCCCGTTCGTGCACGTGTCCACCGACTACGTGTTCGACGGCCTCACCGAGGAGCACGCAGAAGACGAGCCGCTGTCCCCGCTCGGGGTCTACGGGCAGTCGAAGGCGGCCGGCGAGCAGGCCGCAGCCACCGTCGACGACCACTACATCGTGCGGACCAGCTGGGTGGTCGGCGAGGGCAGGAACTTCGTGCGCACGATGGCCCGGCTCGCCGACGAGGGCGTCCGACCCACCGTCGTGGACGACCAGTTCGGGCGGCTGACGTTCGCCGACGACCTGGCGGCGGCGATCGCGCACCTGCTGGCCGAGCGCGCGCCGTCGGGCATCTACAACGTGACCAACTCCGGCCCGACGACGACCTGGGCCGACGTCGCCAGGCGCGTGTTCGAGCTCCGGGGACGCGACCCGGGTGACGTCGCGACGACCTCCACAGCGGACTGGGCCAAGGGAAAGGTCGTGTCCCCCAGACCCCGCCACAGCACGTTGCGGCTGGACAAGATCGTCGCCGCGGGGTTCCAGCCGCCACCCGCCGACGACCGGCTCGCGGCCTACGTCGCGCAGCTCGGGCGCCCGGACCAGTGAGCCTGCGCCTGCTCCTGCTCGCCGACACCCACGTCCCCGCCCGGGCACGCGACCTGCCCGAGCAGGTGTGGGCGGAGGTGGAGGCGGCCGACGTCGTCGTGCACGCCGGTGACTGGGTCACGCCCGCACTCCTGGACGAGCTGGAACGCCGCTCGACCAGGCTGATCGGCGTCCACGGCAACAACGACGGCGACGAGCTGCGCCGTCGGCTGCCGAAGGTCGCGCGGGTGGAGCTGGAGGGCCTGCGCTGGGGGGTCGTTCACGAGACCGGGCCCAAGGCCGGGCGCGAGGCCCGGATGCGCGCCGCCTTCCCGGACCTCGACGTCCTCGTCTTCGGCCACAGCCACATCCCGTGGCACACCGAGCACGAGGGGCTGCTGCTGCTCAACCCCGGCTCCCCCACCGACCGCCGCCGCGAGCCCAATTGCACCTACCTGACCTGCACCGTCGCCGACGGCGCCATCCACGACCTCCAGCTGCACCGCCTCCCGCCGCGGCCACGCTGACCCCGGCCAGCGAGGACTTCCTCGCTGATCGAGTAGGAGCTGCGAGGACGTCCGGGAGGGTGAGGACTTCCTCGCTGATCGAGTAGGGGACGCCAAGACTTCCGGAACAGTGGAGGACTTCCTCGCTGATCGAGTAGGAGCCGCCAGGACTCCGGGACGGTGGAGCAATTCCTCGCTGATCGAGTAGGGGCTGCCAGGACTCCGGGACGGTGGAGGACTTCCTCAATGATCGAGTAGGAGCTGCGAGGAACGAGCGGCGACGTGTCGAGATCCCTCGCTGATCGAGTACGAGCTGCGAGGACTCCGGGACGGCGGAGGACTTCCTCGCTGATCGAGTAGGAGCTGCGAGGAACGAGCGGCGACGTGTCGAGATCCCTCGGCGGTCAGGTGCTGCGGCGCTCGAAGCCCGCGATGGACCAGACCAGACCGTGGCGCTGCATCGCGAGCCTCATCCCCGCGCGTTCGAGCACCTCGAACATCGCCGCGGGTTGGTGGATGAACCCGCGGAAGTCGTTGCGGCGCACGACCCGGGACCAGGTCTCCAACCTGAGCACGACACGGTTAAGCGCATGGTTCGTGGGATAGCTGAAGACCAGCGCTGACCGCGCGTGGGAACCAGCCGATGACAGCAGCGCTCGGTAGTTCGGATAGCAGCAGACCACGCGGTGGAAAATGACAACGTCGGCAGGCGGCGCGGCTTCAGGATCAGTCGCGAGGTCCACCTGGCGGCTGGTCATGCGTCCTTCCAGCCCGTAACGGGTGACCAGGGCGCGGGCCTGATCCTGGTAGTTGGGCGACAGGTCCAGATTGGTGGCCGTCGCTGCACCGCGGCGCAGCAGCTCCACCGAGAGGTAACCGACGCCGCCGCCGATTTCGAGCACCGAGGCGCCCGAGACCCCGCGCGACTCCAGGAAGTCCACCATGCGGCGGGGCACCCGGCCGAGTCCGCGTCGCACATATCGACGCGCGGTGCGCTGGGCGAAGCCGGAAGAGAACTCCGCCTCGTAAGCGTCGCCACCGGGGCAACATTCCATCTCGGACCTCCGCCCTCGACACCACCAGCGTAAACCCGGATTGCCTGTGGGGCGCTGTCGAATCGGCAGCGGACTGGGCGTGCCGCTGACCGGCTGCCCCGACGTCGGCCCCTCCCGAACGGCATACCACCCGACGGCGTGCGCGGAGGTGGGACGAGGTCCGGTGGCCACCGACCGAGGAGGTGCCGATGAGTGATCCGAGTCGATTTTGCTGGGCCGGGAGGACCTCCGGTAGGATCCCCGATGGAGGATTCGCCTAGAGGCCTATGGCGCTCGGTTGGAAACCGGGTTGGGTTCACGCCCTCACGAGTTCGAATCTCGTATCCTCCGCCAAACAGATTCCCGCCCTGGTGGCGGGATTCTTCGTTTCCCCCCGGCAGACGCGCCCCCACCCCTATCGTCACCCCCAGATGCTTCTGACACCGACCTTCAAACTGTGCGACTCGATCCGCACGGGACCAGGAGAAAACCGTTGCCCGCGCATCGAGGTGCACAGTTTGAAGTCGTCGAGGCCGGACCCCATCGCCGCGACCGTCTCGCTGCTGAGCGGGTATCGCCGCCTGCCCAACCCGGTCCCGCCTAGACTCGCCCTCATGTGTCCGGAGGATGAGCCGTGGGCGGCGTGACGCTCGCCGGGCGGTACCGGCTGGTGCGCCGGATCGCGACCGGAGGCATGGGGACCGTCCACGAGGGTCTGGACGAGCGCCTCGGCCGACGCGTGGCCGTCAAGGTGCTCAAGCCCGAGTACGCCTCAGCCCCGGGATTCGTGGAGCGGTTCACCCGCGAGGCGCGGGCCACCGCAGCACTGGCCCACCCCAACATCGCGCAGGTCTACGACACCGGCCGCGACGGGGAGCAGCACTTCATCGTCATGCAGTTCGTCGACGGTGAGCACCTGGGCGAGGTCCTGCACCGGGAGGGCAAGGTCCATCCGAGTCGTGCGGTGCAGATCGCCGCCCAGGTCTGCTCCGCGCTGGCGGCGGCGCACGCGGTGGGCATCGTCCATCGGGACATCAAGCCGGGCAACGTGATGATCCGGCCCGACGGCCAGGTGATGGTCACCGACTTCGGGATCGCCCGCAGCCTCGGACAGGCCACGCTGACCGAAGCCGGCTCCGTGCTGGGAACGGCCAAGTACCTGTCACCCGAGCAGGCCTCCGGTGAGCCCGTCACGCCGGCCTCGGACGTGTACTCCGTCGGGATCCTCTGCTTCGAGATGCTGACCGGCAGGGCCCCTTTCGATGGCGAGACGCCCTTGGCGGTCGCGTTGAGCCACATCCGCGACGAGGTCCCGGACGTGCGCGAAATCGTCGCCGACGTGCCCGCGCCGCTCGCCGCGGTCGTAGCCCGGGCGACGGCGAAGGATCCCGCTCGGCGGTTCGCCGACGGCGGCGAAATGGAGCGGGCGCTTCGAGGCTTGCCTGCTGTGGCCGAGCCACAGACGTTGATCCTCCCGACGGAGCCCCCGCCCACCGCGGCGACCGTGCCACTCGCCGCCCAGCGCCCCACCGGCGCCGCCACCCTGCCGCTCGCGCCCCAACGGCACAACGAGAGGAAGTGGTGGCCACGAGTGGCGGTGGGGCTGCTCGCCGCCGGCGTGCTGGTGGCGGGCTGGGCCGTCTGGCGTGGACAGTCGCCGGAGGGCGCGCCCGAACCCACCGACCCAGGTGTCTCCTCAGCCGCGACGACGTCGTCGGGGCAGCCCTCGCCGCAGGACGTCACCACCGCCGTCGCCACACCACAGACCACTCCTCCTGCGGACCCGGACCCCGCGACGGACCCGGCCGGGCTGACAGTCCCACCGGATGCGGTCGGCATGGACGCGAAAGCCCTCGAGGAGGACCTCAAGGCGCAGGGTTTGGACGTGCAGCGGGTGGAGGTGAGGGTCCAGGGGCCAAAGGGTTCAGTCGTGGCGACGATCCCCGATCCGGGATCAGCCGTGGCGGACGGTCAGTCGGTGGTGCTGATCGAGAGCCAGGGCGGGAAACCGAAGAACCCCCAGCCACCGATCGTCGTGCCGGACAACCTGGTGGGGACCGACGTCAAGGAAGCCAGAGAGCTGCTCAAGGCGCCTGGCGTTGACGTCGAGACGGTCGACATCGCCGCCGAGACCCCCAGGGGCACCGTCGTGGGGACCTATCCAGCGCCGGGGACCAGCACCGACGTCGTCGTGCTGTTGGTCTCGGCTGGAGCCTGAGCGCACGGAGCACGTGAGCCGCCGACCCCTTGAGGGTGTCAGCACCGCAACTTCAAACCGTGCGACTCGATCACCGGGCAATGGTTTTCCGAGCCGCCCCAGCTGATCGAGTCGCACAGTTTGAAGTCCGATCGGAAGACGGCTACGCAGCGCCCTAGATAGTAATGAAGACCCTGTCCAGCGTTCGAAAAGGTCCTTTATTACTCCCCTGCGGCCGACATAGCGTCGACTCGACATGTACAGATTGGGGAAACAATGAAGTACTCCACGAACAGGCCGGGCCGGCGAGCCACATCGCTGCTCGGCGTCGTAGCCCTGCTGCTCGGACTGTTGGCCATCACCCCGGCACCAGCCTCCGCAGCGGACAACCTCATCACCAACGGCACCTTCAACAACGTGAACCCGGACACGGGCCTGCCCGCGGGCTGGACCACCTGGGCCCCGGCCGGAACCACCACGTTCGCCGTCGAGCCCACCGCCGGACCCGTCGGCGACCGCGCCCTGCGGATCTCCGCGGAGCCGGCCACCGACCTCACCGCCCGGCGGGCTCTGGTGCAGCACATCGCCATCAGCGACGCCACGCCGCGCACCCTGCAGCTGACCGGCTTCATCCGCGGCGAGAACCTGGCCGCCACCAACTGGACCTCCATCCGGGTCCAGGGCCGCGACGCCGCAAACAACGTCACCATTCCGATGGCTTACCACGGGCGCAGCAGCGGGACCTTCGGCTGGACCGCGGTGGAGGCGCTCATCTCCGTCCCCGTGGGCACCACCAAGCTGATGGTGGAGCCCATGCTCGACCGCTCGGGCGGCAGCGTCTGGTTCGCCGACCTCTCCCTGCACGCGGTCGACGACAGCGCCGCCGGGATCCTCAGCGCGCAGCCCCACCCAAGGGGCGCGGCGGCCGTGGTCCTGCAGTGGGACTTCCCCGGCATCGACGCCGACCGTTTTGCGATCCACCGGGCCGAGGGTGACCAGGCTCCCGCCGTCGACGCCGACTCCGTGATCCGGCACTCCTTCGCCGACCGCGTCGCCGACGAGACCGTCACCGCGGGCACCACCTACACCCACGTGCTCGAGGCGCTCGCCGCCGACGGCTCCCCCCTCGGCGTGTCCAACGCCGTCACCGTCGCCATGCCCGACGAGGTGGTCAACCGGCAGCTCATCAACGTCATGAGCGCCTTCGCCGGAGCCGACGGCGTGCGCGTGGACTGGAGCCTCAACGACGAAACCTTGGCTACCGGCGACGTCACGCTCCGCGCCGGAGCCAGCGCCGACGCCGAACTGGCCGACGTCCTCACCGTCCCCGCTTCCGACGGCGGAGCCACCCTCCCCGCCGGAACCGGTCCCTACCTGGAACTGGTCCAGGGCGGCGAGGTGCTCGACTACACCGTCGTAGGGATCGCCGGATACCCGCGCGCGATGGTGACCGACGACGGGCTCGCGGACGTGCGGGATCGGATCGAGTCCGACCCGACCACGAAGGGCGCCTGGGAGGACCTGCTGCTCCGGGTGCGCGACAACGGCTACACCGGCGCCGCCTCCCAGATGTACCGGGCACGCGACGCCGCCTTCGCCTACGCCGTCACCGGTGACGAGGCCTACGCCGAGCAGGCCCACGCCTACACGATGGCCGACGCCGGGTTCGTCACCTGGTACGCCACCAACAACGGCCTCAACCTGGGCCGGGCGCAACTGCTGCTCGCAGCCATCTACGACTGGGGCCACAACGGCTTCTCCGACGAGCAGCGCGCCGACATCCGTCGCCTGATCTCCGAGGCCAGCGACATCATGACCGCCGACAACCACGACAACCTGGAGGGCCCGGACAAAGCCAGCAACTGGGTGGGCGTGGCGTCGACGACGGAACTGGCAGCACTGCTGGCGGCTCGCGGGGACGCCGACTTCGGCCTCAACCACGAGCGCATCAACTACCTGTCCAACCTGGTGCGCCAGCACGTCCAGCAGGGCTACACCGACACCGGCTACACGCAGGAGGGCTGGGACTACTTCCACTACGCGGGCCTGTACATGTTGCCGTCGGCCTATGCCGCCATCGGCTCCGGCCACGTCAGCCTCGCCGACGAACTCGAACGCCCCGAGTGGTGGAACCTCGCGCTCCACACGCTTTCGGCGCGCGAGACCCTGGACATGGCGCAGTGGGGCGTCGGTACCCCGCGCAACCAGACGCAGGGCATCATGCCACTGCTGTTCCCCCTGACGCCCGAGGGCGCCCTCCCCGGACTGCAGTGGACCTACGACGCGACCCGCGGCCTGGGCCGCAGCGACGGCCCGATCTTCGACGGCGCCCACAACGCCTACACCGTCCTGCTGTACCCGGGCGGCCAGGGTGATCCCTCCGAGATGACCGCCGATGAGCCGCGGCGGGCGATCATCGACGACAAGCCCGGCTTCTACGAGTTCCGCAATGCCCACACCGGCGCCGACGACGTGCTGGCCACGCTGAACAACCGCAACAACCAGCACAAGGGCTGGGCCGGGTCGGAGACCTTCGGGCTCTCGCTCATGGGCTTCGACACCACCTGGGCGCTGATGGCGGGGAAGGGTTCCGACCCGAACCTGTTCTCCATCCCGCTGGTCGACGGCCGGATCCAGACCCGCGGGCAGTACAGCACCCCCGACGGCCAGGGCGTCACTCTCGACTCCCGCGCCTACCCGGGACAGGGCGGAGGCTACGTCCACCTGGACGGTTCGCTGAACTACGAGCTCGACTCGGCCATCAGGCAGGCCGTGGTGGACATGAGCGACCGGGACGTGACCGTGCTGGCGTTCAAGGACACCTTCAGCGACGCCGAGTCCCACACCTACGACTGGCAGGTTCACCCCGAGGCCGGTGTGACCATCGACCTCGCTCACCCTTCCGGCGCCGACTTCGTCCTCACCTCCGACGGTGGTGCCCTCACGGGCTGCGTCGCCGGGGATGGTGAGGTCTCCGTCGTCAACGGGAACCTGCGGGTCACACAGGTGGGGACTGACGCCGACTTCAAGATCGTGATGGCGGTGGCCGCAGAACCGGTGGCCATCGACTGCACCGACGCCGGCGCGGTGACCGTCGACGGCCGGGTCCTGGATCTGGACGACCTCGGCTCCTACGCCCCCAAGCCGGGCCCGCAGGGACCTGGCTTCACCCCGCCGGGCCTCGCGGTCCGCCCAACGCCGCCTGGACCGTTCGCCACTCCCCCCGGGCACGCCGTGCGTGCCACCCCCCACGAGGAGCAGTAGGCGCGGCAGGCATGAAGAAGGGCGGCCCCGGATCTGATCCGGGGCCGCCCTTGTTCCTCTTCCGATGATCGAGTAGGAGCGCGCGAGCGGCTCCTGGTCTCGACACGCCGACTCGTCCCTCGTCGGCTACTCGACCAACGGAGAGCCCCCTCCCGCTGATCGAGTAGGAGCCCGCGAGGAACGAGCGGCGACCCCTCCCGCTGATCGAGTAGGAGCCCGCGAGGAACGAGCGGCGACCCCTCCCGCTGATCGAGTAGGAGCCCGCGAGGAACGAGCGGCGACGTGTCGAGATCACACCCGCGCGAACAGTGGGATTCCAGAACGCAAACACGGCGTGTCGTGGACAACCTCCGTCCACGACACGCCGAGTTCGCGTCTCCTGGTCTCGACACGCCGACTCGTCCCTCGTCGGCTACTCGACCAACGGAGAGCCGGCTACTCGACCAACGGAGAGCCCCAGTCCCAACGGTCTCGACACGCCGACTCGTCCCTCGTCGGCTACTCGACCAACGGAGAGCTGGCCACTCGACCAACGGAGGGCCCACCCTCCCGCTGATCGAGTAGGAGCCCGCGAGGAACGAGCGGTGACGTGTCGAGATGAGACCCTCGACCAGCGGGACGCGTCAGAGCATCTGCGTCACTGGGGCGGCGTCCATGTCGTCGAAGGCCTGGTTCTCCCCGGACATGGCCCAGATGAACGAGTAGGCGCGCGTGCCCACGCCGGAATGGATCGACCAGCTCGGGGAGATGACCCCCTGCTCGTTGCCGACGACGAGGTGCCTGGTCTCGCTGGGCTCCCCCATGAGGTGGATGACGCGCGCGTCGTCGGCGACGTCGAAGTACAGGTAGGACTCCATGCGCCGGTCGTGGGTGTGCGCCGGCATGGTGTTCCACATGCTGCCCTCGGCCAGCGTGGTGACGCCCATCATGATCTGGCAGGTCTTGACCTCGCCGTTGTAAAGCAGCTGGCGCAGCGTGCGCTTGTTCGACGTCGCCTGCTCGCCCAGTTCCAGCACGTTGCCCTCGTCGGGGCCGACGAGCGTGGTCGGGTAGGCGGTGTGCGCGGGCGCGCAGTACAGGTAGAAGCGGCCCGGCGCCGAGAGCACGACCTCACGCGCGCCGCGGCCGATGTAGAGCAGTCCCTTGCGGGGGACGGTGTAGGTGGTGCCGTCGACGGTGACGTCGGCGTCCTCACCGATGTTCACGATCCCCGCCTCGCGGCGGTCGAGCAGGTGCTCGGTGTGCAGGGCCTCCGGCGTGGGAAGGGTCAGCGGGGAATCGCCGGGCACGATGCCGCCCATGATGATGCGGTCGTAGTGGCTGTAGACGAACTTCGCCTCGCCGTCGACGAACAGGTCCTCGACGAGGAACCGCTCGCGCAGCTCGGCGGTCTTCATGGTCGCGACGTGCTCGGGCGCACAGGCGTACCGGTTCTCCATGGTTGCTCCTTGGTGTTGGTTGGTCATCGGGCGAGCCAGCCGCCGTCGACGGCGAGCAGGGCACCGTGGACGTAGGCGGAGGCTCGGGAGGCGAGGAACACCGCTGCGCCCGCCAGGTCGTCGGCCTCGCCCCAGCGCCCCGCGGGGATGCGGGCCAGGATGCTGGCCGAGCGGTCCTCGTCGGCTCGGAGGGCGGCGGTGTTGTCGGTGGCGAAGTAGCCGGGCACGATCGCGTTCACGTTGATGCCGGCAGGGGCCCATTCGTTGGCCAGTGCCTTGGTGATCCCGGCGACGGCGTGCTTGCTGGCCGTGTAGGAGGCGACGTTGATGCCGCCCTGGTGGCTGAGCAGCGAGGCGGTGTTGATGATCCGCCCCCCACCCGCTGCCTTCATGACGCGTCCCGCGGCCTGGGCAAGGAAGAACAGGGACTTCTGGTTCACCTGCACCACGTCGTCCCAGTCGTCCTCGGTGAAGTCCATGGCGGGGGCGCGTCGGATGATGCCGGCGTTGTTGACGAGGATGTCGAGGCGGCCGAACTCGCCCGTGGTGCGCTCGACCAGCTCCTGCAGTTCCTGGGGCGTGGCCACCGAGAGGTCGCACACCAGCGTCAGGGCGCGTCGGCACAGCGCGGTCACCGCCTCGGCGGTGGCGGTGGGCGGTTTGGTGGACCCGACGAGGGCGACGTCGGCGCCGGCCTCAGCGAGCGCCACGGCCATCGCCTGGCCGAGTCCGCGGGCTGCGCCGGTGACCAGCGCAACCTGCCCGTCGAGTCGGAATGCGTCGAGGATCATGATTCAACTCCGTTGGTGGACTGTCCCGGGTGCCAGTAGGACACCCACTGGGGGTCGTCGCGGCGCTGCAGCGCCTCGAGGTAGAAGTAGTCACCCCAGAGATTACCCTCGTCGACGCCGCGGCCTCCGGCCTTGAAGTAGACGCCGTGGCGCAGCAGGCAGGTGGCGGGTTCGGTGTCATGGGTGGAGTAGCTCTCGATGAGCGAGTCCAGGATGCGGTCTGCTGCCTGGCGGTACCGCTCCTCCCCCGTCGCCTTCGCGATCTCGACGAGCCCGCACACGGCGATCGCGGCGGCCGAGCTGTCGCGCTCCTCGTCGTCGCCGTCGCCGAACACGAGGTCCCAGTAGGCGACGTCGTCGGCGGGCAGGTGCGCGAGGAAGTAGTCGGCTGCGCGGACTGCGGTGGCCAGCAGGCTGGCGTCACCGGTGTGCAGGTGGTTGAGCGCGAAGCCGTAGATGGCCCAGGCCTGGCCGCGCGCCCAGCAGGAGTTGTCGGCGAAGCCCTGCGCGGTCGAGCCGTGTAGCGGTTCCCCCGTGGCGACGTCCCAGTGGAAGGTGTGGAAGGTGGAGCCGTCCTCGCGGACGATGTGGTCGCGCAGGGCGCGGGCGTGCGCGGCGGCCACGTCGGCGTACCGGGGCTGGCCGGTGACCTCGCTCGCCCAGTACAGCAGCGGCATGTTCATCAGGCTGTCGATGATGGCCCGGCCCTGCTGGGCGACGTCGGACAGGTCGCCCCAGGACTGGATGATGCCAGCGGCCGGCAGCAGCCTCGTCATGAGGTGGTCAGCGGCGGCGAGCGCAGCGTCCCTGGCGGACTGGTCCCCGCGGTGGCGCCACGCCGGGATGCAGGCGAGGCTGTAGAGGAACCCGAGGTCGTGGTGGTCGATGTGGACCCGGCGCTCCATGCGGTCGACGAAGCTCGCCACGTGCGCCTGGGCCGCGTCGTGCCAGGCGTCGTCATGGGTGAGTTCGCCCGCCAGCCAGAGCATGCCCGGGTAGAAGCCGGTGGTCCACTCGGTGTTGCCACCCTCCGGCTCGCCGAACTGCGCTGCCCGCAGCGGGTACACATCCCCGGAGGTGCAGTCGTCGGGGTAGCGGAGCCCGAAGTCGGCCACGAGTCGCCGGAGCGTGCCGAGGGCCTCCTGAACGGGCGGGGGCACAGCCTCCGAAACGGGTGGCTTGGCGACGGATGTGGTCACGATCTCTCCTGCAGTTGTGTCGGGTTCGGCGTGGGACTGGTGGTTGGCGCGACGACTCACGTGGGCGGGGCGGTCCGGGACGACCCGCAGGACTCGCGGATGACCAGGACGGGGCGCAGCTTGACCTGCTCGAGCGGTGAGGACTTGCCGCCACGGAGGCGGCGGATGATCACGTCTGCGGTCATCTGCCCCAGTTGGTACTTGGGGGGCGCGACGGCGGTGAGCGGCACCGCCGCGAGGTCGGCGGTCTCGTCGTCGTAGGAGACCATCGCCACGTCCTCGGGAACCCGGACGCCGCGTCGGCGCAGTTCGTTCTGCAACCCCATGGCCTCGCGGTCGCCGAAGGCGAGCACAGCCGTGAGTTCGTCGCGCTGCAATGCGGAGGCGGCCGCCGAGATCTCCTGGGCCGAGGCGTTCTGCCCGAGCGGCGGCAGCGGCAGTTCCCACTCGCACGGCTCCAGCTCCAGGTCCCGGCACGCGAAGCGGTAGCCCTCGACCACGCCGTCGGTGGTGTTGGTGCCGGTGCGGTAGACCAGCGCGATCCTGCGATGGCCGAGCCGGTGCAGGTGACCGATGGCGTCGTAGGCCCCGCCGGTGTGGTCGCTGACGACGTGCTCCATGACGTGGCTTGGGCCTGCCCAGGCCACGCTGCGTTCGGCGAGCACCACCGGTACGGGGAGTTCCCGCAGTTGGCGCAGCAGCTTGCGGGAGCGCTCGCCCTCGGGGAGCGTGGGGGTGAGGATCAGGCCGTCGACGCCGGCCTCGAGCAGTGTCTGCAGGGCCTGGGACTCGCGGTCCGGGTCCCACTCGTAGGTGGCGAGCAGCGTCGAGCCGGAGCGGGTCGAGGCCAGCTGGTCCTGGATGCCCTGGATCACGCGGTCGTAGTACGCGCGGGTCTCCGGCACCATCACACCGATCAGGTAGCTGGACTTCTCACGCTTGGCCACCCAGGGCTCGACGAAGCTGCCCGCGCCGCGCTGGCGGCGGATCCAGCCCTCGTCGGTCAGCAGCTGGAGCGCGCGCCGGACGGTGGTCAGCGACATCCCGGTGGCAGCCATGAGCTGCTTCTCGGTGGGGATCTTCGCGCCGACGGCCCAGGCGCCGGCCCGGATGTCGCGGCGAATGGTGGCGGCCAGGCCTTCGTACTTCAGGTCGTTCGACGGCACCCGCATGGCTTCGACGTCGGGTCCGGAGAGATCGGGGCTCACGTCGTGGCTCCTTCACGCAGGCGGCTCCGGACCCAGTCGAGGCCTTCCCAGTCCTCGCCCGCAGCGGCCAGTTCGGCGAGCAGCAGCGCGGCCAGTTCGGACTCCAGTGCGGGGTCGTCGAGGGGGTGTTGTTCGTAGGGGTCGGACTCCAGGTCGATCAGCACTGATTCAGTGGCGCCGTCAGCCTCGCGGACGACGACGTACTTGTGCCGGTGCGTCCGGACTCCGCGGGCCCCGCTGGACCGGTCATCCACTGGCCAACGGTAGTACAGCGACACGTCACGCGCGTCGTTTGCGACGGTCCCCAGAAGCTGGTCGGAGACGTCGCGGCCCTGCATCATCGCCGGCGCGGCGAGCCCGCACAGCCCCAGCAGGGTGGGTGCGATGTCGACGCTGGTCAGCATCGTGTCGGTGGTGCCGGCCTCCAGCCCGGGCACCCGGATCAGGCATGGGAGCCGCATGGACTCCTCCCACGGGGTGTTCTTGTAGATCTCGTCGTGGCTGCCCAGCTGCATGCCGTGGTCGGAGCTGAACACGACGATGGTGTCGTCGGCCAGCCCGAGCTCGGCCAGGCGGTCCAGCAGCCTGCCCACCTGCACGTCGATGCACTCCACGGCGGCGAAGTACTGCGGGGCGATGCGGGCCGCCTCCGTCCCGGCCGGGGAGTCCAGCCGCACGTTGGGCCGCACCAGCAGGGACTCGGCGGGCCGGCCCTCGTAGTGTTCCAGGGGCGCCCAGTCGGGCAGCTCGTCGAAGGGCTGGTGCGGCGGGTTCCACGACACCATCAGCGCGAAGGGCCGATCCCGGTCCAGGGCTCCCAGGTAGTCGAGCGCGACGTCGGTCTCGTGCTCGGCGGACCACTGGGCCACGTCGAGGCGCTGCTCGCGGGGCGAGTCGGTCTCCCAGTAGTGGGGGGTCAGGTGGTGGTCGTTGCAGCCGTGCCCGTGCCAGAACTGGAACCCGAAGCGACGCTCAGGGGGCGACCAGGCGTCCCAGACCTTGCCGTCGGAGCGCCTGCCCTCCCCGTGGATCTCATCGTCGGGGATCACCGGCTGCTCGAGGTGCCACTTGCCGATCATCCCGGTCTGGTAGCCGACGCCCGCCAGGACGCTGGCCCAGGTCTCCTGCCCGCCGCGCAACCCGACGTCGGGCCGCGAGTCGTTCACGTTCCGGGGCACCCCGTTGAGGCTGGGGTGCCTGCCGGTCATGAGCATCGCTCGGTGCGGACTGCACACCGGGTAGCAGCTCACGGCCTGCGTCAGCATCAGCGACTCGGTCCGCAGCCGGTCCAGGTTCGGGGTCCGGACCGGGTCGTCCTCCAGGCACATTGCCCGGAACTGGTCGGAGAGGATGAACAGCAGGTTTGGGCGCTGCACGGTTACTTGCCCATCCCGACGGTGAGGCCCTGCGTGAGGCGGCCACCGATCCACATGTACAGACCCAGCATGGGCAACACGATCAGGCAGATGCCGGCGAACTGGGCACCCCAGTCGGCTCCGGAGTAGGTCTGCTGCTGGATGAACGAGATCAGCGCCACGGGAAGCGTGTACTTCTCCGACGACTGCAGCAGCGCCATGGCCAGCAGCGTCTCGTTCCAGTGCGAGATCACCTGGAGGATGAACGCGGTGAGGATGCCGCCCTTGGCCAGCGGCAGCGTGATCCGTAGCATCGACGTGATGGGGCCCGCGCCGTCGATGGCCGCGGCCTCCTCCACCTCTTCGGGGAGGCTGCGGAAGAACGCGATCAGCAGGAACACCGTGAACGGCAGCGAGGTGCCGATGTAGACGATGTTGAGGCCGATGAGGCTGTCGGTCAGGTAGAACTGGTTCAGCATGACGAACAGCGGGATCAGGATGACCTGCACCGGGATCCCGAGGCCGATGATGAAGAACATGGTCAGACCCCTTGTGAGGGGCGTGTCGACGCGGGCGAAGTAGTACGCGGCCGGAGCGGCGATGGCCACCGTCAGCGCCGAGGAGACCAGCGTGGTCACCGTCGAGTTGATGACGGCCGGACCGAAGTTGCCCTGGGTCCAGGCGCGGGCGTAGTTGCCCCACTCGATGGCGCTGGGGAACCCGAACGGGGAACCCAGGATGCTGCGCGTGTCGCGCAGCGACTGGACGATCACCCAGATCAGCATGAGCAGGCCGAGTGCCACGAACAACCAGACCAGGGCGATTCCGACGGTGCGCAGCGGTGAGCGCTCACCGCGCATGGCGGGGCTGCCGGAGCTGCGGTTCGGAATCCGCGCGGGACGCGCAGGTGCGAAAACAGACATTCTTCCTGCTCCTTAGAACTCGATTGCTTCGCGTCGGGTCACGCGGCGCAGGAGGACCACCAGGACACTGATCAGGATCAGTGACACGACAGCGCTGGCGGTGGCTCGCCCGAAGTTGGGGATGGAGTTGCCGCTGAAGGCGGTGACATAGGTGTAGACGGCCACGGTCCAGGTGTCGATCGGGGGTGCACCCTCCGCGGCGACGGAGCCGCCGAAGAGCCAGACCACCTCGAAGATCTTGATCGAGCTGATGGTCCACAGCACCGCACAGGTGGCGAACACGTCCCAGGTCAGGGGCAGGATCAGGTAGCGCAGGCGCTGCCAGCCGTTCACCCCGGCCAGGGCGCAGTCCTCGAACAGGTAGTCGGGGATGCGGTCCACGCCGGCCATGATGATGGTCGTGTAGTAGCCGGTGGAGATCAGCACCATCGTCGCCATGATGAGCGGGAAGATGTTCTCCGACGCCAGCCAGGCCGGGTGGTTGTGGATGCCGAAGAAGTCCAGGATGGCGTTGACCAGGCCGTTGGGGTTCAGCAGGAATCCCGCGAGGACGCCGAAGACCAGCGCGTTGACCAGGTGCGGGAAGAAGATGACCGACCTGACCAGCGACTTGCCCTTCATGTTGCGCAGGACCAGCGTGAGGGCGAAGGCCGTCACGAAGATGATCGTGCCCACCACGAACAGCAGCAGCAGCGTGTTCTTGAACGAGTTGAGGAACAGTTCGCTGCTGAGGATGTGGCGGTAGTTGTCCACCCCGACCCATTCCATGGGGCCGGCGCCGGACCACTTGTGGAGGCTGATCCAGGCGGCCGCGAGAGCGGGGCCGATGAACAGGACCACGTAGAACAGCAGCGCCGGGGACACCAGGGGGATGAACAGCTTGCGCCGTTGCCGGTCCAGCAGGTTCCTGGGAGCGTTCGACGGCCGCCGTCCGCGAGGGCGCCGGGGCAGCCCCGGCCCGCGGCCCCGGCGGCGGGGCAGGGCCGCCTCCGGTGCCGCGGGCAGGGCTTCGGTGGTGGTGGTCACGAGTTGTTCTTCCAGTAATCCACCGTGGCCGCCTTGAGGGTGGCGATGTATTCCTCGGCGGTCA
Source organism: Tessaracoccus sp. OS52 (assembly GCF_020687685.1). GTDB lineage: Bacteria > Actinomycetota > Actinomycetes > Propionibacteriales > Propionibacteriaceae > Arachnia. The sequence goes on along the minus strand of NZ_JAJEWM010000004.1, from coordinate 76,226 downwards.
GCTTGCCGGTGATGAACTCGTTGCTGCTGGGGAACAGGACGGTGTCGACGTAGGTCGGGAACATGATGCCGTCGAGCTGCTGGTAGAGGCCTTCGGCGGCGTCGATGTCGTCCTTGATGCCCTGCAGGGTCGGGGAGACCTCGGCGTCGCTGCGGATCGGCAGGACCTTGGCCTCCACGCCGGCCGCGTCCTGGTACTCCTTCTGCAGCACGCTCGCGGCGAACTGTCCGGCCCATTCCTTGTTGGCGGACTTCTCCGGGATCACGAAGCCGACGTAGTCCGCGCGGGCGTAGTGCTTGTCACCGTTGACCGGCATGGGGAAGGAGGCGAACTCGAAGCCCTCGTCGACGTAGGTGCCGGTCTCCGCGGGGATCCAGGAGCCGTTGAACAGGAGCGCTGCCTTGTGGGCGCCCCAGGCCTGCTGCTGGGCGGGGAACTTGCTGGCGCCGTAGCCGTCGATGAAGTAGCCATTGGTCACCAGGGATTCGACCCGCTTGGCCGCCTCGAGGACCTCGGGTGCGTCCCAGCCTGCGCCGGAGGGGTCCTCCACCAGCGAGTAGAAGCTGCCGGGACCGTTCTCGCGGATGTACTGCGTGACGAACCAGGCTGCGTTGTAGCCGCCGATGTCGCCGTCCTGGGCGAGTGGGGCGACGCCGTCGGCCTTCAGTTGCGCGAGGGCCTCGGCGAACTCGTCCCAGGTCTGGGGCGGGTTGGAGGCGAACTCCGGGTACGCGGCGGCGTCGAACCAGATGGCGTCCGAGCTGACGGTGTAGGGCAGGAGCCACGGCTTGCCGTCGACGACCGTGCGGCCCTCGATCAGGTTGCGCTCCCCCACGAGGTCCTTCACGGCCTCGCCGTCGACCTCGCTGTCGTAGACCGCGGTCAGGTCGGCGGCCTGGCCGGACCCTGCGAACACCGGCGCCAACTTCAGGAAGGGCGAGTCTGCGATGTCGGGGACCTTGTTGGTGTTGAGGGCGGGGATGAGGCTCTGAGTCACTCCGCGGCCCTGCCACTCGACGTTGACCTTGATCCCGGTCCCCGCCTCGAAGCCCTCGATGGCCTGGGCAATCACCTGCTGCTGCGGCTCGTCCTCGTTCCACATCGACCAGTAGGTGATGCTCTCGGGCTTCTGGGCGGCTCCGTCGCCGGCCTCGGCGTCAGCACTGTTCCCGCCGCTCCCGCACGCGGTCAGCGCGAGGGCCCCACCGGCAATCACCGTGGCGAGGATGCGCCTGGCTGCACTTGTCTTCATTAACGTCTACCCCTCTGTAGAAAGTTCAAGTCCGTCGTGGACCCGCCCATTCAAACCTTGGGGAAAGTAAGTAAACAAGTAGTAATCAGAAGTATCTTCGCAATCTTTGCGCTTCGGGCTTTGGCTTCGGTCAGTCGGGGTACTGCGCAGCACCGGTTCTCGGCACCCTGGGGCCTCTCGGGTGGACTCACACGCCCCGCGCCCTCGACGTTGACCAGCGCCTGTTCGCGGTTGACCAGCGTTGTTCGTCGCCACCAGCCCTAGAGCGCTGGTCGCGACGAACAACGCTGGTGAACGCGCAAGAGGGCTGGTCGACTGACAATAGGGCTGGTCGGCGCTGGCACCCAGCGCGGCGACCCGACCTGCGACCCGCGCGTCCACGGACCAGAGGGTCAGCCGCGCAGTGAACTCGCACGGATCTGCAGCACCGGGTCCAGCGTGATACGGCCGTGCTTCATGGTCTGGCCTCGCGAGCGCGTCGCCAGCAACTGGCCGGCCCAGGTGCCCAACTGTTCGGCGGGCTGCTCGACCACCGTCACCTGCGGCTGCACCATGGTGTTCCAGCGGTGGTCATCCACGCCGACCAATCCCACCTGCGGGCCGATGGCCATCCCCATCGCCTGCATGGCCACGAACGCCTCCGCCGTCAGGGTGTTGGTGGTCGCGAATACGGCATCAACTCCCGGGCGCTTGCGCAGGAGCTCGCGGATGATCGCCTGTCGGCCGTCGTGGAAGGCCAGGTGCGCCACCCATTTCTCCGGCAGCGGATGCCCCGCCTCCGCCATCTTCTGGCGGAAGCCCAGTTCGCGGTCTCGCATCGGGGAGAGTTCGACGGTGTGGCTCAGGATCAGCGGCTTCGTGCGTCCCTGCTCAAGCAGGTGCTCGGCTGCCATCCGGCCGATGAGCACGTTGTCCACGGTCACGGCGTCGCCGGAGAAGTCGTTGACGCGCCGGTCTATGGTCACCACGGGTATGCCGAAGCGCTCGAACACGCGCAGCTTGGTGGCCGGTGAGGCTGCGGCGATCAGCACCCCGGAGACCTGGTGGGCTATGACGGTGTCGATGGCCGCCTTCTCACGGGCCAGGTCCTCCTGCGAATTGCACAGCACCACCGAGTAGCCCTCCGCGTTCGCGACGCGTTCAAAGGCGTCGACGACCTTCACGAAGAACGGGTTCTGGATGTCGGGAACGATGGCCGCCCACAGATCCGACTTCTGGCGGCGCAAAGCCCGGCCGGCGCCGTTGGGACGGTAGTTCACCTCGTGGACCGCCGCCTCCACCCTTTTCACCAGTTCCGGCGCCACCTTGGGGTTCCCGTTGAGCACCCGCGACACCGTCGCCACGGAGACGTTCGACGCCCGCGCCACGTCGGCGATGGTGGCCGCCTTCTGGTGGTCGACCGTTTCAGCCATCGGATCCACCGCCTTCCATCGCGACCCAGCCGTCCTCAGGGGTGAGCGTGCCGGACAGTCGCCACCGCGCACCGTCGCCGACGACGACTGAGCGCAACCCGATGCTCCCATTGTGGCAGCGTGCGCGCACGCCGTCGGGTGAGGCTTCCACCTCGCCCCAGCCCGTGCCCGTCAAGAGCGGGAGCGTGCCCTTGCGCGCGGCCCGGAAACTCCCGTCCAGCGCGTTCCAGGCGAGCCCGAGTTCCGCCTCCAGCACGCTCCAGCCGGCCATGGCTCGCGCGTAGTGGTCCCCGCACTCCACCTCGTTGAACGGGTTGCGACGGCGTCCGTCGTGCCTTTCCCAGAGCGCACCCAGGATGCGCTCGGCCTCTTCCCGGAGACCCTCCTGCAGGCAGTGTGCGGCCACCTGGTACTCGACGCCGGTCCAGACCTCGTCGCAGTACAGCGTCGGCACCTCCGGCCGCCCCCCGTTGGGCCAGGTGCACATGACCAGTCCGGACTCGCCCGCGACGGCATACGGCCGCTGGGCGAACCCGGTGGTCTCGACACGCGGGACTTCGTCGCCGCTACTCGACCAGCGGTGGTCGTCGCCGCCACTCGACCAGCGGTGGTCGTCGCCGCCGCTACTCGACCAGCGGTGGTCGTCGCCTCTACTCGACCAGCGGTGGTCGTCGCCGCTACTCGACCAGCGGTGGTCGTCGCCACTCGACCAGCGGTGGTCTCGCTGATCGAGCAGGAACCCGTGAGCGGAGCGAGCGGGAGACGTGTCGAGATCCTCGTCGCCGCCACTCGACCAGCGGATCTCCCCGAAGTTCCACCGCACCACACTGCGCAGCGCCGTGCGCACGTGCTCCTCAGGAAGCAGGTGGCCAAGGTCCAGCGTGTGCGCCCACCACTGGCCGATCAGCTGGTCGGAGAGGCACCCGATCCCCCACTGGTGCTCCTCGGGCAGGTCCGGATCCGGCTTCTGCACGTAATGTTCGCCGTCGAAGCACTCCTCGTCGTAGCGGGCCGACGACGTCTCGAACCGTCCCCGCCACTCGGACGCGCGGCCATCGTCGCCGACGATGCGCGCCAGCTCCTCCGCCGCGCGCAGTGCCGCCAGCCAGTACGTCCCCATGTAGGTGTTGGTCCCGTGGAGGCCGATGTCGTGGGTCGAAGGCTGGATGCCGGACAGCAGCCCCGTGCCCTCTGGATCCCATTTGGCGACGATGTGGTCCATGAGGGCGCAGACCTTCCCCCACCGTCGCCGCACCCATGCCACGTCGACGGCGCCACGCCGCAGCTCACGGTAGGTCTTCAGCACCGCCCCGCACATGCCGTCGAGCGCGGCCTCGACGGGCCCGCCGATCGGGCCGTCGCCGAACTGCTCGAGGTAGGGCGGCATGAACACCCGGTGCGGCAGTGCGCCTGACGGTGCCTGCATCACGTCGAACTCCGTCTCGCGCATTGATCGCTCGAGAGAGGGGAACAGTGCCGAAGCTGCCATGGCGTAGTTCCAGACGTGGGTGCAGTTCAGCGGACAGGACCCGCCGACGTCACCCGACCACATCCCCGTCGACGCACCCAGCACGCCCTCGAACCCGTAGAAGGCTCCGTCGTGCGTGCGGAAGCTGGTCGGGGTTCGCAATGGCACGGGCTGGGTGGCCAGGTGGGTTCGCCAGCGGGCAGGCAGGTCCAGCCGATCCATGGCCGAGGTCCACGCGAGCGTCGAGTCCCAGTGCCGGTCCCATGCCGCGAACAGGTCGTCGGCCACCTCGACGGCGTCGGCCCAGCGCGACGCGTAGTGGTTGCCGAGCCAGAACCGCGTCGCTCCCAGTTCGGGCCGGTCCGGCCCGAACTGCACGAAGTCAACCATCCGATTGGGGAAGTACCAGGCCAGGACGAACCGCACCGTTCGCGACTCCCGGGGTCCCAGCACGGTGTGGCCGACCAGCGCCCCCAGCCAGGTGCGGCCAGCGGGCGACGGTCCGTATCGAGGCGACGGCGAACTGTTCTGAGGCGCCTGCACCGACGGCGCCGCCGCGGCCCGCGTGTGGTCACCCCAGGGGGCCAGCAGGCGAAGGAAGTCGACGAGTTCGCGCGGGCGTTCGTAGCAGGGCAGCGCCACCACTTCGTCGGCGAGGCACCCGAGCACCAGCTGCCCGGCCCACGGCGAGGAAGGGTCGAGGCTCGGGTTCTCCATCACCAGGTCGACGCGCCCGTCCCGCCGTCGGCGCATCGTGTTGACGTTCCCGCCGTAGCCAGCCGCGCGGACCCCCTCGGGGTTCAGGTGCGGATCCAGCCCGACGGCGTTGTGGACGCTGTGGGCGAGCCACGCCTGTGTGACGGTGTCGGTGTGGTTGGTGAGCGTGACGTCGAGCAGCACCGCCGGGTAGCCCGAGGCGTCGGCGTCGCCCGGGGTCATCGGCGACGTCGCCCGCACCACCACACTGACCGGGCCGCCGGTGTGGTGGGCCACCTCCGCGACGGGGTAGGTGCCCGTCATCACCGTGGAAGTCCCACCGAACTCCGCAACCAGCTCCCGCTGCCAGGCGGGCACGAGATCGTCGTTGAACATCGGCACAGCGGGCGTGCCCAGCGCCCCGCCGTCGGACCGGGCGGCCTGGAGCACGATCGTCTGGTCGTGGATCGGCTCGTGCTGGCTGGTTCGCAACGCCATGAAGGTCCCGGGCAGGTCGCCGCGGTGGTTGCCGACGTTGTGCAGCTGGATCTGGCGCCAGCCGCCGTCGGAGCCCAGCGCCATGGACCCCGTCCCGATCCCGCCCAACGGCATGGCGACGGCGGGGTGCTCGCCCGGGGTCCACACCACCTGGTCGTCGAGGGAGTCCGCCGGGCTCACTTGAGACCGGCCATCTTGATGTTGCCGATGATCTGGCGCTGGAAGATCAGGAACAGGATCACCACGGGCGCCGCGGCCAGGGTGGACCCGGCCATCAACATGCCGAGTTCGCTGGAGCGTTCTGAGCGGAAGGTGGTCAGGTACTGCTGCACCACGTAGTTCTCGGGGCTCGTGATGGTCATGATCGGCCAGACGTAGGAGTTCCAGTACGCCAGGAAGGCGGTGATGCCCATCACCACGAAAGGCGGTTTCGACAGCGGCAGGAACAGGCGCACGTAGATCTGGAAGCGGCCGCAGCCGTCCAGCATGGCCGCCTCCTCGAGGCTGGCCGGGATGTTCAGGTAGAACTGCCGGATGAAGAACACGCTGGCAGCGCTGGCGGCCCCGGGCAGCACCAGCACCGCGAGCGTGTCGAGCATGTACAGGTTGGTGACGACGATGAAGCTGGTCAGCAGGATGGTCATGCCGGGGATGAACATCGTGGTGATGATGATCACCCACATCGTGCGCTTGAACCGGAACTCCAGCCGCGCGAACGCGTAGGCAGCGAACGAGTTCACCACCAGATGCAGCAGTGTGAAGAGGATCGCACCACCGAAGGTCCACAGCATCGTACGCACGAAGGTGGGGTCCGAGGCGATCTGGATGTAGTTCTCAACCAGCCAGACCTCGGGGAAGAACTGGAACGGGGTGGAGACCACCTCGGTCTTGGCCTTGAAGCCCGCGATCACCATCCACGCCAGGGGGAACAGTGCGGCCACGAGGAAGATGAGGCCGACGACGGCCTTGAGTACCACCCCGACGTACCAGCCACCGCTGCGGTGGCGGCGTCGCGCCTTGAACTTCTGCGGAGTGTCTTCGGCGCTGGCCACGACGGCGCGTTCCAGCGGTGCAGACGTTGTAGTCATCAGTCCACCAGCTTTTCGGAGTTGAGAACCTTGAAGATCAGCGCGGACACGGTGCCGAGCACGACGAAGAGCAGCAGCGCCGCAGCGATGGAGTAGCCCACGGCGATGTCGTTGCGGAAGTGGTTGAAGATGAACAGGTTGGGCAGCGTCGTCGAGTCCAGCGGCCCGCCCCCCGTCATGACCAGCGGCAGCTCGAACTGCTGGATGGAGGCGACGAATCCGGTGATCAGCAGGTAGAGGATCACGTTCTTCATCTGCGGGATGGTGATGTAGAGGGTCTTCTGCCACCAGTTGGCGCCCTCCATGGACGCGGCCTCGTAGAACTCGCCCGGGATGTCCACCATGGCAGCGACCATGATCAGCGAGGTGAGCCCCATCCCGAGCCAGATCGACGGGATGGCGATGGCCAGCAGCGCCCACGCCGGGTCACCCAGCCAGGCGATCGGCGCGACGTCGAACCAGTTCGCCAACAGGTGGTTCAGCAAACCGCCCGAGTAGTCGTAGATCAGGGTGAAAACGATGGAGGTGATGACACCGGAGATGATCGTCGGGATGTAGACGCTGACCTTCAGCACCGTGGCGAACTTCCGACCGACGCTCACCACCAGACTGGCGAAGAGGAAGGCGAGCACGAGCATGATGGGAACGGTCATCAGCACGAAGATGAAGCCGCGACGGATCGCCGCGAAGAACAGCGGGTCGCGCAGGACGTTGGTGAAGTTGCGCCAACCGACGAACTCGGCCGGCTTGTAGAAGCTCCAGTCCTGGAACGAGAGCACGACGGCCTGCGCGGTCGGCCAGATCACGAAGATGCCCAGCATTATCGTGACCGGAGCCAGCATCAGGAACGCCAGTGGCGTGTCGCGGTTCCGGCTCCTCTCCAGCCGCCGACGGTCGTCCCGGGCGCTGCGTTGGACCTCAGTCGTCGACATCTTCCTCACCTCTTTCTCACTTGGTTGTGCGATTCATCGGCCGAGCCCGACGCCGTCACCAGCGGTGGTCTCGACACGCAGCCTGCTCGTGCCTCGCAGCCAGCTACTCGACCAGCGGGGAGACGGGCCCACACCCCACCGCTGGTCGAGTAGTAGCCGCGCGAGCGGAGCGAGCCGGCCACGTGTCGAGACCTCTCCCGCTCAGCTCGTACCTCGCAGCCAGCCACTCGACCAGCGGGAAGGCGGGCCCACACCCCACCGCTGGTCGAGTAGGGGCCGCGCGAGCGGAGCGAGCCGGCCACGTGTCGAGACCTCTCCCGCTCAGCTCGTCGGGGCCTTGTCCGGCAGCTGGTCGCGCTCGATGACGGTCTCGATGGCGTCGGCAGCCGTCGCCAGGGCAGTGTCCACCGGCTGGGCGCCCTTCATGCCGGATTCCATCGCCGTCCCGACGGCCAGGGAGACGTCCCACGGGTACTTCGGCTCGGAGATGGCGTCGGGCGCGATCTCGTTGGTGACGATGTCGGACCAAGGGGCATCGCCGGCTGCCGGATCAGCGGCCACGGCCTCCTGCACAGACGGCCGCACGGACACCTTCGTGAACTGGGTGTTCACGAAGAACGGCACCAGGTTGGCCGGGTCGCCCGCGATGCACCAGGTCAGGAACTTGCCGGCCGCCTCGGCGTTCGCGGTCTTGGCGTCGACGACCCACTTGAAGTTGCCGAGCGTGGTGGCGGTCCGGTCGGAGCCGGGCGCCGAGGGGAACTTGCCCACGCCCGTGCGCGTCAGCAGGTCGGGGTAGTCGGAACCGATCTCCGACATCATCCAGGACCCGGACACCTTGAACGCGCACTTCTTCTCGCCGAAGTCCTCACCGGCGACGTATGGCGCCAGCGCCTGCTTGGCCATGTAGTCGTTGTCCCAGAGGGTCTTGTACGCCTGGATGAGCGCCGTGTACTCGGGGTTCTCGACGTCCGGCGCGGTCCAGTCCTCGGTGAGGGCGGTGTGGCCGGCGAAGTTGTACTGCTGGCCGACGGTGGACCATGCGAAGGTGACGGCGTCGGAGGCCGGAGAGATGCAGTAGGCACCCTCGGGCAGCGTCGGCTTGATCGCCTCGCACATCTCGAAAAGGTCGTCCCACGTCTCGGGGCCAACTTCCGGATCAAGGCCTGCCGCCTCGAGCATGTCCTTGTTCCAGAACAGCACCGTCTGGGGCTCCAGCAGCAACGGGTAGGCGTAGAACTTGTCGTCGATCGCCGACACCGGGAGGGCCGCGTCGATGATCTCGTCGAGCGCCTCCTGCGGCACGATGTCGTTCAGTTCGCGCAACTGGCCGGCATTGACACCGTCCTGGATTGCGCCGGGATGGGTGTACACGTCAGGCGCCTTGCCGGCGGCCTGGGCGGCCTTCATCTTCTGCTCCCAGGCGTCTGCGGGGACCTCGGTGTCGACCACCTTGACCTCGCTCTGGGCCTCGTTGAACTGCTTGACGATGTCCGAGTACCACTCGTTCTCGACCGGCGTGAACGTGCGATGCCAGAACTGGATCGTGACGGTCGCGGCTGCGGAACCGTCGCCGGTGGCACTGGTCTGCCCCGTGCCGGGATCCTGGGTGGCCGGCTCGCCGGGCGTGCCCGACCCACAGGCCGTGAGGACGGCTGCTGCGGCCAGGCCGGAACCTGCGCCCAGAAGCTGTCGCCTGCTTACGTTGAACCCCATTGTGTTGCTCCTTTGCGTTGATCCTGCAGCGGTGCAGGTTTCGGTGGGTTCGCCCCTTGTGGAAGGGCAATTCAGTTGTGGCGGTGCGGCTCAGCCGCCCCGCTTGACGAGGTCCATCGAGTACCAGAAGACCTGGTACGGGTTCCAGATGGACAAGGTGAAATAGACCCGCTCCCCGCTGACGTAGCGCGGGTTGGTGTAGGGCGCATACAGACCAGGGGTCTCGCCCTGGGTGGTGATGGTGTGCGGCTGACTCCAGGGCCCCCAGGGGGCCAGGCCCTCGAACACCACGGCGGAGCCGTTGTCCACCATCGTGGTGAGCAGCCAGCGTCCCAGGTGCTCAGACCACAGCACCGACAGCTCCCCGACGGACGCGTCCAGGACTGTCACCGCGTCGGACTCCTCCTTGGACCAGCTAGGGAGGTCGTCGGCGAGACCACTGAAGTACTCGTAGGCCCCCAGGTCCACGACGGCGTCCGCGTCCGCGCGCACGCGCATCAGCTTCACTCCCCCGAACCTGCCCGCGGGAATCCCCCACAGGTAGACGTAGGTGTCACCGGCCTCGACCACGTGGGCGTGGGCGAGCTGGATGAAGTTGGAGTCCCCTGCCCAGACAAGGCCGGGGATGATCTCCCAGGTCTGGGCGTCGTCGAGGGAGCGGGCGACGCCGGCGTGGTCGGCCGTCCAGGCCCCCGGTTCCCCCCAGTGGTGCACCGACATGTATCCCATGAACAGTGCGTCCCCGACGGCCCACATCTGGGTGGGGATCTTGGTGACCTCGCCCACCTGGTCGTTGGGCTTGTGGTCGCCGGGGATGACCTCCTTGACCTGCCCGAGGTCGTCCAGGATCCAGCCGTCGAAGGTGATGCCGTCGGCCGGATCGTCGTCGGTGGTGAAGGCGATGCAGTTGGACTTCCACACCTCGCCACCGGCCCCGATGGTGTCAGGGTCCCGGAGTCCGAAGTTGTCACCGAAGACGAAGTACGTGCGGTCCCCGACCGTGGTCATGTGTCCCAGGTCGGCACCTTCCAGCAGGTACTGGACGGTGTCGTTCATTGCACCCGGGCCGGTCAGTTGCGCCAGCTGGGTCACGGCGTCGACGCGCTCCAGCACGAAGTCGTCGCCGAGCTGCACGGCGTTGGGGATGCCCTCGCTCCCGCAGGCCGTGAGCAGGGGCGCGACGGCCCCAGCGGTCAGCAACGTTCGACGCGACACCATGTCACCCGAGCCTCGGGAGCCGCTGTTCGACCGGCGGGAGCGTCAGCGTCTCGTCGACGCGGTCCAGGTACCAGTAGGCAACCGATGAGATGTCGTCGCTTCGGGAGTTGTTGTGGCCGTGCTCGATCGTCACGCGCACCGACTCCTGGAAGGTGACCGGGTCCTCGATGTGGAAGCGGTACATGGACACCTGACCAGACCAGTTGGGGCCGCCCGGCATGGTGATGCCGTGGTAGGCGCTCTGGTAGGGCTCCGAGGGGCACCACGCGGTATTGAAGTAGTCCTCCGTGCCGGTGCCGTGGATCTCCGGCGGCCAGGGCTCGCCGTCGATGAAGATCATGTCGTCACCCTCGCCGTACCAGTTCCAGTCCTCGGTGTGGCGCAGGTTGGTGACGTTGAAGGTGCAGCCGACGTAGTGGCCGCGGCCCCTGGTCTCGAGGATGGTGTAGTTGCCGTCCCCGGTGGTGTTCTCGCCCCCGAACAGGAACTCCCCGTTGGAGCGGTCGCCCTGCTCCTCACCATCGGTTGGGTTCTCGCGGTGCCAGGAGGCGTGGAACCTTCCGATGCCGTCCTCCAGGGAGTCGAACGCCTCGTAGTCGATGTAGTAGTAGAACCACAGCACGAGCTCACTGCACTCGCTGGTCAGCTCGAAGCGGGCACCGTCGGCGAAGGGCATGTGGAAGAACGAGTTGAACGACTTGCCGTCCTGGGGACTCATCTGCAGCGGCAGCGACGCGAAGTTGGTGGTCTTCGCGTGCCCCACCCCGAAGAAGTCTCCAAGCGGCACGAGGACGCTTGGGTGCTCGTTCCCGTCCCAGAAGACGCGAAGCACAAGTTTGCGCAGGAAGTCGTTGTCGGGAGTGTTCGGATCAGTCGGCCCGGCTGGGGCGACGGTCATCCAGATGTGGTTGATGTCGCCGGCGCCGCTGATGTTGGCGAGCTCCACGGTGTCGCCGGGCCTGAGCGTCACCCTGTCCTCGTTGCCGCCGGAGCGGTCGTAGGAGGAGACGCGCCGACGGCGAGTGTGCCTCAGGCGCGGCAGATCACGGAGGCTGGAGCCGTGGTCCCCGTAGGAAGACGTCATCCTTGACTACCCTTCTTCGCATCCGCGGCACCAGCGCCGCAGGAAACTGTGTGAAATCGTTTACACAGATTATGCACGGTCCAGCCCGTTGTCAAGCGGCTCTGAAACTCCGCGAAAGAAGTTTCTCGAACACGTCTCGATACTCCAGAGTCCTTTACATGCCCACCCGCGCTGGTTACGCTCCACGGGCATGGCCTCCACGCCGACAGTGGTGGCGCGGCACATCAACTCAAAGGAGAAGCGATGGGACGCAACAGACTGAGTAATCGATTTATCATCCCCCTCACGGGCAGCGCCCTGCTGCTCTCCGGGATCGTTGCGGGGAACGTGGCGCGCGCCGACGAGCACCAGGGCCCGCCCATTTCGCCCGCGGTCCTGGTCGATGAGATCACCGGCAGGGACGCGGTCACCGACACCGCCGAGGTCTGGGACATCGGCGCCACCGACCTGGGTGTCATCTGGGACGACGGCAGCGAGAACGTGCTGATGGCGTTCGGAGACACGTTCTCCACCCCCGGCGGCGACGGCGCCGGCACCGGCAACTGGCGCAGCAACGTCCTGTTGCGCTCCTCCGACACCGACCTGACCGACGGCATGTCCTTCGACTGGGCGCTCACCGACGACTCCGGTCGGGCTGTCGAGATCATCGGCTCACAGAAGGTCCCCGGCGAGGAGCACACCACCATCCCGACGGCTGGCATCGAGGTGGAAGGCCGCCAGTACCTGGCATACATGTCAGTTCGTGAGTGGGGACCGCCCGGTCAATGGTGGACCAACTTCTCGCAGCTCGCCTACTCCGACGACGGCGGGCAGACCTGGTCCACCGAGGGCGCCCCGCGCTGGGACAACACCGAGGCCGACGACGACCCGTTCCAGATGGTCGCATTCACCCGCCATGAGGACTTCGTCTACATGTTCGGAACCCCGAACGGCCGCCTCGGTGCGGCGTCGGCGGCCCGCGTACAGGCGGACTCGATGCTGGACAAGGCAGCTTACGAGTACTGGGACGGCAGCGCCTGGACCGACGACTACGCCGCCGTCGAGCCGATCATCGGCCCCGCCGTCGCAGAGCTGTCCGTCCGCCACGACCCGGTCACCGGCCAGTGGCAGATGGTCTACCTCAACACCAACGCGGACCTGGTGCTGCGCGTCGGCGACTCACCGACCTCGTGGGGCGAGGAGCAGCTGCTCGCCTCCCAGCTTGAGCACCCAGGGCTCTACGGCGGCTACATCCACCCGTGGTCGGCCAGCGGTGAGCTCTACTTCGCCCTGTCCATCTGGAACCAGTACAACGTCGCACTCATGCACGTCACCCTGGATGAGGACGGCCAGGTCATCCGGCCGAACCTGATCCGGGACTCCTCCTTCGAGCAGAGCGACGCGCTGAACGTCCCGGGCGGCTGGACGCTGCAGGGCAACGGCGGGATCGACACCAACCAGGCCTGGGCCAAGATGGGCCGGCGCCAGTTCTGGGTGAGGAGCAACGCCGGAAGCCACGCCGTCGTGCAGCTGGTCGACGTGACCCCGCACACGCAGTACCGGCTGACCGGCTGGCTGCGGACGGGCGACTCGTCAGGAGGCGGCGCGGGAGAGGGCTTCCTGGGCGTCAGGCAGAGCGGCCCGGGTGGGGTCGTGGTGGCCGAGGAGACCTTCGGGGACCTCGACGGCTGGCACATGTTCGTCGTCGAGTTCGACTCCGGCACCCATTCACAACTCGAGGTCTACGCCGGCTCGACCATGACCGCCGACCGCTGGGTGCAGGGCGACAACATCAACCTCGTGGCCACGAGCGATTCCGAGCCGCCGACGTCGCCGTCGCCTTCGCCGTCGCCGTCGCCGACCGTGTCCCCGACGCCGACCGTGTCCCCGACGCCATCGCCGTCAGCCACGGCCAAACCCGTGGACCCTGCGGTGGCGCTGTACACCACGCCCGGATTCCACAACGTCAACGGCCGGCGCTGGATGACCGTGTGCGAACCCTATTCGGCTACGGTGAGGTGCTGGACCTACATCTGGGCCACCACGATCCTCCGCAGCGGCGACGACTACGTGAAACTCAACCAGTGGGTGTTCAACAATCTCACCTACGTGGATGCGCCGAAGTCACTGTGGGTGGGCAATCCCCTGGCGACGCCGGGCAGCTGGACCGGCGCGGATGGGCGTGCGTGGCGCACCGAGTGCAATACCCCCGCCACCGGCGGAAATGGTTGTCGCAGCTATGCCGAGGCCTCGGTGATCGAGCAGACAGCCACCGGGTACCGGACTGTCAGGAAGATGGTGTTCAACAACATCGTCCGGTTCCGCTGAGCTCCTGGAAGCTCGAGCGGGGCTACGGGGTCGGGCGTAAGCCCGGCCCCTTCGCTTGTCCTCGCCACCGGTTGGCGCCCTCGCCACCGGTCGGCGCCCGCGCCACCGGTCGGCGCCCGCGCCACCGCTACAGCGGTGGCGAACCCCGATAACGGTGGCGAGTGAGGCGATCGGTGGCGACGGCAGGATGCGGTGCCGCTCGTGTGCGCGCGGGTCCTTGTGGCGACCGAGGCGTGATGGGAGGGTTGACCCATGCCGCGCGTGATCACCTCCGAGCAGATGCGGTTGGCCGAGCAGCAGGTTCTCGACGCCGACCCCGACGTGGACCTGATGGGCCGAGCCGCCCGCGCCGTCGCCGATGCCGCCACTGCGTTCCTGTCCCCGAACCTTGCGCGAGCCGACCACCGCTTCCCTGCGACACCGCTCGAGTCACGGCCGCCCGACCTCGACCGACGACCAGCGGACGCGCCGAGGGGCCGGGTCCTGGTTGCCGTAGGCCCGGGCAACAACGGCGGCGACGGGCTGTTCGCCGCAGCCATCCTTGCCGAGCACCACGACGTCGCCGTCTGGCTGACCTCCAACCGCGCCCACCCCGGCGGTCTGGACGCCGCCAGGGACGCCGGCGTGCGGGAGGTGGATGCCGCCACCGCCCTGGAGGAACTCGAGGAGACCCACCTGGTGATCGACGCGGTGCTCGGGATCGGGGGGCGGCCGGGGCTGACGGGGGAGGTCGCGGAGTTCGCGCGCGCCTGTGAGTCCGCCCACGTGACGGTGATCAGCGTGGACCTGCCCAGCGGACTAGACGCGGACTCCGGTGACGTCCGGGGCGTCACCTTCCGCGCCCGACGAACCGTCACCTTCGCCGCTCTCAAGCCCTGCCACATCACGCCGCCGGCCAGTGACCGCTGCGGCCGCGTCGTCGTGGCCGACATCGGGATTCCCCTCCCCTGAGCCCTGCCGGGGAACGTTGGCGCGGCCCGATTAGGCTGGCGGGATGACCTCGCCTGGCGCTCTCCCCGGAAACCTGGACTGGAGGCCGGCCGACGACGCCGCCCACCTCCTAGCTGCCCCGACGGCCGCAGCCATCCGCGGTCTCGGGGCCCGCGTGGCCCCCATCGACCCGGAACTGGCCGACACCGCCGCGTTCTGCGAGGCCTACGAGGTCGAACTGGCCGAGTCGTCCAACTGCGTGGTCGTGGAGGGGCGCCGGGGTGAGCGCACGTCGCGCGCCGCGGTGATGGTTCTTGCCACGGACCGCGCCGACGTCAACAAGACCATCAAGAAGCACCTCGACGTCCGGAAGATCTCGTTCGCACCGATGGACACCGCCACCTCGCTCAGCGGCATGGAATACGGCGGAATCACGCCCATCGGACTGCCCGAGGACTGGCCGATCCTCGTGGACGAGAAGGTCGCGGCCTCCGGGTGGCTGGTCATCGGCTCCGGGATCCGCGGCAGCAAGGTCGCCATCCGCGGCACGGACCTGGCGCGGCTACCCGGCGTCGAGGTAATGCCGCTCGCCCTCTGAGCCACCCCGGGAACCACGGCCAGAAACTCCGTTTACTTTGCGCTCGAGTGCAAAGAAAACGGAGTTTCTGGCAGATCCTCACGCCTCCCCGAGTAGCCCTTCGGGTTGAGACCGGCGGGCGACGATTCTCCGCTTCGGTTGCGCGGCTGGTAGTCTCATCAAGTCGGTCCGCCCAGTCTTACCTCGGACCGCTGGCGCGCAGGTCAATCCAAATCCTGCAGGACGCCGCTTTCGCTTCACAGCTTTTGCACCCGGTGAGACAACTCCCGATAGGTACCCCCTTTGTCTTCAGATTTCGCACGCCTCGGCGTGCCCGCCCAGCTCGCCTCCGCCCTGGCGGAGCGTGGCATCACTTCCCCCACCCCCATCCAGGCAGCGACGTTGCCCGACTCCCTCGCGGGGCGCGACGTCCTCGGACGCGGCCGCACCGGCTCGGGCAAGTCGTTCGCGTTCCTGCTCCCGATGGTCGCCCGCCTGAGCGAGTCGAACAAGCGCAAGCAGGCCAAGAAGCCGCGCGCCCTCATCCTCGCCCCGACCCGTGAGCTGGCCACCCAGCTGCACGAGTCCCTCGTCACCCTCGAGAAGCCCGCCGGCCTGACCTCCACCGTCGTGTTCGGCGGCGTCGGCCAGAACCCCCAGGCCAAGGCGCTGCAGCGCGGCGTCGATGTCCTGATCGCCTGCCCCGGCCGCCTCCTGGACCTCATGGGCCAGAACCTCGCCGACCTCTCGGCCGTCGAGATCACCGTCATCGACGAGGCCGACCACATGGCCGACATGGGCTTCCTGCCCGGCGTTCGCCGCATCCTGCAGGCCACCCCCGGCACCGGGCAGCGCATGCTGTTCTCCGCCACCCTCGACGCGGGCGTCAACACGCTCGTAAAGCAGTTCCTGCACAACCCCGTCACCCACGAGGCCGACTCCGAGCTCTCCCCCGTCGGTGAGATGGACCACCACGTCCTGCGCATCGACAACGACGACCGCACCCAGGTGCTCGCCGAGCTCGCGGCCGCCCCGGGCAACACGATCATCTTCACCCGCACCAAGCACGGCGCGAAGAAGCTGGCCAAGCAGCTGCTGAGCCTGGGCGTCCCGACGGTGGACCTGCACGGCAACCTCAGCCAGAACGCCCGCACCCGCAACATGGACGCGTTCCACTCGGGTCGTGTGCAGACGCTGGTGGCGACTGACATCGCAGCCCGCGGCATCCACGTCGATGACGTCGCCCTGGTTGTCCACGCCGACCCGCCCACCGAGCACAAGGCCTACCTGCACCGCTCCGGTCGCACGGCCCGCGCCGGCAATTCGGGCACCGTCGTGACGCTGGAACTGCCGTCGCAGCGCAACGACGTGCGGCAGTTGCTCCGCCAGGCGAAAATCAACCCCACCTTCACCAACGCGACCCCCGGCCACGAGATCCTCAGCTCACTCGCGCCCGGCGCCCGCACCTACCTGTCCGCCGACGAGGCGGCCAAGCTGGCCGGTGTCACGGCTCACAGCGAGCAGCAGACCTCGGGTGGCGGTAACCGTCGCCCCGGCAATGGTGGCGGTGGTCGTCGTGACGGTTCGCAGGCCGGAAGCGGCGCTCCCCGCAACGGTGGCGGTCAACGGTCTGCGGGCGGTGCGCGCCGCGGTGGATCACGTGGCCGGTCGGCAGCCCCGGACGGCGCATCGTCGGGAGCTGGCCGCAGCGCGGCCGACTTCTCGCGGAGCCTTCGCTCACGCTGAGCCAGATGTGAAGCAGCCCGCGTCCCGCCCCCCAAAGGGGCAGGATGCGGGCTGTTGTCTGCAACGCTGGGCTTCAGAATGAAGTAAACGCCGCGCTGGCCATTCCCCCGAAAGTCAGCGCGGCGTCCGTCGTCCCCCGAATAATCAGGAAACTTCCTCTATCCTGCCATGAGTCAGCTCGGCTGCGATAACTTGGGTCCATTTTTCGCTGAACTCCACACGATACAGGGCTGTATTTGCCCGCGGACCTTGGATTTTTGCCCACTATCGTTGATTTGGCGCGGCTTACCCCATGAATCCACGTTCAGGGCAAATAGCAGGACGCCAAGTAGGACTGCCCACTGGGGACCAGCCGGAAGGGCAGGCGCCCAACCTTCGCAGTCCACCCGGAATCGGCATCGCTTCGGTGGTAGAACGAGAACATGAACGCCACCATCTGGGAAGGGCGGCTCGCGGCTGCCAACGACGTCCGGTTCTTCATCGACTCCGCAGACCGCACCGCCGCCGAACCGTGGTTGCAGATCGGCATGTTCTCCGGCGTCACGACGAACCCGCAGCTCATGCGCGAGGCCGGCCAGCACATCTCCGACATCGCGGACATCTACTCGTGGGCGCGCGCGGCCGGCGCCCGTGAGGTGTGCTTCCAGGTGTGGGGCTCCACCGTCGAGGAGCAGTACCGCTCGGCCATGGAGATCCGCGAGATCGCGCCCGGTGCCACCATCAAGGTGCCCTGCACCGTCACGGGCGCACACACCATCTCCAAGCTTCGCGACCAGGACA
This sequence comes from Tessaracoccus sp. OS52, assembly GCF_020687685.1. Taxonomy (GTDB): domain Bacteria; phylum Actinomycetota; class Actinomycetes; order Propionibacteriales; family Propionibacteriaceae; genus Arachnia. The sequence continues at coordinate 58,522 of NZ_JAJEWM010000004.1, read as the reverse complement.
TCCCAGTCCTGCTCACCGCCGTCTACTCGGCCAAGCAGGCGCTGATCGGTTCCGCGCTCGGCGTGAAGTACATCGCGCCTTACTTCAACCGGATGTTCCGCGCCGGCCTCGACGGCACCGAGGAGATCAAGCACATGGTCAAGGCCGTGCCGCAGGACGGCTCGGGACCGATGATCATGGCGGCCTCCATCAAGTCTGCGAAGCACCTGGTCACCCTCACCGACATCGGCGTCCGCGTCTTCACCGTCTCCCCCTCCGTGCTCGACGACCTGTTCACCGACGACCTCACGGCCAAGGCCGTCGAGGACTTCGAGGACTTCATGACCGACGTCCGCTGACCTGGGCAAGAGGAATCCGGGACGCCCAGGGCCCTGCCGTGGACGAGCACCCTCGACCACCCGCCCCTCGGTGAAATCCCCCGCGATTGACCCGCGGCCCAGCCCTCAGTCCCTGCCTGAGCCTGCACCGACGAGGGACGTCCGGAGGCTTTCCGGGCCCGGCTCGATCCCGTCCAGGTGTTCAGAGCGCAATTCGTCCATGAAGCGCCGCTGCAACGCTTCCCCGCCAGCATGCAGCGCTGCCGCAGTGGCTCCGATGTCCGGATCCGCCGGGAGCCAACGGTTACCCCAGTCCCCCAGAGCCACAAGCACAGGGACCAGTTGAATCGCCGGTTCCGTTAGCCGATAGAGCACTTTCTGACTGTGCCGGGGGTCCGTGTGCTTGCTCAGGAGACCGGCCGCTGTCAGCTTCTCGAGACGAGCGCTGAGAATGTTGGACGCGATCCCTTCAAGTGAACCGGCCAGCAGGTCCCGGTAGTGCCGGGGGCCGCCGAAGACCAGGTCCCGGAGAATCACGAGACTCCATCTGTTGCCGAGCAATTCACTGGCGAGGTTGATCGGGCAACCGGAGCGTCCCGGAGGAACCGACAAACCCGCCCGCAAATCTGGTTGCATCATGCACCCAGTCTACCCTACGCTGAATCCGGTTGCCTTTTGCAACCAGTCTGGCACGACAGCCGTCGACAGTCACAGGAGGGCCAGAGTTCATGCCAGCAGCCGAGTTCCGAAACGAAGGGAATGCAATGAACACAACGGAAGAACTGCCCTACGTCCTGCTCATCCCGGGGGCCTGGATGGCCTCCTGGATCTGGGAACCGACGGCGGAGTCCCTCCGCCGTCGTGGCATCGACGCGGAGGCCATCACCCTCGCCGGTCTGGAGCCCGGAACACCAGAGGAACGGGTCGGGCAAGTGCGTCTGGAAGACCACGTCATCCAGGTGCTGGACCACCTCGCGAGGAGGGGTTCCCGCCGGGTTGTCCTCGTCGGTCACTCCTACTCAGGCATGGTCGTTGGCCAGGTGGCCGACCGGCTGGGCCAGAGCGTGGCTTCCGTGCACTTCGCGAGCTTCCTCCCGAGGGACGGGCGGAGCCTGCTCGACGACTGGGGGCCGGACGACGCCGCGCGGGCACAGGAGCGCGCCGAGATCGTCGCGGCGGCACACCTCTGGGCTCCGCCTCCAAGGGCGGCACTGGACCTGGAGAAGGGGTTGTCCCCCGACGACCGGGGCCTCTTGGCCGCCCGCTTCACCCCGCACCCGGGACGGACCGTGCTCGACCCAGCCAAGATGCGCAAGCCCGTCACTTCGCAGGAGGCGACGTTCGTTGCGACGTCGGAAGCGGATGTCCCAGCCATCCTCCACTCTGCGGCGGCCGACGACTGGGACATTCAGATCCTCGACGGCGGTCACTGGGCCATGCTGGAACAGCCAGAGGCAGTGGCTGCGCTCGTCGCGGACCGTGCGACGCGCCATCGGGGCAACTAGCCGATCACCGGACAACTCAGGGGCGCGCCCCTAGGCTGGATTCGGTCACCCGCGATCCCCGAGGAGCACAAATGCGCCCGAACGAGTACGTCCCCACTTCCGCTGTGCACCTGTACCCGTCGATGTTCACCGACGCGGAGCGCACCATCGTCAGCACCAACGACGCCGTGGTCAGCACCTTCCGCTACGACTCCGGCGTCGAGGCGCTGCGGATCACCACCGAGCGGGTGGAGGTCGTCGTGCTGCCGTTCCGCGGCCAGCAGGTGTGGCGCTACATCGTCGACGGCGAACCCCTCACCATGGTCACCCACTTCGACGAGCCCGCGGCGTCGACCGTGTTCGGCGAGACCTACGGCGGCTTCCTGCTGCACTGCGGCCTGACCGGCATCGGGCACCCCGCACCCGAGGACACCCACGCACACCACGGCGAACTGCCCAATGGCCGCTTCGACGAGGCGTTGCTGCTGGTGGGCGACGGCCCCGACGGAACCTGGGTCGGGGTGGCGGGCAGCTTCCGGCTGCGGGTCAGCCACGGTATCGACGTCGAGTTCGAACCGTTCCTCGCCCTCCGGCCCGGCGGGACAGCACTCGACCTCGACGTGCGCATCACCAACCACCGGGACAACCCCTTCGGCTACTCCTACCTGTGCCACGTGAACTGGCCCATCTTCGACGGCGGCCGCCTGGCCCAGACGGTGCGCCTCGACGCCGAGCACTTCGAGATGGCACCCGACCCCGGTCAGGACGACGTCACCGCCGCCTACACCGAGCGGATCACCGCGAATCTCGACGCCTCCAACGAACTCGACATCGCTCAGTCGATCACGCCCGAGTACTGCGCCATTCTCACCCCCGAGGCCGACGACGACGGCTGGGCCCACTTCCTGCAGGTCCGCCCCGACGGGCGCGCGGCGTCGGTCAGCTTCGAGACCGAGCACCTCCCCCATGTCATCCGGTGGATCTCCAACACGGGCGACGAGTCGGCTGCCGGCTTCTGCCTGCCCTCCACCGCACACCATCGCGGCCGGGTGGCGGCCGAACGCGACGGCATGGTGCGCACCATCCAGGGCCACGAGAGCGTGGACATGAGCTTCGAGATCGACTTCCTCCCGAAGGAGGAAACCGACCGCCGCCTGAAGCTCATCGAGCAGGTCCTCGCCACCCGCTGACCACGTCACCATCCCGCTGGCCGGGCGACAACTCGACGTTGAACCGCGTCCCACCCAGGCCGACCCTGTCGAATGCCCCTTCACCGGGTTCGTGTTGCACCCGTCAACTGAACCTGACGATGTTGTTGAACACCACCTTGGTCACGGTGCGGTAACCGTCGCCGATCCGCTCAACCACCTTGGCCTCCGCGAAGCTGCGGCAACCGTTCCACCCGGTGACCGGCGTGTTGCACTCGGTCCGCCAAAGGCGCCCGTCGTCGGCCCGCCACTGCCCGGTCGTCGCCAGCGGGTTTCCGGTCCAAAGTGACTTCGGCGCCTCGACATAGGTCAGGTTGTTGAACGCCCATTGATTCACCTGCCCGTAGCCGTTGCCCACCCGCAACACCTGCGTCGCCCAGATGTAGGTCCAGCACCGGCTGGTTGCCGAGTACGGCTCGCAGGCGGTCATCCAGCGCCGGCCGTTGACCTCGTGGTAGCCGGGCGTGATGTAGAGGTCCTCCGGCGTGCTCACAGACGGCGTCGGTGAGGGTGACGGCGTCGGCGTCGGCGTCGGCGTCGGACGCGGCGTTGGGCTGGCAGTGGGCGACGGGCTGGGGCTCGGCTCGCCGATGGTCACGCCGTCGGCGAGACTGATCGGGAAGTCAGTTGGGTCCTGGCACTCGTCACCGACCCCGTCGGCGTCGCTGTCCTGCTGGTCCGGGTTGGGCACGTCGGGACAGTTGTCGAACTCGTCGGGCACCTCGTCGCCGTCGCGGGTGATGGCCAGCCTCGTGCTGCCCACCGACTGAAGCCCCTCGGCGTCGGTGACCCGCACCCCGGCGAAGCCGGTGATCAGCTCGTCGTAGGAGTGTGTGATGGTCGGTTCCGTGGTGATCACGTCGTAGGTGCCGTCGCCGTCGAAGTCCCCCTCGTAGCTTGTGATGCCGCCGACGGCGTGGCTGCCGCGAGCGTCCAGGACAACGTCGGAGCCCACCTTCGCCACGTACGGTCCATTGAGCCAGCCGAACGGACGATCGATGACGTCGGTCACCGCCTCGATGAACAGCTCGGGGATCTCCACAGATCCGTCTGCGCGCAACACCTGCCCGCCGGTCGCCTCCACCAGGGCCGTCAGGTTTCGCGGTGCCCGATGAGGTTGGGGTGCCACCACTCCTCTGCGGTCATGGAGAACCGGGCGGAGGTCTTGGCGCCGTCCGCTGCATCTCCGTCGGTCTCGGTGAACTCGTTCAACCAGCGGTAGTCGTTGACGGTCCCGAGGCGTGGGTCGGGCTCGTGCCCGCCGAACGCGTCGCCCACCTCACCGACGTAGATCACACGCTCCCCCCACGTGCTGCGCAACCCATCCACCACGGCCTTCTGGAGCCCCCGCGCCTTGACACCCAGCGCCCGCACGGCCGCAGCCGCGTCATAGGAGTCCCCGTCCTTGTTGAGGACGTATGCCCTGTCGGTGGCAAGAAGCGGGTAGCCCATGAGGACCACCTTCGAATCCGGACGGCCCGTCATCTTCTCGCCCAGCAAACGCCCGATCGCGGTGGCCGTCGCATTCATGGCGTCAGCGAGGTCTGCGTCGGCGGCCTCAACCGCGGCGCGGCAGGCCTGCGGCGTGGCACCGTCGGTGACGAACGGCACTGCGGGCGCGAAGCAGTCCTCCACGATGGTGGCGAAGTTCACGTCGTTGCCGCCGATGGTCAGCAACACCAGGTTCGTCTGGGCGCCGACGGCGTCGGCCTGGGCGTCCATCGTCAACTGACAGGCGTAGGAGTACGGGTAGAACCAGGCACCGCCGCTTTCGATGTTGTAGTCCACCGAGGCGATGTCGTCGCTCGTGCCGGCGCCGCAGGCGTCAGCAGCCTGCAGCTTGGCCAGGGCATCGGCCTCCGAATCCGCCTCACGCCCTTGCGGGACTGCGCGGCGAGGGTGCGCTGGTTGAACAGGTTGTCGGTCACGCCGCCGGAGCAGGCCCGGTTGGTGTAGGTGGTGCTGATGCCCGCGGAGTTCGCCCAGGCCTCGAACTCGCTTCCCCAGTTGTTGGAGCTGCGGAAGCAGCCCTGCGGGCCGTAGTAATCCCCGGCACCGTTGCCGGCGGAGTAGGAATCGCCGAGATGGACGATGGCGAGCTTCTACTCGGGCGGTGCAGTGTGTGCGGGCTGCTGCCCCGACAGGGCAAACCCCGCGACGATCGAGAGCATCAAGGCAAGGCGGATCCGAGGGTTCACGGCGTCTCCAGGTTCGTGAGTTTGACCAGCAGCAGCCCGTCGTCGGTGACGGTGATCGCACAGGTGCGCCGAGGGGAATCCTTGGCGCCGCGCCAGGTTCGGAGGGCTTCGTTGATTGGTGCCTCGCCCACCCATCCCGCGTCCTCGGCCGCCGTGACCGCACGGGTCAGGACGTCGTCGTCAATGATCTGGAAGTGGTGTGTGAGTTCTGCATACTCGGGCTTGCCCATGGTGGTGCGGTAGCCGCGGGATTCCGACGAAACCAGCTCGAGGTCCAGGAGCTGCTCGTCGGCCATCGGGTCGGATGTCAGAGCCTCCAAGGGTTCTAGGTCCTCCTCGGGGCCGCAGGCGCCCAGCCCCCACAAACCGGCCACACTCACCACACCAAGAAGTGCACGGCGCGAGACCCTCATGCCGCGCTCGTGGAGAGACGTGGGCGTCCGCGGGGCGGGCCACTGGCCACCGATCCCAGACCACGCGACTCAGCCGGACAGCGCATCATTGCCTCCCCCAGGAAACGTGCAGCATGACGATTTGACGCAACCCCCCGGCGGCCAGCAGCACTGGTCGGCGCTCGGTGGGCACGAGCCTACACATTGCTGCTATTGGAGGACAGGCCTTTCCTGAACATTTACTGAGTCGCGCGCAGGGTTTGCCCCCTGAGGTGTTTGGCAGCGGCTGCTACTCGAAATACCCCGGCGTGGCGTAGAACGCCATGTTCGGCTGCCGGACGTCGAGCCGCCCGTACTGCGCGACGATGCCGACGTTCGATGACAGCCCGATCGCGTACTGCTCCTCCAGCGGGATCTCACGCCCGCCCATGTCCGAAGCGACGTTGGTACGCAGACACCGCACCACCTCGGCACCGACATCGACGGTGAACCTGTCCGGTGCACCTTCGGTCCAGTACAGGGTCACTTCCACGGTCGCTGGCTCGGGGTTCGGGTTGAGGATGATGATCGACTCGTGCCCCTGGAGTTCGCCGTCACCGGGCGGGGGCAGTTCGGCGTCCGGGAAGAACCACTTCTGGCGGCCTGTCATGCTTCACTCACTTTCAAGGACTGGAGGGTGTCGGGGGTCTCGACACGGGGGCTCGCAGAGCTCGCCGCCCTACTCGACCAACGAAGAACTGGGCCGCGGGCGCCCGGGGTCTCGACACGGGGGCTCGCAGAGCTCGCCGCCCTACTCGACCAACGAAGAGCCTGCAGGCTCGCAGAACTCGCCGCCCTACTCGACCAACGCAGGGTCATCAGGCACCCACCTTCTTGGACTCGCGCTCGCGGACAAGGGCCGGCACGTCCTTGGCCTGCATGAACACCGCCCCCTGGTCCTTCAGGCCCTGGATCAGGATCCGCAGCTCCTCCAACGCGCCCGGGCCGCAGTTCTCCGTGATGAAGCCCTCGGGGATGACGGTCGCCTCGCCGAAGTTGTAGCTTTCGGCCATCGGCCAGAACTCCCACGGGTGGATGTAGAAGCACAGGTAGGTGTCGAGCCCCTTGCCGTCGCAGAACTCCTTGAACTTCATGGAGCGCTCAAGCATGTAGGCGCCGCCCTTGGTGCGGAACAGCGGCCACTGGTCCCGGTCACGTTCCAGGCCGGGATCGTTCGACTCCATCACCATGTCGGCGAAGTTCGGGATCTCGAGCACGGCTGAGTCCCCCGGCTTGGTCCAGTCGTCCAGACTCGGGAAGTAGGGCGCGAACTGCTCGCGGTAGAAGTACATGGGGTAGGTCATGTCGGCGACGTAGCCGAGCTCGTCGAGCGCCCGCACCACCTCAGTCGAACCCCAAAGGCGCGGGCAGCGGAACGTCACGGGGCGCACGCCCGTGGCCTCCTCCACCAGCCTGGTGTTCAACTCGATCCGAGGCTTGACCTCATGCGGCAGGATCGGCTTCACCCCCGGCAGGTCGAACAGTGGGTCACCCACGGTCTCGTGCTGGTAGGAGTGCGAGCCCACCTCGTGGCCCCGGTCCAGGCACTCGCGCGCGACGTCGGGATTCTCGCGGGCGCACTCGCCGGTGAACACGAAGGTGGTGGTCACGTCCAGTTCGTCGAACAGGTCCAGCAGCAGGGGCGTGCCGTTGCGCAGGCCCTCGTAGTAGGGGGTGAAGCTGCCGACGTCGGTCTCCATGTCGATGCCGATGATGACCGTGATCGGGTTGTCAGACATTGTTTCCTCTTCTCGTTCAGCCCAGCGAGCCGCACTCGCGGGGTCGCTGGGTAATCAGGTGGTCTCGCCCAGCCGGAAGCTGGCCGGGAACCGGTGGCGCGTGTGTGGGGACTGCCCGGCGATCCCCTGCTGCAGAAGTTCCCAGGCCTTCTCTGCGATCCGGTCCACGGGCTGGACCATGGTGGTGATCACGGGCCTCATGAACCCGTAAGCGTCCAAGTGGTCGAAGCAGGCGACGGCGAGGTCGCGCGGCACCCGCATGGCCCGGGTCTGCGCCTGCCGGATGGTGGCGTAGGCGAGCACGTTGTTCTGGGCGATGATCGCCGTCGGGCGGTCGTCGCCGTTCATGAGCGCGGCGGCCTTGGCGTAGGCGTCGGCGTACTGGAAGTTCGTCCGGGCCACCCAGCCGCGCTCGAGGGTCAGTTTGTTGTCCTCGAGGCAGCGCTCGAAGCCCTCCAGACGCTCCAGCGCCGACGACTCCCCCGCCGGCCCCACGACCGTGGCGATCCGGGTGTGCCCGCGGTCGACGAGGTGCTGGGTGAGGGCATAGGAGGACTCGACGTTGTCGGCCCCGACGTAGCTGCATTCGGGCCCGCCCTGCGGCAGGTTGTCGACGAAGACGATCCGTCGCATCAACGGTTCCGGGAGCGAGGCGTAGGTGGCGCTACCCGACGTCGCCACCACCAACCCGTCGACGGTGGAGGCGCGCAGGTGCCCGACGAAGGTCTCCTCGCGGCGCACGTCGTCGCCGATGTTGAACAGGATCGGCGTGTAGCCCTTGGCGCTCGCGAGGTGGTCGACCTCCTTGAACAGCAGCGCGTAGAACTCGTTGCTGATGTCGGGCACGACCACGCCGAGCGTGCTGGTGGACTGCAGCTTCAGCGACTTGGCCATTTGGTTGGGGATGTACTGCACCTGGTCTGCGTAGGCGAGCACCCTGCGCTTCGTCGCAGCCCCGACCCGTCCCTTGTTGTTGAGCACGCGCGACACCGTCGACTCGCTGAGCCCCAACTGCTGGGCGATGTCACGAAGGGTTGCCATATGTCCACCACCTGGATCCGGGGCCTTGGGTCACTTCCGCTTGGAGTTGACGTCGATCAGGACCACCGTGATGAGGATGGCACCCTTGACGATCCACTGGAAGTACGTGTCGATCCCCAGCAGCACCATCGCGTTGGAGATGACTCCGGTCAGGAAGGCAGCCAGCACCACCCCGAGCACGTTGCCCCGACCACCGAACAGCGACGTCCCGCCGAGCACCACGACCGTCATGACGTCGAAGAGCATCGCGTCGCCCAGCGTTGCGGAGCCGGACATGGTCCGTGCCGTCAGACCGATCGAACCGAGCGTAGCCAGCAGCGAGCTCAGCACGAAGGCGAGCATGCCGATGAACTTGACGTTGATGCCGGACAGGCGCGCGGCCTCGGCGTTGCCGCCGACGGCGTAGAAGCTGCGGCCGAGCTCGGTGTGCATCGTGAACACGTAGCAGACGGTGGTGACCAGGACCATCAGGTAGACGGGTACGGGGATGGCGAACAGGTAGCCCATCCCGAGATAGTTGAGCCAAGTCGGCAGGCCGCTGATCGGCAGGCCGCGGGAGTAGAGGAAGGCGATGCCCGTCAGGACGTTCATGGTCACCAGGGTCGCGATGAACGAGGGCACGTTGCCGTAGATCACCAGCGCTCCGTTGACCAGGCCGATGACCACCGCGCTGACCAGGACCAGCAGCAGCGCGACCCAGACGTTCAGACCGCTCTTGGCGACCAGGCCAGCAAGCAACACCGACTGCAGGCCGATGGCCGAGCCGATGGATAGGTCCAACTGCGCGATCAGGATCACGAAGAACTGGCCCAGGGCGACGATCGCCAGGAAGGAGATCTGGCGGGCGATGTTCATCAGGTTCCCGAGCTCCAGGAACCGGTCGATCGCCACCGCGCAGATCGCGAACAGCGCGAGGAACAGGAACAGGATCATCCACTCGTTGACGAAGGCGCGCAGGCCTCCCGAGTAGCGCGTGCTCTTGGCCGCGTAGGTTGCTTGGGTCACTTCTCGACTCCCAACAGGCTGGTCATGATTTCGGACTGGTTCTTCCGCTCGCCCTCGAAGACGTCGCGGACCTTGCCCTCGTAGAGGACGTAGATGCGGTTGGCGAGGCCGAGGAGCTCCTCGATCTCGGGTGAGACGATCACCACTGACTTCCCCTGGGCCGTCAGCGCCGTGATGAGCTTGTAGATCTCGCTCTTGGCGCCGACGTCGATGCCGCGGGTCGGCTCGTCCATGAGGAAGATGTCGGTATCCGCGATGAGCCACTTGGCGATGACGATCTTCTGCTGGTTGCCGCCGGAGAGTTTCGCGGTGGACTGCCACAACGAGGAGTACCGCAGCCGAAGCGACTCCAGGGTCTCGTAGGAGTGCTCGAGCTCGGCACGGTCGTCCATGAAGACGCCCCACTTCTTGAACTTGCTCATCGACGGCAGAGTCGTGTTCTTGCGCACGTCCAGCGCACCGTTGAGGCCGAGCCGTTTGCGCTCGTCAGGTACGAAACCGAGGCCGTGGTGGATGGCCTTTCGCGGCGATGACATCGCCACGCCCTTGCCGTTGACGCGGATTGATCCGGACCTCACCTTGTAGTCCCCGAAGATCGCGCGCAGGAGTTCGGTCTTGCCCGCGCCGACGAGCCCGGCTATGCCGACCACCTCGCCGCGTCGGACCTGGAGGTCGACGTCGGAGAATGCGTCGCTGGTGAGGCCTTCCACCTCGAGCACGATCTCCTCGTCAGGCTCGTTGATGGGTGGGAAGACCTGGCTCAGTTCACGTCCGGCGATCAGCTCCACCAGTTTGGGCTTGGTCAGATCGGAGACGTCGCCGGTCTGGACATGCCGGCCGTCCATCAGAACGGTGTACCGGTCACAGACCTCGAAGATCTCGTCGAGCCGGTGGGAGACGTAGATGATCCCCTTGCCGTCGTCGCGCAGGAGGCGCACGATGCGGAAGATGTTCTCGATGTCGTTCTCGGGGAGCACAGCCGTGAGTTCATCCAGGACAATGACCTGCGCCTCCCTGGACAGCGCGCGGGCGAGCTGGACCAGTTGCTTCTCGGCGGTGCGGAGATACTTCACCGGGACGTCGAGGTGGATGTTCACGCCGAGGTAGTCGAGCAGCTCCCGGGCGCGGGTGCGCTGGGCCTGACGGTCGATGAACGGGCCGCGCTTGGCGTAGTGGCCCATGTAGATGTTCTCGAGCGCCGTGAGCTCCTCCATCAGCTGGAACTCCTGGTGCACCACCGCGATCCCGAGCCGCTGGGACTCGCGCACGTCGTAGTGCCGGGGCGTGGGTTCGCCGCCGATCAGGATCTCCCCGGAGGTCAGGGTGTATTCGCCGATGATGGCCTTGGCCAGCGTCGACTTGCCCGCGCCGTTCTCGCCGACGAGCGCATGGCACTCGCCGGGGCGCAGGTCGAAGGAGACGCCGTCGAGGGCCACCACGCCGGGGAACTCCATGCGGGCGTCCCTCACCTCGACGAGCGGCGTCGTGCGGGTGGTGCTCTCGGTTGCGGCTTGGGTCTCGGTGCTCATGAGGCTTCCTTGTCTGCGAGCCAGAGCCAGCCGAGGGCCTCGATGCCGGAGCAGATGATGTCATCGTCCGGGTCCTCGGGATGGCGGATGTTGTGGATGAGGCGCTTCATCTCGTGGTAGGGCATCATGCAGCTCTTCACGCCGGTCCAGCCGACCGGTACCAGGTCGAAGAACATCTCCTTGGCGATGTCGAAGTCACGCTCGTTGTGGTGCAGCACCTCATCGAGGAGCTCGTCCTTCCTGGCCGGGTCCGTCTCGCTCTCGTAGGCCAGGGCTGCCAGCACGAGGTCGTAGATGACGCGGTTTCGGCGCTGTGCGTTCTCGAGACGGTCGAAGTGCTTGGTCCAGACCTTCAGCCGCGGGTTTGCCTGCAGCCGCTCCCGGATGTCGCGGATCTCGGCCAGCAGTGGTTCGTGGTCGGCCATCGCCTGCTCGATGCGTGGGATGTCGGCGTCGGTCATCCTGTTCGACTGGAACGGGAAGGGCGTGGTGTACAGCGGGATCTGGCTCTCGTGGATGGTGAGGATGTCACGCATGACCTGCAGCACCCGGGCGCCGAGTTCGTCGCCGAACGTGGTGGCGCAGACGCTCTCGAAGAACCGGTCCTGCTCCATCCGCGAGCCCCAGCCGTAGTTGCCGTGCGCGAACAGGTGCAGGAACAGGCCGTACCACTCGAAGATGTAGCCGTTGATCCCATGCACGTCGGCCTCGACGCTGGTGATGTGCTGTTCGATGTCTCGTTCGATGACCTGCACGTTGGGTTCGTCGGCGTAGCGGATCATGTTCGACTCGAACGTCCGGTACAGCCGCCCCATCGTCGAGGTGATCGAGTTGGACTCCGAGTCCCGCCCCCAGATCCGCTCCTTGCCGAACGCCTCGACCCACTTCTCGAACTCCGTCGGCGGAACGTAGAGGGCCGGCGCCCAGAACAGGACCACATCGTCGGGCAGCGCATCGGCGGTCTCCCGCAGCCACGCCGGGTCCTTCTCCAGGGGCGGCTGGCGGTAGGCGCGGATGCCGATGATGGCGTCGGGATTGACCTGACGCACCTCCTCGCGGATGCGCATCAGCAGTTCGGTGTTCGCCTTGTGCTTGGCCTCCCCGGGCGACGACGCGTGCCGCCCCCAGCGCTCGGTGCAGCGCTCGCAGTTGCAGAACCAGAAGCCCTCCTCGCTCTCCTCCAGCGTGTAGCCGTCGAAGCCGAGTTCGGCGATCCTGCGCATCGAGGCGACGACGTAGTCCACCGATTCCTCGTCGGAGAGGCAGACCGAGTCGAAGTCGTTGAGGAAGTCGCTGCCGGGAGGGGTCACCATGCGCTTTTCGGGGTGGGCGATGGTCCAGCCGCCGTTGTAGGAGTTGAGGCCGACGTAGGCCAGGACTTTGACGCCCAGCTTGTGGGCCAGGTCGAGGAAGCGCGGCAGGTAGTTGTCGACCACGTTCGGGTGGGAGTAGCCGACGTCCATGAAGCGGCCGTTCTCCTGGTTCCAGACCTTGACCGGGATGTTGGAGAAGGTCGTCTCCGGGTACTCGGGGAACTCGAAGGGCCAGTAGCCGTACATCACCATGTTGAGCTGGTTGACCTTCTGGTCCACGCACTGGTTGAGGAACTGCTCCCACTCCTCGAAGCCCCACAGCTGCATGTCGAATCCGATGCGGCCGTAGCCGGCGTACCAGCTGAAGGTCGGAGCCACGGCGCGGACCGGGATGGAGGGGTGGTCGACGATGCGACAGGCCGGCAGCCGGAACCCGTCGGCGGCGCCGTCGAGGACCTCCTGCTCGGAGATGAGCTGCTTGAGCGTCGTCAGCGCATTGACCAGCCCCGGCCGGGCGGAGGCGGCGATCCGGGCGCCGTCGTCGTCGACCTCCAGCACGTAGCCCTGCTCGGCGAACAGCTCGGGCTTGTCCACCTCCACATCGGCCGGGACAGCGGCGGAGATTGTGACGCGGAGGGCGCCATCGGCGTCGCTGAAGATACCCGGGTAGTTCCAGAAGCGCAGCGCGGCCAGTTCGCGCACCTCTTCGACGGCGACGTCTCCGACGGCCTCGGCGTCGAGCTGCAGGTGGGTGAAGGGGCGGGTGAGCGCGCCCCTGTCGTCGAGCTGCTTGGGTTCGGGCAGGGTCCTGATCATTTGCAAAACCTTCCGGAATGGGTGGGTGGGCCGGTTGGGCGGTCCGTGGGGGCCGGACCGCCCAGCCGGGTCTTGGGGTCGGCTCAGCCGAGCCAGGTCCAGTTCTGCCAGTCGTAGTCGCCGATGTTGTCCGGGGTGATCGCCTCGGGCTTGGGGAGGTCGTAGGTCTCGGGCAGGTCCTCGCCCTCGGCCATCGACTTCCACAGGGCGTCCATGGCGGTGTATCCGAGGACGACCGGGTCCTGCAGTACCTCGCCGATCCAGGCCTCGTTGCCGTCCTGGATGTACTGGAGGACTTCCTTGTCACCGGCGATGCCGATGAACTTGATCTCGCCGTCGCGACCCGCGCCGACCGCCGCGTTGTAGGCGCCGATGACCTCGGCGTCGTTGTGGCCGGCGACGAGGTCGATGGTGGCCTCTCGCTGCAGCACGTTCTCCATCAGGCTCTGGGCGGAGTTGCGGTCGCCGGCTCCGGTGTCGCCCTCCTCGATGATCTTGGCTTCGGGGAAGGCCTCGAGCACGACGTCGCTGAAGCCCTTGAGCCGGTCAGCGCTGACCTCGCCCGAGGTGGGCACGGTGATGTAGACGACTGTCGGGTCGGGCTTGCCGAGCGTCTCGAAGTAGTCCACGGCCACCTGACCGGCGGACTCCCCCAGGGCGACCATGTCGTGGCCGACGAAGGTGTTCCACACCGCATCCTCGGGGTTGTCGGGCTGCTGCGGGTAGTCACCGACGACGAACTGCGTTCCGGTGCGCTTGTGGAGGTCCACCATGGTGGGGATGATGGCCTTCGAGTCGGTCGGGAACACGACGATCCCCTTCGCGCCGGCCGAAACCAGGTTCTCCAGGTTCTCGATGTTGGTCTGGATGTCCTGCTGGCTGTCCTCGAACTGGAACTTCACGTTGGCGTCGGGGTTCTCCTCAGCCCACTTCTCCATGCCCTCCTGCGCGCCGAGGAACCAGGCGTACTGCAGCGTGAAGATGCTGCCACCGATGAGCGTCTCGTCCTCGCCGAAGGCGTGATCACCGGAACCCTGGGTCTCACCTTCCCCAGTGGCCGTGGTCCCGCTGGCCGAGGTCTCGCCCTCGAGCGGGTCGGCCGTGGCCCCCGAGCATCCAACAAGCAGCAACGATGCTGCCGAGAGCAGTGCGACTGCTCCTGTCCTGATCCGCATTTGGTTTCTCCATTCGGTTGATTGATCTACCAGGGTCGGGCCGGTACCCCACCCACTCTGGCGACGACGCCGCGCCCGGCACCAGCCGGCCGACGGGTCGCCGGGTGCGCCGGGCAGTTGCCCGCATCACACCGGGACCAGCGGCTGGGAGACCGCCTGTGGTCCCCGCACCGCTCGCCTTCAACTTCCGCCCGGTCCTCCAATGGACTGGGGCTTTTCCACCGAGCCCTTCGACGGACTCAACGCAACGGCTGGCCGGAGCCCGCCGACAGCGACGCTGCTGCGCGCATGGCTTTCATTCGTTCTTCCTCTTGGGTCTGGGAAGGGTGCGGCCCGCTGGGGCCGCACCCCGTCGGGATCAGGCGTCGAGCTCGTGGATCTGGCCGATCTGGTTGGCCAGGAACTCCACGCCGCCGTCACGGATCACCACCGGCTTCTCCCACCGGACCCCGAAGTTGGAGCCGATGCCGAAGGTGTCGATCTGGAAGGTCATGTTCGGCTTCAGCGTGTAGTCCGAGCTGGTCTCCATCCAGGGAGCCTCGACCTCGGTCAGGCCCAGACCATGGCAGGGGCCGTACACGTAGGCGTCCTTGCGGCCGGCGTCGATGAACTTCTGCTCGTAGTCGCGGGCGATCTCCCCCGCAACCCGACCGGCTCGCAGCTCACCCTCGGTCCACATGTGCATCTCGAGGATGTAGTCGACGATGTCCTTCTTCTCACCCTTCAGCGGGCCGAGCGAGACGGGGATGCCCACCGCGGGGCTGTAGCCGTCGACGGCAGCCGACAGGTTGAGCTGGATGATGTCCCCGGGCTTGAGCACGCGGTAGGAGGAACGCGAGATGGCGTGCTTGGTGCTCTCCTCGGCGAAGCAGTACTGCGGCAGGCCTTCGTACTCGGCGCCGTTCTCGTACATCGACTTCTGCGCCACGCCGACCAGCTGGAGCTCGGTCATGCCCGGGCGGATGGCGGCGACGACGTCGGCGATCGCGAGGTCCGTGATGCGGCCGGCCTCCTTCAGGCATGCCACCTCGGCGTCGGACTTCACGGAACGAAGCGCCACCATGATGTCGCGGGCATCGACGAGTTCCGCGTCGGGGAAGGTGTTCTGCAGCGACTGCCAGACCACGACGTTGGTGTCCAGCACTGACGCGACGCCGATCCGCAGCTTGCTGCCCGTCACGCCGAGGTGGCGAAACACCTCGTCGAACTTCTGCAGCGTGAGGTGGGGGTAGTCGGGGTCCGCTGACTCGCGGTACTCCGCCATGACGAAGACGTCGTCGATCCGGCCGGTGTCCTTGGCGAAGAGGTCGGACTCAGGGCCCACGAGCAGGGCAGCCTTGCCGTCAGGATTGATTGCCACTCCCGCACGCTCGAAGACGGGCCAGAATCCGCTGAAGTAGCGGGTGTTGGCGTAGTCGGCCTCGTTGCCGTTGAGCAACAGGGCGTCCAGGCCTCGTTCCCGCATCAGCTCCCCGGCGCGCTTGGCTCTCTCGGCGTACTCATGGGCTGGGATCTGGACTCGGTCCATGACTGATCTCCTTTGACAATCATTCGTCGGGGCCCGGACTTCGCTATCCGGCCTTGCGCAATCGTTTGCGCACAACTGACTCTAGGGAGGTCCCGAGACGGTGTCAACGGCTTGCACGAAGAAAATTGAAGCGCTTCATGGAAGCTGGTGCCAAGCGCGATGCGGGCGACGGACGCGAACTCGGCGTGTCGTGGACAGGTCCCGTCCATGACACGCCGAGTTTGCGTCGCAGAATCCCACGCCCCCTCAGACCGCCGGCCGGAAGGTCCCGCCGGAGGCGGGGCGGAGGGGGGCCGGGTGCGGGGGCGGGGGCCGGGGCCGGGGTCCGGGGGCCGGGGCCGGGACCGGGGTCCGGGGGCCGGGGCCGGGGCCGGGGTCCGCGGTCCGGGGGCCGGGGGCCAACCGTGCGAGGCAGCGAACGTGAGACCATCGTGGGATGGACCCAATCGACGAGCTGATCCTGGCCGAGACCCCGCAGCAGGCGACGGCGATCGCCGTCATCGACGCACCGGCACTGGTGGAGCACGCGCTCAAGATCACCGACGACGTGCGCGTCTGGTGCGACGACATCCGCGACGCCGAACTCGTCGAGGAGCGGCTCATCGTCGAGCACCCCTCAGACCTGCACGGCGTCGACCTCGCCTGGGGCCACCTTCCCAAGTCGCTCGGCGCCCTGGACGAGCAGGCCGTCAGCATCCAGGGCGCCACGGACGTCACGTTCCTCACCGGCGCCCGCATGAAGCACATGAACCGCACCATGAACGAGGTCCTCGGCAAGCATTTCGCCGCGGTCAACGCGACGCTGGGGCACCGCAAGTCCCGGGCGCTGCGCGCCTGGGGACCGGCCAACCTGGAGTCCGAGTGGCCAAAGGCCCGCCACCACGACGACCTCGGCCTCACGATCGTGGCCCACGGAGCGACGTTCGCCGGCACCAAGGTCGACGCAGGCACCAGGCTGCTCCTGCAGCACCTCGACGTCGCGGGCGAGCACGTCCTCGACTTCGGTTCCGGCAACGGGGTGATCGCAGCCGTCCTGGCCCGCAAGGGGCACCGGGTGGATGCGCGGGACTCGTCGTGGTCCGCCGTGAGCGCCACCCTGGAAACCGCGCAGGCCAACGAGCTCGAGGTCCAGGCCACCTGGATCGCCGGCATCGCCGACCTCCCCGACGGCTCGCTCGACGCCATCGTCACCAATCCGCCCTTCCACCAAGGGACGACGAAGGACTCGACCGACACGCTGGAGATGTTCGCGGAGGCCAGCCGCGTCCTGACCCCCGGCGGCCAGCTGTGGTGCGTCTACAACTCCCACCTGCCCTACCGTCGCGAGCTCAACGAGCGTGTGGGGCGCACGCGCGTCGTCGCCCAGGACTGTGCGTACACGGTCACCTTCACCGAGAACTGCGGTTGAGCCGGTGACCGAGCTGCCCGGCTACGCCGAGTCGACACTGGAGATCCGCGGGCTGGCCGTGGGCGTCCTGGACTCCGACCCGGACCGGGACCCCGCGGAGCGCACCTTCGTCCTGGTCCACGGGCTGGGGGTGTCGTCTCGTTACTTCAGGGAACTTGCCGACGCGCTGGTCCGGCACGGACGCGTGGTGTCGATCGACCTGCCGGGCTTCGGCGGCACGGAGAAGCCCGACCGCACCCTCCGGATCGGCCACTACGCGATGGTCGTGGCCGAAGCGGTCGAGCACCTGGGTCTGCGCGACGTCGTCCTCACCGGGCACTCGATGGGGTGCCAGGTGGTGGTGGAGGCCCTCGCGACGAGGGACGGGATCGCGACGAGCGGGGTGCTGATGGGACCGGTTGTCGACACCGCCCAGCGCAGTGGCCCGATCCTGGTCCTGCGTTTCCTGCAGGCGGTCGCGAGGGAGACCCCCGCGTCGGTGACGCCGTCACTGATTGCCTGGCTCCGGACGGGGCCGAGGATGATGATCGACACTTTCCCGGTGATGCTGGACTACCCCATCGAGAAGCGGATCGCCGACGTGCGGGTCCCGCTCCTGCTGATCGCCGGTGAGCGGGACAAGATGGCGCCTCCCCGCTGGCTCGAACAGTTGCGAACAGCCGCCGGTGAGGGGCACACCGTCGTGGAGCGGGTCGCGGGCGCGTCGCACCAGGTCATGGTCACCCACCCCGAGCAGGTGACGACGAACATCCTGCGGCTCGCAGGGGTGCAGCATGGCTGACCTCCGAAGCCGGGTGAGGCGCGGCCGCGCCGCGGGCCACGACTGGCTGCTGGCCGGCGTGGACCTCGCGGGAGCCATGTGGCGACGGGTCAGGCCGGTCGGCGCACTGCACGTCGAGCCACACCCCGACTGCCGCGAAATCCCCCTGGTGCTGTTGCCGGGGATCCTGGAGCCGTGGAGCTACCTCGCCCCCATGGGCACCTGGCTGCAGCAGCAGGGCCATCCCGTCCACTACGTCGAGACGCTGGGTTGGAACCTGGGCGACCTGGCCGCATCGGCCGAGAGTTGCCTTGCCACCCTGCGCGAACGAAACGTCGAACGGGCGGTGGTTGTCGCGCACTCCAAGGGCGGCCTGATCGGCAAGGCGATGCTCACGGAGGTGATGGCGGAGCGCGGGGGGTCCTTCGACAGGTCCAGGAAGACGCAAGTGCACGGGACGACCGATGCGCTGAGCGCGGCGGACGAGGAGCCGGTCGTCGTCGGCGTGGTGGCCGTCGCGACGCCGTTCTCGGGGTCGACGCTCGGCGGGCTGCTCCAGAGACTGCCACTGGTGCACCGGACGCCGGTGGGCATGTTCCTGCCGGGCAGCCCGCAGCTCTCGGCGCTTGCCAGGGAGCAGGCCGTGAACGCCCACATCGTCTCCCTGGCACCGGAATGGGACCAGGTGATCCCGGGCGGGTCACACCTGGAGGGCGCGACCAACTTCGCACTCGACGTCCCCGGGCACTTCCGGCCGGTGCGCGACCGGGGGGTGTGGGAGATCGTCCACGAGTTCGCCCACACCCTCGCCGAAACGGCCCGTTAGCCCGTCAGGCAGTCGCTCCCGCGGTCACCTGCGGCTGGGCGCGACGCAGGACGCGGCGTACCGCGCCGCCTGCCTGGCGCGCGGCCTCACCAGCGGAGTCCCTGACCGCTCCGGCCACCTCGGCCAGACGCGAGTGCCCGGGCCGCTTGTTGGGCAGCGAGTACTTGAACACCTTGCCCCACGCGGAGGCGACCTGCTTGGGCAGCGGGCCGGTCACGTAGTGCAGGTGGTAGCGGTCCATCAGCGCGCGGATCCTGGGTGCGATCTGCGCGTAGCGGTTGCTCGGCATGTCGGGGAACAGGTGGTGCTCCACCTGGAAGGACAGGTTGCCGCTCATCAGGTGGAGGAACTTGCTGCCGGAGATGTTGGCCGAACCCAGCATCTGGCGCAGGTACCACTCGCCGCGGGTCTCGTTCTCGATGGACTCGGTCTCGAACGTCTCCACCCCTTCGGGGAAGTGGCCACAGAAGATCACGCTGTGCGTCCAGAGGTTGCGGATGGTGTTGGCGATGGCGTTGGCCAGCAGCGTTGAGAGGAACGACGGCCCCGAAAGCAGCGGGTGGACGACGTAGTCCTTGCCCATCTGGGTGCGGATCTTCTTCAGCACCTTTCCCAGGTCGGAGCGGAACTGCTCGTTGGACTTGGTGCCCTCCTTCCAGCCCTTGACGTCCAGGTCGTAGGCGGCGATCCCGTACTCGAAGATCAGCGCAGTCACCAGGTTGGTGATGGGCTGGAACAGGAACACCGGCTTCCACTCCTGGTCCTGGTCAACCCGCAGGATGTTGTAGCCGAGGTCGTTGTCCATGCCGAGGACGTTCGTGTAGGTGTGGTGCCCGACGTTGTGGGACTTCTTCCACAGTTCTGCAGGGGAGGCGAAGTCCCATTCCCACGTCGTCGAGTGGATCTTTGGGTCCCGCATCCAGTCCCACTGGCCGTGGAGGATGTTGTGGCCGATCTCGGTGTTCTCCAGGATCTTGGCGACGGTGAGCCCGGCGGTCCCGACGATGAACGCTGGCGGGAACTTGCTGAACAGCAGCACGGCGCGGCTGGACATCTCCAGGATCCGCTGGGCGGAGATGACCTTGCGGATGTAGCGGGCGTCGGCCTCGCCGCGGCTGCCCATCACCTCGTCACGCAGGGCGTCGAGTTCCCGCCCGATGTCCTCGATGTCGTCGGGGGTCAGGTGGGCGATGGGGTTGGCCTTGCCCGAGGCGAAGGTCGCCTGCTGCTCCGCGGGGCGCGAGCCGGTGATGCGGTTGGGACGGACGGGGCCGTTGAGCGGGGCGTCGGGATCGACGTCGTCAAGGTGGCGGGTGGTCATGGTGGTCATGTTGGTGATCCTCACAGCACGATCTGGCATGGGCCGGCGGCTGCCGACACACATGTCTGCACGAGGACCGGGTCCTCGGGTATTGCAGCGGTGAGCTCCCCGGTGCGCAGGTCACGCACGCTCCCCTCGCGCAGCTGGGCCACGCAGTTGAAGCAGATGCCCATTCGGCACCCGGAGGGCATCAGGACGCCGGCGTCTTCACCGGCGTCGAGGATGGTGGTCGCGGCATCTGCGGCGACCGTGACTCCGGAGGTCGAGAACGAGATCTCGCCCCCCTCTCCCACCGCGGTGATCCGCGGCCGGAAGCGTTCGGTGTGGAGTTGGCTCGCGATGCCGTGGGCGTCCCAGTACTCCTCGGCCTCGTCGAGCAGCCCGGTGGGTCCACAGGCCCAGGTGTGGCGCTCGGCCCAGTCGGGCACGACGTCGCCGATCCGCGCGACGGGCAGGCGCACCTCAGAGCCGTCGCGGCCCGTGATCCGCTCCACGAACCGGATCCGGCCGCCCGCGTGCAGCGCCCGCAACTCGTCGCGGAACATCATCTCCTCCTCCGACGGCGCGGAGTGGACGACGACGACGTCGGAGAGCTGGAGATGGTTGCGAAGCATTCCCATGACCGGCGTAATGCCGCTGCCGGCCGTGAGGAACAGGACGGCCGACGGCGCGGGCTCGGGCAGGACGAAGTCGCCGGCCGCCTGGTCCAGGTGGACCAGCTGGCCGGGGCGGACCTTGTTGAGGACGTGGTTGCTGACCTTGCCGTCGGCAATGGCCCGGACGCTGATGGTTAGCGTCTTGCCGTCGACGGGGCCGGTGAGCGAATAGGCCCGCCAGAGCCGGACACCGTCCACCTCGAAACCGATCCGGATGTACTGGCCGGGGGTGGGACGACGCCAGCCGCGGCCCGGTTTGATGGTCAGGGTGGTGGCTCCGCGGAACTCGTGGTCGACGGCGACCACCCGGCCCCGGAGGTCCGCGCCGAGGCGCAAGGGGTCGATCAGCCCGAGGAAGTCCTCGGGCAGCAGCGGGGTGGCGAGGGCTTCCGCGACGCTCCGGGCGCTACGGCCTGCCACGCCGAGTGCCTTGCGGGCGAACCCGCCCAGACCCTCTGCGGGCGGTCTTGTCCGCTCGGTGGAAGCCACACTTCAACGGTAACCTACGGTTCCGTAACTTCAAGGGATCGTCCAGAACTCGATGCACAGAATCGAACAAGTTCCCTCACAGGAAGCTCACAGGTTCAGGCATTTCAGTGGAGCAGTACCCGAAGAGACAACACGAAAACCCCGGAGTTGAAATGACCACCACCCCGAACAATCGGCCCGAGTTCCAGCCCAGCGCGCCCCAGCCGTGGCAGGGGCAATGGCTTCGCGACCAGGGCGGAGCCGGCACCCAGCCCATGCCCACCGTGCCCCGAGAACTGGGCTCCCCCGCCCCTCCCCCGCCCGCGCAACCCGCCACGTACGCGCCCGCCCAGGCATTCACCGCAAGACCCCGCAAGCGCCGGACGCTCGCGGGCATCGTCGCGCTGGCCGTCATGGCCGTGGCAGGCGGTGGAGCGGTTGGGGCGGTCACGACCAGCTCGTTGCTCGACGACAACTCCACCTCCTCCGGCGCCAGCGTCACCCAGGTGGTCCAGGCCGATCCCTCGAACCCCGACTGGTCCGCCACCGCCGCAGCGGTCTCCGACGCCGTCGTGGCCATCCAGGTGGCCGGGCCGGGGGGCAGCGGACAGGGCTCGGGCGTGATTCTCGACGCCGAGGGCCACATCGTGACGAACAACCACGTGGTGGCGGGAGCGGGATCCGGCGGGCGGATCACCGTTGTGATCGGCACGACCGCCCACGAGGCGGAGATCGTCGGGCTGGACCCCTCCACGGATCTGGCGGTGATACGACTCGTCGATCCGCCACAGGACCTGGAGACGATCTCGTTCGCCGACCTGTCGACGCTCGAGGTGGGGGATCCGGTCATGGCCGTGGGCAACCCGCTCGGACTCTCCGACACCGTGACCACCGGGATCGTCTCCGCCCTGGACCGTCCGGTTGCGACGCCCGCGGTTTCCTCCGGGATGGTGGGGGACTCCGGAAACGGCATGGTGGTGACCGCCGCCATCCAGACCAGCGCAGCCATCAACCCCGGTAACTCCGGGGGAGCACTCGTGAATGCCTCCGGTGAACTGGTGGGGATCACCAGTTCCATCGCGACCCTCACCAACTCGTCGGGCCAGTCGGGCAACATCGGAATCGGCTTCGCCATCCCGGTGAACCAGGTGCGCAACGTCGTCGACCAACTGATCACCAACGGGGTGGCGCAGCATGCGCAACTGGGTGTCAGCGCCAGCGACGTGGAGGGCTCCAGCCAGCTCGGCGCGCAGGTTGCCGATGTGGTCCCCGGTTCCGCAGCCGCGGAGGCCGGCATTCGTCAGGGCGACGTGATCATCGCACTGGACGACCGCCCGATCGTCTCGTCGGAGGCGCTGGTGGCGCTGATCCGCTCCTCCGCCGTGGGCGAGGAGGTGGAGCTCACCATCGTTCGTTCCGCCACCGGTTCAGGAGAGCCTTCTCAGGAGACGGTCACCGCCACCCTCACCGCTGCGACGAACTGACACGGGGCCCGGGCCGGGTCACGCCCGACCCGCGTCTCTCACACGACGTGCAGCGCAACCGCCCCGCGCCGCTGGTGACCCCCGACCCAGACCGGGGTGTCGCCGTGCCACAATCCCTGGAGCTTGGCCGGCAACCCCGCCGGCCCGGAGCGGCTGGCCCGAAGGTAGCGGCCGAACTGGAACATGAGCGCCACCAGGTCGGGGTCCTCCTCGCCGTCGCGGTAGCGAACCAGGCGCTCACCCAACGAGAGTTCGGCCAGCGCGTCCGGCGCCTCACCCCATTGCGGGGCTGTCTTGGACATGATCGCGCCGAAGCTGGCCACGTGCTGCTGGCGGAGTTCGTCGTAGGTGAAGGTCTGGGCAGCGTCCAGCGTCGCATCGGCGAGCACCCGCGGCTCGGGCTGACCCTTCGCGCCCTCGACGTCGGCCCGCTCAGTGCGCAGGTCCAGCCGGATCTCCAGGGCCTGGCACCCTTCGACACACACGGCGCCTTCGCCGCGGGACAGCGAGCCGCCCGAGGCAACGATGCGCGCCTGGGCAGCCCAGTGGGACCCGTCGGCCATGGTCGCCGACAGCTCGATCCTGGAGCCGTCCTCGGAGATCACGTGTTCAAGGTCGCGGTCATTGCCCAACCCATGCCCGTTGACCAGATTGATCGTGCCGCACATGCCCTCCGGTGCGTCGGAGGTGTAGCGGAGGACCAGGAGGTCGGCGTCCTTCGACGCGAAGGCCTCCCGCCGGTGCATGCCGTGACCGGTTGAGTACTCCACCGTGTGGACCCCCGATTGGGGATCCAGGACGCGACGGTAGTCATCCGGGGCGCCCACACCGAAGTCGACGCCCGGGAGGGTCACCTCCGCGACCTGGAAATGGCTCACCCCCGGTGTGGTGAGGAAGACGAAGCGGTAGTGGAGGTAGGCGGCGTCGTTGTCGATCCTGAAGGTCTTGGCCATGAACCGCCGCGGGAAGGGTCCCTCGAGATCCACCTGGTCCAGGGTCTCCCAGGTCTCGCCGTCATTGGAGCCCTCGAACCGCCAGCGTCGCGGGTCCCGCTCGGGCGCATCATTGGCGCTGGTGAGGCTGTAGCCCTTGAGCACCTGCGGCTCCGGCAGCGTTGCGATCCAGAGCACCTCCGGCGGCGGCGAGCTGAGGCACCACTTGGTGCCGGCGTGGTCGTCGGTGGACTTCGCGATGCACTCGTCACACGACGCGTCCTGGTACTCGCCACCCGGCCGGACCCCCGGCGTCGGGACGCCCTCGAACGTCACCAGCAGACCCCCGAAGTTGCGGTGGGTGCCCGTGGTGCCGGGGTCGAGAGCACGCAGGCCCTCGACTGACCCCGGCCGCGTCCCGGGGTCCTCGGCGTCAGCCGATCCGCACTGCTCGTGGAGTTGCACCCGGTCCTGCCCCACGCCGCCCGACAACAGCGCCCCGAGCCGTCCGTTGCCGATCGGAAAGGCCCCCGACGGCCAGTCCGTGGCCGGTCTGGTGGAGACCAGGACGCCCCCGGCGGCGGCGTCGGCATTCGGGAGGATCCGCCGCTGGAAGTACGTCTCTGAGGTCATTGGCCGGTCTTTCATTGTTGTGACGGGTCTCCCTCGACGCCGCGTGTTAGCGCTAAACCTAGAATGTACGGAGGTTCACCTTCAAGCAGTTCCCCGAGGAGTATCGGCGCCCGAGCCACTAGGCTCGAGCACATGGAGACCCGTGTCGTTTTCGTCTCACCCACGCCCATATTGGGAGAGCTCGTCGCCCTCGTGCCCGACCCGGGCGAGAGGACGATGCAGGAGGCGTCCTACGGGCACTCCATCTCCGTCATGTGTGACCATCCGGATCCCGACGCCCTCCGCGACGAACTGCGCCAGGCCAGCGGCGGGGTCACCGTCGCTGTCATCACCGGTCCCCTCGCCACCCAACCCGCCCGGTTGATCCTGTGTGACGTGGACTCCACCTTCACCACCACCGAAGCCATCGACCTGATGGCGGAACTCATCGGCAAGGGCGCAGAGGTGGCGGCCATCACGGAGAGCGCCATGCGCGGCGAGATCGACTTCGCCGAGTCCCTCCGGCAGCGGGTCTCACTCGTGGAAGGCCTTCCCACCAGCGTGTTCGAGCAGGTGGGCGACGCGATGACACTGTCCCCCGGCGCCGAGGCACTGGTATGCGCGGCCCACAGCGTCGGCGCCCGGGTGGGCCTGACGTCGGGCGGTTTCACCCAGCTCGTGGCGCCGCTGGCGGCGCGACACTCGATGGACTTCTTCAACGCCAACGAACTGGGCACCGTGGTGGCCGACGGCGTGGAGACCCTGACAGGCAAGGTGGTCGGTCCCATCGTGGACCGGCAACAGAAAGCGCTCGACCTGCAGCGGTTCGCTGCCGAGCACGACGTCGAGGCGGCGCTCACCGTCGCGGTCGGCGACGGCGCCAATGACCTGGACATGCTGGCGGCGGCCGGGCTGGGGATCGCGTACTGCGCCAAGCCGGTCACGGCTGAAGCCGCCGACGTCGCCGTCGGCTTCCCGAGGCTGGACGCGATCATACCGATCGCCCTGGATCGATGATTTGCCGGGGTGCCACCCCGCCTGCGACGTCAACCGGCTAGGGTCGAGGCACTGCAAATCTTCAAGGAGGAAAGATGTCGGGTCGCATCCACAGTGAAAAGTTGCGCTCTAAAGTCATGTCCGCACCGGACGCTGCGGCACTCGTAGAGAACGGCTGGACCATCGGCTTCTCCGGCTTCACCGGAGCCGGCTACCCCAAGGACTTCCCGGAGGCGCTCGCCGCCCACATCGAGGCCGAAACCCGCCACGGCCAGGACTTCAAGATCAACGTGTTCACAGGCGCCTCGACCGCCCCTGAACTCGACGGCGTCCTGGCCCGCACCGGCGGCATCAACATGCGCATGCCCTACCAGTCGGACCCGGAGATGCGCGCCGCCATCAACAACGGCACCAGCTTCTACACCGACGTCCACCTCTCCCACGTCGGCCCGCAGGTCTCCCAGGGCTTCCACGGGAAGATGAACCTGGCCGTCATCGAGGTCACCGCCATCACGGCCGAGGGCGAACTGATCCCCTCGTCGTCGGTGGGCATGAACCGCACCTACCTCGACTACGCCGACGCGGTGATCCTCGAGGTCAACTCGTGGCAGTCCGAGGACCTCTACGGGATGCACGACATCTACTACCCCATCGGCGACCTCCCGCCGAACCGGGTGCCCCTGCCCATCACCACGCCGTCGGACCGCATCGGATCCAAGACGATGAAGGTGGACCCGGACAAGATCATCGCGATCATCGAGACGAACTCGGCCGACCGCAACACGCCGTTCAAGCCGCTCGACGACGACTCCAAGGCCATTGCGAACCACCTGCTGGACTTCTTCGAGCTGGAGGTCAAGGCCGGCAGGCTCCCCAAGAACCTGCTGCCGCTGCAGTCGGGCGTCGGCAACATCGCCAACGCGGTGCTCATGGGCCTGCTCGAGGGTCCGTTCGAGCAGCTCACCTCCTACACCGAGGTGATCCAGGACGGGATGATGGACCTGCTGGACTCCGGCAAGCTCACCGTCGCCTCCGCCACGGCGTTCTCGCTCAGCCCCACGGGCGCCGAGGAGATGAACCGTCGCGCGGCCTTCTTCCGGGACAAGATCATCCTGCGCCCACAGGACGTGTCGAACCACCCCGAGGCCATCCGCCGCATGGGAGTCATCTCCTGCAACGGGATGATCGAGGCCGACCTCTACGGCAACGTGAACTCCACGCACGTGATGGGCTCGCGCATGCAGAACGGGATCGGCGGCTCAGGTGACTTCACCCGCAACGCCTACTTCTCGAGCTTCGTGACGCCGTCGACGGCGAAGGGCGGCGCCATCTCCTGCATCGTGCCCATGGTGAACCACGTCGACCACACCGAGCACGACGTTTCGGTCCTCATCACCGAGCAGGGCCTCGCCGACCTCCGTGGTCTGGCACCCCGCCAGCGTGCGCAGAAGATCATCGACAACTGCGCGCACCCCGACTTCAAGGAGCCACTGCGCGAGTACGTGAAGCTGGCGGCCAAGAAGGCCAACGGCCAGCACACTCCCCACGACCTGGCCACGGCGCTCGGCTGGCACGTGCGCTTCCTCGAGACGGGCACGATGGTCCAGCACTGACCACGAATCTCTCAAAGCTCTCGGAGGGCCGTCGCTTCAGCGGCGGCCCTCCGTCGCGCTCACGACGCTTCACCGGTCGTGAAAGACTGGCACCCGTGAGCATCAAGGACTTCCTGAACAGCATCGACGCCGAACTCGTGGCCCTGCGCCGCGACCTGCACCAGATCCCCGAGGTTGGGCTGCAACTGCCGCAGACCCAGGCCCGCGTCCTGGAGGCCATCAAGGACCTGCCCCTCGAGATCACGCTCGGCAAATCCGTCACCAGCGTCGTCGCCGTGCTGCGCGGCGCCATCCCCACCGACGGCAAGCGCCCGGTAGTACTGCTGCGCGGAGACATGGACGCCCTCCCCGTGGTCGAGGAGACGGGGCTGGAGTGGGCCTCCACCAACGGCAACATGCACGCCTGCGGCCATGACCTGCACATGACGATGCTCGTCGGCGCCGCACGAGCCCTCTGCGAGGTGCAGGACCAGCTCGCGGGCGACGTGATTTTCATGTTCCAGCCCGGTGAGGAGGGCGTCGACGGCGCCCGCTACATGCTGGAGGAGGGGCTGCTCGACGTCGCGGGCTCGCGTCCCGACCACGCCTACGCGATCCACGTCTGGAGCGCGCTGGAGCCCCACGGGACCTTCTCCACCAAGCCGGGCACGGTGATGGCGTCCTCCGACGTCGCGCGCGTCCGGGTGGTCGGGAGCGGCACCCACGGCTCCACCCCGCACCTGGGCAAGGACCCGGTGCCGGCGCTGGCGGAGATGGTGACCGCCTCCCACTCCCTGGTCACGCGGGAGTTCAGCATCCACGACCCGGTGGTCATCACCGTCGGGCTGCTGCAGGCCGGCACGATCGCCAACGTCATCCCCGAGGACGGCAGGCTGGAGGCGACGCTGCGCACCTTCTCCGACGAGGCCCACACCAAGCTGCTGGACCGGCTACCCAAGCTGTTCGCCGGCATCGCCGACGCGCACGGGCTGGAGGCCGAGTACGAACTGGTGCGGCAGTACCCGGTCACCGTCAACGACCCGGGCGAGGCCGACCACGTCGCGGCCACCGTCGCCAGGCTCTTCGGCGCCGACCGGCACAACCGCTGGGTGGACCCCCTGGCCGGGGCCGAGGACTTCTCCCGCATCCTGCAGGCGACCAGCGGCTGCTTCATCGGCCTGGCGGCAACCCCGCCAGACGCCGACCCCGAGACCGCACCGTTCAACCACTCCGCCTACGCCCGCTTCGACGACGGTGTGCTCGCCGACGGCGCCACCCTCCTGGCGCAACTCGCCTACGACCGCCTGAGCTGACCTCAGCCCCGGGTGGCGGCGACGGCGTCGGCCTCCGACAGGACCCGCTCGAGGTCGGTGGTGAAGCGCTCCGGGTGAGTCAGGTTCACCATGTGGGTGCCGTACCCGAGCACCACGAGCCGGCCGCGCGCGGGCACCGTCGCGAAGCGTCGCTCCTGCAGCCGCAGCTGGTCCACCCGGGCGTTGAGGATGGTCACCGGCGCGGGGATCCGGGCGAGGTCGGCCAGGAGGTCGAACGCGGCGACGGCGCGCATGGACGCTGCGACGACGTCGAGTCCTGCCCGGCCCTTGCGCAGGTACCAGGCCGCGCCGTCGGCCCCCAGCAGGCGCCGCACCGGGCGCTCACCCAGCCGGTCCGCCGCCCTGATGAGACCGCCGTAGAACCCTGCGGTGTGGGCGCTGGGCTGGACCGAGCAGCAGGCGGCGGTCAGGGTGCGCACCAGCCCCGGGTGGGTGGCCGCCGCGTGGATCGCCAGCATCCCGCCCAGCGAGTGGCCCACGAGATGGGCAGGTTCTCCCGAGGCCTCGAGCGCCGCCCGGATGGCGTCGACTGCGGCGACGGCGGTGAACTCCTCGTCACGCCGGTCGCCGTGCCCGGGCAGGTCCGGCGCGACGCAGCGCCAGCCGCGCGCGGCGAGGCGCTGCACCTGCGGGTCCCACTGGCTGCCCGAGGTGCGGCTGCCGTGGACCAGGACGATGCTGCGGCTCATGGCACCACCCTAGGATGTGTTCCGCCGAGCGATAAGCTTGCGATCCGGAGGTGACATGACCCAGGAGACGCCACAGGCGCGCACGACGCGTCCCAAGGAGATCGCGACCCTTCCCCCGCTCCCCCAGCTCACCGACGAGGCACCGCCCAGCCCGCGCACCGGGGAACCGCGCAGGCCGGCCCTGGTGCTGGTCGCCATGATCGCGTTCCTCCTGGCTACGGCGGCCACCGCCGTCACCTACGGCATCCACTGGTGGCTGGCCGCCCATCCCGAGTCCTACGCGTCGTCGGCGCGGTTGGTGGAGTGGGTGGAACCGCAGCCGGGCAAGTGGCTCTCGCTGACCCTTGAGGGCGCCCTGGCCATCGTTGCCGCCCTCGTCGGCGGGTTCACCGGCGCCGTCGGGTTCCAGGCGTGGAACGGGTGGCGCTGGAGCCGCTGGGCGGGTCTGGTGGCGATCGCACTGAACGGTGCCGTCGTCGCTCTCTTCAGCTGGTGGGGGCTGGTCGCGCTGGGGCTGGCCGTGGTGGGCGCGCTCCTGCTGCTGCTGCCTCCGGTCACGGAGTTCTTCCGGCGGTTCGAGGTGCATCGCGGCAAGCGGCCGCCCGCGTACCGGAGGCCCGAGAAGGTGTTCTACGGGCGGCTGCCCCGGTACCGCTGAGCGCGGATAGACTCCCGGCACATGGCAGGCAACAAGCTGATCAACGCGGGGCTGCGGCTGGTGCAGCAGGTGGTCAAGCAGGCGATCCGCACGCAGGAGCGAAAGCGTCGCCGCGTCCCGGACCGTCGCGACGAGGATCGCGGGGGGCGCACCGGCGAGCGCACTGGCGGGCGTCGCGAGACGGTCGGGACGAGCACCGGCGCGTATCCCGGCGACTTCACCGGGCGGCCCCGCATCACCTACGCACCGCTGCGGGACGACCTGCCCGACCCGGGTGAAATCGTGTGGACCTGGGTCCCCTACGAGGAGGACCCCACCCGCGGCAAGGACCGGCCCGCGCTGATCATCGGACTCGACGGCGAGTGGCTGCTGGTGCTGCAGGTCACTTCCAAGGACAACACCCGGGATGCCGCCTGGGAGGAGAGCCAGGGCAGGTACTGGCTGGACATCGGCCCGGGCGAGTGGGACCGCGAGGGGCGCCCCAGCGAGGTCCGGGTGAACCGGATCATCCGGATCGACCCGGACAAGGTGCGCCGGATCGGCGCCATCCTCGACGAGGAGCGCTTCAACCTCGTCGCGCAGGCTGTGCTTGAGCACTACTGACCCGACAAGCGTGGCGCATGCGGGTCGGAGTTCGGACCCTCAAGCGCCACACTTCCGGGCTGTCCGGGCACGAGTGGCCGCGGGGTCCCTAGGATGCTCCGTGTGTCCCTGATCCGAGAGTTCGTCGCGCTGGCCAGGCGGATGTTCCAGCTCTGGTTGCGCTTCCTGCCACGCGTGGGCACCTGGTTGCTGTTGAGCTGGTTGCTCTACGGCCTGTGCCTGATGGGATCGGCGTTGCTTGGCAACCGGTTCGGGGTCGTCGGCCCGCTCCTGTTCGTCGTCGGTGTCACCTTCAACGTCGTCGGTGTGGTCTTCGCCATCCACGAACTCAAACCGGGCCTGACCAGCGCGGAGCGGATCCGCGCTCGCGGCCACTCCGACCTGAACCACATCCCGGAGGCCGTCTGGGCGCGGGAGCGGCGGGTCGACGTCGCGGTCCTGACGATCGGCCCGGTGCTGGGCGTGTACGCGGTCTGGGGTCTCATCGACGACATGATCCGCGACGGCTTCCTGTGGAACACCGTGATCCAGACCGTCTGGAACGCCTCCGAATGGTCCATCAACCGGCACCCGGACAGGTTGCCCACCTACCTCGCACTCGGCGTCGCCGCCCTGGCGGGCAAGAGCCTCTACGGCTGGCTCGTGCGGCGCCGGGCGTCGTCGTGGTGGCGGGTGCCGCTGATCTTCCTGGAAGGACTTTGGGCCTTCGCCACGTTCTTCATCATCCTGCTGGGTGCGGAATCGGTGCTGGTCTGGCTGCAGCAACGCCGGATCTGGCGCGACTCGGAAACGGCCTGGCACCAGTTCCTGGAGTGGCTCCCCGACCTCAGGCTCCCGTTCGACCTGACCCTCCCGGAGGCACTCAACCGGGCGGGCATCTGGCTCGCCGAATCCGTGCTTCCCGGCCTGTGGGAGGGCGTCGCTCTCCCGCTGATGTGGCTGTCGGTGGTGGCCATCGTGTTCGGCTGGCGGGAGTTCCGGGCCCGCGACCTGCTCGGCAAGAACGCGCGAATCCGGTCCCGCCTCGTCGACAACGCCGACGACGACGTCGCGGCCACCCTCGGGCGGCTGTTCAACCTGCTGTTCGCCGACCTGAGGGACAAGTACCTGCCCCTGCTCCACGCCTTCCGGCTGATCTGGAAGTCAGGACCCTACGTGCTGGGCGCCTACCTGATCCTGTCCGCGCTGGTCAGCGCCATCACGGTGGCCATCCAGGGCGCGCTGTTCCGGGTCTTCGCAGCAGACACGGCCGAGAACGCTCTGCGCGCCTTCAACGGGATCGAGGCCTGGCGCGAGTTCGTCTTCGTCTCGCTTTCGGTCTGCCTCTACGCGGCGGCCTTCGACCGGGGTCTGGCCGACGCGTCGGGGCTGGTGGACGCGGGCAGGGACACCGACCCACACGAGCCGGAGCCGCAGCTTTCGGCGGCGCCCCAGAGCGAGCTGAAAGAAGGCCCGTCCCCGGCGGGAGTGAAAATCTGACGCAGTAACCGCTTGCTGTGCACTCCAGTGCAGAGAGAGCGCTTACCCTGTCCGATTTTCCATGCCTCCCAATCCTGCCGCGCGCCGATCAGGCTGTGATCTCCCAGTGGACGCGCTCGTCGGCGAACATCGGGGTGATGACGATGGTGTAGTCCTCGATGGGAACCGGCTGGACCACGAAGACCGACTGCGTCTCGTAGGTGTCGCCGACTGCGATCCCGTCGCGGCCGTCGTAGCGGGTGCAACCTTCCCCCTCGGGCCCGGCCAGACCGATCTCGGTGAGGTCGAGCTCCTCGCCGTCGCCGTTTCGCAGGTCGACGATGCAGCCCAGGTCTCCCTCCGGCGGAACCAGCGCCTCGACGGTGTACAGGACTCGCAGGTATTTCATGCCCTCCGGCGGCTCGTTGAGCTGGCTGGGGTCCCAGGACCCGGGGAGGGCGTCGAAGTACTCCATGCTGTCCACGCGGATGCGGAATCCGTAGTCGGACAGGTCCGCCCACTCCCCAACCACGCTGTGCCCGATCACCTCCGGCTGGCGCAGCGTGGACAGGTACTGGCCCACCGCCACCGAGTAGCCGACGACGAGGGCGGCGATGATCCCGAAGGCCACCCACCATTTCGGGTCGCGTCGCACGCCCTCCACCAACACGCCCGCCGGGCCGGTCATCGCGACGGCTCCACGAGCAGGGGCGACACGTTGTACTCGTCGTGCACCTCCGGATCGACGACGTCGAAGCGCAGCACCGGCCAGACGGGCTGGAGGCCGTCGGCGCGCGAGCCGTGGAAGCCCACCCAGGAACCCTCCACCTTGGCCTCCGGCACTTCGAAGATGTAGGTGGCCGTCGTGGTCTGGCCGACGAAGGCGGTGCTCAGCACGGGGAACCCCATGGGGTCCAGGTAGTCGTAGGAGTAGCCGTCGGGTGTCCTGAGTTCGACCGCGGGGAGCAGGGTCTGGCGGTGTGGCGTCACCCGCACCTCCATCAGGACGAAGACGTGGTCGGTCTCCAGCTCGATGGTCTCGTAGGAGCGTTCGTGGACGAGCCGGACGGCCTGGTGGAATCCGAGCAGTTCGACGGTGTACTGCTCATGGCGTCCGACGCCTGCCTCATCGGGGCGCACGTCGTACTCGTCCGGGGTGTAGGGCGGGACGGCGCTGCGGATGAACCCCACCAGCAACAGGCTGACGACAGCCGTCAGGACCGCGGACAGTCTCTTCACAGCTCCTCCTCCAGCTGGACCACGCCGAGTTCGACGTGGGCGACGGCGTTGTTGGCGCGTGGGCGCTCGCCGGTCAGCAACTCCTTGTAGAGGATTTGGTCGAGCACGACGAGGGTGGCGGCGTAGTTCCCCTCGGGAGGGGCCTCGATCTCGTTGCTCTGGAAGTCGAACTCGCACAGCGCGTCCGTGGCGACGAAGGGTCCGAAGTGGCTCCGGTCTCCGAGCTGGCAGTAGTTCGAGGTGAGCACCTCACCGTCGGGGAGCCGGAGGATCAGCGCACTGTAGGTGATCTCACGAGTGCTGTCCTCCAGCTTGCTGGTCACGGTCAGGGGGACGTCGATGGAGCGCCGTTCCGCCTCCACCACGGCATCACCGAGAACGACGAAGTCCCAGAAGCGCGTCTCGATGGTCTGGCCGAACTCCGTGCGGGTTCCCATGTAAGGGGTTGCGCGCCGGTCGAAACCGCCGAACGCCCAGATCCCGCCCACCACGACGGCGACCGCCAGCACCACGGCGAGCCAGATCAGCGCCTGCCGACGTGCGCTCCCACGGGGCCGCGAGGGCTCCCCCGTCGGCAGCGCGTGCTCGGTGGTGGTGGTCACGCGTCAAAGGGTATTGGACCGGGCACGCATCCGCGCCGCGCCAGCGCCGGGGTCCGGGCCGACTCGCCGACCCGGACCCGCCAAGTGCCTCAGACGACGTTCTGGACCAGTTCCACGGGGGTGCCGTCGGGGTCCTTGAGGTAGACGACGCGGTTGCCGGCCCAGGGGCCCATCGCCACGGTCTGCGGCTCGCAGTTGAACTGCACCTGGTCCTTGAGGCGGGCGTAGACCTCCTCGACGTCGTCGACGTTGAGCGCGATGTGCATGGCCCCTGCGTCGCGGTTGGGCTTGGTGTTGCGCTTCTCGCCCTCGGGGACCTGGTACTCCAGCAGTTCGAGCACGACATCACCCTCGATGGGCAGGAACGCGACGCGGACCTCCGCGCCGTCCTCCTCGACCATCTTGGACAGCCACTCGCCGGAGATGCCGAAGACCCATTCCGCGGGGGGCGGGGTGATGCCGAGCAAGGTGTAGAACTCGATCGAGCGTTCGAGGTTGGAAACTGTGATGCCGATGTGGTTCAGCAGACCCATGATTTGGTCCCTTCCTTGGGTTCCGTGGGGTAAGTCCTTGTCAGCCTAGCCAGAGGCTGCACGGCGACGCCACGCGGGTCCATGTGGAACAGCGGGACGGCTGCTTCGCCGCGACCCGAAGTAAAGAATCCTTGACATCACAGGTGGAGCCTTCTACAGTCGTGGTGTCAAGAATTTCTTACATGGGAGGCCAGATGGTCTATCAGGAACGCAACACCTGGGTCGGGATGATCGTCACGGTGGTCGCCATTGCGGCGTATGTGGTGATCGTGCTCCGGCAGGCGGCCGGCGGGCCGCTCACCGACGTCGACTGGGCGCCGATCATGCTGTGGACCATCGGGGCGAGCATCGTCGCCTCCATCGTCATCAGCATCGCGTGGGGTCTGGCCGTCGGCCTGCGGGATCCCGAGGGGGCCAGCAGGACCGACCAGCGGGACCGCGACATCTCGCAGCTCGGGGATCGGATCGGCCAGGCCTTCCTCGTCCTCGCCGGTCTCGCTGGGATCGTCCTTTGCGCCGTCGAGGCGGACTGGTTCTGGATTGCCAACACGCTGTTCCTGGGCTTCGCGCTTTCCGCGCTGGTCGGGAGCGTCGCGCGCCTCATCGTCTACCGCGTGGGCATGCCGTGATGGTCAAGCCCACAAAGGTCACCAACTCAATCCGCCAACTGCGCGAATCGGCGGGGCTGACCCAGGCCGAACTCGCGACCCGCGTCGGCGTCACGCGCCAGACCATCATCGCCATCGAGCAGGGCAAGTACTCCCCGACGCTCGAACTCGCCTTCCAGATCACTCGCGTCTTCGACGTCTCACTCGACGACGTCTTCCAGTACCCACAGGAGAGCAAACCATGAAGCAAGAAACAGCAGCAGTGACCGCGACAACCCCGTCCCCGCCCGCCGCGATGCGCGCGTGGCGCCAGCACCGCTACGGCGGTCCGGAGGTCCTGGAACTCGAGGAGGTGCCCGTACCCGCACCGGGCGAGGGCCAGGTGCTCATCAAGGTGCGCTCGACTGCCCTGAACGCCGCCGACGTCGTGCTGATGCGCGGTACCCCGATGCTCGTGCGGCCCTTCCTCGGACTGCTCCGGCCCCGGATCGCTGGCCGCGGGATGGACGTCGCGGGCACTGTGGTCGCCGTCGGCCCGGGTGCCGCGGGGTTCAACGTCGGTGACGAGGTGGTCGGCGAACTCCCCGGCGGCGGACTGGCCGAGTACGTTGCGGGCCCGGTGCAGCGCCTGGTCAGCCGCCCCCAATCGCTCGACCCCGCAACGGCGGCCGCGCTGCCACTGGCCGGCGGGACGGCCGCGCAGGCGCTCGAGATGATCGGCGACGTCGCGGGCCGGCGCGTGCTGGTGATCGGCGCCTCCGGGGGCGTGGGCACCTACTGCGTGCAACTGGCGACGTCGCGGGGCGCCGAGGTGTGGGCGCTGTGCGGGGAACGCAACGAGGAACTGGTGGCTGGTCTGGGGGCGGTACGGACCTTCGACTACCGCAAGGTGGCGGCCGCCGCACTGGATCCTTCGTCCTTCGACGCCATCATCGACATCGCGGGCACCGCACCGCTGCGCGTGCTGCGCAGATTGCTGCGACCCGGCGGCACCCTGGTCATGATCTCCGGCCACGGTGGGCCGGTCCTCGGACCGATCGGCCGCCTCGCCCGCGCCGCACTGCTCTCCCTCGTTCCCGGACCCCGCCTGCGCCTGTTGGCGGCGACGGCGAAACCCGCAATCACGCGGGAACTCCTGGAACTGACGGTGGAGGGTCGGCTGCGCCCGCAGATCGAGCGCACCTGGCCGCTCGCCGAGGCATCCGAGGCCCTAGCCCACGTCGACGCAGGTCACACCGTCGGCAAGGTGGTCGTCACTGTGGAGTGATCGACTGGGCGCCAGGCCGGCACCCCAGACGGACCGCTCCGGCCCCCAAATAAAGCTGCCCCCACTCGCGTTTCCGCGGTGGGGGCGCTGGCCTTGCATCCAGCTGCGTGCCGGGGGAAGCCGCAGAAGGAGCAGCCCGGGGGGAACTGCGACGCTTACATTAGCGAAGCGCTATTCGGTCCGCTAGGTCGGGGTCCTCTTAGCGCGGCAGAGCGCCCGCCCAATCCGGGACGGGGACGGGTTCTTTCACTCATCCAGATCCGCAACTGAGGGGAAAGCCGCGCGTGTCAGGCGAGCCCAGGGCAGGACGGTCACTCAGAGGTGGCAACTGTTGCCGACGTCCGATAGCGTTCACCCCGTCTGGTGCGCTCTGGTGGCTCCTTTGCGCGACACAAGCCAGGTCCGTCAAGGGCGGGCAATCCCACGACGGCGAGGGCCCCCGACCGCACGCGGCTCGGGGGCCTTTCGGTCCAGTGGAGGACAAGAACACTCCAACAGCAGAACACCCCAAGCACGCAGCAGCCCCCGACTCGGCATCGCGCTTTGTCGGGGGCTGTTTCACATTGGAGCGGGCGACGGGAATCGAACCCGCGTGTCCAGCTTGGGAAGCTGGCGCTCTACCATTGAGCTACGCCCGCAATGTGCACACAGCTTAGCGGAACGCGGCAACTCGCGCGATCCGGCCCCGCGCCTTGACCGCCGTCGGCGAATCGTCCCGAGAACCGGTCGCGTCCCTTGTCCGGCCCAGATCATCTGTAACCTTTCAGCGGTGAACGCAAAGTCGCGCAGCCTGGTCCGGACCACGAGTCCGCTGATGCGCCGCGCCCAGGCCCACGATGCCTCCCATTTCCTCCTGGTCCCCTCCGAAGTCGCCACCCCGGCCGACGCGAACGACGTCGCCGTCCTGTTCGCCGAGGCCCGCCACAACCGCCGCCACCTCACCTTCCGCTCGGGCGGCACCAGCCTCTCCGGCCAGGGCCTCACCGACGACCTGCTCGTGGACACCCGCAAGTCCTTCCGCCACATCGAGGTGCTCGACGGCGGCGACCGCGTCCGCGTCGGGCCGGGCGCCACCCTGCGCCACGTCAACACCGTCCTCGCGCGGCATGGCCGCAAGCTCGGGCCGGACCCCGCGAGCGAGATCGCGGCCACCGTCGGCGGCGTCGTCGCCAACAACTCGAGCGGCATGCTCTGCGGCACCCGCGACAACACCTACGCGACGCTGGAGTCGATGGTCTTCGTCCTCCCGAGCGGCCGCGTCATCGACACCGCGGACCCGGACTCCGACATCATCCTGCGCCTGCACGAACCCACCCTGGTCAACGGCCTGCTCATGCTGCGACGGCGCATCCGCGGCAACCCGGAGACCGAGGCCGAGGTCCGCCGCCTGTTCGCCATCAAGAACACGATGGGCTACGGCGTCAACGCCCTGCTCGACTTCCACCGCCCCGTCGACATCGCCCGCCATCTGCTGATCGGCAGCGAGGGCACGCTGGCGTTCATCGCGGAGGCCACCTTCCGCACGCTGCCGCTGAAGCGGCACGCGGCCACGGGCCTGGCCATCTTCGCCAGCCTCGAGGACGCGACTACGGCGCTGCCGTCCCTGGTGGCGGCCGGCTTCGACGCCATCGAGCTGATGGACGTGACGTCGCTGCGCGTCGCCCAGGGGCTGCCGGAGGCGACGCCGGGGCTGCGAGCGCTCGCCGTCGAGGACCACACCGCCCTCCTGCTCGAACTCCAGGACGAGACCACCGGGGGCCTGGCCGAACGGGTTACAGCCACCACCGCCGTCCTCGACGCCCTCCCCCTCACCGAGCCGGTGGCGCTCACCACCGACGGCGCCACCCGCGCCGCGCTGTGGAAGATCCGCAAGGGCCTCTACACCACCGTCGCCGCCAACCGCCCGGCCGGGTCCGCCGCCCTGCTGGAGGACATCGCGGTCCCGGTGGACAGGCTCGCCGAGACCTGCCGCAAGCTGACCGCCCTCTTCGCCAAGCACGGCTACGAGTCGTCGGTGATCTTCGGCCACGCCCGCGACGGCAACATCCACTTCATGCTGAGCGAGCACTTCGACGACCCGGCGTCGCTGCGCCGCTACCGTCGTTTCACCCGCGAGCTGGTGCGGCTGGTGCTCGCGGTGGGCGGGACCCTCAAGGCCGAGCACGGCACCGGCCGCGTCATGGCGCCGTTCGTCCGCGACCAGTACGGCGACGAGCTCTACGAGATCATGCGCGAGATCAAGAGCCTGTTCGACCCGACGGGCATGCTCAACCCCGGCGTCGTGCTCACCAACGACCCCAATACCCACACCCGAAACCTGAAACTGCAACCCACCGTCGAGCCGGAGGTGGACTCCTGCGTCGAGTGCGGCTACTGCGAGCCCGTCTGCCCCTCCCGCGACCTCACGCTGACGCCGCGGCAGCGGATCGTGCTGCGCCGGGAGCTGGCCGCCCACCCCGACGACGCGGAGCTCGCCGCGGCCGTCGAGGAGTCCTACGACTACGCGAACAACGAGACCTGCGCCGTCGACGGCATGTGCTCGGTGGCATGCCCGCTGGGGATCAACACCGGCGACCTCGTCCGGCACCTCCGCGCCGAACAGGTGGGCCCCGTCGAGCAACTGGCCTGGAAGGCCGCCGCCCGCTCCTGGGAACAGGTGGCGAAGATGGGGTCAACAGCACTCACGGCGGCGAAGCGCACCGGCCCCCTGGCGGGGATCGCCACCAGGCTCGGGCGCAGGCTGCTGGGCGAGGACACCGTTCCCGAGTACGACCCTGACCTGCCCGCTGGGGGCCGACGCATCCGCCGTCGGCCCGCGCGCAAGGAGGTGGGCCGCGACGTCGCCGTCGCCGCCTACTTCCCCGCCTGCATCCAGACGATGTTCGGCGCTACTGGCCAGAGCGTCTACCGGGCCTTCGAGGAGCTGTGCACGCGGGCCGGGGTGCCCGTGCGGCTGATGGACGCCGAGGGCCTGTGCTGCGGCACGCCGTGGAAGTCCAAGGGGCTGAGCGCCGGGCACGAGGTGATGCGGCAGAAGGTGCGTCGCCGCCTGATCGACGAGGCGCCCGCGACGATCGTGTGCGACGCGTCCAGCTGCACCGACGGGCTGCGCCACATGGCCTCGCTCAACAAGGACATCCACGTCATCGACATCCTCGAGTTCACCCGCGTGCAGCTCCTGCCGCAGCTGACGGTGACGGCACCCATCGAGTCGATCGCGCTGCACCCCACCTGCTCGACCAACCAACTGGGCCTGGACCAGCACCTGGTGGCGATCGCTGAGTTCATCAGCCCCGACGTCGTCGTCCCGACCGCGTGGAACTGCTGCGGTTTCGCCGGCGACCGGGGCCTGCTGCACCCCGAGCTGACGGCGTCGGCGACGGCGGCCGAGGCCGAGGAGATCGGCCGCCGCGAGTTCGCCGCGTACGCGTCGTCGAACCGCACCTGCGAGATCGGGATGTCCAGGGCCACGGGCCGGGAATACGTCCATGTGGTCGAACTCCTGGCACAGGCCACCCGCCCGGCTCCGGACCAACCCTGATCCCTCCCTGACAAGCCGTGGCCCAGCGCTCGTGGACGGCGGCCACGCCTACACTGGGCGGGTGGACATGATGCAGAGCGGCCATGGGATCTCCAACCTGCGGTGCGCCGACGAGGACCGGGAACTGGTCGCGCGCGTGCTGAACAACGCCTACGCGGACGGCCGGCTCACCTTCGAGGAGCACGACGAGCGCATCAGCAAGGCCTACAACGCCAAGACCTTCGGCGAACTCGACGGCCTCACCGAGGACCTGATCCCCGGCGGGGCCCAGCCCGCGCCGTCGCTGCCCGAGCCCCCGCGCTCCCCCCTCCAGCCGCAGCACTACGGGTCCCCCTCCCCGCGGATGAGCTCTGTTCCGGCGGCGCCGCACATGTTCGCCGGCGGCAAGGCCATCCTGTCGACCTACCGCCCGGACCGCGGTCTGGTGATGCCCGCCTACGCCGAACTGATGGCGATCCTCGGGGACGTGCGCATCGACCTCATCGACGCCACCTTCACCGCCCGGGAGACCACCATCAAGGTAGTGGCGATGCTGGGCGAGGTGCGCATCCGCATCCCCGAGGGCGTCCAGGTGGTGAGCAACCTAACCCAGGTGCTGAGCGACTACAAGGTCGACGGGGCGGTCCCACGGGCCGACGGCGTCGTGCTGCGGATCGAGGGCACCTCCTTCATGGGCGAGGTCAAGGTGCTCGGCCCCGGGACGAACCGGGCACGCAAGTACGAGAAGTTCGTCTGATGACCTCCATGGACGAGCTGTTCCGACCACCGGGCGCGCAATGGCAGCCGTTGTCGCCGAACTACCTCAAGATGAAGATGATCCTCATCCTGACGGTCTGGCC
Source organism: Tessaracoccus sp. OS52 (assembly GCF_020687685.1). GTDB lineage: Bacteria > Actinomycetota > Actinomycetes > Propionibacteriales > Propionibacteriaceae > Arachnia. The sequence continues at coordinate 18,312 of NZ_JAJEWM010000004.1, read as the reverse complement.
GATCCTCATCGCCATCGTCGTCACCCCGGTGGCCTTTCTGCTTCCTGGGCCGTCCTGGTGGATCCTGCTGGTCGTCCTTGGCCTGGTCTGGCTCTGGCGGATCCTGCGGCAGCCCAAGGCCGTGCGTCGCTGGGGCTATGCCGAGACCGACACCGACGTCTACATCACCCACGGACTCGCCTGGCGGCAGCTCACAGGCGTGCCCTACGGTCGGATGCAGCTGGTGAACGTGCAGTCCGGGCCACTGGAACGCGCGTTCGACCTCGCCAGCGTCGAGATGGTCACCTCCTCCACGAGCGGAACCATCACCATTCCCGGATTGAGCCGCGACGACGCCGCGGCCCTCCGCGACCGCCTCATGGAGCGTGGAGAACTCCTGCAGGCCGGGATCTGATGACCTCGGACCCCCGCAACTGGCCCCCGCCCCAGTACCCGCCGCCCGGTCCCCCGGCTCCCGACCCTTCCCACCCGGCACCCCAGGTCCCGGCACCCCGGTACCCGCCCGGGGCCCCCGCACTCCACCACCCGACGTCCGGCCCGCCGTACCCGGCGCCGCGCCACCCCGCTCCAGGTCAAGTGCCCCCACTCGGGAAGGCCGTCGAGCGGCCCCACCCGCTCACCGGACTCGCCAAGAGCTGGATCGCGCTGTTCGGACTGGTGTTCGTCGTCGGTCGAGAGGTGGCGGAGAACGGCGTCGAGTCCGTTACCCAGTTCGGTCCGTTCGTGTGGTTCTTCGGGAGCCTGGCGCTCATCGGCGTGGTCCTGTCGGGCGCCTGGGGCGTGATCGAGTGGCGCACGACCACCTTCGTGGCCGACGACGATGAGTTCCGGATCGAGCGCAACTTCCTGTCGCGCGAGTCGAGCCGCATCAGCTACGCCAAGATCCAGTCGGTCGACATCGAGCGCTCACTCGTCGCCCGACTCCTGGGCCTGGCCAGCGTCCAGATCGACGTCGGCGGCGCCGGCGGCAAGAAGCTGGAGTACCTGGGCAGGGAACGCGCCGAGGCGCTGCGCGACCAACTCCTGGCGCGGATGCGCAGCCTCGCGCAGACGACGGGCGTCGCGATCCCGGCCGTGGCCGCGGAGGCGCCCGCCTCCCACGCTGCACCGCCCCCGCCGGGTGCCGCGCCAGTCGGTACGGACGGGAACCTGACCGGCCCCGACTTCCGCTTCCCCGATGTGCCCGCGACGGCGCAGCCCGCCGTCGGCACGCCCCCGACGCCGGTGGAGCAGGTGGTCACGATGCTGCCCACCACGCTTCTGCTCGGCGTCCTGGTCTCGTCGTTCCTGCCGTGGCTGCTCGGCGGCGTGGCGTTCCTCGTGGTCATGCTCGTGGTCGGCCAGGGGTTCAGCATCGCGGCCGTGGGTGGCGTCATCTTCGGTGTGGGTGGCTACCTGTGGTCCCAGCTGGTCAACAACTGGGACTTCACGCTGACGCGTGTCCCCGAGGGGCTGCACATCCGGCGCGGGTTGTTCACCAAGGTCTCCAGGAGCCTGAAGGCGGACCGGATCCAGGCCGTCTCCATCCACCAGGACTACCTGCAGCGCCTGACCGGGCTGTACCGGGTCCGGGTCACCGTGCTCGGGTTCGGCGGGATGGAGGAGGGCGGCGAGAAGAGCGACATCGTCCTGCCCTACGGGAACTGGGACGACGTGCGCCGGGTGCTGGGCGCGTTCTGGCCGGGCATCAACATCGACTCCATTCCCCTGAACGGTCAGCCGGACCGCGCCCGCTGGCTGACGCCGCTGGGGTTCAAGCGCCACCAGTGGGGCTTCGACCAGCACACGCTGGTGTCCCACCACGGCTGGCTGGACCACACGATCAGCCTGGTGCCGCACCGTCGCATGCAGTCGATCGGGATCCGGCAGGGGCCGCTGCAGCGCAAACTGCGGCTGGCCACCGTCGCCATCCACACCACCGACGGCCCCGTCGGCATGCAGATCTACCACCTGGACCCCGTCGACGCCCGCGAGCTGTTCGACTCCCAGGTGGAGAGAGCCCGCCTGGCCCGCGAACAACCCGGTGAGCCCGACTACCTGACGGCCCTGCCCGCCCCCGACGCCGCGACCCGCGCGTCCTGAGCGCACCAACCGGTGAGCTACGCCGCGCCCCCGCGGCCTGAGTGCACCAACCGCCGGCAAGAGTGGCGCTTGCGGGTCCGAACTCAGACCCGCAAGCGCCACCCTTGACAGGGGTCACGTGGCCGACGGTGCCGTCCCGCTACGCTTTGGGCCATGAGCAACATTCTTGGCATCGATGTCGGCGGTTCGGGGATCAAGGGCGCCCCGGTGAATCTGGACGCGGGCGACTTCGCGGCCGACAGGTTCAGGATCCCGACGCCGGAGAAGTCGACGCCCCAAAACGTGGCGAAGGTGATCGCCGAGATCATCGACCACTTCTCCGACACGCTCGGGGACTCACCGATCGGCCTCACCATCCCCGCCCCGGTGGTGCACGGCAAGGTGCTGTTCATCGCCAACCTGCACAAGTCCTGGGCAGGACTGGAGGCGGAGAAGTTCTTCAGCGACACCCTCGGACGCCACGTCACGCTGGTGAACGACGCCGACGCCGCCGGCCTCGCCGAGGTGCACTTCGGCGCGGCCAAGGGTCACCCGGGCCTGGTCATCATGACCACCTTGGGCACCGGGATCGGGTCGGCCATGATCTACCGGGGCGTGCTGATCCCCAACGCGGAACTGGGCCACCTCGAGATCGACGGCTACGACGCCGAGAAGCGGGCGGCGTCGTCGGTGAAGGACAAGGAGGGCCTGTCCTACGAGAAATGGGCCAAGCGACTGCAGCGCTACTACAGCCACGTCGAGATGTTGTTCTCACCCGACCTGTTCGTCGTCGGCGGCGGGGTCTCCCGCGACAGCGACCAGTTCCTGCCGCTGCTGAAGCTGCGCACCCCCATCGTGCCCGCGAAGATGCGCAACCGGGCGGGGATCATCGGCGCCGCCCTGGCTGCGCGCGAAGCCATCGTGCACCCCGACCCGATCCACACCGAGGACGTCGAGCAGACGCCCTCAATGGCCTCCCGAACCCAGCCGGACCCCGAGAAGCTCAGCTGAGCGCAGCCACTCACATCCGGTCGGGCGCCTCGATCCCCAGCAGACCGAGGCCGTCGGCCAGGACCACCTTGGTGGCAGCGCACATCGCCAGGCGCGACGAGCGGACGTCGCCCTCCGACCTGAGCACGGGACACTGCTCGTAGAACGCCGAGAACGCCCCGGCCAGTTCGTAGAGGTAACCGCACAGCTTGTGCGGTTGCAGGCTGACGGCCACCTCGTCGACGATCTCACCGAAGCGGCTCAGCAGCAGCGCGAGTTGCTGCTCGGCAGGCTCCTCCAGCACGACGACGGCCCCGTAGCCGATGTCCTCGGCCTCCGCCTTGCGCATGATCTGGCAGATGCGCGCGTGGGCGTACTGCAGATAGGGCCCGGTGTTGCCGGTGGTCTGGACCATGCGGTCGACGTCGAAGACGTAGTCCTTCTGCAGCCCGCTGGACAGGTCGGCGTACTTGATCGCGGCCAGGGCGATCGGCGGGGCCGCCACCTCCTCCGCAGCGTCCAACAGCGACGACAGGGTCGCGGCCGAGCCGTCGCGCGTCTTGAACGGCCTGCCGTCGCTGCCGAGCACCATCCCGTAGCCGACGTGCTGGGCCGTGACGTGGTCGGGCAGGAAGCCGGCCTTCCGGGCGGCGGCGAAGACCTGCGCGAAGTGGCCGGCCTGGCGAGCGTCGGTGACGTAGATGATGCGGTCGGCCCCCAGGTCCCGGACGCGACGGCGGATCGCGGCCAGGTCAGTGGTGGCGTAGCCGTAGCCACCGTCGCTCTTGCGGACGATCAGGGGGGCCTCGAACCCGTCGACGAACACGCACAGTGCCCCGTCGTCGACGACGGCCACGCCGGACTCCTCCAGTTCGCGCACCAGGACGGGGAGGTCGTCGTTGTAGGTGGACTCGCCGGCGAGGTCGTCGTCGGTCAGCTTCACACCGAGACGCTCGTAGGCCTCGTTGAAGGCGGGCTTGGAGATGTCCACGAGCTGCTGCCAGATGGCCAGGGACTGCTCGTCGCCGCTCTGGAACACCGCCACGCGGGCCCGTGCGCGGATGGCGAACTCGTCGTCCTCCCGGAAGCGCCCCGCCGCTCGCTTGTAGAGGGCGTCGGCCTCCGCGAGCGTGAGGGAGCCGGCGTCGATCCCTTCGTCGAGGACCTGCTCGATCAGCATGCCGAACTGCGTGCCCCAGTCCCCGATGTGGTTCTGCGGGATGACGGTGTTGCCCAGCGCGGACAGCACCCGGTTGAAGCAGTCGCCGATGATGGTGGTGCGCAGGTGGCCGACGTGCATCTGCTTGGCGACGTTGGGCGCCGAGTAGTCGATGACGACGCGCTGCGGGTGCGACGTGCGGTTCAGCCCGGCATCCGGGTCCTCCAGCAGGGCCGTGACCGCCTGCGCCAGGACGTCGACGCGGATGCGGAAGTTGATGAAGCCCGGCCCTGCGATCTCCAGGGGTTCGCAGAGGTCGGAGACGTCCAGGCGCCCGACGATCTCGGCCGCCACCTCGCGCGGCGGCCGACCCTCCTGCTTGGCCAGCCGCAGCGCCACGTTCGACTGGAAGTGCCCGAACTGGGGCTTCGTGGCCGGACGCATCTCGGGATCGACGCCGGTGACTTCTCGGACGCGATCGTCCAGCAGGGCAGGCAAGGATTGCATGCGCGTCATTCTTCCACGCCCGATCTGTTTGCCTGAACGGCTGGTCCGGACGGGCGCTCAGGGGCGGTGGAGATCGCGGATGGCGTCGCGGATCTGCTCCGCGAAGGCCCTCGCGCCCAGGCAGCGCAACTGCAGCACCGCGCCGGGGAGCACGACGTGGATGACGTTGCCAAACAGGCCACGCCGGACCGTCACCTCGATGACGTGGCGCAACTCGACGTCGAACTCCATCGGCCCGCTGCGCACGATCTTGTTGAGCGAGTTGGCCGCGAACCGGATGCGGTTGGAAGTCAACGTGACCTGCCCTCCCACCCAGAGGCCGCCGTAGAACCGGCGGAACCAGTCCCAGTCCACCGCTCCCTGCCCGGCGGGTACCCGTCTCCCCAAGGGCAGTGCCATTGCAGGCGAGAGCGCCAGCTCCGCCTCGACGATCAGGGCGTCCGCCAACTTGGTGGCGATCACCTGCTCCGACATGCAATCACCGTTCCCTCCACCCCAATCCTATGGCGGCATGCCCTCCGCGGACCCGAGAATCTGCCACCGGCGGGACGGCTGGCGCGCTCCGTTGCGGCTGCGGGAACTTTGCAGGGGGTGTTGAATGGGCTCCGACCCCGCAAGAAGGAGCCACCCGAAGACATGCCCACCCCTGAGCTCAAGACGTTCAACGACGGCCACACCATCCCCCAGATCGGGCTGGGGGTGTTCCAGATGACAAACGACGAGGCCAAGGCGGCCACGCTGACGGCGCTCGAGGCGGGCTACCGGCACATCGACACGGCTGCCATTTACCGCAACGAGCAGGGCGTGGGCCAGGCCATCGCGGAGTCGGGGCTGAGCCGCGACGAGGTGTTCGTCACCACGAAGCTGTGGAACAAGGCGCAGGGGCGCGAGAACGCACGCGTCGGCATCTCCCGGAGCCTGGAGAAGCTGGGACTCGACCACGTGGACCTGTTCCTGATCCACTGGCCCTGCCCCAAGCAGAACAAGTACGTCGAGTCCTGGGAGGCGCTGATCGACTTCCGTTCCGAGGGTCTGGCCACCAGCATCGGCGTGTCCAACTTCCTCGCCGAGCACCTGGACGCCATCGTCGACGAGACGGGGATCGTCCCGGTCATCAACCAGATCGAGCTGCACCCCACCTTCCAGCCCAACGACCTGATCAACCACACCTCGGACCTCGACGTCCGAATCGAGAGCTGGAGCCCGCTCGGGTCGGCGCAGGACCTGACGCACCCGCGCATCGTCGAGATCGCCGAGCAGCTCGACGCCACCCCGGCGCAGGTCATCATCGCGTGGCACCTGCACCGCAGTTTCGTGACGATCCCGAAGTCGAAGACGCCGGAGCGCATCGTGAGCAACTTCGCCGCCGTCGACCTCAAGCTCACCTCCGAGCACCTGGAGGCCATTGACGGGCTGGACACCGGGGTGCGCATCGGCGGCGACCCGGCCCTGATCGAACCGTCCTGATCGGGGTCCTGCCGGTTGCGCCGACGGCGAATTGCGCCGACAGGAATTGGATCAGGCCCCCGGGCGTTGATTGAATGGGTCCGTAGCGGCCTTTTCGCACTGGCCGCCAGGAGGCACGTTGATCACGGTTGAGGACCTGTACAAGGTCTACCGTCAGGGCAAGCGGGAGATCCGCGCGCTCGACGGTGTCTCGCTGACCGTGCCGTCCGGGTCCGTCCACGGCATCATTGGCCATTCCGGAGCGGGCAAGTCGACGCTGGTGCGCTGCCTGACGATGCTCGACCGCCCCACCTCCGGCACCATCGAGATCAACGGCATCGACCTCACCGCCGCCCGCGCCGACGCCCTGCGCAAGGCTCGTCGTCGCATCGGCCTGGTGTTCCAGCAGGCCAACCTCTTCGACTCGCGGACCATCGCCGACAACGTCGGATACCCCCTCGAGCTGATCGGCGTCGGGGCCAAGGACCGCAAGCGGAAGGTCGACGAACTGCTCGGGCTGGTCGGGCTGGGGGACTCCGGCAGCGCCTACCCGGCGCAGCTCTCCGGCGGGATGCGCCAGCGCGTCGGCATCGCCCGGGCCCTCGCGAGCGACCCGGACGTGCTCCTCTGCGACGAGCCCACGTCAGCCCTCGACCCCCGAACCACGGACGAGATCCTGGAGCTGATCCGGTCCCTGCGCGGCCGCGACGGTCTCGCCGTTCTGGTGATCACCCACGAGATGCACGTGGTCAAGTCCATCTGCGAATCCGTCTCGCTGCTGGATGCGGGCCGCATCGTCGAGTCCGGGGAACTGACCGACGTCGTGCGCCGCCTCGACGGCCGCCTCAGCCAGGCGCTGCTCGGTATCCCACCGCACACGGCTGAGTCCAACGTCGACGGCGTGCTGGTCGACGTCCTGTCCACCGGCGAGCACGCCACCCGGCCGGTGGTGGCGCACACGTCGAACGAGGTGGGCGCGGAGCTGAACATCCTCGCCGGGTCCGTCGAGCACCTCGCCGGCACCACGTTCTCGCACCTGCGGATCGCGGTGCCCACCGGCACCGACCCGCAGCGCGTCATCGACTCCCTCATCTCGCAGGGCGCCGACGCGCGGCTCACCAGTTCCCTGGCGTTCCCCACCGGAACGGAGGGACTGGAGTGATCGACTTCCTCAACCAGCTCTTCGGCAGCCCCGCCATCCAGAACGCCCTTGTCCCCGCACTGGTGGAGACGCTGCAGATGGTGGTGATCTCGTCGCTGGCGACGGTGGCCCTCGGCCTCCCGCTCGGTGTGATCCTCTACGTGGTGCAGCCCGGCGGGATGGCCGAGAACCGGACGGCGAACTTCATCCTGTCCGCCGTCGTGGTCAACATCACCCGGTCCTTCCCCTACGCCATCTTGATGGTGTCCCTGATCCCGTTCACGCGCTGGCTGGTGGGCACCGCCGTCGGCCCGCTGGCGGCCTGCGTCTCCCTGACCATCGCCGCTGTGCCGTTTTTCGCCCGTCTCGTGGAAACCGCCCTGCGCGACATCCACGTCGGCAAGATCGACGCCGCCCACGCCATGGGTTCGACGCGGCTGCAGACCATCACCAAGGTGCTGATCCCCGAAGCCATGCCCACGCTGGTGGCCGGGATCACGACGACGGTGGTCACCATCGTCGGCTACTCCGCAATGGCGGGGCTCATCGGCGGTGGCGGCCTTGGCCGGCTCGCCTACAACTACGGCTTCCAGCGCTACCAGGTGGACGTGATGGTGATCACGGTCATCGTCCTGATCGTCATGGTGCAGCTGATCCAGTTCGTCGGCGACCGGGTCAGCCGCGCCGTCGACCACCGCTAGGACTTCCCGGGACGTCCGGGAGCGGCCACACCCCGTGGCCACAGAAATTCGGTCAACTCGTCGTTGGCCCCAAGAAGTAAGGAAGAACCTGTGCGCAAGCTCAGCACCCTGATCGCAGTCTCCGCCGCAGCCGCACTCGCGCTGACGGCCTGCGGCGCGGACGCGGAACCCGAGTCCACCACCCAGCCCGAGGGCACCCTCACCACGCAGGCCGAGGGCGAGGTCTCGAAGGTCGTCGTCGGCGCAAGCCCTCTCCCCCACGCCAAGATCCTCGAGTTCGTGCAGAACGAACTCGCCGCGGACGCCGGCATCGAACTCGAGATCCGCGAGTTCGACGACTACGTCCTGCCCAACGAGGCGCTCGCCGCCGGAGACCTCGACGCCAACTACTTCCAGCACCTGCCGTACCTGGAGAACCAGATCGCGGAGAAGGGCTTCGAGTTCGAGCACGGCGAGGGCATCCACATCGAGCCGTTCGCGCTGTTCTCCGAGAAGCACGAGTCCGCCGACGCGGTGCCCGACGGCGCCACCGTCGCCATCACCAACGACCCGTCCAACCAGTACCGCGGCCTCAAGCTCCTCGAGGAGGCCGGCCTGCTGACCGGCATCAACGAGGAGGACGCCGTCCTGACGCTGACCGACGAGCAGAACCCGAAGGGTCTCGAGTTCGAGGAGAGCAACCCCGAGATCGTCGTGCAGCAGCTCAGCGACCCGGCCATCGACCTGGCCCTGATCAACGGCAACTTCATCCTCACCGCCGGTCTGAGCACCGACGAGGCCATCGCGGTGGAGGCTGTCGAGGGCAACCCGTACGCCAACCTCCTGGCCTGGCGCACCGACAACGAGAACCCCGGCGTCGAGATCCTCGACGAACTGCTGCACTCGCCTGAGGTGGCCGACTTCATCAAGCAGGAGTGGCCCTCCGGTGACGTGATCCCCGGCGAGAGCAACTGATCCCAGCTGGCGGGCACTGGCCCACGCCCAATCGGAAGGGGCCGTCGCACTCCTGTGCGGCGGCCCCTTCGTCACGCTTCCGGGCGGGTCAGCCCTCGAGGCCTGCCGCCGCCCGCAGAGCGGGATCCACCGGATCCTGCTGCGGCCGGCGGTTGGTGAACAGGTCCCATTCCATCTTGAGGTTGGCGAACTGCTCCCTCACCTGGCCACGGCTGTAGGCCACCGGGTGGCGCTCGCTGACCGAGACGTCGCCGACGCCCACGGCGTCGATCCCGATCTCGCGGCAGATGGTGAGCGCCCTTGCCAGGTGGTACTCCTGCGAGACGATGACCAGTTGCTCCACCCCGTAGACGTCGCGGGCGCGCACGCAGGAGTCGTAGGTGTCGAAGCCGGCCGGGTCGGTCACGATCCGGTCCGCCGGCACGCCACGACGGGTGAGGTAGTCGCGCATGACGTCGGTCTGGTGGTTGCCTGCGGCCGAACCGTCGCCGCTCACCAGGACCGCCCGGATCGTGTCCCGCTCCCACAGCTCGACGGCGAGGTCCAGCCGCGCGGCCAGGAAGGACGAAGGCCGGCCGTCGGGGTGGGCCAGTGCTCCCAGAACCATGGCCACAGGAGTTGCGGGCACGTCGGCGACGGTGTGGACGCGGCCCTGGGCGCCGGCTGCGGTGTGCCGGCTGCCGTGGACGACCATCCCCGCCAGCGCCGTGCCCGCGACGAGGCCCGCGATGGCCAGCACCCGCACCCAGCGCCAACGGCGTCGGGGCTGGGCCTTTGCTCTGCCGTCGCGCATCAGGCGCGGTTTGCCAGGTACCAACTGACGAGTGACTGGGTGGAGGAGTCCTGGTCCGCCAGCGCCTCGGCGTCACCGAAGACCGCCGGTGCGATCTCGAGCGCGAGCTTCTTGCCCAGTTCGACGCCCCACTGGTCGAAGGAGTCGATGCCCCAGACCACCCCCTGCACGAAGGTGATGTGTTCGTAGAGCGCGATGAGTTGCCCCACCACCGACGGCGTGAGCGCGGGGGCCATGATCGACGTCGTCGGCCGGTTCCCCTCGAAGACGCGCGCGGACACGATCTCCTCGGGCGTGCCCTCCGCGCGGACCTCGGCCTCGGTCTTGCCGAAGGCGAGGGCGGCGGTCTGCGCAAAGAAGTTGGCCAGGAAGAGCCCGTGGACGTCGGTCTCGCCGTCGAGGATGGGGTGAGCCGGGTTGGCGACGGCGATGAAGTCCGCGGGGATGAGTCGCGTGCCCTGGTGGATCAGCTGGTAGAACGCGTGCTGGCCGTTGGTGCCGGGCTCGCCCCAGAAGATCTCGCCGGTGTGGCTGGTGACGGGGGTGCCGTCGGAGCGGACCGATTTGCCGTTGGACTCCATGGTCAGCTGCTGCAGGTAGGCCGCGAAGCGGTGCAGGTACTGCGCGTACGGGAGCACGGCGTGGCTGTGGGCGTCGAAGAAGTTGACGTACCAGACGTTGAGCAGGCCCATCAACAGCGGTACGTTGGAGGCCGGCTCCGCGGTGCGGAAGTGCTCGTCGACGGCGTGGAAGCCGGCGAGGAAGTCGCGGAAGCCGTCGGGGCCGATAGCGATCGCAACCGGCAGGCCAACCGCGGAGTCGACGGAGTATCTGCCGCCCACCCAGTTCCAGAAGCCGAAGGCGTTGGCCGGGTCGATCCCGAACTCGGCGACCTTGTCCAGCGCCGTCGAGACCGCGACGAAGTGCTTGGCCACGGCGTCGGACGAACTGGCCTCACCGACGTCGATGGCGCCGGCGTCGGCAAGTCGTCGCAACAGCCACTCACGGGCCATGCGGGCGTTGGTGAGCGTCTCCAGCGTCGTGAACGTCTTGGAGGCGACGATGAACAGGGTCGTCTCCGGGTCGAGATCGGCCGTCGTCTCGAACACGTCGGCGGGGTCGATGTTGGAGATGAACCGGCACTCCAGGCCCTCCTGCCTGTAGGGCAGCAGCGCCTCGTAGACCATCACGGGGCCGAGGTCCGAGCCACCGATGCCGATGTTGACCACCGTCTCGATGCGCTTGCCGGTCACACCCACCCACTCGCCGGAACGCACCTTGTCGGCGAAGGCGAACATTCGATCGAGCACCTCGTGCACGTCGGCGACGACGTCCTGGCCGTCCACCTCCAGCTGGGCATCGCTGGGCAGCCGCAGCGCGGTGTGCAGCACGGCGCGGTCCTCGGTGACGTTGATGTGCTCACCGGCGAACATGGCGTCGCGCCGGCCCGGGACGTCGACCTGCTCGGCCAGGCGCAGGAGCGCGGCCACGACGTCGTGGTTGATGAGGTTCTTCGAGAGGTCGACGTGGAGGTCCGCCAGTTGGAACGAGAACTCGGAGGCCCGCTTCGGTTCTGCGGCGAACCACGCGCGCAGGTCGGGCTTGAGGTCCTGCTTGAGCTGGGTGAGCTCTTCCCAGGCGGGGGTGGTGGTGGCGTCTACCGGCGACTTGGTCATGACGCCAGCCTATCCGGGCTGCGGGCAGCCTGGCCCCCCAACCGGCACGAGCCTTGCCTCCGCGCAGCCGCTCGCTCGGCCCTGGCCGGGCGTCGAGCGTCGCCGCCTCCCTCGGTTCACCAGCCCTCCCGCGCGTTGACCAGCCCTCCCGTCGGTTGACCAGCCCTCCCGCGCGTCGACCAGCCATCGCGTCGGTTGACCAGCCCTCCCGCGCGTCGACCAGCCCTCCCGTCGGTTCACCAGCCCTTCCTCGCGTCGACCAGCGATAACCGTCGACACCAGCCGTACAAGGCTGGTGGCAAGCAACAACGCTGGTCAACGCCCAGAGAAACCCACGCCAGAACGCCCGACGAAGCAACCGCACCCACCTCGCCCGAACCTCCACGCGCGTCGACCAGCCCTCCCCCCGGTTGACCAGCCCTCCCGTCGGTCCACCAGCCCTCCCGCGCGTCGACCAGCGATATCCGTCGACACCAGCCGTACACGGCTGGTCGCCAGCAACAACGCTGGTAAACGGAGGGAGCACCTCACCTAGAGGTCTTCTCGCAGAGCGCGACCCGTCGTTTCACCGCCCGCTCACCGAGGAGGGTCAGGCGGAGGCGCGAACGCCCTGCTTCCGCATGGTCCGAAGGATTCGCTGGGCCAGTGCGTCGCCGTTCCACATGAGATCCCAATCCCACCGCACCACCCAGTATCCCGCCTCACGGATTGCTTCCTCTCGACGCTTCTCCTGCTTCATCGCCATCTCGGGCGTCTGGCCGGGCCTGAGCAGTTGTGCGTACTTGCCCATGCCGTCGCATTCGCCCACGATGCCCAGTGCCGGCCAACCGAAGTCGCATCGAGCCACCCACTCGCCGCCCTGGTCGTACACCTCGAACTGCGACACAGGTTTCGGAACGCCATAGCGCGCGAACTGCACACGACTGATGGATTCTGCGGGCGATTCGGCCAAGCCGTCGGCGAATGCGACCGCCAACCGAGCCTTGGGCAGACCCTTGAGGCGCGGGTGCATCTTCACCGAGTCTCTGAGCGCGTCGCGGGAAACACCAAGCCGCAGGGCGGCGTCGCAGGCTGCAACCCCCCATGCGTAGTGCTGCGTCCTGGACAAGTCGATGGCAGTCCTTGCGGCAGTCGTGACCGGCAATTCGTCGATCGTGGTCACTTCCTCGTCAGTAATCCTGGTATTGCGAACGCGCAGCGTGGCTGAGGTGTCGGTATGTCCAGCGGTCCGGCGGATCATGGTGACGCGCGTCAACCCATCCCGAGAGACGGGCAATCCATGCAACAGCGCAGCCGACTCATGACTGAGCACGTTTCCGGGGTGGACGTCGGGCATGGTGGCGAGGATCAACCGGAGGTGGCTCTCCTCCGGCGTGAGATCCGGGGCTGTTCCGTAGATGCCTCGTCGGATGCGTGTGAGTTGTCCCTGTCTCATCCGGGACACGACGTCGGAGTAGGTCAGGCCGCCGGCCATCAGTTCTGCGTAGCGAAGGTGCGCTTCCGTAGTGAGGTCCATGAAAGAACTACAACCCAGCATCTGGGCCAACCACAACGGCACCCTGCATATCTGTGGATAACTCTGGCTTCCATGGTTCTGGCGTCGCCGAGGACTCTGCTCCCGTGCATTGAAGGGACGGTTGTAGAGCAACCGGGTCCGATCGCGACAAGCCCCACTTCACTGGAGCCACCCCGATGACGATCTCGGCACATAGCCGAGTGGTTGACCAGCGATATCCGTCGCCACCAGCCTTCTATGGCTGGTGCCGAGCAACAACGCTGGTCAACCGCCCGGAGGGCTGGTCAACCGCCCGGAGCGCTGGTCAACCGCCCGGAGCGCTGGTCAACCGCCCGGAGGGCTGGTCAACCGCCCGGAGGGCTGGTCAACCGCCAACAACGCTGGTCAACCGCCAACAACGCTGGTCAACCGCCGAGAGCGCTGGTCAACGCGAAGGGTCAGCGGACGCTGATGTGCACGTGGTCGTAGTGGTTGGCGGTGGCGGATCCGCGGTCCGACATCCCTCGCCAGCCATCACCGGAGCGCTGGGTGGTCCAGATCTTCTGCGCGTAGATGACCTCGATCACTCCCAGCTGGCCAGCGTTGGCACGGACCCAGTTGGCCACATCCCAGCCGGCCTCGCCGGACACCATCACGTCGATCGCACGACCGGAGGAGTGGTAGCTTCCCCCGCCCGAGCGGTAGCCGCCGAAGCTGGTCAGGCTCGGGAAGGCGTTGCAGACCGCGCGCAAGGTCTGGGTGGCGTTGTCGGTGAGACCGGATTCGGCACCGCTGGCGCGACTGCAGGCGGAGGTGTCGATTCCGGAGTTCGCACCGCTGGAACCTGATTCAGACTCGCTCGCACGCTCGGGTTCGACGACGGGTTCAGGTTCCTCATCGGAGAGGTAGGCGGCCTTGATCCAACCGGCCTCGCCGGAGAGGCGCACCTGCTGCCAGCCGTCGACGGTCTCGTCGGTGGCCGTCACTTCAGCGCCCGCGGCGAGGCTGGTGAACGCCTCGTGGCTGGTATCCGGCCCGGTCCTGACGTTCACGCCCGCCGTTGTCCAAAGCGATCCGATGCTCTCACCGAGCACACTGAAATCCTCCGCCGGCGCTGGCGCCGGGGTGGGGGCGACGCTGACGGTGGGCGTCGGCTCGGGCGTGGGAGTGGGCGACGGCGCCACCGTGTCGGGGGATGGGGTGGGTGACGCCGTCGCGGCTGGGGGGGTGGTGCTGGGCACCACGGATGGGGAGGGAACGCTCGAAGCACTCGCCGACGGCGCGGGCGACGGACCGGCGGTGGGCACGTCGACGACGGGCTCCCGCGTGCGTTCCCGACTCACGCCGAGGTCCACCTGGGCCTGGTGCATGGGGTCAGTCACGCTGGTCCCGGAACCCTGCGTGGGCAGGAACGTCATGAGCGCCGAAGCGACCAGCACCCCGACGACGGCGACCGGCGCCACGGTCTTGCGGACGAAGGGCCGCAGGCCAGCACGCTCGTCGAGGTGCCGAGGCGCGACGTCCTCGTGCGTCACCTCAACGGCGGGTTCAGCGGATGCACGGCGGGGGCCTGTCACAAGCGCTCCCTTTCTGAGAAATTACCAAGGAACTCTCAGGTTACTCCCAGAAACGGGGAGAGACAACCTGACCCCCCTCCCAAAACCCTGGCTCCTTGCGTTAATGTTCTCCGGTAATCCGAGGACGGAGACAGAGTTGTTGAACGCACTGGTGCGCGCCCTGGTCCTGTGCCTGGCCATCGTCGGCCAGCTGGCCGTTGCGAGCGCGTCCGCGGGCGCAGCTGAACCCACCACGGTCACCGCAGCTGCGGAGCCCGACGGCGACCTCTTGGTGGTATCGGGGCAAGTGACCAGCCGCGGCAAGGGTGTCAAGAACGCAGACGTCGGCATCGCCGTCGGCGCCGTGTCCTCCGCGGCACGCACGGACAACGACGGCCTGTTCATCACCGCACTGCCCCTTCCGGACCCCACGCTCAGCCACCGTATCCAGGTGACGTTCGGGGGGCGGGGCAACCTGGCGCCCGCCAGCGTCGAGCTCGTGCTGCCCGGGACGCCAGCCGATCTCTCCCCGGAAGCGGTTCCGATGGCGGCGAAGGCCGCGCCGCCACCCCAGGCCGCGACGGCCGGCAAACCCGCCGCCACCGCGTCCCCCGAACCGATGGCCGACTCGCGCGCAGCCTCGGCCATCGAGGCGACGGCGAGCCGCACGTCCCTGGAACCGGGCGAAGTCCTGACTCTCACCGGGTCCCTCACCGCCGACGGTGCGCCCCTGCCCGCAAGCGAGGTCCAGGTCTGGCTGGGCGGGCAGGAACACACCGACTCCCTGACGTTCACCGGCGACGACGGCTCCTTCTCAACCTTCCTCGAGGTGCCCCTCGAGCAGTCCCCCGGTGAGACCGAAGCGGTCGTGAGGTTCCCGGGCGGGGACAGCCACCTGGGCAGCGAGTCGACCGTGACGCTCACCATCGAGGCTCCCGCACCCGAGCCGACTGCGGAACCCGAGCCCAGCGTCAGCGAGGCACCCACGACCCAGGCATCTGCTGAAGTCGCCACAGCAGTTGGAGAGGCCGGCGACGAGCCGGCTGATTCCGACCAGGTCCAGGAGGATTCCGACGCGGGCACGCCTGCCGATCAGCCGTCGGCCCCGATGGCCTGGTTCTGGCTCGCGGCGGTAGTGGTTGGCGGATCGGCCATCCTGGTGACGATCGCGCTCCTGATGCGACGCAACACCGCCCGCGGGGAGCAGCGAGACGTTGAGGACGGCGTCGGTCCGCTCACCTTCCTCGACGACGACCCCGACGACCTCGGCGATGGCGACGGCTGGGACGACAACGACCCGACCGAGGAGTTCTTCACAGATCAGGGCGACTGGGACGCCGACGACACCGCAACCGCCGGCCCGGCGGAGACAGTCTCCGGACGCACCGCATCGGCTGGCCCGACGCTGTCGATCTACCGGGACGGTCCCCCACCCGTGGAGCATCAGCCCCGGCGCTCCTGGAGCGGTGAGGACTGACTCCCGAGCACCGGCCTAGTCGGCCGGGTGCTGCTCGGAGGCCTCTGCCTGCTCCGCCTGGCGCGCCGCCAGTCGCGCTTTGCGCTCCGCCTCCCGGGTGGCCCTGGCGACGCGCTGTTCCGCCGCCTTCTCCTCGCGCTTCTGCACCTGAATGAACGAGGCGCTCCGGTCACGAAGCGCACCGAGGTCACCACCGCTGAGCGCGTCGCCCAGCAACGTCGCATCGACGCAGACCGCTGGCGCACCCACCTTGAGCCACTCGCCCGCGGCGAACGCCCCCACCCCGCCCCGCGGGACCACTTTGTCCGCAAGCCCCATGGTGGCCAGGTGCTTGGCCATGACGTGACCCACGACGTCAGCGGGAAACAGCATGGCACCCGCGAAACCGAGGTCGAGAACGCGACGGATCTCGCTGGGGGTCATCGCCTGCGCGTAGGCGGTGACGCCTGCGTCGACGGCCGCGCGAGCACCCTCGGGGTGCGGCAGGTCGAACAGGGCGAAGCTGCCACCAGCGGCCACCAACCGACCAACGTGTTCCGGACCGCGAACGCCGTGCGCCCCGAATCGGGCGCGCGCGGAGAAGATCTCGACGACCTCCTCCAGGTCCGCGCCGGCAGCCGGGAGGGCGAAGTTCCTGAACCCCTCCTGGATCAGCACCTCGACGGCTCCGACGTGCTCATCCACGTCGACGTCGTCGAGGCAGACAACCAGGCCCTTCAAGGCTGTTTCGCTGGACATGTGCCCAATAATGCCGCCCCGGCGCCGCAAGCACATCTTCGGCCGCCGACGGTCAGCGACCGGACCCGTACCCAACGGCCACGAAACCCGGCGCTCGGCCCATATCCTTCCCGCATGGCACAACTCACGCGCACCCAGCGGCTGGACCGCCTGCCCTACACGAAGAAGCACAACCAACTGCTCTTCGGCTCCGGCGTCGGGTGGGCACTCGATGCGATGGACATCGGCCTGATCTCGTTCATCATGGCCGCGCTGGCCAGCGAGTGGAGCCTGGACAACACCCAGTTGTCCTGGATCGGGTCGATCGGCTTCGTCGGCATGGCCATCGGGGCGAGCCTCGGCGGGTTGCTCGCCGACAGGATCGGTCGCCGACAGGTCTTCGCGCTGACGATGTTGATCTACGGCATTGCCACCGGGCTCTCAGCCCTCAGCACTGGCCTGGCGGTACTCATCATCTTCCGCTTCATCGTGGGCCTCGGCCTCGGTGCGGAACTGCCGATCGCCTCCACCCTCGTCAGCGAGTACGCACCGAAGAAGATCCGGGGTCGCATCGTCGTGGCGCTCGAGTCCTTCTGGGCCGTCGGTTGGCTGGCAGCCGCGTGCATCGGCTACTTCATGGTCCCGAACGTGGACAACGGGTGGCGCTGGGCACTGGTGCTCGGCGCGGTGCCCGCCGTCTGGGCACTGGTGGTGCGTTACGGGCTGCCGGAGTCCGTGCGCTTCCTCGAGTCGAAGGACAGGCACGCCGAGGCTGAGGCAGCCGTGCTCGAGTTCGAGAAGTCGGCGGGCGCGATTACACCGGCGGACGAGCAGGCACCCGAGGTCTTCGAGAAGGCACGCAAGGTGCCGTATCGGGACTTGTGGAGTTCCAGGTTCCGCCGCTCCACCGTCGCGCTCTGGCTGACCTGGTTCGGAGTCAACTTCGCCTACTACGGCGCCTTCATCTGGCTGCCCACGCTGCTGAACCAGAACGGGATGACCCTGGTCAAGAGCTTCGAGTTCACCCTCTTCATGACCCTCGCCCAGTTGCCCGGTTACTTCGCAGCAGCGGTCCTGGTGGAGGTCTGGGGCCGACGAGCGACCCTGGCCACCTTCCTCGCGGGCTCTGCTCTGGGCGCGGTCCTGTTCGGGCTGGCGCCGCAGATCTCCGATGCTCTCGCACCGGGTGACGAAGGCGCTGCCTATGCGCTTACGCTGGCTTTCGGATGCACCCTTTCCTTCTTCAACCTGGGGGCTTGGGGGGCGCTTTATGCGGTCACTCCGGAGGTATATCCGACCACGGTGCGTGCGTCCGGTGCGGGAGCCGCCACGGCATTCGGCCGGATCGCTGCAATGCTGGCCCCACTACTGGTCCCGGCGCTGTTCGGGGTCGGTGGGCTTCCTGTTCTGTTCATCATTTTCGGTGGAATGTTCATCATGGCAATGATCGCCGCAATATTCCTACCTGAATATCAGGGGGAGACTCTCGACGAGGTGTGATTCCCAAGTGGAACATTGACGGCTCTTCACAAAGCAGGGTGTAGTGGGTTCGGCGCGTCGTTGAGGGGGTAGGGGTCGAGGCCTCCCGATGATGGAAGTTCTCACACTGCCCATCTGGAAGACCTCGACGTGCCTGATG
>NZ_JAJEWM010000003.1 GCF_020687685.1 Tessaracoccus sp. OS52 | reverse complement strand
GTACTGCGGCGACATCCCACCAGCCGACCTCGAAGCCCTCCACTACGATTCAGAACCAGCCCTGCAACCCGCAGAGCTCACAACAACATGAGTCTCCGGACATGCCGGGGTGATTCAGGTTCGTGTGTGATGGCGGGTCAGGCGGAGGTGCTCTGGACTGGTGCTGTCGTTGAGGATGTGCCGTTGGAGGAGTTGGCGGCGTTGACTCAGGAACTTTACGGGAAGTTGTGATCCTCAGCGCAGGAACAGAGCTTTGAGTCGGGCCGAGGCGGCCCAGGTCCCCACAAGCGCCAGCGCCACGAAGTAGGAGGCGTGCCCCAACGTCGTCACCCCGACGGTGCCGGCCGCCAGGTGCCGCAGCAGTTCCACGGCGTGCCAAAGGGGAAGCCCCATCACGGCCCACTGGGCGGGCTCGGGGTAGACCTCGATCGGGTAGAAGGTGCCGGAGAACAGGAACATCGGCGTTAGGACCAGCGTCAGCCAGTCCATCTGCTGGAAGGTCTTGAGGAAGCTGGTCGCAGCCATACCGAGGGCCGCGAACCCGAACGCAACGAGCAGGCAGGCCGGCACTGCCAGGACCGCCCACCACGAGCTGATCAGGCCAAGCATGAGCATCACGAGCGTGAATCCGGAGGCGTAGATGCCGCCACGCACCAGCGCCACACCGATCTCGCCGAGCGCAATGTCCATGGGCCCGAGCGAGGTGTTCAACATCCCCTGATAGAGCTTGCTGATCCGCAGCTTGAAGAAGACGTTCCACGTCGAGTCGAAGATGGCTCCGTTCATGGCCGAGGTGGCCAGGAGCGCGGGCGCGATGTAGGCCGCGTAGCTGACGGGGTTGCCCGACGGGTCGTTGAGTTCGCCGATCATCCCGCCGAGGCCCAGGCCCATCGCCAACAGGTAGAGGACCGGCTCCAGGAACCCTGACAGCATCACGCCGAGGTTTCCCTGCCACTGCGACTTCATACCCCGGTGGAACACAGCCCGGGCGTTGCCGCTGTAGAGGGCGGACCTGCGCGGACGTCGCACCAAGCCCTGACCGTCGGGAAGCGAGGGTCGCGTCGGCGTCTCCACGGCCGCGGTCATCCGCTCAGCCTCCTGTGGTACTGGCGGCGAGCGAACAACCAGCCGCCGACGCACAGCGCCACCAGGTACCCGAGATGGACGACCGTGAGCCAGAGCGGCTCGACGAGTCCGACGGCCGCCTGCCGCCCAAGCTGCACCGCATGCCACAGCGGGGAGACCCAGCCGATGGGCTGCAGGAAGCCGGGCAACGTCTCCAACGGGAAGAAGGTCCCCGAGAACAGCGTCATGGGCATGAGGACGAACCTGTTCAGCAGGGCGAACTGCCCCTTGTCCTCAGTCAGCGTCGCTGCCCACGCCATGATCGGCAGTCCCACGGCTGAGGCGGCGAGGACCGAGATTGGCAGCAGCAGCACACCTGACGCCCTGGGAATGGCACCGAACAGCGCCAGCACAGCCAAGTAGATGGTGCCCGTGAACAGGTAACGCAGGCTGACGCCCATCACGTGACCTGCCGCCATCTGTTCCGGCCGCAGCGGGGTCACCTGCGGTCCGAAGTAGGTGAAGCGCCACTTGAAGCCGGCCATGATGGTGAACGTGTTCTCCTCGGAGGCGGCCTGCATGCAGGCGCTCAGCAGGAGAGCCGGCGCGACGAAGTGGAGGTAGGGCATCCCGAGGTCCTGGCCTGAGGCCTGGTCGATCACGACCCCGAGTCCCACCCCCATGGCCAGGAGATAGAGCAGGGGCGACAGCGTGCCGACGCCCACGATGCTCCCGAAGTAGGCGCGCGCCTGCAGCAACCAGTACTCCATGAAGTAGATCGGGCCACGCCGCGCGACGGCCGCGGCCATCTCGTCGTGGGTCATGGGAGCCTTCAACGACGTGACGCGCGCAGCCAGGTCACCCGCGCCGAACTCGCCGGCGCGGCTATCGCTGGTCGTCTGGTCAGTCAACGAGGCTCCTGCCGGTCAGTCGCAGGAACACGTCCTCAAGCGAACAGCGTCGCACCAGGGAGGACTTGGGGTGCAGCCCTCGCGATACGACTTCGGCCATGGCAGCCTCGCCGTCGGGGGCGTAGACCAGCAACCGGTCCGGGAGTACCTCGATGCGGTCGCCCACCCCCCGAAGCTGTTCGACCACCGATGCGTTGCGGTCGGACCCGAAGCGCATCTCCACCACCTCGCGTCCGGCGTGCTCGCGCACGAGCGCGGCTGGGCTGCCCTCGGCGACGATGACCCCCTTGTCCACGACCACCAGCCTGTCGCACAGCTGCTCGGCCTCGTCCATGTGGTGGGTGGTGAGCAGGAGC
This sequence comes from Tessaracoccus sp. OS52, assembly GCF_020687685.1. GTDB lineage: Bacteria > Actinomycetota > Actinomycetes > Propionibacteriales > Propionibacteriaceae > Arachnia. Next base: position 312,624 of record NZ_JAJEWM010000003.1, on the reverse strand, counting down.
GTGATGCCCTGCTCCTTGAGCCGGAAGAGCCGGTCCCACAAGGTGTGACGCGCCTGCGGGTCCAGCCCGGTGGTCGGCTCGTCGAGCAGGAGGATGCGTGGGTCCGAGATGAGGGCCCGGGCGATGGTCAGGCGCCGCTTCATGCCGCCGGAGAGGTCGTCGGTCTTGGCCTTGCGCTTCTCGGTGAGTTGCGCGAACTCCAGCAGCAGCTCAGCCTTGGGTCGCAGGAACGACCGCGGCAATCCGAAATAGCGGCCGTAACTGATCAGGTTGTCGAGCACGCTCAGGTCCGAGTCGAGGTTGTCCTGCTGAGGCACGACGCCGAGGTGCGCCCGGATGCGCGGCCCCTCCTTGTCAGGGTCCATGCCGAGGATGTGCAGGTCACCGCTGGTGCGCTGTGAGACACCCCCGAGCATTCGCATGGTGGTTGATTTCCCCGCGCCGTTCGGCCCCAGCAACCCGAAGGACTCTCCGGGCTCGACGGCGAAGTCGATGCCGCGGACTGCCTCTACGTCGCCGTAGACCTTCCGGAGCGCGCGGGCCTCGATGACCGGTGCATTCACGATCTGCAACCCTACCCCTGAAGGGGCCATTTGCCGATGCCTGGCAGCCGGGCTCCGCCATGGGCTGCTCGGCGCGATCCAAGGCAGCATCAAGGTGCAACAATCACGGCGCATACTGCACGAACGTGCAGGGCTGTTGCACCAGTGTGCAGGAGCGGATTGTCTGTAGTCATACGGCAGACGCGCGCTCGTGCTGGTTGCTTCTGCTGGGGGAAAGCCGGGTCCTTTCCCGGGCACAACAAGGATGCGGAGCCGCATCCGAATAGCTGACACAGCTGTCAGGAATGGAGTCACAAAATGGAAGTAACACTCGGAACCATCTTCCTCTCGGAAGTGGTCGGATCCGCCCTCCTGCTGCTCCTTGGTGGTGGCGTCGTCGCCAACACGCTGCTCAAGGGCAGCAAGGGACAGAACACCGGTTGGCTCCTGATCAACTGGGGGTGGGCCATCGGTGTCTTCATGGGCGTCATCGCCGCCTACTCCTCGGGTGGCCATCTGAACCCTGCCGTCACCGTCGGCATCATCGCCAGCGGCGCCACTGAGTTCGTCCCTGGAATCGCGGTCAGCGTGGCCTCGACGTTGGTCTACTTCGCGGGCGAACTCGTCGGCGCGATGATCGGTGCGGGACTGATGTGGCTGACCTACAAGCAGCACTTCGACGCTGAAGAGGACCAGAGCAAGATCCTCGGCGTGTTCTCAACGGGCCCGCAGATCCGCAACCCTCTCTGGAACACCATCACTGAGATCATCGGCACCTTCGTGCTGGTCTTCGGTGTTCTGGCAGCTGGCGCCTTCACCGGCGCACAGGGCGAGGACGGCGCGGTGAACCTCGGCTGGCTCGGTGCCCTCGGCGTCGCGCTGCTGGTCTTCGGCATCGGCGTTAGCCTCGGTGGCCCCACCGGTTACGCCATCAACCCGACGCGTGACCTCGGCCCCCGCATCATGCACGCCATCCTCCCCATCAAGGGCAAGGGCAGCTCCGACTGGGGCTACTCCTGGGTCCCGATCGTCGGTCCCCTCATCGGTGGCATCCTCGGTGGCCTCGCCTCCATGGTCCTGCTCCCCTGATCAAGTACGAACTAGGAAAGAGGAATTGAGTTTTCATGGCTGAAAAGTACGTATTGGCAATCGACCAGGGCACGACGAGCTCGCGCGCGATCATCTTCGACCACGGCGGCAAGATCATCGCGACCGGGCAGCGGGAGCACGAGCAGATCTTCCCGAAGGCAGGGTGGGTCGAGCACAACGCTAAGGAGGTCTGGGACAACGTTCGCGCCGTCGTGGCCGACGCCCTGGCCAAGGCGAGCCTCAACAACTCCGACATCGCCGCCGTCGGCATCACCAACCAGCGTGAGACCACCCTGGTCTGGGACAAGACCACCGGCGAGCCCGTCTACAACGCCATCGTGTGGCAGGACACCCGCACCGCCAAGATCATCGACGACCTCGGTGGTGAGCAGGGTCAGGACAAGTACAAGGAGCGCGTCGGCCTGCCCCTGGCCACCTACTTCTCGGGCCCGAAGGTCAAGTGGGTCCTCGACAACGTCGAGGGCGCACGCGAGAAGGCCGAGGCCGGTGACCTGGTCATGGGCACCATGGACAGCTGGGTGCTCTGGAACATGACCGGCGGCGTCGACGGCGGAGTCCACGTCACCGACGTGACCAACGCCTCCCGCACCATGCTGATGGACCTCAAGACCCTCGACTGGGACGCAGAGATCGCAGCGGACATGGGCATTCCGATGTCCATGCTGCCGGAGATCAAGAGCTCGGCTGAGGTCTACGGTGAAGGCCGCGCGAAGGGTCTCCTCACGGGTGTCCCGATCGCCGGCATCCTGGGCGACCAGCAGGCAGCCACCTTCGGCCAGGCCTGCTTCGAGGTCGGCATGGCGAAGAACACCTACGGCACCGGCAACTTCATGCTCCTGAACACGGGCGAGGAGATCGTGCCGTCGAAGAACGGCCTGCTGACCACGGTGTGCTACAAGATCGGCGACAACAAGCCGATCTACGCTCTGGAGGGTTCCATCGCCGTCACCGGATCTCTGGTCCAGTGGTTGCGTGACAACCTGAAGATGATCGGTAGCGCCGCGGAGATCGAGGAGCTGGCGAACACCGTCGAGGACAATGGCGGCGCCTACTTCGTGCCGGCCTTCTCGGGCCTGTTCGCGCCGTACTGGAAGTCGGACGCTCGTGGAGCGCTGGTCGGATTGACCCGCTACGTGAACCGCGGCCACATTGCCCGCGCCGTCCTGGAGGCGACCGCCTACCAGACGCGTGAGGTCCTTGAGGCCATGGAAGCCGACTCGGGGGTCAAGCTGGCCGAACTCAAGGTCGACGGCGGCATGATCGCCAACGAGACCCTGATGCAGTTCCAGGCAGATCAGCTGGGCGTGGACGTGGTCCGCCCCGTCGTGGCTGAGACGACGGCGCTGGGCGCCGCCTACGCCGCCGGCATCGCCGTCGGCTTCTGGAACGGCGAGCAGGACGTCATCGACAACTGGGCCGAGGACAAGCGCTGGACGCCACGGGTGGACGAGACCGAGCGCGAGCGGCTGTTCCGGAACTGGAAGAAGGCAGTGACCCGCACCTTCGACTGGGTGGATGACGACGTCGTGGAGTGATCCGACGACACAAGACGGGCCGGGCGGCGTGGGCGACCACGCCGCCCGGTTCCGTTTGTGCCTGGCTCGTGGGTGCCCCGAGGCCCCGTGGAGGACTGGACAGAAACCCCGTTTTCTGCGCACTCCAGTGCAAAGAAAACGGGGTTTCTGGCAAGTCCTCCCAAGCCTGCTCACGCCACAGAGACCTTTAGACGTTTCATGTAGAATTTATTAACCTCCGTGTCCTAGGCTCCGCGTGTCGCCGGTGAAGTTCCCGGCCGCTGACCCTTGGGGGCTGTGTGTCGACGGTCGGAAGCTTGCTGAGTTCTCGTGCCTTCCGTAGAGGAACCTTGCTGGCGACGCTGCTCGGGGCGGCCGTCCTCACCTTCGGTCTGGGCAGTTTTCCGACGCCCTACCGGATCGACATCGACGTCTACCGGACCGGCGCCCAGGTCTTCCTCGACGGAGGCAGCATCTACGGGCCGATGCCGGAGCTGGCAGAGGGCGGGCACCTCCCCTTCACGTACCCGCCGATTGCGGCGGTCCTCTTCACCGTCTTCACGCCTGTCCCGTTGTGGCTCGCATCCACCCTGCTGACGCTGGCCTCAATCGGCGCGCTCGCCGTGGCCCAACGGATCGTCCTCGGGCAGGTCTCCAACCGACGCGGTGCGGACCTGTGGTGGCTCGTGGCCGCGGCCATGAGCGTCGGCCTGTGGTTCGGGCCGGTGCGGGAGACGTTCAACTACGGTCAGGTGAACATCCTGCTGATGGTGCTGGTCCTGATCGACGCATTGGCGGGTCGCGGCCGATGGTGGCGCGGTTCGCTCATCGGCCTCGCCATCGCGATCAAGCTGACCCCTGCCGTGTTCCTTCTCCTGTTCTTCCTGCGACGGGACTGGCGAGGGGCAGGGATGACCGTGGCGTCGTTCTTGGCTTGCTCGGCCGTTGGTCACCTGTTCATGCCCGCCGATTCGTTGACGTACTGGACCCAGACCCTCAGCGACACTGGCCGGATCGGGGGTGCCGCGTACGCGTCGAACCAGTCGATCAACGCGGTCCTGCACCGGCTCGGGATGGACAGCACCGCCGCCTGGTTCGTGCTGGCCCTCGGAGCGGGTCTGCTGCTCGCGTGGGTGGCCGCGCGTCTCCTGAAGTACGGGCACGACACCGCGGCGGTGGTGGTCGTTGGTTTCGCGGCTCTGCTTTGCTCACCGGTGTCCTGGGGACACCACTGGGTCTGGGGCCTGCCGTTGGTGCTGCTGATGACGCTGTGGGCCGTTCGCGGCCAGGGGAGAGGGACCGGCTGGCTGGTGCTGGCGGGTTCCGGCGTCGCCGTGTTCCTGGCAATGCCGCACTGGTGGTTACCCAACGGCGATGACCGCGAGCTGCAGTGGACACCGCTGCAGCAGGTCGTGGGATCCTCCTACGTCGTGTGGGCCCTGGTCGCCCTGGTGATGGTCGGTTGGTCAGCGCATCGGTTGGGCCGGGGCGACAACGTCGTCACTGCAGGCGCCACCACCGCGCCGCAGACCGCTCCGGTACCCAGTGCGTAGTTACTCGACGATCCAGCGTGGACGGGCCGCGCCCCGGATGGGCCGGGCTGCGCGATCAGCCGGAGACCGTGACCTCGTTCAGCTGGGCAAGGTAGCGGGCGTCGCTGACCTCGGGGAGTTCGGTCAGGTAGACCAGCACGAACCGTGCGCTGGTCTCGACCACGGGCGCCAGCGCCGTCGACGCCGGCGCGTCGGCCTGGGTGGCGACGACGCTCCACTCGGACTCCGAATCCATGGGCGCCGACTCCGCGGCCGCGTCGGCGGGGACGCGCAGCTCCACCGTCGAACCCGGTGCCTCGAACTGCAGTTCAACCTCCGCGATCGGCTTGACCTCCCCGAGGTCGAGCACGATCCCCACGCCCGGCTTCAGGCCGCCCAGTGCTGGGTTGTTGTGGTAGCGGAGGGTGGACCAGCCGGTGGCCGGGTCCCCGTCGAAGGCGAGCGGTACCGAGTCCGGGTTCTCCTCGTCGTTGCCCCCGTCGGCTTCCGGGTCGAAGTCCGAGCCAGCCACGATCCCGTGGGGGCCGGCCGGCGTACCGTCCGGGCTGTCGGAGGGATCCGCGGGCGATCCGGAGGTCACCTGGCCCGACGGGGTGGTGGCCGGGTCCTGCGCGCCGTTGTCCCGCGCATTGTTGACGGCGACGATGACCAGCGAGATGACCAGTGCGGCCAGGACGAACGCCACGAGCAGCCAGAGGGCCGGGCGGGTGGAACGCCGGCGTCCGGATGCGGCGTCCGGATCGGTCACCGGCTCGACGTAGTCGGCGTCCGGGAGCGGTTCGAAGGGGGGCGGTCCAGACAGGGCCTGCTCGTGGGCAATCGCGTGCTCGCGCGTGGTCCCGTCAGCCAGACCGGCTGCGAGGTTGAACCGGGTGCTGGTGAGTTGGTCCGGGAGCTGCCCGGTGAGGGTTTCGCCCGGGGCGGCCGCCAGGAGGCTGGCTGCCCGCTTGGGCCGTGGCCCCTGCGCCTGCCGCACCCGGTGTTCCAGGTCCGACGACGCGTCCGCGGTGCCGAGCACCTCCGACAGCGCGCCAGCCAGCTGGGACGCCGTTGAGATCCGACGCTCCGCTGCGGCACCGCGCTGGGTGAGGGTCGCCGTCGTGATCCGGTCCAGCGCGGGGGAGACGCCGGAGCGCACGATGTGAGGGCTGGCGGGCTCCCCGGCGATGATGGGGGCGGCTTCGAGGTCGTAGGCGTTCCCGCCGGGCCAGCGCTGCACGAGGGTGGCGTAGAGGAGCTTCGCCAGGCCGCGGACGTCGGCCGCCTCCCGGTCGGTCCAGCTTGCGGCCCTGGGTTCGGGAGAGATGGCCGACTCGACGCCGAAGCCGATCAGCTTGACGTCGCCGCTGTTGGTGAGGATGACGTTGTCCGGGTTCAGGTGCTCGTGGAACAGGCCCTGGGAGTGCATCCCGGTCAGGGCGTCGGCGAGTTCCCGAACGATCCACGCGGACTCGAGGGTGCTCAGCGGCCCGAAGGCCAGGATCTCCCGGAGGCTCTTGCCCGCGGTGAACTCGCACACGACGTAGGCGCCGATCCCACCCTCGTGGTCCTCGAGATCGACGGCGTCGAGGACGCGGAGGAAGCGTGAATCGGTGGCGACGGCACCCTTGCGGGCGGCGTCGAGCACGTCGGGGATGCGGGGGTCGCCCTCGCGCAGGACGTGCGCGACGACGTCCCGGGACAGGACCAGGTCGTGGGCGCGCCAGGTCTCGATGCCGGCGCGGCTGGCCAGCAGCGCATCGGTGCGGAACCTGGTGCTGAGCAACATCCCGGGTTCGGCCAGCGGCTCCGGTTCGGGAGTGGGCTGCGGCTCCGGGGCGGCGGGGGTGAAGCTCGGGTGCGGCGGCCGTACCCGGGTTTCCGCCAGCGAGTCGTCGATGAAGTCTTCGTGCTCGGCCCATTCGTCGGGTTCATCGTCGTCGCGGGAGAGGAACCCGGGCGCCTCCCCGACGCCGCCGTCGATGGCCGGGACCGGGCCAGCGCCGGGAGGGGCCGCGGGTCCGGGGGCAGGCGGCGTGGGGGCCGGCGTCTCGACGATGAAGTCCTCGGCGCGCTCGTCCCACTTGAGGGCGGGGGTGAGCTGGGTCGGCATGAGGTCCTCGGTGAGTCCGCCGGCGACGGTGGTGGCCGAGTAGCGGTGGGCGTCGGCCTCGTCCGCGGGGTCGGTGCCTGCCGAGGACCCGTCATCTCCGTCGTCGCCGTCCTCGGCCGGCAGCGCCCGGGCCGGCCTGGAGCCGCGGCGCCGCAGGACTGTGTTGACCAGGTCCGAGAGGCTGCGGAACTCACGCACCCGTAGCGATTTGCTGACCAGCAGGTAGCCCGCCGCGATGATTGCCAGTCCGGCCAGGATCGCCAGGCTGGTGCCCAGCACCCCGTCGCCGAGCATGCCCGTCAGGAGGCGTGCGACGAGCCAAGCCGCGGCGCCGCCCAGTGCCGCCCCGAGCAGGAGGCGGACCACGTGCATCACGACGACTCCGCCGTCGAGGTCAGGAACCTGCCGCTTCAGCACCTGCCAACTCAGGAACACGCCCACCAGGTACGCGACGGAGTACGCCAGCGCCAGTGCTGCGGCCACCAGGCCCGGGTCAGCGGCTGCCCAGACGAGGAGGATGGCCAGGAGTGCGTTCGCGCCGGCGATCGCCAACTGCAGGAAGAACGGGGTGCGGGTGTCCTCGAGGGCGTAGTAGGTGCGCAGGCACACGAACTGGACGGTGAACGGGATCAGGCCGATGGCGAAGCCCATGAGCGCCCACGCCACCCAGTCGGCGTCCGCGTTGCCCTGGCCGTGGCCGAACAGGAGGGCGGCGATGGGGTCGGCGAGGACGAAGAAACCCACGGCGGCGGGGACGATGAGGATCAACGCCAGCCGGATGGTCTTGGTGGCCTCCTCGGCGACTCCCCGGAAGTCGGCAGCGGCGGCCAGCCGCGAGGCATTGGGGAGCATCGCCGTCGCGAGCGAGACCGTGATGAGCGAGTGGGGGAGGATCCAGATCAGGTGCGCCTTGGTGTAGACGTCGTAGCCGGCGCCCGCACCGCCTGCGGTGGCCGAAGTGGCCAGGCGGGTCACGATCACCAGCACCACCTGGTTGACCGCGACGAACCCCATTGTCCATTTCGTCAGGGAGAACGTCTTGCCCAGTCCGGTGCCCTTGAGGTCGAAGCGCGGGCGGAATCTGAAGCCCACCTTGCGCAGGTAGGGCAGCAGCACCAGGGACTGGGCCGCGATGCCGACGGTGGAACCGATGCCCAGCAGCAGGATCTGGCCGGTGGTGAACGCCGCCCCGCGGTCACCCCCGCTGCCCCACACGAACAGGTAGATGCTCAGCACCAGGACGGAGATGACGTTGTTGGCGATCGGTGCCCACATCATCGGCCCGAACCTGTCGCGCGCGTTGAGCACCTGGCCCAGCAGGAAGAAGGCCCCGTAGAAGAACACCTGCGGCAGCGTCAGGTACGTCAGCGCCACCATCGAGCCGTACTGGGCCGCCAGCCCGGGGGCGCGCCAGTCCTCGGAGGAGTAGAGCTGCGTGATCAGGGGCGCGCAGATGGTGACGACCACGGCGACCGCAGCGACGATCAGCAGGAACGCCGTCATGATGCGGTTGGTGTAGGCCTCGCCGCCGTCGGCGTCGTTCTTGATCGCCCGCACGATCTGCGGCACCAGCACCGTGTTCAGGGCGCCGCCGGCGAACAGGATGTACAACGAGTTCGGCACCATCGTCGCGACGGCGAGCATGTCGGCCTGACGGGTGCCGTTGCCGAGGATGAAGGCGATCAGCATCACCCGCACGAGACCGAGCGCGCGCGAGACGAGTGTGCCCGAGGCCATGAGTGCGCTCGCAGACACCAACTTCTTGGTGCTACTTACCTGACTCACCGGACTCCTTTTGCGTTCTCTCGCTGCACAGCTCTGATTCTGAGGACAGTACCCCCGAGTACTACTGCACCCGAGACGATGATGATGATCCAGCCGACGCGCCCAAGATCAGTGGCGGTGATTTCGATGGTGACCGGGATGCCGAAGGTCTCCCCGCCGCGCGTCTGCAGCGCCGCGTCCACCGCCACCACGCCGTTCGACGACGCCTCGGGGGCCACGTTGAGGGTCAGGTTCTGGCCCGGCTCGACCGTGACGAAGTCGGTGGGAGGCACCTTGATGCGCTGCGGGGCGGCGCTTTCGAAGACCAGCCTGACGGTGACCGGGAAGGACAGCCCGTTGACGATGGTCACGGGGAAGTCGTTGGTCCGCGAGCCCATGACGAACTGGCCGGCCGCGCTGATGGTGACCTGGTTGGTGTCGACGGCCGCCACCGGGTGGGCGTCCACATAGGCGATCGCGGCTGCCTCGTCGGCGAATCCGGCGGACGACGCCTTGGCCGACAGGAGGTCGGTCACCTGCTGCGACGCCGCGACTCCTGTGAGGTCCTCCAGGAACTCGGAACGGGAATGGACCTCCTCGAGACCGGCCGCCAACTGCGCCCAGGGCTCGGGGGTCTGCCACGGTTGGGCCAGTTGGAGCGGCTCGCCGGACTGCGGGACGGGAACCACCGTGTTGTGCTCGAGGCTTCCGAGCGCGCGAACGTCGGCCGCGGAGCGGAGCACGTACACCGGCGGCGTCGCGGCGAGGAACTCCTCCGCGAGCCGGCGCCCAAGGTGCTGGGCAGTCGTGTCGCGTCCGCCCGGCCCGAGCCCGGTTTGCTCGAGCGGGGTGGCCGCGACGACGGCGCCGGAGCGGGTCCCGTCCTCGACGTTGCTGACGAAGACGGTGCCGACCCCGAAGCGTCCGAGGCTGCGGGTGTTCTCAAGGGTCGCATTCGCCCCAAGGTCGACGGCCAGCGGGAGCGACCTCGTCGGCTCCGCCGCCACCGCCGTCGCCTGCCAGCCCATCAACCGGTCAAGGGTCTCGGCCGCCGCCTCGCGGGCGATGTCCGGGTTGGCGTAGGGCAGCCGCAGCGCCCGGCCGCCCGAGGTCAGTGCTTGTACGCGCTGGGCCCAGGCGGCGGCCACCTCGCTTCCCGACCTCTGCTCACCCCCGACGGTGTGGTCCTGGGCCAGCGCCGTTGCCTCGGCCAGCAGGGACGGGTCCAGCAGCAGGGTCGACCCCGGGCGCTCAGCCGCCTGGAGCAGGGTCGCGAGTTCGCCGTCGAGACCCTCCAGCAGGCTCTCGTCGACGAAGTCACCAGTGGCCAACCGGGTGGGCGCGGCCGTCATGGAGACCACGGTGGCCATCTCGAGCGGATCCTTCGTCGCGACGGCGAGGATCCGGCCACGCCCGATGGTGAGCGTCTGGGGCGAGTTCTCGGGGATGCCGCGGACGTGGACACCGAGCCGATAGACGGCCTCGTCGGCCGGTAGTCCGAGGTCGGCGACGGTGGCCCGGACGGTGAACTGGGCGCGATCACCGGGGGCGAACCACTCGTCGCGCGTGATCACCTGAACGTGCCCCGACTCCTCCGAGTACGGAGGGGTGCGCTCGCCGAGCGGATCCGTGGGTGCCGAGACGAGCGCCTTGGCGAGGTCGTCGTGAGTCGTGATCGGGTCGTCGGCCTGCCAGAAGTTGACCGTGATGAACCTCGCGCGCACGGCAGAGGTGTTGATGATGGTTCCGCTCAGTTCAACGACCTGCTCGGGGTCCGAGAGGTCCAGGACCGGGGAGGAGTTGTCCGTGATGGTGACGTCGACGGTGGTGCCGACGTCGGCCCTCGACGGGCCAGCCGCGACTGCGACGAGCGCGAGCCCAGCCAGTAGCGCCGCCAGCAGGGCGCGGAGGCAGGTACGGGCGGCGGTCACCGGACCATCGTAGTCGTCGGGGCCTCCGGGGTTCTCGTGGCGTTGTTGGCCTTCTGCGTCCGCCGTCGCCGTGCGTCGCTTTGGCCTGCGCGGAGGTCGGTCCGGCGTCGCTGTGGCCTGTGCTGAGGCGGGTCCGGCGTCGTTGTGCGTCGCTGGGGCCTGCGCGGAGGTCGGTCCGGGCGCCGTTGGCGCGCGTTGCTGGAGTCGCGGACTCTACCTCTGGTTGGGTTTCAAGCATCTTAGGCGCCCTGACCCACCTCCGCTCCGGCTAAGGGTGCGGCGTTGATTCCGGATTCTGGGAGCGGTCGTTTGATTCAGGATCCTAGGAGCGGTCGTTGCTTTGACGCCCCTCCAGTGGGCTTGTCCGTCGCCACCAGCGCTTGCCCGGGTTTACCAGCGCTTGTGCGGGTTGACCAGCGCTTGTGCGGGTTGACCAGCGCTTGTGCGGGTTGACCAGCGTTGTTGCTGGCCACCAGCCTTGTACGGCTGGTGTTGAGCGATATCGCTGGTGTTCGCGATCGGGGTCGGCGGGTCTGGGCTTGGCCGCGTTGGCGACGGCAGGTCCCGTCGGGGTCCGTTGACCAGCGCTTGACCGGGTTGACCAGCGCTTGGTCCCGTTCACCAGCGCTTGCCCGGGTTGACCAGCGTTGTTGCTGGCCACCAGCCTTGTACGGCTGGTGTTGAGCGATAACGCTGGTGTTCGCGATCGGGGTTGGCGGGTCTGGGCTTGCCCGGGTTGACCAGCGCTTGGTCCCGTTCACCAGCGCTTGTGCGGGTTGACCAGCGTTGTTGCTGGCCACCAGCCTTGTACGGCTGGTGTCGAGCGATAACGCTGGTGTCGAGCGATAACGCTGGTGTCGAGCGATAACGCTGGTGTTCGCCGGGTGCCGGTTACCGGCTGCGTCGGGACCAGGTGCGGCGCAGTCGCCGGGTGCCGGTTACCCGCTGCGTCGGGACCACGTGCGGGCGCAGTCGGGTGGTCCCGGTGGTCCCAGTGGTCCCGGTGGGCGCAGGCGGGTGGTCCCGGTGGCCGCCGTCGAGAACGGCCCACAGGGGCAGCGGGTCAGGCTTGGCGCTGATCCCACCAGTGGCGCAGGAGTTGGCGAGCGTCGTCGTCGGGGATGGGCCCGTTCTCGAGGCGATGCTCCAGGAGGAACTTGTAGGCCTCGCCGACGTCACGACCTGGCCCGATGCCGAGCGTCTCCATGATCTGGGTGCCGTCGAGGTGGGGGCGGATGGCGGCCAGCTCCTCCTGCTCGGCCAGCTCGTCGATGCGCCACTCCAGTTCCTCGTAGGCGCGGCGAAGTCTGGTGGCCTTGTTCCGGTTGCGGGTGGTGCAGTCGGAACGGGTGAGGATGTGGAGGCGCTCAAGCTCGTCGCCGGCGTCACGGACGTAGCGACGGACCGCGGAATCGGTCCACTGCCCCTCGCTGTAGCCGTGGAACCGCAGGTGCAACTCGATGAGTTTGGCCACCGACTTCACCACCGCCGCCGGGTAGTTCAGCGCGCGCAGCCGCTTGGTGACCAGCTTGGCGCCCACGACGTCGTGGTGGTGGAACGTCACCTTGCTGCCCTCGAACCGTCGGGTCGCGGGCTTGCCGACGTCGTGCAGCAGCGCGGCGAGCCGGCCGACCAGGTCGGGCGCATGCCCCCGCTGCTTCTCCAGCTCGATGCTCTGCTCCAGCACGATCAGCGAGTGGTCGTAGACGTCCTTGTGGCGGTGGTGCTCGTCCAGTTCAAGCTTCAGCGCGGGCAACTCGGGGAGCACGTGGTCCGCCACCCCGGTGCGGACGAGCAGGTCCAGGCCCTCGCGGGGTGAGTCCGTGAGCAGCAGACCCGATAGCTCCGCCTGGATCCGCTCCGCCGACACGATGCTGATGCGCTCCGACATGGCGGTCATCGCGCGCTCGACGTCGGGATCCACCCGGAATCCCAGACGAGACGCGAAGCGCGCGGCCCGCATCATGCGCAAGGGGTCGTCGGAGAAGGACACCTCCGGAGCCGCCGGCGTGCGCAGGAGGCCCTGGGCAAGGTCCTCGAGGCCGCCGTGGGGATCCACGAACTCGCGGGTGCGGACGTCGACGGCCATGGCGTTGACGGTGAAGTCGCGACGCACGAGGTCATCGGTGAGGTTGTCGCCGAAAGCGACCACCGGCTTGCGTGAGTCGGCTTCGTAGGCGTCGGCGCGGAACGTGGTGACCTCGATCACCCACTCCTGCCCGTCGACCTTCTTCATCGCGCCGATGGTTCCGAACGCCTTGCCGATGTCCCACGTCGACGGCGTGAACCGTCCCAGCAGCCTGGCCGTGACTTCTGGCCGGGCCGACGTGGTGAAGTCCAGGTCATGGCCGAGGCCACCGAGCAGCGCGTCACGGACCGAACCGCCGACCAGGTACAGCGTCTCGCCGGCGTCGTGGAACAGTTTGCCGAGCTCGTCGATCACGCTGGAGATTCGCAGCAGTGAGTCGACGGCGTTCTTCTGGGCTTGGGTCAGGCTCGGCACAAGGGGTCATTCTACGTGTCCGGATACGCGGAGGTCACCTCAGTCCTGGGCGCTCCGCGCAGAACCGGCGGAGGCCGCGAGGCGCGCATTCCTGATGAATGATCTCAGGAAGCTCTGGCGTGTCGCCCCGCCTCCGTGTTTGCATGGAGGGGCTGGCTCCAGGGAGGAAACCGTGGGGATGCACCGAATCAGGTCCGGCATCGTCGCCGTGTCGGTCGTGGCTGCCCTGACCGGTGCCGTCGCGGCCTCCCAGGGTGGCGAGACAGACCTGCAGGCCATTCCCATCGTGAGTCCTCCACCCGCCGTCGACGCCGAGGCGGTTGTGGTGGAATCGGTCAGGGAGGCCCCGCTGGCGGTGCCCGACGAATTCGCCGGCCAGCAGCATGCCTCGCTTCTCGAGGCGGCGTTCCTCGGCCTGCCCGGACCGCTGCCGGGTGGAGTCCTGCCGTCGGCGCAGGCCGAAGCCAACGGGTCGAGGCCCTCCCCGAGGGCCAACCGGCAGGCGCCCGCCGGTTACAGCGTGCCAGCCGTCGACGTCGCCACGGGCGCGCTGCTCTCGCAGCCACTCCAGGGCCGCAGGACGTCGCGCTTCGGAAATCGTTTCCATCCCGTTCTCCACCGTTGGAAGCTGCACACCGGCCTCGACTTCGCCGCCCCTTGCGGGACGCCGGTGGGCGCCGCGGCGCCGGGCCGGGTCACCCGGGTTGGCTGGGCCGGCGGCAACGGCATGCAGGTCCGGGTGGATCACGGCCGCATCGGGGCGCATCACGTGGTCACCACCTACAACCACCTCTCGGCCATCGGCGTAAGGGTGGGGCAGGAAGTGGCCGTGCACCAAGGCGTTGGCCGCGTGGGCAATACCGGCTACTCCACGGGCTGCCACCTGCATTTCGAGGTCATCGCCGACGGCTGGTTCACCAACCCGGAGGGCTGGCTGGGTGGTGGCGGGGTCGTCGTCGACACCTCCGTCATGAACGCCGGCTCGGTGGGCGCCAGCCCGACGATGACCCCCTCGCCCTCGCCGAGCCCGTCCCCGTCACCGAGCGCCTCGGCCTCGCCCTCGCCAACCCTCTCACTGCCGCCATCGCCATCGCCGACGCCCACGCCGTCGGCCTCAGCCAGCGCGACGACGTCGCCGTCGCCAAGCCTCTCCCCGACGCCGTCGGCGAGCCTCTCGCCGAATGCCGAGCAGCCCGGCGGCAGCCCGTCCCCGTCCGGCTCACCCACAGCCGGCGGGTCGCCCAGCGCGACCGCCTCGCCGACGCCCACCTGCACCCCTGCCGCGGACGCCACCCCGCCGGTCGCCTGCCCGTCGCCCAGCCCGACGCCGTCGCCTACGTGCGACCCAACGGGTCCGACGCCGGGCCCGGCGTGCGCGCCGGCCCCCAGCGCCAGCACGAGCGCTTCTCCGGACCCGACCGCCGGCCCTTCGGTGACGGCGACCCCCTCTCCGACCGCGACCGCCTCGGGAACACAGACGGCCACGCCGAGCGTCACGGCGGCCAGCACCACTCCCGAAGCCTCGTCGAGCAGTGCTCGGCCGTCGGCGTCGCAATCAGTCCCGCCCAGCAGCCCTGCGTCCCCAATGGCGACGACTCCCGCCAGCGCTGCCGCCACCACCGAACCGGGCGCCCAGCAGAGCTCCACGGGCGGCTGAACGGGCAGGTCGCATCATCGTCGGCCCCCATGGGCGCCATCTCGCCGGCAGCGAGCGACGGTTCAGCCTGCGGCGGCCACCCGACGCCCCAGTGCGGCGATGATGTCACGTCGGATCAGGCCGCTGGGGATGCGGATCATCGACCAGTAGGCGAGGAAACGGCGCATCGCCTTGGCGTCGGTCGGCTGGCAGAGGGTGCTGGTCTCCACGAAGGTGCGGCCACCGGGCAAGGGGGAGAACCGCCAGTCCATGCCGTACTTCAACCAGTTCGGCTCGTCGAAGTCACGGATGGCCACGAGCGTCGGAAGCTTTCGGGACACCGGCACCGGCGACCACGGCCGGCCAACCATGACGCTGGTCCACGCAAGCGGCTCGTCGACCACCACAGAGATGGGCGAGAACGTGTCGACCACTGCTCGATCCAGCTGTCCGGCGATGCCGAAGCCGCGTGCCAACAGGAAGGGCCTGGCCAGTCGGAGCTCCGACCAACGCACCCGGGGGAGCTCCGCGCGCGCCGCTTCGGGGTCGGCTCGCAGGACCCCGCTGTGCCACTCCCCGAATCGGGCCGCACCGACGGTGTCCTTGAGAACCTGTCGGGCATTGCGTTGCCATGTCTTGGTCGTCACACGCCAAAGCTAGGGCGCGAGGGGTCCACGCCCTCTCTGATCGCACACGCCCCGCCACGACGGGCAAGATGGGGACATGCCTGCTGAAATCCTGGAGCGTGCCCTGCTGGTCCTCGTCGTCGTCATCGCCGCCGTGGCGCTTCGCGTCTTCCTGAGGTTCTTCATCCGGCGGGTGACGAGGAGTCTCCTCGCCAAGGGGCCCGACAAGAACCGCAGTGACCTGGGCGGAAAGGCGCAGATCCTGCTCGCCCGGGCCAGTGGGATGGCGTTGGAGAGGCACAGGCAGCGGGTGCAGACTCTCGGTTCGCTGCTGGGCAACATAGTGGACGTGGTCGTCACGCTCGTCGGAATCCTGACGATCCTTGCCATCATCGGCATCCCAATGACTCCGCTGTTGGCGTCTGCGGGAATCGGAGGTCTCGCCATCGGGTTCGGGGCGCAGTCGCTGGTCAAGGACTACCTCTCCGGCATCTTCATGCTGGCCGAGGACCAGTTCGGGATCGGCGACCTCATCCAGATCGACGAGATCAAGGGGACGGTCCTGGAGGTGAACCTGCGGATCACCAAGGTGCGCGACCCGGGCGGCACGGTCTGGTACATCCGCAACGGAGAGATCCTGACCTTGGGCAACGAGTCGCAGGGATTCTCGACGGCGTTCGTCGACGTCCCCGTCGCCATCGACGAGAACCCCGAGAAGGTGACCTCCGTGCTGCGTGGTGCCATCGCGGGCATGAGCGAAGAGCCGGAGTGGTCAGAGGTCCTGTTGGAGGAGCCGTCGGTGCTGGGCGTGGACTCGATGGTGGGCGGCACCATGACGCTGAAGATCATGCTGAAGGCCAGCCCCAACAACCAGTGGGGTCCGATGCGGGAGATCCGGTTGCGCGCCCAGCGGGCGTGCGCCGACGCCGGGATTCGCGGGCCGATCCTGCCGGGCGTGCCCGGCCTGTCCGGGGCTCCCGGGACAAACGGTCCGACGGCTGGGTGACCGCGGAGCTGGAAGCGAACCGGCCCGTTTCCGGTGCGGGGCGGCGCCCGCCGAGACTCGTTTTCCAGGTGCCCCCCGACCCGGACTATGAGCGCAGCTGTTCTCACAGTTGCCCGGACCATTTACGCTTGGTGTGATGTGGTCCAAACGGCAGGAAGTTGACTACGCGCTGCAGCGCCGGGCGACGCTCGAGGCGGCGCGCAGGCCGTCGCGCGTGATGTCCTCCGACGTCTGCGACGCCGACCCACTGCTGATCCGGGCCGCACTCCACCACGGCGAACCCTCCAGCGTCGACTGCCCGATGTGCGACAACACCCATCTGCTCAACCTCAACTACGTCTTCGGCGAACAGCTGGGCCAATACTCCGGGCGCATCAAGTCCACCAAGGAACTCGATGAGATGCAGGACGAGTACGGTGAGTTCAAGGTCTGCGTCGTCGAGGTGTGCACCGAGTGCGGCTGGAACCACATGATCAAGGCTTACCTCCTGGGTGACGGCCGCAAACGCAAGCCGCCCCGCAGACAGAAGACGGTTGAGGACATCTATGGCTGAGCGCAAACCCACCAAGCGGGCTGCGAAGAAGTCGACGAAGAAGACATCAAAGAAGAAGATCTGGGGGCGGGTGGGATTGGCCGCGCTCATCGCGGTCCTCGTGCTGGGCCTGGCAGGCATGGGCAGCTTCCTGTTCCTCTACGCGACGACCGACCTGCCGGACCCCAACGAGGACTTCACCACCAACACCACCTTCATCTACTACAACGACGGCAGGAACCAGCTGGGGTCGTTGGCGGTGCAGAACCGCGTGACGATGGACTACGCGGACATGCCGCAGGTGATGAAGGATGCGGTCATCGCCGCGGAGAACCGCTCGTTCTGGGAGGATCCGGGCTTCTCCATCAGCGGCATCGCGCGTGCCATGTGGAGCATCGCCACGGGCGGCGAGATGCAGGGCGGTTCGACGATCACCCAGCAGTACATCAAGGTGCTCTACCTCAACCCCGAGCAGACCTTCTCCCGCAAGCTGCGAGAACTGGTGCTCGCGGTGAAGATGGGACGTGAGGTGCCGAAGGAGGAGATCCTCGAGGGCTACCTCAACACCATCTACTTCGGCCGTGGCGCCTACGGCATCCAGGCGGCAGCGAAGTCCTACTTCCTCAAGTCCGCCCAGGAACTCACCATGCCCGAGGCGGCTGCGCTGGCTGCCATCCTCAACAACCCGGCAGGTTTCAACCCCTCCGGCGGTGAGGAGAAGCTGGAGCGGCTGAAGGGGCGCTACAACTACGTGCTCGACGGCCTGCTGGCAATGGACAAGATCACCCAGGCGGAACACGACGCCGCCTACGACACGCTGCCCGAGTTCCCGGACGTGCCTGTGAACAATCGCTACGGCGGGCCCAAGGGCTTCCTCATCAGCATGGTGGAGGACGAGTTGGTGGAGCTGGGCTTCACCGAGGGCGAGATCTCCGGTGGCGGGTTGAAGATCGTCACAACCCTGGACAAGGAGGCCCAGGCGGCCGCCACCACCACGGCGCAGGAGTACACGGCGCTCGCGGCGGCAGAGGGGGAGGGCAGCCCAGACCCGGCGGACCTGCACGTCGCCATCGCTTCGGTGGACAACTACACCGGCGGTCTGCTGGCGCTCTACGGGGGACCGGACTACGTCGCCAACTCCCGCAACTGGGCCACGACAGAGCGCCCTGCCGCCTCGACGTTCAAGGCCTTCGCGGCCATCGCCGGACTGCGAAACGGGTTCTCGCTCGAAAGCGTGCTGCGTGGCGACACGTTCACGCCGCAGGGCGACTCGCAGCCCATCAACAACCAGAACCAGCAGCAGTACGGCGAGGTGACGCTGCGCCAGGCGATCGCCGACTCCATCAACACCGCCTTCGTCGACATGACCGAACAGATCCCCGACGGCCCCAACGAGGTCATCCGGGCGGCCAACGACGCGGGTGCCCCAACCGGTCCGGCCTGGGACGCACACAACCGCATCGCCCTCGGATTCGCCGAGGTCAGCCCGCTCAACATGGCGAACTCCTACGCCACCCTCGCCGACAGCGGTCAGCGCAAGGACGCCCACATCGTGCTGCGCGTCGAGGACCGCCAGGGCAACGTCGTCTACGAGGCGGAGCCGGCGCCGGAAGCGACGGTGGAGCAGAACGTCGCCGCCAACGTGACCGACGCCCTCACGAGCGTCGTCACCGAGGGCACCGGCCGCAGAGCCTCCGAGCTCGGGCGACCGGTGGCGGGCAAGACCGGCACCAATGGCATCGACGACACCATCACGTCGGCCTGGTTCGTCGGTTACACCCGCCAGATCTCCACCGCGGTGATGTACGTGGCGGGCGACGGCGGAAACGCCGACCTCGTGCCCTACCGACGGCCCGGGGACCGCACCTTCTTCGGCTCGGGTTACCCATTGATGACCTTCGTCGACTACATGGCCGCCGCGCACGAGGGGATGGAGGTCCTGGGCTTCGACGAGCCCGAGCCCATCGACGGCAAGAGCGAGAAGCCCAGCCCCGAGCCTTCGTCCGCGTCGCCGTCGCCGACACCGTCCCAGGAGCCGTCGCCCACGCCGTCGGAGACCCCGAGTGAGACCCCGACGCCCACACCGAGTGAGACCGTCACGCCATCGGAGGAGCCGACGCCGACCGCCGAACCCACGACACAGCAGCCGACGCAGGAGCCGACGCAGCCCCCAGCGACCCAGGAACCGGACCCGACCACGGCGCCTCCGCCACCGCAGAGCGAGGCGCCCGCGCCTACCGATACGGCCAGTGTCCCCGGGCAGGGCACGGGAGGTGCGGGTGACTCAGGGATCATTTCTGGGGTGCTCAGGTCCTCCACGCCCCCTCCGCCTGGGTCGGACGGCAGCGGCGGGAACTGAACAGCCGGCCCGAGGTGGCGGCTAGGGTGTCCCCGTGAAGAACGCGCTGCTGCCCGCCTTCGGTGGGCCGATGGGTCGGCACGCCCGCCCCAGAGGTCACTGGTTCAACCCGCTGCCGTGGACGATCCTCACGTCCGCGGTGGTCTTCACCTTCCTGGCGCTGCGTCAGGTGCCATGCGTCCAGACCGACGCCACGAACCCCATCAACGCCTTCATCCGGCTGTGCTACTCCGACATTCCCCTCATGTACACGGGGCAGGGCTTTGGGCTGGGCAACCCGGCGTTCGGCGGCGACGGCGGAATGCTGTTTCCTCCGGTACTCGGGGTGGTGGTGCTCGCGACGGTGCGTCTGGCGGCCGCGCTGGGCGCCGACATCCGGCCTGATGCCGACGTCCAGGTTCAACTCGACGGGGCCGAGGTCTTCTTCGCGATCAACGCAGTGGTGCTGTTCGTGTTCTTCCTCGCCTGGACGATCTCCATGGTGATGCTGGGCCGGGACTCGGCCAACGGCCGGTTCCGCTCCTGGGACGGGATGCTCGTCGCCGCCTCCCCCGTCGTGCTCGCGGCGGGCCTCATCCACTGGGATCTGTTGCCAATCGGGATCACCGCCGTCGGGCTGCTGCAGTTCGCGCAGCGTCGCACGCTGGAGGCCGGAATCATCCTGGGCCTCGCGGCGGCGGCGGGCACCATGCCGATCATCGTCGTCGCCGCCGTCGCAGTGTGCATCGCGCTCCGTGGGAACTGGTCCCAGCAGGTGTTGTTCCTGTTCCCCGCCGTCGTGACCTGGGCGGTGGTGCATCTCCCGCTGGTACTGAATGACCTGGACAAGGTCATCTCGTACTACCAGAACCAGGTGGGGGGAGAGGCTTCGTACGGATCAGTGTGGTTCCTGATGCAGGTCTTCGGGTGGAACGTGCGGGCCGCCGGCTACCTGGGCTTCATGATCCTGCTGTTCATCCTCGCATTCCTCGTCGCCTGGCTGTACGTGACGAAGCGGCGCCCCCGCGTCGGCACCCTGGTGGCGATCTTCGTCTTCGTGTGTGCGTTCTTCGGCGCCGCCTACTCTCCACAGACCGCGCTGTGGCTCCTGTTCGCCCTGGTGCTCGCCAGGCCGTTCAAGCTGGAGTACCTCGCGTTCACGATCGTGCAGCTCGGTTACTACCTGGCCATCTGGGGCTGGTTGTCCGGCCATCTGACCGCGGCGAAGACCGGTCCCCAAGGGCTGTACTTCCTTGCCATCATCGTCCGGCTCGCGGTGGATCTGTGGCTGCTCTACCTGATGGTCAGAGACGTCCAACACCCCGAACAGGACCGGCTGCGCGCCCCCGACCACAGTGACCCGATCGGCGGGGAACTCGTCGACCGTGAGGAGCTGCAGCGGATCCGGGACGAGGACCTGGTGGCTGTCGCCTGACCGACGCCGACGCGAAAGGGCCCCGGCGAACCGGGGCCCTTTCGTCGTTGCGCTGTGGCGGTGGGCGATCAGGCCTCGACGCCCGCCTTCAGCAGGGTGCCGAGGTTGGCGTCGACGGCCGACCAGTAGGCATAGAAGTTGGCCAGCACGGTCTCGTTGGCGATCTTCTTGCCCTGGCCGATCAGGGTCTTGTGGAAGCGCTCGCGCTCACCGTCGTCGAACACCTCCCGGTAGAGCGTGCCCGCCTGGCCGAAGTCGTCGTCCTCGGCGTGCAGCGTGTAGGCGCTGCGCACGAGTTCGCCGTCGGACTCCCAGGACGGTTCGACGGGTCCGGTCTCGTCGGACCAGGACTCCCCGAAGGAGTTCGGCGCGTACATGGGTGCGGCGCCGCGGTGCTCGTAGGTCATGTTGCCCTCGAAGTTGTAGGACTTGACCTCGTTCACCGGCTTGTTCACCGGCAGCTGCTGGAAGTTGGTGCCGATGCGGTAGCGCTGCGCGTCGGCATAGGCGAAGTTGCGGCCCAGCAGCATCTTGTCCGGGCTCATGCCCATGCCGGGAACCATGTTCGCCGGTGAGAACGCGGCCTGCTCGATCTCGGCGAAGAAGTTGGTGGGGTTCTCGTTCAGGGTCAGGGTGCCCACCTTGATGCGGGGGTAGTCCTTCTTGGAGATCGTCTTGGTCAGGTCGAAGATGTTGAAGCGGTAGTCCTTCGCCTCGGCGTAGGGGATGACCTGGACGTAGAGGTCCCACTTCGGGAAGTTGCCCTGCGCGATGGTGTCGAACAGGTCGCGACGGTGGTGGTCGGCGTCCAGGCCGGCCATCTCGTCGGCGTCCTCGGCGGTGAAGTTCTCCACGCCCTGCTGGGAGAGGAAGTGGTACTGCACCCAGAACTTCTCCCCGGCGGCGTTGATCCACATGTAGGTGTGGGAGCCGTAGCCGTTCATGGTGCGCCAGCTGCGCGGCAGGCCACGATCCCCCATGAGGTAGGTCACCTGGTGGGCGGACTCGGGGTTCTGCGTCCAGAAGTCCCACTGCATCGTCGCGTCGCGCAGGCCGGAGTCCGGCAGGCGCTTCTGCGAGCGGATGAAGTGCGGGAACTTCATCGGGTCGCGGACGAAGAAGATGGGGGTGTTGTTGCCCACGAGGTCGAAGTTGCCCTCGGAGGTGTAGAACTTCAGCGCGAAACCGCGGACGTCGCGCCAGGTGTCGGGGGAGCCGAGCTCACCGGCCACGGTGGAAAAACGCTGCAGCACTCGGGTCCTGGTGCCGGGCTGGAAGACGGCGGCCTTGGTGTACGCGCTCACGTCCTCGGTCACCTCGAACTCACCGAATGCACCCGCGCCCTTGGCATGCGGGCGGCGCTCGGGCACGTTCATGCGGTTGAAGTGCTGGAGCGTCTCGACGAGGTGGTGGTCGTGCAGGACGATGGGTCCGTCCGCACCGACTGTGAGCGAGTTGCGGTCGCTGACCGCCGGGATTCCGGCCTGGGTGGTGGATCCGCTGTTGGGCTGGGTCACGGTACTCCTTCTGTTGTGGGGGTTGAGTTGTAGGTGGGTACAACTGATCAGGGGGTGGTTGCGGCCTTCCGGCGACAGTCGCGGCAGATGCCGCGGTAGAGGACGTCGGCCACTACGATGTCCATCTCGTGGGAGTCGCTCGGCAACAGGCAGGGCGCTTCACCGACGGCGCACGCCACGTCCTCGAGGCGGCCACATTCGATGCACATCGCATGGTGGTGGTTGTCGCGTCGCTCCAGCTCGTAGCGGGCAGCCTGACCGGGCAGGTCCAGACGGGAAACCAGGCCGGCCGCGACGAGGTCCGCGACGACGAGGTAGGCGGCCTGGAAGCTCGCCTTGGGCAGTTCGCCGCTGAGGTCGGAGACCATCTGCTCCACCGTCGCGTGGGGCCGAAGGGTGATCGCCTGGAGGGTGGCCACACGTTGGCGCGTCACGCGCAGACCCGCCTCGCGCAGGAGGGCGGTGGCGTCCTCCGGGCTGAGTGCTTGGGTGCTGGGCATGCCCCCAATCTATCCGCTTGTTTTGAATAACTCAAAAAAACGGGATGAACACTGGGTGAACGTCAACCAGTGTTCGGGCTGGTCAGACGGGGAAAGCGGTCAGTCGAACAGGATCTCGTCGAAGCGGGTCGTGGTCATCCGGCAGGTGACGGGCACCTCGTCGCCGACCTTCACTCCCGGCCTCGCGCCGGGGACGAAGAGCATCGAGGAGTGCATGTGGGGAGGCTCGGCGAAGGGGCGCTTGCGGCCCCCGATGGTGAAGGGCGACAGGGCGCTCCCGGCGGCCCGCATCAGACCGTCGGCGATGGTGGTGGCCCGCTGCCGCACCGAACGTTGCGGAACCGGGGCCGCCAGCGCGATCCCGTGCGCCGTGCCGCCGGAGGCGACGACGATGAAGCCGTCGCGGGGTGCCTTGGCCTGGTGGTAACCGAGCCGGGCGCCGCGCTCGATGGGGTGCACGTCGAGGACTGTCGCGGTGGTCGTCAAGGCCTCCGGGGCGCCCAGCCACAGGCGCGTCCCGACGCGCATGCGGGTCTCGACGCGGGCCAGTTCGGCGAACGTGGCGTAGTCGGCGACGGTGAGATGGGACACCCAGACCGGCCCCTCCTGGCGGGCGGTGGCCGCGTGCGTGAGTGCGATCGCCTCCTCCAGTGAGCCGTGGGCTGGGAGGTGCACGGTCCAGCCTTCGAACCGGAGCCCCGAAGTGTCGACGCGTCCCAGGTCCGACATCGGCAGGCCGTGGCGGTGCATCGAGGTGTCCATCTCGAGGATCACGCGGGCGCCGGGATGGTTCTCCCGGATGAAGTCCAGGTCCTCGACGCGGGAGACGGTGGAGATGACGCGCTCGTCGTCGAGCTGGCTGGTGGCGAGCGACTCCGTTGGCCGCCACGGGTTCAGCACCACGACGTCGTGGGTCCAGCCGGCCAGGCGAACGGGCAGGACCTCGTGCGCGGTGCCGACGGCGAGCGTCCCGGCCCGCAGGCCCATGGCCTCGCGGGCGCAGACCTCGAGGCCGAACCCGTACCCGTTGCCCTTTGCCACCGAGACGAGGCCGGGGACCTCCTGCAGGAGCGACTGTTGGTGCCGGCGCCACTGCTCGGTGGCCACCCGTAGCTTGAGGGTCATTTCACCGCCGTTTCAGATACTGGTCGAAAGCGAGGTAGAGCACGGGGTTGATGGGCTTGTCCCACTCCCCGAGATAGGCGACGGCCTCCCCGCCGGTACCCACCTTGAACTGGATCAGGCCGATCTCCGGATCATCGGCAGCCAGGCCCTCCGTGATGCCCCGCAGGTCGTAGACGGCACAGCCGTCGGCCAGCGCGTCGCGGATCATCTGCCACTGCACCGCGTTCGAGCCACGCACGTCCCGCTTCGCCGTGGTGGAGGCGCCGTAGGAGTACCAGGAGTGCTCGCCCACCACGATCATGGTGGTGGCGGCCACGAGGTCGCCCTCGTGCTCGGCGAGGTACAGCCGCATCCGCCCCTCGCCTTCGGCATTCAGCGCGTCCCACATCGTTTCGAAGTAGGACTGCGCGCGCCCGGTGAAGCCGTCGCGTTCAGCGGTCTCCAGGTAGATCTCGTGGAACCGCGCCAGTTCCGCCCGAGTTCCGCGGCGGACCGTGACGCCCGACTTGTCGGCCTTCTTGATGTTGCGGCGCCAAAGCTGGTTCATCCCCTTGAGCAACTCGTCCTCGGTCTTGGGAGTGCCGTCGGGGTGGCGCAGCGGAAGCTGGAAGTTGAACTTGGGCTGTCCCGCGGAGAAGCCTGCACCCTCGGATGCGTTGCGCCAGCCCAGGTGCTCCAGTTGCCGCAGCCAGCGGGTGCCGGCCAGTGTGGTCTCATCGGGCTCCACTTGGGACAGGGCCGTGACGGCCTCGTCGGCGATCGCTGCCTTGACCGTCGCCGGACCCCAACTGCGGTGCTTCAACGCAGGACCGATCCGCACGGCGAAGGCCTTGGCTCGCTTGGCGTACCGGACCAGGGCGGCCAGCTGCTCCTCGATGTCCGGCCGTTCCCAGTCCAGGACCGGGCCCTCGGGCAGGTAGGCGAGGTAGCGGGGCAGCTTCGGCAGTTGCCGGTAGAGGACCAGGCCGACTCCGATCAGCTCGTCGGTGTCGAACCATCCCAGCGACTCACCGCGCCACTCGGACTTGACCTTCGCCCACGCCGGCGTCTGCAGGAAACTGGCGGACCCACGCTCCCGGATGAAGGCGAGGTGGTCGTCGGAGGAGATGGCGCGGACGGTGATGCTCACGCAACCAACCTACCCGGCTGGGCCGTCGACGGTGGTGCGGGCTGGCCGGGTGGGCGAATCCGGCCATACTGATCCACATGCAACGTGCCCGTCCGGCGGTGTGGCTCACCGAGCGCTACCTCGCGTCGCGCCTCGCCAGAGCCGGGGCGCTGCTGTTCCTGCTCTGGGGCTTCTACTGCCTCATGTTCGGGATCCCCGGGACAGACCCGTGGATCCCGTACCGAATAGACCTCGACGTCTATCGGCTGGGGGCGCAGGTGTTCCGCGACGGCGGCGACCTCTACGGCCGCCTCCCCGACACCCAGGTCGGCGCGAACCTCCCGTTCACCTACCCGCCCATCGCCGCCGTCCTGTTCGTGCCCCTGACGTGGCTGCCGCTGCGGGCGGCCAACGTCGTCTTCACGCTGGTGACGTTGCTGGCACTGGTGCTTGTCGTGTGGCTGGTGGCGCGGGAGTCCTTCCGGCTCGGGAAGGCCGACGCGGCCTGGGTGGCTGTGGGGCTGTCGTCGGTGCTGTTGTGGATCATCCCCGTGCGCGAGACCGTGGAGTTCGGCCAGGTCAACGTAGTCCTGATGGCGCTGGTGGTCGCCGACGTGATCCTGGGGCGGGGCAAGTGGTGGCAGGGGTCGCTGGTGGGACTGGCGATGGCGATCAAGCTCACGCCCGCGGTCTTCCTGGCCTACTTCCTCATGCGCAAGGACTGGCGGGCACTGGTGACGGGGGTTGCCGCTGCCGTCCTCTTCACGGGGATCGGGTTCCTGCTCGCGTGGGGACCCTCGGTGCAGTACTGGACCGAGACGCTCTCCGACCCGACGCGCATCGGTGATCTGGAGTACGTGTCCAACCAGTCACTCAACGGTCTCCTCCACCGGCTCGCGCTGGGCGAGACAGCCACGAGCGTGGTCTGGTTCGTCGTCTGCGCGGGCCTCGGGCTCAGTTCGCTGGTGCTGATGCGGTTGCTGTTCAGGGGTGGTGAGGACGCGGTCGCGATGGTGGTCATGGGTGTCTATGCTCTGCTCGCGTCCCCGGTGTCGTGGGCGCACCACTGGGTGTGGGCAGTGCCGGCGCTGCTGGTGCTGACGGCGTGGGCCCTGGAGCGACGGGGCGGGGTGCAGGTCTGGTTGGCCCTCGTCGTGGCCGCCGGTGTGGTGGCGTTCTACAGCCGTGGCATCTGGAACGTGCCCAGCAGGGATGGGCTTGAGCTCGAGTGGGGCTTGTGGCAGCGGGTGGCCGGGAACTCCTACGTGCTCTGGGGGCTGCTCTTCGTCGCGGCGTTGTGGTTGTTCCGGCCACGGGTCCCAATAGGGATGGAAACGGCCCCCGACGCGGTGCGCCGAGGGCCGTCCTGACCAAGTGGGTCACTGCCTGGGCAGGCGCCTGTGCACGTCCTCGGAGATGCGAATCACCGCGTAGTACATCTCGAGCGACATCCGCATGATGGCGAGGTAGAAGATGGCGACGATGGGGCCGAAGATGAGCGTCCCGATGATGTTCAGCACGTCTCCGGTGAACAGGGCCACGATCAGGAATCCCAGGAAGCCCAGGGCGATCAGCGCGGTCATGACGACGTAGACGATCTTGATGATCTTCGGGGTGACGAAGTGGTTGAAGCTGAAGTCGAACAGCGCACCGAAGAAGCCCTTGCTGCTGGAAACGGCGGCGCCTCCCGGGCCGTCCGCGTACCCGTATCCCCCCGGTGCCACATAGCCTGCGTTGCTGTAGTCAGCATGGCCGTAGTCGGTGTTGCCGTAGGCCGGACCGCCGTAGCCCGCGTTGCCGTAGGCGTCCTGTTGCTGCGGCTGTTGCTGGTTGGGGGCCCAGGGCTGGTCTGCGGAGGGCCCCGCCTGGCCGGCCCCGTACTCGGAGCCCCACTGGCCGGCGTAGGGATTGGGCGTGGGAGCCCCTGCGGGCTGGTTTCCCTGCTGGTCGAAAGCCGGGCCTGGCTGCTCGTAGCCGGGGTTGCCCGAGGGCTGGTTGTAGGGGTCGTTGGGGTTCTGGTCGTTGGGGTTGTTCGTCAAGGCTGGTCCTTTCTGGAAGATCCCTCCTCACTGTGCCAGAGCAGGGGAGCGCTCGGGCGGAACCTGGGCTGGCGTCTGCGGACAAGTTGCGGCGCCACCTTGGGCAACTTGGGTCGCCATGCGCACGCGCCGCGAACGACGTGGCGGGCAGCTTCACGATGCGGTCCTCCGTCGGAGCCCATCGTGACGCTGCCCGCCACGCCTGTTACGTGTCAGGGGCCTTCGACCGCCACGACCGGAGTCCGTTCGATCTCGAGGTCCTCCAGTTCCTGGTTGATGCGCATGCCGTAGAACGAACGCCACACGAAGTACATCGAGACCAGACCGAACACCACCGCGAGGGACCCGGTGAGGGCCGTGCCGCTCTGGTACTGCAGCGCGATCGCGAGTTCCACCGCGAGGAGGCCGAACAGGGTCGTGAACTTGATGACCGGGTTCAGCGCCACCGAGGAGGTGTCCTTGTACGGGTCCCCGACGGTGTCGCCCACGATGGTGGCCTCGTGGAGCGCGGTGCCCTTCGCGTGCAGGTCCACCTCCACGAGCTTCTTCGCGTTGTCCCAGGCGCCGCCGGCATTGGCCATGAAGATGGCCTGGTAGAGCCCGAACACGGCCATGGAGATCAGGTAGCCGATGAAGAAGAACGGCTCCACGAACGCGAACGCCAACGTCGCGAAGAAGATCCCGAGGAAGATGTTCAGCATGCCCTTCTGCGCGTACTGGGTGCAGATCTGCACCACCTTCGAGGAGTCCTCGTCGGAGGCGCGTGCGGTGCCGTCGAGCCTGATGTTGGCGCCGATGAACTCCACCGCCCGGTAGGCGCCAGTGGTCACCGCCTGGATCGAAGCTCCCGTGAACCAGTAGATGACCGCACCGCCGACGATCAGTCCCAGCAGGAACGGGGCGTGCAGCAGGGAGAGCTTCTCAACGTTCTCGGTCAGCTTCGCGGTGAGGCCCATCATGATCGAGAAGATCATGGTGGTGGCGCCGACGACGGCGGTGCCGATCAGCACCGGCTTGGCGGTGGCCTTGAAGGTGTTGCCCGCGCCGTCGTTGGACTCCAGGAAGTACTTGGCCCGCTCGAAGTCGGGGCGGCGGCCGAACTCGGTCTCCAGTTCGTCGTCGACCCCGAGTTGCTCGATCGTCGAGAGTTCGAACACGGACTGGGCGTTGTCGGTGACCGGTCCGTAGGAGTCGACGGCGATCGTCACCGGTCCCATTCCCAGGAAACCGAACGCCACCAGCCCGAACGCGAAGACGGCCGGGGCAAGCATCAGGTCGCCGAGCCCCATCGTCGAGATCCAGTACCCGACCGCCATCAAACCGGTGATGGCGAGCCCGATCCAGTACGCGGAGAAGTTACCGGCCACCAGGCCGGAGAGGATGTTCAGCGAGGGGCCGCCCTTGTTGGAGGAGACCACCACCTCGCGGGTGTGCTTCGCGCTCGGCGAGGTGAAGACCTTCACCAGTTCGGGGATCAGGGCGCCGGCCAGGGTGCCGCAGGAGACGATCAGCGACAGCTTCCACCACAACCCGTTCTCGATGTTGCCCAGCAGCAGGGCCGAGGTGCCGAACGTCGTCAGGATGCAGATGACCGACGTGAGCCACACCAGCGACGTCAGCGGGGCCTCGAAGTCCATGTCGTCGGCGTCGCGGTAGCGGGCCAGCGTGACGGCCCGGTTGACGAAGTAGGAGATACCGGATGCGACCACCATCACGGCGCGCACCACGAACAGCCAGACCAGCAGCGTCACCTGGAACGTCGGGTCCGGGACGCCGAGCAGGATGAAGGTGATCAGCGCCACACCGGTGACGCCGTAGGTCTCGAAGCCGTCCGCAGAGGGTCCGACGGAGTCGCCGGCGTTGTCGCCCACGCAGTCGGCGATGACACCGGGGTTGCGGGCGTCGTCCTCCTTGATGCCGAAGACGATCTTCATCAGGTCCGCTCCGATGTCGGCGATCTTGGTGAAGATGCCACCGGCGATGCGCAGGGCAGCGGCTCCGAGGGACTCGCCGATGGCGAAGCCGATGAAGCAGGCGCCTGCGATCTCGCCCGGCAGGAAGACCAGGATGATCAGCATGATCGCCAGCTCGACGGAGATCAGCACCATTCCCACGCTCATGCCCGAGCGCATGGGGATGTCATGGAGCGGGTACGGCTTGCCACCCAGTGACGCGTGGGCGGTGCGGGAGTTCGCGAAGGTGTTGACGCGGATGCCGTACCAGGCGACGCCGTAGGAGCCGGCCATGCCGATGAGCGAGAAGCCGATGACGATCGCCGTTTTCCCGACGCCGAAGCCCACCAGCAGCAGGTAGTAGACGATGATGATCGTCGCGATGAACGCCCACAGGACCAGCAGGAACTTGCCCTGCTGGATCAGGTAGGTCTTGCACGTCCGGTAGATGAGCTCGGAGATGTCGCGCATGGCCTGGTGCACCGGCATCGCCTTCAGTTGGCGGTAGGTGACCAGACCGAAGGCCAGTCCCAGGGCGCAGACGATGAGCCCGAGCCCGAGCAACGTGTCGCCCGGCAGGCCCACGAACTCGACGGATCCGAGGTCGGGCAGCTGGAGGTTCGCCTCCCCGCCGATCTGGTGCTCGCCGTCTCCGGGGGTTTGGGGGGATGCGCAGGAAGAGAGCAGCAATCCTGCTCCGAGGGTCGCCGCCAGCCACCAGCGGCGCCATCGTCTCGTCCCGGCCTCGGATTGCGTTCCGCTGCTCCGCGGTACTACGCCCATTCAGACCACTCCTGACAAGGTGTAACGAGGGCTTCGTCGCCCATTGATTCCGGATGTTACGCCCCGTGCTTCCAAGCGGACCCGCGGGGTCTGGCAAAAGCATCGCGGCCCAGATGAGGATCATCCGGGCCGCCTGGCTGGTTCTAGGGTGTCGCGCTCGCGATGCGGTCGAGCGCCGCCTCCCAGCGCCTCGTCAGCTGCTCCTCGTCGACCTCTCTGGGCAGGTGCTCGTGGGAAAGGCTGACGGCAGTGCGGCCGTCGCCCTCCGGCTTGACCTGGACGTCGACCATCGTGGCCGCCGCGCCCTCACTGGCATGCCATGAGAAGCGGATCTGCTCCCGCGGGTGGAAGCTGCGCGTCACGCCATAGGTGCCGTCATTGGAGCGCCAGTCCTCTCCCTTGTTCCCGAACTCACCGCCCTCGCCCAGCAGTGCGCCCGCGCCGGCGGGCCCAATCAAGGTGTCCCAGACTGTGGGGAGCGGGTGATCCACCACACGGGTCACCTTCACACTCTTCGTATCGCTCGTCTCCTGGGCGACAGATTCCATGAAAACAGCCTCCTCGTCGAGTCGGGCGTCGCCCTCGGCGCCCTTTCGCCAAGCCTAGTCCCGTCCATGGGTCCAGGGGAGGTGCCCCCGGGATTCGACGCCGTCCACGGCTACATTTGGCCCATGTCAGCAGAGCCGCTGGAGATCCACATCGTCGCCGACTCCTCCGGTGAGTCCGCCGTGCGCATCGCGCGGGCCGCCGTCGCCCAGTTCCCGGGGCAGGAGGTCAAGCTCGTCCGGCACCGCAGGATGACCACCAGGGAGACGGTGCACGACGCGCTGGCGGGTCTCCGGGAGCGGCACGGCAAGCCCAGCGTCGTCCTGTTCACCCTCGTCGAGCAGGAACTCGTGGACCTGGTCGAACAGATCTGTGACGACCTCGGCGTCCCCCACGTCGACCTCATGACCAGCACGGTGCGCGCCATCGAGCAGGCCTCGGGGGCCGCCGCCGACGCCGTTGCCCGCCGCCCCGTCGGCGTGGAGGCCGATTACTTCACACGGATCGCGGCCATCGACTTCGCCGTCCGCAACGACGACGGGGCCGCGCCGGGGGCGCTTCGGCAGGCCGACATCGTGCTGGTGGGGGCGTCGCGCTCGGGCAAGACGCCGTTGTCGATGTACCTGGGCTACCTGGGCTTCAAGACGGCGAACGTCCCGCTCGTCCCCGGGATCGAACCGCCCCAGGAGTTGTTCAGCGTCGACAAGTGGCGCATCGTCGGCCTGACCATGGAGGCCACCCAACTGCAGAAGATCCGGGGTGAGCGCGTCCGCGGCATGGGCGGGTTCGGCACGCGTGACGGGTACGCCGACCTCGACCGGATCTACGAGGAGCTCTTCGAGATCCGGCAGGTCCAGCAGCGGCTGCGCTGTCCGATCGTCGACACCACCGGGGTCGCTCTCGAGGAGCTTGCCTCACGCATCCTGGACCTCGTTGAGAGCCGCGCCAAGCGCGTCGGCGCCTCACTGCGGCAGGTGCCGGGGGTGGTCCGGCCGGAGCGCTGAGGGGCGTTGCTTCGTCGGGTTGACGGATGTGCAACATTATTCGACCCCGCACCTTGATCGCCCCGCTGAGGTCCTAGGCTGGGCTGACAGGGGACGACGGCGTCCCGATATGTGGTCGAAGGAGATCAAATGGTTGAGAAGCGTTTCATCTATGACCTCTCCGAAGGCGATGCCACGATGCGCAACCTACTGGGTGGCAAGGGCGCAGGCGTCGCGGAGATGGCCCGGGTGGGCGTTCCGGTTCCGGACGCCTTCACCGTCACCACGCAGGCCTGCATCGAGGCGACCAAACGGGGTGGGGAGTGGCCCGAGGGTCTGAAGGAGGAGATCAACGAAGGTCTCGCCCGCCTCGAGGAGCGCACCGGGAAGAAGCTGGGCGGGACGACCAACCCGCTGCTGGTCTCGGTACGGTCGGGCGCGGTGGT
Organism: Tessaracoccus sp. OS52; assembly: GCF_020687685.1. Taxonomy (GTDB): domain Bacteria; phylum Actinomycetota; class Actinomycetes; order Propionibacteriales; family Propionibacteriaceae; genus Arachnia. The sequence continues at coordinate 281,043 of NZ_JAJEWM010000003.1, read as the reverse complement.
GTCGATGCCCGGAATGATGGACACCATCCTCAACCTCGGTATCTCCGACGACTCCGTCGAGGCCGTCGCGCGGGAGTCCGGCAACGAGCGCTTCGCCTGGGACTGCTACCGGCGGTTCATCCAGATGTACGGCGAGGTCGTCGAGGACGTGCCGGGATACCTGTACGAGGACGCCCTCAGCGAACTGAAGAACGACCGCGGCGTGGAACAGGACACCGACCTGACCGCCGAGGACCTGAAGCAGCTCGTCGCCACGTTCAAGGAGATCTCCAGCGAGCACCTCGGCGGCGAATGGACCAACGACCCGCACGAGCAGTTGCACCGCGCCGTCGACGCCGTGTTCCGGTCCTGGCTGAACCCACGGGCAGAGGTCTACCGCCGGGCCAACAACATCTCCGCAGAACTTGGCACCGCCGTGAACGTCATGCAGATGGTCTTCGGCAACCGTGGCGATACCTCCGCCACCGGCGTGTGCTTCACCCGCAACCCCTCCACGGGCGAGAAGGCCCTCTACGGGGAGTTCCTGGTGAACGCGCAGGGCGAGGACGTCGTCGCCGGCATCCGCACCCCGCGCCCGCTCGGCGAGATGAAGGACGTCCTTCCCGAGGCCTACGACGAGCTGATCGCGACGATGGCCAAGATGGAGGCCCATTACAAGGACATGCAGGACATGGAGTTCACCGTCGAGAACGGCAAGCTCTTCCTGCTCCAGACGCGCAACGGCAAGCGGACCGCTGCGGCTGCGCTCAAGGTGGCCTCCGACCTGGTGGACGAGGGCGTGCTGACCGAGCACGAGGCCCTGGGCCGCATCGTGCCGGCCCAGCTGGACCAGCTGCTGCACCCGGCCATTGATCCGGCGCACGGGAAGTCGCCCATCGCCAAGGGCCTGCCCGCATCCCCGGGTGCGGCGGTCGGCGAGGTGGTCTTCGACGCCGACACCGCCGCCGAGCGGGGTGGGCGTGGCGAGCCCGTGGTGCTGGTGCGTTACGAGACCACGCCCGACGACATCCACGGCGTCATCGTCGCCCAGGGAATCCTGACCGCCCACGGCGGCATGACCTCCCACGCGGCCGTCGTCGCGCGCGGCATGGGCAAGCCCTGCGTCGCGGGGGCGGGCGGCATCAAGATCGACGTCAAGGGGCGCAAGCTCACCATCGGGGACGTCGTGCTGGGCGAGGGGGACACCATCACCCTCGACGGCTCCACGGGCGACGTCTACGGTGAGGCGCTCGACCTCATCCCGCCGCAGATCAACGAGGACTTCCAGCGCGTCGTGGCGTGGGCCGACGAGGTGCGCCGCCTGGGCGTGCGGGCCAACGCCGACAACTTCGAGGACGCGACGAAGGCGCGCGAGCTGGGCGCCGAGGGCATCGGCCTGTGCCGCACCGAGCACATGTTCATGGCCGCGGACAGGCTCCCGGCCGTGCGCCGCATGATCCTGTCCGAGACCAAGGAGCAGCGCGCCGAGGCGCTCGAGGAGATCCTGCCAATGCAGCAGTCGGACTTCGAGGGCGTCTTCACCGCCATGAAGGGCCTGCCGGTGACGGTGAGACTGCTCGACCCGCCGCTGCACGAGTTCCTGCCCAACCTCGTGGAGCAGTCCCTGCTCGTCCAGCGCCTCGAGAACGAGGGGGTTGAGGGTGCGGAGCTGGCCGAGGCCAGAGAGACCCTCGCCCAGGTCAAGCGCTTGCACGAGCAGAACCCGATGCTGGGCACCCGTGGCTGCCGGCTCGCGATGCTTTACCCGGAGATCCCGGAGATGCAGACCCGGGCGATCGTCCGGGCGGCGCTGGCTGTGCTGGACCGGGAGGGCGAGACGGTCAAGGTGGAGATCATGATTCCCCTGGTGGCGCTGACGCAGGAGTTGTCGGCCCAGCGGGCCATCGTCGAGAAGACGGTGGCCGACGAGCTGGCGACGGCGGGGCGGGAGTTGGAGTACACGATCGGCACGATGATCGAGCTGCCACGTGCGGCGCTGCTGGCGGACCAGATTGCCGAGTACGCCGACTTCTTCAGCTTCGGCACCAACGACCTCACCCAGACCACCATCGGCATCTCGCGCGACGACGCCGAGAACGGGTTCCTGACGAACTACATCATGGAGCACGTTCTGGAGCGCAACCCGTTCGAGACCATCGACGTCGACGGCGTCGGCCAGCTGGTGCGGATGGGCGTCGAGAAGGGGCGCAGCACGAAGCCGGGCCTGAAGACCGGTGTCTGCGGCGAACACGGCGGTGACCCGGATTCGGTGGAGTTCTTCAACTCCGTGGGCCTGGACTACGTGTCCTGCTCGCCGTTCCGGGTGCCGATCGCCCGGTTCGCCGCTGCAAAGGCGGTACTCAACCAGCAGAAGTGATCCCGATCCCGGCCGGGCGCTCCCGCCCGGCCGGGGCAGGTCAAAGCTGGCAGCGGCTCCGGCCTGGCAGGGCGCCTGCCGGAGCGTCGCCGCGGGGTCAGATCCGGGCGGCGAGCCAGCCGGTCTGCCGGAGCCACTGGTAGGCCTGACCACCCTCGTGCCCGTTGTAGGGGTAGACGGCGATCTCGCGGTCCTCGGCCGCCAAGTGGTTGTAGGCGGCGAACACGGTCGAGGGCAGGACGATCGGGTCCATCAGCGCCACCGAGAACAGGCTGGGGGAGAGGATGCGGCGTGCGAAGTTCACGCCATCGAAGTAGGACAGCGTGTTGAACACCGTGTCCTCCTGTCCGCGGTGGGCGGCCAGGTACTGGGTGATTTCTGTGAACGGAGCCTGCGGAGTGAGTTCGGTGGCCCGCCGGAATGCGCACAGGTACGGCACGTCGGGCATGACGCCCACGAGGCCCTCGACGAGCCCGCCGACAGCCAGCGAGATGCCCCCACCCTGGCTGGTTCCGGTGACCGCGATGCGGCTGGCATCGACGAACGGGAGTTCCTTCACGGCGTCGATGAGCCGGACGCCGTCGGTGTAGACGCGCCGGTAGAAGTAGGTGTCAGGATGTGAGATGCCCCGGGTCATGAAGCCGGCGACGGCGCTGCCGGAGCCGTGTGGGTCCGGGGTGTGGCCGCCGGTGCCCCAGCCGCTGCCCTGGCCGCGCGTGTCCATGAGGACGTGGACGTAACCGGCCGAAGCCCACTGGAGGCGCTCGCCGGGGATGCCGCGGCCACCGTTGTAGCCGATGTATTCGACGACCGCGGGCAGGGCGTCGGCGCTGCGCGGCCGGGTGACCCACGCGCGGATGGGCTCGCCGTTGTAGCCGGGGAAGGTCAGGTCCTCGACGATGAGCTGGGTGATGGGGGTGTCGGCCGGGGCGAGCTCGACGGCGCCCCCGGCAGCGCGCGACTCAGCCAGTGTGTTCTCCCAGAATGAATCGAAGTCTGCAGGCTCGTCGACGTCGGGGCGGAAGGCGCGGAGGGCGTCGAGTGAAATGTCAGTCAAAGGCATGACAGAACGATAGTGACAAGCACCGATCGGATGTTCATCGATGGACGCTCAACCGTCCGGTGTCCGGTGTGTCCCGTGGGTCGGTGGGTCTGTTGGGTCCGGTGGGTCAGGAGGGCCAAACGGGTGTGCTGGATCCGGCCGGGTCGGTGGGTCTGTTGGGTCCGGTGGGTCAGGAGGGCCAAACGGGTGTGCTGGATCCGGCCGGGTCGGTGGGGGCTTTGCGTCGGTTGGGTTTGTTGGGTCCGGTGGGTGGGTTTGTGGACCCCCGCGGCCGTGTTCCCGATACCTCTTCATCCGGTCCGGGGGCACGGCTCGTGGCTTGCCGGTACCGGGTTCGAACGTGACGCTCCACCGATCACCCCGCCCGAATCGATTCGGTTCGAGCAGCTTGTGGTGGTGCGGACACACGAGAACCAGGTTCTGCAGTGACGTAGGGCCGCCCGCCCACCAAGGGACCACGTGGTGGGCCTCGCAACCAGCGTCCGACCGCTGGCAGTTGGGGAAGATGCAGCCGCCGTCGCGCATGGAGAGGGCCCTGCGAATTTCGGGCGTCACCAGGCGACGCTCGGTGCCGACGTCGAGGATCTCGGAACCGCCGCCAAGGACCACCGGCATCAGTCCGGCGTCACACACTGCCCGTCGTAGTTCTCCAGCGCTCAGTGGGTTCCCGTTGGGGAGCAGCCCCGCTTCGAGCGCACCTTGACGCAGGTCCTTCTCCGCGATGGTGACCACCAGCCGGGGTCTGTCTCCCGCCGAGGCTGGGGCCCCGCGGTGGTCCTCCACCAGCCGGATCAGCCCGTCGGCCCTCCGCTGGTCCGGCGTGATCTCGGCCTCCGCCCGCCGCCGCTCGCGCTGAACGCGGACGTCTGCGCCGACAGACTTCAGTCCGTCCGCGTCGGCCCGAGCGGCCCGGCGGCCGGACTCGACATACCCCTCGACCATCCGGATGAGCGGCTGCGCCTCCAGTTCAGGCAGGGACCCGCGGAACCACACCGAGCCGTCGCCGTCGTCGCCCCAGTTGAAGGAGCGCTTCTGCACCGCCCGCTCGCGCCGGGCCTCGGCTGCGGAAACCGAGTCCTCTCGCGTCGGGACGACGTCGGGTGCGACTTCCGCCAGCACCGTCGGTCCCATCGCCTGCAGTCTGCGCGGGGATAGCCCTTCGGAGGCGTAACGGATGAACGCCTGCTGGGCGGCCCGGTCCTGCTCCTTGGTCAGGCCAGCGGGGAGACTCGCCATGCCGCGTCCGATGGCCGAGGCGTGCTTGCGGGACAACTCGCCGTCGAGGGCCTTGTCACGCACCACCTCGTTGGAGTTCACCCGGGCGGCGTCGAACAGTTCGGCCGCGGCGTCCCTGATGTCCAGCCCCTCGTCGACGGCCATGACCGACGCCAACGGCGTGCCGAGGACCGACTCCGTCGCCCGTCGTCCGGACACCTCCGCAGTGACCACCGAGGCCAGCGCATCGACCTTGTCCCGGGCGCGCCGCAGACGTTGCATCAGCGCGACCAGCTCCGTCTGGCTGAGTTCCTTGCGCTGGGCGTGGTCCACCACGGCGAGGACGGAATCCAGGAGATCCGCCACCTCCGCCGTCGTGTACCGCGCCGCCTTGTGCATGGAACCAACGCTATGTGGGACCACTGACAAAAGAATCGCTCAGGCGGACGAATAGGGGATGAAGGATGGAGTCGTTATGAAACCGTTGTAGTCCAGGCTGCCGGGTAGGAGAGGGCGCCCTCTACTGTGGAGGGATGCGAGGCTCGGACGGACCCAAACCCCCGCAATTGCGTGCCGTTGACTTCGGCACCCTCACCGAAGGACAAGCCAGATCCCTGGAGCCCAACGCCGACCTGTTCGCACACCGTTGGGCAGGTCTCCGCACGACCAAACTGGACTTGGGCAAGGGCAGCGTCGTCAACGGATGTGAGTTCGACGACGTCGTCGTGGACGAACTGACGCTGGCGTCGTCGCGGTTCGTGGACACCCGCTTCCACCTCCTGGCGGTGCCCGTGCTGAGGATGGCCCGGTCGGCGCTGCGGGACGTGGAGTTCGACGGCTGCAGGTTGGGCGCAGTCGAGGCCTTTGACCTCGACGCCAAGGCCGTCCACTTCAGGAACTGCCGCATCAGTTACCTGAACCTGCGCGGCTCCAAGCTCCTCGACGTCGCGTTCACCGACTGCATCGTCGACGAGCTCGACCTGCTGCAGGCTGACGCGAAGCGGATCGCCTTCGCGGGGAGCCGGGTCGGGTCGCTCGCGGTGCACAACTCGAAGGTCGCCGACTTCGACCTCAGGGGGGCCGAGCTATCGGCCGTCTCCGGCTGGGTGTCGCTGGCCGGGGCGACGCTCTCGGAGGACCAGCTGATGTTTCTCGCGCCGCAGATCGCCGCGGAGCTCGGCATCCGCGTGGGCTGATCAGACCACGCGGTCCAGGTTCTCGACGGCGCGGAGGCGCAGGGCCTCACCCGTCAATCCCGAGACGTGTGCTGCTGCGGCTGCGAGCCCGTGCCTGATGCAGTCCTCCTCGTCGCGGTCCTGCAGCAGGCCCCAGACGAGGCCCGCTACGAACGCATCACCGGCCATGACCGACTGGATTGGCGAATCGACCGGGCAGGACATCGTGGCGAGTTCGCCGTCGCGCAGCAACGCCACGCCGCGGGCCCCGAGGCTCACGAGCGGGATGCGAACTCCCGTGGCGGCGAGTTGTTCCAGCGCGAGCTTCACGCGCAGTTCGGCGGGTGCCTCCGCTATGCCCGGCAGCGCCGCGATCTCGTCGTCGTTGGGCTTGAAGGCCGTTAGCCCAGGGACCTTGAGCGCTTCGCGGAAGGCTGCTTTCTGGGCGTCGACGACCACCCGCGCGCCCGCCTCAAGGCACGACCGGGCGAGGTCAGCCCACGTGGAGTCCGGGAGCCCCGACGGCGTGGACCCGTTGAGCGTGACCACGTCGCCGGGCACGACATCGACGACGACCCGCTCGACCAGTGGCGCCACGGCATCCGGGCCCGTGAGGTCGAAACCAGCCGCGACGAAGTGGGCGGCGACCTGCTCACCCGTGCCGTCAACGAGCGTGAGATTGTGGCGCGTCCTGCCCGGCACGGAGACGAGGTCATGCGGCAGGCCTTCCGCGCTCAGCCGACCGGAGTAATGGTCCAGGTCCTCGGCCCCCACCAGCGCGTACGCCTTGGTGGGCAGCCCGAGCGCGACGGCGGTGCGCGCACAGCTGACGCCCTTGCCGGAGCACACCGACTGGTAGGCGTGCATGCGGCCGAGCCCACCCCAGTCGAAGCCCGTGACCGTGTAGTAGTCGTCGTAGCCGGTGTTCAGAGTGACGGTGCGCAGGATTCCCACGAGGATAGTTTTCCACAGCTCCCCGATTGGCCGCGTTGGTGGACCGGTCGGCTGGCAGGATCTGGTCGTCGGTTCGGACCAAGCCTCGGAGCAGCCCATGAAGTGCACGACGATCGCCGCCCTGATCCTGAGCCTCGGTGCTCTGACCGCCTGCACCGCTGAGGCTGACTCGGCACCCCCGCCGACACCCAGCGTCACCGGCCGGGGACCCGTGCCTGGTGATACGCCAGCACCAACGCGTGAAACCACACTCCCGCAGAGCCCAACCCCAAGTCCGAGCCCAGCCCCCAGCCCCAGCCCCAGCCCGAGCGAGACGCTCGACGCCGACCAGTTGGCGGCGCGCGAGGTGGTGAACGAGTACTTCCGGCTGCTGAATGAACTCCGCAAAGACCCGGAATTGCCGGTGCAGTTGCTCGCCAATATCACCGTCGGGCAAACGCAGGACCTAGATGTCCGAGCGATTGTGGACCTGCGTACGAAAGGCGCGATTCAAGAGGGGGACATCGTCTGGACCATTTTGGAGGTCACGAGGGCTTCAGATCGCGGTGAAGGGAGAGTCGTGGTCCTTCAGGCGTGCACTGACAACTCCGGCTCCGACGTGATCAATCAAGCCACACGAGAGTCAATCCTGCCCGCCGACCGGCCCAACTTCATACATTGGACCATCGATGCTGTCACTGAGAATGGCGTCTGGAAGGTCGGGGATCTCACGAACACGGAAGTCGAATCGTGTTCCGTGGGGTGAGCCGGATCGTTGTTCCCATAATCCTGGGGCTGTTTGTGGGGTCGGCCTCGGTATTCGCGGCAAGCGCAGAATCTCCCGTGTGTACGCGGCAGGGGCCGGACGGGATCTGCATTCTGTGGGCGAGTGAAGAGGGGTCAAACGAGTCCAGTCAACCAGCCGCAGGACGTGGCTCGCGCGTTTGTAGCAATCGTGGCGCAGGGGTTCCATGCCACCATGTCGAGTTCGGGTGGTGGTACGGAGGAAAGAATTGCTACGCCCGGCGGGCATTTGAGGTCCCTGAGTATGTTCTTGACCCGTTTGGGGGACGCAACAACGGCGTCATCATGGAGTGCACCTACCCGGGGCGCATGGCGCCGGACATCTGGTTCTGGGCTGCCTCAGCGGATCCGGAGGAGGCTCCGGACCCCGCCGTGCTAGCACGGACAGCGATTGAGACGATGAACCTCCGGGCGATCTCGATCGGGTCGTATCCGCACACCAATGAGCGGTCGGCGGAATCCATGGGCGTCGTCGGGTGGCATGTGTGGCTGTGGGTGTCCGGTGCGTCGGCGTCGACGTTCGGGCCGATCACGAAGTCGGCCTCAGCCGGTGGGTACACGGTCACCGCGACGGCGCAGGTGACGGAGGTGGTCTGGGACATGGGGAACGGGGACACCGTCTCCTGCGGCAAAGGCACCCAATACACCGGCATGGGAAAGCAGAACGTCCCCTCGCCCACCTGCGGCTACCTGTACGAGAAGGACGGGTACTACGAGATCTCGGCCACCAGCCACTGGGAGATCACCTGGTCCGGGATCGGGCAGACGGGCACCATCGAGATGGAGCTCACTTCCCTCTCGGAGCAGTTGTCGATCGCGGAGGTCCAGGTGGTCAACATCCCCATCGACGACTGAGCGCAGTCCCCGCGGAACCCGGCGCCCGACCCGAGCGCCCGACGAACCCGACGTCGAGCCTCGTCACGGACCAGGTCAGGCCTCGTCGTCGACCTCCACGGCGGCGATGGGTTCGCTGAGGAGCACCTTCTCGCCGTGACTCGCGACGACGGTGGGGATTCCGAGCTCGTCCTCGATCCGTTGCTCAAGCGCAGCCGCGGGCCCCGGCTCCCCGTGCACCAGGAACACCGTCTCGGGACGTGGGTTCAGCGATGCCACCCAAGCCACCAGTTCGGAGGCCCCTGCGTGGGCGGAGAACTCCCTGTCGTCGACGAGTTCAGCCTTCACCGGAACATGCCTGCCGTTGATCTTGAGGTGCCGTGCTCCTTCGATGAGCGCGCGGCCGCGCGTGCCCTCGCCCTGGTAGCCGGCAAGGATGACGCAGTTCTTCGGGTCGGGCAGGAGTTTCTGCAGCCAGCTCAGCACCCGACCACCCTCCAGCATGCCGGAGGACGAGATGATGATCCGGGAGCCACCGTCGTTCCGAGCCTCCCTGGACTGGCGGCTGGTCCGGATCTCCTCCAGCCGCTTGAGACCGACGAAGTCGTCGACGGTGAGCCCCTCGGCCAGTTCCTCGGGCATGTCCCTGTACACGTCCAGGGCGCGCATGCTCATTGGGCCGTCCACCAGAACCGGAACCTCCGGGATCCGGCCCTCGCGCTGTAGTTGGACAACCGCGTGCATCACGGCCTGCGTGCGGTCGATGGCGAAGGCCGGGATCACGACGGAACCGCCGCGCTCCACCGTCCGGGTTATGGCCTCGGCCATCGCCACATGCGCGACTGCTGGCTCCTCGTGTTCGCGATCTCCGTAGGTGGACTCGCACAGCACCCACTGCGCGCCCGGCGGGGTGTCGCGAGCCCTCATGAGAGGGTGCCTGTCGCGCCCCAGATCGCCGGAGAACAGCACGTCGACACCCCCCACTGTCAGGTTGACCGAGGCGGAGGCGAGGATGTGACCCGCCCTGGTCCAGCGCCCGACGACGCCGTGACCGAGGTCGACGTCGGTGTCGAACTCGACCGTGCGGAACATCTCTATCGTGCGCTCAGCGTCGGCCTTGGTGTAGAGCGGTTCGGGATCGGGATGCTTGGAGTAGCCGCCCTGGCGAGCGTTCTCGGTCTCCAGTTCCTGCAGGTGCGCGGAGTCCCGCAGCACGATCTCAGCAAGCCTCGCCGTGCCCTCCGTGCACCAGATGGGCCGGTCGAACCCCTGGTTCACCAATGCAGGCAGGTAGCTGGTGTGGTCGGCGTGGGCGTGCGTGACCACGATGAAGTCGACCGTGCTGGCGTCGACGGCGAACGGCTCCCGGTTCCGCAGCCGCAACTCCTTGCTGCCCTGATACATGCCGGCGTCGACGACGAGCCGTCGCTCCCCGAACTCGACGAGGTACTTGGATCCGGTCACGGTGCCCGAGGCCCCGAGGAACTGCAATGTCACTGGCGTGGTCATGCGACCACTCTGCCGCACCCCGGGCTCAGGCGTCGGCGCGTTGCCCGTAGAGGTCCCGCAACAGCGCGATCTCCGCGCCGTGGTGGATCAGTTCGCGGTGGATGTGCAGCACCAGCTCCGCCCTGGGTGAGCTCTCGAAGTCCTCCTCCAGCTCACCCACTGGCACTTCAAGGTCCTCGTCGGACCAGGACCGCACCCCCGCTACCCACTGGTCATGCAGGTCGTCGAGCCGGCGGAGCGCTTCGCTGGCCGTGCCGGGATAGTCATAGGTGAAGTAGTCGTGCGGCTGACCTCCGAAATGCCCGGCGATCCTGGCGCCCAGCACCCCGACGAGGATGTGGTTCAACCGCCAGGCAATTGTCGTAATGGGCGCCGGGCGTGGCTCGGGAAACGCGAAATCGATCACGAAATCGCCACTGCCCACCTGCACGTACCCCTCGTCCCGCCGCGCCGAGGAACTGCCCCGCCGGCGAACGTTCCAACCCGGGACGGGTTCCCAGAAGTACTCGTCGTCGGTGATGCCCTCCAGGCGGGCCCGCAACTGGTTGTCCCAGTGCCACTCCAGTTGTGTCAGTAGTTGGCCACCCCAGTCCATGGTCCCTCCCAGCTCGCACCGTCGCCATGCCAGCCTAGCCCCGCGGAGGGTGCGCCCGACTCCTCCTAGGCAGCGAACTGGTGCCCGGCGTCGAGCAGCGCGATGCCCAGCGCGACCAGCGCGCCCACCGCTGCCACGGTGCGGACGACGTTCCACCGGCGCCACCGGGACTCGAATCGTCGTCTCAAATCCCCGGCCTCCTGGAAGCCGGGCGCGGCCCTCTGCAGTTCCCGGTTCAGCGGCAGGTTGACCGCGACTGTGATTGCGGTAGCCGCGATGATCCCGACGAGGGCCGCAGCCAGCCAGAGCGCCGTGGCGCCGTCGCTCAGGTGGAGGATCAGGGCAACGGCCGTGAGCGCGGGGCTCCCGATGAACGCGAGTCCCATCCACGGGTTGGGGATTGCCCTGTCGACGGCCCCGAAAGCTGCCAGGTAGTCGCGGTCGTCCAGAGATCCCAGACCGGGCATGACTGAGTGCGCGAAGACGTGGAAGAGGCCGGCGTTCAGGCCGGTGGTCACTGTCGCGCCGATGAGGATGGCCGACTCCCAGAGGTAGGTCATGGCTCCAATACAACCGCAGACTGGGGTTGCGGCAGAACGAGCCGCCGTCAGCGGACGAAGACGGGCTGGTCCTTGGTTGAACGCTTCTCGTCGAGTTCATAGCCCTCGGCGGTGAACTCCAGCAGGCGCGACGCCGTCCGTGCACGTTCCTGCACGAGCCAGCGGGCCATCAACCCGCGGGCTCGCTTGGCGTAGAAGGAGACGACGCGAGGTGCGCCGTCGGGTCCGAAGTCCTCGAACCGAGGGCTGATGATCCTCACCCCGAGCCGCTCGGGCCGCACCACGCCGAAGTACTCATTCGAGGCCAGGTTCACCACGACGTCGGCGCCCGGGGAGCAGTCCAGGTCCCGCTTGAGTTGGTCGGTCACCTTGTCGCCCCACCACTCGTAGAGGTTGCGGCCACGCGACGTGCGCAACCTGGTGCCCATCTCCAAGCGGTGGGGCTGGATGAGGTCCAGTGGCCTCAGCACGCCGTACAGGCCGGACAGGATGCGGATGACCTTCTGCGCCTCCGTGAGGTCCCGGGCGTCGAACGTGGGCGCCGCGAGACCTTGGTAGACGTCGCCGTTGAAGGCCAGCGCAGCGGGCCGGGAGTTCCCTGGGGTGTGTTCGACGTCGAACCGCGCGTACCGCTCCGCGTTGAGCGTGGCCAGGTCCTCGGAGATGTCCATCAGTTTCGAGATCTCGTCCGGTGACTTCTCCCGCATCACGGAGATCAGCTTCTCCGACTCGTTCACCAGGCGCGGCTCCGAGTGCTTGCGGGTGGCGAGCTTGGTCTCGAAGTCCAGCGACTTGGCGGGCGAAAGGAGGATCAACATCCCCCGATGATACGGAAAGCCCGACGGGCCCGCGAGCTGGGACCGGCCCAACTGCGAGCCCGGGAAACCACCGATCGGCCGGACCCTCGGGGGCGGGTCCGGCCGATCAGTCGGGGGGCGAAGAGGACTAGCGCTGCAGGTCAGCCAGCAGGTCCTCGTAGTGGTAGCGGATCTCGGACTCGAGGTCCGTTCCGACGGCGGCCTTCCAGCCGACGACGGGGGAGGCCTCGATCTCGGCGAGCGAGACGGCCAGGTGGCCGACGCCGCCCTCGATGGTCACGAGGCGTGCGGGCACCAGGTGGTCGCCGACCTGGTAGAACTCCACCTCGCCGGTCACGGCGTCGGTGTAGCTGGCCTTGACCCGGTCGACGCGTGCGCCGTCGTCGTAGACGAAGAACCGGTCATTGCCCTTGAGGTTGACGAACTCGGAACCCTCATCGCTGCGGGGGCCGACGAACGGGTTGTCCTCACCGGCGATCGACGGGGCCCAGAAGTCGGCGACCTCGGAGCCGACGGTGTCGGCGATCCAGCCCTCGGGAGGCGTCTGGCCGCCCATGGTGAAGGAGTCGCGGATCTGCTCGCCGGTACCGTCGTCAGGCCACAGGCCGTAGAAGGTGTTGTCGGCGTAGTCGCGGTTGCTGATCTGCACCGAGGTCTCGTCGTTGGGGTTCAGGTAGAACGTGGCGGTGTCGGCCTCGTTGTAGATGGTGTTGTTCTTGTAGGTGTAGTTGTGACCGTCACGACCCCACCACTCGTCGCGGAGGTAGGTCTCCCACACCAGCTGCGGGTAGCCGCCCGTCTGGGCGCGGTCCGGGTTCACGTACTCGGGGTGGGTCTCGGGGTACTCGACCTCGGGGACCGGCTTCACCCAGAACGCGTTGTTGAAGAAGTTCACCTCCGTGTGCGAGAAGTTGACGTTGATGAGGCGGCCCTTGGCTGCGATGTCGATGTTCTGGTACACGTCGACGCCGGCGTCGGTCTTGCGGGTGCAGATGGTGATCAGGCCGTAGTTGTTGTCATGGGTGTAGTTGTAGCGCCACTGGGTCTCCGGCGAGTCGATGTCGGCGTCGAGCGCTGCGCCATCGGCGTGCCCGTGGCCGAGGTTGTGGTGCACCTCGTTCCACTCGATGACGGTGCCGTAGACCGAGGAGGTGAACACGGAGTTGCCCACCGGTACCCGGTCTGTCGTGTTGAAGACCTCGTTGTGGTGGAAGCGGCCGTAGTGCATCATCCGCATGATGACGGCGTTCTTGCCGGTGTCGGAGATCTCGTTGTAGCCGACGTCCACGTTCGTGAAGGAGGAGTCCGCCCAGCTGTATCCCTTGTAGACGGTGTCGGAGCCGGGAACGACCTTGGTCCCGTTGCGCAGGTCGCTCTCCAGCCACAGGCCCGTCTGGTCCACCTTGCGCACGACGTTGTCGGTGAGCGTGATGGAGTCGAATCGGGTTACCTTCGAGGGGTCGGGGGTCTTCTCCTTGAATCCGGTGCCGATGTAGAAGCCGATGCCGCCGGACTTCTTGCCGTCGTTGCCGTCGCCGGCGGTGTCCGTCAGGCCCTTGACGTCGTGGATGTAGACGTTGTCCACCACGTAGTTGGAGTACACGTCCTGGGTGGCCTGGTCGACGAGGACGAGCAGCCCGTTGCGCTGACCGCCGGTCTCGGCGTCGTTGGTGAGTTCCAGGTTGCGGACCTCGACGTACTCGGCGTTGTGCACGAGGACCGTGGCGTCGGTGATCCCGACGCCGTCCTGCACGGCGTCGAGGCGCGGCCGGGTGCCGTCGTCATAGGAGCCGACGACGATGGGTGCGCCGGGCTGGCCGGAGTCGTCGATGACGAGCCCCTCGGTGGTCCAGGTGTCGCCGGCCTGGAACAGGATCTGGTCACCGGGCTCGAAGTCGGTCGCGTTGACCTTCTCGACGGTGGCCCAGGCGCTGTCGGGGGACAGGCCGGAGTTCGAGTCGGAGCCGCCGTCGGCGTCGACGTAGAACGCCCTGGGCTCTGCGGCGTGGCTTGCCACAGGCAGTAGGGGGTAGAAGCCCGCGGCCAGCGTGGCCAGGGCCAGACCGGCGACGGGTAGGCGCCGGGTGCGTGTCTGACTAGACATGGATTCGGTCTGTCCTTCCTTCGGGTGGATCAGGCAGCTCTGCCGGACCGTCCGCGTCGGGGCCTCCCGGCCCGCCTCACGGATGCCGTCATTCTTGCTAGGGCCTACGGGCCACTCCAGCAGTTGCACTAAGTTGCCCTTGCGGCAATACCACCGAATGAGGGCCGTTTACAAGCGATTCCGTCTGCGATTGTTCGAGCCAGAGGGCGCCTGAGGTCGGTGGCGAGTCGCCCAACTAGGTGTGCATCGTGTGCTCCGCGACGGAGCAGCGAACGACCACCTAGCCTCGACGGGGCCGCGGCGGCCCCGCGCTCCGGAGCCCTTGACCGCGCCGCGGCAGCCCGCGAGGTCGGCCCGGAATGCGACGATCCCCGGCACCGCATGGGCGCGGGCCGGGGATCGTCGGGGTGTCGAAGGTCAGTCGTCGAGCGGCTGACCTGTGCGGTCCTTGGTGAAGGCCAGCGCGATCAGCGAGATGGTGCCGAAGGCGATGATGACGGCGCCGATCGGGAGGTAGCTGGAGTAGGTCGCCAGCAGGGCGGTGGCGATCAGGGGCAGCGGGCCACCGAACAGGGCAGCGCCCACCTGGTAGCCGAGGGAGACGCCCGTGTAGCGGACGGCAGGCGGGAAGCTCTCGGCGAAGTAGGAGCCCAGCGTCGCGCCGTAGAGCGACCAGATGCAGCTGAAGCCGATGATGATGGCCACCAGCGCGGTCCACCAAGAACCCTGCTCAAGAAGCCAGAAGTAGGGGATCACGTAGGCCATGGCCAGGACGGTGCCGATGCCGTAGACCTTCTTGCGGCCGATGCGGTCCGAGAGCGAACCAGCCAACAGCATCAGCGGGACGGCGATCAGGGCCGCGATCAGCACCGCGTTGAGGGCCTCGACCCGTTCGTACCCGAGCCCCAGCATGTGGGAGATCGTGTAGGTGGCGAACAGGAAGAACGTGCCGGTCTCGATGGCCTTGGCCCCGACGACGATGAACACCTCGCGGGAGTTCTTCTTGAAGATGGCGGCGATGGGCAGCTTCTCGGTCTTGCGCTCCGCGGTGACACGCTTGAACGACGGCGTCTCGCCGACGGCCTTGCGAATCCACAGGCCCAGGAGGACCAGGACGATGGAGATCAGGAACGGGATGCGCCAGCCGTAGGAGAGGAAGTCCTCCTCGGAGAAGATCGACAGGCTGCCGGTGACGGCCAGGTTGCCCAGCGCGAGGCCGATGAGGGCGCCGGTCTGGGGGATGGCCCCGTAGAAGCCGCGCTTCTTGCTGGGGGAGTACTCGACGGCCATCAGGAGGCCACCGCCCCATTCGCCGCCCAGGGCGAGGCCCTGGAGCAACCGCAGGAAGGTCAGGATGATGGGGGCCGCGACGCCGATCGTGGCGAAGGTCGGCACCAGGCCGATGCCCACCGTCGTGGCACCCATCAGGGTGAGGGTGACGACGAGGGTCTTCTTGCGCCCGATCCGGTCACCCATGTGGGAGAACAGGACGCCGCCGATGGGGCGGATCGCGAACGCCAGCGCGAAGGACGTGAGGGCCAGCAGCTGCTCGACGACCGGGTTGTCCGACGGGAAGAACAGCGGGCCGAACACGATGGCCGACATCGTCCCGTAGAGGAAGTAGTCATACCATTCGACGATGCCGCCGACGGCGCTGCCGGCCAGGGCGCGGTAACGCTCGGACTTCGGGATCAGCGCGGACTTGTCGACCGGTGGCTCAGCGACTTTGGTGGAGCTCATGGGCTTGCTTCTTTCTGGGGTTGGGTCAGTTTAGGCGAGTGGATCAGGTCAGCGACGAGCGAGATCCAGGGCGACGTCGACGATCAGGTCTTCCTGACCGCCGATCATCTTGCGGTTACCGAGTTCGGTGAGGATGTCGAAGGTGGGAACCCCGTAGCGCTGGGACGCACGTTCGGCGTGGAGGAGGAAGCTGGAGTAGACGTTCGCGTAGCCGAGGGCCAGCGTCTCGCGGTCCACCCGGACGGGACGGACCTGCAGCGGTCGGATGATGTCGTCGGCGGCGTCGAGCAGCTTGCGCAAGTCCGCGCCGTGCTCCCAGCCGAGGCGGTTGGCCACGGCGACGAACGCCTCGATCGGCGTGTTGCCGGCCCCGGCGCCCATGCCCGCGAGGCTGGCGTCGACGCGGTACGCGCCCTCCTCGACGGCGGCCACGGAGTTGGCGACGCTGAGGGACAGGTTCTCGTGGGCGTGCACGCCGATCTCGGTCTCGGGCTTGAGCGCGTCACGGACGGCGCGGATGCGTTCGGCGTAGTCGCGCGTGGTGAGTCCGCCCGAGGAGTCGGTGACGTAGACGCACTGGGCGCCGTAGCTCTCCATCAGCTTGGCCTGCTCGGCGAGCTTGGCGGGGGACGCGAGGGCGCTCATCATCAGGAAGCCAGTGGTGTTGAGCCCGATCTCCCGCGCCGTGGCGATGTGCTGGGCGGAGACGTCGGCCTCGGTGCAGTGGGTGGCGATGCGCACGTACGAGACGCCCGCCGCCGCCGCGTCCTTCAACTCACGGACGGTGCCGACGCCGGGAAGCAGCAGGGTGGCGATGGCCGCGTTCTTCGCGACGCTGACCGCGGCCTCGATGAGTTCGAGGTCGGAGTGCTTGGCGAAGCCGTAGGTGACGGTGGAGCCGCTGAGGCCGTCGCCGTGGGCCACCTCGATGCTGTCGACACCGGCGGCGTCGAGCGCGGAGACGACCTGCTTCACCTGCTCGACGGTGTACTGGTGCCCGACGGCGTGGCTGCCGTCACGCAGGGTGACGTCGGAAACGAAGATCTTCTTGGTCATTGTCAGACTCCAACTACTTGGTCGAGACGGTCGGCGACGACGGCTGCGGCCTGGGCCGCCGCGGAGGTCATGATGTCGAGGTTCCCCGCGAAGGCGGGCAGGTAGTCGGCGGCACCCTCGACTTCGAGGAACACCGACACCTTGAGGCCGGAGAAGTTGCCGACGACGGGTACGCGAACGTTCTCGACCTTGTCGAACTGCACCTCCTGCTTGAGGCGGTAGCCCGGCACGTACTTGGCGACGCCGGCGACCGTCTTCTCGATGGAGGCGACGATGGCGTCGCGGTCGGCCTCGTCGCACAGGGTGTAGACGGTGTCGCGCATGAGGGCCGGGGGCTCGGCGGGGTTGAGGATGATGAGGGCCTTGCCGTGGGTGGCGCCGCCGACGCTCTTGATGGCCTCCGCCGTGGTCTCGGTGAACTCGTCGATGTTGGCGCGGGTCCCGGGGCCGGCGGAGCGGCTGCTGATTGAGGCCACGATCTCGGCGTAGTGGACCTTGGTGATGGCGGAAACGGCGGCGACGATCGGGACGGTCGCCTGGCCGCCGCACGTCACCATGTTCAGGTTCGGGGCGTCGATGTGCTCCTCGAGGTTGACCACCGGCACGCAGTAGGGGCCGATCGCGGCGGGCGTGAGGTCGATGAGCCGGATGCCCGGCTTGGCGGCCGTCAGCTTCTCGGCGTTCACGTGGTGCGCCGAGGCCGAGGTGGCGTCGAACACGATCGCGAGGTCGTCGAACAGGGGGCTGTCGATGAGGCCGTCGACGCCGGTGTGGATGGCCTCCAGGCCGAGGGCGCGTGCCTTGGCGAGGCCGTCGGAGTTCGGGTCGATACCGACGAGTGCGACCAGCTTCACGTTTCCATCACGTCTGGTCAGCTTGTACATGAGGTCGGTGCCGATGTTCCCGGAACCGATGATCGCTGCGGTTTGCGCCATGTCTGGAGCACTCCTTCGTGTCTCTGATATCGGATCGCTGTCCGAAGTATTGGATTCATCTTGCAAGTTTCGGATTGTGATGTCAAGTGTTGGACAGGATTCAATTGGCGCTACCATCGCCGCATGGCCCGGATGACACCAGCGGTGGTGCGTACCCTCGACATCCTCGAACTCTTCGTGGATGGGCCGACGGCGTTGTCAATGGCCGAAGTGGTGCGCCGCACCGGCCTCCCGCGCTCGAGCGTGCACGAGTTGCTCACGACGTTGGTGAGCCGCGGCTACCTGCAGAAGAACGAGGAC
Organism: Tessaracoccus sp. OS52; assembly: GCF_020687685.1. Classification (GTDB taxonomy): domain Bacteria; phylum Actinomycetota; class Actinomycetes; order Propionibacteriales; family Propionibacteriaceae; genus Arachnia. The sequence goes on along the minus strand of NZ_JAJEWM010000003.1, from coordinate 263,046 downwards.
ACCGGCCAGTTCACCCTCGGGGTGAAGCTGCTGCACCTGGGCAACGCCTACGCGGAGCGGTTCGACCTGCTCGGCGCGGCCAACGTCGCCGCCCGCGCGCTCTCGGAGGAACTGAAGGAGACCGCGAGCGTCGGCATCCGACGGGGTTCCTCGGTGTTCTACCTTGCCAAGATCGAGGCCCGCTCCCTGTTCCAGATCCCCTCCGGGATCGGCCAGAGCCTGCCCGCGTCCTGCACCGCCGTCGGCAAGGCGCTGCTCTCCGCGCTCTCCGACGCGGAACTCGCCGACCTGTACCCGGATCCGGAGAACCTTCCCGTGATGACCGGCAACAGCATCAGGACGCTGTCCGAACTCCTCTCTGACCTGGCCGCGACGCGCGAACGCGGCTACGCACTCGAGGTCGGGGAGTCCACGCCCGGCCTGCGCTGCGCGGCCGCCGTCGTGCGCGACGTCGAGGGTGACGTCGTCGCCGCCATCAGCACGTCCGTCCCCGACGTGCGCTGGACGGCCCGCTCGGAGCAGGAGTGGGCCCGACCCGTCCTCCACGCCGCCGCCAGCCTCTCGGGGCAACTCGGATACCTACCCGCAACCCAGTAACGACGCCAGACCGCAAGGAGACCCCATGGCTGCCAATGACGCCCAGCTCTACACCGCCTCGATCACACCGCTGCTCCCGTCCGGGGACCTCGACGTCGGCCTCGTTGACGAGTACCACCAGTGGCTCGAGGCCTCGGGGGTCGACGGCGTGTTCGCCATGGGCACCACCGGCGAGTTCGTGGCCCTCGACGACGACGAGCGCACGGCCGTGATCGCCAGCGCGGTGAAGGTCTTCGGTCCTGATCGCGTCATCGCGCACGTCGGCGCACCCAGCCTGCGCCAGGCGTCGAGGCTGACGGCCGCCGCCCGCGACGTCGGCGCCACGCGGTTCGCAGCCATGACCCCCTACTTCGAGGTGGCGCACCGGGCAGCCCTGGCCGACTACTACACCGATCTCGACAGCATCGGCAGGGGTCAGTTCTACGCCTACCACTTCCCGGCCAGGACGACGGTGCTGCTGTCGCCCGAGCAGTTGCGCGAGATCGTCACCCAGGCTGGGCTGGTGGGCATCAAGGTGAGCGGGATGCGAACGGAGGAGACGCTTGCCTACGTCGACCCGCTGGACGCGAGCTTCGAGGTCTTCACCGGCAACGACGTCACCTTCGCCGACTGCGTGCGCGGGGGTGCCGCTGGGGCGGTGAGTGGCATGTCGGCGGCCTTCCCGGCCGTCTTCGTCGGGCTCCGGGATGCGCTGCGTTCCGGCGACGAGGAGGCGATCACGCTCGCCCAGGCTCGGGTGGAGCGAGTGGTGACCGCCTGCGAGGGTGCGAACTTCGCCCTCGTCAAGAAGGCGCTGGACCTGCAGGGAATCCCCGCCGGACCCTGCCGGGTTGCCCTCGATGAGCCGAGCGCGGAGCAGGTCGCCGTCCTGCGCGAGACCCTGGACCGGCTGGAGATCGCCCCCGTCGGCTGAGCCCGGGCGGCCTTGTGCCGCGTCCCGGTTGGTGTGCGACCACTGTCGAGCGTCGCCCTTGGCCAGCGTCGTCGCGCGTGTCGCCACCACCACCGGTCCTCCGTGCAAGCTGACAAGCGTCCTGGTTCACCAGCGTTGTTGCGCTCGTCGGACACCACCACCGGTCCTCCACTCGGAAGAACCTGAACAAGCGTCCCGGTTCACCAGCGTTGTTGCGCGGCACCAGCCTTGTATGGCTGGTGCCGAGCGATAGCGCTGGTCAACGCGCGGGAGCGCTGGTGAACGCGTGGGAGCGCTGGTCAATGCGCGCCCCGGCGGGAGTCGGCGTTGCTGCGCTGCCGCACGCATCCACAAGCGTCGGTATCGATGCGCTGGCGACGGGTGCGGTTGCGCCGTCGGACGGCCCCAGGGTTCCCGGTTCACCAGCGTTGTTGCGCGACACCAGCCTTGTATGGCTGGTGCCGAGCGACAGCGCTGGTCAACGCGCGGAAGCGCTGGTGAACGCGCGGAAGTGCTGGTCAATGCGCGCCCAGCCGAGTCGCCGTCGCTGCGCTGGCGCACGAATCCACCGCCGTCGGTGTCGCTGCGCTGGCGTCGGATGCGGTTGCGCCGTCGGAGGCGCCCCGGGGTTCCCGGTTCACCAGCGTTGTTGCGCGGCACCAGCCGTATTGGGCTGGTGCCGAGCGATAGCGCTGGTCAACGCGCGGAAGCGCTGGTCAACGCCCGGAAGCGCTGGTGAACGCGCGGGAGTGCTGGGCAACGTCGAGTGATGGGAACTAGCGGGACCGTTCATCGCTCTTCTCCCATCCGGGGCTGATGAACCCAGTCACCCACCGAGCCAAAGTCAACGGGTTTCCGACGCCCACGCCCCAGGTGGGGAAGCCGACGCAAGGACTCCCACCGCGTCGCAATCCCCTGTTGAAACGATGTCGTTCACCTCCCGTTATCCCAACGGGATCGACTGTTTTCCATCTCCCAGATTGTTCATTGCCGGTTGGCTGTCCGTTCACTTTCCCGCTTGCTGTGTTGCGACGGAGCGGCCTAGCTTGTGCTCGTCGGCCGGATCTCAGGGTTCTTGGCCATTGGAATTTCGGGGGTGTTTCCGATGATCGGTGTGGTTGAAGCTGCGCCCGTCGCGGAGTCGCTGACCTCCCCCAACACTCCGACGAGCCCACCCGACTCCCCGCGCAAGCTGGTCACGAAGCAGTCACCCAGCGACGCGATCTTCCGCAGGACGGCCTTCTCCGCCGGCGCCATCACGGTGGCCATCATGATCGCCGTCGGGCTGTTCCTCTCGCTGCGGGCCTCCGACGCGCTCGCGGCCGCGGGTCCCTCGTTCCTGACAGAGCAGGCCTGGTCCCCGGAGACGGGGGAGTTCGGCGTCGCGGCCATCCTCTTCGGCACCGTCACGATCGCGCTGATCGCCCTGTGCGTCAGCGTCCCCCTCTCGCTCGGCACCGCCCTGCTGCTGTCTGAAGTGGTGACGGAGAAGGTTCGCTCGTTCCTGATCTCACTGGTGGACTTGATGGCCGCAGTCCCGAGCATCATCTTCGGGTTGTGGGGTGTGTACTTCCTGCAGAGCGAGATCATCCCGGTGTCGGAGTGGATTTCCACGTTCTTTGGGTGGATCCCCGTGTTCGCCGTGACCGACGGCGACGGCGTCGCGTTCACCGATGCGAGCGCGTTCACGTCGTCGGCGTTCCTGGCGGGCATCGTCGTCGGGCTCATGGTGGTCCCGACGCAGACGGCGATCATGCGGGAAGGCTTCTCGCGCGCGCCCATCGGTGAGCGCGAGGGTGCCTACGCGCTGGGCTCCACCCGCTGGGGAATGATCCAGGCCGTGGTCCTGCCCTTCGGCAAGGGGGGCGTCATCGGCGGGGTCATGCTTGGCCTGGGCCGTGCGCTCGGCGAGACGATCGCCGTCTACATGATCATCAGCCCGATCTTCACCATCAACTGGCAGGTCCTCAAGACCGGCACGAACTCGGTGTCGGCCCTTATCGCCCTCCGTTACGGCGAGGCGAGCGAGTTCGGTCTGTCCGCACTCATGGCGGCCGGGCTCGTGCTCTTCCTGCTGACTCTGGTCATCAACTTCACTGCCTCGTCCATCGTCGCCCGCTCCCGATCGGGGGCCGAGAGCGATGACTGACCTGATCACCGCACCGCGGACCGGCGACGAGCGGCGCACCTTCCTGCCGCGCCACGCCGACGATCTGCCCGAAGGTCCCCGACGCGAGGTCCGCGGCGCCACCTTCCGTCAGCGCTACGACCTGATCGGGGCGGGCGTCGCGGCGGCGGCGCTCGCGGCTCTGCTCTTCGGCTGGTTCGCTCCGCTGTCGGGTCCCATCGGGTGGGTCGTCGTGGCGTTCGGCTGCTTCCTGGCCCTCTACGTGCTGCTCGTCTCCAGGGACAACGGGGCCATGGATGTGCGGGACCGCCTGGCGACGGTGCTGTTCGGCAGCGCGGGAGTCGTCGTCTTCAGCGCCCTGTTGTTCATCGTCGTCTACACCCTGGTGCGCGGGGTCGAGGCCCTGCAGCACGGCAACTTCTTCACCCAGACCATGCAGTTCGCAGGCCCCCTCGACCCGCTCACCGCCGGCGGCGTCATGCACGCCATCGTCGGCACACTCATCCAGATCAGCATCGCGCTGGCCATCACCATCCCCCTTGGCGTGGGCACGGCGGTCTACCTCAACGAAGTGGGTGGGCGGTTCGCGAGGCTGGTGCGCACCATCTCCGACGCGATGACGGCGCTGCCCTCCATCGTCGCCGGCCTGTTCGTCTACGCCGCCATCATCCAGGGCGTCACCCACGAGCGGTCGGGCTTCGCGGCCGCCGTCGCGATCACCGTGATGATGCTGCCGGTGGTGATCCGGTCGGCCGACGTCGTGCTGCGCCTGGTGCCGCAGAACCTGCGGGAGGCCTCCTACGCCCTGGGCTCGTCGCGGTGGAACACCGTCCGGCACGTGGTGCTGCCGACGGCGAAGTCGGGCCTGGTGACGTCGGTGATCCTCGGCACTGCCCGCGGTATCGGCGAGACCAGCCCGGTTCTGCTCACCTCGGGCGTCACCGCCGCCCTCAACGTCAACCCGTTCAGCGGGCCGATGATCTCCCTGCCGCTGCAGGTGTTCGACTTCGTACGCTCCCCGGAGCCGACGATGATCGCCCGCGGTTTCGGAGCTGCGGCCGTGCTGATGGTCCTGGTGCTGGTGCTGTTCATAGTTGCCCGCACTCTGGGTGGCCGCGGACCTGGCGAACTCACGCCTCGCCAGCAGCGGGCCGTGCGGGCCGCGTCCAAGCGGGATGTCCTGCGGTTCAGCACGCGAGCGGGTCTCGAGTCGTCTGTCGAAGTGACGATCAACGAAGCCAGCACCACTCCCGATCCCGATGTCAAGGAGACCCCATGAAGCGCCGACTCCTGGTCATGGTCCTCGCCGTGCTGCTGGTCGTCACCCTGCCCGGAGCCGTCCGCCTGTCCGGCGCCGAGAGCTTCTATCCCATCACCGGCACCGGCTCCACGTGGTCCCAGAACGCGCTCGACCAGTGGCGCTCCAACGTGGCTCGGAACTACTCCATGACGGTCAACTACTCGGGCGTCGGCTCCACCTCCGGCCGCCGGGACTTCATTGACGGGACTGTGGACTTCGCCATCTCCGAGATCCCGTTCCAGGCGGCGCCGGAGGACGGTTCCGCGCCCGAGAAACCGACCGTCGGCTTCGCCTACATGCCGATCGTGGCCGGCGGCACGAGCTTCATGTACAACCTGAAGATCAACGGCAAGCGGGTCACGAACCTTCGACTGTCCGGGGAGACGATCACCAAGATCTTCACCGGCGCCATCAGCAAGTGGAACGACCCGGCCATCGTCGCCGACAACCCCGGACTGGTCATGCCGGACCGCGCGGTTACGCCCGTGATCCGCTCCGACGGATCCGGCACGAGCGCCCAGTTCACGCTCTGGATGTCGCAGCAGTACCCCAACCTGTGGACCCGCGGCATGACGTCGCAGTACCCCATGTTCGGCAACGCGAAGGCCCAGAAGGGCTCCGACGGCGTCTCGGGTTACGTGGCGCAGAACTACGGCGAGGGCGCCATCACCTACGTGGAGTACTCCTACGCGAAGAAGGCGGGGTTCCCCGTCGCGAAGGTGTTGAACAAGGCCGGCTACTACGTGGAACCGACGGCGTACTCCGTGGCCGTGGCGCTGACGAAGGCCGGCATCAACTCCGACCTCACGCAGAACCTCAGCGGGGTCTACAATGACAAGGACCCCCGCACCTACCCGCTGTCGAGCTACTCCTACGCGATCGTCCCCACCGAGATCCAGGCCGGGCGGGACATCTTCGACGAGAACAAGGGCAAGACGCTGGGCGCGTTCCTGCGGTATGTGCTCTGCGACGGGCAGCAGCAGGCCGACACCCTCGGCTACTCGCCGCTGCCGATGAACCTGGTCATGGCGGGCTCTGACCAGATCAAGCGCATCCCCGGGGCAGGCAGCGCCGGCATCGACTTCAACAAGTGCGGCAATCCCACCTTCAAGCCGGGCGACTCGCCGGCAAAGAACCAGCTCGCCGCCGTCGCGCCTCAGCCCCAGGCGTGCGACAAGCAGGGGCCGACACAGTGCACCACGGGCACCGCCGGCGCCCCCGCCGAGACGCCAGTGAAGCCGGGTGCGCAGACCCCGGGGACTACCAACCCGGGCACGAACGCCCCGGGTACGAACCAACCCGGGACCAACACCCCGGGTACGAACCAACCCGGGACCAACACCCCGGGTACGAACAACCCGGGTGCGAACAACCCCGGCGGCGGCCCGGCCGACCCGAACAACCCAGCCGACCCGAACAACCCAGCCGACCCGAACAACCCAGCTGGTGCGGTCAACCCCGACCCGGACCAGCCGGGCGTCCCGGCGGACCCGGGCGTTGATCCCGCGGAACAGGTGCCCGTCTACGACGAGGAGGGCAACGTCATCGTCGGCGCAGACCCGGGCGTCAGTGACGGCTCTTCCGGCTCGGGCAACGGCCTCGGTCGGGCGGCGGCGAGCCCCTTCACCCTGCCTGAGCAGGGGATGGGCACCCAGCAGTGGCTGATGGTGGTGGCCGCCGCGCTGCTCGTCGGTGCCGTCGTGGTCCCGCCCCTCGCCAGTCAGCTTCTAAGGACCGGTGGTGGCAATGGCGATGCGTGAGCAGACCTTTCGCGGGGAGACCTCCCAAAAACATCGTCTCGGGCTGGCGCTCGCCCTGCTGGTGATGGCGACCGCGCTGGTGCCCGCCGCCACCGTCGGCACCGCGTCGGCTGACGAGCAGATGACGGACTCTGCCGTCACCATCAAGTCCCGCGACTACGCACTCAACCCCGACGGTGCCCCCTTCCCCGACCTTGAGGTGACGGTCTCCCAGACGAAGGATCTCCTCGCCCAGGGCATCAAGATCACCTACAAGGGCGGCACGCTCTCGGCTCCTCCTCAGGGCTCGGTGGGCGGTGAGAACTTCCTGCAGATCGCGCAGTGCTGGGGCGAGGACCCGGACAACCCCGGCCACCCTGACCGTCGCACGTGTCAGTACGGGGGCACCAACATGTACGGCGCCAGACGGGACGGCTTCCGCGAGGCCGATTCGGTCGCTCCCCAGGACGAATTCTTCTCAGCCGCGGGGCAGTGGGCCAGCTGGAGCGCCACGCCCTTCGTCGCCTGGAACGCGGAGCAGATCGTCGACGAGAAGAAGGCGCCGGCCGACAAGGTGCTGACCAACGTCACCCTGGACGACAAGGGTCAGGTCGTCCTGAAGCCCGAGAAGGAGTGGGCAAACCTCACTACCAACCGCTATTTCAGCGCCGCCACCACCAACGAGATCAGCTGGGCGCCGTTCGGACCCGACGGGACCGGCGCCATCCCGTTCGAACTCCAGACCGCCATGCAGTCCCCGGGGCTCGGGTGCGGCAACCCGGTCTCCTCGAACGGAGGTGCGGTCAGCGGAAGCTCGTGTTGGCTTGTGATCATCCCGCGCGGCGTGGCCGACAACGGAGCGGTGAACATCGGTGCCCAGACGTCAGGCCTGTGGTGGGACGCTTGGGAGCACCATCTGGCCATCAAGCTCGACTTCAAACCCCTCGGTTCGCGTTGCGAACTGGGCGCGGCCGAACGTCAGCTCGCGGGAAGTGAGCTCGCTGCCGCGGCGATCGCGTCCTGGCAGCCGGTGGTGTGCCAAGGTGAGGGTGGCTCGCCGTTCACGCTGGCTCAGGTTCCGGAGTCCGACGCCGTCCTGAATGCGGCTGGCACCACGCCGAGCGCTCTGGCGTTTGCGTCGCGCCCTCTGGACATCGAGAACCTCGGTTGGGAACGCGATCCGTTGGCCTACGCGCCGGTCGCGCTGGGCGGAGTCTCGGTGTCCTATGTGGTCGACGCTGCGCCGCACCCGGCCGAGGCCCCGGAAGAGTACAGGATCCGTCGAGGACTGCCGCTCCCCCAGATGAAGCTCACCCCGAGACTCCTGGCGAAGTTGCTGACGGCCTCCTATCGCAACGCGATCCCGACGCGGACCGAAGCAGAACACCTCGGGGAGAATCCGCTGACGATCGTTTGGGACCCGGATTTCCGGGAGATCAACGACGAGGAATGGACCTTCCAGACAATCATCGACATGTCGGTGGCCGACGCCCTGATGCCGCTTGGGCGCTCCGACCTCGCCGTCCAGGTGTGGGAGTACATCCTCGCCGATCCAGAGGCGAAGGCTTGGCTCGACGGTGAACCGGACCCATGGGGCATGACGGTCAACCCTTGGTACTCGACGAACCCGGACGTGAACCCGACGGGTGTCCCGCTGGAGTTGCCAACCGACTCGTTCCCCAAGGCGGACCCGATCGAGCGGCCAGACAACACGGTTGATGAACCGGTCAACGGCACTGGTGCAGTGAATCTGGTGACGTGGCGACCGTATACCGCCAGCTTCGCGGAGGGGGCCTACAAGGTGCTTCGCGGCGACGGCATGATGCTCGGTGACTGGGACCGGCTTGCGCGCCCCCCGAAGTTCCACAAGTCGCAGAGGCAGATGCCTGGCAACCAGCACATCATCGCGCTCAGTTCCACTCCGTCGGCCCAGCAGTACCAGACGTCGACGGCCCTGCTGCGCAACTCGGCCGGCGAGTTCGTAGCTCCCACGGCAACGACGTTGGCGGCGGCCGCGGCAGCCATGGAGCCTGACGCCGACCAGAAGCAGGTGGTGCGGTTCAATCCCGCGTCCAGCGATGCGAAGAACGCGAAGGACGCCTATCCCTTGACGGTACCGGTGTACGCGGCCCTCAATCCCAATCAGACCGACGACGCCATGCGCGCTTCCTACGCCGATCTGATCGAGTACGGGGTCACCAAGGGCCAGACGCCGGGCACGGACGATGGCCAGCTGCCGCCTGGGTATGCACCCATCCCCGAGGCCTGGCGGACGCAGGCGCTGGCGGCCGCCGAGGCGATCCGTGCCGGTGGCTGGCCGGAGCCGGTACCGTCCCCGAGCCCTTCGCCCAGCGCCATCGCTGTGGACCCGAGCCCAGTTCCGAGTTCGGAGCCCAGCCCGAGCAGCAGCTCCAGCCCCAGCCCGCTCCCGAGTTCCAGCCCGAGCGCCGCACCCAGCCAGTCCGCCGTCCAGCACAGGACGCAACCACCTTCGAACCCGCCAGTGGGCAACCAGCCCGCGGCGCAGCAGCCGGTGGTGCCATCGGTTGCCGCGCAACCTCAGCCGCCCGCCCAGCCGGCGGTTCCCCAACCACCGGCTTCGGATCCGGTGGCCGACGGCGAACCTGCGGGTGCGCTGGCGGGTGCCGCCACTCCGGATGATCCAGGTGTCGGGCCATTGAGCGTCGTCGTGCCTGCCACCGGTCTGGTGGGAGTGGCTGCGGCCCTGGGCATCCCCGCGATCTCGCGCTTCCGGCGGCTGCCGTGAAAGCGCCGGGTCCATACACAGACTTCGGCCGGGGCGGGAACCCCGGCCGAAAGGGGTCACCCACGTGGGTGACCAACGGGTCAGCGGCGTTGGAAGCGCCGTCGACTCAGCTGGGTGCAGCAGAAGCGGCACCCGGTCCTTCTTCATCGAGTGAAAGGACTCATTGATGAAGTTTAGCAAGGTCTCCAAGATTGTCGCCCTCGGGGCGGCAGCTGGCCTCGCCCTCGGTTCCGTCGTCGCCCCTCAGGCCTCGGCCGAGCCGGTCTCCAACAGCTTCGCGGTTGTTGGTTCCGACACCCTCCAGGACGTCATGAACGCCCTGGCAAACGGAACCAGCATCTCCGGTGGCACTGTTCGCTCGACTGCCGGCGACCAGAACATTGGTTCGTTCGACGCCACTGGCAGCACCTGGATCCAGACCAAGACCAACGGTCCGCGCTTCGGCCGGCCCAACGGCTCGGGTGACGGCGTCAAGGCGCTCAGCCGCTCCATCGACGGCGCGCCCTACACCTCCGGTACGCCGGGCAGCCCTGCCAGCGTCGTAATCACCGGCCAGGTCGACATCGCCCGCTCGTCCTCCGGGCCCGGCTCAAGCGCCAACCCCACCGGCCCGCTGCTGTACATCCCGTTCGGCCGTGACGCCCTCACCTACGCGCACTCCGGTGGCGCCAACGCCGCGTTCGAGAACATCGATCAGGCCACACTCAAGGGCCTGTTCGACTGCACCATCACCACCGTTGGCGGCACCACCGTCACGCCGGTGATCCCGCAGTCCGGCTCGGGCACCCGCTCCGACTGGCTGTCCAAGCTCGGCCTCACTGAGGCCACGCTGGGTGCGTGCGTCAAGGTGGGCCAGGAGCACGACACCAACTCGCTTTCTGACGGCTCGGCCTTCCCGGCCAACGCCGTGACCCCGATGTCGGCTGCCCAGTGGGTTGCCCAGAACACCGGTGCAGGCATCGACCGCCGCGGTGCGGGAGTTGTCGTCGGCTCGCCCGTCGCCGGCACCCCGGCCGTCACCGGCACCGGCACCGCCATGGTTCCGAACGCTGCGTTCTACTCCAACACCACGTGGGGCCGCGACACCTACATCGTCGTCGAGAACGCCCGCGTGACCGCCGGTGACCCCAAGTACGACGCAAGCCTCGCCAACCTCGTTAGCAACGCGGGTCAGAAGCTCGGTAACACTCAGAGCACCGTGCCTGTCCAGGCGGGTTCGGTGAAGAAGAAGTTCGGCTTCCTCGCACCCTCCACCACCACCCCCCAGCGCTCAAACCTGCGCTGACCAAAGTCACCTGAAAAGGAATGAAATGAACTTCAACATTAAGCGCGCCGCAGTCGTCGGCGCCGTCTCCCTGGCCCTCGTGGCCGCGAACGCGGTCTCCGCGCATGCCGCTGAAGGCGACCCGATCAACCCGCAGCCCGCAGGTTCGGTCGCAGAGGGCTCGAAGGGCGGCTTCTTCCTGTACGACGCCGAGTTCCTGCCCGTCCCCAATGACTCCTCAAGGGTCTTCACCCGCAGCGAGGATGTGTACGCCGCGGCTAGCCCGACCGACTACCTGGCGGAAATCAACGCGCCAAACCAAGACGGCGTTCGCCCGGTCACGGGGACCGAGTCGTTCACCGGCGTCTACCGCTTCCTCGCGGAGAAGACCGCTGCTGACGTCGTGGGTGGCACAAACACGTGGAACGCGTTCGCAGTCGACTCGGCGGCTGGCCCCAACGGCGGCACGCTGATGCCCTACATGGTTTTGGACAGCATCAACGGCGGCCCTGGTGGCATTGCCGACGACATTGCCGCTGGCGGTACGTACTGGTACGGCGTCGCCTACACCATCAACAACGGTGTGACGGTCGTCGGAGCTACGTACCGTGAGATCACCATCCAGGCTGGCACCGGAAACTACACCGTCGCTCCGATGGTCCTCGAAGGCCCCGCGGCCATCGCCACCACCACCACGCTCACCTCGTCGGCCACCTCGGCCTTCACCGGTGACACCGTCGACCTGACCGCCACCGTCGCAGCCGCGGACTCCACCGCTGTTGCCGGCAACGTCACGTTCTACAACGGTGAGGCGTCGATCGGCACGCAGGCCGTCGCCGCTGGCTCCGCGACCATCACCACCTCCGCGCTGACCGAGGGCACGCACAACTTCCGCGCCGTCTTCACCCCCAGCGACGCTGCCTACAACGGCTCCGAGGGCACCTTCACGGTGACCGTCTCCTCCGCCGCGGCTCCGGCCGCTGCTCTGGACGCCACCAACTCCAACGGCGTGACCGGCTCGGCTGACGCCAAGACCAACACGGTCACCCTCAACACCACCACCACCGAGTCCTCGGTGAACGTGTGGGCCCACAACGGTACCGAGTACGTCTCCCTCGGCGAGCACGCCGTTACCGGTGGCGTCGTCACCGCTTCCTACCAGGGCCTCGGCCTGGAGGGCGACATCAACTTCGTCCTCGCCAACAAGGCTGGCGACGTCCTCGGCTGGGCCACGATCAACGTCCCGGCCGGCCAGTCCGCGTCCGCCGACCTGATCGCCAACGTCCAGGGCAACGGCGACTTCATCCTCGTCGACCGCACCAAGAAGGCCAACGAGCTGACCCTCGGTCAGCTCGTCAATGGCAAGTCGCAGTCCACCGGCACGCTCGGTGAGGTCGAGGTCATCGACCAGCGCTACCTCACCCTCGAGGGCTGGACCCTGACCACCAACGTCAACGAGTTCGTGCACAGCAACGGCACCGACACGATCCCCGCTTCGGCCCTCGGCCTCAAGCAGACCCTCGTGTCCCAGGCTCCCGCCGCTGTCGACGCACCGAACTGGGCTGCTGCCACGTTCGGTGCCGAGCAGACCGCCGGTGGCGCCGTCTACGCCTCGACCTTCGCCGAGGCTGCTGCTGGAACCTACTCCGAGTCGACCGTCATGGACGCCGACCTGACCTTCGTCGCGCCGGAAGGTGCAAAGAAGGGCAAGTACGGCTCCACGCTGACCCTCACCCTCGTCTCCAAGTGAGCAAAGGCCAGGTCCCCACCCTGAGGGTGGGGACCTGGTCCCCGAACCATGTTGAACCCTCGCAGCACCCGGGTGTCGGGGCCTTCGGGCCCCGGCACTCCACTGCTGTCCAAACCCAGGCGACAACCCGAAGGCACCACCATGAACGCTGTCCCGCCCCGCCTCCCCAGAGTTCTCCTCGCGCTCGTGTTCGCCGCCCTCGTGCTGCTGGCACCGCAGGCGGTCCACGCCGACGACACCGATCAACGCGACGACGCCACCTCCGGCATGGCGATCAACCCCGTGGAACCGGACGGAACCATCACCGAGCGCACCCGCCACAGCTACCAGGTTGAACCGGGCCAGACTGTCAAGGACCAGGTGCGCGTCGCCAACGCGGGCAACACCCCACTCAAGATCACGCTCTTCGCCACCGACGCCTACAACGACGAGGTCGGCAACTTCGCGCTCCTCAACACCGACGAGACGCCCGAGCAGGCCGGGGCCTGGGTCAGCTTCGGCGGCAAACCGCGGGTCGAGCTCGAACTGGCTCCCCAGGAAGCCACCGTCGTGCCCTTCACGGTCACCGTGCCCGCCAACGCCACTCCGGGCGACCATCCCGCCGGAATCGTGGCGTCGTCGTTCCGCGCTGGTGAGATCAGCCGCGAGAACCGGATCGCCAACCGCATGTACGTGCGCGTCGCCGGCGAACTCGTCGCAAACATGACCATCAGCAGCTTCTCGGCGTCACACTCCGGGGACCTCAACCCACTGGACGGCGACGTCACCGCGAAGGCGACCGTGACCAACAACGGCAACATCGCCCTCTCGGGTCGAATCACCCTGTCTGGCACCACCTGGTTCGGCGTCCCCGTCGGCCAGGAGACGTTCGCGACGCTCGACGAGGTGCTGCCCGGCAACACGCGCACCCTGGAGTTCGAGCTGGCCGATGTGCCGTCGGTGGGCTTCGCCAACGTCAAGTGGCTCCTCCAGACCCAGACCGACGGCGACGCCATGGTCCCGCCCGCTCTCCCGGTGGTGGAACGCGACGCCTTCGTGCTGGCACTGCCCTGGGTCGCGGTGGTTCCGCTCCTGCTGGTGGTTGGGGGCGTGCTGATCTGGCGCTGGCGCCGTCGGCTGGACGCCCGGCGCGCCGCCGAGTGGATCGCGCACACCGAGGCCGAGGCCAAGCGCAAGATCGAGGAGGCCGTCGCCGCGGCGTCGGGTACCTCCAACGAACCCGCCCGGACCCCGTCCGCATCAGAACCCGAACTCGTCGAGAGCGGAGAAGTCCGCTCATGACTCCAGGTATCCGGTGCCGCTGGCGCGTTGCGCTGGCAGCCCTGGCGATCGTCGCGGTCCAGTTCTCCGTGCTAGGGGCCCCCGGGCCCCTCGCCCAAGCCGAGGATCCTGTCGACGGAAACGGCGATCCCGGAGACGGTACCCGCATCTCCGTGGTCGTCGTCGAGTCCAGCCCCAAGGCGTCATCGACGACGTCGGCCCCGCCGTTCGGGAACCCGAAACCATCCAATGGTGGGCGGCCATCCAAGGAACCGAAGCCGCCGAAGTCTCCCAAGGCTACGGACTCGGCCACCCCGCTGCCCGAGGACTCGACGCCGACGGACGAGATCTCCATCGGTGGCCTGCTCTACGTGAGCGGCCTCTCCGGCGAAACCCGTCTCGCACTCGACCCCCTCGCCAACTCCCACACCGTGCGGTTCTCGGTGCGAAACGCCTCGCGGGCCACCGTCGACGCCCGGGCCACGTTCCACCTGATCAACGTGCTGGGGCAGCAGATCGGCCCCGGCATGGGGGTCGACGTCGAGGACCTCAAGCCGGATGAGGTGCGTGTGGTGGCGGCTTCCATGGGTGGGCTCGGGCAGTGGACTTTGGTCCGTGCCGTCGCGACGTTCGTCCCGCCCGAGAAGATCGGTGACACTGAGCTGGCGCCACTGGAACGCGACCAGTGGGTGTTCTTCCCACCCTGGTACCTGCTCGGCGGTGGAGCGCTGGTCGGCGCCGCCATCTGGTTCGCTCCGACGCTCACCCGCCGGCTCCGTGCGGGTGCCCTGGGCGCCGTCGGGAGTCCGGCGTGACGACGATGGTGAGGCCCGGGACGCACCCGAAGCGCGGACAGGTGAGCCCCGCGTCGCCGGGACAGCCTCCGTCGCGCGGGGCCCGTACGCTGCCGAAGCCGCCGCGGGGGACGGCCCCGCCGCGCGTGCCCCGTCCTCCCAGGCGGATGCCGCCGCCGCCCCGGCCGAAGGTCCCGCTCGGTCCCCGCGAGTTGCTGATCCGCGGCTGGCTGGTCATGGTCGTCGTGGTCCTGCTCGGTTTCCTCACGAACCTGATGCTGCTCAGCCACCTGCAGCACGTCGTCGCCCAACACCAGCTGCGCGCGACGTTCGCCGAACAGCTCGCGGCCGGCACCGCACCGGTCAGCGAGGGGACCTTCGAGGACGTCCTCCTCCGCGACGGCGAGCCCGTGGCGCGGCTCGAGATCCCAGCCATCGGACTCGACCAGATCGTCGTCGAGGGAACCACCTCCGGCGTGCTCACCGACGGGCCCGGCCACCGCCGCGACACGAGCCTCCCCGGCCAGGCTGGCGTGAGCGTCCTGATGGGACGCGGCTCGGCCTACGGGGCTCCGTTCTCACGAATTCCGGAGCTGGCGCCCGGCGAGGAGATCAAGGTGGTGACGGGGCAGGGCGAGCACACCTACGAGGTGATCGGAGTCCGCTACGCCGGCGACCTCGCCCCGCCACCGGTCAAGGCCGGGCAGTCGCGCCTCATCCTCGTGACCACGCGCGGCATGCCGTACATGCCCTCCGGCCTCGCCAGGGTGGACGCCCAACTGGTCAGCGACGTGCAGGCTCCGGGTCTGCGCGACACCACCTTCCGCAGCCTCCAGCCCGAGCACAAGGAGCTGGCCGGCGACGCCCGCACCGTCTGGGCGCTGGTGTTCGCGCTGCAGCTGCTCGTCGCGGCGGAGATCGCGGCTGTGCTCTGCTACCGGCGCGTCGGCTTCGCCAAGGCGTGGGTGGTGTTCATGCCCGTCCTGGTGCTGACGGGCCTGCTCGTGGGCGACCAGATCACCCTGCTGATGCCCAACCTGCTGTGAACAGACGATGACCAAGGAGCATGAGATGAGCACGACACAGGACGCCACGATGGTGCTGCCGGTCGCGGCGGGCACGCCGGGGCCGGAGTACGTCGCACCGACGCGGGTCGAACAGGAAGCCGCGGTCGCCCCGCAATCGTCCCCACCCGCAGCTCCGGCACGGGCGGCTGACGGCAGATCTCTCTCGACGCTGGAGGCCCGCAGCATCTCCGCGTGGTTCGGCCAGCACAAGGTGCTGGAGAAGGTCTCGCTGACGATGCCCGCAGGTCAGGTGACCGCGCTGATCGGGCCGTCGGGGTGCGGAAAGTCGACGTTCCTGCGAATCCTCAACCGGATGCACGAGCTGGTGCCGTCGGCTTCGCTGGCGGGGGAGGTGATGCTGGACGGCGACGACATCTACGACCGCCGCAAGAAGCTGCAGGACGCCCGCAAGGACATCGGCATGGTCTTCCAGAAGCCCAACCCGTTCCCTGCGATGAGCATCTACGACAACGTCATCGCGGGCCTCAAGCTCACCGGCATCAAGGCAGACCGGGACCGCAAGGACGAGCTCGTCGAACGCTCGCTGACGTCGGCGGGTCTCTGGAAGGAGGTCAAGGACCGGCTCCGGGCACCCGGTGGTGGTCTCTCGGGTGGTCAGCAGCAGCGCCTGTGCATCGCCCGTTCCCTGGCGGTCAAGCCCAAGGTCCTGCTCATGGACGAACCGTGCTCGGCACTCGACCCCACGTCCACCCGAGTCATCGAGGAGACGATGGCCGAGCTCCAGAAGGAGGTCACCATCGTCATCGTCACCCACAACATGCAGCAGGCCCACCGGGTCTCGCAGCAGTGCGCCTTCTTCCTGGCCTCCCAGGGGACTCCGGGAGCTATCGTCGAGCACGGGGACACCGAGGCGATGTTCAGCGACCCGCAGGACCAGCGGACCAACGACTACGTCAACGGTCGATTCGGATGATGCTGGTTCACCCCGTCTCCGTTGATCGAGTGGGAGTCCGCGAGGTGTGGACCCGCATCGGTGGTCTCGACACGCCGACTCGTTCCTCGTCGGCTACTCGACCAGCGGGAGTCGTCGGTGGTCTCGACACGCCGACTCGTTCCTCGTCGGCTACTCGACCAGCGGGAGTCGTCGGTGGTCTCGACACGCCGACTCGTTCCTCGTCGGCTACTCGACCAGCGGGGATCGTCGGTGGTCTCGACACGCCGACTCGTTCCTCGTCGGCTACTCGACCAGCGGGGGTCTTCGGTGGTCTCGACACGCCGACTCGTTCCTCGTCGGTTACTCGACCAGCGGGACTGGCGAGGAGGCCCTCCTGAGATGACCGAGATGGAGGGTGGTGTGGTGCTCGACGGGCGCTACCGGCTGCGCGCACTGCTCGGCACCGGCAGCACCGGCTCGGTTTTCGCCGCCACCGACGAGCACGGCTCGGCCGACGTCGCGGTGAAGCTGCTTCACCCCCACCTCTGTCGGGACGAGCGGAAACGGCGGGCCTTCCTCCGCGAACAGCGCCACCTGATGGGCCTGGAGCATCCGAACATCATCGCCGTGCACGGCGCGGGAATCCACGACGCGGCCGGGGTGCCGACGCCGTGGATCGCTTTCGAGCTGCTCGCCGGCCCCAACCTCCAGGAGTGGGTTGCCGAGCACCGGCCCACGGCGGCCGACGCCGTCGCGATCACCCTCGGGGTACTTGCCGGGCTCGGTGAGGCCCACCGGGCAGGGCTGGTCCACCGTGACCTGGGTCCCTCCAACATCGTCATCCAAGATCGGCAGGGGGAGGCGGGCCCGGTTGGTTCGCGGCAGGTGCGGATCGTCGACTTCGGTCTGGCTGCGCTCGACGGCGAGGCCGCCGTCGGTGAGGACGTCCTGCTCTCCGGAGACCGGCCGTTGGTCCCTTCGGCGGAGAAGGGCGCGCACGTCGTCGGCAATCCGTCGTTCATGTCTCCGGAGCAGGCTCGCGGACTGCCCGTGACCGCAGCAAGCGACCTCTATCAGGTCGGGGCGCTGCTCCACTTCCTGCTGACTGGCCAGGCCCCGTTCCCCCGGGACACCGTCGGGCAGACGCTTCAGGCGCACGTGGACGCTCCGCCGCCAGTGCCGTCGGCGCTCCGCCCGGAGCAGCGGGCGTTCGACCGGATCGTCACCCGGGCGATGGCGAAGGACCCCACCGACCGCTACCCCGACGCCGCTGCCTTCGCCGGGGCCTTGGCGACGGTGGCGGCCCCGGTCTCCCGCGGCACCGCCGCCACCCTGGTGCTCCCCGCCGTCGGGTCAACCCGCGTCCTTCCGCTCGGAACTGCCCCTGCGCCTCAGGCCGACGCCGACCTCCCCGTCGTCCCCGCACCCGTTCCCCACTGGGCCGGTGCGGCGCTAGCCACCGCGCTCGTCCCTCAGACGCAGCGGCCAGCCGAACTCGCCGCCAACGTCGGCGTTGGTGCCCCGGCCGCGTCCGCGGCACCGGAGCGGGCGTCGTCGTCGAACCGCCCCGCGTACCTGGAGCCGGTTGCGGCCGCCCCGACGCAGGCTCGCGCCCCGCGGTCCTCGGGGGGCGCGCTGGCGGCGGTGATGCTGGTTCTGGTCGTCGCGATGGCGGTTGGCCTGGGATTCCTGGGACAGCGGCCGACCCCTGTCCCGGCGGCGGAACCGTCGGTGGCTGCCTCCGGCGTCCCCACTGCGAGCCCGGTCGCGATGCCCACCGGATCGTCTGGAGCGGCGTCGGCCACTCCCACGAGCGCGCCGACGACCACGGCCCCGAGCACCCCGCCCAGTCCGGAATCGACCCCATCAACCGCCCTTCCGAGCGTCACCACCGTGGAGAGCAGCGAACCGGCTGGGGACCCGGTGGTGGTGCCCGTCCTCTACGGCACCATCTCCGACGCCGCCGACGTACTCGAGGACGCCGGCCTGCGGGTGGGTGAGGTGGTCCGGACCGACTCGCCCGAGGAGGCAGACCGGGTCCTGTCCCAGTACCCGCGCGCGGGGCAGGTGGTGCAGCCCGGCAGCCCGGTTGATCTGACCATCGCGTCAGGAAGCAATGCCGTCCCGGAGGTCTCGGGCATGACCGTGGCGCACGCCTCGGCATACCTGCAGTCCTCCGGGTTCACCGTCGCCACCGAACCTGCCGGGGCCGACTCGCGTGCGGTCGTGGCGTCCGTGGTCCCTGCCCCGGGGACTGTCCTGCGCGTGGGAACGACGGTGACCCTGGTCGCCGCCACGCCGTCGAGTTCCCCGACGGCCCAGGAGTCCAGCCCGCAACCCGCCGACCCCGTCTCCTCCCCTTCCGCCACCCAGACAGTGGAACCGGCATGAGTGAACTGCAGCCCCAGCCCATCAACACGTCCCCTGCGCTGGGTGATCCCTGGCTGGTTGACCCGCCGCGGCGCGACTGGGTGGGCCGTCTGCTCGCATGCGTGAGCGGTGGCCTGATCGGCGTCGTGGCCATCGGATCCATCGGCATGGCACAGCTCCAGGGGGCCTCGCCGGTACTTCCGGATCCCGGCCAGCAACTCGCGCCGCCCGATCCCGTGGCGCCGCAGGTGCCGCGTCCGCTCCCGACGGCGCCGCTCCCCGAGCCCGCTGTCGTGCCGACGCCGTCGCTGCCCGCAGAGCCCGCGCCGGGCGTCGGGAGCTCGGGTGCGGACCCGGAGTGGGTCGCGCGCGTGGCGGCGCGCACGGGCATCCCACCGCGGGCGCTGTCGGCCTACGCGGCGGCCGACCTCATCGTCGACGCCGAGCAGCCGGCCTGCGGCCTGGGCTGGACGACGCTGGCGGGGATCGGTTGGGTGGAGTCGGCGCATGGCAGCCACGCGGGTTCGGTCCTGGGCTCCGACGGCTACCCGCGACCCCAGATCCGTGGGGTGGCGCTCGATGGGGATGGGGTCGCGGCCATCCCGGACACCGAAGGCGGCGTCTGGGACGGTGATGCCGTGTGGGACCGCGCGGTCGGGCCGATGCAGTTCATCCCTTCCACGTGGCAGCGCTGGGGCGCCGACGGCAACGGTGATGGCTGGGCCGATCCCAACCAGATCGACGACGCCGCGCTCGCGGCCGCGCGCTACCTGTGCGCGTCCGGGCCGATGACCACAACCTCGGGCTGGCGCAGAGCGGTGTTCAGCTACAACAATTTGAGCAGTTACGTGGACAACGTGGCGTTGGTCGCGGGCAGCTACGCGTCGAGAACAGGGGGCACGTGATGGAGGTCCAGCGACGACGGCCGAGCGTGCGCCGACCGGCAAGCACCGCCAAGGCCTTGCCGTCCTCCGTCGAGTTGTTCGACGCTTCCATGGACCTGGTCCGCTACGAGGGCCGCGCCATGATCTGCCGCGCCATCTCCGCGATGGCCCCCGTGGCGGAGGATCCGGCGGTCGAGCACTGGCGGGCCCAAGCCACCACCGATGCGCGCACCTGGCTGGACCTGCCGGGATCGCGCCCCGTGGAGGACGACGACGCGGCCAAGGTCGCGGGCGGGCACTCTTGGACGGTGGTGGCGCGCAACCAGTTGCCGCTGGCCATCCGCTCCCGCGCCTTCCCCTCCGCAGCCCTCGCCCAGCGGGACCTCCGTCAGGTTCTGTCCCGCTTCGCCGAGATCAGGATCGAGCCGGTCCATGACCCGGTGACGCGCCTGCAGGCCGTGTGGTTGATGCTCGACGAGCGCGTGGTGATGGTCAGCGGCAGGACGTGGCGCCGGCCGGACGCGTCGCTGGAGAACCCGCTGCGTCGGCTCCTCGGGCAGGCCACGGCCCGGCCACGGCTCACTCGCACGGCGCCTCCCGACCAGCTGGTCGAGTAGGAACTCAGCGCGCCCGTAACCGAGCGGTCGAGGGGGCAGCGAGACAAGAGTGGAGACATGGTGAGACCCCTGGCCTGAGTCGCATGGACTCGGGCCAGGGGTCTCGACCGTAGGCGTCCGTCGTCGACTTCGCGACGCGATCGGTTACTTGAACCGCACCATGCTGTTGAACGTGAACCGGGTGGTCGGTCGGTACTGCCCCTCGACCACGTCGATCACGCGTGCCTCGGTGTAGCTGCGGCAGCCATTGCGGCCCGTGCGCTCGGTGTCGCACTCGGTGCGCCAGCGGCGTCCATCTGCCGCAGTCCACTCACCGGTGTTGCCCAGCGGGTTACCGGCCCAGTTCGCCCTGGGGGAGGCGACGTAGGTCAGGTTGTTGAACACCCACCCGTTGTTCTGGACATAGCTGTCCCCAGCAGGGATGACGGTGGTGCCCCAGATGTAGGTCCAACAACGAACCGTGACCGAGTACGGCTCGCAGGACGTCATCCACTGCCTGCCGTTCACCCGGTGGAAGCCCGGCGTCTGGTAGAGGTCGCCGGCAGGAAGTGCGGATGGCTGTGCCGTCACGGTCACCGTCGGCATGGGTGAGGGGGCAGCGCTCACGGTCACCGTCGGTGCCGGTGAGGGTGCGGCGGTGACCGTCACCGTGGGCGCGGGTGACGGTCGGTTGTCGCGGACCACGATCTCACGTTCCAGTGACCCGACGTTCCCGGCACCGTCCCTCGACTCGTAGCGCAACGTGTAGGTGCCGACCTGGTCGAAGGTGACCTTGTTGTCCAGCACGAAGTTGGCCTGTCCGGCGGGGTCCACCAGCGTGCTGGTCACGAACGTTGCACCAGATTCGTCGCTGCCCGCACCAGTCGGCAGGTTCCACTCCTCGCCCAGGTCCACCCGGGGCGGGAGGTAGTCGGTCAGGGTGATGGTGGGCGCCTCGGTGTCGACCTGATCAACCGGGTGCAGCCCGAATGGTTGCGTCATCGTCTGACCGCCTGGGCCGAACATGCGCGCGCGGATGTACTTGGCCGCTCCAGGGGCCGTGTTGACATCGACCGAGGTTCCAGTGGCGACGACGCTGCCTTCGGCACTGACCCACTCGATGGTGTCGGCCCCGTCGACGGTGAGCTTGATGACACCCTGGCTCACGTCGATGTCGGAGATGGAGGGTGCCGGCACGCCCGGGTCACCCTTTGCGTCGTCGGCGCCCTTGGTCACGCGGTAGCTGGAGAAGTACGAGCGGCCCAGGGCCAGGGCGTCGCGCGCCGACAGCTCGTCGCGCTGGGGCGCCAGGAGCGTCGTCCATCCGGTTCCGGTGACCGAGAGCGACAACGAGTGTGAATCGTCCGAAGCGGTGCCCCAGATCGGCTGGTGCGGCATGGTCTCGGTCAGGAGCGTGTCCCAGAGGTCCTCGCTGTGGTTGCGGGTATATTGCCCGGCGTTGAGGACTTCGAGACCCACCAACTGGGGGTACTTGTCGAACAGCGGCAGGTCGAAGGCGGGGTCCGCAGTGGAACCCCCGCTCCGGCTCGGGTGGGCCAGGTAGAGGAAGCCGCCCTGGGCGCCGACATTGGCGTAGTTCGCCTCGAAGCCGACGCTCACGTCCGGCCCCATGCCGGCGGAGTCGCGGTACGTGCTGAAGTAACTCAGCGTGTGGCTGTTCTTGCTCATTTCGTTGCCCGGGATGGCGATCAGCTGGCTGTCGCCCGCGTCGACGGCGTCCCACGGGTAGGCCACGTTGTCGTGGTCGGTGATCGCGACGGCGTCGTAGCCGAGGCCCTCGTAGACGGCCAACTTCTCGGCGACGGTCCCTGCCACGCCGTCGCTCCACTCGCCGAGGGGTGCGTTGGTGCGCTCGGTGTGCGTGTGTGGGGCGGTGGTCAGCTGGTGGACGGTCTCCCAGTCGATGCTCGAGTACGGGTTGGCGATGACGAAGGCAGCGTTGGCGGGCTGCACGGCGACCACGAACTCGCTCGTCGCGCTCTGCGCCCCGCTGGTGACAGTCACCGAGATGGTGTGCTCACCCGCAGCCAGGGGCCGAGTTGCCACCACCTCGGCGCCGTCGAGGCGGAAGAGGTCGCTGGGGGCCAACTCGTAGGCGTAGTCGACGGAGTCGCCGCCGGCCGCGCGGAGCGTGCCCACGACGGCTCCGTCCTGGACGGAGGTCTTCCCCTCGACGAGGAAGGAAGCGAGATCCAGTGCGAAGCCGGAGATGGGGGCCTCGCCAATGGTCAGGGACACAGAGGGGGTCACGGCGTCCGGGTTCGATACCTCGCCCGCCACTTGGAGTTCCCCGGTGACGAGGGTGGTACCGGTGTTGCCTGCCTCGATCCCGCTGAGGTCCCACACCACCTGGAAGTACTTGGTGCGCCCGTCGGCGAGTGTCGTGCCGAGGACCGTGGGCAGGCCGAGTGCGAGGGGTTCGATCGCGGTCCCGACGGGGCGGGTGATCGGGTCAAGAGTCTGGACGGAGGCGACGGTGCCCGGCACGGCGTCGCCGTCGGTTGCGTACTCGAAGCTCGACAGCGAGTCACGGTGACCGTCCTTGACCTGCGTGGCGAGCACCGTCTGGCCTGGGGCGACAGCGAAGGGCTCCGTGTAGGTGGCGGCGGTGGGGGAGTCGAGTGGGTCGGTGCCGTCGGTGGTGTAGCGGAGGGTGGCTCCGACGGCGCCGCCGGCAGGATTTCCGGTGACGGCCAGAGACACGAGCTGGCCGTTGACAAAGTCCGCGGGGGCAGGCGTGGCTGCCACCGACGTCGCGGAGAAATCGTAGAGGATTGCGCCGCCACCGTCGCGGCCCGTGAGCACGGTGCCATCGCGCAGGACGTAGATGCCGCGGTAGGCGGAGTAGCCCGTTCCGGTGGCGGTGAGGTTGGTGCCCTCCAGCAGGATCGGGGTGGTGGTGATGTTGCTGTAGACCGCGCGGCCGTTGACCGTAGTGACGTTCGCATCGGTGGCGACGAGGCTGGAGCCCGCTCCGTTGAGGTTGATGCTGTAGACGCTGGTGGACGTGGCGGCGCTGGTGACCGTTGCGCCGTCGAGTACGACGTGCGAGGACTCGGCGTAGACAGGGTGACCGGTCGCGGTCTCCGGCTGGCTGACCGTGATGTTCTCGGTGAGTGTCAGGGTGGCGCCGTTTGTGACGCGTAGTTGGTGCTGGTCCAATGCGATCGTCACCGGGCTGTCCGCCCTCAGCACCGCGTTGCCTCGAACGTTGATGTGCCCCGTGGCCGTGATGTCTCCGCTCACGTCCACCACTACTGGCTCACCAGCTGGGTCCGTCGCAGCGCCGAGTTCGGCCACCAGATCGGCATAGGTCGTCACTGCCGCTCGTGCGGGGACGGACCAAATCGGCGTCAACAAAGCCGCGATCACTAGACAGTAGAAGACAGTTCTGAACTTGGACACGGGTGTCAACCTCCAACCAGCCGCGGCCCGGATGACGGCGGCTTGGTCGTCACGCTAGGTGTTGCGGGTTAATGGTCGAGGATCTATCGATGACCGATTGATGTCCTGGAGGTGAACGGGTTCACGGCACTGGTTCATCACGACGCTCTCCCAAGCGTGGCGCATGAGGGTCTGACTGCCGACCCGCATGTACCACGCTTCACCGGCCCAGACGCGGCGGCTGCGGCTCTTCTGGGCTCAGCCCTGGTGTTCGGCCGAGTTCGACGTGATCCCGGGCGCGCCGTCGTGGATGATCTTGCCGGGGTTCAGGTTGTTGCCGGGATCCACTCCCTCGAACAGCTTGCGCTGGATGTAGACGCCGGCGGGCGAGATGTCCTGCTCCAGCCAGGGGCTGTGCTCCTCGCCGACGCCGTGGTGGTGCGAAACGGTGCCGTGGTGGTCGACGAAGGCCTGCTGGATTGCGCGCTTGACCGCGTCGTAGGTGATCAGGGCGTCGTCGGTGTCGTCGGCGATGGCGAAGGTGAAGTACTGGCAGGCTCCGGAGTGGTAGGAGTGGCTCAGGTGGGAGAACACCACTCCGCGCTTCCCGCGCTCGTCGAGGGCGGCCTGCACGTCGGCTAGCACCTTGGTGTGGAGGCTCTCGGCGTAGGCCCACGGCGTCGTCGTCTCGGAGACGTCGGCGACCATGCCGTGGTCCAGCAGGAAGTCACGGATGTAGGGGGTGTCGTACTTCTTCTGGTCGTACAGCGTGCCGGGTCCCTTGCCGACGCCCATGCCGTTGTTGGCCTTGACGATCTTGTTGACCAGGCCCTTCTCGTAGCGGACGTGGTTGGCGCTGCCCTCGAAGCCGATGAACGACATGCAGATGTTGTCCAGGTCCCAGCCCTTGGCCTCCATCACCTTGGAGATGCCCTTGCTCACGAGCTTGCTGACGCGCCCGGACGCCTTGCCGTTGGCCATGATGTACTGCGTCTCGAGCCGGTCGGAGACGCGCGCCATCATCACCGCGGCGTCGGACTCGACGATCTGCTGGCAGGCGCGCAGGCCGTCGGCGTAGGTGGCGAAGAAGTACGCCTGCAGTTCACGGACCTCGGGAATCCGGTGGACGTGAACCCAGGCCTCGGTGATGATCCCGAGCCGGCCTTCGGAGCCCAGAACCATTTCGCGCACGCTGGGACCCGACGACGTCGACGGCAGCGGCCGCAGCTCAAGGATCTGGCCGGGCATCACCATCCGCAGGCCGCGCACGATGTCGGCGATGTCGCCGTACTTGTCAGACTGCATGCCGGAGCTGCGCGTGGCGATCCAGCCGCCCAGCGTCGACCACACGAACGAGTCCGGGTGGTGGCCCATCGTCCATCCCTGGGACTTGAGCTGGTCCTCCATGTGCGGGCCGAACACGCCGGCCTGGATGCGCGCGAGTCCGGACTCGGCGTCGATCTCCAGCACCTTGTTCAACCGGCCCATGTTCACCGAGACCACCTGGCGGGTCTCGCCCCGCTCTGCCTCGAGGGCGGCGACGATGTTGGAGCCGCCACCGAACGGGATGATCACGGCGTCGGCGAGGATGGCGGCGTCGACGATGCCGGCCACCTCGTCCTCGGTGCCGGGGTAGAGCACGACGTCGGGCACGCGGCCGAGCTCGCCACGGCGGACCCGGACCAGGTCACGCACGCCCTTGCCGAAGGCGTGCACGACGCGGGTCTCGTCGTCGGACTGGACGTACTTGGCGCCGATGATGGCCTCGAACTCGGCGCGGAGCTCGTCGGTGAGCTGCGAGGCCGGCACGTCGAGGCTGTCGAACGACGGCGCCGGCTTGGCCGGGGCGGTGACGTCGACGCCGACGAGCCGCTTCACGAAGGGCGCGAACTTGGGCTTGTCGTGGTGCTGGTAGGCCTTGCCTTCCTCGCCCCAGCCCCACCACTTCTGCTGCTTGACGCCCTCGATCATCGATCCTCCTCGTCGGTCCGCTGCCCGGCGTCAGTTGCCGGAGCGGAAATCTCTGACTTCGCCGCCTTCTCAAGGGCGGCAGTGTGAGCGTACTCGGCCAGCGTCTTCGCACCGTAGGCGCGGGCCGTGGTGTCGTGCAGTTCCAGGATCCTGCGACGCATCCGCTCACTGAACTCGTGGGCGATCTCGCCCTGCTGCGGCCGCATGGGACGCCCGATGACGACGTGCACCTCGGGCCGGCCACGCGGCAGGTGCTTCTGCTGCGACGGCCACGCCGCGTACGCGCCGACCAGAGCTATCGGGACGGCCGGGACCCCGCGCGAGATGCACAGGGCCGCCACGCCCGGCTTGAACGGGCCCATCGCGCCGTCGCGGCTGCGGGTGCCCTCCGGGAAGATCAGCAGCGGTATCCCGTCGGACAACAGCGCCGACGACAGTCCGCGCACGTTGCGGTCCTTGCGGCCCTTCTTGTCCTCGTCGCCGCGTTCCCGTCCGCGGTCCACTGGGAAGCCGTTGAAGAACAGCGACATCGGGCCCGACTTCCACCACTTGTCGTAGAAGAAGTCCGCGGCGGCGCCGGCCGCGAGGTACTTCGAGAACCGCCCTGGGAGGGAACCGTAGATGAGGGGAGTGTCCAGGTGGGAGGAGTGGTTCGCCACCACGACGAAGGGGGCCTCCAGTCCGTCAAGGTTGGAGGCGCCGTGGACGTGCACCCTCAGCGTGCGCCAGACGTAGGGGCGAAGCAGCAGCATCTGGGCCGCCTGCCGCGTCGTCGCGTTGAGGCGGGACGTGTAGCGTCCGCGCGAATCGTCCTTCCTGGCCACGTTCAGCTCAGCGCTTCTTCCGGCTGCTGGTGAGCTTCGCCGAGAACCATCGGGTCAGGGCGCGGGGGCCGTGGTCTCCGACGAACATGGCCAGCTTCCACTTCCACGTGGGGATGGACTCGATCCGGCCCTTCTCGGCATCGTCCAGGCACTCGCGGACCAGGACGTCGGCGTCGATCCACACGATGTTGGGCAGGTTGTTGGCCTTGAGTCCGGCGCGCTCGTGGAACTCGGTTCGCACCCAGCCGGGAAGCAGCCCGGTCACCGTCACGCCGGTGTCCTTGAGCTCCAGCGCGAGCGCCGTGGAGTAGGTGCGGGCCCAGGACTTGATGGCGGAGTAGTTGCCGGAGAAGATGGCCGCCGACGTCGAGGCGACGTTGATGATCCGGCCGCGGCCGCGCTGCTTCATGGCCCGGCCGGCGGCTCCGCCGAGGATCAGGACCGCCAGGCACATGACGTCGAGCGCGCGGATGTGGGTCTCGATCTCCGAGGCATCCAGCAGCGAGGAGTGGAGCCCGAAGCCGGCGTTGTTGACCAGCAGGTCGACGGGGCGATCCTGGTCCTCGAGTCGTGCCGCCACGCGGTCGACGTCGGCGCGAACCGAAAGGTCGGCCGTGAGCACTTCCACCTCGACGCCGTGGGCGCGGCGAAGCTCGCCCGCCACCGACTCGAGCCGGGCGGTGTCGCGGGCGACGATCACCAGGTCCTGGCCCCGGCTCGCCAACTCACGGCCAAACGCGTTCCCGATGCCCGCCGTCGCGCCTGTGATCAGTGCCGTTGCCATGACGCCTACCGTATCCCTTCCGCGAGGCACGCAGAAAGCGACCACGAGGCCGTGGAACACGGTTCGTCGTAGTCCAACAGGGCGTGGCGGCGGGGTTTGTGCGAAGACGACAATTCGGATCGCTGATTGGTCTTGAGTGTGTGGGTTCGCGGGGGTGGGGGTCTCGACACGCCGGGCTTCGCCGCGGCTACTCGACCAACGGGGTGGGGTCGCGCCGCTACTCGACCAGCGGGGTGGGGGGTCTCGACACGCCGGGCTTCGCCGCGGCTACTCGACCATCGGGGTGGGGTCGCGCGGCTACTCGACCAGCGGGGTGGGGGGTCTCGACACGCCGGGCTTCGCCGCGGCTACTCGACCAGCGGATGCCCGTTGATCGAGTAGCGCCGCGAGCGGAGCGAGCCGGCCGCGTGTCGAGATCAGCCGGCCGCGTGTCGAGATCGGCCGGCCACGCGTCGAGATCAGCCGGCGATTACCGCCAGGGTCTCCTCCGCCATTGCCTTCTCCTCGTTGGTGGGCACCACCAGGATACGGGCCCTGGAACCGGGCTTCGAGATCTCACGCGCCTGCTTCGAGCGGACCTGGTTGGCATCGTCGTCGAGCAGGAAGCCCAGCGACTCCAGCCGCTTGATCACGCGTTCCCGCACGGGGGCGGAGTTCTCGCCGACGCCGGCGGTGAACGCCAGGACGTCGACGCCGCCCAGCACGGCCGTGTAGGCGCCGATGTAGCTGATCAGCCGGTGCACGTAGACGTCGAGCGCGAGTTCGGCCTGCTTGTCACCGCCCTCAATGGCAGCCACGACGTCGCGCATGTCGGTGAACCCGCACAGTCCACCCATGCCGGACTCCTTGTTCAGCAGGGTGTCCACCTCGTCGAGGGTCATGCCCTGACTGGCGAGGAACTTGTGCAGGCCGGGGTCCACGTCGCCGGAGCGGGTGCCCATGACCAGCCCCTGCAGCGGCGTGAGCCCCATGGACGTGTCGACCGCGACCCCGCCGTCGACGGCCGACATCGATGCGCCGTTGCCGAGGTGGGCGACGATGATCTTCAGCTCCTCGATGGGGCGGCCGACGAACTCCGCCGCCTTCTTCGAGACGTAGCTGTGGCTGGTGCCGTGGAACCCGAACTTGCGGATCCCGAACTTTTTCGTGACTTCGGCGTTGATGGCGTAGGTGTAGGCCTCGGGAGGCAGCGTGGAGAAGAACGCGGTGTCGAAGATGGCGACGTGGGGCACGTCGGGCAGGATCTTCATCGCGGCCTCGATGCCCGCAACCGACGGCGGGTTGTGCAGCGGCGCGAGGTCGAAGAGTTCGCGCAGCTTGTCGATGACCGCCTGGTCGATCCGCACCGACTCCTGGAAGGTGGCCCCGCCGTGCACCGTGCGGTGGCCGACGGCGATGACGTCGTCCAGCGCCGGTCCGTGCTGGTGGAACTGCTCGACGACGGCCGCGACAGCCTCGGTGTGGTCGGCGAAGTCCTGGTCCACGTGGAACTCGGAACCGTCGACCTCATGGTCCAGGGTGGACCTGCCCTGCCCGATCCGCTGCACCAGCCCGACTGCGAGGGGCTGCTCCACCTCCGGGTCAAGCAGCTGGTACTTGATGGATGACGAGCCGCAGTTCAGGAGCAGGATTGGTTGGGGCACGAGGCTTCTCTTTCTGGTTCAGTTCGGGTTCTTCTGGGCCTGGATGGCCGTGATCGTGATGGTGGAGACGATGTCGTCCACGAGCGCCCCGCGGGAGAGGTCGTTGACCGGCCTGTTCAGCCCCTGCAGCACCGGGCCGATGGCGACGGCGCCGGAGGTGCGCTGGACCGCCTTGTAGGTGTTGTTGCCGGTGTTCAGGTCCGGGAAGATGAAGACCGTCGCCTTGCCGGCCACCTCGGAGTCGGGCATCTTCTTGGCCGCGACGGTGGCGTCGACGGCGGCGTCGAACTGGATGGGGCCCTCGACCTTGAGGTGCGGGGCACGTTCCCGGACGAGCAAGGTGGCCTCACGGACCTTGTCGACGTCGGCGCCGGAGCCCGAGTCGCCCGTGGAGTAGCTGAGCATCGCGATCCGCGGCTCGACGTCGAAGGCCTCGGCCGTCTCCGCGGAGCTGATGGCGATGTCGGCGAGCTGTTCGGCCGTCGGGTCTGGGTTGACGGCGCAGTCGGCGTAGACGACGACACGGTTGCTCATCGCCATCAGGAACGAGCCGCTCACGACGCTGACGCCGGGCTTGGTCTTCACGAACTCCAGCGACGGGCGGATGGTGTTGGCGGTGGTGTTGATGGCGCCGGAGACCATGCCGTCGGCCATGCCCTCGTGGACCATCATGGTGCCGAAGTAGGACGGGTCTGTCATCTTCTGCCGGGCCTGCTCGATGGTGACGCCCTTGTGGGCCCGCAGTTCGGCGTACTTGGCGGCGAAGCGGTCCAGCAGGTCTCCCTCGCCGATCTGGACCACGGTGGCGCCGTTCAGGTTCAGCCCCAGCTCGGAGGCGCGACGGCTGATCTTGGCCTGGTCGCCCAGCAGGATCAGGTCGGCGACGCCGCGGTGCAGGACGACGGCGGCCGCCTGCAGGATGCGGTCGTCGGAGGCTTCGGGGAGCACGATCCGCATGCGGTCCTGGCGAGCGAGCTGCATCAGCTGGTGCTCGAACATGGTGGGCGTGCGGATCTCGGAGCGCGGCAGCTCGATGGCCGCCAGGAGCGCCTCGCCGTCGACGTACTTGGAGAACATGGTGCGCGCGACGTCGATCTTGCGGCGCGAGCCGGTGGAGATGCCCACCACTTCACGCAGCGCGGCGGCGGTCTCGAAGGTGTCGGTGTCCACCTTTGCGATGGTCAGGTCCACCTTGGCGGCGCGCAGGAGCGTCACGATGGAGTCCGGGATCTCGAACCCGCCGGTCAGGATGATGGCCGAAAGCGGCCCGAACGCCGAGCTCTCATGCGCCCAGAGCAGTCCGGGCAGCAGGTCCAGCCGGTCCGCGGGGACGACGACGGTGGCCTCGGGCTGCAGCCGCGGCAGCAGGTTCGGCAGCGTCATGCCGGCGATGATGGTGTGCAGCGACTCGCGGTCCAGGAAGTCGGGGTTGCCCAACCAAACCTCGGCGCCGATCTGTTCCAGCTGCATCCGCACCGACGGCGCCGCCAGCACGGGCTCCCAGGGCAGCACCGAGACCGACACGTCACGCAGGGACTTCAGCGACGCGGCGATGGCGTCCACGTCGTCGTGGTTGGCGCGGGTTGCGACGATTCCGATGACCGTGTTGTGCCGGGCCTCGTAGGCCTCGATGGCGTCCTCGGCCATGCGGCGCACCTGGTCCACGGTCCGCTTCGCGGCACGCACCACGAACAGGACGGGGGAGTTGAGGTTGGCGGCGATGAGGGCGTTGGTGTCCAGTTCGGTGCCGCCGGCGATGTAGTCGTAGTCCGAGCCGAGGACGACGATGGCGTCGCAGCGCTGTCCCAGGGCCGAGTACTTGGCGACGATGGTGTCCATGGCTGCTGCCGGATCATCGGCGTAGTCGTCGTAGGTGACGCCGACGGCCTCCGTGAAGGACTTGTTCTTGATGGCCTTCTGCGACAGCAGGGCCTCCGTGATGGTGTCCGACTCAAGCGAGTGCACCAGCGGACGGAACACGCCCACGGTCTTCACCTGGCGCGCGAACAACTCGATCACGCCCAGTGCGATCGCGCTCTTGCTGACCTGCTTCTCTGCCGAGGCAACGTACACGCTCTTAGTCACGCGACCACCCTACCGCCAGCGGAACTATGGCAAGGGGCTGGTCCCGGTTCCTCGCTTCACTGTTGCCCCGAGCTCTTCCGTTGCCCTTTCCTTGTCGAAGGCGTCGCTCAGGTGTTGCTCTCCTGGTGGGCCCCGTGGAGGGTGGAGTAGGTGGGCTCGTCCTCGAGTGTGGGATCCGCGCGCAGGTAGGCCCTCGTCTCGCGGGCGATGAGGCCGGAGCAGATGATGAGCCCGATCAGGTTGGGGATGGCCATCAGTCCGTTAGCGATGTCGGAGAACGTCCACACCGTCGTGAGTTCCGTCGTCGCACCGAAGAAGATCACCACGCTGAAGATCACCCGGTAGGGCATCACGCCCTTGATTCCGATGAGGCGCTCGACGTTGCGTTCCCCGTAGTAGGCCCAACCCAGCACTGTGGAGTAGGCGAAAAAGATCAGTGCGATCGCGACGATGGCGCCACCCCAACTTCCGGGCAGGCCGGTGCTGAACCCCTCCGACGTCAGTGCGGCACCGGTGCCCCCGCCCTGCCAGACGCCGGTTGTGAGGATCACCAGGCCAGTGATCGAGACCACGATGATGGTGTCGATGAAGGTCTGGGTCATCGAGACCAGCCCCTGCCGCACCGGGTGCTTGGTCTTGGCGGCCGCTGCCACGATGGCTGCCGACCCCATTCCGGACTCGTTGCTGAAGATCCCGCGCGCGATCCCGAACTGGATGGCCTGGGCGAGGGCGGCGCCGGCGAAGCCGCCGACGGCGGCGGTGCCGGTGAACGCGTCGGTGAACACCAGCGCGAAGGCGGGCGCGATGCCCTCCCAGTTGATGCCCAGCACCACCAGTCCCGCGACGACGTAGAACACGATCATCAGCGGCACCATGCCTGAGGTGACCCGGCTGATGGACTTGATGCCGCCCAGCAGCACCAGCCCCGTCACGAGCGCGAGCACGAGGCCGACGATGGCGGGGTTGACGCCGAAGGTGGTTTCCATGGCGTGGGCCACGGAGTTCGACTGCGTCATGTTGCCGATGCCGAACGAGGCCACCACGGCCGCGACCGCGAAGAACAGCGACAGGAACAGGCCGAAGCGGTTCGGGATGGCCTTCATGAGGTAGTACTGCGGGCCGCCGGAGATCTCGCCTCTCGCGTCGGTGGTGCGGAAGCGCACCCCCATGAACGCCTCCGAGTACTTGGCCGCCATGCCGAAGATGGCCGAGACCCACATCCAGAACAGCGCTCCGGGGCCGCCGAGGTGGATAGCCGTTGCGACCCCCGCGATGTTGCCGACGCCGACGGTCGCGGCCAGCGCGGTGGCGAGGGCCTGGTAGTGGGAGACGTCGCCCTTCTCGCCCGAGCCGTCGCTCCGCCGGATGAAGGCGAGTCTCAGTGCCGGGCCCAGCTTGAGGAACTGGAGCCCGCCAAGCCTGATGGTCAGCCAGATGCCGGTGCCAAGCAACAGCGGGATGAGGACGAAGGGTCCCCAGATGATGCCACTGATGGTGTCGAGGATCTGGTCCAGCATCACGCCTCCTGGTTGTGCTTCAACGGGCAACGCCCCATGAAACCACTCACACCGGCCGGCTCGCCGCCCACTTGGCGAGTGTCGGCAACATGTTCCTGCGGCGCCCACGGCACACGGCCTAGTGTTTGCCGCATGCCGAGGACGAGAACCGAGCGCGACCTGCTGGGGACCCGCGAGGTGCCCGCCGACGTCTACTGGGGAGTTCACACCCTGAGGGCCGTCGAGAACTTCCCCATCAGTGGCAGGACCATCAGCGACATCCCGCAGTTGGTGCGCTCGATGGTGCAGGTGAAGAAGGCCGCCATGCTGGCGAACCTCGAGTTGGGAGTCCTGTCTCCTGAGGTCGGCGTGGCCATCGGCTGGGCGTGCGACCAGGTGCTGGATGCCGGACGGTGCCTGGACCAGTTCCCCGTGGACGTGTTCCAGGGTGGTGCCGGCACGTCGCTGAACATGAACACCAACGAGGTGCTCGCCAACCTGGCGCTGGAGTACCTGGGGCACGGGAAGGGGACCTACGACGTCGTCAACCCCAACGACGACGTCAACCGCAGCCAGTCCACCAACGACGCCTATCCCACGGGCTTGCGGTTGGCGATCGACGAGCTGCTGGGGGAACTGGTGGGTGAGGTCTACGACCTCCACAAAACTTTCCTGGCCAAGGGCGAGGAGTTCGCCGACGTCGTGAAGATGGGACGCACCCAGCTGCAGGACGCAGTTCCGATGACGCTGGGAAACGAGTTCGTCGCGTTCGGAGTGACGCTCGGTGAGGAACTGCGGCACCTGGAGACCGCGCGCGAGCTGATGCTGGAGGTCAACCTGGGGGCGACGGCGATCGGCACGGGCGTGAACGCCCCCGAGGGGTACGCGGCACTCGCCGTCGAGAAGCTCAGCGCGGTGACCGGCCGGCCCTGCGTCCTGGCCCACAACCTGATCGAGGCCACCAGCGACGCGGGCGCCTACGTGATGGCCCACGCGGCTCTCAAGCGACTCGCGGTGAAGCTGTCCAAGACGTGCAACGACCTGCGGCTGCTGTCATCGGGACCCCGGGCGGGACTGCACGAGATCAACCTGCCGCAACGCCAGGCGGGCTCCTCGATCATGCCCGCCAAGGTGAACCCGGTCATCCCCGAGGTGGTCAACCAGGTCTGCTTCAAGGTGATCGGCAACGACGTCTGCGTCGGGCTGGGCGCCGAGGCGGGGCAGTTGCAGCTGAACGTGATGGAGCCCGTGATCGCGGAGGCGCTGATCGAGTCGCTGAACCTGCTGCGCAACGCCATCCACACGCTGCGCATCCACTGCGTCGAGGGCATCACCGCCAACCCCGAGGTCTGCTTGTCCTACGTCACCAACTCGATCGGGCTGGTGACCTACCTCAACGACTACATCGGTCACGAGGCCGGCGACGAGGTGGGACGCGAGGCCCACGCCACCGGTCGAAGCGTCAGGGAGATCGTGCTGGAGCGCGGACTCATGGACCCAGAACTGCTGGAGCGGGTGCTCTCCATTGAGAACCTGGTCCGCGGCCACCGTCGCTGACCGACAGCGAGACGCGGGGCGCGGCTCCGCGCTCGGTGCACGGGCTATCGACGCCGGTGGGGTTCCGTTGTGGGATTACCCACGACGAAACCCCACTCAGCGTCCAGTCAGGAAATCAGCTGAACTTGACGATGTTGTTCATGACCCACTTGTTCTCGACGGTGTAGGAGTAGCCGCCGTTGGGGTTGGGGTTGGCGGTGGCGACCTTTACGTAGGCGTAGCTGCGGCAGCCGTTTCGGCCTGAGGTCGGTTTGTCGCATTCGGTGCGCCAGTGTCGGCCGTCGGATGCGGTCCAGGTGCCGGTGTTGCCGAGGGGGTTGCTGTTCCACAGGTTGCGGGGGCTGGGGTTGTAGGTGAGGTTGTTGAAGGTCCAGTCGGTGACGCGGGAGTAGGCGCCGTTGGCGTAGTGGACGGTGGTGGCGATGATCTCGGTGCGGCAGCGGGTGGTCTGGGAGTAGGGCTCGCAGGTCGTGCGCCATTGACGGTGGTTGAAGTCGTGGTAGCCGGGGGCGGTGTAGATGCTGGTGGCGGTGCTGGGTGTGGCGATGTAGCCGCGCTCGCTGCCGTCGTCGAGCAGTGCGGTCCCGACGATCTGGCCGGAGGCGTTGATGTCGCTGACCGAGGTGAGGGTGTAGCCCACCCGCTGGGCCGCCAGGCTGTTGAGGTCATGGACCTGACCGTTGAGCCAGATGACGGCCCGGGACGCGTCGCCAACCGTAGTGCTCGACGTGCCGGCGACGACGGAGGCGTCGTTGATCGCCGTGGCGCACGCGTCGGGGAAGCCGGGCAGTGCCGGCAAACGCGTGGCGATTCCGGCGGGGGAGAAGCTGAAGGCGGCCTGCGTGGTCCCAACCCTGCCGCATCCCGTGGCCGCACCGGAGTTGTTGACGGCCGGGACGGTGGCGGGGGAAGTCCAGCCGGGGGTCTGCAGCAACCGCGGAGTCCCGCCGGCCCAGACCACGGGGCGCACGGTCGCTGCGCTGCCGACCGTTCCTGACACGCGACTTCCGTCGTCGGAAACGCCCTCCGCCCAGGCGTTCCGCGTGCCCGCAGGTGGCGGGAGCTCAACCCGGTCGGTGGGGCTGGTGGCGACGTACGCCTGACCCTCAAGTCCCTGCACGTTCAGTGCAGCCACCCCGTTCCCGGAGATTCTCCCGACGGTGCTGTGGGAGTCGTCGTGCTGGATCTCCGTGGCGGTGCCGCCCGCGTACCAATAGGTGCGCGGGGAGGCCGCCACCCACCTGCCGACGATTGTCCCGCCGGCGGAGATGTCGTTGGCCCAGGCGCTGGGGAACTCCTTGGCGATGGCTGTCCCTTCACCGCTCCGGGACTTCCACAGTGTGGACTGGCCACCGCCGTCTATCGACAGACCGTCGAGCTCTGAGCTGCCGACGACGTCACCGTTGCCGTTGAGGCCGCGGGCATACGAATGCACGTTCCCCGCCGTCGGCTGGAGCAGCATGACTGCGTACGACGGGGGCGTGGCTGCGTGGGCGGGCTGAGCGGAAACCAGGCTGGCACCAAGGACGAGAGCGCCTGCCGCGCCGATGGAGAGAAGTCGCTTCACGGTGGAACTCCTGGGTTCGGGGTGGGCCTACATACGAAGCGTATGGCGCCGCCCGTCCACTATCAGGGGGTTGCGAGCGACTCCTTCAACCAGCCGATCTCCGCCGTGTGCTCGCCGGCGTCGCCGGGGGTCTCGAGGATCACGTTCGCGTTCGCCTCGCGCACCACGTGGAGGATCAGGTCCGGGTCGATGCGGCCGTGGCCGAGGTTGGTGTGGCGGTCTGCGCCCGAGCCCGCCTCGTCGCGGGAATCGTTGCAGTGGACGAGGTCGATGCGGCCCGTGACGCTGCGGATGTCGTCGACGACCGTCTCCAGGTCCAGTCCTGCGGCGTGGGCGTGGCAGGTGTCGAGGCAGAAACCGACCGAGTCGATGTTGTCCGAGTCGCCGATCGCGGCCCACAGCAACTCGATGGCCTCGACGGTGCGGGCCATCGCGTGGTCGCCGCCGGCGGTGTTCTCGATGAAGATGGGGACGTCGAGCTTCAGCCCGTCGACGGCCTTGCGCCAGTTGGCGAAGCCGACGGCGTAGTCGTCGTCGGCCGTGACGTGCCCGCCGTGGACGATGACCCCCCTGGCGCCGACGGCGGCGGCCTCGGTGACCACCTGCTGCAGGAGCTTGCGCGACGGGATGCGGATCCGGTTGTTGGTGGAGGCGACGTTCAGGGCGTACGGTGCGTGGACGTAGAGGCCGAGGCCCAGTTCCTCCGCCGCGGCGCGGAGTCCGGCGGCGCCGCCCGGGTACTCGGTCACGGGCTTCTTCCAGCTCTGCGGGTCACCCAGGAACATCTGTGCGATGTCGGCCCCGCGGGACTTGGACTCGACGATCGGGTCGTCGCGACGGACGTGGGCTCCGAACTGCATCATGCCCGCCAGCCTAGCCGGATCGCGACCGCGAGCCAGCCGAGAAGCGCAGGAGGGGCGCCCGCTGTGGGCGCCCCTCCTGTCCATCGTTTGTCGGTCACAGCAGGCCGACGATCACCTCCGCCCGTCCGCCCAGATCGGCCTGGGCGTCAGCCGACAGGGTGTCGGGCTTCTTCGGGTTGTCGAGCAGCCGCTGGAACCGCTCCAGCGCAACCGTGGCCGGCTCGGTGCGGCCCTCGGCCTGGTGCTTGCTCGCCTGCTCGAGTGCGCTGGTGAGCTGCTTGGCGATGGGTCCCGCCACGTCACCGGAGGCGATGTGGGCTTCGAGCTCCGCGGCCAGTTCCGCCAGTTCGACGCCGGCCTCGTAGGTCAGGCCGAACCCGAACGGGAAGAGCGTGTCTTCCGCGTCGTAGCCGGGCAGGTCCGGCGCCTGCGTCTCGATGGCCTCGACGTTGTTCGCGAGCGCGAACGGCATCTTGCCCTGCGGGGCGAAGTTGCCGGAGAGCACATCCCAGAGCGCCGCGTCGGTCACGCCGAAGCCGGCGACGATGGCGCCAGCGTCCTGCAGGCCGCTGGCCTCGTCGAGGACGTAGGGCTGGCGGAAGTAGACGCTCAGGACGGTGTTCTCGGCGCCGACTTCGTCCATGACGGCCTGGATCTCGTCGAGCGACGGGGTGATCTTCCAGGACTGGGACTCGGCCATGCCGGTGAAGTCGAGGATGTTCGACTCCCACGGCAGCGCGCCACCGAATCCGAGGCGGTTGTCCGTGCACGACGGCGTCGGGTTCGGGTTGTTGATCGCCTCGGTGCCGCCCTCGAAGACGCACCGGTCCGACGCTCCCCACGGGCTGTTGCCGTCGAGGCCGGGGACGCCCTCCAGGACGACGGGGTTGTGGCCGTACTCGGGATCGAGACCGCCGACGACGTAGAAGTCGGCGTTGGTGCTCAAGTCATCGGTATCGGTGAACGAACGGGTGGCCGGGTTGAACCAGCCGGTGTCGGTGAAGTTGGACCGATACGCACCGGTGACGGAGCGATCGGTTGCCGCCGTGACGTTGATCACCGCGACGTCAGCATCGGCAGCCGCCTCGACGCCCGCCTCGTTGCCGTTGATGACCTGGAAGCCGGCCTCGGCCACCTGGTCCTCGTTGTAGGCGCCCATCACGAAGACGTCCTGGTTGCCCGCCAGTGGCAGGACCCCGCTGTTCTGGAGCAGCACGACAGACTTGCGCTGCACTTCCTGCGCGACGGCGCGGTGCTCGTCGGCACCGACGGTGGCGGTCGCCACGGCCGGGTCGACGTAGGGGTCCTCGAAGAGGCCCAACTGGAACAGCGGTGTCAGGAGACGCTCTGCCGCGAGGTCGACGCGCTCCTCGGTGATGAGACCGGCGTTGACGAGGTCGAGGATGACGCTCACGTTGCTGAACCCGGACAGGGTGTCCGTGCCGCCGTTGACGGCCGCAGCGACGCGCTCCGGGACGGTGGAGTCCTCCAGGCCCCAGGCCCGGTCGTTGATGATGCCGGTGTCGGAGTTGACGTAGCCCTTGAAGCCCAGCTGGTCACGCAGCAGCCATTCGACGATCTGCTCGGAGAAGGCGAAGCCCACCTCGTCGAAGGTGACGCCGTTGTAGGTCACGTCGACCGGGACGCCGTAGTACGGCATGATCGCCGCGACGCCCGCGTCGATCGCGGTCTGGAACGGCTTGAGCGCGTCCTCGAAGCCGCTGCCCGGGTAGGTCTGGTCCTTGCCGTGGGCGTAGTGCGGGTCGAGGCCGAGGGTCTGTGGACCGCCGCCCGGGAAGTGCTTCATCGTGAGGGCGACGTCGGTGTCCGGGGACAGGGACACGCCGTCGGCGTCGACGGGGCCCTGCAGGGTCTCGACGAGGGTGCCCATGATGTCGGCGCCCAGGTCCGAGTCCTCGGTGAAGGTCTCGTGGACGCGGTACCAACGAGGATCGGTGGAGAGGTCGGCCATGTAGCCGTACATGCCACGCAGGCCGATGGAGGCCCACTCGTCGCCCATCACCGTGGCGAAGTCCTCGACGACGCCCATGTACTCGGGATCGCCGAGGGCCGCGGATGCGACGCCGGCCTCTTTCGGGAAGGCGCTGAACGCGCCGGCCGCCTCGTTGATGCCGACGCGCGCGTCGTGGTCGATGTGGTTGCGGGCGTTGGACTTGAACAGCGACGGGATGCCGAGCCGGGTGGCCTCGGTCATTTCCTGGACGGCGTTGGTGAATTCGGCCGCCTGGGCCGGGGTCACGCGCGGGGTTCCGGATGTGCCGCAGGGGGTCGACGCGGAGTCGACGACGTTACGGAGGATGAACCGGTGCATGTATTGGTTCTGGATGTAGTCCGTCGCCGGGTTGGCGACGGTGCCCTCACACCCCGCGTTGAGGGTGTTGATGAGCATGAGGCCGGATTTCTCCTCGATGGTCATCTGGCTGACCAGGTCGGCGACACGCTCCTCGACTGACAGCCTCCAGTCCTCGTACGGGTCCAGTGCTCCGTTGTCGTTGAGGTCCTTGAACTGCAGCGCATCATGCTCGATGACGTCCTTGACGCGTGCCTCGAGCGTTGGCTGCTCCACCGCAGCGGCTGATATTGGCGTCGGCGCGATCGTTGCGCCGACCCCGAGGCCCAGTGACAGTGCCATCACTGCGGCCCCCAGTACCTTCCGAGACTTCGGTGTACTCATTCGACTACTCCTTCGGGTCGTGGTCATCGGCTGCCCCTTTGCGTCGATGACCGGGTGTGAAGGTAAGTCGGGGCCCGGGCCGGCTTCAAGCAGTTGCAGTCGTTTGCCCCGACCCTTCCCTGAGTCCTACGTCACTGAGTCGTCACTCGAAGCGGTTCGCCGCTCCTCGAGGTCCGGAGTCCGGCTCGGCCGTGACGTGCCCGCCGTGGACGATGACCCCCCGGACGCCGAATTGGGGGTTTCGTTGTGGAATGACCCACAACGAAACCCCACTCGGCGTCCAGTCAGGTAATCAGCTGAACCGGACGATGTTGTTCAGCACCCACTTGTCGCTGACGGTGTACGTCCAGCCCTCGGTTGCTCGGTCCCAGTTCGCGGTGGCGACCTTGGCCTGGGCGTAGCTCCGGCAGCCATTGCCGCCCGTCACCGGGGTGTCGCAGTCGGTGCGCCAGCGACGTCCGTCCTTGGCGGTCCAGGAGCCGGTGTGCCCGAGCGGGTTGTTCGCCCAGAGCTTGCGGGTGCTGGGCGCGTAGGTGAGGTTGTTGAAGGTCCAGTCGGTGACTCGCGTGTAGGCGCCGGCGATGTACCTGACCGTCGTGGCGAGGATGTCGGTGCGGCAGCGGATGGTCTGGGAGTACGACTCGCAGGTTGTCTTCCACTGGCGGCCGTTGAAGTCGTGGAGGCCGGGGGTGGAGTAGATGCTGGTGGCGGTGCTCGGGCTGGCGACGAAGCCGCGGGTGTCCCCGCCTTCGAGTAGCGCCGTCCCGACGATCTGGCCCTGGGTGTTGATGTCCGCGACGTCGATGAGCTTGAAGGCGCGGTTCTTGACAACGAGATCGTTGAGGTCGTGAATGGCACCGTCGTGCCAGACCACCGCGGTGCTCTCGCTTCCCGCGGAGGTCTCACTCCACGACCTGCCCGCGATGACGCCCGAGTTGTTGATGACTTCGGCGCAGGTGTTCCGGTGCTTGGCGAAGCTGGGGAGCTTGCTCCAATTCCCGGCGGCGTCGTAGTAGGACGGCGTCGACGGGATCCCCACGCAGCTGACCAGCTCGCCGCGGTCGTTTGCGGCTCCGGCGCCCAGGTTCCGGGCGCCGCTCGGGGCCTTGAGCGCCCGGGCCACGCCGTCAGCCCACAGCACCGGAGTCTCCACACCGTCGCGCTGCGCCAATCCCGCCACAAAGCGCCCGTTCTCGGAGATGCGGCCCGCCACGGGGGAGGTGTATCCCTGCGGAGCGGCCAACGGGGTCGCGCGGTCCGGTCCGTCGAGGAGGAACGGGGACGCGTCGCCCAAGCCGTTTGTGACTGCCACGCCCGTCCCCGAGATGTTGACCACGCCTTCGCGCACTGGGTTGGTGACGTAGTCCGTGCCGTCGCGATCCGCAAACCAGATTGCCGGATCACCGGCTTCATCGAGCGCGTCAGCCACCACCCGGTTTGCCTGGGACGAGACGTCGACGGCGGCGGCCTGGGAGGGTTCCAGCGCGTGGAAGTACGGGAGAGGGTTGCTGTCCCAGTAGGTCAGCCTCGTGTCCTGGCGGTACCAGTCCGACGAGACGCCGACGATGGTGCCGTCGTTGTTGAGGCCTGTCGCGTAGGAGTTGGGGAAGTCTGCCGAGGGGTCGAGCAGGATGACAGCGTAGGACGGTGGGGGCGGGGCCGCGCCGCTGGGCTCGGTTGCGACGAACATCGAGGTCGCGACGAGGGCGGTGGTGCAGGCGGTGGTCAGGAAGCGCTTCATGGGGCTCTCCGGGTCTGGTGGTTGGGGCTCGACGCTGGGAGGCGTCTTGCCCTTACAACGCAGCTGGGGAGGGACCGGTGTACCGGTCGGCATGCCTTTTTGCACGACTTTGCCGACGCGGCAATACATGGTGCGGCCAAGGAAGCAGGTTGGCGCGGGAAACTCTCAGTCGACCGGACGGGCGACTTCCGGGATCCCCGGCTCGGGGCGCGCCAGGTCCAGCAGCAACACCGTGGAGAGATCGCTGGTGGCGTAGCGCAGTTGGTTGACGTCGACGGCTTCGTAGTCCTCGGTGACCGACGGTTCGAAGGAGGCGAGCACCTCGGAGCGTTCCCGGTCTGCTGCCACCCGGACGGCGATCTCCTTTCGGAGGTCCTCACTGATGACCCCGCCCTTGCGCTTGGAAGCGCGGGC
Source organism: Tessaracoccus sp. OS52 (assembly GCF_020687685.1). Classification (GTDB taxonomy): domain Bacteria; phylum Actinomycetota; class Actinomycetes; order Propionibacteriales; family Propionibacteriaceae; genus Arachnia. The sequence goes on along the minus strand of NZ_JAJEWM010000003.1, from coordinate 221,677 downwards.
GAGGGCAGCCGCGTACTTCTCCGCAGCGACGATCTCGCGCGCGTCGTCGGAACCGAGCATCCGGGCGGTCTGTTCGACGATGGCCTGGCCGGCCGCCAGGTCGCCGTCGCCGATGTCGGAGATGGCGCGCCGCAGCAGTTCGCGGTCGGGCCTCCGGCTCTCCCTCAGCAGCAGACCCAGATGCACCGCAAGGATGCGCTCCCGGGTGCGGATGCCCTCGTCGTGGGCGCCGAGGCCGGGGACCACCTCGTCGCTCATGGCCGACTGGCCCATTGTGTCCAGCAGTTCGCGGCGCGCCTCGTCGACGCTGGTGACGGTGTCGGCCAAGGGAATCGCCCTGATCAGCAGCGTCGCAGCGAACGCGATGGCCAGGATCGGGAGGCAGGCGAGGAAGACGATGTGGAGCTGGTCCGCCAGGGCCATCCGGACCGCGGCCAGGACCTCCGGCGGCAGCGCGGCCATGGTCTCGGGGTCGAGCACCGAACCGGCGTCGATGTCACCGATCCCGTCGCCCAGTTCCGCGACGATGCTCTCGGGCAGGTGCGACGCGATCGCGGCTGCGAGCCCGCCGGTCATGATGGAGCCGAAGATGGCGATTCCGACGGTGGAGCCGACGTTGCGGAAGAACTGCGTCGAGGCGGTGGCGACGCCGAGGTCGCGGCGGGTGACCGCGTTCTGCACCACGAGCGTATAGAGCTGCATCGCCAGACCGAGGCCGATGCCGAAGACGGCCATCGCGGAGGCCAGCTCCAGCCGCGTCGAGTCCACGGTGAGTCGGGTCAGCAACCCGACGCCGGCGGCCATGACGATGACGCCGACCAGCATGATCTCCTTGTAGCGGCCCGTCCGGGTGACCATCACCCCCGCGACGATGCCGACCAGCACCAGCCCCAGCATCAAGGGGAGCAGGATCAGGCCGGATTCGGTGGCGCTGACACCCATGACCCCCTGCGCGAAGACCGGGATGTAGATGATGGACCCGAACATCACCATTGCGATGGTGAACGCCGCCACGTTGGCGTAGGTGAAGATGGAGTTGCGGAACAGGCGCAGCGGGAGGATCGGCTCGGCCGCGCGCACTTCCACCAGGACGAAGGCTGCCAGGCCGACGGCGCCGAACGCGAACAGCCCGATGACCTGGGGGGAGTTCCAGGCGTAGCTGGTGCCGCCGAACGACGTCGCCAGCAGGATGGCGACGAGCGACGGCGTGAGCGTCGCGATGCCCAGGTAGTCGATCCTCGCCTCGCGCCGCTCGTGCGGGATGTGAAGGAACCGGGCGATCACGACCAGGGCCAGGACTCCCAGGGGGAGGGTGGCGAAGAACAGCCAGCGCCAGCCCAGGACGTCGGTGATGAAGCCGCCGGCGAGCGGACCGGCTACGGAGGTGACGCCGAAGATCGCGCCCATGTAGCCCTGGTACTTGCCGCGCTGGCGGGCGGGGATGATGTCGCCGATGATGGTCTGGGAAAGCGGCATCAACGTCCCCATGCCGAGGCCCTGGATGCAGCGCCCGAGCACCAGCATCCAGAAGTCGACCGAGAATCCGCACACGATCGAACCGACCATGAAGACCACGAGTCCGCCGATGTAGAACGAGCGGCGGCCATAGAGGTCGGAGAGCTTGCCGACGATGGGGACGCTCACCGCCGACACGAGCATGGCCGCCGTCGCCACCCACGAGTAATGCTCCATGCCACCGAGGTCGGCGACGATGCGGGGCATGCCCGGACCGACGATGGTCTGGCTGATGGATGAGACCAGCATGCCGATCATGAGGCCGATGAACACGCGACGGTGTTCCGGACTGAGTTCGTAGGGTTGCGGGGCGGCGGAGGCGCTTGTCACAGGGATAGTTCCAGGTTCTGGTTGAGGCGGGAGAGCATGCGGGCGAGCTGGGACTTGTCCTCCTCGGACCAGTCGTCGAGCGTTTCTGTGATCAGCCGGACGCGGCGGGATCGTTCCTTGGCGACGGCGGCGCGCCCGGCCTCGGTGAGGTGCAGCAACTGTGCGCGGCGGTCCCCGGGGTCCGGCTGGCGCTCAACCATCCCGGAGCCAACCAGGTGCGCGACGCGGCGGCTCATGGTGGAGACGTCGAACCCTCGGGCCTCGGCGAGGTCGCTCAGCCGCACGCCGTCGAGCGAAGCGCGGTTGGCCATCCAGGCGAGGACCAGGTAGTCGAGGTTGCGGAGCCCGTCGTCCGGCATCCGCGAGAACGCGGGGCCGAGGTTCGCGAACAGGCGCGCGAGTTCCTCAGATAGTTGCATGCAGCAAGCATATACCTACGGCATTGCTCGCCCGTTCCTGAGCGTCTCAGGACAGCCCGGCTGCGCTACGCGAAACGGGCGGGTTCAGCGGCGGTGGCGGTAGCGGTGGTGGTGGCGGTGACCGCGGGGAGCGTGCAGGATCTTGACCTCGTAGGGGCCGAGCACACGGTGCGCCCCCGGGACCCGGCGCGGCCGGACCGTCGGGTACTCAAGGAGGTTCACCTCGATGAACCACCTGTCCGGCTCCCCGGCCGCCGCGTCGATCTCCCGGTACCAGGCGAAGTAGTTGCGGCGCCGTCGGGCGATGAAGTGGATGTCGCCAATGGTGAGAGCCGGGTACTGGCGGCGCAGCGCGATCAACCAGCGGTAGTAGTTGAGCACCGAGTCCGGGTCCTGGCGCTGTTCGGCGACGGTGTAGCCCTCCGACGTCTCGTGGAACCCGATCCACGGCTCCCCGGTGGTGAAGCCGTGCTTCTCGGTGGCGTCCCAGCGCATCGGGGTCCGGGTGTGGTCGCGGGAACCGGGCAGGACTGCGGAGAGGCCGTCGCGCCCGAGCAGTTCCTGCTCCGCGATGCGGTTGATGCTCTCGAGGTCGCGCAGGTGGGTGGCGTCGGGGAAGTTCTGGTTGATCGCGGCGATCTCCTGTCCCTGGTACATGAACGGGGTGCCGCGCATCAGCATCTGGATGGTGGCCAGGGCCTTGGCGAGCTGGGTGCGGTACTGCGGGTCCGGGTTGACCTTGGAGAGCATCCGCGGGTTGTCGTGGTTGTCCCAGAAGATGCTCATCCAGTCACCGGATCCGATGCGGCTCTGGTAGTCGATGTAGTGGCGCTTCAGGTGGTTGAGGTCGTAGCGGTAGTCGTCCCAGCGGGTCTTCCCGGGCCCGTCGAGGTGGTCGAAGTTGAAGATCATGTCCAGCTCGTGCCGGTCCTCGCCGGTCAGGAGTCGGCCCATCTCCACGCCGATCCCGGGCGTTTCACCGATCATGACGCCGACGGCGTCGCGGCCGGGACCCACGTCGTCGGGATCCGCATCCGGCCGGACGAACCCGTTGCGACGGAGTTCGGCCAGGTACTCGTGCAGCTTGGGGCCGTGGAAGTAGTGCTCGATGCCGTAGAACTCCAGCAGCTTGCCGACGAACTCGCTGCCGTCGGGAAGCCCCGGCCGCTTCGAGATGTAGTTGATGACGTCGAGCCGGAAGCCGTCGACGCCCCGGTCCATCCACCACCGGACGACGGCAGCGACCTCGTCGCGAACGTCCTGGTTCTCCCAGTTGAGGTCGATCTGCTGCTGCCCGAACAGGTGCAGCACCCACTGCTGGCGCTCCTCCACCCACCGCCACGCCGGTCCGGAGAAGAACGAGACCCAGTTGTTGGGCGGGGTGTCGGGGTCGCCGTCGCGGAAGAAGTAGTAGTCGCCGGTCGGTCCGTCGGGCTCGCTCACCGCTCGCTTGAACCACTCGTGCTCGTCGGAGGTGTGGTTGACGACGAGATCGAAGATGATGCGCATGCCTCGCTCGTGACAGCCGGCGATCAACTCGTCGACGTCCTCGAGCGTCCCCATCTGTTCCATGACGGCCCGGTAGTCAGAGATGTCGTAGCCGTTGTCCGCGTCGGGGGACTCGAAGATGGGGGAGAGCCAGAGGCAGTCCACGCCGAGTTCGACGAAGTGGTCGAGGTGCTCGATGATGCCGCGGACGTCGCCCATGCCGTCGCCGTTGGAGTCGGCGAACGAGCGTGGGTAGACCTGGTAGAACACGGCCTTCTTCCACCACTTCGGCGTGATGGCGCCGCTTCGGTAGGAGGGGTGGTCGTGGGTGTCGTTGAGGAGCGCGACGAGGGAGTCGGTCAGGTCGTGGCCGAGGCCGATCCTGCCCAGCAGCTTCAGCGGGAGCGCCCGTACGGCCGGGTTGTCCACCCAGGCCCGCGAGAGGCCCAGGCCCAGCATGATCCGGTCCAGCGCGTCGCGTCCCACCGGGTGCGCGTAGGCGTCGCCGACGGTGGAGTGGTGGGTGATGTGCGTGGGCATCTGGTACCTCCTGAACAAATGGTGGCACGCCGGGCAAACCCCCACGTCCGATTGTGGAGGTGGGCACACTGGGGCCCCCGGTTCGAACGTGCCGGCGCTGATCGGGCACCGTGGAGAGCAGGACAGAAACTCCGTTTTCTTTGCACTCGAGAGCAAAGAAAACGGAGTTTCTGGCCAGTCCTCCTCCGGCTCCGAAAGCCAGCCCTCCTGAGCAGGGTCGGACGTCTACAGTTGAGCAGCCAAACCGGAGAGCAGGAGCCCATGTCAGCGAACACCCGACCCGACGCGAGGCCATGGCCCGCGCTGTGGGCGCTCGTCATCGGGTTCTTCATGATCCTGGTGGACACCACGATCGTCTCCGTGGCCATCCCCACGATCATGGCCAGCTTCGGCGCCGATGTCTCCGGTGCCATCTGGGTCTCCAGCTCCTACCTGCTCGCCTACGCGGTGCCGCTGTTGATCAGTGGGCGGCTGGGTGATCGCTACGGGCCCAAGCGGCTCTTCCTCGCAGGCCTGGTGGTGTTCACCCTCGCGTCGCTGGCCTGCGGCCTCGTCGGCACGGTGACCGGTCTGATCGTCGCGCGCGTGGTGCAGGGCCTGGGCGCCTCGATGATGTCGCCGCAGACGATGTCGTTCATCACCAGGCTGTTCCCCGCGAGTGAGCGCGGCAAGGCGATGGCGCTGTGGGGAGCCGTGGCCGGCGTCGCGACCCTGGTGGGTCCGATGCTGGGCGGGGTGCTCATCGACACTCTCGGCTGGGAGTGGATCTTCTTCATCAACGTGCCGGTCGGCGTCGTCTGCTTCGCGCTCGTCATGCGGCTGGTGCCCCGGCTGGAGGTCAGCCCGCACCGCTTCGACTGGCTCGGCGTCGCGCTCAACGCGGTGGGGCTCTTCCTGATCGTCTTCGGCATCCAGGAGGGCAACACCTACCAGTGGGGGACCATCGCGGGACCCATCACCGTGTGGGGGCTGATCGTCGTCGGGGCGCTGGTGATGGTTGCGTTCTTCGTGTGGCAGCGGGTCAACCGAGGCGAGCCGTTGCTGCCCCTGGAGCTGTTCCGGGACCGCAACTTCGCCGTCTCCAACTCGGCGATCGCACTGGTCGGGTTCGCCGTCACCTCGATGCCGTTCGCCTTCATGCTGTGGGCGCAGAGCGCCCGCGGTCTCAGCCCCACCCAGGCCGCGCTGCTCAACGTTCCCCTCGCGCTGGTGACCCTGGTGCTCTCACCTTGGGTGGGTGGCCTGGTGGACCGGCACCACCCGAAGAAGCTGGCGGCCCTCGGCACGCTGGTCTGGTCGGCGAGCCTCCTCGGGCTCAGCGCCCTGATGGCATCCCCGGCTTCAATCTGGTGGGCGGTGGTCCCGATGGCGTTCCTCGGGCTTGGGAGCAGTTTCGTCTGGGGGCCGTTGTCGACCGCCGCAACGGGAAACCTGCCCAGGCTGCGGGCGGGCGCGGGGTCGGGGGTCTACAACACGACGCGCCAGATCGGGGCGGTGCTCGGCAGCGCCGTGATCGCGACGGTCATGGGCTGGCGGTTGTCCGTCCACGTGGGGGAGGCCTCACTCGCGGAGATCCAGGCCAACGGGGCGGAACTGCCTGCACAGGTCCGCGACGGCGTCGCCGCAGCGATGGCCGAGGCCGTCCTGGTGCCTGCGGTGGCGATCGGCGCCGTCGCCCTGGTGGCGTTGTTCTACGAACGTCCTCGACACCAGCGCGCCGACGTCGGATCCTCCAGGCCTGCACGGGCGCCGGAGGCGGGCGAGGTCAACTGACCACCGCAACTGCAGACGTTTCTTCGGCCGAGTGGCCCTACTCGACGATCACCTGTGGAAATGTGGGTTCCCAACGATCCACGCGTCGGTGAGGCTCTGGTCGGACGGCACCGCTTCTCGCCTGCTGGAACCGGCGCCCGAGGTAGGAGGTCAGATGTCAACGCACGAGGAACAACCGCAGGGCCAGGAGCCCCGGCCGGATGACTCCGGTTCCCACGACGGGCCCATGTACCTCAGGTTCGCCGCGATGATCCTCACCGGGATGGTCGTCATGTACTTCCTGATGTTCGTCGGTTCCTGGGAGTGGGGCCACATCCGGTTCAGCCAGAGCCGTATCTTCATGGCCTTGACCATGGGTGGGGCCATGGGGCTGGTGATGCTGGCCTGGATGCTCAAGATGTACAAGAACATGCGCTGGAACGTCGCCATCGTCGTGGTCAGCCTCGTGCTGCTGTTCGCCGGCGCGTACCTCGACCGAAGCCAGGTCACCGTCGATGACGAGGCCTTCATGAGCGGAATGATCCCGCACCACTCGCTGGCCATCACGCGGTCGGAGCGAGCCGGGATCATCGACGTGCGCGTCTGCGAGCTCGCGGTGGGGATCAGTGAGGCGCAGCGCCGGGAGATCAAGGAGATGGACTGGCTCATCGAGGACATCGAGAACAACGGGGCCGCCACCACCGCCGAGGAGGCCGCTTCCCGGCCCGTTCCGGACTTCGCCGAATCCGCCAAGCGGCAGTGCCCCAGCTGACGCGGCAGCGCCCCGGACCCACCAGGGGGACCGGGGCGCACCGTGAAACGGCTCAGCCCAGACGATCCAGCGCCTCGTCCAGCAGTTCCTGGGGGTCCAGCCACATCGAGGGGTAGTTGCCGTACCAGCGCTGGACGCCCTCGCCGTCGATGAGGACGAACCCGTGCCCGGGCATTCCGGGGTGCATTCCCTTGTCGAGGACGTCGTAGGCCTTGGAGACGGTCCCGTCGTCGAGTAGGTAGGGCGTGGTGACGCCGAACTGCTGCATGTCAGGCAGGATCTGCTCGGCGGTGTTCATGACGATGGGGATCACCTCGATGCCGGCCTCGGCGAAGCCCGGGTTCTTCTCGATCTCGGCCATCTGCATGGTGCACGACGCGCAGCCGGCGCCCTCGTTGAAGTAGATGATGACCGGGTTCGGTCGCAGCGCGCTGAGGGTGACGGTGGTCCCATCGGTTGTGGGGAGCGTGAAGTCGGGTGCGAGGTGCGAGGTGTCGCCCTGCTCGGGGACCGCGGTCCACAGGCCGTAGCCGGTGATGCCGAGCACGACCACCGCCACGACGGCGCTGATCACGCGCGTCCAGGAGCGGGTGCGCCGGGTCCGCTGCTGCTCGCTCTCCTGCTGGGCCCGCAGTTGTGCCCGCCGGGAACGTTCGGGTCTGGTCTGGGTCATCGGTGCTCCTTCGACGGGGCGGTTGCCAGGTGAGGGGTCTCGGCGTCCGTCGCGGAGCCGGGCGCTGCGTCGTCACAGCAGGCGTGCTCTTCGACGGCGGGGGCGGGGGAGTGCTTGCTGCGGTCCCGCAGGGTGGCCAGGACGAAGACCGACACCAGGGCCAGCAACGCCAGACCGAGGATGGCCTCCGGGATGGGGGCGGTGATCGCCAGCAGCCAGGCGAACGCGTCGCTCAGCCAGGCGCCCATGCCGACCAGGGGTGCGTCGGCGCCGGTCATCTCGGTTGCCCCGGCCTGCCCGATCACGGCGATGCCCATGACCACGAACCCGACCGCGACCAGCAGGTTCACCGTGTTGGTGGCCAGCGTGAAGCGGCCCAGGCGCAGGCGCACCGGCTTGGCGCGGAGGCTGCGCATCCGCTCGGGCCGCTTGTCCCACAGCAGGGCCATCACGAACAGGGGAATGACCATCCCGAAGACGTAGGCGAGTCCGAGGACGAGGCCACCCGTCGGGGATCCGGAAAGGGCCGAGAGCGTCATCACGCCCGCGAGGACGGGCGCGCAGCAACTGGAGGCGATCCCGGAGAACACGCCGAGGCTGAAGAAGGTGGCGGTGTCGCTGCGTGCGGTGTCGGGGGCCCGCAGGACCGACGGCATGGACCACATCCGCCCGGAGAGGGCGAACAGGCCGAGGCCGATCATCAGCAGGCCACCGGCCCAGTACAGGACCGAGTGGTACATGGCGATGGCGCCGGCGATGAGGCTGACGCCCATCGTGATCGGCACCAGCACCAGCGCCAGCCCGGCCGCGAACACGAAGGTGAGCGGCAGCAGCCGCCAGCGCCGGTTCTTGGCGGCGGCCGCCAGATAGCTGGGCGCGAGGAAGACGATGCAGCACGGCGCGAACAGCGCCACACCGCCGGCGAGGAAGGCCGCGAGGATGCCCCCGGCGCTCAGCAGGTCGGCGCCCATCAGCGTGCTTCCAGCTGTTCGACGAGCCGGGCGAGCTTGCCGCGGGAGATCCTGCCGTCGTTGAAGAACCGCCCCCCGACCAGGGTGAGCGGGAACATCCGGGGGCGGTGTTCACCGATCAGGGCCTGGCCGGCGGGGGAGTCAGCGGGCACCGTCGTCAGGTTCAACAACCCGCGGCCGGCGAGTTCGACGAGGCGCTCGTGGGCGTCGTCGCAGAAGTGGCACGCCGTCGTGGTGACCAGCGTGACCTCCGCGACGTCGGTCCGTGCGCTCGGTGGGGACGAAGTCAGGGTCTCGTTCACGCATCCAGACTCACCCGGCAATATTGAGGATCGATCCGGGAGTGGTCAAGATTCGGCCAAGATCGCGTCGTCCGCAGCCGGGGGCGGTGTCGGGTCGCGCTCGGTCTGGTTGATACTGGCTTGATGGTTGACTCATCGGGCGCCCAGGTGCTGGTCGTGGACGACGAGCGCGCGCTCGCCGGAATCGTCAGCTCCTATCTCCGTCAGGCAGGATTCGGGGTCACCGAGGCCTACACCGGGCCCGACGGCGTCGCGCTCGCCCAGGAACTGGACCCTGACGTCATCATCCTCGACCTCGGCCTGCCGGGCATGGACGGGATCGAGGTCTGCCGGCAGGTCCGGACGTTCTCGGACTGCTACGTGCTGATGCTGACGGCCCGGGTGGACGAGGTGGACAAGCTGATCGGTCTGTCGGTCGGGGCCGACGACTACCTCACCAAGCCGTTCAGCCCGCGCGAGCTCGTGGCCAGGGTGAAGACGGTGCTGCGGCGGCCCCGTCGCGCCGACAGCCGCCCACCGGAGTCGCGCCGGGCCTTCGGTGCCCTGAGCGTGGACCCGGGCGGCCGCGACGTGTGGGTGGGCGGTGAGGCCGTCGACGTCACACGGACCGAGTTCGACATCCTCGACGCCCTGTCCGCGCGCCCCAACCTGGCCTTGAGCAGGCGCCAGATCATCGACGAGGTGTGGGGTCCGGGGTGGGTGGGCGACGAGCACGTCGTGGACGTCCACGTGGCCAACCTCCGCAAGAAACTGGGCGACCCGCCGGCCGAGCCCCGCTACATCCTGACCGTGCGCGGGGTGGGCTACCGCATGGGTGCCGGATGAGGGGGCTCCGGGAGCGGGCAGGCAGGCTGCGGTGGGGCACCCGGACGTTCCTGACGCAGGCGCTGGTGGTGACCGCGAGCGTGATCACCGCCGCGTTCGTGGCCCTGGTCGTCGGGCCGCCCCTGTTCCACGAACACCTGCTCGAGTTGGGACTCCCCGCGGGCTCGGCCGAGATGGCACACGTCGAGGAGGCCTTCGTCGACGCCGGTGCGACGTCGCTTGGCGTGGGCCTTGCGGTGGCGCTGGTGCTGGCGACGGCGCTCGCCTGGGTCGAGACCCGGCGGCTGCGGCGCCCGCTGGAGCAGTTGACGGCCGCGGCCAGCCTCGTCGAGGCGGGTGACTACTCCGCGCGCGTGCCGGCCGGGGATGCCGGGCCGGAGTTCGACGCCGTCGGCGAGGCCTTCAACGGCATGGCCGAGCGGCTCGACTCCACCGAGGAGAGCCGGCGGCGGCTGCTCTCCGACGTGGCTCACGAACTTCGCACGCCGCTGGCCACCCTCTCCGCGGAACTGGAGGCCCTGGCCGACGGGGTCATCCCGTGGGACTCCGAGAGCGAGCACCTGTTGGCACTCCAGGCGGCGCGGCTGCAGAAGATCGCCCATGACCTTGACGACGTCTCCCGCGCCGAGGAGGGTCGGTTCGTCCTGGACCGGCAGCCGATCGCAGTCGCGGAACTGCTCTCCCACGCCGTCGCGTCGTTCGCTGCCCGGTACGCGGCCAAGGGGGTGGAACTGTCGTCGGACCCGGACGGGAGCGTGACGGCCGTCGACCCGCAGCGCGTGGGCCAGATCCTCGGGAACCTGCTCGACAACGCCCTGCGGCACACCCCGGGTGGCGGACGGGTGCAGATCAGGGCGCGCGGGGCGAGGGATTCAGCCGTCATCACCGTGACCGACACCGGGGATGGTCTGGCGCCGGAGCACCAGGACCGGGTCTTCGAGAGGTTCTACCGGGCCGACGCCGCCCGCGCACGCGACGCGGGTGGCTCGGGGATCGGGCTGACGATCGCGCGCAGCCTGGCGCTGGCGCACGGCGGCACCCTCACCGTTGCCAGTGCAGGCGTCGGCAGGGGGACGACGTTCACGTTGCAGCTTCCGCTGGCCGGCACAACGGGCGCTTCTTGATCATTTCTTGACCTGGTGCGGGTGGTTTTGCGCGGATTGGCTCATAGCATCCACTGCGTAGCCGGCGACCGCGTCGGCGGAACGGAGTCCCAAGATGAACCGGAAGCAACGGATCGCGACCACGCTCGGCGGGCTGGTCCTGACGGCGTCACTGTCGGCTTGTGCGGCCCCGACGACCACTCCCGCGTCACCTGGAGCGACGCCCGTGGCGACGGCGAGCGCATCGTCGGAGCACAACGAGGCGGACACCACCTTCGCGCAGATGATGATCATCCACCACGAGGGCGCCATCGAGATGGCCGAACTGGCCGTGGAACGGGCAGAGACCCCCGAGGTGGTTTCCCTGGCCGAGCGGATCGCCGCCGCCCAGGGTCCCGAGATCGAGCAGATGAGCGCCTGGCTCACCGCCTGGGGTGAGGAGACGTCGCCGTCGGAGCATGGCGGGATGGACCACGGCGGGATGGACATGGACGGCATGAGCCAGGAGGAGATGATGGGCGAGCTGGACGGGTTGTCCGGGGCCGAGTTCGACGAGCGGTTCCTGAGCGGGATGATCGCCCACCACCAGGGCGCCGTCGAGATGGCCGAGGCCGAGTTGGACGAGGGTGAGAACGCCGAGGCCCTGGCGCTGGCGGAGAAGATCATCGCGGACCAGCAGGCGGAGATCGCCGAGATGGAGGAACTGCTCGGCGAGTTGTGAGGCTCCGCTGCACGACGAGCCCGTCGGGGTGAGGATGGAGCATGGAAACCACGGACTTCGACCTCATCGTCATCGGCGCCGGCTCAACTGGCGAGAATGTTGCCGACCGCGCCGCCCAGGGCGGCCTCAGCGTCGCGATCATCGAGGACGAGCTCGTCGGCGGGGACTGCTCCTACTGGGCGTGCATGCCCTCCAAGGCGCTGCTCACCTCCGGTGAGGCGCTGCGAGCCGCGCAGGCGGTGGGCGGTGCGCGGGAGGCGGTCACCGGCGGCCTCGACGTCGCAGCCGTCCTGCGACGTCGCGACGAGTTCACCTCCAACTGGGACGACAGGTCGCAGGTGGAATGGGTGGAGGGAGCCGGGCTCACCTTGTTCCGTGGCAAGGGCCGGATCACGGCCGAACGCGAGGTGACGGTGCAGACCGACGGCGGACCCGCCCAGGTCCTCCGCGCGAGGCACGCCGTCGCCGTCGCGACCGGGTCCGAGGCTGCGATCCCCGGCATCGAGGGGCTGCGCGCTGCCGGGCCCTGGACGAGTCGGGATGCCACCAGCGCCCGGGAGGTGCCGGAGAGTCTGGTCATCATCGGCGGCGGGGTGGTGGCCTGCGAGCTGGCGACGGCGTTCGCGGACCTGGGCTCCGACGTCACGGTCCTTGCCCGCAGCCCGCTGCTGAAGAGGATGGAGCCCTTCGCAGGTGAGGCGGTGACCAAGCGGCTCCGGGAGCGCGGCGTGACCGTCACCGTCGGTGCGGAGACGACGCGGGTGACGCGGGCCGGCGGCAGGGTCACGGTCGAGACCGGGGATGGCCGAAGCGTCGTCGCGGCAGAGGTGCTGGTGGCCACTGGACGCCGGGCGCGCACCGACGATCTGGGCCTGGCCGCCGTCGGGCTCACCGACGGCGAGTACCTCGACGTCGACGACACGATGCGGGTGGCGGGAGTGGACTGGCTCTACGCGGTGGGGGACGTCAACAACCGGGTGCTGCTGACCCACCAGGGGAAGTACCAGGCACGCGCTGCGGGCGACGTGATCGCGGCCCGCGCGGCGGGGCGCCGGGTGGACAGCGGGGCCTGGGGCGCGCACGTCGCCACCGCCGACCATTCGGCGGTGCCGCAGGTGGTGTTCAGCGACCCGCAGGTGGCCGCGGTGGGCCTCACCGCCGCCGCGGCCAGGGATGCCGGTTTGGACGTGCGGGTGGTCGAGACGCCGTTGGGCGCCGTGGCGGGGGCGAGTCTTCGCCGCGACGGCTACGAGGGCACGGCTTGCATGGTGGTCGACGAGGCGAGGTCGGTGGTGGTGGGCATGACGTTCGTGGGCGCCGACGTCGCGGAGTTGCTCCACGCGGCGACCGTCGCGGTCGTGGGAGAAGTGCCGCTGGGCCGCCTATGGCACGCGGTCCCCACCTACCCCACCATGAGCGAGGTGTGGCTGCGGCTGCTCGAGGCCTACGGTCGTCCCGAGGCATAGGTAGCCACCCTTGGAGGAATTGCCAGAAACCCCGTTTTCTTTGCACTCCCATGCAAAGAAAACGGGGTTTCTGTCCATTCCTCCAGGGGCCACGAACCACCGGCCCGCCCGACCCGCTCAGTTCGCGGTGGTCCGAGCCTCCCGCGCCGCGAGTTCGGCGACGATCGCCGCGTAGCGCGGCTCGTCGATCCTGTACTTCGCCCGCAGGATGACCCAGCTGATGATCATCAGGATGAGCGGGATGATCATCATGACCACCTTGAAGTTGTTGATCCCGGCCTCGGTCATTTCGGACGGAGAGGCGATCCGGCTGATCCCGGACCAGAGGAGCGCCAACCCCACCAAGGCTGTCCCCAGGGCGTTGGAGCCCTTGTAGATGAACGGTTGGAGCGAGAAGGTGACCGACTCGTTGCGACGTCCCAGCTTCCATTCGCCGTACTCGACGCAGTCGGCGACGAACATCAGCATCAGCAACTGGATGAACGCCTGCCCGACGAACAGCAGCACCCCCGCCACTCCGATGACCAGCATGTCCTGGGCGGCGAGCGCGAACACCAGCAGCCCACCCACGCACAGCACGGTGGCCAGCAGGTGGATGGCGCGCCGGCTCAGGACCTTGGCGACCAGCGGGAACACCGCGAGTCCCGTGAGCTGGGCGACGCCGAGGATGGCGGCGAAGATCGAGTACATGCCCTCGTCGCGGTAGACGTACTTGAAGTAGTAGATGCCCAGGCTGGTCGTGGCGGTGTAGCCGGCCATGAAGATCACCATGGCGAGGGTCACCCAGAGTAGTTGGTCGTTCTTCCCGATGACGCGAGCCAGGTCGCGGAGTGGCGTGTGCTCGACCGGCACCGCGACCCGCTGCCGCGCGAACACCACGGTCAGCGACTGGAACGCCAGCATGACCACCACGAGGATCACCGAAAGGACGAGCCAGCCCTGCTGCAGGCTGCCGAGCCGCTCCCCGAGCATCGTCGTGATCGGCACGATCGCGACGACGACGGCGAACAGGCCGATGTTGGCGCAGATCCGGGCGATCACGCCGATGGCCTCGCGCTCCTTCTGGTTGCGGGTCAGTGACGGCAGCAGGCCGTAGAAGGAGATGTCGTTGATGGTGTAGCTGATCTCCCAGGCCAGGTACACCAGCGTGAACACCACCAGGAAGGCGGTGCCGCGGAGGCCCGTGTCGACGAACATCAGCACCGTCGTGAGACCCCACAGCAGCGCTCCGACGGCGATCCACGGCTTGAACTTGCCCCACCGGCTGCGTGTGTTGTCCACCACGACGCCCATGAAGGGATCGTTGACGGCGTCGAAGATCCGCATCACGACGAGGATCACCGTGACGGCCGCGAGGACCGGTTCCGAGACGTCGAGGACGTCGCTCAGGTAGAACATCAGGAACATGCTGACCATGGCGGCCGTCATGTCCCGGCCAAGCGTGCCCAGCCCGAACGCCAACCGGTTCCGCCAGGGCCTCGGCTCCGACTCGACTGCGGGCAAGGGGGTGGCGACGCTGCTCATGGCGTCAGTCTGGCACGCGGGCCCGTGCGTTCGGGCGGGCTAACGGTCCCGGCCGTGGAAGATGTCGATGAGCACCCTGGTGCCCAGCACGAATGCGATGAACAGGAACGTGAGCCCCAGGAACGGCCACATGCCCAGGCCCGGCAGGAAGGTTGGGCCACCGTCGGCCTGCAGGAGCATGACCCCGCCGATCCCCGCCGCGGAGGCAAGCAGGCTCGTGCTCACCTGCTGCACCAGACCGGTCACGTAGGAGCGCTCGTGCTGGCTCCCCATCGTGCGCATGTTGACCACGAGCGTCCCGTCCTCCAACTGCTCGGTGATCCGGGAGATCCGACGGGGCAGGCGCTGGATCAGCGGTACCAGCGTGGCGAGTTGGTTCTCGAGCGTCGTGCGCACCGCCTGCGGAGTGGCCTGCGCGCTCATGATGCCGGCGCCGTGCCGTCGCGCCATGGAGACGAGGTCCACCTCCGGCGCGAGCAGGGCCAGCGAGCCCTCCAGGGCGCCGAGGGCGCGGAAGGCGGCCGCCAGCTGCGGCGGGATGCTGAAGCCGTGGTCGAGGACCAGCTCGATCAGTTGCGCGAACACCTCACCGGTGCCGGAGGCACCCACGCCGTCGCCGAAGCGCAGGATCAGCTGACCGACCTGGCGCTCCAGGAGCCGGTCGTCGAGACCGTCGGGACGGTCGAGCAGGTCGATGAGCGCGTCGGTGGCTGCGATGGCGTCCTCGCGGTCGATTGCGAGCAGCACCATGCCGAGGCTGGTGCGCGAGGTCTTGTCGAGCCGCCCGACGGATCCGAAGTCGAGCAGCGCCAGCCCGCTGGGGGTCAGGAAGATGTTGCCCGGGTGCAGGTCGGCGTGGAAGACACCGGTGACGATGATCTGGTTCAGGACGGCGGCGAACAGGTCGTCGGCCAGTTCCCGACGGCGTTCCCGCGGCATCGCCTGGAGCAGTTCGCCAGCCCTGGACAGGGGCTGTCCATCCAGCCTCTCCATGACCAGCACCCGGCTGGAGGAGAGATCGGGGTAGGTGTCCGGGACGCGCACGGCGCCGTCGGCCGCTCCGACGGCGCGGGTGTTGGCCAGCTCCGTGCGGTAGTCGAGCTCCTCGTTCAGGGAGTCCCGGAACCCCTCGGCCAGCGCGAGCGTCCCCATCCGGCGTCCCCAGTCCGTCTGCCGCTCCAGCCGCTCGGCCAGCCGCGTGACGATGTCGAGGTCCGCCGTCGCCTGGGCGCGGGCGCGGGGGCGCTGGACCTTGACCACGACGTCGGTGCCGTCCAGCAGCGTCGCGGTGTGGATCTGGGCAACCGACGCTGCGGCCAGCGGGGTCTCCTCGACGTGGGAGAAGACCTCGCCGATGGGCTGGCCGAGCGAGTCCCGCAGGATCGGCTCGATGGTGCTCCAGGGCTCGGCCTCCACCTCGCTCTGCAGGCGGGAGAGCTCGGCGATGAAGGGGGCGGGGAGCACGTCGGGGCGCGTGGAGAGCATCTGGCCGAGCTTGATGAACGTCACGCCCGCCCTGGTGAGGGCTTTTCGCAGCGACGACGCGAGCCGCGGCACGTCGGGGTCCCGCGCCTTGTTGGGGCCCAGGTAGGCCGCCAGGCCATGCCGGACGGCGATCCACCACAGCACGACGTAGCGGCGCACCCGACGCAGCATCGCGGGAAACTCCGTCACGACGGTGGTGAGGCTCGGCACGGAGCGGGTTGGCAGCACCGCCTCGAGGACGGTGAGCACGATCAACTGGATGGTCAGCGCCCACGCGCCCAGCAACAGCGTCAGCAGCAGGACCTCGACGCCGGGCACTCGCACGTCGGCACCCACCACCTCGAAGATGGTGGTGGCCGCGGGGATGGCGAGGGAGTTGACCATCAGGCCGACGAGGACCGTGCGCCCCCAGCCCACCGGGACACCCAGGAGGCGCCTCGAGAGGACCAGAAGGACGCCGACGTTGAACGCGGTACCCAACAGGGCGATGAGCATGGCACCTCCTGCGGCTCAGTCTGGCATGCAGACCTGTCAGGAGCCCGGTGGCCGGTCCGCCGAAGGCCTACTGTGGGAGACCAGTTCAGGTGATAGGAGACACACCATGAGTGAGCAGCCGAACGAGACCGAGCGCAACAACCCCGAGGAGCCCGCCGAGGGCGCCGTCGCGCCCGGTGGACCCACCAAGGAGCGCGAGCACACCCAGGACCCGGCAGAGGGCCCCGAATCCGACGAGCCCGAGGAGGGCTGAACGGGGCCGCCCGGAGTGGACTGCGCCCGCTCCGGGCGGCCGCCGACGCCTCCCCAGTAGGCTGAGTGAAAACCCGAGCCCGAGGGGGCACCACATGATCGAGCACCTCGCAGTGCACCTCCGCAATGTCGTGGAGCAGAACCCGGACAAGACCGCCACCCGCATCCGGGTGGACGACGAATGGGTCACGCAGTCCTTCTCCCAGTTCTGGGACCGGATCGAGCGGGTGGCGCAGGGACTACTGGATCTGGGCATCCAGCCGGGGGAGCGGGTCGGCCTGTTCGCCAACAACTGCCCCGAGTGGTCTGAGATCGACTTCGGCGCCACGTCGGTGCGTGCCGTGCCGGTGCCGCTGTATGCCACCTCCACGCCGTCGCAGATCCGTCACATCGCGCTGGACTCCGACGTCCGCGTCATGTTCGTCGGCGGTCAGTCCGAGGCCGAGCGCCTGCTGCAGGTCCGCGACGACCTGCCGGTACTCGAGCGCGTCGTCGTGCTCAACCCGTACGACGACATGCCCGACGGCGTGGTCTCCTACGACGACTTCCTCACCACCCCGGACCGCGCGGCCATCGACGCCCGGCTCTCCGAGGCCAGGGACGACGACCTGGCCTCCATCATCTACACCTCGGGAACCACCGGCGACCCGAAGGGCGTGATGCTGGAGCACCAGGCCCTGATCAAGCAGAAGTACGCCGTCGAGGAGTTCTTCACGTTCGGCCCCGACGACCACTCGATGGCCTTCCTGCCCTTGTCGCACGCGCTGGAGCGCGCCTGGACCACCATCGTGCTGCTCAAGGGCTGCATGAACACTTACGTCTCCAACGCCCGCACCGTCGCAACGCAGATGGTGCTGGCCCGGCCGACGCTGATGGTGAGCGTTCCGAAGCTCTACGAGACAGTGTTCTCGACGGCGCACGCCAAGGTGGCGTCGTCGGCGGCCAAGCGGGCCGTCTTCAAGTGGGCGCTGGGTGTTGGGGCCAAGAATCAGCACGCCTACCGCAAGGGCGCCAGGCCCTCGCCGTTCTGGGCCGCGCAGTTGCCGCTGGCCGACAAGCTGGTCCTCAGCAGCGTCCGGGAGGCGATGGGCGGCCCCAAGACGGTGCTGGCCTGTGGCGGGGCGCCCCTGCGCAAGGAGGTGGAGGAGTTCTTCTCCGCCGTCGGGATGCCCGTCTACACCGGCTACGGACTCACCGAGGCCTCCCCGCTGGTCAGCTTCAACTCCCCGCAGGGGTTCAAGATCGGCACTGCGGGGCGGGTGATGAAGGGATCGGAGATCCGGATCGGCGAGCACGGCGAGATCCTCTACAAGGGGCCCAACATCATGGCCGGCTACTGGCGCAACCAGGAGGCCACCGACGAGGCCATCGTCGACGGCTGGCTGCACACCGGCGACGCCGGCTACGTCGACACCGACGGCTACCTGGTGATCACCGACCGCATCAAGGACATCATCGTCACGCTGGGTGGCAAGAACGTGGCGCCGCAGCCCATCGAGGGCATCATCCTTTCCGACCCGCTGTTCGAGCACGCCGTGCTGCTGGGTGACAACCGGCCGTTCATCACGCTCCTGGTCAAGCCCTCGCTGCCGCACGTCGAGGAGTTGGCGAGGGTGCGCAGCTGGCCCGGTGAGGTCTCCGACTGGCTGAAGAGCAACGAACTCCTGGACGAACTGCGCACCCGGGTCGAGGCGCTCACCGAGCACCTCCCCAGCCAGGAACGGCCCAAGGAGACCGCCGTGATGGACGACGACCTCACGATGGAGAACGGGATGCTGACGCCCACGCTGAAGGTGCGCCGTCGGCAGGTGGAGGAGAAGTTCAGGTCCGCGATCGAGGAGATGTACAGCCGGTTGGAGCGTCTCCGCAAGGGCGAGTGATGGCGCGCCGCAAGGATCACCGGCCCTGGTGGTCGCAGTGGCCGGCGGCACTGCTGCTGGGTCTTGGGTCGTTCACGATGGTGCTGACCGGGGTGATCCCCCTGTTCCTGTTCGCGCTGCTCACCGGGCCGGACACCCGGCCGTCGGGTACCGAGTACGACTTCGAGGCCGGGCCGGGCATCGGGCTGCGGATCGCCTACGTCGCCCTCTGCCTGGCGTTCCTCACGTTCCCCGTCATCACCGTGCGGTTCGCGCGGCGTCGCCTGCTCGGCTTCCTGCTGCTGGCCCTGATCGCGAGCTCAGCCGTCATGCTCTGGGGGCTGGCGATGTTCGGCATCGTGTGAGTCCTCACTGCAGGAAGTGCTCCCTCACGCGGATCCCCGACGGCGTCGCCACGGCCAGCGCGGCGACGTAGCCCTCGAAGGGGCAGGTCAGGGGTTGGATGGTCGCCGTTTCGTCCGCCGCCAAGGCGGCCTTCATCCGCGCCTCATGCTCCACCCAGTCGCGCAGTTCCGCAGCCGTCGCTGGCGGGGTGTCGGGGGCCAGGCGTTCGACGTCGACCCCGACGGCCGCCTCGGCGCAGGTGGCCACGGCGATCACCAGGCCGGAGTGGGAGACCGAGACGTGCGGTCCCAGCCCGTCGGCCACCACCGGCCGCCCGTGCTGCGCGCCGCACTCGGAGCATGTCCTGTCGATCTCCACGGGCTCGTCCGAGTCCAGTGCGCGCGCCTGCCGGACCGCGTGCTGCAGCAGCAGTGCCCCGGCGAGGCGACGCCCTCGCTCGGTCTGGTCGGAGAGTTCGTGCAGCCGTTCGCGCTCGGCCGCGGGCAGGGTTGCGGCCACGGACAGGTCCGCTGTCCGCAGGTCCGTCCACCAGAGCGCAACGTCCACGAATGCCATTAAAACAACTCCCGTTTGTCCTAAATCGCACGGTAAGGCTACCCTAACGGGGTGTCCCTGTCGCTGAGGCCCCCACGGGTGCGGATCGGCTCGCTGCTGCCGTCGCCCGGCGAGGTCGACCCGCGTAGTCCTGCCCTGTCCGCGCAGGACGGCACCGTCCTTGACCACGGCAGCCTCCGCGAACGCGTCGAGGCACTCGCGGCGCAACTGCCCGACGTCGCCGAGGGCCGGCTTCTGGCCCACGTCCGGCTCAACCCGACCGTCGAGGACGTCGTGGCCTACCTGGCCATCATCGAGGCCGGGCACGTCCCGCTCCTGGTCGGCAGCGGCGACGCCGTCGCGCGCGCCTGGCACGCCGACCTGGTGGCGGCTGCCGGGTCGGTCACCAGAGCCTCCGGCGCGGACGGGTCCCCGCGCCATCTCCTGCACCCGGAGCTCTCGCTGCTGCTCAGCACCTCCGGCAGCACTGGCTCGCCGAAGCTGGTGCGGCTGTCGCACGACAACGTCGCCAGCAACGCCCGCGCCATCGCCGCCGCCCTCGGACTCGGGCCGGAGGACCGGGGCGTGACGAGCCTCCCTCTCCACTACTGCTTCGGCCTGTCGGTGCTGCACAGCCACCTCGCGGTCGGCGCCTCCGTGGCCCTGACCGACGCCTCGGTCCTGGACCAGGCGTTCTGGGACGTCGTCGACGACGGCGTCACCAACCTGGCCGTGGTGCCCCACATGGTGGAACTGATGGAGGGGACCGGCGCCCTGGAGAGGCCCCACCCCTCACTCCGACTGGTCGCGCAGGCCGGCGGCCGGATGTCGCCCGAGCGCGTCACCCGAACCGCACGGCTGGGTCAGCGGCATGGTTGGGGCCTGGCCGTCATGTACGGGCAGAGCGAGGCCACGGCCCGGATCGCGGTCCAGCCGCCGGAGTTGGCGACGGTTTCGCCCGAGAGCGTCGGCCACCCAGTGCCCGGCACGTGCATCCGGCTCGACACCGACGTCCCGGAGGCCGACGCGGCCACCGGGAGCGGCGAGATCGTCGTCTCCGGCCCGGGCGTGATGCTTGGCTACGCCGAGCACTCCGACGACCTCGCGCTCGGCCGGATGGTGCCCGAACTGCGCACCGGGGACCTGGGCGTCGTCGGTGCCGACGGCGCGCTCCGGATAGTGGGCCGCCGCTCGGGCTTCGTGAAGGTGCTCGGACTGCGCATCGACCTGGGACGGGTGGAGGCCGCGCTCGAGGCTGCCGGGCTGGTGGCCTGCGTCACGGGTGACGACACCGGAATCCGCGTTGCGGTCGAGCCCACCCCGCCAGAGGCGGAGTCCGCCACCCGCTCCCGCGCGCGCCGGACCGCGGCGGAATCCTGTGGCCTGGGGGTCGGGCACGTCCGCGCCGCGGTGCTGCCGCTGGCGCGACTGGCAAACGGGAAGGTGGATCGCGCCGGCTGCGACGCCCTCGTGCGCGTCTCGGACCCCGAGGAGTGCGCGGACACCCGGCAGCGGATCGACACACCCGGACCCGCGGTTCGGGCGGCTGCGGTGTTGCGCGACGTGCTGGGCCGTGACGACGTTGACCTCCAGCAGTCGTTCGTCGCCCTGGGCGGGGACTCCCTCTCCCATGTGACTGCCTCGGCGCGCCTGAGTGGGATTCTCGGAGACCTGCCGCGCGACTGGCACCGGCGTCCCGTCGCCGAACTCGTCGCCGCAGCCGCTCCCGTCGACCAGGCACGAGGAGCCCGACGACGCCGCTGGCAGCGACTGGAGACGCCGGTCCTGCTGCGGGCGCTCGCGGTCATCATGATCGCCGGTTCCCACGCCGAGTTGTTCCGGCTCCTCGGGGGCGCGCACACGCTGATGGTCGTGGCCGGCTTCAGCGCCGCAATGTTCGGACTCTCCGCGCCGAGCGCGGGGCAGCGCTGGCGTGGCGCCGCTCGCTTCATCATCGGGATCGGGGTGCCGACGATGGCCATGGCCGCCATCGGGATGGCCTACGGCCGCTACCACTGGGGCAACCTGCTGCTGATCAACTGGGCCACGGGGTCCTCCGGAGCGTTGCGCCGCAACGAACTCTGGTTCATCGACGCCCTCATCCTCTGTGTGCTCCTGGCCACCGCGGTGCTCTCCGTCGGCCGGATCGCCCGAGTCTGGTCCTCGGACCCCTGGCGGGTCGCCTTCGCGCTGCTGCTGGTGGGGCTGGTCTCCCGGTTCGCGATCCTGGAGACCTTCGAGGGCACGCTGCGCGGCATCATGCCGACGGTGTTCTTCCTGTTCGCCGCCGGGCTGGCGCTCGCGCACGCCGGGACCTGGCCGCGGCGGGCCGTCACCCTGGCGGCTGCGGCCGGGGGCGTCGTCGGCTTCTTCCCCGACGACCCTGCCCGCAACGCGACCATCCTGGCGGGCATCGTGATCCTCGCGCTGCTGCGCTCGGTGAAGGTTCCCGCGGTGGTGGTCCCGCTCATCACCCTGCTGGCAGCCGCCAGCCTGCACATCTACCTCGTGCAGTTCCACGTGCAGGAGCTCATCGAGTCGCCCCTCCTGGGAACCCTCGCATCCCTGGCCGCCGGAGTGCCGTTCTGGCGGCTCACCGCAGGCCCCCTCCACCAACTGCAGGAACTCGTCCCCACCCTCCGACGGCGTGAGCCCGCGTCGTCGACCCCCGTCCCCGAGAGGACCACCCCGTGAACCACAAGCTCAGTCGTCGCCTCCTGCTCTCGGCCGCCGCCGTCGCGCCCTTCGCGCTCGCCGCCTGCGGCAGTGACCAGCCGGAGGGCGAGGAGTTCGTCGAGGACGCCGAGGCGCTGCTGATCTACTCCAGCCAGCACCAGAACGTCACCGAGGCGTGGGCCCAGGCATTCACGGAGAAGACCGGGATCAAGACCCAGGTCCGCCCGGGCAAGGACTCCTCCATGGGCCACCAGATCGTCGAGGAGGGCGACAACAGCCCCGCCGACGTCTTCCTGACCGAGAACTCGCCCGCGATGACGGTGGTGGAGCGTGCAGGCCTGCTGGCGCCGGTGGCCGACGCCACACTGGCCCAGGTGGCCGAGGACCTGGCGCCCTCGAGCGGGGACTGGATCGCGATCGCGGCGCGCTCGACCGTCCTGTGCTGGAACCCGTCGCTGATCTCGGAGTCCGAACTGCCGGCCTCGATGATGGACCTCGCCGACGAGTCCTGGGACGGTCGTTGGGGCTGCGCCCCCGGCGGCGCCGACTTCCAGGCGATCGTCGCCGGGATGCTGGCCGACCGCGGTGAGGAGGAGACCGCCGCCTGGCTGGAGGGCCTCGAACGCGGAGCCCAGATCTACCAGAACAACATCGCCACAATGCAGGCGGTCAACGCCGGCGAGGTGCCGGTGGGCATCATGTACCACTACTACTGGTACCGCGACCAGGCCGGGAACAAGGAGGGCTCGGGCAACACCCAGCTCCACTACTTCGGCAACCAGGACCCCGGAGCCTTCGTCTCGCTCTCGGCCGGCGGTGTGCTCGCCAGCAGCGACAAGCCCGAGCAGGCGCAGCAGTTCCTCGAGTTCGTGACCTCCCCGGAGGGTCAGGAGGTCTTGGCGACCTCCAAGAGCATGGAGTACGCCGTCGGCAAGGGGGTCGCCTCCGACCCCGCACTCCCGCCGCTGGACAGCCTCGACAACCCCCCGGTCGACCCATTCACCCTGAACTCCGACGAGGTAACCAACCTGATGGTCGATGCGGGCCTCCTCTAGCCGTCTGTGGCTGCAGGTCCCCGCGGCGGTGGTCGCGGGGCTTGTCCTGCTTCCCATAATCGTGATCGCGGCCT
Organism: Tessaracoccus sp. OS52; assembly: GCF_020687685.1. GTDB lineage: Bacteria > Actinomycetota > Actinomycetes > Propionibacteriales > Propionibacteriaceae > Arachnia. Next base: position 198,480 of record NZ_JAJEWM010000003.1, on the reverse strand, counting down.
CCGCGGTCAGCGTCGGTGCGGGGGAGGCCGCGGACTACCTGTTGCGGCCGCGCATCGGACGACTGCTCGGCAACACCGCCCTGCTGATGCTGTTCACCGTGCCGCTGGCTGTCGTGATCGGGGTGGCGGCCGCCTGGCTCGTGGAGCGGACCGACCTCCCCGGCGCCCCCGTCTGGCGGGGCCTGATGCTGGCTCCGCTCGCTGTCCCGGCCTTTGTCGCGAGCTACGCCTGGATCTCCTGGCAGCCCGGTCTGGTGGGGCTGGAAGGGGCGGTTCTGGTCACCGTGCTGTCCTACTTCCCGTTCGTGTTCCTCCCCGTGGCAGCGCTCCTGCGCGCGCTGGACAGTGGGGAGGAGGAGGCGGCGCGATCCCTCGGCCTGGGGCCGGTGGCGGCGTTCCACCGGACCGTGCTGCCGAGGCTGCGGCCTGCGGTCAGCGGCGGCGCGCTGCTGGTCGCCCTGCACATCCTTGCCGAGTACGGCGTGCTCGAGATGATGCGCTTCCAGACCTTCACCACCGCGATCCTGCAGCAGTACGCCGTCGGCTTCAACGACGCCCGGGGGTCGCTGCTCGCTTCAGTCCTGCTGTTGCTGTGCCTGATGGTGCTGACCCTGGAGGTCGTGGTCCGCGGCCGACGGCGGGTGTCGCGGCTGGGCGCGGGGACGATGCAACCGCCGGTTCCACTCCCGCTCGGCCGGTGGAAGGCCCCGGCGCTGGTCGGGCTCACGCTCCTGGTGGGGTTGTCGGTGGTCGTGCCCGTGGCGCTGGTGATCCGCTGGCTCGTGGCGGGCTCCAGCCAGTCGGGCGCCGTCGCCGACGACTTGTTGCAGGTGACGGCGGCCACCGTCGGGCTGGCCTTCCTCGGCGGGCTGGTCGCCGTCCTCCTGGCCCTGCCGGGTGCGCTCCTCATCAGCCGGGTGGGCGGGCGGCTCGCCACGCTGCTGGAGCGGGCCACCTTCGTCGGCAGCGCCCTTCCCGGAGTGGTGGTGGCGCTGGCGCTGGTCGGGCTCACCGTCGCCCTGGTGCCTGGCCTCTACCAGACCCCGGTGCTGCTGGTCGGGGCCTACGCCATCCTGTTCCTCCCGCGGGCGATGGTGAACCTGCGCTCCGGTTTCGCCGCGGCGCCACCCGAGCTCTCCGAGGCTGCCCGTTCCCTCGGCCACCAGGGCCCGGGCGTCCTGGCCCGGGTGGTGCTGCCGCTGGCGATGCCGTCGGTCCTGGCCGGGTTCGTCCTGGTGGCACTGGCCATCTCCACCGAGTTGACGGCCACCCTTCTCCTGGCGCCCACCGGGACGAATACGCTGGCACTTGCGTTCTGGGCCGCGAGCGATGAACTCGACTACGCCGCCGCGGCCCCGTACGCAGCGCTGATGATCGTGCTGTCCGTCCCCCTGACGGTGCTGCTGCGCCGTCAGATCACACATGAGAGGCGGGTGAGGCGATGAGCGAGGTGCGGGTACGTGACCTCCGGGTCGGTTACGGGGACACGGAGATCCTTCACGGCGTCTCTCTGACGGTCAGGACCGGGACGACCACCGCCGTGCTCGGGGACTCGGGCTCGGGGAAGACCACGCTCCTGCGCTCGATCGCCGGTTTCCTTCGCCCGACGGCGGGCGAGGTCGTCGTCGGCGGCAGGACCGTCGCGGGGCCGGGGGAGTGGGTGGCGCCCGAGAAGCGCGGCATCGGCTACGTCCGGCAGGAGGGCGCGCTGTTCCCGCACCTGAGCGTGGCGGGCAACATCTGCTTCGGTTTGCCCTGGCGCGGATTCGGCCGACGGGAGCGGGCCCACCGCCAGCGGGCGCTGGAACTCCTGGAGCTGGTCGAACTGCCCGCCGAACTCGCGGACCGGTATCCCGCGCAACTCTCGGGCGGGCAGCAGCAGCGGGTCGCGCTGGCACGCGCGTTGGCGCCGGAACCCAGCGTCGTCCTGCTCGATGAGCCCTTCTCCTCTCTGGACACGGCCCTTCGCACGTCCACCCGGGAGGCAACCGCCCGTGCCCTGCGTGCCGCCGGCGCGACCGTCGTCCTCGTCACCCACGACCAGGGTGAGGCCCTCTCGTTCGCCGACGAGGTGGCTGTGCTGCGCGACGGTGAGGTGCGGCAGGTGGCCGCGCCGCGGATCATCTACGGTGAACCGATCGACGCGCACGTCGCGGCCTTCATGGGTGACGCCGTCATGCTGAAGGGCGAGGGCGTCGGGCCCGTGGTCCGATCCGGCCTCGGCTCCCTCACCGTCGTCGGCTTCGTGCCGCGGGGTCCCGTCGACGTGCTCCTGCGCCCCGAACAGATCCGGCTCACGCATCCGACGGGTTCGACGGTCACGGCCCGGGTCACGGGCGTGCGCTTCTTCGGCCACGATGCAGTTGTTGACCTGGAACTTCCGGACACCGACCCCGCCGATCGAGCCCCGAGCGGCCCGTTCGCGCTGCGCGCGCGGGTGCACGGCAACGAGACCCCGCAGGTGGGCGCCATGGTCGGCGTCAACGTCGTCGGGCCGGTGCGCGTCTTCAAGCGCTGACTCCAGTGGCCCTGCCCTTTGCGCCGGTGGTGGCGAGGGGGCACGATGGGTGCCATGGGACTGATGGATTTCCTCGGCAAGAAGATGCCGGGGCTCAGCGTCGATGATGCGATGCTCGCGCTGAGCCGCGGCGCCGTGCTGATCGACGTGCGCACCACCCGCGAGTACGAGGCGGGCCACGCGCCTGGTGCGCGTCCGGTGGACCCGAAGGCCCTGCAGGTGGACCCGGTCCTGGCCATCCACGGTGACGACCCCCTCGCCGAGCACGACGCCGCCATCATCGTGATGTGCGACAACGGCCTGCGCTCTTCCATCGCCGCCGCCCAGCTACGGGAGAAGGGCCTCTTGGCCGAGTGCATCGCAGGCGGCCTGATCGCGTGGGTGAAGGACGGCAACCCGGCCATCCCAGGACCGTACCGGCGGCGATGATGAAGTGGTTCCCGCTCGCCGCCGCCAGCGCCGCCGCGGTCGGCCTCGGCGCACTGACGGCCGACTACCTCCGCGGCCGGCGCACGGTCCTGCGGCACGTGACCGAGTACCGGGACCACTGGGGCCGACGCCCCGGCGACCATCCCGACGACGTGCTCCACTACGTCGCGCTCGGTGACTCGGCGGCGCAGGGGGTCGGCGCGTCGTCGGTGGACAAGGGCTACGTCGGACTGCTCGCCTCCCGGTTGTCCGAAGCAACCGGACGCCCCGTCGCCGTCACCAACCTCTCGGTCTCCGGGGCCATCAGCGCCGACGTCGTTCGCGACCAGCTGACCACGTTCAGGTCCCTGCCGTTCACCCCCGACGTGGTCACCCTGGACATCGGCGCCAACGACGTCATCTTCCCCCGCAGCAACCTCGAAGTCTTCACCGAGTCCCTCTCGGTCATCCTCGACACGGTGCCGCGGGGCAGCTTCATCGCCGACGTCCCTTGGGTCATGATCCCGGGCATGGACAAGCAGTCAGTCGCGATGGCGGAGAGGGCCGCCGAACTGATCGCGGAGCGGGGTCACCACCTCGTCGAACTGCACCGGCCCTCGCGTGAGCTCGGGTACTTCCGGTACCACCGCAAGACGGCCAAGGACTGGTTCCATCCGAATGACGCCGGTTACCGGGAGTGGGCCGACGCGTTCTGGAACGCCATCGAGCGCTCCGGAATCCTTGAACAACTGGGGCAGAGGCAGCGGGGCTGACCTCAGACGAGCAGCGGTCCGACCAGCGCGCCGAAGATCAGGAAGGGTCCGAATGGGAGGTCCGTCCGGCGTCCCACCCGCCTCATTGCAAGCAGCATCAGACCGAGCAATGAGAACGCCAGGAAACCGGCGCCAGCACCTAGCAGCACCGCCCGCCATCCCCACCAGCCCAGAGCGGCGCCCGTTGTCAGCCCCAGTTTTACGTCCCCGAGGCCGAAGCTCCGCGGGGAGATCCACGCGACCACGAACAGAGCGGCGCCCGTGGCCAGCCCAGCGAGCGCAACCCGGAGAAGCGGAGCGTCCTCCAGCAGCAGCGCCGGCAGGAGTAGCAGCAGAAGCCCGGGGTATGACGGGATCGTCAGCGCGTCCGGCAGGCGGAGCGACACGACGTCGATGACCGCAGCCATGCTCCAGACGGCAACCAGTGGGAGGAATCCCAACAGCGTCCAGCTCCAACCGAAGCTGAGCGCGGCCCATGCCCCTAACGCTGCGCTGAGAGCCACTTGCCACCACCAGGGTGGTCGGGGGGTGACCCCAAGGTGCCGGTGAAGCGGCAGCATCACCAACGCGAGCAGGGCAGCTACTGCGGCGGTCAACGTGGTGACTGCCATCGCCTACATGCCCGAGAAGATGGCGACGATCTTGATGGCCGCAGGTCCCATGATGACGATGAACAGGACCGGCAGGATGGTGATGATCAGCGGAAGCGTGATCTTCACCGGGATCTCCATGGCCTTGCGCTCGGCGTTCGCGCGACGCGTCTTTCTCATCTCATCCGCTTGGGTGTGGAGGATGTCCGAGAACGGAATACCGTAGGCCTCTGCTTGTACGACGGTGCGCAGGAACCGGCGCAGAGGGACGGAACCGGCGCGTAGGTTCAGTTCGTCGTAGGCCTGCCTCCGGGTCTGGCCAACCTGGATGTCCTGCATGGTGCGCAGAAGTTCCCCCGGCAGAATTCCGCGGCCATTGCGCGCCACCCTCATCATGGCGGCATCGAATCCCAGCCCCGCCGAGACCGCGATGCTCATCTGGTCGAGCATGTCCGCCAGTTCCAGGTCGATGGCTTCGCGTCGCTTGATCCCACGGTTGTAAAGGAGGATCTCCGGAAGGTAGAAGGCCAGGACCACGAATCCGGCAAACAGCAGTTTGAGCGAGAGATTGTCGGTGCGAGTCGCAATCGCGTAGGCCAGGAACCCCATCACCGCCGGAAGGAGCAGCTTCGCCGTCATAACCTTGGAGACCGTCCAGCCTTCTGGGCGGCCAGCCCGGTTCAAGAGCCTTTCGATCCGGCCACGGCGGGAAGGTGTCGCCAGCCAGGCCACGAGCACGCTCTTGGCTCCCGAGGCCGCTGTCTCCTGAGGCACGGCACGCCGGGGCAGGCCGCGATTCAGGTTGTCCGTGCTGCGCTGGTGTACCGGATCGGCCCCTGCCAACAGCAGCCACGCACCCAAGGAGAGGCTGCCGGCGAGGCCGACAACTGCGATGATGACGATTGGCGGCATGCTCAGTACTTGATCTTGATCGAGGCGCGAAGCCAGAAGATGCCGACTGTCAGCATGACCCCAGCGAGACCGAGCAGCACCCACCCGAGGGGTTCCTCGAAGAGGGGGTCGAAGTAGCCGGGGTTCAGAACGCTCACGAACCCGGCCACCCCGAACGGAAGGATGCCAAGGACGTAGGCCGATATCTTGCCCTCAGCGCTGAGGGCGTCCACCCGACGATGTAGTTCCGCACGCTCTCGCAGGGTGTGACCGACACCCTCCAGGACTTCCGCCAGGTTGCCACCCACCTCACGGTTGATCGCCACTGCCTGGGCCAGCCACTCGAAGTCGGTGCTGCGCATTCGTTCAGCGACAGAGATCATCGCTTCTCCCATGGGCCGCCCCAGCCGCAACTCGTTCCCGATCCTCGTGAACTCGTCCCGGGTGGGGCTCTCCGCCTCCGCCGCGACGGTGGTCACTGCCTGCCCCAGGGAGTAACCCGCGCGAAGGCTCCCAGCCAAAAGTTGGGCCGTCTCGTCGAGTTGCTTGGTGAACGCCGCGCGCCTACGGGAGGTGCGAATCGTCAGCCATACCCAGGTGCCGAGGGGAACCAGCAAGGCGAGTAGTAGTCCGGCAACGCCATTGCCCAGCAACAACCCGAGCGCGATGGCAGCCACGGAGGCGCTGCCGACGATCACGACGAGATCGCGAGCGGGCGTCCTCACCCCGGCGAGGTCCAGCCGGTCCGAGAGATTGCTGCCGCGCCTCTCCAATACCCGGTCCACACCGCTCGTGGCCACGTTCGCCATGCGGGACAGGGCCGTGATGTCGTGGGCCGCGCCCGGACGTCGCCGGTGCATCGGCACTTTGGTGCGCGGGCGAAGCATGAGGATCAGTGTGATCAGAAAGGCGAGCCCGACCAGGACTGTCGCAGTCACCAGAGCTTGTGAGGACGCCCAGAAGTTCATCGGTACTGAGTCTCCGTGGCCCCGAAGATGCGCGGCGAGACCTGGATGCCGAGTTCTGCGAACCGGTCGGTGAAGGCAGGGCGTACGCCGGTGGGCATCGGTCGGCCAAGGTAGCGGCCGAACTCATCCATGCCGGCGGCATAGTCGAACGTGAAGATGTCCTGCGTCGTGATGGTCTGCCCCTCCATGCCGTGCACCTCCGTCAGCGTCACCACCCGTCGCGTGCCGTCGTGGAGGCGTGCGATCTGGACAATGAGGTTGACGGCGGACGCCACCTGCTCGCGGATGGCTCGCAGCGGCAGGTCCATGCCGGCCATCAGGACCAGCGTCTCGAGCCGAGACAGGGCGTCGCGAGCGGAGTTTGCGTGGATGGTGGACAGCGAGCCGTCATGTCCGGTGTTCATCGCTTGCAACATGTCGAGAGCTTCGGCGCCACGGACCTCACCCACAACGATCCGGTCGGGACGCATGCGCAGCGCGTTGCGCACGAGGTCGCGGATCGTGATCGCCCCGCGACCCTCGATGTTCGGAGGCCGGGACTCCAGCCTCACGACGTGGCTCTGCTGCATCTGCAACTCGGCGGCGTCCTCGATGGTGAGAATCCGGTCTCCCTCAGGAATGAATCCGGACAGCACGTTGAGCAGCGTGGTCTTTCCAGTACCGGTACCGCCCGAGACGATGATGTTGAGCCTCGCGCGGACGCAGGCGTCGAGCAACTCGGCCATCTCCGGGGAGAGTGTTGCGAGTCCGATCAGGTCGTTCACGGTCAGTGCCTGCTTGGCGAACTTCCTGATCGTGAGCGTGGAGCCGGTGAGTGCCAGCGGGGGAATGATCGCGTTGACTCGGGAACCGTCCTGCAGGCGAGCGTCAACCATGGGGGAGGACTCGTCGATGCGGCGACCGATCCTCCCCACGATCCTGTCGATGATGGCCCGAAGGTGTGCCTCGTCGCGGAAGCGGACGTTTGAGAGCGTGATGCGGCCGCTGGCCTCGACGTAGACACTGTCGGGTCCGTTCACCATGATCTCGGTCACGACGGGGTCTCCAAGCAGCGACTCAAGTGGACCGAGGCCCACCACGTCCGCCATCACCTCGCTGGTCAGACGGCGCCGCTCTGCCCCAGTGAGCGCTGTGGCGTCCGACTCCAGCACCTTGCCAAGTTCGTCCTCGACCAGGCTGTGGAGTTGCGTCTCCGTCAGCTCGGCGTCGTTCAACCGGGCCCCGAGCTTGTCGTAGAGGGTCTTGGTGGCATGCTCCTTGAGCTTCGCCAGCGCGTCCAGCTTCGGCGCAGGGACCGCGGACCGCGCTGCCAGGCTGCCGGGGCCCTGCCTCTCCGGGCCAAGGTCAGCAGCCGATGCGGCTGAGAGCGGGGGCGGCGCAGTGGGGAGAGTGTTCGTGTCCCATGGCGCCGGGGCGGGTGCAGGCTCGTCGAAGCCGGGCATCGGGGAGGTCCGCGTGGCTGGGTCCGGCGGTGCGAATGCCGTCGGATCAGCATCGGGCATCGCGCGGCGCGCGGCGGCCAGACGATCTGCAAGGGTCATCTTCTGGCTCCGAACAGGCCCCGGCTCCGCTGCGGCTCGGCGGGAGGTCCAGTGATGGAATGCACAAGTGCCCGTAGTGACTTCGTCACCTTGTCAGTGCCGTGGCTGTGCAGCAGAGGTACCCCTTGGTTGACCGAGATCGGGATGAGCTTGGTCGGGGGGATCGCCAGATTGATCTTGCTCCCGAGCGTGGCCTCAACGTCCTCGAGCGAGAGACCTCTGGCGGGATCGGCGAAATTGATCACGACCTGTCGGTTTGGCAGGAGCATGCCGAGTTCCGTGAGCGTTTCCATTTCCTTGCGGAGTCCGCGGATGCCCGGGACGTCGAGGCTGCTGACCAGCACTTGGTGATCAGTGGCGTCGAGAGCCGCGAGGGTGTGTTCGGTCAGTCCGGGTGAGGTGTCCACGACAACGTAGGCGAAGGACTCGGCTAGCAGCTTCAGAAGATTGTGGATGTCTTCGGCGCTGACCGCGTCGGCCGCGGCGGGTGAGTCGGATCCCGGAACCACGAAGAGGCCACTCTCATGCCTGGTGAGGAACGTCTTGAGAGCCAAGGCGTCGCCTGCGGCGGCGGCCTTGGTGGTGTCGGGGAGGCTGTACTCGGGCTCCAGGTTGAGCGCGCTGGCGACATCGCCGAAATGGATGTCGAGATCCACGATGACTGTGTTCTCGTGCGCCTGCTGGGCTATTCCGATGGCCAGGTTGCTGGCCACGGTGGTCTTGCCCACACCGCCCTTGGGTGAAGCCACGGTGACGACGCGCCCAGTCTGGCGTTGCGCCTGTTGCCCGTTGAGGGGCTGCTGCACGGGGACCCGCTCCACCGCGGCCCGGAAATCCCTTGCGGGAGCCGCCGCATCGACCACGTCCACGACGCCCGCCCGAAGGGCGCGCACCGCCAGCCATGCGTCGTTCTGGTCGCCCACAAGGATGACCGGAATCCGGTGGTACTCCCGCGTCCAGTCAGCGAGAGATAGTGCGCCCTCAGGATCCTGAGTGGCGTCCACGATCAGGATCGAAGGCCGGTTCGCCAGCGCTTGGGACACCGTCGCGGGATCGCCGAGGACTGATGAAGGAAGCACGTCCAAGGCTTGGGCCACGACCTCATTGAAGCGTTGCTGTACTCCGGGGTCGGAGGTGATCAGGAGTATCCGGCTCATGACTCCCCCAGTGTTTCGGCGAGCGGCCGCGAGCCGACATTCTCCGGGATGATCGGGGTGGTCCCCTCCACGTCGGTGGTCTCCCGTTCGAGGCTGAGCCAGATGGTGCCGTACTCAGCTGCCCAAATCACTCGTTGCGCGTCCTGGGCGGAGACGGCCAACGTGATGAGGGGTGCCTCGGCTATCGCCTCGACCTGCCCTTCCTCGGCCACGACTCCTGTCTGGACACGAGTGACCAGGACCTTGTGGAGGATGGCGTCCGTGATGGCATACGTAGAGTCGTCTTCGTCCTCCCGGACGAACTCTCCCGGCACGCCTACATGCCTGACGATGTAGGAGATGTTGACCCCCACCGTGTCGCCCGCCTTGAGCCGGGACCCCAAGGTACGTTGCGCATCCAGAGCGATGGTCACCTGGGCCAACTCCTCCGGCACCTCAACGTCGTCGCCGGTGACTGATTCGGGGCTGATGAATCGTGATTCCAAGACCTGTTCACCGACCAGCAGGTCCGTGCTTGCCACCCGGTCGTCGAGGTCCTCGATGTCCGAGACCGCATCCGGAGGGATCGCTGTCAGCGGCAACTCCCGAAGCTCAACGTTCGTTCCGAGGACGGCAGCTTCGCCCTCCGGGATCGGCTGGGTGACCACGAGGACGGGCGTCGGCTCGAGCTCAGCGGACGCCCGCTTGTCGGCGTTGACCACGTAGGAGGCCACCAAAGCAGCGGCCACGAGGAACAGGACGACGGCCACTACAGCCGGGATGACTCTTCTACCCATGTGTTGCCTGGTCCTGTTCCTACTCAGAAAGCCGGACGACGGACACTCCGAAGTCCTCTCCACCGGTTCCGCCGGCGTCCTCGAGGGACACGAAGCGCACGAAGTAGCCGGTGATCCAGCGCTCAGAGCCCGTGCACTTGGTGGTGTTCCACTGAATCTTCGGGCTACCGCTCGCCAAGCAGTATGCCGTGACCCGGATGGCTGCGAAGCCGGTGATGTGGTATTGGGCGTTGTTACCCGTGCCTGTGACGTCGTCGAACAGCGGCAGCAGGACCTCGTCCGATTGAAGGGCCGCCGTCAGCGCGCTGCTGTCGCACCCACTGGGGTTCGTGTTGCCAGGGGAGGTCGGTGCGAAGTCACCCGCTGCCAGTTCCACCTCACAACCACTGTCCGGCGACAGCCACTGAAAGCCTCCCTCCACCACGTGGGGGCTGGGTGCGGGCGGGCAGACAGGGCCGGGGACGGCGGGACTCGCCGACGCCGACGGGCTGGGACTTGCGGTGGGCCCGGTGGGGCTGGTCTTGGTAATGACCGTGAAGAGGTTGCTGGGGTCGTCCAGCACGTCGTCGAATGCGCAGTGCGAAACCGTCAGCGGGATTGTGGCCGCGCTGCTGGGGACCTCGTCCCAGGAAGCCACGGCCGTCGCGTTGAGGACGCTGCTGGCGATACCAACGACCGGCGCCAACCAATGTGTGCGTGTGGTGGTGGCTTCAACCCGTACCGACGTGCTCGTCGGGAACTCCACAGACACCGCAGCTGCGTTGGTGTCGCTCTTGTTGCCTTGGATGTACTGGTTGGCCTCGGCGATGTTGTCCGCGGGTGGATTGCCATCGGCGTACTGCTGCGCGATGGCAAGTGCGGCCGCATCTGCGCCGTTCTGGATCTCCTTCTGGTCCCACCAGAGGCTCCCGACGTCAACGCTGACCGCCGCGAACCCGACAAGAGACGTGAGCAGTAACGCCGTGACGACGGCAGTGGCGCCCCGGTCGTTTCTCAGCCTCCGCATCGCATGACCCCCTCGCCTGTGGCGGTGAAGTTGGCGCCGAAGAATCCGGTCAAGGAGGGGTAGGTGTGGTTGATCGTCACCGTGACATTCGAGCCTGGGGTGCAACTCCCGGGCGCGATCGCGACCTCTCCCGTCGTCAGCCCGGCCGGACCGCTGGCTGCGACTGCGACACCACGGGCCTTGGCGGCGTCATCGTGGATCGCGAAGTCGCGCGCTGCCTCTCGGGCGGCTCCCGCCACTCCCCCTTGGACCATGAAAGTCCAGCCGAACTCAATCGTCCCAAGAAGCAGAGTCAGCAGGACTGGCAACACAAGGGCAAACTCCACTGCAGCGGCACCGCGTTCATTGCTTTTCACAGGGTCCCCCAACCCATAGGAATTCGGAAGTCAATTGGCCCGTGAGGACAAACTTGGTGGTGGGTGGCGTTCGGCCACCCACCACCAAGGACAAGCTTTGGATGGCAGAAATCAGATCGCGGCTGCGATGGCGTTGAACATGGCGTTGAGGTTACCGCCGAGGAGAGTCACGGCGCCGATGATGACGACGGCGATGAGCGCGACCATCAGGCCGTACTCAACGGCGGTTGCGCCCCTTTCCTTGTCGGCGAAGCGGGCGGAGATCAAAGCTGTGGTGTAAGCGACCAGTTCGCTCATGGTGTTTCCCCCTAAGATGGAATGTATTCAGCATTTGTCAGCTGTTGTGCATGAAGATAGTCGCGCGAAGCATAGAGTGTCAAGGGGGCAAAATGGGGGACTTTCGCGGGTGGGTTTTGGGAGCCGTGGTTGGGCTGCTGGTCGCCGCTCCCGGCCAGGCCGTGGCGGACGACTCGGTCACCGACGTAGCCGATCAGATCGGAGTCGCAGCAGCTCCCGTGGACTACGTGCTGGTCGTGGACACCTCCGGCTCAATGACCACTGACAACCGGTGGGGTGAGGCTGTGCAGGCCATCGGGCAGCTGCCTGCCACCCTGAAACCGTCCGATCATGTGACGCTCGTCACCTTCGACACTTCGCCCCAGATCGTGTGGGAAGGGCCGGCCCCGGCGGACGGCCAAGTTCTCGTCGCGGCCCTGCCGGCCGAGCCGGCGGGGGACTATACAGACATCGGCCGCGCAATGCAAACAGTGCTGGAAATCCTCGAAAGGGACGCCGCGCTCCCCATTGCCGCGGTGGTCCTTTTTACAGACGGGCTTGTAACAACTGCCCCGGATTCGGCCTATGAAGTCGGTTCTGAGGCATGGCTGACCTTACGGGCCAGGGCGGAGGCGCTGACCACTACCGTCGGGGCATTTGCGCTCAGTTTGGGCCCGGAAACGGATGCGGCTGTGATGCGGACGGTCTTTCCGGAGGCCGAGGTGGCGGACCAGGCTGTCGTCAGTGATTACCTGGCTGGACTGGCTGGGCGAACCCGCGAACTGCAGGTGGCTCAGGCTTTGCAGTCTGATCTCGCACAGCAGGTGGCCGTCTCATGGTCTGGAGTCGGCGCCACTGCGAACTTGATCATTTCTTCACCATTCGCTCACCTTCCCGTTGAAGTGACCGCTCTCGCAATCACCACTGAGGGTGGAGCAAAGGCGGAATGGGACGCCCCGGCCAACGTCCTGCTGGAACCTGGTGGAACGCAGACGTTCAAGGTTGAAGTGACCAGAGGTTCGACGGCTGGTTCGCTCAGGCTGACCGGCGATGTCACTTCGCGCTGGTCTTCAGCGCTCTCATCGCTGGGGCTGGGCCTGCCGGCGCTGGCCGACAATTCCCTGTCCGTCGCCGCGGAACCGGCACCCAGGCCGTCCCCCACGCCACCACCAACTCCCGAGTCGACGCCGCCCGCGGTCACCCCGCAGGCGGAGTCGTCGACGTCGTCGAGGCAGATTGCGTGGGTAGTGCCGGGCCTCGTCCTTCTGGGACTGTTGCTGGCGGGCCTGCTGATGCGGGTCGTCATAGGGGGGAGGGCGCCGCTCAACGGCACCCTGGTGATCCGTGAAGGTGACAGCAGCCAGGAGTTCCTCCTCACCGGACGGCAGTTCCGAATTCCTCCGGGCGCGTCCGGGCTTGCCGGCACGGTCACGTCCAATGGAAAAGCGGGAGAGGTGCGGGCGCAGTTGAAGGTGAACGGGACTTCGCAAACTGCAGTACTCCGCGACGGGGACAACGTCCAGATGGGTCAGGTGAAGATCGGGTGGATCGCACAACGCACCCGTGTGCTTCGCAAGATTCAGGGCTGAAGCGGTTCGGCTCTGGCTCCGAGGGGACCGACTTGCGGCTGGCCGTCCCTCCCGCTTAGAGTCTGATCGAAGCGTTTCGAACACACAATTGACGATGGAGTCTCCCGTGACACTCACCAACGACCGCCCCAGCGCCGCCCAAGCCGACATCGAGTTCCCGCCGGGTTTCGTCTTCGGCTCCGCGACGGCCTCCTACCAGGTGGAGGGCGCTGCCGCCGAGGACGGTCGCGGGCCCTCCATCTGGGACACCTTCAGCCACACCCCCGGCAAGGTCTGGAACGGCGACACCGGCGACGTCGCGTGTGACCACTACCACCGGCTGGACGAGGACCTGGACCTGATGGCCGAGCTCGGCCTGAACGCCTACCGGTTCTCCATCGCCTGGCCCCGCATCCAGCCCACCGGCCGTGGGCCCGCCAACCTCGTCGGTCTGGATTTCTACCAGCGGCTGACCGACGGCCTCCTCGCGCGAGGCATCGCACCGGTGGCGACGCTCTACCACTGGGACCTGCCGCAGGCGCTGGAGGACGAGGGCGGCTGGACAGCCCGGTCCACGGCCGAGGCCTTCGCCGACTACGCCACCGTCGTGGGCGAGGCGCTGGGAGACCGGATCCACACCTGGACGACGCTCAACGAGCCCTGGTGCTCCGCCTACCTGGGCTACGGGCAGGGCGGTCACGCGCCCGGCCGCACCGACCCGGCCGCGGCGCTCGCCGCGGTCCACCACCTGAACCTGGCCCACGGCCTCGGCCTCCAGGCCCTCCGCGCAGCGAGTTCGGGGGATCCCGAGTACTCGGTCACGCTGAACCTGCACGTCGTCCGAGGCGTCGGCGAGGGGGGCGAGGAGGCAGTCCGGCGCATCGACGCCGTCGGCAACCGCGCCTTCACCGGCCCGATGCTGCGCGGCGAGTACCCCGCCGACCTGCTCTCCGACACCGCATCGGTCACCGACTGGTCCTTCGTCCGGGACGGCGATCTGGCGGCCATCAACCAGCCCATCGACGTCCTGGGCGTCAACTACTACTCCACCACGACGGTGCGGCTCTGGGACGGGGCCTCCCCGCGGCAGGCCAACGACGGCCACAAGCCGTCCGAGGGGACCGCGTGGCCGGGCAGCGACCAGGCCGTCGAGTTCCTCGAACAGCCCGGACCCCACACCGCGATGGGCTGGAACATCGCCCCGGACGGGCTGGAGGAACTCTTGCTCTCGATGCATGAGCAGTTCCCCGGGCTCCCGCTCATGGTCACCGAGAACGGGGCTGCCTTCGACGACGTCGTCCTTCCCGACGGCAGCATCGACGACGCGAGTCGCGTGGACTACCTGAGGCGCCACTTCGAGGCGGCGCACCGGGCGATGTCGGCCGGGGTGGACCTGCGCGGCTACTTCGTGTGGTCGCTGCTGGACAACTTCGAGTGGGGCTACGGCTACGCGAAGCGGTTCGGGATCGTGCGGGTGGACTTCGACACCCTGCAGCGCACCCCGAAGCGGAGCGCTCGCTGGTGCCAGGAGCTCATCGCCACCCGCCGTCTTCCGGAAGCCTGAGGGGCGGGAAAGCACGCTGGTCGAGTAGGCTGCGCTTCACCGTTGGTCGGGTAGCCGGCGAGGGACGCAATGGAGGGGCTGCGCTTCACCGTTGGTCGAGTAGCCGGCGAGGGACGAGTCGGCGTGTCGAGACCACAACCCGCCGCGACCCTCCATGGTCTCGACACGGGCGCTCGCAGAGCTCGCCGGCCCTACTCGACCACCGGAGAAGGAATGAGTACCTCGCTGGTCGAGTAGCCGCGGCGAAGCCCGGCGTGTCGAGACCAAACCCCGCGGCCCTCCCTGGTCTCGACACGGGCGCTCGCAGAGCTCGCCGGCCCTACTCGACCACCGGAGAAAGCGAACCCGCTCGTCCCAGTCGACCAGTACCCCGCTGGTCGAGTAGCCGGCGAGGGACGAGTCGGCGTGTCGAGACCACTCCCGCTCTTCACCGCTGGTCGAGTAGCCGGCGAGGGACGAGTCGGCGTGTCGAGACCACTCCCGCGCCCCGGATTTCTTCCCACGCCGCAGGCTCGGGTAATGTGACCACTTGGCCGACGATCCGTCGGTCACGCCCTCCTGCCGCGGGAACGACCCGTGGCCGTTAGTCCGAAGGAGGTTGGGCTGCGCATGCGCAAGTACGAAGTCATGATTCTCATCGACTCAGACGTGGATGAACGACAGGTTCCCACCATCGTCGACAAGCACCTCGAGACCATCACCAAGGGTGGTGGCACCGTCGACAACATCGACATCTGGGGTCGCCGCCGTCTGGCCTACGACATCAACAAGAAGTCCGAGGCCCTCTACGCGGTGGTCCAGCTGACCGCCGAGCCCGCCGTCGTCAAGGAGATGGACCGTCTCCTGGGCATCGACGAGCAGATCGTGCGGACCAAGGTTCTCCGTCTCGAGGACTGAGTTCTTCCAGAGATCCTCTGTGGATACTGACGCGAGGCCGTCCCCGACGACCATAGTTAGTTGGTAGCCACCCGGTTCCTGTCAGAGGGACCGATTAGGATCAAAGACCAATTACTCGAAGGAAAGAAACATGGCAGGCGAAACCCAGATCACGCTGGTAGGCAATCTCACGGCTGACCCCGAATTGCGCTTCACCCCCAACGGTGCAGCAGTCGCGAACTTCACCGTCGCGTCCACGCCCCGTACCTTCGACCGTCAGACCAATGAATGGAAAGACGGCGATGCCATGTTCATCAACTGCTCGGTCTGGCGCCAGTACGCCGAGAACGTGGCCGAGACCCTCACCAAGGGCTCCCGCGTCATCGTCCAGGGGCGCCTGAAGTCCCGTAGCTACGAAACCCGCGAGGGTGAGAAGCGTACGGTCTTCGAGGTTGATGTCGACGAGGTTGGTCCCTCCCTGCGTTACGCAACCGCCAAGGTCACCCGCACCAGCGGTGGCACCGGCGGCGGCAACTGGCAGGGAAACCAGAACCAGGGCGCCCCCGGCGGCCAGCCCTCACAGGACCCGTGGTCCAGCAGCGGAGCCGCCAGCGGCGGCAACCGTGGCGGAAACGATCCGTGGGCGCAGTCGAACGCCGAAGAACCCCCGTTCTGACCCACAGCTACACTGGCCGGTTCCCCGGCCAGCTGGCACATTCCGTCGAGAGACGGGCTTCCAGGGCCTGACCAGGCCCATCACACAAGGAGTGCACCACAATGGCCGGTCCACAGCGCAAGCCTGTGAACAGCAAGAAGAAGATCATGCCGGTGAAGACGACTCGCGTCGCCAACATCGACTACAAGGACACCAACACGCTGAAGCGGTTCATCTCCGAGCGCGGCAAGATCCGCGCCCGTCGGGTTACCGGTCTGTCCGTCCAGGACCAGCGCAAGGTTGCCATCGCCGTCAAGAACGCCCGCGAGGTGGCTCTGCTGCCCTACGCCTCAACCGCGCGCTGACAAGGAGAATCAACCATGAAGCTCATTCTCACCAGCAACGTTGACAAGCTCGGGATCCCCGGCGACATCGTCGAGGTCAAGGACGGCTACGGCCGTAACTTCCTCCTGCCCCAGTCCAAGGCCATCCGCTGGACCAAGGGCAACGAGAAGCAGATCGAGGGCATCAAGCGCGCTCGTGACGCCCGCGAGATCCGGGGCGTCGAGCACGCCTCCCAGGTCCGCGGCCAGCTCGAGGAACTGCAGATCAAGGTGCCCGCGAAGGTCTCCGACTCCGGACAACTCTTCGGTTCCGTCACCGCCAACGACCTCGTCGTGGCCGTGAAGAAGGCCGGCGGCCCCTCGCTGGACAAGCGCAGCGTCTCTTTCGCCAAGCCGGTGAAGAGCGTTGGCAACCACACCGCCAGCATCAAGCTCCACCAGGCAGTGACCGCGCACGTTCCCTTCGAGGTCGTCGCGGGCTGATCCCTGCAAACCAAGCAGGACCCCGGCCGGAAACGGTCGGGGTCCTCTTGTTTCGCTGGGCTCGGCTGGGTGGATCAGGCGCGGGCATCGAGGAGGTCGAGGAGCGACCGGGGAGCCGTCATGCGGTAGGAGTCGTCGAGCAACTCCGATATCTCGTCCCAGTCGGTGTCCTCGTCCAGGTCGAAGCCGAGCCAGCCGAAGGGCCCGATGTAGCCCGGAACCCAGCACTCCGGGCGCCTGCGTGCGGCCAGCCGCTCATCCTCTGACAGCAGGAGGCACACCGACTGCGGATGTTGGACCCAGGATCCGTCCACCTTGCTGGACATCGCGTAGTAGGCGAAGACCTTCTTCGTGAAGAAGACCGGGCGGCCGTGGGAGACCCGCTCCTCGGCCCCGGGGAAGGAGAGTGCGAGTTCACGGAGCCGGAGGAGGATCGGGTCGTCGTCACTGAACCTGAGTGCATGCGCCATGTTGGAATCCCCCCTATCCATTGCTACTAGGAAACCACGTCCCGGCGCTGGTTCCCAGCCCCGCGCCGCACCGGTCACCGGTAGGGTCGAGACATGAAGATCGTCATCATCGGAGGACATGGGAAGGTGGCCCTGCTGGCCACGCCACTGCTGGTCGCAGTCGGCCACCAGGTCACCTCGGTCATCCGTTCGCAGGACCAGGCCGGTGACGTGGAGCAGGCCGGCGCCACGCCCCTGGTCGCTGACATCCAGCAGCTGGGGCGCGAGCGCATCGGCGAGATCATCCGCGGACACGAGGCCCTGGTCTGGTCCGCCGGTGCGGGCGGCGGGGACCCGAAGCGCACCTTCGCCGTGGACCGCGATGCCGCCATCCGCACCATTGATGCCGCCCAGGCAGAGGGCGTGAACAGGTTCGTCATGATCTCCTACGCGGGAGCCGGCCGCGACGACGTCGCCCCGGACAGCTCGTTCAGGCCCTACGCCGAGTCCAAGGCGGAGGCGGACGCACACCTGCGACAGTCCAACCTCGCCTGGACCATCCTCGGCCCCGGCATGCTGACCCTCGACGAGCCCTCGCTCCACATCGAGTACGGACCGCATGTGACCGGTGGCCCGACGTCACGAGCCAACGTCGCCCAGGTCCTGCTCGCGACGCTGCCCCGAACCGACCACGCCGGGGCCACCATCAACTTCCGCGACGGCAACGTGGCGATCGAGGAGGCCATGGAGATGATCGCGCGTCAGTTGGCGGACAACCCGGTGGCGCCCCTGCGCGAGGGATTCCCGCAGCCGTTCCCGGAGCCCGGCACCCCTGGGGACCTCACGGGTCGTTGACAGGGATCACCTGAACAGTCGTGCGATGGCCGGGTGTGCCTGGACATAGCCGTCCAGCAGTGCCTTGCCCAGCCGCGGCGAGTCCACCAGGGGATGCGTGGAAAACCCCTCCCAGGCCAGGTCGCGATTGCCGCTGGTTGCAGCCTCGGCGATCGCCTGCTCGGAGGCCCGCAGCCGCGCCATCTGCCCCAACATTCCCAACCCGACGGGGGCAACGGCCAAGGGCCGGATGCCGGCGTCATCGACCGTGCAGCCCACCTCCACCACGACGTCGTCTGGCAGTCCCTCCACCACCCGGTCTCCGACGGTGCCGTTGCCGACGTTCAGGATCATCCGCTCCGGCTCGCCGGTGCTGAGCGCGGTCATCAGCCGCATGGCCACCTCCTGGTAGCCGCCGCCGGAGATGTCCTCCTCGCGTCGTTCCTCGTCAGTGCCGCGGGCCTCCGCCATGTAGGTGGCCTCCCGCTCGTGGAGGACGTCGCGCCACAGCGCAAGGGGGGACTGGCAGCCGTCGGCATGGGCGTAGAAGCGATCCTGCTGGCGGTGGAGGAACTGTCCCCGCGTCTGGCCCGCGGCGCGGATGCTGGCGATGGCCTCGTCGGTCTTCCAGTAGTAGTACAGGTACTCGTTCGGCAGGGCTCCGACGGCGCGGACCCAGTCCTTGCCGATCAGCCGGGCCTCCTCGATGTGCTCCAGCCGCTCGTCGGAGGCCAGCACCGCGGGCAGCCGGTCGGTGCCGTCGACGCTCACCGAGCGCAGCCAACCCAGGTGGTTCAGGCCGATGTAGTCGTAGTCGACGCGCTGGTGGTCGTGCTCGAGGGAGACGCCCAGGAGCCGGGACACTCGCCGCACCAGACCGATCGGGGTGTCGCAGATGCCGACCACGCGCTCGCCCAGCGTCTGTCGCATCGTCTGGGTGATGATGCCCGCCGGGTTGGTGAAGTTGATGGTCCAGGCCTCCGGGGCGACGTCGGCGATGGTTCGAGCGATCTCCTGGGTCACGGGGATGGTGCGCAGCGCGTAGGCGAGCCCGCCCGGCCCCACCGTTTCCTGCCCGAGCAGCCCGAGGTCGAGCGCCACCTGCTCGTCCCGCACCCTGCCCTCGGCCCCACCGACGCGGATGGCGGCGAAGACGAAGTCGGCACCCCGCAGGGCGTCCCGCAGGTCGGTGGTGATCCGCACTGCAGGGGCGTGAGGGCGTCCCGCCGCCCGCTCCTCGACAACCCCTGCGATGGCGGCCAGCCGGGTCGCCGAAGTGTCGTGCAGCACGACCTCGTCGATGAGGCTCCCGCTGGCGACGGCTTCGTGGACGAGCGGCACGCGGAAACCGCCACCGCCGAGGATCACAAGCTTCATGACCCGACACTAACGCGCGCACCTCGATGCCTGGTTACTCCGTCGACGCCAATCCCCCCGGTTGGGTGTGGCCGCAGCGACGGTCCTTCGTCCTTCCGGCCACACGCAAGCGGCACGGGGGCTGGGCGGCCCGCAGCAGCAGCCCTTGTCTGGGCGTAAGGTGGCCGTGTCAGCGGTGAGCGCGTCAAGAAGGAGCGACGTGAAGGACCACGAGCACGACGATGACTTCTGCCCGACGTGCTGGGCGTGGGATCCGCTCGCCGACGCGCGAAAGCCCGACGACCCGCCCCTCGATGTCCTGACCACCGGGCCACTGTTCTTCGACCTGATCTTCACAGGTCTGCCGCGGCTGCCCGAACCCGGTGAGGAACTGCACAGCGCCGGCATGGGCTCCTGCCCGGGCGGGATCGCCAACCTCGCGACGGCGGCCGCCCGCCTCGGCCTGCGGACCGGGCTGGTGGCCGGCTTCGGGGACGATGCCTACGGCGAATGGATGTGGGAGACGCTCTCGGGCCAGGAGCGCATCGACCTCTCGGCCTCGCGGCGGTTCGCCGACACCCATTCGGCGCTGACTGTTTCGATGGCCTTTCGGGGCGACCGGGGAATGGTCACCCACTCCCACGCGTTGCCGGAGTCACTGGAGGCAAACCTGCTGGCCGCGCCCCGCGCGCGGGCGGCCGCCGTCGACCTGACGTCCAACACCTCGTGGTGGGAGGAGCTCAGTACCCGGGGCACGCTGATCTTCGCCGACGTCGGCTTCGATGAGACGGGCACCTGGGATCCGGGTGACCTCGACGCCCTGGACCACTGCCATGCGTTCACCCCAAACGCAGGAGAGGCCATGCACTACACCCGGACCTATTCGCCCAGCGACGCCGTGCGGCGCCTGGCCGAACGGGTGCCGGTGGCCGTGGTCACAGACGGCGTCAGCGGATCGTTCGCGATCGACCAGCTGAGCGGGGAGGAGGTCTTCTGTCCGGCGCTCTCGGTGGAGGCGATCGACCCGACCGGCGCCGGAGACGTGTTCGCCGCCTCGTTCATCCTGGGAAGCCTGGCGGAGTGGCCCCTGGAACAGCGGTTGCGGTTCGCCTCTCTGTGCTCTTCGCTGGCGGTGCGCCAGTTCGGTGGTTCGCTGGCGGCGCCGGGCTGGGGCGACATCTCCGACTGGTACCGCAGCCTGGCCAAGCTGGCCGCTGCGGGCGACCTGCGCGCCGGTCACGTGCTGCGTGACTACGGCTTCCTCGGCGACCTCATCCCGCAGCACCAGGTCCAGGGCGTCCGCCGGGCCGAGGGTACGTTCGCGCTCGCCTCCGACGCAGGTCACCACCACTGACTCGCGGGCTCAGTGCGGCGAGAGCCGTCTGGGACCCAGACCCCAGCGCACCACCGCCGTCGAGAAGCGGCCCAGTGGGAGACCGATCAGGACGTCGAACCAGCGGCCTGTCGGGAGCCCGAGCTCTTCCCGTGCCCAGACCGGAAGGGTTGCGATGGCGCCCGCGGCCAGCATCCAGTAGCCCGGCCTCGCCAGCCACGGAACCGGCGGAGTCCTCAGGATGAAGTCGACCGTGTCCTTCGCCGCGGGCGAGGCCCTCAGCTCCGGGCGGAAAGCCTCGATCGCTGCCAGCAACTCAGCCTCCGTGCGGGGCAGATCGACGGCGCCCAGCAACTCACCGACGGGCGCGGCCTGGGCCACGTACTCGTCGCACTCCTGCTGGGTCAGCCGACGGTCCCCGAAACGCTTGAAGCCCTCCAGGAAGCTCTGGGTCTCGGCGACGTGGACCCACGCCAGCAGGTGCGGGTCGGAGGCCCGGTACGGGGTGCCGTCGTCGGTCTTGCCGCGGACGCGCTCGTGGATGTCGCGGATCCTGGCGATCATCTCCTCCGCAGCGGGGATGGGCCCGTAGGTGGTCATCGCGATGAACTCCGAGGTGCGCTGCAGCCTGCCCCACGGGTCCGAACGGTAGCCGGAGTGCCCGGCGACGCCGGCCATGGCCGCGGGGTGCAGGGCCTGGAGCAGCAGGGAGCGGATGCCGCCGGCGTACATCGCACCGTCCCCGTTCACGTGCCAGATGACGTCTCCCTCGCTGTGCCAGCGTTGCCCCTCCGAGCCCCAGATCTTCGCGGCCTTCGCCTCGGCGTCCGGACCGGCGACGCGGCTGCGCAGCACGCGCCCCAGCAGTCTTCGTGACATCTCCAGCGGGTTCCCCATCCTCCAAGCCTAGGCAGGGGTGAAAAGCTGGTGCTCAGAGGCCCAGCACTCCCAGCGCGGCGTTCACGATGGAGCCCCGGTCCAGGTTGTGCTCGCGGTACAGGTCCGCGATGGAGCCGGACTGGCCGAAGGTGTCCACGCCGAGGCACGCCGTCGGCACTCCGAGCGCGGCACCGAGCCAGGCGAGCTGGTGGCTCGAGGCGTCCTGCACCGTCAGCAGCGGTGTCCGCGCCGGGAAGATGCGCAGCGCCCCGGGCAGGTCCGGCACCCGGGCGCTGCGGATCCCGGCGACGGTGCTCTCGCGCCAGGCGCGGTGCAGCCGACCGGGGCTGGGGACGTCGATCACGTCGACGGCGACCCCCTCCTCGGCCAGTTCAGCCCCGGCGGCGAGGACTTCGGGTACGACCACGCCGCAGGTGGCGATCGTGACGTGCGGTGCACCGTCGGAGGGCGCGCCGTCGGCTGGGAACGAAGCCAGCAGATAGGCGCCCTGCAGGACCTGGCGACGTAGCGCCGACGCCCCCGTCCGGGCAAGGGCCTGCTCGAAGGGTCGCTGGTCCAGCGTCCGCGTGGAGAGCCGGAAGTAGGCGGAGGCCGCGTGCTGGTCGTCGCTGGCGGCCACCTCGGCCAGGGCGTCGCACAGGAGCCAGTCGAGCGCCTTGACGTAGGCCGGTTCGTGCAGGGTGACCCCGGGCAGTTCGGTGCCGATGGAGGCGGTGATCGTCGACTGGTGCGCCCCGCCCTCGGGTGCGAGGGTGATGCCGGAGGGGGTGCCGGCGAAGACGAAGCTCGCGCCCGAGTAGAGGCTGTAGATCAGCGCGTCGAGACCGCGGGCCACGAACGGGTCGTACAGGGTGCCGACGGGCAGCAGCCGCTGGTCCGAGAAGTGCTCGGCCAGGCCCAGCTGGCCCAGCAGGAGGAAGAAGTTCATCTCCGAGATCCCCAGCTCGATGTGCTGGCCGGACGGTGTCTCGAGCCAGCGCAGCAGGGGGTCGTCGGACCAGGTGGGCCGCTCGTGCTCGGCGAACACCCCCACCCGGTTGATCCAGCCGGCGAGGTTGGTCGAAGTCGCGACGTCGGGGGAGGTGGTGACCAGGTGGCGGCGCACCTCCTCGTCGCGCGAGAGGTCGACGAGGATGCGGCCGAAGCCCTCCTGGGTGGAGACGGGCTTGCTGACCTTCGGTGAGGTCTGCGCCGGCACGCTCGGGCGACGGCGCTCCGGCCGTGGGGCGCGCCGTAGGTGCTCGGCACGCTGGGCCAGGAGCCGGCCGGCGGGGGAGTTGTCGGGGAAGCGGTCCCATTCCTGTTCGGCGCTGATGCCCAGACTGTCCCGGAAGGCCTCGACCTGTTCAGTGCTCAGCACGGCGGCGTGGTTGCGCGCGTTGCCCTGGATGGGCAGGCCCCAGCCCTTGTGGGTGTAGGCGAAGATCGCGGTGGGGTGGTGGGGATCGGCGTCGGCCTGGGCCAGGGCCTCGAGCACCGAGGCGAGGTCGTGGCCGCCCAGATCGGTGACCAGCGTTGCCACCTCGTCGTCGGAGAGGTCACGAAGGAGTGCGTGGACCCGCTCGGGCGCCCCTTCCAGGAACCGCGCCCGACGCTCCGCCGGGCCGAGTCCGAACAGGGACTGGTAGCGCTCGTTCGGCATCAGGTCGATCCATTCGAGCAGCGCCCCGCCGTCGTTCTCGGCCGCGAAGGTGCGCAGCCTTGTGCCGTACTTGACCTCGATCACCTGCCAGCCGTGGGCGGCGAACGCGGCGTGCCAGGGGCTGATCCGCACGTCGGGGACCACCCGGTCCAGGGACTGGCGGTTGAAGTCGATCAGCCAGGTCACCGAGCCGAGGGCGTTCGAGGCGGGGTCGTGCACCGCTTCCCAAACATTGCCCTCGTCGAGCTCGGCGTCGCCGAGGACCGCGACGAAGCGCGACGGTGGGCGCTCACCGAAGTGGGCGTCGACGTACTCCCGCGTGCTGGCGGCGAACAGGGTCGCGGCCGGGCCGAGGCCGACGGAGCCGGTTGAGAAGTCCACGCGGTCCGGGTCCTTGGTGCGAGACGGGTAGGCCTGCAGCCCGCCGAACTCCCGCAGCATCGTGAGGTACTTGGGGTCCAGCGTGCCCATGAGGTGGTTCAGGGCGTGCAGCACGGGGCTGCCGTGTGGCTTGACCGCGACGAAGTCGTCGGCGTCCAGGTGGTGCAGGTAGAGCGCGGTCATCAGCGTGACCATGGAGGCGCAGGACGCCTGGTGGCCGCCGACTTTCAGCCCGTCGTGGTTCGGCCGGCGGTGGTTGGCCACCTCGATGATGTTGGTGGCGAGCCACAGCACGCGCTGCTGGATCTCGTCCAGCACGCCCAGATCGGCGTCGGTTCCCATGGCGTCATCACCCCTTCGTGGCGCCCTGCGTGAGTCCGGCGACGATCCACCGGCTCGCGAAGGCGAACAGCACCATTGTTGGCAGGATAGTCAGCACCGCGGCGGCGGACATCGGACCCCACTCGATGTTGAAGCTGGAGATGAATCCGTTCAACGCCGTTGGGATGGTCTTGTTCGAGTCCGAGTTGATCAGTGTGACGGCAAGGAACAGCTCGTTCCATGAGTTGACGAAGTTGAAGATGAACGTCGCGATGATGCCTGGGGTCATGACGGGGACCAGCACCCGCCACAGCGCACCGAAGCGCGACGCGCCGTCGACCATCGCCGCTTCCTCGAGACTGTCGGGCACGTTGTCGAAGAAGCCGCGCAACATGATGGCGGAGAACGGGATCGTCATCGCGATGTAGACCAGCACCAGCCCGAACCGGCTGTCGACCAGCCCGAGGTTGGTGAACATCTGGTAGAGCGGGCCGAGGGCGATGAAGGCGGGGATCATCTGCGTCACGAGGAACGCGAGCATGACGGCCCCCTTCCCCTTGAACTGGAACCGGGAAAGCACGTAGGCGCTGAGCAGCGCGATCGTCGTGGCGACGAGGGCCGCCGCCGCCGAGACCACGATGCTGTTGAACATGTACTGGGCGAACTGCGACTTGTCGAAGAGGCTGGCGTAGTTCTCGAACGAGAACTCCCTCGGCCAGTAGCGCACCGGGAACTCGGCGATCTGGCTGGCAGGCTTGAACGACGTGAGGAGGATCCAGTACAGCGGGAAGAGCGTGATGAGCATCCACACCGTCAGTCCCACGGCTCGGAAGATCTTCAGGCCGAGCGGATCACGGTTGATCATGGCTTGCGCTCCCTCGAAAGCAGGGTCAGGTAGAGGCCGGTGAAGACGACCAGCACACCCATCACGATGAAGCCGAGCGCCGACGCAAGGCCGTACTCGCCCTGCTGCGTGAACTGGATCATCCAGGTGGCGGCGATCTGGGTCTGGTTCCCGGGCCCACCCCGGGTCATCGCGAAGATGATGTCCGGGAAGTTGAAGATCCAGATGATGCGTAGCAGGACCGTGAGCATCAAGGTGGTGCGGATGGTGGGGATGGTGACACCGAACAGGGTGCGGAGCCGGCCGGCACCGTCGATTGCGGCAGCCTCATGCAACTCGTCGGGGACGGACTGCAGCGCTGCGAGGATCATCATCGCGAAGAACGTGACGCCGTACCAGACGTTCGCCGTGATGACCGCGAACAGGGCCAGGTCCGGGTCCGCCAGCCACGGGACGGGCGACTCCACGATGCCGGTGCGCATGAGCAGGTCGTTGATCACCCCGAACTCGGCGTTGAACATCCAGCGGAACAGGATGCCGATGAGGAAGCCGGAGACGGCCCAGGGGTAGAACACCACGGCCTGGTAGAGCCCGCGCAGGCGGAACTTGCGGCGGAGACCGAGGGCGATGAGGAAGCCGATCACGAACTGAGGAACCAGGGATCCGACCACCCAGACCAGGGAGTTCAACATGGTCTTGGCGAAGACCGGATCCGAAACAAGGGTCTGGAAGTTGGCCAGACCAATCCACGGCGTGTTCGTCAGGTCCCACAGCGACCACTGCCGGAACGCCATCTGCGCACCCACCAGCATCGGCCAGTAGGTGAAGACGATCACGAAGATGAACGCCGGTGCCAGGAAGGAAAGCAGCATCAGCACGAAGCGCCGGTTGAACTGGCGCCGCCCGGCGGGGCGGGTGCGACGGGCACCCGCCCCCTCGGCGACCTCGACGGTCGAGGACATTCAGCTCAGCCTTCCCACTTCTCGGTCCAGTACTCGTCCCAGCCCGACAGCAGATCGGCGGTGCTCATCTTTCCAAGGAGCACCTGCTGGAGGTCGGCCTCGGAGCGTTGCATCCACTCGGTCCACCACGCCGAGTCGCGGGGCTCGACGACCGAGACCCAGGTCTCGGGCGAGGAGGTCATCTCCACGTAGGCGGCCCAGGGGCCCGTCTTGAAGAACTCGTCCTCGCCGGCGGCCTCGAGGATCGGCACCAGCGAGTTCTCCTTGGCGAACTGGGTCGACGGCTCGCCGGAGAGCCACTGCACCAGCTTCACGGCCTCCTCCTTGTGCTCGGATGCCTCCGTGACGCCCCAGCCTGCCGTGGCCATCGGCCATGCGGCCTTGCCGGTAGGTCCGACGGGGTTCGGAGCGACGCTCCACTGGTCCTCGGTCAGCGAGGAGTCGTTGACGACGGCGATGACCTCCGGGTCCTGCAGCAGGAACGCGGTGGAACCGTTCGTGAAGGCCTGCACCATCTCGGGATACCCCCACGCCACCGACGACTCGGGGGAGCCGGTCTCGAACAGCTCGATGTACTTGTCGAGCGCTTCCTGAGACTCGGGCGTGGAGAAGATGGTCTCCCCGCTGGTCACCTTGTAGGCGTTCTCGACGTCGAGGTTGTCGGCGTTGTACGCCTCCAGGATGCTCATCAGCTGGCCCGCCGAGTTGGAGCCGCCGCGGAAGGCGTAGCCGTAGCGGTTCTGCGTCGGGTCCTGGATGGCAGCTGACTGCTCGATCAGCTCCTCCCAAGTGGCCGGTGCGCCGTCGAATCCGGCTTCGGAGACCAGATCGGTGCGGTAGAACAGGCTGAGGCCGTAGAAGCCGTAGGGGACGAACCAAGAGTTGCCGTCCGCGTTGGTGGCGACGGAGCGGGCCTGGTCTGTCAGCTGGTCCATTCCGTCCCAGCCCTCGAGATCACCGGACATGTCGTAGAGCCAGCCGTTGTTGCTGAAGGGGCCGACGGTGAGGTCCCGCACCTCCAGGACGTCGACACCTGAGCCGGACTGGAGCATCTGCTGGATCTTCTGGTCGGCCTGGTCCGTGGGCGGGGAGACCAGTTCGACCTTGATCCCGGGGTTCTCGGACTCGAACTCGTCGAGCATGCCGTTGAGCAGTTCGGTACGGGCGGGGTTGGTCAGGGACTCGACCATTTGCAGGGTGACCTCGCCACCCTGCTGCTCGCCGTTGTCGCCGTTGCTCCCCGGGTCGTCCGTTCCGCAAGCGGTCAGGGCGAGTGTGAGCGCAGACACCGCCGCGACGGCGGTCGTCATCTTGTTGCGCATCGATCCTCCTTGATGATGGTTGGTTGTCATGAAACTGAGGTCCCCCTGACCTTTTCGAGTGACCAGCGGTGAAGCAGGGGTAGTCCCACCGAGGCCAGGTACTGGTAGTCGTGGATCGAGTTGTAGGCGTGCGCCGACAGGCGCAGGTAGCCGCGGGACTCGAAGTTGGTGAAGGCAGCCGCGATTCCCGTGGCGTCGGTGAACGGGACGCGCAGGCCGTCGGCCTCGGGGTGCGTGTCGCCCAGGTCGCCGGGCAGCCCGAGCAGCCGCATCGGTCCGACGGGCTGGCCGACGTCGGGGGTCACGACGTCGGTGAGGCCATCCAGCGCGGCGGCGACGACGTGGGTGGCCTCGTCGAGCAGTTCGCGGGAGAGCAGGCGCAGATTGGCCCAACCGACGGTGTCCTCGATGTGCTGCCAGGCGAAGGGCGCGGTCAGCCAGGCAGTGATGTCCAGGGTGCCGTTGTGGTCGAAGCGTTCCGGGAAGGCCAGTGTCGCGCCCCAGGAGTCGATGAGCGGGAAGAGGTCCTCGGTGTCGCCGCGCACGACCAGCGCGGCGGCGCCCCGAGGTGAGCACGCGAACTTGTGGAAGTTGCCCACCCAGTAGTCGGCCTCGCGGCAGACCGGGTCCGCGACGACGCCGGGGGCGTGGGCACCGTCGACCAGGGTGAGGGTGCCGTGTTCGCGGGCGATACGGCAGATCTCGTCAACGGGAAAGGCTCGGGCGGTGGCGGAGGTGATCTGGTCGATCACCAGAAGGTGGGGGCGGTGTCGTTCGAGGTCTTCGCTGATGATCCCGACCACCTCGGCGGCGGTGGCCGCCAGGGGGATCCGTGACGTGACAGCGCGGCCGCCGGTGCGACGGGCCAGGCGCTGTGCGCCCATCGTGACGGCACCGTAGCCGTGGTTGGTGACCAGCACGTCCACGGGCCCGCGCTCCATCAGCGACTGGTAGACCACCGATGCCCCGGCCGACGCGTTGAGGACGAACACCATCGTTGCCGGGTCCACCCGCAAGTGGGTGGCCATCTCCAGCCGGGCGGCCGCGATGCGCTCGGGCAGCGAGGCGAACCAGCGCACGGGGTTCCACTCCATGAGGCGACGAAGGCGCGCCTGTTCCTCCTGGACCGCCTCCGGCACTGCGCCGAAGGAACCGTGGTTGAGGTGCTTGGCGCGGGGGTCGAGGGTCCAGCGGGGTGCTGGGTCCGGGCCGCCCGGCCGGGCGCTCCCAGAGGGGTTCTTCGTCATCAATGGCCTCCTTGTCGGACAATCTTCCACGAATCCGGCTGTAATATGTCTCAAGTAACGAAATCGTTGCAAACCTGTCAGACAATCGCCACTTGGGGCATGATCTAGCCATGAGAGCAGAGTCGCTGAGTGCCGTCGAGACCGCCAGGAGCGGGCTGGCCCGGATGATCGCCACCGGCGAGTTGGACGCCGGGGAGTTGCTGCCGTCGGAGGCTGTGCTCTGCGAGCGTTTTGGAGTGTCGCGTAGTTCGCTGCGGGAGGCGCAGAAGATGCTCGCAGTGGCAGGGGTGCTGACGCCGCGTCCCGGAAGCCGTGCGGCCGTCTCCGACATGTCGGCCCGGCAGATCATGAGCGGACTGCAGATGGTGGTGCCGCTACTGCCGCTGGACAGGTTCCTCGAGCTGTTTCCGCTGCGCGAGGTGCTCGAAGGTCACGTCGCGGCCCAGGCAGCAGCGAGGATGTCGCAGGAGGATCGCGAGCGGCTCCGCGAACTCGAGGTGCAGCTGTCCGCTGTCGAACCCTCCGACGAGGCCCAGCGCCTGGATGCCGAGTTCCACCATCTGATCATCCGGGCGGCCGGCGACGAGATGATCGCGGCGCTGCTGGAGACGATTCGCCGTCGTGGGCGCGACTACCGGATCTTTGAGGAGGAGGCACACCGGGAACTCAAGGAGGTCAGTGACCACGCCCACAGCGAGATCACTGCGGCCATCCTCGCACGCGACCCGGAGACGGCCCGGTTCCTGTCCATGCAGCACGTCCGGGTGACCCGCTCCTGGCTGGAGGGGATCCGGCCAGGACCGGTCCTGTTCGAGGGTGAGGTGTCCTCGGCGTCGGAGACCCGCTGAGGAGTGAGTCTCAGAGGAGGTCGGGACGTTCCATCGGGCGCCCATCGCGGTGGGCGGCCAGGAACTCCAGGACGGTCTGGTACCAGACGACGGCGTGCTGCGGAGTCAGGATCCAGTGGTTCTCGTCGGGGAAGTAGAGGAACCGGTGCGGCAGGTCCGCGGGGGAGCCGCCGTGGTTGCCGACCAGGGTCCACCAGAGCGCCAGGCCCTCGCCGATGGGGACCCGGTAGTCCTTGTCGCCGTGGATCACGAGCATCGGCGTGGTGATGTTGTCCGCGTGCAGGTGCGGGGAGTGCTTGGCAGCCATCTCAGGGTTCGCTTCGCGCAGCCAGAACCACGCGACGTCGGTGGTGTGCGCGAACGCGGGTAGGTTCCAGAGCGACGCGTGGCTCACGATGGCCTTGAAGCGGTCGGTCTGGGTGGCGATCCAGTTGGCCATGTAGCCGCCGAAGGAGCCGCCCATCATCACCGAGCTGTCGTCCCGGACATCCGCGCGGGCCTCGACGGCGTCGGTGAGCGCCATGACGTCGGAGTACACGACGTCGCCCCAGCGACCCCAACCGCGCTGGATGAACTCCTGCCCGTAGCCGGTGGACAGCGCCGGGTCGGGCAGCAGCACGGCCTGCCCGCGGGAGGCGAGCAGCCACGGGCACCAGCGCCAGGACCAGTCGTTCCAGGAGTTCCGTGGGCCGCCGTGCACCCACAGCGTCAGGGGCGCGGGCGCCTCCGGGGAGGCGCCTTCTGGCAGCACCAGCCAGCCGGGGATCCGTTGCCCGTCCGCGGCTGTGGTCTCGACGCGCTCTACGCGGCCCGGCAGGGCGGGGTAGTCGACGGGGCCGGCGAGGACGCGCGAGGTGGCGCTGGCGACGTCGATGGCCACCACCTCGCCGGGGTGCGACCAACTTGAGCGGACCGCATACAGCGTGGCGCCGTCGGGGCTGCGGACCACCCACGAGTGGGCGCCGTCCTGCGTGAGTCGTCGGACCCGGCCGGTGCGGACGTCCACCGCGAACACCGGGAGCGCGCCGTCGTCGTCCGCGCGGACGAAGAGCGTCTTCGAATCGGGGCTGAAGGCGATGGGGTGCGCCCACCGGTCCCAGTCGCCGGCCAGCACCCGGCCCTCCCCGTTGTCCAGGTCGATGAGCCAGAGTTTGAGTTCCATGGCCCGCTGCGCCGTCGGCATGCTGGAGCGGATGGCGGCGACGAAGCGCCCGTCGTCGCTGACGACGGGATCGGTGAACTCCGCCTGGTCGTGGGCCGCGATGGTTCGGCGCTCGCAGGAGGTTAGGTCGAACAGCACCAGGCGCACGCTGGTCTCGCCATGGGGTTGCTCGTCGGCCCACTCGACGACGAGGGTGCGGCCGTCGCGCGAGAGCGCGGCGTTCTTGACCGAGTGGCCCACGTCGCCGGTGATGTCCTCCGGGTCGGTGAGGGTGTGGTCGCCGTCGCCGCTCACGACCGCGGACCGCAACCTCGTTGCCTCTGGACCGATGTCGTGGTCCCAGTCCCGCACCGGATAGCCGGAGTGGAGGACGGCCGTGACCTTCTTCTTGCGACGGCGTTCGCGCTTCGCGGCATCGGCCTCGTCGTCGGGCACTCCGACGTGGCTGAGGACGCCGAGGACGACGGTGTCGTCGACGGCGCTCGCCAGGACCTGGCCCCAGCCGCCGTCGCGACTCGCGAGGACGTAGGCCTCGCCTCCGCCTGCGGGCAGGCACCAAAGTGCGGTGGTCGACTCCTTGGGAGCGTCCTCACCGAGCTTGGGCACGTGGCGCTTCGAGGTGAACAACAGTGAGCCGTCGCGGAGGAACGCCGCGGCGGCCTCGCCCTCCACCGAGCGGGTGTACCGGCTTGCGGGGCGCTCGCCCGCCGGGTCGATCCGCCACAGTGCCGAGCGGTAACTCGTGCCCTCCGCATCCAGGGCCTGGACGGAACACAGCAGTGTGCCGCCGTCCGGGCTGAGAATCAGGGCGCCGAGCCGGGGGTGGGCGACGAAGTCGTCCAGGTCGGACCAAGGATCAGGGGACATTCTCCAACCTTGCCATTGATGGGCTGCCGGGAGGGGTGCGGGGCGGGATTCGACGGCGGGCACGCGGCCGCGCTGCGGCCCAGCGGCGCAAGGGCCAATAGGGTGGACTTCGTGGTCGAACCCATCCGGATCCTCGCCGACGGCACGATCAAGCAGGTCAACCCGTTCTCGGGCACGCAGGTCTGGACCGTGCCGGGCCGCGGGAAGCGCCCTCTGGGCGCGCAGGGTGAGGTGCGTCCGATCGACCCGGCCGAGCACGGCAGGTTCTGCGCCTTCTGCGAACAGCGGTACCTGGACACCCCACCGGAGAAGGCGCGGCTGGTGCGCAGCGGCGATCGGTGGGAGCGCCTTGACGGTCTCCCCGCTTCCGCGCTGGACCGGACGACTGCGGAGTTCCGCAGGGTTCCCAACCTGTTCGAGATCCTGTCGCTCGACTACTGGGAGGACAACCACGGCCACCGGATGCCTGCGGAGCGGCGGAGTCGCATGGAGGCCTACCTCGCAGATCCCGAGGGCCGGGCCCATGCCCTCGCGGTTGCGCGGGCCAAGGCGAGGGCGTTCGGTCTCTCCGATGCCGATTGGGAGGGGCTTGCCGAGGCGGACCGCGTGGACATCCTCGACAACTTCTTCGACGGCGGCCACGACGTCATCGTCGCGCGCCGCCATTTCGTCGACGGCGCCACCACGGATGGCGAGCTCGCCTCGTCCGGCACCCTCACGCCCGACGAGCACGCCAAGTTCATGGAGTTCACCATCTGGACGATGGCGGAGCTCTACCGCTTTGACCGCAACGTGACCTACGTCAGCGCGTTCCAGAACTGGCTGGCACCGGCCGGCGCCAGCTTCGATCACCTGCACAAGCAACTGGTGGCCATCGACGAGCGCGGCGTGCGGGCCGAGCAGGAACTGTTGCGGATCCGTCGCCGCCCCAACCTCTACAACGAGCTGGCCGTCGACAAGGCCGCCGAGTACGGGCTGCTGCTCGCGGAGAACGAGCACGCCGTGGCGTTCGCAGGGTTCGGGCACCGCTACCCGACGCTGGAGGTCTTCTCGAAGTCGGTCAACACCGCGCCTTGGGAACACAACGCCCGCGAGGTGCGGGGAGTCTCCGACCTCCTGCACGCCTGCCACGCTGCCACCGGTTCCGGAGTCCCCACCAACGAGGAGTGGTACCACCAACCGCGCGACGTCTACGTCGCGATGCCCTGGCGGGTGCTCCTGAAGTGGCGGGTCTCAACCCTGGCCGGCTTCGAGGGTGGCACCAAGATCAACGTGAACACCATCTCTCCCTTCGACCTGCATGGGCGCGTCCTGGCGCGACTGGAGCAGTTGCGCGCCGACGGTGTGATCGCGCCCATGCGGCTCGGCCGCGAGTGCGACGTCGCCCCCAACCGGCTGCGCTACCTGGGCTGAGAGACCTCTCGGTCCGGCCCGCGGTGGATACGGGTGTCACAGCTTCCGGCGATAATGGGGCCGTGCCACCAGATCAGCCCACCGAGCTCTCCCGCGATGAACTCCAGCGCTACTCGCGGCAGATCATGCTGCCGCAGTTGGGGCTGGAGGGTCAGCGACGGCTGAAGGAGGCCCGCGTCCTGGTGGTCGGGGCCGGCGGGCTCGGATCCCCGGCGCTGCTGTACCTCGCTGCGGCGGGGGTGGGCACGATCGGCATCGTCGATGACGACGTCGTGGACGCGTCCAACCTGCAGCGGCAGGTGATCCACCAGACCTCCGACGTCGGCCGCTCGAAGGTTGCCTCAGCGGCACAGAAGGTCCGCGACCTCAACCCGAACGCCACCGTCATCGAGCAAGACGGCCGCCTCACCAGCGCGAACGCGCTGGAGGTGCTCGGTGGCTACGACCTGGTCCTGGACGGCTCCGACAACTTCCCCACCCGCTACCTGGTGAGCGACGCGGCGGAACTCCTCCGCCAACCGTGCGTCTGGGGTGCCATCTTCCAGTTCTCCGGGCAGGTTGCGGTGTTCCACGGTGGGCACGGGCCCACCTACCGCGATGTCTTCCCGGAGCCACCGGAACCCGGGACCGTGCCGTCGTGCGCGGAGGGTGGCGTCATCGGTGCGTTGCCTGGGCTCATCGGGACGGCGATGGCGAACGAGGCGATCAAGCTCGTCACCGGCATCGGGCGCAGCCTCCTCGGACGGCTCGTTGTGCTCGACGCGCTCGAGTTCACCTGGCGGGAGCTGGAGATC
Source organism: Tessaracoccus sp. OS52 (assembly GCF_020687685.1). Taxonomy (GTDB): domain Bacteria; phylum Actinomycetota; class Actinomycetes; order Propionibacteriales; family Propionibacteriaceae; genus Arachnia. Next base: position 165,055 of record NZ_JAJEWM010000003.1, on the reverse strand, counting down.
CGTCCCGACCCGTCGCGCGAGCCGGTCCGCGAACTGATCGACTACGACGCCTGGTGCGGAGTCAGCCCGGCCGGCGCGACGCCGTCGCAAACCGACTCAGTGGGCCCCACGGAGCTGGCGGCGCTCCTGGCTGACCGGTCCGCCGGTCGCGCCGACTTCGACCTCATCGACGTTCGGGAGCCGGGGGAGCACGAAATCGTCCACATCGACGGTGCCCGCCTCGTGCCGTTGGGGCGACTGGTCGCCGGCGAGGCCCTGCTCGACCCTGAGCGGGAGGTCGTCGTCCACTGCCGCACCGACGTGCGAGCCAGGCAGGCGAGGGAGTTGTTGCTGGCAGCCGGCCACAGCCACGTCAGGTACCTGCGCGGCGGGGTGCTCGCGTGGGTCTCCGAAGTGGAACCGCACAAACCGTCGTACTGAGCCGTGCCCTGCCATGCCGGGGCACGTCTTCGCGATCGGGGCCCGGGACCGACGATTTGGCCGACAGGCCCGTCTCGGATGCGCCCCTCCCGGCGTAGGCTCGACATCCCAACGTAGTGAGGAGACTCTGATGGCTCACGGCGACATCACCCACACCGAGATCCCGGTCACCGACATGGCGCGAGCGAAGTCGTTCTACTCGGACTTGTTTGGCTGGAAGATCGAGGACTACCCCGGCTACGACAACTACCCGATGTGGCGGAACCCGAACGAGGTCAGCGGGGGCGCGCTGACACCGCGCGAGGATGGGTTCACCCAGCCCCGGGTGGTCGTCGAGGTGGACTCCATCGAGAACAGCCTGGCTCGGGCGGAGGCAGCTGGAGGCAAGGTGGTCCTGGCGAAGACGCCGATCGACGAGACCAGCTGGTGGGCGATCATGGAGGATCCCGACGGCAACCAGCTCGGCCTGTTCGAGGGGCAGACCGGCGGGAGCTGACGTCCGGGGGCTCAGATGCCGAGCACCAGCTTGGCGATCAGGAAGTACACGACCAGGCCGGTGGCGTCCACGAACGTCGAGATGAACGGGTTGGAGAAGACGGCAGGGTCGGCTCCGACGGCCTTGGCGACCAGCGGCATCGTGCCGCCGACGGTGGCTGCCAAGCTGCACATGATCAGCAGCGTCAGGCCGATCACCAGGCCGATGCGCAGGTCGTAGAGCAGCGCCGTCGCGGCGAAACCGAGGCTGCCCATCACCAGGCCGAGCAGAGCGCCCGTGGCAAGCTCGCGCCCCATCACCTTGGCGACGTCACGGGGGCGGACCTCACCGAGGGCGAGCGCGCGGGTCACCGTCGTGGCCGCCTGGTTGCCGGTGTTTCCGCCCGTTCCGATCAGCAGCGGGATGAACACCGACAACACCACAAGCTGACTCAGCGTGTGCTCGAACACCTCCAGCACCTGCACGGTGAGGCTGGCCCCCACAGCGAGGAACAGGAGCCACACCAGGCGTGAGCGCACGATCCGGTTGATCGGGGTCGAGAGATAATGGCGTCGCAGCGGCTCGGTCCCGGCGAGGCGGGCCTGGTCCTCGGACTCGGCCTCCTCAAGGATGCGCAGGGCGTCGTCGACGGTCAGGATGCCGACGAGGCGCTCCTCCGAGTCGACGACCGGCAGCGCCAGGTGCCGACGCTCCGCGCAGCGTCTCGCGGCGTCCTCCGCCGACTCGGTGGCCAGGGCGGTGTCTGCTGGTGAGACCAGTTCCCCGACCAGCGTCGTCGGGTCCGCCGCTAGGAGATCGCGGAGGCTCACCACGCCCAGGAGGCGGCGGGCCTCGTCGGTGACGCAGATGGTGTAGATGGTCTCGGCGTCGCTGATGTTGGCCAGCACGCGCTCCAGTGCGGTGGCGACGTCGCGGTCGGCGTGGACGATGGCCACCTCCGGGCTCATCTCGCGCCCGATCGAACGCTTCGGGTAGCCGAGGACCCGGCTTGTAAGTTCGCGCTCGTCCGCGGCCAGGCCGGACATCAGCCTGGAGGCGACGCCTGCGGGGAGTTCGTCGAGGAGGCTCACCCTGTCGTCGGGGTCCATCGGCTCGAAGACGGCGGCCGTCTCGTCGTTGCGCAGCAGCTGCACCAGTTCGCCCTGGCTGGGCGGGTCCAGGAGTTCGAAGACCTCCAGCGCGCGGCCCTTGGACAGTAGCCGGAACGCGACGGCGCGCTCCTGCGCCCGGAGCCGGTCCAGTTCGTCGACCGTTTCGGCCAGGCCGGCGGTGGCGAGCATCTCCTGGGCGGCCTGCAGGTCCCGGGCGTCCAGGGCGCGCTCGAAGTCCTCGGAGTCCAGTGCGTGGGTGACAGCCATGGGGCCTCCCGGTGTGGGCGGGGTCAGACCGTGATCTCCAGCAACGTCTGGCCCTCTGAGAGGATACGTGCTCCGGGGGTGCCCTCCAGCGACAGCTCCACCCGCAGCCGCTGGCCCTCCGCACCCACGACGTCGTAGGCGAGGACCGTGTTGGACAACTCCACCGTCTCCGTGCGTGCCGTGGTCAGCCAGGAGTTGCGTCGGCGCAGCGAGATGAGGTCGGTGAGCAGCCGGTGCGCCCACTCACCGAGGGGGGACAGCTCGTCGGGAGACTCCGGGAACGGCGGGCGGATGTCGTCGTCGCCCCCGAGCCGTTCGGTCTTGCTGCCGGTGTAGGCCTGCTCGTCACCGTAGTAGACCGACGGGATCCCACCCACTGTGAACAGCACGACGTGGGCGAGCGCCGTGCGGGCGGAGTCGAGGAGGGTGGCGATGCGGGTGACGTCGTGGTTGCCGACGAAGGTCTGCGGGACGAACGAGCCGAGGAAGTCGTTGTGGCGCCGCAGGCTCCACTCGAGCTCGAACAGGTTGTTGTCGGTCAGCGAGCTCCAGATGGCCTTCCACAGTTCGTACTGGGTGACCGAGTCCATCCCCGTCTCCGCGACGATGGCGGGGTAGTCGCCATGGATGACCTCACCCAGGATCCAGGCGTCGGGGAACTCCGCGCGCACGCGGGGCAGGACCCGCTTCCAGAAGGCCGGCTCCACGGCGTAGGCCGCATCGAGTCGCCAGCCTGAGATGCCCCGTCGCAACCAGTGCAGCATGACGTCGACGACGAGGTCCTCTGCCGCGGCGGACGAGTGGTTGAGCTCGACGAGCGAGTCATGGCCCTCGAAGTTTGCAACCTCCCCGCTGGGGCTGATCTTGAACAGCTCGGACTCCGGTCCACCGTTGGCGGCGCTCAGGAAGCTGGGGTGGTTGCGCCCGACGTGGTTGAACACGCCGTCGAGGACGACCTTGATGCCGCGCTCGTGGCAGGCGGCGACGAGGTGGTCGAAGTCGGAGTCGTCGCCCAGGCGCGGGTCGATCCTGAAGTGGTCCAAGGTGTCATAGCCGTGGGTCTCGGACTCGAAGACCGGCCCCAGCAGCAGGCCGTTGCACCCGAGCTCGATGACGTACTCGAGCCAGTGTTCCAGTCGTCCCAGGCGATGGGTCAGCCCACGCTGGCCCTCGCCCGGCCGGACCGGGGCGCCGGTGAACCCCAAGGGGTACACGTGCCACCAGATTGCATGCTGCGACCAACTCATCGGCCAACCTCCCCGCATCGACGTCTGCCCACCGTAGCCCCCAGCCCCGTCGTGTCGCGAGTTCTCCACCGAGTTATCCACAGCAGTGGAAAACTACATGCGTGTAACTACGCGGTTGGCTTCCGCTCTCCAAGGGCGCCCGTGCTCAAGGCGTCTCGACATCGCTGCTTGACAACTGCCGCAGAAGCGTCAGCGCGTCGTCGAGGCGGTCGATGGGCACCAGCAGGTGGTCGTGGTGATGCCCGGCGATGACGTTGCAGCTGATCCCCGCCGTCGCCAGGGCGTTGCTCACCGCGGCGGTGAGGCCCACTGCGTCGAGTGCGGAGTGGACACGCAGCGTGATCCAACCGGCGACGAAGTCGTACGCAAGGCCGAGCCTGTCGGCGTCCTCCTGGGTCAGGACCACACTGAGTCCCTCCGGCTCGACGACGGTGGCCAGGATCGGTGAGCCGATGTCGCCGTCACCCACCGTGGCAAACACGAAGCGGCCAGGCTTCGGCTCGGGGGACATCGTCCTCAGCAACTCGTCAAGGTCACTCACGGCTATCACGTCGTCAATTCTGCTCGACCGCGATGCGAACGCCCACAGCCACTTGTGGAACCTCGCCCTTACGTGGGGCACACGAATATCCTCCGCTAAGCTCTGCTCCATCGCGGGGATCGCGGGATAGGCATGCAAGCAAGCATCCAACCAGGCAAGGGGACGTCCTCATGAGTGAATCCACTACACCGTCACGCCCGCTCGACTACGAACTGCTGATCCTGGGGCCGGTCCTGGTGCTGCTCCTATGGGTTAACGTCTCGGGACTGGCCAATCAGTGGGCCAGTGGTGACGTTGGTTGGCTCGAGCTGTTGCAGACGAGCCTCACCACCTGCTTCTATCTCCTACTGGTGGTGTTACTCGTCACGCGACGCCCGGCCAGACGAACGAGTCGCTCATGGGTGGCGACCATCGGCGCCTACCTGGGCACGTTCTTGCCATTTGCCATGATCTTGAACTTCGGCCCCATGGTCAGCAGCCCCGTACTGACGGTGATCTCGATAGCCGTGATGATCGTCGGCCTCGGGTTCAGCATCTATGCGGTCTCTTGGCTCGGCCGCAGCTTCGGAGCGGTTCCTGCGGCGCGCAGATTGGTACGCAAGGGGCCCTATCGGATTGTGCGCCATCCCCTTTACGCCGCGGAGTTCGTGACCTTCATCGGTGTGGTGCTGGGTCAGCTCACGCTCTTCAGCGCGGCGCTTTTCGCTGCTTCGGTCGCCGTCCAGGTCTACAGGGCACTTCAGGAGGAGAAAGTCCTCACGGAGGCATTTCCGGAGTACCAGGAGTACAGCGAACAGACGCGCCGCTTCATTCCGGGCGTCATCTGACGGCGCCTCACTCAAGCAGGTACCCACCATCGCAGGAAAGCCTTGGAAGGGGCATCGCATGATCCAGCCGACACGACAGGATTCGACGTTGCAGCACGTGATCGCGGAACTGGATGAGATGACGGACCCAAGGGTCCGCGAGGTGAATGAGAAGCACGGGGACGACCACGCCGTGAACCTCAGCCAGCTCCGTGCCGTCGCCAAGCGACTCAAGACCCAGCACGACCTCGCCCTTGACCTGTGGGGGACCGGCGACACCGCAGCCCGCCTCCTCGCGCTCCTCATCTGTCGTCCCAAGGCCTTCGGGCGGGATGAACTGGACACCATGCTGCGTGAGGCGCGCACGCCCAAGGTGCAGGACTGGCTGGTCAACTACGTGGTCAAGAAGTCACAGCACATGGAGGAACTGCGTCGGGCGTGGTTCGACGACCCGGATCCGGTGGTGGCCAGCGCCGGGTGGGCGCTCACCAGCGACCGCGTCACGAAGGACGCTGGCGGACTGGACCTGGCCCACCTCCTGGACCTCATCGAGGCGCAGATGAAGGACGCCCCCGACCGGCTGCAATGGGCGATGAACAACACCCTTGCGCAGATCGGGATAAGCCACGCCGGGCACCGCGCCCGCGCGATCGACATCGGGGAGCGCCTTGGAGTCCTGAAGGACTACCCGACCCCGCCCAACTGCACCTCGCCGTTCGCGCCGGTCTGGATCAACGAGATCGTGCGCCGCCAGCAGGCCGCCCAGTCCTAGCCGACCTCAGCCGTCGAGGTCCATGTCGCCTGCGAAGGTCCGGAACTCGCCGCGTTCGGAGTGGATGGTCCACAGCCGCTCGGCGAGCACCTGGGGGTCCTTGCGGGGATGGCCGGGGATGATGCCGCCGGGGATGATGAGCTGTCCGACGTGGATGTTGTCCGGGGCCAGCGCGTCGTGCAGCATCGCGCCGAGCGCCGACTCGCCAGCGAACGCCACGGAGGTGCCCGCGAACTTGGCGAGCGGCTGCACGGCGGTGCCCCCGTTGACGAGCAGCACCGTGCCGCCTCCCCTGAACCGCATGTGCTGCATCACGTGATGGACGGCGACGAGCGGTCCGTAGACGGAGAACTCGATGGCGGGCTGCAGGTCGTCGACGGTGGTCTCCAGGACCGGGCGCAGGAACTCCTTGGCTGGGAGCGGGCTGTACTGCAGAACGTCGATGGGGCCCAGGTCGGCCGCGGCGGCATCGAGAGCGGCGCGCAACGCGCCGTGGTCGCGGACGTTGGCGGAGTAGCCACGCGCCTCGATGCCCTCGCCGCGCAACTCCTCAGCCAGCGCGTTGACCCGATCCGCGGTGCGGGAGATGAGGGCAGCGGCGAAGCCTTCCTTCGCGAAGCGGCGGACGACGGCGGCGCCGAGGCCCGATCCGGCCCCGATGATGGCGATAGTGGGCATTTCTCACTCCTGACGAGGTGGTCTCCGATGACAGTTTTGAGCGTATCAACGGCCTTGTGTGCTGAAAGCGGGGGGTCCAACCGGCCGGGTTCGATGGCTCGACGTCAGGGTGTCAGCTGCCACCCGCGACCAGGCTCCGGTGGAGTAGGGCAGCGGCCTGCGCCACCTGGTCGGGGAGCGGTTTGGCGCCCTGGAGTTGCTCGCGCAGTGAGCCGCCCACCCACACGGTGATCGGCGGGACCACGTGGGCCAGCTTGTCGATGATGGATTGCGCCTGGGGCACCTCGGAGGGGGCGGTGACGCCAAGCACCGCGGCCCTGGGTCGGCTGTCGATCGCCGCGGCCAGCCAGGACTCGACCGGTACGTCGGCCCCGAGGTACACAACGGCCGACCCCAGCCGTCGCAGGCAGGTGGCGAAGCAGAACAGCATCAGGTCGTGGCGCGCTCCCGGGGGCAGGCCGACCAGGACGGGCTGGGCCGCGTTCGGCTCGGGTGCCGAGCTGTACACGACGGCGATGGCGCGCAGCAGCGCGGAACTCGCGAAGTGCTCCTGTGCCACGCTGAGGCGACCCGACTCCCAGGCCTCGCCGATGCGTCGCAGCTGGGCGGGCATCCACTCCTCGGCCACCTTCTCGAAAGGTGCGCTGTCGAAGGCATCCACGATTACCCGCCGCAGGCGGATGGGGTCCAGCGCCGCAGCTGCCTCGACCAGTTCGTCGTTGTCGGGGGGAGCGCCGGCGCTGGGCGTCGCGGAGTTGGTGGACCGGTTCCGCAAGGCGGCGGCGGCCCGGGAGGCCGGCACGCCGTCGTGCACCAGGGACGCCATTTCCCGCAACAGGGCGAGTTGCGCGTCGTCGTAGAGCCGGTAGCCCCCTGGGGAGCGCGTGGGCTCGACCACCTGGTAGCGGCGTTCCCAGGCGCGGAGGGTTGCCTCGGTCACTCCTGTTAGCAGCGACACCTGCTTGACGGTGTACAACGTGAGCCTCGCTTCCGGCGACCTGGCGCCCTCAGGGGAACACGCTACCAAAAGTTAGACAAACATTGAACAGGGCTTGCAGCGGTCACGGTTGGGGACTACAGTTTCACCAACATTAAACAAACATTGGACACGACATGGGCACGAAGTCAGCAAGCCGTCCCGCGACGCACACCGAGGCACCCGACGACGTCGTGCTCGTCGACGACGCCGGCCAGCCGGTGGGCCGTGCCGGACGCATCAGCGTCCACACCCACGCGACGCCGCTCCACCTGGCCTTCTCGACGTACTTGTTCAACGCTGCCGGCCAGGTGCTTGTGACGCGCCGCGCGCTGGAGAAGAAGACGTGGCCCGGCGTGTGGACCAACTCCTGCTGCGGACACCCGAAGCCGGGCGAGGGGCTGGAGGATGCGGCCAGGCGTCGGATCCGCGAGGAACTGGGCCTCCACATCGGACCGCTGGTGCCACTGCTGCCCGACTTCCGCTACCGGGCCACCGACGCGTCCGGAATCGTGGAGAACGAGATCTGCCCGGTGTTCGCCGGCTTCGTGAGCGACGAGCAGCCCACGCCCAACCCGTCCGAGGTCGCGGAGTGGGCCTGGGTGGACTGGGACAAGCTGGCCACCGCGGTGGCGGCAACGCCCAACGTCTACAGCCCTTGGGCGTCGCTGCAGGTGCCGCTGATCGAGTCGGCATTCCCCGGAGCGGCGCGCCTTGAGCGCCGCCCCGTCATCGACGTCGAGGCCGCGGTTCGCGACGTGGACGAGCTCCTCTCGGCCGAGATCGAGGCCCTCGACGGCCAGTGGCGCGGGTACCTGGAGGGGCTGGGCGTCGACGTCCTCCCCGCCGACCTCCCGCGCTGGCTGGGGGATCTGCTCGTGGGCCGCGGCAAGCGCCTGCGTGTAACCGTCGCCTACTGGGGCTTCATCGCGGCCGGGGGTGTCTCCGGGACGACCGCCTACCGCCACCTGATCCGGGCGGCTGCGGCGTTGGAGACGCTGCACCTGTTCGCGCTGGTCCACGACGACGTCATGGACGAGTCCGAGTGCCGCCGCGGCCGGCCCGCAGCGCACGTCGAGGCGGAGCGGTGGCACCGCGACTCCGGTGCCATGGGCGACCCGGCCGTCTTCGGCCGCAACCTCGCGATCCTGCTCGGGGACCTGGCCCACACCGTCGCCGACCGCCTCATCGACGGGCTTCCGCAGGCCCTCAGGGACGTCTGGTACGAGCTCATGCTGGAGCTGATCGTCGGTCAGCGTGCCGACCTCACCGGCGCCGCGGCTGGTCGCCGGGACAGGCCCCATGCCGAGCAGGTGGCCCGCCTGAAGTCCGGCCGCTACACCGTCGTGCGGCCGTTGCAGCTCGCAGCTGTGGCTGCCGGCGCACCGCCGGCCGTCGTCGGGCCGCTGCTCAGTTGTGGGGAGCACATGGGGTGGGCCTTCGCGCTGCGCGACGAGTACCTCGGCGTGTGGGGCGACCCCGAGATCACCGGGAAGCCCAGCAGCGACGACCTGCTCGAGGCCAAGGCGACGGTGGTGCTCTCCCTGGCACGTGACCGGCTGACGGGCCAGGCCGCGCAGCTGTTGGAGCGCCTCGGAACCCCGGGGTTCGGGCTCGACGACGTCGCCGCACTGGCCGCCGCCATGCGCGCGGCCGGGGTCGACGTCGAACTGGAAGGCCTGATCAAGGAGGCCGTCGACGACGCCCTTGCCTGCCTGGAAGGCAACCTGTTCACCGCTGACGGGGTCGACGGCATCCGCGCCGCCGCCCACGCCATGGCCTGGAGGAATGCATGATCCGACGTCGCTCACGACCCAGCCGCCGCGACGCGGGACCCATGGACGTGGTCGTCGTCGGCGCCGGGCTCTCCGGTCTGGCCGCTGCGATGCACCTGCGCGGTGCCGGTCACCGGGTCACGGTGCTGGAACGCGAGGAGGTGCCCGGCGGACGAAACGGCACCCTGGAGCGCGACGGCTTCCGGTTCGACACCGGCCCCACCGTCCTGACCATGGTGCCGCTCCTGGAGGACGCCTTCGCCGCCGTCGGAAGCTCGGTGGCCGAACACCTCAAACTGAAACTCCTTGACCCCGCCTATCACGCCTTCTTCGCCGACGGCTCGAGCCTGCGGGTGCGCCCGGGGCATGAGCTGATGCGCGCCGAGATCGCGGCCGAGTGCGGCTCCCGGGACGCGGCAGCCTTCGACCGCTTCGTGGACTGGCTGAAGAAGCTCAACGACGTCGAGGTCCCCAACTTCATCGACGTGAACTTCGACTCCCCGCTGGGGCTGTTCCGCAACCCGCTGGCCGCCGCCCGCCTCGTGCAACTCGGCGGGTTCGGGCGACTGGGCAGGGCGGTCGGGCGCCGGTTCGCCGACGAGCGCCTCCACCGGGTCTTCAGCTTCCAGGCCATGTACGCCGGAATGGCCCCGGCCCGGGCACTGGCCATCTACGCGGTCATCACCTACATGGACTCCATCGAGGGCGTCTGGTTCCCCGACGGCGGCATGCACGCCGTGCCGCGGGCGATGGCGGCGGCGGCGGCCGAGGCGGGCGTCGAGTTCCGCTACGAATGCACCGTCGAGCGCGTCGAGCAGGGCAGCGACGGAGCAGTCACGGGCGCCCGGCTGGCCGGCGGCGAACTGGTGGCGGCCGACGCCGTCGTCGTCACCGCGGACCTGCCCACCGCCTATGAACGCTTGTTGCCAAACCTGCGCCCGCCAAGGACTGTGCGTGGCGGGCAGTACTCGCCCAGCGCGCTGGTGTGGCACGTTGGCGTTCGGGGCGAGCTGCCGGCGGGGGTGGGGCACCACAACATCCACTTCGGGAAGGCGTGGGACGAGGCGTTCGCGGACCTGCTCGACCGTGGCGTGCCGATGGCCGACCCGTCGCGGTTCGTCGCCGTCCCTTCGCTCGACGACGACACCGCCGCCCCCGCCGGGCACCACAGCCTGTACGTGCTGGAACCGGTGCCGAACCTGCACGTCGGCAAGGTGGACTGGCACACCGAGGGGCCGAGGCTCCGCGACCGGATGCGGCACTCGCTCCAGGAGTTCGGCTATCCGAGCGAGATCGTGACGGAGGAACTCGTCACCCCGCTGGACTGGGAAAGCCAGGGCATGGCCGCGGGCACCCCCTTCGCGCTCGCCCACACCTTCCCCCAGACCGGGCCGTTCCGTCCCCGCAACGTCGACAAGCGGGCACCGGGTCTGGTCTTCGCAGGCTCCGGCACGACCCCGGGCGTCGGCATCCCGATGGTCCTGATCTCCGGCAAACTGGCGGCCAGACGTGTCGAGGGGATGCGGGGATGAGCGATCTTGAGGCCGGATACGAGCGCTGCGCCGTACTGACCCGGCAGTACGGCACCACCTACTACTGGGGCGCCCGGCTGCTGCCGAAGCGCCAGCGCCGCGACGTCTACTCCGTCTACGCGCTGTGCAGACTGGCCGACGACATCGTCGACGAGCCGGAGCGGGTGGACCTGGCCGTCCCGCAGCAGGGCTCGCCGGCGGAGCGACTCGCGACGTTCCGGGCCCAGTTCTTCGACGCCCTGGCCGCGGGCGGCTCGGACGAGCCGGTGATGGCGGCCATCGTCGACAGCATCCGGCGGCGCGGCACGGATCCGGAATGCTTCGAGCGGTTCTTCGACGCCATGGCCACAGACCTGTTCCAGGACACCTGGCCCACCTGGGACGCGCTCAGCAACGGCTACATGGAGGGGTCGGCGGCGGTGATCGGGGAGATGATGCTGCCGGTGCTGGAGCCCTACACCCCTGCGGCGAGGGAGCCGGCGCGGGCGCTCGGGAAGGCGTTCCAGTTGACCAACTTCCTCCGCGACGTCGGCGAGGACCTGGACCGCGGGCGCGTCTACATCCCCCAGGAGGACCTCGAACGCCACGGCGCGGACCCCCAGCTCAGGCGTGTGACGCCACAGTGGCGCGCGCTGATGGCCGAGCAGATCGAGCGCAACCGGGCGCTCTACGACGAGGCCCGCCCCGGACTTGCGATGCTGCCCCCCGCGTCGCGCCGCTGCGTCGGCACGGCGCTGGTGCTCTACAGCCGGATTCTGGACCGGATCGAGGCCGCGGACTACGACGTCTTCTCCGGGCGCATCCGCGTGCCCGGGCGGGAGAAGCTCGGCGTCGCGGCCCGCGCGGTCACCGTCGGCCTCAAGGTCTGAGAGTCCGCTGGTCGAGTGGCCGGTATCCGCTGGTCGAGTAGCCGGTATCCCGCTGGTCGAGTGGCCGGTAGTCCGCTGGTCGAGTAGCCGGTATCCCGCTGGTCGAGTGGCCGGTAGTCCGCTGGTCGAGTAGCCGGTATCCCGCTGGTCGAGTGGCCGGTATCCGCTGGTCGAGTAGCCGGCGAGGAACGAGTCGGCGTGTCGAGACCCCTGCGCCAAGACCCTTCCTCAGCGTCTGAGCAGACCCTTCATCGGTACGGTCCACAGGTCATGGCCCGCGACGCCCCAGCCCTCGAGCAGCGTGTTGGCCGCCATGAGCCCCGTGGTCGCCGCCCGTTCCATGAGGGCGACGGGATAGCCGCAGCGGACCCAGTCGCCGGCGAGCACCAGCCGCGGCGACGGCGTCGAAACCGCCGGGCGGTCGTCCCAGCGGTCGGGACCGATGAGCGTGCAGTCGTCGCGGACCAGCACCTCGCGCGCCACCACCCGTGCGGAGGCCGTCTCCGGGAACACCCGGTGGAGTTCCGCCTCCAACTGCTCCACCACATCGTCGGCGGCCGCGGGGTCGTCGATGATCCCCGGGTCGCAGGCGTAGGCGTGCAGTTCGACGACGGAGCCGTCGTTGGTACGCGCCCAGTCGGCCGCACCCGCTTCGAAGCGCTCCAGGACCGAGACGTTGTCCAGTGGCCCGTAGCCCGAGGTGCCCAGGAACGCGGGCCTGCCCGCCCACACCGGGGTCCCCAGCCAGAGCCGGACGACGACGAACGGCGGCGCATTCCTCGTCTCGGCGACGGTGTCCCGCCACTCCCGCAAACCTCGCGAGGGCGTCGACACACCCTCCGTCCGCAAGCCGGCCACCAGTTCCCGGGCCGTCCGCGGGTCAACGGCCAGGACGACGGCGTCGCCACGGATTCGCTCGCCGGCCACCACCACGGCCGCGGCGTCGTCGTCGAGGATGATCTCCTCGACTGGCGAACCGGTGCGGACCTCGACCCCCAGCCCCTTCAGGTACTCGCCCAACGGGGCCCACAGCACGGAGTCGTAGTCGTCATCGGGCACGTCGAACAGCAGCCCCTCGGCGGACCCGAGGAAGTAGGTGTGGAACATCGCCACCAGCTCGCCGGCACCGAACTCGGTTGGATCGGCGAAGAAGGAGCGCGCGAACACCTCCAGCGCCAGGTCCCGGGCGCCGGGCGGAAAGCGGAGCCGGTCGAGGAAGGCGGCCGCGGATTCGCCGTCGTAGTCGGAGTAGGTCTGGGGGAACCGGACCCGCAGCAACTCCAGCGCGGCTGGGACGTTCACCCTTGCCAGCGTCCGCAGGGTGAACGCGGGGCTCCGGGCGACGAACTGGAGCACCGAGAACGGCGGGGTCGTGGCCAGCCCCGTGAAGGAGTCGCGTACGCCGTCGGGCCGCTGGAGGGGGTAGTCATCGATGGGGACGAGGAAACCCAGTTCAGGGTCGACGCGGCGCAGCAGCCCGCGCAGGTTGTAGTACTGCCGGAAGAACGCGTGGAAGCCGCGGCTCATCGTGCGGTCGTCCTCCAGTGGCCACGACGCCACCCGCCCACCGAGCCGGGTCGAGGACTCCAGCACCGTGACCCGGACACCGCGCTCGGCCAGCGCTGCAGCGCTCGCAAGCCCCGCGATCCCTCCGCCCACCACCAGCACGTGCCTGTCCGCGTCGACGCGGGCGCGCCCGGCGGGTCCTGCGTGCCGCACGGCGCGGGGGTCCCGGCCGGGTCTGTCGGTGGTCATGGTTTCCCTTCCTCGGTTGGGGTTTCCGCTGCTCGACCGGTCGGGGCTTCCGCTGGTCGAGTAGCCGGTGAGGTACGAGCCGGCGTGTCGAGACCGTCGCGACCTTGCTGCTTGTTCGCGTGGGAGGTTGGGGTTTCCGCTGGTCGAGTAGCCGGCGAGGTACGAGCCGGCGTGTCTAGACCCTCCCGACCGTCCGGCTTCCGGGCGACGAAGGTGTGAAGCACACCGCGCTGCCAGCCGCGGGCTGTGTCGTGGGTGACGTCGGTGAAGCCGGCGGCCCGCAGCCGTCCGGCGAAGGCGTCGACGGCGTCGAAGCTCACGACGCTGCGCCACAGGTAGCGGTAGAGGCCGGGATTCCTGTCGATGATGGTGCCCAGCGGGATGATCACCGCGTGGCTGACCACGTCCCAGACCACCCGCGCGGCTCGGTCGCCCGCGACCGAGTACTCTTGGACCACCAGCCAGCCGCCCGGTCGCAACAGCTCGAAGACCTCGCCGATGGCGCGGTCGCGAAGCTCTGTGGGGACGTTGCGGAAGAGGTAGCACGTGAGGATGCCGTCGATGCTGCCTCGCCCGATGGCGTCGACGTCGATCTCGCCGGCCACCGCTCGCTCGAACCGCACCCGGGCAGGCCAGGACTTCGCCGTCGCTGCCGCGAGCATGCCCCGGGAGGCGTCGAGACCCAGGATCTCGGCGTCGGCCGGCGCTTCGGCCAGCAGGGCGCGGGTCGAGGCGCCGGACCCGCATGCGAGGTCTACGAGCCTGCGCTGCGTACTGCCATTGAGTCTGCCGACGAGTTTGGCGGCGGCCCGCTGCAGTTCGCGGTGGTAGCCGGGATTGAGGGCGACCATCAGGTCGTAGCGGGAGGCCCCGCGGTCGAAGGCGGCCGACGTCGTCATGCCACCTGCTCCCTGCGTCCGAGCCGGACCCAGACGATGATCGTGAGCGTGACCATGGCCCACCCGAAACCGAAGTCCTCGATCGGGATGTCCCAGGGCCAGCGCAGGCCCACGTGGTGCACCGGGTTGTAGAGCACGATCGGATCCGACAGCTTGGTCAGCCACCCGTCGACCAGCCCCTGGAAGAAGAAAACGATGGCCATCGAGATCCAGTACTGCGCCGAGCGGAAGATCCCGGTGCGCAGCCACAACAGCTCGATCCCGGCGACGAGGACCACCGCCAGCACGGTGAGGACGGTGTACTCAGGCATCCTCCTCACCCCGCATCCGGCGCAGCACGTAGCCGACCCCCTCGTAGCTCAGCAGGCCGCAGATCGGGATGACGATGAAGAAGACCAGCTCCTCGAGCGGCATGATCCCGAGCATGATGCCGGAGGTGAACTCGCTGCTGTAGCCCCAGTGGTCCCGTACGATCCCCAGGATGTCCCAGGCGATGAACAGCACCAGCACCGGCGCGATGGCCAGCGCCAGCCTCAGGGGTCGACGGTAGACCCGAGCCCGGAGCACGAACTCCAGCGGCAGCGTGATGAGCACGCAGGCCGCCATCAACAGCAGGTACTGGTAGCGGTCCATCAGTGTCCTTCCTTGCCCGGGGCCAGCCGGAGCGCAAGGCCGCGCAGTCGGTAGCCCTCGATCAGGTCATCCCAGCCGAGCGTGGGCTGGGCGACGACGTCGGGATCCCGGCTGAGCAGACGGGTCAGCAGGATGTCGGTCTCGGTGATGGCCAAGGGCTGTCCGGGGCAGCGGTGGGCGCCGTCTCCGAACGTGAGCACGGACTCGTCGACCCCCGGCGGGAGTTCGCGGCCGGGGCGCAGGTTGAGCGGTTCGGGACCGACGGCAGCCGGGTCCGCGTTGACCTGCCGGACGCAGACGTCGATGAGGTCGCCGGGTTGGATGGCGGCGGTGTGTTCGTCGTCGCCCACCTCGAAGGCGGCCTGGGCCCTGCGGTAGAGATGGCCGACGACGGGCTCCAGGCGGATGATCTCGTTGAGGATGGCGTGTCGCTCGGGACGCCCGGCCACCAGGTAACGCTGGCGGAGGGCGTCGTTTTCCAGCAGGTGCCAGGCGGCCATCGTGATGAACTCACGGGTGGTGACCATGCCGGCGGTGCCATAGGTGACGCACTCCACCAGGATGTCAGTGTCGGTGTAGCCCTCCGCGATGAGGTGGCTGATGATGTCGGCCCGGGGTTGACGCCGTCGCGCCCGGATGGCGGGGCGGACGTCGGAAAGGTAGAAGCGCACGATGGGTCCCAGCCCCAGGGCCGCTGCCTGCATCCACTGCTTCCGGGTGCGGCCGAGGTCGGGGCGGGACATGTCCACGGGCGGCTGCCGGAAGAACGCCTCCAGCCGCCTCGACATCGCGCGGACGGGCGACTCGGTCAGGCCCACGATCTTCGAGGTGACCTCGACGCTGAACCACAGCGCCAGCTCGTCGAGTGCGAAGCTCCGCTGGCGGCTGGTCTGCGCGATGAGCCGGTCCGCCAGGAGTTCGATGTCGCGCACGTAGCCCTCGACCACCTTGGGCGCGAAGAAGCGTGCGACCTTGGAGCGCTGCTCGTCGTGGAGGGCGCCGTCGGAGATGAGGATGGGGTGATGCTTGAGGAAACCCTTGGGGATGTACTCGGCGGTGAAGCCCGCTTGGGTCGTCAGGTGGCGCGCGCGCAGCACCTGGCGGGCGGTCGAGACCGAACGCACGCGCCAGACCCCCTGCTCCTTGCCCAATGAGGGCTTGCCGCCCTCGCCGGGTCTGGCGGCGCGGCGCAGATTCGGCTCGATCACATCTCGATCATGACCCATGAATGTGGGCTCCATGGTCGAACAAGGCTGCCTCCGGGACTGTCTGGTGCCTGAATCGTAGCGGACTTTGGACAAACCTTCGACAAGGAGTGTCGACGCCCCTTGGGGGCCAGGGGACCCCGCCGTCGGCCTTCATACTGTGCGACTCGATCCGCCTAGGGCAGACGGGAAACCATTTCCGCCAGCGCGAGCCGCACAGTTTGAAGGCGACCGAGTTTTCCACAGTCTGCAGACATCCTCCCGAAACGCCCCCCTGGGAGGCTGCAATGGAACTGTGCAACAGGAACTCCAAGCGCTCCTGGCCCCGGGCGGAGCGATCTCCAGGCGTGATCACCCTCAACTCGAGAACGCCATCCGCCACGCACTGGCAGCCGGCACGATAGTCCCCCTCCTCTGGGGCACCTACGCCGGCGCTGCGACCTTCCGGAGCGTCGCGGAGGCGGTGCAACTGTGGGACCCGCACTCCGTGCTGACGGGTGCCACCGCGGCGCACCTGTCATGGTGGCCGGAGCTGAGAGCCGACAAGGTCGAGGCGCTCAGCCGTCGCCGATCACGCAGGGACGTCTCGCTCCTCAACCTCACCCAGGGTGATTCGTTCCCTGAACTGGTCCACAAACCGGGGGAGTTGCGGCTCGCGCATCCGGCCTGGTCAGTGCTGGAGTTGACCGACACGCTCGGGGGCAAACCCATCGACGAGGCCCTCAGACGCCGGGCGACTTCTCTCAAGGCGATGTGGTGGGCGTTGGGCCTGATGCCGGGTCGAAGGGGCAACGTCAAGCGCCGCAGGCTCCTGGTGGAATCGCGGGCCGAGCCCTGGTCGGCCCTCGAGCGGGACGCGCACGTCCTGCTCCATGCAGCGGGGATCACCGGCTGGACGACGAACCACAAGCTCATCCTGCCGACGGGGGAAGTGCGGCTCCTGGACATCTGCTTCCCCGAGTACCGCTTCGGCGTGGAACTCGACGGCGAGCGTTACCACTCCAGTTCCGAGGCCTTCCATGCCGACAGGTACAAGGACATGTGGGCCGCCCGGCTGGGGTGGCGGATAGTTCGGTTGACCACCACCACACTGGCGGAGCTGGTGCCGACGATCCAGGCCTGCATCCCGGAACTGGGGCAACGCTCGGCCTGACGCCTTCATAGCGTGCAGGTCGGTCACACCCAGATCAGGGGCAACCCGTTTCTGCTGCGATGAGCCGCACATTGTGAAGGCGGGGCGTCAGAGCAGTGTCATGACCAGGCCCAGCACAAGCGTGAAGATCGGCGCCAGCAGGTGGTTGAGCCAGGTCAGCCAAGTGAGGCGCGGCTTGCGATCCTCGTCGAACGGGCCGGCGATCGGATCCTCGTCGAGCCTCCGGAAACTCCGCGAGAGCCCAAGGACCGTTCCCACCACCAGGAGGGCCAGGCCGACGCCCAGCACCCACCAGGCCGGGACCCAGGCCAACGTTCCAGGGATGAACAGTGCGCCAATGGTGGCGGCGAAGAACACCGAGTTGAGGCCGATGGCCAGCCAAGGCCGGTCGACGACCATCCGCAGGACCTGGGTGGCCTGCCGCACGAGGACGACGAAGGCGACCGCCAGCAGCCCCAACGCCACCAGCATCCCCACGGTCACCTCCAGCGGATCGCCGGCGAGCGCCTCGGGCAGCGCGTGGAGCGTCCCCAGCATGCCGGCGGTCTGGACTACGGCGGGCATCACGGCCCCGACGAGCTCGGCACGTTGAGGATCTGCCGCCTCCGCCAAGGCCACCGCATACGCCCGCGGGTCCCCGAATGCCACCCGGGCATCCTCCCCGGACTCGACCACGTGGGCGTTCACCTCGGCCAGCGACTCCCCGATCTGGACGCCGGGGAGGTCCCGCAGGCGCGCCTCGATGATGAATTCGCTGGTCCAGTGCGGGTCGACGTCGGGCGCGTGGGTGAGTTCGAGCTCGTGGTCCGGGACGCTCTTCATGATGGCTCCTTCTGGTCATTGCTGGCGGTGACGATGTTGGTGATGATGGAGGAGAACCGTGTCCAGTCCTCGGTGAGCGCGTCCAGGCGCGCCCGGCCCTTGTCGTTGAGCGTGTAGAACTTGCGGCCCGGGCCCGACTCGCCTGGCCGCCACTCGATCTCAACCTCGTCGGCCTTCTCGAGCCGCTTGAGGAGGGGGTAGAGGGTGCCTCCCTTGACTTCGCCCAGGCCCGCCCGGGTGAGGTGGGTGGCGATCTCGTACCCATAGGTGGGCCCGTCACGCAGCAGTCTCAGGACGCACAGGTCCAGGATCCCTCGCTGCCAGTCGGGCGGCCAGTAGTCGTTGCTCATGACTAGATCATAGATCAGTCTAGTCTATCTGTCTACCTAGTGCCTCCACCCCAAACGTCGGCGACGTAATCTTCAGGCATGGCGCGTTCCACTACCTCCGGCCGCGACGTCGTAGACGCCACCCCGGAGGTGCTCCCGCGTGCTCTGCCGGTACGCGGAGTCGGGTGGCTGCAACTGGCCTGCGCGGTCCTAGCCGGCCTCGCGGTGGGGGCGGGCTTCGAGCCGATCGGGTGGTGGCCTGCCACGATCGCGGGGACGGCGGCGCTCGTCGGCTTGGTGCGACGAGTCCGGCGGCCGGCCTTCGCGACCACCCTCGGGTACGCCTTCGGCTTGGGCCTGACCTCGCTCACCCTCAACTGGATGGCCAACATCCACCCGGCGGTCGCCGTCGGGCTGATCGCCTTCATGTCGTGCTGGTACGCGCTGCTGGGTCTGATGCTGCACCTGGCCGGGCGCAGCCGTTGGTGGCCGCTGCTGGCCGCGGTCTCCTGGGTGGCCGTCGACTTCGCGTCCGCGCGGTTCCCGTTCGGCGGCTTCGGTTGGCTGCGGCTGGGATACCCGATGCTCGATTCACCGCTGGCCGGACTGCTTCCGCTGGTGGGCGTCGCGGGCCTCGGTTCCGCGACGGCGCTCCTCGCTGCACTCCTGGCCTGGGTGATCTCGGGCCGGAGCCGACGACGAGTCCTGGCTGCCGGGGCCCTGACTGTTGCCATCGCCTCGGCATCGGCCGTCGGATGGACCCAGCCCCCAGCCGCCTCCGACGGCGTCGCCACCCTCGGGTGGGTCCAGGGTGGGGCGCCGGGCGGCGGGGTCTACGGGCTGGGCCCACCGCGGACCATCACGACCAACCAGGCGGCGGCCACCGTCGCCCTGGCGCAGGAGGTCGCTGCCGGAAGGCAACCGACCCCCGATTTCGTGGTCTGGCCCGAGAACTCAACGGATCTGGACCCGGACGGCGACGCCGTGACGTCGGCTCTGGTCCGTGACGCGGTGTCGGCCATCGGTCGCCCTGTCCTGGTGGGTTCCATCCTCGACGGGCCCGGGTCGGGCGAGCGCCGCACCGCCTCCCAGTGGCGGGAGCCTGACGGCACCGTCGGCCCCACCTACGTGAAGCGCTCCATCGTGCCCTTCGGGGAATGGATCCCCTTCCGCGACTTCCTCCTACCGCTGGTGCCCATCCTCGAATACGTGGGCGACCAGTCCGTCGCGGGCACGGAGCCGGGTCTCCTCGACGTCGAGCTGGCCGACGGGCGACCGGTCACATTGGGGGTCCTCGTCTGCTTCGACGTCGCCTTCGACCCGGTCGTCCACGACGTCGCGGCCGCGGACCTGCTGGTGGTCCAGAGCAGCAACGCCATGTACCAGGGCACCGGTCAGATCGAGCAGCAGTTCGCCATCACCCGCGCCCGCGCGGCCGAGTTGCGGCGTGAGATCCTCGTCGTCACCACCAGCGGAGTGAGCGGCCTCATCGGCCCCGACGGCGCGGCGCTCATGCGCGAGACCGGACCGGAGGCGGCCAAGGGCGTTGTGAAAATCCCCCTGCGCACCGGGGTGACGACGGCGTCGTGGCTGGCGGGACCGCTGGAGTTGGGTCTGGCGGTGCTCGCAGGCGCATGGCTCGCAGCCCTGCTGGTGGAGCCGACCAGACGCCGCCGAGCCGTCCCGCGGACTCCCTCCCTGCCCTGATCTTGCCAGCGCACAGAGTTGCGGATACAGTGTTGTATACCTTAGACAAACATTGGACAGGTAATGAGCACATCGACGCAGGAAACTGCCCGCCCCGGGGCTGAGAACAACCCTCCGGCAAAGCCGGGCAGGACGGGCAAGCCGCCTGCGTGGCTTCGGATAGGCATCCCGATCGTCCTGATCCTGGTGTGGCTCGCGGGCGCAGGCATCGGTGGCCCGTACTTCGGCAAGGTGGGCGAGGTGGCGTCGAACGACCGGGCGTCGTTCCTGCCCGCCAGCTCCGACGCCACCCTCGTCGGGGAGCGCTTCACCGACTTCGTCGGCGAGGAGAGCATCCCGGCGATAGTCATCTTCACCGCGGAGTCCGCCATCGACGGTCCGACGCTCGCGGAACTCGGGGCAATCGTCGAGGGACTCGCGGAGCTCGAGTCGGTCGAGTCTGTATCTCCCCTCATCCCCTCCGACGACGGGCTCGCGGCGCAGGCCTTCATTCCACTGGACGCGCAGGGTGAACTGGGTGACTCCGTCGCCGAGGTCCGCGCCAGCATCGCCGAACAGGTTCCCGACGGCATCACCCACAACGTCACCGGACCGGCGGGCTTCTCCGCCGACCTCGGCGAGGCGTTCGGGGGCATCGACGGCCTGCTGCTCGCCGTCGCGCTGGGTGCGGTGCTGGTGATCCTGCTCGTGGTCTACCGCTCCCTGCTGCTGCCCTTCCTGGTGCTGTTCACCAGCCTGTTCGCCCTGTGCGTGGCGCTGCTCGTCAACTGGTGGCTCGCCAAGTGGGAGGTCCTCTCCCTCAACGGCCAGACCCAGGGCATCCTGTTCATCCTCGTGATCGGCGCGGCCACCGACTACGCCCTGCTCTACACTGCCAGGTACTCCGAGGAACTGCGCCGCAACGCCTCGCGCTTCGAGGCGACTGTGAAGACGCTCAAGGGGTCACTGGAGCCGATCCTCGCCTCCGGCGGCACCGTGATCGCTGGCCTGCTCTGCCTGCTTTTCAGTGACCTCGCCTCCAACAAGTCGCTCGGTCCGGTGGCCGCCATCGGCATCGTGTTCGCCATGCTCTCCGCTCTGACCCTGCTGCCGGCAATGCTGCTGCTGCTCGGCCGGGCCGCGTTCTGGCCCCGTCGCCCCAAGTACGACCCCGACCGCGACTCCGAGACCTGGGTCAACCGCGGCCTCTACGCGGCCACGGGGCGGTTCATCGCCAAGCGGCCGCGGATCGTGTGGATCGTCTGCGTCGTCCTGCTCGCAGTCGGAGCAGCATTCGCTCCCACCCTCAAGGCCGACGGCGTCGCTACCAGTGACCTGGTGCTGGGTGCCTCCGATGCCCGCGACGGCCAGGAGGCAGTCGCGGAACACTTCCCGGGCGGCTCGGGTGATCCAGCCAACATACTGACCCGGGAAGCGGACCTGCAGGAGGTCTCGAACATCCTCCTGGGGATCGACGGCGTGGAGTCGGTCACCGTGCTGGCCCAGGACAGCCCGTCCGGGTCGGCGCCTGTGACCTCCGAGGGCATCCAGCCCTTGGGGCCGCCCGGGACGCCTGCTCCCGAGCCCACCGTCAACGACGGCGACGTCATGCTCCAGGCCACGCTCGCCTACCCCGGCGACAGCATCGAGGCGGAGGAAGTCGTTCGTGACATCCGCGACCAGCTGGATGGCACGGCCCTCGTCGGCGGCACCACCGCGGTCTCCATCGACACCAACGAGACCTCCATCCGGGACCGCAACCTGATCATCCCGATCGTGCTCGTCGTGATCCTGGTCATCCTCATGGCGCTCCTGCGCAGCGTGCTGGCGCCGGTGCTGCTGGTGGCCACCACTGTGCTGTCGTTCGGCACAGCGATGGGGACCGCCGCGCTGGTGTTCAACCACCTCCTCGGGCTGCCGGGAGCCGATCCGTCGGTGCCCCTGTACGGGTTCGTGTTCCTCGTGGCGCTGGGGATCGACTACAACATCTTCCTGATGACCCGCGTCCGGGAGGAGTCCCTCCAGCACGGCACCCGCGCCGGCATCCTCAGAGGTCTGGCGGTGACGGGCGGGGTGATCACTTCGGCAGGCATCGTGCTGGCGGCGACGTTCGCGGCCCTCGCCGTCATCCCCATCCTGTTCCTGCTGCAGTTGGCGTTCATCGTCGCCTTCGGCGTGCTGCTCGACACCTTCTTCGTGCGGACGCTGCTGGTGCCTGCGCTGGGCCTGGACATCGGTCCCCGCCTGTGGTGGCCCAGCCGACTCGCCGCCGACGCGCCCGAGCCCCGGCACGCAGAGTCGGAGCCGGTCGCGAGCCGCTAGGCGCGGCGGGCGAGGGGTGGGGGCACCCTTCGCCCGCTCCGGGCGCGGAGTGAGTCAAGACGACACGCCGGTCGGGCAACGGCTTATTGGGAATTTTGCGGGTATCCCTTGCGGAGGCGGGCGGACCGGAGTAGAACTCTGTGTACGCACCTCCCCCAAAGGAAGTGCCGAGGAGGCCCAACCAGCGTCCATGCCGAGGGACTCGCGTCCCGAGGGCTCGCAGCGAAGCGGGCGAATGACCGGTGGCAGCCCCGATGAGGAGTTCGCCTCTCTTTGTCAAAGCGGAAGGATCAGTCCTACCTTCTTCCAGTTGGCGGCCCAGTCCGCCAACCCCGCGGAGCGAAGCGGGCGGAGAAGTACCGGATGCCCTTCCAGATCGAGGGAGTCGCCACTCCCGAGATCAACCAGGAGGCCTGATCAACTCATACTTGATCAGGCCTCCGCCCTGTCCGGAGCCGGTGGCGCTCCGCGAGCGCTTGGCAGGTGACGGTCACCGCCCGCGTGTCGCTCCCCGGAGTCGCCGTACCTCACCTGTGGAATGGGCCATGAGCCCGGACCACGTATGAGGTGGTCCGGCCCTCACTTCTCCCGCCCGGCACGAGGCACCGCCGGGCTCAGTCCCAGATCAGCGGCGCCAGTTGCGCGGCGGCCGGATCCTTGCCGACGGCGAGCCGCAGCGCTGCCTCGGACTCCGGCCCGAACGCGTCCACGAAGCCGTGGGCGGCCAGTGCGGGGAGGCGCTCGGCGAAGCCCTCCAGCGCGTTGCTCTGGGCCAGCGCCCCGATGATCGCAGCGGCGTCCTTGGCAGCTTTCGCCTCGATCTGGGCGGGTTCGAGGCGCTTGGTGCGCCACAGCGTCGTGGTGTAGCCCGGATCCGTCAGGCAGGTGCGGAAGTAGGCGAGGGCGGCGTCGCGGAACTCCGCGGCCAACGTCGCATCACCGACGGCGTCGCGCGCGGCCTGCACGTCCTTGTCCCGGAACAACTTGTCCATGGCGCGACGAACCTGTGCCGGCGTCGAGCCGTGCGGTTGCTTCCCCTCCACCAGGAGGTGCAGCCAGAACGCGAGGAACTTGTCGACGTTGCCCTTGGGGCCCCGGCGTGCGCGTTCCAGCGGGCTCTGCGGTTGTGACATGGGCCCATCCTGCCACCATCGTGGCGGTCAGCGTCTCGTCGGCCGGTCACTCCAGCAGCGAAAGGACGGCCTCCTCCAGAGCCGTCTGCCGCGACGTCGGAGTCCGGTACCTGCGGGCGGCCGCGTCCTCGATGGTGTGGCCGCGCTCGTAGTGGTCGATGACGCGGGGGTCGATGTAGGAGTTGCGGGCGACGGTGGGGGTGTTGCCCAGGTAGTTCGACGTCTCCAGCACCGCCTGCCGGATGGCCCGTTTCCTGGAGGCGCCCGTCTCGCCGGGCTCGTCGGTCAGGGCCAACACCTCTGCGGCGATCACGGTGGCGTGCCAGGTGCGGAAGTCCTTCGCCGTGAGGTCGCCGCCGAAGAGGTCGGAGAGGTAGGCGTTCACGTCACTGGAGACGAGGTCCTTCCAGCCGTCGTCCACCCTGTAGGCGAGGAGCCGGTCTCCGCTGGAGCGTCGCGCCCGCATCACCTCCAGCGCTTTGACCGCGGCCCCGTCCTCCACCACGACGGTGTGCGCGATCCCGGACTTGCCCTGGAAGCTGAACACCAGCGAGTCCCCCCGCCGGCGGACGTGCTCGCGCTTCAGCGTCGTCAGCCCGAACGAGCCGTTGGCGTCGGCGTAGGCGTCGTTGCCGATCCGGAAGTACCCGACGTCGAGCAGCCGCACCGCAGCGGCGCAGGCCCGCTCCAGCGGCATGCCGTCGAGGGCCAGGTCCCTGGAGACCCGACGCCGCGCGTGTGGCAGCTTCTCGGCCGCCGCGACGATGCGCTCGAACTTCGCCCGGTCGCGCTTCTTGCGCCATTCCGGGTGGTAGAGGTACTGGAGCCTCCCAGCGTCGTCGACGCCCGTGGCCTGCAGGTGGCCGTTGGGGACGGGGCTGATCCACACATCCTGCCAGGCCGGCGGAATGGCCAGTGACTTCACCCGCTGCACGTCCTCCGGTGGCAGGGGTTGGCCCTGTGCGTCGCGGTAGCTGAAACCCTTGCCGGCGCGGCGCCGCGTCCAGCCCGGCTGGCGGGGATCCACCCGCCTCAGTCTCATCACGGGGAAAGAGTAACGGCGCTGCCCCCACCCGGGAGGAGATGTCCTAGAGTTCCTCGACGAAATCGTAGGCAGGGACGGTCGGGATCCGCAGGATGAACTTCGCGCCCTTGCCCGGGTGGTTGCCTGCCTTCACGGAGCCGCCATGCGCCTCTGCCGTGTGGGCGACGATGGAAAGCCCGAGCCCCGTCCCCGGAGTGTTGCGGGCGCGGTCGGAACGGTAGAAGCGATCGAAGATGTGGGGGAGGTCGTCCTCCGCGATGCCCGGACCGTCATCGATGATCGTGAGGCTGCCGTCCTCGAGGATGACGTCGATCACCCCTGTGGGGGGCGAGAACTTGACCGCGTTGTCCAGCAGGTTGGTCACCGCCCGCTCCAGCGTCGACGCGTCGCCCAGGATGGGTGTGGGTTCGAGTTTCACGTTGAACGTCAGCATCGGGCCGCGGCGCTGGGCCCGTTCGACGGCGGAGTCCACGACGTCTGAGAAGTCCAGCGCCTCGTGGGGGCGCTGCAGGTGGTCGTCACGGGTGAGGGCCACGAGGTCCCCGATCAGGGCGGAGAACTCGCCGAGCTGTGCGGAGACGTCGGCGAGGATCTCGGTGCGGGCGCCCTCGGGGAGCATGCCCGAGGTGTCGTCTGCGACCAGGAGTTCGATGTTGGTTCGCATCGACGTCAGCGGGGTGCGCAGCTCGTGGCCCGCGTCGGCGATCAGCTGGCGCTGCTGCTCCCGCGACGTCTGCAGGGAGCGGAGCATGCCGTTGAAGGACTTCGTGAGTTCGCCCAGGTCGTCGCGGCCGTAGATGCGGATGGGGTTCAGCTGGTCGGTTTGCGTGACGTTGCGCACGGCCCGGGACAGCCGACGGACCGGGGCCAGTGCCCCCTTCGCCACCAGGAGGACGGCGATGGTGGTGACGAGGATGCCCACCAGCCCGCTGATCACGATCACGATCCACATGGAGCGCAGCGTCGACTGGAGGGTTTCCAGGGACCTGGCGTACATGATGGCGTAACCGCCGTCGCGCGCCTGCAGCGGCACCGCGACCACCCGGTAGGAAGTGCCGTCGTTCAGCGTCACCGAGCGCGCCGACGAGCCGAGCTGCAGTCGGGCGATCGCAACCTCCTCGGCGCCTGCGGGGAGCGCCACGGTCTGCCCGGCTGAGGGACGCGTGTCCCCGTTCACGGAGACCAGCGCCAGGACCTCGTCGGTGCCCCGCAGACCCGAGAGGTTCAGCCCGGTGAAGCCCGAGACGTCGTCACCGACGGTGGCGGTGGCGGTCAGGGCCGTCGAGGTCAGCTCACGGTCGAGGTTCTCCAGCAGGGACCAGCGCGTGACCAGATAGGCCGTCACGCCTACGAACAGCACGGCCAGTGCGACGCTCAGTCCTGTCAGTGATGCCAGCCGTCCCTGGAGACTCTGGCCGGTGACGATCCGCTCGACGCCGCGTCTGAATCTGATCCAGAGACTGCCGATCACGGGGGCGTTTCACGCAGTACGTATCCCACGCCGCGGACGGTGTGGATCAGGCGCGACTGTCCGCCCGACTCGGTCTTGCGGCGGAGGTAGCCGATGTAGACCTCAAGGGAGTTCGCGGTGGCGGGGAACTCGAAGCCCCACACCTCGTTGAGGAGGGTGCTGCGCTCCAAGACCTTGCGCGGGTTCTCCATGAAGGCCTGCAGCAGCGCGAACTCGGTGCGGGTGAGGGAGATGTGCTGACCGGCGCGCGTGACCTCGCGGTGCTGCGGGTCCAGGGTGACGTCGGCGAAGCTCAGGGTCTTGGACTCGTTCTCCGGCACGGGCTTGGAGCGGCGGGTGAGTGCGCGCAGGCGGGCGAGCAACTCGTCGAGGGCGAACGGCTTGACCATGTAGTCATCCGCGCCCGCGTCCAGACCGTCGACCCGGTCGCCGACGGCGTCGCGCGCCGTGAGGATCAGGATGGGTACGTCGTTGCCGCTCTCGCGCAGCATCCGCGTCGCCTCGAGGCCGTCGAGACGGGGCATCATCACGTCCATGATGACCGCATCGGGTGTGTGCCCGGCGAGCTTCGCGAGGGCCTCTATGCCGTCGCTGGCCGTGATCACCTCGTCGCCGGAGTACTTGAGGGAGCGTGCGAGGGAATCGCGAACGGCCTGATCGTCGTCCACCACCAGGATCTGCATGGGCACAGCCTACCCAACCGGCGGGTGTTCCCCGGGACCCGCAGCCGCTGCAGAGTCCGACCCACCTGCTCATCACCGTGTCGGAGTTACGGTCCATACATTGTCGGTCTAGAATCCTGGTCGAACCCCTTGTGTCGGGTACCAAGCAAGCCCTAGGTAGGCAATGACCAGCCCGAGTGTGAGTCCCACCACTCCAAGCCGATTCGAAGCGAGCCATGGCGGCTGGTGACTCTGCAGGGGCCGAGGCGAGGCGCCAGCTGGCTCTGGCCGCCGAGCACGACCGCGCGGCCGCGGATGCGCGCCTAACCGCTGCCAACTACTCGGCGGCCGAGGCCACCGAGAAGCAGACCGTCCGGACCCTGGCCCCGTTGTGCGCCGTCGGCTATCACCTGCTGCCGGACCGGCGTTGGCCCGGCAGCCGACGCGCCCAGGTGGATCTCGTAGTGATCGGTCCCGGTGGGGTGTTCATCGTCGACACCAAGGCCTGGCGTGAGGTCTCGATCGACTCCGGACGGATGTATCGCGGCGATCTCGACGTCACCGACGAGATCGCCTCGCTCGCGGACCTCGTGCACGACACCCACGGCGACTTCGCCGAGATCGGCCTCGCCCCGGGAGAGGTGCACGCGATCGTGGTGCTCGCCGGACGTGCCGGGGTGGACGCGGAGGTCGAGGGGGTGCGCATCGTCGGTGAACGGGACTCCTTGCGCTGCATCGCCAATTACCGCAACCGGCTGACGGGCGCGCAGGTGGATCAGGTGATGGCGCGGGCCATCTCCTTCTTCCCGCAGGTGAACGCCCCGGCGCCGGTGGTGGCCACCGTGCGCGAGCCCGTTCTGCCGGCCCCCGTCGAGACCTCGGTTCAGGATGCGCTGCTCAGTCCTGAGGAGGTCAACGACGCACTGCTCCAGGTGGTGCTGGCGAAACCGATCGAGCAGTGGATGTCCTTCCTCCACCCCCAGCAGGCCAAGCTCGTGCGCCGCTCGTTCGCCGGCCCTTCGCGTATCCGTGGCCCGGCCGGCAGCGGCAAGACGGTGGTGGGACTGCACCGGGCGGCGCACCTCGCACGTCACAAACCCGGGAGGGTGCTGGTCACGACCTACGTCCGGACGTTGCCGGACGTGCTGAAGCAACTCCTGGGTGAACTCGCGCCCGAAGTGGTGGACAAGGTTGATTTCTCCGGTGTGCACGCGTTCGCCAGACGAGTGCTCGACGAACGCGGCGTACGGTTCCGCCTGGATCCCCGTGCCGCGTCGGAGGCCTTCCAGGCGGCTTGGGCCCGCACCGGTGCGGCAGCTGCGCTGGCAGGCGTGGGAAGGGATGCGAAGTACTGGGACGACGAGATCCAGTACGTGCTCAAGGGGCGGGGCATCACCCGGTTCGAGGAATATGCGGAGCTCGCCAGGACAGGGCGCCGGTTCCGGCTCGCGACCCCGGGCCGGCGTGCGGTTTGGGACCTCTACGAGGCCTACGACGCCGAGCTTCGGCAGCGTCGCGTCATCGACTACGCCGACCTCATCCTCCTTGCCGAAGCCGAACTCCGCCGCGAGCCGATGACCGACTACTCCGCCGTCGTCATCGACGAGGCGCAGGACCTCTCGTGCGCCATGGTCCGGATGCTGCACTCTCTGGTGGGTGACGAGGCGGATGGCTTCAATCTCATCGGGGACGGGCAGCAGTCGATCTACCCCGGTGGCTACACCCTCGCGGAGGCGGGCCTCTCGGTTGCGGGACGCGGGGCGGTACTGGACATCAACTACCGCAACACGGCGCAGATCATCGCCTTCGCGCAGCGCCTGGTCGCCGGTGACGAGTACCCGGACATCGAGGGAGTCATCTCCAAGGGTGACGTGCCATCGAGCGTGCCGCGCAACGGGCCAGAACCGGTGATCGTCCGCCCGGCCGGGAACCCGGAGCTGCACAGCGCCGTGATCAGCCGGATCCGTTCGGCCACGCAGGAGATCGGGACCGGGCTCGGGGACCTCGCCATCTTGTGCATGACCCGCCGCGGGGCAGCCGCCATGGTCTCGCTGCTGAAGTCCGCCGGTATCCCCACCGTCACGCTGGAGGACTACGACGGAGTGCCGATCGATGCGGTCAAGGTGGGCACGATCAAGCGCGCGAAGGGGCTCGAGTTCAAGCAGGTGCTCATGCCGGAGGTGTGGAACAAGTACCTGCGTCCCGAGCCTCCCGCCGACGACGCCGAGCGCGAGCGCTGGGGCCTCACCCGCAGAGAGCTGTACGTGGCGATGACCAGAGCCCGCGACGGTCTCTGGGTGGCCATCACCTGAGCCCGGGACGGCCGGGCTCAGTGCCGCATCGACAGCTGGCGCACCAGCTTCACGAGTTCCTCCGCCCACAACACGATCGAGGCCATCGCGATGGCGATCGCCCAGTGCGCGGCATCCAGGTCAGCCGTGCCGAAGGCGGACTGCATGAAGGGCACGTGCACGACTGCGACCTGCAGGAGGGCGGCCAACGCGATCGCGGCCCACAGCCACCGGTTGTTGAACAGGTGGCTGAACGCCGACGTGTGGTCCGAGCGTGCGTTGAAGGCGTTGAACAGCTGCGCGAACACCAGCGTGGTGAAGCCCGCGGTGCGTGCCACCTCGAGTGAATCGCTGCCCTCCATCAGCCCGCCGGGCAGGAACATGTCGATCGTCAGGAGCGTGACCGCCCCCATGATCAACCCGATGAACAGGATCCGGCCCCACATGGCGCGGTCCAGGATCCGCTCGTCGGGGCGGCGCGGCGCCCGCCCCATCACGTCGCCGTCCTCGGGGTCCACTCCCATCGCGATTGCCGGTCCGGAGTCGGTCACCAGGTTGATCCACAGGATCTGCGTGGCCAGCAGCGGCACGGCGATGGCGCCGGGGTTGCCCGGGTCCGCGAGCCCGAAGAAGCCGGCGAGCACCACTCCGAAGAAGACCGTGGCCACCTCGCCCATGTTGGACGACAGCAGGTAGCGCAGGAACTTCTTGATGTTGTCGTAGATGCCCCTCCCGAGCCGGACCGCGGTCACGATCGTGGCGTAGTTGTCGTCGGCGAGGATCATCTTGGCGGCTTCCTTGGTGACCTCTGTGCCGGTGATGCCCATGGCCACGCCGATGTCGGCCGACTTCAGTGCCGGGGCGTCGTTGACGCCGTCGCCGGTCATGGCGACGAGCTGCCCGTCAGCCTGCAGTGCGTCGACGATCTTCAGCTTGTGCTTCGGCGCCACGCGCGCGAACACCGAGACGTCGCGGGTCGCCTGCTGGAACTCGTCGTCGTCGAGTTCGTCCAGGTCGTTGCCGGTGAGCGCACGAGCCCCGGGATCGACGATCCCGAGGTCGGAGGCGATCCGGGCGGCGGTCACCGGGTGGTCGCCGGTGATCATGATGGTTCGGATGCCTGCCCGGTGTGCTTCGCGCACGGCGTCGGCGGCCTCCTGACGTGGCGGATCGATGATCCCGACGACGCCCAGCCACACCAGGTTCTCCTCGTCGGTGTCATCCAGTTGGTCGTCGTCGGCATCGCCGAAATCGCGGTACGCAGTGCCCAGCGTGCGATACCCCTGCTCCGCCAGCTCGCCCACCACCTGCTGGATCTCGCGCCGCGCCGCGTCATCCAGGTCGACGACCGAGTCGCCCACCTGCCGCCGGGTGCAGTGGGTCAGCAGAACGTCGGGAGCGCCCTTGGTGAAGACCCGCTCTGCGCCCGACTCGTCGTGGCGGCCGCTGACCGACATCATCTTGCGCTCGGAGGTGAAGGGCACCTCGCCGGTGCGCTCGTATCCCTTCACGCGGTCGCTGGCGCCCTCCAGTTTGGGCTGGGCGACGAGGAAGGCGGCCTCGGTTGGGTCCCCCTGGACCTCCCACTCCTCCGCCTTGGTCAGCTGGGCGTCGTTCGCGAGCGAGCCGGCCACCAGCACCATGCGCGCCTCCGTCATCGCGTCGTCACCGGGCTCACCCTCGACGCCGCCCTCGGGCACGTACCCCGTGCCCGTCAGTTCGAGCTGGCCGGATGCGGTTGCGACGGTGCGCAGCGTCATCTCATTGCGGGTGAGGGTGCCGGTCTTGTCGGAGCAGATCACCGACGCCGAGCCCAGCGTCTCGACGGAGTGCAACTCCTTCATCAGCGCGTTGTGCGAGGCGAGTTGCCGGACCCCGACTGCCAGCACCAGCGAGAGGATCGCGGGCAGGCCCTCCGGCACGGCGGCCACCGCGAGGGAGACACCCATCAGCAGGACGGTCACGAGTTCGTCGATGCTGCTGACTCCGTTGATGATGATCAGCGCTGCCATGACGACGATCGCGATCCCGATCACGAGGATGCCGAGCATCCGTGAGACGCCCTCGATCTCCCGGTCCAGAGGGGACTTCTCAGACTCCGTCTGGTCCAGCATCTCGGCGATGGCACCCATCTCGGTGGCCATTCCAGTGCCCGTGACGACGGCGCGACCGACGCCCTGGACCACGGCGGTGCCCTTGTAGACCATGTTCTTGCGGTCGCCCAGCGCGGTGTCGGCGCCCAGGACCGCCGGGTCCTTCACCGAGGCCTCGGACTCACCAGTCAGGGAAGCCTCCTGGATGCGCAGCCCGGTGGCCGTCAGGAGCCGCGCGTCGGCCCCGACGGCGTCGCCCTCCGCGAGCACGAGGACGTCCCCCGGCACCAGCTCGTGTGACGGGATGCTCATGCGCCGGCCGTCGCGCAGGACCGTCGAGGTGACCTCGGTCATCCGGCTCAGTGCGGCGACGGCGTCGGCGGCCTTGTTCTCCTGGACGAATCCCATCACGGCGTTGGCGACGACGATCGCGGCGATGACGATGGCGTCGACCGGGGCCCCGCTGGCTCCATTGGCGAGCCAGGCTGCGAGGGAGATGGCCATCGCGACGAGCAGCAGGTAGACCAGCGGGTCCTGGAACTGGCTGAGGAACTTCCTCCAGCCCGGGATCGGCGGCTTCGAGCGCAACTCGTTGGGGCCGTGTTCTGCCAGCCTCTCCGAGGCCTCCGCGGTGGAGAGGCCTTGGTCGGGCTCCACGCCGAGGGCCTCGGCGACGGCTCTTGCTTCGGTCTGTTCGGGTGTGGTCTCCGTCAGTTGGGTCACTTCGCTCCTAGCAACGCGGGAACCGCGTGGGCAGCGAGTCCCGACCAGTCCAGTCTACGGCGCGCTCCGGGCTTGGATCGGATCCGGCGCCGGCCGTCGCCTATGATCGGCGGTGAAGCCTTCCCTGGGAGAAGTCATGAGTACGCAGGCAGATGCAGCAGCCGCCGCCGTCGCACTACGGCGCAGCGCGGCGGACCGTTTCATGCGGCGCCTCCTGCGCGTCTCCGCCACCGACGCCGGCGTCGTGGGCGACGCGCACCGCGCCTTCCGCACCTCGCTGGTCATTTCGGGGGTCCGGTGCCTGGTGACCTACCTCGTGGTGCCCATCGCCGTCCCGCTCATCAGCTTCGCGGGCTTCCTCGCGGCGCCGCTGGGGATCGCGCTGTGCGTGTTCGCCGTCGTCAACGGCGTGGTGAGCGTGCGCCGGTTCTGGATCTCGGACCACCGGTTGAAGTGGGTCTACACCTGGTTCATGGTGTTCGTCTTCGCGGTGCTCGGGGTTGCCCTGTATGCAGACATCAGCAGATTGGTCGCGTGACATGTCCACCGAATCAGAAACCGGCGGGCCCGTAGAGCTTCCCGCGTCAGAGCCGGCGGAGCAGCTCCCCGGTGGGACGCTGACCCAGACCATCATCACCATCGCGATGTTCGTGGGCTTCGTCCTCTTCGTAGCCATCTGCCTGCCGCTCTACTTCTTCTGAGATGGCACCCACTCCCGCGAGGGTTGATCTCGGGCAGCGGCCGGCCCCGGAGCTGGCCGACTTCGCGCGGCTCGTACAGGAGCGGGGACTCACCGTGCAGGGCATCCACCTCCACAGACGGGGGCGTCCCGACGTGGAGGCTCGTTTCCGCTCGGACGACCCGATCCACGTCTTCTCCTGCTCCAAGACCTTCACCGCGCTGGCGTTTGGGATCCTGCATGGACAGGGGCGGATCGGACTCGAGGACCGTCTCCTCGACCTGGTCCCGACCGAACGGGATCCTGCCGAAGGTGTGGAGGCCGTCACCATGGGACACCTTCTGACGATGACCTCTGGAAGTTCCGCCACCGTGTTCACCGACGAGGAGAAGCTCTCCTCCGATGTCGCCGGAGATTTCGTGTCGGCACCCCTGCTCACCACCCCAGGCGAGCGGTTCGAGTACTCGAACGGCTCCACCTACATGTTGGGCCGCGCGGTGGCGGCGGTGGCGGGGGAGAACCTGCGTGACTTCCTCATGCCCCGGCTGTTCCTGCCGCTGGGCATCCTGAACCCGTTGTGGGCTGAGTGCCGGGCCGGCCACACCTGGTCTGCCTTCGGACTCCATCTGCGAACCGACGAACTGGCGCGGTTGGGCCGCCTGCTGCTGCAGCGGGGACAGTGGCACGGCGAGCAGTTGGTGCCGGCAGGGTGGGTTGATGCCATGCACGCACATTGGGTCCCCACGCTCCGCGACGACGAGCCCGAAGCCGCAGGTTACGGCTTCCAGGTTTGGGAATGCACTCCCCGGGGGGCTTGGCGGGCGGATGGGAACCGGGGGCAGTTCGTGGTGGTGCTGCCGGAGCAGGATGCGGTCGTCACGGTGACAAGCCATGAGGAGTTCGCCATGTACGACGTGCTTCGGGCCGTGTGGGACGGCGTCCTGCCGCATCTCGGTTGAGGCCCCGAGGGGCAGTGCACCAACGATCCGAGTCGCGCCACCAATTTGCCGTAGCCCGCGCGCCCGGCGCCAGGCTGGGAGGGATCCCAACGCTGATCCAGCCGCGTCCTGGCTGGCTACGCTGGAGAGCATGGCCTCCCTAGTCTTCGTCTGTTACGGCAACATCTGTCGCTCGCCGATGGCCGAGCGGGTCGCCCGCAAACAGGCCGCGGAGCGGGGTCTCGAAGTCGACATCTCCAGTTTCGCGCTGTCGACGGAGGAACTCGGCAATCCGATCGACCGTCGCGCGGTGGCAGTTCTCAAGGCGGCCGGGTACGACACCGACGGGCACCGCGCCCGTCAGGTCACGGCAACCGACATAGAGTCTGCGGACCTCGTCGTGGCCGTGGAGCCGTACCAACTCAAGCGGCTCCGCCGGATCGCCCCGGGTGCCGTCAACCTCCGGTTGCTCAACGACTTCAACCCCGAACTGGAGCCGGGCACCCCGCTCATCGACCCCTGGTACGGCGATGACGCGGGCTTCCACGACACCCTGGCCGACGTCGAGGCCGCCATGCCCGGCATCCTCGACGAGGTTGAGGCGCTCGCCCGCTAGGCTTTCCTTTCCATCATGGAAAGGGCCGGCTCGTGGGAGACCTCCGGGGACGCAGCTTCACCAAGGAACTCGACTTCACCAGCGACGAGTGGAGCGCTCTGCTCACGCTCGCCGCGGAGTTGAAGGCCGCCCGACGCGAGGGCCGCGAGGAGCAGCGCCTGGTCGGCAAGCAGGTGGCGCTGGTGTTCGAGAAGACCTCCACCCGCACGCGCTGCGCCTTCGAGGTGGCCGTTGCGGAGCAGGGTGGCCGGACCACGTACCTGGATCCGGCCGGTTCGCAGGTCGGCCACAAGGAGTCGGCGGCAGACACCGCCCGCGTCCTGGGCCGCTGGTACCACGGCATCGAGTACCGGGGCGCCGCGCAGGCGACGGTGGAGACGCTCGCCGAGTACGCCGGCGTACCGGTCTACAACGGACTCACGGACGACTGGCACCCCACCCAGATGCTCGCCGACCAACTCACGATGCTGGAGCACGCCGGCAAGCCGCTGGCCGAGATCAGCTACGCATTCGTCGGGGACGTGCGCAACAACGTCGGGAACTCCACGCTGATCTCCGCCGCAATGATGGGCTCCGACGTCCGCCTCGTGGCCCCCGTCGCACAACAGACCGCGCCGGAGATCCTGGCCCGGGCGCGAGCCATCGCCGAGCGCACCGGAGCGCGGATCACCGTGACCGACGACGTCGCCGAGGGGGTGGCGGGGGTGGACTTCGTCGCCACCGACGTGTGGCTGTCGCTCGGCGAGCCCAAGGAACTTTGGGCCGAGCGGATCGAGCTGCTGCGGCCCTACCAGGTGAACGCGGAGCTGATGGCGCTCACCGGCAACCCGAAGGCCAGGTTCCTGCACTGCCTGCCCGCTTTCCACGACCGCGGCACGGCGGTGGGCGAGGAGCTCTACCAGGCCACCGGGATGAGCGCGCTCGAGGTCACCCACGACGTGTTCGAGTCACCGGCGAGCGTCGTGTTCGACCAGGCGGAGAACCGGATGCACACCATCAAGGCGATCCTGGTCGCCACCCTCGCGGGCTAGCTCCGGCATGGCGAACGGCAGGGGTGGCGGGCACTTCGACAAGCCGCCCCTCAGCAGCGCCGAACTGGTGGACCTCATGGTCCGCAGGGGTCTCGTCGTCGAGGACCGGGAACGGGCACGCCGGGCGCTGTTCCACATCGGCTACTACCGACTCGCTCCCTACCTGTCCCCGTTCCAGCGCTCCGATGCCGACCACCAGCTCCGGACTGGGACGACGTTCGAGCAGGTGCTGGCGTTGTACTCCTTCGACCGCGACCTGCGGCTGCTGGCCATGGACGCGCTCGCCCGGATCGAGGTGGCCTTCCGGGCCGTCCTGAGCGAGGTGATGTCCAAGGCGGACAACGACTCCCACTGGTACACCAGGCCCCACTACTTCAGCGACCTCGGAGACTTCAGGGTGCTGCAGGGCAACGTCGCACAGGCGCTGGAGCAGCCGTTCCCCGCTCTCCAGGACTACCTGCTGCGGTACCGGACACCCGAGCTGCCGCCGTCGTGGCTGATGGTCGAGGTGTTGAGCATCGGTCAACTCACGAGGGTGCACAAGTCGCTGAAGCGGCAGACCCATCGCGATGCAATCGCACGGGGACTCGGATCCACCGACGAGCTCCTGACGTCCTGGCTCGAGGTCTTCGTTCGAGTCCGCAACATCGCCGCCCACCACGAACGCCTCTGGGACACCCGGCTGGGCAAGTACCCCAAGGTTCCGCACGGGGCGGGCGTCGCCTGGCCCGAGAACTGGGACAAGCTCCTGGAGGAGGCCTCGGACACGCTCTACTGCGTGTTCTCGGCCGTGCAGTCGATGCTGTTCACCGTTTCCCCCACGAGTCCGTGGGCCGGTGAACTCGCGGCACTGCTCGAGGGGCACGCGATGGAGCGGGAGGTCATGGGATTCCCCGCAGGCTGGGGGGAGGATCCGTTCTGGTCCCGCGCCATCACCGAGGGCGACCCGGGTTCCTTCTGAAGCGGCCGACCCGCAGGGTCGCGCGCGTCCAACACGACGGGAGGGGCCGGGCCTCGCGGCCCGACCCCTCCCGGATCTCGTCAGCGCAGCGGGTCAGCTGAACAGGACGATGTTGTTGAACACGAACTTCTTCTCGGGAACGTAGTTCCATCCGCCACCCGCGCGGGGGACGGAGGAGACGACGCTCACCTCGGCGTAGGAGCGGCAGGCGTTGTCACCGGTGCGCGCGTTGTCGCACTCGGTGTACCAACGACGACCGTCGGCGGCCGTCCACTTGCCCTCGTAACCCAGCGGGTTGTTCGCCCACGCGCTACGCGCCATCGGCAGGTAGGTCAGGTTGTTGAACGTCCAGGCGTTGCGCTTGAACACCTGACCATTGACGATGTCGACCTGCGTGGCCCAGATCAGGGTCCAGCAGCGCTCGGTCTGCGAGTAGGGCTCACAGGCCGTCATCCAGAGCCGCCCGTTGTGACGGTGGAGGCCCTCGGTGGTGTAGACGTTGAACGGCTGTTCCGGTTCGACTGGTTCGGCGGTCAGCGCGACGTTGACCTCGAAGAGGACCTCGGTGCCGGAGGGCTCCACCACGAGCGCGACGGTGTGCGTGCCGGCGGCGAGTTCGGTGCCCTGAGCGATGGCGAGGTTCACCGTCGCGACGCCGTCGGTGACGGTACCGCCACCGACGATCTCGTCACCGATCCAGGCGGTCACGTCGGTGTTCGCGACCTGCGGGGAGACTTTGTCCCCCGAGTCGTTGAGGAACATGTCGAGCGTGTCCACCTGTACGCCGCCCTCGAGCGGCGCTCCGACGACGACCTCCACCGGGGCTGCGCCCTCGGTCAGGGTGGTGGGCACGTCGGTCAGGGAGACGCCGCGCTTGGAGTAGTCGGGCCACAGGGCGTCCTGCTGCTCGACCCATTCCACCCAGGCCTCGAGGTCCGCACGGCCGGTGTCGGCGGTGTTGACGCCTTCGCCGAACGCCCGGAAGTTGTCGCCCCCGGAGATCAGGAAGGAGCCGGAACCGACCGTGTACAGCTTGGCCATGTCCATCGGCTCACCGTTGATGTGGATCCCGGTGATGCGCTCGCCCTCGGGGAGGGACTCGTCAAAGGTGTAGGAGACGTTCTCGGACAGGCCAAGGGCCAGGTAGGGACGGCTGGGGACCTCACCTGCGGAAGTGCGCTGCCACTGCTGCTCCAGGGCCTCCTTGAACTGTGCTCCCGTGACCTGCGTGGTCATCAGCGAGTTCGCGAACGGCAGGACCAGAGCGGCTTCCTCGTAGGTGATGGTGCCGCGGTCGAAGCTGTCGCGGGTGCCGCCGGGGTTCTGGACGCCGATGAACTCGTCGTTGCCGTTGCTGAGCTGGTCGTAGAACATCTGGGCGACCATGTTGGTCATCGGTGACTCGACGTTGCGCGTGTCCGCGTTGCCGGCTCCGGGGGTGCTGATGGCGCGGTTGGCGAACCCGACGGGCTGGGCACCGAGGCTCTCGGCAGTGGCAACTGCTTCGGAGACGATCTCCTGGATGGCGACGATGCGGGCCTGGGTGCCGGGCGCGGCTGCCCGTGGCAGCAGTTCGGTACCGGCGATGCCACAGTAGGTGCCGTCGCTGTTGACTCCCAGCTCGACCTTGGCGAGGTGGGTGCCGTAGGAGGAGGCCTGAAGGATGGGGCGCTCGCCGTCGTCGAGGGTGACCCAGTTGTAGATCTGGTGGGTGTGGCCGTTGAACACGACGTCGATGTTGGGTTCGAGCTCGTTCGCCATGTCGGCGAAGGCGCCGGGGGTGGCGGCGTTGTCCTCGATCGTGGCGTCCTCGGTGATGGTGCCGTCGCGTTCGATGGTCCAGCCGTCGGGGGCGC
Organism: Tessaracoccus sp. OS52; assembly: GCF_020687685.1. Classification (GTDB taxonomy): domain Bacteria; phylum Actinomycetota; class Actinomycetes; order Propionibacteriales; family Propionibacteriaceae; genus Arachnia. Next base: position 127,282 of record NZ_JAJEWM010000003.1, on the reverse strand, counting down.
CCTCGTGGATGGAGGCGATGACGACGTCCGCGGTGCCGGCCGCCTCGATCTCCGCTGCGACCCGGTTGATGGCCTCCACCGGGTCACCGACGGTGAGCCCGGTGAGCCCGGCGGGGGAGACGAGGGAGGGCAGGTCGCCGGTCACGGCGCCGATCACGGCGATCTCGAGGCCGCCCTTGGTGAAGGTGTCGTACTCCGCGAGCGGTGCCGGGACGTCGGTGGTGCCCTCGGTGTAGACGTTGGCCGCCAGGTAGGGGATGGTGGCCGAACCGAAGGGAATGACGCGGTCGCGCAGGTCAGCCCAGCCCTTGTCGAACTCGTGGTTGCCAGCGGCGACGGCGTCGACGTCGATGGCGTCGAGGATCTCCAGGGTCGGATTGTCGTTCTGAATCATGGAGACGAAGGTGGAGGCGCCGATGTTGTCACCTGCACTGAGCAGCAGGACGTTGTCCTCGCCGACGGCATCCCGCTCGTTCTCCACGACGGTGAAGAGCCGGGCCGCGCTCTCCACGCGGCCGTGGAAGTCGTTGAAGCTGAAGACGGAGACGGTGGAGTCCGGGGCAACACACTCGGTGTAGGCGTGGGCGACGGTGGGGGCGGCCACCGTGCCGAAGGTCAAACCACCCAGCACCATTGCTGGGGCCAGGCCAGCGGCCAGGCGTGGAGTCAACTTCTTCATTTTCCTTCTCTCCGGTCGGGGATGTGGGCATGCCTCGTTGAGCACTGGTCGTCACTCTTGTGCCCGCGCAGGGAAAGGTCAAGGGGTTATCGTGTCGTTCATCTGCGGGTAACCCGCAGGTCACTTGGCTGCCCTCCGGTCGACGATCGGGCAGTCCGCCGCCCGCCGCCACGCGGATTCGGCGTGCCGGTGGAAAACGTAAGCTACGGGCCCGTAAGCTACGGTGCCGTAACCCAACTGCGGAAGGGATCGCCGTGCGTGGACAAAGTGACCAGATGGTGCAGCTCCTCACGCCCGATGGCAGACGCGTCGAGAACGACGAGTTCAGCTGGGCGGGCACCGACGCCGACCTCGTCGACCGACTGCGCGACATGACCATGGCGCGGCGCTTCGACGCGGAGGCAACCGCCCTGCAGCGCAAGGGCGAGCTGGGCATGTGGCCACCGTCGCTGGGTCAGGAGGCCGCCCAGGTGGGTTCGGCCCGGGCCTTGGCCCCCACGGACATGGTGTTTCCCAGCTACCGCGAGCACGGCGTCGCGATGTGCCTGGGCATCCCGATGAGGCAGCTGCTGGCGCTGTTCCGCGGCACGGACCACGGCGACTGGGAGCAACTGGACCGGTTCCGCAACTACCAGATCGTGATCGGCACGCAGGCCCTGCACGCCACCGGTTACGCCATGGGTCTTCAGTTCGACGGCATGGTCGGCAACGAGGACCCTGACCGGAACGCCTCCGTGATCGTCTACCACGGCGACGGCGCGTCCTCGCAGGGAGACGTCAACGAGGCGTTCGTGTTCGCGGCCAGCTACAACGCGCCCGTCGTGTTCTTCTGCCAGAACAACCAGTGGGCCATCTCGGAGCCGATGTCGCTGCAGTCGCGGATCCCGTTGTTCGAGCGCGTGCGGGGCTTCGGCTTTCCCGGTGTCCAGGTGGACGGCAACGACGTGCTCGCGGTCCAGGCGGTGGCCGAGTGGGCGCTGGAGCGGGCGCGCAGCGGCGAGGGGCCCACCTTCATCGAGGCGTTCACCTACCGGATGGGTGCGCACACCACCTCCGACGACCCGACCAAGTACCGCACCGATTCCGAGACCGAGATCTGGAAGGGCCGCGACCCCATCACCCGGCTGACCACGTACCTGCGCGAGCAGGGCGTCATCGACGACTCGCACCTGGCCCAGCTGGACGCCGACGCGCAGGACTACGGCGCCGAGATCCGCTCCTGGATCCAGGAGCTGGTCCCGCGGACCATGGACCAACTGTTCGACGACGTCTACGCCGAGAACACCGTCGCGCTGGACGCCCAGCACCGCGAGTACGCGGAGTACAACGCCGGATTCGAGGAGGCCTGATGAGCCAGACCATGACGCTTGCGAAGGCCCTCACCCTCGGCCTGCGGCGGTCCCTGCAGGCGGACCCGAAGGTGCTCCTGATGGGAGAGGACATCGGCAAGCTGGGCGGCGTCTTCCGCATCACCGAGGGGCTGCAGGCGGAGTTCGGTGAGAACCGCGTGATCGACACCCCGCTGGCCGAGTCCGGCATCGTCGGGACCGCCATCGGGTTGGCGATGCGCGGGTACCGCCCGGTGGTCGAGATCCAGTTCGACGGCTTCGTGTTCCCCGCCTTCGACCAGATCGTGACCCAGGTGGCCAAGCTGCACGCCCGCACGGCCGGCCGGACGCGGATGCCCATCGTGATCCGGATCCCCTACGGCGGCGCCATCGGCTCCATCGAGCACCACTCCGAATCGCCGGAGGCCTACTTCGTCCACACTCCCGGGCTGAAGGTGGTCACCTGCTCCAACGCTGGAGACGCCTACTGGATGATCCAGCAGGCCATCTCCTCCGACGACCCGGTCATCTTCCTCGAGCCCAAGCGCCGCTACCACGTCAAGGACCAGGTGAACTTCTCCGCCCGGCCGCAGCCGATGCACCAGGCGCAGGTGGCCCGCTACGGTTCCGACGCGACCATCCTGGCCTACGGCCCCATGGTGAAGACGTGCCTCGACGCCGCCGCCATCGCTGCCGAGGAGGGCACCTCGCTGGAGGTCATCGACCTGCGCACCCTCAGCCCGATCGACTGGGTGACGGTCACGGCGTCGGTCCGCCGGACCCGGCGCGCCATCGTCGTGCACGAGGCGCAGCGTACGCTCGGCGTCGGTGCGGAGATCGCGGCCAGGCTGCACGAGGACCTGTTCTACGTGATGGAATCGCCTGTGAAGCGGGTCACCGGCTACGACATGCCATATCCGCACTCGCGGGTCGAGGACGAGTTCCTCCCCTCCGTGGACCGAATCCTGGACGCCGTCGACGCGTCCCTCGCCTACTAGGAGCCCCGATGAAGCGACAGTTCCTACTTCCCGACCCGGGTGAGGGTCTGGCCGAGGCCGAGATCGTGGCCTGGCGGGTGGCCGAGGGCGACACCGTCGAGGTCAACGACGTGCTCGTGGAGATCGAGACGTCCAAGTCGCTGGTCGAGCTGCCCTCGCCGTGGGCCGGCACCGTGACCTCACTGCTGATCGCAGAGGGCACCACCGTGGACATCGGAACCCCGATCATCGAGATCAACGACGGCGAACCCGAGCCCCACGCCGCGCCCGAGCCCGAGGCGTCGTCGCCGAACCTGGTTGGGTACGGGGCCTCCGACGGTGCCCGCTCGCGTCGCCGTGGCCGCCGCCGCCCCGACGAGTCCGCGAGCGTGACCCAGGCCGTCAGCGACGCCTACGAGCCGCACGAGCCCGGGCGGCGCCCCGACGAGGTGCATCCCGCCGGCGAGGTCCATGCGCAGGCGGTCGGCGACCCCCTGCCCACCCCGGGCCGGGCGCCGTCGGAATCCACGCTGGTGCTGGCCTCCGATCCCAACGCCGTACGCGCGAAGCCGCCGGTGCGCAAGTACGCCAAGGATCTCGGCGTGGACCTCGGCAGCGTCGTCGGCACCGGACCCGACGGGACCATCACCCGCACCGACGTCGAGGCCGCGGCGGCGTTCCAGCGCCTCGCCGACACGCCCCAGCGCGGCCGGATCATCAACGACCACGCCACCTTCCAGGAACCCCGACAGGAGACCTTCACCGCGGGTGCCGGCGGGTTCCCCGGCGGCGGCTTCGGCGCGGACAGCGGCTTCGGAGGGCAGACGGGCGGTCCCGGCCCGTTCGCCGGCCGGCAGGAGCGGCGCGTCCCCATCCGGGGCGTGCGCAAGGCCACTGCCGAGAACATGGTCCGGTCAGTGCGGACCCACGTGCACGTGACCGAATGGACCACCGTCGACGTCACCGCGACCATGGACTTCGTCGAGACCCTCAAGAACCGGCGCGAGTTCACTGGCCTGCGGGTCTCCCCGCTGCTGGTCTACGCCAAGGCCATGTGCCTCGCGCTCGCCCGCAACCCCGACCTCAACACGTCGTGGGACGAGGAGAACCAGGAGATCGTCTACCACCCGGGGGTCAACCTCGGCATCGCGGCGGCCACTCCGCGCGGACTGATGGTGCCCAACATCAAGGGCGCGGACCGGCTCAGCCTGCTGGAGCTGTGCCGTGCCCTGAACCAGTTGGTGGCCGTGTCCCGGGAGGGCAAGCTGCAGCCGGGCGACTACTCCGGTGGCACCTTCACGATCACCAACGTCGGAGTCTTCGGCGTCGACGCCGGCACCCCCATCATCAACGGCAACGAGTCTGCGATCTTCTGCATGGGCGCCATCCAGCGGCGCCCTTGGGTTGTTGAGACCGGTGGCGTGGAGCAGGTGGTCCCGCGCTGGGTCACCACCCTCACCGTCGCGTTCGACCACCGCATCGTCGACGGTGAGCAGGGTTCGCAGTTCCTGCACGATGTGGCGGAGATCCTGGCCGAGCCCGCCCTGGCCCTGCTCTTCTAGCCTCACCCCGCAAGGTGACGCCACGTTCCGCTGTCGCGACCGCGCCCACTGGCGGGTGAAGTGTGAGGGACCGCAGCCGGGCTGGCTGCGGTCCCTCGGCGTTGCTGCGGGGGTCAGGCCTTCTCGACCTCGTCGACCTTTTCGGCATCCGCCTTGTTCGCCAGTTTGACGACGGCGGAGGCGCCCTCGATGAGCACTCGGGTGAGCAGCACGCCGATGAACATCCTGGCGAGACCGCCGAAGATGACGTCCGCGATCAGGGCACCGCTGGGCTCGTAGAACTCGGTACCCACGGTCAGGACCTGGATGAGGTCGAAGACCCACCAGATCCCGAAGCAGATCACCGAGATCAGGAAGATCGTCCCGGCGGCGGAGGGGAGTGCGAACTTCTTGAAGCTGAAGTCGAACACGTTCCCGAGGCCCGTGTCGCTCCGACGGCGTGGCGACGGCACGCGCTGGTCCCTGGCTGGCTTCCCGAAGGCCGGCGGACCCTGGAAGCCGCCTTGGGGCTGGTTCCAGGGCTGGCCACCCTGGGGCGGTGCGCCCCACTCCTGCGCGGGCTGCTGGGCGGTCCAGTCAGTCTGCGGCTGGGCGTTCCAGTCCTGCGCCGGCTGCTGCTGGTGCCATTCCTGGGCGCTCGACTGGGGCTGCGCGTTCCAGTCGCTGCCGCCCTGGTGCTGCGCGCCGGTGTTCCAGTCCGCGCCGGCCTGCTGGGCGTTCCAGCCCTGCTGCTGCGGCTGCTGCTGCTGCGTCCAGTCCTGCGCGGGCTGCTGGTTCCAGTCCTGGCCTGCGGGAGCCTGCTGGGCGTTCCAGTCCTGCTGGGAAGCCGCCGGCTGGTTCCAGTCCTGGGAACCGCCCTGACCGCCCGAGTTCCAGTCCGCCTGCGCCTGACCGGCGTTCCAGTCGTTGGCGCTCGGCTGTGGCTGCTCGGGTGCGTTCGGGTCGGGATTGCCCTGCGGCTGCCACTGGCCGTCGGCCTGGCCGTTGTTCCACTGATTGTTCGACATGCGCGCCATTCTGCCACCGGCCTGGACCAGAGCCAGCACGTTCCCGTTTGGTCTGCCCGCGCCCGGCAGGCGAAGATTGGGGGGTGTCCAGTGCAAGCGAGCTCCGGGTGGACCTGGATGCCATCAACCAGAACCTGCGCACCGCTGCCGAACTCGCCGATGGCCGAGCGGTGCTGGCGGCGGTCAAGGCTGACGCTTACGGGCACGGCCTGGTGGAGGTCTCGCGCAGCATCCAGTCCGCGGGTACGGCGCAGTGGCTCGGCGTCGCGCTCGTCTCCGAAGCCGTGGAGCTGCGGGACGCCGGAATCACCCTGCCCATCCTGAAGTTCACGATCACGTTTCCCGAAGAACTCCCCTCGGCGCTGGCCGCGAGCCTCACCCTGACGGTCGCCGACGCCGACGGGATCGCAGCGGTTGGAGCAGCGGCCGCCGCCGCCGGCGTCGTCGCTCCGTTGCACCTGAAGGTCGACACCGGGATGCGGCGCATCGGCGCGGAGCCCGCCGACGCCGTCGCTCTCGCCCGTCAGGTCGCGGACCACCCGCACCTGGCACTGGACGGCCTCTACACACACCTGCCGGTCAGCGACGTCCCGGACGGCGAGGACTTCACCCGGGACCAGTTGGCTCGCTTCGAGCAGGTGGCCGCCGACGTGCGTGACGCCGTCGGCCCCGTGCCGTGGGTTCACACGGCCAACTCCGGCGCCCTGCTCTGCCACGACCTGGGCACCACCACGCTCGTGCGCCCCGGGATCATGTTGTACGGGTCCTACCCCGACGCTCGCACGCCCCGCACCCGTCCCTTGGAACCCGTGGCGCGCTGGACGGCCCGGGTGGCGTTCGTCAAGCAGGTCCGCCAGGGCGAGACCGTCGGGTACGGAAGGACGTGGACGGCGCCGCGCGACACCTGGGTGGCCACCGTCGCCATCGGATACGGGGACGGCTACTCCAGACTGCTGTCCAATCGGGGCCGGATGCTGGTGGGCGGAGAGTCCAGACCAGTGGTCGGGCGGGTGTGCATGGACCAGACGATGGTGGACCTCGGCCCCGAGCGCGGAGAGGTCCAGGTGGGCGACTACGCCGTCCTCGCCGGGAGCGACGGCGGTGACGAGATCTCCGTCGCCGAACTCGCCGAACTGATGGACACCATCCCGTACGAGGTCACGTGCCTGATCACCGCCCGGGTCCCGCGCTCCTACGCGTAGCGCCCACGCCTCAGGTGGTCTGCGGCTCGTCCTTGGTCCAGCGGTTCAGCCTGGGCCGACGGCTGGGGAAGGACTCCTGCGCCAGCCGCGCGATCAGGTGGGTGGCCCAGCCGTCGACGACAGCGCCGACGCCGCCGCCAACGAACGGGATGCGCTTGCCCACCCACGCCCCCAGTCGCTTGCCGCTGAGCTGGTTCATCGCGCGGTCAAGCAGGGCGCGGCTGATCTGACCGTCGAGCTTGGCGTCGAAGACCGGGGCGGTGGCCACGGCCAGGGGCGACGACGGCAACTGGCCATTGGACACCAGCGCCTCGCCGGCGGTGGGGCCGAGCATGACCATCAGGATCGCGCTGCGCACGCGCCTGTCGCTGAGTTCGTAGCCGCGCAGGTGCGCGATGGAGGCCACCAGCCGGGCCTGCACGAAGGCGGCCGCGGCGATGTTGGCGGGGATGGTGACCAGCGAGACGAAGAACCCTCCCCAGTTGGTCGCGAACCCCTGCCCGCCGGCCAGCGCGATGTGTTCCCTCACCAGCCAGTCGATGGCAGTCTCCGGGTCACCGTGCCTGGCGAGCAGGTTCTTGGCCGCGACCTTCGCCCCCGGCAACTTCCCCTTGCCGTCGATTGCGAGATCCAGGATCTGGTGGAAGGCGTCGGAGGTCAGCCCTTGAGCGACAGCGACGACATTGGATGGTTGACTCATCAGCGTCTCCTTCTACCCCCCAAGACTTGCACACACCGCCAAGCATCTCTGCAGGGGAAGACCCGGAAATCCCCCGGGCTGCCACACTGGTTTCCATGCTCGAAACCCTCTTCGGACCGCCTGAGGACTGGCCGCGCCAGGACCTGATCGCGTTCTCCGACGAGTTCGACCCGGGCACTGCGCTGCTGGCCTATCGCTGCGGCGTGTTCCCGATGCCGCTGGGCGGCGGCGGTTTCGGTGGCGAGATGGGGTGGTGGTCCCCGATGCAGCGGGCCCAGTTGCCGCCCGACGGCGTGCGCGTCACCAAGTCGTTGCGCCGTTCGGCACGCCGCTACACCACGACGGTCGACGTCGCGTTCCCGCAGGTGCTGGCCGCGTGCGCGGACCCGTCGCGCCCAGACGGCTGGATCGACCAGCGGATCTCGGCCGCCTTCATGGTCCTGCACCAAGTCGGTTACGTCCACAGCGTCGAGACCTGGGATGGCGAGGGCCGCCTCGTCGGCGGGCTCTACGGCGTGCACCAGAACGGGATGTTCGCGGGCGAGTCGATGTTCCACGACGAGGTGCTCGGGACCGACGCCTCGAAGGTGGCGTTGCTGCGGCTGGTCCACGAACTGCGCAGGATGGAGATCCAGGTCCTCGACGTCCAGTGGCTCACGCCGCACCTCGAGTCGCTCGGCGCGGTGGCGATCGACCGTGCGGACTACCTCGCCGAACTGGGGGAGGCGCTGGAGGAACCGCACAACAACATGTGGGCGCGTGGCGAGGCGGGGAGAATGGGCGGCGAGGAACTGCTCGCGAGTCTTGGGGAGGACCGAAATGCCCGAACTGCCTGAGGTGCAGGCCGTCGTCGACCAGCTCTCCGAGCGGCTCACCGGCAAGGCCATCACGCAGGGCCACCTGGTGGCGTTCAGCGTGCTGAAGACCTACGACCCTCCGCTCGACGCGCTCCTGGGCCTGGAGGTCGCCGGGGTGGTCCGGCACGGGAAGTTCATCGACGTCGACGCGCAGGGCCTCCACCTCGTGTTCCACCTGGCCCGCGCCGGCTGGGTGACCTGGCACGACGAGTTGCCCGCGAAGGTGCCGCGGCCGGGAAAGTCGGGCCTGGCGCTGCGGATCGGGGTGGAGGACGGCTCCGGCTTCAGCCTCACCGAGGCGGGGACCCAGCGCCACCTGGCCGTCTACGTGGTGACCGATCCCACCGACGTCCCCGGTATCGCCGCGCTGGGGCCCGATCCGCTGGCCGAGACCTTCACCGTCGATGACCTGGCGGCCATCCTCAAGAAGGCCGGCAAGGCGCAGCTCAAGGGCGTCCTGCGCGACCAGAAGGTGCTCGCCGGGATCGGTAACGCCTACTCCGACGAGATCCTGCACGCGGCCCGGCTCAGTCCGTTCAAGCCCGCATCCTCACTGGACGCCGACGGTGTCGCCGCCCTCCACGGCCACATCCGGGAGGTGCTGGGCCAGGCCCTGGAGGAGACCCGGGGCGTGCCCATCAGCAAACTGAAGGACTCCAAGCGCAGGGGCATGCGCGTCCACGGGCGGACCGGCGAGAAGTGCGAGGACTGCGGCTCGGTGATCGCCGAGGTCTCGTTCGCGGACTCGTCGCTGCAGTACTGCCCCGGCTGCCAGACCGGCGGCAAGCCGCTGGCGGATCGCAGGCTGTCCAAGCTGCTCAAGTAGCGAAGGCCTCCGGATCCTCCCGCAGTCACTCCACGGGGGATGGTCTCCAGGACAAGACAGAAGGGCCCCGTCGAAGCGGGGCCCTTCAGTTTGCGGTCTTGGGTCAGCCCCAGATGCCGGCGTTGCGGGACTCGGTGGCGTCGTAGCCGTCCGAGATGTTGCCGAGGAGGATCGGCATGCGCTGGACGATGTCCTGCTGCTTGGCCGCGGAGGCGTCCCAGGAGCGCTGGACCTCGACGTAGGCGTTGCGGGCGTTGTCCTCCCAGGCCCCGAGGGACGAGGAGAGCTCGGCCTTCAGGTCCTCAAGGAGGGTGGTGAGTTCCTTGTGGGCGGCGGAGAGGTTCGAGATTCCCTCCTGCATGCCGGACTGTGAGTATGTGGTTGCGTCGTTCATTGATGTCTCCTGGCTCGATGTGGTGGTGTCGGTCAGCGTCAGCCGATGAGGCCGGCGATCTGGTTCGCGGTCTGGGTGTTCTCTTCCTCGCGCTGGACGTATTCCTTCTGCGTCTCGACCAGCGAGGTGTGGATCTTGTCCAGGCCCTGCTTGACCTTCTCGAACTCGGTGTCGAACTGGCCGTAACCACGCTGGAACATCTGCGACGCCTGACCGGTCCAGCGGGTGGCGAGGTCAGTCATCTGCCCCTGCAGGCGGGCCTGCAGCTGGTGGATCTGCTGGTGCTTCGCCTCGATCTGCTGCGCAGCCTTGGCCATTTCGGCGCGATCAACGGACTTGTTGCCCATGTTCATTCCCTTCAACGGTGGAGCCTGCGGCTCTCGGTTCAGCAACGTCCGAGTAGCTCGGTGCTGCCTTCGTGACACTTGAAACCCTAGGCGGGGGAGCGGGTCACTTCCCAGTGGTCCCGATCGAAACGAGTAGCAGTACCTAGACCCCGGAAAGTGGGCTCTGGCTACTCATGCCTCCAGTTGCCGGATGCTCGCTCGGGACAGGTTCATGTTCGGCTCCAGCCCCGGCGGGATGAGCGCCAGCAGTTGTGGCGGCACCGCGGCAGGGGTGACGTCTCCGTAGCCGAGGGCGCGGCGGGAGGCGACATCCGGAATGGGGTAGCTGCGGCCGTCGATCACCAGGAAGGTGGCGGCGTCGTCGACGGCGTTGTTCGAGTTCTGCAGGAGGCCGCCGGCCAGCGGCTCCATCTTCACGAGGTCCACGACATTGCCGAACGGCTTCAGGTGCCCGGCCGGCATCTCGGGCGTGGCCTGGTCCACGGTGAGCACGACGCGGTCCGGGTTGTCCTGGCCGTAGGTGGCGCACACGGAGATGTCCTGGAGGTTGCCGTAGCCCTCGGGGCCCCTTGGCTTCTCGTACGGAATGCCTGGGGTTGAGGAGTCGGGCACGGAGTCGTTGCGGGCGGAAGCCAGCTCCGACTCCGAGATCAGCCGCGGCGGCGGCATGTCCTTGGCGGCCATCATGAGCCTCATGTCGAGGTAGGAGACCTGGGAGAGGCCGTCGTCGAGCTGGACGTAGTAGCGGCTGGCGCCGCCCTCGGCGCCCTCCACCGTCGCGAGCTGACCGATGCGCATGTTGAGCATGTCCTTGGACGGGGTGGCGCCCAGATTCGGGATGTCCATCGGCTCGAGCGGCTGCCCGACCGGCAGCGCTGAGAGCCAGGCATTGCCGGGTGTCGCGATGGGCAGGTCCTCGATGAGGGGTGAGGCTTTCCCCTGCTCGCGCCAGAGGCGGTGGGCCTGGCCGTTCATGATGATGAACTCCTCGCCGTCGGAGGCCCTGGCCACGAAGGAGATCTGGCTGTCCGGGACGGCCGGCGCGTTGAACTCGATGCTGACGAACCGGTCACCCGCGGTGTTCGGGGCCGAGGAGCACATCTGCAGCGGGTAGACGTCCATGTCGGCGGCCGCCGGCAGCTGCCGCGGAGCTCCGGCGATGCCCATCATCGGACCCTGCGGAGTGCCCTTTAGGGTGTCGGTCCTGACGTTGACAACTCGCGGCGGCCCGGACGGGTTCTCGCCGGCGGCCTGCAGGTGCGCGGAAGCCACGTTGGCCATCGGGATCAGGGTGCCCTGCGCGTAGACGAACTGCATGCCGGCGGAGGTGTCGGAGATGACGACGCCCTCCTCCTTCCACGCGTCGCCGCCGCCGGGGCGCAACAGCCCGAACAGCGCGGTGCCCGCGAGGAGGATGATGCCCAGCAGCACAGACACGAAGGTGGCCATCCCCACTCGCCGCAGGGGCGGCGTCGGGTCGTCGGGGTCACGGTCGACGAAAGCCGCGACCATGCGTCGCGAGATGAAGGACTCTGCCTTGAGAAGGTCCTTGCGTGTCGCCATGCGGGTCCTCCGGGTGGAATGGGTTCGGGGGCAACTGTAGCCACGCCGACGCGCAGTCGTCGCACGCCATCAGGCGGTGACGTTGTCCCCCCTGCGCCCGGCACGCCCTAGAGTTGGCCCGACCCCACAGCCAGTGCGAGGAGGACCAATGGCGCGGACGGCCCAGCTCAGCAACGCCGCACTCCCGTCGCGTGCCCGCTCCACCCGGTACCTGCCGATGGCGCTGTTCTGGCAGGTGGTCGTCGTCGTCGCCCTGTTGCTTGCCGCCCAGCGCACCGTCGTCGGGTTCGTGCTGGCCGGTGCCGTGGTACTCCTCGCGATGCTCGCGACCCTTCCGGTGAACGGGCGCTCGCTGTTCTCGACGCTGCGAGTGCGGGCCGCCTACGGTGCCCGGCGACGCCAGGAGGTTGCCGAGCCGGACCAGCCGGCACCCCTGGTCCCACTGGGCCAGTGGCTGCCCCAGCTGCAGGTCACCCAGACCAAGAACGTCTACGGCGGTGAGATCGGGGTGGTCGCGGACGGCACCTCCTGGACTGGATTGCTGGAACTGACCTCCGACGACGCGCTGGTCGTGGACCGGGGCTCGGAACTGGACCTGGAGCTGCTCGGCACGCTCACCCGTCAGGACGACGTCGTGTTCGCGGGCATCCAGGTGGTCACGATGACGGTCCCCGCCCCGACCCTGGCGATGCTCACGCCGGGATCACCAGCCCAGCAGTCCTATCTGGAGATCGTCGGCGAGGACGTCACGCCGCCTGCGGTGCGGCGGACGTGGGTGGCCCTCCGGCTGGATCCGAGGCTCTGCCTGGAGGCGGTCGCACGTCGGGGGAGTGGGCAGGTCGGGGTCTTCGCGACGCTGCGCTTCGGACTCCACCGGGCGCAGGCCCAGTTGAAACGACAGGGCGTCTCGGCCCAGGCGCTGGACCCCAGCGCCATCGCCGAGGTCCTCGGCCTGACCAGCGGCGCGGGCGACGAACTACCCGGCGAGCGCACCAGGGAGACGTGGCAGCAGCTGACCTGCGACGGCCTGGTGCACGAGACCCGGACCATCCGCTCCTTCGGCCCGAACCCGACGGCCAACTACCAGGCCCTCCTGGACTCCTTGGCGCAGTCCCCGGCGATGATGGTCTTCACCTCTTTCACCGTCTCCCCGGGGCAGCCACCAGCTGGCGCCATCCGCCACGTCACCCACAACGAGGAGCAGGCGGCGGCGGCCGACGAGGAACTCGTGGCCGAGATGGGCTCCAGGTTCAGCTTCGGCCCGCTGGGTGGCACTCAGGTGCCGGGCCTGCTGGCCACCATCCCGCTCGGAAGGCAGGTTGAAGGATGACCGGTCTGGCCGTCGACGACGTCAGGGGCGGGCGGGGCCCGGTGATCACCACCGGTCCGGCCGGGCTGCTGCTCGGGAGGGGTTCGGCCGGCCCGGTCACGGTGCGGCTCTTCCGGCCTCGTCCCACCCGGGTCTTCCTCGCCGCTCCCGAGTACGTGAAGTGGTTGCTGGCGTTTCGTGCCATGTGCCTGGGTGCCCACGTTTCGGTGCTGACCAAGGAGCAGCCGTCGTGGCTTCCGCTGGCCGAGGTGATCCGGGCCTGCGGCGGCACCGTCGACATCCTGCACGCCGTCGACAACGTGCCGGGCCAGGGGCGTCCCTACCGGCCGAGCCTGGTGGTCGACGAGATCGGAGCCATGACTCCCCAGACCCCGGTAGGCGCCTGGCAGGCGGTGGTCAGCACGCATGACCCCACAGCCGCCAGGGCGGTGAACGACATGCGCAACAGCGAGATCTCCCTCGTCGCTCCCGTGGAGGGAAAGACCGCAGACCACCTGCGCCGGGCCTACGCGCTCAGCCCGACGCAGATGAAGCTGGCGGCCAACCTGGAGGGATCCGACGTCGTGCTGGCCAGCGTCCGGCGCCTGGTGCGGGTGCCGATGCCGCCGTCGCCCACCGAGTACCGGATGCTGTTCGGCGGCTGACCCGCTCGGCCGGGACCACGCTGTTGCTGTTGGTTACCAGCCGTCTTGCGCGTTTACCAGCGTTGTTGCTCGCCACCAGCGTTAGAAGGCTGGTACCGAGCGATATCGCTGGTGAACCCGGTTACCAGCCGTCTTGCGCGTTCACCAGCGTTGTTGCTCCCGACCAGCGTTAGAAGGCTGGTACCGAGCGATATCGCTGGTGAACCCGGTTGCCAGCCGTCTTGTTCGTTCACCAGCCGTCGTGCGCGTTCACCAGCCGTCATGCGCGTTGACCAGCGTTGTTGCTCGCCACCAGCGCTAGAAGGCTGGTGTCGAGTGATATCGCTGGTGAACCGGCTCACCGGCCGTGTGTTTTGCGTTGACCAGCGGTCTTGTTGTCGACAGTCTTGTGGGTTGACCAGCGTTGTTGCTCGCCACCAGCGTTAGAAGGCTGGTGCCGAGCGGTATCGCTGGTGAACCCGGTTACCAGCCGTCTTGCGCGTTCACCAGCCGTCTTGCGTGTTCGCCAGCGTTGTTGCTCGCCACCAGCGCTAGAAGGCTGGTACCGAGCGGTATCGCTGGTGAACCGGTCATCAGCCTGGTGGCTGCCAGGTACGGGAGGCGGCTACCGGTGAGGTGGGGCTCGGGCGAAGGGACGGCGCGGGGGTGAGGCGCTGAGTCCGAAACCCCAGCCGGAGTTCGGGCGGCGAGGCGCTGGGTCCGAAAACCCCAGCCGCGTTTTCGCGGCCATGCGAAAGGCCCGCCCCGGTTGGGGCGGGCCGTTCGGGTTGGTGCAGTCAGTCGGACTCGTGCAGTCGCTTGTTCAGGATCTCCAGGAGGTCGATGGCGGCCTCGGGGATGATCGTGCCGGGTGGGTAGATGGCGTCGGCACCCATCTCGCGGAGCTCGGCGAAGTCCTGGCTGGGGATCACGCCTCCGACGACGATCATCAGGTCCTCGCGCCCGAGCTTGTCGAGCTCCTGGCGCAACGCCGGCACCAGCGTCAGGTGCCCTGCTGCCAGCGAGGAGACGCCGACGACGTGGACATCGGACTCGACGGCCTGCCGCGCCACCTCCTCGGGGGTCTGGAAGAGGGGGCCGACGTCGACGTCCATGCCGAGGTCGGCGTAGGCGGTTGCGATGACCTTCTGGCCGCGGTCGTGACCGTCCTGGCCCATCTTGGCGATCAGGATTCGGGGGCGGCGCCCCTCCTCGGCCTCGAACTGCTCCACCAGCTTGCGGGCACGGCTGACGGACTCGCTGGAGCCGGTCTCCTTGTTGTACACACCAGAGATCGTACGGATCTGCGCGGTGAAGCGCCCGAACTCCTTCTCCAGGGCGTCGGAGATCTCGCCCACCGACGCCTGCGCGCGCGCCGCGTCGATGGCCAGCTTCAGCAGGTTGCGCTCCGGGTCCGTGGAGTCGGGGTTGGCGGCGGCCCAGGAGAGCTTCTGCAGCGCGGCCTGCGTGGACTCCTCGTCGCGTTCGGCGCGGAGGCGCTCCAGCTTGGCGATCTGCGACTCGCGCACCGCCTTGTTGTCCACTTTGAGGACCTCGAGCTGCTCCTGCTCGGCGAGCCGCTCCTTCTCGTCGAGGAGGAACTTGTTGACTCCGATGACGGGCTGGCGGCCCGAGTCGATCCGGGCCTGGGTGCGGGCGGCGGCCTCCTCGATGCGGAGCTTGGGGATGCCCTGCTCGATGGCCTTGGCCATGCCCCCGGCCTGCTCGACCTCCTGGATCCGCTCCCACGCCTTGCGGGCGAGCTGCTCGGTGAGCTTCTCGACGTAGGCGGATCCGGCCCAGGGGTCAACGGTCTTGGTGGTGCCGGACTCCTGCTGCAGGAACAGCTGCGTGTTGCGGGCGATGCGGGCGGAGAAGTCCGTCGGCAGGGCGATGGCCTCGTCGAGGGCGTTGGTGTGCAGCGACTGGGTGTGGCCCTGGGTCGCTGCCATCGCCTCGATGCAGGTGCGGGCGATGTTGTTGTAGACGTCCTGCGCGGTCAGGGACCAGCCGGAGGTCTGCGAGTGCGTCCGCAGGCTCATCGACTTCGGGTTCTTCGCACCGGAGTCGCGCACCAGGCGGGCCCACAGCATGCGGGCCGCGCGCAGCTTGGCGACCTCCATGTAGAAGTTCATCCCGATGGCCCAGAAGAACGACAGCCGCGGGGCGAACTGGTCGACGTTCAGGCCCACCGACTCGCCGGCGCGGATGTACTCGATGCCGTCGGCCAGCGTGTAGGCCATCTCGATGTCAGCCGTCGCCCCGGCCTCCTGCATGTGGTAGCCGGAGATGGAGATGGAGTTGAACCGCGGCATGTTCGCGCTGGTGAACGCGAAGATGTCGGCGATGATCCGCATCGACGGCAGCGGCGGGTAGATGTAGGTGTTGCGGACCATGAACTCCTTGAGGATGTCGTTCTGGATGGTCCCTGCGAGTTGCTCGGGCTTGACGCCCTGCTCCTCGGCGGCGACGACGTACAGCGCCAGGATGGGCAGCACGGCGCCGTTCATGGTCATCGAGACCGACATCTGGTCCAGTGGGATGCCGTCGAACAGCTGCCGCATGTCAAGGATGGAGTCGACGGCCACGCCGGCCATGCCGACGTCGCCGGCCACGCGCGGGTGGTCGGAGTCGTAGCCGCGGTGGGTGGCGAGGTCGAAGGCGATGGACAGGCCCTTCTGGCCGGCCGCGAGGTTGCGGCGGTAGAAGGCGTTCGACTCCTCAGCCGTCGAGAACCCCGCGTACTGGCGGACGGTCCAGGGCTGGTTGACGTACATCGTCGGGTAGGGCCCGCGCAGGAACGGCGGGACGCCGGGGACGGTCTCGAGGAAGTCGAGGCCCGCCAGGTCGTCGTCGCCGAACAGCGGCGGGACGAGGATGTGCTCGGGGGTCTGCCAGCCGGCGGTGTGGCCGACGGCGTGGGTGATGGCATCGAAGCGCGCCTTGGCGTCGGCCGGGACACCGGCGCCTTCCAGCGGGACCGAGCCGAAACGAGGGATGTTCACTTTGCTTCAGCCTCCAGCTTGTCGAGAGTGGTGGAGAGCAGCTCGACCACGTCCATGCCGTCGAAGACATTGCCGTCGATCAAACCCTCTGTGTCGTCCGCGCCGAGTTCCTTCAGCTGGCCGGCGAGCCGGACCTCCTGGGCCCCGGCCTCGCGCAGCGCCTTGGCCACGGCGTAGCCCTGCGTGGCGTAGACCTTTGCCGAGGAGCACAGCACCGCGATGGTGGTGCCGGACTCCGTGAGCTGCCGTGCGAAGTCCTCAGGTGTCTCGCCCTCGGCGAGCACCGTCTCGATCCCGGCGACGTGGTACAGGTTCGAGGTGAACCCCTCCCGGGCGCCGAAGTCGCGACGCGCGCCCAGGCAGGCGAGCAGGACCTTGGGCGGGTTCCCGGCCTTGGCCGCGGCGACGCTGCGGTCGCGCAGTGCCTCGAAGACGTGGCTGTCGCGGACGGGGACGATCCCGCCCAGCGCGGGGGCCTCCGGGCGTGGCTTGCGCTGCAGTTGTTCCTCGCCGGGGTTCGGGAACATCGATACGCCGGTGAGTGGCAGCTGACGGGTGGCAAGCAGTTTGGCGCGGGCCTGGTTGGTCTCGTGCAGCTGGCCCGCGACGGTGCCGTCGGCGACGGCGGCCGCGAAGCCCTTCTCATCGAGGGTGCCGAACAGCTCCCAGGCCTTCTCGCCGAGTTGCCGGGTCATGGACTCGACGTACCAGGAGCCGCCGGCCGGGTCATTGACGCGGCCGATGTTGGACTCCTCGGCGAGCAGCACCTGCACGTTGCGGGCGATGCGCCGGGTCAGCTCGTTCGGCAGGCCGATGGCGGCGTCGAGGGGGAGGACCGTGATCATCCCCGCCTGGCCGGCGGCCGCCGCGAAGCACGCGAGGGTGGCACGCAGCACGTTGACGTAGGCGTCGTCGCGGGTGGTCTGGCGCAGCGACGTGACCGCGTGCTGCTTGGCCCCGCGCAGCGCCGCCGACACCTCCAGCACCTCGCCGACGCGGGACCACAGGGTGCGGAGCGCGCGGAGGCGGGCGATGGTGATGAACTGCTCGGTGGTGGCCGAGACCCGGAACAGGATGGACTCGAAGGCCTGGTCGACGCTCAGCCCGGCCTCGGTCAGCGCACGGACGTACTCGACGCCCGTAGCCAGCGCGTAGGCCAGCTCCTGCACGTCGGAGGCGCCGGCGTTGTGGTACATCCCGGCGTCGACGACGATGGGCCGCACCCCGGGATAGGGCTTGGCCAGCTCGACGGCCTGGGTGATGACGCCCAGGTCCGGGGTGGTCCCGTGCTGGGCGGCGAAGCCGATGGGGTCGATCCCCAGGCTGCCGCTGAAGGTCTTGTCGTCCTTGTCGGAAGCCTGGAAGGCCGCGACGAGGGCCTTGGCGGCACCCAGCTGGTCGGTCCGGCTCGAGACGTGGACGGGGGCGAGGTCCAGCAGCACGTCGGCCAGGGCTTCGGTCAGGTCCTCGGCGGCGACGGCGTCGGGGTCGACGCGAACCCACAGCGCACTGCCACCGCGCTCCAGGTCGGCCAGGATGGCCGCGCGCGTGACAGCGACGTCGGGATCCTCGTGGAGCTGGCCGATGAGCCAGCCGCCCTCGAGGTCACCGGTGCGGATGGTGGTGCCGCGGGTGAACGGCTCGACGCCGGGGTAACCCAGCTGGTCGGGCCCGTCACTGCGGGTGTACAAGGGCTTGATCTCGAGTCCGTCGACGGTGTGGCTCGTCAGACGCTGGTAGGCCTGCTCGATTCCGAGCTCCTTGCCCTCCGGCCGACGGCGGTTCAGCACCTTCAGCACCTCGCGCTCCCAGTCCTGCCGGGAGGGGGTCTCGAAATCAGCCGCAAGGGTGAGATCAGCAGTTTCGACTGCTTCTTCTTTCATCGTTCTCCGTCCAAGATTTCCATGCGGAACTTGCGATGAAAACAACCCTAACCGAGCGGCTCCTCCCCGTTTTGGGCGGGGTGGAAGTGCTCGGGTGCGCCAGTGTGCTAGGCCCGGCCCTCGACGCGGATCAATCGGCCACCAGTTGGGGCCAGCCCTTGGCGAAGTACTCGATGAACGGCTCTCCGACGTGGTTGTCGCGCAGGTCCTGCCGCGTGACGGGGAACGACGGCCCGGGGTGGTCGGCGTCGGCCAGGATCCGTTCGGCAATGCGATGGTCCGCCACGGCCGTGCGGCCGATGTCGACGAAGTCCGCCCCGGCGGCGACCGCGGCGACGGCGCTGGGGCCGGAGGCGATCTTCCCCGCGACGCCGAGACGGGTGGTGCCCCGGGGGAGTGCGACGAACCGGCTCATGAGCGTCGGTGCGTCGTCGTCGGCACCCTCAGGGCGCACGCTGACGTCCCACAGTGACATGTCCAGGTGGTCGAGCGTGCCCTCAGCCATGAGTTCAGCGGCCAGCTGGACCATCTCCGTCGTCGCGAGTTCGAAGCGCTCGGCCGACAGGCGCAGGCCGACGTGGAAGTCGGTGCCGGTGGCGCGGCGGATGGCCGCGATCGTCTCGCGCAGGACACGGGCACGGCCGTCCAGGTCCCCGCCCCAGCCGTCGTCGCGGGTGTTGCTCCGGCTGAGGAACTGACACAGCAGGTAGCCGTGAGCGCCGTGAAGCTGCACCCCGTCGAATCCGGCCCGCTCGGCCCTTACCGCTGCGGCCGTGAAGTCTTCGATGACGGCCCAGACTTCGTCGGTGGTCAGTGCCCGCGCGCCGGTGGCCTCGTCGTCCCAGGGCGCGACGAGCGGCTCACCGGAGGCGACGGGGTTGGCGCGCAGCCCGCCGTGGTGGAGCTGGACGATGGACGCTGCGCCCGCCTCGCGAAGCCCTGTGGTGAGTGCCTCCAGCCCGGCCAGGTGCGCGTCGGAGCTGACGCCGAGCTGTCCCTGCCAGGCCTTGCCGGCCGGGGCCACATAGGCGGCGGCGGTCATGACCATCCCGAACCCGTGGCGGGCACGGGCGAGCAGCCAGTCGATCTCGAGCTGGGAGAGGCTGCCGTCGGGGTTCGACTGGGTGTTTGTCAGCGGGGCGAGCGCCAGCCGGTTCCGCCAGGAGGGGCCGCGGCTGAAGTCGAGTGGTTCGGAGAGTTGCGTCACGCCGTCGAGATTACTGCGGCCGGCGCAGGGTCCGGGTGCTCACTCCCTGGGGCTGGCCGACTGGGGCGACTCGACCGCGGTTGACCCCGTCGCATCTACGGGGGTGGTGAGGTTCACGAGCCGGTCGTTGACCTTCTCCAGGAGCCCGGTGGCCTCGGCGGTCAGCGCCCGCATGGCCTTCTTGCGGGCGGCGCCCTCGTTGGCGGACCACGCCAGTTCCCCGCGCATCCGCAGCGCCTTCGCCTGGGCCCGCCAGGTGGGCGGTTCGGTGGCGTGGGGGAAGTTCTCCTCGACTGCGTCCGCGCACGCCTCGATGGCGGCGAGCTTGCCGTCGAAGCGGATCTTGGGGTTCTCGGAGTTGGTGGCCGCCTTGAGCTTCTCGATCGTCTTGTTCAGACCGTCGGCGAGCTGCGGGTTCTCGCGGAGGGCGCCGAGGATGGTCACCGTCGTGGCGATGACTCCGGTGGCGGCTTTGATGATCGTCGATGCACTGGCCATGCCCAATAGTATGCGGCACCCCCGAGACCACGGCGCTGGTGCAGCAGTGGCGACGGTGTCCTCAGCCGACGTCGGCGACGTGGTCCCCCCAGCGCTCGATCCGCCAGCCGTCGGCCGTGCTGCCGGTCATCACTATCCACTCGGTGTTGTGCAGTGCGCGGGCGTGCTCCCGGTTCCAGTTGGGGTCCCGCGAGATGGCCCACACCCGCATCGCCGCGCCGTGGGACACCACAGCGACACTCCGGTGGCCCTGCTCCTCGATCTGCGCGATCGCCGTGTCGAAACGGTGGAGGAACTCGCGCGCACTCTCTCCGCCCTCGAGCTTCGCGTCGAGGTTGTCCGGCGACCAGGACTCCAGCAGGCCCACGTAGGTGGTCCAGTCCGGACTCATCTCCTCCACCCCCGCGGAGATCTCATGGACGCCGTCGATGACGGTGGCCTTCAGGTTCCGTCGCTGCGCGAGGGGCTCGGCGGTCTGCTGCGCCCTGGTCAGGGTGGAGACGAAAACCGCGTCGATCTCCTCGTCCGCGATGGCCTCTGCAAGGGCGTGTGCCTGCTGCACTCCCTGTTCCGTGAGGGGCGCACCGGGGTGGGCGGTGTCGAGGAGCCTGTCCACGTTGGACTGGGTCTCGCCGTGCCGGATGAGGATGAGTCGCATGGCTCCAAGCCTATCCAAGCCGGGCCGCGGGCACCCCTGTCGTGGCGTGCGTCCCGCCCCCGCTACAGTCTGCTGCAGACCCACCCGGCCGGCAGGAGCAGAATCGATGAAAACCGCGTTCGACAAGGACTTCATCTGGGGCTCGGCCACTGCCGCTGCCCAGATCGAGGGTGCCGCGCACGAGGGTGGCAAGGAGGACTCGATCTGGGACGTCTTCGCCCGGCAGCCGGGGGCAGTTGCCGGTGGCGACAACCTCGACGTCGCCGTCGACCACTACCACCGCATGCCCTCCGACGTCGCGATCATGCGCGAACTCGGCCTGGACTCCTACCGGTTCTCGACGAGCTGGGCGCGCGTGAAGCCGGGGGACCGGTTCGTCAACCCGGAAGGCCTCGACTTCTACAGCCGGCTGGTCGATGAACTCCTTGAGGCAGGGATCCTGCCGTGGCTCACGCTCTATCACTGGGACCTGCCCCAGGCGCTCCAGGACAAGGGGGGCTGGGCCAACCGCGACACCGCCTATCGGTTCGTCGACTACGCCGTCGCGGTCCACGACGTCCTCGGGGACCGGGTGAGGTACTGGACCACGTTCAACGAGCCGTTGTGCTCCTCGTTGATCGGCCACGTCTCCGGGGAACACGCGCCCGGGCTGAACGACCCCGCCGCCGGCCTCGCCGCCATCCACCACCAGCACCTCGCCCACGGCCTCGCGGTCCGACAGCTGCGGGAACTGGGCGGCGGCGAGCTGCAGCTCGGCATCACGCTCAACCTCACCAACGCCATCCCGCACGACTCCGACGACGAGGCCGACGTCGACGCCGCCCGACGCGCCGACGGCCTCTGGAACCGGATGTTCCTCGAGCCGCTGCTGCTCGGCGCCTACCCGGCCGACGTGCTGCGCGACGTCGCGGAGTACGACTTCGAAGGCCTCGTCGCCGACGGGGACCTGGAGGTCATCGCCCAGCCCATCGACTTCCTGGGCGTCAACCACTACCACGACGACGTCGTCAGCGCGCACCCGCTGCCCGCCGACGCCCCGGCCGCACCTGTCCCGACGGCGCGTCCGCAGCGCTCGATGTTCGTGGGGTCGGAGTTCATCACCTCCCCGAAGCGGGACCTGCCGCTCACCGCGATGGGCTGGGAGGTGAACCCGGACGGCCTGCGCAAGCTGCTGGTCCGACTCACCGCCGAATACCCCGACCTCCCGCCGCTCTACATCACGGAGAACGGCGCGGCCTACGACGACGAACTGGTCGACGGTCGGGTGGATGACCACCTGCGCTGGTCCTTCATCCGCGCCCACATCGAGGCCGTCGCCGCCGCCGTCGAACAGGGCGCCGACGTGCGTGGCTACTTCGTGTGGTCCCTGCTGGACAACTTCGAGTGGGCCTGGGGGTATGAGAAGCGGTTCGGGATCGTCCACGTGGACTACCAGACGCTGGAGCGCACGCCGAAGCTGAGCGCAAGGAACTACGCCGCCCTGATCGCGGAGGTGAAGGCAGGGGCCGCTGGCTGAGTGGTCCCGGCCTGCGTAGGCTGGAGCGAGAACTTCGAGAGGCCATCACCGATGATCAGGAGCAAGGCCCCGACGCTGGAAATGGTCGCGGCCCACGCCGGGGTGTCGCGCGCGACCGTCTCCCGCGTGGTCAACGGCACCCCGACGGTGGACCCGAAGGTGGCGGAGGTGGTGCGGCGCTCAGTCGAGGCGCTCAAGTACGTCCCCAACCGGGCGGCGAGGTCGCTGGCCAGCCAGCGGACCCTCTCCATAGCGCTCGTCGTCCCCGAATCCACCGCCAGGTTCTTCGCAGATCCCTTCTTCGGCGCGCTCGTGCAGGGGGCGGCGCTGGAGCTCGCTCCCAGCGACTACACCCTGAACATGATCATCGAGTCCGAGGACCAGGTGGCCAAGACCATGCGCTACCTGCTCGGGGGCAACGTCGACGGTGCCCTGGTCGTCTCGCACCAGACCGGCGACCACTCCTGGGCGAGCATCGCCGAGTCCTTGCCGGTGGTCTTCGGTGGGCGGCCGATGAAGGAGCCCGACGGGGACAGCTACTACGTCGACGTCGACAACGTGGCGGGCGCGAGGAGCGCCGTCGGCCATCTCCTTGCCAGGGGACGACGGCGGATCGCGACGATCACCGGTCCACCGGGAATGCCCGGCGGTCTTGACCGCATCCGGGGTTGGCGCGCAGAGCTGGAGGCAGCAGGGCTGGAACCCGGGCCGCTGGAGGAGGGTGCGTTCACCGCGGAGTCCGGGCGGGCGGCGACGCGCCGGCTGGTGGAGCGCGGCGAACCGTTCGACGCGGTCTTCATCGCCAGTGACGAGATGGCGGTGGCCTCCTACGGTGTGCTGCGAGAGGCCGGGCTGCGGATCCCCGAGGACGTGGCGGTGGTCGGCTACGACGACGCCACGTTCAGCGCCTCGGCGGTTCCGCCGCTGACCACCGTCCGCCAGCCGACGCTGGAGATGGGCGCGACGATGGCGCGGGTCCTGGTCGATCTGATCGAGGGCCGGCCCGCTGAGCGCGTGACCATCCTGCAAACCGAGCTGGTGGTGCGGGAGTCGACCTGAGGGGCGTGGTCTCGACACGCCGGCTCGTTCCTCGCCGGCTACTCGACCAGCGCTTTCCGCTGATCAAGTAGGAGCCCTGGAGTCGAGATCCGCGGCTGGAGGGCCGAGGTCTCGACACGTCGGCTCGTTCCTCGCGCGGCTACTCGACCAGCGCTTTCCGCTGATCGAGTAGGAGCCCGCGAGGGACGAGCGGGCGACGTGTCGAGATCCCCGGTTCAGGCGGCCGTCACAACCCGCTGGTGACCACGTTGTCCAGGGCGTCGAGGTCGAAGCCGGGGGCGAGTTCCCGGTTGGTGAGCAACACCCAGGCAATGCCCGAGTGCGGGTGGAACCACAGTTGGGTCCCGGACCAGCCGGAGTGGCCGAAAACGTCGCGCTCGATCAGCCCAGCAGCGCCGTCGCGGAGCTTCCAGGTGAACCCGTACTCCTCACCGACGGTGAGGGGGTCGGGGTCCTGCTGGGTGATGCCGACGGTGAGGGGCCGCCGCATCCACTCCAGCGTGGCAGGCCGCACGACCGCGCCGTCGCCCTTGAGCAGCGACGTCGCGAGCGCCAGCAGTGAGCCCGCGTCGGAGATCACCCCGGCGCCTGGGTGGCGCAGGGCTGCGAAGCGGGTGAAGTCGAAGTCGGGCAGATCCAGCACGGGCGTCGGGTGGCTGTCCTCCTCAAGGGTGAACGAAGCGCCGACGGCGGACCCGATGTCGGCCAACTCGGTCTCCCAGGTGCGGCCAGTGGCGTTCTCGAACAGCGCCGCGATGCCTTCGAACGCCAGGGACGAGTAGCGGCGCAGCGTGCCCGCGGGGAAGTCGCGGCCGGCCCTGACCAGGCTCGCCAGCAGCGGCTCGGGGCTGCCCAGCGGTGTCTCCGTGATTCCGGAGGTGTGGGACGCCAGGTGGCGCAGGCGCACGACGTCGTCGCGCCCGGTGCCGAACCCCGGCAGCGCGTGAGTCAGCGGGGTGGACAGCGACAGCCTGCCCTGCTCGACGGCGCGGGCGGCAACGAGGCCCACGAGGGGTTTGGTGACGGAGAACAGCCGGTAGTGGTCCTCCACGCGCATCTTCCGCCCGGCGGTCTGGCCGAACGCGTCCAGGGCGAGCACGCCGTCGGCGCTGGCGATGCCGAGAACGGCGGTTGGCAGGATCTCGGCGTCCACCAGTCTGGACACGTGGTCGAACGCAGCGGCGAACTCGGACATCTGCACACCTTCGGGTTGGGGTCAGGCACCAAGATAGTGATTCTCAGCCCGGGTCGGACATGAGGTCCGCCGTTGCCCGGGCGAAGTCGTCGGAAAGTTGTGCAAGGTCGGCATGGTGGACTGCGATCCGGCAGCCGCGGCCGCTGTTGGCGAGCGTGATCCCCTCGGCTGCCCAGTGCCGACGGGCCTCGGGCAGCAGTGCTGGTGGTAGTTCGCCTGCGACGTTGGTGACGCGCCACCAGGCCACGCCCGAACCGAACCGGGACATCACCGCCCCGACGCTGCGCGGTCCGATCCCGGCCAGGGTGGCGATGTCGCCGTAGGAGACCACTCGGCCGGACGGCACGGCTTCGACGGCGCGGAGCACCTTCTCCACAAGCGTCTCGTCCACGCCCCCAACGTAGCGCTCGCAGGCGGCGTGACGGGATCACGAATGCGGCGGATCTGGTTGCGGCACCCTTCGCGGCGGTGGAGGATTGCCTCAACCACAGGAGGAACATGTCGCCCAAGCCCTACGCCGTCGTACGCCGGATCACCGTGCACGCGGAGCCCTCCGTCGTGCACGAGCGGATCAACGACTTCCACAACTGGATGGCATGGTCCCCCTGGGAGGGTCTCGACCCGGCGAGGAAGCGCTCGTTCAGCGGTCCCGAGTCCGGCGTGGGGGCGGCCTACTCGTGGTCGGGCAACCGGAAGGCCGGCGCCGGCAGCATGACCATCACCAAGTCGTCGGAGCAGGCGATCAACATCGACCTCACCTTCGATCGACCGTTCCCGGCCGAGGACCAGTTGGAGTTCAAGTTCGCGCCCGTCCTGGGGGGCACTGAAGTCACCTGGACCCTGCACGGGGAGCTTGAGGGCTTCATGAAGATCGCCTCGCTGGTGTGGCCCATGGACAAGCTGCTGGGACCCGACTTCGAACGTGGCCTGGCCAGGCTCAAGGCGGTCGTGGAGGCGTGAGCGAACTGCCGACCGACCTGGCGACCGAGGCCGTCGACCCGAGGTTCCAGGACCTGGACACCCTCGACGTCGGTGAACTGGCGCGGCTCATGAACGACGCCGACGCCGAGGTGGCCGCCGCCGTCGGCCGCTCCCTCCCCCAGATCACGGCCGCGATCCAGGCCATCTCCGAGCGCTTCAACGACGGCGGGCGCCTGGTCTACGTGGGGGCTGGGACCTCCGGGCGCCTGGGAGTGCTTGACGCTTCCGAGTGCCCACCCACCTACAACACCCGCCCCGAGCAGGTGGTCGGTCTCATCGCAGGCGGTGACCACGCCCTGCGCAACGCCGTCGAGGGGGCCGAGGACTCGCCCGAGCAGGGAGCCGCTGACCTGGACGCGATCGGCATAAACGAGGCAGACGTCGTCGTCGGCATCGCCGCCAGTGGCCGGACCCCCTACGTGCTGGGCGCCCTGCGTCGGGCGGCCGAGGCGGGGGCGGCGACGGTGGCGCTGAGCTGCAACGAGCGGGCGGAGATCTCCGCTGCCGCCGAGTTCCCGATAGAGGTGGTGGTGGGCCCGGAGGTGGTGGCCGGGTCCACCCGGCTGCGCGCCGGGACCGCCACCAAACTCGTGCTCAACATGATCTCCACGATCACCATGGTGCGGGCCGGCAAGGTGTTCGGGAACCGGATGGTGGACATGTGCGCGAGCAACGAGAAGCTGCGGATCCGCGCCGCACGCATGGTCTGTGAACTCGCGGGCGTCGATGAGGCCGAGGCCGCTGAGGCGCTGGAGTCCAACCGCTGGAGCGTGAAGCAGACTGTGCTCGCGCTCCTCGCCGACGTGGAGCCGGAAACCGCCGCGGCACTGCTCGAGGCCAACGGCGGCCGACTGCGCGACGCCCTGCGGGCTGCCAGCTGACGCCGGGAGCCGCCGCCCCCGATGGAGCCGCGGCGCGGGGCATGGCTAGGATGCTGTCCGCGTCCAACCGGCGTGGCGTCGGCCACCGCCGGATGACCGTCTCGAAAGGAAAGCATCGATGCTCCGACCCCAGGACACCACCACCCGTGAACGCAAGTCCCTGAACGGCCTCTGGGCCTTCGTCTGCGACGTGGAGGCGGTCGGGCGGGATGCGAACTGGTTCTCCGGCCCGCTGCCGGATGCCAGGGAGATGCCAGTGCCCGCGAGCTTCAACGACATCAGCCCCGATCCGGCCATCCACGACCATGTCGGCGATGTCTGGTACCAGACTGTCGCCCGCGTGCCGCGCGGCTGGGAGGGGCAGCGGATCGTGCTCCACTTCGAGGCCGCCACGCACCGCGCCACGGTGTGGGTGGACGGCGCGGAGGTGATGAGCCACGAAGGCGGCTACACGCCGTTCGAGGCCGACATCACCGCCCTCGTCACGCCCGGCCAGGAGATCCGCGTCACCGCGGTTGTGAACAACGTCCTGACGTTCGGCTCCATCCCGCCGGGCGTGGTCCTCGACACCACCGATGGTCCGCGCCAGCGCTACTGGCACGACTTCTACAACTACGCCGGGATCCACCGCACCGTCTGGCTCTCCGCCACGCCCAAGGCCTACGTCGACGACGTCACGGTCGTGACGCGGCTCGACGGCACCACCGGCCTGGTTGACTACTCCGTCGTCGCGGCCGGTGACACCGGGGAGGGGATCGACGTCGCCGTCGTCCTCCGGGACGCGGAGGGCCGTGAGGTGGCCCGCGGACGCGGAGCAGAGGGGACCCTGGAGGTCCCGGAGGTGCACCTGTGGGCGCCGGGCGACGGCTACCTGCACGACCTGGAGGTCCAGCTCGTGGCCGGCGACGACGTCGTGGACAGCTACCACCAGAGCGTCGGCGTGCGCACCGTTGAGGTGCGCGGGACCGAGTTCCTGATCAACGGCGAGCCGTTCTACTTCACGGGTTTCGGCATGCACGAGGACCGCGGGATCATCGGCAAGGGCCACAGCGACGCGTTCACACTGCACGACTTCGAACTGCTCCACTGGATCGGGGCCAACTCGTTCAGGACCTCCCACTACCCCTACTCCCAGGACGTCCTCGACCTCGCCGACAGGCACGGCATCGTGGTCATCGACGAGACCGCGGCGGTCGGGCTGAACCAGGGACTGGGCGGTGGCATCTTCGGCTACCAGGGGTACGAGACGTTCTCCGAGGAGACCATCAACGCGGCCACGCGCGAGGTCCATGCGCAGGCCATCCGGGAACTGATGGCCCGCGACAAGAACCATCCCAGCGTCGTGCTGTGGTCCATCGCCAACGAGCCCGAGTCGCACACGGAGGCGTCGGAGGAGTACTTCGAGCCGCTGTTCGCACTGGCCAAGGAACTGGACCCGACGCGCCCCGTCGGTTTCGTGAACGTTGGGCTGGCGCCGCACGGCAAGTGCCTGCTGTCGAAGTTCGGTGACGTGCTCATGATCAACAGGTACTACGGCTGGTACATCCACACCGGTGAACTCGGCGCCGCCGAGCACGACTGGGCCGAGGAACTGGCCGGCTGGGCCACCGATGGCAAGCCCATCATCATCACCGAGTACGGCGCCGACACCTACCCCGGCCTGCACTCCATGGCACGTGAGCCGTGGTCCGAGGAGTACCAACTGGACTACCTGGAGATGAACCACCGGGTCTTCGACGCCGTCCCCGCGGTGGTGGGGGAACACGTGTGGAACTTCGCCGACTTCAAGACCACCTCCGGCATCCGCCGCGTGGGGGGCAACAAGAAGGGCGTCTTCACCCGCGAGCGCGAACCCAAGTCCGCGGCCTACGCCCTGCGGGACCGGTGGACGACGAACGGCTCGCGCAAGCCGTAGTTCCGTTGATCGAGTAGCAGCCGCGGCCCTGGTCTCGACACGCGCCTGCTCGTTCCTCGCGGGCGCTACTCGACCATCGGGGTTGGGTCCCGGGGTTCCGTTGATCGAGTAGCAGCCGCGTGAGCGGAGCGAACCGGCCGCGTGTCGAGATCTGGGGGGGGTCGCCTGGTCTCGACACGCGCCTGCTCGTTCCTCGCGGGCGCTACTCGACCATCGGGGTCGTGGTCTCGACACGCGCCTGCTCGTTCCTCGCGGGCGCTACTCGACCATCGGGGTTGGGTCGCTGTTCCGTTGATCGAGTAGCAGCCGCGTGAGCGGAGCGAACCGGCCGCGTGTCGAGATCTGGGGGGTCGCCTGGTCTCGACACGCGCCTGCTCGTGCCTCGCGGGCGCTACTCGACCATCGGGTTCCTGGTCTCGACACGCGCCTGCTCGTTCCTCGCGGGCGCTACTCGACCATCGGGTTCGTGGTCTCGACACGCGCCTGCTCGTTCCTCGCGGGCGCTACTCGACCATCGGGTGCGCCCCGGTAAGCGCTTGCCGATAGGGTGGACCCATGGCGTCCACTTCCCGTTTCCAGATCGGCGAGACCGACTTCCTCCTCGACGGCTCGCCGCACCGGATCATCTCCGGCGCGATGCACTACCCCCGGGTCCACCCCGACCTGTGGCGGGACCGGATCCGCAAGGCCCGGCTCATGGGCCTCAATGCGATCGAGACCTACGTCGCCTGGAACGCCCACGAGCCGGTGCGCGGGCAGTGGAACGCCACGGGCAACAATGACCTGGGCCGGTTCCTCGACCTGATCGCCGAGGAGGGGATGCACGCCATCGTGCGCCCAGGCCCGTACGTCTGTGCCGAGTGGCACAACGGCGGCCTGCCCACGTGGCTCACCGCGGACCCGGAGATGAAGCTGCGCTCGTCGGATCCCCGCTACCTCGAGGCGGTCACCGGCTACCTGGAGAAGGTCAACGACATCATCGCGCCGCGCCAGATTGACCGCGGCGGCAGCGTCATCCTCGTCCAGATCGAGAACGAGTACGGCGCCTACGGCTCCGACAAGGCCTATCTCGCCGAGCTCATCCGCCTCACCCGCGAGGCCGGCATCACCGTACCGCTCACCCAGGTGGACCAGCCGATCCCCCACATGCTCGAGAACGGGGCGCACGAGGGTCTCCACAAGACCGGTTCCTTCGGGTCCCGCATCGCCGAGCGCCTCGCCACGCTGCGGGAGCACCAGCCCGCTGGCCCGCTGATGTGCATGGAGTTCTGGTGCGGCTGGTTCGACCACTGGGGCGAGAAGCACCACACGACGGCGTTCGCCGACTCCGCCCGGGACCTCGACGAGTTGCTCGCGGCGGGTGCGTCGGTGAACATCTACATGGTCCACGGCGGGACCAACTTCGGTCTCACCGCCGGTGCCAACGACTCCGGCCGCTACCTGCCCCTGGTCACCAGCTACGACTACGACTCTCCGATCAGCGAGTCCGGTGACATCACCGACAAGTTCCGTGCCTTCCGCGAGGTCATCGCCCGGCACGCCCCCGTGCCCGACGAGCCCCTCCCCGAGCCGGTGGACGCCCCCGTGCTGACCGCCGGGTTCGACGCCGTCGCATCACCCCTCGAGCTGGTCGCGGCCGACCGAGGCGAGTTCGCCGAGCCTCCGACGATGGACGCGCTCGGTGCCGACGTCGTCCTCGTCGAGTACGCGTCGTCGGTGCCGACCGAGCGTCCCGCCGTGCTGGAGGCCGACGTCCGCGACTACGCCTGGGTGCGGCGGGACGACCAGCCCGTCGGCATCCTCCAGCGCACCATCGGCGACCTCAGCCTCCCGCTCGCGCCGGGAGAGCGGCTCCGGCTCCTCGTAGAGGAGACCGGCCGGGTCAACTACGACCACAAGATCGGCGAAGCGAAGGGGCTCATCGGTCAGCCCCAACTCGACGGCGTCGCGCTGGCGGGCCCGTGGCAGGTGCGGACTTTCGACGTCGCCGCCCTGGGCGACGCGGTGGCGGCGGCCCCCGTGGCCGGGGAGTTGCTGGTGGGCGGCAGGGCTGTCGGCCCCGTGGGGCTGCGGGCGAGCTTCAACCTCGACCAGCCGGCCGACCTGTTCCTGGACACCGCTGGCTGGGGCAAGGGCTACGCCTGGGTCAACGGCTTCTTCCTGGGGCGCTACTGGCGCCGCGGTCCGCAGCGCACCCTCTACGTGCCCGGACCGGTCACGCGCGCCGGGGAGAACCTGGTGGTGATCGTGGAGCTTGAGGCGGTCACGGACGCGACCGCGCGATTCGTCGCCCGCCCCGATCTCAGGCACGAAGTGGAGTGAGGGTCGGCCCCCGGGCCGAGGGCGGTGGTCGCCGACCCGGGATTCCCTGACGCGAGGAAACGCCTGCTGGGCTCGCCGGAGCAAAGACAGCGCGTTCTCTGTCCGATCCTCCACACCCCTGGATTCGCTCCTACCCGGCGCGGGGGCTGGGATGCCAGTCCGCGTCGACGGGCGGCAGCTCGTCGCCGATCGTGAGGTAGAGCCGGTCCACCCGCAGTCCTGATTTGCGGGCCAGCGCCGAGAAGGTGTGGTTGCCTGCGGGGATGGCGAGGTCGCTCAGCGCCGCCCACACCCATGCCTGGCGGGTGCCGTAGGTGGCCAGGTTGCCGCCGCAGAACTGCTCCGAGCCCGGTTGCACACGCCCGTCCAGGGCGATCACGCACGCGTCGTCGAACGCGTCGTCGTACTTGACCAGCAGCCAGACCCGGTAGGTCCCGGCGGCGCTGGTCCCGACGGCGAAGTGCAGGCCCGGTGCGGTCGTCGGGTCCTCCCACAGCAGGCCGCGCGGGGTGACGTGCATGGCAAGCCCGGTGCCGTCGTCGGTCTCCGCCTGGGTGTGGGTCCAGTCCGGGGGCACCGCGCCCGGCAGGGGCCAGGTGGGCCGGCAGGGCCGGGTGGTCGATGCCGGACCGGTGGCGGGGGTGGTCCAGGCGAATTCGTCCCCGACGAGCGTGTACTCGGCCTCGAAGGCGAGCACGCCGTCGGCCTCGATGATCCTTCCGGTGCCGAGCTCTGTCACGACGTCCTTGCTGCCATCGGCGCGGCGGGCGAACCTGGGTGCCCCGAGAGCCGGCTGCGGGACCACCAGGTTGGGCCGGAACGTGGTCGCGCCCTCCCAGAACTGCGGGCCTGCGTAGATCTGGCCGCGCGGGGGAACGGTGCTGGGGTCGGTGCGGTAGACCATCCGTGCGACGTCGGCCAGAGCCGCGAGGTCGAGCGCGCCCGGGTCCGGCTCGGGCATCTCCGGGGCCGGCCGGTGGGTGTGGCTGGAAAAGGGTGGGCCGAGATTCGACGGCACCGGTGCCGACGTGTGGACGACCAGCTTGGAGACGGTGAAACCCGCGTCGACGGCGTGGAGACGCAGCACGTGATGACCGGCCCCGAGCGGTGGGAGGGTGAGCGTGAGCCGCTCGACGTTGTCCTGGACGGCGCAGGCCCAGTTGCCGCGGTGCTCGTCGGTGGTGGGGCTCTCAAGCACCATGGGCGGGAGGTCGTCGACGCTGATGCCGACGCGCATGCGTCCCGTGGAGTTCAGCGTCGGGAGCCGGTGGACCTCGAGCAGGTGGGCGCCGGGGGTGACGAGGTGGAGCCCGAACCCCAGCGCGGCCCCGTCCGACGGATCCCCGGAGGCACCGTCCACGACCATGGCGGGGTTGCCGTAGCGCCCGAGGGCCGGGACGCTGCGCCACGACGTCGAAGGTCCGGGGAGCTCGGAGTCGGGGAGGGAGGGGTCGATGCTGAGGTATCCGTCTGCCTCCATGACGCCCTCCGGCAAGCTCAGGGCATCATCCCCCCGGTGCCCTGAGCTGTCCCAAGGGTGCAGGGCCACCCGGACCGTCTGAGCCTCGCCCGTGTCGGCATCGGTGATCCGGATGACGCCCCCGCGCACCGAGGGCCAGTCGTCCCCGACCTCCACCGTGATGCGCATCTCCGTCGCCACCGTGCCGGCCGTCGTCGAGAGCCGCAGCCAGGGGTCCGCCTCGATGGTGTAGCCGACGGCACGCGCACCCCTCGCGAAGACCTCGATCCACTTGCGTCGCGTGCCGTGGCGGTGGAACTCGAGGCGCGGCTCCGACATCGGGTCCGTCTGGCCCCAGACGACGACGCCCAGCCCGCCGCCGTCGATCCGCAACGCGGGCTTCCCGGCCGGATGCAGCGGCATCACCGGCGGCGGGAAGTCCTCGGGAGTGAAGATGCCCTCCCACTTGCCGTCGGAGATGACGCGGTTGAAGGAGTGGATCAGGGCGCGCTTGTTGGCGTCGAATGCGCGCGAGCAGTCGAGATGGTGATCGGCCGCTGAGAGCTTGCCCTGCTGGTGGGCGAGTTGACTGCGGTCCGCGTGGTAGAACTGCGCGGCGGTCAGGTAGGCAAGATGGATCTTCACCGCGAACAGCTGCAGGAACGCGTCGCGTTCGGCCTCGGGGAGAGCCGCATGGATCTCATTGGTCTGGTCGTGGAGCACGCGCAGTAGCTCCAGGCGTCGGCCAGCCTCGTCGCCGTGGCCCACCTGCCCGAAGACGCCGCTGGTCAGGTGCTCGAGCTTTCGCTGATTGTTGAGCTGGTAGTAGGTCGCGTAGATCCGCCCGCAGAGCGCACCGTGCCCGCCGCTGAACTGGCGGTCGATCCAGTCGGCGGTGAACGTCTCGACGTCGGCGGTCCCAGTCTCCTTGCCGGCGTCCCACGCGAGCCGCAGGAAGAACTCCATCTCAGCCTCCAATGGCTTGATGCCGCCGATGTTGTCCACCCACAGTTGACGGATGCCACCGTCCCACGCCTTGCCCAGCTCCGACTTCATCAGCGCCAGCGGCGTGGACGACGTCGCCAGGTAGCTGGTGGTCAGGTTGGACCAGTACGAGGAGTGGTAATAGAGCCCGTGTCCGCCGGAGCGTCCCAGCTCGGAACCGGCGGGGAGGCGCCGGATGTGGCCGAAGTTGTCATCTGCCCACACGATCGTGACGTCGTCGGGCACCTCCAGGCCGGCGTCGTAGAGCGGGAGGACCTCCTTGTAGGGGACGAACAGTTGCGGCGCCGTCGACGCGTCCGCCCCGAGTTGCTCGGCCATGAGGTTGCGCTGGTCGGCAATCACCTCTCCCAGCAGCCGCACCTTCGCCCGGAACTTCGCATCCTCTTCCAGGTCGGGATCGGTGTCGATCACGGTGGTCTGGAACCCGTAGTCGTGGATGCCGCGCATCCCCACGGTCCAGGTCACCTCGTAGTCGCGGTTCGCAATGATGCTTCCCCGCCAGTACTCCTGCAGGAGTTCGCGGTTGCGGCCGGGAATTGAGTAGTCGTACTCCACCGGCTCGCCCTGAGCCGTCGCCCAGGGTCGGAACTCGTGCTCGTTGCTGCGCAGCAGCATGTCGCAGTGGCTGGTGCCGACGACCACGCCCAGCTCGTGCGCCAGCCGACCGTTGGCCGGGTCATGGTTGAAGGCGCCCACGTGCATGGCGGGCCAGATGTAGTTGCCCCTGAGGCGGAGGATCAGCTCGAAGACCCGCGCGTAGGTCTCGGGACCGATCGTGCCGTCGGCGGTGTGGATCCGCGCCCAGGCGTCGAGTTCCTCCTCGTCGTTGATGAAGATCCCCCGGTACTTCACCGCCGGCCAGTCCGCCACGACCGCGTCGCCCCGGATGGTGACGTGTGCTCGCGAGCGGACCGGGACGTCGCCCCACCAGTGCCAGGGTGAGACGCCAGCGGCCTCCGACAGGTCGTAGACGGCGTAGATGGTGCCCCTGCGGTCGGCGCCGACGAGGTAGAGCACGTCGTCGACGACCGTGCTGAGGAATGCCTCCCAGCGGGGCTGCCCGTCCGCGTCGAGGATGGGGGAGAGGTCCAGCCTCGCAGCGGCGACGGCGGCGTCGACCTCGGCAGAGCAACCCAGCGTCCCCACCACGATCCGGGCAGTGCCACCTTCCTGCCGCGAGCCGACGCCGCACACGCGGCGGAGGTCGTCGGCCAGGTTTGCTGCTGCGATCCGAACGGCCGCCGACTCGTCGTCGGCCACCGAGATCGGCGCCACGCCACTGGCATCGGCGATGGTCAGCCCGCGCGGGCCTGGGTCGGCCAGCGCGGATCTCATCCTGAGGAAGGGGACTGGCACTGTCTCTCCTGAGGACTCGGTCAGGGCCTTGGGCCGGTGGATTCGCGCCACACCACCCGCATCACCGGTTCCCCGGCGGCAGGCACAGGCTCGTCGTGCAGGGCGGCGAGCAGGGTCGCGACCGCGCGTCTCCCCAGTTCCGGATGGTCGATCTGCACGCTGGTCAACGACGGTGTCACCCAGGCCGCCAGCTCGCTGGTGTCGAAGCCCGTCACACTCAGGTCGCCCGGGACATGCCAGCCCCGCTCCAGCGCGCCCCGGATGACGGCCAGCGCGAGAGTGTCGTTCGCGGCGACGACGGCGGTCACGCCCGAATCCTCCGGGAGCGCGAGGATCGCCTGCCGCGCCGCCTCCGGTGACCACCCCGACTCGACGATTCCGTGGTCGGCCAGGCCCAGGCGGCTGATGGCGTCGAGGTAGGCGTCGCGCCGGCGCAGCGCGGATTCGT
Organism: Tessaracoccus sp. OS52; assembly: GCF_020687685.1. Classification (GTDB taxonomy): domain Bacteria; phylum Actinomycetota; class Actinomycetes; order Propionibacteriales; family Propionibacteriaceae; genus Arachnia. The sequence continues at coordinate 92,499 of NZ_JAJEWM010000003.1, read as the reverse complement.
GGCCCCACGACCCGGCGACGTGCAGGAACCGACGGTGGCCCGCCGCTGCGAGGCGCTCCACCAGTTCACCAACGGGGGCGCCGTCGGCGAGCAGCCCGATGCCGTGCAACTCGGCGTCGTACAGGGGGAACTCGACGGTCGTCGGCCAGGAGCCCCCGGACTCCTCCGGCAGCCCCAGGTGGGTCAGCGCCAGCACCCCCTCGAACAGCCCCGAGCCGATGAGTTCCATCGCCCGCAGGCTCCGGTCCTCGGGGTCCCCGCCGAGCGAGACGACGTCGAGGCCGAAGCCTGCTACGCGTGCGGTCTCGGCGGCACCGTCGAGGACCTCCACCGAGCTGTGCGCCGCGCCTTCCGGCAGCAGCACCGCCAGTCTGCCGGTTCGCCGGGTGCGCATGGCGCGAGCCGCGAGGTTTGGCCGGTAACCCAGTTCGGCGACGGCAGCGCGGATGCGCTCCCGGTAGGACTCACGCACCCCCGAGCCGCCGAAACGCAGGTACCGCGACACCGTCTGGTGGGAGACGCCCGCCCGCCTGGCCACGTCCCGCATCGTGACGGTGCCGCCGTCGCGGGGCACGCCTCCTGATTCGTCCACCAGAGCATCTTGACATAGATAGTGAACGATCACTACCGTCGGCGATGCCCGCATGGTGAACGATCACTCCTGCCGACGACCACTCGCACGCGAAGCCTGAGGACCCAATGACCGACGTGACCCGGACAGACCAGAACCCCACCGCACCCAGGCCGGCATCCGCGGCCTCCACGGCCGGTGATGAGCGGGTGGTGCCGAGGTTCTCCCCGGTCCCGGCCGACCGCCCGCGGACCCGCTACGCCATCGTCGGCTCCGGGCACCGCGCCGGCATGTACGTCACAGCCATCACGGGGGACCACGCCGACGTCGCCGAGCTCGTCGCCTGGTGCGACACCAACCCAGGCCGCATGGCCTACCACGACGCCGACGCGGGGCAGCGGCTGGGACTGGCGGGCCCCGCGGGCCTGCCCCAGTACGGCCCTGCCGACCTCGAGCGGATGCTCGCCGAACAGCGAGTCGACGCCGTCGTCGTCACCAGCCCGGACTTCACCCACGCCGAACTCGTCGCGCGGGCGCAGGCCGCAGGCGTCGACGTCGTGGTGGAGAAGCCGCTGGCCACCACGGCCGAGGGGTGCCGCACCATCATCGACTCGGTGGCCGCAACCGGCCGTGACCTCACGATGACCTTCAACTACCGCTACTCGCCGCGGAACTCGACGCTGCGGGAGGTGATCGCCTCCGGCGCCATCGGCACCCCGACGAGCGTGCACTTCGAGTGGGTGCTGGACACCGTCCACGGGGCCGACTACTTCCGGCGCTGGCACCGCGAGCAGCGCAACTCTGGCAGCCTGCTGGTGCACAAGGCCGCCCACCACTTCGACCTGGTCAACTGGTGGCTCCACGACGCTCCCGCGCGCGTCTTCGCCTCGGCCGGGCTGCAGTTCTACGGCGACGCCAACGCCACCGCCCGCGGGATGGGCGAACGCCCCGAACGCGGGACCGGCACCAAAGGCGACCCGTGGTCCCTCGACCTCACACGCGACCCCCGCCTCAAGGCGCTCTACCTGGACTCAGAGCATCACGACGGCTACCTGCGCGACCGCGACGTCTTCGCCCCCGGCATCACCATCCACGACAACATGGCGTTGGTGGTGGACTACCGCTCCGGGGTGCGCATGTCCTACTCGCTGAACGCGCACTCGCCGTGGGAGGGCTACAACGTCGCCGTGAACGGCACCGAAGGCCGGGCGGAACTGACGGTGGTGGAACGGGGACAGGTCACGCTCGGGCCGTCGGGCGACGTCGTCCTCGACGCCTCCGCCACACCCGAGGCGACGGGCGCCACACGCTCCCGGCCGGAGGGTGAGCGCCTCGTCGTGCAGCGCCACTGGGGTCCGGCCGAAGAGGTCGAGATCCCTGCCGGCATCGGCGGCCACGGCGGCGGCGACGTCATCATGCTGATGGATGTCTTCCGGCGCGACCTGCGCACGGACCCCGACCCCCTGGGCCGCGCGGCGGGCTACCTCGAGGGTGTCCGCGCGGTCGCCGTCGGAATCGCGGCCAACCGGTCGCTGGAGACCGGGCGGGCAGTGACCATGGACGAACTGGGTCTCGACCACCTCTGAGCGCCGCCGGCGTTCCCCGCGTGGTGTCAGGCGGTGATGCGCAGCCGGGTGCGGTCCACGGGGTAGCGGGGTGGCTCACCGGCGCCGAGCCGCCGTAGCTCCTCCAGCGCGAAGTCGCCGAGCCGGTGGAGCTCGTTTCCCTGGGATCCCGCGATGTGGGGCGTGATGGTGACGGTCTCGACGTCCCAGATGGGGTCATCTGCGGCGAGGTCGTCGTGTACGTCGAGCACGGCGCTGATCCTGCCGCTCACCACCTCAGCCCGCAGCGCGTCCAGGTCCACGAGGGCCGGCCGGGCGGTGTTGATGAACGTGGTGCCGTCCCGCATCAGGGCCAGCAACCCGGCGCTCACCATTCCCTTGGTGGCCGGCAGGTCGGGCGCGTGGAGGCTGACGACGTCGCTGCGGGAAAACAGCTCCGGCAGCTCCACCTTCGCGGCCCCGAGGGCGGCGATCTCCTCCTCGCCCACGTACGGGTCGCTGATGAGCACCTCGACGTCGAAGTGGCGCAGGTGCTCGGCCACCAGCTGGCCGATCCGGGAGGCCCCGATCAGGCCGACCACGGAGCCGTAGTTGCCTCCCCGACCCTGGGCCCAGGGATTGTGCACCGCCCTGCGCTGGCGGTGGATGGACTCCAGTTCCAGGGTGCGTTTTCCCGCCAGCAGCACCTGGGCGAGCGTGTACTCGGCCACCGGGATGGCGTTGGCCTCGGTGGTGCTGGTCACGACGATGCCGTCGCGGTCCCAGACCTCGGGCGAGATCAGGGAGCGCACCGTCCCGGCCGTGTGGACCACGGCGCGCAACCTGGGCATCCTGGCCAGCGCGCTCGCGTCCACGCGTGGCGAGCCCCAGCCGGTCACCAGGACCTCCACCTCCGCCAGCAGGGCGTCGTCACAGTCGTCGAAGTCCTCGACGGGCGCCTGCGTGGCCAGCTCGGTCAACTCCGCGAGCCTCCCGAGTTGCGGCTGGGTGAACAACTTCGCAGGCAGACCCGAGGGCATGGCCAGTAGCGTCCTCATCCTCTTCCCGCCGCCGGGGCCAGCGGGGGCAGGTCGCCGTCGCGCCGCTCGATGGCGCGCAGGGACCTGGCGACGAACGCCGCGATACGGCGCGCGCCCTCGATCCGGAAGTGCGTGTTGTCCGTCAGGCCGTCGGGCCAGGCGGCCACCTCGCCGGGGGCGTAGTGGGACAGCAGGCCGCGCGACGCAGCGTCGCCCAGATCCTCGTAGAGCCAGGTGGTGAAGACGGTCAGGTCCACCAGTGGGGCGTCCAGTTCGTGGGCGAGGTCGCGCACGGCGTTGGGGTAGTCGCCGTGCGTGGGGGTCACGCGTTCGCCGTCGAACCAGCGGCGCTCGCACGAGGTGCAGAGAACGGCCGTGGCACCGCGCTCCCGGGTCTCGCCGACGAAGCGCCGCAGCCTGTCGGTGTAGCCGCCGCGCGAGGCCAGCAGGTCGGGCTCCTTCTGGTCGTTGTGCCCGAACTGGATCACGACGGTGTCGCCCCGCTCCACCTCCCCGATCAGTTCCGCCCACCTCCCCGATGCCAGGAAGCTCTCGGTGGTGGCACCGCCGAAGGCCAGGTTTCGCACCGGGGCCTCGGTGAACTCGGCCAGGAATTGGCCCCAGCCGCTCATCGGCTCCTCGCCGGCTTTCATGGGTGCGACGGTGGAGTCGCCGGCCAGGTGATACGCCATCAGTTCCTCCGGTGGATGCGTGGTGCAGGGGCAGGCTACAGGTCTACCATTCACGATTGTGTCACGGATAGCGCTTTCCCTGTGTTAGGCCCTAGGCTTGGTTCCAGTTCCTCACAGGGAGATGCCATGGAGTTCGAACTCGACGAGGCCGGTCGCGTGTTGTTCCGGCGCGGTGACCAGGTGCTGGCGGAGTACGTCTTCCAGCCCACGGAACCGCAACTGGAGTCCCCGCGCCCGTACGCCCTGCTGCGCACGCCCGGCGGCGTCGACGTCACCGCCTACCGCCCGGACGACCACGTCTGGCACAAGGGGCTCTCGCTCGCCCTGCCCAGCGTTGGTCCCCACAACTTCTGGGGCGGACCCACCTACGTCCACGACCAGGGCTACGTCCAGGTCCCCAACAACGGGGCCCAGGTCCACCGTTCCTTCGAGCGCGCGATGGCGGCCCCCGGATCGCAGAGCTGCCGGATCGAGGAGGGCCTGGACTGGATCGCGGAGGACGGCACCCCGGTCCTCGACGAGCGGCGCATCCTGATCGCGCAGACCCTCGACGATGACACGTGGGCGCTCAGCTGGCACAGCGCACTGCGAAACGTCACCGACCAGACGCTGGGCTTCGGCTCGCCCACCTCCAAGGGCCGCCCCAACGCCGGCTACGCGGGCATCTTCTGGCGAGGCCCCGTCGGGTTCACTGGCGGACGGATCTTCGCCCCCGAGGGCTTGGTGGGCGATGCGGCGCGCGGGGAGCCCGGCCCCTGGCTCGCCTACGTCGCACCCGACCGCTCCGCCGGGGTCCTCATGTTCGACGGTTCCGAGACCCAGAACCCCTGGTTCGCCCGCAGCGAGGAGTACGCCGGGCTCAATCCGGCTCCCTTCTTCTTCGAGGAGACGTCCCTGCCGCCGGAGGAGACCCTCGTGCTCTCCGCCGCCCTGGTGATCGGGACGGCCGACGTCGCCGACGTCGCTGCTGACGTCGAAGAACAGCTGCTCTCCGAGCTCCGTGCGCTCAGCCACGAAGCCCTCTGAAACCACCAGCCCGAAAGGCCTCCGAAAAATGAGCCAGACCCTACGCTGCGCGATAGTCGGCACCGGCGCCGTCGCGCACCTGCACGCCCGCGCCATCGAGGCACACCCGAATGCTGAGCTCGTCGCCGTCACCAACCAGACCCGCTCCAAGGCCGACGCGTTCGCCGCCGAATGGGGCAACCCCCGGGTCTTCGACGACATCGACGATCTGCTGGCCGCCGAGCACCCCGACGTCGTGCTGATCTGCACACCTCCCGGCGTGCACCGGGACCAGACCATCGCCTCCTTCGCGGCCGGGGCTCACGTCATCGTGGAGAAGCCCCCGGCGCCCTCGCTGGCGGAACTCGACGAGATGCGCGCCGCCGCAGCGGCGGCCGGCAGGCAGCTCGCAGTCGTGTTCCAGCAGCGCACCGGCACAGCCGCGGCCCACTTCCGCCGGCTCCTCAGCGAGGGCGCGCTCGGGCGGCCGCTGATCGCCGTGTGCCAGACGCTGTGGTACCGGGACGCCGACTACTTCGCCGTTCCCTGGCGCGGCAAGTGGGAGACCGAGGGCGGCGGCACCACGCTCGGCCACGGCATCCACCAACTTGACCTGCTCGGGTTCCTGCTGGGCGACTGGGCCACCGTTGAGGGTCGCCTCTGGCGACTCGACCGGGAGACCCAGACCGAGGACGCCTCCACCGCCACCGTCACGTTCGCCAACGGCGCCGTCGCGCAGGTGGTCAACAGCGCGGTGTCGCCGCGCCAGGTCAGCTCCATCAGGATCGACACCCAGAAGGCGACCGTCACCGTCGACCACGTCTACGGCCACGGCCATGAGAACTGGAAGATCACTCCCGCCACCGGATTCGAGGACGAGGCGCCCGCTTGGGAGCTGACGGGCGTGGAGGAGCGCAGTGACCACGGACCACTGCTCCGGGACGTCTTCGACGCCCTGCTGGCCGGTGAGCCGCTGCCTCCGACCGCGGACGAGCCCGCCCGCTCCTTCGAACTGGTTGCCGCCATCTACGCCTCCGCGGCGGCCGACGGCGCCGTCGTGACCCACGCGGACCTCGCGAAGCATCCGACGCACCGCCACGGTTTCGCCAGCCCGGTCAGTGACATGCGGGGCACCAAGCCCTGACCGTAACGATTGGGCAACAAGGTCCGAACTGAGTTCGGACCCTCTTGCAAAACGTTTCAAGTTTGTGTAGCTTGATGGGCAAGCGCTTTCCGGACCTCCGGTGCGCACACCGTCGATCCATTCGTGAACGTTAACAATGGACGACGTGGACACTGACGTTCATACGAAAGGACAAAGATGTTCAGCAACAAGCGGGTACTGGGACTCGTCGCCCTCGCGACGAGCGCGACCCTTGCGCTGGTCGGATGCGGTGGCGATGCCGATCCGGCAGAGACGACGGCCCCCAGCGGGGAGGCTTCGGCCTCGCAGGAGGCCACCTTCAACCCCGACGAGGAGGTGACGCTCAACCTCGCCTTCTGGGGCAACGACGTGCGCGCCGAGCTCTACAACGAGGTGATCGCTGCGTTCAACGAGGAGTACCCGAACATCACGGTCAACTCCACCTTCCTCGGCTTCCCGGAGTTCTGGGAGAAGCGCCAGACGGAAGCCGCCGGCGGCGGTCTTCCCGACGTGATGCAGTTCGACTACTCCTACCTGCGCCAGTACTCGGAGAACGAGCTGCTGCTGGACCTCGGCCCCTACTTGGGCAACATCATCGAGACCGAGCCGCTCACCGAGCAGATCCTGGGAATCGGCGTCGTCAACGACACCACCTACGCCATCCCCACCTCCACCAACGCCTGGGGCCTGTTCACCAACCCCGTCCTGCTCGAGAAGGCCGGCGTCGAGGACTTCCCCGGCGGCACCTGGACCGAGTACACCGAATGGATGGGTGAGGTCACCGAGGGCGCCGGCGGCGAGTTCTGGGGCGGAGGCGACTACACCGGACGCATCCAGAACTTCGAACTGCAGCTTCGCGCCGAGGGTTCCTACCTGTTCTCCGACGAGGGTGAGCCCGGCTTCGACGAGGCTCGCCTCAAGCAGTTCTGGGAAGAGGGCCAGCCCATCCGCGACGGCATCGGCGTGCCGCAGCAGCGAGTCGAGGAAGTGGCGCCCAAGGGTGCCTTCGACTCCGCTCTGACCGCCAGCGAGCTGACGTGGGACAACTTCGGAGCCGGCTACCTTGCCGGTCTGGGCGAGGGCTACACCGAGCTCAACCTGCTCGCACCCCCGATCCAGGAGGAAGGCGCCAAGGACCTGTACCTGAAGCCCTCCATGCTCCACGCCATTTCAGCCAACACCGAGCACCCGGAAGCGGCAGCGACGCTGGTAAACTTCCTGATCAACTCGGAGCAGTCCGGTGAGATCTTCGGCACCAACCGTGGCCTGCCGGCCTCGTCGACCGCCCTCGAGGCTGCGGAACTGGATCCGCTGAGCGAGCAGATCAAGGCGCACGAAGAGGCGATCGCTGATCGTCTCGGCGACGCCCCGCCGGTCCCGATCGTCGGGTTCGGCACCCTGGAGGAGAAGTTCCGCGTGCTGGGCACCGAGCTCAGCTTCGGAACCACCACCGTCGATGACGCCGTTGCAGAGTTCTTCAACGAGATGGACATCGTCCTCAACCAGTGACTGACGTCGGGGTCCGGGCGAGGCCGCCCGGACCCCGAAGCGGTCCCTCCAGAAACAGGGGAGAGCAAGTGAGCACCACCGTCGACAGGGTCACCGAAGCAGTTGATCCGTCCATCACCAAGCCGCGCAGCAACAAGCGGGGCATCGAGCACCGGCCGGGACAGCGTCGGGAAGCGCGCAAGGAGAGCTTCGCGGGCTACGCGTTCCTCCTGCCGTGGCTGATCGGGTTCTTCGGCCTGACCCTCCTGCCGATGGGGTACTCCCTGTACCTCTCGTTCACGAGCTACAACATCTTCTCGCCGCCCAAGTGGATCGGCCTGGACAACTACATCCGGCTGTTCACCAACGACCCGACGTTCGTCCAGTCGGCCCAGATCACGCTGTTCTACGTGCTGGTCGGCACGCCCATCACGTTGGGTGCCGCACTGGCCGTCGCGCTTCTGCTCAACTACCGCGACCGTGGGGCTTCGTTCTTCCGGTCGGCGTTCTACGCTCCCTCACTGATCGGCGGCTCCGTCTCCGTCGCGATCGTCTGGCGCGCCATGTTCTCCTCGGGTGGCCCAATCGACAACGGCCTGAGCCGGTTCGGCATCAACATCGGCGGCTGGATCGGTATCCCCGACCTCATCCTGCCCATGATGATCCTGCTCGCCGTCTGGCAGTTCGGCAGCACGATGGTCATATTCCTGGCGGGGCTGAAGCAGGTTCCGAAAGAGCTGTACGAGGCCGCCGAGATGGATGGCGCCAGCGCTTGGGGCCGGTTCCGCGCCGTGACGGTGCCGATGCTCTCGCCGGTCATCTTCTTCAACCTGCTGCTGGGCCTGATCCACGCCTTCCAGGTGTTCGGATCGGCCTACATCATCTCCAACGGCACCGGCGGGCCCGCGGGCATGACCAACTTCATCACCGTTTACCTCTACAAGACCGGCTTCGCCGATGGACGAATGGGCTACGCCGCGGCGATCGCCTGGACTCTCCTGGTCGTCGTCGCCGTCATCGCCTCCATCCTCTTCCGCACCCAGAAGAACTGGGTGCACTACTCGGGAGACAACCGATGACCACGTCCGCCATGCCCGAGACCGCTCCCCAGCACCTGATGGCCGGTGCCCCGCAGCGTCGCCCGAAGATGAAGCGCAAGACCTGGCAGACCATCATCTGGTTCGCCGTCCTCACCGTCATCGCGCTCATCGTGCTCTACCCATTGGTCTGGCTGGTGTTCTCGACGTTCAAGCCCAACGGCGAGTTCGGCGTCAACATGGGCCTGCTGCCGAACAACCCGACCGTCGAGAACTACATCAAGGTGTCCGAGGGCATCGCAGGTGTGCCGATGTGGAAGTTCTTCCTGAACTCCTTCATCATCGCGGGCTCGTCGGTGGTCGGTGTGCTGCTGTCGGCGTCGATGGCCGCCTACGCCTTCGCCAGGGTGAACTTCAAGGGCGTCGGCATCTTCTTCACCGCGATGATCGGCACGCTGCTGCTGCCGTTCCACGTCGTGATCATCCCGCAGTACATCATGTTCAACCAGTTGGGCATGGTGGATACCTACTGGCCGCTGATCCTGCCCAAGTTCCTCGCCACCGACGCGTTCTTCGTCTTCCTGATGGTGCAGTTCATCAAGCAGATGCCACGTGAGATGGACGAGGCCGCGAAGATCGACGGCGCCGGGCACATGCGGATCTTCTTCTCGATCATCCTGCCCCTGATCAAGCCGGCGCTGATCACCTGCGCGATCTTCGCTTTCATCTGGGCGTGGAACGACTTCCTGGCACCGCTGATCTACCTCACCAGCCCGGAGAACTACCCGCTGCCCATCGCGCTGCGCCTCTACAACGACCAGACCTCGACGAGCGACTACGGCGCCACCGTCACGGCCTCGTTCGTGGCCCTGATCCCGATCCTGATCTTCTTCATCGTGTTCCAGCGCTTCCTGGTCGACGGTGTGGCCACGCAGGGTCTGAAGGGTTAGCGATGTCCGCCGCAACCGAGCGTCGCGCGCGCCGGGCGGCCCGTCGGGCAGAACTCGACGGGTCCGGCCCGGTCCGCGAAGAACGGGCGCCGGAGCAGAATCCCGGGGCCGTGGGGAAGTTCGGACTCTTCGCTGAGGTCCTGCAGGTGGGGCTCCTGGTGAGCCTCGTCGGCCTGCTGGTGGTCACCCTCCCCGCGGGGCTCGCCGCCGGCGTGCGGCACCTGCGCCGCTTCGTCGCGGCGGAGGACAGTTCGATGAGCCTGTTCTGGGACGACGTGAAGCGGGCCCTTCTGCCCGGTGCTGCGGTGGGGGCCGTCTTCTTGGCCCTTGTCGGAGTCTTGTTGCTTGACATCAACCTCGCCCGCTCCGGCCTGCTGCCCGGCGGTGTCATGGTGGAGGTCGTGGGCTGGGTCGGTCTGGCTGTCCTGGCCGTCGCACTTCTGGCTGCGGCTGGCGCCTGGAACCCCGCAGATGGTTGGAGAGGTGCGCTCCGACGCGTGCCCGGACTCGTCGTCGCCGACGTCCCCGGCGCGCTCTACCTGCTCGCCACTGCGGGCTTCGTCGTCATCGTCACCTGGGCCCTGTTCCCGCTGCTGCTGCCCGCACTGGGTTGCGCCGCCCTGGCCGTCGTCGCCATCCCCGGACGCCCGCGCCGCCAGCGGTGACGAGGTGGTGTGGGAATCGTTGATCGAGTAGCAGCCGCGTGAGCGTCAGCGAGCCGGCCGCGTGTCGAGATCAGTGGTCACGCGGGGGCTTGGTCTCGACACGCCGGGCTTCGCCGCGGCTACTCGACCAGCGGATCCTTCGGTGATCTGGCGTCAGCGAGCCGGCCGCCCACCCGGTGATCGAGTAGCAGCCGCGTGAGCGTCAGCGAGCCGGTCGCCCACCCCGTTGATCGAGTAGCAGCCGCGTGAGCGTCAGCGAGCCGGCCGCGTGTCGAGATCAGTGGTCACGCGGGGGCTTGGTCTCGACACGCCGGGCTTCGCCGCGGCTACTCGACCAGCGGGTGTCCGTGTCTCGCCTCGCCGCGGCTACTCGACCAGCGGGTCTCCGTCGATCGAGTAGCAGCGAGGTGCGGTTCCCCTACCTCACGCCGTCGCGCGACGGCACGCCGCGATCCGTGCGGAAGTTGCGCCACACGTTCTCGAAGAAGTCGTCGTCGCTGGGGATCGGGCGGACGTCGCGCCAGGTGAACGAGGGCTCGCCGTCACCGTCCCAGTCGACCTCCTGCGTGACGCCGTCGAGCGCGCCGCCGTCGAGGACGAACCGGAACTCCTCGGGGAGGCCGAGATCCTGGTCGGGCCAGGGGAGGTCGCCCTCGGCGTCGGTGTAGAGGACCGATCCGCGGGAGCGCCCGCCGTGGTCCAGGTAGTCCTTCATGGCGTGGAGGTACACGTACTGGCTGGTGAGGATGTCGTGGATCAGGAACAGCCGGTTGACGCTGCGGCGCGAGGCGTCGTCGACGACGATCAGTTGCTCGTAGTCGGCCAGCCACTGGGTTACCTGCTTGAGTGCCTCCAGGACGGAGGCGCGGGACCGGACCAGCCCGGCGTTGCGGCTCATGAGCGTGGTCACGTCCGTCAGCAGGGTGCCGGTGTTGTCCTCGGCGCCGGCGGTGAACCGCGCGACGGCGTCGGCCAGCATCCGCCCGGCGCGCTCGAGGCTGGGGGCGGCGACGGCGTCGAAATCCTCAGCCCTGGGCTCCTGCGCCCGATGGGCGGTGATGTACTGGGCCGCGCGGGTGGCGCCCACCTGCCCGGAGTTGAGGGCCGCGCCGCCGGGGCGGTAGACGCCGTGCGCGCCGGCCGCCTCGCCGACGGGGAACAGGCCGTCGATCACGCTGGAGTGCCACCAGTGGTCGACGGCGACGCCGCCGTTGTTGTGCTGGGCGCACACGGCGATCTCCAGCATGTCGGTCTCCAGGTCCACGCCCGGGTTGCGGCCCAGGTAGAACTGGTAGGAGGGCTCGTTCATGTGCCGCAGCCGCTGGATGGGCGTCGTGTTGGCCAGGTCGGCCACCTCGGCGCGCTCAAGGTAGACGCGCGCCTGCTCGTCGAGCTGGGCAGGGTCGAGGTCGCCGACGGGGTTGCTCCGGAAGTCGAGGAAGACCCGCCGCCCGCGCATCACGGTCTCGCGGTACACGAGCAGGTCGATCAGGCTGGACCCGTCGCGGGCCTTGCGGATGTCGAAGGGCCACTGGTAGCCCTTCAGGAACACGAGGCTGGCGAGCTGGTTGGGGTCGGCGACGACGTCGGCCAGGAACTCGCGCTCGTCGCCGCCGTCGACGTCTGTGGACACGAACCGTGGCACCACCTGCATGTAGGTGCCCGACACGTTCCAGCGCGGCTTGATGGAGGCCATGCCGAACTGCCACTCGGTGAGGTTGTGGCCCCGGGCGCCGTTGCGCAGGGCAGCCCCGGCGCCGCCCCACTGGCCGTGGGGGTAGACCGAGTCGGCATACATCCCGGCCGGGCCGCCGGTGGCCTGGACGACGTTGGTGGCGCGCACCAGCAGGAACCGTGAGGTCTCCTGGGCTAGCTGCTCGATGAGGGTGCCCTTGGGTTCGGGCGCGGGGACCTCGCCGACGTTGGTCTCGACGGGCTCCTCCTCGTGGGCAGGGTTCCGGCTGGCGCCGACGTCGGTGCGCAGGAACAGGGCGCCACGGATCTCGCCGTCGTCAACGATCAGGTCCAACAGGCGGCAGTTTCCGATCACCGGGATGCCGAGGGTCCGGACGCGCGATTCCAGCGACTCCACCATCGACTTGCTCGTGAAGGGGCCGACGGAAGTGGCCCGCTGGCGCGGGTCATGGTCGGTCTTGTAGCCGACGAACTCACCGGAGTGGTTGGCCGGGAAGGGGACCCCGGCCTCGATCAGATGGTAGAAGCAGCGCGCGCTGAGCGCGGCCTCTGCCAGGGCGTTGTCGCCGTCCATGGAGCCGCCGCTGAACAACGTCTCGGCCATCGAACGCACCGAGTCCGGCTCGCTGCCCGAGAGGGTGAGCTTGTAGTAGGTCTGCTTGTCCGAGCCTGCGTTGCGGGAGGCGCCAGCCCGGATCTTGTCGGCGACCATCACGACGTCGGGGGCGCCGAACCCGGCGAGCCGCTCGGCGGCGCAGTAGCCGGCGGAGCCCGTGCCGATCACGAGGCTGGTGGTGGTGACGACGGGGACGCGCTCGTCACCGATGGTCACGTGGTCGAGGTTTGCTTCGGCCATTTCAGTGTCCTCAGAGTCGGGGGAGGTGCATGCCGCCGTCGACGTGGATGACGTCGCCGGTGCTGTAGGGCATCGCGCCGGAGGCGAGCGCTGCGACGGCGCCGCCGACGTCGGAGGGCTGGCCCCAGCGTGGCATCGGGGAGATTCCCTGCGCGAAGAGGGAGTCGTAGCGTTCCTTGACGCCGGCGGTCATGTCGGTTGCGATGACGCCGGGCCTGACTTCGTAGACCAGGACGCCCTCGGGTGCCAGCCGCGCCGCCCAGAGCCGGGTGGCCATGGACACGCCCGCCTTGGACAGGCAGTACTCCCCGCGGTTGATGGACACGGTCGTCGCGGAGATCGAGGAGACGTTGACGATGACGCCGCGGACGTTGGCGGCGTCGTCGCCCTGCTGCTGCAGCATCTGGCGGGCGACGGCCTGGGTGAGGAAGTACGGGCCGCGCAGATTGATGCCCATGACCCGGTCATAGCTCTCGGGGGTGGCCTCCAGCAGGTCGCGGCGCTCCTCGGGTGCGACGCCGGCGTTGTTCACCAGCACGTCGATGCGGCCGAAGTGGGCGACGATGTCGGCGACGAGCCCTGCGTGGGAGTCGACGTCGTCGACGCGGCCCTGGAAGTAGGCGGCCTTCTCCGGCCCGCCGAGCCCCTCGATGAGGCCCTCCGGTTCGGGGCGGGTGGCCACGACGGCGACCCGGAGACCTTGGGCGATGAGGGCCTGCGAGATGCCGAGACCGATACCTCGGCTGCCTCCCGTGACCACGGCGACACGATTCATGCTGCCATTCTTGCCGTCTTCCCGGAGTTTGGCAAGCGCTTTCCGAGGCGGCCGACCTGGCTGGGTTGCCACGCCGCGACGTCGCCGCGACGTCGCCACGACGTCGCCACGACGTCGCCACGACGTCGCCGGCCGACCTGCTGGGCCCGCGCCACCGCTCTCGGCCCGTGCCACCGCTCCCGGCCCGCGCCACCGCTCCCGGCCCGCGCCACCGCTCCCGACCCGCGCCACCGCTCCCGGCCGGCGCCACCCTTCGCCCGGCGCGCTGCGGGTAGTCGGTCCCACTACCGGTGCAGCGGTAGCGCGGCCGTGAAAGGGCAGCATCTGGCGGAAACGGTGGCGCGGCCGTGACGGGGCAGCATCTGGCGGGAACGTTTCGTTCGGCCGACGACGGAGGGTTCGACTGAACCCCTGATGCGTTAACGTGCTTGAGAGAAGCTTTTCTAGAGTCGCGGCAGAGGCGCTGCGACAGCACCAGAAGGAAGGTTGCACCCGATGAAATTGTTCCGTTTCCTAGCCGCCGGAGCCGCCGGTGCGGTGCTCGCGGGCGTGGGTCTCGTCCAGCCCGCGACCGCAGATTCCGTGCCCGCCCCAGAACCCGTGATCGAGGACCTCGGCGCCCCCATCACGACGACGCGCAACACCCAGTCCACCGCCGGCTACTGGACCGACGGCAGGCCCGTGGTCTACGCGGTGTCCAGCCAGGCCGAGCAGACCCTGCAGTTCTCCGTCATCGACATTGCCACGGGTGAGCAGCTCGAACAGATCGTCGTTGAGGGCGTCGCCCAGTCCCATCACGTGCTGCTCGGCGCCGACGGCAACGTCTACATCGCCGCCTGGAGCCCGTCGGGCGATCTGCTTCGTTACGTGCCCGGCAGCGGCGTCGTGGAGAATCTGGGTATCGCGGTCCCCGGAGACCTGGTGATCACGCGGCTCATCAATGGTGAGGACGGCCTGATCTACGGGGGCGGCTATCCCTCGGGCGAGGTGTTCAGCTTCGACACCGAGACCGGTGAGGTCGTGGACATGGGCGTGGCCGTCGAGGGACAGCAGTACGCCAGGAGCCTGGCCTACGCCCCCGAGACCGACACCCTGTTCGTCGGCACCGAGGGCAGCCGCATGCACCTTGTGGCCATCGACGTGAACACAGGCGCCAAGACCACGATCACCTCCGCCGAGGCGTCCGCCACCGATGCGCGGCACTACCACCTCCACTACGCCAACGGTCTGCTCTTCTCCTACTCCAGCCCGTCGCTGGACTGGAACGTCTACGACGTCGCCGCGGGGGAGTGGATCCAGAACATCGACAGAAACGCCCAAGGCGGCATGGCGGGGCCTGACGCTGACGGCAAGACCTACTTCGTGAAGCTCTCCGATGGGCTCATGGAGTATGACACAAGTACCAAGGAGCTGGCGCACACCGGCTGGAGCCAGCCTCTCTCCTCGGCGCAGGGGTCGGCGGGAATCTCGCTGATCGACCTCAACGACCCGGCGTGGCCGGGAGAGAGTGTCGTCGGCCTCAGCTCGCGCGACGAGCTTTGGGTCTGGAACCCCACGACCGGGACGGGCGAGGTCCGGAAGGCGGAGGTTCCCGAATTCGGGGTCACCATCAGGTCGCTCGGTTACGCTGACGGTCGTGTCTACGTCGGTGGCAGCTCCGGCGCCGTGACCGTCGACGCCTACGACACCGCCACCGGGCAGTACGCGAACTTCACCGCCGGCCCGTCGGCACGGGTGGACGCGTGGGCCAGCGTCAACGACAACGTCTACTTCACGACCTACCCCCAGGCTGCGGTCTGGGAGTACGACCCGGCCCAGCCCTACGTGTGGGGCCGCAACCCCGATGACCTGTTCGGCTACCTCTCGGACCAGCAGCAGGAACGGATCTACGCACTGGAGGTCGTGGACGAGACCTCGATGGTCGCGGGCACCATCGGCGGCCGCGACATCGACACCGGGATCCTGGTGCACTACGACACCGCCACCCGGGTCCGCACAGACCTGGGTGCACCGATCGAAGGGATGAGCATCGCGTCGCTCACGCATTCCGGTGACCAGCTCATTGGTGGCACCAGCGTCCAAGTCCTCGGTGGCGAATCCCCTCATTCGCAGGCAGAGGTCTTCATCCTGGACTTGACGACCAACGAGCTGGTGTGGCGAGGCGCCCCCATCGAGGGTGCCCGTGACTACGTCGAGCTCACGATGGACGACGAGGGGCACCTCTGGGGTCTCACTTCGCAGGGCATCGCCTTCGAGTTCGACCTCGAGACCAAAGAAGTCCTCGAGCAAGCAACAGTCGGCGCGGCCGGTGGGCAGTGGGGCATGGGGACGCTGCAGTTCGGTCCCGACGGCCTCCTCTATGGGGCCACCGCCCCGGGCGAGGTCTTCGTCCTCGACCCGGAGACGTTCGAGACCAAGAAGCTCGCCGACGGTGAGCACGCGGTCTTCGACGACGACGGCTACCTCTACTTCGGCCGCGACGGGCACCTCTTCCGTCTCACGCCAGCAGTGAACCCGTTCCCCGACACCGAGACGCCCGTGGTCGCGGAGCTGGACCGGGTCCAGGAAGCCTCGGGCGACGAGGTGGAGATCCAGGTGGTGGCGACGGACAACCGTCGCGTCACCTACAGCGCTACCGGCCTGCCCGAGGGACTCGCCATAGACCCCGAGACCGGTCTCATCTCCGGGCGACTGAGCGGCGTCGGTGCTTCGCAGGTGAGCGTCACGGTGAGTGATGCTGCAGGCAACACGGCAGGGACGGAGTTCCTGTTCGTGGTCACAGGGCCACCTGCGGGTAGCTGATCACTGGTGGATCAAGCGGGGCCGGGGGCGACTCCCGGTCCCGCTTCTGCTTTCGGCGAGACCACGCGCTGCGGACGCGGACGACCGTCCGACGCGCTTGGCCAGCGGTGTGGGCCGGCCGGCCTTCTTTTCGACGCTGCCCCCCTGAGCTCGCGCCACCGTTCGCCGACCGCGCCACCGTTGGCCGACCGCGCCACCGTTCGCCGACCGCGCCACCGCCACAGCGGTGGCGAACCCCCGAAGCTGCAGCGTCCCCGCTCGTGGCCCCACTGGTTGGTGAACTGGAGTTGTCGGGGCCGACATCTATGGTTCCTACCAACACGACGTCTCTCTAAGGAGTTCCCATGAGCGCAGAACTGACACCAATCACAGCCTGGACGTTCCACGCAGAAGTCCCAATCCCGAGGGACATCGGGTCGATCCTCATCCCTGGTGAACAGCCCATCGCGGCCTACAAGACCTTCCGCGACGCCGCGGTGTTCACCGACCGGCGAATCGTCGTTCGAGACTCGCAAGGAATCACCGGCAAGAAGGTGGAGATGTACTCCGTGCCCTACTCCTCCATCAACATGTGGTCCTCTGAGAACGCGGGCACGTTCGACTTCAATTCGGAGATCGAACTGTGGACCCGTGCTGGCCACATCAAGATCACCTTGGGCAAGGGTGTCGACGTTCGACGGCTTGACCATCTCATCGCGCAGGTGGTGCTGGGCTCGGCTCGGTGATTCGCCGTCAGCCACAGACGGTCGGCTTCGAGCACCGGTAGGGCGTCCCGCGCCGGCGGTCGAAGGGTCACCCCAGCACGTTGCTCCTCGATGCTGCGAGCGCGGCGGCGCGGTCCAGTCCGCCGTGCTCCAGGCCGGCGACGTGGGACTCTCCGGCCCAGACGGTTCGGCCGTGACGGGTCACCTCGACGCGGAGCCGCCCGCTGAGGTGCTCGATCGCGCCGGGAACGGCGCGGCGCTGTCCCACCAGCGGCACGGGCAGGACGTGCGCGGCATTGAGCGGCGCGTCGGCGTCGACGCTGATCCTCCAGCCGTGGGAGCGTCCCTCCAGGCGCCAGTGTTCGTCCCCGACGTCAGCGCGGACCGGTGAGGTGACGGGGTTCCCCAGTCGGAGGACCCGCCCATCGGGCAGTCGGACGACGAGCGCGGTCACCTCGGTGCGCAGGGGACCGGCCACGACGTCGCCACCGGCGAAGGCGACGCACGCGCCGTCGTCGGCAAAGCCGTGCGCCTGACCCCACCACCACGAGTCGGGGAAGCCGGCCCTGCCCCAGTTCTTCTCCCCGTAGACCTGCGCCCCGTCGAACTCCCAGCGCACGCCGTCGACGTCCACCGTCCCGGATGCCCGACCCCCTAGCAGCCAAGGGTGCCAGTACTGGTTGAGCCCCGGGATCAGCTGGAACCAGCTGGACCCGCCGAACGGTCGCCTGGCCGGCCAGCGGGACAGCCCGTCGAGCCTGATGTCGAGGTGGGCGCCGACGCCAATGTCGACGACGACTCGCTCGTCGGTCCCGCGAAAAGACCCCTCCGGCCCAGCGGCACGTGCCCCCAGCCCGTGGTTGCGGGCTTCGGCCATGGGGATGATCGCCTGGCGCCATGCCCCGCCGGACGTGCCCACGCCCGCGAGCGCCCAGCGGCCGGTGCGGTCGCTCTGGACCCCGATCAGCGCTATGACGACGCGTCCGGTGCCCGGATCCGTGAGCCGCCAGAAGTAGCCCTCCATCGCGACGCCGTGGGCCCACTCGGGGTGGCCGAACGGCCAGTCCGCCCCGGAGGCCCGGTAGCCTGCAGCCCTGCTCACCGTGACGCCGTCGCGGCCAGACTGGCCTGCGCCGGAAGGGTGCGGCGTCCGCGTTGCAGCTCGGTCTTCCTCATACCCGATCTTCCCATTGTGAAGCGGGCAGTGGCGTGCCTACGATGCGCGCATGAGTGCCTCAGCGGATTCTTTCAACAGTTCTGCGTTCGGCGTCTGGATCAACAGCCCCGGGGGCCGGGCGCTCCGTGCGGTGGTTGGGACCGGCTTCCTGGTGGCCGGACTTGCTGCTCGCCGCACGGCCGGCGGCAAGGCGTCCTTGGCGTGGGGTGTGTTGCCGTTCACCGCCGGCCTTCTCGACGTGTGTTACATCAGTGCGACGCTGGGTGGGCCCTTTCGTGGTGAGGACTGCCGCGCGTCAACGCAATGACCCGCACAGGAGTTGGTCGCTGGTCTGCCGTGGATGACTGCCGACTCTGAGTCCCGAGCACCATCCGCAATGGCTGAGCGGCGTCTCGCCCGGACACAGGGATAGAGTTCACCCATGCTCGGCAACATGGGGGGTCTTCCAGCGGAGGCACGCCGTTCCAGGATGCGCTCTCTCGTCTACAAGCGGGGTTTCGCGCTGGTGACCGACCTCGCGAAGCTATTCGAAATCTCCGAGGTGACGGTGCGAGCAGACTTGGACGCCTTGGCCGAGGAGGGTTCAGTCCGACGAGTCCACGGTGGAGCTATGACCGTGGGGGACGTGCAGGGTCATCAGACCAGCTTTGATGAAGCGGCTCAGGAACGCGCTTACGAGAAGGAACTGATCGGACGTGCGGCCGCCGGCTTGGTCGAGAGTCACCAGGTAGTGGCCGTCGATGCAGGGACCACCTCAATGGCGATCGCCCGCGCATTGGTCAAGCGCACCGAACTGCGTGACATCACGGTGGTGACGAATGCCCTCAACATCGCTCTGGAACTCGAGCAGGCCATCCCCCGAGTCACCGTCATCGTGACCGGCGGCACGCTCCGCCCGGCCCTGCACTGTCTGGTCGACCCCCTCGCGGGCACAGTCTTGAACCGGATCCGGGCCGACATCGCCTTCGTCGGCTGTAACGGCGTTGACGTAACCGCCGGGGTGACGAACATCTCTCTCGCCGAGGCGGACGTCAAGCGCCAGATCATCCAGAACGCGACCCGCACGGTCCTGGTTGCTGACTCCTCGAAGTTGGGACTGGTGCGCGCGAGTCGGATTTGCCCCCTGAGTGCAGTGACTGTCCTCGTGACGGATGACTCGGCGGACCCTGCTGCCATCAGTGCAGTACGGGACGTCGGGGTGGAGGTCGTGGTCGCCTAGTTTCTTCTCACACCGGTCAGCCAGCGGGGAGTGGGCAGTGCGCTAGTGTCCTGCGGAGGCTGCCCACTCGGCCTAGGTGCGTGAGGTGACCGCGGCTACGCACTCTGGCCGCTGGAGCCGAATTCTCTCATTCGGAGGGAGACGATGGCTCGCATGGAGCTCATCGCGCAGGCGATTGCCTCACTGGGCTCCATGACCGACGGGTGGGTGGTCAGGAATTCCCGAAGTGCCGCCGTCCAGGCAAGATGGGAGTCTGTGCCTTGGTTGATCTTGCGGATTCCGTGGGCGATACCCTCCTGCTTCTGTTCCGAGCTGACTCCGTAGGACTCAGGGAGTTTGCCACCATGGGCGTTGATGGTGCGAACGTGTTCGGGAGGGATGGAGGAACTGCCGTGGAGGACCAGGAAGGTGTCCGGGAGCCGTTCCTTGATGGCCGAGATGAGTGAGAGGCGCAGCGTCTGGCCGCCCTCCGCAGTTGTGAACTTGACTGCCCCGTGGCTGGTGCCCACCGCGACGGCGAGCGCGTCGACGCCAGTTGCCTCAACGAAATGGGCCGCCGTGTCGGGGTCTGCGAAGATGATGTCCTCGGCGCTGGCCCCGATACCCGCCTCGGCGCCCCCGACGGTGCCGAGTTCGCCCTCGGTGCTGACCCCACACCTACGCGCCAACGCGACAACCTCGGCAGTGCGGGCGATGTTGTCCTCCAGGGAGGCCGGGCGGTCGTCCTCGACGCGGCGGCTCGCGTCGATCATCACGCTGGTGAATCCGGTGTCCATGGCTCGAGTGCAGTCGGCCAGCGTACGGCCGTGGTCGAGATGGAGGGCGACCGAGACATCGCTGTAACTGTCAACCAAGGCCCTCAGTTGCTTCCACCACCTGATTTCATCCTGGTACGGGTGCATGCCGGCAATGGCCTGCACGATCACCGGTGATGCCTCGGCTCGTGCTGCATCGAGCACGGCCACGGCCTGGTTGAGGTCGGACACGTTGAACGCGCCGACGCCATACCGGCCTGCCTCTGCCTCGCCGAGGAGGTGTCTGAGGGTCTTGGTTGTCATTGCTGTGCTCCTTAGAGGGCTGAGGTGATGCCCAGCTTGTTGTAGTCGAGGACGATGGGCTTGTCCGTGACCGTGCGGGCGTAGAGCAGCACCTTGGCGGCAGACTCCACAGCCACGGACGTCTTGAATGCGTCGCGCAGGTTGTCGCCTACGGTCAGGAGGCCGTGGTTGCCCCACACGACGGCGTTGAGATCGCCCATGACGTCGCACATTGAGTCCCCGAAGGCCGTGTTGTTGGAGAGTTCGAACGGCATGATCGGCACGTCACCCTTGGTGTAGATGACCATGTTCACGAGAGTGCCGGTGATGGGCTCGCCGATGGCTCCCCAGACGTTGGCGAAGATCGGCTCCGTATGAACGATGGCGTTCACGTCAGGCCGACGACGGTAGACGGCCATGTGCACGGTCACCTCGGAGGAGGGTTGGTGCCTTCCCTCGATCAGGTTGGAGTTCGAGTCGACCAGGACGATGTCGTCAGCCGTCATCCGGTCGTACTCCAAGTCCGTCGGTGTGATCAGGAAACGGTCCTCCTGATCAGGAACCCGCAGGCTGATATTGCCCTGGGTGTTGAAGTTCAGGCCATACTGCATGGAACGCAGGCAGTAATCGAGGATGTCCTGCTTGGCGGCATCGATGTCGAAGGCGGTCATGAGCTTTCTTCTCCTTGTGTTGGATCTTGTTGGAAGGTCTGTAGGGACAGGGGACGGGTAGCGGTGTACAGGTCTCGGTAGGTGGTTCTGCGCTGGCTGAACCAGCCCGGGTACCGCGGCTCTCCGGTGCCCTGGCCGGTCACCGGCGGGACGACGTCCACCACTCCGATGCCTATGCCTGCGAGCATCGCGGCTCCTCGCAGCGAGGCATGACCGGGATACCCGGTGAGCCCCACGCCAGCCGCATCGGCACGCGCGGTCAGGGCTGCGTGGTTGCTGGCACCTCCGCCGGTGGCAACGATCCGTCCGGCTCGCAGACCTCGCTCCTGAAGTTCCCGGAGGATCTTGCCGAGTTCGAATCCGGCTGCCTCGACCAGCGCGAGCGCGACATCCTGGCGGGTCGCGCCGAGAGTCAGGCCGGCGATCACCCCGGTGGCGGCGGGATCGTTGTCCAGAGTGCCGGAGCCCGCAAGGTAGGGGAGCACCATAAGGGAGGACGGTTCATTCGGCAGGTCAGCGAAGAGCTCCGGGACAGGCGTGCCCGTGAGCCTCGCGAACCATTCCAGTGCCCACCCCCCGGCAGCTGTCCCGGCCAGGGTCACCCATTGCCCCGCTCGCAGGGGATAAGTCGCGAGGCCGGTGCCGATGAGTTGTGAGGGGCGTCCGTCGTGGCCGAAGGTCAGACAGTCCGAACTCCCGAGGGAGAAGGCCGAAAGGATGCCAGGTTCGCCACCGACCCCCACCCAACTCGCGGCCTGATCGTGGGCGCCGGCGATGATCGGCAGACCAATTGGGAGAGAGAACTTGTCAGCGGCCCTATCGCTGACCACGCCGATCACGGTCCCGGATTCCACCGCTTCGGGTAGTTGGCGCGAACTCACGGCTACCCCGCTGGTACGGGAGATGCCGTCCAGCACTTCCTCTGACCAAGACCTGTTCTCCACGTCGTATGCGCCGGTCCTTGCAGCCATCGAGAGATCGGTCGCGAAGTGGGCTCCCATCTCGGATGCCACCCAGGTGTCGATTGTTGCGTAACGGATCTTCCGGCCTGACCATGCACCGTCAAGGTTTGCCGCGATCTTGAAGATCGAGAACATCGGGTGCAGCGGTTGTCCGGTGATCTCCTGGAAGCGTTCATCGCCGAGCGTGTCACGGATTGCCTGGGCTGCGGCCAGCCCCCGGGGATCCATGCTCACTGGTGCGTCGGCGAGTGGTTGCAGAGAGGAATCGAGGGGAACCACAGCCTCGCCCAGTACGCTGAATGAGAGAGCCTGGGGCGGGTCAGCCTTGATAACGGGAGAAGCGATCACTGACCTGAGTGAGTCCGCGACTGCCGCAAGGACTGCGTCCATGTCCAGTTCGACTCGTTGACCGGAGTTCCTCAACTCCACTCCGACGGCGCTGCTGACGAGCTCCTGACCGTCGCTGCTGTAGGCACCGGCACGGACGCCACTCGTGCCGAGGTCAACGCCGATGAGACTCATTTGACTGCTCCCGCCAGGCCGTGGACCAGGTACCGCTGGACCGAGATGAACACGATCACCACCGGGATGGAGATCAGCACAAGTACTGCGAACAACGCGCCTGGCTGGCTGAGGAAAACACCCCGGTAGGCGAGCGGCACCAGGGTCAATGGCTTGAGGTTGTTGTCGCTCAGGGATACGAGTGGAAGCAGGAAGTCGTTCCAACTCATCATGACTTGCCAGATGACGACTACGGAGAGAGCGGGTCTCCCGAGTGGGAAGTACAGGCGCCAGAAGATCGTCCAGGCACTGGCTCCATCGACGCGTCCCGCCTCATATGTCTCGTCGGGAATGGCCAGGTAGGCCGTCCTCAGGATGATCACGGCGAACGGCATCCCGAGAGCTGAGTAGACGAGCACCACTCCGATGATCGAGTTGTAAAGTCCGATGGCTTGCAGAATCTTGAACGCGGCGACGACGATACCCGGCATTGGCAGAACGAGTCCCAGTATCAGCAGGCTGAAGACCACCGCCTTGAATGGCACGTGCAGTCTTGCCAGTGCGAAGGCAGCCATGGAGCCTGCCATGACGACGATCACGACGGAGGGGACTGTGATCAGAAGACTGTTGGCCAAGTGGGTGAGGATCGGGTTCTGCTCAAAAACCAGTGAGTAATTCGACAGAGCCGGCGCCTCGGGGAGCATGCCGAAGAACGTCGTCTTCGGGTTGTTGGCGGGCATCAAGGACAGGCCCACGACCATGATCACAGGGATCATCCACACCGCAGCGAGGGGGCCGAGCACCAGGTGCAGCCAACGCCTGTTGTCGGGTCTGCGGCGAATGGGCATGGACTGAGTGTCTGCTCGTTGCGTCACTTCGCCTTCTCCTCTCCTGTGATGAAGCCCGCGCCGAAGACGCGCACCATTGACAGTGAAGCTGCGACGGCGACGACGATCAGCACGACACTGATGGCTGAGGCGTAGCCGACGCTCTGGAGCTGGAAGGCCTCCTGGAACGCGAATGTCGGCAGCATCTCCGAGGCGTGATTGGGGCCACCCTCGGTCAGGACGTACACAAGCTCGAAGGTCTTAAGGGAACCGATGATGCCCAACATGAGCAGCGACAGGTGGGTGTGCTTGAGCAGAGGGAACACGATCCGGGTGATGGACTGCCACCAGCTGGCGCCGTCGACCTTGGCGGCCTCCAGCAACGACGAGTCGATGAGTTGGAGTCCCGCGAGGTAGAACAGCATCGAGAACCCGGTCCACATCCATACGTTCACGAAGATCACGGCAAAGATCGCCGTGTCGGGGTTTGCGAGGAAGTTTCCGCCCAGCCATTCGATCCCAGATGCGTTTCCCACGGAGACCAACACCCCATTGAACGGGTCCATGATGCGCTGCCAGACGATACCCACGACGATCGGTGAGAGGATCGCCGGAATGAAGAAGAGCGCGCGATAGATCGTGGACCCGGCGATCTTGGAGTTGAGTGCGAGAGCCAGAAGGAGGCCAATCGCGGCCTGCGGGACGATCGTCAGGGGGATCCAGAGCGCAGAGTTGCGGATGGTTGTGTGAAACACAGGGTCCTGGAACAGCTGAGCGTAGTTGTCCAGACCAACGAAGAGGCCTGCGTTGACTCCGTCCCACTCCAGCAGTGAGGACTGGATGTTGTAGACGATCGGGTAGACGACGAACAGTGCGAAGAGGACGATCGCAGGAGCGAGGAACAGCATCCCTGGGATCGACGATCTGATACGGGAGTTCATGTGTGGTCTGTCCTGCCAAGCGCCCCGGGCTGAGGCTCCCGGGGCGCACAAGGCGGCTAGTTGTTGAGGGTGTCAGACACGGACTGGACGGCTGCGGCAGCTTCTTCCGCTGTCTGCTCGCCGGTGGCCACAGCGGCCAGGGCGTCGGAAACGGCCTGGTCCAGCTTGGGGTCATCGAAGTAGCGGGAGTACTTCACCTCTGGCAGCCAGTCGTTGACGAAGGTGTCCCAGATGGCTTCCTGCTTCTCCGAGGTGAACTCGCTGGGATTCAGGCCCTTGACCGCAGGGATGTCATTCATGGTGTCGATGAGCTTCTGCCCTCCGTCCCCCGCAATCCAATCGGTCAGGACTGCGCAGGCCAGTTCAGGGTTTTCGCTGTTGGCGGAGATCCCCAGCGAGACGTCGATGCCGCCCACGAACTGGGATTCCGCGGCACCTCCCGGGAGCGTCGGGAAGAGGAAAGGCTCATATCCCTCCATGCCCACGGACAAAGCAGGGATGGTGGACTGGTCCTTGGTCGGGTCCGACTGCTGGATCCACCAGGCTCCCAGGGGGATCATGGCGGCGTTGCCGGCCTCGAACTGGTTGGCACCGGACGGGTACGCATCAAGACCTATGGCGCCATCCTGGGCAATCCCTTCGCTGAAGAGCCTGCCGAAGTAGTCAAAGGCCTCGATGAGTTCCGGACTCGTCCAGTCCGCCTCGCCGTCCTCGGCCTGGTACACCAGTCCCGGCTCGACGTTGTTGGCGATCTGGAGGAACACGGCGTTGCGCAACCAGCCATCCTTCGCCGGCAGCATGAACGGGGCGTAACCGTTACCTTCCATCGCTTCGACGACTGCCTTGAGTTCGTCCCATGTTTGGGGGATCTCCTGGCCTGCCTCCTCGAAGAGCTGGGTGTTCGCCCACAGGTTCACCGTTTGGACCAAGATGGGCAGGGAGTAGAAATTCTCGTCGCCCTCCGGGTTTCCGGCGCGAGCCTGCTCAATACCGATGGGGTAGAACATCTCCTGCCAGTCCTCGCCCCAGGTGGAGGCGGCGCAGTCCTGCAGCGGCATCAGGTTGGAGCGGTACTGCTGGGTGAGGGCGCCCGGCTGGAGGCCGACGATGTCGGGGAAGGTGTTGGAACTGGCGCGCGTCTGGAGATCCACCAGGTACTCCGGGTAATTGAAGATCGTGGCGTCGATGGTGGTGCCGGGGTTGGCGTCCTGGAATGCGGCCACCATCTGCTCAGTCGTCTGGGCGATGGGGCTCCATGAACGGAACGACACCGTCCCTTCAAGAGCGCCGGACTCCTCCGGGGTGGAAGCGCCTGTCTCTTCTGCGGAGGGCGTGGGCGATTCATCGGTGGTTGCTGCACCGGCACAGCCAGTGAGGGCGAGTCCACTCACTGTGAGGGCTACAAGAGTGGCTCTGGTGTGGCGAGAAAACATCATCGTTTCTCCTCCTTTGACTTCGATGTCCTTGGGGCCGCTGGGTAGCCGCCCGCGAGGAACCTACGAGAGTGATCGGCCCCGTGGGAAGCAGGTCGGTGTTACTTGTCGACTCTTTTCCCCTGCTTGTGCAAACGAAAGTCGCGGTTTGCGCTTTGCGGCGGCCGACGAAGCAGCCCCTTCGTACGGCTCGTTCCCCTTGCGGAAGCGGGTGAGGCATGACAGTATTGTGGAAAGCGCTTACCCGACGATGGGTTCGAGAGAAGGAATCTGTAGTGACGACGACAACCAATGCCTCCCAGGCTCCAGCCGAGTCCGCAGCTCGCAACGTCCGCGAGATCGGCATCATCATGAACGGCGTCTCGGGACGCATGGGCTACCGCCAGCACCTGGTGCGTTCCATCCTCGCTATCCGCGAGCAGGGTGGCGTCGAACTGCCCGACGGGTCGAAGGTGACCGTCCGCCCGCTGCTCGTCGGTCGCAGCGAGGGCAAGCTCGCCGAGATCGCAGCGCGTCACGGCATCGACGACTACACCACCGACCTCGACGCCGCCCTCGCCGACCCCCGCTGGGAGATCTACGCCGACTTCCTGGTCACCAAGGCCCGCGCGAAGGCCCTGCGCAAGGCGATCGCCGCCGGCAAGACCATCTACACCGAGAAGCCCACGGCTGAGACGGTGGACGAGGCCGTGGAACTCGCGCGCCTGGCAGCGGCCGCCGGAGTCAAGACCGGCGTCGTGCACGACAAGCTCTACCTGCCCGGTCTCCAGAAGCTCAAGCTGCTGATCGACTCCGGCTTCTTCGGCCGCATCCTGTCTGTCCGCGGCGAGTTCGGTTACTGGGTCTTCGAGGGCGACTGGCAGCCGGCCCAGCGGCCCAGCTGGAACTACCGTGCCGAGGACGGCGGCGGCATCATCGTCGACATGTTCCCGCACTGGAACTACGTCCTGGAGAACCTCTTCGGCGAGGTCAAGAGCGTCTACGCCACCGCAGCCATCCACATCCCGGACCGCTGGGACGAGAAGGGCGAGCACTACGACGCCACCGCCGAGGACGCCGCCTACGGCACCTTCGAACTGGAGGGCGGCATCGTCGCCCAGATCAACTCGAGCTGGACCGTGCGCGTGAACCGCGACGAACTCGTGGAGTTCCAGGTGGACGGCACCCACGGCTCGGCCGTCGTCGGGCTGTTCGGCGCCAAGATCCAGCACCGCAACTCGACCCCGAAGCCGGTCTGGAACCCTGACCTCGCCGACTCCCACGACTACTCCGCCGACTGGGCCGAGATCCCCGCCAACCGGACCTTCGACAACGGCTTCAAGCAGCAGTGGGAGGAGTTCCTCACCTCTTACGTCGAGGGCACCGACTACGAGTTCGACCTCCTTGCCGGCGCGCGTGGCGTGCTGCTCGCGGAGGCCGGGCTGCAGTCGGCTCGCGAGGGCCGCAAGGTCGAGCTGCCGCGGCTGGGCCTGGAGGGCTGATGTCCGTCGACCCGCGGCTGTCAATCAATCAGGCGACGATCAAGTACGCGGACCTCGCCACCGCCCTGCGCGTCACGGCCGACGCCGGGGTGCAGGCCATCGGGCTCTGGCGCGAACCGGTGCAGGAGGTCGGACTCGCCACCGCCGCGCAGATGCTGGCCGACTCCGGGCTGCGGTTCTCGTCGCACTGCCGGGGCGGGTTCTTCACGCTCCCGGAGGGGCCGGCGCGGCGGTCGTCGCTGGATGACAACCGCGTCGCCATCGAGGAGACCGCGACGCTGGCGGCCGCCGGCGCGCCCGGGTCAGCTGCGGTCCTGGTGCTCGTCGCCGGGGGACTGCCCGAGGGTTCCCGTGACCTCGCCGGGGCCCGCGAGCGGGTGCGCGACGCCATCGGGGAACTCGCCCCCGAGGCCGAGGCCGCAGGGGTCACGCTCGCCATCGAGCCGCTCCATCCGATGTACGCATCGGACCGCTGCGTCGTGTCCACGCTCGGCCAGGCACTGGACATCGCGGCGGACTTCGACGGCGCGGTCGTCGGCGCCGCCGTCGACACCTTCCACATCTGGTGGGACCCCGACGTCATCGCCCAGGTCGAGCGCGCCGGCCGTGAGGGGCGGATCGCCACCTACCAGGTCTGCGACTGGGCCACCCCGCTGCCGCAGGACGTCCTGCTGGCGCGTCACTACCCGGGCGACGGCGTGATCGACTTCGGCCCCATCACCCGGGCGGTGATGGCCTCCGGCTACGACCGCGACATCGAGGTGGAGATCTTCAACGCCGACATCTGGGCCACAGACCCGTCGGAGGCCGTCCGCCTCACCGCCGCGGGCTTCTCCGCTGCGGTCTCACCGCATCTGAACCCCTAGAATCCAGCCATGCCGACACCCACACACGCCCGACGCCCGGGCTCGGCGACCCTGCACGACGTCGCGCACGCGGCCGGTGTCTCACTCGCCACCGCGTCCAGGGTCCTGAACGGTTCCACCCGGAAGGTGGCCGAGTCCTACCGAGAGCGGGTCGAGGCAGCCGCGGCCGAGCTCGGATACACCGCCAACCTCTCGGCGCAGGCGACGGCGCGCGGCACCTCCGCAGTGGTCGCGCTGCTGGTGGCCGACATCGCCGACCCATACTTCGGTGAACTCGCCTCCGGCGTGGCGCAGGGCGCCGACGAGTCGGGTCTGGTGGTGACCGTCGCAATGACCGATCGCGACACCCAGCGCGAGGTGCGCCTCGTCCGCGCCCTCCGCGGTCAACGGCCCCGAGGCCTGATCCTGGCCGCGTCGCGAATGTCGCGGGAGCTGGCGCCCGAACTGCAGCGCGAACTGGACCTGGTCGAGGCGGCCGGCGGCCGCGTCGTCGCCCTCGGCGAGGGAGCCGGCAGCGTCAGGACTGTCCTGGTCGACAACCGTGGCGGTGGGGAAGCGCTCGGCGCTGCCCTCGCCGAACGTGGCTATCGCAGCGCCGTCGTCCTGGCCGCGGCGGACGGCATGGTCACCAGCGACGCCCGAGTCGAGGGCTTCACCGCCGGGTTCACCGCCGGGGGCGGCGAGGAACCCCGGGTCTACCGCGGTGGGTTCAGCCGCGAATCGGGCATGGAGCTGATGACCCAGGCGCTCGCCGACGGCGTCGAGCCGGGCACCGTCGTCTTCGGCATCTCCGACGCCGTGGCCATCGGCGCCCTCAACGTCGTGCGGGCCGCGGGACGCGAGGTGGGCACCGACGTGGCCCTGGCCGGTTTCGACGACATCCCCACCGGCCGCGACGTCAGCCCCACGCTGACAACCGTGCACGTACCGCTGCACCAGGTCGGCTACCAGGCCTTCCATGCCGCTCTCGACGACGACTGGGAGCAGGACAACGAGGCCCTCGGCCTCGAGGTCCTCCTGCGCGACAGCACCCCGCCGCGCAGCTGAGCGAGCTTCCTGCCGATGCGGGCCGGAGCCGCCGCATCGTCGCGTTCAGTCGGTGGTGAAGCGGGCGTGCACCCGGGCCTGGAGCCGGATGTCCTCGGGCGTCAGGTCGACGCCGTCGCCGCCGCCCCGCATCATCGCGGAGTCCGCGCCGCCGGCCGCGAACAATCCGGGTGGGGCGCCGCCGTCGAGCGGGGAATCCGACAACTCCAAGAAGCGGACCTCCCCCTGCCCGGCGGCGATCGCCAGGATCCCAGCCCGCTCGTGGGCGTCGGCGACGGCCTCGGCAAGGATCCTGGACTTCTCCGCGCGCTCGCGCTGCTCGGTGAGCCTCCACTCGACATGATCGACGACGACGCCAGCCTCCCGCGCCCACCCGTTGATGAACGCGCTCATCGCCCGGAAGTTGCTGAAGGTCAGCCTGGCGCGGCTCTGGGCCTGGTGACGCAACGGCAGCTGGCTGCCGTCCTGGGCCCACGGTCGCCAACTTCGGGTTGCCAGGGGGAGCAGCACGGTTTCCGTGACAGGGCAGGGGTCCGCATCCTTGAGCGCGCGGAACTCGGCGTTCATGGCTTGGGCCAATTGGGTGGCCTGGCTCACGGCCTTGTCGAGGTCGCCGGACTCATGGCCCAGAGTGAGGTGCAGGACCGCCAGTTCAGGCGGAAGCTCGGCGCGGGCGTCGCCGATGACTGTAATTCTCATGCGCGCTCCTTGCGTGGGGCCGACCGGACGGGCTGCGGACGTCCGGCCGACCCAACAACATAGTAATGAGAATGGTTCTCAGATGGCAATGGTTTCAGCGCTTGCCGAAGATGTCGCCCAGGATGTCCCCGAGGCCCCCGCCGCCCTCCTTGCGCCTGATCTCGTCGGCTTCCTGGGCCTCGCGCGCGTCGTCGGGCATCTGGTCATGGTCGCCGGTGCCCTGCGGGACCTCGTTGCTGGTGGGGAACCGGTCGGTGCCTGGGCTGGCGGGGCCGGGGTCGCCGGTGCGCGGAGTGTTGAACGGGCTGTCGCCGGTCTGCTGGACGGACTCGGGCTGGGTGGCGCCGCCACCCCCGCCGAGCACCTGACCGAGGATGTCACCGAGGCCACCGCCGCCCTGGCGACGGGGTTCGGGCGCGGACTGGCGCTGCTGACCGCCGCCGAGGATGCCGCCGAGGATGTCGCCGAAACCGCCGCTGGTCACCTTGCCGGCCAGGTAGCCGATCACGATCGGCGCGAGCATCTTCAGCAACTTCTGCACCTGCGCGTTGCCGAGCATGCCGCCGAGCTGGGCCGGCTGCGCGTCGGGTGAGCCGAACACGTGGGACACGATCTTCTCACCGTCGGCGGTATCCACCTGGTTGAGGTCGACCCGCGACTGGGTGAAGAACTGCGATGAACTGTGCTGGTTCAGGGCGTTGGCCAGAGAGGCCTCGCCGGCCGGATCGGTGGCGTTGCTCTGCATCCCGCCGACGAGCGACGCGACGGCCTGACGAGCCGCCGCTTCGGCGGTGGCCTGGTCGGTGCCCAGTTGGTCGGCCAACTGATCCATGGGAATGCGGTTGAGGATGTCGTTTACTGCGTTCATCACAAGCCCTTCCTGTTGGGAGACCTTCAATAAAGCACAAGCGGGGTCCGCCGTTGGGTCTTCAGTGTGGGTTCTTTGTTCCAGGCATGGGCCAACTTCCGACACTCTGGCTCAGGCAACCGATCTGCGTCGGTGATCGGGCGCCGGTCAGGCGAGGTGGGGGAGCAGGTCGGTGAGGTGCTCGATCATCAGGTCGCCGGCCTCGCGGACCTCCACCCCCGGTGTCGTGAGCATCACGGTCGCCATCCCCGCGGCCGCGGCGGCCTCGGAGTCGATCGGCCGGTCGCCCACTCCCACGCAGTCATCGACTTCGAGCCCGTGCCTCCGGACCAACTCCAGGTACATCGCGGGGTCCGGCTTTCGGGGGAAGCCGTCATCGGTGCAGATGAGGTCGTCCACCTCCACTCCGAGCCCGTCCAGCAGCGACGACGCGCTGCGGCGGTCGCGGTGCGTGACCACCAGATTCAGCCCCGAGACCTGTGCCATCACCTGATCCAGCCCCGGCATGGCCGGCGGTGGGTCGCTTCGCCAGCGCTCCTTCAGGGCGTCCTCGGCCCGCTCGAACTCCTCGACCGGGATACCGAACCGCTCGGAGAGCACCTCGACGGCGTGGCCCGTCGAGATCCTGGTGGCGGCGGCGACGTCGGCCTGGGCGACGTCGTGCCCGGCGGCCCGGACGACGTCGGCCAGTGCGGCGTCGAGGGCGGGGTAGGTGTTGACGATCGTCCCGCCCATGTCCCAGAAGACGTGCCGGAACCGCTTGCCCGCCGCACTCACCGCGAGATCACTGCCGTGCTGCCGCGCAGCCCCACGGAGGTGGTGACGGGTTCGCTCTGCCCTCCGCTGTGGGTCAGGGTGGAACCGTCCACGCTCACCTGCGACGCGTGGTGGCGCAGGGCCTCGACCACCACGGGTTCGAGTTCCGTCAGGTCGAACCACACCACGCCGTCGCCGGGTTCCGGCACCACGACGGCGAAGTCGAGTCCAAGCACATCCGCCGCGGTGCGGGTGACCTCGTGGCAGCGGACGTGGTCGGGGTGGCCGTAGCCGCCGTCGGCGTCGTAGGTGATCACGAGATCGGCGTGCACGTGCCGCAGCCAGGCGATGAGGTCGGCGAGGATGTCGGCCTCCTCCGCCGCGCAGAAGGAACGCTCGTCCGGGTCCTCGACCGGGCCCACCACGCCCTCGCTGAGCCAGACCATTCCGGAGTCGCGGTAGTTGCGGGACCCGACGGCGTCCCGCGCCGGCGGCGTCCCGAGGTAGGCGTGCTCGGCAACGCCCAGGACCGCGAGGGCTCCCGCCAGTTCCTGTTGGCGGTGGGACTCGAGTTCGGGCGTCCCGGCAAGGTGCGACAGCGGGCCGGGGACGACGTCGCCCAGCTCGCCACGAGTGGCGGTCAGGACGGTGACGGTGTGCCCGGCGTCCACGAGGTGCCGGATCAGGGCACCGGTAGCGATGGTCTCGTCATCGGGGTGGGCGTGGACGAAGGTGATGTGGCTCATGATGCCTCCGATTCGGTTAGTGGGGCTGAGTGGTCTCAGTGGGCGCGGAGCACCCGGTGATAGGCCGCGAGAGTGCGCTCGGCCACCGTCGACCAGGTCATGTCCAGCGCGCGCCTACGACCAGTCGCACCGAGCGCGGCGCGGCGTTCGTCGTCGCGGAGGAGGGCGGTGAGTTCGCGGGACCAGTCGGCGGCGTCGTGGCCAGGCACCAGGATCCCGGTGTGGGTGTTGCAGATGGCCTCGGTCAGGCCGCCCGCGGCGGCGGCAAGCACCGGCACCCCGGAGGCCGACGCCTCAAGCGCGATCAGCCCGAACGTCTCGGAGTGCGATGGCACCAGCATCACCGACGCGTGGCGGATGATCTGCGCCAGCGACTCCCGGTCCTGGCCGGGCAGGAAGACCACGTTGCCGGTCAGACCCAAGTCGTCGACGAGCTGGTGCAGCTCGGCCTCGTATCCGGCGAAGTCCGCTGAGGTCTGCCCGATGATCACCAGGTCGGGCCGGATCTCGGCCGGTACGCCGGCGAGGGCGCGGAGCGCGACGTCGGGGCCCTTCAGCGGCTGCAGCCGGGCGGCGAAGACGAGGTAGCCTGGCCGGACGCCGGGCTCCGGGGTCCAGCCCTGAGGATCCGAGTCCCCAACGGGATGGAACAGGTCGACGTCGACGCCGGGGCGGACGATGGCGACGCGCTCCGGGTCGGCGTTGCAGCGTCCGATCACGACGGCCGCCTCGTGGTGCGAGACGGCGATCACCAGGTCCGACTGCTCGGCGCACAGCACCTCTCCGGCCAGCCGGTCAGGGGTCTCGGGCGGCTCGCCGTCGCGGAGGGAGGAGTTCGGGTGTGCGGCCACGGAGTGGAAGGTCATGACGTGCGGGATGCCCCACTCCCGCGCGAGTGGAATGGCGGCCACCCCGGACATCCAGTGGTGGGAGTGGATGAGGTCGAAGGGGCCGAGTTCCGACATCCCCGCGCGGAACTCGTCGATGTGGTGGTGGATCTCGCTCTTGGGAAGCGGCTTGGTTGGCCCCGCGGTCACGTGGCGCAGGACTACCCCCTCGGCGAAGTCGACGACGTCGGGCTGGTCCGGGCCCCCGCGACGGGTGATGAACTCGACGTGCACGTCGAGTTGGCCCATTGCGTCGGCCAGCGCGTGGATCAGCACGTTCATCCCGCCGGCGTCGGCGGTGCCGGGCCGCTCCGCCGGCGACGTGTGCATGGAGACGAACGCAACCCGCAAGGTCATGGGGCGACGCTACACGGTCTCGTCGGGGCTCGTTTCCGACCCCCGATGATCGAGTAGGCGCCGGCGAGGGACGAGCGGCGCCGTGTCGAGATCCGGCTGTCGCCAGCTCCCGATGATCGAGTAGGCGCCCGCGAGGGACGAGCGGCGCCGTGTCGAGATCCGGCTGGAGTTGGTGTTGGGCCGTGGCGAGTGGTCTCGACACGCCGGCTCGTTCCTCGCCGACTACTCGACCAGCGGAGCCCTGCTACTCGACCAGCGGAGCCGGCTACTCGACCAGCAGGCCCGCTACTCGACCACCGGAGCACTGGTTACCGTGACACCCTCGCGGACGGCGTCGGCCACGACCCGCGCTCCCTGAGGCAGCATGGCGATCGTGTAGTGGTTGACACCCTCGACGTCGCGGACCTCCAGCGTGGGGACCCGATCCTTCCAGCCGTCGAGCCAGCCGGGCGGGTAGAGTCCCTCGGGCTGGTCGAACATGCCACGCTCGGCGCGCAGCAGGAGGATCGGCAGCGTCAGCGCGTCCAGGGCGCGGGTGAGGTCGGTGCCGTCGCCGGTGACGTCGACGGTGTCGGCCGCCATCGCCTCGTACCGGGTGGCGGGGTGCATCGACGGCGGCTCGCCGTGGAGGTCGTAGGCGACGTAGTCCGACATGTCGTCGTTCCACTCCTTCATCGCCGGGTGCTGGCGCCAGCCGGCCTCGTAGTCCGCCAGCGACGGGAAGGTCCGCGACAACCGCTCCGCCGCCGGTCCCAGCACTGCCTCGATCCCCTCGCGGGCGTCCATCCCGTCGGGGATGCGCAGCGGGATGCCGCCGTCGACGAGGACCAGCCGGTCCATGAGGTGCGGGTAGCGGTGCGCCAGCACGACCGAGACGAACGCCCCCATCGAGTGCCCGACTGGCAGCACGTGCTCAACCCCGAGGTGTGCCAGCAGGGCGGCGACGTCGTCTGCGTGGCGGACCATGCCGTAGGGGCCCTCGAGGTGGTTGCTCAGGCCGCGTCCACGCAGGTCGGGGGCGATGATCCGCCATTCGGGCAGCTCCCGGGCGAACGCCAGCCACGCCTTGTGCGAGGACGTGATGCCGTGGATGGCGACGATCGTGCCGGCGGGTTCGCAGTCGGGGTCCCAGATGCCGGCGTGCAACAGCCCGGGTGAGTCGAAGGTGGAGTAGGTGCTCATCTGGCCGTCCACCCGCCGTCCATCACGTAGCTCGCGCCGCTGGCCATGTGGCCGTGCGGTCCGGCCAGGAACGACGCGAGTGCGGCGATGTCGGCGGGTTCGACGAACTCCTTGACCGCTGGCATCTGGAGGAACACCTTCTCGGTGACCTCGGCCTCGGACAGGCCGTGGACCGCCATCTGGTCGGCCACCTGCTTCTCCACCAGCGGGGTGCGCACGTATCCGGGGTTGATGCAGACGGATGTCACCCCGTGGGCGCCGCCCTCCAGCGCGGTCACCTTGCTGAGGCCCTCCAGCCCGTGCTTGGCGGAGACGTAGGCCGCCTTGAACGGGGAGGCCACGAGCCCGTGCACCGACGAGACGTTGATGATGCGGCCCCAGCCGCCGGCGTACATGTGCGGCAGCGCGGCGCGGATCAGCAGGAATGGGGCCTCCAGCATGATCCGGTGGATCAGGCGGAACCGAGCCGGGTCGAACTCCTCGATGGGGGAGACCTGCTGGATGCCGGCGCAGTTGACCAGGATGTCGCAGTCCAGCCGCAACTCCTCCAGGGCCGCGGTGTCGGAGAGGTCCACCACCCACGCCTCCCCGCCGAGTTCGTCGGCCTTGGAGCGTGCGGCGTCCTCGTTGAGGTCGGCGACGACGACGTGGGCGCCGTCGTCGGCGAACCGCTTGGCAATCGCGGCGCCGATGCCGCTGGCGCCGCCTGTGACCACGGCCTTTCGGCGGATGAGTTCCTCAGCCATTCCGCTGCTCCTGTCTGCTGGATCGGGGTGGGTTGAGCGCGCCGTCGACCAGCACCATGAGCTGGTCCAGGACGTGCTCGGGAAGGGTGGTGGGGGCGCCGTCGTCGGCGGGCCAGACGAGCCAGCGCATGGCGATGATCTCGCCGATGCCCATGAAGGCCCACGCGGCCACCTCCGGGTCGATGTCACCGACCTCGCCGCGACGCTGGGCCGTCTTCAGGCCGCGGACGTAGCCCTCGGCGATCAGGTGGTAGTGGCGGCGCATCGAGCCCGGGTCGACGAACTCGGCCTGGCGGATGATGCGGTGGAGCTCGGGGTGCTCGGCTGAGAACTCGAAGAACGCCCGGAAGCCTGCGCGTTCGATCTCGGAGCGGGTGTGTCCCTGCAGTCCGGCCTCCGACATGGCTCGGCGGACGCGGTGGTTGAGGTCCTCCACCACTTCCCTGAACAGCTCGAACTTGCCCTCGAAGTACAGGTAGAACGTCCCGAGCGCGACCCCGGCACCCTCGGTGATCTTGACGATCGAGGCGTCGTGGTAGCCGTGTTCGGCGAACACCTTGGTGGCCGAGTCCAGGATCCGCTGCCGGGTCTTGCGCCCCTTGGCCGTGGGCGGCCGTTCGGGTTGCGGCGGATTCAGGTCGTAGGCACGCTGTGCGACCATGCCTGCGCCTCCTTCCTGAGGGCCGAGCGCTGTACCTTGCTCAGACCGGCTGTCGGCAGTTCGTCGGCCCAGATGAACCGGCGCGGGACCTTGTGCGCCGCAAGCAGCCCACGGCAGTGCGCCGCCAGTTCGTGCTCGTCGACGGGGACCTCGGGCTTGCGGACCACCCACGCCCACGGGACCTGGCCGCGGGCGTCGTCGGGGGCGCCGACCACTCCGCAGTTGGCGACGGCGGGGTGCTGCAGCAGCACCTGTTCAACCTCGCTGGGGTGCACGTTCTCCCCGCCGACGACCATGACGTCGTCGAGGCGTTCAAGGATGGTGTAGTAGCCATCGGCGTCGCGGTTGACGAGGTCGCCGGTGCGCAGCCACTCTCCTGCCATGCGGGCGGCGGTGGCCTCAGGGTCGCCGAGGTAGCCGGCGAAGACTCCAGGTCCGCGGACCAGCAACTCCCCCTCGGCCTCGCCGTCGAGATGCTCACCGGTGGCGAGGTCCGCAACGGCGACGTCGAGGTGCGGGTAGGGCTTGCCCGCCGAGCCGGCATGGCTGTAGGCGTCGGCGGCGGGCAGGCAGAGCACGTTGGGGGAGGCCTCGGTGAGGCCGTAGCCCTGGATGAGTGCGACGCCGCGCGCGTGCCAGGTGCGCAGCAGCGGGGCGGGCATCGGGGCGCCGCCGACGACGGCCGTCCGCAGGGCGGACAGGTCGGACGTCTCAAAGCCTGGGCTGGTGGCCACCATGTGGTACTGCATCGGGACGGCCATCAGGGCGGTCACGCGGCGCTCGGTGAGCAGGCGCAGGGTGCGCCGGGCGTCGAAGTGCCGCTCCAGCACGACGGTGGCGCCCACCCACAGCGCGAGCAGGGTCTGCACGTTCCAGCCACCGGAGTGGAACTGCGGCATGACCGACAACACCACGTCGTCGTGGGTCAGCGGCACCGTGCGTGAGAAGGACAGGTTGGTCCAGAAGCAGTTGGAGTGGGTCAGCACCGCGGCCTTGGGTGCGCCGGAGGAGCCGGAGGTGAACAGCACCAACAGCGGGTCGTCGTCTTGGGCGGGCCGCGGCAGGGTGACCGGTGTGCGGTGCTCCCGAGGCGGGACGCGGGCCTCCACCTCGGTGGTGAGGACGCTCGGTGGCGGCTCGGGCAGCCGGTCCAGCGCCGACCTCGTCAGGGAAGCCAGTTCGCTCTGGTGCACGACCAGGACGGCGTCGACGATCTCCAACTGGGCGGTCAGTTCCGTCGCCGACAGCCGCCACGAGAGGGGGGCCAGCGCAATGCCGGTGCGGGCACAGGCGAACAGCAGCACCACGTGGGTGGCGCAGTTGCTGGTCACCGTCGCGATCCGGTCCCCGGGTCCGTAGCCCGCATCGGTGAGGGCGCCAGCCAGGGCTGCGATCCGGGACTCGAGCTCGGTGTAGGTCACCTCGAGGCCACTGTCGTCGAGCGCCACGTGGTTGCCGAAGACCCGTGCGTTGTCGCTGACCCAGCGGCCCAGCGTGTGTAGTTCGCTCACGCCTCGACCCTCCTGGTCCTGCGGCGCAGGTCCGCGACGGCGCCGCTGATGCCACCCGGCATCAGGATCACCACGAGGATGAACAGGGTGCCCAGGATGAACATCGGCTCGCTCAGGGGGATGCGCAGCACCACGGGCAGGTCGCTGATGAACTGCGAACCGGCCAGCGCGGCGAGCCGCTGGTTCAGCAGCGTGTAGATGACCGCGCCGACGATGGCTCCCCATCTGCTCCCGACGCCGCCGAGCACCACCATGACCAGGAGGGTCAGGGTGAAGTCCGCCGACGTCGTGGTGTGGCTGGCGGTCGACTGCAGCAACAAGTAGGCCATGCCCACAATGATGGCCAACACACCGGCGGCCACGAAGGTGAAGAACTTCACGATGAACGGGTTGCCCCCCAGCACCTTCACGCGCGTCTCGTTCTCCCGGGTGGCGGCGACGACGTGGCCGGCACGGGAGTGCTCGATCCATGCGACCACCGCGTAGACGAAGATCATCACCACCAGCGCGAGCCAGTACAGGTTGCGGGTGTTCAGGACCCCGACGAGGCCCTCGGGGATATTCGTGGTGTTGAGCGACAGCCCCTCGTCGCCACCGGTCAGGCGGCCGGGGTTGCGGCGCACCAGCACGTTGGCCGCGTGCGCGAACGCCAGCGTGACCATGGCGAAGGCGATTCCGCCCACCCGCAGGCTGATCGCCCCGAGGATGTGGGTGAGGACGACGCCGCCGGCGAGGACGATCAGCGCGGCCGGGATGAGACCCAGGTCGGTCTGGTCCAGCAGGATGGCCAGACCGTAGACCCCCATGCCGAAGTACAGGGCGTGGCCGAAGCTGAGCAACCCCGCGACTCCGAACAGCAGGTGGTAGCTCAGCGCCAGCCCCGCCGTGAGGAGCGCGAGGGCCATGATCTGCAGGGATCCGGGGGTCCACGTCGGGCCGGGGAGGATGCCGAGCCCGGGGATGTTGAACAGGGGCAGCAGGAACGCGATCACGGCGGCGATCGCGACGGTGATGACGGTGCGCATCGACTTGAGGCGGGACATCAGACTGCCTTCCTTCCGAAGAGGCCCTGCGGGCGGACCAGCAGGACTACCGCCAGGAGCAGTACGACGACGAAGTCTCCGAGCCCGTAGTGGTAGTTGATGAACTGCTGCAGGACCGCCACGAGGACCGACGCCACGGCCGCGCCCCAAAGCGAGCCGAGGCCGCCGATGACGGTGACGATGAACGCGAAGATCAGCAACGTCCCACCGAGGAGTGGCGAGACGTAGCCGTAGTACTGACTGGCCATGACACCGCCGATGCCGGCGACCATGCCGCCGATCGTGAACACCAGGGTGAAGGCGCGCCGCACGTCGATGCCGAGAGCGGTCACCATGGACCGGTTCTCCACACCGGCCCGGATGATCAGGCCGTAGCGGGTCTTCTTGAGGAACAGCACCAGCGCAACCAGGACCACGACGGCGACGCCGATGACCAGGAAACGGTCGTTGGGGATGGGCGCGCCCAGGACGTTGGTGGTGGCGGTGAGCCAGCCGCGGTTGGTCAGGAAGATCGGGTCCGAGCCCCAGATGCCCTCGAACAGGGCCACGGAGGCCAGCGCGAGGCCGACGGTGACCAGGACCTGTTCGATGTGGCGCTTGTACAAGCGCCTCACCAGGAAGAACTCGGTGGCAGCGGCGAACAGGCCACCGGTGACCGCGCCGGCGAGCACGGCCAGGGTCAGGCCGGTCCAGGTGTCGAAGCCCAGGCGCCTGCCGACCTCCCAGCCCGCGAAGGCGGACAGGGTCAGGAACGAGCCGTGGGCGAAGTTGAGCACGCCCATCAGGCCGTAGATGAGCGACAGCCCGGAGGCCACCAGGAAGTAGAGCGCGCCCAGGCCGAGGCCGGTGACAAGGAGAAGGATGAAGGTGCTCACGGGGCGGAATCCTCCGTCGTGTCAGTCGGTCGGGTGATGGGCGCCTTCGCGCTGGCGGGCCCCCGTTCGGGATCCTGCTCGACGGCGCGCGCGGCTGCCGCGGCGTCGGCCCGGGCGGCGTGCCGGGCGGGGCCCCGGACCCCTTCTCCCGGCTTGGCACCATGGACCCCGAGGAGCCGCTGGAGCCGGTCGGCGTCGTCGAGCAGTTCGGCGGCGGGGCCGGTGTGGACGGTGTGGCCGGCGTCGATCACCACGACGTGTTCGGCGAGTTGCTTGATCACCTGCAGGTTCTGCTCCACGAGGAGGATCGGGACGGTGCGGGCGGCCTCCGCGAGCACCTTCGCCACCTCCGTGACCAGGCGCGGGGCGAGGCCCTTCGTGGGCTCGTCCACCAGGAGGAGCCGGTTGTCGTTGATGAGGGCGCGGGCGAGCGAGACCATCTGCTGCTGCCCACCCGAGAGGGTGCCGGCGCGCTGTGACGCGCGTTCGGAAAGTTCGGGGAAGAGGTCGAAGATGAAGTCGAACCGCGGCTTCGGCTGCCGGACCGCGAGGTCCAGGTTCTCGCGCACGGTGAGGGTGCCGAAGACCTCGCGGTCCTCCGGCACGTAGCCGACGCCGCGCTGGACAATCCGGTGGGTGGGCAGCTTGTCGATGGGTTCGCCGTCGAAAACGACGGTTCCGGTGCGGTCGATCAGGCCCATGATGGATTTCAGGCTGGAGGTCTTGCCGACGCCGTTGCGTCCCAGGACGGCGGTGACGCCGCTGGCCGGCACCTCGAAGGAGACGTCCTCAACCACCTGCTGCCCGGCGATGCTGCCGCGCAGGTGCTCGACGGTGAGCAGGGCACTCATGCGACGTCTCCGATGTAGGCGCTCTGGACGGTCTCGTTGTGCATGATGACCTCGGGGGAGTCGATGGCGAGCAGTTTGCCGTAGTGCATTACCGCCACCCGGTCCACGATGCCGAGCAGCACGTCCAGGTGGTGCTCGACGATGAGGATGGTCCGCCCGGTGTCGTTCAGGTCCGAGATGACGCCGATCAGTTCCGGCACGTCGGAGGAGTTGACCCCGGCCATCGGCTCGTCGAGCAGGATCACCGCCGGATCCATGGCGAGCAGGACGGCGATCTCGAGCTTGCGCTTGTCGCCGTGGGAGAGGTCCCCGGCGTAGGCGTCGATGGCGTCCAGGCGCACGGTCTGGAGGTGCTGGAGCGCCTCGGTGGTGGCTTCGTCGTCGTGGCGCGGGCTCCGGAAGACCGAGAGGTTGCCGCCGAGCCGTTGCTGTGTGGCGAGCCGGACGTTCTCGAGGACCGTCAGGCGTGGGAACAGGCTCGAGGTCTGGAAGGTGCGGCCCAGCCCCAGCCGCGCGCGGCGCGAGATGGAGGTGTGGGTGATGTCCTTGCCGTCCAGGAAGATGCTGCCGGAGGTCACGGGATTGATGCCGGAGATGAGGTTGAACAGCGACGTCTTGCCCGCGCCGTTCGGCCCGATCACGCCCACCATCTCTCCGCGGGCGACCTCGAAGGAGACGTCGATGACGATGTTGGCGCCTCCGACGCTCCAGCTGAGGTTCCGGACCTCCAGCGCGTTCCCCTGCTGGGGAGTTGTCTCACTCATTTGCCTGTTCCTGTAGTGGTGGGTGCGGTTGGTCTCGACACGCCCGCTCGTTCCTCGCGGGCTACTCGACCAGCGGTTTTGCCCGCTCGTTCCTCGCGGGCTACTCGACCAGCGGGTCTGCCCGCTCGTTCCTCGCGGGCTTCGGCTTGCCTTCCGCTGGTCGAGTAGCGGCTCGGGAGCGTCAGCGACCGAGGTGCGTGTCGAGACCTCTTGCCGTGGCGGTTGGTCTCGACACGCCCGCTCGTTCCTCGCGGGCTACTCGACCAGCGGTTCTGCCCGCTCGTTCCTCGCGGGCTACTCGACCAGCGGATTTGCCCGCTCAGCGGTGTGGTCAGCCGGCCTCGGGCGGCGCGACCTCTTCACCGGGGATCTCCGCCACCAGTTCGGGCACCCAGTTGGCGCCGTCCTGGACGAGCTTGACCTGGTACATCGGCTGGATCAGCGCGTGGTCGCTCTCCCGGATCTGGTAGGAGCCCTTCGGGCCCTCGAACTCCCAGCCCTCAAGGGCGGAGACCATCGAGTCGACGCTGCCGTCGCCCTCCTCCACGGCGTGGACGATCATCTGGGCCGTGACGAAGCCGTCGGGGGTGAACAGGTCTCCCGCCTTGCCGTCTGCCTCCAGGAAGTCGAGCATCGCGGCGTTCACCTCGTTGTCGGCTGCGCCGGCGAAGTAGTGGTTCAGGAACTTGATGTCCGCGGAGGCCTCACCGAAGGCGTTGTAGGTGCTGGTGTCGCCGAGTCCGGTGACGACGCTGGTCGCGTCGAAGACGCCCTGCTGGGTCAGCGCCTGCCACATGGCGCCGCTGGTGGCACCGGCCCAGGCGACGAAGACCAGGTCGGGCTTGGCATCGATGATCTGGCGGGCGAACGGGGTGAACTCGGTGGCGTCCTCGGGGACCAGAACGCTGCTGACCTCGGCGTTCTTGGCGGCGAAGGCCATCTCGACCGCCGCGACGTTGCCCTGGCCGAACGCGTTGTCCTGAGCGAAGACCAGCACCTTGGCGCCGTCCTCAATGTAGGACGCGGCGGTGGCGACGTCCTGCAGGGACTGCCTGCCGGCGCGGAAGGTGTAGTCGTTGATGCCGGTGATGGCGTCTGCGGCTGCCGGCCCGGAGATGAACAGGACCTTGTTCTGGGCGGCCTGCTCAGCGACGGCGAGCGCGACGCCCGAGGCGGTGCTGCCGGCGATGATCTGGGTGCCCTGACCGATGAGGTCCTTGGCGGCCGAGACGGCCTTCTCAGGGTTCCCGGTGTCGTCGACGTAGGTGATGTCGAGCTTCTGCCCATTGACCTCACCGGTGCCGTCGGTGGCGTAGTCGAGTCCCGCCTCGAAGCCCTCGAGGAACTTCTCGCCGTAGGCGGCGAGCGGACCGGTGCGGGAGTAGATGATGCCGACGGGTACGGGCTCGCCCGCGGGCGCCTCCGAGGTGGCCTCCTCGGAGCTGGTCTCCTCCGAGGTGGTTTCCTCGGCGGTCGACGCGCCGTCGGCGGTGGTCTCCGGGGCGGTGTCCGGCTCGGCCGGGGTGCCGGGTGCACAGGCGACGACTCCCAGGAGGAGCGCGGCGGCGCCGGTGGCCAGCAGAGACTTCATTGTCCGCATGATGTGCCTTTCGTTGAGCGGTATGTGGTTCCGGGTCGGTTGTCGGGTTGTGGTCGGTGCCCCTCGACGGGCTCAGGGCAACGGATGGGGGTGGTCGAAACGGGTGGGTGGGTCAACGGCGCAGGAGCACCGCCTCGCCCTGTCCGCCGCCTCCGCAGAGGGCGACGGCGGCCCTGCCGCCGCCGCGGCGCTGCAGTTCCAGGGCCGCGGTGAGGACGAGCCGCGCCCCGGAGGCGCCGACGGGGTGACCGAGCGCGATCGCTCCGCCATTGGGGTTGGTCTTCTCCAACGGGTAGCCCAGGGCCTTGCTGGTGGAGATGGCGACGGCTGCGAAGGCCTCGTTGACCTCCAGGAAGTCCAGCTCCTTCAGCGAGGTGCCCGACGACTCCAGCGCAGCTGCGATGGCGCCTGCGGGCTGCTCGTGCAGCTGGGTGTCGGGTCCGGCGACCTGGCCGTCGGCGCCGACGACGCACAGCCAGTCCCAGCCCCGTTCCTCCGCGTACTGACGGGTGGTCAGGACCAGCGCGGCGGCGCCGTCGGAGATGGGGGAGGAGTTGCCGGCGGTGATGGTGCCGTCCTTGGCGAACGCTGGACGCAGCTTGCCCAAGCCCTCCAGGCTGGAGTCGGGCCGGATGCCCTCGTCGTGCTCGATGACGCGGGTGCCGCGACGATCGGTCACCTCCAGGGGCGCGATCTCCTCGGCCAGGCGTCCGGCCTCCTGCGCGGCCGCGGCCCGCAGGTGGCTGTCCACGGCGACGGCGTCCTGCGCCTCGCGCGCCATGCTCCGGTCGGTGTTGCCCTGCTCGGTGAGCTGCCCCATCGAGATGTGGTGCTCGGCGTCGTCGAGGCCGTCGACGGCCAGGGAGTCCTCGAACTGCGCGGGACCGTACTTCACTCCGGCCCTCACCCGGGTCAGGTGCGGCGCCGAGGTCATCGACTCCTGACCGCCTGCGACGACGACCCGCGCGGCACCCAGCCGCAGCAGGCGGGCGGCCTGCACGACGGTGTCCAGCCCGGACAGGCAGACCTTGTTGGTGGTGGCGGCGGGCACCGACATCGGTAGTCCCGCCGCGACGGCCGCCTGCTTCGCGGGGTTCTGGCCGCTGCCGGCCTGGATGACCTGGCCCATCAGGACTTGGTCCACCTCCGCGGCGTCGACGCAGGCCCGCTCCAGGGCGTGCCGGATGGCGTGTGCCCCGAGGTCGACGGCGCTGAACCCTGTCAGCTGGCCCAGCAGGCGCCCCTGCGGCGTCCGGGCACCGGCCAGGACCACCACCTCGACCTCAGACATAGGATTCCTCCAGTTCCACGGTGAACTCCGGTTCGGTGATCTCGCGCAGTTCCTCGACGGTGACGCCGGGCGCGACGCGCCGCAGGACCAGGCCGTTGCCGGTGACGTCGAGGACGCAGCGGTCGGTGATGATGCGGTCCACCACGCCCACGCCCGTGAGTGGGAGCGAGCACTCGTTGACGATCTTGGGGGTGCCGTTGCGCGAGACGTGCTCGGTGATGACGATCACGCGCGGGGTGCCGGCAACCAGGTCCATCGCACCGCCCATGCCCTTGACCATCTTTCCGGGGATCTGCCAGTTGGCCAGGTCCCCGGAGCCGGAGACCTCCATGGCGCCCAGCACGGCGATCTTCACCTTGCCGCCCCGGATCATCCCGAAGCTCGTCGCGGAGTCGAAGATGGCCGCTCCGCGGGTGAGCGTGATCGTCTGCTTCCCGGCGTTGATGAGGTCCGGGTCCTCGTCGCCCTCGTAGGGGAACGGGCCCATGCCCAGCACCCCGTTCTCGCTCTGGAGGATGACGTCGACGCCGTCGGGCAGGTTGTTGGCCACCAGCGTCGGGATGCCGATCCCGAGGTTCACGTAGTCGCCGTCGTTCAGTTCCGAGGCCGCGATGGCGGCCATCTCGTCGCGGGTCCAGGTCATGCCATGACCTCCACCCGCTGGCGGACCGTGCGCTGCTCGATGTCCTTCGGGGCGCCGGAGTACCGCACGAGCCGGTCGACGTAGACGCTCGGCGTCACGAT
Source organism: Tessaracoccus sp. OS52 (assembly GCF_020687685.1). Taxonomy (GTDB): domain Bacteria; phylum Actinomycetota; class Actinomycetes; order Propionibacteriales; family Propionibacteriaceae; genus Arachnia. The sequence goes on along the minus strand of NZ_JAJEWM010000003.1, from coordinate 47,788 downwards.
GACGTCGGGGTCCAGCGAGCCAGCCTCGACGATGTGCTCCGCCTCCACCACGGTCACCTTCCCGCAGGTGGCCACGACGGGGTTGAAGTTGCGCGCCGTGCGCCGGTAGGTGAGGTTGCCGAGCGTGTCGGCGGTGTGGGCGTGCACCAGGGCCAGGTCCGCGACGATGGCACGTTCGAGCACGTGCGTGCGGCCGTCGAACTCGGCCGTCGGCTTGCCGTCTGCGACGACGGTGCCCACGCCGGTGGGCGTGTAGAAGGCGGGGATCCCCGCACCGCCGGCGCGCATGCGCTCGGCCAGGGTGCCCTGGGGTACGAACTCGACGTCGAGTTCGCCGTCGATGAACTGCTTGGCGAACAGCGCGTTCTCCCCGACGTAGGAGGCTAGGACCTTGGAGATCTGGTGGTTCTCCAGCAGCAGGCCCAGGCCCTTGCCGTCGATGGCCAGGTTGTTCGACACGATCGTCAGGCCGGTGACGCCTGAGTCGCGGACCACCTCGATGAGGTCGCGCGGGATGCCACACAGGCCGAAGCCCCCGGCGGCGATCACCATCCCGTCGCGCAGGAGGTCGGTGAGCGCCTCCGTTGCGCTCTCCTTTAGTTTCGACACGCTCCACTCCTTCGTCGGCGATGTCCGTAGCCCAATCATGAAACATGATTCAGGTTTTGGAAAGGGGGTGTCTTCAACGTTATTGATTCGTTACCTTTCTTTCGCGGGCATGGGAAGGGGCGGTGGGCCATTGTTCGCCCACCGCCCCAACCAGAAGTCCCCCTACACCCAGAGGGTCAGGAACTCGTCCCCGAAGGCGACCATCTCCTCCACGGTCCCGCCGCCTAGGAGGAGCGTGCCGTCATAGACCTCTGCGGCGCAGGCCTCTTCACCTTCCTTGGCGGTGCAGAGCCACTGCCCGACGGTGGTCGTCTCCATGCCCGTCATCGTCATGTCCCTCTGCACGTCCGGGATGAACATCGTGAAGATCACGACGCCGTCCGGGCTGCTGTACATGGCGAACTCGCTCTCCGGTTCACTCACCGGGGTGTACTCGCCGACCTGTGACGGCATGATCGGCAGGTTCGAGGCGGGAGGGGCGTCGGTCGGCTGGTCCGTGGGCTGGTCGGTCGGCTCGGTGGGTTGCGCCGGTTCGTCCGTCGGCTGATCAGTTGGCTCGGTGGCCTGGTCGGTCGGCTCGTTGGTCGGCTCCGTCGGGTCGACGGTGGCCTCGTCGCTCGGGGAGGTGGTCGCAACCGTGGCGCTGGTCGTCGGTTCCGCGACGGTGTCGTCCCCGCGGTCGAACAGGTACCACGCCACCGCGCCGATGGCCGCAAGGAGCACCACCGCGACGATGATCAGAGGGAGATTGCTCCTGCCGCGCTCCGGTTCCGGCTGGTAACCCGGCTGGCCGTAGGGGCCCTGGGCTCCGTAACCCTGTTGGGCCGAGGCGTACCCCTGCGGGCCGGCGTAGGGAGGCTGTCCCGATCCATACCCGGCTTGCCCGTAGCCGGGCTGAGCGTATCCCGGGGGTGCGTAACCGGGCTGGCCCTGCTGCGGGTAGCCCGGCTGGCCGTACCCCGCCGGGCCCGGTGGGCGACCTGCTTGCCCGTATGCGCCCGGCCCCGGGCCTGGCGCATGGCCCTGGGATCCGGCCGAAGGGTAGCTCCCCGGCTGTCCGGCAGAAGCGTAGCCGCCCGGCTGTCCTGCGGACGCGTAGCCGCCCGGCTGACCTGCCGAGGGGTACCCCTGCGCGGGTTGGCCCTGGCCCGGTGGGTGACCGGGCTGAGCCGGATGCATCTGCGTCGGCGGCGTCGGCTGACCTTGAGGCTGACCAGGTCCGTCCGGACCGGGGCCGGGGGGAGTGGGGTTGTTGCTCATCGCGCTCCTTGCGGGTTCGAGCCTGGGTCAGCCGTCGATCGGGTTGCCGTAGGGATCCAGGCGCCGACCCTGCGCGTCGCGCGGGATGTCGTCGTCGGCCCGGGAGTCCGCCACCGGGCTGCCGTAATCCTCGCGATCCGCGTACGGCGGAGGCTCAGGGGAACCCTGCGGCCGGACGGTACGAGCCGGCTCGTCGAGCGGCAGGCTGTCCTCTACGACGTCCTCGTCCTCGGCGTCCTCATCCTCGACGGCGTCCTGGCTCCAGGCGGGAGAGGCGGGCTCGGGCGAGGCCTCGTTCGCGGGAAGGGGCTCGGAGGCCGCGACGACGTCAGGCTCCCCCCATGCGGTGGGGTCTTCGCTGAGTTCCGGCTCCAGGTCGAGTTCGTCCAGCTCTTCCTGGAGATCCGTGGTCAACCTGCTCTCCCGGTCCAGCTCTTCCGGGTGGTCCGTGGTCAACGACGGCTCCCGATCGGACTCGTCGAATGCCTGCTGACGGTTCTGGTTAAACTCCGACTCGCGGTCCGGCTCCTGCTGGCCGTCCCCGGCCGCGAAGTCCGCGGCCGGTTCGTCGGCGGGCGCGGCCGGAGCATAGCCCTCGCTGTAGCGGCCAGCAGCCGAAGCGGCGGTGTCCTCATCATTGGCGACTGAGTCGTCGGGGACGACCAGGGGACCGTGCATGGTCTCCTCGTCATCATCCAATGAGCTTGCGTCGACGCGGCGCCCCACGGGCGCGGATTCGGGGTCGGTGGAGAGCTCGTCCTGCGAAGGGTCGGGTTCGACGCCGCGGCGGGGTTCGCCGGGGGAGTGGCTGTGGTGTTCTTCAGCGAAGGGGCCGTCGGGGTCGACGTGGTCCTTCTTGCGGAGTCCGAGAATGATTGCGATGACGATGATCAGGGCGATGACAACGATCAGAACCCAGACCCAAACTGGCCAGTCAGCCATGTGATCCCTCCTTCGAATGGGGAACTTGCCCCAAGCGTAGTGTGATTGGGTCCTTCCCGGCGGACCGTGCTAATGTTTCTCGTCGGGTCGGATTCGGCCCACTGCGCGAGTGGCGGAATGGCAGACGCGCTGGCTTCAGGTGCCAGTGTCCTTCGGGACGTGGAGGTTCAACTCCTCTCTCGCGCACAGATAGTGCCTCTGACTAGGGCAAATACCGGGAATCGGCGAGAGGAGAAAACCTCTCGCCGATTCTCTGTCTTTGGGTGCTGGTTCGCCTTTGGCAGCGGGTGACACCCGGGGACGCGGTCCCGATTGCCGTCGAGGACAGGCTTCTTGCCTGGTTGGGGGATCATCATTCCCCACGGGTTGCCCGTGGGGAATGATGATCCCGGGCCTCAAGGAGGGGACTGACTTTCGGCCAGGCTCTGGGTCGTGTGGGCCGCAGGTGACCCGGGGCACCTGTGATACTACGGCTCGTCGTTCTTGCTGGGGGTGCGGTGTGGTCGGCGCGAGGGTGCGTCGGGGGAGTGGCTTCGGCGCTGACGATCAGGTCGCCTCCTTGGATAGTGTCGATGGTGCGGTAGCGGCGCAGGGTCTTGGCCGGCTGCTGGATGCTGACCCTGGTCGCGGCTTCGAGCGTGGGGTCCAGCGGAGGTCTGCTGACTGACACGGATGTGCGAGCCAAGTTCATGACCCTTGGCTGGGCAACGACTGTGATGTGCTGGTGTTCACCTCGGAGGAGTTCGGGCGGCTCGCGATCAGCGGCGAGGAGCCGGTCGTCGCTCAGATCGTCGCTGACGGGGTGGTCCTGCTCGGGTCGCTGCCGCAGGCGACGGTTGGTGTGGCGTGATGGCGACGCTCGAACACCGCAATCACGCACGAAGCTTCCTGAGGAAGGCCGAGGAGTACTTGGCCTCCGCGGAGGCGTATCTGAGTGCGGAGCGGTACACCGTGGCTGCGGGGATGCCATCCATGCGGGCATCTGCGCCAAGGACGCCATCGTCACTCAGCTCACCGGTTCGAGGGTGAAGGGCAAGGACCACGCGCTTGCCGCGAAGGAGCTTCGTCGGGCACTGGGGCAGCGACCGGACGCGGCCGGTGCCGAGAAGGGACTCCGCGAATTGGTGTCGAACAAGGCTGACGTTGAGTACGGCGTCAGCCTCATGTCTGTTGTGAAGGCTGAGGCGCTCGTCCGTCGCGCTCGGAGCGTGGTCGAGATCGCCGTCCGCGTCGTCCGACTCAACGGGTGACGGCGACCCCCAGGTGCCGAGCTCCCGTGCAGGCTGTCCGGTTGCTACGCTTCCGCCTGTCCCGTTCCATGGCGCCGAGGATGCTGAATATCCGCGTCGCTGGGGTCCGCTGATCGTGTGGTTGGGGGCCGGCCGTGTGGTGTCACGGTCGTGTGATGGACTCCTCTGGAGCTCTCCGGATGACCGGCATGTCCGCATCGATGCCGGTGATGCCCTCCATCTGGACGGTCTCCGCTGCGGCCAACGGGCACACGATCCGCGCTGGCTGCACCAGCCCGGCCTCAGTCGCGTCCGATGCTGATGACCACGCCCCTGCCACGATCCACGGCCTTGACGCTCTCGATAAGCACCAGCAGTCCGACACCGGCGGCCGCTGCGATCAGCAGATCGACCGCGCCCAGCGGCTCCAGCCGCAGGAGCACACCCAGCGGCGTGTAGAGCGCTACCAACTGCAGTGCCAGCACCAGTGCGGCGATCCACAGCAGCAACGGGTTGGAACGCCAGCCGATCGTGGTGAGCGAGTCGTGGTGGGACCGGGTGGCGAAGGCCTGCCCGATCTGCAGGAACGCAAGGGTGGTGAACAGCATCGACTGCCACGCCGGGTTGCCGGTTTCGTGGTACCAGAAGCCGATTCCCAGCGCCACGACGCCGATGACCAGGCCGACCCACACCGTCCGACGGCCCAGACCACCCGTCCAGAGACTCCCGCCGGGCACGTGGGGCGGCCTGCGCATCACGGTGGACTCAGCGGGCTCCTTGCCCATCGCGAGGCCGAGCAGGCCGTCGGTCATGAGGTTGAGCCAAAGCAGCTGCAGCGGGAGCAGGGCCACAGCCGCCGTGGCATCGAATGGGAGGAAGAGGAACGGGATGGGCCAGCCGACCATGACGATGATCTTGCCGAGGTTGCCGGCCACGGCGAACGAGACGAACCGGCGAAGGTTGTCATAGATGACCCTGCCCTCCTCGACGGCGGCGATGATGGTGGCGAAGTTGTCGTCGCGCAGCACCATGTCCGAGGCCTCCTTCGAGACGTCGGTGCCGGTGATGCCCATGGCCACGCCGATGTCGGACTTCTTCAGCGCGGGTGCGTCGTTGACGCCGTCGCCCGTCATGGCCACGATCTGGCCATGACGCTGCAGCGAATCGACCAGGCGGAGCTTGTGCTCTGGCGAGACGCGGGCGAACACGCTCACAGTCCTGGTGGCGAGATCGAACTCCTCGGCGTCAAGGCGGTCCAGCTCGACGCCTGTCAGCACTCCACCGTCGCGCCCGATGCCGAGCTCGCGGGCGATGGCCTGCGCAGTCAGGGGGTGGTCGCCTGTGATCATGACCGGTCGGATGCCGGCGCCCTGACAGGTGGCCACGGCTGTGGCCACCTCGGGCCGAGGGGGATCGATGATGCCGACGACGCCCAGCAGGACGAGGTCGGTCTCAGGGTCGGCCGGCGTGTGCCCGGGGCGGATGAGCCGCAGGGCGAGGCCCAGCACCCGCTGGCCACGTGAGGCCAGGTCCTTGTTGGTGTTCTCGACCCAGGCGCGCGTGGCGTCGTCGAAGGCTCGGACGCCGCCGTCGGCGAGCACGCCAGCGGTGCGGGGAACGAGCGCGTCGACGGCTCCCTTCACGAAGAGGAGATCGTGGTCCTGCGGTAGCTGCGCCAGCTCGGAGACCCGCCCGGCTAGCGCCGCGTGCCGGGTGCTCATGCGTTTACGTTCGGAATCGAAGGGCAACTCCCCGATCCTCGGCAGGACCGTGCGCAGGGTTACCACGTCGATCCCGCCCCGCTTGGCCGCGTCGAGCAGGCAGGTCTCAGTAGGGTCGCCGATCGCCTCAGCCCCCTCCCCGGCGACGTGGCGAAGCTCGGCGTCGTTGCACAGTGCCCCGGCCGCCAAGGCGACGAGGGCCAGACCTGACGGCGGGCCACCTCCCGGTGTCCAGAGGCCCTCGGGCAGGATCAGCGTTGAGACGGTCATCCTGTTCTGGGTCAGGGTGCCTGTCTTGTCCGAGCAGATGGTGGTCACCGAGCCCAGGGTCTCCACCGCAGGCAGTTTGCGCACCAGGGCGTTGCGCCGCAGCATCCGCTGGGCACCCACGGCCAGCGTGAACGTCACGACGGCCGGTAGACCCTCTGGGATGACCGCAACGGCCACCGAGATGGCGGTGAGCACCAGGTCGCTCCACGTCTCGCCGGCGAGCGCGCCAAGGACCGCAACGACCCCTGCGGTGACGACGCCCAGGACGGCAAGTTGTTTTCCGACGCTGTCGAGGCGCGCCTGGAGCGGGGTCTGCTCCGCCGTCACCCCCTGGAGCAGGTCGGCGATCCTGCCCAGTTCCGTGGCCATGCCAGTGGCGATGACCAGACCCACGCCACGGCCGTAGGTGACCTCGGTTCCGGAAAATGCCATGTTGACGCGATCACCCACGGGGAGGTCTGAACCCGCTAGAGGTGCGGTCATCTTGTCCACGGCCTCGGACTCGCCCGTCAGTGCCGCCTCCTGGATCCTCAAGGAGACCGCCTCGAGCAGTCGTAGATCGGCCGGGACCACGGTGCCCGCGTCCAGATGGATCACGTCTCCCGGTACCAGTTGCCGTGCCGGTAATGGGACGGTGCCGCCGTCGCGGAGGACCCGCACGGTGGGTACCGTCATTTGGCGCAGGGCGGCGATGGCTTTCTCTGCTCGGTACTCCTGGAAGAAGCCGAGTAGTGCGAACAGCAGCACGATCCCGCCGATGGCACCGGCCTCCAGGAACTTGCCGAGGATCAGCGAGAGGACGGTGGCCGCGATGAGGATCAACACCATCACCGAGGTGAACTGCTCCCACAGGATCTTCCAGGCCGGTGTGCCGCCGCGGTCGATGAGTTCGTTGGTGCCGTAGCGCTTCAAGCGCTCCTCGGCCTCTGGCGTCGTGATCCCGGAGGCCCGCGAGTCAGTTCGCGCCAGAGCGTGGTCGGTGGTGATCAGATGCCAGGACGGATCAGTCTCGGCTGGGCTGTCGTCGGTGAGGCTGTCCGTGGGCAAGCTGTCTCCCGGAGTGAGGTGCATACGAGTGAGGTTCATGCAAAGGAAGAACGTCGAGTCTCTCCCGCCTTACGGCCGATCCGACGGGCTTGCGCCGTGCTGACGTCGGACCCGTTGTGGGGATACTCCCTCTCCGCACAACTCGAGGGTACCTGCCCTTGGGGGCAGCCGCAACTACGCTAGACGCATGCCTGGGCCGCCCCAGTTGCGTGGGACTTGACAGTGAGACAATACGCTGGGCCGACACTTGGCGGAGATGGCCCTATTGGGGTCGGTGCCAGTTGGAGAAAGCGAAGAGCAGTGCACCGATGAGGGTGACACTTAGCCCTACCGCCAACAACTCGTCCGGTTCCGGCCTGGCAACGAGCACCTCAAGGAATCGCACCACGATCACGAGCAGCAGCGTCCCAGCCGTTCGGCCCTTGAGGTGGTCAAAGGAGAGCGTGGTGAGGCTTGGGGGCAGGTTGAGGTCGCCCACAAAGAGTTCCCACAGTCCGTAGCCGACGATGAGCATCACCGTGGCGATGAGGATCGAGTCCACGCTCTCGTACAATTTGACCAGCGCAGCGTCGGGGTTAGTCGACGCGGTGAGCAGCGTCTCGACAAACAACAAGGCCTTGCTGAGTGCCCAGAGGTAGGTGGTCACGGACAGCAGAAGTGCTGTGACCGCCCCGATGGCCGCGATGTAGCGAAAAAGCTCGAGACCCCGTTTCATCGCCCCGGCGCCCCGCATGGATGGCCCTACGCCGGGGGCCTCAGCCTCGTCCCGGTGGGTCGGCTCAGTGTTCATCACGGTCCACAGGGACAAGCGTCCGGGGGTTGCAGCACCGTGGGTATCATGCCGAGAGTGTAGCAGTCCGGCAGACGGAGCATCGGCGCGGGAGCCGGCGCGCCACAAGCAAGTTACGAGGGCACGCCGGTCGTCCTTACGGCTATCCCGTGTTCTGCAGACCGGCAGCCGCTCCGTTCACGGTCGTCAACAGGACCCGCGTCCACTGTTCCCGGTCCTCCTCAGACGGGGCGTCGTCCCCCGGACCGCCCTCGCGGATGACGCGCAGTGCGCGCAACTGCAGGTGGCTGAGCGCGTCGATGGACGGGGCCCGCAGTGCAACCCGGGTGCCGAGGCGGAGTTTGCGTTCCAATAGCTCCTCCTGCTCCAGGGTCGCCAGCACCAAGCTGCGCGTCAGCTCGTACTCCGCCAGCACGGCGCTGGTGACACTCAGCTGCCCACCGAGTGCCAGGAAGGACTTCGCCAGGCGCGGGTTGGCCTTCGCGAGGCTCATCTCCGCAATGTCGATCATGCTGGCAAACAGCGGCCACTGACGGTAGGCCTCGCGCAACCGCTCGAGGTCATCCACAGCGGCCAACCCGGAGCCCAGCCCGAACCAGCCGGGCACGTTCGCCCGGATTTGGGACCATGCGAACACCCAGGGGATGGCCCGGAAGTCACTCAGATCCCTGCCCTTCTCCGCGCCGCTTCGCCGCGCCGGGCGGGATCCGAGCCTCAGCCGCCCCAACTCCTCAAGCGGGCTCGACGCAGCCACGACATCGGCGAAACCAGGCGTGCGCACGAGGCTGAGGTAGGTCTCGCGAGAGACCCGCTCCACCGTCGTCGCGACATCGTCGAACTCCTCAGCGGCGGCACGGTTGCGGTGCACCACGTCGTCGGTGTCTGCGAGCAGCACCGCCGAGGTGAGACGTTCCAAGTGCGCCTGGGCCAGGGTCACGTCCGCGTACCGGGCAAAGATGACCTCACCCTGCTCGGTGACCTTGAACCGGCCGGAGACCGAACCCGGAGGCTGGGCCAGGATGGCCCGGTGAACAGGGCCTCCGCCACGGCCCAGGGATCCGCCTCGGCCGTGGAACAGCGTGAGTTGGATGCCGTGACGCTGCGCCCACTCAACGATCTGGGTCTGCGCCCGGTAAAGAGTCAGGGTTGCGCTGGCCGGCCCGACGTCCTTGGCCGAGTCCGAGTAACCGACCATCACCTCGACGTGCCAGTCCACCTCGTCGAGCCAGCTGCGGGTGCTCTCCAAGGTGAGCCACTCTTCAAGGACACCGACGGCCCCGCTCAAGTCGGCTCCGGTTTCGAAAAGCGGAACCACGTTCAAACTGAGGGCGGCGTCACCGACCGCGAGGCGAGCAAGGGCGCGCACTGCGACGAGGTGCTGAGCCTGCTGGGTGAAGCTCACCACGTGACGGCCGCACGACTGAGCCCCCCAGCGCTCCTGAAGCCAGGACATGACCCGAAGCGTGTCGAGCACCTCGCGGGTGGCGTCGCTGAGAGCCTGGACGTGGGCCGGCCAACCGTTGACCGCGAGCGAGTCGAGCAACTCCAGCCGCGTGGGGCTGCCCGGCGCTTCCGGGTCCCAGTCGAGTTGCCCGAGCAGTTCGTCCAAGACTCGCCGGTGCACATCGCTGTGCTGGCGCACCTCCAGGTCGGCCAGGTGGAAGCCGAAGGTTTCGGCCAGCCAGATCAGGTGCTGGAGCTCCCCGAAAGCCGCCCGTGTGTCTCCTGCCTGCTCCAGGGAGGTCTGGATCAGACTGAGATCAGCCACCAACTCAGCGGGCTCGCGGTATGCGAGATCGATCTGGCCCTCTCTGGTGGCCGTGAGCCTGGTGGCGACGAAGAGTAGCTTCTGCCGATGCGGCTCTCCCGGAGACGATTTGCGGATGAGTTGGAAGATCTCCGGCGCCGTGACCGAATCACGGGCCAGCGCACTGGCCAGTTCGGGCGACGGGGGGCTGGCGTCCTCGCTCATCGTGAGGGTGCGGGCGACGCGATCTGCTCCGGTGGCGAGCGCCTTGAGAATGCACTCCGCCTGGATGGACATGGTCTGCCGGGTGACCTCGGCCGTGACGAACGGGTTGCCGTCCCGGTCACCGCCCACCCAGGAACCGAACCGCAGGAAACCGGGAACCGACGGGCGACAACGGCCCGGCTCCCCGTCGGCGATCGCGGACTCGACTGTGCGGTACAACCGTGGCACCGCTTGAAACAGCGTCTGGTCAAACACGGACATCACGGTGCGAACCTCGTCCGAGGGTTGGGGTGGTGTGGTGCGCAGGGGGGAGGTGCGGCTGAGGATGTCGATCTCCTCCAGCATCCGGCGCTGAGCGAAGTCCCGCTCCTGCGAGCCGGAGCCTGGATCGTCGTAGCGGTCCAGTTGTTCGGCGATACGATGCAGGGCTGAGGAGACAGCGCGCCTGCGAGCTTCCGTGGGGTGCGCGGTCAGCACCGGATGGATGCGGAGGTTCTTCACGCGAGCCGCCGCGGGGCCGAGTGCGGCCACCGCTGGCCAGACGTCCGGCGCCGTGCCTGCCACCTCGGAGTGTGTCCCGCGGATGAGTCTGGAGCGGTACCGCTCCTCGCTGAGGTTGATCAGGTGGAAGTGAACGGTCAGGGCCTGCGCGAGTTGAAGCGCCTGGGTAGCGGTCAGTGCCCCGACGACCCGGCCAGGCTCCTCGGGGTCGCCGCCATCGGCGGCCCGTGCCGCAGAGTCCTGCACTTGCTGCATAAGCGTGGCGAGCGCGCCGGCTCCTCTCTCGTGGAGAACCTGCTCATGCAGTTGTGTGAGGATGTCGATGTCGGCTTCCAGGAGCCGGTCAAGACCGTACGGATCCTGGTCCAGGTGGATCGCCTCGGCAAGGGGATTGGTCATTGCTACCTCTCTATTTCGTGAATGATGAATCGTGTATCATGCTCCGCTATGGCACCTGGCGACTGGACCTTTCTCTCCAACTATGGCCACGTTCTCGTGGCCCTTGCCCGGAACCCGACGGCGCGGATGCGAGACATTGCGCAGCAGGTGGGTATCACTGAACGAGCCGTGCAGCAGATAGTCGGTGAGTTGGTGACGCAGGGTTACGTGATCAAGGAGAAGTCGGGGCGGCGAAATCACTACCATCTGGCTCCCGGCACCCACCTGCGCCATGATCTGGAGCGCGGCGTCAGGGTCGCCGACTTCGTGGCGATGGTGAGCGGGGCGGACGAAACGAACGGGGCCCGCGCGACGCCGAGCAGGGCGAAGAGTTGATGTACCCATGTGCCCACCTCGCGATCAGGCGCTGCGGTTGGTCGACCACCGCCTCGCATCAATACTACTGCCTAGTTTCCGGAATTGCAATTCGCGTGTCAAGTCGCTACTGTTTCGGTCATGGACGAGGACATCTTCGGTGATCTGATCGCTGCGAACCAGCGCTACGCGAGGTCCGGACCTCGCCCCTTCGACGGCATCGCTCACGCCGGGATCGCCGTCGTGACCTGCATGGACTCACGCCTGGAGCCCTTGGCGATGGTGGGCCTGACTCTGGGCGACGCCAAGATCATGCGCACCCCTGGGGGCCATGTCACCGCGGACGCGCTCACCGGATGCGTGCTAGCCGCACACCTTCTCAACGTGGACCGCATCCTGATCGTCCAACACACCAGCTGTGCCGTGGCAAGCGGCGACGACGATGCGATCCGCCGCCGCGTTTCGGAGACGACCGGTGCCGACCTCGGCAACCTGCCCATCGGCGCGGACCCGGACCAGCGTGGCCGGATCCATGCCGATGTCGCACTGCTGCGACAGCACCCCCTGCTCGCTGACCGGGTCAGGGTCGGCGGCTTCATCTACGACGTTGAGACCAGCCTCCTGGAACAGATCACATGAGCGCCCCCCCTGCTCAGGGCGGCTCCACCGAGGCTTCCGCAGGGACCGCTCGTCTTCCGATGCCAGCACTGCTGGTCTTGGAGGACGGGCGGTTCTTCTGCGGCACGTCGTTCGGCGCCACTGGAGAAACCTTCGGGGAGGCCGTCTTCTCCACAGGCATGACGGGCTACCAGGAGACCCTCACCGATCCCAGCTACCACCGCCAGGTCCTGATCGCGACGGCCCCCCACATCGGCAACACCGGATGGAACGACCAGGACAATGAGTCGCGCAGGATCTGGGTGGCCGGTTACGTGGTCCGCGACCCCTCACGGACACACTCGAGTTGGCGCGCCAACGGCTCCCTGCATGACGAACTGCGTCGGCAAGGGATCGTTGGCATCGCCGACCTCGACACGCGGGCGCTGACGCGTCACATCCGTGACAACGGCGCGATGCGGGTGGGCGTCTCCACCATCGAGACCGACCCTCGGCAACTGCTTGCGCGGGTGCTGGAGACGCAGCCCATGCTGGGGGCGGACCTCGTGGCCGATGTCACCGTCGCTTCGAAGCAGGTCGTCCCGGCAGTGGGCAGGAAGCGCTTCACAGTCGCCGCGGTCGATCTCGGCATCAAGGACATGACTCCCACCCGGCTCGCCCAGCGAGGAATCGAGGTGCACGTCCTGCCTGCTGCGAGCACCCTCTACGACATCACCGCGGTGGGTCCCGATGGGGTCTTCTTCTCCAACGGGCCGGGCGACCCGGCGGCAGCCGGGCGTGCGGTGGACCTTCTCACCGAGATTCTGGATGCGGGGCTGCCCTACTTCGGGATTTGCTTCGGCAACCAGATCTTCGGTCGTGCACTTGGCTTCGGCACCTACAAGCTGAAGTACGGCCATCGCGGCATCAACCAGCCGGTGATGGACCTGGCCAGGGGCACGGTCGAGATCACCGCCCAGAACCACGGCTTCGCCGTAGATGCCCCCCTTGGCCAGTCCGTATCCACCCGCTGGGGAACTGCACGAGTTACCCACGTCTGTCTCAACGACGATGTGGTCGAGGGCCTGGAGTTGCGTAACGATTCCGGCCGACTGACTGCTTTCGCTGTTCAGTATCACCCGGAGGCAGCCGCCGGACCGCACGACGCCGACTACCTGTTCGACCGCTTCGTCGACGTCATGGCCGGAAAGGACGACTGATGCCCCGTCGCACCGACATCTCCTCGATCATGGTGATCGGCTCCGGCCCCATCGTCATCGGGCAGGCGTGCGAGTTCGACTACTCCGGCACGCAGGCCTGCCGCGTGTTGCGCGAGGAGGGGTTCCGGGTGATCCTGGTCAACTCCAACCCGGCCACCATCATGACCGACCCCGAGTACGCTGACGCCACCTACATCGAACCGATCAGGCCCGAGTACCTCGAACAGATCATCGCCACCGAGCGTCCAGACGCGCTGCTCGCGACGCTTGGAGGCCAGACCGCCCTTAACGCCGCCATGACCCTGTTCAAGAACGGGGTGCTCGACCGCTACGACGTCGAACTCATCGGCGCCTCCGTCGACGCCATCGAAAAGGCGGAGAACAGGCTGGAGTTCAACCAGATCGTCACCTCACTCAAGGTGCCCGGCGCTGACGCCGGCGTGGCACGCTCGCGTATCTGCCACGACATGGACGAAGTCCTCGCCGCCGCGGGGATCCTCGGATACCCCATCGTGGTCCGGCCGAGCTTCACCATGGGCGGGCTCGGCTCCGGCATCGCCTACAACGAGGAGGAACTGATCCGGATCGCCGGGGCAGGCCTTTCGGCGTCGCCGGTCACCGAGGTGCTGATCGAGGAGTCGATCATCGGCTGGAAAGAGTTCGAACTCGAAGTCATGCGCGACGGATCGGACAACGTCGTGATCGTGTGCTCCATCGAGAACCTAGACCCCATGGGCGTGCACACCGGGGACTCCATCACAGTGGCCCCCGCCATGACGCTCACAGACAGGGAGTACCAGGCCATGCGCGATGTGGCCATCGCGGTAACCAGGGCGGTCGGCGTCGAAACTGGCGGCTGCAACGTCCAGTTCGCACTCAACCCTGTCGACGGGCGGCTGATAGTGGTGGAGATGAACCCGCGGGTCTCCCGATCCTCGGCGCTGGCCTCGAAGGCCACCGGCTTCCCGATCGCGAAGATCGCAGCGAAGGTGGCGGTGGGCTACACCCTCGACGAGATCCCCAACGACATCACCGGCGAGACGCCCGCCTCGTTCGAACCGTCGCTGGATTACGTCGTGGTCAAGTGCCCGCGCTTCGCGTTCGAGAAGTTCCCCACCGCTGACAGCACCCTCACCACGCACATGAAGTCAGTGGGCGAGGCCATGGCCATCGGCCGATGCTTCACCGAAGCGCTCGGCAAGGCTCTGCGCTCACTGGAGGACCCAGCGGCACTCTTCGACTTCACCCGCCCGATCATCGAGAGCGTGGACGAGCTGCTGCGCCGCATCGCCCGACCGCACGACCACCGCCTGGCCTTCATGATGCAGGCGCTTCGCGCCGGCGCCACCTCGGCACAGGTGGTAGAAGCAACCCGCATCGATCCGTGGTTCGTCGACCAGCTCCAGCTGATCCGCGAGACGGCCGACCAGGTGTGCTCGGCCCCAGAGCTTACGGGCGGTCTCATGCGGCTCGCCAAGCGACACGGCCTCTCCGACGATCAGATCGCCGACCTGCGCAATCTCAGCCCTGACGTGGTCCGTGGCCTCCGCTGGGCGTTCGGCATCCGGCCCGTGTACAAGACGGTCGATACCTGTGCCGCCGAGTTCGCCGCCCGGACGCCGTACCACTACTCCAGCTACGACGAGGAGACCGAGGTCGAGCCCCGGACCCGGCCCGCCGTCATCATCCTGGGCAGCGGTCCCAACCGGATCGGGCAAGGCATCGAGTTCGACTACTCGTGTGTGCACGCGGCCATGGCGTTGCGGGACGCCGGCTACGAGACGGTGATGGTCAACTGCAACCCCGAGACGGTCTCGACCGACTACGACACCACCGACCGGCTGTACTTCGAACCCCTGACGCTGGAGGACGTGCTAGAGGTGGTCCATGCCGAGCTCGCGGCCGGGCCCGTGGCGGGCGTCATCGTGCAGCTGGGCGGGCAGACGCCGCTCAAGCTCGCACAGGCGCTCAAAGACCGTGGAGTCCACATCGTGGGCACGTCGCCAGAGGCCATCCACCTGGCTGAGGATCGCGGAGAATTCGGCGCCCTCCTCAGCTCCGCGGGCCTGCTGTCCCCCCAGCACGGCACGGCCGTCTCCGCCGGACAGGCGCTGGCGGTCGCCCACACGATCGGTTACCCCGTGCTGGTTCGTCCCAGCTACGTGCTGGGCGGGCGCGGCATGGAGATCGTCTACGACGACGCCTCATTGGCGAGCTACATCCAGCGCGCAACCGAGATCGACCCCTCGCACCCCGTGCTCGTGGACCGGTTTCTCGACGACGCGATCGAGATCGACATCGATGCGCTCTACGACGGGGCGGAGCTTTACATCGGCGGCGTGATGGAACACATCGAGGAGGCCGGCATCCACTCCGGCGACTCGGCGTGCACCCTTCCTCCGATTACCCTCGGTACCGAGACCATCGACCAGATTCGCAGCTCCACCGAGATCATCGCCAAACGGATCGGGGTGAAGGGCCTGATCAACATTCAGTACGCGCTGCTCGGCGATGTGCTCTACGTGCTTGAGGCCAACCCGCGGTCGTCGCGGACCGTGCCCTTCGTCTCGAAAGCCACCGGCACGCCGCTGGCCAAGGCCGCAGCCCGCATCTCACTCGGCGCGATGATCGCCGAACTCCGCTCAGACGGAATGCTTCGCTCCGGGGGAGACGGCGCGACGGCGCTCGAGTCGGCACCGATCGCCGTGAAGGAAGCAGTGTTGCCCTTCAACCGGTTCCGCAGCCCCGAGGGCGTCGGCGTCGATCCGCTGCTCGGCCCGGAGATGAGATCCACAGGCGAGGTCATGGGGCTTGATGCGGCCTTTGGCACCGCCTTCGCCAAGAGCCAGGCCGCGTCGTTCTCCGCTCTTCCCACGAGTGGGACGGTGTTCGTCTCGGTGGCGAATCGCGACAAGCGGCACGCGATCTTCCCGATCAAGCGGCTCGCCGACCTCGGGTTCCGGATCCTGGCCACAGAGGGCACGGCACAGGTGCTGCGCCGTCACGATGTTGCGGTCACTGTGCTCCGGAAGGCGTCGCAAGGTACAGGTCCCAACGGTGAGCCGACGGTGGTGCAGGCCATCGCGGCAGGCGAGATCGACCTCGTGGTCAACACGCCGCACGGCCACTCGCTCCATGGCAGCCCCCGACAGGACGGCTGGGAGATTCGCGGCGCGGCCATCCGCGCCGGCGTGCCTTGCGTGACCACGACCCAGGCCCTCGCGGCGTGCGTGCAGGGCGTCGAATCCCTGCGCCAAGGAACCCCGGGGGTGCGTTCGCTGCAGTCCTGGAACGCCGCGATTCGAGCTGATCTCCACCGATCCGTGCCCCCTGGAGTGGGCCACAGCCCCAAGGCCACACAAGAGGCGGAGTTGCGCACCGTCGCTCCCGACGACCACTGTACTGTGCGTGGCTGAGCCGACACCCTCGTCGACACTCCCTCTTTCATGAGGCGGCTTGAGAGACCCGCTTGCTGGGCTGGCTGGTCGCGATTTCGGTGCTGGCCGGGTGGGCTGTTTGCCGGCTGACGCTGCCGGGCAACGGCTGTGCAGGTTGGGTCGATGGGGTCCACGGATCGTGTGGCTGGAGCCAGCGGCGGGGTGTCTGGGTCTTGTGTGGGGGCCGGGGTGGCGTGCTTGTGTGGACGACGCTCAATAAGTGGTCAGTTTCACAGGGGGCGTTGACAGGACTCCGGAGCTGAGGTCTCTGGTGCCAGTCCTTCTTCGCGTACTGGGTGCAGAACACGGTGGAGACGGCGTCGTAGCGGCGTTCGAGGAGTCCCAGCAGCATGCTGCGGGTGCTGTCGTCGGGTGGGTCGACGAGCCATTCGTCGATCACGAGCAGCGTGAACGCGGCGTATTTGCGGAGGAATTTCTCCTTCCCGGCGGGCCGGTCCCGGGCTGAGGCCCAGGCTTCTTCGAGGTCGGGCATGCGTATGTAGTGCGCCCGGTACCGGTGTTGGCAGGCCTGTTTCGCCAGCGCGGAGCCGAGGTAGGACTTCCCGGATCCGGTGAAGCCTTGGAACACGACGTTCTGCTGTCGGGTGATGAAGGTGCAGGTGCCGAGTTGGGCGACAGCGTGTTCTCCCCGACCCGGCCCGCCCACTGGCGGACCCCACTGGGCCGCGTCCCATTGCCGGTAGCGCGGCCCCTCGGGCAGATCGGCGTCGTGTGTGCGGTACTGGTTGAACACCCCAGGTGGTGCGAGCAGGTGGCTGGTCAGCCGCGTGTGACCGTTGAACACCTCGAGCATCGTGTCGGTGACCCGCAGGTCAACGCTGCCACCGATGCGGGTGTAGGGGACGGAGTAGAAGCTCTTCTCCCACACGACGTGCCCATTCTTCTGGACTCGACGTCCGTAGATCCAGCGGCTGATCTCGAACCCGACCGCTGGCAGCGGCCGCAGCAGCGGCTTCTCCTCCACTTCGAACACACTCAGCCGGGAGCCTGGGCGTTTCTGGAAGGGTTCGCGGTTGTAGGCCTCGACCCGCTGGTAGATCGCGGCGCGGAGCTCGGGCAGGGTCGCGAAGCGGCGGTCCCGGAGCCCGGCGATCACCCACGTCGCGACAGGCGCGACCGTGTTCTCGACGCTCGCCTTGTCCTTCTGATCCCGAGTTCGGGACAAGAAGGACTATCCCGAGGATTATGTTATCCCGAGCGTTGGTCGTCACGCCTTGTCAGCGTCCGCAGGGACAGGGGGTTTCTCGGGATAACGGCGCCCTGCCTATGTTCCGCATCTCATGAATCCCAGTCGCTTCAGTCATGAAAGCGCGAGGCCTGCTGGGCACTGGCTCAACAAGCGAGCGGGCGCCGTCTGTTGTCCGGTCAGGGATGACGTGCTTAGCGTGGTTGGCTCCGGTCAGCCTCCGAAGAGTCTTCCCCAGCCGGGAATCTCAAGGTTGGAGAGTTGTTCCCCGAAGCCAGTGATGTCTTCTCCCAATCCGCCGACCTGCTCGGATGCCCCGGCAGCGACGCCGCTCACCCCGTCAGCCAGGTCAGTGGCCCCGGGGGTGAGATCCTCGAGACCGCTGGTGAAGCCTTCCACGCTGACCAACCCGGCAAGGGCATCGAAATCGATACCGACGTTGACGGCTTCAGCGAGGAGCGGGGCGGCGATGGCGCTAACTGCCGCACCGCCGGCGACGGCGATCAGGAGTCCACCTCCCGCACTGGCAGCGGCCACCCCGACCCTCTGCCCGGTCGTGGCGGCGCCGGGTCGAGGGATGCGGGCGAGGATACCGGCCAGAAAGCCGGGCTGAGCAGCCTCGGCACGGGTGGCGGTGCGGGCAAGATCGGCCGGTTGCGATGTGCGCGGCTGCTCCCCAAGGGGTAATTCGGTGCGCAGTCGCGCGTGGAGTTGGTCCCGCTCTGCGGGAGTGAGGCGTGCGAACGCGTCTGCGTGGATCCGCTCAAGCTGGACGGGTTCGGCGGTGCGCAGCAGGTACTCGTAGCGGGCCACAGCGGCACGGTCGGCCGCCTGGTGATCCGGCGGCGATGGGGTCAGTCCGACCGATCCCGAGGGTGCTGACTGGGTGGCGGCGGGCGGCGTGAACGGCGGCTGGGCTGGTTCCGCTGCCGTGTTACCGATGAGTGCGTCCACTGTGCCCCGCAGCGTGCTTCTCCAGTCTCGGGGTTCGCTGCCGGGGGTCGGCGCTGGGGAGGGGGTCTTGTTGCGGGCCTGGGAAGCCAGGCTGGTGAGGAGGTCGAACAACTTCATTAGCGTTCCCTTCGGGGTGGGCGGTGATGTGGATAACGGCGGGTCGGTTGAGCTCGGGTCATGGCGCGTCTCGGCCGGTGGGCGTTGGGCATCGTCAGCAGTTTCGGCCAACCACCCTTCAGTCTGGCGGTCGGGTGTACCTCCTCTGACTGGCTGAGGGATCGGGTGTAGCGCCGCCGCGGGTGTTTCCCTGATCGCAGCGGGCCGGCGTTACGGTCAGTCGCCGGAGCGATCGTTCCGGCTCCCCGCGAGCACAAGTACACGGCGGCGGAAGACCGGCTCGACCGCGCCCAGCTCCTCGTCGGTGGCGATCCGGAACGCCCCTGCAGCCTCGGCCTGCACTTCGCGTCGGCCTTGGCCGCGGGTGGCTCGCAGGCTGGCGACAATGGACACCGTGATGATGGTCGCGACGACGGCGAGGCTGATCGTGGTCGGGATGTAGAGCACATCCAGGAGCAGCATCTTGATGCCCACCCAGATCAGGACGAACGAGAGTCCGATCTTGAGGTAGACGAACCGGTGGATCAGGTCAGCGAGGAGGAAGTACATGGCTCGCAGGCCGAGGATCGCGAACGCGTTGGCGGTGAAGACGAGGAACGGTTCGCTGGTCACGGCGAAGATCGCCGGGATCGAGTCGACGGCGAAGATGATGTCAGTGATCTCCACCAGCACCAGCACCGCGAGCAGCGGCGTCGCCACTACTAGTCCTGCCTTGCGGATCAGGAACTTCTGCCCGTGGTACGCGTCTGTCATCGGCACAAACCGGCGGAACAGCTTGAGGATGCGGGACTTCTCGGGGTGGACGTGCTCGTTGCGTGAGCGGAACATTCGCCACCCGGTGTAGATCAGGAACGCGGCGAATACGTAGAGGATCCAGGAAAAGTTCTCAATCAGCGCAGCGCCGGCGGCGATGAAGATTCCGCGGAAGATCAGCGCGCCGAGGACGCCGAGGAACAGCACTCGGTGCTGAAACTCGCGCGGGACCGCGAACGCGGCGAAGATGATAGCCCAGATGAACACGTTGTCCACGGCGAGGGATTTCTCGATCAGGTATCCGGCGAAATACTGCTGCCCGAATTCCGCCCCCCACAACGTCCACACCAGCACACCGAACGCGACACCGATCGTCACCCACACGATCGACCAGACGGCGGCTTCTCGCACGCCGATCACGTGGGCTGTGCGGTGGGCGATCAGGTCCACGGCGAGCATCACCAGGATCACACCTAGGACGGCGAACCACGCCCACCAAGGAACATTCATGACAAAGACCTCCACGAGTTTCGTGAAGGTCTCATCGGCCTTGTGGGCCCTGCGCACCGGATCCCGAGGTGGGGACCGTGTTGACGATGCGGAGCGAGGATTACTCCCCTTCTTGCCCCAGGAAACAGGAGAAGTGTCTCCACGTCAAGTCAGCGTCGCTCGTCGGAGATGTCAGTCGCGAGAAGCTGATCATGGTGGGCTGTAACTTGACAGACGTACCAGAATTCGTGAATGATGAATCGCATGCGTAGAGTGACCGCCGACCGGTTGGCCCGCCTGACGGGAGCCAGGCTGGTCGGCGACCCTGGCGCTCTCGTCGGCCCCGACGTGGTTATCGACTCACGCGCATGCTCCCCCGGCGCCCTCTTTGTCGCTCTGCCGGGGGAGCGGGCCGATGGTCACGACTTCGTTGAGGGGGCGGTCGCGGCTGGCGCCGCGGCCGTCCTCGTGCGCAAGGAACTCCCCATGGCGGTCCCGCAACTTGTGGTGCCCGACCCGCTGGCCGGGCTGACCGCCCTGGCAACGGCGCTTGTGGAGGAAGCCGTCGCGGCCGGACTGGTCACCGTCGGCATCACCGGGTCGTCAGGCAAGACCAGTACCAAGGACTTACTGGCCCAGGTGCTGGCGACCGCCGGCCCCACGGTCGCCCCTGTCGGCTCGTTGAACAACGAGCTCGGGGTGCCGCTGACTGCCACCAGGGTGGATGCGGCCACACGGTTCCTGGTCAGCGAGATGGGAGCCCGCGGCAGAGGTCACATTGCCTCCTTGTGCCCGATTGTGACGCCTCACGTTGGCATTGTGCTCAACGTCGGCCACGCTCACCTCGGCCAGTTCGGGTCGGTAGCGGCGATCGCGAAGGCAAAGGGCGAACTCGTGGAGGCGCTGCCCGCAGAAGGCTGGGCGGTCCTGAACGCCGACGACCCGCTCGTCTCAGCGATGGCCGGACGCACCGGCGCCCGCATCGCCACCTTTGCCGTCGGTGCTGCGCCCGGGTGGGGGGACCTGCGGGTCTGGGCCGAGCAGGTCGGGGCCTCTGACAGGCAACGGCCCACCTTCATGCTCCACGCCAGCGGCGCAGCCAGAGGGTCTGCCCCGGTGGCGTTGCAGGCGACCGGAGCCCATCAGGTGGGCAATGCGCTGGCCGCAGCCGTGGCGGCGCTGGGGCAGGGCCTGGACGTTTCCACGGTTGCCCTGGCTCTTGGCAACGCCACCGCCCGCTCGCACTGGCGGATGGAACTCAGCTCCCGTCCGGACGGGGCGCTGGTGGTTAACGACGCCTACAACGCCAATCCCGACTCCATGACCGCGGCACTGCGCACCCTCGCCTCGTTGCGTAGACCCGGCGGGCGCCTCCTCGCGGTGCTGGGCGACATGCTGGAACTCGGCCCCGGGGCCGCCGCGGCGCACGTCGAGGTCGGGGCGCTTGCCGCAGCGCTCGGCGTGGACCGGTTGATCGCGATCGGCGCCCATGCCGACGACCTGGTCTCCGGAGCCGGTGGCGTGGAGAGCACCGTGGCATCGGACAGGGCCGCCGCCGCTGCTACCGCCGCCGCCTGGTTGAGTCCTGCGGACGTCGTGCTGGTCAAGGGGTCAAGGGGTTTGGCTCTGGAGAACGTGGCCGAACGACTGTCCGCACCCCACAGGGGGTAATCGACGAGGAGCCAGAGCCATCAGCTTGCTGCTGGCCTTTACCCTCAAACACCTGGCCGGTTCTAGGGCTGTGTGGCCTGCGACTGCTGCGCGACCACGGATATGAGACGGGCAACACCGCTCACCCAGGCCCGAGAAGATTGAGGGATGGTCGCGCGGCTCACGCGTGAAGTAGGCCGCAGCCGCCCAGCAGAACCCCTTCGGATCCTTCCGGGGGCATTCCCTGCACCGTCGGGGGGCCGCGGCCGGCGCACCTCTCGCCGGGCAAGCCTCAGCCGGGGTAGCGGTGCTCGAGGGCAGCCAGGAGCCGACGCCGGGCGGCCTCAACGTTCTCCCGCCGAGCGGTGGTCATTTCGGCCTCGACCTGCTCGACTTCGGCGGCGAGGCGTTCATCGCGGAATACGCCCCGGATCCAGCGGGAGAAGTCATGGGCCTCGGCGTGGTGAGCGATGACGTCGGCCTCGCAGACGTCCAACTCACTGTGGAAGTCGCGTAGATTTGCAGCCTCGTGACCGGAGGTTGACTCCCGGCTGCGGCGAAACACGAACCGCCGATGGACCGGTAGGTCCGCCGTCGCGTACTTGTGCCAGTGGCGCTCGTGAGTGGTACGCCGGTGGCCGACTATGAAGGGGCGCAGCACTCCGGGCTCGCTGGCGCGCACGAGCAGGCCAGCCCCGGTGGGGAGGGCGGAGAATGCGGCGAGGACATCGTTGACCGAGAGCCTGCTAAACGCCGTGGTGGCGGCGACGACCGCGTCCTCCGCATCAAGGGTAGTTGGCTGCAGGGACACAAGGATGTCGATGCTGTTCCGAGCCTCAGCACTGAGTTCGGTGGGGTGATAGGTGATCATGCAGTGGCCCTTGCGGTCCGGTGCGAACAGGTGTGGAGTCTTGCTCTCTTGGCCGAGAGATTCGTGGGCCTCGTCGATCAGCACCCAGTGGGGCAGGCCGCGGTCGCTGCGCAGATCGGCGAGCCGGGGCGGTGTTTCCTGGTACCACGTGTGCCTTTCTTTCCCGGTGAGCTGGGACAGGTCGGCGATGATGCTTGTGCCATGGTGACTCAACAGGGTGCGTATGAGCCCGGTCCTGGGACCGGGCTCGTGCCCACCCAGATGAACGACGTTGGGCAGGGCGCCCAGACTGGTGTGGTCCCCCTCGACATCGATGACGACCACGGCGTAGGCGAGACGGATGAGTTGCTCGGCGATGAGCCCGGCCAGAAAGGACTTCCCGGCACGGGTGCCACCCGTCACAAGAATGTTGACCTGGGAGGCCGGAATAGTGGCAGGGGTGGCGTCGAGGTAGGTGCCGAGCGAGATCTGCCAGCGTTCGGGGTGCACGTGGGAGCGCCCGGCCAGGACGTCACCGCGCAGGATCTCGATCACCCCTTTGCCGGCCGGGGCAAGTGTGACGATGTCGGCGCGGCGCTTGAGAGACTCGACGGCGTTGGCGACGGCGACGCCAATCTCGCAGCGCGCGAGCATGGTGTGGTCGTTCTCCGCGTCGCCAATGGCGATAGTGGAGTGTCGGGACAGGCCCAGGTTGTCGAGGGCGGCGTCCAGTCCGGTTCCCTTGGTGACGCCGGCCGGCACGATCATCAGGGCGCCGCGGTTGCGCGTGAGTTGGTAGTCGGCTCCGAGCCGACGGACCTCCTCCAGAACGAGGTGGTCGTGGGTCGCCGAGCAGCCCAGGAGTACCTGCCCGCGGTCGACCCGGACCCCGCGGCCCGTGAGTGCGTCGGCCAGCGCTGGGTCGATCGGCTGAGCCAGCACCTGCGACCCCGCCCTGGTGTGGAGCACCGCGCCGTTTTCGGCGACGATTGCGTCGAACCAGTTGTCCACATCGGCGAAGCCGGCCCGCAGGTGACGCAGTGTGCGGCCGGTGACGAGCACGAGGCGGCGCCCGCGGGCGCGCGCCTCGGCCAGGGCAGCGAGCACGGCCGAGGAGGGTTGCTCACCGTCTGTCAGAGTGCCGTCGAAGTCAAGTGCGATAGCGCGGAAGTAGTCAGGCATGGCCTAACCCCCAGGGTGGCGAAGGTCTTCGTTCGCGGGGGGGATTTCCCTCGCACGCTACATTCTTCACGAATCGTGCTTCGCATGTCAACCGTACGAATGATCACGGGGCCACCAGCCCTCGAGGCGCAATGGCGCGATCGTCGAGCGATACGACATCCCGCACGCGGCGCTGGGGCTCGCGGGACTTTCACTCGGAATCAGGGACGCAATTCGATACGACGACCTTGCGATGGGCACCCGGGTGCCGCTCCTGTCGTGCGCTTGTAGCGCCTACGACCGCCGGGTGGTCGCAGACGTCTCACGCGATGCGGACTCCGTCTGTCTGTCACGACCATCGGCTGAGCTGAGTCAGGCTCGGGCGGTCGACCAGGGATCCTTTGAGTATGTCGCTTGACTTGGGCCCACCAGGGCGTTTGAAGTGACCATCGGCCTGCGGGTGAACTGACGCCCTCCTGTGTCGGCGTCCCTTCGTGGCAACTGCGGTCGTCCGCCTTGGGGGAGGACGGGCTGTCGATAACGGCAAAGGAGCACATCACGCTACCGGGCGTCACGTGGTGCTCACGGGCAGCCGTGGCGTGGTCAGGTGGCGCGAGGGTGGCAGGGGCTTAGGGCCCCCGTGGTGTCCGAAGCTGTCCACCGGCTGCGGTCGGCAAGCGTTATGCGGGGTGACTGGCTCGTCTGGCTGATGACAGGAGGCCGCGATGCAGCGCGAGATGCGACGCCGGGGTGGGGGGTTCGGCTTCGACGAGGACCGGGTTCAAGTCTTCGACGCGGCGGGCACCTTCGTGCCGGGGCCAGCACCCGACGTCCGGGGCGAGAGGGTGTTGGCCGTGAGGGTCGTCGCGGTCAACGAGGAGGTCGTGTCCGCGCGTGACATCGCGGCGGGGGTTGCCGATGATGCCGTCCAGATCCTGCGCCTGCACGCCACGTCACTTGGTGGCCGGATCGCGGCCTTGGTGTCGTCGGTCGCAGGCAGCGACGCCGCGGGGGTTCGAACGCTCGCGGCCTTTCCATCGACTTGCTGGCAGGGCGGCGGTGAACCGTGAGGCTCTCGGCGGCGATCCGTGGGTGCGAGCCGAATATGCTGAGGGACAGCCTTGGACGCGAGATCCGCGCGGGTCTCGGGTGCAGGGCTATTCCCCACGTATTCCCCACGGCAAGGTGACGAAGTGGCAATCAAGCCGCATAAGTCCTTGTCAGGGGGTCATTATCGGCTGACAGAAGAGAGCTTCAACTCCTCTCTCGCGCACAAACCTGAAACCCCAGTTGACCGGCTCAGATGCTGGTTGGCTGGGGTTCGTTTGTTTGCGGTGCCTGGTGGGCGCGGCCTTCGGTGGAACATGGATGTCTTGGCTTGGCACCCGCGGACTCGGAGTGGTCCGCCACCATGGCGGGCCCCTGCGGGTACGGTCTCGGTATGACGCAGACCCCGGATGAGCACGACGTCGATACCCGCGCGCACTTGCTGCCCGAGGAGCAGGCGGTGGGCAGTGATTCGCCGCGCGACCAGGCCGAGGCCATCCTGGAGGAGTCCCTGGAAAGAACCGAGGACCCTGAGGGCACCAGGAAGTCGTCCTCCCAGACCCCGGGCTAGGGCAGGCGGCTCGCGCCTCACGCGCCTCACGCGCCACTCGCGCCACTCGCGCCACACGCGTCATCGCCGCGCCTTCAAAGTGTGCGACTCGCCGGGCCAGCAAAGGGTTGCTGACTGCTCCGGATGGATCGAGTCGCACAGTTTGAAGGTCCCGCGCAGCGCCGCTCCCAGCGCGCACCGAGACGACGCTTCCGTAGACAGTGGAGGCGATCGCTAGTGGTCACCTGACGGGCGGGCCCGGTGGCGCTTGACTTCGGACACCCTGCGCTTGTTGGTGAGCCGGCGTTCGATGGAACCCCGCGTGGGGCGGGTGCGACGTCTGGGTGGCGGCGGCGGGGCGAGTGCCTCCCGAATCAGCGCGGCGAGTCGCTCCCTGGCCAGGGCACGATTCTGCCGTTGTGAGCGGGACTCGGCCGAGACGACGGTGAGTACTGTGCCGCTCAGTCGCGAGCCCAGCCGGCGAAGGAGCCGGTCGCGCTGGTCGTCGTCGAAGGCCGTTGAGGTGCCGAGGTCCAGGGACAACTGCACCCGTGAGTCCGTGGTGTTGACGCCTTGACCTCCCGGCCCTGAGGCGTGCGAGAAGCGTTCCGAAAGTTCGGCGCCGGGTATCACCAGACCCTCTGGCATGCCCGGCCCCGGCGCAATCGGCAACTCGCTCACCCACCCCACACTAGGCGACGGCGTCAGCCTGCTGACGTCGCGGAACACCAAGGCCTACCACGGGCCGCCTGGAACGGGGTTGCCTTGATATCGGACCGCGCCGCCAACCCTGTGGCACCGAGCCCGGGAGTGCCCCCGCCGGACGATAGATTGTGCGCGGTTTGGTCGGGGGGGCGAGCCCGACTCCGACAGCGGCCAGCCAGACCCCCAACCACAGCGAGAGTCGGGCTTCGACCCGCGGACGAGGACACCAGCATGAACCAGACCGTCTCCTCGCCCCCCGGCGGTCGGGCAGGCGCGAGCGCCCGGGCCATCTCCCGAGGGAGCAAGTCGGTCCAGGAGGTCGCGCCCCGCGTCGCCATCCTCGGCGCCGGGGTGATCGGCCGGGTCCTGGCGGCCAGGCTGCATGAGGGCGGCGTCGACGTGACACTCGTGGCGCGGGGGAACTCCCTGGAGCGGCTGCGCGCGGAAGGCGTCAGGTTGCGGATGCGGGGGAGGCAGGAGCACGCCCTCGTCAGGATGGCGGATGCTGCTGACCCGGGACAGCACGACGTCGTCTTGCTGTGCGCGAGGGCCAGCGACCTCGACAGCATCCTGCCCGTCGTGGAGGCGATGGGCAGGCCGACCGTGGTGCCGACGATGCACCTGGGCAACCGTTGGCCGGACCTCGTCGAGCGCTTCGGTGAGGAGAGAATCGTGCGCGCGTTCCCGGGGCTCGGCGGCTACATCGATGAGTCGGGCACGGTGGAGTGGCTGAACCTCGGCGGCAAGCAGCCGAAACACAGTCGACGGGGAAGCGGTGCGCTTCAGCCAGGTCTGGACCGTTTTCCGAGCTTCAGGGCTGGCGCTGGCCCGCACCCGGGACATGGATGGCTGGATGAAGGTCCACGTTGTCCTGGTGGCCGCGCTCGCCGCCGCCATCCTGACTGCTGACGGCGACCTCAACGCGCTTGCGGCCGACCGGAGGCTCCTCAGGCGCTGCGTCGAGGCAACGCGGGATGGGTTCGACGCACTGGTGGACCAAGGGGTGCGGATCGCCCCGCGGTCCATCGAGGTTCTCTACCGGCGGATGCCCCGCTGGTTCGCGGTGGAGTACTGGCGACGGGCACTACCCGGTCCGGTGGGAGCCATCTCGATGGCACCACACGCCAGGTCGAGTGCCGGTGACGAGTTGCCCGTGCTGTGGGCGGAAGCCACAAGCCTGACCGGCGGTGGGCGTTCGGGGGCGTTCGGTCGTTTCCTCCAGCCGGTCACGGATCTCTGACCGGACGTCAGTTCCCGGTGATGGTCGCGAACAGGCCCAGTTGCGATTGTGACGAAGCCTTGTGGGAGTAAAGACTGCTCTCCAGACCGACGATGGCGACGAGCCTGTTGGCGTCGTCGACCACTTGCAGGGCCTCGTAGACGTGCCCGCCAGCCCGGGCGGGAAGCGAGTAGCTCACCGTCGCGGGACTGGCGGCCTCGCAGCGCTTGCGGTGCTCCACCAGCGACGTGCCGGCCACGTACGCCGGGCACAGGCCGTGGCCTTCTGCGACGAGGGAACTCACCATGTGGTGCCAGACCATCTTGCCCTCGCTGGGCAGCGGGCACATGTAGGAGTGCCAGCCGTAGGCCACTCGCCCGCGGACGGCGGGGGGCGTGACGATGCATCCGCCGCCGGTGGCGATGTAGTCCTGGAAGCGGAACGACTGCCTGGAACTCAGCACCGCCGGGCTGCCGACCGTCTGCGTCCAGAGCGTCT
This sequence comes from Tessaracoccus sp. OS52, assembly GCF_020687685.1. Lineage (GTDB taxonomy): Bacteria > Actinomycetota > Actinomycetes > Propionibacteriales > Propionibacteriaceae > Arachnia. Next base: position 20,240 of record NZ_JAJEWM010000003.1, on the reverse strand, counting down.
TGTCCGCGCCTCCGGCGTTGAACGGGAACAGCGACTGCGAAACCTGTGCGGGATCGACGGAATTCGGCGGCTTCCAGGGGAGTCTGGAGATCTCGGGTGCCAGCGAGCGGCCCGTCCCGCGTGGACTGGTGGAGCCGAACATGAAACCGATGGCGTTGACCGCGTTGGGATGGCTGTGGCCCGTCAGCCGAAGCTCGCTGAAGGACTGGCCCTGCGGTGTGACGTTGATGTAGGTCTCCGTGATCGGACTGTTGTTCCAGTAGAGCTTGATGCGGTTGCCGTCGGAGCCGGGGATCGCCCCGTAGGTGCCGGTTCGAACGGTTGGCTTGCCCAGGAAGGTGCGGGCCGTTCGGACGTCGCAGTCGCCGGCAGGCAATTGGGGAAGGCTCAGGAGGGAACGGTCCGACGAGTCCTGTTTGCTGGACAGGCAACCAGTGGGCGGGTCGGGAATGGGCGCCCGGAACTGTGCGTAGTCCTTCTCGACGGCCATGTCGAAGGTGTAGGCCCAGTAACTCTCGCGGAACGTGCCAAGCCGACCACCAGGATCGAGTTCGATGTTGGAAAGCCGGCCGATGCCCTTGGCCTGGGCTCCCGCATTGGTCTGGGTTATCAGGTTGCCGAGCGTGAAATGGCGACGCCCCTGCAGGAAGGCCGGAGCCGACTTCATCGGCGCGGCCGTCGGGTAGGTAACCGGCGTGCCCGAGCCGGGGGTGAAGCGGACCATGTTGTTGAAGACCCACTTGGTCACCCACCTGAACCCGCGGCTGCCCGAGCTTGTGGTGTAGGACTCGACGACGCGGGCCTCGATGTAGGAGCGGCAACCGTTGCGGCCGGTCACAGCAGTGTCGCACTCGGTGCGCCACTTCCGGCCATCGGTGGCCGTCCATGCGACCTTGCCGCCATCGACGCCGTTGGCGGCGAGCGGATTGGTGTTCCACAACGATCGGGCCGAGGCGGCGTAGGTCAGATTGTTGAACACCCAGCCGGTCTTCTGGACGAACCTGCCATTGACCTGGGTGACCTGTGTGGCCTGGATCTCAGTCCTGCACCGGGTGGTCTGCGAATACGGCTCGCAGGCGGTGTTCCAGAGCCGACCGTTCACCGTGTGCTCGCCGGGAGTGACGTACACGTCAACCTCTGCCTCCGCCTGCCCGGCGACCAGCATCAACGGCGCCGCCAAGACCGTCATCAGTGCAGACACAACCCACCGCGACCTGCGTATTCGCATTATCTCCCTGACGATTAATCCAGCTGTTCCAGCGAATCCTAACCCGGCGCCCCCCGACGCGGAACGCGGGGGCGGTTCCGCCGCTTGACCTCGAGGCGGCATTCGAAGCCTTGTTCGGTTATGATTTCTATCGATCACCTCCTTTCCGTTGGTGGATCGGAGGAACGGTGGAACGACTTAGGCCGGGAGTGGTCCTCTCGGAGCGGTATCGGCTGATTGGACACGTCGCCTCGGGTGGCATGGGCCAGGTCTGGGAAGCGCTCGATGACGTCCTGCAACGACGCGTGGCGCTCAAGATCATGCACCCCCACACCCAGGACGAGATCCGGCTGGCGGAGCGTTTCAAGGATGAAGCCCGGTTCGCCGCCCAGCTGGTCCACCCCAACATCGTGACCATCCACGACTACATCGAGTTCGAGGGCCTGTCCTTCCTCGTCATGGAGATGGTCGACGGCCTGACGCTGGGCGAGTTGCTCGCCCGCGGCCCTCTCACCCAGGAGCAGGTCCGGACGATGCTTTTCGAGCTGGCCTCGGCCCTGGTCGTCGCCCATGACGCGGGGATAATCCACCGCGACATCAAGCCGGCAAACGTACTGATCTCCGAAACCGGCGCCAAACTCACCGATTTCGGGATCGCCCGGTCAGTCGAGGGTCACTCGCACACCATCACTGGTCAGCTCCTGGGCACCGCACACTACCTGAGCCCGGAGCACGCCCTCGGTCAGCAGCTCGGGCCGGCTTCGGACATCTACGGCCTGGGAGTGCTCGCCCACGAGATGCTCACGGGCGTCAAGCCCTTCGATCGCGGTTCGCCCATCGCGACGGCGCTCGCGCACGTCCAGGACCCGCCGCCGCCGTTGCCCGCCGGAACTCCTGAGGACCTCGTCGAGCTGGTTGCGGCCTGCCTTGCGAAGGAGCCGGGGGACAGGCCGTCGGCCGAGCAGATCGCACGCATGCTGGAGGCGCCGGCCCCGGCCGCCACCGAGGCGCTTGAGGTCGTGGACCCCGACGCCACCATGGCCCTCCCGGTCCTACCGCGCCGGGGGATCCTGCAGAACTAGCCGACGTCGTCGGGACGTCTGCTGCGTCCCTGATGCCTCTCGATCGGGCCACGTGTCCCAATGGTTGACACGGGCTTGCGGGGTGCCTAGTGTTTTCCTGTCGTCGACGTAGGAGGTGCATGCAGATGTTGATCGTCTCTGCCGCCCTCGGTCGGCTGCGCGCGTTCGCAGCCTGATCGTCCCGCGCCCGGGCTCCGCCCTCCTGACGCCCACAGCGTCCCCCTCTTCCATGTTTTTCGCGTCTCAGACGACGCCGTCCGTCAGGACTCCAAAATGCGTGCAAAGCCCCGCGGGCGCTACGACTTCCCGCCTGCGATCCCACCCGGGTCGCGCCCCGACGTCCGCTCTCCCAGCCGGTTCCTGTTCTGGCTGATGGGCACTTACGGCTGGGTGGTCCCCGCGATGACCCTCGCCGCCTCGTCCTGGCTCGTCCCGGCAGCCCTCACCCCCTGGCTCCTGGGCCGGGCCATCGACGCCGGGGTCTCCCGCGGTGACGTCGCTGCCTCCAACGCGTGGGTGGGTCTCCTGCTGCTCGTGATCGCCGTCGGCGTCAGCGGCGGGATCATGTTCCACACCTTCGCGGTGCGGATGTGGCTGCTCGGCATCTACGGCATCCAGCGCCGCGTGTCCCGCCACGCGGTCCACCTGGGCCATGTCCTCAATCGCCGAGTGCCCACGGGGGAGGTGCTGAGCGTCTCGTCGTCGGACAGTGCACAGTTCGGTGCCACCATCGAGTCCTTCGGTCACGTCGTTGCCGCCGCCGTCAGCTTCTGCCTGGCCTCCGCGCTGATGCTGAACACGTCGCCAACCCTGGGCGCCGTCGTCCTCATCGCCACACCTCTCCTGCTGCTGGCTTCGACCCCTGTGCTGCGTCCGCTGAACCGCGCCCAGGCGGCCGAGAGGTCGGAGAGCTCCTCGCTCACCTCGCTGGCGACCGACATCGCCACGGGGCTTCGGATCCTCCGCGGCGTGGGCGGTGAGCGCACGTTCGCCGCCAATTACGAGCGACAGTCGCAGAAGGTCCGTGCGCTGGGAGTCCGGCTCGGCACCTGGCAGGCCGTGGTCGAGGCCACGAGCATCCTGTTGTCGGGGTTGCTGCTGGTCACGCTGGTGTACCTGGGCTCGCTGCGCCTGCTGGAGGGCACGCTGAGCGTGGGTGAACTCATCAGCTTCTTCGGTTATGCGGTGTTCCTGACCTCCCCCATGCAGACCTTCTTCGACTTCGCGCAGAAGTGGGTCCAGGGCCTGGTGGCCGCGCAGAAGACCATGTCGTTCCTGGGGACGCAGGTCCCGTGGCGGGAAACGGGCCACCCAGTCGCGGACACTCCCGTTCTCTTCGACGAGGAGTCCGGGGTGACGGTGCGCCCCGGCCGGATGCTCGGGATCGTGAGCGCCGATCCGGACGCGTCGGCGGCGCTCGCCGACCGGTTGGGCCGCTACCTGCCGCAGGAGAACCCGGAGCCGGTGGACGACGACGAACTGACAGGCCGCGCACGCAAGCTGGCCCGCCGCGAGCGGCTGGCCCAACGGGCACGCCGAGCCCGCGAGGACGCCGAACTGGCCGCCCGCCCCTGGGGTGTGACGGCCGACGGCCTCGACTACTCGCTGGTGGCCATCGACGACCTCAGGGAGAAGGTCGTCGTCTCGCACACGGGCGCGCTGCTGTTCTCCGGAACGCTGCAGACAGCCGTCGACCCGTGGGGCACCCACAGCCGCGAGGAGGCGGAACGGGCGCTCGTCGTCGCGGCCGCCGAGGACATCTACGGCTCGCTGCCCGGCGGCTGGCAGGGCCGGATAGACGAGAAGGGCCGCGGGCTCTCGGGTGGGCAGCGGCAGCGGATCATCCTTGCCCGCGCGCTCCTGCGGGACCCCGAGGTCCTCATTCTCGTCGAGCCGACGTCGGCGGTCGACGCGCACACCGAGGCGCGGATCGCCGAGCGGCTGGCGGAGCACCGACGTGGGCGCACCACCGTCGTGGTCACCGCCTCGCCGCTGCTGTTGCGGCACTGCGACGAGATCGCAGTCCTCGCCGACGGGCGCGAGATCGCCCGAGGGCTCCACGAGGATCTCCATGACCAACCCGACTATCGCCGCGTCGTCGCGCGCGGGATGGAGGACACCGATGAGTGAGCACCAACTGTCGGCCACCTCGGCCGCAACGTGGCGGGAGGGTCCGCCGTCGTCGCGGCTGCTTGCCGAGCTCGACGTGCCGCGCGGCGTTGGGCCGCGTCGTCGACTGGCGGCGCTGGTCCGGCGCCATCGGATCCGCGGCGCCACGGCCAAGGGCACCTACGCGGATGCCCGTTCCCCGCAGACCGGGTTTCCGGTGGCGACGTCGGCGCGGGCCCTGGGCTTTCTCGGGGCGCTCCTTCGGGGACGCCGCGCCGCGCTCGCCCTGGCGATCGCCTTCAACCTGGCGGCGGCGGGGGCGGGGCTGGTCGCCCCGTTCCTCCTGGGGCGGCTGGTGGACCAGGTCACGGGCGGTCTGCTCGACCGGGCTGGTCTGACCACGACGGTGTCGATCATCGCGGGCGTGATCGTCGCGCAGGCGCTGCTCACGTTCGCGGCGCGGCGGGCCTCCGCGGTCGTCGGCTACGACCTGCTGGCGGCGGCTCGCGAGGAGGTCGTCCGCATCGTCCTTCGGCTTCCGCTCGGCCACGTCGAGGCGTCCGGGTCCGGTGACCTGCTCACGCGGATCACCTCCGACGTGGCGAAGATGGCCACGGCGGCGCGATGGGCGTTCCCCAACCTCATCGTGTCGGTGGTCCTGATCGCCGCCGCCCTTGTCGCCATGCTGGTGAACTCCTGGTTGCTGACGCTCCCCATGCTTGGGACGGCGCTGGTCATGTGGCTGGGCGGACGCCACTACCTGGCTCGCGCCACTCCCGGCTACATCACCGAATCCCGGTCCTACTCCGTCATCAACACCACGACGACGGAGACGGTCGAGGGTGCCCGCACCGTCGAGGCCCTGGGTCTGGGCGAGCTGCGGACCGCGCAGATCGACGAGGACACCGAGGAGTCCGGCCAGGCCGAGCGGTACACGATGACCCTGCGCAACCTGCTGTTCGCCATGGTGGACTCCTCCTTCCAGCTCCCACTGGTCGGGGTGGTCCTGCTCGGTGTCTGGGGGTACTCCGAGGGCTGGGTCACCATCGGCCAGATCACGACGGCGGCGCTCTACATCTCGCAGCTTCAGGGGCCACTGGACAGGGTGATCGCCGTGCTGGACCACCTGCAGCTCGGGATCGTGTCCACCGCCCGGCTGATCGGGGTTGCACAGCTCGAGGACGACCGCACGCCTGGCGACGCCATGCCCACGGGTGTGAAGCTCACCGGCAACGGCCTCAGGTTCGGCTACCGCCCGGACGTGGACGTGCTGCACGGCGTCGACGTCGACCTCAGGCCGGGGGAGCGCCTGGCGATCGTCGGTCCGTCCGGGTCGGGCAAATCGACCCTCGGGCGGCTGGTGGCCGGGATCAACCGGCCGCGGACGGGTGAGGTCACCGTCGGTGGCGTCGACGTCATGGACCTCCCGCTGGACCGGCTCCGCACCGAGGTGGCGCTGGTCACCCAGGAACACCACGTGTTCGTCGGCACCGTCCGCGACAACGTGGTGCTGGCCCGGGAGACCACGGCCTCCGACGAGGAGGTCGAGCGGGCCCTCCGCGCCGTCGACGCCTGGGGATGGGTCTCGCGACGGCCGGGCGGTCTGGACGCCGAACTCGGACACGGCAAGGCCAGCCTCACGCCCGCGCAGGCGCAGCAGGTCGCCCTGGCCCGTCTCATCGTCGCGGACCCCCACACCCTGGTGCTGGACGAGGCGACGTCGCTCATCGACCCGTCGTCTGCGCGCCATCTGGAGGGGTCGCTCGCCGCGTTGCTGGAAGGCCGTGCTGTGATCGCGATCGCGCACCGGCTGCACACCGCCCATGACGCCGACCGGATCGCGGTGGTGGATTCCGGCCGCATCGTGGAGATCGGCTCACACCACGAGCTCCTTGAGCTCGACGGTCAGTACGCCGACCTGTGGCGGACTTGGCGGGACTAGAGCGGTCGAACCCCGTTCGGCCAGGCAGCGTCTGGTCGAACGGGGTTCCAGCTTGTTTGGCGACCCGACAGTGCGGCGCGGCACCGACCCGGGTTGACGCGCTGCCCGATTAGAGTGTCACCAGGGGGCGGACCGCTGGTCCGACAAAGGTGTCGAGACAAGGAGCCGTCATGCAGGACGCGCGGCGCGGGGTCCGTCTGGCCACGGTGCTGATCAACCTCGTCGTGCTCGTCATCGTCGTCGTGCTCGCGACGATGCTCATCCCGCAGCCCAGGACCGACGACCCGGACAGGCCGTCGGCCCCGAGGTCGGAGCCCGCCCCGCAGCCACGTTCCAGCTGAGCCGGATCCGGCCTCAGAAGGAGAGCCGGACCGGCTCCGGACCGAGCTCGACGGTTCCGGGGTCCACCACCTGGAACCCGTTGGCCTTGTAGGCCTCGTAGTCGAAGTTCTCCGTCTCGTCGTAGCCGAGCTTGTGGTACTCGTAGAACCCGTCCCAGTCCTCGTATCCGTCACCGAGTGAGTTCTCCAGGAACGCATCCGCCATGCCCGCGCCCAGCCGGGGGCCGGCCCAGAAGGCACCCATGGCCAGGACGTTGCAGTTGTTGGCCGTGGCGGCGCGACGGGCTGCCTCGACGCTCTCGGCGACGGCCGCGTGCACGTGCGGGCACTTGCTGGCGGCCACGTGGATACCCATCCCGCTGCCGCAGAACAGCAGTCCCTTCTCGAACTCCCCTTCCGAGATCTGCGAGCCCACCAGGAAGCCGACCCGGTGATACATCGGTGCGGTGTCCTTGTCGGGGGTGAGGTCTGTGACCTCCCAGCCCTTGCGCTCCAGGTGCTTCCTGACGTACTCCTTCAACGGGAAGCCGGCGAAGTCGGCACCCATCACAACTTGCTTGTCCTTGGTCGTCCTCACTTCGACGACACCTCCTTGTTCCTCTTGAACCAACGGAATCGATTGCGGCCGTTCAGGCCGCTGGTGGCAATGACGAGCAGCAGCACGCCGCCCCAGATCAGGTCTCGGTAGAAGTTGCTGATCTGGGGGAACAGGTTCAGCCCCGACGACAGGATCTGCAGGGTCACGATCGCCAGCACCACCCCGAAGAGTCTGCCGCTACCGCCGTTGGGGTTGACCCCACCGAGCACGACGATCAGGACCGTCAGCAGTGTGTAGACGACGCCGTAGTCCGCCTTCGCGGAGTTGTAGTTGGCGAGCATCACGAGGCCGGCCATCGACGCGAGCACACCCGAGAACATGTAGGTCCGCAGGAGCAGCCACGTCGAGTTGAGGCCACTGAACTTGGCGCTGGTGGCGTTGGTGCCCAGCATGTAGATCTTGGAACCGAAGGTCGTTCGGCTCATCACTAACCCGATGATGACGACGGCGACGACGAACACCACGAACTGCATCGGGATCACCCCGAACAGTCGCGCCGCCATGAAAGCGCTGTACTCCGGCGGCAGTCCTGAGATGGGGCTGCCGGCGGTGATGACGATCGCTATGCCCGTGAACAGCTCGAGCGTTCCGAGCGTGGCCAGGATGGCCGGGATCTTCACCTTCGCCACCAGGAACCCGTTGAGGAGGCCGGCGAGGGCGCCCAGGACCAGGGACGCCGCCATGGCCGCGATGATCGCCGTGGCACTGCCGCCGGGGGCGAGCGCCAGCATCACGCTCGCGGCGACGATGGAGGTCATGTTTGCGATCCCGACCACCGAGAGGTCGATGCCACCGGTGATCATGCACAGCATCACGCCCAGGGCCATGAGCCCGAACTCCGGGAACTGGACCGCCATCGAGATCCAGGTGGCGTCGTTGGCGAAGTTCCTCGGACGCAGCACGGCGAAGATCACCAGCAGGGCCAGGAGGATCACGACAAGGCGGGTGATGTGCGGGTCCAGGCGGGTTACCGAGGCCAGCCTCGCGCCGATGCCCTGCTTCGCAGGGGTAGTTGTGGTAGTCATAGGTCCATCCCCTCTCACGCCGCCACGATGCGGTTGCGCCTGCGTCGTCTGGTCAGCTGTACCGCGGAAATGCCGGTGCCGACGATGATGAGCACACCCAGTGCCACCCGCTGCCAGTAGGTGGGAACCCCCACCAGGATCATCGAGTTCTGCACCATGACGATCAGCAGCGTGCCGAGCATGGTGCCGGTGAGGCTGCCGGTGCCGCCGGTGATTGCCACACCGCCCAGTACGACGGCTGCGATGACCATGATCTCCATGCCCAGCAGGTTGGTCGGGTGCATCTGGCCCATCATCGACGTCCTCACCAGGCCACCGAGGGCGGCGATCACGCCTGCCATCACGTACAGCCAGAACTTGATCCGCCTGACCTTGAAGCCCGCGCGCACCGCGGAGTTCTCGTCACCACCGATGGCGTAGACCCCCCGCCCGAACATGGTGAACCTCATGACGAAGAACGCGATGGCCACGACGGCCACGAGCAGCAGGAAGGCCACCGGCATGCTGGAGGTCAGTCCGGACTCGGAGTTGCGCGCCACGAATAGGGTGGCCCGTCCGAACTCGGCCATCGACGGCGGCAGCGTCGGGATCTGCACCGACTCCAGCGCCCCCTGCATGATGCCCTTGAACACGTTGGCGGTTCCGAGGGTGATGATCAGCGTCGGGATGGCCAGTCGGGCGGCGAACACGCCGTTCAGCGCTCCGAGCACCGCGCCGACCACGATGACCAACACAAAGGGCAGCCACACGGCGCCGTCGTAGCCGTTGTCGACCAGGCCGCTCGTGACCGCATAGACCGCGAGCGAGGCCAGGGCGGGGAAGGAGACGTCGAGTCCACCGGAGACCAGCACCATGTAGGTGCCGACGGCGAACAGGCCCGGCACCACCATCGCGTTGGCGAGGTCGACGAGGTTGTTGGCCGTGAAGAACTGGCCGCTGCGGGCCTCGATGACCACGGCGAGCACGATGATCACGATCAGCAGGTAGAACTCGTTGGAGCGGACCAGCTTCTGGGCGAAGGCCTTCATCAGTTGGACCCCACTTCCAGCGGGCCACCGGTGATCATGTCAGACAGCTCCTGTTCGGTCTTGGTCCTGGGGTCCACCTCGCCGTCGATGCGGCCCTCCCGCAGCAGCAGCACACGGCTGCAGGTCTGCTTCAGCTCGCCGATGTCGTCGGAGATCACGATGATGCCCATGCCGCTGCGCGCGAGATCCATCAGCACCAGGTGGATGTCGGCCTTGGAGCCGATGTCCACGCCGACGGTGGGGCCGTTGAGGATGAGGATGTCGGGGTTGGTGGCCAGCCACTTGGCCAGCACGACGCGCTGCTGGTTGCCGCCGGAGAGCGTGTTGACCGGGTTGTCCGGATTCCGCGTGGCGATCTTCAGCTCGTCCACCCAGCGGCGCACCTCCGCGCGCCGCTTGCCGTGGTCGATCAGCCCGAGCGGGCCGGTCATGTTGTCGATCTCGGCGAGCACTATGTTGTCCGCGATTGAGCGCTCCAGGGCCAGGCCCTCCGTGAGCCGGTCCTCGGGCACGTAGCCGATGCCGTGGTCGATCGCGTCGGAGATGCTGTTGATCCGGGCCGGTTTGCCCGCCACCTCGATGGTTCCGGACTCGGCGGGGAACACGCCGAACAGGGACAGTGCGAGCTCCGTGCGGCCCGAGCCCAGCAGGCCGGTGATGCCCAGGATCTCGCCCTTGTGGAGCGTGAAGGAGACGTCGGAGAAGGCGCGGCTGAGGGTGAGGTCGGACACCTTGAGCACCGGCTCGCCGATGCCCTCGTCGTCGCTGAAGACGGTCTCCTCGAAGCCGCGGCCGGTCATGTATTCGGCGAAGGACTTGTGGTCGAGCTCTTCGGGCAGGCTGGTGATGACCTGCTTGCCGTTGCGCAGGATGGTGAACCGCTCGCTGATCTCGAACACCTCGCCGAGCTTGTGGCTGACGAACAGGATCGCGATCCCCCTGGACTGCAGGTCGAGGATCACGCGAAACAGGGCCTCGACCTCACGGTTGGTGAGTGCCGTCGTCGGCTCGTCCATGATGATGAGCTTGGTGTCGCTCATCAGCGCGCGGGAGATGGCCACCAGCTGCTTGTCTGCCACGGACAGGTCGCCGACGATGGCGTCCAGGTCCACGTGGAAGTTGATCTTCGCCACCGCCTCCTTGGCGATCCGGCGGAAGCGTCCCCAGTTCACGAGCTTGCGGTTGTCGGCCAGCTCGGTGTTGAGGGCGAGGTTCTCCATGACCGTGAGGTTGGGGAACACGGAGAAGTCCTGGTAGATGACCTGGACGCCGTTGTGGATGGCCTCGATGGGGGAGAGCCGGGTGTACTCACGGCCACCCATCTCGATGGTTCCGCTGTCCGGCGTGTAGACGCCGGAGATGATCTTGATGAGGGTCGACTTCCCGGAGCCGTTCTCGCCGGCCAGGCAGTGGATCTCGCCGGCCTTGATCTCCAGGTTGATGTTGTCGAGTGCCTTGACCCCGGCAAATGCCTTGCTGAGGCCGCGCACGGCGATGACGATGTCGTCAGCCATCTGCAGTCCTTCGGTGATAGGAGCGAGCGGGCGGGCGATCGGCCCGCACGCGTGTGGGATGGAGAAGGTGAACAACGGGGAGGGCGGACCCGTGGGCCCGCCCTCCCTGTTCGATCAGAAGCCGAACTCGTCGACGTTCTCAGCGTTGATGACGATCCAGCCTGCTCCCTCGAGCACCTTGTCGCTGCCCTCGGCGAACTTCATGTCCTCGTAGCCCTCGACACCGAGGTCCACACCGTCGGTGATCTCCTCGCCCTCGAGGATCAGTCGGGCCAGTTCAGCCATGGCGTAGCCGGCGTTGGCCGGGTCCCACAGCGTCAGCGACTTGACCAGACCCTTCTCCAGGATCTCCTTGTTGTCGGCCGGCATGCCGGTTCCGGAGGTGAAGACCTTGTCCTTCAGCCCGAGTTCCTCGATGGCGCGTGCCACGCCGGGGGCGTCGAACGATGAGGTGCCCATGATGCCCTTGAGCTCCGGGTAGGCCTTGAGGAGCTCCTTGGCCTTCTGGTAGGCCTTCTCGCCGTCGTCCTCGGACTCGACGCGGGGCTCGGCCTCGAGCAGCGTCATGTTCGGGTAGGCCTCCTTGGCCTTGGCGACGCCGCCGTCTGCCCACTCGTTGTGGGAGGCGTTGGTGACGTGACCGACCATCGTGGTGTAGACGCCCTCCTCGCCCATCGCCTCGGCGAGGTTGTCCATGATGAAGCCGCCGTAGTCGGCGTTGTTGAACGCCTCGATGTCGTACATCGTGTTCTCCTGGCTGGCGCCCTCGTGGGTCACGACGACGATGCCGGCGTCCATGGCCTCCTTGAGGACGGGCTCCAGTGCGCCGGGATCAACCGGCACGACGCCGATCGCGTCGACTTCCTGTGCGATCAGGTCGCGGATGACCTGCGACTGCATCGTCGCGTCGGTCTCAGCCGGTCCGCGCTGGAAGACGTCGAGGCCGGTGTCCTCGGCGTACTTCTTCACGCCGGTCTCCATCCGGACGAACCACGGGTTGGTGGAGTCCTTGGGGACGATGGCGATCGTGTAGTCGCCGCCTTCCGCGGCGGGGGCGTCGGTGCCGTTGTCGGTGGGTTCGGTGGTGTCCCCACCACAGGCCGTCAGTGCGATGCTTGCTACCGCAACCACACCGATGAACTTGCCGAGCAAGCGTCCTTGCTTCATCTCTGCTTCCTTTCGACGGTTCTTCGTCTGGCCCCCCTGCCGTAGGGGTGAGCCTTCCGGATGCCTGGCGCCAGCGCCCTGCGAAGAAGAGCACATTAAAGCGCTTCAATCCGATGGCACGACCGTATCGGTCCGTCGCCCAAGAAGGAAGTTGGGGTCCCGGATTGATACCGGAACGTGATCTTCGGGTTCGTGAGGGGCCGTCTTGGCCGAGCCGATAAGGTCGGGGCTGAGGGCTGAGGGCCCGTGGCTGACCTGGAACCGACGAGGGGATTGCGCCGGTGATACTGCTGATCGCTGTTCACGCGGTGCTCAGCATGCTCACGCCCGCTTTCAGCCGGTTCCTGAAGTCTCGCACGTTCTACCTCCTGGCTCTCGCCCCCCTGGCAGCCGGCCTGTGGCTGGTCTCGGTTGCGCCGACGGTGCTCGCCGGCGGTGTGATCCGCCAGGACTTCTCCTGGATCCCGATGCTGGGGGTCGACATCTCGCACCGCCTGGGTCTGGTGCAGTGGGTGCTCGCCATGATCGTCAGCTGGGTGGGTGCGCTCGTCCTGCTCTTCTGCCGCTGGTACTTCTCCGCCAGATTCCCCGCCCGCAGCGCTGCCCTGTTGCTGGCATTCGCCGGCGCGATGCTCGGCCTCGTCACCGCCGACGACCTGGTCATGCTCTACGTGTACTGGGAACTGACCACCGTCCTGTCCTACCTGCTGATCGGCCACGACCCGACCCGCCGCGCCAACCGTGGCGCCGCGCACACCGCCCTGATCGTCACCACCTTCGGCGGCCTGGTGATGTTGCTGGGGATCATCGGCCTCGGTTACCGCGCCGGATCGTTCTCCCTGGCGGAAATCCTGTCCGACCCGCCCACCGGACCGCTGGTGACCGCCAGCGTGCTCGCGATGCTCGTCGGGGCCATGAGCAAGTCAGCCATGGTGCCGTTCCACTTCTGGCTGCCCGGCGCCATGGCAGCGCCGACCCCCATCTCGGCCTACCTGCACGCCGCGGCGATGGTCAAGGCGGGCGTCTACCTGGTGGCCGTCCTGTCCCCGGTCTTCGCGGGCATCCCGTTCTGGCGGCCGACGGTGATGGTGCTGGGCTCGGTGACCATGATCCTGGGTGGTTTGCGCGCGCTCCGGCAGAAGGACCTGAAGCTGCTGCTGGCCTACGGCACCGTCAGCCAGCTGGGTTTCATGATCCTGCTCGTCGGACTCGGCAGCCAGACCGCCGCTCTGGCCGGCATGGCCGTGGTCATCAGCCACGCGCTGTTCAAGTCCGCCCTGTTCCTGCTCGTCGGCATCATCGACCAGGCGGCCGGGACCCGCGACATGGACGAGCTCAACGGCGTGATGTACCGCGCGCCCGTGCTCGCCGTCGGCGGGGCCCTGGCCGTGATGTCCATGGCGGGGCTGCCGCCGACGGTGGGCTTCATCGCCAAGGAGGCGGCCTTCGAGTCCCTCAACTACCTGGTGCTCGGCGATGCTGGCGTGGTCACGCCGCTGGCGGGGATGGCGTTCGCCGTCGCCGTCGTGTTCGGTTCGGTGATCACGGTGGCCTACTCGCTGCGCTGGTGGTGGGGCGCGTTCGCGCCCAAACGCACCGACGTCGTCCTCAACTGGAAGGCGCCCCCGGCGCTCAAGCTTGGCATCCCGGCCCTGCTCGCGCTCCTTGGGCTGGTGGGCGGCTTCATGGGCGAGGAGTTGACGGCGGTGCTGCGTCCCTACGCGGCCTCGCATTCCACCGGCGTCCCCGGCCACGGGCTGGCGCTGTGGCACGGTTTCGGCTGGCCGTTGCTGATGACGACGGTGGCCGTCGGGCTCGGCGTCGCGTTCTTCGCCTTCCGCGAGCAGATCTCGGCTGTCCAGGCCACGTTCCCCAAGATCCGTACGGCGGAGGAGACCTACCACCGCGGCCTGCGCAGCCTGGACCGGGTGGCCGTCGAGGTGACGGCGCGCTCGCAGAGCGGCTCCTTGTCGGTCTACCTGGGCATCATCCTGGTCACGCTCGTCTCGCTGGCCACCTTCGCGATGCTCCGCATCCGGGTCTGGCCCAGCTACCGGATCTTCGACGACTGGGCTCAGCTGATCGTCGCGGCGGTCGTCGCCTCGGCCGGGGTGCTGGCGGCCTGGTCCCGTGGCCGGATCCGGGCCGTGGTGCTGGTCGGCGTCACCGGCTACGGCCTGGCTCTGCTGTTCGCGATGCACGGCGCTCCGGACCTCGCGCTCACCCAGGCGCTCGTCGAGACCGTGACGCTGGTGGTCTTCATCCTGGTGCTGCGCAAGATGCCGCGGTACTTCACCAACCGGCCGCTCACCTCCACCAGGTGGTGGCGCGTGGTGGTGGCGGTGGCCGCCGGACTGACGGCAACCTTGACAGCCCTGGTCGGCATCGGGGCCCGCGTGGCCGAACCCGTCTCGCTCCGCTGGCCCGAGGCCGCCTACGAGTACGGCTACGGCAAGAACGTGGTCAACGTCGCGCTGGTCGACATCCGCGCCTGGGACACGCTGGGCGAGATCTCGGTCCTGGTGATCGCGGCCACCGGCGTCGCTTCGCTGATCTTCCTGCGCTCGCGGGTGGGCGTCCTCAGCAGCACCGCCGACGCGCTGGCCGCCCGGGACCAGGAACTGCAGGCGGACTCTAACCCCGGGGTCTGGCTCAGGGCCGGCCAGACCCTCCACCCCGCCGTGCGCTCGCTGGTGTTCGAGGTGATCGTGCGCATCCTGTTCGGCGTCGTGATGGTGGTCTCGGTCTACCTGCTCTTCGCCGGCCACAACCGTCCCGGCGGCGGGTTCGCAGGCGGCCTGGTGGCCGGGATGGCGCTGGTCCTGCGATATCTCGCTGCGGGGCGTCACGAACTCGACGAGGCCATCCCGTTCGACGCCGGACGCCTGTTGGGTGCTGGCCTGTTCTGTGCGCTGCTGGCAGCCATCTCGCCGCTGTTCGTCGGCGGTGTCGTCCTGCAGAGCTTCGAGGTCACGGTGAACCTGCCCGGCCCGGACGTCTGGGTGCTGCCCTGGGGTGCTGAGCTCCCGATGTTCGGGGAGCTCCACGTCGTCAGCTCGACGCTGTTCGACATCGGTGTCTATCTGGTGGTCGTCGGCGTCATGCTCGACCTCGTGCGCAGCCTCGGTTCCGGCATCGACATGCAGAGCGATTCCGACGACGCCCCCACCCCGCTCCCGCTCTCCGCCAAGGCCCTGCCTGCGAAGGGGAACCGCTGATGACCGCCAACCTGACCCTCGCCGTCCTCGCGGGCGTCCTCGTGGCGTGCGGCGTCTACCTCCTGCTGGAACGCTCCCTGACGCGCATCCTGCTGGGCGTGATCCTGGCCAGCAACGGCGTGAACCTGCTGTTCCTGGTGGCCTCGGGCGGGAACGGGGGTGCGCCGATCATCGGGGACACGCCGGTTGAGGAGATGTCGGACCCACTGCCCGAGGCCATGGTCCTGACCGCCATCGTCATCACCCTCGCGACCGCCGCGTTCGTGCTGACGATGGCCTACCGGAGCTTCCAGTTGCACGGCAACGACGAGGTGGCCGACGACCTCGAGGACGCCCGTATCCGGGAACTCGCGGCCCACGACGAGGCCTCCGAGTCCTATGAGGAGACCGTGTTCACCGACGCCGGCGAGGATGCGGTGGTGAGCGAATGATCAACCTCCTGACACTGCCAGTGCTGTTGCCGATCTTCGGTGCCGCGGTCGCGCTGGCGCTGCCCCGCCGGCCCAGGTTGCAGCGTTCGATCTCGATCCTGAGCCTCAGCGGCGTCGTGCTGGTGGCCGCGATCCTGATCCGGCAGACGGACTCGCAGGGCACCGTCGCGTTCTGGGTGGCCGGTTGGGACGACGCGCTGGGGATCGTTCTGGTGGCCGACCGGCTGTCGGCGCTCATGCTCTTCGTGGCCTCCGTCGTGGCGCTCTCGGTGCTGCTGTTCGCCCAGGGGCAGGACGAGGACGAGGTCCGCCGCGAGACACCGGTGTCGATCTTCCACCCGACCTTCCTGCTCCTGATAGCCGGCGTGGCCAACGCGTTCCTCGCGGGGGACCTGTTCAACCTGTTCGTCGGTTTCGAGATGCTGTTGTTCGCCTCCTATGTGCTGCTGACGCTGGGGGGCACAGCGGACCGCATCCGCGCTGGCACCACCTACACGGTCGTCAGCCTCCTCAGCTCGGCGCTGTTCCTCACCGCCATCGCCGCCATCTACGGGGCCACCGGCACCGTCAACCTGGCCCAGTTGTCGGTCCGGCTCGCCGACCTCACCCAGCCGGTCCAGCTGCTGCTCCAACTCATGTTGCTGGTGGTCTTCGCGATCAAGGCCGCGGTGTTCCCGCTGTCGGCCTGGCTCCCGGACTCCTACCCGACGGCGCCCGCCCCGGTCACCGCCGTGTTCGCAGGGCTGCTGACCAAGGTGGGCATCTACGCCATCATCCGCACCCAGACGCTGTTGTTCCCCGACAGCCCACTGTCGGAGATCCTGCTGGTGGCCGCGCTGCTGACGATGCTCATCGGCATCCTGGGCGCCGTCGCGCAGGTGGAGATCAAGCGCATGCTGTCGTTCACCCTCGTGTCGCACCTCGGATACATGGTGATGGGGGTGGCGCTCGCCAACGACGCGGGCCTCGCCGCGACGATCTACTACACCGCCCACCACATCACCATCCAGGCCGCGCTGTTCCTGGTGGCAGGGCTGATCGAGCGTCGCGGCGGTACCACCCACCTCGACGGGCTCGGCGGGCTCATGAAGGCCGCCCCCTTCCTGGCTGTGCTGTTCCTCGTCCCCGCGATGAACCTCGGCGGGATCCCGCCCATGAGCGGGTTCATCGGGAAGCTCGGTCTCCTGTCCGCCGGTGCCCAGCTGGGCACCCCGCTGGCCTGGATCGTGATGGCCGGAGGCGTCGCCACCAGCCTCCTGACGCTGATGGCGATGGCGAAGGTCTGGAACCGGGCGTTCTGGGGCGTCTCGCCGCAGGAGCGGGAGGCCTCCGACGCCGCCGTCGCACCAGTGCCGGGTGCACCCGCTTCGGACGCCGGCGAGCAGCGGGCGGCCGCGGTGGCGGCGCCCGGCGTCGTCGGTGTCGTCGTCGAGGACGAGGAGGATTTGGCGCAGGAGATCGAACGGCACAAGAACCCGATGCCGCCCCTGATGGCGGCCGCCACCACGGGTCTCATCCTGTTCAGCCTCGCCCTGACGGTGTTCGCTGGCCCGCTCTACGACTACGCCGCCCGCGCCGCTGACGGGCTCCGCGACGGCAGCTATGTGGCCGCCGTCCTGCCGGAGGGGGAGCGATGAACACCGAACCGGTCCGCCAGAAGGGTTGGAAGAAGAGCGAATGGCGCTCGGGGCCGAGCTTCCTGCCGCTGTCGGTGGTCGTGATGACCGGCGTCTGGGTCTTCCTCTGGGGTGACTTCGCGCCCTTCGGCATCATTTCGGGCATCGCAATCGCGTGGTTGGTCAAGGCCCAGTTCCCGATGCCGCCGGTCTACTGGCCCGGCACGCTGCACCCGCTCGGCGCGATCCGCCTCCTGTACGCCCTGCTCCGCGACCTGGTGGTGTCCTCCTGGCGGGTGGTCCGCCTCACGCTGGACCCGCGTCGCGAACTGCGCCCCGGAATTGTGCGGGTAAGCCAGTACACCGACGTCGACCTCTACCAGGTGCAGGTGGCCGAGTTGATCTCGCTGGTGCCCGGAACCGTGGTCGTCGAGCTCGTGAGCAACCCGCGACGCCTGTACCTGCACGTCCTCGACATGGACGAGAACCACGACGCCGAGGCCGTGCGGGCCATGGCCACCGAGATCGAGCACCGCGTGCTCGAGGCGTTCGGCAGCAGGGACGAGCAGGACAGGTTCGCGCGGGAGCACGACCGGCCGGTGCGGCGGCGCCGGTCCGGTTTCATGGACCGCTGGGAGATCGAACAATGATCTCTATCATCACCGACCTCGTCCTTTCCCTTGCTGCGATCATCATCGGCGCAGCCGGGCTGATCGGTGTCGGGCGCATCGTCGCCGGGCCCAGCTCGATCGACAGGATCATCGCCTCGGACCTGATGGTCGCCATCGTGATCGGCGGCGTGGCCCTGTGGATCGTCCACACGGGGCAGGACAACCTGCTGGTGGTGCTGCTGGTCCTGAGCATGCTCGGCTTCACGGGTGCCACCGCGCTTGCCCGGTTGCTGGGTGACAGGGCAGCGCTGGCTCGCAGGCACAAGGACAAGGACAAGGAGGCGCGGCCATGAGTGAGTGGCTCGATCTTCTCGGTGCCCTGGTGTTCCTGGTCGGAGCGTTCCTCTGCCTCGTGACCGCGATCGCACTGGTGCGCTTCCCCGACGTCCTGACCAAGATGCACTCCATCACCAAGCCGCAGGTGCTCGGGATGGTGCTCGTCGCCACTGGCACCACCCTCACCTTGCGCACCTGGTGGGTGTTCGCGGTGTGCTCGGTGATGGTCGCGCTGCAGCTGCTCACCTCTCCGGTGTCGGCCACCATGCTTTCCCGCTCCGCCTTCCGGTCCGGCCTGGTCGACGAGGACCTGCTCGTCATGAACGACCTCTCCGACGACCTGGCCCGGGCCGGCTACAAGCTGACCGAGCGGCAGCCGATGTCGCCCACGGGCCCTGAAGCTGACTTCAGTTCCGCCGATTTCGTCGCGGACGACGAGCCGACCGCCGCCGAACAGGATGAGGTGGTCATGGAGGGGACCCAGCCGGAGGCGTCCGCTCAGCGGGAGGATGCGGAGGCCGGGTTGCCGGCAGACGACGTCGGCGCCCCGCGCGACGATGCCTTGCGCGAGGCTGGCGAGGGGGAAAGCCACTCGTGAGCGCTGGTTGAAGCGCTTCAAACTGAGCTAGGCTTGGTCCACCCGGACTTGCCGGGAACGCATCAAGGAGGTGCGCCATGGACCCCGACGAAGCGGTCGCGGCGGATTCGGTACCGGGCAGCGCGGGGAGGGTACGTCTCAGCGACGTGGCCCGGCACGTGGGCGTCTCCATCGGAACCGTCTCCAACGTCCTGAACCATCCCGAACGGGTCGCGCCCGCGACCCAGACGACGGTGCTGGCGGCCATCCGGGAACTGGGCTTCGTGCCCAACCAGTCGGCACGGGTGCTCACCGGAGCGCCGAGCAACGTGATCGCCCTGGTCGTGCTGGACGTGATGAGCCCGTTCTTCATGGAGGCCGCCGACGCCGTCGAGCGGCTCGCGAGGGAGCGCGGGCACGTCGTGATGTTGTGCAACTCCCAGAACGATCGCGCCAAGGAGGCCGAGCTGCTGCACCTGCTGGGTGGCCAACGGGTGCGCGGCGTGGTCCTCGTCCCGGCGGCCGGTGACGACCCCGTCGCTGAGCGGATCCGCGGTCGTCTTCCTGTCGTCCTCATGGACCACGAGGGCGTGGAGGACTGCTGCTCCGTCGCGGTCGACGACGTGTCCGGGGCAGACATGGCCGCGACGCACCTGCTCGGGCTGGGCCACCGTCGGCTCGCTTTCGTCGGGGGCCCGCGGGACCTGCGCCAGATGTCGCAGCGCGCGTTGGGGATGCGACGGGCGCTCGAACGTGCGGGCTTCGATCCCGCGGCGGCGCTGACCGAGGTCTACGTCGAGACCGGAATAGGAATCCGGGCAGGGATGGAAGCTGCCGAAAGACTGCTTTCTGCTGGGCTGCCGACGGGCATCGTCTGTGGCAACGACATGCTCGCATTCGGCGTCTACCGTGTGCTCCATCGCGCCGGGATCGCCGTCCCGGACGACGTCGCGCTCATCGGTTACGACGACATCGACGTCGCGGCGGATTGGATCGTGCCGCTCACCTCCGTTCGGCAGCCAACCCAGGAGATGGGGTACCGGGCCGCGCAACTCCTGTTGGAGGACACCGGCCAGCCCGGGCACGTGCACCAACACGTCCAGCTGCAACCGGAGCTTGTCGTGCGCAACTCGTGCGGCGCGTTGATGGTCCCCAACCGCCACTCCGCGGTGGCGGGCTGACCCGGGCAGTTCCGGAACTTGGCGCGGAACGAAAAGGGCTCCCACCCGGTCGGCACGGGGGATTGCCGATCCCGGGCGGGAGCGCTTCGATGCCACTTTCGTGACAACGGAAACACTATCCAATCCGAGGGTCAATGTGGCTCTTCACAATCGAGGGTGTAGGTGGGGTCTGAAGCCGCCGGTCTCGAGTAGGGATCTGGCGATGTAGTTGGTGAGGTTGCGGAACCCGAGGGCGGAGCCGCGTAGGTGTTCGAGTC
>NZ_JAJEWM010000002.1 GCF_020687685.1 Tessaracoccus sp. OS52 | reverse complement strand
GTGTCGTGGACGGTCTGCGTCCACGACACGCCGGGTTCGCGTCCTTGGGTCTCGACACGCTGGCTCGTCCCTCGCCAGCTACTCGACCAGCGATGGGTCGAACCACCCCGCTGATCGAGTGGGCGACGTGTCGAGATCACCAGCGACCAGCGATGGGGCGAACCACCCCCACCCCGTTGATCGAGTAGGAGCCCGCGAGGAACGAGCGGCGACGTGTCGAGATCACCGGCGACCAGCGGAATACAGCCCCGTTGGCGACTAGGCTTGGGCGACGTGAGCACCAACCGTCGCATCCTGTTCGTCCACGCGCATCCAGACGACGAGTCCAGCCAGTCGGCCGGGAGCCTCAGCCGGTACGTCGCAGAGGGCGCGCAGGTGACGCTGGTGACGTGCACCCTGGGCGAGATGGGCGAGATCCTCGTGGACGACTGGGCCCATTTCTCCCCCGAGGAGTTAGGGAAGCACCGGCTCTCCGAACTCGCCGAGGCCCTGGGCATCATGGGCGTCACGGACCACGTCTGGCTGGGAGGACCGGGCCGCTACCACGACTCGGGGATGGGACGCGACGAGCAGGGCAACGCCATCCCGCCGGAGGAACTGCCCGAGGGCGCCTTCTGGACCGCGGACCTGCTGGAGGCGGCCAACCACCTCGTCGAGGTCATCCGGGACCGCCGCCCGCACGTCGTCAGCTGCTACGACCCGTTCGGCGGGTACGGCCACCCGGACCACATCCAGGCGCACCGCGTGACCATGTATGCCGCCGCTCTGGCGGGGGTGCCGTCGCACCGCCCGGACCTGGGCGAGGCCTGGCAGGTGCCACGGCTGGTGTGGAGCACCCACAACATGGGCAAATGGCGCGAGGCGCTCGAAGCGGCCCGTGCGCAGGGCCTGCAGGTCTTCGACGACGACGAGGCGGAGGCCCGGGGAGACCGCATGGGCGACCCGTCCAAGATCGCCGCCGTCGTCCCCTTCGGGCAGTACGCCCCCCAGGCGAGCGCCGCGCTGCTGGCCCACCGCAGCCAGGTCGACTCCAGCAACGAGTTCTGGCAGTTCTTCGAGATCATGCGTGGACTCGACGGTTCGGGCGAGGCCTACCTGTACGCCGGCGGCGTCCCGTTCCCCGCGGGCGACGGCCCGGCCGAGGACCTGTTCGCCGGTCTCGACCTCGACTGAGCACCCCGCCTCGCAGCAAACCGTGTGCCGCCGCCCGGCGGCGAGTAGCATCGGCCCTCCGGGACCTCTTCAGGAGCGCGACGATGCAGCCTGAACACCGCGACCTCGCGTCGCTGGACACGTTGAGCCGCGTGGCCGACGGCCTGGCGGGCGAGTTTCGGCTGGAGCCACTGCTGGAGCTGATCCTGCGCAGTTCGGTGGGGCTGCTGGGCTGCGAGAGCGGCTCCCTGTGCCTGGTGGACCAGAGCACGGGCACCTACCGCAAGCACATCGACATGCAGGCCGGCTGCCAGGCGGGGCAGGTCTTCCCGCTCGAGGAGGGCGTGACCGGCGCCGTCGCGCGGGCGGGCCAGCCCGTCATCTTCCGGCACTACGCCGACGTCCCGGGCGGCCACGTCGCCGCCGGGAGCCCGCTGTACGACCGGGCCGTGCTCGGGGTCCCGATCCGGCTTCGCTCCGACCTGATCGGTTCGCTGGTGGTCTTCGCCGCCGACGACGAGCGCGCGTTCGCCGACGACGACGCCCAGCTCCTCCAGAGGTTCGCGACGCATGCGGCCATAGCGATGGCCAACGCCGGCCTCCACGCCGAGGCGGCGGAACGGGCGAAGGCGTCAGCGGTCTGGGCCGAACGGGAGCGTTCGATGGTCGACCTGCACGACGCGCTCGCCCGGGGCCTGGCGACGGCGCTGTTGCAGCTGGAACGGGCCACGGAACTGGCCCGACAGGGCGAGCCGGTGGCCGCCCTGCTCCAGGAGGTCCGGGGAACCGTCGAGTCGGTACTGAGCGACGGTCGGCGGGCGCTGTGGGGTCTCCCGGAGGACACCGAAGGACGCAACGTCGAGGAGTCGCTTGCCCTGGAACTGGAGTGGACGGAGGCCATCGCGGGGGTCTCGACGTCGTTTCGCACCTTCGGCGACCCGCAGCCCCTCCGGCCCGAGGTGGCGGCGCAGCTGATCCGCATCGCCAAGGAGAGTCTCACCAACGTCGCCCAGCATGCGGCCGCCAGCACGGTCCGCCTCGGCCTCGTCTACATGACCGATGCCGTGGCGGTCATCGTCGAGGACGACGGCTGCGGCTTTGATCCGGGCGCCCACCACGCCAGCGGCGTCGGGCTCGCGGGGCTGGTCGCACGCGCGACTCAGGTGGGCGGCCGCGTGCACATCGACTCGACGCCCGGCTGGGGCACGCGCGTCCGGGCGGACCTGCCTTACCGGGGAACCGCCGACGACGTCGCCGACGCCCCGCGCCTGCGGGTGGTGGTGATCCACGACCAGCCCGCGATGCGGGCCGGGATCGTGCGCCTGCTCAGCCACAGCGAACCGGGCGTGCAAGTGGTGGCCGAGATCGGTGAGGCCGGCGCCGCGGCCGAGGCCGTGCGACTGCTGCACCCCACCGTCGTGCTGGTGGGCAGCCGGGTGGCGCGCGGCGACGCGGACCTGGTGGCCGAACTGCGCGACGTCGCGCCGGAGGTTCCCGTAGTGGTGCTGCTGGACGAGGACGCTGACCACACGATGCGCGAGTTCGCATCGGCAGGCGTCAGGGGCATCATCCCGCTGACCGCCGACGCCACCGCCCTCGGGCGCGCGGTCGTCGCCGCCGCGCAGGGCGACGTCCTGGTGTTCAGCGGGATCCTGCAACAGCTGGACCCCGGCCCTGGGGCCGGGGTCCAGACCCGGTTGACCTCACGGGAGCAGGAGGTGCTCCAGCTCATCCGCGAGGGACTGGCCGACAAGCAGATCGCGTCCCGGCTCGGGATCGCGGTCAAGACAGTCGAGAAGCACGTCGGCTCGGTGCTGCGCAAGCATGGGGTGCACAGCCGCACCGAGCTGATCGCGCAGACCAGTCAGGCGACCTGAGCTCTCAGGCGGCGTAGCGCTCGGCCAGCGCGTCGGCGGCGTTGGCGGCCTCCTGCTTGGCGGCCTCGTGCATTTCCGCGGCCACGTCGGTGAACTTGTCGAGGGCGGGGTTCACGCCGACGAGGGTGAACTCGCGCTCGACGACCTTGAGGTCCGCGCCCCAGATGTCGACGAGGATGCGACGCAGGTAGTCGACGTTGTGGTCCCAGCCCTCACGGGGGGAGCCGGGGCCGTAGGAACCGCCGCGGGTGGTGACGAGGACGACCGGCTTGCCGTCGAGCAGGCGGGCGGCGGGGGCGGAGCCTGCGATGGCCAGATCGATCCACATCTTGGCGTGCTGCGAGACGCCGTAGTTGTACAGGGGCAGTGCGAGCACGGCGCTGTCGGCCTGCTGCAGCTCACCGGCGATGGTCTGGGCGAGCTCGAGCGCCTCGCGCTGGGCCTGGGTGCGGTCCTCCTCGGGGGTGAAACCGGCGAAGACGGCGGTCGCCCACGCGTCGGCGGGCAGGGGGTTCTGGCCGACGTGGCGGGTCACGACGGGGACGTCGGGGCGCGCGGCCTTGAACTGGTCGAGGACGAGGTCGGCGAGAGCAGAGCTGGCGGAGTTGTCGCCCTGGATGCTGGCGTCCACACGAAGGATGGTCATGATTCTCCCGAAGTAGTGGTTGAAGTTTCAATCACATCCTAGACCCAACTCCTTGAAACTTCAACTCGACCCTACCCCCACACCATCCCCCACCCGCCGTGGGGGTTTTTCCCCATGGCTGGCCGGCGGACCGCTCCGTAGGGTGGGAGGTCCGCAGGTAGAACCAGGAGCAACGATGCCCATCAGTACGCTGCCGGAGATCCTCGCGCCAGCCTTCAAGGAGCGCTATGGCGTCCCGGCCATCAACGTGTTCAACGAGCTGAGCATGGCCAGCGTGCTCGAGGGGGCCGCCGAGGTCCGCTCGCCGCTGATCGTGCAGACGTCGGTCAAGACCGTCAAGCAGATGGGGGCACGCACCATCCGTGCCATCTGGGAGTCGCTGACGCGCGACCTCGCCGTCCCCGTCGCCCTGCACCTGGACCACTGCCCGGACCGGGCAGTGATCACAGAGTGCCTTGAGAACGGCTGGAACTCGGTGCTCTTCGACGCCCACGAACTGCCCGTGGAGGAGAACCAGCGCCAGACGATCGAGGTGGTCGAGGAGGCCCGGCGGCACGGCGCCGCGGTCGAGGGCGAGATCGAGGCCATCATGGGCGTCGAGGACGGCCTCGGCAGCGACGCCCCCAGCGAACGCCAGAGCCTCGACGTCCAGTTGCGCTACCTCGAGGCCACCGGCGTCGACGTCTTCGCGCCGGCCCTGGGCAACGCCCACGGCGCTTACAAGACCGCTCCGGTCCTGGACTTCGACCGCGTCAGCGCCATCGTCGAGGCCCACCCCGTCCCCATCGCGCTGCACGGCGGCAGTGGTCTGTCCGACGACCAGTTCCGCGAGATGATCTCCCGCGGAACGGCCAAGGTCAACATCTCAACCGCCCTGAAGCACGCGTTCATGAAGTCCGGCCTGGAGCACCTGAAGGAGTGCGAGGCCAAGGACAAGTGGGAGCCGGTCAAGCTGTTCGACGTGCAGGCTGCGGCCATGCGTCAACTCGCCATGGACATGGCCAAGGTCTTCGGCAGCGCGGGGAGGGCCTGAGCCATGGTGGCGCTGATCTTCGACTGCGACGGCGTGCTCGCCGACACCGAGCTCGACGGGCACCTGCCGGCCTTCAACCAGGCCTTCGCCGAATTCGAGCTGCCGATCCGGTGGAGCAAAGAGGAGTACGGGCGGCGCCTCCAGATCGGCGGCGGCAAGGAACGCATGGCCAGCGTGCTGACACCTGAGTTCTGCGCGGAGCACGGCCACGAGGGCGAGCAGGCGCGCGCCGAACTGATCGCGGCGTTGCACAAGCGCAAGTCCGCCCTCTTCCAGGAACGCGCCCGCGCCGGGGAACTGCCGGCGCGGCCCGGGATCCACCGGATCATCACCGAGGCCCTCGACGCAGGCTGGACGGTGGCCGTCGCCTCGACGTCGGCAGAGGCGTCGGTGCGCGCCGTGCTGGAGAACGCCGTCGGGACCGAGGGCGCGGCGCGGTGCCACGTCTTCGCTGGCGACATCGTGGAGAAGAAGAAGCCGGCGCCGGACATCTACCTCAAGGTGCTCGACGACCTCGGGCTGGACCCGGCCGACTGCCTGGTGGTCGAGGACAGCGACATCGGCTGCCGCGCGGCGCTGGCCGCCGGCCTCACCACCCTCGTCACCACCAGCACCTACACCGTCGACGAGGAGTTCCCGGGCGCAGCCCGTGTGCTCCCCCACCTCGGCGACCCCGACAACCCCGTCCCATCAACGCCCGAGGCGGCGGAGTTCGGCGGCCGCATGGTCGAGCTGGCGGACCTGCGGCGCCTCATCGACGAATCAAGGAGGAACAGCTGATGCCGGGAACACTCACCGACGTCGAGCGCGTCATCACCACCATCACCGACACGATCCTGGAGAACGAGCGCTACTTCGGCGAACTCGACGCGGTGGTGGGCGACGGCGACTTCGGCTACTCGCTCGCCCGCGGCTTCGAGATCATCAAGGAGAAGTGGGACGAGTTCGACCGCGCCGACCCGGGCGTGTTCATCTCCAAGGTCGCGATGGCGTTCTCCGCCCGCATCGGGGGGACGTCCGGTCCCATCTGGGGTACCGCGTTCCTGCGGATGGGCACCACCCTGAAGGGGTCGCAGGAGTTCACCGCCGACGACGTCGTGCGCGGGCTGCGCGCCGCCGTCGAAGGCATCAAGGCCCGCGGACACGCGGAACTGGGTGAGAAGACCCTCCTCGACGCCCTCGTCCCGGCCACCGACGCGCTCGAGGCCGAGCTCGCCAAGGGCAGCTCGCCGAAGCAGGCGATGCGGGCCTTCGCCACCACGGCCCGTGAGAGCGCCGACGCCACCTCGACGATGCAGGCCCGACGGGGCCGCGCCTCCTACACGGGTGAGCGCAGCATCGGCTCCGTCGACGCGGGCGCCACCGCCGTCGCCGTGATCGCGGAGAAGCTGGCCGACACCTGGCCGGACGACTGACAGACCAACACCGCAACTCCAACCAACGCAAGGGGTAGAAAATGAAGAAGTTCGTCAACGATCCCAAGCAGTTCGTTCCCGAGATGCTCAAGGGAATCGCGCTCGCCAACCCGGACACCATCAAGTACGTGCCCGAGTACAACCTGATCATGCGCGCCGATGCGCCGAACAACGACAAGGTCAGCATCGTGCAGGGCTCCGGCTCCGGCCACGAGCCGGCGCACGTGATGGTGGTGGGCAAGGGCATGCTCGACGCCGCCTGTCCCGGTGACGTGTTCGCGGCCCCGCCGGCTGACTACGTCTACGAGACCGCCAAGCGGGTGGCCTCCGACAAAGGTGTCCTGCTGCTGGTCAACAACTACACCGGCGACAAGATGGCCTTCGAGATGGCCCAGGAGATGGCGGAGGCCGACGACGTCCTGTGCGACACCCTGTTCATCGACGACGACGTCGCGGTGCAGGACTCGCTCTACACCGTCGGGCGGCGAGGGGTGGCCGGCAACTTCTTCGTGATCAAGGCCTGCGGCGCACTGGCCGAGGAGGGCGCGAGCCTCCAGGAGGTCAAGGCGATCGGCGAGAAGGTCAACTCCGTCACCCGCACCATGGGTGTGGCGCTGACCGCCTGCACCCCGCCGGCCAAGGGCGCGCCGCTGTTCGACCTGGGCGACGACGAGATGGAGCTCGGCGTCGGCATCCACGGCGAGCCGGGACGTCGTCGCGCCAAGCTGGTCTCGGCGGAAGAAATCGTCGACGAGGTGCTCGGCGCCATCGTGCCGGACCTGCCGTTCGAGTCCGGGGACCGGATCGCGCTGATGGTCAACGGCCTGGGCGGTACCCCCATCAGCGAGCTGTACCTGGTCTACGGGATCGCGGCGGAGAAGCTGCAGGCCCAGGGCATGACCATCGCGCGCAGCTACGTCGGCGAGTACTGCACGTCGCTGGAGATGGCGGGCGCGTCGATCACGCTGGTCAGGCTCGACGACGAGATCGAACGCCTGCTCATGGCCCCCGCGGAGATCGTGAACCGGATCTTCTGAACCAGTAGGCGCCGGGGACTCCGCTAGCTGTGGTGGTTCTGCTGGTGAACCTGCAGAACCACCACAGTGAAGCGCGAGCCCCGGATCAGCCAGAGGCAGGCGAAACAGGCGGACACTCGGGGCAACTACGTGCCGTGCCGCTCCAGCCCTTGAGTTCGAGGAGTTCCTTGATCTGGTGCGCCACCGCACAGGGCCTCGCCACGACGTCGTGCCACCCGAAGCGCAGCGTCAGGACCCCACGCGCGGTCAGGCGGTTGTCCCGCGCCAGGTCTCGAAAGGGTTCGTCCTCATGTCCCAGTCTGCCGTCCAACTCGACGACGAAGCCGAACCCTTCGAACACGGCGTCGGTTCGGGTGCCTGTGACGAGCGAGACCTGCAGTGCCGGGGCAGGCAGCCCATGGCGTCGGACCACCTCCTTCAGGAAGAGCCACTCCAGCACGGACTGCACCCCCTGCTCTGCCTCAGTGCACAACGCCCGAAGGACCCCTCGGTGACGAACGCGCGTGACCTGCTCCAGTTCTCTCAGGATGCGTTCGGGGGTGGTCATCCGCTCGGCGACGGCACGGGTGAGGGCGGCGATGGCTTGATGCTGCGTCGACTCCCGGGCAAGGTCGAGGATCGCCACCTCGACGGCGGTGCGCCCCGGGGCCCCGCGCGCCGCCCGCACGCCACGTCGGAAGTGAACCTCGAAGTCCTCGTCGCCCATCGACGCCAGCGGCTCACAGCGCTGGTGGTAGATGGTGATCGAGCGCGGCGGGTCAGCAACGAAGCCATGGAGGTGTCCAGCCGCCGTTCCGGTGATCGCCCCGGTCTCGCCCGCCTTCAGGATGCCCGCCCAGCACCAGCTCTCGAACGAGGGTTTCGTCAGGCAGTAGTACCCCTGGCCCATTCGGACCCAGCCGTCGATCCACCGTCGCCGAGCTCCGAGGGGCGAGTCGAACTCGTCGAGTTGGCGGCTCGTGATGACTCCTGCCTGCGAGCGAGCCCGCGTCAGCAACTGCCCGCTCGGCGACTTCTTCGCATACATGCCGCACACTCTGGCGGTGCCGCGCAGCGCAACTCCACCAAGCACAGCGGTTGTGGAGAACGACGGGCCCGCCCTGCAGCTAGCTGTGGTGTTTGTGCTGGTCAGCCATCAGAACCACCACACCCAACGACGCTGCCGCTCAGCCGATCCGGACCCGCCCGTTGGGAGTGTCGAGTTCCACGGCAAGTCCGACGGCGTCGCCGCGCCTGATTGCGCTCACCGGACCCAGCGCCCCGACCGCAGCGAGGGCCGCGCGCACGCCGTCGGTGTCCGGGTGGGTGATGGTGAAGCTGCGGAGCGTCACCTCGGGAAGTCCTCCCGAGGGATGGGCGCTGTCCTGCCAGTCGATCAGGAAGGGGATGGCGCCGTCGAGGCCTCCCGACGGGGAGGTCAGCCGCCAGGCCAGGACGTCCCCCGACGGCGTGGTGCGCGACATTGCCGCGGGGTCGCCGGGGTCGTAGCCGACGGATCGGGCGGACGCGACCTGGGCGTCGATGTCGTCGGGCCGCACCGCCCACCCGACCACCGTGGTGCCGGTCACCTCGTCGACGCGCAGCGGGCGCGGCTGCGCGGGCTCGTCCTGCGTGGGGTCGGGTCCGATGAGTTCCAGGTAGCGGACCTCACCCAGCCCGACGAGGTGGTTGGCCGTCCCGCGCCCCTCGTGCTGCCCACCGGACACGGGCGCGACCCCGGTGAGGCGGTGGAACTCGGCGGCGAGCGCCGCCAGGTCGGGTCCGGCGATGACGATGTGGTCGAGTTGGGACATGCCCCCGACTCTAGTTGCGGGTCCGGCAGCTGAGAACGGGTTGAGCCGGCGGCTGGCAGGCATCGACGTACTGCTCGCGCCTGCGCGCCACCGGCCCACCCAGGGGTCCAGCGTCACACGTAGAAGTTGGTCAGCTCCGCACGGTAGTCGCTGCCGAGTTCCTCCTTCGTCCCCGCGTAGACCGTCTCCCCGCGCCGCAGGACCACGATGTGCTCCGTGGTAGCCAGGGCCACCTCCACGTTCTGCTCGATGACCACCAGCGTGAGCCCCGAGGTGGCGAGCGACTTGATGCTGTCCACCACCCGCTGCACCATGATCGGCGCGAGCCCGGCCGTCGGCTCGTCCAGGAGCAGGACGTCGGGCTGGGTGAGTAGCGCCCGCCCGATGGCCAGCATCTGCTGCTCACCGCCGCTCAGCGAACCCGCGGCCTGGTTCATGCGCTCCTTGAGCACGGGGAAGCTCTCAAAGATCGCGTCCATGCTGATGTCGCGCTTGCGTCCCTTGGAGGCGATGCCACCGAGGATCAGGTTCTCCTCCACGCTCATCTGGGGAAACAGGTCGCGGTTCTGGGAGACCTGCGCCAGGCCCCCCTTGACGATCTGGTGTGAGCTCTGGCCGGTGATGTCGTTGCCCTTGTGCAGGACCTGGCCGCCACGCTTCTTCGCCAGCCCGCAGATGGCGTCGACGGCCGTCGACTTGCCGGCGCCGTTCGCTCCCAGGAGACACATGGTGCCGCCCATCGGAACCTCGAAGGAGAGGCCCGAGAGCACCTCGACGCCTCCGCGCTCTGCCGAGAGGTTGTCGACCTTCAGTGCGACGTCGTTCATGGCGTTTCCTCCTCCGTCGTGCCGAGGTAGGCGTCGATGACGCGCTTGTCGTTCTTGACCTCGTCGGCCGAACCCACCAGGAGCACGGTGCCGTGGTCGAGCGCCAGCACCGTCTCCGCGGTGCCGAGGACCAGGTCGGTGTCGTGGTCGGTGATCAGGACGCTGGTGCCCCTGTCCGCCAGGCGCCAGACCAGTTCCTTGAGGAACTTGCGGTCCGGCGTGGTGAGACCGACGCCCGGCTCGTCGAGGAGGATCAGCTTGGCGCCGGAGGCGACGCAGCGCGCCACCTCGACCGCGCGCTGGGTCCCCGAGCCGATCGCGCCGGCCTCGTAGTCGGCGTACTCGCTCAGCTTCAGGTCCTCGAGGACCTGCCGGGCCTCGGCCAGGAACCTCTTGCGCTTGACGGAGGCGAACCGGTCGCCCTCGATGCGGGCCCTGTGGTCGATCCCCAGCACCACGTTCTCGAGGACGGTGAACTCCCTGATCAGGCCGCCGAGCTGGAAGGTGCGCGCCACCCCGGAGCGCATCCGGCTGTGCGCGGGCGTGCCGGTCACATCGTTGCCGAACAGCTCGACGCGGCCCTCACTGGTCTTGACGACGCCGGTGACGCTGTTGAACAGCGTGCTCTTGCCGGCACCGTTGGGTCCCAGCAGCCCGAAGACGGTGCCCTCCTCGATGGTGAACGAGACGTCGTTGACGGCCACCAGGCCGCCGAAGCGGACGGTGACGCCTTCGCACTTGAGAACTTCGGCAGCCATCAGGCCCACCTCTCCCTGGTCCGGGTGATCTTCTCGATGACACCGGCGATGCCGCGGCGCATCAACAGCACCGCGAGCAGCAGGGTGACGCCGTAGACGATCTCGCTGATGCCCGCGAACGAGCGGATGTACTCCGAAGCGACCGTGAGAACGATCGCCGAGATCCAGGCCCCGATCGGCGACTTGACGCCACCGACGATGAGGAACACGAAGTGGGTCATCATCAGCCCGAACCCGAAAGTGTGGGGCTGGATGTACTGGGTCACGACCGCGTACCAGGCACCGGCCAGGCCGATGATGCTCGAGGCGATCACGAAGGCGATCAGCCGGGAGCGGTACGGGTTGACGCCGACGGCCTCGCCGAAGCGCTCGTCGACGCTCAGCGCGGCCCAGCCGCGCGCGAGCGAGGTCCGACGCAACCACAGGACGAACAGGAGCACGACGACGGTGAGGAACAGCCCGATGTAGTAGGTGGACAGCCCCTTCAGCGGGTTCATCCCCAGCACCAGCACGGGCGGGGCCGAGATCAGGAAGCCGTCGACGCCGCCGGTCACCTCGCCGCCCTCGCGGGCGATCATCTCGACGACGAACATGAACGACACCGTCACGACGGCCAGGTAGTAGCCCTTGACCCGGACCGCCAGCGCGCCGAAGGCCAACCCGACCAACGCCCCGGCCGCCAGGCCGACGAGCAGTCCGACCTCCAGCGGCAGTCCGTCGACCAGGTTCAGCAGCCGGCCGCCGGTGTAGGCGCCCACGGCCATGAAGGATGCGCTGATGAAGGCGAACTGCCCGCTCCATCCCAGCAGCGGCACGAGGCCGAGCACCACGATGCCGTTGATCAGCATCATGTTGGCCAGCAGGAGCCGGTAGTCCCCCAGCAGGAGTGGCAACGCGATGAGTGCGGCGGCGCCGACGAGCATGATGCCGATCTTCGCCGGCGTGGGGACCCTGGCGCTCACCGCCTTGGGTGGCTCCGAGCCCTCGACGGGGGCGAGCGCGCCCTCGGCCCTGACCACTTCAGTTGGCGTGCTCATGCTCTGGCTCCAGACGGGGTTCCCAGGATGCCCTGGGGGCGAACGAGCAGGACCAGCATGATCAGCAGGAAGCCCGCACCGTCACCGAGGGTGGTGGAGACATAGGTGGAGGCCAGCACGTTGGTCACGCCCACCAATAGGCTGCCGAGGACAGCCCCGGGGATGCTGCCGAAGCCGCCGAGCGCCATGCCGACGAAGGCCATGTTGGCGGCCCTCGCACCCATGTCCGCAGAGACCAGGTAGACGGGGGCGGCCAGCAGGCCGGCCACCGCACCCAGCACGGCGGCCACAGCCCACGTGATCAGGAAGACCCGCTTGGTGTTGATGCCGACGAGCGACGCCCCGCGCACGCTCTCCGTCGTCGCCCGCAGCACCCTGCCAGTCGAGGTGCGCTGGAAGACGACCACCAGCGCAACGAGGCACACGACCAGCACCGCGATGGAGAGCAGGTACTGGGGGTTGAGCGCCACGCCCCCCACCCGCAGCACCGCGTCGCCCATCATCGGGGGGACCCGCTGCGGAACGGCCACCAGGCTGCGGACGACGCCCTCACCGATGAACAGGACGGCGACGGTGGCGAACACCTGCGGGAGGTGCTCGGCGTTGAACAACGGCTGGATGGTGACCCGCTCGATCACCAGGCCGAGGACGAAGACGGCGACCAGGGCGATGGCGCTGGCCACCAGGAGGGGGATCCCCGCCTTGGTCATGAAGAGCACCAGCACCGGCGCCGCCATGAAGTTCACCGCGTGGCCGAAGTTCAGGATGGTGGTGGCGCGGAGCACCAGCACCATCCCGAGTGCCATCAGGGCGAAGATGGAGCCTTCTGAGAGCCCGGCGATGAGGCTCTGGACGAAAGTGGTCATCAGCGGTCGGCCCACTCCGACCATTCCGGAGAGATGACCACGATGCCACTGTCCGGGTCCTCTTCGTTCAGGTAGGCGAGGTTGCAGGTCTTCACGCCGAGGCGGGTGTTCGGGTCGGCCTCGTCGAAGGGAGCGTAGGAGATGGGCTCTGCCGCGGCACCGGTCTCGAAGTCCTTGATGGTCTCGGCCTGGGCGATCCAGCTCTCCCAGTTGAGGTCGTCGCCCAGGTCGGTCAGGATCTTCTCGTTGACGGGGACACCGGATGCGCCAAGCATGGAGCTGAGGTCGAACTCGTCATTGGGGTAGTGCTTGGCCGTCGCGTCCTTGAACGGCGCGAGGGCCTCGGAGTCCAGCGTGTCGGCCATGCAGTAGGCGGAGAAGAAGGTGCCGACGGTCTCAGCGTTGCCGAGCCGGTCGAGCTGGTCCTCGGGGAAGGTGCCCTGCCCGGTGATGACCGGGATGTCGAGGCCCTGCTGGGACTTGTTGCGCAGGAACACCGACATCGGGTCGGGGTAGGCGTAGACGACGGCGAGGTCCACGTCGGCGGACTTGAGGTTCTGCACCTGCGCGGTGGCGTCGGTGGTGTCCGCGGCCAGGTCCATCTCGGTGACGATCTCGATCGAGTCAGCCTTGCCTGATGCCTCGAGGGCGGCCTTGAAGCTGTCGGTCCAGCCCTTGCCCCAGTCGTCGGCCTGGGTGACGATGGCGATCTTGGCCGCGCCGCCGTTGTCCTCGGCGAAGCTGGTGACGAAGTTGGCGTCGGCGCTGGTGCCACCGGTGTTGTCGGCCCAGCCGTGGAAGACGTTGACCGTGGGCGGGTTCACGAGCGAGTGAGCCGCCGCTCCGGCGATGATGTAGGGGATGCCGGAGTCCTTGATGATCGGCATCGCGGCGGTGACCGCTCCACTGCACTCACCTCCGTGGAGCATGAACACCTTGTCCTGCTGGATGAGCTTGGTGACGGCGAGGCGTGCGGTCTCGCCGGAACACTCGTCGTCCTCGATGATGACTTCGATCTGGCGGCCGTTGATGCCGCCCCTGGCGTTGATCTCCTCGTACATCGCGTGGATGGTGTTGATGCCCTTGCCGAAGACGGCTGCGGAACCGGACATGGGTCCGAACAGGCCGATCTTGATGGTGTCGGCGGTGACACCCTGGGCGGTTTCAGCTCCGTTGTCGCCCTCCTCCGCACCCGGGGAGGAGCAGGCCGCCAGCGTGATGGCGAGTCCTGCGGCGATGATGGTGCTTGCGATCTTCTTGTTTCGAGACATCAGTGGCTCCTTGTTCTTTGTGTGGACCCTCGGGTCCGGTCAGTTCGGCCAGGCCGTGGTTGGCTCAGGCGTTGGAATCGGTGTGGACGTTTGCTTCCCGGATGGCGTTGCGGCCTGCGATGCGCCCGAAGGTGATGGAGCGCATGACCGACGTGGATCCTGCGTAGGCCTCGTAGTAGAGGCCGGTCATCTCGCCGGCGCCGTAGAGCCCGCGGATGGGGTGGCCGTCGGAGTCGACGACGCGCGCGTCGTTGTCGGTCCGGACGCCGCCGAAGGTGAAGACGTTGGCGCAGATCTGCGGGTAGGCGAAGAACGGTCCCTGCTCGATGCGGCGCGACCAGTTGCTCTTGCGGGGCTGGCCCTCGGGCTCGGCCACGAGCCCGTCCAGACGGTCGACGGCGAAGGCGCTGTCGTCGTCGGGGCAGGCGGCGTTGTAGGCGTCGACGGTGGCGCGAAGGGTGGACGGGTCCACGCCCATGAGTTCGGCGAGTTCCTCGATGGTCTCGGCCTCCAGCGGCGGGACGTCGGTCTTGACGGCATGCTCCCAGCCGTCCAGGCTCCAGGCCTTCTGGTCGAAGAGGGCGTAGGCGATGCTGTCCTCCTCCTCGAGGATGGCGCGGGCCACCTTCTCGTAGGTGAGGTCGACGGTGTTGCCCGCCTCGTCGATGAACCGCTTGCCGGACTTGTTCACGAGGATCCCGTAGGGGAACGTCATGACCACTGCCTCGGCGACCGAGCTGCGCGGGTCCTTCGGCTCGGCGTGGAAGAGGTCGAACTGGCCGTCGGTGGCGGCACCGGCCTCGAGTGCCATGAGCAGGCCGTCACCACGGTTGTGGCCGCCGCCCACCGAGATCGGAGGGATCCGGTAGGCGTTGCGCCCGACGTAGCGGGTCATGAGTTCCGGGTTGCCCTGGAAGCCACCTGTGGCGAGCACGACGGCCCGGGTGTTGAGGACGCGGCGCACGCCGTCGGGGCCGCAGACCACCACGCCGGTGACGGCGCCGGTCTCGTCGGTGACGAGTTGGCGGGCCGAGGTCTCGTAGAGGATGTCCGCGCCGGACTTCTCGAGTTCCGCGAAGAGCGGCTCGACGATCTCCTTGCCCCCGCCGATGGGCTGGTAGCGAGGGGCGGAGACGGTCACGAAGATCGTGGGGAGCTGGGCCAGCTTCACTCCCCGCTGCTGCACCCATTCGAACGCCTCCGGGGCCGCGGCCACCAGGGCTTCGTAGTAGTCCTTGCGGGCGTTGCCCTTCGAGGCCCACATCCCGTAGTCCACCAGGGTTGAGACCGGCGTCGTCGGCGCCTCGAGGCGGAGGTAGGCCCCCGACCAGCGGGTGTTGCCGCCCCTGAGGTCCTGCGCGGAGCGCTCGAGGACTGCGACCCTCGCGTCCGGTGACTCCTCGACGGCGGTGAGCGCCGCGGACAGCCCGGCTGCTCCGGCGCCCACGACCACAAGGTCGTAGTCGTTGTGGGAGGTGTGGTTCATCGCTTGGCTCCAATCGGGAGTGGGTGGTTCTTGGTGGAGGCGGGGACCCGGGCTGCTGCACTGCTGCCTGCCAGGTACCCGTATCCAAGTGCTGCGAGGAGGCCGGCGCCGGAGATGTAGCCGCGGGCGCCGGTGGTGCCGACGATGCTCTGGGCGGTGCCGCCGGCGGCGTAGAGGCCCGCGATGGGCTGGCCGTCGGCGCGCAGGACGCGCGCCTGGTCGTCGACCACGAGCCCACCGAGTGTGGTGAGGACGGCGGGCTCGGAACGTGCGACGTAGAGCTGGCCCTCCAGGGGTGCCCAGCCGAAGTCGGTGCGGCCGAACGGGTCGGGGGCTTGGCCGGCGGCTGCCCGGGCGTAGGAGGCCAGGGACTCCCCCAGCACCGCGGCGTCGAGGCCGAACTCGGGGGCGGCCGGGTCGAGCTTGCGGATCGGGGACCCCTCGCGTTCGGCGAGCAGCCGGAACCGCTCCTCCCACTTGCTGACCGAATCGAGGATCCGCTGGTCGAAGACCACGTAGACGGGGCCACCGCCACCCGATTCGAGGATGGAGTCGACGAAGGCCGAGTAGCCGGTGGACTCGTCGGCGAAGCGGGCGCCCGTCGGATCGACGACGACGCCGCCGTTCTCGACCACGGTCCAGGACACCATGGTCGACCAGGCCGAGGGTTCGCCGTCGGGCAGCCCCATGGTTGCGAATCCGAGGACCGCGGTCATGCTTGCGGTCTGGCCCCCGAGGCCGGTCCCGAACCGGATGCCGTCGCCGGTGTTGCCCTCGCCGCCCAGGTAGGACAGTCCCGCGTACTGCGGCGCAACCCTGGCCACCATGTCCCGGTTGGCGCCGAAGCCGTCGGTGGCGAGGATGACGTTGTCGGTGGTGAAGGTGTCGGTGGCGGTGAGCACTGCGTAGGTGCCCTCGTCGGAGTGCTCGATCCGAGCGACGCCGTTGCCGGTGAGGATGCGGACGCCGTGGGCACGTGCGAAGTCGGCCAGATGGTCCACTAGCACCCTGCCCTCGCGGCGGGGCGGGTTGTGCAGCCGGTTCACGCTGTGTCCGACGTGGCGGTAGTCCTGCGTGAGGGACAGCGGGATGCCGACGTCGTCGATCAGCCAGTGCACGAGGTCCGCGGACCGGGCCGACAGGGTGCCGAGCCCCGCCTCGTTGAAGGCGCCGCCGGTGTGGGCGTCGACGTCGCTGACGAACTGCTCGGGCGAGTCCGTGACGCCGGCCGCGGCCTGGAGCCGGGATCCGGCGCCCGGGATGGAACCGATGCTGCGGGCGGTGTTGCCGCCCAGTTCGGGCTGCTTCTCCAGCAGCAGTACGGACGCCCCGTTGAGTGCTGCCGAGATGGCGGCCGTCAGTCCGGCTCCGCCACCACCGACGACGACGACGTCATAGGTTCCGGTGGTCATTGGTTGCTCCGATCCATGGTTGCGTTGAGGCTGGCGACGGCGGGCCACGTTGCCCCGTCGACGGCGTTGAAGAGCTGGCCGGCCAGCGTGGAGACCTCCGGCTGCCCGCGGCGGACGAGGAAGTCCCGCATCGTCGCCCGGTCCCGGAAGAAGGACTCGCGCGGGGCGTCGTCGGCGCGGGCGTACAGGGTTGTCCCGGTGGTGCGGACCTCGACGGTCCCGTCGAGGTAGCCGAATGCATGGTCCGGCTCGATGCTCGTGAGGGACACCAGGCGGAGGAGGTCAGCGTCGGCCAGCAGCGCGTCGTACTGGGAGTACTGGAAGGGCCCGTGCAGCAGGACCGCCGCCACTCCGAACGCGGTGCTGGCGATGGCCTGTTCCACCCTGCCGAACGGACCTGCGTACTGGGTGCCGGGGTACTCGGCGAAGTGCGCGTTCATGCCGATCGTGATGCCCTCCACCTCTTCCGCGCGGACGCGGCCGGTGAGGGTGGAGGCGGCGACGGCGGGCGCCATGTTGTCGCCGAGGATCGGGTAGGGCTTGAACCAGACCTCCATGATCGCCTCGGCGTCCGGGGCGCGGCCCCAGGTCGCGGGCAGGTCGCCCCCGCAATAGGTGGAATGGAAGCCCTTGGGACCGGTGAGCGGCAGCTCCGGACCGCGGACGCCCGCCCGCGCCGCGAGCGCTGCGGTCAGTCCGCGTTGTGCGGCGAAACCGTTCTGCAACCGCCAGTCCTGGGCGCCGGCGCGGACCGGCTCCAAGGTCCCGCCGAGCGAATCCGCTGCGATCCCGAGTGCGGACCGCACGGCTGCCCCGTCCAGGCCGAGCACGCTGGCGGCGCCCATGGCGGCCGCGACCGCCCCGAGCGTCGGGCTGGCCCGGAAGCCGCGCTCGACCAGCTGGCGGGCCACCTCCTCGTGGGCGGCCAGCCAGGACATCGTCGCGTAGCCCACGACCAGTCCCCGAAGGAGCTCGGGGAAACCGGCGTCCGCGATCTCCGTGGCGGCGGCGACGGCCGGGATCACCACGGAGGCGGGGTGGCCCCAGGTGTTCATGTCGGTGTCGTCCTGGAAGAACGCGTGGATGGCCACGCCGTTGACGAACGCCGCGTCGGCGGCTGAGAGCTGCTCGCCGGTGGCCCAGCTGGCGGCGGAGTAGTTGCGGGGGCTGCCCACTGCGTCGTGGGCGGCGACGACGACCTCATGCCCGGCGGCAGCGCGGGCCAGGGAGTAGCCGTCGAGCAGGCAGAGGGCCGCCTTCTCCAGCACCTCGACCTTGAGGGGCGTGTCGGCTGCGGTGGTGACGAAGTCGATCTGGAGGTCTTCTGGAGTGCTCATGCGGCCTCCTCCCCTTGTGCGGCTGCCGCTGCGCTGCGTCCGGCGACGATCCCGAAGAAGGCCGCCTTCCCGAGCGAGGTGCCGGTCATGTAGGCGGCGCCGTGGAAACCACCGACCACCTCGCCCACGGCCCACAGGCCCGGGATCGGGCTGCCGGCCTCGTCCAGGACTCGCGCGGAGGGGTCGACGGACAGGCCGCAGTAGGTGGCGATCAGGGCCGTGGTGCTCGGGAACGCGTAGAAGGGGGCGTGTTCGATGGGTAGGAGCTCACCGGTG
The DNA here is from genome assembly GCF_020687685.1 of Tessaracoccus sp. OS52. GTDB lineage: Bacteria > Actinomycetota > Actinomycetes > Propionibacteriales > Propionibacteriaceae > Arachnia. The sequence continues at coordinate 342,049 of NZ_JAJEWM010000002.1, read as the reverse complement.
CCGGCCACGAGTCCGGTCCTGCCGAACTCGTCGCGCGCCCCGCCGCGGACCGCTTCGTTGTAATCGTCCACGGTGCGTGTCAGCGCGGCCGCAGGGACGCCCATGCGTTCCGCGAGCCCCTCAAGGGTGTCGGATTCGAGGACCTTTCCGTCCTCGATCATGGGGCGCGGGTCGAACAGCGCGACGCCGGCTGGGGCGGTGTCGAGGATGCTCTGGTCGAAGACCTGGAACGCGATCGGCTCCTCCAGCGCGAGGCAGGCGTCGCCGATGAGCTTGTAGCTGATGGATTCGTCGACGAAGCGGCTGCCGGAGCCGTCGACGACGATCGCGCCCAGGTAGTAGCCCAGGAAGAACTGGTGCTGGTCCGACGTGGTGGACGGGTGGGTGCCGAAGGTGCCCTTGATGAACTCGAAGTCCCTGGCGCCGGCGCCGATCTCCTGGGCCATGCGCAGGCCGTCACCGGTGGAGCCGGAGCCGCCGACGCGGAGCGCGCGCAGGTTGGCGGGCGAGTACTGGGCGAGCATGTCGTCGCTGCGGGAGAAGCCACCGCTGGCGATCACGACGGCCCGCGCGCGGACCTCACCGGTTCCGGTGCGGACACCCACCACCCTGCCGCCCTCCACCAGGAGCGACGTGACCGGCACCCCGAGCTGCGCCTGAAGACCGAGTTCCGCCCCGCGCGCGACCAGCTTGGGGAGGAAGTCGGGGGTGCTGGAGCGGTGGCTGCGGGGCACGGACTGACCCGAGCTCAGTTCGACGTCGAGGGGTTCCCAGCCGTGGCCGGTCAGCCACTCCCAGAAGTGGCGCTGCCCCTGCGCGTAGGCGTGGACGAGGGCCCGGTCATTGCGGCCCTCGCCCACGGCGATGAGGTCCTGCTCCAGGGTCTGGGCGTCGTCGTCGATTCCGAGGTCCCGCTGCATCGGCGTGTCAGCCAAGGCGAAGAAGCCGCCGCTGAGCACCGTGCTGCCGCCGAAGCGGTCGGTCTTCTCCAGCAGCGCGACGGAGGCGCCGGCTTCGGCCGCGGACACGGCTGTCGCCCAGCCCGCGAGGCCTCCACCGACGACGACGACGTCCCAGGTCATGAGAAGTCAGCCCCCGAGGTGACGTCGGAGGTGTTGACGACGGTGGCGAAGGCCGGGATCGTCTTGGTGACCGCGTGCTCGTGGAGCTCGGGCACCGGGGTGGCGCAGGCGTCGGCGACGACGTAGACGTCGATCCCGCGGTCCGCGGCCTCACGGGCGGCGGACTCCACGGCGAGGTGGGTGGCGAGCCCTGCGATGACGAGCTTGTCGACGCCGCGCGCCAGGTAGGCGCCCAGCAGGCCGGTGGAGGCGAACGGGCTCACGGAACCCTTGGCGACGACGTGCTCGCCGTCGGCCGGCCGCACCTCCTCGCGGATCTCGCTCTCCCGGCTGCCGACGAGGAAGCGCTTGGCCTCCTCGTGCCCGCCGAAGCGAGCGGTGCGGTTGGTGCGGTTCCCGTAGGAGGCGTCGAAGGCGAGGTGCACGTGGGTGACGTCCCAGGAGCGCTCGCGGGCGGTGGCCAGCAGTTCGGCCGCGCGCTGGAGCACCTGGCGCTCGCGCACCGCGTCCGCGAGGCCACCGGCGCCGGCCGGGCCGTCGTCGTCGCACATGCCGCGCTGGAGATCGATCAGGAGGAGGGAGACCATTCGTATGGACCTTTCGTCGTCTTGCGTCTTTGGTTCGGGTTCGGTTCAGGTTCGGGGTGCTAGTTGGCGGTCCAGCCGCCGTCGACGTAGATGATCTGACCGGTGACGTAGGCGGCGGCGTCGGAGGCGAGCCACACGACGGTGCCGGCCAGGTCGCGCTCCGGGTCACCCAGGCGTCCGAGCAGCGTCTTGGAGGTCATCTGCGCCAGCCGCTCGGGATCCTCGCCGAGTGCGGCCGTCATGCGGGTCGGGTAGAAGAGCCCGGGAGCGACGCAGTTGACGCGCACTCCGGAGGGTCCCCATTCCGACGCCAGACCGCGCGTCAGGTTGGCGACTCCAGCCTTGGAGGCGTAGTAGGCCGGCTCGGGCAGCGGGCCGACGATGTTGGTGTAGATCGAGGACGTGTTGATGATCGAGCCGGAGCCCTGCTGCACCATCTTCGAGGCGACGGCGCGGGCGGTCAGGAAGGTGGCGGTCAGGTTGATCTGGATGACCCGGTTCCACTCCTCGAGGGTGGTCTCGAAGGCCGGCTTGCGAAGGTTGATGCCGGAGTGGTTGACGAGGATGTCGACGCGGCCGAACTTCTCGACCACGGCATCGACGAGGTGGTCGACCTGGTCGGGGTCGGTCAGGTCGGCCGGGAGAGCGAGGGCGGGGGCTCCCTCGCCCTCCACGGCTTGCTTGACGCTGTCCAGTGAATCGACGGAACCGATGTCCGAAACGGCGACCGCAGCACCCTGCGCGGCCAGTCCGCGGGCAGACCAGAAACCCAGTCCACCCTCGGAAGCACCCGTGACGAGTGCGACCCGGCCCTGCAGGTTGAAGAGACCACCGTCGGCCATCTACTCCTCCATCCACTTTGACGGAAAGTGATTGACATCTGCCAATCCTTAGGATGTGATGATCACACCCTAACTGCCAACTGTCAACAGTTTGCACCGAAGAAGGAAGCAGCGAAATGACTAGCACCGGCGCCGGTCGAGTGACGAGGGCCACCTACGCCACCCTCGTGGAGCAGACCGTCCGGGCGATGATCCTGGACGGTGAACTCCAGGCGGGCCAGCGCATCAACGAGGTGGGCCTCGCCGAATCCCTCGAAGTGAGCCGTGGGCCCCTGCGTGAAGCGCTCCAGCGCCTTGCCAGCGAGGGTTTGCTGGAGGTCCACGCGCATCGAGGCAACTTCGTCAAGAAGTTCGACGCCGACGAGTTGCGGGACCTGTACTCCCTGCGCATTGCCCTGGAGACGTGGGCGCTGCGCCAGGTGGCCGACGACAAGCTCGGCGAGTTGAAGCAGATGCTGGAGGAGACCCGTGCGGCGCTGCGCGCCACGGACGGGAGCTACCCGAGCGATCTCGACTTCCACCGGAAATTGCTGAGCCTTGCCCAGAGCCCGGCCGTCGCCGAGGCCCACGAGTCCGCCCTGCGCCGGATCCACCTTGCCCGGGTCCGCTCAGCGCGGATGCCGGGGCGCGCACTGGCCGCGCTGCAGGAGCACGAGCAGATGCTCGACGCCCTCGTCGCCCACAGGCGTGAGGACGCACTCCGACTGCTGGAGGACCACCTCATGCAGTCCTGCCAGAACGCCGTAGCAATCCTGGCCGGGAGCGACGACGCCCCGGCCACCAACTCAAAGGAGAGTTAGATGGGGATTTCCCTCAGGTCCCGTGTGCAACGAGGCCAACCGCCGCTCCTGCTGCCAGGAGCCCCGAACGCCCTGACTGCACGCCTGATCGAGGATCTCGGCTTCGAGGCGCTCTACGTCAGTGGAGCGGGGGTGGCCAACACCTTCCTCGGCGCGCCGGACATCGGCCTGGTGTCGCTCTCGGAGCTGACCCAGCACGTCGCAGCCATTCGCGACGCCGTCGACATCCCCATCGTGGTGGATGCCGACACCGGCTTCGGAAACGCGCTCAACATGCGCCGGACGGTGCACGAGCTGGTCCGCGCGGGGGCGAACGCGCTGCAGATCGAGGACCAGATCACCCCCAAGCGGTGCGGGCACTTCGAGGGGAAGGACATCATCTCCGCGGGCGAGATGGTGGGCAAGATCCACGCCGCCACCGACGCCCGCGGCGACTCCGAGGTGCTGATCATCGCGCGCACCGACGCGCTCGGAGTCGTGGGCCTGGACCAGGCCTGCGAGCGCGCCTCCCTGTACCTGGCCGAGGGCGCGGATGTGGCCTTCGTCGAGGCACCAGTGTCGCGGGAGCAACTCGAGGAGATCCCCAAGCGGGTCGACGGCCCCGTCGTGGCCAACATCGTCGAGGGCGGCAAGACCCCCCAACTGCCGCTGGCCGACCTCGAGGCGTTCGGGTACTCGATGGTCCTGTACGCCAACGCGGCGATGCGGGCCGGCATCTCCGGGATGACCAAGGTCCTGCAGTCGCTGAAGACGCAGGGCGACACGTTGTCCGTGCTCGACGACCTGGCCAGCTGGAACCTCCGGCAGGACCTGGTCCGCAAGCCCAGCTTCGACGCGCTCGACGCCAAATACGCAGCAGAGAACTTCACCACTCCCCCGAACTTCAGAAGGCAGTCATGACATCACCCGAGACCTTCGGCTTCTACATCGACGGACAGGTGGTCCACCCCGAGGGGCGCGACCTGATCGACGTCGACAACCCGGCCACCGCCGAACCCTGGGCGCGGGTCCCTGACGCTACCGCCGAGGACGTGAACCGCGCCGTCGCGAGCGCGAAGCAGGCGTTCACCGGCGAGTGGGCGGACTGGCGTGCCGCCGACCGCGCGCGGTTCCTGATCGATTTCGGGCGCATCATCGGCGAGCACGCCGAGGAACTGGCCGAGATCCAGGTGCGTGAGAACGGCAAGCTCATCCGCGAGATGGTGGGGCAGTCCAAGCTGCTGCCGGAGTACTTCAACTACTACGCGGGCCTGGCGCAGATGCCCACCGGCAACACCAACCCCCTGCACCTGAGGGGGATGATGAACTACACGGTTCGCGAGCCGCTCGGCGTCGTGGCCGCCATCACCCCGTTCAACTCCCCCATCCTGCTGCTGACGTGGAAGCTCGGCCCGGCGCTGGCCGCCGCCAACACCGTCGTGGCGAAGCCCTCCGAGGTGACGCCGGTCTCAACCATCCGGTTCGCCGAACTCGCCACCGAGGCGGGCCTGCCCCCCGGTGTCTTCAACGTCATCACCGGCTGGGGGCACCCGTCGGGCACCACCCTGACGTCGCACCCCGACGTCGCCAAGGTGGCCTTCACCGGCGCGACGGCCACAGGCCAGGCGATCGCCGGCGCGGGTGCTGCCACGCTGAAGAGCGTCACGCTGGAGCTCGGTGGCAAGTCACCCAACATCGTCTTCGACGACGCGGATCTCGACAGCGCCCTCAACGGGCTCGTGGCGGGCATCTTCGGCGCGAGCGGTCAGACCTGCATGGCGGGCTCGCGCATCTTGGTGCAGGAGACCATCTACCAGCAGATCGTGGACCAGCTCGCGCAGCGGGCCGACGCGATCCAGGTGGGCGACCCGATGGACGAGAACACCCAGATGGGCACCATTGCGTCGCGGGCGCAGTACGACAAGGTCCTGAAGTTCATCGATGCAGCTAAGGCCGACGGCGCCCGCCTGGTGGCCGGTGGCGTCCCGGTCACCGTGCCAGGACTGGAGCGGGGACTGTTCGTCAGGCCCACGGTGTTCGCCGACGTCAGCAACGACATGATGATCGCCCAGGAGGAGGTGTTCGGCCCCGTCGCGGCGGTGATCCCGTTCAAGGACGAGGCCGACGCCATCCGGATCGCGAACGACACCCAGTTCGGGCTGGCCGCCGGTGTCTGGACCGGCGACGTCGCGAGGGCCCACCGCGTGGCCTCCAAGCTGCGGGCCGGGACCGTCTGGATCAACAACTACCGCAAGACGGGCTACTCGACTCCCTTCGGTGGCTACAACCTCAGCGGCGTCGGGCGCGAGAACGGCCCTGATGCCCTGCGCGAGTACACGGAGGAGAAGAGCATCTGGGTGGACATGGGCCAGGGTGTCAAGGATCCCTTCAACCCGCGGGCCTAGGCTTCACGGGCCTGGGGTTGGCCGGGTGTCAACCCAACGGTTGATGCCCGGTCCAACCTCCCGCGCGATGTGCGACGGCCCTCGTCGGACTGGAATTGGGTGTGCAATCCGCCGCTGTGGCGGCCCCCATTTCCAGGAGATCCAAATGCTTCGTCGCGCCTACTGGGCCAGCGCCGTCTACGCCGGCCTCGGCCTCGCCAGTGGCCTGTTCTACCGTGAGCTCACCCGAACCCATCCCGGCGCCGACCCCGGCCAGCTCGGGCTGGCGCATACCCACTTCCTGGTGCTGGGCGTCTTCCTCGGGCTGTCCGTGCTGGTGCTGGAGAAGTTGTTCTCCATCTCGGGATCCCGCTTCAGCAGGGCCTTCGAGGTCACCTGGCACCTGGGCGTGGTGATCACGGCGGCCATGATGCTGGTCAAGGGCGCGCTGAGCGTCCTCGCCGTGGACTTCAACGAGAAGATGCTGGCAGGGATCTCCGGTCTGGGACACATCATCCTGACCGCAGCGTTCGTTCTGCTGTTCGTCACGCTGGGCAGAAGCATCCACACGACCACCGCCGTCGAACCAGCCGGCGTCGGAGCATGAGGCGCCCGACCCTGGCGTTCCTCACCAGGGGCGGTGCCTGGTTGGTCATCGCCCTGACCCTCCTGGCCAGCGTCACGGTGCTGGGAGGCCTGCGGACCGACGTCCCGGAGTTGGCCGGCCAGTCCGCCCCCGCGGACTCGGAGTCCAGGCGTGCGGCGGAGATCGCCGCGCAGTTCCCCGGGCACGACCTGGCACCGGTGATCCTGCTGGCCCAGCGGGACTCCGGCCTCACCGACTCCGACCTGGACTTCCTGAACCGAGCCACGGACCGCGTGGCCGCCAGCGCCGGGAGCGACGCCGGCCGGCTCACGCCGTCGGAGGACGGGCGGGCCGCCATCACGACGGTGATGGTGGAGGCCGAGTTGCCGTCGGCGCAACTGGCGGAGTCGATCAAGGAACTCCGCGCCGCAGCACGCGCGGAACCATCTCCTGAGGGGCTCGAGTTCTATCTGACGGGCGGGCCCGCCTATGGCGCCGACATCGTGATGGCCTTCGACGGCGCCGACGTAACCCTGCTGCCGGTCACGCTCGGCATCGTCGCGGCGCTCCTGCTGCTCACCTACCGGTCACCCATCCTGTGGCTGGTCCCGTTGACGGTGGTGGCGGTTGCGGACCAGCTCGCGGGCGTCGTCAGCACGTGGACGGCTGCTCAGCTCGGGCTGCAGTTCGACGTCGGGATCGTCAGCGTGCTGGTCTTCGGCGCGGGCACGAACTACGCGCTGCTCATGGTTTCGCGCTACCGCGAGGAGCTCCGTTCGGAGCCGGACCACCGGATCGCGCTCAGCAGGGCTTGGCGCGGCAGCATGCCAGCCATTCTGGCGAGCAACCTGACCGTCGTAGTGGCCCTCCTCACGTTGGTGCTGGCCACCCAGCCAGGCAGCCGGGGGCTGGGTCTGACCTCTGCGGCCGGGCTCCTCATCGCTCTGCTGTCCGTGGCCTTCGCGTTGCCGGCTGCCCTGTCGCTGGTCGGCAGGGGCGTGTTCTGGCCGTTCGTCCCCCGGCCAACCGCTGACGACGTCGACCATGTGGCCCGCGGCCCTTGGTACGCGGTGGCACGGGCGGTCACCCGACGGCCGGCGCTGGTCCTGACCGCAGGAGTCCTGCTGATGGGAGTCCTGGCCGCCGGATTGCTCGGCACCCGCGTCGGGCTTGCGCAGACGGAGCGGTTCAGGACTGAGTCGGAGTCCGGAACCGGCCTGGCCGTGCTCGCGCAGCACTACCCGGCCGGAGAGACGGCACCCCTGTCCCTGGTGGTGCCGACGGCGGAGACAGCGGCCGTGGTCCACGCCGTCGCCGAAATCGACGGCGTCCTGCGGGCTAGTCCTGTGGGCGAAACGGCGGATGACTGGCAGCGGGTCAGCGTCGTGATCGACGCCGATCCGGGATCTCAGCTGGCCTCCGACGGCATCATCGCGGTCCGGGAGGCGGCGCACGCTGTGTCTCCCGAGACGCTCGTGGGCGGCGCAATGGCCGAGGACCTCGACGCGGCGCAGGCCGCACGGCAGGACCTGTTGACCATTGCTCCACTGGTGCTGCTGGTCGCCTTCATCGTGCTTATGGTGCTGGTGCGGTCACTGGTGGCTCCGCTCGTGCTCCTCGGCATCAACACGCTGAGTGCCGTGGCCGCGATGGGCGCTGGGATCTGGGCCGGCAAGGTGCTGTTCGGTTTCCCGGCGCTGGATCCGCGGGTTCCCCTGCTGAGTTTCCTGTTCCTCGTCGCCCTGGGGATCGACTACACGATCTTCCTCGTGCACCGCGCGCGGCAGGAGGCGGTCAGCCATGGCACGGTCGTCGGCATTGTGCGGGCGGTCAGTTCCACCGGCGTGGTCATCACGAGCGCGGGTGTCGTGCTCGCGGCTGTGTTCGCCGCCCTCGGGGTGCTGCCGCTGGTGACGCTGGCGCAGTTGGGACTGATCGTGGGTCTCGGCGTCCTGTTGGACACAATGCTGGTGCGCACCGTCGTCGTGCCGGCCGCGTTCGCCCTCATCGGTGACGCAATGTGGTGGCCGGGCCGGCGACCGGTCCCAAGGCCGTCGGGCTCGCAATAGGGTGGGGCCGTGAGCACTGCTCAGGTGGGGACCGATTCCGCAGCGCTGCGCAGCCTGCGCATCGGGCAGCACTCGCTGTTCTCGCTGCTGCTGGCCATCGCCGTCCTCCGGCTGGTGAGCGAAGGGCGGCTCCCGCTCCACGGGGCGGTTGCCGTCGGGTTGACCGTGCTCTGGTACGTGCTGGGCGCGTGGTTCGCGAGGCGCACCCCGAGCCGTCCGCCGCTCTGGTGGCTCGCTGTGCTGGTGGCGCTTTGGCTGGTGTTGACGCTGGTCTCGGCGGAGTTCTCCTGGCTGGCGTTTCCGCTGTTCCTGCTGGTTGTGAACGCCGTGCCTCTCACGTTGGCGCTGCTGGCGGTTACTGGCATGACGGCAGTGGTGGTGCTGGCGCAGGTCAGTGCCCCGGGCGGGAACGCGATCGCTGAGGTCGTCGGACCCATGGTCGGTGCCGTGGTGGCGGTCGGGATCGGGTTGGGCTACCAGCAGATCCTGGCCGAGTCCCGGGAGCGGGGGCGGCTGGTCGCCGAACTCGTCGCCGCCCAGGAGGGTCTGGACGCGGCGCAGGCGCAGCTCGCCGCCGCCCAGCGGGAGGCTGGCGCCGTCGAGGAGAGGGCCCGGCTGGCGCGCGACATCCACGACACCCTCGCGCAGGGTTTCTCGTCGATCCTGCTGCTGACCCGGGCCGGTTTGGCCCGCACCGAGGACCAGCCCGTCCGGAGGTTTCTGGAGCAGATCGGCGAGACGGCCTCGGAGAACCTTGCGGAGGCCCGCTCCGTCGTGAGCGCCCTCACGCCACCGGCCTTGGCCGAGGCGCCGCTGCCGGCCGTGCTGGGCCGGTTGCTCGACCAACTCAGCGAACAGACCGGGATCCAGGCTGTGCTTAGGGTCGACGGCGACCCTGGCGGGACGCCCACCACCGTCGAGGTGGCACTGCTGCGTCTCACGCAGGGGGCCCTGGCCAACGTCCGGCTCCATTCGCGAGCGTCGCGGGTGGCCGTGACCCTGAGCTACTCCGACGAGGAAGTTCTGCTGGACATCGTCGACGACGGCGTGGGCTTCGACCCCGACGCGGGGCCGCGTTCGGAGGGCGGGTCGGGATTCGGACTGCGGGCGATGTCCGAACGGCTGGCACAGCTGGGCGGCACGCTCACCGTCGAGTCCGAACCGGGCCACGGCACTGCTGTCGGCGCAGTCGTGCCGAAAGGAGGACGCGCATGAGCGTCACCGTCGTGCTGGTGGACGACCATCCCGTCGTGCGCGCCGGCCTGCGCGCCGTGCTGGAGGCTGCTGGCGGTGGAGACGTCGTCGGGGAGGCCGCTGGGGTGACCGAGGCTGTCGCCGTTGTGCGGGCCACCAAACCACAGGTGGTCCTCATGGACCTGCGACTCGGCCGGGAGGACGGGGTGGAGGCGACGCGGCAGATCCTCGCGCTCGAACTCGGCGTGAGGGTGCTCATCCTCACCACCCATGACACCGACGCCGACATCCTTCGAGCCATCGAGGCCGGCGCCTCCGGGTACCTGCTGAAGGACGCCGAGCCCGAGGTCCTGGCGGCCGCCGTCAGGCAGGCCGCGGCGGGGGAAACGGTTCTGGCCCCGTTGGTGGCATCCCGGCTTGTCGGGCGGCTGCAGCGGCCTCCGGTAGAGCTCACGGTCAGAGAGCTTGAGGTGCTCCGGCTGACAGCCGATGGCCTCGCAAACCGGGAGATCGCCCAGCGGTTGTTCGTCTCCCAGGCGACGGTGAAGACCCACCTGGTGCACATCTTCAGCAAGCTTGGCGTGGACAACCGCACCGCTGCCGTCGCGAGGGCTCGGGAAAGGGGTCTTGTTGCCTAACGGCCCGGAGCAATGGGATTCCGCGGGGTCGCGTCGACAAGCCACGCGCCAAAGCTCGCCCTGCATCCAGCCGCGTCGAACACGATTGAACCGTCACCGAAGCGATTTCGCCCCGATCGCTCTCAGCTGACTGCGCTGGCCTGCTGCAGAATCTCGGGAGGCATGTTTCGCCGAAGCTTCCACGTGATGGCGATGGGCTTCTCACCTCGGTGATCGACGATGTCCACGTCGCCAAGCAACATGTAGGGGGCGCCCTTGCCGAACTCCCAAGCGCCTGTGGGGCGAACGAAGAGCGTCACTTCGGTACCGTTGGTTCCCTGGTTGACATACCGCTGGCCCGTTGGGGACGCGAGGCCGGTTTGGGATTGCGACTCCCAGTGGAACAAGCTGGAGTTGATGGCGTAGTCCCGATACATCGTCGTGGGTGAGAAATGTTGCTCGGACTTGACGAGGGTCACCAGCAGGGCGTCCACGTCCAGTTCCCGGCTGTAGAAGACGCCCTCGCGAAGGTTGGAGGGCGGTCGCTTCATGGTCGCGTACTGGAGAGCCGCAGCCAGTTCCTCGCGGGTATATCGGGCGTGGGATCGCAATGGGGTATCCACCAACCGGCCGACAAGCGGTGCTGCCACATGTTGGGCGCGCTCGAGCGCCCAGTCGAGGAGCTGAACCGCCTCTGCCCGGAACGCGTGCTCTTCGCGCAGGGCTTCAAGGCCCTCCTCGACCGTGGCGAACCCCCCGCCGCCGGGCCAGAGCGAGAAGAACAGCATCCTGGCCCAGGTACCCCACTCGCCGACAAGTTCATCGCGTCTTGGGGCATTCTCCTCCAACAGCGTGCGATAGGCGCTGTGCCGATCCACGTCATCCACATGGGCCAGCGCCTTGAGCCGTCCCAGCAGGTACGCCTCGTGGCGACCACCCTCAGCGGTACCGAGGTTGGCGTCCCTGCGGAGTCTTGTGAACGAGCCCTTTGACAACAAGTCAGACAGTTCGACGCCCGATTGGTTGAGGAACGTGCTGAGATCCACGTCGCCCATCGCGCGCATCTCCTCCAGAAAGTGCTTCCAGCGGGTCGCGACTTGGGATCGGATGTTCTCCAGCACCTGCTTCTGGGTGATCTCATCCAGGATGATCTGGGAGCCGGACGGAAGGTACGGAAAACCACGCTCCACCTGTTCCTTGAGGGCTTTGCGTGATCCGCCCACAACCGCCCGGTAGCGCTGAGCGAGGTTGAACTCCTTGCGGTGATGACCCACGAAATCCAGCACTGTGAGCACCGGCTTGTCAGGGGTCCGCCGCAGTCCGCGCCCGAGTTGTTGCAGGAAGATCGTTGCGCTGTCGGTCGGGCGGAGGAACAGGAGCGTGTCGACGTCGGGGATGTCGACTCCCTCGTTGAAGAGGTCCGCTGTGAAGAGAGTCACGAGGTCCCGGCTCTTCAGTCGGGCCACCGCAGCATGCCGTTCCGACGGCGGGGTGTCGCCATGGACGGCGAGTGATGGGAGTCCTGCCCGGGTGAAGACCTCGGCCATGTACTGCGCGTGCTTGACGTCGACGCAGAAGCCCAGAGCGCGCATCCTGCCGGGATGGGCAACCTTCTCCTGCAGTTCCTTCAGGATCAGCCGCGCCCGGGCGTCGTTGCCGGTGAAGATGCTCGAGAGTTCGCCGACTTGATATCTACCGCGCGTGAACTCCACCGTCGTGAGGTCGGTCGTGTCCGAGATGCCGAAGTAGTGGAAGGGACTCAGCAGATCGGAGCTGAGCGCATCCCACAGCCGAAGTTCGTAAGCCGCGCGTCCGTCGAAGAAGTCCCGGACGTCCACACCGTCCCCGCGCTCCGGTGTCGCGGTCAACCCCAACAGCTCCCGCGGTTGGAAATGGCTCAGGATCCGACGGTAGCTGGCCGCCTCTGCGTGATGGAACTCGTCCATGACGATCACGTCAAAAGCCGATGGGTCCATGCCGCCAAGTAAGCCCGCGCTGAGAGACTGGACCGAGGCAAACACGTGCTGCCAGCTGGTCGGCTTGAAGGCGCCGACGAGCAGTTCACCGAACCCGCCGTCGCTCAGGACCTCTCGGTAGGTTCGCATGGCCTGTTCGAGGATCTCCTTCCGGTGCGCGACGAACAAGAGGCTCAGCCGACGCCCAGTGGTCTCAACAAGTCTCCTGTAATCGAGTGCAGCCACGACGGTCTTGCCCGTCCCAGTCGCGGCCACCACCAAGTTTCGGTGCCGATCATGGACAAGCCGTTCGACTTCCACCGCCTCCAGAATCCGTTGCTGGTGGGGCCACGCGTGCACCTCCAACCCGGACACCGTAAGCGCGGCTGTCTCACGGTTCCGACCGGCAGCGAGATCCAGGGCATCGTCCAAGCGGGCGGCATCGGCCGGGATGTAGGGTTCGAAGGCCTCGTCGTTCCAGTAGGTGTCGAACGTGGCTGCGAACTTGCGGAGAACATCTGGGGATTGGGACGCGGTCAGGCGTACGTTCCACTCCACCCCATCCAACAGGGCAGCGCTCGACAGGTTCGAGGAACCAACGTAGGCACTGTCGAACCCGGTGTTGCGCACAAACCGCCAAGCCTTCGCGTGGAGCCTTGTGCGTTTCGTCTCGTAACTGATTCTGACGTCGGCGCCGAACTCCTCGATCAGACGGTCGAGCGCAACCCGCTCCGTGGCGCCGAGGTAGGTGCTGGTGATCACCCGGAGCTTCACCCCACGTTCCCGCAGGCTCCGTAGCGGCTTCTCGAGCGTCCGGATGCCGTACCACTTGATGAACGCACACAGCAGGTCGACCTGGTCAGCGGATCCAAGCTCCGAGGAGATCTCGTGACCCATGGATGGTTCGCCCTGAGCATTCGTGAGCAGAGCGAGCTGAGACAGGGGCGTCTGGGGAGCGCCCAAATACCTGACTGGCCGGCCGGGCGCGGGTGGGTGAAGAAGTGACTGCAGGAGGTGGGGCTCCTCATCCGCAAGCTGCTCCCCTTCCTCGCCGAGCAACCGGAGGATCTCATCGACCAACTCACGCCGTCGGGTTTGCTCCAGTCCAGCCAGTGAGTGACGGGCGACCGCGCCGAGATGGTACGCGAGTCGATCAGCGAGCTCGGCAGCATCGACCTTGGTCTTCGTCGGTTGGAGCCGGGACGCACTGATGCGGCGTTGGAGCGCTCGAGTGACGAGCGCGTCGTAGAACCCCTCTGCTGCTTCTATTTCCGCCACGCCGCCCAGGATGCCAGGTTCGACAGGGCCTTGCCTGGATCGGGCGTCCCTGGACCGTCGGGCGGGTAGGCCCATCGGCGTATCCCCCGCGGATCAGCCAACTCGACGTCTATGTTCGTCCGATCGGACGAACGCCGCCCCCTGTTCCAGACTGGTCCGAGGACCTAGCGTCAAGTTCACCCGAAAGCCCCACCGACCCCGGGAGATGCTGCCCATGAATCCAAGAGGAGCTGAGCTGCTGCTCGAGATGCAGGCCGTCCTAGACGACTGGGCGGCAGCGATCGTGGCCGACGACGCCGCCAGGATCGCCGCCTTCGCCTACCCGGACTGGGTGCTGGTCACTCCGGAAGCGGGAGCCGTGCCCTTGGAGCGCTTCTGCGAGGCCGTTTCCTCGGGCGCACTCAGCCACGACGCGATGGAGTTCACCGTCCTCGACGCGCGTCGCCACGGCGACGTCGTCACGGTGCGCGCGCACGGCACCAACAGCGGCACGTTCAGCGGGAAGCCGTTCCGCGCGGACGAATGGGTCACGGAGGTCTTCGTCCACGACGGCAGACGCTGGCGATGCACCCTGTCCGCCCTCACGCCCCGAACCATCGGCACTCCACCTCCGAACGCGTCCAGCCCCACAACAACCCCGCATCAGGAGCCAACGACGACGAAGGAGACAGTTCAGTGACCTCGCACCCCGGACCGGCTGTCGAACTAGTCGCCGTGGACGCGGTGAGGCTCGAAGAGCTGATCACAGCCGCCGTCGAGGACGCCGACCCAGACGACGTGACACCACCCTTGGGCACCGGCTGGACCGCCGAGCGTCTCGGTTGGCTGCGGACGTATCACGAGGACCGTCGGGCCGGTTTCGAGGGCGGAGGCGACGAGGAGACCGCCGCCATCCTGCTGGCCAGACGCGTCGTCGGGGCGTCCAGGCTGCAACGGACCGAGGCCGGCCACCCCCGCGAGGCCGAGTGGGGGATCTGGCTGGTCAAGAGCGTGCGCGGTCAGGGGATCGCCGGTGAGGTCCTCCGCCTGGCGGCAGCGCGCGCCGTGGAGTCAGGCGCCAGCCGACTCGTGGCCCGAACCACCGCGGACAATGAACCCGCCGTCCGCGTCATGAACAGGGCGGGCGCGACAATCCATCCGGACGGTCCCGGCGAGGTGACGGCGACCCTGGACCTGGCCACCTTCAGTCCGCCGGCGGGGCGCCGCTGAATTCGCACGACGGCGTCGCCCCGGGTCAGGGTCTCCGGGCGATGAGGGCCTCGATGCCGTCGAGGATGGTCCGGAGCCCGAAGGCATATGCGCGGCGAGGATCGGTGGCCGCGCCGTAGGCCTGGCCCGCTGCCTCGCCGATGGCCGTCGCGTTCGGGTAGCGCTCCGGCACCACCCGACCCGCCAGCATCGGCCCCGCCTGGCGCCACCACTCGGCGTCGCCACCACCGCCTGCCGCCCGGCGGTCGAGCATCAGGCTCTGACGCGCGCTGGACCAGACATGGTTCAGCACAAGGCTCAACGCCTGGTCGATCTCCACGTCATCGAGGCCGCTGCCCACCAGTGGCGCCAACTCCGCGTCGTACTTCGCCATCACGCCGGGCCCGAGCGGCGGCCTGGCGGTGTCGACGTCCACCAGCCAGGTATGGCGCACGAGCAGTTCCCAGTTCCGGTCCGCGACGGCGACGAGGCCCTCCCGCCAGCCGCCCTCGACCTGCTCTGGATAGGCGACTTCGGCGAACACCTTGTCAACCATCAGGTCCAGGAGATCTGCCTTGCCCGGGACGTAGGAGTAGAGCGTCATGGCCCCCACCCCGAGCCGCTGCGCCACGTTGCGGACGGTGAGTTGGCCGATGCCGACTTCATCCGCCAGCCCGATCCCAGCGGCCACCACCCCTTCGAGCGTCAGCCCACTGCGCCCGACGCGGCCGCCCTGCTCCCATAGCAGCGGGACGACCCGCGCGGGATCGCCATCGCCGGTTCGTTCGACCACCCTGCCTCCTCGATTGTTTGCTGGATTGATCCTAGCGCCGTACGCTGTACCGTACTTAGTACGATAGGGATGGACTCAACCCAGGAGAAGACGCGATGCGACCAGCGATCGAAGCGGTATCAGTGGCCAGGCTGTACGGCCGCGACGGCGCCGAGGTGGGTCTGAAAGACCTGAGCCTTTCCGTCCCCCAGGGGCAGGTGCTCGCGCTGCTGGGCCACAACGGCGCCGGGAAGACCACCGCGGTCCGCGGGCTCACCACGCTCCTCGCTTTCGACCGGGGCACGGCCCGCGTCGCCGGCTACGACGTGCGCACCCAACCGCAGGAGGTTCGGCAGCACATCTCGCTGGTGGGTCAGCTGACCACCGTCGACGAGCAACTCAGCGCCGCGGACAACCTCGAGCTGTTCGGCCGATTGCGTGGACTGGCCAGGGGCGCGGCCAGGGGCCGAGCCACCGAACTGGTCCGGCAGTTCGGCCTTACGGACGCAGGGAACCGCCCGGTGCGGGACTTCTCGGGCGGCATGCGACGTCGGTTGGACGTGGCCGCCAGCATGATCGTGCGGCCGGACGTGCTGTTCGTCGACGAACCGACCACCGGGCTGGACCCAGCCGCGCGTCGCGACCTTTGGCAGACCCTGCGCGGACTGGTGGCCGAGGGAACCACGATCCTGCTGACCACCCAGTACCTCGAGGAGGCCGACGCCCTCGCGGACCACGTCGTCCTACTGGCCCACGGCAGCGTGGCGGCCGAGGGAACCCCCGACGACCTCAAGGACGCGCTGGGCCGGTCCAGGATCACGCTGAGGTTCGCCGACCTGAACCAAGCCCAGCACGCGAGAGCGGTCCTTTCCGCGGTGGCCCTCGACGCCGACCTCGAGGACACCGCGCTTGCCCTCGGCGCTGACCACAGCGGCTCGCTGCTGGAGTGCCTGCGCCGACTGGACGAACACGGCCTGTCCCCCATCGAGGTCGCGCTTCGCAAGCCGTCGCTCGACGAGGTCTTCCTCTCCGTGACCGAGACCCCCGACCACCCCGAGGAGCCGAAGTGACCTCCACCCTCCGTCCCGTCGCAGCTCCCACCACCCGGGTCACCCCACCCGGGCTGCCGACCACCACCGCCCTATTGGCCGGCCGCATCATCCGGGGCTGGCGGACGCAGCTGGCCGCCGTCGTCATCACGTGGCTGTTCCCTGTCTTCATCACGCTGCTGTTCCTTGGCCTGTTCGGCGGGGCCCTCCAGATGCCCGACGGCGCCCGCTACGTCGACTTCCTGATGCCCGGCATGCTGGCGGTGACGATGCTGTTCGGCCTGGAGTCGACCACGCTTTCCGCCGCTGCCGACGCCGCGCGCGGGATCAACGACCGCTTCCGCTCCCTGCCCATCAGGGCCACCGCGATCGTCCTGGCCAAGTGCATGGCGGACCTGTTGAACTCGCTGGTCGGGCTGGCGATCATGATCGGCTTCGGCCTGGCGATTGGCTGGCGACCCGACACCACCCCGGCAGGCGCCGTCCTCGGTCTAGGACTTCTCGCGCTGCTCCGCTTCGCCCTGCTGTGGATCGGCATCTTCGTGGGATACCGGGCCCGCTCGGTGGAATCGGTCGCCTACGTGCAGATCCTGGTGTGGCCGGTCGCGTTCCTCTCCAGCGTCTTCGTCGACCCGGCGACGATGCCCGCCTGGCTGGGCGCCGTCGCCGAGTTCAACCCCGTCTCGGCCACGGCGACCACGCTTCGCGACCTGCTGGGCACCGTGACCTGGTCCTCCCAGGTGGTTCCGCCCGGCGTCTCCGCACTCCTGGCCGTGGGCTGGCCCCTCGTCCTCACGCTGGTCTTCCTGCCCTTGGCAGCGCGCAGCTTCCGGTCCGGACGGACACCACGGTCATGAGTGGTGGGCGCCCCGAAGCTCGGGAGGATCACCGGCCTGTTTCAGGCATATCTTGAACAACGGTGTCCATGTTGCTAGCGTTAAACTCGAACATGTTTGTTTGAGTTAGGACACCGATGTCAGCACGTGACGAGTTGGTCGACGACGCGACGGGGCCAGTCCGGCACGCGGACGGCGCCGCGGAGCCGTCGCGCTGGAGGCACTGGGCCAAGGGACGTCGACTGGCTCCATGGACTGGACCCCCGACGGCCGCAGACAAGCTGCTGCTCGGGGCGATCCTGGCCGTCGTGGTCTTCGGCATGGCGCTGCGCCCTGCGAAGCCATTCCTGATCGCCGAGCGTCCGGTGCTCCTGGAGTTCCTGTCGGGCGACCTGGTTGTGGTCGGTGCTGCGGCGGCGTTCGCCCGCATCGGCGAGGCGCCGCTTTGGCTCGTCGTGGTCGCGGGCGCCGTCGGCCTGGTCAAGTTCGACGTCCTGACCTGGTGGGCTGGGCGTCGATGGGGTGAGGGGATCATCGCGATGCTGTCCACGCCCGGGCAGGCCGCGGCATGGACCCGCCGCCTCGACAGGACACGGCCGTGGGTGATCTCACTCGCCGTGGCCCTGGCGATGCTGCCGGGCGTCCCGACAGCGGTGGTGTTCGCAGTCGCAGGCTGGTCGGGCATGCGGCTCGCCACGTTCCTGCTCCTCGACCTCGCCGGCGCTCTCGCCCTGACAGGACTGGTTGCCGGCCTGGGCTTCGGGATGGGCCAGCAAGCCGTCGACCTGGTGCTGCTGGTTGACCAGCACGCCTCCACCGTCAGCCTCGCGCTCATCGCCGTCGCACTGCTTGTGCCCCTCGCGAAGAAGTCCCTCGACCGCCTCAGGCGAGGCCGCACCAAAAAAGCAACAGTTTCCCAACTGACAAAGGAGACACCGTGAAGCAGAAGCAACCCACTGCAGCGCCCGAAGGCAGGGGAGAGTGACCCATTCCGACTTCGCGTCCTACTGGCCCGCCGCCGCCAGCGGAGACATCGAGAGCGACGAAGGAAACCGACGGAATGCGCGACGACTCGACGAGCTCGACAAGATCATCGTCTCCCGCTCGGGACAGGTCGCCACCTGGGACCGGTCACGTCGCATTGAGGACGTGACCGTCGAGGAGGTGCGGCAAAGAGTCAGTCGGAGACCAGTACTCGTTCGGGCTGCGTCAGCGCCCCCAGAACCGTGCGCGGCACCAGTTTTCTGGCCTGATCCGGGGTGAGCTCATCCCGGTAGGCGGCCTCCACCCCCGCGTGGACCAGCGCCTGGATCGCCGTTATCTGCCACTCGGCGGGCATGTCTGAGCGGAAGATGCCTGCCTTCCGGCCCCGGTTGAGGAGTTCGCGCACCCGTGCGGCGGGCTCATGGTGCAACACGCGGAGGCGTTCTGCGGGCAGCGTCCGCTCGGCCGCCACCACCAGCGCCCCGAACCGGTGGGTCAGGTCCCAGGTGGCGCCGATCAGGCGCGACATCGCCTCGGCGGGGTCACCCGACAGGTCGACCGCCTTCAGGTCGGACTCCGATTGGCTGATGGCCCGGTCGACCACGGCATCCACCAGGGCGGTGCGGGTCTCGTAGTGCCCGTACAGCGTCACGCGGCCGACCCCGGCCTCCGCCGCGATCTCCTTCAGGCTCACATCCGGGTCCCGTGCCAGGCACCGGGTGGCCGCGTCGAGGATTGACGCCGCATTGCGCCGGGCGTCGGCTCGCCGCTTGGTGTCGTGGGGGTCGGGTTCGCCCACCATGTGGTCCTCTCGGTCGTCCAGATGTCGTGAAGATCAGCCTATTCACGCCCCTGCCCGCGCACCGCCTGGCGCGGCATCTTCTCGCAAGCTGTCGTGTCAAACCGAACAAGAGTGTACAGGTTTATCTTGAACATGTGTGTTCAGGTTGCTAGCGTAAGTCAGACATAGCTGTTTGACTTACCGAAGGAGTTGCAATGCAAGCCGCAGAAACTTCCACCGAACACCCCTCTCCGCCGCAACCCCATCCCCGGCGATGGACTGCCCTCGCCCTCGTCGGGATTGCGCAGTTGATGCTCATCCTCGACATCACCGTCGTCACCATCGCCATGCCCCAACTCGGCACGGACCTCGGGATGGGCCGCGACGCCCTCACGTGGGTGATGAGTGCCTACACCCTCGCCTTCGGCGGCCTCATGCTCACCGGTGGACGGCTCGCGGACGTGTTCGGGCCCCGTCGGATCGTCATGATCGGCCTCGGCGTGTTCACACTGGCCTCGCTGGCGGCGGGCCTCGTCGATACCGGGACCCTCGTCATCGCCGCGCGCGTGGCCCAGGGCATCGGCGCGGCGCTCATGTCGCCTGCAGCGCTGTCCACCATCGTGCGCCTCTTCGAGGGCGAGGAGCTCAACCGAGCGCTCGGCATCTGGTCGGCCCTCGGCGGAGTCGGGGCCGCCGTCGGCGTGCTGGTGGGTGGTCTCCTGACAGCCGGCCCTGGCTGGCCATGGGTGTTCCTGGTCAACGTGCCCATCGGGGCAGCGATCCTCATCGCTCTCCCCTTCGTCCTGCCCGCACTGCCCCCTGCCCTGCCGGGGGCGCGGCTCGATCTGGTCGGCGCGCTGCTGGGGACGATCGGCTTCGGGCTGCTCATCTTCGCCTGCATCGACGCCGGCAACAGCGGCCTGGCCTCGCCACGCCCCCTGTTGGCGCTCGGCGCGAGCCTCGCACTGTTCGTGGCGTTCGCTGCGTGGCTGCGCGGGCGGCCCAACGCCCTCGTGGGCCCCGCGCTCGTGGTCCGACGGCCCGTCCTGGGCGGCTCGCTGGTCCTGCTGGTGGGCACCGCCCTGATGGTGGCGGTCTTCTTCCTGGGCACGTTCTTCCTGCAGGGCACCGCCGGCTACGACGCCCTGACCACCGGGCTGCTGTTCCTGCCGGTGGCCCTGGCCACCATGGCCGGCGCCCAGACGGCCGGGCGCGCCATCGGAGAGCTCGGGGTTCGTGCCGTCGCGGTGGCCGGCCTGCTGCTGGCCGGTGCCGGACTCGCCGTCGCCGCCATCGGCAGTGGACCCACCGTCATCGTGATCGCCACCAGTATCGGCTCAGCCGGGCTCGGGGCCCTGTTCGTCGTCTCCTCGGTGACGGTCCTGTCGTCGGTCGCTCATCACGAGGCCGGGATCGCCTCGGGCTTGCTCAGCAGCTTCCACGAGCTCGGCGCCTCCCTCGGGGCAGCCCTGATGTCGGGGGTGGCCGCCGCAAGTCTCACCGCCGGCACCATCCCCGGCTTCCAGCGCGGCTACGCCGTCGCCGCTGGGGTCGCCATCGCCAGCGCACTACTCGCCGGCCTCCTCCTCCCGGCGCGTGAGCGAGACCGGTCCTGACGCCGAGCGCTGCTGTCCGGATCTCATCCGATCGGTTGCGGAACTGCCCCACCTGGCTGATCCGGCCAGGTGGGGCGGCACCGCAGGGTGGTGGGGCAGCCGTGGCGACACGCTTTCCGATCGATTACAGACAAGGACAACCGCCATGTTCATCCTCCGCATGCTGATCCGACTTCTACTGGGTCGCGCCGACTCAGACTCTGCCGAGCGCCTGAGAGAGACCCGAGAGCGACACGCCAGCAACGTCGACCTCATTCAGTACACCCGAATCAGGGACCTGCGATGACCTCCGGCAGTCCAGTGGGGAAGCCGTCGATGGTGAAGCGGTTCTTCTCCTGCTGGTAGACGGGGACTCGTCGTCGCCCTTGGCGTCCGCGTGTCTGGGTGGTCGGTCCCGGACACCGCGGATGTGACGCCCGGCAGACAATCCCCCGCGACCGGCCCCGGAGGTCCCCTCCCCGCTTATAGTCGAGTGATCAGGGAAAGCGGCGAACACCAACGTTGCGAGGAGCTGCCATGGCAAAGGAATCCCGCAAGCAAGTAGGGACGCTTTCGGGCGCGCAGGTGTTCTCCTACTCGCTGGGCGACGTGGCGAACAACCTGACTTTCATGATGACGTCGATGTTCCTCATGGTCTACATGACCGACATCGCGGGCGTCTCCGCCGGCGTCGCGGGCACCATCTACGGCGTCACCAAGATCTGGGCCGGCGTCTCGGACCTGGTCGCCGGCCAGACCGTCGACCGCACCAACACCCGCTGGGGCCGGCTGCGCCCCTACCTGTTGTTCGGCAGCACGCCGTTGGCGATCGTCTTCGTCCTCCTGTTCAGCGTGCCGGCGGGTCTGAGTCCCGCGCTCACCATCGCCTGGATCCTGCTGCTGGACGCCCTGTTCCAGCTGGGGTACTCGTTCGTCAACATCCCCTACGGCTCGCTCGCCGCTGCGATGACGCAGGACCCCGTCGACCGTTCGAAGCTGTCGGGCGCCCGCTCGATCGCCAACGCGCTGACCGGCGTCATCCTGTCGGCCATCGTCGCCCCCCAGTTCCAGGACACCACCGCCGACGGCGTGCGGCTCCGCTTCACCCTGACCGCCATCGGGCTCGGCATCCTCGCCGTCGTGCTGTACCTGATCTGCTTCAAGAACGCCAAGGAAGTGGTGCCCAGGAGCGCCACCAAGATCTCCCTCAAGCGCACAGTCAAGATGATCCGGCACAACCGGCCCCTGCTGGTGCTGTGCCTGGCGGCGTTCTTCCTGCTGGCGGCGATCTTCATGATGAACGCCGTTGGCCTCTACTACGCGCGCTACATCCTCGGCAACGCGGCCTGGTTCACGTTCCTGGCCCTCGCCCAGACCGTCGGCACCGTCGTCGCGGCCTCCCTGGTCTCCGGGGTGACCTCGCGCTTCGGAAAGCGGAACGGCTACATGGGTGCCGCGGCCCTCGCGATTCTCGGGTTCCTGCTGATCTTCCTCGTGCCCGAGGGCAGCCTGCCGATCGCCGTCGTCGCCTGGTTCATCTTCGGGCTCGGATCCGGCGGGACCAACGCCCTGATGTTCTCCATGCAGGCCGACACCGTCGACTACGGCGAATGGAAGACCGGGCTCCGCTCCGAGGGCGGCTCCTACTCCATCCTCTCCTTCATCCGGAAGACCGGCCAGGGTGTGGGCGGCTGGGGCGGCGCCGCGATCATCGGCGCATTCGGCTACGTGGCCCAGGCCGAGGCCCAGGACGCGACGGCGCAGCAGGGCATCCGCCTTGCCACAGGACTGGTGCCCGCGCTGCTCGCAGTCGCGGCTGCCGTGGTGATGATCTGGTACAACCTCACCGTCGAGGACCACAGGAACCTCGTGCGCGACCTCAACGACCGGCGCTCGGAGGGAGCTGTCAGCACCACCTATGGGGTCGACGCCGCGCGCGTGGTCGTCGAGGAACTCGGCGACGCCCGCAACCTGCTGCTGCGTCCTCCCCAGCGCGGGACCCTGCCCGTGGTCACCATCTTCGAGCGCGAGGGCGCGGGCGCCTCCGAAATCGGCCCCGCGGTCGCGAAGAAACTGGGCGTGAAGTACGTGCCGCAGAAGTTCAGCTCCGACGAGGTCGCGGGCGTGGACACGCGAGCACTCAGTTCCGACACCGGCTTCGAGCGCTGGCTGCGGACCATCTCCTACACCGGAACCCAGGACGCGGACATGGCGCGCGCGCTGGACTACGCGGAGGACTTCTCGATCGCGCAGCAGAACCGGATGGAGCTGCTGAAGCTCGCCGAGGACGGCGCCGTGATCGCCGGCCGCAACGGCGCGCTGGTCCTCGGCCGGGCGGTGGGGTCCTTCCACGTCAGGCTGACCGCGCCGCTGCCGATGCGAATCCAGCGGGTCATGTACAAGACAGGCCTGAGCGCGGAGGAGGCCGAGGCGCGCATCAAGGCCGAGGACCATGTCCGCGCCGAGATGTCGCGCTACCTGTACCAGTGGAACCCGCACACCGACGAGTACTACGACCTGGTCATCAACACCGGAAGCGTCACCTACGACCAGGTGGTGGACATGATCGTCGGCATCTACCGCAGCAAGTACCCGGAGGCCCTCACACCTCCGCCCACCACCTGACGTCCACCGAGGAATCGAGGAAGCCATGCCAACTGGTGCCGCCGAGCAACCCAACCTGAGCACGCGGTCGAAGGCGATCATCGAGGTCGACGGGCTCCGCTTCCGGGACCTCGACGGCGACGGCGAGCTGGCGCCCTACGAGGACTGGCGGCTCTCCGCACGGGAGCGGGCCGAGGACCTGGTCTCGCGGATGACCGCCGACGAGAAGGCCGGCCTCATGCTGATAGACACCGTGAACGCGGCCTGGGGTGGCGAGCTGACCGACATCGCGCACGACTACGTCGGCCGCCAGCACATGCGCCGCACCATCTTCCGCAACGTCGTCGCGGTCCCCGGGCAGGAGGCTCGGGGCGACGACACCCACCCGTTCATCGCCGGGTCCAGCGTCACGCCTGAGCAGGCGGCGTCGTTCATGAACGCACTGCAGGAACTGGCCGAAAGCAGCCGGCTGGGCATTCCGGTCCTCGCCAAGTCCAACGCCCGCAACCACATCGATCCCGACGCCCGGGCGGGCATCAACGAGAGCAACGGTGCCTTCAGCGGCTTCCCGAAGGAGGCGGGCCTGGCCGCCGCAGCGCTGGGCACGGGCAGCGTGGACCCCATCGGCGCCTTCGCCCGCGTCATGGGCGCCGAGTGGCGAGCCATCGGCCTGCGCGGGATGTATGGGTACATGGTGGACCTTATCACCGAGCCGCGCTGGTACCGCACGCACGAGTGCTTCAGCGAGGACGCGGAACTCACCAGTGAGATCGTCACCGAGTTGCTGCGGACGCTGCAGGGGCCGGAGGTCACCGACGGTTCCTCGCTCAGCCCGGCCACCGACGTCGCGCTCACCATCAAGCACTTCCCCGGCGGCGGGCCGCAGGAGCGGGGGCTGGACCCGCACTACTCCTTCGGCAAGACGCAGGTCTACCCGGCCGGCAACTTCGGCTACCACGTCGAGCCGTTCCGGGCGGCCATCGCCGCTGGGGCGGCCGCGATCATGCCTTACTACGGCGTGCCCATGGGGGTGACGTACGAGGGGATCGAGTTCGACCAGATAGGGATGGCGTTCAGCGACCAGATCGTGAACGGACTGCTTCGCGAGCGCCTCGGATTCGCCGGCTACATCAATTCCGACACCGGCATCGTCACCGACCGCGCGTGGGGACTGGAGGAGGCGACCGTTCCCGAGCGGGTGGCGGCGGCAATCAACTCCGGGACCGACACTCTCTCCGGGTTCCACGACGTGACCGTGATCACCAGCCTCGTCGAGAGTGGTCTGGTCACCCAGGAACGCGTCGACCTGGCCGCCCTGCGCCTGCTGATCCCGTTGTTCCGGATGGGCCTGTTCGAGGACCCCTACGTCGACGAGACCGCCGCCAACGGCGTCCTGTCCAACGCGCGCCACACCGAGGTGGCCCTAGACTTGCAACGTCGCTCCGCCGTCCTGCTGCAGAACCGTGACCGGGCCGACGGCGCGGGCCCGGCCCTGCCGCTGCGGGCGGGGTCGGCGGTCTATGTGCTGGGTTCGGTGGGCACCGAGGCGCTCGTGGCCGCCGGGTTCAAGGTGGTGGACGGCAACGCCGAGGACCGCCCCAGCGCCGCCGGTGCGGACCACGTCCTCATCAGCGTGAGCGCGCTGACCTTGGGAACCGCGGACTACCGCAGCGCCGATCCCGAGTGGGGCCTGCGCCCGGACCAGGTCAACCCCATCGTCTTCCCGGGCGTCCGAGGCCTCGACGGCAGGAGTCCCTACGGGGCGGCCGACGCCGGCGTCGCCTATGGCGCGCAGGAGTGCACCGACGACGGCCTGCGCTTCGGCGGGCCGCTGCCCTGGGAGAGCGGCGTCCTGGACTTCTCCGGGATGGAGGAGGCGCAGTCGTGGAGCGTGCGGCCGTCGCTGCGCACCATCCAGGAGGTGATGCGCGAGGTCGGTGACCCGACGAAGGTGGTCCTCAACATCTACTTCCGGCAGCCGTTCGTGCTGGACGCCGACAGCGGTCTACGAGAGGCCGGCGCGATCCTCGCCACGTTCGGGATCTCCGACGAGGCGTTGGTCGACGTCGTCTCCGGCAAGCACGCGCCGCAGGGGCAGATGCCGTTCGCGCTCGCGGCCACGCGTCGGGCCATCGAGGAACAGCACAGCGACCTGCCCGGATACGACAACACCGCCGACGGCGCGCTGTTCGGCTATGGCCACGGCCTGTCCTACGACGGCTCGTGACCCTGGCTCCGGCGACGTGACGGGGGTCTGGTTTCGCACGAACGGTCGTGCTATTCTGCGGCTGTGAGCAAGGGCGAGATGACCAGACAGGCGATCCTGCACGAGGGCGTCGTGGCCGCCTATCACGTCGGCCTCGGCGGCTTGACCATCGGTACCCTCGCCACCGCCACCGGGCTCAGCAAGAGCGGGCTGTACGCGCACTTCGACTCCAAGCAGGACCTGCAGCTGGCAGTGCTCGCGCAGGCGGCGCGGGAGTTCGCGGAGAACGTGGTGGTCCCCGCGTTGCGGGCGCCCCGTGGTGAGCCGCGGCTACGCGCTTTGTTCGAGAACTGGCTGCGCAACGGCCGTGTGGGCGCTCCGGGCGGCTGCCTGTTCGTCAAGGCGAGCGCGGAACTCGATGAACAGGAAGGTCCGGTCCGCGACCAGTTGGCCCGCGACCACCGCACCCTCTACGACTCGATCGCGCGCATCGTGCGGACCTGCGTCGAGGAGGGTCACATGCGCGCCGACGTCGACCCGGACCAGTTCACAGCCGAGCTCGACGGCGTGATGCTGGCCTTCTACCACTGGCACCGGCTGCTGCAGGACACGCAGGCCGAGACCCGCGCCCGAACCGCCTTCGAGCGCCTGCTGGACCAGGCCCGACCCGAGGAGACCCCATGAGCACCAGCACCACCCAGAAGCGCCCCTCTCCTACGCGCACGGCCCGCGGCGGGGCCGCTCAGCGGTTCCTTGACGCGGCGAGGCTGGCCGGGCTCCGTGCCGCTTTCGGCAGCCTGGACCTGGTGGCGCCCGACGTCGCGGCACGCTGGGCCCTGCGACTTTGGTGCACCCTGCCGTCGACGCGGGGCCGGCACCGCGACGATCGCACCAGCCGCGGCGAAACCTCAACGGTGCCGCTCTCGGGCGGTCGTTCGGTGATGGTCGAGAGCTGGGGCCAGGGTGACCCTGTGTATCTGCTCCACGGCTGGGGCGGGTGGCGCGGGCAGCTGGGCGCGTTCGTTGAGCCACTCGTGGCGGCCGGCAACCGTGTGGTCGCGCTCGACGCGCCGAGCCATGGCGAGTCGGGCCCGGGCGCGCTCGGCGCGGGCCGCGCGACCGCCGTCGAGTTCGTGGAGGCCCTCACCGTGGTCGCAGCTGAGCACGGTGAGCCGAGTGCCGTCGTCGCACACTCCCTGGGGTGCACGGCCGCCTCGCTCGCCGTCGTCGATGGGCTGCCCGCGGGGCGGCTGGCGCTCGTCGCGCCCGAGCCCGAGGTCATGGCCCGGACCGACGCCATGGCGGCGCTCCTGGGGTACACGGCCAGGACGAAGAGGCGCTTCGACGCCCTCCTGGAAGACCTCGCCGGCCGGCCCCTCGACGACTTCGACCTCACCGGCATGCGCGACCTGCCGCCGACGCTGGTCGTGCACGACCGCGCCGACAAGGAGGTTCCCTATGCCGACGGCGTCCGCCTCGCCGACGCCTGGGAGGAGGCCGAGCTGTTCACCACCGACGGCCTGGGCCACCAACGGATCCTGCGCGATGCCGGGGTGATCGACCACGTCGTCGAGTTCGTGAGCGGGCGAGGCACGGCATGAGCGACGCGAAGCCCGCCGACCTGGTGTGCGGGATCGTCGCCGGCGACGTCGAGGCAGAGGTCGTCTACCGCGACGAGCACGTCGTGGCCTTCCTGGACCACCGGCCGGTGTTCAAGGGACACGTCCTGGTTGCGCCCGTGACCCACGTCGACACCCTGCTGGAGGTCCCGCCCGAGCTGTTCGCGCCACTGATGACCGTGGTGCAGCGCACTGCGGCGGCGATGGTCGAGGCTCTCGGCGCGCAGGGCAGTTTCACGGCCGTCAACACCGTGGTGAGTCAGTCGGTGCCCCACCTGCACGTCCACGTCGTGCCGCGGACCAAGGGCGACGGCCTGCGCGGCTTCTTCTGGCCCCGCACCAAGTACGCAGACGGTGAGGCCGCCGAGTACGGCGCACGGCTGCGGACATTCCTGAGCCGCTGACCCTTGACAATTGGTAACCTTTGGGTTACCAATGAGGCATGGATGCGTTCATCGCCATCGCCGATCCCGTGCGCCGGCAGCTGTTGCAGCGGCTGAGCCGGGGATCAGCGCGCGTGGTGGACCTCACCGCGGACCACGACGTCAGCCGCCCCGCCATCAGCCGGCACCTTCGGGTGCTCGCGCAGGCGGGACTCGTCCACGCCGACGACGTCGGACGGGAGCGCCACTACCGGCTCGCGGCCGACGGACTGGCACCCGTCCGCGCCTGGCTCGACGACGTCGCCGGCGGCCCCGCGCCGCGGATCCCAGAGCGCGCGTTCGACAGCCTGGAGTTGGAGGTCCGTCGCGCGGGCCGGGATCGGCGGCAGGCCACAGCAAACACCCAACGGAACAAGGAGATCGGATGACCACCCCAACGACCCCACTCGGCACCAAGCAGTTGCGCGACGGGCGCAGCGTCGTCGAGTTCACCCGCATTTTCAACGCCCCCATCGAAGACGTTTGGGCGGCAGTGACCGAACCGGACAGGCTGGCCCGCTGGGTGGGCACCTGGCACGGTGATCCAGCAGAGGGCCGGGTGCAGTTCCGGATGCTCTACGAGGGCGAAGACGTCCCGGAGGAGGCTCTCACGATCGAGGAGTGCGAGGCTCCCCAGCTGCTGCGCGTCACTTCCGTGTCCACCTCCGAGGAAGGGCCGCAGGTCTGGCACTTCCGCCTCGACCTCTGCGAGGACGACGGCGTCACCACCCTGACCTTCTCGCAGGACGTGCCAGAACCGGGACTGGCCGAGGGTGTTGGCCCAGGCTGGCACTACTACCTGGACCGCCTGGTGGTGGCTGAGGCCGGTGGCGAGCCGGCAGACGTCGTGTGGGACGACTACTATCCCGCCCTGGCCGAGCACTATCGCGGGCAGTTCGCCTGACCCGCTGGCGCCGTCGATGGCTGGCAACACCCGGGCTGTGGCGCAGCCGCTGGGGTAGCCTCGCAGGGGTGAGGATCGCCACCTGGAACGTCAACTCCGCCAAGCAACGGATGCCGCGGTTGCTGCCCTGGCTCGAGGAACGCAGACCCGACGTCGTGTGCCTGCAGGAGACGAAGCTGACCGACGCCGCGTTCTTCGACCTATTCTCCGGACCGCTGACCGACCTCGGCTACGAGGTGGCGCACCACGGGCAGGGCGGGTTCAACGGCGTCGCGCTCCTGTCCCGCGTCGGGCTGGCCGACGTCGAGGCCAACTTCCCCGGCCAACCGGATTTCGAGGGCAAGGCCGAGGCGCGCGCCCTCAGCGCAGTGTGCGACGGCGTGCGCGTATACAGCCTGTACGTGCCAAACGGCCGTGAGGTGGCCTCAGACCACTACGGCTACAAGCTCGAATGGCTGGACGCGCTGGCCGCGGCGACGGCGTCGGCGGGCCCCGACGTCGCGCTCTGCGGGGACATGAACATCGCGCCCGCCGATGCCGACCTGTTCGACCCCCGCGCCTTCGTCGGCCACACCCACGTGACCGAGCCCGAGCGCCAGCGGCTGGCGGCACTCGGCCTGGTCGACGTCGTGCGCGCCCGGTGGCCGGAGCACGACCGCCTGTTCTCCTACTGGGACTACCGCGCCGGGATGTTCCACCAGGACCTTGGGATGCGGATCGACCTGGTGCTCGCCTCCCAGCCCGTTGCCGACCGCGTGGCCGCCGCCTGGGTGGACCGCGCCGCCCGCAAGGGGAAACTGCCCAGTGACCACGCGCCGGTCATCGTCGACCTCGACCACGCCCCCGACGGCGACATCGGCCCCGTCGTGCCCCCACCGTCGAATCCGAAGCGGGGCGGCCGGGTCAGGCTGCCGCAGTCGGTCGAGCCGTCGGAGTAGCCGGCCCCCAACCGCTGGTCGAGTGGCCCCAACCGCTGGTCGAGTGGCCCCCAACCGCTGGTCGAGTAGCCCCCAACCGCTGGTCGAGTAGCCCCCAACCGCTGGTCGAGTAGCCCCCAACCGCTGGTCGAGTAGCCCCCAACCGCTGGTCGAGTAGCCCCCAACCGCTGGTCGAGTGGCTCCCAACCGCTGGTCGAGTAGCTGGCGAGGAACGAGCCAGCGTGTCGAGACCCAGGCCCCGCGAATGGTTCTAGTTGCGCTAGAATAACTCCATGCTTATCAGGATCGACCCGTCGAGTGACGAACCGGTGTTCGCGCAGTTGGCCGCGTCGATTCGAGCCGACGTCGTGACCGGCCGCCTCTCCGTCGGCGAGAGGCTCCCCGCGGCCAAGGAGGTCGCCGCATCGCTGGGCATCAACCTCCACACCGTGCTGCGCTCCTACCAGGAGCTACGCGCGGAGGGCTTGGTCGACATGCGCAGGGGTCGGGGCGCTGTCATCACCGAAGCCGCCGCCTCCACGGTGGGCCTGCAGAACGAGATCCGGGCCTTGGTGCGCAGGGCCGAATCGCTCGGAGTCTCGCGCGCCACCCTCGCGGGACTGGTCCGCGACGCCCCCAGTGAAGGAGAACGAGATGTACAACGGTCGGGTCGCTGAACGCGAGCGGGCGCTGCGCCGCTTCAAGCTGGTCGCGCTGTGGATCCCGCTGGCGCTGTTCGCGGTCATCGCGGCCGTCCAGTTCGTCCTGATTCCCCAGCTGCCCGACCCTGCCGCCGTCCACTGGAACGGCGCCGGCGACGTCGACGGCTTCGGTCCGGCCTGGTCCTACCCGGTTCTGACGCTGGTGGCCGGCGGCGGGATCGTCGCACTGACGGCGGGAATCTCGCTCACCGCTGCCCGCTCGTCCAGCGCCGTCGACTTCCGCTTCATGTCCGCCACCAACCTCTGGCTGGTCGGCTTCCTCGGATCGCTCAGCCTGAGCCTTATGGTCGCGCAGGTCGGCCTCGACGACGCCAGGGCAGCCTCCGGCGTCCTCTGGCCGCTGGCACTCGGGTTCCTGCTCGGCCTGGTGCTGGGGGTCATCGGCTGGCGGGCAACCATCGTGGTGCCCGACGACGGCGCCTCCGGTCGCACGCCGGAACCCGTCGACCTCGCCCCCAACGAGAAGGCCGTATGGCTGCAGACGGTCACGATGTCCCGCGTCGGTCTGGTGGTCCTGGGCGGCGCGCTGCTCAGCTGCGTGGCCGTGGTCATCGTCGCGGCATTCGTCGAGGCGCCCGGAGCGCTGTGGATCACGGTCGCGACGGTGGTCCTGCTCGCCCTCCTCATGGTGCTGCTCACCGTCTTCCGGGTGCGGGTGGACGAGACCGGCCTGACGGTGAGGGCCGCCGTCGGTTGGCCCGGGATCCACATCGCGCGTCAGGAGATCCGCTCCGCCGAGGTGGTCCGGGTGAACCCGATGGGCGAGTACGGCGGGTGGGGCTGGCGGTTCAGCCCGACGCATGGCCAGGGCGTCGTCCTGCGCACGGGCGACGCACTGCGGGTGACGCGCACCGACGGCAGGCCGTTCACTGTGACCGTCGACGACGCGGAGACGGCCGCCGCGCTGCTCGGCGGCTATCAGAAGCGCGATGCCTTCTAGTCAGTCGGCCGTTCAAGGGTTGCCGCTGCCGGTTGTCGGACGTAGCCGATAGCGTGCAGTTTGTGGGGAAGGACGGGGTCGGATCCGGGTCGGGGGGCCCGGGTCCGACCCCGCTCCCACGCACCAGGGGCTGATTGTCAGGGAGCGCCAGGCCGAGCCCAGCACGGGCGCCGACCTCGTCGTCGGCCGGCCTCGCTTGGGGCACACACTGCGTGGGTTTCGAGGGCGGTCCGTTTCCGACGCTGCCATCACACCCGCGGGACTGTCAGACTTCGCCGATAGCGTGCCTCACGTGGGGGAACAAGGGCGTCGGATCGGGACCGGGGGAACGGGTCCGACGCTGCTCCCAAGCACCCCACCAGCCTGTCAGACCCCACCGATAGCGTCCCTCACATGGGGGAAGAACAGCGTCGGATCGGGACCGGGGGGAACGGGTCCGACGCTGCTCCCAAGCACCCCACCAGACTGTCAGACCCCACCGATAGCGTGCCTCACATGGGGGAAGTACAGCGTCGGATCGGGACCGGGGGGAACGGGTCCCACGCTGCCCCCACGCACCCCACCAGACTGTCAGACCCCACCGATAGCGTGCCTCACATGGGGGAACAACAGCGTCGGATCGGGACCGGGGGAACCGGGTCCGACGCTGCCCAGAAGCTATGCGTCGGGGAGGCGCTCAGGCGCGCGACTGAGGGGCTGGGTAGCATCGACCACTCCCGACGCGAGTACGCCAGTGACGCCGATCGGCTCGCTTGGCTGAAAGCGGCACAGCAACTGGCGAGGCAGTCGGAGGCACTGTTCAAGAAACTCGTCGCGGAGGCCGACGACGCCGGCTCGTCCATGCGCGTGCACGGCACACCAACCACAACCTGGCTCGCCCTGGGCGGCCAGACGACCGCCCGGGAAGCCGCCGGGATGGTCTTCGCGGGCAAGGACCTGGCCAAACACCCCGAGGTTGAACTGCGGGCGCTGTCCGGAGAGATCGCTGTCGGGCAAGCCCGTGCAATCGGCAAGGCAATGGCTGAACTCCCGCCCACCCTCACCGCAGAGCAGGTGAAGCTCGCGGAGCGCCAGCTGATCAAGGAGGCCGCTGACACACCTGCCGAGGTCCTCCAGAAATCTGCCGCGCGGATCCTGGAGGAAATCAGACCTTCTGCGTCCCAGGATGACCGCGTTGAGTGGGAACAGATCCGGCTTGAGGAGCAGTCGCGCCGCGCCCGGAGACGTCGCTACCTGTTCTTCGAGGATGACCGGGACGGCTCGACGCTCATCAAGGGCTCGCTGCCCTATGTGGAGGCCGAGGGGCTGAAGCGGCTGGTCTCCGCCTACGTCGAGCAGGACCGACGGCGAGGCCGCGACGAGGCAGACCCGCGCGCCGAGGAGCGCACCGGCGAGCAGCGCCGCGCCGATGCGCTGGTCCAGTTGGTGAGGGACCACGGACAGGGAAGGCTGGCACCTCGCGTTGCTGGTGACCGGCCGAGGGTTGTCGTGGTGATGCGGGAGGACTCGCTCCGTGAGCGCGCTGAACAGGCGGGTCGGCTCGCCTCGGGGGAACAGATCGCGGCCGGCGAGTTGCGACGACTCGTGTGCGACGCCGACCTCGCGCCAGTCGTCCTGGGCAGCCGTTCCGAGGTGCTGGAC
Source organism: Tessaracoccus sp. OS52 (assembly GCF_020687685.1). Taxonomy (GTDB): domain Bacteria; phylum Actinomycetota; class Actinomycetes; order Propionibacteriales; family Propionibacteriaceae; genus Arachnia. Next base: position 309,496 of record NZ_JAJEWM010000002.1, on the reverse strand, counting down.
GTCGGCCGGGATCAGCGTCTCGTCACCCCGGATCTGCGTCGGACGTTGTCCGGACGCGACGGTGGCTGTCAGTTCCCGATGTGCGCAGTCGAGGACGAGCGCTGCGAAGCGCACCACATCCAGCCTTGGTGGGCGGGAGGAGCCACGGCGCTTCAGAATCTCGTACTCCTGTGTCCGCATCACCACCGGCTCGTGGAGCCCGAACGCTTCTGGAAGAACCCAGGCGCCGATTCCTGGCAGGTGCGCCTCAGTGAAGTCGGACGAGCGGAGTTCATCCCTCCCGCCCGGGTCGATCCCGCGAGGAAACCAATACCCGGCAACTCCGCGAAGTTCGAAAGCGCCCTCGGAACGCCACCTGCGGCCGACACCCACGGGAGTGCTCAGCGGCCAGCCGAAACCCGCGGGCGAACTCCACTCCCAACCGACACCAACCGGGGAACACTCGAAGTCGACCGGGCAACTCCCAAAACCAACCGGGGGGCTCCACCTACAACCGAGATCAACGGGAGAACTCCGCCCCGAGGGACCAGTCCACCGGAACCAATGAGCCACAGACCGACGGAGGACTGCCTGTTCGGTGGGGATGAGGGCTGGGGTGGCGACGCAGAGCTGAGCCTGGGCGCCTGACGGAGACGCAACACACCGTGTTCAGGAGGATGAGGGATGGGGTGGCGACGCAGAGCTGAGCCTGGGCGCCTGCGTCGACACGCCTGACGGCGACGCAACACACCCTGTTAAGGAGGATGAGGGCTGGGGTGGCGACGCAGAGCCCGGATTGGGCGCATGACGGCGACGCGACACACATGTACTTGATGGCCGCCACGATGTCTTCGATGGTGGTGAGGACGTGCTTCAGGAGGATGAAGGCTCAGGTGACGACCCCAGAACTGACCCTGCGCGCAAGACGGCGACGCAACACACCCTGTTCAGAGACGATGAAGGCTCAGGTGGCGACCCAGAACTGATCTGCGCGCCTGACGGTATCGCCGACCTCACGATCCAGGGAACACCTCGACAAGCCCGCGGAGACTGGGTTGGTAGCAGGTGACACTGCGGCGATGACCCCGAACAGGTGCTGGCGAACCGGAAGCTGAGACCGCGGCCCTTACCTGTGGCGGCGACCCGTCGGTACCGCGACTCAACCTGCCACCGGTTGCCCCGACCAAGTCGCCGCCGACTCCCGCTCGCGCCACCGTCGGCCCCCGAGCCAGGCCAGCAGCATGATGCAGACCAGTATGACCTCGAGGACCAACAGGTAGGTGGGCCACGGCGGCAACAGGTTCAGGACCGTCGCGAAGCCCGGCTTGCCGTTCACGTACAGGTAGTTGCTCCCGACGAAGACGTTCACCACGTAGACCACCAGCGCATAGACGTGCAGGATGCCGAGGCAGCGAAGCACCCACCCCAAGGTGGGCCGGATCTGCTCCACGAACACCAGCCACGACGGCGCCACCACCAGCAGCCCGTGCGCCAGCGCCGACTGCCACACCCGGTAATGGGGGAACCCGAACGGCGCCACCTCCGGGGTGAGCAGCGCCTGCAGCGCGCCTCCCACGCCAAGCAGCCAGGAGAGGTTCGTCAGGGTCGGCGAGCGCGTCAGCAACGCCGCGACGGTCACAATCCCCAGCACAGAACACAGGTGCAACGGCAGCAAGGTCTGCGGCGTCCACAGCCCGACGGCCGCATTCCAGAGGTGCCAGCCCACGATGTTGAGCGTCATCACCGCCGCCAGGACCAGTCGCACGACGCGCCGTCGCTCCTCGGACAACCGGGACCCCACCAGAACGGAACCCACCGTCACCAAGAGCACCACCGCGAGCATCGTCAGGTGCTGCCAGCTGAACAGCCGGAACGGCTCGCCCGACCACTCGGGCGCGAACAGGTCCGCCATGCTGACCCCTTCCGGGACTCTTGATCGAAGTTTGCCGCAGGGGCCGCCAGTTGGCGAGCACCCACCGCATCCGCCACACTTCAATCAGCTATCGAGAGGCGGGACCCATGACCCAGCAGAGCACCAATCGTGAACGACTCGCCGGAATGGGAGCCATCGTCGCCGACGGCGGCGTCGCCTTCCGCGTCTGGGCACCGCACGCCGAGACCGTGAGCGTGTTCGGCGAGTTCAACGACTGGGACACCGACGCCAACGCCCTCGAGAGCGAGGGCAACGGCTTCTGGTACGGGTTCGTCGAGGGCGCCGAACCCGGCCAGGGCTACAAGTTCCACCTCACCAACGGTGACTTCGGCGCCGACCGCATCGACCCCTACGCACTTGAGGTGACCAACTCCGTCGGTCACGGCGTCATCCACGACCACTCCCGGTTCGACTGGGAGGACGACTCCGCCAACTGCCCGCCCCACCACGAACTGGTCATCTACGAGATGCATGTGGGCACCTTCTTCCGCGCCGCCGATGACGCGGAGGTCGGCAGCTTCGACGATGTCGCCGCCCACCTCGACCACCTGAAGGAACTCGGGGTCAACGCGCTCCAGATCATGCCCGTCGCCGAATTCGCCGGCGACCTCTCCTGGGGCTACAACCCGGCCCACATCTTCGCCGTCGAGTCCTCCTACGGCGGACCGGAATCGTTCAAGAACCTCATCAAGCAGGCGCACCGCCGTGGCCTCGCCGTGATCCTCGACGTCGTCTACAACCACTTCGGCCCCTCTGACCTGGACCTGTGGCAGTTCGACGGCTGGAGCGAGAACGGCAAGGGCGGCATCTACTTCTACAACGACCACCGCTCCGCCACCCCCTGGGGCGACACCCGGCCCGACTACGGCCGCGAGGAGGTCCGCCGCTTCATCCATGACAACGCCATGATGTGGCTGCGCGACTACCACCTCGACGGCTTGCGCCTGGACATGACCCCCTACATGCGCAGCGTCGACGGCTCCGCCTTCGACCTCGAGGACGGCTGGGGCCTGATGCGCTGGATCAACGAGAGCGTCCGCCAGGAGTTCCCTGGCCGCATCATGATCGCCGAGGACCTCCACGGCCACGACCGCGTCGTCGGCCTCGAGGACCACGGCGCCGGCTTCCACGCCCAGTGGGACGCCGAGTTCGTCCACCCCGTCCGCGAGGCCCTCACCACGATGGCCGACGAGCACCGCTCCCTCGAGGCCGTGGCCGCCGCCGTCGCGCACAACTTCGACGGCGATCCCCTGCGCCGGGTCATCTACACCGAGTCCCACGACGAGGTGGCCAACGGCTCTGCCCGCGTCCCCCACGAGATCGATCCCGTCGACCAGGAGGGCTACCACGCGGCCAAGCGCTCCACCGTCGGAGGCGCCCTCGTCATGACGTCGCCCGGAATTCCCATGATCTTCCAGGGTCAGGAGATCCTGGAGGGCGGCTGGTTCTCCGACGACGACCCGCTCGACTGGGAGCGCAGCGAGCGCTTCCGCGGCATCGAGTTGCTGTACAAGAACCTGATCGACCTCCGCCTCAACCGCTCCGGCGTCACCCGCGGCCTCACCGGGCGCGGCCTCAACGTCTTCCACGTGAACGACGACGACAACGTCATCGCCTTCCAGCGCTGGCTTGACCACGGGCCGGGCGACGACGTCGTCGTCGTGGTCAACCTGCACAACAGCGCGTATGCCGACTACCGGATCGGCATGCCCGCCGAAGGCCTGTGGAAGCTGCGGTTCAACAGCGACGCCAGCTTGTACAGCAAGCTGTTCGGCGACCACGACGGCTTCGACGTCACCGCCTTCTCCGAGGACGAGGACAACATGCCAGCACACGCGAACATCGACATCGGCCCCTACTCCGTCCTGATCTACAGCCAGGACGCCTGAGTCGCGAACGAGGCAGCACGCGGCCCCGCCCCTCGTTGAGGGCGGGGCCGCGTGCGTCTGGCTGTTCAGTACTGCTGTTCGCGCTTCTCCGCGACCTCCTGCTTGGTCTCCTCGACCTTGGTCTGCGCGTCGCTGCGAACAGTGTCCGCGGACGACTTGGCCTGGTAGGCCACCTCGTCCTTTGCCGCCGAAGCCTCGGCCGAGACGTTCTGACCCGCGGCCTGGGCCACGTTCTTCACGTTCTCGGCAGCCTCCTGCGCCATCGGCTTGAGGTGCTCCCCGGCCTCCTGGGCCATCTCCTTGACCTGCTCGATGGCGGGCTCGGCGGCGTCCTTCACCTGCGTCGCCGCGTCCTTCTCGAACCGCGTCGCCGGCAACAGCCCACCGATGAGCGCCCCGACGCCGGCGGCAATCAGCCCGGCCGCAATCGGGTTGCCCCGGGTCTGCGACTTCAGCTGGCGCGGCGCGTCCGCGACGGCGTCGCGAGCGTCGGAGACCACACCCGAGGCCCTGTCACCGACGTCGCCGACGGCGCCGTGGTCGTAGGGGTCGTAGTCGCTGCCGAAGATGCGTTCCTTCAGACCATGGGCCTTGTCCTTCACGTTGTCCACCTGCTCACGCACGATGTTGCTCGGCTTGGCGCTGTCACCCAGCGCGTTGACGTTGTCACTGAGCTCCGCACGGGTTCGCTCGATGTCGCGGCGGATGTCTTCGGGGTTGTCAGTCATCGGTTCTTCTCCTCGTGACCAGTAGCGGCATTGGGAATCTTCTTGACGGTGTCGGTCGTCTTCGGGAGACCACGGACCTTGGCGAGCTCTCCCCTGCCGACCACGGCGAGGATGGCGGCGATCACCAACCAGATGATCGTGACGATCAGACCGCTCAATCCGAGCGCCGGGTCCGTGTCGGACCCAATCAGGACCGCGAGCGCCCACCACAGCATGAGCGTGAGCGCGATCAGGCCCAGGAAAGCGGCGACGCCGGCTGCGACGAGCAGACCGACGCCCTTGCCTGCCTTCGTCGCCGACTGGCTGACTTCGGCCTTCGCGAGTTCCACCTCCTGGCGGATCAACGTCGAGGCATTGTTGAGCACGTCGGATGCGATCTCGCCCAGAGAGCGTTCCTCGGAGCGATAGCGTTGGTAGCTCGCCTCAGCCTCGACATCGTCGCGCACCGCGGCGCTGTCACCCACCGGCATGTCCGGGTCGACGTGGGGCGCGGCCGGATCGTAGGTCCTGGCCGGATCGTACGGCGCGGCCGGATCGTAGGGCGCGGCCGGATCGTAGGGCCTGGCCGGATCGTAGGGCGCGTTCGGGTCCGCCGGCCCGCCGGGGCGCGGCCTGACGGGATCGTTGTAGGGCGACGTCATCGCAGGTCCTCATGCCGGGTGCCCTGGCCGCCCTGCGGTGAGGAGGGCGGGTAGCCCTGTCCGGGCATCGGGTTCTGCGTCGTTGCGCCACCGGAGGCGCCCCCGCTGGGCGGCGGGTAACCCTCCACGTAGCCCGAACCCGAGGACGGCTGGGACGGGTACTGCCCTGCGCCACCGCTACCGGTGGTCGGCTGGGAGGGGTACTGCCCGGCGCCACCCGGGCCGGTTGCCGGCTGGGACGGGTACTGCGCGGCTCCACCGGTCCCAGCAGACTGCGAGGGGTAGGCGCCACCCGTTGCTCCGGTGGCGCGGGAGCCGGTGCCATAGGTGCCCGGCGCTGTTCCTGCACCGCTCGAGTACGAGGCACGAGCGGGTGAGTCGTAGCGACGCGACGCCGAGCGGCGGTCGTCCTCGTCGGACTTGGCACCCTGGAGGCCCCTGACGAGGCGAGCACCGACGAATCCGACGCCGGCCGAGATGGCCAGGAACGCCCATGGCTTGCGGGCCGCGTACCGCCGGACGGAATCGAGAACCTCCTCGGGCTCGTTGTGCTCGAGCCAGTCGGCCGTGTCGCGACCATAACGTTCCAGCGACCTGACCAGGTCGACCATGGGGCCGGACTGGTCGGTCGAGTTGCCCATTGAGCCCAGTTCCCCGCTCAGGGAACGCACGAACCCGGTGAGCTGGTTCTGGCCGTTGCCGGCCTGGACGCGGAGTTCCCGCATCCCCTCATCGAAGACACGACGACTCTCGTACTTCGCCTCCTCCATCACGCCCGCGGCCTCCGACTTCGCGGACTCCACCACGTGGGAGCCGGCCTCGACCGCGGTGTCCTTCACCGCACCCGCCTCCTGCTTTGCGGTTCCTGCGACGTCCTTCGCGCGATCACCGGTATGGCTTGCTACTTCCTTGGTCTGGTCCGTGGTCGAGCCTGACTGTCCTGCTGGAACGGTCGAAAAGCTGGCGGATTGTGACTCGCCAGGCGTCCTTGGGGTCGTGGTGAAGTCCGGACGGTCCTGCTCGCGTGAGCCCTCGAAGGGCCCTTCGTCGGGGTACGTCATGGTGTCCTCCATACCTCGGGGCGCGATTTGCACCCGTAGGCGAATCATGGTAATCACCACAGGTTCACCAGATCGGGTTACTGGAAAACCCGTGTTCGGCAAGGATGGGGCCATGGCAACCATCCGGAATCGGCAGGAAATCCTCTTCATCGGCGGCAGCGGCACCATCAGCCACGCGAGCGTTGAGCGCGCCGTCGCGCTCGGACATCGCGTGACGGTCCTCAACCGCGGCCAGTCCTCCAAGCATCCGCTCCCCGCGGAAGTGGAGTCCCTGGTGGCCGATGTGCATGACGACCGGGCCGTCGACGACGCCCTCGCCGGACGCGAGTTCGACGTCGTCGCCCAGTTCCTGGCCTTCCAGCCGGACTTCGTCGCCCGCGACGTCGCGCGCTTCAGCGGCCGCACCGGCCAGTACGTCTTCATCTCGACGGCGTCGGCCTACCAGAAGCCGCCGTCCCGGGTGCCCGTCACCGAGTCGACCCCCCTGCGCAACCCCTTCTGGAAGTACTCCCGCGACAAGATCGCCTGCGAGGACCTGCTGGTGCGCGAGTACCGCGACAACGGTTTCCCCGCGACGATCGTCCGGCCGTCGCACACCTACGACGAGACTCGCCCGACCACCACCGGAGGCTGGACCGACGTCGCCAGGTTGCGGGCCGGGAAACCCGTGGTCGTGCACGGCGACGGCACCACCCGGTGGACCGTCACGCACACCGACGACTTCGCCGTCGGGTTCGTGGGCCTTCTGGGCAACCCGTTCGCGGTGGGCGACACGTTCCACATCATGAGCGACCACGCCCCGACCTGGAACCAGATCTACACGTGGCTCGCCAAAGCGGCCGGGGTCGCCGCGCCCCAGTTGGTCCACGTGGCGTCGGAGACGATCGCGAAGGCGCTCCCCGACGTCGGCCCCGGGCTGCTGGGTGACAAGTCGCACTCGATGGTGTTCGACTGCTCGAAGCTGAAGGCGCTCGTGCCGGAGTTCAGCCCCAGCATCACCTATGACCAAGGGGCGCACGAGCAGATCGCCTGGTTCGACGCGCATCCCGAGGCGCAGAACGTCAATGCCGAGCTGGACTCCGGTTTCGACCGGCTCGTGGAGCACGCCCGGACCCCGTTGTCCTGAGCGCTCCGCTGATCGAGTAAGGCGAGGAACGAGAGGGTGACCCAACCCTCGTTCCTCGCCGGTTACTCGCCCAGCTGGGTGTCGGCTCAGAGGTCGTGGCGCTCCTCGTCCACCACGCCCGCCTCGACGCTGTCGCTGGCCGGTTCCTCGACCAGGTTCACGTCCTCGAAGTCGGGGCCGCTGGGGTCCGCGTCCGGGGTGGGCTCCGGGGACCAGTAGCCCGAGCCGGACTCGGGACCCGAAGCGTCGGCCGCTCCAGCACCCGCGGCACCCGCAGCACCCGTGGTGTCAGGGCCCTTGCCGGACTGGCGCTCGACGGTCTCGCGCCCGCGCTCGGCCATGTCCTTGAAGCCCTTGGTGAGGTCATCGACGAACCTGTTCAACTTCTCCGACAGCTGCTCCAGGAACTCCTTCGCGCCGGGGTCCTTGTCGACGTCCGGGTGCGTCTGCGCGTACTCCTGCTTCTGCTCCTCGTAGAAGACCTTGGCCTTCTCACCCACCAGGCCGGCGAAACCAGCGACGGCGTAACCAGTCTCCTGCGCGAGCTTCCGAGCGGCCTCGCCGAACTTCTCGGCGTTCTCCCGGACGTCCTCGCTCATCTTTTCAAGCTGTTCCTTGGTCTTCTGGTCGTGGTGCCTCGGGTCCTCGGGCTTCGGTGCATTCGGATCGACCCAGTTCTGGTTGTCGTTCATTGCATGTGCTCCTGTCCCAGCCACCCTCGGGTGACTGAATGGCGTAGACCAAGTGTGGTCCCGAAAAGGTTCACAAACAATGGATCGGCACCCTGAAGCGTCCCTGAGAACTCAACCCAGCCGGGTCACATGGATGCCCTCGACCACGAGCGACCCGTCCCGGTACGGCAGCACGGCGTGGAACTGGCGCGGGTCGTCGTCGAAGACGAGCGGGAGGAAGTGCCTGTCGCCGTCCCACATCGGCAGGGTGTCCAGATCGTCGATCCGCACCCACGCGAGCGGCCCGTCGTCGTTGCGCTCCGGCGGCTCGCCCTCGAAGTCGTCGACGACGAAGACCAGCCCGAACCAGTCCGAGCCGTCGGACCCGAATCCCGGCCAGGCGATCGTGCCGCGCAGTCGCACCGACGTGGCGCGGATCCCGGCCTCCTCCTGCAACTCCCTCAACAGGCACTCGACGGCGTCCTCGCCCGCCTCCAGCTTCCCGCCGAGCCCGTTGTACTTGCCGAGGTGGTCGTCGCCTGCGCGCTGCCGGTGCACCAGCAGTACCTCATCGCCCCTCCGGACGTAGCCGAGGGTCCCGATGAGGGCACGCATCGGCTCAGGCACGGGCCGCCAGCGCGGAGGCGAACGACGGCGTCGTGGGCACGTCGGCGATGAGTGCCGCTTGGTAGGCGTGGTAGGCGTCCGGCTTGCCCGGCCACGTCGTCGCCGACGGCTGGTTGTCCGTCCCGAGTTCGTGGTGCCAGGAGCCGTGCTCATGGTCGATCAGGTGGGCGTCGGCGTAGTCCCACCAACGCGCGAGGTCGCGGGCGTGGGGGTCCTCGCCCGCCACCCGCGCGAGCACGGTGGAGGTGGCGATGGCCTCGGTGAGCACCCAGTGCATCCGCTCGCGCACCACCGGGTTGCCGTCCCAGTCGGTGGTGTAGACGAAGCCGTCGGCACCGTCGGCGGCCCAGCCGTCGGCGACGGCCCGGTCAGTCAGAGCCAGAGCCGCCTGCTTGAGGGCATCGGCGTCGGCGGCGCCCGCGAACGTCTCACTGACGGCCACCAGCAGCCGCGCCCACTCCAGCCCGTGACCGACGGTGGCGCCGTAGGGCTGGAACGGGTGGGCCGGCTGGTCCCGGTTGTGCTCGAGCATCGGCTGCCAGTCCGGGGTGAAGTGCTCCGGGATGCGCCACTGGTTGCCGCGCGCCCACTCGGCCACCCGCCCTGCGATCCGTGCGGCCCGCGCGTGCCAAGTCGCGTCGCCCGTGACGTCGCCCGCCGCGAGGTAGCCCTCGACGGTGTGCATGTTGGAGTTCACGCCGCGGTAGTCGTCCAGTTCGCTCCACTCCGCGTTCCACTGCTCGACGACCAGGCCGGCCTGCTCGTCCCAGAAGTGGTCCGACTGCACCCGCAGGGCGAGGTCGAGCAGTTCGGGGGCCCGTGCCGCACCGGCGACGACGGCGCTGCTCGCGGCGAGCACGACGAAGGCGTGGGCGTAGGCCTGCTTGGCGTCGTCGACGGACCCGTCCGGGTGGACCGAGGCGAACCAACCGCCGCGTTCGACGTCGTGCAGCGGCCCCTCCAGCAGGGCGACCACCCCGTGGTCGACCAGCTCGCGCAGGTGCTCCGCGTCCGGCCCGCCCGCCGCCGGTTCCTCCCCGGCGAGGAGCCCGAGGCTGAAGACGTGGGTCATGCGGCAGGTGAGGTAGAGCTCGACGGCGCGGTCGGCGTCGATGGCGCCGCCGACATCGAGATAGCCGAAGCCGTGCTCGTGGCGGGAACCGGCGGCGAAGCGCAGCAGGTCGGCTCGGACGGCCTTGCGGTACTCGGGATCTCCTGGGGTCATGGGGCCAACTTCCGTTCGGGTCTGGCAGCGAGCCTAGTGCGCACGCACCGCGCCGTGCGGCTCACCCCGTCACACGCACCCGCAGGTCCGCGCGCTCCCGGCTGAGTTCCACGACCGCCGCATTGGCCTCGTCGACGCTCTCGACCCACGCCCGCGCCGCCTGCCTGGTCTCGCCGTGGGCCATTCGCCGGGAGACGAGGCGCCGTCGCAGCTCGGGGGATGCGACGTCGAGGTACCAGACCTCGTCGAGTTCCGGACGCACCGCTTCCCAACCGCCCTCCTCCAGCAGGAGGTAGTTGCCCTCGGTGACCACCAGCGGGATGCCGGGCGGTACGGGGATGGCGCTGCCGATGGCCAGTTCCAGTGAACGGTCGAACCTGGGCGCGTGGACGGTGTGGTCCGCGGCGCGTAGCCGTCGAAGCAGTGCGACGTAGCCCTCGACGTCGAAGGTGTCGGGAGCGCCCTTGCGGTGGCGGCTGCCCAGCGCCTCGAGCACGGGGTTGTCGAGGTGGAACCCGTCCATCGGCACGAGGACGGCACGCTCCCCCAGCGCCTCGACGATGGCCCCGGCGACGGTGGACTTCCCGGCCCCCGGGGCGCCGACGATGCCCAGCAGTTTCCGCGACGGCGACGCCGCCAGCACCTCGGCGCGACCGATGAGGTCGGCCAGGGCGGCGTCGGCGACCTGCTCCATGATGGGCAGCGTAGTGCGCGTGGGCGGCGCATAGGATTGGCCCATGCCCAGCCGCAAGAACAAGATCCTGGCCGCGTGGCTCCTCGGCCTCGCCGCGACCACCCTCATGACCGCCTGCGGGACCGACGACCCACAGGCGCCCGCGCCGGTGAGCAGCGAACAGACAGGCACTTCACAGCCCGCCGCACCCGCCGAACCCGGCGACGAGTCCAGCGGCGAGGCGTTCGAGGGTGAGGTGTCGACGGAGACGATCACCGCCAACATGATGGAGATGGAGATTCCCACCGGGATCCGGATCCCGGAGGACTCATTGGTGACGCAGGCGCAGCCGTCGGTCATCATGATCGCCGACGAGGACCCGGCCGCCGTGTTCGAGATGGTGGAGTCCAGCGCTGCCGAAGCGGGCTACGAGGTCCACGCGGAAGTGCCGGGTGGCAAGGTGTTCGTCGGCCACGGCAACGCCGTCCTGTTCACGGCCTTCCCCAATGCCCAGATCCTGACCTGGGGTCCCGAGGCGATGAAGGACGTCCTCGCCGAGAGCTGACCCTCACCCCCTTCCCTGGGTCACACGCAGATCGGGGGTTCCTTGTTGGTGATTTGCAACGAAACCCCCACCGCGCGCGCCGGCACCCCGCCCACTCGCCGTGCCTGCCTGCCCCCACGCCGTCGGTCCACGACCGGGTTCCCTTGTTGGTGCCGCCCGGGACGTGATGCCCTGGGAGTACTTCGAGGTGGGTCACAGGGAAGCGAGGAGCTCGGCCTCTTCCTCAGGGCTGAGCCCGGAGCGACGTGGGCGCTCGACCCCGCGGGCCACCTCGTCGGCCAGGACGCGCTCGAGTGTCTCGCGCATCGGCCGCAGGGTCGCGCCGCTCGCCCGGAAGGCGGCGTTGCTCCTTTGCGAGAAGCCCCTGAATGACGGCGGCAGCCACAGCGGCAGCGACCTCGGGCCGGCCCAGCAGTTCACATCGTGCGCGACCAGCCAGTCGTCGTCGGCAGTGACGAGGTCGCCGTCGAACCCGGTGACGGCACGCGTCAGGGCGAGGAACTCACTGAAATCCTGTGAATCCCCCACCGCATTGAACACTCCTGACATGCCCCGGCGCCCGGCGTCGACAATCCACCCGGCGAGGTCGGCGACGTCGATCACCTGCACGCACCGACCCTCGATCGGCGGCGCCAGCACGCGGCCGCCCCGATGCAGCCGGCCGGGCCAGTAGCCGAACCGGTCGCTCGGATCCCCGGGCCCGACGATGAGCCCCGCCCGCGCGCTCAACAGGCGGTCTCCCAGCCGCGAAACGGACAAGCGCTCGGCGGCCACCTTTGCCTTGCCGTAGTCCTCCGGGTCATCGGGTTGGAGGAGTTCGGCCGATTCGTCGGCGCCCGGCTCGTCGTTGCGGAGGTATACCGACATCGTCGAGACCAACGTCCAGTGGCGTGCCCGGTGGGCCAACGCGTCGAGTGCCGACTCCACCATGGTGCGCTCGAAGCTCAGCTCGACGACGTCGTCCCAGTCACCGTCGAGCTGGCTGTAGGCATGGGGCTCGGTCCGGTCGGCACGGACGAACCGGACACCGTCGGGCGTCGATCCGGACCGACCCCGCGCGAGGCAGACCACCTCGGTGTCGGCTGCCAGGGCTTGGCGAGCGATCTCACCCCCCAGCCACGCCGTTCCACCCAGCACCAGCACGCGTCGCATTCGCACAGTCAAGCCCCGCTGGCCGCGTGCGTCAACACCTTCGCAGTAGCGGTGGGCGGGGCTCACGTCATGTTGGAAGACACCTCCGTTCGGCGATTCACCAGCGTTGTTGCTCGACACCAGCCTTGCAGCACCGGTCGCAACGAACAACGCCGGTAAACCCGAGCAAGCGCTGGTGAACCCGCACAACGCTGGTAAACCCGAGCAAGCGCTGGTGAACCCGCACAACGCTGGTGGTCACCAGCGATACCTGGGGGATCGCGGTCAGACGACGGTCCAGCGCACCGCCCTAGTCGGCAGTGTGCGATGCTCACCTCCGACGATTCACCAGCGTTGTTGCTCGACACCAGCCTTGCAGCGCTGGTCGAAACGAACAACGCCGGTAAACCCGAGCAAGCGCTGGTGAACCCGCACAAACGCCGGTGGTCACCAGCGATACCTGGGGGCTCGCGATCACACCACGATCCAGCGCACCGCCCTCGTCGGCGGTGGACAGCGCTCACGCCCGACGATTGACCAGCGTTGTTGCTCGACACCAGCCTTGCAGCGCTGGTCGCAACGAACAACGCCGGTAAACCCGAGCAAGCGCTGGTGAACCCGAGCAAACGCTGGTGGTCACGGCGGTTTCTGGGGCTCGCGGTCACACGACGGTCCAGCGCGCCGCACTCGTCGGCGGTGTGCGACGCTCACCCCCGACGATTCACCAGCGTTGTTGCTCGACACCAGCCTTGCAGCGCTGGTCGCAACGAAAAACGCAGGTAAACCCGAGCAAGCGCTGGTGAACCCGCACAAACGCTGGTGGTCACCGGCGATACCTGGGGGCTCGCGGTCACACGACGGTCCAGCGCGCCGCACTCGTCGGCGGTGTGCGACGCTCACCTCCGACGATTCACCAGCGTTGTTGCTCGACACCAGCCTTGCAGCGCTGGTCGCAACGAACAACGCTGGTGAACCCGCGCAGACGCTGGTGAACCCGCACAAACGCTGGTGGTCACCGGCGATACCTGGGGGCTCGCGGTCACACGACGGTCCAGCGCGCCGCCCTCGTCGGCGGTGGTCGGCGCTCACCTCCGACGGTTTACCAGCGTTGTTGCTCGACACCAGCCTTGCAGCGCTGGTCGCAACGAACAACGCTGGTGAACCCGCGCAGACGCTGGTGAACCCGCGCAGACGCTGGTGAACCAAAAGCCGACGCTGGCCAACGCCCGATCAGACGACCCTGTGCATCCAGCCGTGCGTGTCCTCGGCCCTTCCGTACTGGATGTCCAGCAGATGGTTGCGGATCTCGCGCGTCTTGGCCCCGGCCTCGCCGTCCCCCACCAGCTCCTCGCCCCGGTCCGGGGAGTTGAAGCCGACGATGGGTGTGATCACTGCGGCCGTGCCGCAGGCGAACGCCTCGGTGATGTGGCCGGAGTCGAGACCCTCCCACATCTCGTCGATGGAGATGGGCCGCTCGACGGGCTGGAGGCCATGGTCGGGCGCGAGGGTGAGGATCGAGTTGCGCGTGACGCCGTCGAGGATGGATCCCAGCGCGGGCGTGAGCAGCTGGCCGTCAGCGGTGACGAGCATGAAGTTCATCGTCCCGCACTCCTCGAGCCACTTGTGCTCGGCGCCGTCGGTGTAAAGGACCTGCCCACAGCCGTGCTGGGCGGCCTCGGCTGCCGCGGCGAGGCTGGCAGCGTAGTTCCCGCCACACTTGGCGGAGCCCGTGCCCCCCTTCGCCGCACGCGTGAAGTTGGGGGTGATCCACAGCTTGACCGGCTCGGGGTAGTAGGCGCCGGCCGGCGTGGCGATGACGGCGTAGATGTACTGCTTCGACTCGCGCACACCCAGGTACGGCTCGTCGGCGATCATGTACGGCCGGATGTAGAGACTCTGCTCGTTGACGCCCTCGGGAACCCACTGATGCTCCAGTGCGACGAGCTCCTTGATGGAGTCCAGGAAGGTCTCGGGCGGCAGCACGGCCATCTCCAGCCGCTCCGCGGAACCGACGAAACGGTTCGCGTTGCGCTCCGGCCGGAACATCCAGATGGACCCGTCCGCGTGCCGGTAGGCCTTGAGTCCCTCGAAGATCTCCTGGCCGTAGTGCAGAACCGCGGCGGCGGGGTGGAGGGTGAAGTCGTCGGTGGGGATGAGGCGCGGGTCGTGCCACCCCTGCCCGTCGGTGTAGTTCATCACTGCCATGTGGTCGGTGTAGAACTTGCCGAACCCGGGATTGGCCAGTGCCGCGTTGCGCTCGGCCTCGGACGTCGGATTCTGGCTGCGATGAAGTTGGAACTGACCCATGGGGTCAGACTAGTCTCCCTCGGCGACGGCTTCGCAGTCGCGTCCGGAGAGTGGGGCGAGCCTGGACACCACAACTCGGCGTCCCGGAGCGTGAACAGCCGCCCACCCACCCAACCGCAAGTCGGCAACCGTTCCAAGGCGGCAACTTCTGGCAAACTTGCGTGGATTGGGACCGGACACGGGAGACTTTGATCCATGGATGATGTCGCCGAGAGCGCAGTCGCAGAACTTCGGCACGGTGCGCGCAAGCAGGTGACCATCGCCGACGTCGCACGCGCCGCCGGGGTGGCCACCTCAACCGTTTCGCGGGCACTCTCCAACCCAGGCAGGGTGAGCGTCGGCACGGCCCGGATGGTCTGGCAGACCGCCGACCGGCTCGGTTACCGCGGCGGCACGGTCCGCCCCGCCCGCAGGAGCACGAGCACCAGGGTGATCGCGGTCTCCTCGTTCGACCTGGCGCACGCCTACTACATGCACACCATCGCGTCGATCCAGCGGGCGGCCACGGCCTTGGGCTGGGACATCATCGTCGTTGACGCCCACCGCAACCCCAAGGCGGAACGCAAGTCGGTGGAGCGGGTGATCCCCGTCGTCGACGCCGTGGTCCTGACCTCTCCGCGCATGTCCGACGAGGCGGTGCTCGCCATCGCCAAGCAGCGTCCGACCGTGGTGGTTTCCCGGCACGTGCGCGGGGTCCCGTCGATCGAGCCGGATTCGGCCACCGGGATGGCAATGGTCGTGGAGCATCTGGCGGACCTGGGACATCGCAGCATCACGTGGCTGGCGGGTCCCCGGAACTCGAGGATCAACGACATCCGCCGCCAGGCGATCGAGATGGAGTGTCGCAGCCGCGGCATCCTCATGCGCCGCACGCCCAGCCAGACAGGCACCATGGAGGGGGGCCGGCTGGCGTCCCAGGCGTGGCTCGACCAGCGCACGACCGCGGTCATCGCCTACAACGACGACATGGCGGTCGGCTTCATGCAGACGCTCAAGGGCCTGGGCGTGAAGGTGCCCGACGAGGTCTCCGTCGTGGGGATCGACAACCAGCCCCTGGCTGAGATCGTCGTGCCCGGCCTGACCAGTCTGGGGCTCACGGGTGGCTCCATCGGACAGAAGGCAATGGACCGGATCGTCACCCTGACCGAGGACGACGCCGACGCCGAAGTCGACGACGTCCACTTCATGCCGATGCAGCTGGCCGTGCGCGACTCCACGGGCAAGGCGCCCCGCACCGCCTGACTGCGTCCGGATCAGGGCGAACAAGGAGGCCGCCGCGGGATCGAGCCCGTGGCGGCCAATGTGCTTGTTGAGTACTCCTCAGTGCGCGGTGGCCTCGGCCACAGGCACACCGTCCCCGACCGGAGCCCACAGCTTGCTGAACACCCACGAAGGCAGCGACATGCCGCAGGCGATGGTGACCGGCGGGAGCAGCCAGAACGGGGCGCACGCGATGAACAGTGGGACGGTCAGCAGGCTTCGCCCGGGGTGGGTAGCAACGAGGGCGACGGTCCCGTGCAGGACCTCGGACCGCGTGGCGTCGGGTTGCCAGGCGGCGACCCGTACCCAGGCAGCCAACAGGGCCCCGACCAGCCACGCCACGGGAACGAGGAGACCGACGAAGAACACACGACTCGGCCCGGAGTAGGCCTCGACGAGAAGGACTGCGTTGATGACGAGCACCCCGACGTAGGCCAGCAGGCCCAGTGAGACGGGCAGGTCCCTCCGCCAGGTGCGGCGCACGTGGCGCCACACGCTGGTGAACGCGTCGTCGGAGCGGTCCTCGAGATCATCGGTGACGCGCAGCACGCCGGCCAGCGCCGGCACGCTGCCCACCACCGTGAGGAGGGCCAGCAGGCCCGCCCAGTTGGAACCAATGA
Source organism: Tessaracoccus sp. OS52 (assembly GCF_020687685.1). Lineage (GTDB taxonomy): Bacteria > Actinomycetota > Actinomycetes > Propionibacteriales > Propionibacteriaceae > Arachnia. The sequence goes on along the minus strand of NZ_JAJEWM010000002.1, from coordinate 293,060 downwards.
AGCCTGCCGGTTTCCGCAACGCATTCATCAGACGCATGACGTCACTTCAATCCCGAGCTCACGAAGCCGTTTACGAACTGCTTCTGGAAGACCATGAACAGGATGATCATCGGGACGCTGGCAAGCGTGGTGCCCGCCATCAGGAGGCTGAAGTCGTTCGAGGCCTCCTGCCGGAAGAACGACAGGCCCAGCTGGATGGTGCGCATGTGATCACTGGTGGTGCTGATCAGTGGCCACAGGAAGTTGTTCCAGCCGGCCTCGAAGGACAGCAGTGCGATGGTGAGCAGTCCGGGCTTGATCAGCGGCGTCATGATCCGGGCGTAGATGTGCCACTCCCCGGCGCCGTCGATGCGGGCCGCCTCCTGCAGCTCCGTGGGGGTGCTCACGTAGAACTGCCGGAACAGGAAGATGTTGAACGGGCTCACCAATGCCGGGATGAGGAGTGCCCAGTAGGTGTCGATCCAGCCGATGCCACCCTGGCCGAAGATGTCGTTGCCACCGAACAGCGGCATGGACCTGGTGAGGAGGAACATCGGGATGATGATGGCGTAGAACGGCACCATCTGCATGCCCAGGATGTAGGCGAACAGCAGCTTGTTGCCGCGGAACGGCATCTTGGCTAGCGCGTACCCGGCCATCGAACCCAGCAGCAGGTTTGAGACGGTGTGGGTCGCGGCGATCAGGAACGAGTTGAAGAAGTAGCGCTCGAAGGGCGCAAGGTTCATGGCCGTGACGTAGTTCTCCCAGTGCCACTCCTGCGGCCACAGCGGCATGGGCGACATGGCCATCTCCTGCGGCGACCGCACGGCGGACAGGAACATCCACAGGTATGGGGCGGCCATGATGAAGGAGACGATCGACAGGAACACCAGCAGCGCGGTCCTGGTGATGACCCGTCGCTTCTGCTGCGAGGGGTCTTTGCGACGGCGAGTGCGCACGTTGCCCGCGCCCGCAGCGTCCACGCCTTGCTTCTTGGTACCCGCGACGCCGGTCTCGTCCGCGGCGGGGTCGGTGGCGGGCTTTGCCACCAGCACGTTGTCAGTCATCTGAACCGGTCACCTTTCGCGCCAGGGCGGTGAGGACGATGAGGATCAGCAGCAGGACCACCGACATGGCCGACGCCAGCCCGAGGTACCCGCGCTGGATGCCGACGTCGAAGATCAGCCAGGTGATGACCGTCGTGGCGTTGCCCGGCCCGCCGAGCGTCATGTTGTAGATGAGGTCGAAGGTCTGGAAGTTGCCGATCAGCGAAGTGACCAGCACGAAGAACGTAGCCGGCTTCAGCATCGGCAGGGTGATGGCGAAGAACGTCTGGACCGAGCTCGCGCCGTCTATCTTGGCCGCCTCGAACAGCTGGACGTCCACGCTCTGCAGGGCCGCGAGGTAGATCATCATCTTCAGGCCGATGCCCTGCCAGATTGTGACGAGCAGCACGGATCCGAGCGCCTGGTCCATCGAGTTGAGCCAGCCCTGCGAGGGGATCCCGAAGAAGCTGAGCAGCGTGTTGGCCAGACCGTTGGGCTGGTAGATCCACAGCCAAACCATGGCGATGGCCACGGTGGCGGTGACGTGCGGGAGGAAGACCAGCGTCCTGAAGACTCCTTCGCCGCGGATCCCCTGGTTGAGCATCACGGCCAGCACCAGGGCGATCGCCATGGCCACGGGAACGCCGACGACGGCCAGCACGAGGTTGTGCCAGAGCGCGGTCCAGAACTCGGAGTCGGCCATGAGAGTGCTGAAGTTGCCCAGGCCGAGGAACTCGACAGGCGTGTCCCTGCGGGTGATGCGGTAGCTGGTGAGGCTGAGGATGATGGAGACGATCACCGGCAGGCCGGTCCAGAGCAGGATGTGGAGGCTGGCGGGGGCCGCCAGTCCCCAGCCCCAGCGCGCCTGGCGGCGAGCGGTTGTCGCTCCCCGGCCCCGACGGCGGGGAGAGGGCGCGGCGAGCGCCGGCGCGGATTCCGCGGTAGTCACGGTCAAGTCCTTCCCGAGGGATGGGTACACGGCCGGCCTCCGTGTGAGGCAGGGGGGCCGGCCGTGTAGGTGGAGAGAATCAGGCGACCTTGGCCATCGCCGCGTTGCAGAGCTCGACCATGGCGTCGATGGTCTCCTTCGCGGTCTGGTTGCCGGCCAGGGCGTTGTCGATCTGCTTGGGCAGCTCGGAACGGATGTCCATCCAGGCGGCGGTGCCACCGTCGAAGGCGGTTGCGTACTGCATGTTCTCCACCCCGAAGGTCATCATGCGGTTCTTCTGGAGCTCAGGGTCGGACTCGACGCCGGGCATCGCCGGGGCCTTGCCGTTGACCTTGAGAGCTGCCACCAGGGGCTCAGGCTGCTCGAACCAGTTGAGCAGGCCCTGGGACACCTCCGGGAACTCGGGCTCCGCGCTCAGCGCCAGCAGGGTGCCGCCCATGTACATTACGGGGTCCTTTCCGGCCTCGGAGTTGGGGAGGACGAAGAACTTCATGGCGTCCTCGGTGATGAGATCCGGGGTCTGCGAGGTGAAGTTGGCCCACATCGAGGAGTTCACGAAGTCGATGGCGGCCTTGCCCTGCTGCCACGGACGCGGGGTACCGGTGACACCCTTCTGCGCGGGATCGGCGGAGCCGTCCTTGACGACGTCGAGGATCCACTGCAGCGCAGCCTCGCCGGTGCCGTCGTCGAAGGCGACCTTGGTGCCGTCCTCGTTGAACAGCTGACCACCGTAGGCACGCATGAGCTGGACCCAGGTCTGGTTGATGCGCGTGGTGAACAGGTCGATGCCGAGACGCTTGCCGGGGATGGTCAGTTCCTTGGCGAGCTCGCGCAGTTCGTCGAGCGAGGCGGGCAGTTCCTTGATGCCCTTCTCCTCCAGGAAGTCACCGCGGGCGATGTTTACGCGGAGATCCACGACGTAGGGCAGGGCGTAGACCTTGCCCTCGTAGCGGCACTGGGAGAACAGGTTGTCCGGGATGCCGAGGTCCTTGTAGACGGACTCGGGAATCTCGCCGAGGACCTGCTCGTAGGCGTAGGGCTCGACCCAGCCGGCGCCCAGCATCATGACCTCGGGCAGGGTGCTCGTGATGGCCGTGGCGAGCTTGGTCTGGAGGTTGCCCCAGTCCGTGTAGTCCACGTTGTAGGTGTAGTCGGTGCCGTCGAAGTAGGGCTTGAGGACGCCGTCCTCAAGGGCGGTCTTGCCTTCGTCGCCACCGAAGTCGGGGGTCAGGAGGCTGATCTGTCCGGAACCGGTGTTCTTTGCGGCCTCCCAGCTGGGGGCGGCGTCGGACGACGCTGCCGAGGAGGGGGCGGCCGCAGGCGTCGATGAGGTCGTCGACGTGGGCGACTGGGTGGAACAAGCAGTCAGGGCAGTGCCTGCAACGGCAGTGCCGGCGAGAGTAAGGAAACCGCGACGGTTGAGGGGCATATGAAGTTCCTTTTCTTGTGTCTCCACAGCTTCGTGGGTTTGACTGGGACACACATTGCCACATGTTGCCATCGACGCAACATCCGTTGCAGCGAGTTTCATTGGGCAATTTTGCCGGACCTTCCGCCCCCCATTGGACTGCGTACCGGCTAATAGCAACCCGTTTCACTCAGTGCGACCCAGCTCTGGGACCACAATAACCCCGCACGGCGGTGCCGCGGTGGATCGGGTACCGGCTCTTCGCAGGAGCCGCCCGCGATCCGGAACACCAGCGTTATCGCTCGCCACCAGCCCTCCAGCGCTGGTGGCGAGCAACAACGCTGGTCAACCCGGGCAAGCGCTGGTCAACCCGGGCAAGCGCTGGTCAACCCGGTAGGAAGGTGGTTGCGACGGACACGGGTTGTTGCCTGAGTCCAAACCTGAGAGAATCTTGGCAAACGCGATCAGGGAAGGTGGGTGCAACGGTGCGGAAGCTGCTGGCCAACATCGCCACGGTCGTACTGGCAGTTGCCGCCTCCCTTGGAGCGGCGCACGCCGTGGCCCTGCCCGTCGCCCCTCCGCCCGTCACCCCGGTGAGTGGAATCCCGGCCCCCTGCCCGGTCACCAATCCCTGGCCCGGGGACGACGCCGGTATCGACGAGATCTCGGCGGCGATCACCGAGACATTCGGCTTCAAGCTGGCAGGCAAGCAGTGGAACGAGGCCAACAGGCCCTCCATCAAGATCCTGTGGGAGACCCTCGACGCCGTGGGCTGCACCGACTACGTCGCAGCTCTGCAGGCCAAGGTGAAGGGCAACGTCGGTATCAACGCCAACCGGATCTCCGGCTGGGCCTGGGGGGACTGGAGCCTCACCCGCACCAGCTACGTCACCCTCGACTTCGCCAAGTTCCAGAGCGCTCTCGACGCCGGCGACGAGGGCCGCCTGGTCCGCCTTGTGATCCACGAACTCGCGCACGTGCTGAACTCGGACCGGCACTCGGCCCCCGCCTACTGGCAGGAGTTCCGCGCGCTGTACGCGCAGGAGGGCCGCTTCAGCGATTACGCAGGCCGCTCCATCTCTGAGACCTTCGCCGACGTGGTGGGCTACTACGTGGGGCGTTGCGCACTCGACAACCCCTATGACAGCGGCGAGAACGCGGACTACTACGAGTTCGCCAAGGAGCAGGTCTTCGGCGGCAAGGAGTTCGGACCGGAACCCGGCGTCAAGCCCGAGTGCACGGTCCCCGACGCCGACGCCGAGGAGCCCAAGCCCGGTGCTGCCGAAGACGCCCTGACTTGGGTCGAAGCGGTCTCCGAGGAGTGACTCCGAACTAGGATGGGACCAGCTCTCATCCCAGGAGGAATCCGTGCCCGAAGTAACCGCGTACGCCGTCGATTCACCCACCGGTAACTTCGCCCGGACCACCATCACCCGCCGGGAGCCCGGCCCCACCGAGATCTTCTTCGACATCGCCTACGCCGGCATCTGCCACTCCGACATCCACACCGCGCGCGAGGAGTGGGGACCGGCGATGTTTCCCCTGGTCCCGGGCCATGAGATCGCCGGGACGGTGTCCAAGGTGGGCTCGGAAGTCACCCGGTTCAAGGTCGGCGACAGGGTGGGCGTCGGCTGCCTCGTCGACTCCTGCGGCTCGTGTCCCGAGTGCGAGGACGGGCAGGAGCAGTTCTGCACCGGCGAGGGCGGCAGCATCGGCACCTACAACTCCATCGGGCGCGACGGCCTCCCCACCGCCGGGGGCTACTCCACCGGATTCACGGTGGAGGAGCGTTTCGCGCTGCACATCCCCGATGAGATCGCGCTCGAGCACGCCGCCCCGCTCCTGTGCGCCGGCATCACCACCTACAGCCCGCTGAAGCGCTGGGGCGCGGGCCCGGGCCGTCGGGTGGGCGTCGTCGGGCTCGGCGGCCTGGGTCACATGGCGGTGCAGATATCCGCCGCCATGGGGGCAGAAACCCACGTCCTGTCCCGCACGCGCTCCAAGGAGGCCGACGGGTTGGCGCTCGGCGCCGTCGCCTACCACGCCACCTCCGAGGACGGCACCCTGCGGAGCCTGCGCAACAGCTTCGACCTGCTCATCTGCACCGTCTCCGACGGCATCGACCTCAATGCCCTGCTGAAGACCCTCGACGTCGACGGCGCGCTCGTGGTCGTCGGGCTCCCCGCCGAGCCCACCGGCGTCGACCTCGGCAACGTCATCCACCGCAACCGGGCCCTGGCCGGCTCCAACATCGGCGGCCTGCCCGAGACCCAGGAGATGCTGGACTTCTGCGCGGAGAAGGGCATCCGGCCCATGGTGGAGATCATCGGGGGCGACGAGATCGACCGCGCCTACGACGACGTCGTCGCCTCCCGCGTGCGCTACCGGTTCGTGATCGACGCCGCCACGCTGGACGCCCGATGAGACCGTGAGCGAGCCCATCTCCCGCGCCACTGGGGCCGCGTGGGGCATCTTCGGGATCGGCGTGGTCGCGTACGCGGTGGCCGTCATGCAGCGCACCAGTCTGGGCGTGCTCGGAATCCACGCCGCCGACCACTTCAACACCACGGTGGGCATCGTCTCCACCTTCGTCGTCGTCCAGCTCGCCACGTACGCACTGATGATGGTCCCGGTGGGGATCCTGCTGGACCGGTTCGGGTCGCGGCTCGTGCTGGCGGCCGGGCTGGTGGTGATGGGCCTCGCACAGGTCCTGATGGCCACCACCGACCAGCTGCCGGTTGCCATCGCCGCCCGGATCCTGATCGGGGTGGGCGACGCCGGCATCTTCGCCTCGGCAATCCGGTTGCTGCCCTTCTGGTTCCCCCCGCGCCGGGTCCCGGTGCTGCAGCAGCTGTTGGGACTGATGGGTCAGCTCGGCCAGATCGCTTCCGTCGGCGCCCTGCTGCCGATGATGAACCACGCCGGCTGGCAACCCACGTTCAGCCTGGCCGCGGGGATGTCGCTGGTGATGGCCGTGGTCTGCTTCCTGGGGATCCGCGACGTGCCTGAGGGGGTGGAGCGCGCGCAGACAGGAGACCGCCTGCGCGAGGTGCCCCGCAACCTGGCCAGCGTCGCCAAGCATCCGGCGACCAAGCTGGGCTTCTGGATCCACCTCACCTCGGGGTTCGCGGCCAACACGTTCGTCATGATGTGGGGGATCCCGTTCCTCGTCGTGGCCCAAGGGCGCAGCGAGGCGGAGGCCTCGGCACTGTTCATCCTCACCGCTGTCTTCGGAGGGATCTTCGGTCCGCTGATCGGTTGGCTCACCGGGCGGCATCCACTGCGCAGGAGCACGCTGGCCCTGCTGGTGATCTGGGTCAACCTGGTGTGCTGGTGCGCCGTCCTGTTCTGGCCCGGCCCCGCTCCGATGTGGCTGCTGGTGCTGTTGGTGCTCGCCATCGCGGCGGGCGGGCCCGGCACCGCCATCGGGCTGGACTTCACCCGGACGCAACTCCCCGCCCACCGGCTGGGGGCGGCCAACGGAATCGTCATCACGGGCTCCTTCATCGCCGGCACCATCGCGATCCTGGCCATCGGCGTGCTGGTGGACCTCATGTCCGGCGGTGGCGAGTACACCGGCGAGCAGCTCCGGTGGGCCATGATGATCCAGCTGCCGATCTTCGCGATCGGTCTCGTGGGCGTGTTCGTCAGCCGTCGAAGGCTGCGCGGCCTCCTCGAGCGCCAGGGAGTCGTGATCCCCAGCTGGCGTGAGGTGGTGGAGCGCTACCGCCGTCGCCGCGGCTGAGGCGGCGCGGCCTCACCGCTCCTCGCGGACCACCATGACCGCGCCGGCCGGAACCTGAGCCGTCGGGCCCACCCGCTGGCCGCTGACCAGGTCGAGGCCACGGGCCTCTGCCGCCCGGCCCTCGTCGGAGTGGTTGATGAGGAACAGCCACGACGCGCCCTCGCCCACGCGGCGGACGGCCTCGAGGTCGGCTCCGGTGGGGAGCCTGGGCTCCAGCTGCGCGGCGCGGACGACGGCTTCGACGAGTCGGTCGAAGCCGGCTGCGAACTCGGCCGAGACATACCAGGCCTGCCCCGCGCCGACGTCGCGACGGGTGACGGCGGGCAGTCCTTCGAGGGGGCCGTCGTCGTAGCTGTCCAGGACCTCGGCGTCGACGACGCGCAGTTCCTCGGTCCAGTCGCAGGCGGTGGCGCCGGAGGTGAGACGGACTCGCTCGCCCTCCTGGAGGGGGCTGAACTCCTCGGAGACCACCCCGAGCAGGTCACGGAAGGCGCCGGGGTAGCCGCCGAGCCGGACCCGGTTGTGCTCGTCGACGATGCCCGACGCGTAACCGACCACCACCGTCGCGCCCGACTCCGCCGCGGCAGCGACGGCGGCCGCGGTCGCGTCGTCGACGAGGAACAGGCCGGGGACCACCACCAGCTCGTAGCCGGACAGGTCCGCGCGGGGCGGGACGACGTCGGGGCCGTGGCCCCGCGCGGCGAGGGCGTCGAACCAGCGTCTGGCCGCCAACGGCAGCGGGTAGCCGTTGATGGGCTTGTCACCGGCGTTCCACGCCCACCCGGAGACGTCGTCGGCGAGGATCGCGACGCGGGAGCGCTCCACCAGCGAGCCTGCCACCTCGCCGATGCGACCCAGCAGCGCCCCCAGCTCGGCAACCTCGCGGAAGCGACGGGTGTCGCGGCCTGCGTGCGGCACCATCGCGGAGTGGAACTGCTCGCGGCCGGCAGCCGAGGCGCGCCACTGGAAGAACAGGGCGCCGTCGGAGCCGTGGGCGATGTGCTGGAGGCTGTTGCGCGCCAGTTCGCCGGCCGGCTTGGGGCGGTTGCGCGGCTGCCAGTTGACCGCGCTGGTGGAATGCTCCATGAGCAGCCAGGGGCGCGTCGGGTCCAGGCCTCGGGTGCGGGCGGCGACGAAGGAGAGTTCACGCTCCCGGTTCGGGTCCGCAGCGGTGGTGTAGTGGTCCGTGGCGACGATGTCCACCTCGCCCGCCCAGCTGGCGTAGTCCACCACGCCTGGCCCGGTCGCCACCATGAAGTTCGTAGTGATCGGCGCCTCCACACCTGCCGCACGGAGGGCGTCTCGCTCCATCCGGTAGTGGGCCAGCAGCGCGTCGGAGGAGAACCGCGCGAAGTCCAGCAGCAGCGACGGGTTGTGGCCGGTCTCGCTGTCCAGGGGGGCCTGCACGTCGTCGAAGCTGCGGAAGCGGAGTCCCCAGAACGCGGTGCCCCACGTCTGGTTGAGGTTCTCGACGGAGCCGTAGCGGCCCCGCAGCCACGCGCGGAACGCCTGGCTCGAGTGCTCGCAGAAGCACTGGCGGTTGCCCCCGCCCAGTTCGTTGCCGACGTGCCACATCACGACGGCCGGGTGCTGGCCGTAGCGCTCGGCGTACCTGGCGGCGACGCGGGCCGAGTAGCGCTGCCAGACCGGGTTGCTGGGGCACCACTGGAGCCGGCCGCCCTGGTGGTACCGGATGCCGCGGTGGTCGACGGGCAGCACGTCGGGATGCTCCCGGTGCAGCCAGATCGGCGGCGCGGCCGTCGGGGTGGCCATGTCGATGCCGATGCCCGCCTCCGCCAGCAGCTCGACCACCCGGTCCATCCCGGAGAAGTCCCAGACGTCGTCGTCGACCTCGACCAGCCCCCAGGAGAAGACCCCGAGGGTGACGGTGTTGACGCCGGCTTCCCGCATGAGTTCGACGTCCTCCCGCCAGACCTCCTCGGTCCACTGTTCGGGGTTGTAGTCGCCCCCGAACAGGAAGGCGGGGTGAGAGGGCAGGGTGTGTGACATGTCGGGCTTTCGGGGGTCGGCGGTGGTCCCCGAGGAGCCTAGCCACATTTGTAGTGCAACCGCACCAATGTCCGGTGGTTCAGAAGAGACCGGGCAGTTCCTCGGGCGGCGCGTAGGCCGGGTCCACGCCGTTGAACAACTTCGACACCGAGCGGCCGCTGTGGATCCGGTCGATCGCGTCAGCGAAGAGATTCGCGACGGTCAGCGTCGTCAATCCCGGGAAGTCAGCCGGCGGCGGGACCGTGTCGGTGGAGATCACCTCGGTGATGTACTGCGAACTGGTCAGCCGCTCCACCGCCCGGCCGGCGAACAAGCCGTGGGTGCACACCACGACGGCCTCGGTGGCGCCGAAGTCGATCAGCCGGTGCACGATCTCCACCACCGAGCCGCCGGTGGCGATCTCGTCGTCCAGCACGATGGCCTTCTTGCCCCTGACGTCACCGACGATGCTCTCGATGACCACCTTGTCATCGGCCAGGCGCTGCTTGTTGCCGGCCGCGACGGGCAGGCCCAGCAGCCGGGCCAGGAGGGTGGCCTGCTTGGCGTTGCCCAGGTCCGGCGAGACGATGATGTGGTCTGTCAGGTCGCGTCCCCGGAAGTGCTCCGCGATGACCCCGAGGGCGGTCAGGTGGTCCACCGGGACGTCGAAGAAGCCGTGCACCTGCGGGGCGTGGAGGGCCATGGTGAGGATACGGTTGACGCCGGCGGTCTCGAGCATGTCTGCCACGAGCTTCCCGCCGATGGAGATCCGAGAGGCATCCTTCTTGTCCGAGCGCGCGTAGGCATAGTGCGGCATCACCGCGGTGATCTGACCGGCGGAGGCGCCCCGTGCGGCGTCGATCATGAGCAGCAGTTCCATCAGGTGCTCCTGCGTGGGCGGCACGAGGGGCTGGACGATGTAGACGTCGCGCTGGCGGCAGTTTGCGAGCAGCTGGGCCTGGAGGCAGTCGTTGCTGAAGCGCGAGATCTTCACCGGGCTGCGCTCGATGCCCAGGTTGGTGCAGATGTCGTCAGCCAGCGCGGGATGCGCCGAACCGGAGAACACGACGATGCCCTTCAAGGCTGCTCCTCCCACGGGGTTGGCCCCACACTATCGCCAGCGGGCAGGGCTGAGGGCGCCAACGAGCCACTGTGGGCGTCGGCCCAGATGGGTGCCTCTCGGCCGGGCGGGAGGATCGGACAGAAACTCCGTTTTCTCAGCTCTGGAGTGCAGAGCAAACGGGGTTTCTGTCCAGTCCTCCACCCCCCGCCTCAGGGGTCAGGCCGCCTTGTGGCCCAGGTAGGCCTCGCGGATGCGGGGGTCCCGGATCAGCGCGTTGGCGCCACCGGAAAGCGTCACCACACCGTTGACCAGGACGTACCCGCGATGGGCGATCGAGAGCGCCAGCTCGGCGTTCTGCTCCACCATGAACACCGACAGGCCCAGTTCCTTGTTGATCCGCTGGATGGTGTCCAGCACCTGGTCCACGACGATCGGCGCGAGTCCCATCGTCGGCTCGTCCATGCAGATCAGCTTGGGCCGCGACATCAGGGCCCGCGCGAACGCCAGCATCTGCTGCTCGCCGCCGGACATGGTGCCCGCCTGCTGGCGCCGGCGCTCGGCCAGGCGCGGGAACAGGTCGTACTGGGCGGCCAGGTCCTTGCGGATCTCGGCCATGCCGTCGCGGCGGGTGTGCGCCCCGACCAGCAGGTTGTCCTCGATCGTCATCTCCGGGAACACCCGCCTGGCCTCCGGCACCGACGCGATGCCGCGGCGCACGACGTCGGCCGTGGATGAGTTCAGGATGGACTCGCCCTCGAACTCGATCTCACCGGAGGTGGGCTTGACGATCCGCAGGATGGTCTTCATGCTCGTCGACTTGCCACACGCGTTTCCGCCCAGCAGGGAGACGATCTCACCCTTGCCGATGGTGTAGCTCACGTCCTGCAGCGCATGGAACTGCCCGTAGTGCACGTTTACGTTCTCAGCCCGGAGCAGGATCTTCTCAGATGACATAGTCGGTTCCCATCGGATCGCCCTCGGTGAGTTGCTCGATGTCCTCACCTTGCTGGAGTCGCGAGGCGCGGTTCTTGCCCAGGTAGGCCTCGATGACGTGCGGGTCGTTCTGGACCTCCGCGGGCGTGCCCTCCGAGATGATCCGGCCGGAGTCCATGACCACCACCCGGTCGGAGACCTTCATCACCAGGTCCAGCTTGTGCTCCACCAGCAGCATCGTCTGTCCCTGCGCCTTCAGTTCCAGCAGTTGCTCCATCACCTCGGCGGTCTCGGTGATGTTCATGCCGGCGGTGGGTTCGTCGAGCAGCAGCAACCGCGGCGACGACGCCAGCGCCCGCGCGATCTCCGTGCGCCGGCGGTTGGCGTAGGACAGGGTGGCGGCGTTGTGCTGCCGACGGGGTGTCAGCCGCTCCCCGAAGCGCGCCAGCTGCTCGCCGACCCGCTCCGACATCACCTCACGCTCCCTGCGCTTGGCCGGTGATGGAAACAGCGCCCAGACGATCTCGGCGGTCAGCGACAGCCATCGCAACACCGGGACTCGCCGCAGTCCGGCAAGCGGGTATGCCTTCTCCACCAACGGCGTCTGCCCGACCAGCACGTTCTCCTCGACGGTGGCGTTGCCGAACACGCGCCCGTTCTGGAACGTGCGCCGCGCGCCGGCCAGGGCGATGTCGTCGGGGTTGAGGCCGGTGATGTCGGCGCCGTCGAGGAGCACCTTCCCGGAATCGGGCTTCAGCTCGCCCGAGATGAGGTTGATGGTGGTGGTCTTGCCGGAGCCGTTGGGCCCGATGACACTGACCACCTCACCGTCGGCGATCTCGAAGGTGGAGGAGTCGACGGCGACCAGCGAGCCGAAGCTCTTGGTGAGTCCGGCGACGGACAGGACTGGGCCGCTCATGCGTCGCTCCCTTCAAGCTGGGCGGCGGACTTGCGGGAGAACCGGCCCCGGATCCTGGTGAACCAGTCGGAGTCGGTCCACAGGCCCTGCGGCCGGAACCGGATGAGCAGGAGCAGGACCAGGCCGTAGGCCAGCAGCCGGGCCGACGACGAGAACCGGAAAAGCTCCAGCCCGCCGACCATGATCACCGAGCCCAGGATGGCACCCATCGGGCTGAGCATGCCGCCGAGCACGGCGATGATTACGATCTGGAAGCTCATCATGGGGATGAAGATCTGGGGGTTGATGTAGCCGTAGTCGCCGGCCCAGAGGGCACCGGCGATGCCCGCGATGAATCCGGAGACGCCGAAGGCGAGCGACTTGTACTGCGGGGTGGGGATGCCGGCGGCGCGGGCGGCCACCTCGTCGTCGCGGATTGCGCGCCAGTACATGCCGACGTGGGACACCGACCACCGGTGCACCAGGAAGCACAGCAGCAGGAGGACGGCGAACGCGAACGCGTAACGCATGGAGTTGCTGGTGAGTTCGAAGCCGAAGACCTCGGGCATGGGGATGAGCGAGATGCCCGCCCCGCCACCGGTCACCGCGTCCCAGTTGTTCGCCACTGCCATGATGGCGGCGCCCGTGGCGAGGGTGGCGATGGCCGGGTAGTGACCGCTGAGCCGCCAGCTCGGGGCCGCCAGGACGGTCATGAGCACCGCACCGATCAGCCCGGCCAGCAGGATGGCCAGGACGAAGGGGACGCCGGCGTTCTTGGTCAGCAGCGCCAGCGCGTAGGCACCGATGGCGACGGCGCCCGCCTGGCCGAGCGAGAGCTGTCCGGCCTGGCCACCCAGCACCACCATGGACAGGGCTGCGAGCGCGAAGATCACGATCTGGACGCCGACCTGCACCACGTACCCGGAGAACAGGCCCGGGATGATCGGCAGTGCGCCCACCACGACGAGCACCGCGATGCCCCAGTTCGGGATGCGGATCTTCCTGGCCGCGGCGAAGAACGTCCCTGTGAGCGGTTCGCGCTTCACCGCCTTGGCGCCGAGCAGGCCCTGGGGGCGGATCCACAGGACCAGCAGCAGCACGCCGAAGGTGATGATCTGGCGGGCCGAATCCCCCCACAGCGACACCCCGAACGCCTCGACCACACCCAGCAACAGGCCACCCACCACGGCACCGACCAGGGAACCGAGGCCGCCCAGCGTCGCGGCGGCGATGCCGGCGAGCCCGATGGTGAAGCCCTGTGTCGGTGAGATCGTGGTGAAGTAGGCGGCCACCAGCACACCCGCCAGGCCACCGAGCGACGAGGCGAGCATGAAGGCCAGGGCCTGGACGCGGTTGACCGGGACGCCCATCTGGGCGGCCGCCTCCCGGTCCTGCGACGTCGCGCGCACGGCCCGGCCGAAACGCGTGTAGCGCATCAGGGCAGCCAGACCGACCATCAGGACGATCGAGGTGGTGAGGATCACGATGTCGATGGCGTTGATCGTGAGCCCGGCGAGCTGGAACGACGCCTCGGGCAGCCCGGTCTCCATCGGGCGGAGCTCGGGGCCGAAGATCAGTTCGTTGGAGGAGTCGAGGATGATCATCATCGCGATGGTGGAAAGCACGGCCGCGATGGGGGCCTTGCCCGCGAACGGTTTGACCGCCAGCTCATTGATCACCCAGCCCAGGACGGCGGTTACGAGCATTGCCGCCAGCGCCGCGACCCACAGCGGCAGGCCCATCGACGTCGTCACCAGCCAGCCCACCATGGCGCCCACCGCGAACAGCGAGCCCTGGGCGAAGTTGATGACGTTTGCGACGCCGATCACCAGCGACAGCCCGAGCGCGATCAGCGCGTAGGCGTTGCCGTTGATCAATCCTGCGAGAACTGTGTCCACGTTGCTGCTTTCCCTGGTTCCTACCTGTCACCGCCCGGTGGCCCAACCGCCCGGCCAGCGATACCGCCCAGCCCTACGGCCGACGGTTTCCCTGTGCTGGGCGCCAGCGCACCAGCCCCAGCACCAGCGCTCCCTGCTCAACACCAGCGCTGTTCGTGCCCACCAGCCCTGGAGGGCTGGTGCCGGCAGACAACGCTGGTCCATGCAGAATAACGCTGGTGTCGGGGGCCACAGGCTCACTCGACGAGCGGGTCGACCTCCACGAATTCGCCGTCGCGCACCTGGATCCAGCGGAACGTCGGGTCATCGATGCGTCGCTCGTCGTTGAAGCCGTAGGTGCCGTAGACGATCGAGGGCAGGTCCTCGCTGGTGGCCAGGGCCTCACGCAGTCCCTCGCGGGTGCCGTCGGACTCCTCGTAGGCCTTCGCCAGCGTCAGGACGCCGTCGTAGGCGTAGGTGTTGAAGAGGTTGGGCTGGTGGTCAAACTTCTCCTCGAACGCCTTGACGTAGGCCTGGACCTCCGGGTCCTCGGAGGCCGGGAAGAACGTGGTGGCCATGTAGACGTCGTTGCCGGCGTCCCCTGCCAGTTCCAGGTACTCCAGGGAGTAGTTGGAGCCGACGGCGCCGAACTCGGCCTCGAGGCCGACGTCGCGCGCCTGCTGCATCAGCAGAGCGGTGGTCTTGTAGTAGGTGAGCATGTAGACCACGTCGGCGCCGGCGTTCTTGGCGTTCAGCAGCAGCGGCTTGAAGTCCGTCGAGGCCTCCTCCACTGCGGAGGAGTACACGATGTCCAGGCCGTTGGTGGCTGCCTGCTCCTCGAAGACCTCGTAGGTGGTGATGCCCCAGTCGGTGTTGAGGTAGAACACAGCTGCCTTGTCCCCCAGCGCCTTGGCGCCGTCGGCCTGCAGTTGGCCCTCGACGGCCTGGGTCACCGGGGAGGCGAAGATGTAGTCGCCGGTGGTGGTGAAGTCCGGGTGCGAGTTGGTGATGCCCAGCTGCACGACGCCGCCGCGCTGGTACACGGGGCTCGCGACCATCGACGTTGCCGAGGAGAAGTCGCCCATGACGGCGAGGATGTTCTCGTCGGAGACGAACTTCTGCGCGATGTTGCTGGCCTGGGCGGCCTGGCCCTGGGAGTCCTGGAAGTCGATCTTGAACTCGGTGTCGCTCTCGGCGTTGACCTTCTCGAGGGCGAGTTCGAAGCCCTCCTTCCAGTCCTCGCCGTACTGCGCCTGGTCACCGGTCAACGGTCCGGACACGCCGAACGTGACGGTCTCCGCGGTGGCGCCGTCCTCACCTTCGCCGGGTGCGGCTTCCTGCCCACAAGCGGCCATGGTCATGACAGCGAAGACGGACACGGCGGCCGCTATGGACTTGCGAAGGGATGGACGCATCGGGAAACTCCTTGTGACATCAAGCGCGGGTTTGCGCACAACTTGGCCAACCCAACGCACCCCCGAAGTTATTCCCGAGAGGCGAAAAGGGAATGATTTTGAGACGATCCGGGTTGTCAGTAGGCGGGACAAGTGCAACGAACCTGGAGGATATCAAGCGTGGCTGATTCGGCATTGACCGTTGTCATCGTCGGAATGGGGCCGCGAGGGGTGTCGCTGATAGAGCGCATCGCGGCGCGCGGGGACAACCCACTGACCCTCCACCTGGTGGACGACGCGCAGGCGGGCGCCGGGCGGATCTGGCGCACCGACCAGGACCGCGACATGTGCATGAACACCCTCGCCGGCGCCGTCACCATGTTCACCGACGACTCCTTCACCGGCTCCGGGCCGGTGGTCCCCGGACCGACGCTGTGGGAGTGGTGCCGCCTCGTCCACGAGGTCGCCACCGACGAACGGGTCTCGGTCCCGGAAGCCCACCGCCGGGCGTTCCTCGAGGGGGCCGACGTCGACGCCGTCGTCGCTGATCCCGGATTCCGTGCCGAGGTCGCGGCCGCCGGTCCGGGCTCCCACCCCAGCCGGGCGCTGTTCGGCCACTACCAGGACTGGGTGCTGCGGACCTCGCTGGCGAAGCTGGGCCCGAGCGTCACCGTGCGCTGGCACCACACCCGCGCCACCCGCGTGACCACCGACCAGGCCGGCCATCGGGTGGTCGAACTCGCCGACGGCGGGGCGATCTCCGCCGACGCCGTCTTGCTGGCCCTGGGTTGGCTGGAGAGCGACCCCGCCCATGCAGACAAGGAACTGGCCGAGGCCGTCGCCGCGTCCGGTGCCGACGTGGTGTGGGTGCCGCCGAACAGCCCCATCGACCAGGACCTGTCGGCCATCCGCGCCGGGGAGCCGGTGATCGTGCGGGGCTTCGGCATGGGTTTCTTCGACACGATGTCCATGCTCACCATCGGCCGCGGAGGCCGGTTCGAGCGCGACGGCGATGCCCTGCGCTACGTCCCCAGCGGTGAGGAGCCCGTGCTGCACGTCGGGTCCCGCAAGGGTCTGCCGTTCCGCGCGAAGTCGGTCTACGCGGGCCTGCCGCCGACGCCGCGGCTGCGCCGGGTGCGCGCCGTCGACTGGCAGGAGCGCTTGCCCCTGCGCTTCACCGAGGACTTCTGGCCGCTGCTGGCCAGGGACGCGACGGAGGCCTACTACGAGACCGCGGCCAGGTTCCACGAGCTGGACCTGAAGGCGATCATCGAGGTGATCGACGTCACCGACCCCTGGGAGCTCGCCCCCGCCGTCGACCCCCTGCTGCCGAAGGGGCTGAAGCCCTTCGACCTCTACTCGCTGCTGCACGACCACGTGCACGCCCAGGGCCATGCGAGCTACCAGGAGTTCATCCGCACCCGGGTCGCCGACGACCTCGCCGAGGCGGAACTGGGGCTGGACTCGCCGTTCAAGGCGGGACTGTGGGAGGCCAACGCCGCCCGCCGGTTCCTGACCGAACTGGCAGCCTTCGACGGCATCGACGCCGAGGGCTACGACGGCGACCTGCGCGAGTTCCTCTCCTTCGGCGGCACCATCGGCAGCGGGCCGCCCGCGTTCCGGGCCGCCCAGCTGCTGGCCCTGGTGGACGCCGGGCTGGTCTCGTTTGTCGGCCCGCACATCACCGTCGAGGCGACGGCGGGCGGGTTCGTCGCCCACTCCCCGCTGATCGAGGGATCAAGGGTGGAGGCCCGGGTGCTGCTGGACGCCTGGGTCCGCCTCCACGACGCCCGACTCACCCGGGACCCCGTCATCGCCGGGCTGCTGGAGGACGGACTGGCCGAACCCTTCGGCAGGCTGAATTCCCACGGGTCGCGGACGCTGGGTCCCGCGTTGCGGATCGATGAGGTCACCAGCGAACTGATCGGGCCTGCGGGACGGCACCGGATCCACCTGCTGGGCATCCCCTCCGACGCCGCGCGCGGCGACACGATCATCGCCCCCATGCCGAAGACCGACCCGACGATGCTGCGCGAGATCGACGCGGCGGTGGAGTCGCTGCTGGGGGCGGCCGACGCCGTCGGGGGTGAGACTGTCGGACTGAGCGCCTAGCGTTCCACCCATGATCACCACGATCGCCGTCCACGGGTACCGCTCGCTCCGGGACCTGGCGGTGCCGCTGGCGCCGGTCACCCTCGTCACCGGCCCGAACGGCGCGGGCAAGTCCAGCCTCTACCGCGCGCTGCGGCTGCTGGCGGCCACCGCCAGCGACGGCGTGGTGGCCTCCCTGGCCACCGAGGGCGGACTGGACAGGGTGCTCTGGGCGGGTCCAGAGGTCGTCTCGGGCGCCATGCGGCGCGGCGAGGTGCCGGTTCAGGGCACCTCCCGAAGGAGCAAGCCGGTGAGCCTGATGCTGGGACTGGCCACCGAGGAACTCGGCTACCTGATCGACGTCGGCCTCCCCACGCCCAGCCAGACCGCCTTCGCCCGTGACCCCCAGATCAAGCGCGAGGAGATCTTCGCCGGCCCCGTCCTGCGCCCATCGGCCCGCCTCGTGCAGCGCAAGGGCGGTACCGTCACGGTCATTGACGACGAGCCGCGCCCGCTCGGCACCCGGTTGTCACCACGGGTCAGCATGCTGTCGGAACTCGCGGACCCGGACGGCTACCCGGAGATCAGCTGGGCGCGACGGCTGGTCGGGTCGTGGCGCTTCTACGACAGCTTCCGCACCGACGGCGCAGCCCCGGCCCGGTCGTCGTGCGTCGGCACCTGGACCCCGGTCCTCGCGGACGACGGCCACGACCTGCCCGCCGCCGTCCAGACCATCCTCGAGTCCGCCTGGGCCGGCCCGTTCAGCTCGGCGTTCGAGGACGCCTTCCCCGGCAGCCGGGTGCAGGTCGACGCTGCGGGCTCCGACGGCCGCTTCCGCCTTGAGGTGCACCAGCCCGGGATGCTGCGCCCCCTGGGAGCGGAGGAACTCAGCGACGGCACCCTGCGCTTCCTGCTGCTGCTCACCGCGCTCCTGAGCCCACAGCCGCCGGGCCTGCTGGTGCTCAACGAGCCCGAGACCAGCCTGCACCCGCATGTGTTGCCGGTGCTGGCCCGGCTCGTTACCGAGGTCGCGGCCCGCACGCAGGTGATGATCGTGTCCCATTCGGAGGAGCTGACCAACCCGCTCCGGGACCACGGCGACGAGGACACCCCCGTCGTGCATCACCACCTGGTGAAGAACACCGGGGAGACCACCATCGAGGGCCGAGGACTGCTCACCAGGACGCCGTGGGAGTGGGGCAGACGTTGACCCGGGCCGGCTGCCGACGCTAGTCAGCTGGCGGCGGGGGCGGTGCCGAACTCTCCTCCAACCCGGCCGCGGTGCCGTCGTCGGGCACCAGGCGGAGTTGGGGCCGCGACTTCGGCGCGGAGGCCGTGAGCGCGTCGTCGGAACGCCACCGCTCCCCCAGTTCCACCAGGGCACCGGTGTGCTGGTTGATGAGTTCGCGGTCCGACTTCGAGGGTCGGTACGACGGCAGCGGGGCCTGCGCCCCCGGGCCGGCGAGCTCGCTGTAGGGGGTGGCATGCGGGGTGGGGTCCTGGTAGTTCTCGACGAACCGCTCCAGCCAGTCGGACAGCCCCGCGGTGGCGGTGCGGAACCGCACCCAGCGGTGGTTCTCCCACCCCGGTGCGATGTGTCCTGGACCCGTCGACGCGAACGCCGTCACCAGTTTTTCGGCGCCGAGCGCCCCGCGCAGGGCGAGCTCGCCCACCACCGGAGGCGGCATCGTAAGGTTCATTCCGCCCTCCGAGTGGTCGTGGTACACGGTGACGATCCGGTCGCGGTAGCCGGGCAGCACGAGCTGTGCGGCGTCCACCCACTCGCGGGCGGTGTGGAACAGCTGCATCAGGAAGTCCTTCCAGCCCCCCAGCCCCTGGCTGGACATGTCGTACCAGGGACGTTGCATCCCCGAGCGGTTGTCGGTGGGCAGGTAGCTGTTGTCCGCCTGGTCGCTGCTCTTCTCCCGCCCCGGTGGGAAGGAGTCGAGGTTGAACGCGAACGTCGGACGCTTCGGCAGCGGGGTGTCGAAGAAGTGGACGGGCAGGTTCGAGCACAGGCCGCCGTCGGTGAACCACACGTTCGAGAACGACGGCGCGGGCAACGTCGCCAGCGCCTGCTCGACGGTGCCGTCGGGGTTGGCCCGCCGCCACCCCGGCACCGCGTCGCGCGCCTCGCGGTTGGCGGGCTGCGTGTAGTCCACGGCCTGCAGCCGGACCGCGGTGATCAGGACCGGGAAGCTGAGTGACATCCGGGTGGCGACGAGGATGGGCAGCTTGTCGGCCGCAGGCCAGGGCCGCAACCGGCCCGCCTGCTGGCGCAGCAGCTGGGCGTCGAACCGACCAGCCTGCCCGCCGGGCAGCTCCGGAGGGTTGTCCACCATCCACTCGACGACGTCGGCCGGGAACACGCGGCGCAGTTCGTCCGGGTCGAAGAAGTACTCGCCGGTGCGCCACGGCATCGCCATCGGCTGGCGCTTGGTCAGGTTGCTGGTCATCATCCGCAGCGTCACGCCGCCCCGCTCCAGGTCACCGAAGGTCAGCGGCGGCTCGCCCGCTCCCCGCCCCGCCAGCGACTGGAACTTCTGGTGCAGCCAGGGGGTCAGTGCCGTGGCGTCGCCGGAGTCAACCCCGGGCATGCCGGTGCACATGCCGTACCCGTCGGCCGCGACGGCGGCCAGGGTCCGCTTCACGCCCAGGACCACGCCCAGCACGAGCCCTGCCAGCAGAACCAGCAAGCCAGCGACCACACCCGCCACCGCCGCGATCCCCTCACCCATCGCGCTCAGCACCACCAGCACCAGCCCGGGCAGGGCCCCGGCGAGCGCCTCCTTCCAGAAGCCCCTCAGCAGCACTCCGGCGACGGCGCCGTACAGGGCTCCGCCCTCCTTGCCGTCCACGGCCGACAGCACCCGGAAGAGCGGGGCGGCAGTCGGTGTGGGCTGGAAGAAGGTAGCCAGCGTCGAGCGGCCGTCCGGCCCCGTCGTCGCCAGATCCTGCGGCATCCGGTCCAGTTCTTCGAAGCCGCCGGTGGCGCGTCCCAGTTCCGCGGCGGCGGCCGCTGCGGCGGCTATCGCGCCCGCGGAGGCCCCGCCAACGGAACGCAGTCGGTAGACCCGCGCCAGTCTGGAGACGGCCTGCGGGTAGATCACGCCGCTGGTGATCCCGCCCTTCATCACGATGTCGCATTCCAGGCCGGCGGCTGCGTACTGGTCGGGTGTGGTGGTCATGGCGGTCTCCCTAGGGTCCGAAGAGTCGACGGTGGTAGGCCGCGACGACCTGGCGGGCCATCGCGCTGTAGGGGGCAAGGTCCTCGACGAAGCGGCTGACCTCGATGAGCCGCCGCTCGTACTGTGCCATCAGGCCGGGATCACCCGGGTGCTTGGCCACGTTGTCACGGGCCTCGACGACGGCCTCGAGATGGGCGAGGAGGTTCACCAACCGGTCCCGGCGCGCGGCCACCAGCCCACGGCGTTGCAGTGCGCAGACCTCGATGGTGGTCTGGCCCTTCACGCTGACCCGGCCGCCGCCGCTCCGCTTGGCCCGCACCCAGCCGTCGTCGACGGTGCCGGTGCCCCACACGAACTCCAGGTGCCGCTCCGGATGGTCAAGGTAGGGGTGCAGCAGTAGCCGTCGCTCCTTGGCCTCGTCCCCGGGCGACGCAGCCCTGACGCTGCCCGGCGCCAGCGGGAACGCGTTGGCCTTGCCCGCGGTCTGCGCCCCCGTCGGCAGGTCCTGCTTGCGGGGGCTGTTGCAGTCGGTGCAGGAGGGCAGCAGGTTGGTCCACTCGCTGGCCAGCCAGTAGTAGCCGGGTGGCATCCGCTTCCCGTCGACCACCACCTCACCCTTGGGCCGGTAGTGCTCGATCGCAACTGGCTGGGTGGCGGCGTAGGAGGTCTCGCAGTAGGCGCACTTGCCGCCGAAGGCCTTCTCCAGTGCGGCCCGCACGTCTGGCGACTTGTAGACCTTGAACTTGTCGTACTTCTTCTTGCCGTCCCAGGCCGCGTAGAACTCGGCGGCCTCACGCCGTTCGTCCTCGGCCTTCTGGGAGGCGAGGCTCTCCGGCGGATCGGGGCGCCGGACGCGTCGCATCACACACCTCCGGGGAGGTGCTTGTCCCACAGTTCCGAGAGCTTGCGGGTGACCTCGTCGTTGGTGGGCGCGACGGCGTCGCCCACCTCCCTGCGGTGCGCGATGTACTCCGCGGCGGAGTCGAGCACCAGCCGGTCACGCTCGGTGGTGCCGAGCTGTTCCAGTTCGTCCAGCCGGGTGCGGACCCGGTCCAGTTCGGCGAGCTGTTCCGCGCTCGGTGACCGCATCCCCTTGATGCTGTAGTACTTCTCCCACAGGTCGGTGACCTCGGGGTCGTCGGTGCTGCCCAGCCCGAAGTGCTCCGACGTCAGCAGTTGGTCGATCCGCATCCCGCTGACCGGTGGCAGGTCCGTCATGGCCACGACGTCGCCCTCGCTGTTGCGGCGGACGACGACCACCTCGCCGTCGACCAGCCCCCGCAGGCACAGCGGGTCATGGGTGGTCACGACGAACTGGACCCGGGGCATGAGGTTGCGCACCGCCGTCACGATGCGCATCCGCCACCTGGGGTGCAGGTGGGCACCGAGCTCATCGATGAGAACGATGCCCTCGGCCAGCGCCGGCTGGGTCCACATGCCCAGCACGCTGCGCAGGATGTCGCACGACATCACAACCATTGACTGGTAGCCGTCGCTGAGGGCCCGGATGTCGGAGCGGTTGCGGCCCTGGCGCAGCTGCACCACCCCGGCGGCGCGGACCAGCTCGTCGTCGACCCCCAGCGCGAGCAACTCGTGGATGCCCTCGGCGACGTCGGCGAAGGTGTCCTCGTCCAGCGACAGCAGCCACGCCGTCGGGTCCGTGAGGGGACGCAGGGGGTCGAAGAGGTTGTCCACGCGCACCACGCGCTGGTCGATCGGCATGACTGCACCCCGGGGCGGCAGCAAGCGGGTGGCGCCGTAGCCGAGCAGCAGCGCGGTCACCGCCTCCGGGCCCTTGAAGTGCACGTCTCCCCTGCCCCAGGTGAGTTCGAGTGGCTCGGTGCGGCCGGAGAGGAACACCTGCACCCTGCCGCAGGGAGCGCCGTGGCGCAGGTAGGTGCTGGCGTTGATGCCCAGTGCCCGGCGCTGCTCCCCGCCCATCATGGTGAGGGCGATGGCGTGCAGCACCGAACTCTTCCCGGAGCCGTTCTCCCCGAGCAGCACGGTCCACGGGCCGCGTTCGCTGGTGGAGCGCGACAGGTCCAGGTCCAGTTCGCGGATGGGCCGGAAGTTGTCGATCACCACGCGCTCGATCCATTGCGCGGCATTGAAGTAGTTGTGCTTCTCCGCGGGGCCCATCGGTCCGGTGAGGTCGTAACCCTGCGATCCCGGCTCCGCTCCAACCATGCGGGGCAGCGGTGGGCCGGCCGGCAGGGGAGGCGACGGCGTGGGCGCGGGCGGTGCCCCGGGCGGCGGTGCGGCGCCCGGCAGGGACTCTGCGAGCTGCCGTCGGAGGGTGGCGAAGCCCATGGCGTCGACGTCGGCGTCGGGGCTCGCAAGGTGCTCCGCCACCGCAGCCCTTGCCCTGACGAGCGCGTCCCGGTTCAGCGCGAGGACGTCGGAGGTGGTCAGGCCGCGGTCGGTCATGGCGACGACCGTGCCGTCGGCCGAGTAGCGGAGGTGCTGGTCGGGGTCGTCGACGACGGGGTCCAGCAGCAGCGGGTGCTCCGAGATGATCTCGGACCGGTTCCTGGCTCGGGTGCCGGCGACAGGGAACCTGGTTCCCCGGGACCGGACGCAGTCCGCGCAGGCGGGGTAGAGGTTCTCCCAGTCGTAGGTGAACCAGCGGTAGGCCTCCTGGTCCACCTCACCGGCCTGGCCGACGGCACCCCAGGTGGGCCGGTGGTGGGTGACGACGACGGAGTCGGGCCCGCTGGCGGGAACGGACCGCTCGCAGTAGGCGCAGGTGCCCTGCGTCATCGCCAGCAGCGCAGAGACGACCTCCGAGTGGTTCAGGAGCGGGTCGGCCTCCGGGCCGCGCTTGCGCTTCGACTGCCAGGCGCGCTCCAACTCCGCCTCCAGCCTCGGCCTGGCCTGCGCGAGGATGGCAGGTTCCGCCGGCCTTTGCAGCCTCATCCCACACCCCCCGGAAACGGTGTTCTGGGGCGAGTATCACCCCAAGCATGATCACTTGGGAAGAGGTTCGGACGCGGTTGGTGATACCGCACGGGACATTGGCGCGAAACAGCAGACGGCAGGGTGCGGACCCGCCGGTCCGCATCCTGCCGTCGCAGAGCTGCTCAGCCTCAGGAGCTGAACCGCACGATGTTGTTGAACACCTCCGTGGTCACGAAGCGGTAGCCGCCGGCGGGGTCCCGCTCGACGATCCGGGCCTGCGCCCACGAGCGGCAGCCGTTGCCCCCGACGCGCGGGGTGTTGCACTCGGTGCGCCACTTCCGGCCGTCGGCCGCGGTCCAGCTACCGGTGTTGCCGAGCGGGTTGCTGGCCCACAGCGCCTTCGGTGAGGCGACGTAGGTCAGGTTGTTGAACGCCCAGCCCCGACCCTCCACGAACTTCCCGTCCTGCTCGTGGATCTGGGTGGCCCAGATGTAGGTGAAGCAGCGGGTGGTGCGGGAGTAGGGCTCACAGACGGTCATCCAGTCCCGACCGCCCGACCTGTGGAGGCCCGGGGTCTGGTAGAGGTCGCCGGCTGGGGGCTTCGGGGCGGTGCTGGCGCTCGGGGCCGGCTTGGGACTCGCCGGTGCGGTCGCGCTCGGCGTCGCGGTGGGGGTAGGCGTCGCGGTGGCGGTGGTCGTCGCGGTCGGCTCCGTCGTGGCGTCCGCGGTCACGGTGACGCTACGCGTCGCCTCCGCCTCGTTGCCGTAGGCGTCGACCACGGAGTAGGTGAGTTCGTAGGTGCCCGGCTCGGATCCGACCTCCCCGCTCACCTCCGCGGTGAGTTCCTCGCAGGCGTCAACGACGGCGACGCCCTCGGACTCGTCGAATCCGGCGACGTCGGAGGCTGCGATGGTGACGTCACCGGCCTCGATCACCGGCGCGGCCTTCACGTTGGCGATCCCGACCGTGTCCACGACGGTGCGGTCAGCGGGGCGGTAGGTGGTGAAGTCGGTGCGGCACTCGGTCACCGCGACGTGGGTGAAGTTGGGCACGCGCTCCTGGTTGATGACGGAGGCGTAGCCGAACTCCTGGTCGAGGACGCCGTAGAACTTGCTGCCCGAGGAGGAGTTGAGCGTCAGGTAGAGCCACTGGCCAGCCTGCGGGGTCAGCGTCGCGGGCCGCCCCCCGGAGACCGGCTCACCGTCGCTCATCAGGTGGGTGCGGGTGTAGACGTGGTCGTGTCCGGAAAGGACGTAGTCGATCCCCAGTTCGGTGAAGACGGCCGGGTACTCGGCACGGCGCTCGATGATGTCGGAGTCGTTGGTGTGCGAGGCCGTCGAGTAGATGGAGTGGTGCATCACCACCACCTTGTTGTCGACTTCCCCGGCCTGGGCGATGGCCTGCTCCATGAACGCCTTGTGCGCGGCGGTGTCGCGCAGGTTGGTGTTGATGACGATGAAGAGGGTGTCATTCCAGACGAAGGAGTTGTCGCGGGTGTCGGTGTCCAGGCCGGCCAGGTTGAAGTGCTGCTCGTAGGTGGCGCGGGCGGAGACGTCGTGGTTGCCGATGGTGGTGGCCAGGGCAAGGGAGCCGAGCTGCTCGGGCGAGGTGAAGCCCTCGTACTGGATCTCGTTGGCGGAGGAGTCCACCTGGTCGCCGGCGGAGACCAGGAGGTTGGCTCCCGGGAACATGTCCTCGGCCACGTCGAGGGTGGCGGCCCAGGCCTCCGCGTCGCGCTGCGGGTCACCGCTGGAGCCGATCTGGGCGTCACCGATCACCAGGTACTCGAAGTCGGCCGAGGCGTCGGTGGCGAACTCGAAGGTGTCGGACCAACCGGCCGCCTCCGAGCCGACCCGGTAGGAGTAGCTCGTCGCCGGCTCCAGCCCGGTGAGGGTGGCGTGGTGGTAATCCTTGCCGGGAATCACCGACAGGCCGGAGGCGTCCGGCTCGACGACGGTGGCGTCGGCCGGGAACTCACCCGCGACGATCTCGTCGGTCCTGGCCAGCTCGACGGTGTGGGCCTGCCCGACCGGCGAGTACCAGGCGAGATTGCGCTCGGCGTCGGTCTCCCCGACACCGAGGACGAGGTTGGAGACCCCCGGCGCTGGGGCTGTCGAGGCGTGGGCGTCGGCCAGATTGGCCGCCGGGTCGGCATCGAGGTCGGGGGAGGGCCAGGCGGTCTCGACGGTGTCGGGGATCGGATCGGCAGCATCGGCTGCCGCCGGTGCGGTCGCGAGGACGCTGGCGGCGACCAGCGCGATCGAGCCCAGTACGGCTGCGGCGCGTCGGGAAGATGTGGTTCTCACGGTGCTCCAGGAAGTTGAAGAGGCGGTCCCCTACAACCAATCAGCCCCTGGTGACCGGCTGGCCAATTGCGGGTGACGCCGAGGCGACCCGGAGGTGAACCCCCGGTGACCGCCGCTGCTATCCGCGCGCCGGGGTGTCGGCGAAGCTGGGGCCGATCTCCTTGACGGGGATCATCACCAACAGGCCCGCCAGCAGGACCAGCACGATGCCCAGGATGCCGAAGTACTGCGTCTCCTCGCTGCCGGTGATGAGCGTGCCGAGGACGATGGCGCCGCCGAACCCGACCGACGAGAAGAAGGAGACCGCTCGGCCCGTGGTGGCGTAGAGCCCGAAGATCTCCCCGGACTTGCCCTCGGGGATGGAGCGGGCGAGGAAGGAGCGGCTCGCGGACTGCGCCGGCCCGACGAACAGCGTCATGGCGAGCCCCAGGACCCAGAACACCGGTGTGCCGCCGTCGTGGAGGAAGAACACCGCCAGGCCCAGCGCCACGAGCGCCACCAGCGAGATCATGATGACCTTCTTGGGGCCGATCCTGTCGTCCAGCAGGCCGAAGAGCATCGTCGAGATCCCCGCGGTGACGTTGGCGACGATCCCGAAGATGATCACCTCGGAGAACTCGAAGCCGAACGTTCCGGCGGCCAGCACCGCCCCGAAGGTGAACACCCCGCTGAGCCCGTCGCGGAACAAGGCCGAGGCCAGCAGGAAGTAGACGGTGTGCGGGGATGCCCGGTAGACGCGCTTCAGGGATCGGAAGAGGTCGGCGTAGGACTCTTGCACTGAGCGCGGCGGCGGCGGCTGTGCAACCGGCTTGTCCTTCAGCGCGACGAAGATCGGGATTGTGAACAGCAGCGTCCAGGCGCCGCACACGAGCATGGAGAAGCGGACGTCGTCGGCGGTGAACTCGGCACCCCGGAGACCGACGATGAGCAGCAGGATGGAGATGCCGCCCAGGTAACCCAGCCCCCAGCCGAGCCCGGAGATCCGGCCGACGGTCCGCGGCGTCGAGACCTGGTCCAGGGCGGCGTAGTAGTTGACGTTGGCGATCTCGGAGACGAGGTTGCCGGCTGCCAGCAGGGTGAGGCCGAGGACCAGGTAGTTGGCCTCGGGGGCCACGAACCACAGCGCGGCGGAGATGGCGGCCAGCAGCCAGGTCTGCCAGCGCAGGTGGAACATGCGCTTCCCGGAGCGGTCCGTGCCCTGTCCCAGCACCGGCGCGAGCAGCGCGATCAGGACGCCCGCGGTGCCGGTGGCGATGGACAGCGCGACCGAGGTGTAGTTCTCCGGGCCGAACGCCGAGGAGGTGATGTAGACGGAGAACACGAAGGTGGTGATGACGGTGGCGAAGGGCTGGGTGCCCCAGTCCCACAGTCCCCAGCTGAAGACCTTCCACCGGGGCGCGGGGTTCTCAGCGAGTGCCCCCTGCCCCAGCGAGAGGACGTCATCGGGCGTCGGCGGGAGGTTGCTGGTGTCCGGCGGGGGCTGGATGCTGTTCACACGCTCAAGGTAGCGACGAAACGTGAACTTCAGGTGTCCTACGCGCAGCGGGCCTCCAGCGCGTTACGCTGTCGGAGTCGGCAGGTCGAGTACCTGCCCCCGATAAAAGGAGCACAACCATGCGAATCGGTACTTCCATCTTCCTGATCGCGCTGGGAGCCATCCTCGCGTTTGCCGTAACGGCCGACAGCTTCCCGTACTTCAGCCTGGACGTCGCCGGGTACATCCTGATGGCCTGCGGTGTCATCGGCCTGATCTGGGCGCTGGTCGCCGCCCGCCCCCGCAGCCGCGTCACCGAGACCCGCAGCGTCGCCGACCCCAACACCGGTGAGCACATCACCCGTTCCGAGTCGAGCGACGGTCTCTGAGCCGCCAGTTCGCCAACAGAGAAGGGGCCGGACAGCAGTTGCTGTCCGGCCCCTTCTTCATGCCCCGAAAGGGATCAGGCGTTCTTGACGAGCGCCACGTCGAACTCGAGGGTCACCTTGTCGGAGACGAGGACGCCGCCGGCCTCGAGGGCCGCGTTCCAGGTGAGGCCGAAGTCGGTGCGCTTGACGGGCACCTTGCCCTCGAAGCCCGCGCGGGTGTTGCCGAAGGGATCGACGACGGTACCGGTGTACTCCAGGGGGATGGTGATCTGCTTGGTGGTGTCCTTGATCGTCAGGTCACCGGTCACCTCGACCTCGTCCTCACCGATGACGTTCACGTCGGTGGAGGTGAAGGTGATGGCTGGGTAGTTCTCGGAGTCGAAGAAGTCCGCGCTGCGCAGGTGTGCGTCGCGGTCTGCGTTGCCGGTGTTGACCGACGAGGTGTCGGCCGTGATGGTGACGCTGGAGGCCTTGGGGTCGGCCGCGTTCAGGACCGCGTTGCCTTCGGCGGCGAGGGTGCCGCGGACCTTGGTGATCATGGCGTGACGGGCCACGAACGCGAGGGTGGTGTGGGAGGCGTCGAGGGTGTACGCGCCGTTGAGTTCCTCATGGTTTGCCATGTGCTGCTCCTTGGATGGGTGTCGTGAAGACTTTCACTTTCAACTATGCACGAGTCTAGTTGAAAAGTCAACGATCTAGTTGAAGTTTCCTCAAATTCTTGGGAAACGGTTTCCTCACGCGGGAGTGAGCGGCCGGACCGCTCGTCCACGCCTACCATGTGACGATTCAGTCCCTGTATGGTTGGCTGAGCAGAGCCGCTGAAGGCAGCAAACCCTCGGCCCAGACGTCGTAGTCCCAAGGAAGGCACACCGCAAAATGACCGAAAGCGCCACATTCAAGCACGGAGACGCCGAGCTGGAGTTTCCCTTCGTACCGGCGTCACAGGGCAACGACGGCTACGACATCTCCAAGCTGCTCTCCAGCACCGGGAACGTGACGCTCGACGTCGGATTCGTCAACACCGCCTCCTGCCGCTCCTCGATCACCTTCATCGACGGCAACGAGGGCATCTTGCAGTACCGCGGCTACCCCATCGAGCAGCTTGCCGAGGAGGCCACTTTCCTCGAGGTGGCCTACCTGCTGATCTACGGCGAACTGCCCACCGCCGGTGAGCTGTCCTCCTTCGAGGGCAAGGTCGCGGACCGCATGATGATCGACGAACGCATGCGCGAGCTCTACCGCTGTTTCCCCCGCGGCGCCCACCCCATGCAGGTGCTGTCCGCGGGCATCATGGCCCTCGGCGCCTTCAACCGCGACTCGCTCGACCCCCATGACCCCCACCAGGTGGAGGAGGCATCGCTGCGCCTCATCGGCTCCATGCCGACGCTGGCCGCCTACGCCTACAAGAGCTCCGTCGGCGAGCCGTTCCTCTACCCGCAGAAGAAGCTGAGCTACGTCGAGAACTACCTGCGCCTGGGCTTCGGCACCCCGCAGGAGGAGTACGAGATCAACCCGTCCATCGTGAAGGCGTTCGAGACGCTGTTCATCCTGCACGCGGACCACGAGCAGAACTGCTCGACCTCCACGGTACGCATGGTGGGCTCCTCCGACGCCAACATCTACGCCTCGATCTCCGCCGGTGTGAACGCCCTCTCCGGGCCGCTCCACGGCGGTGCCAACCAGGCGGTCCTGGAGATGCTCGCCAAGCTCAAGGAGGAGGGCCTGGACGCCAAGACGTTCATGGCCCAGGTCAAGGACAAGAAGTCCGGCGTGAAGCTGATGGGCTTCGGGCACCGCGTCTACAAGAACTACGATCCCCGCGCCCGGATCATCAAGAGCCACGCCGACGAGATCCTTCGCAACTCCGGCAAGTCGAACGAACTGCTCGACATGGCCCTGGAACTCGAGGACACCGCGCTCAACGACGAGTACTTCATCGAGCGCAAGCTGTACCCCAACGTCGACTTCTACACCGGCCTGATCTACGGCGCCATGGGCTTCCCGGCCAACTACTTCACCGCCCTGTTCGCACTGGGCCGCCTGCCCGGCTGGATCGCCCAGTGGCGCGAGGAGCACGCGGACCCGAGCCGCAAGATCGGGCGGCCCCGCCAGGTCTACATCGGCGAGACCGAGCGCAACTACGTGCCGATCAACGAGCGCTGACCCCTGGAACCCAGAAGCCGCCGGCCCCACGAGGGGTCGGCGGCTTTCTCATGGCTCCGAGTCACCCGACCGGGGTGGGTTCGCGCATCCACGAACCCACCTCCGTCGGGCGTCGGCTCAGGCCTTGAAGCGGACCAGGTTGTTGAACACCCAGTTCTCGGTCGGGTAGTAGACCCACTCACCCGTCGAGACCTGCTCGGCCGCGATGTAGCTGGTCCAGGTGTAGCTGCGGCAGCCGTTCCTGCCTGTCACGGCGTTGTCGCACTCGGTGCGCCAGCGGCGTCCGTCAGCGGCGACCCACTCGCCCGCCTTGCCCAGTGGGTTGCCGGCCCAGGCGTCCCGCTTCATCATCGGCAGGTAGGTGAGGTTGTTGAACACCCAGCCGTTGCTCGAGACGTAGCGGCCGTCGACGCTGTTCACCTGGGTCGCCCAGATGTCGGTACGGCACCGGAACGTCTGGGAGTACGGCTCGCACGTGGTGTGCCACCTGCGTCCGCCCGAGATGTGGAAGCCCGGGGTCGTGTACACGTCGCCGGGAGAGCTCGCCGTCGGCGCGGGCGTCGGCTTGACGCTGGGCTTCGGGGTGGGGCTCACCGTCGGTGACTTGGTCGGGGTCGGCGACGGTGAGGTCGTCGGCTCGGTCGGGGTGGGGGTGGGCTCGGTGCCCGCTGCCACGTCGAAGGTGAACACGTCGGAGAGCAGGCGCCCGCCGAATTCGTCGGTCACCTCCGCGTACCAGGAGTAGGCGCCGCGCTCCAACCCTGCCCAGGTCCCGCTCGCGACCTCACCGGAAGCGATCGCGACCGGCCCTGTGATCGGCTCCGAGGAGCGGACCTGGAGTTGCAGCGAGTCGGTGGCGACGAGGCGCTCGGCGTCGACGATGTCGATGGGCAGCGTGAAGTTCTCCTGCTCCTCGGCGAAATAGGCGTGGCTGTCCAGGACCGGCGAGTATGTGCTCACCTGCAACGTCTTGGCGGCGACGTCGAACTGCAGCATCCGGAGGAAGCCGGTGTCGCGCTGGCCGCCGGCGGTGGTGGCGAACTGGTGGTCCACCATCATCTCGATGTACTGGCGGGGCTCGCCGTCGTTGCCGATGGTCTCGATGACGTTGCGCGCGACGCCGGGGGCGTGACCGGCCAGCACGAGGAACACGTTGTCGAACGGCGCGACCAGGGCGTCGTGGATGGCCTGGCCCTCGGGGCTGCGGGTTCCGTTGGCGAACAGGTAGTCGTGGGTGGCGATGATCGCGTTGCGCTCCGGGTGAGCCGCGAGCACCCCGGCTGCCCACTCGAGTTCCTCTGCGGTCACGCCGTAGCTCAGGTAGACGACGATGAACTCGGCGCCGCCCTGGTCCACGAAGTGGTAGCTGTTCTGGTTGTTGTTGTGGGTGCCTCCGACGTGGGGCTGGCCCTCGAACCGGAAGTCGCCGAAGGTGTTGCCGTAGTTGGTGTGGTTGGTGCCGGACGAGTTGTCGTGGTTGCCCGCGAGCACGCCGTAGGGCATGCCGGCGTCGTCGAGGATCTGCATCGCGTCGTCGGCCACATCCCACTGGGGCAGTGACCCGGTGGTCTCCACGAGGTCACCGGTGTGGATGGTGTAGACGGTCTTGCGCTCCTCGGCGGTGTCCGCGATCCACTGGTTCATCGCCCGGAAGACCTCCGGGAAGTCCTGCGAGTAGTACTGGGTGTCGGTGACCCAGGCGAAGTTGAAGTCGTAGCTCTCGGGCTCGGGGAGCTGGTCCTGGACCAGGATCTTGGCCAGGCCGTCGGAAACGTGGTCCGCCGCGACGGCGCCCTTGAGGTGCAGCTCGGCGCCCTTGGGGTCGCGTCCCGACGCGAGCGCGTCCCACGCAGAGGTGACGTTGTTCCAGGCGTAGAGGGTCACCAGGCGGTTGGGCAGCGAGTGGCCGCGCCACTCCACCTCCACCTCGGAGTCGCCCGCGAACTGCGGTACCTCGAGGTCGTAGCGCTGGTAGGGAAAGCCCTCGTTCGCACGGGTCTCGAGGCGTTCGCCGTCGGTCCGGTTCGCGAGCGCGAGATCTTCGGCGGACAGCGCCTGGCCCTCGGAGCCGGCCAGGTCGGCCGGCGGCTCGGTGTCGGCGACGCCCTGCCACGAGGCGACCGTGTCTGCAGCCCGGGTGGTGCCGGCCTGGTGGAAGCTGACCTGCAGGTCGTCGCCGGCGGGGTCGGTGGCGCGGACTGAGAGCTGCACGTCCCCGGCCTCGACGGTGGCCGCCGTCGGAGCCACCAGCTCGACGCTGGTGGGGTCCTCGCCGATCACCTCGAAGGTGTGGGTGTGCTCGGTGACGTTGCCCAGTGCGTCGGTGGCGACGATGAGCAGCTCGGCCGGGCCGACGGGCAGGTCGTCGGAGTCGAGGGTGGCTCCGACGGCGACCTCCTCGCCGTTCAGCGTCACGACGACGCTGGCGACCTCCGAGGCGTCCTGGACGTCAAGCGCCAGCGCCACCTCACCCTTCAGGGATGCCGCGGGGGCGGTCACGGCCACGACCGGGCCGGTGTTGTCGACCACGACGGTGGCGGAGTCCTTGACCTCGCCGCGGACCCCGGAGGCCACGAGTTCGACGGTGTGCTCACCGTCGGCCACCGCGGTGGTGTCCCACTCGTAGGAGACCTGCGCCAGGTCCGTCGCGGAGGGCGTGTAGTCGAAGTCGAAGGTGGTGATTGGCTCACGGTTGGGGTCGGGGCAGCAGCCGTCGGCGAGTTCCACGGCCTGGGCCGGGTCCCGCTTGGCGTCGCGCAGAACAGTCCCGTCGGTCAGCAGGACTCGGACGTCGCGCACCCAGAAGTCGTCGTGGTTGTTGTTGCGCCCACCGGCAGCGATGGTGACGGTCAGGTCGCTGGTGAGCACCTCGCCGGGGATGAAGATGGAGACGGTCTCCCAGTTCTGGATGTCGCGCTCGGGCATCGGGAAGGTCTGGCCGCCCACGATGATCCGGTTCTCGAACCGCTGCGTCTGGGTCTGGATGCCATTGCCCTCGAACATCACCCACGCACCCGCCGGGCCGCCGCGGACCAGGGTGCCGTCGATGTTGAACCACAGGTCGTCGGCGGCGTCGGTGGAGCGGCCGCTGATGGTGACCTCGCCGGCCAGCGGGGACGGTGGCAGGGTCAGGTCGACGGCGTGCTCACCGGCCTCCTCGGTCACCGTGGGCTCGGCGGTCGGTGTCTCCGAGGCGGTTGGGGTCGGCTCGGCGGACTCGCTCACCGTCGGCGTCGGCGACGGTGACGGTGACGGTGACGCCGTGGCCCCGGCGATCGGGAAGGTGAACACCCGGCTGTAGGTGTTGTCCGCCCAGCGGAACGGGTAGGAGGTGGCCTCGTTGGTGCCCTCCTGGAACACCAACGTGCCGTCCGGGAGTTCCAGGTGGACGCCTCGCAGCGTGAAGTCGTCGGTCTTGGCGGCGGACTCCTTGAAGGCCGCTTCCACCGTCACCACCAGGGGGTCCGCCGTGAAGGTGGCCAGGTCGACGGGGATCCGGGCCTCGGTGTAGTTCATGACGTCGGTGTCGGGGAAGGAAATCTTCTGGCCGTCGATCTCGATGAAGTTGGGAAACTCCTGGCTGACGGTCTGGACTCCGGATCCGAGGAACACCAGCTGGGCAATGGTGGACTCAGCCTGGGCGGTGGCGTCACCGCGGGCGGTCACGGGTGCGATCAGCACCATCAGTGTGGCCAGCACGGCCACCAGTAATGTCTTCGAGTTGCGCATGGCCGGAACGTAGCGAGCGGGGGTTAACGCTCCGCGCTGCTCGGTTAACTGTCGGCCAACTCTGTATGACCTCCGGTTCACCCGTCAGGGATTCAGCATCCTGCGCGTCCTCGGGCGAGGGTGCCTCCCCGCAACCGTGGCACGAAGCGGAGTCCCCTGCGGGTGTGACAAGCTACTGCGGAAGGGAGGCCGCATGCACATCGCTCGTGTCACACCCACCCGTCGCGCACTCCACCTGGTGGGTGACCTGGTGCTCATCGGCTGGGCCATCATGTGGGGGTTGATCGCCTGGACCATCAAGGGGGCCGTCGACCTCTTGGCGGTGCCGTCCGAATCCATCGGGGCCACCACCCGGGACCTCGCGGGCGAGGTCGACGGGTTGGGCGACCGGATCCGCGAGGTTCCGTTCGTCGGGGAGGAACTGCAGGGCGGCTTCACCGGGATCGGGGACGCGCTCCGCGGCCTGGCCACCGACGCCGCCGCGCAGGCCGACGCCATCCATGGCACCGCCTGGCTGCTGTTCTGGTTCGCCTTCGCGATGCCGACGCTGACCCTCGCGCTCATCTACCTGCCGCCGCGGATCCGGCGCGGCCGCGAGTCCGCGGCCGCCCGCGCCTACATCGACCAGCTCGCCGACCTCGACCTGTTCGCGCTCCGGGCAATGGCCAAGGCACCCATGACGCAGCTCGCGAAGATCAGCGACGACCCGGTGGCGGCGTGGCGCCGGGGCGATGCGGCCGTCATCTCCCGGATGGCCAATCTGGAGCTCAAACGCAGCGGGATCGCCGTGGTGGAGGTCGAGGGCCCACCGAACGGCAACGACACCCCGTGGGGGACGAAGGGCTTCCGCTGATGCGCAGCATCGCGCGTATCCTCGCGACCGCCAGCCAGCTGTGGCCGCTGTACGCCGGAATCATCGCCGGTTCGGTCCTGACGTCGGCAACGACGTTGCTCGCCCCGTTCGTGATCGCCCAGGCCACCCAGACCGTCGTGGACATGGCCGGCGGCAACGGCGAAGGCGCTGTCACCGAGCTGGTGTGGCTGGCGGTCGCGCTGCTGGGGATCATGCTCGCCAACACGCTGGTGACCAACATCGTCGGGTACCTCGGTGACGTGATGAGCACCCGCCTGCGGGTGATCCTCTCGCAGCGCTACTTCGACAAGCTCCTGCGCCTGCCGCAGCGCTACTTCGACTCCGAACTCACCGGCACCCTCATCTCGCGCCTGAACCGCTCGATCACCTCGATCAGCGACTTCCTGCAGATGTTCTCCAACAGCTTCTTCACCACGCTCATCACGGTCCTCGCTGTGCTCGTGATCTCGGCGTTCCACTCACCTTGGCTGGCGCTGCTGCTGATCATCATCTACCCGGCGTTCGTGTGGCTCACGGCGCTGACGTCGCGGCGCTGGCAGCGGCTGGAGACCGCCAAGAACCTGGAGTACGACGCCGCGGGCGGCCGGTTCGCCGAGGTGATCGGGCAGATGCGGGTGGTGAAGTCCTTCGTCACAGAACGCGCGGAACTGGCGGAGTTCACCGGCCGCTACCAGAAGGGCGTGGCCATCACGCGCGTCCAGTCCCGGTTCTGGCATGCCATGGACGTCCTGCGCCGCGCGGTCCTGGACCTGGTCTTCTTCGCCCTGTACCTGATCATCTTCCTGCAGACCGCCGACGGGACGTTCACCGTCGGATCCATGGTGCTGCTGGTGCAGCTGATCAACATCGCCAAGCAGCCCATCACCAGCATGAGCTTCATGGTGGACAGCACGCAGCGCGCCATCACCGGCAGCAACGAGTACTTCCTGGTCATGTCGCAGGCCGACGAGCCGCACAACCCGATGGTCGAGCAGGGCGGCGTCGTCGAGTGGGAGGAGACCGACCCCGTCGTCACCTTCGACGACGTCAGCTTCGGCTACGGCGAGGAGCTGGTCCTGCGCGACGTGTCCCTGGCCATCCGGCGCGGCGAGCGGATCGCCTTCGTGGGCGAGTCCGGCGGCGGCAAGACCACGCTGGTGAACCTGGTCATGAAGCTCTACACCCCCACCTCCGGCACCGTCCGGGTCAATGGCCGCTCGGTCACCGAGGTGCCGACGGCGGCGCTGCGCAGCCAGATCGGGGTGGTGTTCCAGGACGCATCCCTGTTCTCCGGGACCGTTCGCGGCAACATCGCCTACGGCCGCGACGACGTCTCCGAGGCCGAACTCCGGGAGGCCGCCAGACGCGCCAACGCCCTGGACTTCATCCAGAAGCTGCCCAAGGGTTTCGACACCGAGATCGGCGAGCGCGGCATCAAACTCTCCGGCGGGCAGAAGCAGCGCATCGCCGTCGCCCGGGCCATGCTGAAGGACGCTCCCATCCTCATCCTGGACGAGGCGACGTCGTCGCTGGACACCAAGGCGGAGCGCCAGGTCCAGGCGGGTCTCGAAGAGCTCATGGAGGGCAGGACGACGCTGATCATCGCGCACCGCCTGTCCACCATCTCGACGGTGGACCGGATCGTCACCATCCGCGACGGCGCCATCGACGAGGTGGGCACCCCCGCGGAACTCGCCACCACGGGCGGCATCTACGCCGAGTTGCTGGCGCTGCAGGGCTCCACCTCCAAGGCGGACCGGGCCAAGCTGCTGAGCTGGGACATCACCCAGTAGCGGCGCCGCTGATGAGGGCGCTCTCATCTTCCTCTCACAGCGGCATCACGATTGCGCGGTTGGCTGTATCTTCATGGTCAACCTTCTACCCGGGGCGCAGCGGGCACGCGACGCTCCCTCATCAAAGGAGGCGCAATGATGCGCGTCCTCGTCACCGGTGCCACGAGCCCCGTCGGCAGGAACCTGATCGACCAGTTGAGCCTGCGCGGACTCGACGTCTTGGGCGCGGATCCGCAGCCCTCGCCACGGGCCGACGGTATCCAGGTGCTGGAGACTCCGGCCGTCGGGGATCCCTACTACCTGTCCCAACTGGTGGAACTGGTGGCCGGACACCACGTCGACCTCCTCCTTCCGACGTTGTGCGCCGAGCTCCACGTGATCGCCGCCGCCCGGCACCTGCCCCAGGCGGTCGTCGGCTCACTCGAGGCCGTGGTCGCTGCCGGTGACAAGTGGCTCACCACCCGCCTGCTGGCTTCCGCCGGGGTGGCCGTGCCGCTGTCGGCGCAGGGCTGGCAGGTGTCCCGGACCGTGGCCGAGGTGATCGGTGCGCCATTCATCGTCAAACCCCGGATAGGCTGCGAGGGCCAGGGCGTCCGCCTGCTGACGGAGTGGCCGCAGGACCACTCGCTGGGTTCTTGCGAGCTGGTCTGTGAATACATCCCGGGACCGGAGTACAGCGTTTGCGTGTTCGTCGGCGACCAACCCGCCGACGACGTCGCCGTTCCCGTGTCGACGAGGGGCCGGGACGGCACCACGCTGGCCGACGCGGGCGCCACCGTCGTGGAGGACCCCGCCGTGGCGGGGCTGGCGCTGACCGCCTGCAGGGCGCTGGGGCTGCTGGGGCCGGCGGAGGTGGACATCCGCCGTCGCCGCAGTGGAAGGCCGGTGGTGCTGGAGGTCAACGCGCACATCGGTGCCCACATCGCACACGCTCCCCCCGTGCTCGACGCGGTCCTCGCCAAGGGACACCGCAGCGCCGCAATCGGCGCATGACTGGGCCGGCAACAGCAGGGGCCGCCGCGGACGAGGGAGCGTTGGGCACGATCCGTGAGAATGGGGAGATGATCCGGACCGAGACGCCGCCCGAGCCGCCGCGCGTGTCCATCCGGCAGCGGATCTCGCTGGCGATGGTCCTGCTCGCGGTCTTCGTCCTGGCGGCGACGGGCACGCTGGTCTTCCTGTTGGAGGGGCGCTCGATCGAGCGCCGGGTCGCCGATGACCTGGAGCTCAACCGGCAGGAGTTCGTCGTGCTGGCCACCGAGGGCGTGGACCCCACCACCGGCGTCACGTTCGCGGGGCCGTCGGAGCTGCTGCGCACCTACCTCGCCCGATCCGTGCTGAGCGTGGACGAGGGAGAGATCGGCTTTGTCGAGGGACAGGTGGAGTGGGTGTCGTCGGAGGGCGTGCAGTTCCGTCCCGAGGACGACGACGAGCTCATGCGACACGTGCAGCCCCTGACGTCGGCCGAGTCAGTCACCCGCGGCAGGCTCAGGACCGGCCAGCGGGAGTACTACTACATCGTCACGCCCGTGCACTTCCCGGAGGCCACCGGCGCCCTCGTGCAGGTGCACAACCTCGACGGCGCGCGCGAGGACCTCGACGACACCATGGTCGCGTTCCTGGTGGTCGCGCTGGGAGCGAGCGTCGCGGCCGCCGTCGTGGCGTGGCTGCTGGTGGGTGAACTGTTGAAGCCGGTGGAGGAACTGCGCGCGGCGGCCGAGGCCATCGGCGAGCACGACCTCACCACGCGCGTCCCCGAGCGCGGCAACGACGACCTGACCCGACTGTCGATGACGATCAACCGGATGCTGGACCGGCTCCAGGCGGCCGTGGAGGGCCAGCGGACCCTCCTCGACGACGTCGGCCACGAACTGCGCACCCCACTCACGATCGTGCGCGGTCACCTCGAACTGATGGACGTCGACGACCCCGCCGACGTCCGCCAGACCCGTGAGCTGGCCATGGACGAGCTGGACCGGATGGGTGGCCTCGTGGGCGACCTGCTCACCCTGGCGAAGTCCCAGCAGGGCGATTTCGTCCGTCCCCGGTGGACGTCCCTGGCTACGCTGACCGACCAGACGTTCGAGAAGGCCCGCGCGCTCGGTGACCGGAGCTGGCGCCTGCGGCACGTTGAGTCCAGCGACGCCTGGCTCGACCCCGACCGCATCACGCAGGCGTGGCTGCAACTGGCCGCCAACGCGGTCAAGTACTCCGAGCCCGGCAGTGCGGTGACGTTCTCCTCCGAGCTGGTGCAGGGCGAGGTCCACCTGAGCGTCGAGGACAACGGCAGCGGCATCCACCCCGAGGATCTGGAGCGGATCCGCCAGCGCTTCGGCCGCGGCCGGGCCACCGACGGGCACTCGGGCGCGGGTCTGGGCCTGTCCATCGTCGAATCCATCGTCGCGGCACACGACGGGCGGCTCGACATCCAGTCCGAGCCCGGCGTGGGGTCCACGTTCACGCTCGCCCTGCCGCTGGCACCCCAGAAGGAGACTTCGTGAGCACCATCCTGATCATCGAGGACGAGGAACGGATCGCCTCGTTCATCGCCAAGGGGCTCAAGGCGGCCGGGTTCACCACCCACGCGACGACCTCCGGCGTCGAGGGCGCGGCGCTGGCCACCCACGGGAACTTCGACCTGGTCGTCCTCGACGTCGGCCTCCCCGACATCGACGGTTTCGAGGTGCTGGAGCGGCTCCGCGGGCAGGGGGTCGACGTCCCGGTCATCATGCTGACCGCGCGCGCGTCGGTGACCGACCGGGTCACCGGGCTGGAGGGGGGCGCCGATGACTACATGCCCAAGCCGTTCAGCTTCGAGGAGTTGCTGGCCCGCATTCGACTGCGCCTGCGCAAGGCATCCAACGCGGATTCCTCCGGCACCGAGTTGTCGCACAACGGCCTGCGGCTGGACCTGCGAACGCGGCAGGCCTTCGTCGATGACAGGGTGGTGGACCTGTCCGCGCGGGAGTTCACGCTGGCAGCCACGTTCCTGCAGAACGCCGGCCAGGTGCTGAGCCGGGAGCAGCTGCTGAGCAACGTCTGGGGCTACGACTTCGACCCCGGCAGCAACGTCGTCGACGTCTACGTCCGCTACCTGCGCACCAAGCTGGGCAAGGAGCGCTTCGAGACCGTGCGCGGCATGGGCTACCGCCTGGTCTGAGTCCTCCCCCGGGGGTCTCGACACGCCGACTCGTCCCTCCCCGGCTACTCGACCAGCGAAAAGCGACCAACTCCCGCTGATCGAGTAGGAGCCCGCGAAACGCGACCACCACCCGCTGATCGAGTAGGAGCCCGCGAGGAACGAGCGGGCGACGTGTCGAGATCACCCTCGCCTCCCCGGGGTCTCGACACGCCGACTCGTCCCTCGCCGGCCACTCGACCAGCGAAACGCGACCATCTCCGCTGATCGAGTAGGAGCCGCGAGGAACGAGCGGACGACGTGTCGAGATCCCCCTCGAGCCGCTCAGGCCAGGCCCAGCCGGTACCCGCGCCTCACGACGGTGGCGACTAGGCCCCGGTGACCCGCGGCCTCCCGCAGCCTGGCCACCGCCACCTCCGCGGCGTGCGGATCGCGGGAGCTGCCGGGGAGGACGTCGAGCACTTCGTCACGGGTGACCACCTCTCCATGCCGGGCGGCGAGCAGGCGCAGCACCTCGAGGCTGCTCGGGGACAGGGCGAGGATGGCGCCGTCGAGCACGGCCACCCGGGAGCGCAGTTGCAGGTTCCCGGCCACCGTCGAGACCGCGAGCGTCCCGGCGCGCTCGTAGTGCTGGACAAGGGTGCGGACGAGCGCGCCGAGCCGGCCGCGCTCGGGTTGCAGCGGCGTGATGCCCCGCTGTTCGAGCGGCCGGGCGGTGATGGGACCGACTGCGGCTGCCACCATCGAGCCGTCGATGAACCTTCCCACCACCGCCCTGCCGTGCCCTTGGCTGTCGGCGGCAGACAGCCAGGCCTCCGCGCCCGGCGCGGAGGTGAAGACGACAGCGTCGATCTCCCCCTCCGCGGCCGCGACGACGGAGGAGCTCAGTGCCTCGGGGTCCGGCGGCGGACCCCACCGGTAGACGACGAGGCTCACCACGTCCGCCCCGGCCTCCTCGAAGGCGCCGTCGAGGCCATCGGCGCCCGCACCGTGGTGCTGGATCGCGATCCGGAGCCCCGCCACCCCCTCGCCCAGCAGCACGTCGGCGATCTCGGCTGAGGTCTCGGACTCCGCCACCCAATCGGCGGTGAGCCCGGCGGCCTGGATCGCGCCGCGTGCCTTTGGACCGCGCGCGACGATGCGGGCGTCGCCGACGGCTGCCAGCAGCGGCTCGGCCAGACCGTGGGCGTCGGCCGCCTCCACCCAGGACCGGAACCCGATTCCCGTGGTGACCACCAGCACGTCGGGCGGGTGGGCGATGAGCTCGCGGGTGCCGGCCAGGAGGAGGGCGTCGTCGGCGTGCGGGACCATGCTCAGGGCTGGCGCGTGCCGGATCTCCGCCCCGCGACGCGCCAGCGCGGCGGCAAGTTCGCTCTTGCGCCGATCCGCGGTCAACAGCACCGTGCACCCGGCCATCGGCTGCTCCAGCGGTGTCCGGGTGGTGGGCGCCGCGGGCTCGTCCCCGACGACGGGGTCCGGCCGGGCGCGGGCCGCCTGGGTGCTCACGCGGCCACCGCAGGTGCGGGGAGCGTGCTCGGGCGGGTGGCGACGTGGACCACGCCGTCGCGGACCTCGACCGGCCAGGTGGCGAGGTCCGGGCCCAGCCCGACGACGGGGGTGTAGCCGGCGGTCTCGAGGCAGCGGCCGGTGACCAGGTCGAAGACCTGCTTGTACATCGGGCCGGCGACGGTCGCGACACCGGCGCGGGTGCCGACGATGCCCCGCGACATCACGTTGGCCCCGGAGAACGGGTCCCGCTGCTGGACGGCCAGCACGGTGTCGTCGGCCAGTCGGAACAGTGCCACCTGGACGCCGTCGACGAGGGCGGCGGCGCCACGCTCGGGCAGGAGGTCCTGCAACTGGCAGACGCGCTCCCAGACGGTTTCGGTGGCGGATGAGGTGGGGACGGGGATGATGCTCATCGACGGACCTCCAGGGTGGTGCCGGCTATGACGACGGGGCCGGCGGGGGCGGTGCCGGCGAGCGCGCGCTCGTCGGCGGTGGCGGGCCGGATCTGGCCGCGCTCGGTGACGTAGGCGAGGTCCGGGTCCGGCGAGGTGGGCGCGTTGACGAAGGCGTTGAACCGGCGCAGCTTCTCCGGGTCCTCCAGAACAGCACGCCACTCGTCATAGTAGTTGTCGACGTGGCGGGC
Organism: Tessaracoccus sp. OS52; assembly: GCF_020687685.1. Taxonomy (GTDB): domain Bacteria; phylum Actinomycetota; class Actinomycetes; order Propionibacteriales; family Propionibacteriaceae; genus Arachnia. The sequence continues at coordinate 251,604 of NZ_JAJEWM010000002.1, read as the reverse complement.
CATGGCGGCGTCGAGGTCCGCGCAGATGCCCAGCGAGTCGTCGAAGATGACCGCACGGATGGCGTCCAGGCCGCCCTCATGGTCCTCCACCCACGGTGCGGTGCGCTGCAGCCGGTCCGCGGTGCGGATGTAGTACATGAGGAACCGGTCGATGGTGCGCAGCAGTTCCTCGCTGGTGAGGTCCTCTGCCAGCAGTTGCGCGTGCCGCGGCGTGAAGCCGCCGTTGCCGCCGACGTAGACGTTCCACCCCTTGTCGGTGGCGATCACGCCGACGTCCTTGCCCCTGGCCTCGGCGCACTCGCGGGCACAGCCGGAGACGCCGAGCTTGATCTTGTGCGGCGAGCGCAGGCCGCGGTAGCGCAGTTCCAGCTCCACGGCCATGCCGACGGAGTCCTGCACGCCGTAGCGGCACCAGGTGGACCCGACGCAGGACTTGACCGTGCGCAGGGACTTGCCGTAGGCGTGCCCGGACTCGAAGCCGTGCTCCACCAGCCGGCGCCAGATGTGCGGCAGCTGCTCGATCCGGGCGCCGAACATGTCGATGCGCTGGCCGCCGGTGATCTTGGTGTAGAGCCCGAAGTCCTTGGCAACCTGCCCGATCACCATCAGCCCCTCCGGCGTGATCTCCCCACCGGGGATGCGCGGGACCACCGAGTAGGTGCCGTCCTTCTGCAGGTTGGCCATGACGTGGTCGTTGGTGTCCTGGAGGGTGGCGCGTTCGCCGTCGAGGATGTGCCCGGAGTCCAACGAGGCAAGGACGGAGGCGACGACGGGCTTGCAGATGTCGCAGCCGCGCCCGCCGCGGCCGAAGCGGTTGATGATGTCCGAGAAAGTGGTTAGGCCGGCCACGCGGACGGCGTCGAACAGCTGGGCGCGGGAGAGGTCGAAGTGCTCGCACAGTGCGCTGGAGACCTCGACGCCGGCGCGTTCCAGTTCGGTGGTGGTGAGCTTCTTGACCAGCGGCAGGCAGGAGCCGCAGCTGGTGCCGGCGCGGGTGCAGGCCTTGACGCCGGCCAGGTCGGTGCAGCCGTGCTCGGTGACGGCGCCGCGGATGGTGCCGGCGGTGACGTTGTTGCAGGAGCAGACGACCGCGGCGTCGGGCAGTTCGACGCTGGGCGCTCCCTGCGCGCCGGCGCCCTCGGGCAGGAGGAACAGGCCCGGGTCACCCGGCAGTTCGGCGCCGAGCAGCGGCCGCAGGGTGGCGTAGGGGGCGGCGTCGCCGACGAACACGCCGCCGAGCAGGGTGCGGGTGTCGTCGGAGAGGACGAGCTTCTTGTAGACGCCGGCCACCGGATCCGAGTGGACGAGTTCCATCGCGCCGGGGGTGTCCCCGAAGGCGTCGCCGAAGCTGGCGACGTCGACGCCCTGGAACTTGAGCTTGGTGGCGGTGTCGGCGCCGGGGAAGGTGGCGGCGCCGCCGAGCAGCCGGTCGGCCACCACCTCGGCCATGGCGTAGCCGGGCGCCACCAGGCCGATGCAGCGGCCGTCGATGCAGGCCACCTCGCCGACGGCCCAGACGTGGCGGTCGACGGTGCGGCAGGCCGCGTCGACGACCACACCGCCGCGCTCCCCCACCGGGAGGCCGGCGTCGCGGGCGAGTTCGTCGCGGGGGCGGACGCCGGTGGCGACGACCACGACGTCGACGTCCACGCGGCCGCCGTCTGCGAAGTCGAGCCGGCCGACGTGGCCGGTGCGGCGCGAGGCCTTCATGGCGGTGGTGAGGGTGTCGCAGCGCACGGCGATACCGACGCCCTGGATCAGGCGCTTGAGGGCCTCGCCACCGCCGAGGTCCACCTGCGCGTTCATGAGGTGGGTGCCGCTCTGGATGACGGTGGCGTGGGCGCCGAGCGCTTTGAGCGCCCCAGCGGCCTCGAGGCCGAGCAGGCCACCGCCGATCACGGCGCCGCGGACGGTCCACTCGTCGTCGGGGCGGAAGTTGGCGGGGTGGCGCTTCTTCTCCACCCAGCCACGCAGGGCCGCGACGTCGTCGATGGTGCGGTAGACGAACACGCCGGGCAGGTCGTTGCCGGGGATGGGCGGCACGGCGGCGCTGGAGCCGGTGGCCAGGACGAGTTCGTCGTAGGCGTGGACCCGGCCGAGGCGGTCGGTGACGGTGCGGGCGTCGCGGTCGATCGCGGTGACCCCGCAGCCGCGATGGAAGGTGACGAGCTCGTCGTCCCAGAGCCCGGGGTTGCCCAGGGCGAGTTCCTCTGGGTCGCGGGCGGAGAAATAGCTGGTGAGCGCGACGCGGTCGTAGGGGCGGCGTGGTTCCTCGGCGAACACCGAGATCCGCCAAGTGCCGGAGGTGTCGCGGGAGCGGAGCGCCTCGACGAGCCGGTGCGCGACCATGCCGCCGCCGACGACGACGACGTGGCGGGCTGCGGCGTCGGGGCCTTGGGCAATGTCTGGTCTGGTCACGTCATTGACGCTACGGGCGGCCCGTTTCGCGGCAGTGTCCCGTGGGTTGCCCGGCCGTAACGGTTGTCTCACCATCGTGTTACACGGCCTGTGAGAACGGCCCGGACGCGATGCGCCCCCGGTCGGGGGAACCGGGGGCGGCACTTGGGTCAGCGAGGCGGGCGAGGCTCAGTCGTCGTCGGACTCGCTGTCGTCGTCGTGGTTGTCGTCGTCGTTGCTGTCATGGTTGTCGTCGTCGTTGCTGTCATCGTTGTTGTCGTCGTCGCTGTCGTCGTCGTGGTCGTCGTCATCGTCGTACTGCACGGGAGCGAGGTTGGGGACCGGCTTGCCGGTAGTGGTGGCAGAGGAGGCCGACGGGGAGGCTGTCGCCTCCGAGGTGCTGCTCTCCGGCAGGGGCGTCACATCGGGCGTGCTGAGGCTCGGCGAGGGGGAAGGGGTGGGGCTGCTGTCGTCGCCGCCCACCCGGATGGGGACGTAGTCCTGGTCGGGGTGGGCGCTGGGCGTGACGGTGATGGCCGGCTGGACGTCGTCTCCGTCGTTCGGGCTGGCGCTGGAGGCCAGGACTCCGCCCAGCACGGCAGCCACCCCCACCACGGCGGCGGCGATCCAGGTTGTGGTCTTGTTGATCAGGGACATCTCATTCTCCTTCGACAACCCTCATTCAACCGCCCCAAGATGAGGCGCCGCGGAGACGCGGATTAGAGATCTCTCACGAACGCGGGGAACCGTTGCCCGTTCAGGAGTTCGGGTCTGGCTCCGGTGCTGCGGGCAGCCCGAGGTTCGGGAACTTGAGCTGCTTCTCCTTGCCTGCCTTCCAGAACTGCCAGCCCGGCGCCGCCTCCGGCTCCTGCCAGGCCAGGTAGCCGAAGTTCCCCGGGCGAGGGTTGCCCCAGACGGCGCGCACCACGAATGCGGCCTCGCTCACGGCCTCCTCGACCTTCTCCGGCGCCGCGGGCCACGGCGTCGAGCGGCGCCACACCCCGCTCCACTCGTCGCACAGTTCCCAGCCGCGTTCACGGAGGCGTTCGTCGTCGCCGGCGCTCTCGTTGGAGACCTCGGTGCGCAGGGTGTCGCCCTCGGGGGAGACGGAGAACTGCATCCGGGTCTCGGGTGCGTCCTTCTTCACGACGAGGGTGCCGCCCCTCCCGAGGGAGGCGACCGCCTCGGTGATAGCGGTCTGCACTTGCTTCCAGTCAGCCATTGCGTTCCTTCACGTCGTCGTCGAAGTTCGCACCCAGTCTCCCAGACCCGGCCAAGCGCCCAGGACAGGGGGCGTGCCTCGGGATGGAGCCGCCCGACGCGGTGCCCGACCCAGCCTCACCCCGGCTGGTCCCCTCCCATCACCCGGATCTCGGTGTGGTGGCGCTTGGCCCAGCCGAGCACGGCGCGCACGCAGGTGCCATCGTCGTGGAGGTGCGTCAACAGCACGGGCACTCCCCTGAGCATCGCGACGGCGGCGATGCCGATGCCGCCCGCGCCGTCGCCGCGCGCGAGGATGGTGGTCCCGTCGGCGAAGCGGAGCCGCACGGTGCCGTCGGTCCCGAATGGCTCGGCGCCGCGCAGTGGCGTGCGGCGCAGGCGCACGCGGTCGAGGGAGGCGAGCAGGTGCCTGGTGAAGGCGTCGCGGTGCTCCGCCGCGGCGGCCTCCAGTGCGGCGGAGAGTTCGTCGTCGAACAGGCCCTCAAACGGGTCGTTGGGCTTGTGCTCCCGCATTCATCCAGTATCCGCGCCCCGGCCGTTCGTGGGAAGATTCCGATCCTCACCGACTGAGGGCCGCCGGTACCTCGAAGTCGGAGCGGACTAGGCTTCCCCCATGAGCAGGGAAGAACGAGCGGCCGACGCCCGCCGCCGGGTGGAGCTCAGCGAGCAGGCCGCCCGAAACGAGGCCGCCGCCGCACAGGTGCTCATCGACGAGTTCATCGCCGCAGCGCGGGCCAAGGGCTTGGAGCCCGTACCACTGAAGGCGCGCACGATGGACGGCCACTTGGTCAAGACCGACAAGTCCGGCTGGTACCTGCGCCTGAACCACTCCATCGCCATCGACACCGACGGCGGCTACCAGGTGCTCACCGTCCCCGGCGGCTGGAAGGAACGGATCACCGGCGTGAAACTGAAGGCGACCCTGCCATCGCTGCAGGTTGGTCGCGGCGGCCGCGACGGTGAGACCGGCACCCTGAAGGAGTTCCTGGGCTGGGTCCTCGACGGCCAGGTCCCCCAGGACTGACCGCTCCAGGCAGGGACGCCACCCGCCCGCTTAGGTGTGGCGGAATGGACGAATGACCGGCGTTCACGCCACAGCTAAGCGACACGCTTGTCGGCATTGGTCGCACCGGCCCTTCCGCCGTTGACGGCACGTGGCAGTCGGCGCCACCAAGCTCGGTCACGATCCCTTCCTGCGAGCCTGCCCCCGGTTCACCAGCGGTGCCCCGGGTTCACCAGCGCTACCCCCGGTTCACCAGCGCACCCCCGGGTTCACCAGCACTCCCCCGGATTCACCAGCACTCCCCCGGATTCACCAGCACTCCCCCGGATTCACCAGCACTCCCCCGGATTCACCAGCGCTCCCCCGGGTTCACCAGCGTTGTTGCTCGCCACCAGCCGTAGAGCGCTGGTGGCGACGAACAACGCTGGTAAACCGTCCGCCGGTGGGACCGCGCCCTCAGCCGTGCACAGATGTCCACAGAGTTGTCCACATTTGTCCCCTGTATCAACAGCCGAGTGATCGTGAGGTGAACGGCGGATGAATGACCCCCAAACGGGCGGCAAAGAGTCGCGATCCACGGCTGAAGTTATCCACAGCTCGGAGATCTGCGCCGCAAGTGACCCCATCGGCCTCATAAATTACGGGCGTCAAGCTAGGTGGTGATGTGATGCTGCGAGACAGCAATCCTCACGCGGGGGAACCTACTGCTCCCGCTCAGACAAGACCCCAAGGGGTCCAGTTGCGCCCACGCCGCAGTCCGCGGCTGGTTGCCCTCGGGGTACTGCTGGTGGTCCTCGGCGCTCTCGGCGCCGCCGCTCTCTACACCCTCAGCGTGGACCAGGAGAGCGCCGTCGTGATGTCGCGAGACGTCATCCGGGGGCAGGAACTCGCGGCAGAGGACCTCAGGATCATCTCGGTCCCGGCGGGCTTCCAGGTGGACCGCATACATCCAGACACGATGCCGGAACTGATCGGCAAGACCGCCCTCAACGATCTGCCAGCCGGCGCCTTTCCCTCATCGCGGCATCTGGGAGAGACGCCAATCCCGGCCGATCACAGCCTCGTCGGTCTCCAACTCGGCCCCGGCCGGATGCCCGGTACGCAGCTAGTCCCCCGGATGAAGGTCCAGCTCGTCAGTCTGGCCGAGGGCGACGCAACAGTGACCGACGCCCTCGTCGCACAGGCGCCGGAGCTCACCGACGACGGCACGGGGTTCGTGATCGACGTCGTGGTTCCCGACGCCGCGGCGCACGCCGTTGCCCGCCTGGCGGCCACCCAGCAGCTCGCCCTGGTCGCGGTGGGTGAGGACTGATGGCCGTGATCGTCTGCGCCAGTGGCCCCGGGTCACCGGGGGTGACGACGAGTGCGCTGGGCCTGGCCCTGTCCTGGCCGGGCAGCGTGTTGCTGGCCGACTGCGATCGTGAGCCGGCGCAGTCCATCCAGGCCGGGTACCTGCGCGGACTCGACCATGGCGGTCGCGGGCTGTCCGGGATCGCCAGGCTGCACCGCGAGAATCGACCGATCGCGCCTGAGTTGTGGCACCACACCGTCGCACTCACGGAGGAACCCGACGTCGCACGGCGCTTCCTGCCCGGGTTCTCGCTACCCGCGGCCGTGCGACTGTTCGACGTCGTGTGGCCCCAACTCGCCGACGCCTTCGCCGCCATCGAGACGCAAGGGATGGACGTCATCGTCGACGCTGGACGCGTGGGACGCGACGGACTCCCGCTCCCCCTCCTGGCGAGGGCCGACGCGGTGTGCTTCATCTCTCGGACATCCCTGCGGTCGCTTGCCGGGGCACGGCTGTACCTCCAGTTGCTGTCCAACCAACTCGGCCAGCTGCCGGTCGACAAGCTCCTGGGCCTGGTACTCGTCGGACCGGACCGCCCTTACTCGAGCCGCGAGATCTGTGCCCAGTTCGGCGTGGAATGCTGGGCGGAACTGGGGTGGAGTCCCACTCTGGCCGCGGTCCTGTCCGACGGTGAACCCGAACCGAGGAACTTCTCCAACCGGGGCCTGATGAGCCAGTACCGGGCCTTCGGAATGCGGGTGCGGGAGCGCATCAGAGGCGCACGCGAGCTCGAACGCGCACTCACTGCCAGGACCGCGCATGTCTAGCCCGGTCTCGCAGCTGCCCAGCCTTGGCGGCGCATTCAGCTCCCTGGCTGCCTCCGAATGGGGAGCCCAGCCCCCACCCGCGACCCCACGCCGCAATGTGCCGGACCCGAGACCGCCGTCCCTGGATGTGGACTGGCCGTTGGTGGTGACCTTGCGACGTCGCGCCGCCGAACGCATCAGCCAGATCAGCCAGCAGTGGTTGGCCGAACGACACACGCCGATCCCCGAGGAGGATCGAAGGGTACGCGGCCGCGCGGTGATCCGCTCGGTGGTTCACGCCCACGCGGAGCAGCTGACGGAGTCCGGCGAGGCACTGTGGCCGATGGCCCTCGAGGACCGCTACGCCGCTGCCGTGGAGAGTGCGATCTTCGGCTATGGACGGCTACAGCCGTTGTTCGATGTCCCCGACGCGGAGAACATCGAGATCCACGGCTGGGACTCGGTGATGGTCCAGTACGGCGACGGGCATCGCGAGAAGCATCCGCCGGTGGCTGATTCAGACGAGGAACTGGTCGAGGCCATCCGGTTTCTGGGTGAGACCGCCAACCCGCCGCGCCCCTTCGATGACGCGCACCCCACCATGACCCTCGCGCTGGGAGACAGGTTTCGGCTGCACGCCATCGGCTTCGGCCTGAGTTACCGGCCGTCAATCATCATCCGGCAGCACATCCTGACCGACGTCACCCTTGCCGACCTGGCCGAGGACGGAATGCTTCCGCAACCCGTGGCCCGCCTCCTGCAATCCGCGGTGCTGGCGCGAAAGTCGATCGTCATCTCGGGCGACCAGGGAGCCGGCAAGACGACGTTGCTGCGGGCGCTGATCGCGGCCATCCACCCGAGTGAACGGTTCGGGACGCTGGAGACCGACTACGAGCTGCTCACCCACTTGCAGGCCAGCCGGCGCAACATCCTGGCTCTGCAGGCCAAGACCGGCCTGGGTGAGAGCGCGGGCGGTGCGGCCGTAGGGACCTGGAGCGTCGCAGACCTCATCCCTGAAGCACTCCGGCAGAACCTGTCCAGACTCGTCGTAGGCGAAGTTCGCGGTGCGGAGGCCGGTGCCATGTTCGAGGCGATGCAGGCGGGGGCCGGCACGTTGTCGACCACTCACTCGCATTCGGCCACCGCCACCATCGACCGCCTTGCTGCGCGCGTCGCCCAAGGAGGGGTCCTCGGAATGAACGAAGCCCTGCGGCAGGTGGCCCACAACATCAACTTCATAGTGCACGTGGTTCTTGAGGACAACGCTTGGCGTGGCGGGAATCGGCGTCGCCTCGTCAGCGAAGTCCGACAGCTCACCGGGTCCATCGAGAACGGCCGCCCAAACACCCACCTCGTGTACCGGGCTGCCACGCACTCCAGCGGGGAGCTGTTCCAGCCGGAAGCACAGATGGCCGCAGAGCTGGCCCCCTTTGAGGCCGGTGCGACGTGGAACCGTTGATTGCCGCGGGCGTGGGTGCGCTGACCGCGCTGGGTATCGTCCTGGTGGCGGTGGGACTGACCCCGCGCGAGCCATCCACACAGTTGTCCCCAATCCTGTGGGAAAGATTGGGTGCACTGTGGGAATCTCTGTCCCCCCGACGCCAGGTCTGGGTGGTGGGGGCCTTGCTCGCAGGCGTGGTGACGGCCGCTGTGACGGGGTGGATCGTGGCGATGGTCGTTGTCCCGGCACTGGTCATCGGAATCCCGTCCCTGCTCTCCGAGCCGCCGCAGAGGGAGATCGACGTGCTTGCAGGACTCGACCGTTGGGTCCGGCTGCTCGCACCCTCGATCGCCACCGGCAAGTCCATCCGAGACGCGATCATCGCCACCAGACATCAGGCACCTGCTGCGCTGAGTGCGCCGGTTGCACGGCTGGTGGCCCGGATAGATCAGGGATGGACGACGCGGGACGCCCTGCTGGCGATGGCGGACGACCTCAACTGCGCCGACGGTGACGCCGTGCTGGCGGCGCTGGCCATCGCGGCCAGCAGGGGAGGCGCGGGCACCCGGGCCACCCTGTCTGCACTGAGCACGAACACCCAGGAACGGCTCCGCACCTTGCGCGAGATCTCGGCCGAGCGCGCCAAACCCCGAGCCGTGGTCCGCCAGGTCACCTTCATCACACTGGCGGTACTGGGTGTGTCGATCCTGCTCGGCGGTGACTTCTTCGCGCCCTATCGAACCCCCCTCGGTCAAGCTCTGGCGCTGGGGCTGGCAACCATCTACATGGGAGCGCTGGCCATGCTGCGGCGCCGAACCGTTCCCACTCCAGGTCCCCGCTTCCTGAGGAGCACGGCCACATGAGCGGACTGGGGCTCGCGGCGACGGCGGGGCTGGTGGCGGGTCTGGGCGTGTTCCTGGTGACCGTCGGCCTCGCCAGCCGGACGGTTCGACTCGACGACGCGCTGACGGCCCTCGACGGCGCCGTCGCCACCCCATCGGTCCTCCCGCCCCAGAACGCACAGGGGTTGGAGGCGGTCGGCTCCTGGTTTCAGCGGCGGCTACGACTGCCTGTCAGCGAACGACAGCAACTGCTCCTGCTCCAACAGGACCGCTCCGTCGGAGACTTCTTTGCCGAGAAGCTGGTCATGGCTCTCGCGGGTCTGTTCCTGCCGACCTTCTGGGTCACGGTGCAATACTTCCTCGGCAACAGGCCCAGCCCACTGCCGATCGCCTTCGGTCTGGTGGCCGGGGCGCTGGGCTACTTCCTGGCGGACTGGAACCTCGCTCGGACAGCGGCGCAGGTGCGCCGCACCACCACCGAGAGCGTCCACACGTTCTTCGATCTCGTGGCGCTCGAGCGCCTTGCCAACGCTTCGGCATCCCAGGCCGTGGCCTCCGCGGCGCGGGTGTCCGAGGCGCCGCTGTTCCGCAGGATTTCGGCCGGGTTGGAGCGCACAAGGCTGGAGCAGGCGACGCCGTGGGACGAGATGATCAGGATCGCCCACGAATGGGAGCTGCCTGAGTTGATCGACTTCGCCGATGTGATGCGGCTGGAGGAACAGGGCGCCGCGCTGGCGGACGTGTTGCAGGCCCGGGTGAAGGAACTCCGGCAAGCGCACGTCACCAGGCAGCGCAGCGACGCTCAGGAGGCCACGGAGGGGCTGACCATCTGGATGACGATCCCCGCGCTCCTGTTGGGTCTCGCCTTCGTCATACCCCCACTGCTCACCATCTCCGGGATGTAGCGCACATCCGGGCTGATCTGTGGAAAAAGATGCGCTCATGGAGCGGACAACCAAAGTGAGACATGACAGAGAGAAGGAATGACCATGACCAAGTTGAACTACCTGCTCGGCTTCTGGCTCGGACTCCGCCACCGCACCTCGCACGACGAACGAGGCCTGTCGCAATCGACCGAGAATGCGCTGCTGCTTGCGGGGGCGGCACTCATCGCCGTGACCATCGTCGCGGTGATCACGGCGTTCGTGAACGACGAACTGGCAAAGCTGCCCTAGCACTTACCGCCAGACGTCTTGAGGACACGATGAAACTTGTCAAGGCAGCGGGAGCGCTGTTGCTGCTCGGCACGCTGCTCCTGGGCGTGCCCTGGGCCCTGCTCACCTGGGGGAGCGCCTCGTCGCTCATCGACGTGAACTGGCCGACGGCTCTGCTCAGGCCCGATGATGGTGTCGTCCTCCTCGGCCTGCTGAGCCTGGTGGGCTGGGGCGCCTGGGGCGTCCTTGCCGTCACCACTGTCAGCGAGCTGGCCGCCACGGTGTCCCGCGGCCGCTTGCAGTTCCGGATCCCTGGAACCGGTTGGCTGCGTCCGCTCGTCGCCGGGCTGCTGGCTGCTGCGGCCGCGCCCTTGGCTGGGCCGGCGATGGCCTCGACGACGCCGGAACCTGCCACGGCCCCCACCGTGGCCGTGGTCCGGGCTGAGCAGTCCAGCGCTCATGACCACACAGCCACTCCGGTTGCCCCCGCGACGGAGCGGCAGCCCGCCCCAACCGTTCAGTACGTGGTCGAGCCGGGGGACGAACTCTGGTCCCTCGCGGAACGCTTCCTCGGCTCCGGAGACCGGTGGCGCGAAATCACCGCAGCGAACCCGGGCATGTCGCACGACATGCACCTGCATCCCGGCCAGCGCATCAACCTCCCGGCGGGTGCGCTTCCGGATGCGTCGCCCGGAATTGGAGACCCGGAGACGATCACCGTTGCCCCCGGAGACACCCTTTGGGACCTCGCAGGCGAGCACCTGGGCGACTCCAATCGCTGGCTGGACCTCCAGGAGGCCAACCGTGACTTGGTCGAGGACCCGGACCGCATCGACGTCGGCTGGGAACTGCAGTTGCCAGCGGAATCCCGAAGCACCGGAACTGCGGAGACAACGGCCGACGACGCGCACGCCCCGGCTCCCGCGCCGGACAAGCCATCGTCAGGGCGGCCCGCACACGCACGGGCGCAGCAGGACGCCGGAGACCCATCCGTGGACAGTCCGTCCCTGATCGGCGAGGGGCAGGTGCCCGCAGACGGATCATCGCCGACGGCGGTGGCCACGGAGTCCGAAACCACACAAGGTCTTTCTCCCGCCCCGGTGCCGACCGGAGCCGCGACCGCCGCACCCACTGGCGGCACTGAGACGGCATCGGCGCCTGAAGGAACCCCCAACCACTCGATCAGTGATCCCGCTGATGACCAGCACCAGGAAGTGCTGGGGCCCATCGGTGCCGTCCTGGCGGCGGGCATCTTCGCCGGCGTGGCGGCCCGCCGCCGCACCCAGCTGCTGCAACGCGCCGTCGGCAGGCGGATCCTGCCTGTTCGGCCGGAACTGCAGCAGTTCTGGTCCTCCTTGGTACGCCGGACCGCCCAGGCGCAGGAGCGGATCGACGTCGGCCCCACCGGGATCGTCCTCGGGTGGGCAGCCGACGCAGAGGTAATGCATGACCTCGAGACTGGCCGGTGCACCCTCGTCCAAGGTGCACCGGACGACGCATTGGCTGCGGTGTCGGCCATTCTCACCAGCCTGATGTGCGCTCCCTGGTCCACGGGCGTCGACGTGGTGGCGGTGCAGTCTCCCGATGACTGGGAGAGGAGCTTGGACGACCCCCGAATCGCCGGCATTGGTGAGCTCGACCACGCATTGGTCGAGCTGCAGAGGGTGTGCGCCTCCAGGCGCATCGAGATGGGCTCCAGCAATCTGGAGGACCTGCGTTCCGATTCTGACCGTGCCAGCGCCTGGGCTCCCCTGGTGTACCTGTTCACCCAGCCCATCCCCCGCTCGGCTTTGGAGCGAATCCACGATTGCCTGGACCTGGGACGGGTGGGCGTGAGCGTCGTCGCCGCTGTCGCAGAGGATGTGGCCCTGGTCCCGGGGTGGGAGCTCATACGCCTCGAGTCGCCGGAGGACGCAGTGCGCGTTCCAGACGGTCGGCACTTCCTCCCGCAGCTTCTGACAGCACCCGCCCGACACGCCGTGATCGAGCTGTTCGCCCACGCCACGGCCACCAGCACGGAGTCGGCCCCCTGGTGGGACGAGGCCCCGCTGCCCCCAAACGTGACGGTCCTGCCGCGCAAGACGATCCAACCCAACGAGGACACCCAGATGTCATCCCGGTCCGCCGTCACCGACGAACACCCGACCCTCCTGCTGCTGGGCCCCGTCGCACTCCATGGCTGCAGCGGCCCGGTCCCGGCGCGCTCCACTGCGGCCAGCATCGAGTGCTGCGCCTGGCTCCTGCTGAACCCCGGCTCGACCCCGAGCGCCATGTGCAAGGACCTGATGATCGCCGAGAGCACCCGGCGTTCCAACGTCAGTCGTCTCCGGAGCTGGCTCGGAACAGACCCCACGGGGGAGCCCTACTTGCCTGACGGCTACTCGGGGAGGCTCGAGCTCCACCCGGACGTCGAGTCGGACTGGGAGAGGTTTCAGATGCTCCTCAGCGGCGGGGTCAACCACGCCAGTACCCCTCTCCTGCGGGAGGCCCTGGGACTGGTCCGAGGACAGCCACTCGAACACATGTCGTTCCAGTGGCCGTGGTCAGAGCAGCTGCGCACCGACATGGTGAGCATGGTGACCGACGCAGCCGCCGTGCTGGCTGACAGGGCGATGGAACAGGAGGACGTCGCCACCGCGCGGTGGGCCATCGACAAGGGCAGGCTGGCCGCGGGTGAGGACGAGACGATTGCTGTCCGCGAGATCCAACTGTTCGCGCGCCTGGGTGAGCGACGACAACTCGACCAGTCGATCCGGCAGTTGACGCGCTCGGTGCGGGCAGCGGGGAGGGACCTGACCGAGGACTCGGTCCGGCGCATCCAACAGGCCCTGCACTCGGTGCTTGAGGCGCAGCAGGCCAACTGACCCTGCCGCCGGGCCCAAGCGCGCCTGATGGAGCGGGCCCGTGTGAACCCGTCACCTCATGAACCCGTCATCTCATAGCGTGAACGGGGAGCAGCACCCAGTACCCGGGAAAAACCGAGAAGAAGGAGTCAGCGTGAGTGACCAGCAGCACATCCGGAACCTCGCGGCCGATGAGGCCCAGGCCTCCCACGAGCGCGTCGTCAACGAGTCCTTCGGCGAGCCCGCGGAGGACCCGGCCGACGCCGTCGTCGCCGACGCGAAGGACTCACCCGTAGCGGCGGTCGGGTCGGACTCCCTGGCCAGCGAGCCGGACTTCGACGAGATCTTCGCCGAGCGCGAGAAGCGCGAGCCGAACCACGAGGTCCGCGAGGCCCTCGAGGCGCTGCAGGACAGCCGGGTGCGGGAGAAGATCGAGGAGGCCGACGGCTGAGTCGCCCGGAATCAGCGAGGGACTGACCAGCCGTCGCTGATCAGTCCCTCGTCTTGCCGGCGACGTGGCTCGTCGCTACTGGTTGACCGCCTCGGTGGGGACCGATTCAGAGTCGGTGTCCGCCGCGCCGTGGCCATGCGCGCCGTGATCGTGGCCGGCGTGGTCGTGGCCGGCGTGGTCGTGGCCGGCGTGGTCGTGGCCAGCGTGATCGTGACCAGCATGGTCGTGGCCAGCATGGTCGTGGCCGGCGTGGTCGTCGGAGTCGTCGTCCTCGTCGTCGTCCCACTCCTCGTCGTCCTCGTCGTCGTCCTCGTCGTCGATCTCGACGGGGATGGAGGTGTGCTCGTGGACGACGCGCCACTGGTCCTCGAGCTTCTGGAGGACGAAGGTGGCGCGCGTCTCCACCTCCACTTCCTCGTCGGTCCCGGCGAGCACGCCCTCGTGCTCGATGTGGGCGGTGACGACGGCGAGGTCGTCGGCCTCGATGATCTGGACGTCGTCGAAGTCGCAGTCGGCCTCACCCTCCAGCGCACCGAACCAGCCCTCCACCTGGGCGCGCCAGGTTTCCTTGGTCGGGTACTCGGCGGGCTCGGCGGCGTCGAAGACGCGCACGTCGTCGGCGTAGAGGGACAGGAAGGCCTCGACGTCGAGGGCTTCGTAGGCGGAGATGTAGGCGTCGATGAAATCGCGGGGGCTGGACATGCACGCTCCTGGCAGTAGTGGGGTCCGGGTGTCGGGATCCGCAGCACCAACGCTAACGCTCCCCGGGGGCCAGCCGGACCTCCTGCGGATTGTTGCACGCCTGCCCAAAGCGCGGGCCCCCCGGTCCGGGCACCCGTGCCGGAGCGGTAACGTTCACATCACAACTCGACGGAGAGGAACCAAACAGTGAAGACCTTCACACTGCCCGGCACCGACATCGTGGCACCCAATGTGGTGCTCGGCCTGATGCGCATCGCGGAGAAGTCCGACGACGAGATCCGCGAACTCACCCGCACCGCCCGCGACGCCGGAATCGACTTCTTCGACCACGCCGACATCTACGGCGGCGAGGTGCACACCTGCGAGCGCCGCTGGGCCGAGGCGATGCAGCTGACGCCGTCGGAGCGCGAGCAGGTGACCATCCAGACCAAGGCCGGCATCGTCACCGACGGCCCCTACTTCGACTTCTCCTACGAGCACCTGATCTCGACGGTGGAGGGCTCCCTGCGGGCTCTGCAGACCGACTACATCGACATCCTGCTGCTGCACCGCTTCGACGTGCTCGCCGAGCCCGACGAGGTGGCCCGCGCCCTGGACGAACTGCACTCCTCGGGCAAGGTGCGCAACTTCGGCGTCTCCAATCACACCCCGCGCCAGATCGAGTTGCTGAAGAAGTCGGTGCAGCACCGGTTCGTCGCCAACCAGCTGCAGCTGTCGATCGCCCACTGCGCGATCATCGCCCAGGGCCTGGCGATGAACATCGAGGGGCGCCAGGAGGCCTACGACCTCGACGGCGGCGGCATCGTCGACTACTGCCGCCTCAACGACATCACCATCCAGGCCTGGTCCCCCATGCAGGCCCGCCACCCGAGGCGTGAGGTGTTCCTCGGCTCGCCCGACCACGCGGAACTGAACGCCGCCGTCGACGAGCTCGCCGCCAAGTACGACGTCCCCGCCGAAGCCATCGCCACCGCCTGGATCACCCGCCACCCGGCGAACATCCAGGTGGTGCTGGGCACCACCACGCCCGACCGCGTCACCGCGTCCGCGCTGGGTTCGGAGATCCCGCTCACCCGTCCCGAGTGGTACGGGCTGCTGCGCGCAGCCGGCTACGAAGTGCCGTGATCCCGCCCGGCTGACACGCACGATCGGCACCGAAACCGGGCGCCGGCCGACACCCGGCCGGCGCCCGTTTGCTTGCCCGTGACCCGTACTCAGGTAAGGATGACGTATGGATCCTTTCGAATTCGTGGGCAACTGGGACGGCCAGATCATCGCGACGTCCGTGCACGCCGGGCATGATCTGAGGCCCGAGGTGCAAGACCTGATGGTCCTCGACGAGGCCACCCGCCTCCGCGAGGAGGACCCGTTCACAGACCGGATCGCCGCTGTGGCGCCGGCCCGCGTCGTCGTCCACCGTTCCCGGTTCGAGACCGACCTCAACCGCATCCGCGAGAAGGCCGTCTACCGCACCCCCGAGGACTGCTGGGGCCTGCACGTGTGGCGGACCGACCCGCTCCCCGACGACGTCGTCACCCGCAGCCTCGAGGTCTACGACAGCTACTTCGCCGAACTCGCGCGGCACCTGGACAAGGTGGCCGAGCGCGGCCCGTTCGTCCTGTTCGACGTCCACTCCTACAACCACCGCCGCCCCGGCCCCGACGAGCCGGACGAGCCGCTCGAGGAGAACCCGGAGATCAACCTGGGCACCGAGAGCGTCGACGGGCGCTTCGCGGGCGTCATCGAGGCGTTCCGCTCCTCCATGCAGGGGCAGGGTTTCGACGTGCGCGAGAACATCAAGTTCAAGGGGCAGAACATGCCGTGGTGGGTGCATGAGCGCTACCCCGGCGTCGGCTGCGTCCTCGCGCTGGAGTTCAAGAAGACGTTCATGGACGAGTGGACCGGCCGGCCGGACCTCGACCACATCAACCGCCTCGGGGCCGCGTTGGCGGAGACCTTCGACCCCGTCCAGGCGGCGCTGGCCCGATGAGTCCCGCCAACCCCCTGGCCACCATCGACCAGGCCATCGACCACGAACTCTCCCAGCTCGGCACCAGCTTCCGGTTCATCCTCGACGTCACCCCCGTGGACGCCGACGACGTGCGCGAGGCCTTCCTCGCCGGAGAGGTGGCGGAGCCCGAGTTCAGCTACCGCGAGCTCAGCATGGACCCCGAGGTGGCCCAGACCATCCTGGAAAAGATCGACGTCGGCGCGGTCCAGGACAACACCGTCGCGGCCCTGCTGCGCAGCAAGCACCGGGAACTGGAGCTGCAACTGGCCATGCTCCGGGCCCGCAACACCCCGGACTTCCGGCCGCTGAGCATCGAGCTGTACGGGGGCGTGGCACCCAACCTGCTCACCGCCGCCGAGTCCATCCTGGAGCGCGTCGAACCCGTCCCGGCCGCCGGGGACCACCTCGACGCCGAGGAATTCCTGGAGCTGGCCGAGGCCGAGATCGAGCACTACCGCGAGAGCAACCCGGACATTGACATCCACGCCGAGATCCGGCACGACTCCACCGGGGTCATGGTGAGCGAGAACGTCCTGCTCATCGGGCCCGAGGCCCGGGTGGCGACGGTGCGTGCCAACGCCCTCATCCAGCACGAGGTCGGGACCCACCTGGTGACCCAGGTCAACGGCGCCCACCAGCCGCTGATGGTGCTGGGCACCGGTCTCGCCGGTTACGACGAGACCCAGGAGGGCCTGGCCGTGCTGGCCGAGATCGCCGTCGGCGCCCTCACCCCCGGCCGGCTCCGGCAGCTGGCCGGACGCGTAATGACGGTCCACGACATGACCGAGGGCGCCAGCTTCACCGAGTGCTTCCGCAAGCTGGTCGAGGTCGGCGTCCCCCGTGGCAGCGCCTTCACCACCACCATGCGGGTGTTCCGCGCCGGTGGCCTGACCAAGGACGCCATCTACCTGCGAGGTCTGCTGGAACTCCTCGAGCACCTGCGCAAAGGTGGTTCACTGGAGGCGTTCTTCCTCGGGAAGTTCGCTCTGGAGGACCTGCCGCTCGTGGAAGAGCTCAACGCGCGCGGCATCCTGCACGAACCCGTCCTGCTGCCCCGCTGGTACGACCACGAGGAGAGCCGGGGGCGCCTCGAGGAGGCATCCCGCATCACCGATCCCACCCAACTCATCCAGGGGTCCTCCCCCATCGATGAACAAGCCGAGGAGAACGAATGAGAATCGGATTCGTCGTCAACAACGTCAAGACCGAGGACCCCGTCTACACCACCGTCAGGCTTGCCATGCAGGCCACGAACATGGGCCACGAAGCGTTCCTCATGGGGATGGGCGATTTCGCCTACGAGATCGACGGATCCCTCAGTGCGAAGGCCCACGGCGTCGCCGGAAAGAACTACCGCTCCACCGAGCGCTACCTGGCCGACGTGCAGAAGCCCGACGTCGAGGAGCAGATCAGCCTGTCCGAGTTCGACGTCGTGATGCTGCGCTCAGACCCGGCGGCCGACGCCACCGAAGCTCCCTGGGCGAACAACGCGGGAGTCGCCTTCGGGCAGTTGATCGCCAGCACCGGCGTCCTGGTCCTGAATGACCCGGGCAGCCTCGCCAACGCACTGTCGAAGGCCTACTTCCAGCACTTCCCGGAGATCGTGCGCCCGCGCACGCTGATCTCCCGCGACGAGGCGAAGATCTCCAGCTTCGTCGGCGAACTCGGCGGCAAGGCCGTCCTGAAGCCGCTGCAGGGCTCTGGCGGCAGTGGCGTGTTCCTCGTCAACAGCGAGGAGTCCCCCAACATGAACCAGATCATCGAGGCGATCGCCCGCGACGGCTACGTCGTCGCCCAGGAGTACCTGCCCGCCGCCAAGGACGGCGACGTGCGCATGTTCGTGATGAACGGCAAGCCCCTGATGGCAGGAGGCAAGTACGCCGCGTTCCGCCGCCGGCCCTCGGGCTCCGACCTGCGCTCCAACATGTCCGCGGGCGGCAAGGCCGCTGCGGTAACCGTGACCGACGAGATGCTCGGGCTGGTCGACGTGGTCCGGCCCAAGCTGGTGGCCGACGGCATGTTCCTGGTGGGGCTGGACATCGTCGGCGACAAGCTGATGGAGGTCAACGTCTTCAGTCCCGGCGGGCTGGGCAGCGCCGCAAGCCTTTACGACGAGAACTTCTCCGTGGTGATCATCGAGGAGCTCGAGCGCAAGGTCCAGATCCGCAGGCACTACAGCCAGATGCGCAACATCGACCTGGCCACGGTCTGAGATTTCGGGTCAGGCCCGCGGTGTGAACCGCAGCAGGGCCGCGCCGTGGCGCTGCAGGGACACCGCGACGGCGGTGCTCCCGGGCGCGACGCCGCGGGCAGCGTCGCTCTGGACCGTGACCTCGCTGGTCTGCACTTCCTGACCGGTCCACAGTTCCAGGACCTCGCCGTCCAGCGCCGCCGGCCAGCCGACGTTGCGCGAGTCGAGCGCCAGTTCCAGCGGCTCGTCGCCGAGGTTGAACGCAGCGGCGTAGCGCACGCCGTCGGCCCCGTCTGCTGCCCAGAGCACCAGCGGCCCCTCCCGGAAGACCTCGCGGTTGCCGGACGAGGAGCGCAGGACCTGGAGCACGTCGCGGTTCTGGAACAGCGCGATGGTCCCCGGCTGGGAGCTGGGGAGGTCGCCGCCGATCATCAGCGGCGAGCGGGCCATCACCCACAGGGTCAGCAGCGAGACCCGTTCGGCGGGGGTCAGGTCGTCGTCGCGGGGGTGGCCGCGCTCGGCTCGGATGCCGATGCGGCCCAGCGGGAGCATGTCGCCGTCGGGCCAGCCGGACTCGCCGGCGAAGGGCGCCCAGCGGGCGAACCGGGCGAAGTTGGCCTCGACGTCTTCCCAGCGGTCCCACAGGTCGTCGCAGATGCGCCACATCGTCGCGTGTCCGCGCAGGTGGTCCAGCCGGGTCAGGGACAGGTCGCGGCCGGGTGAGAGGCTGAGCTCGATGGGGCGCCCGCAACGCTCGATGGCTGTGGCGTAGGCCTCGATGTCGGGGGCCTGGTAGGGCCACAGCATGTCGTCGGCCTTGATGAAGTCCACGCCCCACCCGGCGTAGAGGGCGAGCGTCGAGTCGTAGTAGGCCTGTGCGCCGGGGCGGCTGTGGTCCAGCCCGAACATGTCCGGGTTCCACTCGCAGACGTTGGCGCGGTCCGCGACGTCGGCCGCGGACTCCTCGGTGCCGAGGATCGGGGTGTCGCGCTCGACGGCCAGGCGCGGGATCCCCCGCATCGTGTGGATTCCGAACCGCAGCCCCAGGGCGTGCACGTGCTCGGCGAGCGGCCCGAAACCGGCGCCCCCCGCGGAGCTGGGGAACCGGCCGGGGTCCGGGAGCAGACGGCCATGGGCGTCCAGTTCCAGCGGCGCCCCGGCGTTGTAACCGTGCGAGCGGGCGGTCGGGTCCGCCCAGTCGATGTCCACCACCACGGTGTCCCAGCCGAATGCCAGCAGGTGCTCGGCCATGAACTCCGCGTTGGCCAGCACCTCCGCCTCAGTGACGGTGGTGCCGTAGCAGTCCCAGCTGTTCCAGCCCATCGGTGGGCCCTGGCGGCTGGGGCGGCCGGCGACGTCAAGGACGGTCTCCACGTCAGGCCACACCCTCGCGGGATTTCGGGGTGAGGGAGACGAACACGACACCCAGCACGCAGATCCCCGCCAGCACGTAGAACACCTTGGTGAGGTCGTCGGGGAACGCGGCTGCCAGCGCGCCGCCGACGATGGGGCCGGCCACGCCACCGAGCCTGCCGAACCCCGCGCACCACGCGACGGCGGCCGCGCGCGAGGTGGTGGGGTAGTAGTTGGCGACGAACCCGTAGATGAGCGTCTGGGTGCCCGACGTGCCAAGGCCGACGATCCCGATGGCGACGATCATCAGACTGACCAGGTTTGGCGCGGCGGTGGTGGTGGCCAGCAGGATCCCGACCGCGCCGATCGAGAAGAAGACCGCGATGACCGGTTTGGGACCCCACCTGTCGGCGAGGGTGGAGCCCGCGAGGCCGCCGGCGACGGCGCCCAGGTTCAGCGCCAGCAGCAGGGCCAGCGACGACTGCTCCCCCAGCAGGGGTCGGGTGAGCTGCGGCAGCCAGGTGTTGAGGGAGTAGACCAGCAGCAGACCGGTGGCGCTGAGCAGGCCGAGCACCACCGTCGCGAACACGAACGGGCGGCTGAACAGCTGCGCGAACCCTCCCCTGGA
Source organism: Tessaracoccus sp. OS52 (assembly GCF_020687685.1). Lineage (GTDB taxonomy): Bacteria > Actinomycetota > Actinomycetes > Propionibacteriales > Propionibacteriaceae > Arachnia. The sequence goes on along the minus strand of NZ_JAJEWM010000002.1, from coordinate 231,270 downwards.
GTCGGCCTCCGGCGGCCAGACAGGTACCTCGGGCATGGGAACCCCGCGACGTTGCGAGACCAGCTTTGCCTCCTCGTGCTTGCCGCGCGCCTCCAGCCAAGCCACCGATTCGGGCAGCTTGAACCAGGCCAGCGGCAGCAGGGTCACCAACGGGAGGGCGCCGATCCAGAACAGGCCCCGCCACCCGATGTGGTCCTGCAGCAGCAGGGCCGCCAGCGCCGAGAGCGTCGAGCCGAGCGGCACCCCGCTGTAGACGATGGCGTTGGCCAGGTTCTTGCGGCCCTTGGGCGCGATCTCGGAGACCACCGCGGCCGTCGTCGCCACGAGCGCCCCGATACCCAGGCCGGTGACGAACCGCAGGATGCCGAAGACCGTCGCCGTCGGCGCCATGGCGGTCAGGGCCATGCCGATGGACAGCCACGCCAGGGAGGCGAGCATCGGAACCCGGCGGCCGATCCAGTCGCCCACCGCACCGATGGCCAGTGCGCCCACGAGCATGCCGAACAGGGCGTAGCTGCCGAGCAGGCCCCCGAGCCCGGAGGCTTCCGCGATGGCCTCCTTCATCCCGGCGGTGAGGTCCTCGGGCCGGACCCCCATCGACGCCACCAGGGAGTCCTGATGCGCGGGCGAGAGTGCCTCGTAGATCAGACCACCCGGCTCCCGGAACCCGGGCATGACGGCGCCGTAGATCACCAGGTCGTAGCCGTCGAAGACCAGCCCGGCGAGGCTGATGCCCAGAACCCACATGATTGTTGATCGTCGCTTGGTGTTCGCGGCAGACATGGGCGAAAGTCTCCCACACGACGCTCCGCGAGCGCCGCCGTCGTCCCAGCGGAGGCACGAGCCGGCCGAATGCCGTTGCCCGTGCTTGGCCGATTTCCGCACCCGAAGCCGGATTCCCGAGGAAGCTTGACCCCGGCCAGCCGGATGCAATACCGTATAGAAAAGGCTTTCTGAATGCGTAAGAGTGGAGATGACATGCAAGCGGGAACACGCCCTGCGCCGCAGACCGAGGATGAGCTGGACGAAGTCCTGTCCCGTCCGACGGCGGGTGTCGTCGAGCAACTCCGGCAACTCGACGGCGACCTGGTACTGCTGGGGGGCGGCGGCAAGGTCGGACCCACCCTGGCCATGATGGCCCGCCGGGCACTCGACGAGATCGGCTCCAGCCACCGGGTCATCAGCGTCTCGCGCTGGTCCGACGAGCGGGCAGCCGCGGCCCTTCGGGAGGCGGGCGTCGAGCTGGTCTCGGCGGACCTCTCCAACCCCGACGCGTGGACCGGCCTGCCCGACGCCGCGGCCGCGATCTACCTGCTCGGCCACAAGTTCGGGAGCGCTTCGGCACCTTCGCTGACGTGGTGGCTCAACGCCGTCGTCCCCGGCTTCTGCGCCGCCCGCTACCGCGGAGTCCCCACCGTCGTCTACTCCACTGGCAACGTCTATCCGCTCCGCGAGACCAGCACCGGCGGCAGCTTCGAGACCGATCCGGTCGCGCCCGTCGGCACCTACGCCCAGTCCTGCGCCGCCAGGGAGCAGGCGTTCCTGCACGCGGCCGGGATGTGGGACACCCCCACCCTGATCTACCGCCTCAACTACGCCGTCGAACTGCGCTACGGCGTGATCGCCGACATCGCCGGCCAGTTGGCCGCCGGCCAACCCGTCGACGTCACGATGCCCGCGGTGAACGTCGTGTGGCAGGCGGACTCCAACGCGTGGACCCTGCAGTCGCTGGGGCTGACCGGGCCGGAGCCGACCATCCTCAACGCCACCGGCCCCGAGACCCTGTCCACCCGCTGGATCACGCAGCAGCTCGCCGAGCGCGGCGGCTGGGAGCCCCGGATCACCGGCACCGAGGCGCCGACGGCCCTGCTCAGCAACGCCGCCGCGGCCCACGGCCACTTCGGCTATCCGACGGCGTCGCCGCTGGAAATCATCGACTGGGTGGCCCAATGGGTCTCCGCGGGCGGCCGCCAACTCGGCAAGCCCACCAAGTTCCAGCAGCGCGAGGGGAGTTTCTGATGAAACCGGACGGACACGACATCCTCGGCAGCGGCCCCTTGGTCATTCCGGCCCACCCGCTCGCGGTGGACGACGACGGCGCCCCGGACTGGGTCTCCCAGCGGATCCTCACGCAGTACTACCTCGCCGCCGGCGCCACCGGCCTCGCCGTCGGCGTGCACACCACGCAGTTCGACATCCACGACGACCCGTACCTCTTGCGCCGCACGCTCAGCGAGGTGGCCGACGTCGCCGCCGCACAGGGCTCGGGCGTGAAGCTGGTCGCGGGGGTCTGCGGGGACACCGAGCAGGCCGTGGCTGAGGCGGAGCTGGCTGCCAGCCTGGGCTACGGTTCGGTGCTCCTGTCCCCCTACAAGGTGACCGCCTCCACTCACGCGGACTTGTTGGACCGGGCCCGCCGCGTCGCGGACGTGCTGCCCGTACTCGGGTTCTACATGCAGGAGAGCGTCGGCGGCGAGTTCCTCCCCGAGGAGTTCTGGCGGGAACTGTTCAGCATCGACGGCGTGGTGGGTGTGAAGATCGCCCCCTTCGACCGCTACCGGACCCGCGACGTGCTGTCCGCGCTGGCGTCGTCGCCGCGCTGGGACCAGGTGGTGGTGGTCACCGGGAATGACGACACCATCGTCGCCGACCTCGTGACCCCCTACCGCTTCGCCAACGGCGACCAGACCCGGACGTTGCGCTTCTCCGGCGGGCTTCTGGGCCAGTGGGCTGTGGGGACCCGCGCCGCCGTCGAGCTGACGCGCGAGGCGCACACCGTGCGCGGCGCCGTCGTTCCGGAGGCGCTGCTGGCCAAGGGCGCGGACCTGGTGACCGTCAACCGCGCGGTCTTCGACCCGGACAACCACTTCGCCGGCGCCGTCGCGGGGATCAACGAGTTGCTGCGCCAGCAGGGACTGGTGAAGTCCAGCCGGTGCCTCAGCCCCCGGGAGCGCCTCTCGCCCGGACAGGCGGAGCGCATCGCCGAGGCGCGTCGCGCCCACCCCGACCTCCTCGACGAGCAGTTCATCGCGGAGTTCATCGACTCCTGGCGTGCCGCGGCGGCCTGACCGGCCCCGGTTGGCCCGAGTGGACGTCGTCTCCGGGGGTTCGGGCTCCGATGTCGGGCACCGGTCCTAGGCTGAGTACATGGACACCAGAACACTTGGACGGACAGGGCGCCATGTGAGCGTCGTCGGGCAGGGCTGCTGGCAGTTCGGCGGTGATTGGGGAAACGTCAGCGACGACGCGGCGATGGGCGTGCTGCACGCGGCGGCCGACGCCGGCGTCACCTTCTACGACACCGCCGACGTCTACGGCGACGGGCACAGCGAGGAGCTCGTGGGTGCCTTCCTCAAGGAGCGCCACGACCACCTCTTCTTCGTCGCCACCAAGCTCGGCCGACGCGCGGATCCCTTCACGGCTGAGACCTACACCCGTGAGAACCTGCGGGCCTGGACGGACAGGTCGCGCAGCAAGCTTGGTCTCGACACCATCGACCTCACGCAACTGCACTGCCCACCACCGGCGGTCTACTCCACCGAGGCCGTGTTCGACGCCCTGGATGAGATGGTCTCCGACGGCTGGATCCGGCACTACGGCGTTTCCGTGGAGACCGTCGAAGAGGCGCTGTCGGCAATCGAGCGGCCAGGGGTGGCAACCATCCAGATCATCCTCAACGTCTTCCGCCGCAAGCCGCTCGAGGAGGTCCTCCCACGGGCGAAGGCCGCCGGCGTCGGCATCATCGCCCGGGTGCCACTGGCCAGTGGCCTGCTCTCGGGGAAGTTCTCCGAGGACACGCAGTTCCGGCCGCAGGACCACCGCAACTACAACCGCCACGGTGAGTCCTTCGACCAGGGAGAAACCTTCTCCGGGGTGCCCTACGACGTCGGCGTCGCAGCCGCGCGCGAGTTCGTGGAGCTCGTGCCGGAAGGGCTCACGCCCGCGCAGTACGCGCTGCGGTGGATCCTGGACCAGGACGGCGTTTCAGCAGTGATCCCGGGGGCAAGCCGGCCAGACCAGGCGACGGCGAACGCCAGGGCCGCAACGCTGCCGTCGCTGTCGTCGGACCAGCTTGGCGAACTGGAGGACCTCTACGACCGCCACATCAGGGAGCACGTGCACGGCCGCTGGTAGGCGGTCCCGCGGCTCCGCCGACCGCCAGCCGGCGCGTCAGCTGCCGAAGATGGCTGGGTATCCCGCTACGGGGACGATTCCCCGCGCCCCCGCCACCAGCGTCGGGTCCTCCGTGACCAGGACGTCGGCCTGCAGCTTCGCGACGGCGAGGTATTCGGCTGCCTCGATGTCCTCCCAGCCGAGTTGCGACGCGAGCTTCCAGGCGGTGGCGCGGGAGACCCGGTCCCCCAGGAGCCGGATCCGCAGCGCGGCGAGGTCGTCGAGCTGCCGCAGCGCGTCGCGTTCCGGGAGTTCCGCCGCCCGGACCTCCCGATAAATCCGTGACATCACGTGTGAGCGCAGGATCGACGGCGCAACCAGCTGGTCGCCCTCTGCCACCCGCCGCTCATCGCGGATGAGTCTGAGCGCGACGTCGGCGTCGATCGCGAAGCGCGTCACGGGACCATCCTGCACCAGATTCGCTCGAAATCGCCTCCTGCCCAGCGGTTGCCGGGTTCCGTTGGTCGAGTAGCGCCCGTGAGGCACGAACGGGGTTTCGGGCTCCGGTGGTCGAGTAGCGCCCGTGAGGCACGAACGGCGCGTGTCGAGACCAGGCCCGGGTCCGCAGGGGTCTCGACACGCTCGCTGGCGCTCGCTACTCGACCAACGGTGGGGGTGGGTCTCGCCACTCGATCAACGGTTGGTGTGTCGGTGGTCGAGTAGCGCCCGTGAGGCACGAACGGGGTTGCGGGTGTCGGTGGTCGAGTAGCGCCCGTGAGGCACGAACGGGGTTGCGGCTGTCGGTGGTCGAGTAGCGCCCGTGAGGCACGAACGGCGCGTGTCGAGACCAGGCCCGGGGGTCCGGGGGTCTCGACACACTCGCTGGCGCTCGCTACTCGACCAACGGTGGGGGTGGGTCTCGCTACTCGACCAACGGTGGGGGTGGGTCTCGACACGCTCGCTGGCGCTCGCTACTCGACCAACGGTGGGGGTGGGTCTCGACACGCTCGCTGGCGCTCGCTACTCGACCAACGGTTGCGGTTCCGTTGGTCGAGTAGCGCCCGTGAGGCACGAACGGCGCGTGTCGAGACCAGGCCCGGGGCTCCGGAGGTCTCGACACACTCGCTGGCGCTCGCTACTCGACCAACGGCGGGGGTCAGGCGCCCAGTGAGGTCTCCCACTGGCCGTGGAGGGCGGCGAAGTGGCCCGTGGCCTCCTCGATGAGGGTGGCGGGGTTCCCGTCCTCGACGATGCGGCCGTCCACCATCACCAGCACCCGGTGCGCGATGGCGACCGTGGACAGGCGGTGGGCGATGATGATGGCGGTGCGGCCCTTCAGCAGGGTCTGCAGACCGCGCTGCACCAACCGCTCGCTGGGCAGGTCCAGGGAGCTGGTGGCCTCGTCGAGGATCAGCACCTGCGGATCGGCAAGGAACGCGCGAGCGAATGACACCAGCTGCCGCTGTCCCGCCGACAGGCGTCCGCCGCGGCTGCGCACGTCGGTGTCGTAGCCGTCGGGCAGCGCCCGGATGAAGCCGTCGGCGCCGACGTTGATGGCCGCCGCCTCGATGTCCTCGCGGGAGGCGCCGGGCCGGCCGATCGCGATGTTGTCAGCCACCGTTCCGGAAAACAGGTAGGCGTCCTGGGTGACCGTGACGATCAGCTTGCGCAGGTCGGCGTCGGTGATGTCGCGCAGGTCGGTGCCGTCGATGCGCACCGTGCCCTGCTGCGGGTCGACGGTGCGGGCGATGAGTTTGACGAGCGTGGTCTTGCCGGCGCCGGTCTCCCCCACCAGCGCGACCACCTGGCCGGCGGGAATCTCGAGGTCGATCCGCGGCAGCACCGGAGCGCCCTCACCGTAGGAGAAGGTGACGCCATCAACCTCGATGTGGCCCTTGGCCCCGTGGACGGGCACGGGCACCGCCGGGTCCGAGAGGGTTGGCCGCTCCTCGAGCACGCCGGAGATCTTCTCCAGCGCTGAAGTGGCGCCCTGCAGCTGGTTTGCGAACATCATGATCTCGGTCACCGGGTCGAAGAACTGCCGCGCGTAGAGGACGGCCGAGAGCAGCACGCCGACCGGCAGCGTCCCCGCAAGCACCCGGCTGCCGTCGTAGAACATCAGCACCGCGCTCACGATCCCGGCCAGCGCCACGATCACGGTGTTGGCGATCCCGAAGACGAAGATGACGCTCGCGTTGCTGGTGCGGTACTCGTCGGCGCGCGCACCGAACTGCTGGCGGCGGGCGTCCTCGGCCCGGAACGCCTGCACGGCCCGGATCCCCACCATCGACTCCACGAAGGACCCGATCATCGACGACGACGCCACCCGCACCCTGCGGAACCGGTTGCGCGACTCCGTGACGAACCACCAGCCGAACAGCACCGTCGGCACCAATCCTGCAAGCAGGATCAGGCCGCTGGGGACGTCGAGCAGCATCAGCGCGATGACCGTGCCGAACAGGAACAGCAGGGAACTCACGAACGATGAGATGCCACTGGCGACGAACTCACGGATGGCCTCGACGTCGCTGGTCTGCCGCGAGATCAGGCGCCCGGAGGTGTACTTCTCGTGGAAGGCGATGCTCAGCCGTTGCGCGTGCTGGAAGAGCCGACGGCGCAGCTCCAGCACCAGCGCCTGCGCGAACTTGGGCGTCACGGCCTTGGCGTGGCCCTCCAGCAGGCCGGCCAGCAGCGCGGCCACCAGGGCGGCGACGGCGATGACCACGAAGCGGGACCAGGACCCGGTGTCCAGCGCTCGGAAGCCGGCGTCGACACCGAGTCCCACCAGTGCAGGCACGGAGACCTTCGCGGCGGTGCCGAAGACCGTGGCCGCGGCCACCTCCGCGACCTGCCACCGCACCGGGTGGAGCAGCGAGCCCAGCAGCCGCATCGAGCGCTGCCGCAGTGCTCGGTTCTCCGCACGCGTGTGGTGTTCGGCCTCCTCGCCCATCGTCCCCTGGACGCTCGACGGCGACTCCTGCCGGCGCGGCAGGCGCTTGGCGGGCTTCTGGGTCATCGTGGCTCACCTGCTCCCGTCGTCTCGTACCCGGCATCGGGGTCCAGTTCGGCCTCAGCCTCGCCGGCCTCCTCCGGTTCGTCGAAGGAGGAGATTACGTAGCGGTAGCGCTGGCTGGTGGCGAGGAGTTCGGCGTGGGTGCCGACGGCGACCACCTGCCCCCGGTCCATGAGCGCCACGCGGTCCGCGAGCGCCACCGTCGAGGGCCGGTGCGCGACGATCAGGGCCGTCGTGCTGCCGAGGGCGGCGTCGAGGGCCTCGGTGACTTTCGCCTCGGTGTGCACGTCCAGGGCCGAGAGCGGGTCGTCGAGCAGCATCAGGCGCGGCTTGGCAGCGATGGCGCGGGCGAGCGCCAGACGCTGCCGCTGGCCGCCGGAGAGTCCCTGGCCCTCCTCGCCGATGACGGTGTCGATGCCGCCGTCCAACTCGCCCACGAAGTCGGCGGAGGCGACGTCGAGCGCTTCCCGGAGGACGTCGTCGGAGGCCTCGGGGTTGCCGAGCAGCACGTTGTCGCGGATGGAGGCGGAGAACAGTGTGGGCGCCTCGAAGGCCACCGTCATCTGCTCGCGCAGGTGGTGACGCGAGACGTCGCGGACGTCGACGCCGTCGACGAGGATGCAGCCGGAGGTGACCTCGTAGAGTCGGGCGGCCAGGTTGACCAGCGTCGACTTGCCCGACCCGGTCAGTCCTACCAGGGCCATCCGTTCGCCGGGATGGACCTCCAGGTTGAGGCCCGACAGCAGCGGTTCCTCACCCGGTCCCTGGTCGTCGAAGCGGAACGTCACGTTTCGGAACTCCAGGCGGGCGCCGTGCGGGGCGCCGTCGAGTGGGACGGGGATGGTGGTTGGCTCGTCGGGGTCCGAGATCCGCGGGGCGGCGTCCATCACCTCCTTGAAGCGGGCCAGAGCGCTCAGCGCGTCCAGGGTGAACGCCAGCAGGAACCCGAGGAAGGCCAGCGGGTTGCGCAGGATGGTGGCGGTGGCGAAGAACGCGACGACGCCGCCGATGGTGACCCAACCGAGGGAGGCGAACCAGATGGACATGACCAGGCACACGGCGATCACTACGTTGGGGATGAGCGTGAGCCAGCGGAACATGCGGGCGTCGGCAAGGCCGCGGGCCACCTCGAGGTCGCGGAGTTGCTCGGCCTGGTCGCCGAACTGCGCCAACGCCTCCGGGGCCCGCCCGAACGCCTTGAGGATCCTGATGCCCTTGACGGACTCCTCCACGACGGTGGCGACGTCGCCGGACTTGTCCTGCGCCCTGCGGGTGAGGCGGGTGTACTGCCGCTCGAAGCGCAGCATCAGGTAGATCAGCGGCGCTGAACCGACGAAGAACACCAGGGCGAGGATCCAGTTGGTGCCGGCCATCAGGATGACGCCGACGCCGATGGTCACCACGTCGGAGATCAGCATGATCAGGCCGAAGGCGAGCCACCGTCGGATGAGGTTGAGGTCCTGCGTCACGCGGGTGAGCAGCTGTCCCGAGGGCCACTGGTCGTGGAAGGTGGTGTCCAGATCGACGAGGTGGTCGAACAAGGCCATGCGCGCGCCGTACTCGATGCGGGTGGAGGCACCGAGCACCAGCAGGCGACGGGTGAAGACCATCGCAGCCTCGAACAGGCCGAGCCCGCCCACGAGGAGCGTGGCGGGTAGCAGGGCGGAGCGGTCACCCGCGGCGATCGGTCCGTCGATCAGCCGGCCCAGGACCTGCGGCATCATCAACGCCGCAGCGGACCCGAGGATGGTGCACACCAGCGCCAGCACCAGCTTCCACAGGTGCGGCCGTGCGAACGGTGCGATCACTCCCACCAGTGCGCGGGGTGAAGGTGCCTGGCCCGATACCGGTTCTTTCCTGACCATCTCGTCCACCAAGCCTCCCAGTCCCCTCCCGCGGCGCCCAAAGGGCAGCCCGGACATGTTACCCCTTGAAACAATCCAATTCATCGTTGACCGGATCTCAGTCGGACAGGCCGTCGCGCAACTCGCCCCCGGACCGCCGGGGACCACCACCATTTACAGTGGGCCCGTGAACAACCGCGCCCTGCCAGCATCCACGTACCGCCTGCAGCTCCACGCAGGATTCACCTTCGACGACGCCGCCGCGCAGGTGGACCACCTGGCCGCGCTGGGGGTGACGCACCTGTTCTGCTCCCCCATCCTGCAGGCGGCGCCCGGATCCATGCACGGCTACGACGTCGTCGACCACTCCCGGATCTCCGCGGAGCTGGGCGGCATCGACGGGTTCCGCCGCCTGGTCTCCGCCGCCCACGGGCGCGGGCTGGGGATCGTCGTGGACGTCGTCCCAAACCACATGGCGGTCCCCACCCCGCTCTACCACAACCACGAACTGTGGGAGGTCCTCAAGGAGGGTCCGAACTCGCCGTTCGCGCGCTGGTTCGACATCGACCTGACCGGCTCGCAGGCCATCCTGATGCCGGTGCTCGGCAGCCGGATCGGGCAGGAGCTGGAGGCCGGCACCATCACCGTCGAGGAGCGGGAGATCCCGCGTGCCGACGGGTCAACGCAGGCGGAGTTGGTGGTGGTCCACCACGACCACGTCTTCCCCATCCTCCCCGGTACTGCGGGCCTGCCGCTGCCGGAGCTGCTGGAGGCGCAGTGGTACCGGCTCGCGCACTGGAAGGTGGGCAGCGAGGAGCTGAACTACCGCCGCTTCTTCGACGTCGACACCCTGGCCGCCGTGCGGGTGGAGGACGACGCGGTCTTCGAGGCCACCCATCGGCTGCTGTCCGACCTCCACGCCGAGGGCCTCATCGACGGCTTCCGCATCGACCACCCCGACGGCCTGGCCAACCCCCGCCAGTACTTCGCGGACCTGCAGAAGCTGACCGGCGGGTGCTGGGTGGTGGTGGAGAAGATCCTGGAGGCAGAAGAAACCCTGCCCGAGTTCTTCGAGTGCGCCGGAACCACCGGGTACGAGGCGCTGCTGCGGGTGAGCGGGTTGTTCCAGGACTCGGCGGGCTTGCCACGGCTGGACGCGTTGTGGGAGCGCATCTCGGGCTCCGGCGAGGGTTTCGGCCCGGTCCTGGCCCGGGCCAAGCGCGAGGTGGTGTCCTCGATGCTGTTCGCCGAACTCAACCGGCTCACCTCCATCGCCGTGACCATCTGCGACGGTGACATCCGCCTGCGCGACCACACCCGTCGCCAGCTCCGCAACGCCATCCGGACGCTGCTGGTGGAGATGGACCGCTACCGCGCCTACGTCGAGCCCGGACGACCGGCGCCCGAGTCCGAGCGGGAGGTCCTCGTCGAGGCTGCTGACCGCGCCCGCGAGAGCCTGGCCAGCGACGAACTGGACACGCTCGACCTGATCGTCGCGCTGGCCTGTGGCGACCCCGGCACCGGCGACGAGGGGCAGGGCGCCGAGACGCTCCCCGAACCCGGCAGCGGCCCCGTGACCACGCAACTCCCCGACCGCCCCCACGACACCCGCGAGCTGCGTGCCGAGTTCATGGTGCGCTTCGCGCAGACCTGCGGCCCGGTGATGGCGAAGTCGAAGGAGGACACCGCCTTCTACCGCTGGAACCGGTTCGTCGGCGTGAACGAGGTGGGCAGCGAACCCACCCTCGTCGGCATCAACCCCGACGGCTTCCACGACTTCTGCGCCCACCTCAGCACCCAGTGGCCCAGCACGATGACCAACCTCAGCACCCACGACACCAAGCGCTCGGCCGACGTCCGGGCGCGGTTGTCCGCCATCACCGAGTACCCCAAGGAGTGGGAGGCCTGCGTCCACGAGCTGCGGGCGGCCACCGAGGAACTGCGGGCGGAGCCGCTCGACGGCGCCACCGAGCTGTTCGTCTGGCAGACCCTCGCCGGCACTTGGCGGCTCCCCGGGACGGCCGCCGGCGCCAACCCCATCTCGGACGAGCGGCTCACCGGCTACCTCACCAAGGCGATGCGGGAGGCGAAGTCGCACACCAGCTGGACCGAGCCCAACCAGCCCTACGAGGACGCCGTCGTCGGCCTCGCCCTCGCGGCCCTGACCGACGACGCCTGCGCCGCCGCGCTGGATGCGTTCACCGCCACCGTCGCGCCCTCGGTCCGCGCCGCCATCCTCGGGCAGGCGCTGCTGCAACTGACCATGCCCGGGGTCCCGGACACCTACCAGGGCTGCGAGTTGGTGGACCTCTCGCTCGTGGACCCGGACAATCGCCGCGAGGTGGACTTCGGGCTGCGACGGCGCCTGCTGGCCGACGTCGACGCCGGGACCGCCGACGTCGACGGCTCGCTCGACGCCGCAAAGCTGCTGGTCACGAGCCGGGCACTGCGCCTGCGGACCCAGCACCCCGACGCGTTCCGCGGCCCGACGGCGGAGTACCGTCCCATCGCAACCACGTCCGGCCACGCCGTGGCCTTCGCGCGGGCGGTGGCCGGCTCCGACGACGTGACCGCCATCACCGTCGCCACCAGGCTGCCGTCGCTGCTGGGAGAGACCGGCTGGGCCGAGCACCGCATCATCCTTCCCGAGGGCCGGTTCACGGACCTGCTGTCGGGCCGCGGGGTGTCGGGCGGGGAGACGCCGCTGGCCGAGGTGCTGGCCGACCTCCCGGTGGCTCTGCTGGTACCCGACGGCGCGGCCTGAGCCCTTTTTCGAGGTGTTGCGGCCGGTGTTACCGTTGATTCGGAGCCACGATGGTCGACCAGGCAGAGGAGCTGCTCTCGACGGCGCGGGCGGCCTATGTCCGCGGGGACTGGAACGCGGCCAATCACGACCTGACGCTGGCGCATGAGAGCGGCGAGTTGTCCACCGACGGACTGGACCTGCTCGGCAGCACGTTGTGGTGGCTTGGCCGGGTAGGCGAGTCGCTGGCGTTGTCGGAGGAGGTCTTCCAGCGCTACGAGGACCAAGGCGACCACCTGCAGGCGTTGCGCAAGGCGCTGGACCTTGCCCTGCTCTGGTTCATCCGCGGGGACCTCGTCATCGCCTCCGGCTGGTGCAACAGGGCCCGCAGGCTGCTGGAAAGCGCGCAGGACTCACCGGAGGGCGGGTATCTCCTCTACCTCGACGCGGCCGTGGCCCTGGACTACAACAATCTGGGGCCGACGCGGGAAGCCGCCCGTCAACTGCAGGCCATGGGCACCCGCTTCAGGGCCTCGCCGCTGACGTCGCTCGGTCTGGTCCTGTCCGGGCTCGCCGACATCCGGGAGGGGCGTACCTCGTCGGGGTTCGCGCAGTTGGATGAGGCGATGCTGCCGGTCCTCTCGGGGCACATGCCGCCCGAGTGGGCCGGAGACATCTACTGCACCGTGATCCACACCTGCAACGAACTGGCCGACACACCCAGGATGCGGGCCTGGACCGAGGCGATGGAACAGTGGTGCCAGCAGTTCCAGGGAGAGGTGGTCTACTCCGGGATCTGCCGTATCCACCGCCTGCAACTGCTGTGCCTCGAAGGCGACTGGCAACACGCCGAGGAATCCATGACGCGCAGTGGCAGCGAACTGGTGGGGCGCAACAACTGGGTGGCCGGGGAGGCCTTCTACCAGTTGGGGGAGATCCACCGGCTGCGAGGCAACAGCCCCGGTGCGAGGGAGGCCTTCGACAGGGCGCGGTCGCTGGGCATCGAGCCCCAGCCCGGTGAGGCACTACTGCAGCTCTCCGCTGGTGAGGCGGAAAAGGCGTGGGCAGGGCTCTGCTCGGCGCTGGCCGGACTGGACCGGCTGTCAGCCGCGCGCCTGCTCGGCGCCGCCGTCGAGGTGGCCGTCCACCTGGACCGGCTGGAGGCGGCCGAACACTGGTGCGGAGACCTGGAGACCACCGCGCAGATCTTCGGGACTTCAGGGTTCCGCGCATGGGCGGCACACGCCCGGGCGAGGGTCCTGCTCGCCCGGGGCAGGCACGCCGACGCCCTGGCCAGATTGCGTGTCGCCGCGGCAGAGTACCGGAGCCTCCACGCCCGCCACGACGCCGCCAGGGTCCACGAGCTGCTGTCGGTGGCCCACCGAGGTCTCGGGGACGACGCTGCAGCGGCCGCTGACACCGCCCAGGCCCTTGCCATCTACCGTTCGCTGGGAGCGGGGCCGGACGTGCGTCGGCTGGACGTGAAGGAACTGCCGGGCGGGCTGACGGAGCGGGAGGCCGCGGTGCTGGCACTGATCGCATCCGGTGTCAGCAACCGGGAGATCGCCGAACGACTCTTCATCAGCCAGAAGACCGTGGCACGGCACCTGTCCAACATGTACACCAAGATCGGGGTGTCCTCGCGTACTGCGGCCGCCGCCTGGGCGCACGAGCACGGGCTAGCCCACACTCGCTGAGCGCCCGCCGACCAGATGAGTCGAATGACCCATCCGGTGCGCCACGAGATGGGCACTCCTCCCGATTCGGGTCAGGGGGTGGCTTCCTTACCGTTCTTGTAGTCCCCGACGCCGGGGACCCGACGGCAAGGAGAACCGGGATGGACCTGGACGTGTCCCTGGTCGCTGGGAGCATTTCCAGCGTGATCTTCGCAGGCAGCGTGCTGCCAATGGTGGCCAAGGCGCTTCGGACGCGCGACCTGTCCTCCTACAGCCTCGGCAACCTGATGCTTGCCAACGTCGGAAACCTCGTGCACACCGTGTACATCGTGAGCCTCCCGGCGGGGCCCATCTGGGCCCTCCATGGCTTCTACCTGCTCACCACCGGGCTGATGTTCGTGCTCTACCTCACGCACGCCCGGCATCCTGAAGGGATCACACATGACCACCCAGACCCTGCCGACCACGGCGTCGCACTCCCAGAAAAATCCGATCGCCGGTTCGTCGCCGTCGGACCAGGGCCCGCCCACGCCGTTTGACACGGAAGTCGCCACCGCGCTCGCGAACCGCTACCTGCAGATCCTCAACGACGCATCGATCGCGCTGCTGACCAGTGTCGGCCACAAGACGGGCCTGTTCGAACTGCTCGCCGCGAACCCGGGGAGCACCAGCCACGACCTCGCCGCCCTCGGCGACCTGCACGAGCGCTACGTCAGGGAGTGGTTGGCCGGCATGGTGGTGGCCGGCGTCGTCGAGTACGACCCCGTGCACGCCACACACGTTCTGCCGCCTGAGCACGCCGCGGTTCTCACGTCCGCCGCCGGGCCCAACAACGTCGCCCACATCATGCAGTACATCCCGATGATGGGCGGGGTCGAGGACAAGATCGTGGAGCGGTTCCGGCTGGGAGGAGGGCTCACCTACGCCGACTACCCGGACTTCCACCGGACCATGGCCGAGGAGAGTGCCTCGGTCAACGACGCCTCGCTCGTCGACGAGATCCTTCCGCTGGCGGACGGGCTGCCGGGGCGCCTGGCCGAGGGCATCGACGTGGCCGACATCGGCTGCGGCTCCGGGCACGCGGTCAATCTGATGGGACAGGCCTACCCCGCGAGCCGCTTCGTCGGCTATGACTTCTCCGAGCCCGCCATCACCGCCGCCCGGCAGGAGGCCGCCGCCATGGGGCTGACCAACGTCAGCTTCGAGCAGCTTGACGTCTCGTCACTCGAAGTCACGGATGGTTTCGACGCCATCACCGCCTTCGATGCCATCCACGACCAGGCCCACCCGGCCCGCGTGCTGGACAACATTCGGCGTGCACTGCGTCCCGGTGGGGTCTTCCTGATGGTGGACATCCGGGCAGCGAGCGCGGTTCAGGACAACATGGCACTCCCCTGGGCCAGCTACCTCTACGCCATCTCGATGTTCCACTGCATGAGCGTCTCCCTCGGCCTGGACGGGGACGGCCTGGGCACCGCCTGGGGGCAGGAGTTGGCCGTTCGGATGCTGGAAGGGGCGGGCTTCAGCCACGTCAAGGTCCGCGAGGTCGAGACCGACCCCTTCAACCTCTACTACGTCTCGCGGCCCTGACCCTCACCCCGAACGGCCTGGCGGCTGAGGGGCGCCTCCGCTCCCGCCGCCGGGACCGGGGGTGGCGCGGCCACGCCTTCAAAATGTGCACCTCACGGACTGGGCAAAGGCTTACTGCCCGCCCCAGCCTGATCGAGTTGCACGGTTTGAAGGTGGCGTCCTGCGGCCTTGAAGTGCGGGAGCCGGTCAGACCCATGCGTTTGGACGCGCTCAGCTGTCCGCAACGGGCTTGGGACTCGCTCGACTTGGTAGTCTCCGCCCCATGCTTGAGCCCCGGAACCCATCCGTACCCGAGGTCTGGGCCCCCAGTGCCGCCGCCGTATCCGCAGTGGTGGACGGGCAACCAGAGGACCTGCGGCCCATCCCCGGACGCACTGGATGGTGGTCACTCGGGCGCGAGTTGTCCCAAGGGCAGCGCTACGCGTTCAGCGTCGACGGCGGCCCGCCGCTCCCGGACCCGCGCAGCCTGGCCCAGCCCGAGGGCGTCCACGGACCGAGTGCCGTCGCGGACCCCGCGATCTTCGGGCGAGCTCCTGGCTGGGCCGGGCGCAGCCTGCGTGGCGCCGTCGGCTACGAACTGCACATCGGGACGTTCACCGACGCCGGCACCTTCGACTCCGCCATCGAACGGCTGGATCACCTCGTCGGGCTGGGCGTCGAGTACGTCGAGGTGATGCCGGTGGCGCCATTCCCGGGCGAGCGCGGTTGGGGTTACGACGGCGTCGCCCTCTACGGCGTGCACCACGCCTACGGCGGACCCGAGGCCTTTGCCCGGTTCATCGACGCCGCCCACGAGCGCGGCCTCGCGGTGGTGCTCGACGTGGTGTTCAACCACCTCGGGCCGGAGGGGAACTACCTGTCCCAGTTCGGGCCGTACTTCACCACCCGGCACCACACCCCATGGGGCGACGCGCTGAACCTGGACGACGAGGGCAACCAGGAGGTGCGGGCCTTCCTCCTGGGCGCCGCACGGCAGTGGCTCGTGGATTTCCAGGTGGACGGGCTGCGGCTCGACGCAGTGCACGAACTTGCCGATGATTCGGAGCCCCATTTCCTCGCCGAACTCGCCGGCGCCGTCGACGACTGGGAGCGCGAGACCGGGCGCCCGATGACCCTGATCGCCGAGTCCGACCTCAACCGGACCGAAATGGTCTCCCCTCTCCGCTCCGTTCCCGGCGCGCGCGGGATGGACGCCCAGTGGGCCGACGACGTCCACCACGCCCTGCATGCCTTCTTCACCGGCGAGACGCATGGCTACTACGTCGACTTCGGCACCGCCGACGTCCTGGCGAAGGCCCTCACCAAGGTGTTCATCCACGACGGCGGCCACTCGACCTTCCGGGGCACGGACTGGGGCGCCCCCGTCGACCGGGAATCAGACCTCTATGACGGCCACTCGTTCGTCACGTTCACCCAGGACCACGACCAGGTCGGCAACCGGGCCGTCGGGGACCGGTTGGCCCACGTCGTGGATCCTGGCTTGCAGGCGGCCGCTGCGGCCCTGAACCTGCTGAGCGCGTTCGGGCCGATGCTGTTCATGGGCGAGGAATGGGCCGACTCCAGCCCGTTCCCCTACTTCTCCCACCTCGGTCCCGAGCTGGGTCCGAAGGTGACCGAGGGCCGGGCGCGCGAGTTCGCGAAGGTCGGCTGGGCGGAGCCGACGCCCGACCCACAGGCCGAGGAGACGTTCCGGAGCGCCGTCCTGCGGTGGGAAGAGCGCCAGGAGGAACCGCACGCCCGCATGCTGTCGTGGTACCGGCGGCTGATCGGGATCCGCCACCGGGAGGACGACGTCAAGGACCCGGCCCTGACGTCGACGCGGGTCGAGGTGGTGGACGAGAACACCGTCGTGATGTGGAGGGGGCGCATCGGCGTCGCAGCCACGCGTGCTGCCGACGGCGCCGAGATCGGGTTGGGCGAGGACTTCGAGGTGCTGGCCGCCTGGGATGAGCCCGCCGACGCCGACGGCGGCGACCTGCGCCTGCGGGGCCCCGGGGCCGTCGTCGTGCGGCTGCTGACGTAGGGAGATTTTCGCTTTCGACCCATGGGTGAACCGCGCCGCCAGTAATGTCGTTCCACGCGCCCAATACTCAAAGGCGCCCGAACGGAAGGAGTCAGAATGGCTGACAAGGGACTGGAAGACCTGTTCTTCGACACACTTCGCGACATCCACTACGCGGAGCGCCACATCCTCAAGACCCTCCCCAAACTCCAGGCAAACGCCAGCTCGGACGAACTCAAGGAAGCCTTCGCAACCCATGAGAAGGAGACCGAAGGGCAGATCCAGCGGCTCGAGAAGGTGTTCGCGCTGATCGACCGCCCGCCGACATCCAAGCGCTGCGAGGCGATCGACGGAATCCTTGAGGAAGGCAACGGGGTCCTGGAGGACTACAAGGGCACCACGGCCCTCGACGCCGGCCTCATCTCCTCCGCACAGGCCGTCGAGCACTACGAGATCACCCGCTACGGCACGCTGCGCCGCTGGGCGAAGATGCTGTCGATCGGCAACGCCTACGACCTGCTGACCGAGAGCCTCGAGGAGGAGAGCCGCACCGACGAGCTCCTCACGAAGATCGCGGACAAGGAAGCCAACGCGAAGGCGGCCACGGTCGAGAAGAAGTAGCGTCCACGCACTGATCGAGCAGGACACCTCCCCGCTGATCGAGTAGGAGCCCGCGAGGAACGAGCGACACCGCCCCGCTGATCGAGTAGGAGCCCGCGAGGAACGAGCGGCGACGTGTCGAGATCCAACGACGACCCAGTGGTCTCGACACGCTGGCTCGTCCCTCGCCAGCTACTCGACCAGCGGAAAACAGCCCAGCGGCAACACCTCCCCGCTGATCGAGTAGGAGCCAACTAGCGCCACCTCCCCGCTGATCGAGTAGGAGCCAACTAGCGCCACCTCCCCGCTGATCGAGTAGGAGCCCGCGAGGAACGAGCGGCGACGTGTCGAGATCACACAAACGGCCCGGGGATCCACCCCGGGCCGCTTTTTCGTGTCGGTCCCTCAGGCATCCAGCCCGGCGCAGGACGTCACCTGGGAGCCGACGGCCTCGATGACCGTCGGGTCCAGGGAATCCAGACCGAAGTTGGGGGTCGAGGAGCCCTGGGCCTCGGCCTCGATCTCGTTGATCGCCGCGACGAGTTCCTCCTCCGTGGCGTACCCGGCCGAGGAAACAGTCTCCGCGCCGGTCACGTAGACATCACCGACGGCGGCAAGGTTGGACTCGACGTGGTCGGTCAACTCGGCGGAGCCCTCGAAGTTGAAGTCGTCTGGGAGCGCCGCCAGGTCCGTGCTCGCGGTGGTGAGGATCGTGCCGAGGTCGGTGTAGGTCTGCACGACGATGTCGGTCACCTCGGCGACGTCCATGTCAGGCTCGGTACTGGGCCCGGCCACCTCGCCGACACTGGCGATCGACACGCAGAAGGTGTCGAACCACTCCAACGCCTCCGCGCTGAGCTCGGCGCCATCCAGCGGACCCGACGACGGCGCGGGTTCGGCCGTGGAGGTGGTTGCGGGATCGACGGTCGGGGTCTCAGTAGGTGACTCGCTGGCGGTCTCCTCGGCGGTGGCCTCAGCTTCCGTCGCCTGGGATTCGGTGGGTTCTGCCTCTTCCGTGGCGACGGTGGAGGTGGTGGCCTCGGGTTTCAGCTCGTCGGTGTCAGCGACGCAACCGACCACGAGCAACGCGGTCAGGGATACGCACGCGACGACGGTACGGCGAACTGAGAATGGCTTGTTCATTGTTCGACCCTACGCGTCCACCGGTGCAGTGACCGAATCGCGCAGAGCCCTGCACGCGGATCTGGAAGCTCTTTCCACAGCCTTCCAAGCCTTGCGCACGGCAGATGTTCAGCGCTTTCCCGGTTTTCAACAGTTGTTCACAAGCTTGGGGAAATCCTCGACGTCGAGATTCTACGAAATGAGCATTCTTACGCTCAATCCACGCTGAGAAAGCGATCTCCCGTCAACCACGCGTCCCTTTACCACCTGTGCTACCGGGCGTGTCGCGCGGGGTGGCCGTAGCCGCCGTGCGGGAGTCGTCATCCACAGGTGCACCCGGGTTATCCACAGGTAGTTGAGCGCGTTCCTCAGCATTATCGTCCACCTCGTCGTCGCGGCCATCCGACGGCGGCTCCGCGCCCTCGGCGCTGGCCCCGTCCACCGCGTCATCGTCAGCGCCAGCGGCCCCGCCGGCCTCGACGTCGGAGATTGCCCGTGCGCGCGACCAGGTCCACAGGATCACGCCTGCCACGACCATCGGCAGTGACAGCCACTGGCCCATGCTCAGCCCCAGGGAAAGGAATCCAAGGTGAGCATCGGGCTCCCGCCAGAACTCTCCGATGAAGCGGAAGACGCCGTAGCCGATGAGGAAGGCGGCCGCCACCTGGCCTCGGTACCGCGGCTTGCGGGCGTAGAGCCACAGCAGGATGAACAGCAGCAGCCCTTCCAGCAGTGCCTGGTAGATCTGCGACGGGTGGCGGGGGATGTCGCCGCCGGTGGGGAAGATCATCGCCCACGGCAGGTCCGCGGGTGCCTCACGGCCCCAGAGCTCGCCGTTGATGAAGTTGCCGATCCGGCCGGCCATGAGACCGAACGGCACCGCGGGAACCAGGAAGTCGCCCACCTGCAGGAACGGACGCTTCTTGATCCAGGCGTGGACGGCGATGCCGACGATGACGCCCAGTGCGCCGCCGTGGAAGCTCATCCCGCCGTCCCACAGCTTGAACGCATCCAGCGGGTTCTGCAGGTAGAAGGCGGGCTTGTAGAACAGGACGTATCCCAGACGGCCGCCGACGATGACCCCGGCGATGGCGTAGAGCAGCAGGTCCTCGATGTCCTGGCCCGTGTACCTGGCTGGCTTGGTGATGGAGCGGTACGGCTCGTGCTGGAGCCGGCGCCTCAACAGAAGGTACGCGACGGCGAAGCCCAACAGATACATCAGCGCGTACCAGTGGATCTTCAGACCGAAGATGTTGATGGCAACTGGGTCGATGTCGGGGAACTCGAGCACGAGGGGTGGCATGGCAACAAGCATGTCACCTGCCACCGACGGGGAGAAAAGCAGTCCGGCGCGTCCACTCCGTGTGCACCTCGGCCCGTTCGGCTCTGCAAGCGGTCGTTTTCACAGTCGCGTCGGGGGCCGGTATGCTGGTCGGGCTGTCAAGCGCGGGGCATTAACTCAATTGGTAGAGTGCCACCTTTGCAAGGTGGAAGTTAGGGGTTCGAGTCCCCTATGCTCCACAATCCGAACCCGCGTTTCTCCAGGCCGAATGAGGGTAACAGCTCTAGTCAGGCCGGAAGGGTCCTGCGACAGGCCCCGCATCTCCCCGAAACTTGGCCAGAAACTGGGCTCAGATTGGGTTCAAGGTGGCGCATAAGTGCATCAGATTGAGCCTAACTTCTGAGCTCGGAGGTCCGATTGCGCGTGCAGATGTAAACGTGTGTATCGGCGTATATGGGTTCCTCTTACACGCGGTGATGGAGTCTTAGACATGGATCCCGTGATGAATCCTTCCGTCCCGGCGCTGGCCGACGACCTCCCGTACTGGCCGGGCGTGAGCGGCTACTCTCCAGTACCGGTCGCGGTGGGAGAGAGCGACTGTGGCGCAGCGGCGCATGCTAAGCGGGATGGCTGAACTCAGGGGCGACGATCCCGTGTAGATCGGAGAGTTGGCCACCTACCTCGGCAAGAACCGGACCTCGGATCTCTCGGTAGCCCGACGAGAACTGATCGGCAAAGGCCTCGTGTACCCACCTGAACGCGGCTTGGTGGCCTTCACCGTACCGGGCATGGCCGACTTCATCCTGGGTCAGGACAACTGACCGCGCCCCAACGTCGGCGATGCGCATGCACAGCCTTGCTCCCCGTCGCAAACGCCGGTCATCCCTTCGCGATCTTCCCCATGTCCGCAGCCGCGCGCCGCAAGGCCGCGGCGACGTCGTCGCCCGTGTAGGCCTCCCGTAGCGCCTGCACCCACCGCTCGGCGATGGTCCGGTACCGAGGGTGGGGCGTGACGAGGACTTCGGCGTGGTGCTCCAGGAGTTTGCGCGAGACGGCCGCGAAGTCGCCCCACCCCGAGACCAACTCCTTGAACTGCGGCGCCTCCCAGACGCTGCGTCGGGTGGGGTTGAGGTTGCCCTCCGACGCGGACCGGAGCAGGAACTCCTTGGAACTTGCCCACTCGATGAAGGCCCAGGCCAACTCCGGGTGCCGTGAGGACTCCGTCATGGCCAGGGACCAGGTCCACAGGTTGGGCCGGACGCCGAGCGTGCCTGCAGGTGTCATCGCGTAGGCGATGCGCTCGCCCATGCTGCACAGTTCGGGGTTCTCGAAGATCGGCGCGTAGTGGTCAGAGTCGACGATGAGCCCGTACTTGCCCGCCCCGAAGTCGAGGGCGAGCTCGTACCACCGTCGCGACGTCCAGTCGGTGGGCCCCGCCTCCCGTAGCGCGTCGACGAACCTGGTCGTGGCGGGGAGCGCCTCGTCGGACGCGACGGCAACCCGCTCCCCATCGAAGTCTGACCCGCCCTGGGACCAGAGGTAGGTGGCGAACCCGGTGTACATGGTGTGCCAGGCCTCGGTGCCCCGTTGGGCGAAACCCATCGTGCCCGGCACTCGCTGAGCGACGGCGGCCGCCGCCGCGAAGTACTCGTCCCACGTCGTCGGCACCCCGACGCCTGCCGCCTGCAGATGCTCAGGGACGTAGGCCAGGTTGTAGGACTCGCAGTTGACGGGGACCTCCATCAGCGGGCCATGCCCCAGCGGATCCCCGAAGCGTCCGGTCCACCGGTTCGACTTGAGCAGGGTCCCGAAGAAGTCGTCTGCATCCCACTGCGCCGACGCGGAAGCAACGTGGGCGTCCAGCGGCGCGACGAGCCCGGCTCCCATGTGTTCCCACAGCAACACGGGTCCCGACATGAACACGTCGACCCGACCCGGTTCGGCGAGGGCGCCCTGGATGTTCCCGGCGAAGTAGTCGTCACTGGCGACGATGGTCGTCTCGAGCCCGATCCCGGTCTGCTCGGTGAACTCGTCGGCGTGCTTGACGACCGAGGCGACATAG
This sequence comes from Tessaracoccus sp. OS52, assembly GCF_020687685.1. Classification (GTDB taxonomy): domain Bacteria; phylum Actinomycetota; class Actinomycetes; order Propionibacteriales; family Propionibacteriaceae; genus Arachnia. Next base: position 209,223 of record NZ_JAJEWM010000002.1, on the reverse strand, counting down.
GCGTCGGTGTCCGGGCCCAGAAATCTGACCGTCTCCATGATCATTCCCACATCTGCATCGAGGTGGACTCGTGAAAGGAAGTTACTCCCAACCGGTGTGGGGTGGCGGCGATTGCCAAAAGCGCGGGCCTGAGGATGTGGCCGCACGACCCCCGAAGAGGCGCCCCCCGGCAGCGACCACACCCTGGCCTGCGATTCCACTTCGGTGATCCGTCGTGGTGAACCCAAACCTATTTGGTACTTAGTCGCGACGCCTCAGTAGTGGACTACTGAGTTTTTCCGGACCACTTACGCAGAGTCCCTACGCAACCCCGACGACCGACCCGAGCGACCCGTCGAGTCGGTTCGATCCTCGCCGTCGACGCCCAGCAGCTCTGCGATCTCCTCCCGACGGCGCACGCCGAGCTTTGCGAAGACCTGATAGAGATGCGACTCGACGGTGCGCACGGACAGCACGAGCCGCTCGGCGATGGCCTTGCTGCTCAACCCCTCCGCCACCAGGTGGGCGACCTCGCGTTCGCGCCGCGTCAATTCCGGCAGGTCCTTGGGGATCGCGAAGCCGTTCACGGCTGCCCCTTCGCACTCTGCGGCCAGCCGGGCGGCCCGTGCCTTGGCCCTGTCGGCGGCAGCTCCGGGGCGCATGAGACGACCCGCCTCGGCAGCGGCCTCAGCCGCCTCCAGCCGGAATCCGGCGTCCTCCAGCCGTTCCGAGATCCGCTCCAGGCGGGCCGGGTTCCGCGCGACGAGCGCTGCCGCATGCTCCGCGAGCAGAGCGGGCAGCGGCGATGGGCATGCCTCGGCGCAGTCGGCCAGCAACGGCTCAACGGTCGCCACGGGACCCCCGAGGCGGAGTGCGGTGTGCAGCAGGCGTGCGCGATGCACCGGCAGTTCCTCGAACTCGGCCGCCCGCTCGAGCGCGATCCGCGACGCGTGGGTCTGGTCTCCCAGCGCGGCACGCACGAACACCTCGGCCAGCACGAAATCCAGCCGGGAGCGAGACCTCACCCCTGCGATCGGCAGCCTGCGGGCGCGCTCCAGCGTTTCGCGCGCGGTGGCCCCGTCGCCGGTGCAGGCCTGGGCGTGGGCGATGGTGGCCAGGACCCACGCCAGGTTGCCCCCGAGGTCCGCCTCCCGGAACGACGCCGCCGCCTGCTGCAGGTGCTCAAGTGCGGTCGCGGGGCATCCCCGGAGCAACTGCATTACCCCCAGGCCGAACGTCGCCAGCCCGACGCTCACGTCGTCGTACCCGGGCACCCACTTCTTGTAGTTGGCCTGGATCAGGTCCTCGGCCAACCGAAGCTTCCCGTCCTGCAGCAGACAGTAGATCTCCTGCAGGTCCATCGACTGCCGGATCCGGGGCGCGAGGGGACCGCCTCGCGCGGCGAGGGCCCGGAGCCTGCCATGGATCTCACGCGCGCGGTCCGTCTGGCCCATCAGGGTGAGCGACTCCCCCGCCACCTCGCCGGCGATGACGAAGGTCTGCTCGCGGACGTCGGGGTCCTCCACCACCTCCAGCGCCTGCTGCGCCGCTGCCCGCAGCCGCCCCGACTCAAGGTCGATCATCGCCCGCAGCGCGGCGTGGAGTCGCCTTGAGTCCGGGTCCGTGCAGCGATCGCGGAAGCGGTCGAGCACAGCGCGAGCCTTGTCGTCCTCGCCCAAGCCGTGGAACAGGGCCACCACCCTCCGGTTCACGTACTCCAGACGCACGTCCACCCGCTCCTCGGCGAAGGCGCTTTCCTCCACCGACGCCAGGGTCGCGGCCGACTCCTGGAACCGCCCCAGGCCGTTGAGCGCAGCGGCCATCACGACGGTGGCTCGCACGTCCGCGCCGCGTGCGACGGCGGCATCGGCGAACCGCAGCGCTTCGTCGAAGGCGAACACGGAGGCGGCGTGCTCCGCGGCCAGGACCAGCGTGTCAGTGTCGGGCACCTCGCCGGCGTCGAGCTGCCACCCCGCCAGCCGCATGCGTGCGGCGCCGTCGAGGATCTGCAGCGAGGCGGCACGTGCCAGTGTGTGCAGCAGGCCCCTTCGGTCCTCCGCCGAGAGCCGGGCGAGCGCCACCTCCCCGAGGAGCGGGTGACCCAGCCGGTAGACGCTGTCCAGGTCCCCCTCGTGGTCGCGGACGCGCTGGACCATCCCGGACCGAACGAGCGACGCGAGGGCTTGTGGATCGCAGACCCGCTCCGCGAGGCGGGGCTCCAGTGGCTCCCCCAGCGCGAGCAGGGCGAGGGACTTGCGCTCGGCGTCCGTGAGCGAGTTGAGCCGGCCACCGATGGCGTCCACCAGCCGTGCGGGCAGAGGGACCTCGCCGTCCCAGCTCCAGACGCCGTCCTGTTCAGTCAGCGAACCGGCTTCGACGGCGGCCAGCACGAATTCGCGGATGTGCAGGGGGTTGCCGCCGGTCACGTCGTAGAGCCGATGCAGCACCGGCTCGGCGATCGCTCCCCCGAGCGCTGTCCTGACCAGACTTGCTGCCTCCTCCCGGGTGAAGGGGCGGATGTCCAGCCGATGTGTGAGGCCGTCGCGCCACAGGGCAGCGATCGGGTCCGGGGCGGGGGCCCCCGAGCGGACCGTGGCCACCACCACACCCGATCCCGTGAGCGCGATCCGTAACAGGAGAGCCGCACTTCCGGGGTCCAGCAGGTGCGCGTCGTCGACCACCAGCAATGGCACCGTGCCGTCGCCCGGGTCAAGTGCGTCGATGAAGGCAGAGTGGAAAGACACGACGTCGGTGAAGTTGCCCGGCGCGATCCGCGGTGCCCAGTGCGCGAGCGCGGCATACGGGATCATCGCGGCTGCGCCAGTGCCCACCGCCCAGAAGTTCCGGAAGCCAGCCTGCTGCGCCCGCAAGCTTGCCTCCCTGGCGAGCCGGGTCTTCCCCTTGCCCGGTGGCGCGACGATCACCGCCCCCCGCGGCCCCTCTGACGGTCCCGGTTCGCCGATCGCCTCAGCGAGGAAGGCCAGTTCCTCGTCCCGCCCGACCAGGGGCCAGGATGCGAGCAGGCGCGACGGGAGGTCTCCCCCGTCGGATCGCAAATGTCTGTCGACCTGCGCCATGCGCCGATCTTAGGAGTTGGCCCCGTGCCTCGCGACGGTTTCGCCCGTTTGCCAGGCTCGTGCGGCGACCTGAAGGCCATGGAAAAGTTGCCGACGAAGTGCGGGCGCGTAGCGTAGCGCACGATGGGTGCAACTTAAGCCAACAAGTTGCCCTGTGATTGAATTTATTCTAACTTTCTTGTTACAGTGATATCGCCGGTAGAGAAGCCGGTTTCTATCACCCGCATCGAGCTGCAACCCACACCTAACTACCCCCGGAAAGGTGGCCAAGAGCTCATGTCCAGCCCCCTTTCCGTGTCCCCGAACGCGGCCAGGAGCACCTCGACGACGGCAGCCAACGACGGCTCCCCGACAGAGGTCCGGTCCTTGCGCAACCGCCGGATCCGACGTCGCCGTATCCTGATGGCCGTCGTCGGAGTGGTTCTCAGCGGCCTTGCCCTCTCCCCCGCCGTCCAGGCGTCGGCAATGAGCCGTCCCGATGCAGCCTCACGTTCGACGCAGCTTTCCGCAGCCGCGCTGGCACCGGCGGCGGTCCCGGCACCCCCCGCCGGTCACGCCGTCGTCTCGGTCAAGGTCAGCGGTGACAGCACCGGATTCAACACGAACAAGCGCGGCGGCACCGGGCTGGTGGGCCGCCCAGGCGTGCAGCTCGGCCTGTACTCGAGCTCCTCGGACACGAGCAGGTACAACGCTTCCTGGGCGTGGACGACGTGCACCTCCGACGCCGCTGGGGACTGCAACTTCGTGATTCCGATCGGAGGCAGCGGCACCCCACCCAGACGGCAGTACCCGAGGACACCCGCTTCTACGTCCGTGCGGAGTCCGCCCCCGCCGGCTGGCGCCTGAACCAGCATCTGCGCAACAGCTCCGGCGGCGGCACGCTGATGCCCTACACCTTCCAGACCGGCTCCAGCCTGCGATCGGGGAGCACCTACCTGTCCACGCAGGACTTCATGTGGAAGCCGGAAGTGGACCGCCACTTCAACAGCTCCAGTGGCAACTGGCAGGTCTCGCGCGTCAACCCGGCCCCGTACGAGGAGTGCGGGATCGACGTCGCCCTCATGCTCGACCTGTCCAACTCCATCCCCGACGTCACCCAGGTCCGCAGCGCGGTCAACAAGATCGTCGATGGCCTGGTGGGCACCCCGTCGCGGGTCTCCCTGTTCTCCTTCAGCCGCCAGAGCCCCGCCGACGGCGCCACCAACTACCCCAACCTGATGCCTGTGGCCACGTCCAGCCAGGCCCAGAACGTCAAGAACCTCTACAGCTCCTGGGGCACCTCGGCCGGAACCAACTGGGACGCCGGGTTCAGCGCCGTCGCCACCTCAGCCAGCAACTACGACGCCGTGGTGGTGCTTACCGACGGCGGCCCCACCGTCAACCGCGAGAGCAGCGCCTCGAGCAGCACCGTCCGGAGCACCAACCGCGACGTCGAGTACGGCATCTTCAGCGCCAACGCGGTCAAGGCAAAGGGCACTCGGGTGGTGGCCATGGGCGTGGGCGGTGGCATCTCTGGCAGCGACGCAGCGCAGAACCTGATCGCCATCTCCGGGCCGGTCCAGAACAGCGACTACTTCCAGACCTCGGACTTCACGCAGGCCGCCAACCAGATCGTGCAGATGGGCCAGGCCGCCTGCAGCGGCAACATCACGGTGACCAAGCAGTTGGTGCCGCTCGGCGGCACCAAGAGCAACGCGACCCTCGCCGGCCCGGGCTGGACCTTCACCGCGACGGCCCAGACCAGCGGAGTCACCGTCGCTCCCGGCAGCGCCACCACCGTCAACGACGAGACCAGCACAGTCTCCTTCGACGTGAGCCTCCCCAGCGGCACCACCCAGAGCGCCGTGACGGTCACCGAGCAGCAGCAGGCGGGCTACCAGATCTTCCAGGTGAGCGGGAAGAACGCCGAGTGCCGCAACCTCAACACGGGCGCGGCGCTGACGGTCACCAACGTCGGCGCGAACGGGTTCTCGGTGACCGCACTCAGCGACGCCGCCGTCGGCTGCACCGTGTACAACACGCCCCCGCCGCCATCGACCTCCTGTGAGGCCAACACTGTCTTCAACGTCGACGCCAGCAGCGGGGAACTCTACAAGATCACCGGTGGGACGGCGACGAGGCTGCTGGACCCGCCCAACGACGTCTCCGACACCTTCGAGGGCGTTGGCGTCTCCCAGGACGGCTCCACCTTCTGGGTGCTGGAGTCGAACAGCGCGGGCAGTGTTGAGATCTTCCGGTGGCGGTCGGGGGACACCAACTGGCAACCCTTCCCGTCGGGCGGCGGTGTCCACACGATCACCAGCGGGGTGAAAGCTACCGGCGGCGCGGTAGCCCCCGACGGTGCCTACTGGTTCGGCGCCTTCAGCGGCTCGAATTACCAGCTGTGGCGCGTGGACCCGAACACCGGGGCGCTTACGTCTGAGGGTTCCCTGGCCTTGGGCACGGTGTCCAGTCCCAGCGGCGACTTCGCCTTCGACGCCCGCGGCAACCTCCACCTCGGCCAGTACGACGCCACCGGTGGTGCGCGGTTCGCCAGCGTTCCCGCTGCCGAGCTCATCGCCACCGACGCCACCCTGACAGCCACTTTCACGGGTTGGCGCCCCATGCCCAAGGTGTTCGAGGGCATCGCCTTCGACAACGACGGATCGGTGTTCACGGCATCCTCGGACAAGACCATCCAGAAGCGGGTCTCGACGACCTGGGCCGGCACCGAGCTGGGCGTGTTCGACGGGGATCGGGACCTCGCCAGCTGCCAGACCCCGCCCACCATCACGCTGGCCAAGAACGTCGTCACCAGGGTCAGGTCCACTGACCAGTTCACCCTGAGCCTGGTGGGCTCGGGCTCGAACATCGCTTCCGTCACCACAACGGGCACCGCCACGGGGGTCCAGGCCCAGCAGGTCGGGCCGGTGGTCATGATGAACATCGGAAACTACACGTTGAGCGAGACCGCCTCGGGGACCAACAACACGCTTACGAGCTACCAGACCACCTATGAGTGCAGGATCCCGCAGACGGGAACGGTGCTGACCTCCGGCACAGGAGCGTCCTTCTCCCTGACTTTGGGAGCATCCAGCACCACCGGTCCCGAAGTGGTGTGCACCTTCACCAACCGGCTGCCCAGCGCCGCCCTCACGCTGGTCAAGGGATTCGACATCCGGTACGGGGCACCGTCCAACCCATCCGCCTGGGTCCTGACCGCCAATGCCCTCCAGTTCGCCAGTGGCCAGACCCAGGATGTCCCGCCCAGCACCTACACCATCGGCGAGGTGGCCAAACCCGGATATGAGTTGTACAGCATCGCCTGCACGCTCAACGGCACCCAGTCCACCACCTCACTCGCGTCGCCGACGATCGCGCTGAACGCCGGCGACGTCGCCACCTGCACCCTCACCAACCGGGACCTGCCCGGCCAGGCGACGTGGCTGAAGTCCAATTCCGCCGGCACGGCATTGTCCGGGTCCGAATGGGAACTGACCGGTCCGCGCGGCACCACCATCGTGGTGGACAACGGCGCCGGTGACACCGACCCTGCTGAAGGCGCCATCGCGGTCGCCGGCCTCGCCTGGGGAGAGTACGAACTCTTCGAGGTCAAACCACCCACAGGATTCCAGCTCACCACGGAGCTCTGGAACTTCGTCGTCACCGACGTCTCGCTCGCCAACAGCAAGCCCCAGGCCTTCGTGAACAGCCCCGTCACTCTACCCGCGCTCCCGCTCACCGGGGCCTCCACCCAGCTGGTGGTGTGGCTCACCGGGCTGCTGCTCGTGCTCGCCCTGCTCGGCGTGGCCGGCTGGACCCAGTTCAGACAGAAACCCTGACCCATCATCCCCACCCCGACGGCTCCACCCGCTCCCAGCGGCCCGGCTGTCCCAACCCCCCAAGAACCAGTTCCGGAGCCACCGGAGCAACAAGAAAGGAAAATCGTGTCAATCCGAACCAAGGCACTTCGCCGCGTCGCGGCGGCAGCCGGGGCCCTCACCCTGGCTGGTCTCGGCCTTGCCGGTGGTGCATCCATTGCCCACGCAGCACCCGGCGACGTCGACTTCACAGAAGACGGGTCAATCACCGTCCACAAGCTCACCCAGCCCGCCACCCCCGGCGCAGAGGGCACCGGTGAGCAGATCACCATCCCTTCCGGGTCCGAGCCGATCGCAGGGGTTGACTTCACCGTCACCCAGATCACCAGCATCGACCTCTCCGACCCCGCCGAGTGGGACCAGCTCGCCACCCTCACCGTCGCCGACGCCAAGGCCACCGAAACCCTCGGCACCCCCGCAACGGGCACCACCGACGTGACCGGCGCTGCGGCCTTCACACCCCTGCCGGTGGGCGTCTACATCGTCGAGGAGACCAGCGTCGCGAACGCGAACGTGAACGGCGAACCGGTCACCATCACCTCTCAGGCTGCCCCTTGGATCGTCGTCATCCCGACCAGCATCAACGACGTCTGGACCTACGACATCCACACCTACCCCAAGAACGTCGTGACGCAGCTGGTCATGGCCGTCAACGAGACATTGGCCTCCGGCCTCGGCTCGGCAGTCTCCTGGCCGGTCACGGCAACCCCGCCGGTCTACCCGGGCGACGAGCTCCTGTCCGCCTACACCCTCACCGACGTCCTCGATCCCCGGTTGGCCTACACCGGAATCAGCGGAGTCACCTACAACGGCGTCGCACTCGTTGAGGGCACCGACTACTCGGTCACCGTCACCGGACAGGAAGTGGTCATCACGCTTCTGGCCCCGGGTCTGAGCACTGTCAACGCCACCCCCGGCGCCGAGCTTGCGCTCGTCGTGGAGACCACCATCACGACCATCGACGACGGCATGATCCCCAACTCCATCACGCAGTCGGCGCTCGGCAGCGCTGCCGGTGCAGTTGCTGCGGTGACCTTGTCCAACGAGCCGCTCACCAACTGGGGCGCGATCCAGATCATCAAGCAGGACCAGGACAGCCTGGCCCGGATCTCCGGAGCGGAGTTCCAGGTGTACTCGGTCGATCCCGCCACCAACCCCGGCGCCACGCCCATCGAGTTCCCGACCGGCACGGCGGGGCTCGTGGACGGCTCGACGAACACGTTCGTCACCAACGACGACAACCCGGCCGACCTGGGAAGCGTCGTCATCCCCGGTCTGGTCACCGGCCAGGACAACACCCAGGACTACTGGCTCGTGGAGACCAAGGCACCTGCCGGCTACGTCCTCGACGCGGCCCCTCGGTTGGTCACCGTCGTCACGAGCAGCATCGAGACCGCCGTCGACGTGGTCATCGACAACGTGAAGCAGGACCGCCCGCTGCTCCCCCAGACCGGTGGAGCTGGCACCGTCGCATTCAGCGTCGGTGGCCTGGGCCTGGTGCTCGTCGCCGTGGTCCTGGGCATGCGCTCGCGTCGTTCACGTGCGACTGCCTGATGAACCCACGTCAGCCGGGCCGAGGGCATAACCTGACCTGACGTGCTGGAGACTGGGGCGCGGACCAATCGGTCCGCGCCCCAGCTCTCATCACAACCACAAGACAGGAGGCCGATTTGTGCTGAACATGATTCTGGCGTTGTGGCTGGTTCCCGCCACTCCTCCGCCGCCACCCTTGGAGGACGTCGAGTTCTCGGGCACACCTGCCTTGTTCTACTGGGTCATCGGTGGCCTGCTGCTGGCCGGGGTGCTGGGGATCCTCCTCTACGGGCGCTTCAAGAAATGACCCATGGCGCCGCCTCCGGGCGTGGCCGCCACGCAATGCCCGAGCCTGGGCCCGCGCAGGCGCGGAGCCCACGGGGCAACGGGCTGACCTCCCGGACAGTGCTCGCGGTCATCGGCCTCCTCGGCCTGGGCATGGCCCTGTACCCGTCGGTCGCCAGCTGGAACGCCGCCGTCATCCAGTCCCAACTGACTGACACCTACCACGTCGAGGTCAATGACCTCGCCGAGGAGAGCCGGCTCGCCGCACTGCGGAGGGCCGCGGACTACAACGTCACTGTCGCCGCCGGCGCCGCCTACGACCCGGAGACAGGGCTCCTGGCCCCGCCCGACTCGCAGGAGTACGGCACCTACCTCTCGATGCTCAGGGACGTCCCCTCCGGTGTGATGTCGCGGATCAAGATCCCGAAGATCGAGGTGGACCTGCCCATCTACCACGGGACGAGCGAGGCCGTCCTCCTGGCCGGCGTCGGCCACCTCTACGGGACCTCCCTTCCGGTGGGGGGTGAGTCCACCCACTCGGTCCTCACTGGGCACGCCGGCCTCGCGGAAGCGATCATGTTCACCGACCTGCGCGAGCTGGACCTGGGCGACGAGTTCGAGCTGCAGACCTATGGGGAGACGCTCAACTACCGGATCTCCGACATCCAGATCATCGAGCCCAACGAGACAGAACTGCTCGTGGTCCAGCCCGGTCGCGACCTCGTCTCTCTCATCACCTGCACACCCATCGCCATCAACAGCCACCGCCTCGTGGTGACCGGGGAGCGGATCCCCACCCCGGCCGAGCCTGTGCCGGATGAGGTGGTCGCCGAAGCGCTCGGCTTCCAGTGGTGGATGGTGTGGGGCGCCGCAGGCTGCCTCCTGGCCCTGCTCTACGTGATCCTGGGCGGCCGCAAACGCAAGCCGCCGACGACGCCGCGGCGCGCGCTGGTCTCCACGGACCATGCGACGCCGCAAGAAAACTGATTTTCCTTTCGGCAATCTTGACTCCTCGTCGCCCCGTACTAAACTTGAGTCGAAGGCACTCAAGTTGTACGAACAACTCAAGAACGCCACTCAAAACCCACGAAAGGAGCAACATCATGGCACGCAGTTTCGATCCGTTCCGGGACATGGAGCGCCTCTTCGGTGAGGTGGCACGCAGCACCACCCAGCCGGGTCTGGCAATGGACCTGTACCGCTCGGGCGACCACTTCGTCGCCGAATTCGACCTGCCCGGTGTGGACCCGCAGTCGATCGACATCGACATCGACGACCGCACGCTGACGGTCAGGGCCGAACGCAGGAGCGAGGACACCCGCCAGGAAGGCCAGTGGCTGGTGCGCGAGCGCGCCTCCGGCACCGTCGCCCGCCAGCTCGCGCTGGGCCGCGGCGTCGATCCCGCAGGGATCGCGGCCGACTACAGCGACGGCGTGCTGAAGGTCACCATCCCGGTGGCCGAGGACTCCAAGCCTCGCAAGATCTCCGTCCAGCACACCGGCGGAAACCGGGCGATCGAGTCCGACGTCATCGAGGGCGAGTCCTCCGAGGAGCCCCAGGAACAGGCTCAGGCGAGCTGAGTCACCGACGCTGGCAAGCCCCCACCCGAGCGGGTTGGGGGCTTGCTCATGTCTGAAACATTTATCGTTGTCAGAGCCAAGTTGCACTGCTCTGACAAGGGCAAACACCTCTTTGGTGCGGATCTTGTCCCGGAGGCAATTTAGTGCAACTTGTGTCTGAAGGCGCACGACGGCGCTTAGTTTCAGTCCCACGGATCGCAGCGAGGCGTTGCCAAGTGGGTGGTGCCTCCCGACAGGAAAGAGACACAGTGAACCGAAATCCAAAGAGGAGCCTAGCCGCTTTCACCGGCGTCGCGCTCCTTGCTGGCCTCTCCCTAATCGGGGCCCAGCAAGCAACCGCAGTGGGGACGACGTACTACGTCGACGCCGTTGCCGGCAACGACACCAACCCCGGCACCTCGGAGTCCGCTCCACTGAAGTCCACGGCAGCGGTCACCGCCCTGGTGCTGCAGCCCGGCGACACGGTCAAGTTCAAGGCGGGCCAGACCTTCGACGGCAACATCAAGCTCGAAGAGTCCGGAACTGCGGCGAACCCGATCAAGATCAACTTCTACGGCGAGGGCACCCGCCCGCACATCCGGGGCATCAACCTGGATATCGACACGGCAACCAACAAGTACAAGGGTGGTGCAACCATCCAGCTCCTGAACGTCGAGGGCTACGAGATCTCGGACCTCGAAGTCACCAACGACGTCCCGGTCCGTTCCGAGGAGACCCGCGCGTACCGCCAGGGCGTCGACGTCCTGGTCAACCGCGCCACGGAGGGTCAGGATGGGGTCTACGAGCACATCCACTTCGACAACCTCTACATCCACGACGTCTGGGGCTTCCTCGACTACAAGGGTGACGGCAACCTTGGCAAGAAGAACGGTGGCCTGGGCTTCGTCATCTCCAAGACCCTTGGCGACACCGGCGCCCCCGGGCGCTTCGACGACATCCGGGTGACCAACACCCGCATCCACGACGTCGACCAGACCGGCCTCTGGCTCGAGGGCATCCGCGACGCCAAGGTGGATCCCGGTTCGGACGGCACGCAGGCGACGGGACAGACCTGGGACCAGGTGAAGTTCACCAACGTCGTCATCCGCAACAACGAGATCCTGCGCACCGGCAAGAACGCCGCCATCCTGCGCATGATGGAGGGCGGCGTGTTCGAACACAACCGCATCTCGGAGATCTCCGCGGACATCGGCGCCGGCAACTCGGTGTTCACGTCCTACGTGGATGGCGCCACCATCCAGTACAACGAGGTCTCGCACAACCTGTCCAACGTGACCAGGGACCCCGACAACCCGACGCAGCCTGCCAGCGGAGATCCAGACCCCGCGTGGAAGGACGGCGCCGCGTTCGACCCCGACCTCGACAGCCCCAACACGGTGTGGCAGTACAACTACAGCCACGACAACCACTACGGCCTGGTGACCATCTGCACCCGCGACGACGATGACGGCATCATCCTGCGCAACAACATCGACATCGGCGGCAAGGGTCGCATCCTGAACATCAACTACTCCTTCGAGGGCGTAAAGATCCTCAACAACGCCCTGTGGACCAAGCCGGTCCCGGAGAAGGAGTACGACCACCTCGAGTTCGACTTCACCAACCCTGACCGCAAGGAGGCCAACGGCTACCCGCAGCTCATCTGGGAAACCTTCCTGCGCGAAGCGCCCACCTTCACAAAGGGCCAGACCTACACCCTGTCGGGCAACACCTGGTTCAACGAGGCCACCACCGCATCCTGGTACCTCAACCCGAACAAGGACGGCGTCTCCCAGCAGATGGTCAACCGCACCGTCTCCGGCAACAAGATCTACGGGAACGTGCCCGGAGTCGACACCGTTCCCGACGGCGCCGAGGACGACTACCAGCAGGTCATGGCCGGCTTCACCCAGAAGGGCGGCAGTGCGCCGGCCACCTGGATCAAGGACACCGTCGGTGACGAGGCCTGGAACTACTGGCAGCCGGTGATCGAGGGCGTCGAAGGCGGGCAGCCGAAGAACGGCCCGCAGACGCACGAGAGCTTGGTCCCCCAGCCGATCGATCCCACCTCGTCCCCGACGGCGTCCTCGTCCCCGACGGCGTCCTCGTCCCCGACGGCGTCCTCGTCCCCGACGGCGACCTCGTCCCCGACGGCGTCCTCGTCCCCGACGGCGACCTCGTCCCCGACGGCGACTTCGTCCCCGACCCCGTCCCCGACTCCGACCACGTCTGCACCGACCAATGCAGGCTCCACGGCCACCGTCGCGGACTACAAGGTGAACATCTACGACACCTACGGTGACAAGCTCCTCAAGGCGCACCGCGTATACAAGGACGACGCGTCGAACGAGGCAGAGTTCTACCAGGAGCGCATCAGCGACTCAAAGAGCCGGTTCCTGCCGGTCGAGCTCGTCGCCTCCTGCGATGGTGACGAGTGCGTGACCGTAGGCGGCCTCACGGAGGACTTCTACGACGCGGCTCCCACGTTCAGCGTCCACCCGGACACCGGCAAGCTGACCGCCGCCCAGGAGCAGCAGATCCGCGACTACTTCGCGAAGTACCTCAACTGATGCAGCAGTAAGCACTGGTTGAAACCACAAGAGCAGCCAGGTCACGCCCCCCGCGTGACCTGGCTGTTCTCTTGCCTCGGGGAACTGGCAACATGTGCTCCATCCGACCCCGATTGGAGCAGCCGATGAGAACCCTCCCCTCCCTTGACGGACGCGTGTTCACCGCCGTCGTGAACGACGACGGCGAGGTCGGTTCCAGCACCCGCTTCCGGTACACCGAGAGAAGCGCCGTCGTGCACGCCGACTACGCGGGCGGCGACGTGGTGCGAGGATTCCTGGTCGGCACCCGCGACGGCGACCAGCTCGACTTCCGCTACGCGCACCTGAACACCCAAGGCATCACCTCCACGGGCCACTGCGTCACCCGCGTCGAGGAACTGCCCGATGGCCGGCTCCGCCTCCATGAGACCTGGGAGTGGGAGTCTCGCGATGGAAAGGGGACCAGCATCGTCGAGGAGATCCCGCGCGACAGCTGAGCGGTCACAGACCGTCAGCCGGCTGGCGCCCCGCACGCCGTGGCCGGGAACCGAACGGCCCCTGCACCGGGAGGTGCAGGGGCCGTCGTCGTCGGTGTCTTCAGTCCAGGGAGCCGCCCTCGACGACCTCTGGTGCCTGCAGGCGCGCGGCCGCGGCCGCCTCGTCGGTGGCCTCCTCCTCGGCCGCCAGCTCGGCCGCGATCCTTGCCCGGTACTGATCCTTTTCCGCCTGCTTGCGAGCCTCGTCCCAGCCGAGCACGTCAGCTGCGATGTCGGCCACCTCATCGACGGCGGACCCGCCCCTGTCGCGGGCCTCGGAGTTCAGCCGGACCCGGGCCACGAAGATGTCCTCCAGGTGCATGGCCCCTTCGACGGCGCAGGCTCGGTGCACCTCGGCGCGCAGGAACTGCGGTGCCGCCGTCAGCGGCTCCCCGAGCTTCGGGTCGCGGTCGATCTCGGCCAGCAGCTCGCCGAGTTCCGAACCGTAGCGGGACAGCAGGTGCTTGACCCGGTCGTCGTCGAATCCGTACTTCTGTCCGATGTGGGCTGCCTGGTTCCTCATGGCGTCGTAGCCGGCAGCACCCAGCAGCGGCAGTGACTTGGTCACAGACGGCTTGCGCTTGGCCTCTGCCTTGCCGAGCGCGAAGTCGACGGCGTCCTCGGCCATCACGCGATAGGTCGTCAGCTTGCCGCCGGCGATCGCGACCATGCCGGGCGCGACCTCGGTCACGGTGTGCTCGCGGGAGACCTTCGTCGACTTCGACTCGTCCAGCACCGCTGGCTGCAACAGCGGACGCAGGCCCGCGTAGGTGCCGATGATGTCGTCGCGCGTGAGTGGCTTGGCGAGCACGGAGTTGGCGTGCTCCAGCAGGTAGTCGATGTCCGCGCTGGTGGGTACGGGGTGCTGCAACTCCTCATGCCAGGCGGTGTCGGTGGTGCCGATCACCCAGTAGTGCTGCCAGGGAATGATGAACAACACCGACTTCTCGGTGCGCAGGAACATGCCGGACCGGGCCTTGATGCGTTCCCTCGGCAGCACGATGTGGATGCCCTTCGACGCCAGCACCCGCAGGCCACCGGAACCGCCGGCCATGGCCTGGGTCTTCTCGGTCCAGACGCCCGTGGCGTTGATGACGTGCTTCGCCCGGATCTCGAGCTCGCGCCCGGACTCCAGGTCCACGACCTTCGCTCCGGTGACCCGGCCGTCGGTGCCCCGCGGGATCTCGGTCACCTTTGTGCGGCTGGCAGCCACGGCACCCAGGGACACCGCCGTGCGGATGAGGGTGATCACCAGACGGGCGTCGTCCACGCGCGCGTCGTAGAACTCGATCGCGCCGATGAGCGCCGATGGCTTGATGTCCGGGAAGTGCTCCATCGCCCCCTTCTTGCTCAGGTGGCGCTGGATCGGGACGGTCTTCTTGCCACCCGAGCCGATGAGGGCCAGAGCGTCGTACACCCCGACGCCGACGGCGGAGTACGCGCGCTCGATGACCCGCTGCTTGAGCGGCCACAGGAACGGCTGCGCCTCCACCAGGTGCGGCGCGATCTTGCTCAGCAGGGCGCCTCGCTCGCTCAGGGCTTCGGCGACCAGCTTGAAGTCCAGGTTGTACAGGTAGCGGAGCCCGCCATGGACCAGCCGGGAGGATCGCGACGACGTGCCGGAGGCCCAGTCCTGTGCCTCGACAACAGCTGTGCGCAGGCCGCGCGCTGCGGCGTCAAGGGCGATCCCGGCGCCGGTGACGCCCCCGCCGATGACAAGTACGTCGAACTCCTGTGTCCCCAGGGCCTCGATGGCCTCGGAGCGTTGTTCAGTGGACAGCTTGCTTGACATGCGTTCTCCTTCGATCCGCGTGATTTCAACCCTCCCTGCAGCTGCACGTAGTTGCAAGGCCGCTGCACGTTCGTGCATCCACCCTGTAGGCTGGCGCAACAAACCAACGTTCCCCCGGAGAGGGAGTGGCCGTGCGCCGCAACAACGACACGCTGCTACGGGTCGCCCGCATGTACCACGTGCAGGCGGAGACGATGGAGGCGATAGCCAACCAGCTCGGGGTTTCACGCTCGACGGTGTCGCGGCTCCTCAAGGACGCCAAGGACCGCGGCCTGGTCCGGGTGACCGTGGTGGATCCGGACCGGCCCTCCACCCGCATCTCTGAGCTCTTCGAGCGCTTCTTCCACGTCCAGACCCACCTGGTGAACGTGCGCCATGGGGCCAGCAGCGTCTTCCGGCTGGAACAGGTGGCTCGCGTCGCCGCCACCCTCCTGGACGAGACCGTGCGCAACGGGGACACCGTAGGCGTGGCCTGGGGCACCACCACCTCCGCGATGGCGTCGCACCTCAGGCCCAGGGACCTGAGCGGTGTGACCATCGTCGGGCTCAACGGCGGCGCAAACCACCGCACGACGGGCCTGCCCTACGTAGGCAGCATCCTGCAGCGCTTCGCCGCCGCCTTCAGGGCCGACGAGCAGCTCTTCCCGCTGCCCGCGTTCTTCGACAATCCCCAGACCCGGCGCGCGATGTGGCTGGAGACCAGCACCCAGCACATGCTCGAGGTGCGGGCCCGGACGCGGGTCGCGGTCTTCGGCGTCGGAGGGCTCGGTTCGGAGCTGCAGTCCCACGTCTACGCGTCCAACTACCTCAGCGAGAGGGACCTGGCCGAACTGAAGTCCGCCAGCGTCGTCGGTGACGTGTGCACCGTCATGCTGCGCGAGGACGGCTCCTGGCGCGATGTGGCGTTCAACGACCGGGCCACCGGCATGAATCCCGACGAGCTGCGCCGGATCCCGAAGCGGATCTGCGTGGTCAGCGGCACCAGCAAGGCACCCGCGGTGCTCGGGGCGCTCCGCGCGGGCGTCGCGACCGACCTCGTCATCGACGACGAGACCGCGCGCGTCGTGCTGCGCAGGATGCGGCCCGGGCTCAGGCTCGAATGACCTGATATTCATGGGATGATCTCCCGAGCATCGGGTGGGTGTCTACGCTGGAGGCCATGTCGGAACTCATTCAGGCCACCGTCGACGACGGCGTCGCCACCCTGACGCTGAACCGGCCGAAGGCCATCAATGCCCTGAACCTGGAAATGCTCGAGGCGATGGTTTCCGCGCTCACAGGTTGGACCAGACGCCAGAGCCACGAGGGTGAGCCGCCGCTGCCCGAGATCTCGCAAGTGGTGTTCAAGGGTGCCGGGGAGCGCGGATTCTGTGCGGGCGCCGACGTGCGCGAACTCGCCGAGCTCGTGGCGAACGACGGGGCCTGGCTGCAGTACCTCGAACTGGAGTACGCGCTCGACGGCCTGATCAACAGCTACCCCAAGCACACGCGCTCGGAGATGTTCGGCATCACCATGGGCGGCGGGCTGGGGTTCGCCTCCAAGGCCAGCTCCCGGATCGTCGACGACTCGACGCTCATGGCCATGCCGGAGACCAAGATCGGCTTCTTCCCCGATGCCGGCGTCATGTACCAGCTGGCCAGGGCCGGTGGCGTCGGCACGCACGTTGCCCTTACCTCGGCCCAGTTCAACGGTGGTGACGCCATCGCCATGGGACTGGCCGACGAGTCGGCCGTTGGTGATCTCCCCACTCCCCTGTCCGACGCCGCCGCCGAGTGGATCGACGAGTGCTACGCCGGCGACGACGTCGTGGAGATCGCAAACCGCTTGGAGAACCACGAGCACCCCGACGCCAGGCGCGCGGCCCAGGACCTGCGCGCCCGCAGCCCGTTCGCGGTCACCGTCGCGCTCCGGGCCCTGCGTCGCGCCGAGACCCTTGACATCCCCGAGGTGCTCACCCAGGACCTGCGCCTGGCGGAGTCGGTCATCCCCGTCGACTTCCTCGAAGGCGTGAGGGCTCTGCTCGTACGCAAGGACAACGCCCCGAAGTGGCAACACGCCCGCCTCGAGGACGTCCCCGCCGCGTTGGTGGATGAGGCCTTCGCCTACTGACCGACCGCTTGGTTAAGCCCTGCGCGGAACCGCAGTTGCGGGCGCATAGGATGGGGGCGCCCGCCAATCGACACCCAGGAGCTTGCATGTCCGACCAGGTCCACGACCTCATCATCATCGGATCCGGACCCGCCGGCTACACCGCCGCAATCTACGCCGCCCGCGCCGCCCTGAACCCCGTCATCTTCGAGGGTTCCTTCGACGCCGGTGGCGCCCTGATGAACACCACCGAGGTCGAGAACTACCCCGGATTCTCCGAGGGCATCATGGGCCCAGCCCTCATGGACGAGATGCGCAAGCAGGCCCTGCGCTTCGGCGCCAACATCATCACCGACGACGCCACCGAGCTCGACCTGACCGGCGACGTGAAGCTGGTCACCGACTCCGATGGCGTGGTCTGGAAGGCCCACGCGGTCATCCTCGCCATGGGCTCGGGCTACCGCAAGCTCGGGATCACCGACGAGGACCGCCTGTCCGGGCGCGGCGTGTCCTGGTGCGCCACCTGCGACGGCGCCTTCTTCCGCGACAAGCCGATCGCCGTCGTCGGCGGCGGGGACTCGGCAATGGAGGAGGCCACCTTCCTCAGCCGGTTCGGCTCCAGCGTGGCCGTCATCCACCGTCGCGACGCCCTGCGCGCCTCCGCGATCATGGCGGCCCGGGCCGAGAAGGACCCCAAGATCAGCTTCGAGTGGAACTCCGCCGTCACCGGGATCAACGGCGACAAGTCCGTGGAGTCCCTGACCCTCACCGACACCCTCACCGGTGAGGAGCGCGACTTCCCGGTCCAGGGCCTGTTCATCGCGATCGGCCATGAGCCGCGTTCGGAACTGGTCCGGGGCCAGGTGGACCTCGACGGCGAGGGCTACGTCCTCACCAAGCAGGGCTCCACCGCCACCAACCTGCGTGGCGTCTTCGCCTGCGGGGACCTCGTGGACCACACCTACCGCCAGGCCATCACCGCCGCCGGCACCGGCTGTTCGGCCGCGTTGGACGCGGAGAAGTTCCTGGCTGCGCTCTCCGACTGACCGGCTTGCGCGGACTAGACTTGCCCATCGCCCCCGAAGGGGATCACAGGAGGAAGAGGAACCAATGGCAGTCACCGATGTGACCGAATCGACGTTCTCAGACGAAGTGCTGGGCTCAGACCAGCTGGTCGTCGTGGACTACTGGGCGGACTGGTGCGCGCCCTGCAAGCAGCTGAGCCCCATCGTCGAGGAACTGTCCAACACCTACGCGGGCCAGGTGAAGTTCGTGAAGGTGGACACCAGCGCGGAGCCCGGTCTCGCCGCGCAGCAGGGAATCCTCAGCCTGCCCACCCTGCAGTTCTTCAAGTCCGGCGACGTCGCTCACTCGATCTCCGGCGGCAAGTCGAAGAACGCGCTGAAGAAGGTCATCGAAGAACTCCTCTGACGTGACCGAGCCCAGAGACCCAGTGCAGGGCGACGAGGAGCCGCAACCGGTACCCCGTCGCTCTGCCGAGTCCGCCCCGACGGCAGCCACTGCGGTGTCGCCGCCCTCTGGGACGTCCGCGACGTCGGCCACCTCCGTCGGTACGCCGTACTCGTCCTGGAGCTCGTCGTCGGCGCGGTCCTCGGCGTCGGCCCCCGAGCCCCGCGAGGTCAGCGGCACCCCCGAGGGCACGCCAGACCCGTCCGGCTCCTGGCGCAAGGTGACCAAGGCGCCGCCGGCAGTGACCGACCCCACCCCGCTGATGGACGCAGCCATCCCGGACCCGCCTCCTCCGATCCCGCTCTGGGTCAAGATCGCGGGCCTCGGTGGCGTCGCGGTCCTGCTGCTCCTGTCGCTTTGGCTCGGGCTGACCCTCGGCGCCCCCGGACCGACGGCGTCCCCGTCGACCACGCCGTCGCCGAGTGCAACCTGGGAGCTGGCAGCGCCACAACAGGTGGGCGACTTCGTGCAGGGCGACGTGTCCGAGTCCATGGACCCCGCCATCGAGGAACGCCGCATCATCACCTCCGGTTACAGCGACGGCACCGACCGCATCGTGGTGGTGCTCTCCCGGCCCGAGCCGGACATCCGCACCTACCTGGCCAATGCCGCCATCTCCGACGTCACCGAGGTCGGCGAGGCAAGCTGCGGCACGTCGTCGGACACCGGCGCGCCCGTGTGCGTCCGGATCGTCGACGACAGCGCCGTGATGGTGCTGGGCCTCACCGAACAGACCCACACCGTGCTCGCGGGCAATGTGGAGGCCTTCATCCAGGCACTGACGGCGTGAGATGGGCGGACCGTCCCCGGTGTCCCCGCGCTGATGGGGCACAGTAGATCCATGACACCCGAACAACCCAGGTTCGATACCCGGCTCGACCGGTTCATCGACAACTACGCGAACCGGACCCGCGGCATGAGGGTGTCTGCCGTTCGTGCCCTGTTCGCCGTCGCGAACCGGCCGGAGATCGTCTCGCTCGCCGGGGGCATGCCCAACATCAAGGACCTGCCGCTGCCCGACATCGCCGACCACCTGGCCCAGCTCATCCGCGACCACGGCACCCAGATCATGCAGTACGGCTCCGGGCAGGGCGAGCCTCGCATCCGCAATCACATCTGCGACGTGATGGCGCTCGAGGGCATCGAGGCCCATCCCGACGACGTGATGATCTCCGCTGGCTCCCAGCAGGGTCTGGACCTGGTCTCCCGCATCTTCCTGGACCCGGGCGACGTCGTCCTGGCGGAGTCGCCGTCGTACGTGGGGGCCCTTGGCACCTTCCTCAGCTACGAGGCCAGCGTCGTGCACGTGGCAAGCGACGATGCCGGCCTGGACCCGCAGGCCCTCCGGGAGACGGTGCTCCGGCTGCGCGCCGACGGCAGGCGTGTCAAGTTCCTCTACACCATCCCCAACTTCAACAACCCCTCCGGGCTCACCCAGCCCTGGGAGCGCCGCCTCGAGGTCCTGCGGGTCTGCGAGGAGTTCGGCGTCCTCGTGGTCGAGGACAACCCGTACGGTCTGCTGAGCCTCGACGCGGAGCCGGTCCCGGCCATGCGCTCCGTCAACGCCGACGTCATCTACCTGGGCTCATTCTCGAAGACGTTCGCGCCCGGTTTCCGGGTCGGCTGGGTGCTGGCACCGCACGCGGTGCGCGAGAAGCTGGTGCTCGCCCAGGAGTCGGCGACGCTGTGTCCCCCGGTGTTCAGCCAGTTCGCCATCTCCAACTACCTGGAGGAGTCGGACTGGCGCGGACAGATCGTCGTGTACCGCGACATGTACCGCCAGCGCCGCGACGCCATGCTCGAGGCCCTCGACGACTTCATGCCACCCGGCTGCACCTGGACGCGCCCCAAGGGCGGCTTCTTCGTCTGGGTGACGATGCCCGAGGGTGTGGACTCCCAGGTGATGCTGCCGCGCGGCGTGGACGCGCGCGTCGCCTTCGTCCCGGGGTCGGCGTTCTATGCCGACGGCCAGGGCGCCCGCAACGTGCGCCTGTCCTACTGCTTCCCCACGCCGGACAACATCAGGATCGGCGTGGAGCGTTTCGCCGACGTCCTTGAGGGTGAGCTCGAAGTCATGACCACCTTCGGCGTCCACTCCCCCACCATCCACCCGGGACGCCCCGTCGGACCCGGCCCAGATCTCTCCTGACAAGGACTGATGCACCCATGACCATCATTGTGATCTCCGGTGGGCTGAGCCATGAACGAGACGTGTCCATCCGTTCGGGGCGTCGCGTCTCGCAGGCCCTGCGGGACCAGGGGCACGACGTCGTCGAGGCCGACGTCAACGCCGAGCTCGTGCGCCTGATCGAGACCTCGACGGACCCGGTGGTGATCCCGATGCTCCACGGCGGCCTGGGCGAGGACGGGGCGCTGCGTGAGGTTCTCAGCCTCCTCAAGGTGCCCTTCGTGGGCTCCACCGCCGCCGCTTCGCGCCTTACGTTCGACAAGTCCATCGCGACGCCGGTCATCCGCGCCGCCGGTCTTGCGGCTCCTCGCCAGCTGGCCCTCCCCCACGACATCTTCAAGGAACTCGGGGCGCAGTCCATCATGGCCGCCATCGGCGAGCAGCTCGGGTACCCGCTGATGGTCAAGCCCTCCAGGTCCGGCTCCGCGCTGGGCGCCACCCGGGTGGACTCGGCCGAGGGACTGCCGGGTGCGCTCGTGGGGGCGTTCGCCTACGGCCCGATGGCCGTCATCGAGCAGTTCATCACCGGCACCGAGGTGGCCGTCACGGTGCTGGAGACACCGGAGGGGCTCCGGGCGCTGGCACCCGTCGAGATCCGCCCCAGCTCGGGCATCTACGACTACGAAGCCCGCTACACCGCCGGCTCCACCCGGTTCGTGACCCCAGCCGAACTCCCCCGCGAGCAGCTGGAGGCCGCCAAGGAGCTGGCACTGGCCGCGCATAACACCTTGGGGCTGCGCCACTTCTCCCGCACCGACATCATCGTGGACGGACAAGGGGTTCCGCAGTTCATCGAGGGCAACGTCGCTCCGGGCATGACGGAGACGTCGCTCGCTCCCCTGGCTTTCGAGGGAGCCGGGCTCGAGATCGGGGCGGTGTTCGCAGGCCTCGTCGAACTCGCGAAGCAGGCCTGAGGTGAAGCTTCGCACCAAGCAGGTCATAACCGTCGGGGTGGGCATCCTGGTGGCCGTCGGGATGCTCCTGCTCGGCCTTTGGCAGATGTCGCGGTTCCAGTTCTCGGTGGCCGACGTCGCGGCCGAGCG
Organism: Tessaracoccus sp. OS52; assembly: GCF_020687685.1. Lineage (GTDB taxonomy): Bacteria > Actinomycetota > Actinomycetes > Propionibacteriales > Propionibacteriaceae > Arachnia. The sequence continues at coordinate 187,263 of NZ_JAJEWM010000002.1, read as the reverse complement.
GGCTCAGCAACCGCCCGTTTCGTTGGCCGAGAGCGTCGCACAGGACGGCACCATCGACGACATCTACGGGCGCACGGTCACCCTCCAGGGCCGGTTCCTCCCTGACTACGCGGTGCTTGTGGGTACCCAGTGGCCGATGCGCTCGGTGATGGCCTACGAGATGAGCGACGGTCGGGTTGTTGCCGTGGTCCTGGGGACTGTCGAGCCCACCACACCCCCGCCGGACGTGCCGGAGGAGATGTCGCTGAGTGGGGTCTTCCTTGCCGGCGACGCCGGCAGCCAGGACACGGTGGCGCCTGACGCGCCGGAGGGTTCCCTTCCGACGGTGCGGCTCCAGAGCCTGGTGCAGCACTGGCCCCAGCCGATGATCGCCGGCTACGTGACCGTTCCGGCGGAAACGTCGGCGGAGTTCGGCCTCTCGGGCGCGGAGACGGTGTTGCCCGAGACCGACGGCACCGCCATGCACCAGGGCTACGCGCTCCAGTGGTGGGTGTTCGCCGCCGCGGCCGTCGCCTTCAGCATCTTCGTCGCCAAGGGCTTCGAGCAGGACGAGCGGAAACGGCTGGCCCGCGTCGATGGTCCTCGTTGAACCGACGCTGCTGGCGGGTGTCCCCCGCAAGCTCTTGTAATCGCAGCGTCGCGGGGGTGCAATTGGGCCATGGGAGCAACCGAGGTTGTCACGGCGCGCACCGAGCGTGAACTCCTGGCCGTGGTCCGGGCGGCCGACGAGACGGGGGTGCCGCTGTTCCTCACTTCCGCTGCACCCGGCTACCTGGCTTCTCAGGGCCGATCAGTGCGGGTCGCGATCACCGGTATGGAGATCGACGAGACCGGGTGCGACACCGACGACCTCGTCTACTGCGGCGCCGTCCAGGTGACGGCGGCCCCGGGCGAACAGTGGGATGATCTGGTCGCCCGTGCAGTGCAGACCGGCTGGGTGGGAGTCGAAGCCCTCTCCTGGCTCCCCGGTTCGGTCACGGACGCGGTCAGGTACAACGCGGCCGCCTACGGGCAGTCCGTGGCCGACGTCGTCGTGTCAGTCCGGACCTGGGACCGGGCGCAGGGAGCTCAGCGAACCTTCCCCGCCGTCGACTGCGATTTCGCCCTTGGCTCGTCCAGATTCCAGGAAACACTGGCCGACGGGACGGCCCGCTACGTCATCCTCGGGGTGTCGCTGCTCCTGCCGCAGGGTGAGCTCACCAAGCCTGTCCGGGACCCCGAGCTGGCGGCCCTCCTGGGGGCAACTCTGGGTGAACGGGTCGAACTCGCCCGGGTTCGGGAGGCTTTGAGCCCGCACGCAGACGCGCCAGCCAGTGGTCCGGCGGGCCGGCCCCTGGTTTGAACCCAGGCCGTGCGGATCAGGACTCCAGTTCGGCGACCTGGGTCAGCTTCTCCCGCACGTCCTTGGTGGCGTAGTGCTCAGCCACGAAGGACAGGAACGGGACTGTTCCAGCGGCCATGATGGCCAGCACCCACTTGATGGACCACCCGACGCGGCGGCTGAGGTCGTAGGCCGTGATCAGCAGGACCATGTAGAGCCAGCCGTGCGGGACACCGGTGAAGGTGACCATCGTGGTACCGAAGGCGCGGATGGCCTCAGTTGGCCCGAACCACTTGGGCAGCGCCCCGAGGCAGACCAGCACCACCAGCAAGATGCCCACAACCCAGGCCATGATGCGGTAGCGCAGCAATGCCCCCCGGATGCCCGGGATCTCATCAACCTCAATCCCCTCAAACTCCGTGGGGGCCGGTTCCGTACCTGCGTCAGCCATTCAGCCATCCTAACCGAGGCAATATGCTGCTTTGCAGCCGTGCCGGTCTATCGCTATATCGCCATATCGTTAGATCGTTGTGTCGTTGATCACGGCCAGGATGCGCTCCAGATCCTCCCCGGAGGCAAACTCGATGGTGATCTTCCCCTTGCTCCGCCCGATGTTGACCTTCACCCGGGTGTCGAAGTGGTCGCTGAGCGAGCGGGCCAGGTTGGTCTCGCGCTCCGACGGCTGGTGCAGTCCACGTCGAACGGGCGCCGGCCTGGTCTCTCGCTGACCCATCGCCACGATCTCCTCCGTGCTGCGCACCGAGAGCCCCTCCGCGATGATGCGGTCCGCGAGTAGTTCCTGCGACCTGGCGTCAGGAAGACCAAGCAGCGCTCGTGCGTGTCCGGCGGAGAGAACACCTGCTGCAACCTTCGACTGCACTTTGGCAGGGAGATTGAGGAGGCGGAGGGTGTTGGAGATCTGCGGCCGACTGCGGTGGATCCGTCGTGCGAGTTCCTCCTTGGAGCAGGCGAAGTCATCCAGCAACTGCTGGTAGGCGTGCGCCTCCTCCAGGGGATTCAGGTTTGCGCGGTGAAGGTTCTCCAGCAGAGCGTCGCGCAACAGCGCCTGGTCTTCGGTCCCGCGTACGATCGCGGGCAGCGTGGCCCTGCCAGCGCGGTGGCTCGCCCTGAAGCGACGCTCCCCCATCACCAGCTCGTAGGATTCCCTTCCCACTTCCCGCACCACCACCGGCTGCAGGACGCCGAACTCGCGAATGGACTCAGCGAGTTCGCCCAAGTCCTCCTCGTCGAAGTTCGTGCGCGGTTGCCGTGGGTTGGGGACGATCTTGTCCAGCGCGATCTCGGCGAAATAGGAGCCGTCCGCAAGCGGTTTGGACGGCCGTCCCGCCTGCTCATCCTCATCGGTCCGCGCGAAGAGGTCTCCGAGTCCCTTGCCCAGTCCACTGTGTTTCATCGCCGCCATGTCAGGCTCCTTCCGTTCGGGCGCTGTGTGCAATCTCCTGCGCCGCCTGCGCGTACGCCACAGCGCCTGGGGACTTGGGTTGGTACGTGAGGACCGTCTGCCCGAAGCTGGGGGCCTCGGCCACGCGTACCGACCGGGGGATCAGGGTGTCCAAGGTCTGCTCCGGGAAGTACTTCTTCGCTTCACGTGCAACCTCTTGGGAAAGGTTGTTGCGCTGGTCATACATGGTCAGGATGACGGTGGATAGCTCCAGCTCGTCGTTCAGGTTGCCCTTGACCTTGTTGATGGTGCGCATCAATTGCGAGACGCCTTCCAGCGCGTAGTACTCACACTGGATCGGGATCATGATCTCGGTGGCTGCCACCAGGGCGTTGAGGGTGAGGAGTCCCAGCGACGGGGGACAGTCGAAGAAGACGTAGTCCACCTCCGAAGCCTCGATGTAGCGTGCCAGCGCCTTCTTCATGCGGGCCTCGCGACCATGTTCGGTGACGAGCTCGAGTTCGGCGGAGGCGAGGTCGATCGTCGCTGGCAACACATGGAGGTTGGGGGTGTGGGGTGAGCGTTGCACCAGGTCCGCGATCTCGGCTCCGTCGAGCAGCACCTCGTAGGTGCCTTCGACGCCCTGTCCATGCTCGACACCGAGTGCGGTGGCCGCATTGCCTTGCGGGTCGGTGTCCACCACCAGAACGTTCAGTCCACCAAAGGCGAGGGCCGTGGCGATATTGACGGTCGTGGTGGTCTTGCCCACGCCGCCCTTCTGGTTGGCGACCACGAAGACGCGCGGCTCGGCGGGCCGGGGGAGTGTCAGTTCGGGCGCCTCCGGCTCCAGTTCCATCCCGTACTCGTCGTCGACGTCCCACTCGTCATCGGCACGGTCGAACGCCGCTCTCCGGGGACCCTGCGGCAGCTTGATGGCCGTTTCACGTGAAACGTTCTCGTGCTTCTTCCAGAGTTCGCTCGCAACTGGCTGTGGGGGAGTCTTCGCTTTCTTGCGAAAGAACAAGGCCATGGGTGACGTCTCCTCTCAACGCATGGTCACTCTAGTGGGGGACTTCACCACGACACGAACCGACCACACTCCAGGCGCTTCCGGCGACCGCGGGCATCCAGAGGAACCGGGCGGTCTGATGGACCAGCGGCGGGAGTTCGCGCGTCGGCGCCTCCGGCCGGAGTCAAGCCAGCTGCCGGGACACCAACTCCAGTGGGGCTGAACTTGGCCCGGTCCTGGGGAGGCCGGCCAACCGCTAGGAGATCCGCCGTTCGCAAAGCCCGAGAGCGCCAACGAGGGGCCGTTTCACGTGAAACGGCCCCTCGCGCTATAGCGTTTTGTCGCTATATCTCTACAGCATTACATCGGTACATCAATTCGGACCCTTGCCGGAGCCGCGGCCGGGCCGCTCGAAGGTGTGAGTCCACTCCGAGTCGACATCCGACGGGATGTAGTAACCCTCAACCGCCCGCGCGACCACTGTGACCTCGCCCTTTGCGGGGTAGCGGCCTGCATCAACCAGCACCCCATTCACCAGGTACTCGACACCCTCGACCTCACCGATGGTGTAGAAGTCGTTGGCACGGTTGAGCTGGTCATCGAACACCGGGGCATCAGGCACCACCGGTGTCTCGTAGGAGAGCCCGAAGCCAAGCGGCAGCAGGATGCCTGAGCCGTCCGCCGTAGGGACGTCAACAGGCAGGCGCCCGCTTGGATTCACCAGGCCCGCGATGGCGCGCGCTCCGGCGCGGTGATTCGGAACGCCCCAGCCGTAGATGTTCAGCACGGCATCAGCAACCGGGAACACGTTGATGTCGTAGGGATTCCGCGTCGCCACGACGATGACCGGGGTACCCGTGGCAGCCAACTCGGCCACCATCTGACGCTGAGCCGCGTTGCCCGTCGCATTGTACGATGCGAATACGACTGCGTCGTGCAAGGGCGCCGCCGCGACGGCGCGAGCCCGGTAGGCAGCGCTCGGCGAGCCACCGTTCTCATAGTCCTGCGTGACCTCGAACCCGAGATCAACGAGCATCGGACCCATTCGCTCGGGCCAAGCGCTTCCCGCCCCGACCATCAGGATGGAGTCGGTCTCCGGGTCAAGAGGCAGTACATGATCCTCGTTGCGGAGCAGCGTCACCGCGCGGTCGGCGATCTCCGCCGCCGTGGCCAGGTGCTCCGCATTGCCCACCACGTCCATCACCGCGTCCACCGGAACGCTCGGGTCGGACTCCCAGACACCACGTTCCAGCTTCCATTCGAGGATCCGTGTCACCGACTCCTCAAGCCGCTCGCGCGTGATGTCCCCTGCGGCCACTGCCTCCAGCACGCCGGTGATCGAGGCGTCGACGTTGGGGGAGTTGAGGAGGATGTCCGAACCGGCCTGAATGGCCAGGGCCGCAATGTCGCCGTCGTCCAGCGGCATGTCGGGCAGCTGCTTGAGGGCTGCCATGTCCAGCGCGTCGGTGGTGATCAGGCCGTCGAACCCCATCTCCTCGCGGAGAAGTCCGGTCAGGACGGCCTCCGACAGCGTGCCGGGCATCGTCGGGTCAATGGCCTCGACGATGACATGAGCGGTCATGATCATGTCCACACCCGCCTCGATCGCGGAAGCGAAGGGGATGAGGTGCTGGTCCAGAACGTCTCGGGAGTAGGTGACGATCGGCAGGCCGGTGTGGGAGTCCACCGCGGTGTCACCGTGTCCCGGGAAGTGCTTGGCCGTGGCGGCGACGTCCTGGGACTGCATGCCCTCGACCTGCGCGGCACCGAGCTCACCGACGAGCTCCGGGTCCGAGCCCATGGAACGGACCCCGATCACGGGGTTGGCGGGGTTCGTGTTGATGTCGACGACCGGGGCGAAGTTCACGTTGACGCCGACGGCAGCCAGTTCCGAGCCCAGCACCTCACCCTGCGCCAGCGCCAGCTCGGCGTCAAAGGTGGCGCCCAGCGCCATGTTCCCTGGGAGCACCGTGGCCGGCGCACCCATTCGTGCGACGATTCCGCCCTCCTGGTCTATGGTCACCGCGAGCGGGATGCCTGAGCCCTCATCACCGGTCGAGGCCGCCTGCAGCCCGTTGGACAACTCGGCCGTCCCCACGGGATTGTTGATCACCACCGGATTCGACCACGCGAAGTACAGCACCCCGCCGAGGTCGTACTTCTCGACCACCTGCGCCGGGGTGTCTACCCCGTAGCGGGCCTGGTTGCTGGCCGCCATCGACGTGTCGTCGGCCGACCTGCCATAGACATGGGTCCACGTCATCTGGCCGATGAGCTGTTCCAGGGTCATGGCGTCGACGACGGCTGCGATGCCATCGGGTGACGACGGTGGGGGGATCTCTGCGGCGGCAGGCGACACGCCGGAGACAAGCAGTCCGACTGCAAGGGCACCCGCAGCGCCCCAACGAACGGGCTTCAACTTATGAGACACGGCTCCTCCTGGCTCGTGAGCGCAACCCTGCGCTCGACAAAACATGAAGTGGCCCCCCGCCCAACCTTCTGGGCCTAGACGGCCACCCGCGTCACATTACGTCACGGGTCCGCGCTCGGGAAGAGTTCGCCGGAATCGCTCAGGCGTCGTTGCGGGTGACGCGGATTGCGCGGGTGCCCTCGACGTCGGTGGCGGCGCGGATCTCCAGGATCTCAGCCCGCAACCGGGCATGTCGCAGCCAGCTGCCAGCCTCGGCAACCTCCCGCTCAGCCGTGAGTCCCTTGAGCGCGAGGAGCTGACCGTTCGGCAGGAAGAGGGCCGTGGTCCAGCGCAACAGCTTGTCGAGCGGCGCAACAGCCCGGCAGACGACGGCGTCGAACACGTCGCCGGAGTCCTCGGCGCGGATCCTGTCCACCGTTGCGCGTGCCTCGAGGTCCAGGTCCGCCAGCGTCTCGCCCAGGAACGTCGCCCGCCGCAGGAGCGGTTCCATGAGCGTGAGCCTCAGGTCAGGTCGCACGATGGCCAGGGGAATGCCCGGCAGACCTGCTCCCGATCCCACGTCTGCGACGTCGGACCCCAGCGGCAGCACATCCACCAGCGCCAGCGAGTTGGAGACGTGCCGACTCCACAACTTGTCCCCCTCGCGCGGGCCGAGCAGTCCCCACTCGATCCCCTTGGAGCCAAGGATGGCGACGTAGGCGTCCAGCAATTCCGCGGATTCGGGAAAGCGCTGGTGGAGCGCGGCGCGCGCCGATTCCTCCACCGACTCCGCCGACTCACCGGCAGGTGCCGCAGGGTCGGCCCCGTGGGAGTGGGGCTCGTTCACTTGGAGACGACCACCCGACGGTGGGGCGGCTCACCCTCGGACTCGCTCACCAGCCCAGCGGCGGCCACCTCGTCGTGCACGATCTTGCGCTCGTAGGCGTTCAGCGGTGCCATGCGGACCGGCTCCCCGGTCTCGAGGACCGCGGCGATGGCGTCCTTCGCGAGCGCGACGAGTTCCACCCGCCGCTTCTCGCGATAGCCGGCCACGTCCAGGGTGAGCCGGGAGCGATTGCCGGTCTCGGTCATGACCACCAGCCGCGCCAGTTCCTGCAGTGCCTCCAGCACCTCGCCGTCGGGACCGACGAGGCTTTCGTCCTCGGTGTCGATGACGACGTGGGCGCGCCCGCTCACGACCGAGTTCTCGATGTCGCCGTCGAGGTCGGCGATGTCGAGGAGTTCCTCCAGGTAGTCGGCCACGAGATCGCCCTCGTTGAGGAGCGCGTCGGTGGCGGAGGGCTGCTTCTCCTCGGCTGCGGAGGGCTTCAGCTCCTCCGTGGTGGTGTTCTCGCTCATGTGTTACTCGCCTTCACTTCAGGGCCCGCTCTGGCGGGAGTTCACTGGGATCTTGGGTACTGCTCGGAAAGGGTGGGGCAGAAGGTCTGCCACCACCGTCATCCGCGACGGTGGGGACTCACTTCTTCCTGCGGTTGGCTCGTGACTGGGTCCGGGGCTGCTGGCGCGTGACCACGGTCTTGCCGTCCGCGGTGGTCCGGACCGTCTGGCGTGCCACCTGCTGCCGCGCCACCTTGGGCTTGTCCTGCTCGCCGTCCAGCTCCGAGGGGGAGACTGCGGAGGTGGCCGACGCCGCTGAGCCGGCTCCGACGGTGCGCCCGACCGGGGCCTGCTTCACCTTGCGGCGCTTGGCCATGCGCTGCGCCATGATCTCCTTCGGGTCGTGACCCTTGGCGAGCATGCGCTCCTCCCAGTCGATGAACGCAGGAGTGTTCGGTGCTGGGTTGTTCCGGATCAGGAGTCCCTGCTGACCCATCGTCCAGATGTTGGAGGTGAGCCAGTAGATCAGGACACCGATGGGGATGACGGCCGACGACGCGGCGTAGATGACGGGGAACAGGTAGAGCATCATCTTCTGCTGCTGTGCCATCGGACCGTTGAGGGACTCGGGCGGCATGTTCTTGCGCATCAGCTGCAACTGCGTGACGAACAGGGTGCCCACCATCAGGATCACCAGGATGATTCCGAAGACCTGGGTCGCACCGAACGGGGTCAGCGGGAAGATGCGCTCGGCAAGGCCGGCGCCGAACAGTTCGGCGTTCTGCAGGGACTCGACGAGCTGCGGGTTGTCCTTGAAGAACTGGCCACGCACGTTGTTGTTGGAGACCCCCTCCAGCACCCGGAACAGCGCAAGGAAGATGGGCATCTGCAGCAGCAACGGAAGGCAGGAGGCCATCGGGCTGATGCCCTCCTCCTTGTAGAGCTTCATGGTCTCCTCGCCGAGTTTCTGGCGATCGGCACCATGCTTCTTCTGCAGCTCCTGCACCTTGGGCTGGACGAGCTGCATGTTGCGTGCAGAGTTGATCTGCTTCACGAACAGCGGGATGAGCAGTGTCCGGATGAAGATCGTCAGAAAGACGATCGCCAGGGCCCAGGTGACACCGGAGTCTGCGGGCAGGAACCTGGACCAGGCCCAGTGGAAGAAGACCACCAGCCCGGAAACCGCCCAGTACAGCGGTTGCATCATCGTGGACAACGCCCCGTAGATGCTGTCCCAGATGCTCAGCGGAATCAACAGTTCAATCACTTGGCAACCTCAGTCGTGGTCTTCTCGGAGTGGTCCGAATGGTTGTGGGACTCGTTTTCGGCCCACTGCAGCGCCTCGGGAGTGCCGGGCACGTAGTCGACGCCGCCGTCGGACCAGGGGTGGCAGCGCACGATCCTGGCCACGGTGAGCGCGGAACCCTTGAACGCCCCGTGGAACTCGAGGGCGCGCAGGCCATAGGCGGAGCAGGTGGGGTGGAACTTGCAGACGTCACCGTAGAGGGGGGAGATGACCTTGCGCCAGCCCTTCACGAACCAGATCAGCGGGTATTTCAGCATGCCTGGACCTTCTGGGCGGCGCGTCGCCAAGCCGAGGTCAGGTCCTCGCCGAGCCGGTCGGGCTCTGAGGCCGCGGGCGGCAGCGCCCGCACCACGACGTCGGCGGGCACCGGGGTGGTCAGCCCAGCCGCAAGGTGGCGCAGTCGGCGTTTCACCCGGTTCCGGACGACGGCGTTGCCCACCTTCTTGGACACAACAAAACCCACCCGAGGCAGCTCGGGTGGATTCGTGTCGTCGAGTCGGTGCATGTGCACGACCACGCTCGGGGTGCCGGCTCTGGCCGCTGACTTGAAGGCCCCGGTGAAATCACCGGGCCGGATCAGTCGTCTGGCCCTGGGCAGCACTGGGCCCGATCAGCCAGCCAGTTCGCTGCGGCCCTTGCGACGGCGTGCGCTCAGGATGGAGCGGCCGGCGCGGGTGCGCATGCGGAGGCGGAAGCCGTGGGTACGGCTGCGACGACGGTTGCTCGGCTGGAACGTGCGCTTGCTCATGGGGCAAACTCCCTGAATTGTCTTTGATCGGAAAATCCGCCCTTGCGGGCAGGCGAGGTGGCCACCGCACGGCGGCGACCTGTCAACGATACGCTCCAACAGGCCGTTTCCACAAACCAGCGGCGGGGATCAAGTACCCAAGCAAATGACACGGCTGTAAGTCCAGAAGACACGCCGCGAAAACTAAGAATATGTTGCAGAAGCGGCCCCGGACCACTAGTTTCTTGAGCCTATGCATTTGACCTTTTCCACAGGGGGAGGGTCCCGCAGCAACCCATCCGTGAGTTGTACCCTACTGTGGACAAGTGTGTGGAAAGTCGTCCAAAGGGGCTGTGACCCCCAGTCAGGAAGGGGTTAGGTGAGTCAACCCACGCCGACCCCGGACCTGGTGGATCTGTGGAACGAAGTCGTCCTGGCCGCCGACATGCCCACTAGGGCGTGGCTGCGGCGGACCAAGCCCCTTGCCATGCACGGCAGCACGCTGATGCTGGCCGTGGCCGACGAGACCACCCGCGAGCGGGTCGAGTCGAAGCTCCGGACAGAGATCGAGCACCGCCTCACCAACCACTCCGGCCAGATCACGCACCTGGCCGTGATGATCGACGCCTCGCTCGTGATCGACACAGAGGACGGCATCGCCGAACCGGTACTCGAGGAGCAACCCGCCGCACAGCCCAGCTTTGCCCCGGTGGGAGCCCGACCGAACGCGGGGGAGGACAAGCTGAACCCCCGCTACACCTTCGAGTCCTTCGTCGCCGGCTCCTCCAACCGGTTCGCCCACGCTGCCGCAGCCGCCGTCGCCGAGCAGCCCGGCAAGTCCTACAACCCGCTGATGATCTACGGACCCTCCGGCCTGGGCAAGACCCACCTGCTGCACGCCATCGGCCACTACGTGCGCAGCTACTACGAGAACCTGCGCGTGCGTTACGTCTCCACCGAGGAACTCACCAACGACTTCATCAACGCCATCTCCGACAACCGAACCGCGGAGTTCCGCAGGGCCTACCGCGACGTCGACATCCTCCTGGTGGACGACATCCAGTTCCTGGAGTCCAAGATCCAGACCCAGGAGGAGTTCTTCCACACGTTCAACACGCTGCACAACTCGCAGAAGCAGATCGTGATGACCTCCGACCGGCCGCCGAAGCTCCTGGAGGCACTGGAGCCCCGGTTGCGTTCGCGGTTCGAGTGGGGCCTGATGACCGACATCCAGCCCCCCGACCTCGAGACCCGCATCGCCATCCTGCGGAAGAAGGCCGCGTCACAGCGCCTGACCGCGGGCACGCAGGTGCTCGAGTTCATAGCCTCGAAGATCACCACCAACATCCGCGAACTCGAGGGCGCGCTCACCCGCGTCGCGGCGCTCGCGAGCCTCAACCAGCAGGAGATCGACCTCCCGCTGACCGAGGACGTGCTGCGGGACCTCATGCCCGACGGGGGTGACGTCCGCGTCGACGCGGAGACCATCATGAACGCGACGTCGCGGTACTTCGGGATCTCCATGGACGACCTGACCGGCGCGAGCCGCGTCGCCACCATCGCCTCGGCCAGGCAGATCGCGATGTACCTGTGCCGTGAGCTCACGGACCTCTCGCTGCCCAAGATCGGCGCCAAGTTCGGCGGCCGCGACCACACCACCGTGCTGCACTCGGTTCGCAAGATCAACGAGAAGATGGGCGAGGACCGGGACCTGTTCACCCAGGTCACCGAGCTGACCAACCGGATCAAGCACTCCTGACCAGGGTCTCGACACGCCGGGCTTCGCCGCGGCTACTCGACCAGCGGATCTCCGGTGATCGAGTAGGCCGCGCGACGAAGGAGCCGGGCAGGAACCGTGGGGGGGATACGGGTCTTGGTGCTGGATACAAGCCGTGTACGGCGGGTATCCAGCACGAAGGCTTGTATCGAACCTCCCGCTGATCGAGTAGCCCCGCGCGACGAAGGAGCCGGGGCGTGTCGAGATCACCAGCCCCAGCCACACCAGGTCTCGACACGCGCCCGTTCGTCCCTCACGGCCGCTACTCGACCAGCGGGACCTCCGGAGTCGAGTAGCCCCGCGCGACGAAGACCCTCCGCTGATCGAGTAGCCCCGCGCGACGAAGGAGCCGGGGCGTGTCGAGATCACCGCCTCAGCCGAACAGGAACGAGACCACGTTCAGCAGCACCATCGCGACGGCGATCGCGACGCTGAGCCAGGCGGCCACCTGACCGCTGCGCGAGCCATTGCGATGGGCGCGCATGCCGAAGTGCCACGCAGGGCACGACGGGCAGCGCGAAGACCACCAGTGCCGGGACGCTGGCAGCCAGGATCTGCCACAGAGCGGGCTCGGCGCCATCGGGCCAGCCGAACAGCCACGTCGCGAGCCCCTCGCCGACGAGGAACGAGGCTCCGAAGGACACGATGAAGAACAGCAGGGACAACCAGGCGAAGACGGTGTCCTGCCTGGGGTCGTGGGCGATGTGTACGGGGATTCCAGCGGTGCTCATGGATCCCACCTCCTGAAGAAGGAGGCACCTGGCGAAGAGGTGTCGGGAGCCGCCATGGCTCTCACTCCAAGGATGCCACCACCATGCCCTCTCCGCTGCCCCGGGGGCTGGTATGGAAGCCTGTGCAAACGCTTGGGGAAAGCTGGTGCAAGCGGCTGTGGACGAAATCTGCCGATCGACGATCCCCACAAATCCTCCCCGTGTAGTTTTCGGTTCATCCACAACACATGCACACGACGGGTCGTGATCTGACAAGGGAAGATGATGGTTCTCCACAGGATCCACAGCAGCTATGACTACAGCTGGTAATTACATGTCCTGATTCCTTCAAAGTAACAAGGGCGCAAAGGTGTGGATGTCCGAGCACGGTCGCTCCAGCACAGCCCCAAGAGCACCGATCCCCGACGGTGACCCCGCTGGTAGCGTGACCCCGTGACGATTGCTGCTCGCGCCAGAGGGCTGACCAAGACCTACGGTCAGGGGACTGCCAAGGTGGTCGCCCTGGACGACGTCGACTTCGAAGTGGTGCAGGGCGAGTTCACAGCCATCATGGGGCCCTCCGGCTCAGGCAAGTCGACGCTCATGCACCTGCTCGCAGCGCTCGACACCCCGACGTCGGGAACCGTCTACATCGGCGAGACCGACGTCGCCTCGCTGAAGGACACCCCACTCACGGAACTGCGGCGGGACCGGATCGGGTTCATCTTCCAGGCGTTCAACCTGGTGCCGACGCTGACCGCGCGCGAGAACATCGTCCTGCCGCTTGCCATCGCCGGCAGGAAGGTGGACCAGGACTGGTTCGACCGGATCATCGACGTCCTGGGCCTGGCGGACCGGCTGACCCACAAGCCGTCTGAGCTCTCCGGCGGCCAGCAACAGCGCGTCGCCTGTGCCCGAGCGCTCATGAACCGTCCCGACATCGTGTTCGGCGACGAACCCACCGGCAACCTCGACTCCACCTCGGCCGCGGAGATCCTCACCTTCCTGCGGCGCAGCGTCGACGAGTTCGGGCAGACCGTCGTGATGGTCACCCACGACGCCCACGCCGCCAGCTACGCCGACCGGGCGGTGTTCCTCTCCGACGGGCGCATCGTCGAGGAGATGCGGGGAGCCTCCCAGGTGGACCTGCTGCACGCGATGTCGCGGATCTACCCCCGTCATGACTTGGCCCCCGGCGAGCAGGAGCCCAGACCTGCCCACAGCCCGCTCGAAGCTGAGCTCTACCGCGAGGGCGGACCTGCGCCGGAGCAGTCGGATCCGGACCTTGACGAGCCCACCGTCGAGCAGAGCCTGCCCCGTCGCGCACTGCGGGACTGAGTCACATGTTCAAGGCCGCGTGGAAGTCACTGCTGGGACGCAAGATCCGCCTGCTGATGAGCGCCTTCTCCATCGTCCTGGGGATCGCTTTCGTGTCGGGTTCGCTGATCTTCACCAACCTGCTCGGCGACAGCTTCGACCAGATCCTCACCGGTTCCATCGCCGACGTCAACGTCGCGGCCGCGACGTCGGACACCGGCACCGACGCACCCGACCCCGCCGTGGCGGCCGTGATGGACCCGGACCTGGTGGAGCGGATCTCCCAGGTCGACGGCGTGGCCGAGGCCACCGGCAGCGTCACCTCCTCGGCCATCTACGCGCTCGACAAGGACGGGAAGGTGCTGGCTTTCGGGGGTGCTCCCGGGATCGGCCAGAACTACTTCGAGACTCCGGCGTCGGGGGGCAAGCCAGGCATCGGCATCGTCGAGGGGCAGGCACCTGATGCCGACGACGAAGTGGCGCTCGACCCGGCCACCCTCGCCAGGGGCGGCTACGCCGTCGGCGACGAATTGGAGGTGGCCACGCCCTTCGACGGCGTGCGCACCTACCGGATCGTCGGCACCGCCACGTTCGGTGGGGGCGGGACGGCCGGCGCCAGTTACCTGTTCTTCTCCACGGCGGAGGCGCAGGAGCTGTTCATGGACGGCCAGGACGCCTTCAACGGCGTCTGGGTGGCCACGGAGCCCACCGCCGACGTCGAACAGGTGACCGACGCCATCGCGGAACTGCTGCCCGCCGGCGTCGAGGCGGTCTCCGGCCCGGAACAGGCAGAGGCGCTGGAGGAGCGTCTCAACGTCGGGTTGTCATTCGTCAACACGTTCCTGCTGGTGTTCGCCGCGATCGCGCTTCTGGTCGCTGCCCTGCTGATCCTCAACACCTTCTCGATCCTCGTGGCCCAGCGCAGCAAGGAGCTGGCGCTGTTCCGGGCGCTCGGCGCCAAGCGGACCCAGGTGCGCAACTCGGTGCTGTTCGAGGCCGCCGTGATCGGTTTGCTGGGAGCGAGCGTCGGCATCGTCGCCGGCTGGCTGCTGTGCTGGGGCATCGCCATCTCGCTGCGCGTCATCGGGCTCGACCTCGGGTCGGTGGTTCCCCAACTCACGCCACAGGCGATCATCGCCTCCTACGTCCTCGGCCTGGGCATCACCATGGTGGCGGCCTGGATGCCGGCTCGAAAGGCATCGGCCACCCGGCCCGTGGAGGCGATGACCGCGGCCGCGGCCAGCGGCCCCGAGGGCATTGGCGTCGGGGTCATGATCGGGTTCGCCGCCCTCCAACTCGGCGCGGCGGGAATCGTCTGCGGCCTGTGGCTGGACGTTCCCGAACCGCTGGCCTGGGTGGGCATCGGCTGCGCTCTCGTGCTGGTCGGCCTGGTCCTGACCGCGGCGGTGGTGGGCAGGCCGGTGGTGTGGCTGTTCGGCCGCCTCTACCGGGTGGTCTTCGGCGAGGTCGGCAGGATGGCGGAGTTGAACTCGCTGCGCCAGCCGCGCCGAACCGCCGCCACTGCTGCCACGCTCATGATCGGGCTGTCGCTGGTCACCACCGTCGCCATCCTCGCCGACTCCACGACGACGTCGCTGCGAGCGGGGCTCACCGAATCCCAGCGCGGCGACTTCCTGGTGACCCCTGTGAACTTCATGCCGTTCGACAGGGCCGTTGCCGAGGAGGCAGAGACCATCGACGGGGTCCGCGCGGTGTGGACGTATGCGCGCACGGCTTCGGTGTTCGGTGAGGAACGTGTGCCCATCGTCGGCACCACACCAGAGGGCCTTGCCGACGGCACGGCGACGGAGGTCCTGGCGGGCCGGCTCAACCCCGACGACAACTCGGTCCTGCTCAGCCACGAGGCCTCCCGCGAACTGGACCTGCCCATGGGAATGACCTTCCGGCTGCCCACGGTCACCGGTGACACGGTCGAACTGCTGGTCTCCGGGATCTACGACGAGGGCACGACCGGCGCGCTGTTCTCCCACATGATCGTGAACCTCGAGACCTACGCCCAGCTCGGCGACGCCCGCGTCGTCGACCAGATCAAGGTTGAACTCGCCGACGGTGCCGACCCCGACGGCGTGCGCAAGGCCCTCGACGAGGCCACGGCCGAGCTGCCCACCGTCGTGGTGACCGACAACGACGAGTACGCAGACACGCTCGTGAGCCAGTTCGACCAGGCCTTCGGCATCATCTACGCACTGCTGGCGCTGGCGATCGTCATCTCCGTGCTCGGCATCGTCAACACCCTGGGGCTTTCGGTGTTCGAACGAACGCGCGAGATCGGACTGCTGCGCGCCGTCGGCATGACCCGGCCGCAGCTGCGCCGTCTGGTCACTCTGGAGAGCGTCATCGTCGCGGTGTTGGGCTCCTTCCTCGGCGTTCTCCTGGGACTCCTCTTCGGGGTCGTGCTGGTGGAGATGCTGCGGGACTCCGGGATAACCCACCTCGGCATCCCGTCGGGACAGCTGGCGGTGTTCCTGGGTCTGGCGGTCGTTTTCGGAATCATCGCGGCGTTCGGCCCGGCCCGCCGCGCATCCGGAATGAATGTTCTGCAGGCGATAGCGGAGGAGTGATCACCCGGCCAGCGGGCACGACCTGCGAGCCGGTATGCTGTCGACCGACCGGGCCCGACACCGGCGTTGGCAATCGATCACTGAGGGAAAATAGGGGTTTGATGTGAAGATCCGAGTGGAACGCGACGCGCTGGCCGACGCTGTTGCCTGGGTGGCACGCAGCCTCCCCAACCGCCCCACCGCACCGATCCTCGCAGGACTTCTCATCGAGGCCGAAGGTGATTCCGTCACCCTCTCCAGCTTCGACTCCACCACGTCTGCCAAGGTCACGATGCCCGCGGAGGTGACCGAGGAGGGCACGTCCCTGGTGTCCGGCCGGCTGCTGGCCGAGATCGCCCGCTCGCTGCCCAACAAGCCCGTCGAGATGTCGGCTGACCACTCCAGGGTCGAGCTGACCTGCGGGTCGGCGCGCTTCACCCTGCAGACCCTGCCGGTGGAGGAGTACCCGAGCCTGCCCGAGATGCCCAGCCAGACCGGCACCGTCGCCGCTGACGTCTTCGAGAAGGCGGTCTCCCAGGTGGTGGTGGCCGCTGGCCGCGACGAACTGCTCAACGTCTTCACCGGCGTCCGGGTTGAGATCAACGGTGACCAGCTGTCCCTGCTCGCCACGGACCGCTACCGCATGGCGCTCAAGGAACTGAACTGGAAGCCGTCGTCGCCGTCGGTGGAGGGCGCGGTCCTGGTGCCGGGCCGCGTGCTGGCCGACACGGCCAAATCACTCACCTCCGGTGAGACCGTCACCGTCTCACTGTCCACCACGGAGTCCGAGGGCGAGGGCCTCGCCGGCTTCATCGGTGAGGGCTCGAAGGGCAGCCGGGAGGCCACCACCCGCCTGCTGAACCAGGCCTTCCCGAAGGTGCGCCACCTCATGGACGTCGACGCCACCGTCGCGGTCCGGATCTCGACGGCGGACCTGCTGGCAGCGGTCAAGCGCGTGTCGCTCGTGGCGGAGCGCAACACCCCGCTGCGCATGCTCATCAACGAGGACAACGTCGCGCTCGAGGCGGCCACCGGTGACCAAGCGCAGGCGTCCGAGGCCATTCCGGCCGAGGTGGAGTTCACCACCGACGAGCCCACCATCACGGCCGCCGGCTTCAACCCGCAGTACCTGCTGGAAGCACTGAACGCCCTGGATGCGCCGTACGCGCACTTCTCGTTCACCGCGCCGGGCAAGCCGTGCCTGATCACGGGCCTGGCCAGCATCGACGGTGACCAGCTTCTGGACTACCGCCACGTCATCATGCTGATGCGCCTGCCCAGCTGACCCGTCCCCGGAGGTCAGTACGGGTTGAACATCACATAGACCACCACTGCCGCCCAACCGCCGGCAGCGATCACGCCACCGGCCAGGCCGCGTGCTGCCGATGGGTCAGCAGAATCTCGTGGGACAAGCGCCCGCGTGCCCACGGCCAACCGACGCGCGCGCCATGTCCGAGCGACTCGACTACGATTCTGCGAAGATGACCAACTTTCCAGCCTGGGTGCTGACACCCAGCGAGGCCGACCTGAATCGCTACTTCGGCGCGCAGACGCTCGCCCGCGGGGAGGCCTACGCGCGGGAGCGGCGAGTGGGTAGCGTCCAGGCGTTCGAGAAGATGGTCACGGCCCAGGTGCGCGGCTCCGGCTACCACGTCTACCGCACCACCGTGGTCGGCGAGCGCGAGGGCGCGGCGATCACCACGGTCTGTACCTGCCCGGTGAAGGACGCCTGCAAGCACGGCGCCGCGGTGCTGGTCCACGCCCGAACTGCCCTCCGCACCCAGAACACGCCGTTCTGGCAGCGCGCCTTCGACCTGGTCCTCTCCGACGCTCACCAGCTGCGCGACGGTGTGAGGCTCGGCCTGCTCGTGGACGACGACGGCACCGGCCCGGGCATCACCCCGATGCGCTGGGGGAAGACCGACAAGTGGGTCAAGACCGGTGCCTCCTGGAACGAGCTGCGCTACTCGGCCCAGTTCGACCCGGCGCAGGCCGAGGCCCTCAACCGGCTGGGTGACATCTACCCGACCGACTACTACTACGGGCGCATCCCCGCGCGGTTGCGGCTGCACGAGTTCTCCGCCGATGTCTGGCGGGCCCTCCGAGCGCTGGGGGAGGTCGGCATCCCCCTGCTGGCCGCACCCGCACGCGGCCGCTCGGATGGACCGACACCGAAGCTACTGGAGGGCCACGCCAGGGCGGCGATGACCATCGGCAAGGACCCGGCTGGCATCGTCGCCTCGCCCACCGTCGTCGTCGAGGGCAGGAAGGTGCCGGTCAGCGCCCGCGAGCTCCTGGGTTCACCCACCCACGGCATCTACCTGCGCACCGCCGAGCACCTCCTCCTCGGCCCCCTTGAGCGACCGCTGTCGGACGTCGAGGAAAGCCTGTTCATGGCGGGGCAAGTCCGGATCCCGGCGAAGGACGCGGCGCTGTTCGCCACCGGCTACCTCCCGCGTCTCCGGTCCCGGTTCGAGGTGGACGTCGAACCGGGCGTCGTGCTGCCCGAGCCCCTGCCGCCGAGGCTCCGGTTGCAGGTGACTTTCGACGGGCACTCCGCGGCGCTCGCATGGGGCTTCAGGTACCAGCTGGAGGACCAGACCCTCGACGTCGGCCTCCGCACGGGCGCCGGCGACCCACCGCTGCGGGACCCGGAAGCCGAGGCCGCGCTGGTCGAGTCGCTTCCGGCCGGGCCATGGCTCACCACGCACTACACCGGACGCAGCCACCTGCACGATGCGGAACTGCGTGGCATGTGGCTGATCACCTTCACCACCGAGGTCCTGCCGGAACTGGTCGCGCGCGACGACGTCGACGTCGAACTCAACGAGGCCGCACCGGAGTTCCGCCGGGCCGAGGAGGCGCCCACGATCTCCCTGAACGTCGAGGAGTCCCGCGAGGGTGACTGGTTCGACCTCCAGGTGGAGGTGAGCGTCGGTGAGGAGAAGGTGCCGTTCGCTCCTCTGCTCTCCGCGCTGGCGGCAGGGCAGGACCACATCATCCTGCCCACCGGCACCTGGTTCTCCCTGCAGGTCCCGGAACTGGATCGGCTGCGGCAGCTCGTCGAGGAGGCCCGTGTGCTCGTCGACCACGAGGGCGACACCTTCCAGCTGCGCCCAGAGCATGCGGGGCTGTGGCAGGAACTGGTCGAGCTCGGCGTCGTGGGGGAGCAGTCCGCGGCCTGGCGCGACGCCGTCGGCGCACTGCTGGACCACTCGGAACTGCCCGACGACGAACCCCCGGCCGGGCTGCGGGCCACGCTGCGTCCCTACCAGCGGGAGGGCTACGCCTGGCTGAAGTTCCTGTGGCGGACCCGGCTGGGCGGGATCCTCGCCGACGAGATGGGGCTCGGCAAGACCCTGCAGTCGCTGGCGATGGCCCAGGCCGCGCTCGAGGCCGGACAGCTGGACCGGCCCGTGCTCGTCGTCGCGCCGACGTCGGTCATCGGGACCTGGGCGTCGGAGGCGGCCCGGTTCGCGCCGGAGCTGCGGGTGGTGGCCATCACGGAGACCGGCAGGCGACGCGGGGAGCCGCTGGCCGACGTCGTGGCCGGGGCCCACGTCGTGCTCACCTCCTACACCCTGCTGCGGCTGGAGGACGAGGACTACCTGGGGCTGGAGTGGTCCGCGGTGCTGCTCGACGAGGCGCAGTTCGTGAAGAACCCGGCCGCCAAGGTGCACCACGCCGTCCGGAAGCTGCGGGCCCGCATGAAGGTGGCGCTGACCGGCACCCCGCTGGAGAACAACCTGATGGACCTGTGGGCGCTGCTCTCGATCACCGCGCCCGGGCTGTTCGCGGACCCGAAGGCGTTCACGGAGGTGTTCCGAAAGCCCATCGAGGGCGGCGACGCCGACGCCCTGGCCAAGCTCCACCGTCGGATCCGTCCCCTGATCCTGCGGCGCACCAAGGCGGCGGTGGCCAAGGAGCTGCCGGAGAAGCAGGAACAGGTGGTCAGCGTGCCGCTGGGCCCGGTG
This sequence comes from Tessaracoccus sp. OS52, assembly GCF_020687685.1. Lineage (GTDB taxonomy): Bacteria > Actinomycetota > Actinomycetes > Propionibacteriales > Propionibacteriaceae > Arachnia. The sequence continues at coordinate 167,411 of NZ_JAJEWM010000002.1, read as the reverse complement.
CATCGCAAGCTCTACGACCGCCACCTCACCCGCGAGCGGCAGAAGGTGCTCGGCCTCGTCGGTGACCTGGGCCGCAACCGGATCACCATCCTGCGCTCCCTCACCCTGCTGCGGCAGCTGAGTCTGGCGCCGTCCCTGGTCGACGACGAGTACCCGGCCACGTCGGCGAAGATCGACGCCCTGCTGGAGCACCTCCAGGAGCTGCGGGCAGCGGGCCACCGGGCGCTGGTGTTCAGCCAGTTCACCAGCTTCCTCACGCTGGTCAGGCACCGGCTCAACGAGGCCGGGATCGCCTTCGAGTACCTCGACGGCCGCACCCGGGACCGGGCCAAGCGGATCGACGACTTCCGCACCGGCGACGCCCCCGTGTTCCTGATCAGCCTCAAGGCGGGCGGCTTCGGCCTGACTCTGACCGAGGCGGACTACGTGTTCATTCTGGACCCCTGGTGGAACCCGGCTGCGGAGAGCCAGGCCATCGACCGCACCCACCGGATCGGGCAGGACAAGCACGTCAACGTCTACCGGCTCGTCAGCGCCGACACCATCGAGGAGAAGGTGGTGGCGCTGCAGGCGCGCAAGCGGGACCTGTTCGACGCCGTCGTCGCCCGCACCTCGGACCTGGCAGCGCCCCTGTCGGCCGACGACATCCGCGGTCTCCTGGACGCCTGAGTCCTCGCCACCGGCCACCCCGGGCGGGTGGCCTAGGATCGAAGCCACCATGTTCGTGACCGAGCTGTCCCTGACGGACTTCCGCAACTACCCCGAGGCCAGCCTGCAGCTGACCGCGGGTGTGAACGTGTTCGTCGGCTCCAACGGGCAGGGCAAGACCAACCTCGTCGAGGCCATCGAGTACCTCTCGACGATGACCTCGCACCGGGTCGCGGCGACGGCGCCGCTGATCCGCTCCGGCTGTGAGTCCGCGATCGCCCGGGCCCGGGTCCAGCGCGGACTCGACGACGACCGCACCATCCTGATCGAACTCGAGATCGCCAACGGCAAGTCCAACGTCGCCCGCCTCAACCGGGCCCCGGTCAGCCGGCCCCGCGACATCATCGGGGCGCTGCGCACGGTGGTGTTCTCCCCCATGGACCTGGTCATCGTGCGGGGGGACCCATCGGACCGGCGGTCCTGGCTGGACTCCCTCATCGTCACCCGCTGGCCGCGAATGGCCGGCGTCAAGCAGGACCACGACAAGATCCTCAAGCAGCGAAACGCCCTGCTCAAGTCCATGTCCGGCCGCTCCATGCGGCCGCCGCGCGGAGACGAGGAGTCCACCCTCGAGGTGTGGAACGAGCAGTTGGCCGCCATCAGCGCAGAACTGCTGCACGCCCGGCTGGACACCCTGGCCGACGTCCTCCCGCACGCCCAGCGCGCCTACGAGGGCATCGCGCCGGTCAACAACCAGGTCAGCGCCAACTACCGCGCCTCCATCGACCTCACGGGCGTCGCCTCCGAGACCGACGTGCGGCTTTCGCTCACGGAGCGGCTGCTGAGCGCCTACCAGGAACGACGTGACGAGGAGGTGCAGCGGGGCGTCACGCTCGTCGGGCCGCACCGCGACGACGTCGACCTGTTCATCGGCGACCTCCCCGCCAAGGGCTACGCCTCGCACGGCGAATCCTGGTCGCTCGCGCTGTCGTTGCGGCTCGGTGGTTTCGAACTGGTGCGCGTGGAGGGCACCGAGCCGGTGCTGGTGCTCGACGACGTGTTCGCCGAGCTGGACTCGACGCGTCGGGAGCGGCTCGCGGGCGCCGTCGCCGACGCCGAACAGGTGCTGATCACAGCAGCCGTCGGGGCCGATGTGCCGGACTTCCCGACCGAGCGCCGCTTTCGGGTGGATGCTGGAACGGTGGCGCAGGAGGTGAGCGATGACCGAACCGCACGATGACTTCGAAGAGCCCGTGGAGCACGACCCGACGGGGTTGGACCTCGCCTCGCAGATCGCCCGCCAGACTGCCTTCACCGAGGCCCTGCCGCCCGTGCCGGTGCAGCGCAAGCCGCGTCGACAGTTCCGGAGCCGCTTCTTCGAGGAGCAGCGCTCCGGGGCCCGCCCCGACGACCGCGACCCGCAGCCACTGGGCTCGGTCCTGGGCCAGGTCGGTGCCAAACGGGGCTGGCAGAAGCGGATCTCGCTGTCGACGGTGCTGCAGGGCTGGGCGGCCCTCGTCGGGGAGGACAACGCCGAGCACAGCAAGCCCGTACTGTTCGAGGAAGGCGTCCTCACGGTTGTGTGTGACTCGACGGCGTGGGCGACGGGAATGCGGTACTCGGCCTCCAAGCTGGTGGCCAGGCTGAACGCGGAACTGGGGGACCAGACCGTGAAGCGCGTCGACGTCCGGGGGCCCAACGCGCCCAGCTGGAAGAAGGGTCTGCGCTCGGTTCGCGACGGCCGCGGCCCGCGCGACACCTACGGCTGAGCACCGTTGCGGTGAACCCCTGTCCCGCGGACCCCCCCGGTGCTTTGATGGAGTGGTCCAGCAGGAGAGGAACAATGATGAACCAGACCTGGCAGACCCGCGCCGAGTGCGGCGCCCCGGAACTCACCGACGACCACGTCCGAGGCATCCACGCCTGGTGGCGAGCCGCCAACTACCTTTCGGTCGGGCAGATCTACCTGCTCGACAACCCGCTGCTGCGCCGCCCGCTGGAGCGTGACGACGTGAAGCCGCGCCTGCTGGGGCACTGGGGCACCACACCCGGCCTCAACTTCCTCTACGCGCACCTGAACCGCATCATCGCCGAGCGCCATCAGAGCGCCCTCTACATCACCGGCCCTGGTCACGGCGGCCCCGGGATGGTGGCCAACAGCTACCTCGACGGCACCTGGACCGACACCTATCCCGACGTCACCCGCGACGAGACCGGCCTGCAGAAGCTGTTCAAGCAGTTCTCCTTCCCGGGCGGCATCCCATCCCACGTCGCCCCCGAGGTCCCGGGGTCCATCCACGAGGGTGGCGAGCTGGGCTATGCCCTCTCGCACGCCTACGGCGCGGCCTTTGACAACCCGCACCTGCTGGTGTTCGCGGTGGTCGGCGACGGGGAGGCGGAGACCGGCCCGCTGGCCACCTCCTGGCACTCCAACAAGTTCCTGAACCCCGTCAACGACGGCGTCGTGCTCCCCGTCCTGCACCTCAACGGCTTCAAGATCGCCAACCCGACGGTGCTGGCCCGGATCCCCGAGTCCGAACTGGTGGACCTGATGCGCGGCTACGGCCACAACCCGCACGTGTTCACCGCAGGCTTCGACGACGAGGAACCCGTGGCGTTCCACCGTCGCTTCGCCGAGCTGCTCGATGAGGTGATGGACGAGATCGCGGGGATCCGCCGTGCGGCGTCGGAGCAAGGGGCGATGACGGCCGAACGACCCCGCTGGCCGATGATCGTGCTGCGCACCCCGAAGGGCTGGACCGGACCGGAGGAGATCGACGGCCAGAAGACCGAGGGCAGTTGGCGCAGTCACCAGGTGCCGCTGGCCAGCGCCCGCGACACCGACGAACACCTCAAGGACCTGGAGAGGTGGCTGCAGTCCTACCAGGCCGACGAGTTGTTCGACGAGGCCGGCGCCCCCGTCGCCGACCTCGCCTCCCTGGTGCCGCCCGAGGGCTTGCGGCTGGGGGAGCGGCCGGAGGCCAACGGCGGCCGGGTGCTGGAGCAGCTGCGGCTGCCGGACTTCCGCGAGTACGCCGTCGACGTGCCGACCCCCGGTGGCAGTGAGTCCGAGGCCACGCGGGTGCTGGGGGAGTGGCTGCGCGACGTCGTGGCCGCCAACCGTGGCAACTTCCGCATCTTCGGACCCGACGAGACGGCGTCGAACCGCCTGCAGGCCGTCTACGAGGAGACCGACAAGCAGTGGGTCGCCGAGTACGAGTCCGACGAGGTGGACCAGCACATGGCCCGCGATGGCCAGGTGGTGGAGATGCTCAGCGAGCACCAGTGCCAGGGCTGGCTGGAGGGCTACCTGCTGACCGGTCGCCACGGGCTGCTGTCGTCCTACGAGGCGTTCATCCACATCGTCGACTCCATGGTGAACCAGCACGCCAAGTGGCTGAAGGTCACCAACCACCTGGAGTGGCGCCGGCCCATCGCCAGCCTGAACTACCTGCTGAGCTCGCACGTTTGGCGGCAGGACCACAACGGGTTCTCACACCAGGACCCGGGCTTCATCGACCACGTCGTCAACAAGAAGGCAGACATCGTCCGGGTGTACCTGCCGCCGGATGCCAACACGCTGCTGTCGACCTTCGACCACTGCCTGCGCAGCACCCAGTACGTCAACGTCGTCGTCGCCGGCAAGCAGCCGAACCCCAACTGGCTGACGATGGACGAGGCGGTGAAGCACTGCACCCGAGGCCTGGGGATCTGGGACTGGGCCGGCACCGAGGAGGCGGGTACCGAACCCGACGTCGTGCTGGGCTGTGCCGGGGACATCCCGACGGTGGAGGTACTGGCCGCCGCGCACATCCTGCGCGACCGCATCCCGGACCTGAAGGTGCGGGTGGTCAACGTCGTCGACCTGATGCGCCTGCAGGACGAGGACGAGCACCCGCACGGCCTGCCGCACCGCGACTTCGACACCATCTTCACCTCGACCAAGCCGATCATCTTCGCCTACCACGGCTACCCGTGGCTGATCCACCGCCTCACCTACCGACGCAACGGACACGGCAACCTGCACGTGCGCGGGTACAAGGAGGAGGGCACCACCACCACACCGTTCGACATGGTGATGCTCAACGACCTGGACCGGTTCCACCTGGTGATCGACGTGATCGACCGGGTGCCCGGGCTCGGCACCCGCTACGCCGGGCTGCGGCAGGAGATGGCCGACAGGCGCATGGATGCTCGTGCGTATGCCCGCGTCCACGGCGAGGATCTGCCCGAGGTGAGCGAGTGGGTGTGGCCCGACTCCGGCAACACCGCGAGCGAACGCCAGGCTCGCGCCGTCGCCGCCACCGGTGGCGACAACGAGTAGGCCCGGTGGCCGCGGGTGGCCCGGCCGGCCCGGGTTGGGCGCGGCCGCGGTGGCGGTGGCGGGGGGCGCGTCGACGGTCTGTGTCGCGTCGCGCTGTGCCCCGCCGGGGTTGTGCGGTTTACCAGCGTTGTTGCTCGGTACCAGCCTTGTATGGCTGGTGGTGAGCGATAGCGCTGGTGAACGCCAGCAAGCGCTGGTGAATGCGAGGGAGCGCTGGTGAACGCGAGGGAGCGCGGTGGTGCGCGGGCGTGGGGGGTCGCGTCGACGGTGTGTGTCGCGTCGCGCTGTCTCCCGGCTGGGGTGTGCGGTTTACCAGCGTTGTTGCTCGGTACCAGCCTTGTACGGCTGGTGCCGAGCGATTGCGCTGGTGAACGCGTGGGAGCGCTGGTGAACGCGTGGGAGCGCTGGTGAACCCGACCGAGCGCTGGTGAACCCGACCGAGCGCTGGTGAACCCGAGGAAGCTCTGGTCAACCCGGAGGAGCGCCGCGGTGAACCTGAGGGAGCGCTGCTCAGTCCCGGTCCCCGACCGCGTTTCTCACCAGAGCGGTGAGCTGTTCCTCCTCCTTGGCGCCGATGGCGGTGATGGCGAACGACGTCGCCCAGAGCGTGCCGTCGTCGAGGTTGGCCCGGTCGTTGAAGCCGAAGGTGGCGTAGCGGGCGCCGAACTTCTTCGCGTCCTGGAAGAAGCACAGCACGTTCCCGTCGAGTGCATAGGCGGGCATCCCGTACCAGAGCTTGGGTGCCAGCTGCGGTGCGACGGTGGTGACAATCCGATGGATCCGTTCCGCGATCTCCTTGTCGCTTCCCTCGAGGGAAGCGATCTTCTGCTCGACATCCTGGGCGTCCTGCGCGGCCTTCTCCTGCTTGGTCATCCGCTTCCGGGGTGCCCGCACCTCGGCGGCGCGTTCCTTTATGGCGGCCCTCTCCTCTTTGCTGAGTCCCGCTGAGCTCATCGGCCTATCCCTCCGCGTTGATGCGGATCATGTTGCCCGACGGGTCGCGGAAGGCGGCGTCCCGCGGGCCCCAGGGCTGGTCCATGGGCTCCTGCAGGACTTCGGCACCCGAGGCGCTGAGGGTTTCGTAGACGGCGTCGAGATCCGGGACCGACAGGACCAGCGGGCCGATCGCTCCCTTGGCGACGAGGCGTTCCAGGGCAGCGGCGTCCTCCTCGGAGCGGCCGGCGCCCGGTGCGGAGAGCACCAGGCTGAGGTCCTGCCCGGGCACGGCGAGCGACACCCAGCGGAAGTCGCCGTTGGAGACGTCGGAGGCCACCTCCAGGCCGAGGGCGTCGCGGTAGAAGGCGAGTGCCTCGTCGACGTCGAGGACGGTCACGGGCACGTACTTGACTGAGATCTGATTCATGTCACAAACGCTAGGCAACGCCCACACGTCGATGCTTCTCCAAAACTGCTCGGTTTCACCAGCGGGGTGGCCGGAGCAGGATCTTGGCGATGCAGGCGGGGAGTTCCTCGGTCTGGCTGTGTTCGCGCGCCCGGTAGGCGGTCGGCGACTCACCCACCACCTCGGTGAATCGCGCCGAGAACGAGCCGAGCGACGTCCAGCCGACGCGCATGCACGCGTCGGTGACCGAGACGCCGGCCCGCAGGAGGTGCATGGCCCGCTCGATGCGACGGGTCAGCAGGTAGGAGTGCGGGGTCTCACCGTAGGCGCGTTTGAACTCGCGGGAGAAGTGCGACGGTGACATCAGCGCGCGCTGGGCCATCGTCGGGACATCAAGCGGACTCGCGTAGTCGCGGTCCATCAGGTCCCGGGCGCGACGCAGATGGGCCAGGGTCACGGCGCTCTGCTGTTCGGAACTGGCGGACACACCCGAGACGCTACCAAGCGGGCCTTGCACGCCAGGCCAACGCGAGTTCGGCGGCCCGACGGCGCGTGCGCCGACCCGGCGTTATCGTGTCGCCATGGCTGAACGACGGCGGAGTCGCCGCGCACGCTGGGTGCTGCTGACGCTGGCGCTGGTCGTGACCACCGCCGCGGTGGGGGCCTATTGGTACGTTCGGCCGCTGCTGCTCACCGCCACCGGCTACGCCGCACACAACGCCTGCGCGCTGGAACACATCGCTGACCGGACGGATCCCGCCTCCGACCTGCCGCCCAACCCCTTGGTGCCCTACCTGCGGACCAGCAGCTCCGACGACGGCTCGGTCAGGGCCTCCGTGCTCGGGCTGCTCGCCGCCCAGACCGCCTGGTACACCGAGGGCCACGGCTGCGCGCTCGCCGACGAGCGCCCGGCCTTCCCCGCGGCCACCCCGATCACAGACGCCCACCCGCTCATCGACGCCCCCGCCCCGACGTCGACACGCGAGGGGGTCGAGGCGGCCATCGACGCGGCGTTCGCCGAGGGCCTGGGGACGCGCGCGATCGTCGTCGTGAAGGACGGGGAGCTCGTGGCGGAGCGCTACGCCGACGGTTTCACGGCCGAGACCCCGCAACTGGGCTGGTCGATGTCCAAGAGCGTGGCCAACCTGCTGGTGGGCAGACTCGTGGAGGAGAACGGCTTCGACATCCGGGCCTCCGACCTGCGCCAGGAGTGGACAGGCGAGCACAGCACCATCACCGCAGACCACCTGATGCGGATGACAGCCGGACTGGCCTGGGATGAGACCTACGACCTCGGCACCCCAATCACGGCCATGCTCTACCTCACCGAGGACATGGGCGACTACGTGGCGAGCCAGCCGCTGGCGCACCCCGTCGGCGACTTCCAGCAGTACTCCACCGGATCCACCAACCTGCTGTGCGAGGTGGCCAGCGAAGCCGTCGACGGCGACGCCAACCTGGCGCGCGAACTGCTGCTGGAGCCGCTCGGGCTGCCGTCGGCGCAGTGGGAACTGGACGCCTCGGGCACGCCGGTGTGTGGTTCCTACCTGTGGGCGACCCCGCGCGAATGGGCCGCCATCGGGCAGTTCGTCCTGGAGGACGGCGTGGTGAGCGGCGCCCGGCTCCTGCCGGAGGGCTGGGTGGCGGGGGCAACTGAGCCCACCGTCGCCGACGAACTCATCCCGACTCCGTACGGCGCGGGCTGGTGGCTGAACCGGGACGTCGACGGCGACGTCGCGCTCCCTGGGTTCCCGGCCGACGGTTTCTGGGCCCAGGGACACGACGGGCAGCGCCTATACATCGTCCCGTCGGAGGGCTTGGTGGTGGTGCGGATGGGCTTCAGCCCGGGCCTCGACGACACGGGCATCGGCAGCGCGGAGCTCATGACCGGCATCCTCGACTCGCTTGTCGGCTGATCGCCGCGATTTTGGCGCCTCAGGAGCCCGGGGCGCGTATCGGGAGTAGGGAAGTGGCCCCAAAACGGCTCCAATCGCCTGTTCCGGCGATTTGGGGGGCAGCCACGCCGCCGTCCGACCCTTCGATTTCGGCCCGGACAGGGTAGAGTTGAGACGTTGCCCGGGCCGTCGGTTTCCGACGGCTGTTCTGTGAACAGGAGAATCGGTGTCGGAAGAGTACGCAGAGGAACTCGTGACCGAGCGGTTGGAGGGCCTCACTGACAAGGCCGACACCTCCGCCAATGGCAGCTACGACGCAGACCAGATCTCCGTCCTCGAAGGACTCGAGGCGGTCCGCAAGCGCCCGGGCATGTACATCGGCTCCACCGGTGAGCGCGGTCTGCACCACCTGGTCTACGAGATCGTGGACAACTCCGTCGACGAGGCCCTCGCCGGACACTGCGACCAGATCGACATCGCCCTCCTCGACGGCGGCGGTGTCCGCGTCGCCGACAACGGCCGCGGCATCCCCGTCAAGGAACACCCGATCGAGAAGATCCCCACCGTCACCCTCGTGCTGACCGTGCTGCACGCCGGCGGCAAGTTCGGCGACGGCGGCTACAAGGTCTCCGGCGGCCTCCACGGCGTCGGCTCCTCCGTGGTGAACGCGCTCAGCGAGGAACTCACCGTCGAGGTCAAGCGCGACGGTCACCGCTACGCGCAGACGTTCCACCTCGGCGTGCCCACCGGTGAACTCCAAGAGCTGGAGGAGACCGACGAGACCGGCACCACCATCACGTTCTACCCCTCGAAGGAGATCTTCGAGACCACGGACTTCAACTACGAGACCCTTTCAGGGCGCTTCCGCGAGATGGCGTTCCTCAACAAGGGCCTGCGGATCACCGTCTCCGACCTGCGCGCCGTCCCCCGCGACGGCGACGACCTCGACGACGAGCAGCGCGCGGACTCCTTCATGTTCCCCGACGGCCTGATCGACTACGTCAAGTTCCTCTCCGGCCACAAGGAAACCATCCACCCCACCGTCATCGACGTCGAGGCCCACTCGGCGGAGATGAAGATGGGCCTGGAGATCGCGATGCAGTGGAACACGAGCTACACCAGCAACGTCCACACCTTCGCCAACACCATCAACACCCACGAGGGCGGAACCCACGAAGAGGGCTTCCGCACCGCGCTGACGACGATGGTGAACCGGTGGGGAGAGACGTGGGGCCTGATCAAGAAGCGTGAGGACCGCGTTTCCGGCGACGACTGCCGCGAGGGCCTGACCGCCATCGTCTCGGTCAAGCTGTCCGAGCCCCAGTTCGAGGGCCAGACCAAGACCAAGCTGGGCAACACCGAAGCCAAGACCTTCGTGCAGCGCGTCATGAACGACCGCCTCGGTGACTGGTTCGAGCGGAACCCGGCCGAGGGCAAGGAGATCGTCCGCAAGTCCCAGGCCGCGGCTGCCGCGCGGATCGCCGCGCGCAAGGCTCGCGACATGGCCCGCAACCGAAAGGGGCTGCTCGGCTCCGGTGGCCTGCCCGGCAAGCTCGTCGACTGCCAGTCCACCAACCCCGCCGACTGCGAGGTGTTCATCGTCGAGGGCGACTCCGCAGGCGGTTCCGCCCGCGGTGGGCGTGACCCGAAGACGCAGGCCATCCTCCCCATCCGCGGCAAGATCCTGAACGTGGAGAAGGCCCGCATGGACCGGATCCTCGCCAACAAGGAGGTCGAGGCCATCATCAACGCCCTCGGCACCGGCATCCAGGACGACTTCGACATCGACAAGCTGCGCTACCACAAGATCGTCCTGATGGCCGACGCCGACGTCGACGGCGCCCACATCCGCACGCTCCTGCTGACGCTGTTGTTCCGGTTCATGAAGCCGCTGATCGACGCCGGCCACGTGTACCTGGCGCAGCCGCCGCTGTTCCGGATTCGCTGGAGCAACGCCCCGCACGAGCTTGCCTACAACGACCTGGAGCGCGACGGCCTCCGCGACAAGGGCCTTGCCGAGGGCAAGAAGCTGCCAGCCGTCAACCCCATCCAGCGTTACAAGGGCCTCGGCGAGATGAACGCCGACGACCTGTGGGACACCACGATGGACCCGGAGAAGCGGATCCTGCTCCAGGTGACCCTCGACGACGCCGCCCTGGCGGACCAGATGTTCCAGGTGCTCATGGGCGAGGAAGTCGAGCCGCGCCGCAACTTCATCCAGCACAACGCGCGCGACGTGCGTTTCCTCGACATCTGATCCGGCCCGCCCAGCAATTCAAGAAGGTAACCGATGACTGACACCCCCCAAGGCCCCGCGGACAACGAGGACGGCGCCATCGACACCGGCATCGTCCCGCCGCAGCTGGGAACCGTCTCGCCCGTAGACCTCCAGGTGGAGGTGCAGCGGTCCTACCTCGACTACGCCATGAGCGTGATCGTGGGACGTGCCCTGCCCGACGTGCGCGACGGCCTCAAGCCGGTGCACCGTCGCGTCCTCTACGCGATGTGGGACGGCGGCTACCGCCCGGACCGCGGCTGGAACAAGTGCTCCCGCATCGTGGGCGAGGTGATGGGGCTCTACCACCCGCACGGCGACTCGGCCATCTACGACACCCTGGTGCGCCTGGCGCAGCCGTGGGCCATGCGTCTGCCGCTGGTCACCGGGCAGGGCAACTTCGGCTCCCAGGGCGACGACAAGGCCGCGGCCATGCGTTACACCGAGTGCAAGCTGGCTTCGCCGGCAGCCGAGATGGTGCGCGACATCGAGCAGAACACCGTCGACTTCAAGCCCAACTACGACAACCGCGAGCAGGAGCCGGTGGTCCTGCCGGCACGGTTCCCGAACCTGCTCGTCAACGGCTCCACCGGCATCGCCGTCGGCATGGCCACCAACATCCCCAGCCACAACCTGCGTGAGGTCGGCGACGCCGTCAACTGGGCGCTCGAGCACCCGGAGGCCACCAACGAGGAGATCCTCGAGGCGGCCATCCAGCGCATCCAGGGCCCCGACTTCCCGGGCGGCGGCCTCATCGTCGGCCGACAGGGCATCGAAGACGCCTACCGTACCGGCCGCGGCTCGGTCATCATGCGTGCGGTGATGGACCTGGAGGAGGACAGCAACGGCCGCCAGGTGATCGCCATCACCGAGCTGCCCTACATGACCAACCCGGACGCACTCGCGGCCCGCATCGCGGAGCTCGTGAACGCAGGCAAGCTCACCGGCATCGCCGACGTCCGCGACGACACCTCCGCGCGTACGGGCCTGCGCCTGGCGATCGTCCTCAAGCGCGACGCCCAGCCGCGCGTCGTGATGAACAACCTGTACAAGCACACGGCGCTGCAGGACACGTTCGGCTGCAACATGCTGGCGCTGGTCGACGAGGTGCCCCGCACCCTGCGCCTGGACCAGTTCATCACCCAGTGGATCAAGCACCAGCTCGACGTCATCCGTCGCCGCACGCAGTACCAGTTGGACGAGGCCGAGAAGAAGGCCCACATCTACCGCGGCCTGGTCAAGGCGCTCGACGCGCTCGACGAGGTCATCGCGCTGATCCGGCGTTCGCCCACCACCGAGTCGGCCCGCGACGGCCTGATGTCGCTGCTGGGGATCGACACCGTGCAGGCGACGGCCATCCTCGACATGCAGCTGCGTCGCCTGGCCGCCCTCGAGCGCCAAAAGATCGTCGACGAACTGGAGGCCCTGGAGCTGAAGATCGCCGACCTCGAGGACATCATCGCCCGCGAGGAACGGCAGCGCTCCATCGTCACCAGCGAGCTCGCGGAGATCGTCGAGAAGTACGGCGACGAGCGCCGCACCCGCATCGTTGCCGCCGACGGTGACTTCTCCGACGAGGACTTCGTGCCCGACGACGAGATGGTGGTCACCATCACCCATGGGGGATACGTCAAGCGCACCCGCGGGGACCAGTACCGGGTCCAGAAGCGTGGCGGCCGTGGCGTGCGCGGGGCCTCCCTGCGCGCCGACGACGAGGTGCAGCACCTGTTCACCGCCACCAACCACGAGTGGATCCTGTTCTTCACCAACATGGGCCGGGTCTACCGCGAGAAGGTCTGGCACCTGCCGGAGGCGGGCCGCGATGCCAAGGGCGGCCACGTCGCCGGGCTGATGAGCTTCCTGCCCGACGAGCGGATCGCCCAGGTGCTCACGCTCAAGACCTACGAGGACGCGCCCTACCTGTTGCTGGCCACCAAGAACGGCCTGGTCAAGAAGACGGCTCTGTCCTCCTACGACTCGCCGCGCCAGGCCGGTGTCATCGCCATCAATTTCCGCGAGGAGGGCGACGAGCTGATCGGCGCCGCGTTGTGCTCGGCCGAGGACGATGTGCTGCTGATCTCCCGCAAGGGACAGGCCATCAGGTTCCAGGCCTCCGACGAGCAGCTCCGGCCAATGGGACGTGCCACCTCGGGCGTCACGGGCATGAAGTTCCGCGACGGCGACGAACTGCTGTCGATGGCCGTCCTGGAGGGCGACGCCGACCACTCCGAGCGGTTCGTGTTCACCGTCACCGACGGCGGCTTCGCCAAGCGCTCCCTGGTGGACGACTACCGCCAGCAGGGCCGTGGGGGCCTGGGCATCAAGGCCATGAAGCTGAACGAGGGCCGCGGCAAGCTCGTCGGCGGGCTCATCGTCGGGGAGACCGACGAGGTCATCGCCATCAAGGAGTCCGGCCAGATCACCCGCAGCGCGGTCAGCGACGTGCCGGTGAAGGGCCGCGACACCATGGGCGTGAAGTTCGTGGGCATCAAGGGAGACGACGCCGTGGCGGCGATTGCCCTCTACCCCGACAACGACGCCGACTCCGCCGAAGAGGAATCGGGCGGGGAAGAAGGTACCGTTGACGAACACGTGGCCGAAGACGCGGCCGCAGTGATCCAGGAGGATGGCGATGAGTGATAGCTCGCCACGCTGGCCGGGGAACAACGGTTCCCCCGGTCTGGACTTCTCTGCGCGCCGTGACGCTCCGGCCGAGGGCCCGGCAAAGGGCGGCTCGGCGAGCCGACCCGAGGGCGGTCAGGGCGACGGTCCGGTAGGCGCGAACGCACCGCGCCCAACGCGGCCGACGCCCCCGCCGTTCGACCCGACCGCACCCCCAGCTGCCGCGCCGCAGAACCAGGGCACCTCGGTCCAGACCCCCTCTCGCACCGACGGCGGGGCCGCGCCCACGCCGTCGGATGGCTCGCCGGCCAACCGCAACGGTGAGGCCGCCAAGCCGAAGGATCTCCCCACTCCGGGTCCGCAGGAATCCGCCGCCTCCTGGGCGTGGCAGCCTCTCGACGCGGAAGCTGCGGGCAAGCTGGCTCCCGGTGCGCCTGGCGCCCGTCCCGGCCGCACCGCCGGTCCCGGCGCCGGAGGCGCTCCTGGACGTCCCGCCCCTGGCCCGGGCACTGCCCGAGTGGGTGAGACCGGCCCAAGGCCGGCCTCGGAGGTGGGCGCGGCGGCAGCCGCCGGTGTGATCGCCGGGGCCGCCGTGCGAGCAGCCGACCAGGCCAAGCAGCAGCCGGGCACCCCGCGGCGCCACACGCCGTCGTCCGCGGTCTCTGCACCCAGGACGGCCAGCCTCCGCAACGGGGTCCGCCGCACCCGCAAGGCGAGGTTGCGGCTTGCCCGGCTGGACCCTTGGTCGGTGATGAAGACGACGTTCCTGTTCTCCATCGCGTTCGGCATCATGATGATGGTCATCGCGTGGGTCCTGTGGTCGGTGATCGCCGGTTCGGGTGCGCTCGAGTCGCTGAACCAGTTCCTCACCACCCTCATCGGCAACCAGGGCGACGCCCCCTTCCGCATCGAGGACTACATCAACGCACCGCGCGTTCTCGGGGCTGCCGCTGTTCTGGCAGCCATCGACGTCGTCATCCTCACCGCCGTCGCGACGCTGTTCGCGTTCCTGTACAACCTCGCGGCCACCGTCATCGGCGGCCTCGAGGTCACCCTCGCCGAGGACTGAGCCCCCTCCCGGGCACGGCTACCCGTTTTGATTCGGGTACGGCCCGTGCGCTAGAGTCAGTCGTCGGTTACGGGCCTATAGCTCAGACGGTTAGAGCGCTGCCCTGATAAGGCAGAGGTCACTGGTTCAAGTCCAGTTAGGCCCACCAACGACCCGCGTCGACTTAGGTCGGCGCGGGTTTCTTCGTTGCGGCAGGCTCAGCCAGTGCCCAACTGGGACCATTGCGGCATGACTGCGAATGCTTCACCGGAGACCGACGACTGCGTCTTCTGCGCGATAGCGGCCCGTCAGCACGAGGCCAGTGTCGTGTACGAGGACGAGACCGTCGTGGCCTTCATGGACCGCTACCCGGTCACGCGCGGCCACGTGCTGGTGGTGCCACGCCGGCACAGGGTCGGCCTCGAGGACCTAGATGCAGCCACGGGTTCTCACGTTTGGTCCGTCGGACACAAGATTGCACGAGCCCTCAGGCGCTCAGGCCTGGGATGTGAGGGGATCAACGTCCTCGTGTGCGACGGCGAAGCCGCCTTCCAGTCGGTCTTCCACTTCCACCTTCACGTCATTCCCCGGTACACCGACGACGGCTGGACCATCAATCCGGAGACGCAGGAACGGCAGCGAACCCTCCTTGACGACGACGCGGCAGAGATCAGGAGCGCCATCCAGCCTTCGGAGACCCACTGATCCCTGCCGGGACTCCCACAGCGGGATTCTCACGCCGCCTCATGCTGCACCTTGTTTATCGTCCCGTACTCCCCTGTTCGTCCATTCGAGCCAATCGGGACGCTCGCTGATGCACACCGCTCGGGTAAGCGCTGGCATGAGGGAGTGGAGCGGCGGGGGGTCAGGCGTGGTCCATGCACCGCGTCGACCAAGGACGGAACTGGAGCCGGTCGTCGTCGATCGGTTCACCGCAGACGTCACACTGCCCGTAGGTGCCCTCGGCCAGCTTGGCCGTCGCGCGCAGCACTGCGTCGAGGGTGGAGTTGAGGGCCTGAGCGGACGAGGCGTCCGCCATCTGCTGGATGGCTTGGGTGGTGCCTTCTCCTATGCGCTTGCCGAATCCGATCGTGGCCCCTTCGGCGGGTGGCGCAGTCAGGCGCTCGATGGAGCGACGCAGGTCGGCTTCCTTCGCGTTGAGTTCCGCCCGCATCTTCGCCAGATCGAGACTCGTCATCGACCCATCATGCGGCTTCGCGTGGCCGTGCGGTCGGAATGTCGGCTGACTCGGTGGACGCTGTGTCCAAGGACTGGGATCGCGTCACCGCAGGCCCAATGCGTCCAGGAGTAGCTCGAGTTCGTCGAGGTCTCCGGTCGGCAGCCGTGATGCGGCCAGGGTCAGCGGGATCTCTGCCGGGTCCAGCCCTGTGAGCAGCCCGGCGGGGACGTCCTCGTCGTCGGAGGCACGCAGCAGCGCCCGACCGTGCAGCCAAGCCGTCAACAGGTAGGTACCCGACGCTGCATGCGCCAGCCCCAGCCCCGCGCGTTCGGTCAGGAACCCGAGCAGCGCCTCCTGCAGCGCCAGCGAGTTCACGCCAACCACTCGGTATCGACCCAAGAGGTCGGCCTGGCCGGGGTGGGACGTGAACTGGTCCCACACCTGTCGGATGAAGGACGCGGCAGCTTCCCTCGGTGCGGCGGAGTCGAGCAGCGTGAGGTCCCAGGTGCCGATGAACGCGTCGGCCACGGCGTTGGTGAGGTCGCGCATGTCGGCGACGTAGGTGTAGACGGCGTTGGGTGCCACCCCCGCCTCGGCGGCGACGGCGCGGAGGCTCAGCGCCGACGCGCCGTCGCGCTCGACGATGGCGCGGGCGGCTTCCACGATCAGGTCCCTGTCGATATCGCCACGGGGACCCCTGCGTCCCTTTGCCATGGCACCCCTTCCATTGCTCTTGCCCACAGGCTACGCTCTATTTGTGCAGCGAACAAATATCTCGCCCGAGCAGGGTGTCAGAAGCTTCATCGTCTTCTCTCTCATCGTTGTGGCCGCCCTCTGGCTGGTGGTCCTGCCCTTCATCCTGGACGCCACCGATCCGCCCGGTTGGCTCCTTCTGGCGGGCAGGTGGATACCGGCCCTCGCGTCGCTGGTGGTCGTGCTCTGGCTGGTGCCGCTGCGGGTCCGGATCCCCGAGCTGTGGGGGCTGCGCGTTCGAAGCTGGTCTCGGACGCTGGTCTGGGCAGGGTTCGCGTTCGCGGCCGTTCTGGTGGCGCAGCTGGTGCAGGTTGCGGTTGGACTGCCACTCGGGCTGGCGCGCTGGGCGCCGACCGAGGGATGGCTCCTCGCCGTCGTCGGCTCCGTGATACCGATCACCCTGGTGACGATGCTCAGCACCCTGGGTGAGGAGGTTGCGTGGCGTGGGCACCTCGCGCAGGCGCTGGCGCACCTCGGGTTCTGGCGCTCGACCATCCTCATCGGGCTGGTGTGGATGGTCTGGCACCTCCCCCTCGTGGTGGCCTACGCCGTCGCCGACGTGATGCCGCTGGCCGCGAACCTCGCGGCCAACCTCGGCATCGCCTTCCTCGCGCCGCTGCTGGCGGCGGTCGCCATCCGCGGCGGGTCCATCTGGCCAGCCGTCGTTGCGCACGCCGTACCACCGTTCAGCGGCGTGCTGGTGACCGACGCGTCACCGTGGTTCCACGTCTTGTTCGTCGCGGCGATGCTGATGTTCGGGATCGCGCTGGCGCCCAGGACGCGAGCCCGTGCGGAGCGGGAGCGTGCCGCCGCGATCTGATCGATGAAGGGCGAGCTGGCTCTCCAGGTCACGGGGCCGTCGTCAGCGATCAGGATCAGACCCCGGCACGGGTAGGAGGAGGCGCTTGACGTTCGTCCAAGGTCGTTCGGTCCCTGACATGCTGGAGCGCCCAGGGTCTACGGCCATCTGTCCCACCGTTGTCGGCGGAAAAATGCGCTCGGTCTACACATAGAGTGTGTAGACCGCCGCGATGGTGCCCTTGCTGGTGGTGCCGACGCTCGACAGCCGCAGCGGCCGGGGCGCCGGCACCTCACCGAACAGTCGCTTGCCGGCGCCCAACAGCAAGGGGTGGATGAACAGCCGCAACTCGTCGATGAGACCAGCCACCATCAGCTGGCGCACGACGTCACCGCTTCCGAGGATCACCACGTCTCCGTCACCCTCGCCCTTCAGGCCTCGAACCGCCTCAGTGAGCTCTTCGTGCAGCGGGACGGCTCCCGCCCATTCGAGCACCGGGCGGGTTCTCGTTGCGACATGCTTGGGCGCGGAGTTCAGGCTGGCTGCCATCGGATTGTCGGGCGACTGGAACGGCCAGAAGGCGGCCAGCTTCTCGTATGTTCGACGCCCGAACAGGTACGCCGAGGTTGCGCCAAGACCCGCCGGATCCACAACCTCATGCATGACGTCTCCATAAGGCACGCCCCAGCCACCGTGTTCAAAGCCACCGTCGCGGTCCTCGTCCGGCGAGCCGAGGCCTTGCATCACGCCGTCGACGCTCAGGAACTCGACGGCTACCAGTCTTCTCATCGCATGCATTCCTTCCTGTCACTTGTGCTCCATTCTCTCTGCGGAACTTCTGTTGTGGCTTGAACAAATCTGACCGGCAATACTGGATCAATGGCGAACCCGGAGTTGGTGCGGCACCGTCCGCACCCTTGCCTTGCCGGGCTGGTCGCGGGATTCGTCGGCTCCCACGAGCGCGCCGACGATCCCGTCGAACGACGCCAGCCGGCCGGTAGTTTGCTGCCTCTGGTCGTGTCGTTCGGTGATCCGCTGGACGTCATCAGCCTGTCCGAGGGCGAGGGGACGGGCCGCTACTCCTCGTTCATCGCAGGATTCATGCCGGGCCATGCGACCACGCGCTTCGTCGGCACCCAGCGCTGCGTACAGGTCTACCTGACCCCCCTGGGTGCCTATCGTCTGCTTGGCCTCCCCGGTCGTGAACTCGCACGTCGGGTGGTGGGCGTCGACGAGGTCGCACCGTTCCTAGGCGGCTCGCTACCCGAGCGCCTCGCGGAGACCACGACGTGGGCGGGGCGGATCGGCGTGGTGGAGCAGACCCTGCTCTCGGCCCTCGACGCAGGTCCCGAGCCGGAGCCCTTCGTGGCATGGCTGTGGAGCCGGATCCGCGACTCCGGTGGCCGTGCCCGGATCGATGACCTGGTAGCCCAGACTGGGTGGAGCCATCGCCACGTGACGACCCGCTTCCGGGTCCAGATCGGGCTTTCCCCCAAGGCAGCCGGGGGCATCGTGCGGTTCGAGCCCCGAGGGCCGTGTATGCCGTGGGGCGTTGTGCCGCCAGTGTCACGGCTGCTTCGATGCTGTCGACGAAGTTGGAACGGCGCTTCGGGGATCCCAGCCCTCGGGCGCCGGCCGGTGCGTCACGACGACGACGTGGTCTATCCCGCTTGGCGGCGTCCCGTCCCAGCCGTCCGTGATGTCGAAGACGTGGCGGCCGGTGATTGTCACCCCGACCTGGTCCCAGTAGGGCCGGATATGGTCGTAGGACGCCTGCGACACCTTCAGTACGCCGCCGTCGTCCAACGGCACATCCCCACTGACCAACCACTCGAACAGCGGACCGGGGTCGTCGTTCTCAGCCGCAATGAAACCATCCACTGATACCGGACCTCCCTGAGATGGCCGAAAACCGCAAGAGTTGGGACTCCAAGACAAGGCACAGGAGCTCGCGGGCGACCGCATCGTCGAGTTCGCCGCCGGCGACGTCGGTGGGCAGGCGCTTGCCGCCGGCCTGATCGACGAGGTCCGCATGGACGTCGCACCCGGGGTGTTTGGGTCAGGCAAGCGCTACTTCGGGTCGGTCGACGCGCAGCACCTGCTGGAGGACCCACACGTGGTTGTTCAGGGCAACCGGGTGCTCCACCTGCGCTACCGGGTGCGCCGTTGACCAATCTGAGTGGGTACGGGAAGAACCCAACTTCTACGGTGACACGAGATGGGCGCTCGCTGTGCTTGTGCGTCGCTGCGCCCCGGGACGGAAGTCGAGGTCTTCCAGATCGGCACAACCAGACACGTCTGACGCTACCTTTTTTGCTTGCCGGTGCTGCCTGTGCGAGTCAGAGTCAATAAGCCAACGGTCCCGGACTGGGAAGCTCTCCGGCTGCTCAGCGTCCATGTCCCCGCCTGCACGGCGAACCGAGGCTCATCAGTCTGGGTCAAAGTGCCTTGTTTGGGCCCAGCCTCGGCCCGCTCATGTCGATGGGAACGCTCTGTCATGCCGATGTGCGAGCGCCCAGAGATCCCACTCTGCGCGCCAACCCAAGCCCCGCGCATCGGCCCAGACAATCCAAAGCGCTGGAATGGTTACGGCTGTCGAAACGTGGTCGAGTTCCGCTTCAAGGTGCAACGCGTAGCCAGTAGGCAATGTCGGACAGCCCAGAGGGGTTCTGCGCGTGGCGAACTTCTGAGACAGGGCGGACGTGAAGTCAGGGTCGTCTGGCGCGCCAGTCTGCATCGCTCATCGCGTACACCAGATTGTCGTCCCAGGCGCCGCGGCACCAGTACGACTTTGGGGCCAACGTTTCGACGTGCATGCCCAACTTTTCCAGCAGCCTTGCTGATCGCTCGTTCTCGGGCGACAGCTGCCCGAAGATGCGGTGGCAGCCCAGCCGATCGATCAGATCCCCGACGACGGCCGCGGCAGCCTCGAACGCGTACCCGTAGCCCTGGTACTCGACCCGAAGGGTGAAGCCGATCTCTGCGACCCCACCGTGCTCATCGAGGCCGACGTAGAGGTCTCCGATGAGTTCGCCATCGAGGTCAATCCCGATCTGGCGGGGCTCGCCGGGGACGATGTCACTCCAGCCTGGGTGGGCCTCGACGTTCCGCCCAACCCGCTCGCGCGTGACGGGAAGATCCCAGTCCTGGTACTGCGCCACCGCAGGGTCGTTCCGGTAGGCGAGGATCACGTCGATGTCTTCCTTGCGAAGAGGGCGCAGGGTGAGACGTTGAGTCTTGCGTGGGTAAGCGGCACTCATACCCCCAGTGTGTCAGTCTCGCCGTCCCAACAGCCCTGAGGTGGAGCCCGACTTCCGCTTGGGACCAACCGGGCCCCATCGACAATGCCTCCAAGTTGGGTTGCCCCTCTCGCTGCCCCATTGTCGGAGCAACCTGAGGTGTTCGTCAGGGAGCCGAGCGAGTCCGTGAGGTTCCTGATGAACAGAGACGACCCAAGGTGCCCTCCACGACGGTCCGTCGAGCGGCATCGACGAACGCGCGCAAATGCCGCGTCTAGAGCGGGCATCCAGCTAGTGAAATGCAGGGCTACCCCCGCTGGTGTGCCCGTGGTGGCAGGATCGAGCAATGAAGCGCTGGCCGGGCATGATCGCCCTAATCGTGGCAACCGGAGGTGTCGGCGTGATGCTGCTCCCAACGATGGAAATGCACTGGGGTATCGACCCGGCTCTGCGAGCGGATCCGCCGGTGACCAGGCACTCCTGGTTCGACCCGATTCTTCCCAGCTACGGCCACTTTGATGCGCCTCTGGCGCTCCTGGCGGAAATGGCGGGAGTCCTGCTGCTGGCTGCGGCTGTTCGACGGGGCTCGCCCTCGAGGCTCGCTGTTGGCTTTCTCGTCGCATCGGCCGCGTTGCCACTGCTCGGCTGGTGGGTCCTTGGAAGTCCCGGCTGGATTGCGCTGATGGCGCCGCTCGCCTTGGGGATCAGTGCTGTGGTCTCGGTTGCTTGGCGTCGCCTTCTGAAGATCAACGCTCCCTCTCTCGAGACGCATGTCCGCTCCGAGGCTTGAACAGATCCTCAAGACCGCACATGCCGCGACGCGGGTTCGTGCTCTGGTCGGTGACACGGATGAAGTTGCCGCGAGTCGTCAGCACGTCGGTTTGATGCTCGCCCCTCGCCCCTGCGTGCTAGCGTCCGCTCATGAGTGACGCCAAGACTGTCGCGAGCACTGCAGTCGATGGGTTTCCCTTGACGCCTCGGGTCGTCCGCGCAGTGACTTGGGTGGGCCTTTCGTCAGCCATCATAGGCCTCATCACAGGCCTAGCGATGCTGCTACAGCGTCGGGTCGTGGAATGCCCCGACGGCACCTATTTTCCCAACGGAACCACCGATTTCCGGTGTTTCGAGCATCCCCTCGCATTCGAGGGCACGGCCGTCTCCGCCCTCGCGATCTCAGTTGGCGCTCTCATCCTCCTCACGAGCTCCGCGGTCACCAGGTCTGCAGTCCCCGCGACGGCAGAGCCAAGTCAGACTGTCACGGAGTGAGCGCGCCTGTCAGTACGTGCTGACTGCCTGTCGACCGACTCACACACCCCGACATCCTCGTTGCTGCGGTGTGCGAGGGCAACCTTTCCGGCTGGAGGGAGTGACGGCGTAGCTGCCCGGTTGCTAAGCGTTCGCGTCCCCGCCTGCACGGCGAACCTATGCCCATGCTGGGGGCTTTAATGAGCGACAGGGAGTGGTCCCACCCAACGCTGATGGCACCTATCCGTGCAGCAGACCCTCGTCCCTGGGCGGCGCGTGGGGGGACATTAAGCTACGGGAACCCCGAACCTCCGTGAGAAGAGTTGCCGATCAGACGTCGAAGCCGAGTTCGTGTGCTCGGTGTCGGCCATGGAACCATCTGCCGCTGTCCCGGGAGCGTCGGAACTGGCCGATGAGCCCAATCGGGACGATCGTGACGTCCACCCGCCAGGAACGCCCGTTCGGGAGTGGTTGCAGCCGCGACCCGGCCTGTTCGAGCAGCCGGTACCAGCCGCGATGCACCGGCAACACCAAGGATGCGTGGCCCGGCTCGTTGACCTGGAGCACGGCCAGCTCTTCAGCGCGACGTTCCGGCTCTGCGACTGCTGCTTGGTAGTGCCAACCAAGATGCAAGTTGTCGGGGCCGAACATCGCGGCATCCTCTCGAGCCGCCTGCAGGTGTTGCAGCGCAACGGTTGCTGTGGCGTGTTCGTTGGCGTGGGGGGAGCCGAGGTACCAGAACGTGAACGCCGGCAACGCTGGCCCCCACAACTCACTGACCGTGTTGAGGGTCGGGTCCCCGTTCGGGTCGAACCCAGCCAGGGCCCAACGCGCCAGCCCGATGTCCACGCGCAGCCATCCGAGGTGGTAGTGAAGTAGCGGGAGAAGCGGACCCCACGCACGTAGCCGCAGGGTGTGTGGTTGGCGGGTGTCTGTCACTTTCGGCATTGCGCAGCTTGGAGCTCCGCCGACGCGGCGCATCACCTCCGGGGACCAGAAATGCCAGCCCGGTTCATCCCCGAAGTGGCCGAAGTCTTCGTGGGTGATGCTTTGCAGCTGCCACAGGTCGCCGGTGATGATCACGGCTGTCTCCCTTCGCGATCTGTTTGGGCCGAGCGGATGCTGGGGCCGACCGGTTCGAGCCAGACTTTGAACATGCCCCAGCTATGTTTCGGATCCTCCTGCAGCACGTTGTAGTCGTGGCTGACAGCCCATGGTGTGGTGGTGAGCCAGTCGTGGGTTCGGTTCCAGTTGAGTCCCTCATAGTGGTGTAGCCCTCGGTGGCTGCGGCTGGCAGAGACGGGAGCGCGGTCACCGTGGGATCCTTCGAGTTCACCTCTCACAGATCTCTCGAAAGGACATCGCCACGATGACCGCTCCTCACATTGTCGACCCTGCCCACGTGCTGGGCAACCTACTGGCCGACGCATCGCCGGACATGATGCGCAGCCTGCTGCAGAACATGATCAACCAGCTCCTGTCCGCCGACGCCGACCAGGTTTGCGGCGCCGAATGGGGCCAGGCCTCAACCGGGCGGGTGGCCCAGCGCTACGGCTACCGCCACCGGCCCCTCGATACCCGCGTCGGCACCGTCGATGTCGCCGTCCCTAAACTCCGCTCCGGCACCTACTTTCCCGAGTGGCTGCTGGAGCGCCGTAAACGAGCCGAAGCCGCACTGATCACGGTGATCGCCGACTGCTACCTCGCCGGCGTCTCGACGCGCCGGATGGACAAACTCGTCAAAACCCTCGGCATCGACGGCCTGTCGAAGTCCCAAGTGAGCCGCATGGCCGCCGACCTGGATGAGCACGTCGCCCAGTTCCGTCACCGACCCCTGGGCGAGGCGGGTCCGTTCACGTTCGTCGCAGCCGACGCCCTCACCATGAAAGTGCGGGAAGGTGGCCGGGTGATCAACGCCGTCGCCATGGTCGCCACCGGCGTCAACGGGGATGGGCACCGCGAGGTCCTGGGCCTGCAGGTCGCCACCTCCGAAACCAGAAGCGCTTGGAACACGTTCTTCGCCGACCTGGTCGCCCGCGGCCTGGCGGGGGTGAGGTTGGTCACCTCCGATGCCCACGCAGGGTTGGTGGAAGCCATTAGCGCGAACCTGCCCGGAGCCAGTTGGCAGCGCTGCCGAACCCACTACGCAGCCAACCTGATGAGCGTCACACCCAAGAGCATGTGGCCGGCGGTGAAGGCGATGCTGCATTCGGTCTATGACCAGCCCGACGCAGCATCCGTCCAGGCCCAGTTCGACCGGCTGCTGGACTACACGGCAGAGAAGCTCCCCACCGTCGCCGAACACCTAGAGCACGCCCGGGCCGACGTCCTCGCCTTCACCGGCTTCCCCAAAGACGTGTGGACCCAGATCTGGTCCAACAACCCAGCCGAACGCCTCAACCGGGAGATCCGCCGCCGCACCGACTCCGTCGGGATCTTCCCCAACCGGGAAGCCATCATCCGCCTCGTCGGGGCAGTCCTGGCCGAACAAACCGACGAATGGGCAGAAGGCCGCCG
Organism: Tessaracoccus sp. OS52; assembly: GCF_020687685.1. Classification (GTDB taxonomy): domain Bacteria; phylum Actinomycetota; class Actinomycetes; order Propionibacteriales; family Propionibacteriaceae; genus Arachnia. The sequence continues at coordinate 143,524 of NZ_JAJEWM010000002.1, read as the reverse complement.
CTACCTCGGCCTCGACATCCTCGCACGCTGCCGCCTCACCACCATCACCAACACCGAGGAGGTGACCGAACCCCTAGCCCTCACCGCCTAAACGAAGGAACCCGCACTACACCACTACACGGGACTTGACCCGGGGGTTCCCACGGTGAGTGAACCTGCACGCTGAGGGTTCACGCACCCGCCTGCACGGCGAGCCTAGGACCATGCTTGGGCCGTGATGCGCGACGGGGAGGTGGCCCCACGCAACGCTGATGTCACCGGTTCGTGCAGCAGACCCAAACGATCCATCCCACTGCCGGCGCATCCACCGCCGCCAATCCCGCCACCGATTCACCGCGCTCGCCAGCATCGAGGTGTTAGACGCGCAGCACGCAGTCCGCGAACCGGTATGCCAGACTGAGTTCATGCCGCCGTGGGGGACGCTGAAAATCCTGGTTGAGGACCAGGTCCTCCAGCGCACATTGACTGCTCCGCGCTATCGACTCGGCCGGGAGCACGGATCCGAGATCTACCTCGAGCCGGGCTGGGTGTCGCGCCGGCAGGCGTCCATCGCCAGGCATCCAAGCGGGGCCATCCTGACGAACCTTGCGCGCTACAAGATGCGCGTCACATCCGACGCATTGGACTCCACCGTCTACAGGGGCGGTGCGGTGTTGATCAGCCGTGGGGACACGGCAGAAGCGGCATGGCCTGGGATGCCGGATCGGCTAACGGCTTTGCTGGCGGTCTCCCTGCCAGAAGGCGTCAAGCGACTGTTGCCCAGAGGGAAGGGTGCGGGCACGTTGCGCCCGTCTCCCTCCTGGATCGAGGATGCCTCGCCCGTGGTGCGGTACCGCATGGCGGTGCTGTTTCGGCACTTGCTGTGTGGCGGGGAGCGCCCGTCGGCTCTGTACGAGGCCGCCGCAGCCGAATTGGGAGTCAGCGTGGGGGTACTCAAACAGACTGTCCACCGGTTGAGGGTTCAAGCGGCCCGTAGTGATCATGCATTGGTCGATGTGGATGCCCTTGGCCGCTATCTCGTGGATTCCCGGTCGCTGACGAAGAACGATCTGGACCTGCCGGGTCGGATGTAACCCGGGGTTACGGATCTGGGAGCTTGCCGATGCCACACGGGCACAGTGGTCCCAACGACCACGAAAGGACTCCCTGATGTACACCTTCACTACCGCTAACGCTGACTTCGTCACTGACCGAATCGTCGTGGGCGGCGATTTCGAGACCCGCTACACCGGCCTCGCTTTGACGCAGCTCCGTGAGCTCGTCGACGCGGGCGTGACACACATCATCGACACCCGGGTGGAACGCGACGACCGGGCCGTCGTCGCCGAGCACGCCCCGCACATTGAATACCTCCACCTCGGTGTCGACGATGACGGCCAGCGCAAACCGAACGCTTGGTTCGACACCGCCGTCGCCTGGATCGATGAGGCGCTTCGATCCCCCGACAGCACAGTCCTGGTCCACTGCCACATGGGCATCAACCGCAGCCCTTCACTCGTGTTCGCATACCTTCTCCACAGCGGCGTGCACGTCCCCGCGGCGCTCAACGCCATCCGCACGGCCCGAAGCATCGCCGTCATCGACTACGCGGCAGCCGCCCTCGACTGGCACCACACCCGCACCCAGGCCTCAGCGCGTAAGCGATCGGCAAACCGGGCCGCCCTGGACCAATGGCGCTCCGAAAACCACCTCGACGCCAACGAAGTCGTGCGCACCATCCGCGCCAACGAGACCCTCACACAAGCCGCCCACGACCTCACCCGTGTGTCCAATGGAATGCGCGACGCCGACGGGCATCCTCTGGGCTACACCTGGTTGTTCCAGATGTCATCGACCTACGCGGAGAACTGCCGCGACGACTGGAACGATGGCATCGACTCATGGATCCTCCCAATCAGCCGCCACGAGGAGGAAGTGCTCCCAGGAGACGTGGTGCTGCTGTGGCAAATGGGAGGCGGCAACACCGCGGGCCTCTTCGGCTACGCCGTGGTCACCGAGACCGACCTCCAAGCTACCCGCCCCCGACGTTGGGACGAGCCCGACGGCCCCACCACCATGGAGAAGGCCGTGGAAGCGGAGCTCATTCTCGTAGCAAACGAGCCGTTCATCACACGGACCCTCCTCAAACCAGTGGTGGAACTCAGCCAGTTCGAACTCTTCGTGATGCCCAACCGCCCCAACATGTTCGCAGTCACACACTCCGAACTAGACGCAATCGCCGGCGAACTGCGCAAGCGCACGGGCATCTTGAGGCGGCTTCCTCTGGCAGGTTGAAGGACCCGCGCCCCCAATCCGCCACGGTAAGGATTAGCCCCGGAAGGTTCGCTTCAGGCCTGCAGGTGTCTCTGACATGGTCCGCCTCGATGGGTTCGATCATCGGTTCTGGAACATGAGGCGGTCGATGATTTCCTGAAGCGCACGGGGGTCGATGTCGGGTCGGGTCGCGGCCCACTTCCTGAGTTCAAGACCGTAGCCGGTGATGGGACCGCCGGGGTCGGGTACTCGCCGCGCCTCCTGCCACACTTCTTGGACGCCCTCGAGCAACTTGTGGCCCCGCTGTGTCCCGTAGTGGGCAAGGAACCGGTCAGCACCCGTAGGCACGGTCCCGGGGCCTCGCCGGGCAGGATCGAAGAGGGCCTCGTGGTTGGCCTCGCGGAGCGTGCGCAGCGCGGCGCTGAGTTCGTCGTCGATCATCTCGATCCTTCCCGGAGGCTTGGCGCCCAGATGTCAGGGTTCGCGCGGCAGGCCGCCCCGTTGGGCAGGCAGTTTAGGGTGCATCTCGAGCAACATCCGGGCGTCACCGGACGCTGAGCGCGGGTGGCGACCTCATCCGATCGGGAGTCGCGCTCCACCGGGTTGGATGAGCCGCGGCGACTGTAATCAGGGGACCGTGGTGGGCATGAACATCATCGAGGTCCGCGATCTGCGGAAGAGCTACTCGGGAAGACCCGTGGTGCAGGGCATCGACCTGTCGGTGGCCGAGGGGGAGGTCTTCGGCATCCTTGGCCCGAACGGGGCTGGCAAGACTACGACGGTGGAGATGATCGGCGGGCTCCGGCCCCGCGACGTCGGCTCCATCCGGGTGGCCGGGTTCGACCCTGCGGCGGAGGAGCGGGAGTTTCGCGAGCTCCTGGGAATGCAGCTGCAGGAGTCGCGGCAGCCGGCGAAGATCAAGGTGCGGGAGTCGATCGAGCTGTACCGGTCGTTCTACCGCAACCCCAGGGCCACCGACGAGCTGCTGGAGCGCTTCGGGCTGGCCGACAAGGCTGACACGCGCTTCGAGCACCTCTCCGGCGGTCAGCAGCAACGTCTCTCGGTGGCGTTGGCGCTGGTCGGGAATCCGCGGGTGGCCATCCTGGACGAGCTGACCACGGGCCTGGACCCGGCGGCCCGCCGCGAGATCTGGGAGTTCCTCGGCGACCTCACAAGCGACGGAGTGACCATCATGCTGGTCACCCATTCGATGGAGGAGGCCCAATTCTTATGTGACCGGGTGGCCATAATCGACGGCGGGCGCGTCGTCGCCCTGGACAGCCCGGCCGGGCTGGCCCACAGCGGGGCCCAGTCGATCATCCGCTTCACCACTAGCCACGCCGCCGACGTGGCCTGGCTGGCCGACCTGCCCTCGGTGGCCACCGTCGAGGTGGAGGGCAACCAGGTCACGGTCCGTGGGTCCGAGGCGAGTCCCGTCGCCGTGCTGGGCGGCCTCACGGGGGCGGGTATCGAGTTCGAGGGTCTTCGGATCACCGCGCCGTCGCTGGACGACGCCTACGTCAGCCTGACCCGGAAGGAGGAGGCCCGATGACTGCCCCCAATGCGTTCCCCATGTTGTTGCGCACCGAGGTGCGCCTGCTGGGACGGGAGCCTGCGCCGGTGATCTGGGCGGTTGTCCTGCCCTTCCTGGCCGCTGTGGTCACCCCGCTGGTGCCGCCCGTCGCGGCCCCGCAGCCCTACCTGGGCGGGATGAGCTTCGCGCAGGTCTACCAGCCGGTGCTTGTGTTGTTCACGTCGTCGGTGCTGGCGTTGCAGGTGCTCCCGACGGTGGTGACGCAGTACCGCGAGTTCGGGGTCCTGCGGCGGATGCGGACCACCCCGGTGCCGGCGTGGACGCTGCTGTCAGCCATCGTCGTCGTGGTCCTCGGACTGAGTGTCCTCATGACGGCCCTGCTCGTGTTCGTGCCGGCGCTGCTGGGGCTTCCGCTCCCGGCAAACCTGCCGGCGTTCGCGCTCACCGCACTGCTCGGAGCGTTGTCGTTCCTCGCCATCGGTGCCATGCTGTGCGGCGTGGCGAAGAACTCACGCGTCGGCGCTGGGATCGGCGGATTCGTTGCTGCCTGCATGTGGTTCGCCGCAGGCATGTGGGTGCCCCGCGCCGTGTTCCCGCCGGTGCTGACCGTCATCTCGGACCTCACCCCCGGCGGTGCTGCCGCCGGCGGCATGCTGAACGCGATGGCGGGGCAGTGGCCCGACGCGTCGGCCGTCGTTGTGATGCTGGCCTGGGCAATCGTCGGCTTCGCGGTGGCGGCCCGCACCTTCCGGCTGGAGGCGCCGTGACCATTCCGACGACCGCCGAGGCCTCCGACGTCGGCAGCGAAGAGGGGAGGTGGCTGGGCCGCGGCCTGGTCGCCGCCCCCTTCGTGCTACTGGCCCTCGCCTTCGTGGTCACGCTCGCGCTGGGTGGCGCCCCCGTCGCGCCCGACCGCCTGCCGTGGCTGATCGCGGTCACGTCGACGACCCTTGGCCTCCGGCTGTGGCTGCTGCGCTGCGGCTCCCGCGGCGAGCGCATCGCCGGGTTCGTGCTCAACCTGGCGCTGACGTTGGCGCTGGTCAGCATGAGCCCGGTGTTCGGTATCTACGCCTTCGTCGGCTACCTCGACGCTGTGGCCGTGTTCCCCGCGAGGGGCCAGGCCTGGGCGCTGATCGCGGCGGCGTCGCTCAGCGCTCTGGCCCAGTCCGGTGGACCCGACGGCGTGGTGCAGCGGCCGGTACTGTTCGGTTTCCTGCTGCTGGCCAACGGGGGTCTGGCAGTCGGCATGGTGCACGTCGACCGGCACCGCCAGCAGACGGTGACGCGCCTGCGCGCGGCCCTCGACGAGCTGGAGGAGGCCCACCGGATAAATGAGGCGCTCCAGCACCAGATCGTCGAACAGGCCCGGGAATCCGGTGTGCTGGAGGAACGTCAGCGGCTCTCCCGCGACATCCACGACACCGTCGCCCAGGGCCTGATCGCCGCCCTCCGGCAGATCGAAGCGGCCTCGGAGTCCTCGAGCCTCACCGACGCCCGCGCCGTCCTGGACCGCGTCGACCGCACGGTGCGGGACTGCCTGGCCGAGGCCCGACGAGCCGTCAGCGCGCTGGCCTCACCGCTGCTGGACCACTCCGATCTCCACTACGCCCTCAGCTCACTGTGTGCGGCCTGGTCGGAGGGCACGCGCATCGCCGCCACCTTCCGCACGACAGGCGACCCCAACCCCACGCCCCACGATGCCGACCTGCTGCGCATCTGCCAGGAGGCGCTGTCCAACGTCGCCAAGCACTCCCACGCCACCGCCGTCGACGTGACCCTCACCTACACGACACAGGACGTCCGGCTCCGGGTGGCTGACGACGGCGACGGTTTCGACCCGGCCGCCACCACCGGCGGCTTCGGGCTGGCGGGCATCCGGGAACGTCTGCGCGGAGCCAGCGGAGCCCTCGACCTCGAGTTGCCAGAAGGAGGAGGCTGCGTCCTGACCGCAGTCGTGCCCACATGACCCAGACCAGCGAACCCATCCGCGTCGTCGTCGTCGACGACCACCCCGTGGTGCGCGACGGCCTCGTCGGCATGTTCACCACCGAACCAGGAGTCGAGGTGGTCGGCCAGGCGGGCGACGGCCGCGAGGCCCTCGTCGTCATCGATGCCACCAGCCCCGACGTCGTCCTCATGGACCTACGGATGAGCGGCGGCGACGGTATCGAAGCAATCTCAGCCCTGCGCGCCGACGGCCGCACGACCCCCCGCATCCTGGTGCTGACCACCTACAACGCCGAGCGCGACATCCGCACCGCCCTGGAGGCCGGGGCCGATGGCTACCTACTCAAGGACGCCCGTCGCGCCGAACTGGTCCGCGCGGTCACCGACCTGGCGCAGGGCCGCCCGGTACTCACGGCCGAGGCGCTCGCCGTCCTGGCCGGACGGACCGGCGAGCAGCAGTTGACGGACAGGGAACTGGACGCATTGCGCCTGATCGCCGAGGGATTCACCAACCGCAGCGCCGCAGCCCGGATGCACGTGAGCGAGGCGACCATCAAGACCCACCTCGCCCACGCCTTCGACAAGCTGGGTGTCAGTGATCGTGCCGCGGCAGTGCGCGTCGCCTACGAGCGAGGCATCCTCTGAGCCCGGTGAGTCCTTGGGCGGGTTTCAAGGGAGTGGGGCGGGGGCAGCCGTCCCTGCGATCCAGCTTGGGATAGCCTCATGACGTACGTCGCTGACAAGGAGTTGGACCGATGATGACACCCCGCGCGCTGGTGCCCGGAGGCTGGGCGAAGCCGCTGACCCGTCCGGCGATGGCGAACGACGTGGACCAGCACTCCCGAGTGGCTCTGAACAGCCGGTTCCTTGAGCTCGACGGGCGGCCCTGGCTGCCCGTCTCGGGTGAGTTGCACTACTCCCGGGTGCCGCGCGCGGAATGGCGGCAGCGGCTCCTGCTGATGAAGGCCAGCGGGGTCGACGTCGTCTCCAGCTACGTGATCTGGCTGCATCACGAGCCGGTGCGCGGCGAGCGGTCCTTCGAGGACCAGCTCGACATCCGGGCGTTCGTGGAGCTGTGCCACTCGCTGGACCTGCTGGTCTGCCTCCGCCTCGGTCCGTGGGTGCATGCCGAGGCCCGCAACGGCGGCTTTCCCGACTGGCTGCAGGAACTTGAGGTGGCCCACCGCACCGACGACCCCGAGTACCTGGAGCTCGTGCGGGAGTGGTTCCAGGCTCTGGGCGAGCAGGTCGGGGACCTGTGCGGCCCGGACTCCCCGGTGGTGGCCATCCAGGTGGAGAACGAGCTCTACGACCAGCCCGGGCACCTGCTGACACTGAAGGGCCTGGCCCGCGACGCCGGGCTCACGGCACCCATCTGGACCGCGACGGCGTGGGGCGGCGCGGACCTGCCGCCGGAAGAGTTCCTGCCGGTGTGGTCCGGGTACGCCGACGGCTTCTGGGTGGAACACGATTCCGCCTGGCACGCGACTTTCCGCGCCCACTTCCGGATGTCACCGCAGTGGGACGACCCGGGAGTGGGGGCCGACGTCCGCGGTCTCGACATGGCGGTCGTCGCAAGCTTCGTCGCCGAACCGGTGGATCCGACGTTCCCCGCCGCCACCTGCGAGCTCGGTGGCGGAATGGCGACGGCGTACCACCGCCGCCCCGTGCTCGAGGCGCTGGACGTGCCCGCGGTCGCCAATGCGAAGCTGGGCAGCGGATCGGCCTGGCAGGGCTACTACATGTACGCCGGCGGCACGAACCCGCAGCCGGGACTGCAGGAGTCGCAGGCCACCGGCTACCCGAACGACCTGCCCGAGTTCGACTACGACTTCCAGGCTCCCGTCTCCGCGGTCGGCCTGCCCGGACCGTCCATGCCGGGCCTGCGCCGCCAGCACGCCTTCGTCCACGCCTTCGGTGACCGGCTCGCGACGCTGCCCGTCACCTTCCCCGAAGACGAGCGCCCCCGCTGGAGCTTCCGCGGCGACGGCGATGGCGGCTTCGTCTTCCTGAACTGGCACCAGCCCCACATCCCCCTCCCGGACCTCCCGGCGGTGGAACTGAGCCTCGAACTGGCCGACGGCCCGGTGACGATCGGCCATGGCCCGGTCACCATCCCGGCGGGGACGGTGGCGCGCTGGCCGGTCAACGTCACCGTCGGTGGGCTCACGCTGAAGTGGGCCACGGCGTCGCTGCTGACCGCCACGGAGGAGGGCGTCTTCCTGGTGGCCGAGCCCGGCATCGCTGCCCAGGTGGCGCTGGACCCCGACGCGACGGTCACCGGTGACGCCGAGCAAGTCGCACCCGGCGTTTGGGAGTTCACCGACGGCGGAGTGATCGAGGTCACCGTCGGCGACACCCGGCGGCGAGTGGTCGTAATCGCCGCCAACGACGCCGACCAGGTCTGGGTACTGGGGACCGAGCGCCGCGTCCTGCGTTCATCCGACCCGGTCTGGCTCGACGGCGACACCTTGGTGGTGCGTTCCGAGGGTCGGCCGAGCGTGTCGGAGTTCATCGACGGGCAGTGGCGCCGACTGCGAACCGACGACGACGGCGTGGCCGCCGGTGTGGTGCTGGAAGCCGAGCTGGTGCGCGACGCCGTCGAACCACCAGCATCGTGGGGACGCTCGGGGACCCGGGCTGCGGCACCGAACGGGGCCGACTGGGAGGGTGCGGCGCGCTACCGACTCCGGGTGCCGTCTGGCGAGCATCCGGATCCCTGCTCCAGCGGCTTCCTTGAGATCCATTTCGCCGGCGACGTCGCGCGCCTGGTCATCGACGGCGCCGCGGTGGCGGACCGGTTCTACGACGGACGTCCATGGCTGGTCCAGGTGCCCGGGGACTCCGAGCTGGTCCTCGAGATCCTGCCGCTGCACCCCGAGGCCAAGGTGTGGCTGCCCCCGGCGGCTGCGGACCGTCGCGACGCCACGGCTGGCCCGCTGCTGGAGCTCGACCTCGTGGTGCTGCGTCGCTCGCAGGTCCGGGAGCTGCGAGCGGACCCGGGAGTGTCACTGCTCTGAAACGAGGCCACCGAGTGCGGCGGTGACCGCCACCTGCGTGCGGTTGCGCAACCCGAGTTTGGTCTGGATGGATGCGAGGTGCGTCTTCACAGTCGCGTCGGCCAGGAACAGCCGCTTGCCGATCTCGTTGTTGGTGAGTCCCTCTGCGGTGGCCGCGGCAACCTCGCGTTCCCGCTCGGTGAGCCTTCCGACGCTGGCACGGGCGTGGTCAGCCCCTTCATTGGACTTGGAGCGCCACTGCTCCAGCAGCTGGCGTGTGCTCTTGGGTGAGAGAACCGCGTCACCAGCCATGACGGCCCGGATGGCCGCGATGAGCTCACGGCTCGAGGACTTGAGGATGAAACCGGACGCCCCCGCCTCGATCGAGCGCACGACGGCGTCGTCCACGTCCCACGTCGTGAGCACTATGACGTGCGGCGGCGGCTGCAGCGCCCGCACTGCGGCTGTGGCCGCGACGCCGTCGACCCGACGCATGATCAGGTCCATGAGGACGACGTCGGGCCTGGAGGCCTTGACGGCCGATACCACTTCGTCGCCGTCGGCGGCTTCACCGACGACCTCCAGGTCATCGGCGCTGTCGAGCAGGAACCTGACTCCGGCACGCACCAGCGGGTCATCGTCGACGAGGAGAACTCGGGTGGGTAGCACGCCAGCATTCTAGGAGCGCCCACTGACAACCTGGGTGCCGGCCCGGCCAGCTCCGCCATAAAGCCACGGCAGCCGCACCTCCACCCTGAACACGGTGCCACCCTCATCCAGCCCGTACCGGACAGAACCGCCCAGGAGCTCGGCACGCTCCGCGATGCCCGAGAGCCCGCGGCGGGACCCGGGAGCGGATGGCCCCGCCGCCGCAGGCGGACGCACCGGGTTGCGCGCGTCGATGGTGATGCCCGTGTCCGGACCGCCGATGACCGACAGGACGGTCCGGGCGTCTGGCGCGTGCTTGCGCGCGTTGTTCAGCAACTCCTGGACGATGCGGTAAACCGCCCGCGACAAGGCTGGGTCAGCGTGCGCGGCCTCCTGGATGAACACCGACGAGCTGAGCTGCTGACCGGCGCCGAAGGACTCCTCCACCACCCGTGGCAGCAGGGTCAGTGGCAATTCAGGCTGGTCTGCGGTGGGGCTGCGGAGCATCCCCAGCAGCGAGCGCAGGTCATCCATGGCGCCCTCGGCGCTGTTGCGCACGAGTGAAGCAGAGGTGCGCAGTCGCTCGTCGCCTTCGGAGTTGGCCTCTATGGCGCCGGCGTGGAGGCCCAGGAGTGAGAGCCGGTGACCGAGAGCGTCATGGACCTCCCGAGCAATCCGTTCGCGTTCTTCGCGGCGGGCCACCTCGTCGCCGAGTACCGAGCTGACCCGGCGTTCCGCCCGGGCGGTCGCCTCCGCGAGCCGGGCGAGGCGCCTGGCGCGCAGGAGAAGACCCACGCCGATGCTCGCGCCCAGTCCCACCACGGCCATCACGATCACGGGCCCGACGGCGACGTCGACGGCCTGAGAGGGATCTGCTTGCGCACCCGTGAGGATCTTCTTGACGAACGACGCCGCCAGAGGCTGTGCCATGGCGTCCGCGACGACCACCCAGGTGGTGGTGAGGATGGTCAGGGCGGTGACGGCCCACACCCCCGGGCCACGGCGACGGCCGATGAGGGAGCCAACCGTGATGTAGGCGAAGGTGTTGCCGACGGGAATCGCGAGGGGGAGCAGGGCGGCGACGACGGCGAACCACACCGGCGCCCTGTGACGCCACGCGAGGGCGATCGAGCCCACCAGGGCGAGGAGCATGCCGGCGAAAGCGAGGAGGAGGGCAGAGCCGGACTCCGCGTTGGAGTCCGTCATCTCCCAGCCCGCCGGCGAGTAGACCACGCTGATGAGCGTCCCGAGGAGACCGAGCGGCATCAACAGCGCCGTCCGCCACCACGGTGGCCGGCGTCGATCAATGGCCTCGGTCCTCAACACAGCCTCATGCTAGAACGCGCCTCCGACAGTCGCATCGGCCGATCGCCTGTTCCCAGCCCGCGGCCACCACCCGTTCGGACGGTGTTGCTCCACCCGGACGGCCGATGCGGGCGAGCGGGGCCTCGCGGTGGGATGGGAGCACACCACAAGCAGGAGGAAAGCCATGAGCACCACCCCGTCCAGCGCATTCCAGCCGGGAGGACCCGGCGCCTACCAGACCGGTGGCACGCCCCCCGGGTCCTGGGCGCCCGAGCCGGCTGCCAAGCCGCGCAACACCCTCGCCATCGTCGCTTTCGTGGCGGCTGTCATCGGCTTCGTCTTCGCCGTCTGGGAGGGCGCCTACCTGATCGGTTGGATCCTCCTTCCCATTGCATTCGTGCTCTCGATCGTCGCGCTGGTGGGCAGCGACAAGCCCAAGAAGCTGGCGGTGTGGGCGCTGGTGCTGTCCATCGTCGGAACCATCGCTGGAGCGTTTGCGTTCATGGCGTCAACCGCTCGGATCATCGATGACGCCATCGGGGAGTCGACGTCCACCGTCGTGGCGTCCACTCCGCAGGCGGAGACCGGGGAACCAGGTGAGGAGACGACGGTGCCGAGCGAGGCGCCCTCGACCGACACCGCGACGCCGCAGGCAACTAGTGAGCCCATCGCTTCAGGATTGGGTACCCGTGAGCAGCCGTTGCCGCTCGGAACGACGATCGGCACCGACGAGTGGCAGGTCACGGTCAACGCCTTCACGGCGGACGCCACTGAGGCAGTCCTGGGTGAGAACCAGTTCAACGACCCGCCGGCCGAAGGCAACACCTACGCTCTGGTGAATGTGACGCTCACCCGTGTGGCCGCCGAAGCGGCGACCCCCTTCGGTGTCCAGGTCTCCTACATCACTGCCGGCGGGAACGTCGTGACCACTACCGACGCGATGGTGGTCGCCCCCGAGGCGCTGGGCTTCGACGAGCTCTACGGGGGAGCCAGTGTCACGGGCAACGTCGTGCTTGAGATTCCAGCCGGAGATGCCGGGGTGCTGCGTGTGGAGCCAGGGTTCCTCGCGGATGAGGCCTTCGTAGCCACTTCGTAGTGGTTGCGCAAGGACTCCCGGGAGCCGTGTTCGGGGGCACGGCTCCCGGGAGTTGTCCGCTGATCCTCGGTCCGCATCCCGTTATGGCCGCGTGGGGGATCACAATGGGTGGACGGACAGACGGAAGGCTGAGATGGCTCGAATCCTGATGGCCGGGGTACCCGCGTACGGGCTGGCGAACCCCGCGATGCCGTTCACGAAGGCGTTGGTCGATGGAGGGCACGAAGTTGACTTCCTGATGGGGGAGGCGTTCCGCGACAAGGTCGAGCGGACGGGAGCAACCCTGGTCCCCTTCGGCCCGGCCGAACCGATCATCAGTCCGAGCCAACTGCTGCGCAATGGGCGGGCCCTGTTCTCCGCGATGAACAAGTCGATCAAGCTGTTGGCCCCGCACTACGACGCCGTCGTGGCAGCGGGCATCAACCCGGCCGTGTCTGAGTTGGAGCGGGATCTCGACCTGCCGGTGGTGTTCCTGTCCCCGGTGTTCTTCCAGAACGAGCGGGTGATCCGGCACCTGGCGGGACTGGCCACGGGGATGCCGGCGCCGGCGCGTCATCTCCTGCGCACCCCGGCGCTGCGCACGCTGGCGGCCCGTGTCGTCGGGCCGCTGATCCTGGGTGCCAGGCCCAGGGACTTGCTGGACCTGCTTCGCCCTCAGTCGAGCGTGCTGAACATCAGTCCCGCCAGCCGCTACTACCAGCCCTTCGCCGACGACTTCGACGAGCGGTGCTTCTTCGCCGGACCCTCCCCGACGATGTCTGCGCCCGACCCCGACTTCCCGCTGGAGCGGCTGCGCGCCCACGACGGCCCGGTCGTCTACGCCACGCTGGGCACTGTCTTCAACCGGTGGACCGCGTACTTCCGCGCCATCGCGGACGCCTTCGCCGGCAGCGACGCCCTCGTGGTGATGACGACGGGGCGCGCCGCCACCGTCGCTGAGCTTGGGCCGATGCCGGACAACGTCATCCTGCGCTCGTTCGTCCCGCAGACCGACGTGCTCCGCGAGGCTGACCTGTGCTTCACCCACGGCGGTTTCGGCAGCGCCACGGACACCGTCCTGATGGGCGTGCCTGCGGTCCTCACCCCCATGGGAGCCGACCAGTTCTTCAACGCCTACCGCATGCAGGAACTCGACGCCGGACGCGTGCTCCCCAAGCACGACGTCACGCCCGAGGCCATCCGTCGGATCGCCGACGAAGTCCTGGCGTCCGGTCCCACCACGGGGCTGACGGAACTGCGCAGGTCGTTCGAGGAAGCTCCCGGTCCGGCGGGTGCGGCCAGGGAGATCGAGTCCGTACTGGCCTGAGTTCCCCGGTCCGCGCGGGCACACTGGGAGCATGTCGATCCACAGCGAGCACCCGTTCTTGCTTCCCGCCGAGCAGCGCGACCCGGCCCGCCGGCTGCGTGGTCGCCTGCCGGCGCCCGTGAGCATCTGGACCAGCTCGGGGGAGGGTCGTCGCGACGGCTGGACCATCTCGTCGCTGCTGGTGGCCGACGGCAAGCCCGCCGAACTGGTGGCCCTCGTCGACGAGGACTGCGACTGGTGGGGGGTCTTCCGGGAGACCGGGAAGGCGACTGTGAACGTGCTGGGACCGGGTCAGGGCGGGATCGCCGACATCTTCGCGCGCGTCGCCCCATCTCCTGGCGGTCCGTTCCGGGCGGGGGAGTGGACCGACGCCGAACATGGCCCCCGACTGGCGGGCGCCACCGCCTGGGTGGGGGTCCGGCTCCTCACTCCCGAGCCGGAGCACGCGGGCTGGGGCCTGCTCGTCCGCGCGGTCATCGAGACCGTTGACCTGGCCGACGACGTCGCCGCGCTCCAGCACCAGCAGGGTCGCTATCTCTGATCCATCTTCGTTGGTCGAGTAGTCGGGGGCTCCCTTTCGTTGGTCGAGTAGTCGGGGGCTCCCTTTCGTTGGTCGAGTAGCCGTCGGGCTCCCTTTCGTTGGTCGAGTAGTCGGGGGGCTCCCTTTCGTTGGTCGAGTAGCCGTCGGGCTCCCTTTCGTTGGTCGAGTAGCCGTCGGGCTCCCTTTCGTTGGTCGAGTAGTCGGGGGGCTCCCTTTCGTTGGTCGAGTAGCCGGCGAGGGACGAGTCGGCGTGTCGAGACCCGTCGGGCTCCCTCTTTCGTTGGTCGAGTAGCCGGCGAGGGACGAGTCGGCGTGTCGAGACCCGTCGGTCCCCGGGAACCTGCGGGTGATCTCGACACGTCGCCCGCTCGTTCCTCACGGGCTCCTACTCGATCAGCGGTCGGGCTTCTACTCGATCAGCGGATGGCGGGTGCGGGTGATCTCGACACGTCGCCCGCTCGTCCCTCACGGGCTCCTACTCGATCAGCGGTAGGGCTCCTGTTCGATCAGCGGCGGGTGTCGCTCCTGCTCGACCAGCGGATGGACCGACGTCAGGGGAGGCGGATGCCGCCCGATGTGTGGAGGCGCCACCACAGGTGGCCGTAGCCGTCGACGGGAATCGTCAGCTTGCCGCCCTTGCCGACGGTGAGGCTGGCGTCGGAGAACATCTCGTAGGCGCGTGCGCCCTCCTCCAGGTCCTCACACGTCACGGTGATCTCCGTGGCCTCCGGCCCGAGGTTGTGGACCAGCAGCGTGCTGGCACCCGGCTCGTTCTCGTGTTTCCAGGTGCAGCGGTGGGCCAGCACCGCGGGAGCGTCGTGCTCGAGGATCTCGAAGGTGCCCATGCCCAGCTCGGGGGACTCGCGGTGGCCCTGGGCGAGCCGCGAGATGAACGAGAGCAATGAGTCCGGGTCCCTGCGCTGGTCGGAGACGTTCACGTGACTCGGGCCGAAGGGCCCCTCGGTGACGGCTGCGGGCAGCTGCGATGGCTTCGCCTTCGAGAAGCCGCCGTTCTTGTCGGAGGTCCACTGCATCGGCGTCCGGACGGCCAGCCGACCGGGAACGTCGAGATTCTCTCCCATCCCGATCTCCTCGCCGTAGAACAGCACGGGGGTGCCGGGAAGGGAGAACAGCAGCGAGTAGACCATGCAGATGCGGCGCGGGTCGCCGTCGAGCATGGGTGGCACCCGACGGCGCAGGCCGCGGCCGAACAACTGCGTGTCCGGGTCGGGGCCGAAGGCGTCGAAGACCTCCTGCCGCTCCTCGTCGCTCAGCTTGTCCAGCGTCAGTTCGTCGTGATTGCGCAGGAAGACACCGAACTGGTTGTGTTCGGGCAGTTGCGGGCGCCGCTCAAGGGTCTTCTCTATCGGGGCGGCGTCGCCGCGAGCGAGCGCTAGGTAGGTCTGCTGCATCAGCTCGAAGTCGAACTGCATGGTGAGCTCGTCGCCGCTGTCGCTGCCGCCGAAGAACTTGACCTGTTCGGCGTAGGGGACGTTCACCTCGCCGAGGAGGATCGCGTCACCTTTGCGCCGGCCCATGAACGCCTTCAACTGGCGCAGGTAGTCGTGTGGCTCGCCGTAGGTGTCGGCGGCGCCCGCTGTGGCACCGACGGTCTCGATCAGGTTGGGGACGGCGTCGACGCGGAAGCCGTCGAAGCCCAGCTGCATCCAGAACCCGATGATCTTGCTGATTTCGTCGCGCACCTTCGGGTTGGTGACGTTGAGGTCGGGCTGGTGCTTGTAGAAGTTGTGCAGGTACCACTCGCCGGTGCGCTCGTCGAGTTCCCAGATTGAGTCCTCGACATCGGGGAAGACCACCTTGTCGGAGGTGTCCGGCGGCTCGGTGTCGCGCCAGACGTAGTAGTCGCGGTACGGGTTGTCCTTGGACTTGCGGGCCTCCTTGAACCACGGGTGCTTGTCCGAGGTGTGGTTGACCACGAGGTCCGCGATGATCCGCATCCCCCGGTCCTTGGCGGTGCGGATGAGTTCGACGACGTCGCCGAAGGAACCCACCCGCGGGTCGACGCCGCAGAAGTCGGTGATGTCGTAGCCGTCGTCGCGTTCGGCGGTGGGGTAGAACGGCATCAGCCACAGGCAGGTCACGCCCAGGCCCGCGAGGTAGTCGATGCGTTCGGAGACGCCATCGAAGTCACCGAAGCCGTCGTTGTCGGAGTCGAAGAAGGTCTCCACGTCGAGGCAGTAGAACACCGCGGTCTTCCACCACAGGTCTGAGGTCTCGGTCTTGCGCATTGTGTGCTCCTTGGCCGATCAGTTGAGTTGGGGGAGGACCTTCTCGCCGAAGGCGTCCAGGAAGGGGGTCTGGTCCTGCCCGACGTGGTGAAGATAGACCGAACCGAACCCGAGTTCGGCAAGATCGTGGATGCGCTCGGTGAGCTCACCCAGGTCGCTCGAGACCAGGACGCTGCGGCGCACCTGCTCTTCGCTGACGCCCTCCCGGCTGACCTCGTCGAACGAGGCTCGGGTGAGATCCCAGCAGGCGGGGGCGGCGAACACGTTGGAGCGCCATTGGTCGTGGGCGATGGCGTAGGCCTCGTCCTCGGTGGGCGCCCAGGAGAGGTGGACCTGGAGGATCTTGTGATCCGGACCGCCGGCGTCGTCCCAGGCATCGAGCATGCGCCGCAGCACCTCGGGGGCCTGGTTGATCGTCGCGAGCCCGTCGGCCCACGCCGCCCCACGGACGGCCGTGGGCACGCTGATGGCCGGTGCGATCATCCCGGGTCGCGGGTCCGGGACCTCCCAGAGCCGGCCCTCGTGCACCGAGACCAAACCCTCGTGGGTGACGGTCTCGCCCGCGAGCAGGCGGGCGATGACGTCGACGCACTCCTCCAGGCGCAGCTGCCGGGTCTCCTTGTCCGGCCACGGCTCGCCGGTGACGTGTTCGTTGGCGAACTCGCCGGAGCCGAGCGCCGTCCAGAACCGGCCGGGGAACATCTGGCCCAGCGTCGCCATCGCATGCGCGACGACGACGGGGTGGTAGCGCTGGCCGGGGGCGGTGACCGTGCCGAAGGTGAGGTTCGTCGTCGCGAGTGCCGCGCCCAGCCAGGGCCACGCCATGCCGGAGTGGCCCTGCCGTTCGGACCAGGGTTCCACGTGGTCCGAGCACATGGCCGCCTGGAAGCCGACCTCCTCGGCGCGCTGGACGCCGGCGAGCAGTTGCCGCGGGGAGATCTGCTCGTGTGAGGCGTGGAATCCGTAGGTGGTCACCGCCCCTGTCTACCGGGCTGGGCTGAGTTGGACAAGGCCTCCGGCGTCGGAGGGGGACGTTTGCGGCGGTGCCCGGCGGACCGCAGCGGGATCAGCCGCGCCGCTGCAGCGCCCTGACCACGTCTTCGCCGGCGTTCATGATGGTCGACAGCTCGCCGACCACGATCAGGCGATCCGTGGCCCGGGACAGCCCGACATACATGCGTTCGCGGAAGCGGTCCCGGGCGCCGTCCTCGTTGATGCACAGCACCACTGCCCGCCGCTCGAGGCCCTTGAAACCAAGCACATGCCCGTAGAAGACCAGTTCCTCGTCCCAGAAGGTGTCCCAGTAGCCGTCCTGCCCGAGCAGTTCCTGCCGGGCCCGCTGCTCGGGATGCCGGCGGCCGGTGGTCAGCAACGCCACGTGTCCCGGTGGCCAGCCCTCGTCCAGCAGCGCCTCGACCTGGTCGTCGGCGACCTCCAGCGCGTCGCCCGCTGCGGCGGGCACGTGGAGCACGTCCGGCCCGTCGCCACCCTCGAGCCGCATGCGCAGCGGGGCCAGCGGCCGGAACACCTCCGCGATCTGCCTGGTGTTGCGCAGGTTGTGGTCCAGCACCAGCGGGACCAGCGGCACCGGCGGCCGGCCGAAGCGCTGGAACAGGCGCTGGTTCTCGTCGGAGTACAGGAACAGGCCGCCGTCGTTCTCGTCGCGGAGGGCCGCCACCAGGGGCCGCCACCAGGATTCGGCGAAGTCCTGGGCCTCGTCGACGACGAAGGAGTCGAACCGCTGACCCGGTGGCAGTTCCGCTGCGCGCTGGGCCATCAGTTGCGGAAGTTCCTCCTCCCAGAAGGCGGTGTCGTCGCGGGAGCCGGAGCCGATGCCCCAGAGATTGGCGAGGGCCTCGAAGGTGCCGACGAACGCAGGCCTCTGCTTGTAGTGCCAACCGGCCACTTCCCGCCGGAAGTAGGCGGCCAGGCCGAGCGAGTAGCACAGCAGCGCCACCCGCTCCGGCCGTCCACCGCGCCCCGAGCTGAGCTGCCTGGCCTGCGTGAGCGCGAGCACCGTCTTGCCGCTGCCCGCCCCGCCGCGGATCTCGACCCGCCGCAGCAGGCGGGTGACGTCCAGAACCAGTCCCTGTTCCTGGGTCAGCCGGTCCGCGCGGTGCTGCCTCTCGTCGGACTCGTCGGCGACGGAGGCGACGGCGTCGGTGCCGCGGGCGGTGAGGATGTCGACGACGACGTCGCAATCCTCCAGTGTCGGCGGCCGACGGTGCGTCTCGAAGCCCACCGGGAAGGCGGCCAGGCGAGCGGACAGGTGGGGAAGGTCGAACTTGTCGTGGACCATCCAGCGGGGGCAGTCGGGCAGGACGAAGTCGTCGCCGAGAGCGGTGAACGGGGTTACCACCGCGTGCGCGAACCTGACGGGCGCGCGAGAGGTCTCTGCCCACCGCCGATCTGACTCAACGAAGCGGCGGACGGCGTAGTGCGTGTCTCGGGCCTGGGCCACCGGGTCCACCGGTTCACGCCGGCCATCGCGCAGCATGGTCCAGCGGCCGTCAGTCACCCCGATGCCGGCCCCCTTCACCTCGATGACGACCACACCGACGTCCGGCATCACGAGGACCAGGTCCGCCTCGTGATCCCTAGAGGTGTCTGTCAGCCGATAGTTGGCGATGAGGGTGTCCTGCGGCCGCAGGGACCCTTGCAGGTTCTCCCAGACGGCGCGCTCGGACTCCGTGGTGAAGCGTGGGTCCTCCGGGATGAGGCGCGGTGGCATGGTAGAACGCTAGCCGCAGACTCAGACAAGCAGGCCATAGCCCGGAGACGGGGGCGCGGCATCCTCTGTGCAAGTCGCACCCGGGGCGACGAGTTCGGAGTCAGGCCTGACCGGCGACCAGGTCCAGGCACAACCTCTCGCAACGGCGGCAGGCCTCGGCGCAGACGCGACAGTGCTCGTGGATCTCCGCGTGCTGCTCGCACTCCGTGGCGCAAGCCGCGCAGGCTGCCGCGCACGCCGACAGCAGGGCGTTGATGACGGCGACCTCCCGGCCCACCTGGCGGGCGAGCACGCCCTGGGTGGCGGCGCAGACGTCGACGCAGTCCAGGTTCAGTCGGATGCAGTTGCGCAGGTCGGCGACCATGTCCTCGGCGAGGCAGGCGTCGGCACAGATGGTGCAGGTCTGGACGCACTCCGCCAGGGCCGAGAGCACGTCGGCCAGACCTTCGGCGTTGGGCGTGTCGATCGGGTGGGTCTGAAGCATGTCGAGATGCATGGCTCCTCCTTCTGGCGTTCGCCACCAGCCGGGTGCCGGTGGCACTCCAACCATCCTCACCCGATGATCCGGCCGGTGTGGCAGCTTTCGAAGAATTCGATGCGGTCCGTTTTCCTCCGCGAACACCCCTCTGCGGGGTGGTGTAACTCCCTTACAGTGTGCGGTGCGCCCATCCCGTCAGCCGAAGGAGTCAGCCCGTGCACTGCGTAGTGTCCGTTCGCCCTCCGACAAGCTCAGGGCAACGGTTCCTGCCCTCAGTCCCTCTCGTGGAGGGCTGGGGATGAGGACCGTGCGGTCCGTCGCGGAACTTCGGGACGTGCTGGCGGCGGAGCGGGCGCAGGGCCGGCGCGTGGGTTTCGTGCCCACGATGGGCGCGCTGCACGACGGCCACTGCTCGCTGATCGCCGCAGCCCGCGGCCAGTGCGACGTCGTCGTGGTGTCAGTGTTCGTCAACCCCACGCAGTTCAACGACGCCGGCGACCTGGCCGCCTATCCCCGCGACGAGGCCCGTGACGCCGAGCTGGCAGCCGACGCCGGCGCCGACCTGCTCTTCGCTCCCGACGCCCCAGAGATGTACCCGCCCGGGCATTCCACGACCATCCACGTAGGTGGCGTCAGCGAGCCGCTGGAGGGGGAGCGCAGAGGCCCCTCCCACTTCGACGGTGTGGCCACGGTGGTGGCCAAGCTGCTGATCGCCGTCGCGCCCGACGTCGCCTGGTTCGGCCAGAAGGACGCGCAACAGGTCGCCGTCGTCCGGCGCCTGGTGTCTGACCTGGGGCTGCCCCTCGCCATCGAGGTGGGCCCGACGGTGTGCGAGCCAGATGGTCTGGCCATGTCCAGCCGCAACGCCCGGCTCGGGGAGGCTGACCGGTCGCGCGCCCTGGCGCTCAAGAACGGTCTCGACGCCGCGGCCGAGGCCATGGCGGCAGGACGGGGGCCGCGGGAGGCCGAAGTGGCCGGTCGAGGGGCCATGCTTGCCCTGGGCGTTGAGCCGGAGTACCTCGCCGTCGTTGACCCGACGACGTTCGCGCCGGCCTCGGACCCGGCCGCGCCCAGCCTCGCGGTCGTCGCCGCCGTCGTCGGTGACGTCCGGCTGATAGACAACCTGCCCATCCAACCATCGACGCCAACCCGGGAGCTCCCCTGATGCAGCGCATCATGCTGAAGTCCAAGATCCATCGCGCCACGGTCACCGACGCCGACCTGCACTACGTCGGCTCCATCACGATCGACCCGGACCTCCTTGAGGCCGCGGACATCTTGGAGTACGAGCAGGTCAGCGTCGTCGACATCGACAACGGCGCGCGGTTCGAGACCTACACGATCGCCGGCGAGCGCGGCAGCGGCGAGATGAAGGTCAATGGTGCTGCCGCCCGTCTGGTCCACACCGGGGACAAGATCATCGTCATCTCCTACGGCCAGTACGAGGTCTCGGAGCTGTCGCGGCACGAGCCGGTGGTGGTCCACGTCGAGAGCGGCACCAACGCCATCATCGACGTCGACGCGGCGGTCGCCACTCTCCTGACGTGTGCGCAATGATGTCGGCTGCTTCGCGGGGAGAGGCGGAGCCCTCCCGGCGCCGCAAGGTGACGCTGCCCGGTCTGGCGGCGATGAAGCGGGCGGGCCAGAAGGTAGTCATGGTCACCGCCTACGACTACCCGGGGGCCCTCGCTGCCGAGGAGGCCGGCGTCGACGTCGTCCTCGTCGGGGATTCCGGCGCCATGACCGTGCTGGGGCACGAGAGCACCGTCGCGGTCACCGTCGACGAGATGCTGATGCTCACCGCAGCCGTTCGACGGGGCCTCCAGACGCCCCTCCTGGTGGCCGACCTCCCCTTCGGTTCCTACGAGATCAGCGACGCCCAGGCGGTCGCGACGGCGGTGCGCTTCGTGAAGGAGGCGGGCTGCGACGCTGTGAAACTCGAAGGCGGCGGGCAGATGTCGCTGTCGCGCGCCTCGGCCATCATCGCGGCGGGCATCCCCGTGATGGGACACGTCGGCCTCACGCCCCAGACAGCCACCGCGCAGGGCGGCTACCGGGCACAGGGCCGCACCGCGGCGGCCGCGTGCCGCGTGCGGGAGGAGGCCACCGCGCTGCAGGCGGCGGGCTGTTTCGCGGTCGTGTTCGAGGCCATCCCGGCGGAGGTGGCCGAGGCCATCATGGCCACCATGGAGGCGGTCGTGATCGGGATCGGGGCCGGACCCGCAACCGATGGCCAGGTCTTGGTGTTCCACGACCTGCTCGGGATGTGCTCGGGCGGGTCGGCGCGCTTCGTCAAGAGCTACGCCGACGTGCACGGCGCGGTGGTGGACGGTCTGCGCCGCTATGCCGACGACGTCCGCGACGGCACCTACCCGGCGGCCGAGCACTGCTACGGCATGGATGCCGCTGAGCTGGCCGAGTTCCAGGCCCGCTGAGACGCGTGTCGCTCAGTCGTCGGTGACCACCAGCAGGTCGCCGACGTCGCAGTCCAGCACCCGGCAGATGGCGCGCAGCGTCGAGAACCGGATGGCGCGGGCGCGGTCATTCTTGAGGATGCTCAGGTTGACCAAACTCATCCCCACGAGCTCACTCAGCCTCGTGAGCGTCATTCCCCGTGCGGCCAGGAGTTCGTCGAGTCTGCAGTGGATCCCGGATGCTTCCTCCGGGTCGGCGGGGGGCATCAGACCAGCCCGGTGGTGTCGCGCTGCAGGCGCTCGGCGTGGCGGAACGCCGCAGCCAGGGCGGCGAGCGCCAGTCCGGTGAACACCGGCCAGAACTGGACGTAGACCATGAACTCGGCGGACTGAGGCAGCACCATGGTCGGGTCAAAGGTCCCGCTACGCTGCTCGCTCGTCCAGCCGGAGATCTGCAGCGCCTCGGTGGCCGCCATCGACTGGCCGATGCCGAAAAACACCTGCCACAGCACACCGCCGCTCACCAGTGCCACAGCCGCCACCTGCAACGAACGGCTCAACATGGGCCTGAAGGGCTCACCCTGGAGCATGCGCTGAGCCAGGAGGTAGACCGCGGCGATCACCGTCAGGAAGACCAGACCCTGGATCAGGCTGCCTGTCGCCAGCATCGCCCGGGTGGCGACGCTGAGTCCGGCCACCGAGACTTCGGCGACGTTGAATCCGCCACCGACGACGGTGGCGGCCGCCGGCTCAATGGTGACGCCGTCGGGAGGGGCGGGCCAGAAGGTTCGCGTGGGGAGGCTCACGTCCACGACGTCGGAGGTGAGCTGCCCGACCACTGCGACCACCGTCGCGAGCCCCACGATGAAGCCGTAGACGAGGGAGCCAGCCCGAACGACCTTCAGAACGGTCACATCCTCGTTGACATCGGGGTGGCGCCGGCCCATGGAGACCAGGACGACCATGAACGCGACGAGCGCGAGAACGGTCAGTGAGCCGAAGATCAGGAAGGGGAGACTTGCGACCATGGTCGTTTCCTTAACGATAGTCGATAACAACGATAATCGTTATGGTAGGACGTGACGGTCCAGCGCGCAAGGCCCTCAGCGGCGACCGAGTCACGGCCGACGGGTTGCGTTCCGGGTGGGCTGGACGCACACGTCGATCTGCCGACGACGGCGAGTGGTCCCGCCGACCCCGGGCCGATTCCCCACGCCGACGGCAAGTAGTCTGCTGAAGCACGAGTGGGTACCAACCGGCCTGCGCACGACCGCCGAGGAGAGACAACGATGACAACTGGACGCGAGCGCTTCGTCGCAGCCGGCCATGGCCAGTCCACCGACCGGCCGCCGGTGGGTGCATGGATCCACTACGGGACTTCGTTCTACAATCCGCGCCAGGCCGCCGATGTGCACCTGTGGTTCGGTGAGGAGTACGACTGGGACTACCTCAAGGTCATGGATGACTTCCGGCTGGAGCACCCCGCCGGGCTGGACGAGATCACCGACGTCGCGCAGTTCGCCGACGTCGTGCCCGACCCGGGCGCCCCGCTGGCCAACCTTGAGCGACAGGCCGAAACGCTCCGGCTGATCCGGGAGGGCGCGCCGGAGCGGGCCATCATCGACACCGTCTTCTCCCCGATGCAGACGCTGGTGCGCGCGTTCGGCGCCGACGTCGTCGAGTACTTCAAGGCCGACGCCGCCCTCGCCCACGAGGTCATCTCGCGGGTGGCGACGGCGCTGGCCAGCTACGCGTCGCGCCTTGGCGACCTGGGCGTCGACGGCATCTTCCTGGCGGTCAACGGCGCCAGCTCGGACTCCTCCTCGATGGGCATCACCGCCGAGCAGTTCGACGACTGGGTGGCGCCCTACGACAGGCAGGTGCTCGAAGCCGCCGCCGGGCTCGTGCGCATCATCCATCTGCATGGTGAGGGCGTCGACCTCGAGCGCGTCCGCGACTACCCCGCCGAGGTGGCCAGCTGGTCGGACCTGACGGCAGGGATCTCCGTGGCCGAGGTCCGCGACGAGCTCGGGCTGGTCCCGATGTTCGGGCTGGACGAGGTCAACAGCATGTACTGGACGCCGAGCCGCACCCGGCAGGAGGTGCGCCGGGCACGCGAGCTGACTGGGGACCGTCTGATCCTGGCGCCGAACTGCACCGTGCACAGCGACCTCTCGCCCGCCGTCCTGCGCGCGTTCCGCGAGCTGGCCGAGGAGCCGCTCCAGGGCTGAGGCAGGAGCCGGTGGCCGGCCTCACTTGTGTTTGACGACGGCCCCGCCCTTCGGCTTGACCACCACCCCGCCCTTCGGGTTGGTCTGCACCACGTAGTCGGGGTGTGCGGCGAACAGGTCCTTGAGTTTCGCGAAGCCCCAGGTGCGGGAGTCGAAGTCGGAGGCGATGCGGGACAGGTTGCTGCCCACCACTCCGAGGTTGGCCGAGTTGTCGTCGCCGGCCGCGGCGTCGACGGCTTCCGCGAGGAGCTTGTCCAGGCCGACGTCGCCCTTGAGCTTGCTGCTGCGGTCGTCGGTCGGCGCGGGCGCGGGAGCGGCGGTCAGGTTCTCGACGTAGATGAAGGTGTCGCAGGCCGCTACGAAAGGTTTGGGGGTCTTGCGCTCCCCGAAACCGTAGACCACCAGCCCGTCCTCCCGGATCCGTGCGGCCAGGCGCGTGAAGTCGCTGTCGCTGGAGACGATGCAGATGCCGTCCAGGTTTCCGGCGTGGAGCAGGTCCATGGCGTCGATGATGAGGGAGCTGTCGGTGGCGTTCTTGCCGGTGGTGTAGCTGAACTGCTGGATGGGCTGGATGGAGTGGCGCAGCAACTGGGTCTTCCAGGAGTTCAGCTGCGTCGAGGTCCAGTCGCCGTAGGCGCGGCGCACGCTGGCCCGGCCGTGCTTGGCCACCTCCACCAGCAGCGGCTCGACGTGGTCGGCTCGCGCATTGTCGGCGTCGATGAGGACCGCCAGTCGTGCCTCGTGGGTGCCGTTGTCGGCCATTGGCGTTCCGTTCACTAAAGGGGGTCGGGCTCCGGTTGTCCCGGCGCATCCCCGTCCTGGTTCGAATCCTAGTCGTCACGCGGCACGGGCGGATCGGCCCGGTCGCGCGAGCGGCCGGCGCGGTATTCTCAATACATAAGGTGGACGTCGGCGACGGTCGTCCTCTCGGCTTCAGCATCAGCCCACCGCTGTTGCGTCTTGCAAGGAGGCAAAGTGATGCCGAACGGTCTGTTGCGAAGGGTGTCTGGGGTCGTGCTGGCCGTGCTCGCCCCGCTCTTGCTCGCATCGTGCAGCGGTTTCCCGCAGAGCACCCCCGACGTGCCCCAGAATGGCGAGCCACCCAGCGCGGGTGAGGGATTCCCACAGGAGAACGGCGATGACACCGGAGGCGACGGCGAGAAGCTGATCATCCGCACCAAGGTCCTGAGGCTGGAGGTGGAGAGCACTCCGGACGCCGTGACCAAGATCCGCGAACTGGCCCGGACCCACTCCGGCAGCGTGACCGACATGCAGGTGGCCACGGACAGTGATGAGTCGGTCTACCACTACGACGAGAACGGCAACCCCGTCGGTGACGGCACGGCGCTGCGCGGTTGGGTCACCGTCAGGGTCCCCACGGACTCCTACGAGGACTTCGTCGAGGCCGTCGTGGGCATCGGCACGGTCAAGTACCAGTCCGAGGCCTCCGACGACGTGACCCAGGAACACGTGGACCTCTCGGCACGGCTGGAGAACCTGCGCGCGCAGGAGGCGCGCCTGCGCGAGTTCTTCGATGCCGCCGCGAACGTGACGGAGATGCTGGCCATCGAGGAGGAGTTGGGCCGGGTGCGCGGGGAGATCGAGTCCCTCGACGCCCAGGTCAAGTACCTCGAGCGCCAAGCGGCGATGGCGACGGTGACCCTCGAGCTGGTCGAGCCCCGCGACGTCGTGCGCCCGGAGGGCGAATCGTGGGGATTCAGCGAGGCCATCACCAGCGGCTTCCGGGGGGCCGCGACCCTGCTGACCTCCTTGATCACGCTCGTGATCGCCACCGCACCGCTGTGGCTGGCCGTCCTGGTGCTGTTCTTCCCGTTGCGGGCGATGCTGCGGCGTCGCGCGGCGAACCGGCCCCCGAAGGCGGTCCAGCAGCAGGCCTGGGCCGGCCCGCCGCCCGGGGCCCATCCGAGGCCCACCGCGCCAGCCCCGCCGCGGCCAGCGCCGTCGGAGCCGCATCCCACGACGGCGACAGCCGCGGAAGCCGATACCGAACAGCGAGTCACCTCCAAGGAGGAACCCCAAGCCCCGAAGTCCCCGCAGGAGCCGACCAAGTCGTCGGACTGAGTGCGACCTCAGATCTTGAACCGGACCATGTTGTTGAACAGCCATACGTTGGTGCGGTAGTAGCGCCATGAGCCGTCGGAGTTCTGGACCGCCTGCACGATGCCGAGCGCCAGGATGTAGCTGCGGCAGCCGTTCCTTCCCGTGACGACGGTGTCGCACTCGGTGCGCCACTGCCGTCCGTCGGAGGTGAAGCTCCCGCTGTGCGCCAAGGGGTTGCTGCCCCAGGCGGCCCGGGTCATCAGCGCCAGATAGGTGAGGTTGTTGAACACCCAGCCCTCGGACTTCACGTACCGGCCGCCTGTGTAGACGACGGTGGTGGCCCAGATGTCGGTGCGGCACCTGACCGTCTGGGAATACGGCTCGCAGGAAGTGCGCCACTCGCGGCCGCTGACGTTGTGGTACCCGGGAGTGCTGTAAACGTCGATGGGCTTCTTCCAGAGCATCTCCGGCACTGAGACCGGCGTCGGGAAGACGCTGGCCTTCAGCGCGGCGAGCAACAGCCTGCGCTCGTCTGTCTTCACGGCCAGCGACGTCGAGGCCGCGGCCGCCTGGCTGGCGTTGGCGTAGCTGAAGCCGGACCAGCCGAGTCCCAGCGAGGTGATGGCCTGGGCCTGGCGGATCGAGTTGGGCCGGGTGTTCAGGTACAACGCCGCGCCGGAGATCATCTGCCTGTCGGTGGCGTTTCGCACCCGCACCAGGAACTGGTTCCAGGACGCGAACATGGCGGCCTGGGCGGAGTCGTGCTGGCGCTTGTAGTTCATGAGCGCGACGGCGTCGATCAGCCCCGCCCGGGTCCAGCCGTACCAGTCCTGCAGTACCTCGGCGTAGGGGGCGGTGGCCTCCCAGCTCAGCGAGGCCGAGGGCCCGTAGCCGTAGGAGATGCCGTTGACCGACAGGACCACCGACGGGTCGGTGCCGTTGATGCCCTGGCTGATCCTGCGGACCACGCCGGTGACCTGGTCGCGCCGCCATTGCGAGAACCGTGAGTCTGACGGTGTGGGCCTGCCGGTGGTGCCGGTGGCGGCCCGGTAGCGCTGCATCGAGGTGTCGGAGTAGCCCCAGTCGTTTCCGGCGACGGTGCCGCTGCGGTCGGGGTAACGGATGTAGTCCAGGTTCACGCCGTCGACGTCGTAGTTGCGCACGATCGAGTTCACGCCAGCGACGATGTAGTCGACCGCTGCGGGATTGCCAAGGTCGACGTAGACGTTGCTGTTGACGCGCTCAGTGCCGTCGTAGCGCCTGTCGAGCCAGCGGTTGGCGCCGGTCGCCGTCGGGCCGTGGGTGTTGTACACGTGGCTGGAGCTCGGTGGTGCCGTCGTGCTGTTCCACAGCGTGCCGACGTTGACCCAGGCGTGCACCCTGAGTCCGGCCGCGTGCCCCTGCCGGATCATCTCGGCCAGCGGGTCGAACGGGGCAGGCGTGCCGATGCTGGCACTTCGCGGGTAGGAGGACCGGTTGCAGAAGCAGTCGAAGCGGCGGACGGTCTGGACGAACAGGGAGTTGAGGTTGGCCGCCTTCGCCTCGGCCACCACCCGCGAGATCTCGCTCGGCGAGTTCAGCCCGGGGTTGAACGCGTCCACCCAGAGGGAGCGCCACTGCGGTGGCGGGGCCGCCGCGGCCGGTAACGGCTGGAAGCCGGAGGCCGCCAGGACGGCAGCGAACAACAGGACCAGGAACTTCTTCATGACTTCCCCCGACCACAATCGGTGAGCAGGGGAGCGGCTGGGCGGGCGCGTCGACGCGCGGGCCCCTGTTCTGCTCGCGGAGCCACCGGCTGCATTTGATTTTACGCCTGACAAGGGCGTTGGAGAAGGGCTGATCAGAGTCGTCGCGTGGGAGCCTAAGGCGGCGTAACGTTGGCTGCTCAGGCGCAACGAGGCGTCACCTCCTCCGGAACCGGAGGGCAGACATGACGGGAGCAAACCCATGCATGACGACCAGGTGAAGGACAACCTCAAGGGCATGGACGACCTTGACTTCGACGGCTGGAACAACGCCGACTGGAACGGGGTCTTCGCACACCACCACACCGACGACGTGCTGGTGGACTGGAAGGGCCAGCCACCGACTCGCGGGAAGCAGGAGCACATCGACGCCATGAAGGCGTTCGTGGAGTCAGCCGGCGGGACGCCGCCGCAGATCGTCGCGCACCCCATCTCGTTCGGGTCCGGGGAGTGGACCTGCGTCGTCGGGGAGTTCGAGGACGGTAGCCGCATGGTCACCGTCGCCAAGTGGAAGGACGGCGCCATCTCCGAGGAGTACATCTGGGCCTGAGTCGGGCGCGCGGGAGCGCGACCGCCGCCGACGACTATCGTATGGACACCTGCCCAAGCTGAGCGGAGCCCGCGTGAAGGTCGTGATCGCCCCCGACTCCTTCAAGGAGTCCATGAGCGCGGTGGAGGCAGCCCGTGCCATGGAGGAGGGCGTGCGCCTGGTCTTACCGGAGGCCGAATGCGTGCTTGTCCCGATGTCCGACGGTGGTGAGGGATTCGCGCAGGCGGTGACGTCCGCTTGGGGCGCGGAGTGGATCGAGGTCGACGCGGTGGATGCGCTCGGGCGACCACTTCGCGCCGGCTTCGGGATGGCTGGTGAACGGGCCGTCGTCGACATCGCCTCGACGGCCGGGCTGGAGCGGATCCAGCCCGGGGAGCGCGACGTCGCGAACTCCTCCTCCGCGGGCCTCGGGATCCTGATCCGGGACGCCGTTGGCAGAGGTGCACGCAGGGTCGTCGTCGGGATCGGGGGATCAGCCACCAACGACGCCGGGGCCGGGATGTTGGTGGCCCTCGGGGCCCGACTCCTGGACCGGGATGGTCGGGAATGCAACGGAACCCTGGCGACACTGTCTCGCGTGGCCACCGTCGAATTGTCCCAGCTGTGCGTGCCGGTCGGTGTGGTCGAGTTTCTCGTCGCCAGCGACGTCGACAATCCGCTCACCGGGTCGCGTGGAGCCACTGCGGTCTTCGGCCCGCAGAAGGGGGTGCTCCCTCAGCAGGTGCCCGAGTTCGACGCTGTGCTCGGGAACTTCGCGGCAGTTGCCGGCAAACACGACGTTGCGAAGAGGGCAGGAGCTGGGGCGGCGGGCGGCGTCGGTTTCGCGTTGATGGCCTTCCTTGACGCTTCTCTTCGGCCCGGCGTCGAGGTCCTGGGTGAGATTGTGGACCTGGCGGAGAAGATCGAAGGGGCCGACCTGGTGCTGACCGGCGAAGGGGCGGTCGACCCGCAGACCCTCCACGGGAAGACCCCGGCTGGTGTCGCGAGGCTGGCAGCTCGTGCCGGAGTACCCACGTTCCTGTTCGCGGGCCAGGTCCGCGCCGGCGCCGAACGCATGTTGGAACACGGGGTCACCAGGATCATCCGGATTGGGGGCGACGGTGCCCCGCTTGACCAACTGCTGGCACATGGCTACGACAACTTGAGGCAGGCGACCGCACGCGCTCTCGAGGGGTATCAACCGAGGCAGCAATAAGGCGCGGTCCACAGGAGGAAGAGTGTCGAACGAGTCGTTTGAGTCCAGGCCGTTCCTGAAGGTTCGCAAGGCCTATCTGGAGGTCCTGGCCGCCGGCAGGCGCAAGCACGTCATCCATGGCCTCATCGAGGCCGACGTCACCGAGGCGCGCCGCCGTCTCCGTGCGCGCCGGGAGGCGGGCGAGGACCTGTCCTTCACCGCGCTCGTGCTGCACGCCGTCGCCGCCGCCGTCGACGAGGACAGGATCCTGCATGCCTACAGGAGGCGGAACCGCCTGATCCTGTTCGATGAGGTGGACGTCAACCTGCAGATCGAGGTGGGTCTGGAGGGTCAGAAGGCAGTCAAGTCATTGTTGATCCGGGGCGCCAACCGCAAGACCGTCGCGGAGATCTCAGCCGAGATCCGCGCCGGCCAGCGCCCCGAGCCGAACTCGCAGCGCCGCTACCGAGGCACTCTGGCGATGGTCAGCATCCCCGGGCCGCTCCGGACCGCGCTCTGGCGGTCAGTACTCGGGAACCCGCGCTTGTTCAAGAGGTTCGGAGGCACCGTCGGCCTGAGTTCGGTTGGCATGTTCGGCCCCAGCGGTGGCTGGGGGATCCCCATCGCGCCTCCGACGCTGATGGTTACGGTCGGCGGCATCGCTACAAAACCCGGCTACGTCGACGGCGAACTCCTGCCCCGGGACATGCTCAGCCTCACGGTCTCGGTGGACCACGCGATCGTCGACGGTGCTCCGGCGGCCAGGTTCGCCCGGCGCCTCGCCGAACTGCTGGAAACGGCGGAGGGACTAACCGGCCTGTCGTGAGCACATTGCCAACGGGCCGCGGGAACCGGCGAATATGGCAGGGCGCTCGCCGGCGTTCAAGTCAGGAGAACCGCCGTAAATCGACAGGATCCAGTGACCCCGGGCGCGGGCCAGCACAATGTTGGGCATGACTACTCACACGGTGGCGTGGCAGCGCCGGAGCCCCACCTGGGCCAAGGCCGTAGCCGTCGCCGGATTGCTGTTTCTCCTGTTGCCAGCCGGATACGCCGCGTGGCTGGTCGTCGACGATCTCTCCTACCGGGGTGACAAGTTCGACGGCCTCGGAGCGGGCCTCGGGGCGATGGTGCTGGCGCTCACCTTGGTGCCCGCAATTCCGCTCGCGATCTTCCTGCGTCGGGGCGGCCGGATCGCCTTCGCCATTGGCGCAGCGCTGGCCGCAACGGGTTTGGTGTCCGTCGTCATGATGGGCTTCTCGCTAATCTCGTGAGCGCGCCAGCCGCGGCCGCCAACGTCGCGCCGGTCCAGTCCTCGTCGGCCGTCACCTCTGCAATGACGTCGAGCCAGGGTGGCAACTGTCTGGGTGGGGTGTCGCCGTCGTCGATCTCCGCGAGCAGCGTCCCGTCTGGCAGCACGTCGACGGCCATGCGCCAACCATCGCGTTCGACGATGTGGCGAACCTTGGACAGGGTGGCGGCGGGGAGACCCGAAAGGACCGCCCACTCCGATTCATCCAGGTACACCGACGTGCAGGCGATCTCCTGGGGCCCATCTCCCAGGCGGACCTTCTGGCCCAGCTTCCTGGTCACGTTGCCCGCTTCGTCCTGAATCTCACGCAGACGCAACCGCGTACCTGTCAGGTAGCGGTCGGTGATCTGTCGGACCGCGACGACGCCGTCGGGGAGGGAGCGCACCAGAAACCGGCGCTCGCGCTCGATCACCGCGTACTTCCACGAGTCACTCGGCATGACTGTCAGCATAGGACGGACGCTCCCGTGGCTGGGCCGGGACTAACGTGAGGGCATGGATGACACGCAGCTGGCCCATTTCACCGTGGAACTGGAAACCGACTGCCCGCCCTCGACGGCGATCCGGCGAGTCCTGGACCTTCGCCGGCACAGCCGTGTCATCCCCTTCACGACGGTGACGCCGTCGGTCCCCGCGGACTCGCTCAGCCCCGGCACGAGGTTCGTGGCCCGCACCTCCCTGGGCCCCGTCGGCTTCGATGACGCCATGAGGGTGGACACCATTTCGTTGGGCGACGGGCTGCCGACGGCGAGCGCGCGGATCTCGAAGGAGAGCCGGGCGATCCGCGGCTCGATCCGGCTGCTCGTCAGCCCCACGGCCGCGGGCAGCCTCGTGCGCTGGGACCAGGACGTGTCCTTGCCGTGGCTCCCTGGTTTTCTCCAGCGGCCCGCCGCCTCGGTGCTGCGGCTTGGCTACCGGCAGGTGCTCTCACGACTCCTACGCGGGTCCGGGCACAATAAAGCAGCGCCCTCACCGTAGGGGGGTGGCCGGTGAGGGCGCTGCAGCTCTGTGGGTGTCAGCCGAGGACGCGGACCGCTCCGGCGAAGGGCATGGAGTCGACGGAAGCGACGCGCACGCCAGTGCGAGGGTTCGCGGCGTCGACGATCTTGCCGTCACCGATGTAGATGCCGACGTGGCTGATGGGGCTGTAGTAGAAGACCAGGTCGCCGGGCTTCAGGTTGCTCCGGGAGACGCGGGTGCCGGCGGAGAACTGGGCGCCGGAGGACCGGGGCAGGGTGATCCCCACCTGCTTGTAGGCATAGCTGGTCAGGCCGGAGCAGTCGAAGGAGTTGGGGCCCGCGCTCGCGTAGACGTAAGGGCTGCCGACCTTGGCCAGGGCGGCGGCTACGACGTTCTCGGCGGCGGAAGCTGCCACGGGCTTTTCTACCGGCACTCCACTGATGGCAGGGGCGGCAGCCGGGATGCTGGTGACCGCGGGGATGGATGCCGTGGAGAACGTGACGATGTTGTTGATCACCCATTCCTTCTGGGTGGTGTAGGTGGTACCCGCGATGTCGATCGTGGTCGACACGGCGTAGGAACGACACCCTCCGCGGCCAGTGCTCGCGGTGTCGCACTCCGTGCGCCAGCGGCGGCCATCCTTGCCCACCCAGTCGCCGCTGTTGGCCAGCGGGTTGGAGCCCCACGCGGCGCGGTCCGACGGGAGGTAGGTGAGGTTGTTGAACACCCAGCCGTTGTGCTTGACCCAGCGACCGTTGTAGTTGATCACGGTCGTTCCCCAGATGTCAGTGCTGCAGCGCACCACTGTGGTGGAGTACTTCTCGCAGGCGGTCTTCCAGTAGCGGCCGTTGACGTAGTGATCACCTGGCTGCGTGTACACCGTCGGTTCCGCAGCGCGTGCATTCTGTCCGTTGATGACGCCGAGGATCAGCGCCACCAGTGCTGCGACCGCTACGGCTGTTGCCTTCTTCAGCATGTTGTCCCCCGAGTTTGCTTGCTCACGACCCGGAAAGCATAAGCCGAGAATCTGAGAATTCCAAACCTTTCTCTCAGGAAGTTTCTCAGAATGGGGTTCCGATGCGTCGGGGGTTGCCTCGTTGGCCTCTTCGAGACTGAGATTTCTCAGGCTGGCGGCAGCTTCATCAGCGCTCGTCTCACCCCCGTCTAACGGGTGCGGGGGCCTGGGCCGAGGTCCCCCTGCGGTTGACCAGCGTTGTTGCTCGACACCAGCCGTACAAGGCTGGTGACGGTCATCAACGCTGGTGGACCGGTGGGGTGGCTGGTGGACCGGTGGGAGGGCTGGTGGACCGGCGGTCACCGCTGGTGAACCCGCGGGAGGGCTGGTGGACCGGTGGGGTGGCTGGTGGACCGGTGGTCACCTCTGGTGAACCCGGCGGGAAGCTGGTGGGCCCGTGGGAGGGCTGGTGTTGAGCGATTGCGCTGGTGAACCCCGCGGGAGCGCTGGGGCGCCGGAGTCCAAACGGCTCTGACAAGCGCTGCGATAAGAAACAAATAGAGTTTTTGGTTTTCTATTCCCAAGAGCCTGTTCCAGCATCTAGACTTCGGGAACTCGGTACCGACGATTGGGCCGATGTGTAATCGGGGGATGCACATGAAGCTTCGCGCACACGACATCACGTGGCGAGAGATCGACGGCGATCTGGTCATTCTGGACCTTCGCTCGTCCACCTACCTGACGACCAACGCCAGCGGCGCTGTGCTGATGAAGGAACTCACCCAGGATCGCACCGATGACGAGCTCGTCCGCGCACTGGTCGGGGCCTTCGGCATCAGCCAAACCCAGGCGGAGCAGGACGTGCGCAGTTTCGTCACGGCCCTTGAAGACGGCGGACTGCTGGAGCAACAGCAGCCCACCGCCTGACTGAACTAAGTCGCTGCCAGCGACACTTGGACAATGAACACCTTGGGGGAGGTGAAGACAATGCCGGAAACCTATGAGGCACCGCGCCTGACCACGGTTGGGTCGCTCGCAGAATTGACACTCGGCGGTGGCCACGGCGGCACCGACGACATTCACGTGTGGTTCCTGAAGAAGGGCCCATACCTGTCGTGACCAAACAATGTGGCTCGGGGATCGCCGTGACAGGTGGTCCCCGAGCCACGTTTTGCTAGCTTTGCGCCTGGGAGGAATCGATGAAGCGGCCTGCTCTTGCGGACGCCTACGTCCGTAGTTCGCCACTCGAAGTGGCCACCGGTTGGGTGTACGGGCTGCTCCCTGCCACGCCGCTCCCCAAGACATCGTTGACTCCCCGCCAGGCCCTCGATGACGTCATCCGGCCGGCGCTCGAGGAGGCCCCGTGTTTCGTGACCTTCTCAGGAGGTCGTGACTCCTCGGCCATTCTCGCGGCCGCGACGTCCCTGGCCCGCCGCGAAGGGCATGAGCTCCCCATCCCAGTGACGCGCATCTATCCGAACGTTCCGGACTCCGACGAATCGGATTGGCAACGCCTGGTGCTGGACCACCTGGGGATCAGGGAATGGGTTCGTCTGGAGTTCGCAGGTGACGAGACCGACCTTCTGGGGGAGGCGGCCCGCGTCGAACTGCTCAGCCATGGAGTGGTGTGGCCCGCAGCTCTCCATACCCAGCCCGCCACCTACAGCCGGCTCCAGAAGGGGTCGATGCTCACCGGGGAAGGCGGAGACCTCGCTCTCGGCCTCCGAAGGGGAACGGCGCTTACCGTGCTGCGCAACGGACGTCGACCAACGCGGGGCCTGATTCTCCAGGCTGCCACGTCCCTCATGCCACGGCCGGTCAGACGACTCGACTTCTCCCGCGCCGCTTCCCGTGAAACCACCATGAGCTGGCTGACCCCCAGCGCGGTCAGGGAGCATTTTCGCAGGGCCGCCGACGACGAGGTGGCGGAACCCCTGCGTTACGACGCCGGCACCTGGTTCCTCACCCGTCGCAGGTTCTGGTCCGTGCTCTCGCACAATCAGTCCATGGAGGCGGCGCGCTACGGACTGCGGATCCACGATCCACTGCTGAACCCTCACTTCCTGGCCGCGCTGGCGCACTCCGGGGGCCGCTGGGGCTACAACGGCCGCACGGCCACGATGCGCGCCCTGTTCTCCGACGTCCTCCCACCCCAGTTGATCTCCCGTCCGACGAAGGCCGCGTTCAACCACGCCTATCGCGGGGACACCACCCAGCGCTTCGCCCGTTCCTGGGACGGCTCCGGGGTGGACACTGATCTGGTCGACGTCGAGCGACTGCGTGAGATGTGGCTGTCCGAACACCCGACGATGGCCACGGGGCTGCTGCTCCAGACAGCTTGGCTCGCGAGCGGGGGGAAGACACCGTGACCGCGGGCTCCACAGCCGAACGCCTCGGTCGTCTCCTGCCCGAACTACCAGCAACCTTGGCTGCGTTTCTGGTTGCCGTGGTGGTCGAGGTGGGTCTGAGGGTCACCACGCTGCCGCGCCTGGCCTCCCTGCTCGGAGTCCCCCTCGCATCCGGTGAGCCGTCCGGGGAACCCGAGACGATGTCCGGCAAGCAGCTGGCAGGCCTGCCTGCGACTGCGCGGAGGCAGGTCCGGGCCACCCGTCGGGTGTTGAATTGCTGGCCCTTCGGGGACACCTGCCTGAGGCAAGCCCTGGTCAGTGGCAATCGCCTGCGGCGGCTGGCGCCGTCGCTCCACATCGGCGTCGCGAAGATTGAGGGAGAGATCCGTGCGCACGCCTGGCTCGTGGTCTCCGGCCGGGTGCTGGACCCCCTGCGCGCGGCTTCGAGCTACCAGGACCTGAGCGTCCCGGGACGGGAGAACCAGAAGTGACAGACACTGCGCGGCTCTACGGTCTGGTGGTCCGCTCCGAGATTCCCCTCCACCAGGACCGCCCTGTCCCGCCTGGAACTCCCATTGACCTCGAGATCATCCTGGGTGAGCGGATCGCGCGGGTCTCGGAACGCCCCACCGGCCAGGTGCTGCTCCACCTGCAGGTGGACCGCCAGTACTACACGGTCACCAAGGTCGACGACGGGTACCTCATCCGGTTCTACACCACCTGCGACGTCCTGATCGACGCGTCCCTGAGCCGTGCCACGGTCCACCTCTACCGCGACGCGGACGCCTCGATCGCGGCCGTCCTGGCCGGTGGAACCGTCATCGCGGTCGTTCTGGCCCTACGCGGTGCGGCGGTGCTCCATGCGAGCGCGGTGCAGGTCGGCGACGAGGCGATCGCCTTCGTCGGGGCCTCCGGCATGGGCAAGTCCACCACCGCGACCCTGCTCTGCGCCGACGGCGCGAAACTGATAACCGACGACCTCCTCCGGCTCGACCTCACGCGCACGCCACCGACCTGTTCCCTCGGCGCCACCGAGCTGCGGCTGCGGAAGTCCGCCGGCGAGTTGTCGGATCGCTTCAAGACGGCGCCCGGCCGGCGCACCACCGGCGACGCGCGGCACGCTTTGGCGGCCCATCCGTCGAACACCGACGATCTGCCGCTCAAGGCCATCGTCGTGCCGGTGCCCGACCGTTCCGGCAGGACCGTGGCAGCCATCGAGAGACCGGATTCCATGACCGCCTTCCTGCTGCTCTCGCGTTTCCCCCGGCTGCTCGGCTGGGAGGACGAGGAGATCCTGAAACGGCACTTCCAGCAGTTGGGCGACATCATCGAGAAGGTGCCCGTCTTCGTCGCGCGGCTCCCCTGGGGACCGCCCTTCCCCGACGACGTTGCCGCCTCCATCCGCACAGCGGTCGGGGTCGGCGTCGGCTGATGGGCATGCTCCTCGTTACCTGCCCTACTCCTGGTTACAAGCCGTACACGGCCGGTAACCAGCACTAAGCCCCGTATCCGGCGGCACCGACTGCCTCCACCCGGGCGAGGTAGGCGTCGACCACCGCGGGCGACGCGGCAACGCGAGGACTGCGCGGGGGAGCTGGACGCAAGCGGTGCGCGACGCCGTTGGCGGCTCTGCCCGCGATCGTGGCAGCGGTTCCCGCGAGGCCCGGCCGCAGGGCACGGGTGACCAACCGCACCCAGGACGCGTCCTGGCGGAGTGACTGGATGGGCCACTGCGAGTCCACCCCGACCAGCAGGCGCCGCATGCCGGGACCAACCCCGAGTCTGGCATCCAGCCCGGCGGGGACGGGGGTGTCAAGGAGCCGCTGAGCTCGCCCGAGGACGGCCGCCACCTGGATGCTCGCGCCCCACTGTGCGGCGCGTTCGACGAGTTCGTCCCAGTCGTCCACCTGCCGGGCGAGCTGATCGGCGTCCAGGACGTGGCCCAGCTTGGTCGCCCCGATCAGGGCCGCGTGCTGGCAGACGTGCACCAGCGCGTCGGCGGGCGCGAGGGCGTACAACTGAGCCGGGCCGATTGTGACGGGTACCCGACGATCCAGAAGGGCGTCGGCGGTCACCTGGAAGCGGCTCCGCACGCTCTTCATCACCACCATCGACCAGTGGAGGTCCATGACCACGCCGTGCGGGTCGCCCAGGGCTATCTCGCCCGGGAACTCCGCACTCTCCAGCGAGTCATCCCCGAGCAGGAGCTGCCACCCGGCGTCGAACAACCGGTTGCATGCCTCCCTGAACTCACCGGGCCCGACGAGCAGGTCCAGGTCCTTGTAGAACCGCAGTCCGGGGATCGGGTGGGCGAACTCGGACAGGATGGGGCCCTTGAACGCCAGCCACCGAATCCCCTCCAGCGTGCCAGCCACCGACGCCAGCAGGGCGGTGGTGCGCAGGTGGTTGATCAGGGCTTGGGACCGGTCATCCCTGAGGGCATCCGCGACGTCCGGGCGGCTCCCGCGCACCGCCACATGGGCCAGCGGGGCGATGCGGTGGTATCGAGCCGCGGAGACGAAGTCCTCCGCCGCTCCCGGCTCCTCGCCGAGGAAGGGCTGCTCGCCCCGGCAGACCGCGACCAGCGCATCATCGACGCGATGCTGCACAGCGGTTCGGCGCATCTTCGCCCCCTCCAAGGTTCGGCTGCCGCTTCCACGCACACGGTAGCGGGCATCACCCACCAGGCAGGGTGATCCACGGTTAAATGGTGTCCACGGTCCGCGCCCAAGTCGGTCGCAGGCCATCGGCAGCGTCGGGAATCGGGGGGTTCATGGACGACGAGCAGGTGGACGTGGTGTCCCTGCGCGTGGCAGCACGCGCAGAGCGCAAGTCCGTTGGCAGGCTCTCGCGCCTGGTGCGTGCCAGCCTGGGCCTCGTGTGGGCTTCCGGCCGACCGTTGTTCCTTGCCCTCGTCGCCTTGCAACTCGTGGCAGCGGCCGCCTTGGCGGGCCAGGTTCTTGCCGTCCAGTCGGTTCTCGACGCGATCCTCACAGACGCCGCTGTGGCCAGTGTGGTGGGACCCGTGCTCGCTCTTGCAGGGCTGACGGCGCTCTCGATGATCACATCCGGCACGCAGGGGCAAGTCCAGCGGCTGCTGGGGGAGAAGGTGGCCCGTTCGATGTGGCACCGGGTCCTGGGCGTGGCCACCGGGGTCGGACTCCGCCACTTCGAGTCGCCGGAGTTCTACAACCGGCTGAACCGAGTCCAGACCAACGCCATGACCCGGCCCTACCAGGTGACGCAGGGCCTGCTCGGGATGGCAGGTGCGCTGGCGGCGTCGCTCGGCGTCGGGATCGCGCTCGTCAGTGTCTCTCCGCTACTTTTGCCGCTCGTGGTGGTGGGCGGCATCCCGATCCTGATCACAAGCCGTCGTGAGTCCAGACTCGAGTTCGACTTCTCCGTCCGGCAGACTGTCGCCTTCCGCTGGCGCCAGTACTTCACCATCCTCCAGACCGGCCGCGACGAGGCCAAGGAGGTGCGGGCGTTCGGACTGGGGCCGTGGCTGCTGCGCCGCTTCGACGGCTATTACCAGACCTACCTGGATGACCTGTCCACCCACGTCCGAAGGCGCACGATCCTCACCGTGATCGGTCAGATCGGTGCAGCGGTGGTGCTTGTGGGCACACTCCTGGTGCTGGTGTGGCTCATCTCCGAGGGTCGGATCGGGGTCGCCGGAGCCGGGGCGGCCATCGTCGCCATCCGGATGCTGGCCACGCAGGTGCAGAACCTCTTCAAGGGCGTGCAGACCATCTTCGAGTCCGGCTTGTTCCTCGACGACCTCAACGGCTTCCTGGAACTGGGCAACGCCGCCCGCGAGGAGGACCACGGGGCAGAGGCGCCGTCGGGCTTCCAGCTGGTGGAGGCCGAGGGCCTCCGCTTCCGCTATCCGGGGTCCGACGTCGAGGCTTTGCGTGGCGTCGACATCCGGCTGGAGGCGGGGGAGGTGGTCGCGCTCGTGGGGGAGAACGGCTCGGGCAAGACCACGCTGGCCAAGCTGCTGGCCGGCCTGTACGAGCCCGACGGTGGCACCATCCGCTGGGACGGCCGTGACATCTCCGAGTTCCGGCCATCCAGCCTTCGGAAGCGCATCACCGTCGTGTTCCAGGACTTCGTGCGCTACGCCCTGACCGCGACGGAGAACATCGCCGTGGGCCGGATCGACGCACCCGTCGACCCGGAGCGACTGCGGGAGGCCGCGCGAGCCGCTGGGGCGTCGTCGGCGCTTGAGGGTTTGCCCGAGGGTTACGACACCCTGTTGTCGAGGCTGTTCAGCGGAGGCAGGGAACTCTCCGGTGGACAGTGGCAGCGGGTGGCGTTGGCGCGCTCCTTCTACCGGGACGCGCCGCTGGTGATCCTCGACGAGCCCAGCGCCGCACTGGACCCCCGCGCTGAGTACGAGCTGTTCTCCACGTTGCGCGCCGCGCTGCACGGGCGCACCGCGATGTTCATCTCACACCGGTTCTCCACCGTCCGGGGCGCCGACCGAATCTACGTCCTGAGCGACGGGGAGGTGGTCGAGGAGGGCAGCCATGACGAGCTGATCGCCCGCGACGGCCGCTACGCCGAGCTGTTCCGGCTGCAGTTCGACGCCTACGTCGTCGGTGACGGCGCGGCCCGAGAGGTAGGCGATTAGCAGGTCCGCGCATTTTGCCGAAATGGGTTGAAAAGGTTCTCTCGCTGTGTTTGAGTGCGTCCAGCGCCGAACCCAATGACGGGTAGCACACGCAACGAGGTCGAACCCCGGCAATCGAGGAGAGCGACGATGAAGCTCCGCAGCAGGAACTCATTCAGAACCGCAGCCGTTGCTGTCCTCGCCGTGATGATCGCGGCCGGCGCACCCATACCCGGACAGGCCGAAGGCCCCGCGCCGGAGCAGCCAATCGTCGCCGACGTCGCGGCGCTCGTTCCCGTCGTCCAGTCCTGGGAGCCTGGCCAAGGTTCATTCCACCTGGCCAAGGACGCGCGCCTGGCACTCCATGCGGACCTCCCGCCAGCCATCACCGAGGCGTTCGCGACCGACCTACGGCTGCTGACCGACCGTGCGCTGCCGTCAACTGCGGAAGTGGCCAGCGGCGACGTGGCCATCGTCGTGGACCCGTCCCTGCCGGCGGGTCCGACCGCCACCGCGGGTGATTCCGCCGAGGAGACCTACCGGATGGTGATCACCGACCGCGTGACCATCACCGGCCGCACCCCCGCAGCCGCGGCGCGGGGCATGCAGACCCTGCTCCAGTTGTTCAGCGACGCGCCAGGACGCCGCGACCTCCCGCAAGGCACCATCAACGACTGGCCGAGGGCCGGGGACCGAATCATCATGCTCGATGCGGGCCGCCACTATTACCAAGTCGCCTACATCAAGCAGCTGATCCGGGAGATGGCCTGGCTGAAGTTCGACACCCTGCACCTGCATCTCACGGAGTGGAACGGCTTCCGGTTGGACAGCCCCAATTTCCCCGGACTGGCCCCCGAGGAGTCCTACGACCAGGGTGACATCGCGGCGCTCGAGGAGGAGGCCGCTCGGTACGGGATCGAGATCCTGCCGGAGATCGACCTGCCGGCCCACGCCACCGCCATCACGACGATGTGGCCTGAACTGAACTGGGAGTGCGCCTCGATGGGCACGATGTTCGGCATCGGCAGCTTCACAATGAACGTCACCAAGCGGGAGACCTTCGAGCGCACCAAGGAGTTGCTCGACGAGTTCATCCCCTGGTTCTCAGGGCCGCGTTTCCACGTCGGCACCGACGAGTACCCCACGAATGCGGCGCAGAAGGCCTGCCGGGAACTGGTCGAGTTCGCTGCGGCGGAGGGCTACGGGGACACCGCAGACGCCTTCGTCCACTTCATCAACGCAATGAACGACACCGTGCGCACCCACGGCAAGGAGACAGTCGTATGGGACTGGTGGCGCTACCAACAGTCGCCCACGATTGACATCGACAAGGACATCACGGTTCAGGCCTGGACCAACGACGGCCAGCAGTTCCTGGCCGACGGCTACGAAGTGATCGTCTCCCCGGCCAGCCGGTTCTACGTCACCCCCTGGACCTCGCCGGGATTGAACGCGCTGCAGCCCTCGACGCAGTGGTTCACCAACGGTCTGGTGCCATCGGCGGAGGCTGGCGTCGTGGGCTACGCCCTGCCGCGTTGGTCGGACCAGGCAGAGACCGAGAACGACTCCTACTTCGAATGGTTCGCCCACCGACCGGAGCACGTCCTCGCCGATCGCGCCTGGGGAGCGCCGAGTGACGACACCGCGGCGGAGATCGAGGACCGGCTGGATCGACTCGGGCCACCACCGGGCGAACCGTGGCGCACCCAGCCTGACGCGGAGGCCGTGACCGGCGTCGCGTTTGCCTCCGGCCCGCCCTGGGACGCCGCCGGAGTGCCGGCGCACGCCTTCGACGGCAACGTCACCACCGCCGTGGACCTGGACGAGGATGCGGGCCACGTCGGCCTGGACCTCGGAGAGGGAAACGCCACCACGATCAACGGCATTCGGTTCTACCCACGCTCCGGCCATGGATTGACGCGCATGGTGGGCGGCAAGTTCCAGGGCTGCACCGAGGGCCCCGACGCCGGCTGCCGGGACCTGGCGAGCGTGGACTGGAAGCCGCCGCTCGACTGGATGCACCTCACCGTCGCAGACGCGACCCCCTACCGCTGGCTGCGCTATGTGGCCCCCGCCGGAGGCCATGGCAACGTCGCCGAGATCCAGTTCCTCACCTCGCCCGAGCAGTCGCCGCTGGCGGTCGCATTGTCGGTGCCGCCCACGACGAAGGCCCTCGGTCACACCGTCGGCTCAAATACGGTGACGGTGACACTCACCAACACCGGCACCAAGCCGGTCACCTCACCGAAGCTGCGGGTGCTGGCGGTGGGCGAGGACTTCTTCACACGTACCGAGATCCCGTTCCGGCTGCCGCGTTCGGCAATCCTTCCGGGGCAGGAGGTGGAGTTGGAGGCGCAGTTGCCGGTTTCGCTGGCGACGCAGGGTGAGCGCATCCGGGTGCAGGCCATCGCGACTGCCCAGGCCGCGGGGACCGAGCGGCTCACCGTCGCACGCGCAACCGCCGGCACGACGACTCTGTCCCCGGTGCAGGTCACGGTGTCCCCCGAGCTGGCGGTTGCATCCGACGGCACCGCGGAGGTGTCCGTGACACTCACCAACTCGGCGGCGGCCGACGTCGAGGTGACCTTGGTCGCGACCCCGGGTGACGGTGTCACCGTGACCCCCGAATCGTCGACGGTGCGGGTGCAGGCAGGCGGGACCAGCGCCGTGGCGTTCAGCGTGAGCGCACCGGATGTTCCGGGGACGACCAGCATCCCGATGGCGGTGACCGTCAGCGGTGCCGGGCAGACGGCGGAGTTGGCCGACGCGCAATTGCGCATCTCTGTGCCCTACCCGTCGCTTGAGGCGGCGCTCGACGTCGTCGCGTTCACCGACGACGACAACCCCAACCCGGAGGGCTTGGGCGGGGGCGTCGACGGCGACGGTTCCAGTTACTCCTGGCAGGCACTCGCCGACGCGGGTGTCCAGCCCGGCGGGACCTTCCAGCATGGCGGGTTCGACTTCGTCTGGCCGGACCGCGATGGCTACCAAGCCGTGCTCGCCGATGGGCAGCTCATCAGCGTAGGCGCCTCTGCCAGCGCGATCGGGTTCCTCACTGCGGGGGAGTGGGGGCCGGTCTCGGGCACCGGCGTGGTCACCTACACCGACGGCACGACCTCGGAGTTCACCATCAGCGACCCGGACTGGCAGACCTGGAACGTCCCCCCGGACGCCGAGGTGGCAATCCAGATGCCGTATCACAACTACGCCTACGCGGACCGGATCAATCGCAATACCTACGTGTTCTTCCACGAGGTCGCGACCGACCCGTCGAAGACCATCCAGATGGTCCAGCTCCCCGGCTGGGACCAGGGCGGGAGGTTCCACATCGCAGTGTTCTCAATGGCGCTGCGCTGAGGCGCACGGCATGGACCTCGGTGCGGGGCCGAAACCTCCCGAAACGACAGACCGCGTCTAAACGGAGGCTGATTGGCAGCAATTTGGGCCGAAGAATAACAATTTCCCCGGAATCCCTTGACAGTGCTCGGGTGTGTTGGGTTACGGTCGAAACAGTCCAGACGAGTTCCGAAACTTTTCGGAAGGACTTGATCGCCTAGGCCTGACGCAAGGGAGCGTATGACCATCAAGGAATCCGCTGTCGACACGGCGGCCCACCCGGCAGAGGTGGTGCCACCGAAGCCGGCTCGTGGCACAGTCCCCAAGCGAAGACACGTCGACCCCAGGTCCTGGAGGCGGGCCTTCGCGAAGGACTGGCGCCTTTACACCCTGCTGGTTGCGCCAGTGGTGTTCCTTCTCGTCTTCCGCTACGTACCGATGGCGGGCAATGTGATCGCGTTTCGTCGGTACCGGCCGGGCGGCAGCATGTTCGGCGACGAGTGGGTGGGGCTGCATTACATTGAGCTGTTCATCAGCGACCCCACCTTCTGGCGGGTGTTCATGAACACCCTGATCATCGGCGGTCTGAGCCTCGTCATCGTCTTTCCCCTGCCGATCATCCTGGCTCTGATGCTCAACGAGTTGCGCTCGGTCAGGTTCAAGCGGGTCGCGCAGTCCATCTCCTACCTGCCGCACTTCATGAGCGTCGTCATCGTGGCTGGCGTGGTCCTGCAGCTCACGTCCGCGCGAGGATCGATCAACCAACTCCTGACCGCCGTGGGCTCCGATCCGATCCCATTCATGCAACTTTCCGAGTGGTTCCGAACCATCTACATTGGCTCCGAGATCTGGCAGACGGTCGGCTGGGGCACCATCCTGTACCTTGCGGCGCTCTCGACGATCGACCCGCAGCTATATGAGGCCGCCCGCATCGACGGGGCTGGCCGCTGGCGGCAGACCTGGCACGTGACCCTGCCTGGCATCCGGCCGACGATGATCGTGCTGCTCATCCTCAACATCGGCACGTTCATGGCCGTGGGCTTCGAGAAGGTCCTGCTGCTCTACAACCCGCTTCTATACCCGACGGCGGACGTGATAGCCACCTATCTCTACCGCGTCGGGATCTTCTCCAGCCAGTTCTCCTATGCGGCGGCCATCGGTCTGTTCGAAGCGTTGATCGGCCTCACCCTGATCCTCGGCGCCAACTGGATTTCCAGAAAGACCGTCGGAACGAGCCTCTGGTGATGACCAACACGACCCTCGAGCCGCGCTCCCTCAGGTCGCGAATCTTCCGGCCCGCCACCGTTGGCGGAATCAAGGATTCGCGAGGCTACACCGCCTTCCGGGCACTGAACGGGTTCCTTCTGATCGTCATCTGCTTTCTGACGCTCTACCCGTTCCTCAACATCGTCGCGCAGGCCTTCAGTTCAGAGGCCTTCATCAATTCCGGTCAGGTGAACCTCGTCCCGAGGGGCTTCAACCTCGCCACCTTCGGCTACGTGCTGGGGGACCCTCTGTTCTGGCGCAACTACGGCAA
This sequence comes from Tessaracoccus sp. OS52, assembly GCF_020687685.1. Lineage (GTDB taxonomy): Bacteria > Actinomycetota > Actinomycetes > Propionibacteriales > Propionibacteriaceae > Arachnia. The sequence goes on along the minus strand of NZ_JAJEWM010000002.1, from coordinate 99,199 downwards.
CACCGTCGTCTACACCGTCGTTGCAACGGCGATCGCGATGATCCTGACAACGAGCTTCGCATATGCCCTCTCGAAGCGGCATCTCAAGGGCCGCACCTTCTTCATCGGCCTGGCCGTGTTCACGATGTTCTTCAACGGTGGTCTCATCCCCAACTACATCCTGATTTCCAGCCTGGGGATGAAGAACACCATTTGGGCGATAGTCCTGCCGAACGCCATCAGCGTCTTCAACCTGCTGGTCATGAAGTCCTTCTTCGAGAACTTCCCCGAAGACCTGGAGGAGGCGGCCGCGATTGACGGCCTGTCCACCTACGGAATCCTGCTGAGGATCGTGTTGCCGCTGAGCAAGGCGGTGATCGCGACGATGGTGCTGTTCTACGCAGTCTCATTCTGGAACTCGTGGTTTACGGCCTTCCTCTACATGGACCGCGCCGAGCTGTACCCGGTGACCGTGTACCTGCGCAACCTGATCGCTGGGGCGACGTCGGCTGACCCCGCGGCGCAACAAGCAGGTGAGGCCACCCAGGTTGCCTCGAACGTCAAGGCGGTGACGATGTTGCTGATCATGTTGCCCATCGTCAGTGTCTACCCCTTCATCCAGAAGTACTTCGTGTCCGGCGTGATGCTCGGATCCGTGAAGCAGTAACCGGCAGGAGAACGGCCGATCACGCTCGGTGATGCGGCCGAGGACACAGCAAGGAAGGAAACAATGATATGAGGAACGCGAACTCGGCAGCGCGGCCGACGCGGCGGCGCGGCACGCGAATTCTCGTGGCGGGGCTGACGAGCGTCGGGCTCATGCTCACGGCGTGCGGCTCCGAAGATCCGGGACCCGACGGTGAGGAACCGACAAGTGTCCCGGAGTCAGTCTTCGAGGGCAAGGACGTGGGCGCGATGGACGACTATGGCGTCGGCACGACTTTCAAGGCGACTGAACCCGTGGAGTTCTCGCTCTTCTACCGAGATCACCCCAACTACCCTCTGAAGGAGGACTGGCGGATCCTCACAGCCCTCGAGGAGAACCAGAACGTCACCTTTGACATCACCGCAGCGCCGCTCAGCGACTGGGGGCAACGGCAAGCGACCGTTATCGGCGCCGGCACCGACGTCCCGCAGATCATCTCCGTGACCTACCCCGGGCAGGAGGTCTCGTTCATCTCGGGAGGCGCCATCCTGCCGGTGAGCGACTACCTGGACTACCTGCCGAACTTCAAGGACAAGGTCGAGAAGTGGGGCCTCTCTGAGACCATCGACACCGCGCTGCGTCAGGAGGACGGGAAGTTCTACCTGCTTCCGGGCATCCGGGAGACCCCGAGGGCACAGTACAGCTACGCAGTACGCGCCGACGTCTGGGAGGAGCTCGGACTGAGCCTCCAGCCGGAGACTTTCGAGGAGTTCGCGGACCAGCTGCGGACGGTCAAGGAGGCCCACCCGGACGCGTTCCCGCTCTCGGATCGCTGGTCAGCGAACGGACCCCTCGAAGCCACCCTGAACTTCGCGGCAGCCAGCTTCGGCACGTCCGCGGGCTGGGGGTACGGCGAGGGCGTGACCTGGAACGAGGAGGCCGGCGAGTTCGAGTACACGGGCGCGACCGATGAGTACAAGTCCCTGGTGGAGTACTACGCCATGTTGGTGGAGGAAGGTCTCATGGATCCCGAGAGTCTCATCCAGGAGGACGACCAAGCCATCCAGAAGTTCGGCTCCGGCCAGTCCATGGCCATCGCAGGCAACGACCAGGAGGTGCTCAAGTACCGCACCACGTTCGAGGAACTGGGTACCGACGCCGAGGTGGCGATGATCCGGGTTCCCGCAGGGCCTGCAGGTGACAAGTACGCCGCCGGCACCCGGCTGCAGAGCGGTCTCATGCTCTCCTCCGACGTTGCCGATTCGGAGAACTTCATGGCGCTCCTGCAGTTCATCGACTGGCTCTACTACTCCGACGAGGGCCTCGAGTTCGCCAAGTGGGGCATCGAGGGAGAGACCTACACCAAGGCCGCCGACGGTACCCGGACCCTTGCCGAGGACATCGACATCAACGGCCTGAACCCCGGAGCACCCAAGGCGCTGAACGTCGATTTCGGCTTCCACAACGGGGTATGGATGCTTGAGCACGGCTCGACCACTGACCTCGACCTGTCCATGCTGAGGCCTGAGGTCGTCGAGTTCGTGGAGGCGATGAACACCAAGGAGGAGCTACCCCTGCCACCGGCCGCGCCGCTGACTGAACTCGAACGCGAGCAGGCCTCGCTTTGGCAGACGTCGCTGCGTGACCACGTCCTGCAGAACACCTCCCTTTTCATCCTTGGCCAGCGACCCATGTCGGAATGGGACGCCTACGTCGCGGAACTCGAGGGGATGAACCTGCAGCAGTACCTCGACATGTTCAACGAGGCACAGAAGCGCTACGCCGAAGGCGAGTGAGTCAAGGCTCCCGAATAGCCGCCCGCGCCCGGCTGTTCGGGAGCCCCACGACGACGAGAGGAAGCAGTGCCCACCGCAGTTCCCCGAGAGCCCATCGGCCAACTGAACGAGGCCTGGCGTGAGTGCGTCGGCACCGGCCGACTCAACCTGGCACTCCGACACGACTACGTCGAGTCGCTCCGCCTCGTCCAGGAACAGATCGGCTTCCGCCACATCCGCGGGCACGGTCTGCTGTCCGACGACATGGGCATCCACCGTCCTTACGAGCACGACGGCGTCCGCCGCGTTCGCCACAGCTTCACCCACGTCGACCTCGTGGTCGACTCCTGGCTCCAGCTCGGCATCCGGCCATTCATCGAGCTTGGGTTCATGCCGTCAGCGCTGGCGTCGGGCGGCCAGACGGTGTTCTGGTGGAAGGGCAACGTCACCCCGCCCTCGGACGAGAACGAATGGGTCTCGCTGGTGCGCGCAACCGTCGGCCACCTCGTCGACCGCTACGGCTTCGAAGAGGTGCGCCACTGGCCCATGGAGGTCTGGAACGAGCCGAACCTGACACACTTCTGGAAGGGTGCCGACCGCGGCGCCTACCTGCGGCTCTACGAACTGACGGCTCACGCCATCAAGGACGTCGACGCGTCGCTGCAAGTGGGTGGTCCGGCCCTCTCCCCGGGCTCCGACGACTGGTGGGAGCCGTTCGCCGAGTTCGTCACGAGCCGGGAGGTCCCTGTCGACTTCGTCAGCCGCCACGCGTACAGCAGCGGCCCGGCCGAGCACGTGCCCTTCGGTGTCTACCAGACATTGCAGCCGCCCTCGACGTTGCTGGAACAGTTCGACGCGCCGCGTCGCCACCTCAAGGACACCCGGCTGGCGGGTCTGCCGGTGCACATCACAGAGTTCAACACCTCTTACCGTCCGGACAACCCGGTCCACGACACCGCCTACAACGCGGCGTATCTGGCGCCGGTGCTGGCCTCTGGGGGCAACTTCGTGGACTCCTTCTCCTATTGGACCTTCTGCGACGTCTTCGAGGAGGAGAACGTCCCGACGTCGATCTTCCACGGCGGCTTCGGACTGCTCACCCACAGACAGCTCCCCAAGCCGACCTACCACCTGTTCACATTCATGGCCCGGCTCGGCCCCGAGATCCTCTCCCGAGGGGATGATCACCTTGTCACGCGCCACACGGATGGCCGGCTGGCGCTGCTGGCCTGGCAGCCTGTCGACGGCACCAACCCCGGTTCCGGGGGCCACACCGTCGAACTCTCGCTCCCGGTCACCGCAGGCCGGGCAGTCTACGTCCATCGACGCCGGGTCTCGGAGAGCGACGGCAACGCCTGGGACGCCTGGCGGCAGCTCGGGCGGCCACACCATCCCAGCGAGCGGATCCTGGGCCTACTGCACGACGCTGCGCGACCGGCAGTTGAGCGCAGCACCAGATTGATCCAGGACGGCCGGATCGAGCTGAAGCTGACGCTCTCGCGCCATGAGGTCACTCTCGTGGAGCTTGACGCGGTGGCTGACGAGACCGCTCCCTGGATAGATGACAGCCGGATCCCGGGGTATGTTCACAGCCGGCCGGCGGCACGAGACCGGACGAAGGAAACCTGACTTGAGCCTCCCCGACACGGACCGCATCGCCTTCGGCGGTGACTACAACCCCGAACAGTGGCCCTCTGAGGTGTGGCGCGAGGACCACGCCGCCTTCGACTTGGCACACATCGACACCCTCACAGTGGGGGCTTTCGCGTGGTCGGTCACGCAGCCCGCTGAGGACACCTACGACTTCTCTGTGCTCGACGCGAGCTTGGATCTCGCGCACTCCAACGGCCGGAGCGTCTGCTTGGCCACCGGTACTGCCGCAGTGCCGCCGTGGCTGGCGCATCGCTACCCGGATGCGTGCCGAACCGACTTCGAGGGTCGCCGTCATGTCTACGGCCAGCGGCACAACGCATGCCCGAGCTCGCCCCATTTTCGTCGGCTGGCCACGGCCATGGCTGCAGCCCTGGCGGAGCGCTATGCGAACCACCCAGCCGTGGTGGCCTGGCACATCGGGAACGAGTACGGCGGAATCTGCTACTGCGAGCTGTGCGCAGTCGAGTTCCGTGCTTGGCTCCGCGCCAGGTACGGCACCCTTGATGAACTGAACCGGGCCTGGTACACGACCTTCTGGTCCCACCGCTTCACCGACTGGCAGCAGGTCGTCCCGCCAAACGCGCTCTCGGAGCACTGGCGCGGGCCCGACCACACGGCCTTCCAGGGCATCAGCGTCGATTACCTGCGCTTCAACTCCGACAACCTGTTGCGGAGCTTTCGCGAGGAGAAGCAGGCCATCGCTGTCCACTCCGACCTTCCCGTCACCACGAACTTCATGGGTGCCTACAAACCCATCGACTACCACCGTTGGGCGCCGCACCTGGATTTCGCATCCTGGGACAACTACCCACCCGACGATCGCTCCGCCGCCCGGATGGCGTTCCAGCACGCCTTGATGCGTGGCCTCAAGGACGGCCAGCCGTTCTGGCTGATGGAGCAGGCGCCGTCGGCTACAGCCACCCGCGACGTCAACCCGGTCAAGCGCCCGGGCATCATGCGGCTGTGGTCGTGGCAGGCCGTCGCCTGCGGCGCCGATGCAGTGTTGTTCTTCCAGATGCGCAGATCGCGAGGTGCCAGCGAGAAGGAGTTCGGCTCAGTGCTGGACCACGCCGGCCGAACCGACACGCGCACCTTCCGCGAGGTGGCCGCGCTGGGGGCCGAGTTCGAGACGGTCGGCGAGGCCCTGCTGGGCGCCCGCACGCCGGCACGCGTGGCGCTGCTGTTCGACTGGGACAGCTGGTGGGCCCACGAACTCACCGACGGCCACAGCCGGCACGCCCGTTACCTGGACGTTGCGCTCAGCCATCACCGTGCGTTGTGGGAGGCAGGTGCGCAGGTTGACGTCGTTCCGGTGAGCGCGTGCCTTGACGCCTACGACGTCGTCGTGGCGCCGACCCTGGAGGTGGTTTCCGGGGATCTGGCCCCACGGCTGGAGGCCGTCGCCCGACGCGGTGGGAGCGTGGTTATCACGGCGATGTCAGGCCGCGTGGACCAGGACATTCTCGCCTTCCGAGCCGACCCGCCCGGCCCGTTCGCAGCTATCGCGGGGGTTCGCGTCACGGAGACCGACGCCCGCTTGCCCGGGGAGTTGAATCCGGTACAGCTGACTGACCCCGAAGGCGGCACGGGCGGATTCGTGGCCGCTGGCGAGCACATCTTCGAACTGCTCGAAACCGACGGCGCCCAGGTGGTGGGCAGGTATGGCGCCGACTTCTACGCCGGCACGCCCGCCGTCACACGGCACGGTGTGGGGCAGGGGCACGTCTGGTACGTAGGGACACTTCTGGACGCTGCCGGGCTCGCCTGGCTCCACCGGATTGTGCTGGACCGTCATGGGTTGGTGGGTCCTTACGCCGAGACGCCAGACTTGGAGCATGCCATCCGGATCGCCGGTGACAAGCGTTTCGAGTTCCTGCTCAACCACGGTGAAGGGCCGGTGGACGTGATCGCCGCAGTGAGTGGTGTCGACCTGCTGACGGGAGAGTCGGTTCTGCAAGGGGAAGCGTTGGTCATACCCGCCGCAGGTGTCCTGCTGCTCGAGGTGGGGAGATGATGTGCTGGTGACCCCGGAGAACCGCCAGGGAACTGGTGACCCCCGCAACACGCCGTTGGGGCGGGTTACCGCGGTGGTCTACTGGTTCATGGTGGTCGAGGCCTGTTTCCTCCTGGCGGCCGCCCCCGGGTTCCTGGGGCTCATGCTCCTGACCCGTGACGCGAGCAACATCGCGCTCTTCGCACTCTGCCTGGTCCCGCTCGCGCCCGCCTTCTCCGCGGCGCTCTTCGCGCTGGACCGCAGGGCTGCCGGGGCGGATCTGGTGGTGTGGCCCGTGTTCTGGCACGGTTGGCTCCAAAACGTAGTCGACGTCTGCAAGGTTTGGGTGCCCGCGCTCGTCGGCGGAGCGATTCTGGCGGTGAACCTCATCGTCGGGGGCGAGGCAGGCGTCGGTGAGGCGATGCGCGTCGCTTCCGGCGTCCTTGGGGTGGTGCTGGTGCTGTGGGCCGTCAACGCCGTCGTAATCGCGACGTTCTTCCGGTTCCGGACCCGGGATGTGGCCCGGCTGGCCCTGTTCTACCTGGCCGCAAGGCCCATCGTCAGCCTCGGAGTCATCTCGTTCCTTGTGATCCTGACCACGCTGATCACCTTTGCCTCGGACTGGGCCGCGGCTCTCGCGGCCTCGTTGCTGGCTGCGCTGCTGCTTTCGATAGTTCGCCCAATGCGCGATGACGTCCGTGCCCGATTCGTGGAGGAAGAACCATGAACCCACACCCGATGTGGTTGCCGCAGGCTGCCACCACGCACCTCCGTGGACGCGTCCTGCGTCTCACTGGCAGCGGACCCCTGGTGGAGACCATTCGCCAGGAGGCGTTGAGGGCCCAGATGGTACCCGGTGACACCGGCGCGGATCTCGCCATCAAGGTGGGGACCGACGAAGCCGGCACCAGTCCGCAGGGCTACCGGATCGAACGCACCGACGGCGTGACGACTGTTGTGGCCCGGGACGGGGCCGGAGCACTCTACGGATGGTTCGAGGTGGTCAGGTCTGGGGCCGAGGCCCTCACGGAGAGGATGCGGCTCGGTATCCGTGAACCCGCACACGAATTGCGGATGCTCGACCATTGGGACAACGTCGACGTCCACCCCGTGATGGGTCAGGTGGAGCGCGGTTACTCCGGCGGCTCCCTGTTCTTCGAGTCCGGTTCCATACGGCCGGACCTGTCGCGCGTCGGGGAGTACGCCCGCCTGCTGGCCTCCATCGGCGTCAACCGCGTGGCGATCAACAACGTCAACGTGGCCGCCCGGGAGACGAGGTTGCTGACCGACGACCTCCCGGAGGTAGCCCGGATAGCCGAGCAGTTCCGGCCATGGGGGATCCAGCTGCACCTCTCGGTGAACTTCTCCTCGCCCATCCTGCTCGGGGGACTCCCAAGTGCAGATCCGTTGGACCCCTTGGTAGCCCAGTGGTGGCGCGACACCGTCGAACGCGTCCACGAGGTTGTCCCGGACCTCGGCGGCTTCGTGGTCAAGGCGGATTCCGAGGGCCAGCCGGGCCCGTTCGCCTATGGCAGGGATCACGCTGACGGCGCAAACGTGATCGCCAGGGCACTGGCCCCACATGGCGGCATCCTGCACTGGCGCGCCTTCGTGTACAACCATCGGCAGGACTGGCGGGACCGCAGCACGGATCGTGCCCGGGCCGCCCACGACCACTTCACCCCCCTGGACGGCCGGTTCGACGACAACGTAGTCGTCCAGGTCAAGTACGGCCCGATGGACTTTCAGGTCCGCGAACCCGTCTCGCCGTTGCTGTTCGCAATGCAGCGCACCCGAGTGGCGCTGGAGCTGCAGGTCACACAGGAGTACACCGGTCACCAGCTGCACGCTGTCTACCTCGCGCCCCTCTGGCAGCAGGTGCTCGGGTTCCGACCCTTTGGCGATGACGCCCCCGCCACCGCTGCACTCGTGCGGGGCGGGATGGCTGCGGTCTCCAACGTCGGTGACGATGAGTTCTGGACGGGTCACCCGCTGGCGCAGGCCAACCTGTACGCCTATGGCCGCCTGGCCTGGGATCCAACACTGCTTCCGTCGGACATCCTCGACGAGTGGATCGCGCTGACCTTTGGCGACGACGAGGTGGTGGCTGGTGTCATCCACGAGATCCTGGATGACTCCTGGTCGGTCTACGAGTCCTACACCGCTCCGCTCGGGGTGGGGTTCATGGTCCAGCCGGGACATCACTACGGCCCCGCCGTCGACGGGTACGAGTACAGCCCTTGGGGGACCTACCACTTCGCTGACCGCGACGGCGTTGGCGTCGACCGCACCACCGCCACCGGGACCGGGTACGCCGGCCAGTACCCCGAACCGTGGCGCTCCCGGTACGACCACCGGCAGACGACGCCCGACGAGCTGGCGCTGTTCTTCCACCATCTGCCCTACGGACACCGGCTTCACAGCGGCAAGACCGTCATCCAGCACATCTACGACTCGCACTTCGACGGTGTGGAGGCGGTGGATCGTATGCGTCGTCGGTGGGAGGACCTGTCGGGACGGGTGGATGACGCCCTGTTCGACAGGGTTGCGGAACGCCTGGACGAGCAGCTTCGCTCAGCGGTCGAGTGGCGTGATCAGATCAACACGTACTTCCTGCGCAAGTCAGGCCTAGCCGATGAGCACGGACGCACCATCTATTAGCCAACCGAGGATGCTGAGGCCTCTGGGACTCAGCCGAGCAGGCCCATCCGCTCCAGCCACTCCTTGGCGATGACGTCCGGGGAAGCCTTCTCCTCGCCCTGGTTGCGCGCGTTCATGATGATCAGTTGGTCGGTGGTCAGCTTGGCCTGGACAGCGTTGATGACCTCTTCGGCTTCAGCGGGGACGTTCTCGCTCGCCACCGGCACAACGTTCTGCGGGACGATCATGCCCTTCGGGTCCTCGAGGACGACCAGGTCCTCGTCTCGGATCGCAGGAGTGGTGGTGTAGATGTTGGCCATCTCGACCTCACCGCCAACCAGGGCCTGCACGGTCAGGGGGCCGCCGCCGTCGTCGATGGGGGTGAAGATGATCTTCTCAGGTGGGACGCCGTAGATCTCGGTGAGTCCCGGCGGACCGTAGGGACGCTCGGCCAACTCCGGGTTGCCCGCCAGGCGAATGGTGCTCTCGTAGGTGGCAAGGTGCTCCAGGGAGGTGATCTCGAATGCGGAGGAGAACCGCTGGGTGATGCAGTAGGAGTCGCTGTTGGAGGCCTCGGCGGCCTCCAGGACCCGCAGGCCGTCCGGCAGCGCCTCGCCCAGCCCGGCCACGATGGCGTCGGCATCCGACTCCGTCGACTCGGGCTCCAGGAACTGCAGCAGGTTGCCGGAGTACTCGGGCAGGAGGTCCACCGAACCGTCGGTCAGGGCGCCGAAGTAGATGTCCCGGGCGCCGATCTGCATCCTGCGCTCGACGGTGTAGCCGGCGTTCTCCAGAGCCTGCGCGTAGAGCTCGGCGATGATCTCGTTCTCCGCGAACCCAGCGGATCCGACGGTGATGGCCCCGCCGGTGGGGGCGGCGCTGTCATCGGAGGTTGCGTCGGCGCTCGGCTGGTCCGTGGCGAGCGGGTCGGAGTTCGAGCAGCCCGCAAGCGCGAGCGCGGCGACCCCCGTGGAGACGAGGACGGATCGTCGGCTGGGACGGAACGGCATGGGGTACTCCTATGCATCCATGGGTCCGACGGCTACGTGGACCCCGCGAGGAATTGTGGTGCGTTGCACGATCTGGATGATGAGGTCCACCGCCAGGGCCAGGCCACCCACCGCGATCGCGCCCCCCAGCATACGGGGGTAGTCGCTCACCGAAAGTCCGTCCAGGATGAAGCGACCCAGCCCCCCGAGGCCGATGTAGGCGCTGATGGTTGCGGTGGCGATCACCTGCAGCGCCGCCGCCCGCAGGCCCCCGACCATCAGTGGCAGCGCGAGCGGCAGTTCCACCCTGCTCACGATCTGCAGCTCCGAGAAGCCGGTGGCCCGTGCGCCGTCGACCACGTCGTCGGCCACGGAGTCGAACCCCGAGTAGGTGCCTGCGAGCAACGATGGCACCGCCAGCAGTGCCAGCACGATCGTCGACGGCACTATGGACCAACTGAGCCCCAGCCCCATCGAAACCGCCAGCAACGTGAGCAGACCCAGCGACGGCAGGGCGCGCACCGCCCCGGACGCCGCGACGGCGAAGGTGCGGCCCCGGCCGGTGTGGCCGATGTACATGCCGAGGGGCACCGCGACCACCGCGGCCAGCGCCAGGGCCAGGACCGAGTACCACAAATGCTCACCGGTCCTCGCGATGATCCCCCCGGATCCGCTCCAGTTGGCGCCGTCGGCGAGCCACGCGAGCGCTGCGACGATCTGGTTCATGGCCGGTTCCTGTCCGTCGCACGGACCCAGGGCATCAGCACCCGGCCGACGACGACCAGCGCCAGGTCGAACACGGCGGCCAGCAGGACCGTCCCGACGATCCCCACCCAAATCTCGGTGGGGAACGCGCGGCGGTAACCGTCGGTGAAGAAGTAGCCCAGCGAGGGCACGCCGATCAGGGCACCCACCGAGACGAGGGAGAGCGTCGACGCGCTCACCACGCGCAGGCCCGCCAGGATGGCGGGACCGGCCAGCGGGAGCGCCACGCGCCAGAACACCTGGCCGCGGGAGTGCCCGACGGCCAGCGCGTCGTCGCGGATGGCAAGTCCGACGTTGTCGAAGGCGTCGGTTACGGTGCGCACCAGCAGCGCCACACCGTAGATCGTGAGCGCCACCACGACGTTGACAGGATCAAGGATGCGGGTGCCCAGCAGCACCGGCAGCACCACGAACAGCGGCAGCGACGGCAACGCGTACAGGATGCTGCTGAACGGAAGCAGGGTCTTGCGGGCCACCCGGTTGCGGTGCGACGCCCACCCGATCGGCACCGCGATCAGCAGGCTCAGGACCACCGGCACCAACGACATCTGCACATGCTGAACCGTCAGCGCCCAGATGCGGTCCCAGTTGTCCTGGACCCAGCCGAAATTCACGCTGAGCCCCCCGTGCCGCCGTCGGTGGCCACCCCCGCCACCCGGCCTTCGGCGTCGACGACGAGGCGCCTGCCTTCGCGCACCTCCGTGTGGAGGCGCCGTCGGGGTCCGCCGATGAAGTCGGTGACGAACTCGTCGGCGGGCTCGAGCAGGATGTCGGCGGGGGTGCCGCGTTGGGCCACCTCGGCGCCCGTCCGCAGAACGAGGACCTCGGAACCCAGCAGGAAGGCCTCGTCGACGTCGTGGGTCACGAACAGGATGGTCTTGGCCAGCTCGTCCTGGATCCTCAGCAACCAGGTCTGGAGTTCTGCGCGGACAACTGGGTCCACCGCGCCGAACGGTTCGTCCATGAGCAGGATGTTGGGATCGGCGGCCAGGGCTCGTGCCACCCCGACCCGCTGGCGCTGTCCACCGGAGAGCTGGCTCGGGTAGCGGGGTGCGACGGACTCGGGCAAACCCACGAGATCCAGAAGCTCGCGTGCCCGGGCGTGCGCGGCGCGGCGCGTCTGGCCGTTCAGGACCGGAACGGTGGCGACGTTGTCGATGATGGTGCGGTGCGGCAGCAGGCCGCCGGCCTGCATCACGTAGCCGATCCGGCGCCGGAGCCGGACCGGGTCGAGGTCTGCGACGCGGTCGTCGTCGATCCAGACCTCTCCGCTGGTGGGCTCCACCATCCGGTTCACCATCCGCATCAGGGTGGTCTTGCCACAGCCGGAGGAGCCCAGCAGTACCACCACTTGGTGTGAGGGCACCTCGAGGGAGAAGTCCTCGACGGCGACGGTGCCGTCCGGGTAGGTCTTGTTCACGTGGTCGAAGAGGATCATCGGACTCCCGGTGCTCGGAGGTTCCACTCTATTGGGCCTGCGCCCGGCGCGAGGACAGAACGGGGTGAGGAGGACTGGACAGAAACTTCGTTTTCTGTGCACTCCTGTGCAAAGAAAACGAGGTTTCCGTCCAGTCCTCCATGGGTCCCGATCAGCCCTGCTTCGCGGACAGGTCGGGATCCTGGGCGGCACGCGCGCTCGCGCGGCTTGCACGCGGGCTGAGGTCGGGGGAGAGCGCCTCCCGGCCGTCGAACACGAAGCAGTCACCCTCGTAGTGGGCCCCGCCCACCTCCTCGAAGTACTTCAGGATGCCGCCGTCGAGCTGCAACACGTTGTCCAGCCCGAGATCCCGCATGTAGATGGCGGCCTTCTCGCAGCGGATCCCACCCGTGCAGTAGCTCACCACCGTGCTGCCCTCCAGCTGCGCGCGATTCTCTGCCACAGCGCGCGGGAACTCGGTGAACCGCTCGATCCGCCAGTCGACGGCACCGGTGAAGCGGCCGTAGTCCACCTCGAAGGCGTTGCGGGTGTCCAGCATCACCACTGGCTTGCCGTCGTCGTCGTGGCCCTGGTCCAGCCAGCGCCGCAGGGTGCGGGGGTCGACGCCGGGGGCGCGGCCCGCGGCCGGCTCGACGGCGGGGTGGTCCATCCGGATGATCTCGCGCTTGAGTTTCACCAGCATCCGGCGGAACGGCTGGTGCTGCGACCAGCTCTCCTTGGCCTCCAGCGCTGCGAATCGCGGATCTGCCCGGAGCTCCGCCAGGAACGCCCGGACCCCTTCCGGGGGCCCGGCGATGAACAGGTTGATGCCTTCGGGTGCGAGCAGGATCGTGCCCATGAGCCCGGCGGCGACGGCTGACTCCTTCAATCGGACGCGCAGTTCTGCCCTGTCCGCCAAGGGGGTGAACAGGTAGGCAGAGACGTTCAGCACGCGATCCATGACCGAAATCCTAGGTGGCTGTTCCGGGCGAACGCGTGCGTCGGCGGGACCGCACGCTTCCGGTGGCCCGTCCAGGATGGCAGCGCCGCGGCCAGTGGCGGCCTAACCTTTGGTGATGGCCATCCTCATCGACCCGCCCGCGTGGCCCGCGCACGGCACGGTGTTCTCGCACCTGGTCTCCGATGCGTCGTTCGAGGAGTTGCACGATTTCGCCACCCTCGCGGGGGTGCCCGAGCGGGCCTTCGACCGCGACCACTACGACGTCCCCGAGCGCATGTACGAGGCGCTGGTGGCGCTGGGTGCGCTCCCGGTGCCCTCAAAGGTCCTTGTGAAGCGCCTGATCGCCAGCGGTCTGCGTCGGCGGCGCCACCTCCTGCGCAACGACGACACCCAGAGCTGAGGCACATTCACCCAGGGCCTGAGGGGCCAGCCCGCGGTCCCGCGTCCGTGACCGGCGGACAAGTGTGGCTCGCGTCGCGCGCGTGCGGGCAGTCGGTAACGGTATTCTCCCTCCATGAGTGGAGCAAGGCTGAGGGATGTGGCCAACGCGGCGGGGGTTTCGCTGGCCACGGCGTCTCGGGTGCTGTCCGGCAGCGACTACCCCGTCAAGGAAGACCTGCGCCTGAAGGTCGAGGAGGCGGCGACGGCCCTCGACTACATTCCCAACGCCCAGGCCCAGGGCCTGCTGCTGGGTAACCCCGGATCCATCGGCGTCCTCGTGGGGGACGTGGGCGACCCCTACTTCTCCGGCATGATCGCCGGCATCCACCACGAGGCCAACAAGCGCAACTACATGGTGACCGTGCTCAACACGCAACGGGACCCCATCCAGGAGATCCAGGCCTTCCGGACCCTGCAGGCGCAGCGCGTCGGTATGGCCATCATCGCCGGCTCGGGACTGCTCGACGAGACCTACCGCAGTGAGATCGGCAACCGCGTGCGCGCCTTCTCCTCCGATGGGCTCCGCACCGCCGTCCTGATAGGCCGCCACGAGGTGGACGTGCCCGCGAGCCGCATCCTCGTCGACAACGTGAGCGCCGGCCGTCAGGTCGGCGAACATCTCGCTTCTCTGGGACACCGCGACGTGGCTCTGCTGGCCGGTGACCCGGGAGTGACCTCGACGGTCGACCGCATCACCGGCATCCGCGAGGTCCTCGGCGACGGCGTCCACGTCCATCCCGCCCTCGGCACCCGCGACGCCGGGTACGCCGCCGCTGCCGAGGTCATGGCCGAACACCCCCGGACGACGGCGATCGTCGGCACCGCAGACCAGATGGCCATCGGGGCCATGGTGTGGTTGCGTGACAACGGCTACGACGTCCCGGGACAGGTCTCCGTCGTGGGCTGCAACGACATCTGGGTGTGCCGGGACCTCACACCGGCCCTCACCACGGTCGCCCTGCCACTCCATGAGATGGGGGTGGCCGCCCTCAAGATCGGCGTTCGGGCCCGCACCGAGGGCCCCATCGAGGAGCACTTCGAGCCCAAGCTGGTCGTACGCGACTCCACTGGGCCGGTCCGCAACGGCTGACTACTCTGGAAGCGTGACCGATCCCGCCCTGCCCGACGTCGGTGGCTGGTTCCGCTCCGCCGTCGACGACGTCCCCGCTGCCCCGCGCATCCGGCGCTGGGAGCCGTTGGGCGGCTTCGGCCGCGTCTCCACCGACGACGATGTCACCGCAGCACTTGAGCTGTTCAGGGAGCGGCCGACGATGGTGCTGACCGGCGCGGGCATGTCAACCGGCTCCGGCCTGCCCGACTACCGAGGCCGCGACGCCAAGGTCCGCAGCCCCATGACCTTCCAGGAGTTCGTGGGGTCCGACCTCGCCCGACGCCGCTACTGGGCACGCAGCACCGTCGGCTGGCTGGCCTTCGGGGCGGCGCAGCCCAATGAGTCGCACCGTCTGCTGGCAGAACTGGAGCAACACCTGCCCATCACCGGGGTGGTGACCCAGAACGTCGACGGCCTGCACCAGGAAGCCGGCTCCAGCAAGGTGGTTGACCTCCACGGGTCGCTGGACGGCGCCTATTGCCTGTCGTGCGGTTTCGCCGTCGGACGACATGACCTCCAGGACCAGCTGCTGGCGCTCAACCCCGACCTGCACGCGCGCCTCCACGATCTGGCCCGGGAAACGGCAACCGCCCCCGACGGTGACGCCGAGGTTGACCGGACCGAGAGCTTCTCCTACCCGGCGTGCCCACGTTGCGGCGGGATCCTCAAGCCGGACGTGGTGTTCTTCGGTGAGAACGCGCGGCCCGAGGTGGTCCGGGAGGCCTTCGGCCTCCTGGAGGCGGCCGAGGCGTTGACGGTGCTCGGCTCCAGCCTGACCGTGATGAGCGGACTGCGGTTCGTGCGCCGCGCGGCGCGGGAGGGCAAGACGGTGGTGATCGTCAACGACGGCGACACGCGTGGCGACGACCTCGCCGACGTCCGGGTGCATGGCCGACTGGAGAACGTGCTGCGACGTTGGCATGAGGTGGTGACCGGGAGCGGTCGGTCCTGACGACTTGTCGGGTGAGCGTCACGGAAATATCACGGTTGTCGGGGACCCCGTTCCGCGGATTCGCCCCGACCATGGATAATCGGGCCATGACCCAGACGGTGGCGCAGGCCCCAACGGAGGAGCACGGCTCGGGGATGATGCCGATGCTGCAGCGGCCGTTCCACACCTACGGGCTCCAGACGCGCATCTTCCTGTCCCAGCTGCCGCTGACCCTGACCATCGCCGTCGTGATGATCCCCCTGGCCATAACCACGCAGTCCACGGCCTCCGACCCGCTGTTCCGGTGGGGCGTCATCGTGGTCGGCGTCATCACGGTCCTTTCGGCGGCGGTTCCCTGGGACCGGCTTCCCTACGGCACCTATCTGGTGCTCCCGATGCTCGACTTCTTCGCCGTCGGCCTCATCATCCATGGCGCGGCGCCGGACCTGGACGGGCTGTCGCTGCTGCTGGGGTTCCCCGTGCTCTGGCTGGCTTGGTCCTCCATCCTCCCCAGGGTGATGTGCCTGGTCTCGTTCGTCCTGCCGCTGCTCGTCACCTATGCCCCGTTCATCCTCGGCCGGGAGGAGATCACCGCCCGCAACCTGGGCCGGCCACTTCTGGTTCCTGTCATGACCTTCGGACTGGCCGTGGCCGCGACGTATGTCAACCGGGAGATGGAGAGCCACCAGGAGAAGGTGGAGGAGGCGGGTGAGATCAGCCGGCAGCGGCAGCGCCTGGTCGAGGCCATCGTCGACACCGCCGATGTCGGCGTGCTGGCCATTGACGCCCACGGAGTGGAGATCCTCAAGAACCCCCGCCAGCATGCGCTCCAGGCGCGGGCTGAACCCGACGTCGACCCCGAGGACCCCGGAGAAGGCAGGCTCCTGCTGTTCGAGGGTCCGGATCGCACACCGATCCCCGTGGCCGACCGCCCGGTACGGCGTGCGGCGCGCGGGGAGAGCTTCACGCGCGACCGGATCTGGCTGGGCAAGGGCGCTTCCGAGCGCGCCGTCAACGTGTCCGCCCAGCCCATGTTCGACGACGAGGGTGACTTCGCCGGCTCGGTGCTGGTGTTCGAGGACGTCACGGAACTCGTCGCTGCCCTCGCTGCGCAGGACGACTTCGTCTCCGGGATCTCGCACGAGTTCCGGACTCCGCTCACCTCCATCATCGGTTACTCCGACCTGCTGCTGGAGAGCGCGGAAGACGGTGGCATGAGCCCGGCCGACCGGCGCAGCGTGGTGGTGGTGCAGCGCAACGCGGAGCGTCTCCTTGGCCTGGTGAACGACCTGCTCGGCACCGCCTCCGGCAGGGTGCCGCTGGTCCTCGAGCGGGTGGACCTCACCGCGATCGTGCGGGAGTGCGCAGAGGCGGCCGTGCCGTCTGCCAACTCCGCCGGCCTGACGCTCGGCGTGGATGCGGAAGCCTGCGTCCACGTGTCCGGGGACCGGGTGAAGCTCACCCAGGTGCTGGACAACCTCGTGTCCAACGCCGTCAAGTACACAGCAGTCGGTGGTGTCCTGGTGCGGGTGGGCGTCCGTGGCGGGCTGGCCTTCATGGAGGTGGAGGACACGGGCCCCGGGCTGACCGAGGCGGAGCAGAGGCAGCTGTTCGACCGGTTCTACCGGACCGAGTCGGCGCGCGCGTCCACCATCCCCGGTAGCGGGCTGGGCATGGCTGTGGTGAAGTCGATCGTCGACGCCCACGGTGGCGAGCTCATTGTGGACAGCGAGCCGGGCCGGGGGACGCGCATGGTGGTGCGGCTGCCCCTGGCTCCGGACGGGACCTCCGGGGGGATCAACCAGCTTCCCGAGCCAGCAGCGCACGCTTGACCTGGACCCCCCAGGCGAATCCCCCGAGGCTGCCGTCGCTGCGGAGCACCCGGTGGCAGGGCACGAACAACGCCGGAGCGTTGCGGGCGCAGATCGCGGCAGCGGCGCGGACCGCCGTCGGGGCACCGAGCGCGGCGGCGAACTCCGTGTAGGTGAGGGGACGGCCGGCCCGGATCCGGCGCAGCGCCGCCCAACCCTCCTGCTGGAGCCGCGTCCCGCGCTGGCGGACGGCGACGTCGTCGATGGCGGACAGGTCCCCGCCGTAGTAGGCGGCGACGGCGTCGGCTGCGGCTGTGCTGCCGGGCCGGGTTCCGGAGGGGCGCAGTTCCGGGTGGATCCGGCCCACGATGCTGTCGACGTCGGCCGACCAGCCCGAGGCCAGCACGGCACCGTCGGCGTCCACCACGATCGTGAACGGCCCGTCGGGTGTGTCGATGGTCTGGACGGAGGCGATGGCTTCGCTCATGGTCGGGTCTCCTTCGTTGCGGCCGGGCCTGCGGCGCGCCACAGGTGCATGGACAGGTACGAGCGCCAGGGGGCCGCCCGGCCCGCCCACGACGCGAGCTCGGGGGGGCGGTGCGGCAGGCCCGCGCGGCGGGCGCCGGTGCGGAGGGCGACGTCGCTGGCGAGGAGGACGTCGGGGTCCCCCAGCACCCGCATCCGGACGTAGTCCGCGGTCCAGGGTCCGATCCCGGCTCGCTCCAGCAGGGCTGCACGCTGCTCGCCGGGCTCGTCGGCGGTGGTCAGTTGCAGCTCCCCGGCGGCCAGGGCGGCGGCGGCCGACGTGATGGCTCGCAGCCGGGCCGCGGGACCGGTGAGGATCGCGCCTCCGTGCTCCGCGATGGCGGCCATCGTCGGGAAGAGGCGACGCCGCTGGCCAGCCAGGTCCACCTCCCCACCCAGGGCGACCACCAGCCGCGCCAGGTGGGTGCGCGCCGCGGCCACGGAGATCTGCTGCCCGACCAGCGCGCGGATCAGCAGCTCGTGCGGATCGACGACACCGGGCAGCCGGATGCCTGGGACGGCGGCCACCAGCGGCGCGATCTCACGGTGCCCGGCCAGCGCGGCGTCGACTGCTTCGGGGTCCGCGTCCAGGTCGAACAGCCGCCGCACCCGTGAGACGAGAACTGCGAGGTCATCGAGGTGTTCCAGCCGCGCCTCCAGCCGCAGTCGGCCATCTACGCTGAGGCGGAACCAGCCGATGCCGCGGGGGAGCCGGATGGTGCGCTCGAAGCTCGTGGCGTCCCCGGCCTCGACCCCGGGCAGGGCCCTGGCCGCCATCCAGGCGAACAGGCCTGCGTGGTCGAACGGCTCGCGGACCGGGAGGGCGAGGGTGATGCCGGCGGGGGCCGGGGCGGCGCCTCCGGCTTCGCGCCGGGTGGCCCGCAACTGCAGCGGCGTCATGTCGAAGACCTCGCGCATGGTGTCGTTGAACTGGCGGAGGCTGGCGAAGCCGGCTGAGAAGGCGACGTCGGCCACCGGGAGCCCTGTCCCCACCAGCAGGAGCCGCGCGGTGTGCGCTCGCTGTGCGCGTGCCAGCGCGATTGGTCCGGCGCCCAGTCCCGCCGAGAGCAGACGGTTCAGGTGGCGCGACGAGTACCCCAGCCGCGCGGCCAGGCCGGTCACGCCCTCGCGCTCGACCACGCCGTCGGCTATCAGGCGCATGGCGCGGGCGACGGCGTCGCCGCGGAGGTTCCAGTCCGGCGAGCCGGGTGCCGCCTCGGGTAGACAGCGCTTGCATGCGCGGTAGCCCGCCTCGTGGGCTGCGGCGCTGGTGGGGAAGAAGGTGACGTTGGCCGGCTTGGGTGTCCGGGCGGGGCAGCTCGGCCGGCAGTAGATGCCGGTGGTGCGCACTGCGGTCACGAACTGGCCGTCGAACCGGGTGTCGCGCGCCGAGATGGCCCGGTACCGCTCATCGAAGGTCAGACTCGGTGTCATGGCTCCACTCTGGCACGTCCCCCCGCGCGCTTCTGGCGGTTTTCGGACATGGCCGTGGCGTGGGACCCCAGCGAGCGCGCAGGCGTGACGGGCTAGGGTTGCGGCATGCGTGAGCGCAAGGACATCAAGAGCTGGCTGACCGACATGGACGGAGTGCTCGTCCACGAGAACACCGCGCTGCCAGGCGCGCAGGAACTGATCGAGCAGTGGAAGGCCGACGGCACCGAGTTCCTCGTGCTGACCAACAACTCCATCTTCACCCCGCGTGACCTGGCCGCCCGCCTGCGCGCCTCCGGACTCGACGTCCCGGAGGAGCGGATCTGGACCTCCGCGCTCGCGACGGCGGACTTCGTCGCCTCCCAGAAGCCCGGCGGCACCGTCTACGTCATCGGCGAGGCGGGCATCATCACCGCCCTGCACGAAAAGGGCTTCATCATGACGGACCGGGATCCGGACTTCGTCGTCGTGGGGGAGACCCGCACCTACTCCTTCGAGCAGGTGACCACCGCCATCAGGCTCATTGCGGCCGGTGCCCGTTTCGTCGTCACCAACCCCGACGCCACGGGCCCCAGCCCGGACGGCATCCTGCCCGCAACCGGCGCCATCGCCGCCCTGATGACCAAGGCCACCGGCCTCAAGCCCTACGTGGTGGGCAAGCCGAACCCGATGATGTTCCGCTCGGCCCTGAACAAGATCGGGGCGCACTCGGAGGAGACGGGGATGATCGGCGACAGGATGGACACCGACATCGTCGCCGGCATGGAGGCGGGCCTGCACACCGTCCTCGTACTCACCGGGATCGCCACGCGCGAGAACATGCAGGTCTTCCCGTTCCGTCCCGTGGAGGTCCTGGAGGGCGTCTTCGAGTTGGTGGACAACTACCAGGAACGGCACGAGCCCGAGCCCGAGGACGACTGAGTCAGCCCCATGGGCTTCCGCAAGACCGGCTCCAGGGCCGCCGTCGCGTCAGAGGCGGCCAGCCTGCGCTGGCTCGCCCCGGCGGAGGCCGACGGTGGCCGTGGCGCGGCGACTGGTCTGAGCGGACTCAGCCGCCGGCCGCTCCCAGCGCGGGCCGCCGCGTGAGTCTGGCCACGCAGACGTCGCCGGGCGTGAGGCTGGTCACCTCCAGGTCCGAGTCCGCGGCGTCGAGGTAGCCGCGCATCATCCCAAGGTGCAGCGTGCAGATGCTGGCCAGCGTCGGCTGGCTCACCGAGCGGTAGGGGCAGCTGCGGAACGTGATGGTGTCCCGCGTGGGCGTGCCGACGGCGAAACCCATGGCGCTGGTGTGGTCCAGCAGGTCACCGAGTCCGTCCCTGGCCGTGGCAGGGATCGTCGCGGGGCTGGCCGCGAGTTCCTCGCCCCACCCTCTTCCTGCCAGCTCGGCCACCCGCTGGGGGTTGTCGGCCTTGTGGACCAGCTGGCGCACGAGGACCTGGGTGAGGTCGCGCAACTGGGTGGAGTCGATGACGGGGGCGGTGTCCGTGGCGTGATAGAGGGCGCGCGGCCGACCCTGCCGTCTGGTCGGCTCGAGTGTCCGGGTGACGTATCCGGCCTCCACGAGCGCCTCGAGGTGGAACCGGACCGTGTTGATGTGGAGCCCGAGGTCCGCCCCCAGCGCCGAGACGCCGATGCCGCCGTCGAACTCGGCCAGCCGGTTCAGCACGCGGGCACGCGTCGGCCCCAGCCCGTGCCCCACCTTCTTCGCCATGCTCCACATTGTGCCCCCGCGCGCGAAAACTTGCCGAGCCACCCCCGCAGTGGGGCCCAGTGGGACACCTCGACAGACTCGCCAGGAGGGCAACTGATCCGGTTCGGTGGTCCCTACGACAGACCCGGCGAGGCTCGGCGGCAGGCGCTACGCGACGACACGGAATCACCCGCCGATCTGGAACTCGACGGTGGCGCCGGCCAATCCCGTGGTGTCGACCTTCACCGAGACCCCAGCGGCGGTGCGGCGAAGGCTCACCCGGGTTGCGTCACGCCCCCGGATCCGGCCAATGCCCTGGCCGTGGATCCCCTCGATGTCGAACTCGACGAAGTCCTGGGTCTGAGTGGGATCGCTCACGTTGAGACGCACGCTGTTGTTCGTCACGTCCCGGGCGATCAGGGACAGTGGCACGCTCGCGGTGTAGGCGTCGACCTTTCCCGGCTTCCAGAAGTTGACGGCCACCACCCCGACGTCGGTCCTCAAGCCCTGGGCCACACCGTCGTTGCGGAGCACGGACACCCGCGGGCTCGTTGAGGCCTGCTCCGCCTCCTCCACACCCGCGCCTGGAAGCACCATGTACGCGTAGCTGGATCCGTCGGCCGAAGCGCCGACGCCGTGCTCGTAGGCCAGGGTCGCGTACTGGCGCCTCTGCACCGTCGCGGTTCCCGCAGCGGCGTTGTTGTTGTTGGCGCGCCACGTGCCCTGACGCTCGGCGACGCTCGCCAGAAGGGACGGCGCACCACCGAGGAACACGTAGCCGCCAGCGCCCTCCACGTGTGCCCATTGGGCGTCCGCGAGCACCGTCTCCGCGGTGACTGCCGACCCATCGACGACCATGGCCCGCGCCGAGGTGCCGAGGTTGCGGTGCTCGACGACGCTCCGGACAGCGCCGTCGCTGGCGGTGGAGATGTCCGAGCCCAACGCGACGACGCGGTCGTCCATGGTGAACCACGACTTGCGCGCCACGAGGCCGGTGCCGCCGGGAGCGATCAGGTGCATGCCGACCATGGCGTACGCGTCGGCGGTCACCCCGCCTGTCCACTCGTTCGCCGGAGTCGTCTCTCCCCACTGGCCCTCGGCGTCGTCGGGCAGGGGGGTCAGGTCGACAGTGGTTCCCGGCGGAGCGTCCAGGTCGGACGTCGACCAGAACTCGTCGTCGAAGTGCGTGTCGTTGTCTGCGGTGTACAGGTACGTCATGCCCTGGCTGGTCTTGACGCCGCGGAAGTTCTCGGCTCCAGAGCTCTCGCTCCAAGCGATGCGGTTGGAGCACATGGCCACACACATCGCCCAGTCGCCGCTCGAACCGCGGTGGACGTGGCGGTCCATGGCAGGGAAGAACCGTGGCCCGGTGACGTCGGCGACGGGCGCGACATCGGAGTTCATGAGGTCGGTCACCAGCGCGATGCGAGCGATGTTGCCTTCCAGGACGGTGGCGGCCGAGTTGGACTCGATCCATTGACGGCAGAGGCCACGCCACCGGGTCGCCGTCTCGGGGTCCGCGGCTTTGGCCATCCGGAGCGTGTACTCGATGAGCTGGTTGCCATTGTCGATGCTGCGTTCTGCGAACCGAGAGACCGCACGGCCGCGCACGGCGTCCATCATCTGGCCGTTGAACATGAATGGGGCGAACGAACCCTCGATCGTGGAGGTCAGATTGCTTCTGGTGGCGTCGGTGATGTCGAACGTCGAGTTGGCAAGCAGCGCGAACAGCTTCGAGAGCCCCTCCAGCAGGACCAGCCCGTAGGTGCCTGTGTAGCCGATCGTCGAGTGCTGGACGAAGGAGCCGTCCTTGAAGAACCCGTTGCCGGAGGTGACGTACTGCCAGGTGGGGCTGAGCGCGGCGACGGACGCCTGCAGGAGCGCCGTGTCCGGCTGGACGATCGAGCGGACGATGAAGGCGCGGCAAATGTCGACGCGGTTGGCGCCGTTGGACTCCTGGACGCCGGGAGTCGCGGGGTCACCGATCGGGTGGATCTGCAGCTGTGGATCCCTGTTGGGCAGGAAGTGGTCCATGGCCGCGCAGTACGTGTCGATCTCGTCTTGGTCCAGCACGGGGTGCAGGATCGCCAGGATGTCGGCCAGCGGTTTCGTGGCCCCGATCAGCCAGCTCCACCAGTTGCCGAACCACACCGTCTGGTCGTTGTAGATGTGGGTGTGCAGGTGCGCGAGAGCCCTGCGGATGGTGGCAACCAGGGTGTCAGATCCGTACCAGAGGGAGGTGGGCGTGGCCCACGCCGTGGCCATGGTCTGCAGGTTGGAGTAGCTGAGCCGCATCTTGTTGGACTTGACGATGTCCGTGGCGCCCACCGTCCAGTCGAGATCCTTGAACAGTGCGTTGGGGAGGAACACCATTCCCCTGGCGTGCGCGGGGTTCTGGAAGTTGCCGACCAAGTTGTCCATCGCCCCGACCCGGGCGGCAAAGGTACCGGGCGACGCCAGGATGATCGACGCCGAGGTCAGATCCTCGACCCACTTGAGGCGCAGCGCCTCCAGGTCGGCGGGGAGGAGGGTGGGGGCGGCGGCCGCGGCCTCCTCGAAACAGGGGGCGAGAGCGGCGACGATGGCGAGGCTGCCGACTCCCTGCAAGATGGTGCGGCGGGACAGCTGGGGCATGGACGACTCCTTTGACGTGCGGTGCGCACGGGGAAGCGCACCTAGGGGCTGGGCCACTGGAGGCAAACGTGCAGGCAATGGAAGGACGCAATCAAGACCTACTCTCGAAGTACGGCACCAAAATGACGGTTCGTCGTGGTTGCGGCGATCTTGCCTTGCAGGGGAAGCCCGAAAGCGCGGCCCCGGTGGCAGGCTTGCTGATGCGCACCTGGTCGCACTCGATCAAACCGGTACGCCTGCGGAAGTGAGACACGATGGACACCTACGACATCAAGCGGGAGTTCAAGAACCTCTACGCGCCAAAGGGCACGGACTTCGAGGAGGTCGACGTTCCCGAGATCCCCCACATCGCGGTCGACGGTGCGGGCAACCCGAACACCAGTCCCGCCTACGCGGAGGCGCTCGAGGCGCTCTACCCCGTCGCCTATGCGCTCAAGTTCGCGCACAAGGCGCGGGGCCGCGACTGCGTCGTCGGGCCGCTCGAGGGCCTGTGGTGGGCCGACGACATGTCCACCTTCGTGAGCCGGGACAAGGACGCCTGGCGCTGGACGATGTTGATCACAGTCGCACCCTGGACCACCGAGGACGACTTCCGGGCCGCCGTGGACAAGTCGGCGAAGAAGGACCTGCCAGCCCTGGGCCTGGTCCGGTTCTCCTCGCTGGTGGAGGGCCGATGCCTGCAGATCCTCCACCTCGGTCCCTACGACGATGAGGGCCCGACGCTGCGCCGCCTGCACGAGGAGGAGATGCCGGCGCGCGGCCTGACCTTCAACGGCAGACATCATGAGATCTATCTCAGTGATCCCCGCCGCACGGCACCGGAAAAGCTCAAGACCGTGCTGCGGCAACCGGTGGCGCCCGGCTGATCGCAAAGGGGGAGCGAGCCCGGCACAGGCCACAATGGCGGGAGAGGAAAGGGGTGATTGTGGCGATCAGCGGTCGAAGAGTGTTCTTGGGCGTAGTCAAGGTGGTCTTGAGTCTGGTCCTGGTTGCCGTGCTCCTGTTCGTGTTCCTCCTCCTCCTCCTCTTCGGCCTCTCTATCGCGTCGTGGTTCTACGCCCCGACGCAGCCCAGGTTCGACCGGATGGAGCCCGAGTTCCGGGAGAACCGTCCCAGCTATGAGGCGGTGGTGGCCCGGATCGACGAGGTCATCGCCGAGTCGCCGGGAGTCACGAGGATTGGTCTCACCAGCAGTTTGCTGTGCCGCACCATTGCTGGTGACGAGACCTGCGAGGACGCGTCGGTTGCCGATCAGGAGTTGATGCGCTCGGTTCTTGCGGAGCATGCCACCTGGCAGGCTCGAGACCCGGAGCGCGTGTTCATGAGTTTTTTCGGTGAGGACAGCCCGGTGTGCTTCTTGATGTATGACACCTCCGGGCTGAAGCCGCTGGCCTATGCGCGGGACCGGGGCTTCCACGCGCTTCGAGTCATCGACGAGGACTGGTCGCTCCTTGGCCCCGTGGACTACGACCAGTGGGACGAATGACCAGGACCCTCCCTGCTTGGACCTTCCGACTCCAGGGTGCTCGCAGGCGGTTCAGGCGCCCCGCGATTGGCAGCGGTTAGAGTGGCCCCCGTGCCCAACAGTGCAGTCGCGAGCCAACTGGTGGACGCCTTCGGGCGGACCGCCCGGGACCTGCGCGTCTCACTGACCGACCGCTGCAACCTGCGCTGCACCTACTGCATGCCCGCGGAGGGGATGCAATGGCTGCCCGGCGAGGAGGTCCT
The DNA here is from genome assembly GCF_020687685.1 of Tessaracoccus sp. OS52. Classification (GTDB taxonomy): domain Bacteria; phylum Actinomycetota; class Actinomycetes; order Propionibacteriales; family Propionibacteriaceae; genus Arachnia. The sequence continues at coordinate 74,079 of NZ_JAJEWM010000002.1, read as the reverse complement.
CACCGATGGCGAGGTGGTGCGGCTGGTGCGCATCGCCATCGAGACGCTGGGCATCACCAAGGTGCGCTTCACCGGCGGCGAGCCGTTGCTGCGCAAGGGCCTGGAGGACATCGTCGCCGCCGTGGCCGGGTTCACCACCGTCGACGGCGCCCGTCCGGAGCTCACCCTCACCACGAACGGGCTGGGGCTCGAACACCGCGCCCGGGCGCTCAAGGATGCGGGTTTGGACAGGGTGAACATCTCCCTGGACTCGCTGGACCCTGAGCGCTACGCCCGGCTCGCGCGCCGGGACCGGCTGCACGACGTGCTGGCCGCCATCGACGCCTCCGCCGCCGTCGGCCTCACCCCCGTGAAGGTCAACGCGGTGATCATGCGCGGCCAGAACGAGGCCGACATCGTGCCCCTGGCCGACTACTGCCTGAGCCGGGGCCACCACCTGCGCTACATCGAGCAGATGCCGCTGGGGCCGCACGACGAGTGGGACCGCACCCAGATGGTCACCCAGTCCGAGATCCTGGCCGTTCTCGCCGGCCACTACTCGCTGACGCCGGCGTCGACGCCGCGGGGGGCTGCGCCCGCGGAGCTGTGGGACGTGGCGCCCGACGAGACCCAGCCCGGCGGTCGGCTCGGGGTCATCGCCTCGGTCACCGGACCCTTCTGCGGGGCCTGCGACCGAACCCGCATCACCGCCGACGGCCAGATGCGCAACTGCCTGTTCGCCCGCACGGAGACCGACCTCCGCGGCCCCATGCGGGCCGGCGCCGACGACGCCGAGATCGCCCAGCTCTGGTTCGGGGGGCAGCACGCCAAGCGCGCCGGGCATGGCATCGGGGATCCGGGGTTCCGGCAGCCGGATCGCAACATGAGCGCCATCGGAGGATGACAGTGGAAGTCCGGTTCTTCGCAGGGGCGGCCGAGGCCGCGGGGACGCCGTCGCGCACCGTCGAGGTGGCCCCGGAGCGCACCGTCGCGGACCTGCTCGCGCAGCTGGTTGGCGACGACGCGCGCCTGGGCAAGGTGGTGGGAGCCAGTTCGTTGCTGCTCGACGGAACCAGGGTCACCGACCGCGGCGCCGCCGTCGGGCAGGCCCGCCAGCTCGACGTCCTGCCGCCGTTCGCGGGCGGCTGATCAGTCCTACTGGGTGACCGCCTCGTCGGCGTCCGGCACGTCGATCCCGGCTTCCCGGGCTTGTTCGGGGGTGTCGACGTCGGCGATCAGGTCGTGGTCCACGACGACGCGCGTCACGTTCAGGAGCTGGCCGAGTTGCCGCACCGGCACGTCGCGGACGGTGCCGAGTTCGCCGAGCGCCCGGCGCAGGGACCCCAGCCGGTAGCGGCCGAACAGGTACTGCGGCCAGCCCTGCTGGTCCTGCAGCACGACGCCGTCGGGCCCCGGGCGGGAGGCTGCGAGCTCGCCCGCGGCGTCGCTGGCCGACACGGCGTCGGCGGGCAGGAGGATGACCTCCTCGTTGTCGGGGAGTGTGGAAAGCTGCGCCACGCCGGCGGCGATGCCCGCGACGGGGCCTCCGAACGGCGGGTTCTCCAGGGCGAAGCGAACCTCGGGCCACGCCTGTGCGGGCTCCAGTTCGACCTTGTCAGCGACGACTATGGCGAGACTCGCGTCGGTGACGGCGTCGACCGCCCGCTCCAGCAGCGTGCGGCCCTCCAAGGTCAGTTCGACCTTGTTCGTCCCCATGCGCTTGGAGCGCCCGCCTCCCAGAATCACTGCGACCGTCATCCCCCCAGTCTAGGCTCGTTGCTCCCCACGGGAGGGTTATGGAGCCCTTCGGTTGGCACTGCGGACGAGCAGGGCCGGCCCGGTCGTCAGCGCTGCTCGTCGGCTGCGGTACGCGCGGAATCCTGGCCCGGGTGCTTGCGGGCCACCAGCGTCGCGAACGTCTCCGACTGGCCCTCGACCGGGAAGTCTCCGAATACGCTGCGCAGGAAGCGGACGGAGTCGGCGAACCACTGCGCCACCGACGGCTCCACCAGTTCCGCGTGACCACTGGCGGTCAGGGGCCTCGACAGGCTGAGACCGTGCGGTCCGAGCAGGTAGATGTGGCTCTCGAACGGCACACCGGCGCTGGCCAGGGCACCCAGGAACTCCAGCGAGTTGCGGATGGGAACCACCGTGTCGTCGCAGGTGCTGAACAGGAACGTGGGCGGGGTGTCGGAGGTGACGTGGTCCGGCACGTTCAGGATGTCCTTGCCGATTGCGGGCCCGAACTCCGAAAGCGTCACCGGATAGCCGACGACTAGCGCGTCGGGCTTGTCGGCGCCGACGGCGAGGCTCGAGGCGAGGTGCCCGCCAGCGGAGAACCCGGCCACCGCCACCTTCTCGGGGTCCACGTGCAGCTCGTCGGCATGCCCGCGGATCCAGCGCAGGGCGGCCTCGGCGTCGGCGAGCGAGTTCGAGAACGGCGCTTCGGCCCCGACGGAGTAGCGCAGGACGAAGGTGTTGAAGCCCTCGGCGAGGTAGGCGAGGGCCACCGGCTCCGCCTCGCGGTCCGACGTGATGAAGTACCCGCCTCCCGGGAGCACGAGGACCGCGGGCCGCACCGTCGCCGTGCTGAGTTCCGCGCTGGGTTCCTGGATGTAGCCGGTGAGGGCGGCGTCGTTGCCGACGGTCTGGGATATCAGTCTCATGGCGGCAACTCTTCCAGAAGGCCGGGGGCGGTTTGAGGACCCCCCCGGCTGTGCGTTCGCTGCTCCACGATGGAGCACGGAACGCACACCCAAGCGAGGGGTGGTACACCGGAATCCCGCCCGCCGGGACCCAGGACGGGTTTGTCACAGAAAGATCGTCACAAACTTCCGGGCGATTCGCCCACATGCGACCTTGTCGCTTGGTTCGATAGGGACCATGACTTCGGAATCCGCACGCCTCGACGGTTCTGCCAGCGACGCCCTGCTGAAGATCGGGAAGTTCTTCACCGGGTGGGACGAGACCCCCGACGGGCGGGCGGTGTTCCGGGAGGGCGGGCGCGAGGGAGACGTCTTCTACCGCGACCGCTGGAGTCACGACAAGGTCGTGCGCTCCACGCACGGCGTGAACTGCACCGGCTCCTGTTCGTGGAAGGTCTACGTCAAGGACGGGATCATCACCTGGGAGGCCCAGCAGACCGACTACCCCACCACCGGCGATGACCGCCCCGAGTACGAGCCCCGCGGCTGCCCCCGCGGCGCCGCGTTCTCCTGGTACACCTACTCGCCGACGCGGGTCCGTTACCCCTACGGCCGCGGCGTGCTGATCGAGATGTACCGCGAGGCGAAGGCCAGGCTGGGGGACCCCGTCGCCGCCTTCAAGGAGATCTCGACGGACCCGGTCAAGCGCCGCAAGTACCAGCAGGCCCGCGGCAAGGGTGGCCTGGTGCGCATGACGTGGAACGAGGCGCTCGAGATCGCGGCCGCCAGCTACGTCAACACCATCAAGGAGTACGGCCCCGACCGGCTGGTCTCGTTCTCGCCCATCCCGGCCATGAGCCTGGTGAGCCACGCCATCGGCACCCGGTTCACGCACCTGCTCGGTGGCGCGATGACAAGCTTCTACGACTGGTATGCCGACCTCCCCGTCGCCTCCCCGCAGGTCTTCGGGGACCAGACCGACGTCCCGGAGTCAGGCGACTGGTGGGACTCCACCTACCTGATGATGTGGGGCAGCAACGTCCCCGTCACCCGCACCCCGGACGCCCACTGGATGGCCGAGGTCCGCTACCGCGGCACCAAGGTGGTCACCGTCGCGCCGGACTACGCCGACAACGTGAAGTTCGCCGACGAATGGCTCCCCGCGCAGGCCGGCACCGACGGCGCGCTGGCGATGGCGATGGGCCACGTCATGCTCAAGGAGAACTTCGTCGAGCGCCGCGTCCCGTTCTTCGAGAACTACGTCAAGCAGTTCACCGACCTGACGATGCTGGTGAAGCTCGTCGAGCACCCGGGCGGCCACGGCCTGACAGCGTCGAAGTTCGTCACCGCCGCCGACCTGGGCCAGGACGTCCCCGACGCCGCCTTCAAGACGGTGCTGTGGGACAAGGCCGCCGACGCGCCCGCCGTCCCCAACGGCTCCATCGGCTACCGCTACAACGACGACGGCCAGGGCAAGTGGAACCTGGACCTGCAGGACCTGGACCCGGCCCTCAGCCTGCTCGACGCCGACGGCTCGGAGGCGGTCGAGATCGCGCTGCCGTGCTTCGAGGACCCCCACGGCGAGGGTTCCATCCTGCGCCGCGGCGTCCCGGCCCGCCGGATCGACGGCCAACTGGTCACCACCGTCTTCGATCTGATGCTCGCCCAGTACGGGGTGCCGCGCGACGGCCTCCCCGGCGTCTGGCCCTCCGGTTACGACGACGCCACCGTCCCCTACACCCCGGCCTGGCAGGCGCCCATCACGTCGGTCCCCGCGGAGGCCTGCCTGCGCATCGCCCGGGAGTTCGCGAAGAACTCCGAGGAGTCCGAGGGCCGCACGATGATCATCATCGGCGCCGGCATCTGCCACTGGTACCACGCCGACGCCACCTACCGCGCGATCATGGCGCTGCTCATGATGACCGGCTGCATCGGCCGCAACGGCGGCGGCTGGGCGCACTACGTCGGCCAGGAGAAGGCCCGCCCGATGACCGGGTGGTTCAACGTCGCCAACGCGCTGGACTGGTCGCGGCCGCCGCGCACCATGATCGGCACCGGCTACTGGTACATGCACACCGACCAGTGGCGCACCGACGGCTACTCCGCCGACGCCATCACCAGCCCGCTCTCGACCGGGTCGCTGGACGGCCTGCACAACGCCGACGCGCTCGCCAAGTCCGCGCGGATGGGCTGGATGCCGTTCTACCCGCAGTTCGACCGCAACCCGCTCGACCTCGCCGACGAGGCGCAGGCCGCCGTCGACGCGGGGGAGGCGCCCGACGTCGGCACCTGGGTGGCGGCGAAGCTGAAGTCCGGGGAGCTGGCCTCGGCCATCGAGGACGTCGATGCGCCCGCCAACTGGCCGCGCACGATGATCCTGTGGCGCTCCAACCTGTTCGGGTCCTCGGCCAAGGGCAACGAGTACTTCCTCAAGCACCTGCTGGGCACGCACAACAACGTCATGCCCAACCAGCACGGCGCGGACCTTCGCCCGACGGAGGTGAAGTTCCACGACGAGGCGCCCGAGGGCAAGCTCGACCTGCTGATCACGGCAGACTTCCGCATGACGTCGTCGACGCTGCTGAGCGACCTGGTGCTGCCCGCAGCCACCTGGTACGAGAAGTACGACCTGTCCAGCACCGACATGCACCCCTACGTGCACGCCTTCACCCCGGCCATCAACCCGCCGTGGGAGACCCGCACCGACTTCCAGCTGTTCAGCGACCTCGCGCGGGCCGTCTCCAGCATGGCCAAGGGCCGGCTGGACACCCGGCGCGACCTTGTAGCGGTGCCGTTGCAGCACGACACGCCCGGCCAGGTGAAGCAGCCGGGCGGGATCGAGCGGGACTGGAAGCGCGACGACATCGAAGCCGTCCCCGGCGTGAACATGCCCCAGCTGATGGTGGTGGAGCGCGACTACACCGCGATCGCGGACAAGCTCGCCACCGTCGGCCCGCTCGCGGACCGGCTCGGCTTCACGATCAAGAACATCACCTACGACGTGCACCACCAGGTCGAGCAACTGTCACAACTGCACGGGGTCTACCCGTCCGGTCCAGCCGGCGGCAGGCCCGCGATAGACACCGATCAGCGCATGGCCGAGGCCATCCTGATCTTCTCCGGTACCACCAACGGCGAGCTGGCCACCCAGGGCTTCCGGAACCTGGAGCGCAAGACCGGCCGCAAGCTGGCCGACCTCTCCGAGGGCCTGGAGGAGAAGCGGATCACGTTCGTGCAGACCCAGCAGGCGCCGCAGCCGGTGATCACGTCGCCGGAGTGGTCGGGCTCGGAGACCGGCGGTCGGCGCTACGCGGCGTTCACCATCAACGTCGAGCGGCTGAAGCCGTGGCACACGCTGTCGGGGAGGATGCACTTCTTCCTGGACCACGACTGGATCACCGACGCCGGCGAGAACCTGCCCATCTTCCGGCCGCCGCTGGACATGTCGCGCCAGTTCGGTGAGCCGGAGCTCGGCCCCAACGGTGAGAAGTCGATCGTGCTGCGCTACCTGACCGTCCACAACAAGTGGTCCATCCATTCGGAGTACCAGGACAACCTGTTCATGCTCTCGCTGGGCCGCGGCGGCCCGCAGGCCTGGCTCAGCGTCGCCGACGCCACCTCCATCGGGGTGCGGGACAATGACTGGATCGAGCTGACCAACGCCAACGGCGTGTTCGTGGCGCGCGCCGTCGTCACGCCCAAGCTGCCCGACGGCGTCGCCTACGTCCAGCACGCGCAGGAGCGCACCATCGACGTGCCGAAGTCGGAGGCCACCGGGCGCCGAGGTGGCATCCACAACTCGGTGACGCGGATCCTGCTGAAACCGACGCACCTGATCGGTGGCTACGCCCACCTGTCGTACGCGTTCAACTACCTGGGCCCGACTGGCGTCCAGCGCGACATCGTCTCGACGGTGCGCCGTCGTTCCCAGGAGGTGCAGTACTGATGCGGGTCATGGCTCAGGTGTCGATGGTGATGAACCTCGACAAGTGCATCGGCTGCCACACGTGTTCGGTCACCTGCAAGCAGGCTTGGACCAACCGCGCAGGCGTGGAGTACGTGTGGTTCAACAACGTCGAGACCCGCCCCGGGCTCGGCTACCCGCGCACCTACGAGGACCAGGAGCGCTGGCAGGGCGGCTGGGTCCGCACGAAGTCCGGGCGGCTGAAGCTGAAGTCGGGTGGCCGGTTCAAGAAGCTGCTGAGCATCTTCGCCTCACCGGTGCAGCCCGGGCTCGACGACTACTACGAGCCGTGGACCTACGACTACGAGAACCTCATCCAGTCGCCCCTGCTCGACGACTTCCCGGTGGCGCAGCCCAAGTCGCTGATCACCGGCGACAACATGGCCATCAAGTCCTCGGCCAACTGGGACGACGCGCTGGGCGGCATCCACGAGACGATTGACCAGGACCCGATCGTGGCAAAGCTGCGCCGGGAGTCGAACGACCGGATCAAGGCCGAGTACGAGAAGTCGTTCATGTTCTTCGTGCCCCGCATCTGCGAGCACTGCCTGAACCCCTCCTGCATGGCTGCGTGCCCGTCGGGTGCCATCTACAAGCGGGAGGAGGACGGCATCGTCCTGGTGGACCAGGACCGCTGCCGCGGCTGGCGCCAGTGCATCACCGGCTGCCCGTACAAGAAGATCTACTTCAACCACCGCACCGGCAAGGCCGAGAAGTGCCACTTCTGCTATCCCCGCATCGAGGTGGGGCTGCCGACGGTGTGCTCGGAGACCTGCGTGGGCAGGCTGCGCTACATCGGCATCGTGCTCTACGACGCCGACCGCGTCACCGAGGCGGCCGCCGTCGAGGATCCCAAGGACCTCTACGAGGCGCAGCTGGACCTGATGCTGGACCCGCGTGACCCCGAGGTGATCGCCGCGGCGCGCGCCAGCGGCATCGCCGAGGACTGGCTGGCTGCGGCGCAGAAGTCGCCCATCTACGCGCTGTGCAAGTACTTCCGGGTGGCGCTGCCGCTGCACCCGGAGTACCGCACCATGCCGATGGTCTGGTACATCCCGCCGCTGTCACCGGTGGTGGACCTGCTGAAGGAGCAGGGCCATGACGCGGAGGCTGCGGGCAACCTGTTCGGCGCCATCGACGCGCTTCGGATCCCGGTGGAGTACCTGGCCGAGCTCTTCACGGCAGGTGACACCGCCGTCGTCACGGGGGTGCTGCAGAAGCTGGCGGCCATGCGCAGCTACATGCGCGACGTCACGCTGGGCCGCAAGGGCGACGAGGAGGTGGCGGCCGCCGTCGGCATGACGGGCGCGGCCATGGAGCAGATGTACCGGCTGCTGGCCATCGCCAAGTACAACGAGCGCTACGTGATCCCGCAGGCGCACCGCGAGCAGGCGCACAACCTGGAGGAGATGGGCTGCTCGGTGGACTTCGACGGCGACCCGGCCTGGGGTTCGGAGCCCTTCGGTGAGACCTCCGGCAAGCCCGTGCCGGTGACCATCCAGAGCTTCAACGCCATGCGTGCGGCCCGCGACGACGAGAGCATGACCTGAGATGGCATCTTCCATGCAGGTCTGCTTCCAGGCCGCGGGCATGCTGCTCACCTACCCGGACGAACGGCTGCTGGGGACGCTCGACCTGATCGAGGAGTCGCTGGCCGGGACGCCGTCGGTGCCGCTGTTCCGGCCCGCGTTGGCGCACCTGCGATCGGCGCCGTTGCGGGAACTGCAGGAGTTCCATGTCCAGGAGTTCGACCTCTCCCGCCGCCACGCCCTGCACCTGACCTACTGGACCGACGGCGACACCCGCCGCCGCGGCGAGGTGCTGGCCGCCATCAAGCAGACCTACCGGGACTCCGGCCTCATCGTTGACCTCGACGGCGAACTGCCCGACTACCTGCCCATGGTGCTGGAGTTCGCCGCCCGTGGTGACCAGGAGCGGGGCGTCGCGCTGCTGAACACCTACCGGGCGAGCCTGGAGCTGCTCCGGCTCGGGCTGCGCAAGGACAAGCTGCCGCACGAGGGCCTCGTGGAGGCGGTGTGCCGGCACCTTCCGGGACCGCTCGCGGCCTCGCGGGCCGACGTGCAGCGCATCTACGGCGCGACATACGTGGACGCACCCCCGATCGAACAGGTCGGGCTCGAGACCTACCAGATCCAGACAAGCAGGCCAATGTCATGACTTTCCTTCTCTGGGGGATCTTCCCCTACGTCGTCGCGATCATCCTCGTGGGCGGGCTGGTGTGGCGGTACAAGTACGACCAGTTCGGCTGGACCACCCGCAGTTCCCAGCTGTACGAGTCCAGGCTGCTGAAGATCGCCTCACCGCTGTTCCACTTCGCGTTGCTGGCGGTGCTGATCGGGCACCTGGTCGGACTCCTGATCCCGAAGGCGTTCACGGACTGGGCCGGGCTCTCGCAGGAGATGTACCACCTGGGTGCCTTCTACGGCGGCGGCCTCGCGGGCATCGCGCTCGTCGTCGGCCTGGCCATGCTGATCTGGCGACGGCGCCGCACCGGCCGCGTGTTCAAGGCCACCACGGCCAACGACAAGGCGATGTACCTGGTGCTCGCCATCGTGATCGTGCTTGGACTGCTGGCGACGTTCACCGGCGAGACCCACCCGAACGGGGAGCACCACAACTACCGCGAGACCGTCTCGGTGTGGTTCCGGTCCCTGCTGGTCTTCCAGCCCGACACCGCCGCCATGGCCGCCTCCACCTGGCAGTTCCGGCTGCACGTGTTCTTCGGACTGTTCCTGTTCGCCATCACGCCGTTCACCCGCCTGGTGCACGCCTTCACCGCGCCGGTGCACTACCTGTTCCGGCCCTACATCGTCTACCGCTCGCGTGACGGGGGGAAGCGGAAGGTCGCCGCCGGCAGGCGCGGCTGGGACCCCGTCGGCACCTCTGACCGCGACAAGGGGCAGCGGTAGTCCATGGCACGACTCGTTGAGGTCGCGCCGGTCCACGAGACGGGGCGCGGCGCAGGTCGTGTCATGACCATGTCCACGATCGCGTTCACCCTGATGTTCGCGGTGTGGTTGATGTTCGGAATCCTCGGCGTCCCCATCCAGAAGGAACTGGGGCTCACCGACGTCGAGTTGTCCTGGGTCTCGGCGCTGGCGGTGCTCAACGGCTCGCTGTGGCGGTTGCCCGCGGGGATCCTCGCCGACCGGATCGGTGGCCGCAAGGTCACCCTGTTCATGCTGTTCGCCGTGGCGGTGCCCTCCTACCTGGTCTCGACGGCCGACAGCTACGCCATGCTGCTGGTGCTCGCGTTCGTGGTCGGGTTCGCCGGCAACCTGTTCTCCGTCGGCACCACCTGGAACGCGGCCTGGTTCTCCCGCGACCGGCAGGGACTCGCGCTCGGGGTGTTCGGGGCCGGCAACGTCGGCGCCTCTGTGACGAAGTTCATCGGGCCGCCGCTGATCCTGGCAACCTCCGGAGCCACGTTCGCGTTCGGCATCCAGGGCGGCTGGCGGCTGGTTCCGGTGATCTACGCGGTGCTGCTGGTCGTCGTCGGCCTGGCGACGCTGCTGGTGGTGCCGCGGGTGGACCGGGCCCCCGGCCGCGCCAAGTCGATCCGCGAGATGCTCCAGCCGCTGCGGCACGTCCGGGTCTGGCGGTTCAGCCTGTACTACGTGGCGGTGTTCGGGGTCTACGTGGCGCTGTCGGCCTGGCTGCCCAAGTACTACGTCGACAACTTCGACGTCGACCTCACCGTCGCTGGTCTGCTGACCGCCACGTTCATCTTCCCGGCGTCCTTGCTGCGGCCCGTCGGCGGCTGGATGTCGGACCGCTGGGGGGCCCGGCGGGTCATGTACCTGACGTTCGCCGTCATGCTCGCCACCTCCGGGATCCTGATGATGCCCAACGGCTACATCGTCATCACCCACGCCGACGGTTCGACCACGCAGCACCTGCCCTACCACCTGCCGCTGGCGGGGTTCGCGGTGCTGGTGTTCCTGCTCGGCTGCGCGATGGGCTTCGGGAAGGCGGCAGTGTTCAAGCACATCCCCGAGTACTTCCCGGACAACGTCGGATCCGTCGGCGGGCTCGTCGGCACCCTGGGCGGCCTGGGCGGGTTCTTCCTGCCCCCGCTGTTCGCCTACACGAAGCAGTGGTCGGGGTTTCCCACCAGCACCTTCTTCGTCATCTTCCTGGTCACGGCCCTGTGCGCCATCTGGATGCACCTGACCGTGGTGAGGATGCTCCACGACCAGTCGCCGGAGCTTGCCGGCACCATCGAAATGCCACTTGAGGAGGCTGTGAAGTGACCACGAAGCACGAGACCAAGGGGGATTGGCTCCAGTCCTGGAACCCCGAGGATCCGGAACAGTGGGACAAGAAGCTCGCCTGGAACACGCTCACAGTCACCACGGTGACGCTGACGCTGTGCTTCGTGGCGTGGTTCCTCCCCAGCGCCATCATCCCCAAACTGAACGCGCTCGGCTTCACGTTCACGCAGGAACAGCTGTATTGGATGGCGGCCATGCCGGGTATCTCGGCCGGCCTCCTGCGGCTGGTGTGGATGATGCTGCCCCCCATGATCGGCACCCGCAAGATGGTCTCGCTGACCACGCTGCTGCTGCTGTTGCCGGTGCTCGGCTGGGGGTTCGAGGTCACCAATCCCGACGTTCCGTACTGGCGTCTGATGGCGCTGGCGTTCCTCGCCGGGATCGGCGGCGGTGCGTTCTCCGGGTTCATGCCCTCGACGTCGTACTTCTTCCCCAAGCGCATGCAGGGCACCGCGCTGGGCATCCAGGCCGGCGTCGGCAACTTCGGCGTCTCCCTGGTGCAGTTGCTGACGCCCTGGCTGATCTCGTTCGGCATGTTCACGTTCCTGGGCTCCCAGACCATGAGCTTCGCGGGCAAGAGCGACGTCGTCGTCTGGTACCAGAACTCGGCGCTGGTCTACGTGCCGCTCATCATCGTCACGGCCATCTGGGCCTACGTGGTGCTGAAGTCGGTCCCGGTGAAGGCAAGCATCCGGCAGCAGTTCGACATCTTCTCCAACAAGGACACCTGGTTCATGACGCTGCTCTACATCATGACCTTCGGTACCTTCTCGGGGCTCTCGGCTCAGTTCGGCCTCCTGATGGCCAACCTCTACGGCCAGAACAACGACAACATCGTCACCGGCTCCGGTGCGACCGCCCAGCTCCTGATCGAGGGCTACGAGGTGCCCGACGTCGTCAAGTTCGTGTTCCTGGGGCCCCTCGTCGGCGCCGCCGCCCGGATTGCGTTCTCGCCCCTCACCGACCGCATGGGCGGTGCCATCTGGACGCTGATCTCCGGCATCGGGCTCGTGATCTCGATCATCGTGACCATCCCGTCGCTGACCCCGGACTACAGCTCGGCCGAGACCCTGTCGTCGGGGTTCAACCTGTTCCTGTTCGGAATGCTGGCGATCTTCCTGTTCTCCGGGATCGGCAACGCCTCCACGTTCAAGCAGATGCCGATGATCTTCGAGCCGCGCCAGGCGGGCGGCGTGATCGGCTGGACCGCGGCCATCGCAGCGTTCGGGCCCTTCCTGTTCGGCGTCGGCCTGACGATCATGAGCCCCACGATGTTCTACTGGATCGGCGTCGCGTGGGCGCTGATGTGCATCGCGATCACGTGGTTGCGCTACGCCCGCCCCGGCGCCCCGAAGCCGAGCTAGTGTCGGCTGATCGAGTGGCGGGCGTGGTTCCGTGGATCGGGTAGCGAGCGGAGCGAGCGTGACTTCCGTTGATCGGGTAGCGAGCGGAGCGAGCGTGTCGAGATCACCCCAGCAGTCCTCATCCGACCCGGGCGTCGTCGTGCGCCTGGCCGCCGTCTCCGAGGAGCCGATCGACGTCGCGGCAGTCACCGCCCTCGTGGAGGACCAGCAGGCTGGCGCCGTCGTCACCTTCGCCGGCGCCGTCCGCAACCACGACGGCGGACGCGAGGTGTCGTCGCTGTCCTACTCCTGTCACCCGAGCGCTCCCGAGGTCCTGCGCCAGGTGGCCGAGGAGTTCGCCGACCGCGAGGGCGTCCACGCCATCGCCGTGGTCCACCGGGTTGGAGGCCTGGAGATCGGGGACGTCGCGCTGCTTGCCGTCGTGGCGGCCTCGCACCGACACCAGGCATTCAGCTGCGCGAGTGACCTCGTGGACCGGGTGAAGGAGCAGGTTCCCATCTGGAAGCACCAGCGCTACCCGGACGGCACCGCTGACTGGACCGGTCTGCCCTGACAGGCGCCGCCGACGTCGTGACCCGCCTGGGTGTGCGTTGTGTGCTCGGCGTCGGAGCAGCGATCGCACAGCCAAGGCCGCGGGGGTCCGTCCGGGGCTGGTGGGAGAGCCCGACGACCCGCTTGGGTGTGCGTTGTGTGCTCGGCGTCGGAGCAGCGATCGCACAACCAAGGCCGCGGGTGTCCGTCCGGGGCTGGTGGGGGCGCCCGACGACCCGCCTGGGTGTGCGTTGTGTGCTCGGCGTCGGAGCAGCGATCGCACAGCTAGCGGAACGGGAGTGCCGACAGCGTGGGCTGGTCTATCGTCGGGGCATCGGAAGGGGAGGCATGCGGACGGTCGAGGAGCATCTGGACGCGGTACTGGCGTTGGCGAAGCCATTGCCGGCGGTGCGAGTCCCTGTGGGTGCGGATCCCGACGCCGTGCTCGCTGAAGCTGTGATCGCGCGGCTCCCGGTCCCACCATTCGACAACTCGGCGATGGACGGCTTCGCCGTGCGCGCCGACGACGTCGCCGCGGCACCCTGCGTGGTGGACGTGGCCGGCGACATCCCGGCCGGAACCGCCGCGTCGACGCCCCTCGCGCCCGGGCAGGCGATGCGCATCATGACCGGCGCCCCGATGCCCGCCGGCGCCGACGCCGTCGTCCCGGTCGAGGACACCGACCAGCCACCGGGCGACTCTCCGCTGCCGCGCCGCGTCGAGGTACGGACCGCGCCCGTCCCGGGGCGTCACATCCGACGGCGGGGCGAGGACGTCGGCGTCGGCGACGTCGTGCTGTCCGAGGGCGCGCGCGCCACCTCGGCTGCGGCTGCGGCGGCGGCGTCGGTGGGCCTGGGGGAGTGGCTTGTGACCACCCGGCCGCGCGTGCTCGTGGTGGCCACCGGTTCCGAACTCGTCGCGCCCGGCGAGCCGCTCGGACCCGGGCAGATCCCTGACTCCAACAGCCTCCTGCTGGCCGGGTTGGTCAGGCAGTTCGGGGGGCGGGTGGCCGACGTCGTGAGAGTCGGCGACGCCACGGAAGACTTCCTCCAGGCGCTGGCCGGCGCCGACGCCGACCTGATCGTCACCACGGGCGGCGTCTCCGCGGGTGCCTTCGAGGTGGTCCGGCAGGCCACCGCCGGCGACGTCGAGTTCGTGAAGGTGGCAATGCAGCCCGGCAAGCCGCAGGGCGTCGGCCACTGGGAGGTCCGGGGCGCCAAGGTGCCTCTCCTCGCACTGCCCGGCAACCCGGTCAGCGTGTTCGTCTCCGCCTGGCTGTTCGTGCGCCCGCTCATCGCGCGGCTGGCCGGTCGGCCGGTCGGCCTGCCCACCCGCCGCGCCAACGTCGTCGAAGGCTGGACCACCCCGCCAAACCGTCGGCAGTATGTCCCCGTGACCACCACCCCCGACGGCATCCGCCCAGCTCACCGGCTGGGGTCCGGGTCCCACGCCGTCGCTTCCCTGCACCTGGCCGACGCGCTCGCCGTCGTCCCCGAAGACGTCGGGCAGATCCGCCCCGGCGACGTCCTGGAGGTCTTCGACACCAATGCCTGAGTTCAGCCACCTCGACGCCGCGGGCCAGGCCCGTATGGTCGACGTCACCGCCAAGCAGCCCACCGTCCGCTCGGCCACCGCCCGCGCCAAGGTCACCTGTTCCGACGGCGTGGTCACCGCCCTGCGCGACGGCACCGTCCCCAAGGGCGACGTGCTCGCCGTCGCCCGCGTGGCCGGGATCGCCGCGACGAAGCGGGTGCCGGACCTGCTGCCGTTGGCCCACGTCATCGGCGTCCACGGGGCGCGGGTGGACCTCGTGATCGTCGACGACGGCGTCGAGATCGAGGCCGAGGTGCGCACCGCTGACCGGACGGGCGTGGAGATGGAGGCGCTGACCGCCGCCACCGTGGCCGCACTTGCCATCGTCGACATGGTCAAGGGCGTGGACCGCAGCGCGGAGATCGTGAACGCCCGCGTCACCGCGAAGTCGGGTGGCCGTTCGGGGGACTGGCGCCGCGACTAGTGGCTCAGGCCGTCGAGCTGTCCGAGGATGTGCTCGACCACCGGGATCACGACGGCGGTGGCGTCGCGCGCACCACCCCGTGAGCCGGGCGCGTTGACCACGAGGGCCGAGCGGTCACCGTCGCGGACGACGACGCTGATGCCCCGCGAGGCGATGGCGAACGGGGTGTTCTCCAGACCCTTGCGACGGATGGCCTCCGCGATGCCGGGCAGTTCCTGGCCGCCTAGCTGGGCGGTTGCCTCCGGGGTGACGTCGCGGGGGGAGACGCCGGTGCCGCCCGTGGTGAGGACAAGGCGCGCGCCGTCGTGGATGGCGTGGTGGATGGCGGCGAAGATCCGCTGGGAGTCGTCGGGGACGATGACGATGTCGGCGCAGTCGAACCCGGCGGCCACCAGGGCGTCCCGGGCGACGGGCCCGGAGCGGTCCTCGTACACGTCGTTGAAGGCGCGATCGGAGATGGTGATGACCGCTGCACGAATTGGCATGCCACGAGCCTAGGACACCGCCGCTGCCTCCCGTCCGCTGCCCCTCCCGGACAAAGCGCCGATGCTATCGTCGCCCCATGACGGCGGACCGCTCGCGCAGACGGGTGGTGGCCCTGTTGGCCGCGGTCACCCCGCTGGTCACCGCCTGTGCCGCCCACGCCGAGCAGGCCCCCGTCGTCCTCGCCGCCGCCTCGCTCGCGGGTCCGTTCGAGGAGATCGCGCAGACCCAGGACATCGAGGTCGCCTTCTCCTTCGACGGGTCGGCCGCCCTCGTGGACCAGCTCGCCGGCGGCGCCCCCGCCGACGTGTTCGCCGCCGCGGACACCGCAACGATGGAGCGCGCCGTCGAAGCAGGCCTCACGGAAGGCGACCCCGTCCGGTTGGCAACCAACGTCCTGGTCCTGGTGACCCCGCCCGGCAACCCGGCCGGGATCACCGGACTCGATGACTCCCTGGCCGGCGCCAAGCTGGTGGTGTGCGCACCGGAGGTGCCGTGTGGTCGTGCGACGGCGGCGCTGGCCGACGATCTGGGCGTGCGTCTGAGCCCGGTCTCGGAGGAGACCAAGGTCACCGACGTCCTGGGCAAGGTCACCTCCGGTGAGGCCGACGCCGGCTTCGTCTACGCCACCGACGCCGCCGCCGCAGGCGACGCTGTGGACGTCATCGACGTCCCCGCCGCCGAGGACCACCCCAACGAGTACTGGATCGTCTCCGTCAGGGGTGGCTCCGGCGTGGAGGCGGCCGCGTTCATCGAAGTCGTCACGTCCACCGACGGCCAGGCCGTACTGGCGGCCCGCGGCTTCGGGGCGCCCTGATGCCCAGGTGGACCTGGCTGCCGTTCGGGATCGGGCTGGCGTTCCTCGTCGTCCCGCTGGCAGGGATGCTCGCGCGGATCCCTTGGGGCGAACTTCCGGGACTGCTCGGGACCGGGGCTGCCCGGCAGGCGCTGGTCCTGTCGCTGGTCACCTGTCTGGTGGCGACGTCGGTCTCGTTCCTGCTGGGCGTCCCGCTGGCGCTGGTGATGGCCCGACTGGAGGGCCGGTGGGCGACGGTGGTGCGCACGATCGTGACCATCCCCATGGTGCTGCCGCCGGTGGTGGCGGGCCTGGCGCTGCTCGCGACGCTGGGGCGCCGCGGCCTGGTCGGGCAGCAGCTGTCCGCGTGGGGGATCGAGATCGGTTTCACGACCGCGGCCGTCGTCGTGGCGCAGGTGTTCGTGGCCATGCCGTTCCTGGTGATCGCGCTCGAGGGCGCGCTGCGGGCTGACTCCGGCGACTACGGCACCGTCGCCGCCAACCTGGGAGCCTCCCCGACGCGGGTGCTGCTGCGCGTCACGCTGCCGATGGCCATGCCCGCACTGGTTTCCGGAACCGCCCTGACGTTCGCCCGGGCGCTGGGGGAGTTCGGGGCGACACTGACCTTCGCCGGCTCCCTCGCAGGCACCACCCGCACCATGCCGCTGCTGGTCTACCTGGTCCGGGAACAGGACGCCGACCTGGCGCTGGCGCTCGCGCTGGTGCTCGTCGTGGTGGCGCTGGTGGTCGTCGCGGTCTCGGCGAGGTTCAGCCGGCGGATCAGGGTGGGATCGTGAGCGGGACGAGGGTGGCCGCCACCGTGCGGGTGCGCGACGTCGAGCTGGACCTCGAACTGCCCGAGGGTGTCTGCACCGCCGTCGTCGGGCCCAACGGAGCGGGCAAGTCCACGCTCGTGGCGCTCCTGTCGGGGGCCCTGCGCCCCGACAAGGGCACCGTGGAGGTGCTCGGCCGGCGGCTGGCCGACGAGCGGGGCTTCGTGCCCGCCCACCGTCGGGGCTTCGCACTCCTGGAGCAGCGCGCTTTGCTCTTCCCGCACCTCGACGTGCTGGCCAACGCGGCCTTCGGGGTCCGGGCGCACGGCGTCGGCAAGGCCGAGGCCCAGTCCCAGGCCCTGCGGCACCTGGCCGCCGTCGGCTGTGTCGACCTCGCCGCCCGCAGACCGGCCCAACTCTCCGGCGGTCAGGCCCAGCGGGTCGCACTGGCGCGCGCGCTCGCCGTCGACCCCGACCTGGTCCTGCTCGACGAGCCGCTGGCTGCCCTCGACGCAGCGGCCGCCCCAGAAATGCGCGGGCTGCTGCGCTCCCACCTGCGGGGGCGCACGTCGGTGCTGGTCACCCACGACCTGCTCGACGTCCTCACCCTCGCTTCCCACGTCGTGGTGATGGATGCCGGCCGCGTGGTCGAGGAGGGACCGGTCGCCGACGTCCTACCGCGGCCCCGCAGCCGGTTCCTCGCCGACTTCACAGGCGTCAACCTGCTCACGGGGGAACTCGTCTCCGGCGGTCTGCGCCTGGCCGACGGAACCGTCGTCGCCGGCTTGATGGGCGACGACGCCACCGCCGGACCCGGCTGGGCCAGCATCCCCGCGAACGCCGTCGGGTTGCACCTTCGAGATCCCCACGGCAGCCCGCGCAACGCCTTCGACGTCGTGGTCCGCTCGCTGGAGCCCCGCGGTCCGGTGGCACGGGTGGTGGTGGACCTCGCGGGCCAGTCGCTCGCCGCGGACCTGACCACGAACGCCGTCGCGGAACTGGGGATCGAACCGGGGCTGCGGCTGGTGGCCGCCATCAAGGCCA
The DNA here is from genome assembly GCF_020687685.1 of Tessaracoccus sp. OS52. Classification (GTDB taxonomy): domain Bacteria; phylum Actinomycetota; class Actinomycetes; order Propionibacteriales; family Propionibacteriaceae; genus Arachnia. Next base: position 56,188 of record NZ_JAJEWM010000002.1, on the reverse strand, counting down.
CGGCCGTGACGCTGTACTGACCTCCCGGACGTGCGTATCGCGCCCCGCGCTGGACGACTTGGATGCCGGTCGGTACCTTGAGCCAACGACCACGGTGGTCGTGGTCCTCGAGAAAGCACGCCGATGCGCCGTCAGGTCGCTGCCCTTGCCCTCTCCGCGCTGCTGGCGACCAGCGTCGGAGCGTCCCCGGCCGCCGCAGAGGGGACGCTGACGCCGGTCGAGTCCCTGCCGGGTGTGGTGGGGCCAAGCGCGACCAACGGCTTGTTGGCCAGCGACGACGGACACTTCCTGGTGGGTGGCGCGACCCTGATCGACGGCGAAGGCGAGGTCATCCAGCACTTCGACGGCGCGGGCGCCGATGGAGTGCCCGCGACCGCGAGCCTGCGTTCCGACAGTCGGGCCGTGCTGAGGAACAATGACCAGTTGCTCGTCGTCGACCTCGCGACGGGGGAAGCCACTGCCCGGCCGGATCCGGGGGTGGGCACGTATCTCGGAGCTGAAGGCTGGGTCGGCCTCAGGACCGGAACCGGCGTAGACACCTACGTCTTCCACAGCTGGGAGGGATCGCAGACAGAACTGATTCCCGCCACGTACACCGAGGTGCGACTGGACCGGGGTCGGGCCCTGATCCCTGGGAGGGACGCCAGACTCAACGTCATGGATGTCGCCAGCGGCGAGGCCTACTCCATCGCAGGCGTCCCGGGGGACTCGCAGTGGCGCACCAGCGAGCGCGGCGTCAGTTGGGCAAGTCTCACCCAGTCCTACGAGGCGCCGGCAGCCAGGCAGTGGTGCCATGCCGACTGGGGTGCCACCGAGGGCGTCTGCACCGACTACACCTGGGAACGGCCTGCTGGCACCGCGCGCACGGTGCTCCCGGGAGCAACCGCACTGTTCGTCGTCGCCGACGACGGCATCTCCGTCTTTGCCGGTGGCTCCTGGCGGCTGGCCCCGATCCCCGCGGGGTCGACTGCCTCCGGTTGCCGCATCGACGACGAGGAGGTGGTGTGCATGCTCAAGGGCCCGGAGACGTGGTGGCTCTGGCGCGTCGGCGCCGATGCGGTGGACCGGCTGGTCCCGGTGCCCGACTCGGAACTGACCATCACAGCCGCTTCCCTGACTCCCACGGCCGTGTACGGGACGGACGACCGCAGATACTTCTGGCCCGAGCAGGGCGTCTGGCGCCAAGACCTGACCGGAGGTGCCCAGCCGGTGCCACTGCTCGCCGGCCGCACGGTCCTCGCGCAGGGGGCGCGCGCCGTCGTCGGCACCCAGTGGCACCTCGACGATGAGCCCGGCGTGGAACTCGACGCCGCCGCGGTGGAGTTCCTGTCCGGTCCATACGCCGTCGCCACCGGAACGGGCTGGTACTCCGACGCCGTGTTCGGCCCGGACGGGACGCGGCGCTACGGACCGAACCGCGCCATCCATGCCATCTTCGGGACCAACGTCCTGGAACCCAACGGCATCTACGACCTGACCACCGGTCTGCGGGTGCGTGAGCTATGGGCAGACTCCCGTCACAAGCTGTGGGGGGCCTGGATCCTGCGCGACAACGACTCGGTGGAGAACTGGGCGACGGGGGTCGGGGCTGAACTGGCGGTGCCTTCCCAGCACTGGGGCTCAGACGTGCTCCTCGGCGACGGCATCGCCATCCTGCAAGGGCGCGGGGACGACCGTCGCAATCGCGCGTTGATCTATGACCTGTCGCGAATCGAGCAGGGCAAGCCGCTGGTGGCGGCCCTCGACCTCTCGGTTCGGGTGCTGGCGCTGGACGGAAACCGGATCGCGTGGACCGAGCCCGACGACTCCCGCACCGGCCGGCCCGACGGAGACATCCACATCTCGGTACTGCCGTTCGGGGGCACCTCCGAGCCGTACTTCCTGGGCTCGACGGCTGCCGGCACCGGATTGGCGCAGACAGCACCGTGGCGGACCTCGTTCGACTTCACCCGCGACGTCACCCCGGGCACCCTGACGATCCGGGACTGGACGGGACGCGTGGTGCGCACCCTCCCGACGCCGGCCTCGCGGGCGGGGATCATCCGCGACGTCGTCTGGGACGTTCGCGACCAGGCAGGTGCCGTGGTGGCGGACGGACCCTACACCTGGGAAATCTCGACGACGGATGCGCAGGGACGCACGGCCAAGGGCTCCGACACCCGCTCCGCAGTAACGGGGAACCTCACGGTCGGCACCGGCCTCATTCCCGTGACGGCACCCACACCGAAGTTCGTGGATGCATGCGGTGACCATGCCGACACCTACACCCTCGCTGCCGGCCAGGGCTTCGACTACAAGACCGGGACGACCGTGCGAGCCCCCGGGACCTACACCGTGGGCGCCGTCAGGGAGATCCCGATCACCGCCGTCGCCCGACCCGGCTACCGGCTGACGGGCACGACGAGTTGGACCTTCGCGCCGTCGCCGGCTCTGTGTTCGCTCAGCCTCCCCGGGTCCGTCAAGTACCAGGACCTGCCGGGTACGGCGAACGACACCTACACCCTGCCAGGCCCGTCGCCGCACGTCATCGGTTGGATGGTGAACGGGAGACTGACCCCGGCGGGCACATACCCGGCGAAAGGCACCTACACGTTCGAGCCCCTTGCCGAGCGCGGTTACGACACGTTCGGAATCGTTGTGCAGTTCACCGATGTGCCCGAACCCACAGCGCAGCCATTCGACGTTTACACGAATCCCGGCACCCACCTGTACAACGGGCGCACCTGGGACACGCGGTGCGAACCCTATTCCCAGACCCAGCGCTGCCGCACCCAGATCATGGCGTCGACAGTGGTTCAGAAGGACGGCAAGTTCACCGTCGTCAACGGCTGGGTGTTCAACAACCTCACCTATCTTCCGATGGCCCGCAGCGCGTGGAAGGGCAACCCGCTGGGCGGCAATGGTGAGGTGGGCAAGGAGATGTCCTGGACCGCGATGGACGGGCGCCAATGGCGCACTCAGTGCGACACTGCCGTCACCGGCCGGGGCGGCTGCCGTTCCTACGTGCGGGCGTCGCTCATCGTGACGGAGCCGGTCCAGGGAGGCGGTAGCCGGTACCTGTGGGATTCGCGCTGGATACTGAACAACATGGTTCGGTTCTCGTAGCCGGCCGACGGCGGGCGTGCGACGGCGACCCGGACGTGGCCGCCCCTGCTTGGCGCCGTGTGGTTGCATTGGGCCCATGACGACTTCCGTTGATTTCTGGTTCGACCCGACCTGCCCCTGGGCCTGGATGACCTCCCGCTGGATGCTTGAGGTGGAGAAGGTTCGCGACGTGCAGACCACCTTCCACGTCATGAGCCTCGCGGTCCTCAATGACGGCCGCGACCTGCCGGAGGACTACCGCAAGGCGATGGACGCCGCCTGGACGCCCGCGCGGACGGCGCTCGCCGTCGAGCAGGCCCACGGCTCCAAGGGGCTGCGGGAGTTCTACACGGCCATCGGCACCCGCTTCCACCCGGGCCGCGAGCCCAAGGAGGACGCCACCGTCGCCAAGGCCCTTGCCGACGTCGGGTTCTCCTCGGACCTGCTCGAACTCGCCCGCACCGACGAGCTGAACGACGCCCTTCGTAAGTCGCACCACGAGGGGATGGACCCGGTGGGCGACGAGGTGGGCACGCCCGTGTTGCGGGTCAACGGGATGAGCCTGTTCGGCCCGGTCATCTCCCCGGCGCCGAAGGGCGAGGAGGCCGGCGACCTGTTCGACGGCTTCGTCAAGGTCACCGCCTACCCGGGCTTCTTCGAGCTCAAGCGCACCCGCACCGTCGGCCCGATCTTCGACTGACGCCCCCGCCGGGGCAGGAAATCGGTGGATCGGCACACGAGTGTCGGTCCACCGATCCACAATTGGGCAGCGGGACAGTCCCGGCGAAAGGTGCGGCAATGACCATCTCCATCACTCCCTACCTCCAGTTCGACGGCGACGCGCGTGAGGCCATGGAGTTCTACCACTCGGTCTTCGGCGGGGAGCTCACGATGACCACCTTCGGCGAGGGCATGGGGGACACGGCCGACGCGGAGTCGGCCTCCCGGATCATGCACGCCTCGCTCTACGTCGAGCCAGGCTTCCACCTCATGGCCTCCGACACCGCCCCGGGGATGCCGCCGGCCCGAAACGGGGTCTACTCGCTGAGCTCCGACGGCACCAACGCCGCCGACGACGAACCGCTGCGTGGTTACTGGGAGAAGCTCGCGGCCGACGGCGCCATCGACATGCCCATGGAGGTTGCCCCCTGGGGCGACGCCTTCGGCCAGGTGACGGACAAGTTCGGGATCAGCTGGTTCGTCAACGTCACGGCCGCGCAACGCTGAACGGTCGCGGCCGCACGTTGCATTGACATCCGTCGATACGGCGAGCAGGATTGCCCGTATCGATAGACGTCAATAGGAGACCAGCCATGACCACCCAGCCACAGACCGCTTCCACCGGCACCCGGGTGATCGAGGTGTTCGAGCCGGCGCTGTGCTGCAACACCGGCGTGTGCGGACCTGACCCGAGCGAGCAACTCATCACGTTCACCGCCGACGCCGCACACCTGGCCTCCAGGGGTGTCCGGGTGGTGCGCCACAACCTGGCGAACGATCCGCACGCCTTCGTGAACAACCCCGCAGCCAACGCGTTCCTGCAGATGGTCGGTTCGGAGGGTCTGCCCCTGGTACTGGTCGACGGTGTGACCGTGGCCGCCGGGACATACCCGGACCGCGCTCAGCTCGAGAAGCTCGCCGGTGTCGAGCCGGAACCGCTCGTCGGCCTGGACCTGGGCCTGAGCGCGCAGAGCAGCGGTGGCTGCTGCGGTGGTGGTGGAGCGTGCTGAACTCCACCGTCGCCCACGCGCGAACTGATGTGACGTCGACGCCTCCCGCTGACCTGGCCTTCCTGAGGGACCTGCCGCGGTTCGTCTTCTTCACCGGCAAGGGCGGGGTGGGCAAGACCTCCGTCGCCTGCGCCACCGCCCTCACGCTCGCCGACCGCGGCAAGCGCGTCCTGTTGGTGAGCACCGACCCGGCGTCGAACGTCGCCCAGGTCTTCGGCCAGCCCATCGGTCACTCAATCACGCCATTGGAATCCGCCCCCGGAGTCGACGCCCTGGAGATCGACCCCGACGCGGCCGCGGCGCAGTACCGGGAGACCATCATCGGACCCGTCCGCAACCTTTTGCCGGCGGCGGAGATCGCGTCAATGACCGAGCAGCTGTCCGGGTCCTGCACCACGGAGATCGCATCCTTCAACGAATTCACCGACCTCCTGGCTGAGCCGGCCCGGACAGCCGGGTACGACCACGTGGTGTTCGACACCGCACCCACCGGGCACACGATCCGCCTGCTGCAACTGCCCGGAGACTGGACCAAATTCATCGACGACGGCGCGGGCGATGCCTCGTGCCTCGGCCCGATGTCCGGCCTGGACAAGCGCCGAGAGGTCTACAGCGCCGCCGTCGACGCGCTGGCCAACCCTGAGCACACCCGGCTGGTCCTCGTGGCCAGGGCCCAGGAGTCCACGCTGCAGGAGGTTGACCGCACCCGGGTCGAGCTCGAGGGCGTCGGGCTTGCCAACCAGTACCTCGTAATCAATGCGGTGATGCCCGAGACCGGCGACGGCGACCCCCTGGTGGCGGCGGTGCGTCGTCGCGAACAGGAGGCGATCGCCAACCTGCCCGAAGGTGTGGCGGCTCTCCCGCGCGACGTCATCGAGTTGCGTCCATGGAACATCATGGGCGTGGCGAACCTGCACGACATGTTCCGGCTCGGCTCGCCCGCCGCAGCCACCGCCGAGCGCCCGGCGCACCACACCCGCAACAGCGAATGGCCCTCCGTCGGGTCGCTGGTCGACTCCCTCGAGGAACAGGGCCACGGGCTGGTCATGTTCATGGGCAAGGGTGGCGTCGGCAAGACGACGATGGCCCACGCCGTCGCGCTGGCCCTGGCCGCGCGCGGTCACGGGGTCCTGCTCACAAGCACCGACCCGGCCGGGCGGGTGGGGTCCTCGTCCTACGACCAGTTCCCGAACCTGCGCGTCGAGCGGATCGATTCGAGGGTCGCGCTCGCCGAGTACACGAGTGACGTGCTGCGCTCGAAGGGGTCACGCCTCGACGAGGCGGGGCGGCAGCAGCTGCTTGAGGACCTCCGCTCACCCTGCACCGAGGAGGTCGCGGTGTTCCGCCAGTTCTCGGCGGCCATCCGGCAGGCCAGGCGCAAGTTCGTCATCATGGACACCGCCCCCACCGGGCACACTCTCCTCCTCCTGGACGCCACCGGCTCCTACCACCGCGACGTCGTCCGACAGCTTGGGGCGGACGCCCACGTCACCACGCCGATGATGATGCTGCAGGACCCGACGTTCACGAGGCTCTGCATCGTCACGCTGCCTGAGTCCACCCCCGTGCTGGAGGCTGAGCAGTTACAGGCCGACCTGGCCCGCGCGGGGATCCGGCCATGGGCATGGGTGGTGAACAACTCGGTGGCAGCAGCGGACCCGGACTCACCGTTCCTGCGGGCGATCGCAGCGAACGAGGCCGAGCAGATCGCGCGGGTGCAGTCCCTGGCGGAGCGCTCAGCGCTGGTGCCGTTGCTCGCGGAACCCCCCGTCGAACCAGGGCAACTGCTGGACTTGGTCGACGGGGTGCCGGAAGCGGGACGGGAACCTGTCGCCGGCTGAGCGACGACGTCAGGCCCGGGCCGCGGTGGCCCTGAGGAACGAGTGCCAGCCGTCGGTATCGGCGAGTGGGCGGCTGATCCCCAGCTCCCGCTGCACCTCTCGCAGCGGGGAGCGGGTCTGCTCGTCGTAGCCGCCGGTTGTCTCGACATCGCGTCCGAAGACGTGGCGCAGCGCAGCCTGGACCAGGTGGACCTGGGCCTGTGAGCCCTCGCTGAAGGTGCTGAGCGAATCACCGGAGATCGAGTTGTCCACGTGGATGTGATTGTGGTGCCCGACGTTGTACAAGTAGGTGAGCGTGTAGGCGAAGTGCAGGTGTAGCGACGCGGCCAGCCGCCAGTAGTCCCGCAGCTGGCCATCGGTTCCAGGCTGCCACTTGTCGAACCGGCAGGAGACGCTGCCCCCGTCGTGGACCACCTCGGCGAAGTCGAAGGCGCGCCCCACCTGGTGGAAGGAGGCGCAGCGGTCTACGTAGGCTCCGTAGCTCCACACCGACTGGATCCGGCCAAGCCCACTCAGGTCGGACCAGTCGGCAGCCCACGCCTCGAGCCGCCGGAGGAATGCGGCGTCGGCCCGCATGGTGGTGGGTCCCCGGGTGATCTCGTAGCCGAGGACCGCAGTCCCGACGCTGCTGAAGTCGACGAGCGGCCCGGGAGTGCGGCAGGTTCCCTGTGCCTGGCCGTCGTCCGGTTGCTCGGGTAGGGGTTGGGCGTCGTCGGAGCCGCAGCCGGGGAGCAGGAGCGTGCCGCCCGCCAGGAGCAGACCGCGACGGGACACAATCGCCATGCCCAGATGTTAGCCAGCCCGTGGGCGACCAACATCGGACGTTGGTCTGAGCGTCGCTGGGCAGATCGAAGATTGTCGATGCGAACGTAGACTGTGGGCATGAAGCACACGTTGCCGGTGGTGGAACCAGCCGATTCCGACTCGTGCTGCGTCACGCCCACGGTTGAACTGCTCGCCTCCGACGACGCGGAGCGGCTCTCGAATGTGTTCAAGGCCCTGGCCGACCCGACGCGGGTGCGGCTGCTGCGCTACCTCGCGGAGTCCGAGGACGGGACCGTGTGCGCCTGCCACCTGCCCGCGGCGCTAGGCATTTCGCAACCGACGCTGTCGTTCCACATGCGCAAGCTCCACGACGCCGGTCTGGTGGACCGGGACCAGCGCGGCCGCTGGGCCCACTGGTCGGTCAAGCCCAATGTCCTGCGCGACGCGGTGGCCGTGCTGAACCTCACCGTCGGCTGAGCGAGGCGGCTTCCGGATTCGGCATCGACACGCCGGACGCCGCGGAGTCATCCGGCTCGGTTCAAGACGGTTCAGTCGCCCAGGCTGGTCCCCACGTTGCGGGCGGTCCGGATCCAGGAGTGCTCCAGCGGCACCAGCGACAGGTTCCCCGCGACGTCCTTGAGCGGCACTGGTTCGGTGCCCTCGCCCTTGGAGCCCACCATGATCCCCCACTCACCGTCCGCGATCAGGTCTGCCGCGGCGGAGCCGATCCGCGAACCCAGCAACCGGTCCTCTGCGCACGGGATGCCGCCGCGCTGGACGTAGCCGAGGATGGTCACCCGGGTCTCCAGGCCGGTGGCCTCCTCCAGCTGGTGGGCCAGTTTGAAGGTGTGCTCCCGGTGCTCGTACTCGACGCTGGCAAGGTGCTTCTTCGCCGCCGCCTTGGCCTCGGGGGTGTTCGCGTCCTTGACCAGCTTCACGGCTGCCTGCAGTTCCACGGTGTCCTCGGTGTCGCGGGCGCCCTCGGCGACGGCCACGACGCTGAAGTTGGTGCCGCGCTTCCTCCGGGCCTGGATGGCAGTGACGATGGAGTCGACGGAGAACGGGATCTCCGGCAGGAGGATCACGTCGGCGCCGCCCGCGATGCCCGAACCCAGGGTGAGCCAGCCGGCCTTGTGGCCCATGATCTCGGCGATGATGATGCGGTGGTGGCTGTGCGCCGTCGAGTGAAGGCGGTCGATGGCGTCAGTGGCGATCTCCAGCGCCGTCGAGAAGCCGAAGGTGTTGTCGGTGTGCGCCACGTCCTTGTCGATGGTTTTGGGCAGGTGCATAACGTTCACACCGGCGTTGGCGAGCCGGAGCGCGTTCTTCGCGGTGCCGCCGCCGCCCAGCAGCACGAGCCCGTCCAGCTTGTTCTTGTCGACGATCTTGGCGATCTCGCCGGTCATGTCGCGGACCTCGCCGTCGACCAGCATTTTGTGGGCCTTGTCACGGGAGGTGCCCAGGATGGTGCCGCCCGTGGTGAGGATGCCCGAGAGCATGGAGGTGTCCAGGTCGATGTGGCGGTCCTCGGACAGCCCTCGGATGCCGTCGCGGAAACCGATCAGTTCCATCCCGTGAGTGCCGATGGCCGCCTTGCCCAGACCACGGATCGCCGCGTTGAGGCCGGGGCTGTCGCCGCCCGCCGTGAGGACTCCGATTCGCTTCGCTGACGCCATGATGTCTCCCTGCTCGGCTGTGGGAGTCCCGACGATACCGCGACGGCCCGGGGCACGGGGCGGGAAGGGGACCCCGGCCGGTTCCTCCAGTTCCGCGCTGCCTATGGTGTGCCGCATGGGACGCATCCTCATCACCTACGCCACCCGGTCAGGCTCGACGGCCGACGTCGCCAACATCCTCGCGGGCGGACTGCGGGATCAGGGACACGACGTGGTGGTCGCCGACGCCAGGGAGAACCCGTCCGCGGTGGGCTACGAGCTCGTCCTGGCAGGCAGCGGGATCAACGCGGGCCTGTGGTTCGCAGAGGCGACCAACTGGCTGCAGCGCAATGCCGCTGTCCTGGAAGGTCGCACCGCGTTGTTCAACGTCTGTCTGGGTGCCGTGGACCCCGCCAAGCGGAACGAGACCCTGGCCTACAACGATCTTGCAGCCAGGATCGTCGAGCCACTGAACCAGAACTCCTTCGCCGGCCGGTACGTCCCCGCACAGGTGGGCTTCCTGAAGCGGTTGTTCCTGCGCTCGCTGCGGACCCAGCCCCAGGACCACGTCGACCCCGACGCCATCCGCGCCTGGGCCGACGAACTCAGCGGACTCGTCCCGGCCGCCTGAGGATCGTCCTAGTCCTTCTCAGGGTTACCATCCGGGGCTGGCTCTGTGGCGTAAGTCAGTCGGTCTGGGAGACCCCGAGTTACGGGATGGACCTGGCCGAACCCGCGGACGTCGTGGTCCCACGCCGACACATCTGCGCGTTGCCTGAGCTGATACCACTCATGCAGTCGTCGATGCAGCTCCTCCTTGATCGGAGTCGCAGCCGCGTCATCGATCAGGTTGACCCGCTCCTGTGGGTCCGCCTGTCTGTCGTAGAGTTCGTCGGGTCCTTCCCGCCGGTTCACGTAGACCCAGCGACCGTCTGTGATCATGCGGCCCATCCCGTACTCCGCAGCGACTACGACCACGTCCGCGCCTTCGTCAGCCCCACCGAGCAGGAGTGGAGCGATCGAGTCCTCTGCCCGCCACCGGTCTGGCGGAGGTTCCACCCCCGCGAGTTCGCAGATCGTCGCATGCATAGCCATCGCGGACGTCAGTGCCTTGGTGGTTCCTCGGCTGCCCCAGGGGACGTGAGCCACCAGCGGGACGCGCACCGACGTGTCCCAGAAGTTGAGAGGCCACGTGCCGTTGCCCTTGCCCCAGAGACCGTGGTGACCGCAGCTGAACCCGTTGTCTGACATGAAGATGATTACCGTTGACTCTCGGAGGCCGGCCTCTTCGAGTTCCTCAAGGATCCGTCCCAAGCCTGCGTCCACGGCCGAAAGTGAGGCTGCGTAGCCCACCAGTCTTGGCAGCGGATGCTCGTAAGCCCCATCGAAGTGGGTGTGAGAGAGCGTCCATTCGTGTCTCGGTTCGCGTGGCACTGATGGGAAGTCGCAGTCTGCATAGAGCGACGTGTACTCCTCCGGGTGTCCCTCCAACCAGGGGTCGTGTGGGGCTGTGTAGTTCACCTGGAGGTAGAAAGGCTGATCGGGCTTTCTGTCCCGGATGAAGCTGATCGCCTCTTCGGTGATGGCATGCGTCAGGTAGCGCTCTTCGTTGACGGGTTCACCATCCCGCCAAACCGGGGCGCCGACGTAGGGCCCGCCCCCGTAGCGGTGCGCATACCAGCGCGTGAAACCGGGTGCGGGATGGCGAGAGTCCCCAACGTGCCACTTGCCGCTCATCCAGCACTGGTAGCCAGCTGAGGCGAGTACTTCTGGCGTCGTCTGCTGCCCTTCAAGGAACCTGTCGGGAAGGGCGCCCGGAGCCCGGTCACCCACGATCCAATCGTGCACGCCGTGAGCTGAGGGCGCCCGTCCTGTCAGAACCGATGCTCGGGCGGGTGAGCAAACCGGTGACGCGCTGTAGAAGTTGGTGAACTCCAGGGAGTCTGCCATCAGCTCTTCCAGGCTCGGCATTTGCAGTTCTGGCATGTGGCGGGGCATCGACCACCAGCCTTGGTCATCGGTCATGATGACGACGAAGTTGGGACGTGAGACGGCTGCGTCGCCGTCGACCGTAGCGGAGGTCAAGTTTCACTCCCTCGTGAGTCGGGTTCTTGGCCCCCAGAGATCCGGGAGCAGTCGGTCAAGACCAGCGCGTGCTGCGCCCTTGAGGACAGCGTCGCCGGTGACCCGGGTGGTTTGGATTGGCACAGTCATGGGCCATAGCGAGGCCAGCGAGGCTTCAACCGACTCGGCCAGCTTCTTGCCGCCGGCTTGCCCCCAGGGGCCACCAAGGACGACCATCTGCGGATCGACCACCGAGCAGATGGCGCCAACAGCCAGAGTCACTGGGAGTGTCAAGGCTTCGAAGTCGGCCGACCGTCCTGTTCGAAGTCGGCCGATCACGTTCCCCAGTCCGCCCGACACCTGGTTGCCGGGACCGAGTGCCGGCAGTTCGGGACCCGTAGGCAGGTAAGCAATCTCGCCAGCCGCCCCGTTCGTACCTCGCCACAGTTCGCCGTCTAGCACTATGGCCGAGGCAATGCCCGCAGGGCCGATGGAAATCAGGACGAAGTTATCCGGCGTGCTGGGCCGGACCGCCTCCAACTCTGCGAGTCCAAGAAGTTTCACCTGGTTTTCCAGATGCACGGGCATCTCGAGCTCCTGCTCCATGTTCGAGCGGATGGCGTCCTTCCACTCCGGATGCCCTTTGACGTAGGCGACATCTCCAGTGCCGGGATCGACGACTCCTCGGGTGGCGACCACGGTCAGTTTCACCGAATCCGCATCGACCTGAGCGGCTTGAACAGCATTGCGTATGGTCTGGGCCACATGTTGGGACGGGCTGTGGGTATCCGTGGGTTTGCCTCCGGAAACCACGGAGAGGAGTTCTCCTCCGAGATCCGCTATTGCCGCCACGCACTCGTCGGGGGCAACCCTGGCCACGGCGACAAGCGCCTTGCGAACGTTCACGCGATAGCCGTTCGCCCTCGGTCCTCGGCGCCCAGCGACGACACCCGCCTCCTCGATGAGGCCATCGGCCAGCAGTCGCTCGAAGAGTTCCAGCGTCGACGGTTGCGACATGCCCAGGGCAGCCCTCATTCCCGACCGGGTCATCAGGCCGCTCGAGAGCATCAGGTCCAAGGCCACACGGTCGTTGATCCTGCGTGCGATCTGCGGAGCAACACTTTGCATGGGACAACCATAGGCTGTTTACACATAGGTCGGCTACTGGTAAGTTCCGGTCTCATGTCAGTGTCAGACCCACGAAGGGGTGGGACCGCGCTTGCGGCCATATCCCCCGCCAGCGATGTCGAGGAGTCGATTCCCCGCACCAAGAAGACGCCTCTGGAGAGGTCTCGCAAGAGGGTCTTCTGGTGGTTCGTGTCACCGGCACTGCTTCTGTACGTGGCATTGATGATCATTCCGAGTGCGCAGACGATCTGGATCAGCCTGCACCAGTGGAGCGGTGCCGGGCCTATGGACTTCGTCGGGCTGGGCAACTACCGCCGGATATTCGGGGATCCCATCTTCCTCACCTCCTTCAAGAACACCTTGGCGATCCTCTTCGTCGTTGGCGGTGTCACCTTCGCGATCAGCTTCGTTCTGATGCTGGTTCTGAGGGACCTACCCGGCCGACGGTTCATTCGCGCCGTCATCTTCTTCCCCAACATCGTGCCCGGCGTCGTTCTGTCGATCGTCTGGGGCTTCCTCTTTCAGCACGAAGGACTCGTCAACACCTTCCTTAGGGGGATGGGTGTGGATGCTCCGCCTGAGTGGCTGAACGAGAACAACCTGTTCATGGTCATCATGATGGGTCTCATCTGGATCAACACCGGGTTCTTCGCAACGATCCTGCTGGCCGCCGTCGACCGCATCCCGCCGTACCTCTTTGAAGACGCTTCGTTGGCGGGCGCAAACGCCTGGCAGCGCATGCGACACATCATTTTCCCGTTGACGTGGGATGTGATCGGAGTGGCAGCAATCTTGTGGACCATCAGTTCCATCAAGATCTTCGAGTTCATCTACGCCTTCGCTGGGGGCGCTGGTTACCTTCCCCCGACCAAGGTCTGGAACACGGCGGTCTACACCTACGCCGAGGCCTTTTCCGCCCAAGGAACGCCCCGCTACGGCACCTCAGCGGCAACTGCGATCGTCATGCTGCTCCTGGTGGGCGCCATGGTGGCTCTCGTTGGGCGGATCTTCCGACACGATTCGATCGAGTACTGAGGTGGCAACCGTGCTACGAAACCAGACTGCACCCGTCTCGCGACCCAGCGGCCCTCGCACCCGAGGATCGGATCTGCCTGGAAAGATTCTCTGGAATGTTGTGATCACGCTCGTTTGGGCACTGGCGATCTTTGGCATCCTCCTCCTGGCTTGGATCCTGCTCTCGAGCTTCAAGTCGACCAACGAGTTGTTCAACGATCCGTTCGGCCTGCCCGACGAGTGGAGGTGGGAGAATTTCGCCAGTGCATGGGGGGCCAGCAACTTCGACACGGCTCTCGGCAACAGCCTGATCCTGGTCCTTTCGACCGGCGCAGCGACCGTTCTACTCGCCGCCCCGGCGTCCTACGCGCTGAGCCGTTTCGGGGTGTTCGGCAGCCGAGCCATCACCATGGCCTTCGCGATCGGTGTCGGCATCCCGGTGCAGGTCATCATCCTGCCGCTCTACAGCATCATGAACGAGCTCTACCTCGTCAACAGCCTGGAAGGGGTGTGGCTGCTCTATGTCGCGACGTCGCTGCCCTTCGCGGTGTTCTTCCTGACGGGCTTCTTCATCTCATTGCCGAAGGAGATGGAGGAGGCTGCGGCGCTGGATGGGGCGGGGCCCGTACGCACATTCGTGACGATCATGCTCCCACTGGCACGCTCGGGCCTTGTCACGTTGCTGATCCTGAACATCATCTCTCACTGGGGGGAGACGATCATCGCACTCGTGTTCCTCCAGACCACGAACCTTGAGACCTTGCCACTGGCGCTTCTGAAATTTCTCCAGCGACTGCAGTACACCGGCGCTGACTGGGGACAGCTTTTCGCAGGCGTGGCCATCGTGATCGGTCCCGTCCTGGCCCTGTACGTATGGCTCGGCCGCCGCATCATCGAGGGCCTGACCCTGGGCGCCGACCGCTGAGCCACCAACAACCAACTCATCCCACCACCGCGCAGCATCACACAAAGGAGTTTGAAACATGAAGCGCATCGCAACAATGCTCGTCGCGATCGTCCTCACCTTCACGTTAGGAGCCTGCACCGCCATCCAACGTGCCACTGAGGGTGAGGCGCCGGCAGGCGAGGAGTCTAAGTCGTTCACCTACTGGTCCATGTGGTCCGAGGGCGAACCACAGCAGGTCATGGCCCAGAAGGCCATCGACGAGTTCACAGCTGAGACCGGCATCGAGGTCAAGGTCGAGTGGATCGGCCGGGACAACATGAAGAAGTTGTCCCCTACCCTCAATTCCCCCGAGTCGCCCGCTGATCTGGTCGATGCGGCCCAACGAAACATCAAGTCGGTGCTCGCCAGCACGGATTCGAGCCTGTCGATGAACCCGGTCCTCGATGCCAATATCCCGGGCGAGGACGTGACAGTGCGTTCTGTCATCCCTGAGGAGTACTGGGACATGGTCACCGACGACGGCGACACCTGGATGGTCCCCTACCAGGTCATCAGTTCCGCGTTCTGGTACAACGGCGCAACCCATCCGGAACTTGACGGCCAGTACCCGAAGACCTGGGACGAATTCATCGCGTGGCTGGAGGCTGCAAAGGCGGAAGGCGCCACCCCCATCGCGCAAGATGGCGACATCGCAAACTTCAACCTGTACTACTTCGCCGAACTTGCGGTTCGCAACACCGGACCAGGCGAACTCAATGCAGCCGCCGGGGATCCCAGCGGCGAGGCGCTCAAGGCCGAAGGTTTCGTGAATGCGGCGAAGCAGGTCCAGCAGTTGGTCGATGGCGGCTACTTCGTCGATGGCTACTCCAGCAGCAAGTGGCCCGCGATGCAGCAGAAGTGGGCCGAGAACGAAGCAGAACTGATCTACAACGGCACCTGGATTCCCCACGAGACCAAGGCGTCCGCTGGGGATGAATTCGAGTACAGGGCCTTCCCCATGCCCGAAGCAGCTCCGGGTGGAAACATGTCGCAGGAGGTCTCGTTCATCGGTTTCGGCATTCCGGCGAAGGCCCCGAATGCTGAGGCCGCGCAGGAGTTCATCACCTACTTCATGAACAAGGAACGGCTCTCGCGGGTGTCCTCCGAGGTGGGGAACATGACACCTCGCGGAGACATCGAGGTGCCGGAGGCGCTCACCGACATCAAGCAGATGATCGATGATGCTCCTGCAGTCCATGGCCAGTTCGATCAAATCATCGACGACCACGGCGACTGGACCACGAAGGTACTCATCCCCCTTACGAACCAGCTGGTCTTCGGGGAGATCTCCGCGGAGGAATTCTCGGCACAATTGCCGGCTACAAGTGCCGAGTACTGGAAGAACAATGCCTGAGTTCAAGACGCTCAGGCTGGGATTTGTCGGGGCGGGGGTTCGTGGGCGGCTGTTCGCGAACCTCGCGCTCCGGCATCCCGACGTGGAGGTGGTGGGCGTTCACGATCTCTCCCCAACGGCCGCTCGGGCGTTCTCCGACGAGACGGGTGTCCCCATCCTGAATGGGATCGAGGCGCTAATTCGAGAAGGCCTCGACTCCTTGGTGGTGGCCACCCCGGACCATGTCCACGCCGAAGCTGTCCTCGCGGGGGCTGCTGCAGGCCTGCACCTGCTGGTCGAAAAGCCCTTGGCCACAACCACGAGGGACGCGGTCGCCATGCGCTCGGCAGTCCGAGACCACGCTGCGCGGGTATCGGTGGCTTACCTGAACAGGTGGCACCCGGCTTTCCGAAACATTCTGGCCGACGCCGATTCAGGTGCGCTCGGGCGAGTTCTCTTCCAGAACGCTCGGCTCAGCAACTCCCTCCGCGTCCCTCTCAAGGCATTGTCCTGGGCCCGCCACTCGTCACCGGGCTGGTTCCTGATGCCGCACACGCTCGACATCGTCGCGGCCCTGGCGCCCAAGGGGCGCACCGTCGTCCAGGCAGTGGGCAGCCGAGGCGTCCTGGCCTCACACGGAGTCGACACCTGGGACGGTCTGCAAGCGCTCTTGGCGTTCGAGGATGGTAGCTCTGCTTCCGTCGAGTCCCTGTGGGTGCTGCCGGACGGAATGCCTGCGCCGGTCCGGTTCGGTTATGAGGTAGTCGGGGAGCACGCTTCAGCCGTTGTGGAGGACTCTCGGCAAGGGCTCGAGATATACCGGGCGGCCTCCACGGAGTTCCCCAGGGCGCTGGTCTCGGCGTACGACGACATGCCCATGGGGCCGAACGTCACAATGCTGGATGCCTTCATCCAGACTCTGCGGGACGGACACAAGCGACTCCCTGACCTTGATGAGGCCATGTGGGTGAGTCAGCTTATTGAGGCCGTTCACACGGCCGCGGCTGAGCGCGCGGCCGTGACCGTGGAGCCGGCCTGACCAGGGAGAGTTGAGTGGTGTGACAACAACAACGGATTCTCTACGGCCCGTCAACATTGTGCTCGTGATGGCCGATCAGCTTTCGGCCCTCGCCACGTCGCCCTATGGGAACGCGGACGTCCTGACCCCGAACATGGATGCACTGGCAAGTCGCGGTACGTTGTTCGAGAGGACGTACTGCAACGCTCCGTTGTGTGCACCATCCCGGGCCTCCATGATGACCGGGATGCTCCCCGGCCGGATCCCCGTCGATGACAACTTTGAGGAACTCCCAGCGGGAATTCCCACCTTTGCCCACCACCTGCGACGGCGTGGTTACCAAACGATCCTCAGTGGCAAGATGCACTTCGTCGGGCCGGACCAGTTGCATGGTTTCGAGGAGCGTTTGACAACTGACATCTACCCGTCTGACTTCCTCGGTGCCCAGGATTGGGAAACCCTGGGAGATCCTCCGCGGCCACCAGCCGTCCGACAGGGCAGACCGATGGCGAGGATGGTGCCGGAGGCAGGGCCGGTGAAGTGGTCCACTCAGTTGGACTATGACGAGGAGGTTCACTTCCGTGCGTGCGAACGACTTCGCCAGTTGGCCCGCCGCGAGGACGAGAGCCGGCCATGGTTCCTTTGCGTTTCCTACACGCAACCCCATGATCCATATGCACCAGCACAGGAGTACTGGGACAGATACGAGGGCCGCGAGTTGGCACCCCCGGCGGAGGGGCCGGAGGGATGGAAACCCACCGTGTGGGACCAGTGGGTCAACTCTTACCAGGGCGTGGAGATGGTGGACACAAGCCCGGAGGCAGTCCGGCGCCTGCGCCGCGCCTACTACGCGATGGTCAGCTACATCGATGACAAGCTGGGCGAACTTGTGTGGGAGTTGGAGCGGCTCGGGCAACTCGAGAATACCGTCGTCGTACTGACGAGCGATCACGGTGACATGCTCGGTGAGCATGGGATGTTCTTCAAGCGGACATTCAGGGAGTGGTCAACGCGCGTGCCCCTGATCCTGGCTGGTCCCGGGATCCCGTCCGCGCAGCGGGTGGAGACGCACGCTTCACTGGTGGACCTCTTCCCGACGATGGTCGCACTAGCGGACGCGAAGGATGACTACGGGGAAGACCAGAACGTCCCGGCCCGCCCTGGGAGGGACCTGTTCGACCCGAACACCACCCCGGAGCCCGTGATCATCGATTACAGCGCGAACGGAGTGATCGCGCCCACGAGAACCGTTGTCTCCGGATCGATGAAGTACGTCTACGTACACGGACGGGAGGAACTCCTCTTTGACCTGGAACAAGACCCCGACGAGTGGTGCGACGTCTCAACCGATCCCGACTACTCTGAGTCGCTCACCAGCCTCAGGACCGCTTGTATGACTGACTGGGACCCCGCAGCAGCGCACGAACGCACTCTCAAGAGTCAGCGAAGGCGGGCGTTCTTGGGTCAGGCGCTGGCCACCGGCCGGGTCAGGGACTGGGACTTCCAGCCTTTCTTCGACGCCGCTCGCCAGCACATGCGACGACCGGCGGGGCCCATCTGGGACTTCAGCTATACCGACCAAGCAAACCCGTCACTTGGAGGCGGATGACGAATGCCTGGGGTTCTTTGACCAGAGGGTGCCTCACGGGCACGCGGCCAACAGCGCTTCGGCCGTGAGGTGGCGCAGCCGCGGCGCGTCGATGGCCCCCTGAGCACACGCGGGGCCGGCGCCCGGAGGCCGTATCCTGACCGGGATTCCTGGACCCGTTGATCGGAGGGTGTGTGCGGCAGCTGGTGGTGGGCGCGCTGATCGTCGACGACCTCGCCCGGCCCACGCGGGTGCTGGCCGCCAGGCGGACCACCCCACCCGCCGGCCGCTGGGAGTTCCCCGGCGGCAAGGTGGAGCCCGGGGAGAGCGCTGTCGACGGGCTGGCCCGGGAGATTGCCGAGGAGCTGCTGGTCGCCGTCGAGGTGGGAGACCGGCTGGATCCGCCCGACGGCGGGCGCTGGGTCATCTCGGAGGCCCTCGAGCTGGAGCTGTGGTGGTGCACCGCCGACGGCGGGCGGCCCACACCCCACGACTCGCACGACGCCGTCCGCTGGCTCACCGCCGAAGAACTCACGGCCGTCGACTGGCTCGACGGCGACCGCGCGGCGCTGCCCACCGTCGCCGCCAGGCTGCGGGGCTGAGGTGCCCGGACTGCCGCGCGGGTTCAGGGAGGTGCCGATCGGGCAGCGCGTGACCGTTCGCTTCCTGCTCGACGACGGGTCCGCCACCGACGCCGTCGGGCCCGTCACGGAGCGCGACGAGGAGACCTTCGTCGTCGCAACCAAACGTCGGGGCGAGGTGCGGATCCGCTACGACCGCGTGGTCGCAGCGCGCGTCATCGCTCCATGACTTCTGCCGGCGCGCGGCCGGACTGGAGCAGCATGGCCATCTCCTCGATTGTCGGGGCGGCGTGGCTGAAGAAGTTGAAGTACCCCTCGCACAGGTAGTTCTGCCCCTCCTGCCCGTCGACGGAGACGGCGAAGCGGTCCTTGGGACAGCCGCCGTTGCAGGCCCAGCGCACGGGGCAGCGACGGCACTGGTCGGTCAGTCCGGTGCGTTTGGAGCGGCCGAACTCCCGCTGCTGGGGGCTGGTCAGGACGTCGGCGAAGGCGTTGGTTCGGACGTTGCCCAGTTCGTAGCCGGGCTCGACGAAGTGGTCGCAGGAGTAGATGTCACCGTTGTGCTCCACCGCCAGCGCCGTGCCGCACTCGGGGGCATGGACGCACAGCGAGTACTGCCCGAAGCGGGCGGCCAGCATCACGTCGAAGTGCTGGACGTAGACCTTGCCGACGTCGGTGCGCACCCACTCGTCGAACACCTGGTTCAGGAATCGGCCCCACTGGGCGGGCGCGACGGAGCGGGACGTGACGGCGTCGCCGACCTGCCGGTAGAGCAGCCGCGCGCCGTCGGGGCCGATCCAGCCCTGCTCGGCGGTGGCCAGATCCTCGGCCGGGACGCGTTCGACGATGGGGATGAACTGCAGGAACGTGGCGCCCAGGTCGTCGCGGAAGTAGCGGTACACCTCGGCGCCGTGGTCGGCGTTCGCGGCGTTGACCGTGCACAGGATGTTGGTCTCGACGTCGTGCTTGCGCAGGTACTCCCAGCCGCGGATCACCTGGGCGTGCGTGCCGCGGCCGGCCTTGTTGACCCGGTAGGAGTCGTGGAGCGCGGCGGGGCCGTCGATGGACAACCCGACGAGGAAGCCCTCGTCGTGGAGGAAGGCGCACCAGTCGTCGTCGAGCAGGGTGCCGTTGGTCTGCATGGCGTGGGTCACGCGCTGACCGGGGCGCTTGAGCTCGTTGCCGAGCCGCACCGCCTCCCGGTAGAAGGCGAGCCCGCGCATCGTCGGCTCCCCGCCCTGCCACATCAGCGTGACGTCACCGTCGGGGTGGGAGTCCAGCTGGTTGGCGATGTAGGCGTGGAGGGTCTCTGCGGACATCCGTTGCGAGTCGGCGTCGTAGAGCAGTTCCTTGGACAGGAAGAAGCAGTAGGTGCAGTCCAGGTTGCAGGCGGCGCCGGTGGGTTTGGTGACGACGGAGAACGGCAAATTGCGCTGCATCGACACCCTCCTGCCCTCGACTCGGGAACGAACCTGTCCCCCTTTACTACGCGGTCGGAGGTGGGGAATCAAACCCAAGGGGCAACTTGCGCACCGGCACCGACCCCCAACGCCCCCGTCGTCTGCGACTGGGGCAGGATGGGGGCATGTATCCCACCTACGTTCCTGATCCCGACCGCTACGACGGCCGGATGCCCTACCGTCACACCGGACGCTCGGGACTCCAGCTGCCGCTGATCTCGCTTGGCCTGTGGCAGAACTTCGGCGACGACAAGCCCATGGAGACCCAGCGGGCCATCATCCGCCGCTCCTTCGACGCGGGCATCACCCATTTCGACCTCGCCAACAACTACGGACCGCCCTACGGGCAGGCGGAGATCAACTTCGGGACGATCTTCGCGCAGGACCTCAAGCCGTTCCGCGACGAGCTGATCATCTCCAGCAAGGCCGGCTACGACATGTGGGCGGGCCCCTACGGACAGGGTGGCGGCAGCCGCAAGTACGTGCTTGCCAGCCTGGACCAGTCGCTGGCGAGGATGGGGCTGGACTACGTCGACATCTTCTACTCGCATCGCTTCGACCCCGACACCCCGATCGAGGAGACGATGATGGCGCTGGACCAGGCCGTCCGGTCCGGCCGCGCCCTCTACATCGGCATCTCCTCGTACTCTGCGGCCAAGACGCGCGAGGCGGCCAACATCGCCCGCCAGCTCGGCACCCCGCTGCTCATCCACCAGCCCAGCTACAACATGTTCAACCGCTGGATCGAGCCGGACCTGATCGAGGCCTGCGACGCCGAGGGCATGGGCATCATCGCCTTCACGGCTCTGGCGCAGGGGCTCCTCACCGACCGCTACCTGGGCGGCATCCCCACCGACTCCCGCATGGCCCGTCCCGGCAGCCTCTCGAAGAGCATGCTCACCCCTGAGACCCTGGACCACATCCAGGCGCTCAACGAGATCGCGAAGAGCCGTGGCCAGAAGCTCGCGCAGATGGCACTGGCGTGGGTGCTGCGCGACGAGCGGGTCACCTCGACGTTGATCGGGGCCTCGTCGGTGGAGCAGCTCGAGACCAACCTCGGTGCGCTGGAGAACCTGGACTTCGCCGACGACGAGCTGGCCGCCATCGACGAGCACGCCGTCGAGGCCGGAGTGAACCTCTGGGCGAAGGCAACCGAGGAGTGAGGGGTCGGCCGATCACGCCTGAACCCGTCGACGGCGAGCCGCGGGCGGTGCGGTGGGTGGTTCCCTTCGAGGACCTGCCCGTCGGCGAGGTCACGTCCGCCCCCGGGACGATCGGCCCACTGTTGGAGTACGGAGTCCTGACACGGGTGGTCCTTGAGGCTGGCGCCGTGGTGACCTGGCTGCGTGAGGACCAGTCCTGGACGGACCAGGGTCCGCGCATCCGCGACGCCGTCGACGCGGCCCTGGACCTCGACGGCTGGGAGGTCGGCTGACGAAGCCGGCCGTCGCGTTGGCCACAGTCTGAGTCGAGAGCGACGGCGCGTGGTCGGTCCGGCGGCGCCACTGTTCCTGGGCCGCGCTACCGGTCCCCCTTGGACGCCACCGGTCCCGGGCCGCGCTACCGGTCCCGGGCCGCGCCACCGCTCCAACGGTGGCGTCGGCCCTTAGTGGTGGCGAACCGCGCCGACGGTGGCGTCGGCCCCTAGCAGTGGCGCACCGCGCCGACGGTGGCGTCGGCCCCTAGCGGTGGCGAACCGTGCCGACGGTGGCGTCGGCCCTCGGTCACCGCTGCGGCGCAGCTCGGGGCCGAAACCCCACCCCGCTGATTTTGGTCAGGTTAGGCATTGCTAATTTGACTGCGTGACCGAGATCCTGAGGCGACTGGAACAGCGCAACTGCGCCGTCGACGAGGGCGAGGTCAGCTGCTCGCTCGCTGAGCTGGGCGCGGACTGCCCGGCCCGCATCGTCGGGTTCAGCTGCGACGGCGCAATCGCGCGCCGCCTGTTCGATCTGGGTTTCGCGCCAGGGCAGACCGCCAGGCTCGTCCGTCGCGCGCCGCTGCGTGACCCGATCATGTTCAACGTCGGCGGGACCGACATCGTGCTGCGCCGCGCCGAGGCGGACCGGATCCTCGTCGCCATCCCATGAGCCACCACCACGGCGCCACCCGGACGGCCCCGCTCGCGGCGGGGACACCCCGGTTCGCGCTCGTCGGGAGTCCGAACGCGGGCAAGACCACGCTGTTCAACGCGCTGACCGGATTGCGCGCCAAGACGGGAAACTACCCGGGCGTCACCGTGGCCAGATACGAGGGTGTTCACGTCCGAGGCGAGCAGCGCCACCTGGTGGAGGACCTGCCGGGCACCTACAGCCTCGACGCCATCAGCCCGGACGAGGAGATCGTCTCCAAGGTGCTGACCGACGGCCTGGCCGACGAGCCGATCGACGGCCTCATCGTGACCCTGGACGCCACCAACCTGCGCCGCTCCCTCGGCCTGCTCGCCCAGACCCAGCACCTGGGGGCTCCGGCCATCGTCGTCCTGACCTTCACCGATGAACTCGCCCGCCGCGGCGGCACCGTCGACCCCGAAGCCCTCGGCAGGGCCACCGGCAACCGGGTGGTGCCCGTCGTCGCGGGGGACCGACGGGGGGTCGCGGCCTTGTCTGCGGCCATGTCGGAGGTGACGCAGTGGCCACGGCCGGTCATCCCGGCACCCACCGACCCCTCCGAGCTCAGCCAGTGGGCCGACTCGGTACTTTCAGCCTCCGGTTTCCGTGCCCCCGGATCCGACGCCCGCACCAGCCGGATCGACGCCGTCCTGCTGCATCCGCTGTGGGGGACGCTCGTGTTCATCGCGACGATGTTCGCGTTCTTCCAGGTGGTCTTCACGGTGGCCGCACCCCTGCAAGGGCTGATCGAGGCCCTGTTCGCCTGGCTGGGCGACGTCGCCCGCAGCGGTATCGGGATCGGCTGGCTGGCGGGTCTGGTCGCCGACGGGCTCATCGGCGGCGTCGGCGGGGTGCTCGTATTCCTGCCCCAGATCGCCCTGCTGTTCCTCCTCATCTCCCTGCTCGAGGGCACCGGCTACCTGGCTCGCGCCGCCTTCCTCATGGACCGCGTCATGGGCCTGGCCGGACTGGAGGGCAGGGCGTTCGTCGCGCTCCTCAGCGCCATGGCGTGCGCAATCCCCGGGATCATGGCCACCCGGACGCTGCCGTCGGCGAAGGACCGGATCGCCACGATGATGGGCGCGCCGCTGATGACGTGCTCGGCCCGGCTGCCGGTCTACGTGATGCTGATCAGCATGCTCGTCCCCGCTGACCAGCGGTGGGGCCCGGTGGGTGCGCAGGGGATGATCATGTTCGGGCTCTACGTCCTGGGCGCGGTCTCGGCCATGGCTTCGGCGTGGGCGTTCAAGAAGATCCTCGGACGCTCGGACGCGGCGCTGCCGTTCTACCTCGAGATGCCGTCCTACCGCCTGCCCAGACTTCGCAGCATCGCCGTGGCCGTGTGGGACGCCTGCACCGCGTTCCTGCGCAAGGTGACCAGCATCATCCTGCTCACCACGCTGTTGCTCTGGGTGCTGCTGAACTTCCCGCTCGCCTCCCGGGCGGAACTGGACCGCGCGGGCATCGACGCCCGCGACGAGGTGGCCGTGCAGGCCCACGTCCTCGACAACTCCTTCGCCGCCGGGATCGGGCGGGCGATCGCGCCGGTCTTCGAGCCACTCGGATTCGACTGGCGGGTCAACGTCGGCGTCGTCTCCGCGCTCGCGGCGCGCGAGGTGTTCGTCGCCACCCTCGGCCAGGTGGCGGCGGCAGAGGACCCGGAGAACCCCGCGGAGGCGCTCACCGCCTGGGTCCATGCCGACGGCGAACGCGCCGGCCAGCCGGTGTTCACGCCCCCGACGGTGGCGGCCCTGCTCGTCTTCTTCGTCTACGCCCTCCAGTGCTTCGCCACGCTCGGGGTGATGCGGCGCGAGACCGGGACGTGGCGATGGTCGGTGATCGCGTTCGCCTACATGGGGTCGTTGGCCTGGGTGATGGCTTTCCTGGCCCACCTGTTTGTGGGTGCGCTCACATGAGCCTGCCCATCCACGCCGAGTCCGTCGTCGGTGATCCCTGGGCCGTGCGCTGGGTGGTCGAGGCCGGGAGCATCGCCGTCGGGGAGGTGAGCAGCGCCCCGGGGCAGCTCGGGTCCCTGCTGCGCGACGGCGTGCTGTCCGAACTGCTGGTGGAACGCGGCGGGGTGTGGTCATGGCTGGCCGACGGGCTGGACTGGGCGGTCGAGGGTCCCCGCGTCCGGCAGGCAGTGCAGTCCGCCGTCCAACTCGACGGTTGGGTCACGGTGCGCTCGGCCCGGCTGCTGGAACTCGTGGCGCGGGACGTCATCGAGGTGCAGCAAGGTGGCTACATTGCTTCGCACGGCGGGGTGATCGGCATCGCTGCAGTGGAGCAGGACTCGTTGGTCCTGGACCTCGGTGGCGCCTGCAGGGACTGCCCGGCGGCCGGCCGCACGCTGAACCAGCGGATCGAGCGCTCCGTGCGCGCGCGCTATCCGGAACTCGCTACGGTCAGTCGTTGTCTGCCTGCGCTGCGGGGACCAGTTCCACCAGTCCGACGAGGTTGTCCTCCGAGTCTCGGATGAAGGCGTGCCACTCGTGGTGTCCGGCGCTCCCCAGGAAGTCGTCGACGTGCGTGAAGATGCGATGTGGCTCCGACTCTATCCGGACGCCAGCACCCCTCAGCCGTTCGACGGTGCCCGCAAGGTCGGCCACACGAAGATAGACAAGGCTGCTCGGCGCGTTTCGGTCCAGCAGGAGGCGTGTGCCGTCGAGGAGGAAGAACAGCAGCCCCGGCGGATCGAACCTGGCAGCGGGTGGGGTGCCGAGGAGCTCGGTGTAGAACTCGGCGGCTCGGTCCAGGTCGGCGGCGCGTTGGGCCACTTGGAGCAACAGCACGGTCTGTCCTTCCACTCCCTAGTGGTTCGCGGCCGACGCTGCGACGCTGACCGGCTCCTTGGCCGGGCCGACGGTGAGCGCGGCGATCCCCGTCGTGATGGGAACCGACAGCACCAGGCCGATCGCGCTCGTCAGGGTCCTCACTGCCTCGCCGGCGAACATCTCGACACCAAGCAGGTCCAGGGTGTCGCGGTTGGTGAAGTAGAGCAGCAGCAGCACTGCCAGCGCACCGCCGGCGTAGGCGAAGACGATGGTGTAGATCGTGGAGGCGATGTGGTCCCTCCCGATCCGCATCCCGGCCGCGAACACCTTCGTCCGGCTCCACTGCGGTGCGGCGGCCCGAAGTTCCCACACCGCGGAGCTCTGGGTGATGGTGACGTCGTTCAGCACACCGAGCCCGCCGATGATGATGGCCACCATGAGCAGTTCCTGGAAGTCGAGCCCGCCGACGAGCTGGGCCAGGTCGTACTCCATCTCGTCGGCGAACCCCGACAGCCGGGCGGCCTTCACCGAGATCCAGCCCAGCCCGGTCGTGACCGCCAGACCGAGCAGGGTGCCGGCGAGTGCCGTCGAGGTCCGGATGGAGACGCCGTGGGCCACATAGAGGACGACGAACATGATGGCGGTGGACCCCGCGAGCGCCACGGGCAGGCCGGGTTTGCCGACGATGAGCGCCGGCAGCATGAAGCCCATCAGGACGTAGGCGGCCACCCCGAGGCCGATGAGCGCGAACAGTCCCTTCCAGCGGGCGACGGCCACGACGCACAGGACGAACAGCACGGCCAGCGTGATCAGCACCGGTAGTCGGTTGGTGCCGGAGTAGGAGTAGATGGCCTCGCCGGTCTCGGTTGTGATCCGCGCCATCTCGATCGAGTCGCCCTCGGTGAGGCCCGCCTGGGTCTGTGGCCCGAGGAGTTCGACGTCGACCGTCTGGCCCACGTCCTCTCCGGTGCTCACCTCCACCTTTGCCGTCTGGCACCCGGCTCCCGGGCCGCTGTCCACCGAGGACTCGCAGCCGTCGGTCATCGCGACGATCGTCCCGTCCTCGTACGAGACACCGGGCGCGTCGTAGACGGGGACGATCGCGGTGCCCAGTTCAGCCTGGGACGGCCACAGCCAGATCAGGCCCGCGACGGCGAACACGCCCAGGACGGCGAGGAACGCGACGAGGGCATTCCGCGCACGGGTGCCCACCTCGACTTCTGCGTGCTGCCCGCCGTGCGAGTGTCCGTGGCCCATGGTCGCTCAGCCTACCCACGAGGCACGCCTAGGGGTGGCCGCCCATGCCCCGGATTTGCATTCGGGACGGGCCAGCAGGCATAGTTGTCCGCGCAACAGTTGAACCTACAACCATCAACGTTAGGAATCCGATGTCCCTGCTCGCCCCTGCCCGCCGCATCCCAGCTCTGCAAGATGTCGCCCTGCTCGTGGCCCGCGTCGCCGTCGGCGTCGTCCTCCTCGCGCACGGCCTCCAGAAGGCCTTCGAGTTCACCCCTGCCGGAACCGCCGGCGCGTTCGCCCAGATGGGCGTCCCGGCCGCCGAACTCGTTGCCTGGTACACGATCTTCGCCGAGTTGGTTGGTGGCGCGGCCATCATCCTTGGCGTCCTGACCCCGGTGTTCGCGCTCGCCAACATCGTCAGCATGGTCGGTGCCTTCTTCATGGTGCACCTCGCCAACGGCGTGTTCGTCACTGCCAACGGCTACGAGCTCGTCCTGGCCATCTTCGCCGCACTCGTCCCCGTCGCCGTCCTTGGCGCCGGACGGTGGAGCATCGACGCCCTCTTCTCGCGTCGGGCCGAGGTCCGCAGCGACGTTCGGGAGGACGTCCTCGTCTGAGGCAACCCCCTCCGACCCCGATGCGCCGCCCGGCTCCAGCCGGGCGGCGCATCGTCGTTGTGGCCCGCCGGTAGGCTGGCCAGCATGGAATCCGCCGTGCAGCCCGTCTGCTATCGCCACCCGGACAGGCCCACCCGGATCGTCTGCCAGCGTTGCAACCGCCCGATCTGCCCGGACTGCATGATCCCGGGCGCCGTCGGATTCCAG
The DNA here is from genome assembly GCF_020687685.1 of Tessaracoccus sp. OS52. Classification (GTDB taxonomy): domain Bacteria; phylum Actinomycetota; class Actinomycetes; order Propionibacteriales; family Propionibacteriaceae; genus Arachnia. The sequence goes on along the minus strand of NZ_JAJEWM010000002.1, from coordinate 29,033 downwards.
TGCCCGGAGTGCGTGGAGCTCGGCCGGCGGCAGACCAGGCAGGGAGTCCTGCCCTACGGCGGTCGTCGCAGCGCCAACCCGAAGACCACCTCGATCGTCCTGATTGCCGTGAACGTCGCGGTCTGGCTGGGTGTCATGCTGACCGGTGGTGCCTTCGGCCGGCTGTTCGACGTCCTGAGCATCAAGGCCTTGGGCTATTGCCTGGTCAACGACGGCCGCATCCTCCTGGTCGACGAGTCCGGGTGCGCCGCCGGGGGCCTGTCCTGGGTCGACGGAGTGGCCTCCGGTGGGTGGTGGCAGCTCATCAGCAGCGCGTTCACGCACGCGGACCCCTTGCACATCGCGTTCAACATGCTCGCACTGTGGGTGCTGGGCCCACAGCTCGAGCAGATCTTCGGCCGGGCCCGCTTCCTGGCGGTCTACTTCGTCTCGGCCATCGTCGCCTCGGCCTTCATCATGTGGTTCTCCGAGCCGTACACGTCGACGGTGGGGGCCTCGGGTGCCATCTTCGGTCTCATGGGGGCGATCCTGCTGGTGGCCTACAAGCACAAGGGGAACTACCAGACCATCCTGATGTGGCTGGGCGCCAACGTGGCGATCACGATCTTCGGCTCGGCCTACATCTCCTGGCAGGGCCACCTCGGCGGTCTGGTCGGCGGCCTGCTGGCCGCCTTGGCTCTGATGTACCTTCCCAAGGACAAGCGCAAGCCGTGGCAGTGGGTGCTGGTCATCGCCATCGGAGTCCTGGCCCTGGCGCTCATCACGGTGCGGGCCCTCACGATCACCGTCTGAGCTTTCTCAGCGAGTCGACGGCCCAATACCTCATGGCGAGGTCAATCTCCGAAACAATTCTCAGATTTTGTTAGGAATTCTCAGAGTGTTCCCGTAGCCTCTTCTCATCCCAAGCGATGCAAGGAGGCTGTCGCGGTGCGTCGTACCCGAGCTTTTGTGGTTTCTGTGATAGGCGCGCTCCTCCTTCCCATGGCGGGAATGCTGCCCCGGGCGCAGGCGGCGGAGCTCCCGGACTTCCAGCTCGCACTCCCCGTTCCGTGGGGCGCGACCGTTCAGGCGGGCGGCACCCACACCCACGCGTCCGGTGTCCGCAGTTCGGTGGACCTCGGAGCCAGCAACAACGTGAGCATCGCGGTCAGTGCCGCCGCCGACGGCGTCGCGTCGGTCAAAGCGGGCTGCAGCGTGACGATCGACCACGGCGACGGCTGGCGCACGCAGTACTACCACCTCAAGAACATCCCCTCCGGGCTCAACGGCGCCAAGGTGGTTGCCGGGCAGAAGCTCGGCATGACCGGCATGCCCGGAACCGAGACCTGTGGCCGCGGCACCTTCCGCCATGTGCACCTGACGCTCTACCGCGATGGCGTCGAGGTTCCGATCAGTGGACTGTCCATCGGTGGATACACCGTCCACGACTACGGCCGCAGCTACTGCGGCTACTGGACGCGGGACAGCGACGGCGCGATCGTCGCCGACGCGCGGCGGGCTTGCCTGGCGGTTCCCAGCGTGACCAACAACATCCTCAACCCAGCCACCCTGGTCGGCCGGACGGGCGACGATGCTTCCCGCGGCAGCGAGCGCCCCGTGATCGCGGAGTCCGACACCATCTCCGCCGTCCTGCTCTATGTGACCGAGGGCAACCACACCGTGGGCGGTCGCGCCTGGCGAACGGACTGTGAGCCCTACTCCCAGACGGAGCGCTGCTTCACCGAGATCTGGGCGACGCAGACGGTCAGGGCCGGCAGCGGTTACGCCAAGGCAGAGGGCTGGGTCTTCAACAACCTCACGTACAAGCCCATGAGCCGTGCGACCTGGCGCGGCAATCCCCTTGGGAACACGGGGGAGTGGATCGCCGTCGACGGACGCAGGTGGCGCACCGAGTGCGACACCGCCAACACCGGCTCGAACGGGTGCCGCAGCTACATCTGGTCCTCGGTGTTGCAGCTGACCCTGGATTCCTCCGGTCGGCAGCGCGCGACCACCAGCCCCCAGTGGGTGTTCAACAACATCGTCCACTTCAGCGCCGCTTCCGCCGTCGCTGCGGCGGCAGGCGTGAACCTCACGCAGACGACCTCGCTCGCCCGTTCCGCCGCCCAGCCGGAACTCGAACCGGCCACCCCGCCTGAACCGGTCGTGGACCAGCCGGTACCCGACGTCGAACCTTCCAGGACCCCGGACGACGTCGCTCCGAGTGAGCCCGCGAACCCGTCTTCTGACCCGGATTCCGTTGAACCCTCAGCATCTCCTGCCGACCCTGGGTCCATTGAGGCCAACGATCCCTCGGCGAACCAGGTCAGCGTCCAGGATGCGGATGTTCAGCCTGCCGACGTCGCCACTCCCGCTCCCGGTGAGTCCTGATCACGAGAACAGCGCGGTGATGAGCGGGGCCGCGCTCTTGGAACCGGACTCGCCGACCTCGACGAACGCGGCCACCGCGTAGTCCTTGTTCCAGGAGATCATCCAGGCGTGGTGCTGGTAGTTGCCCACCTGCCCCCACTCCGCGGTGCCGGTCTTGGCGCCGGTCATGATCGGTGCCAGTGACCGGCCGGGACCCTCGGTGATGACCGTCGTCATCATCTGTTGCAGGCTGGTGGCCTCCTCCGGGGTGAGGGGCGCGGCCGTAGGCGTGGCCTGGGCACCCTCCACCAGCCACGGGAGTGTGGTCTTGCCGCTCGCGACACTGGCGGCCACCGTCGCCATCCCCAGCGGCGACATGGTGATCTGGCCCTGGCCGATCATGCTGGCCGCCCGGTCGATCGCACTGTTGTTGGGCTCGACGGTGCCGAAGTTCGAGGTGAAGCCCGCGTCGTAGTCCGTACCGACACCGAGGCTCCCGGCGGCCGCGTGCAACTGCTCCGGTGTTATCGACGACGCCGCCGCGGCGAACGTGGTGTTGCAGGAGTGGGCCAGAGCCTGGGAGAGAGTGATGTTGCCGACCATGTTGGCGGGGTAGTCGGAGTAGTTGCCGAAGTTGTGGCCCGAGACGTTGAGGGTCGCTGGGCAGCTGACGCTCGAGGAGGGCTTGAAGCCCGCCCGCAGCATCGCCAGCGAGGAGACCACCTTGAAGGTGGAGCCCGGCGCGAACTTGCCGAAGGTTGCGTGGGGGAACTCGCCGGCGGCAGGTGAGTTGGCCGCTGCGAGGAGGGCGCCGTCGCTGGGCCGCAGGACCACCAGCGAGGCCAGTCCGGTCTGCTTGGACAGGATCTCCTCGGCCTTGAGTTGCAGGTCCCGGTCAAGGCTCAGGTTGAGGGGGTCGCCGACGCTGGAGGCCTGATGGAAGAGGTTCTGGGTCTCGAACTCCGCCCCGGCCTCCTGGTCGCCCGCCGTGTCCCGACCCACCAGGTCGACCTTGATGTCGGGAACTCCCCGCAGCCTGTCCTCGTAGCGGGCCTGCAGTCCGCTGAGACCGATGGTGTCCTGGGCCATGACGTCGCCCTCGGATGCCTTCACCTGCTCGGCGCTCGGTTTGCCGGTGCGGCCCAGCAGGGCGATGGCGAAGGTGTCGCTCGGGGCGACGACCGCGGAGGTCTCCACCACCTGGGCGCCGGGCACCAACCCGATGTCGGGGCTGATCTCCTCCTGGCGCATGGTTCGCGCCACCACGAACTGCTTCGGCCCGCCGGCCAGGACCTTCGCCTGGTAGGCCGCGGCGTCGATCTCCATCAGCCGCGCGAGGTCTGCCGCGGAGGTCTCCCACTGCGCGGCGTCGATGGCCGCCTTGTCGATACCGACCTGGTAGAGCGCTCGTTCCTCGACGAGGGCCAGGCCGGCGTTGTCGTTGATCGGTGCCCGCTTGGGCAGCGTGCGCTGGTGTCGCAACCGCGAGTCGCTGGTCAGCTGCGGGTGGACGACCTGTGGCGTCCACTGGACCTGCCACTTGCCGTCGACGAGTTCCAGGGGTGCCGTGGTCTCGAACGTCCAGCCGTCCAGGCCGAGATCATAGGTGTGGGTCAGCTTGACGGCGGCGGCGTCGTCGTTGGCCTGGTACTCGACGCCCGACACCTCCACGGTGGGGCGGTAACCGTCCATCCCCGCGAAGATCTGCTCCAGTTCGGCCTGGGCACCCGCGGGATCAGCCACCGGGAGAGCCGTCAAGTCCATGGCGGACAGACCGGCGGCGAGGTCCGCGGCCACCGGGTCCGCGCTGGGCAGTTCCCTGGGTGGCGAGGTGATCGCGGTCGGCGCCTCGGACTCCTGGGGTTGGACGCCGCCCGGCGCGCACCCACCGGCCACCGCGAGGGTCAACATGAGTGCGATGGCCGCGATGCGTCGACGTGCCATGATCCTCCCTAGCCAGAGCGTGCAGGACCGAGGATACTGCGGATCCGCGTCGGCCAGCCGCAGGCTCGCGGCCGAGGCTTGGGCCCTCGCGTGTGGCGGCAGCCGTCGCTTCCAGGGCTCCGTGCCCGGGGCAACTGCAGGCAACAGCCTGCCGGTGGGTTGGGCGCTCGCGGTAAGCTTGCTCCGGCGCAGGTGCTGATTTCATGGATCTGGGCCGTTTTTTGATCCGCCACCACAGGGAGTTGCTTCACGTTGACCGTGCCGCTTTGGATCTGGGCCCTCACAATCCTCGTCATCGCCGGTCTGCTGGCCTTTGACTTCTTCTTCCATGTTCGCAAGGCGCACATCCCGACGCTGAAGGAGGCCGCCCTCTGGTCGGCCATCTACGTCGGACTCGCAGTGCTCTTCGGCATCCTGGTGCTCATCTTCGGCGGGGCCACCATGGGCGCCGAGTACTTCACCGGATACCTCATCGAGAAGGCGCTCAGTGTTGACAACCTGTTCGTCTTCCTCGTGATCATCGGCTCCTTCGCGGTGCCACGCGAGGACCAGCAGAAGGTGCTGCTGTTCGGCATCGTGTTCGCGCTGATCGCGCGGACCGGCTTCATCTTCGCCGGCAAGGCGCTGATCGAGACCTTCTCCTGGACGTTCTACATCTTCGGGTTGTTCCTGATCCTGACGGCCGGTCGCATGCTCAAGCCGGAGACCGAGGAGCACGACGAGGCCAACAACTGGATCATCCGGCTGGCCAAGAAGTACCTGCGGACGTCGGACCACTACGACGGCGACAAGCTGTTCACCGTGGAGAACGGCAAGCGCGTCCTCACCCCGATGCTGCTGGTCATGGTGGCCATCGGCGGCACGGACCTGCTGTTCGCCGTGGACTCGGTGCCCGCCATCTACGGCGTCACCACCAACGTCTACCTGGTCTTCACCGCCACCGCGTTCTCGTTGATGGGTCTGCGCCAGCTCTACTTCCTGATCGACGGCCTGCTCGACCGCCTCATCTACCTCAAGTACGGACTGGCTGCCATCCTGGCCTTCATCGGCATCAAGCTCGTCCTCGAGGCACTCCACAAGAACCAGGTGCCGTTCATCAACGGCGGCGAGCACGTCCCCGTCTGGGTCATCCCCATCCCGGTGTCACTGCTGTTCATCGTCGTTGCACTGGCGCTGACCATCATCATCTCCCTGCTCAGCCCGAAGGGACGGATCGCCAGCGTCATCGGGTCCCTGGACCGCGCCGCGCACGGCTACCTCCACACCGAGTACCACTCCGACGGCGAGGACCGCCGCGTCGAGTACGAGCGGATCCTGGAACTCGAGGCCAAGCTGAACGCCCTGGACAGCGAAGTGGCCCGTGAGATGGCCGACGAGGCGAGCCTGCCCTGGACCTTGGAGAAGGTGCACCGGCTGCACGCCGAATCCACCAGCGGATAGGTCGGGTCGTGGCTATCGGGCCCGCACTCCGGCGGCTGTGGCGGCATGCCGCTTTCCGCCGACTCCTGACCGTGCGGGTCCTCAGCCAGGCTGCCGACGGCACCCTTCAGGTGGGGATGGCCTCCTACATCCTGTTCTCGCCCCAGACCCAGCCCAACGCCTGGGCGATCGCGGCGGTGCTGGCCCTGACGCTGCTGCCGTTCACGCTCGTCGGCCCGTTCGTCTCCACCTACCTGGACCGCTGGTCGAGGCGGCAGGTGGCTGTGATCTCCGACACCATCCGGTGTGCGCTGGCGGTGGTGATCGGCGGCATCATCGCCGGTGACCTGACCGACGGCGGCTGGCAGGTGGCGCTGTTCGCGGCACTCCTGGTGGCGATGAGCATCAACCGCTTCATGCTCGCGGGACTCGCTGCAGGCATGCAGCACACCGTCGACGCGGACGAGTACCTCTCGGCCTCCTCCATCCTGCCGACGGTGGGACCTCTCGGAGTCGTCATCGGCGCCGCCCTCGGGTTCGCCGCCCGGGCCGGTCTCGGACCCTTCCTGCCCTCCCACCAGGCCGACGCCGTCGTGTTCTGGGTGGCGGCCGTCGGCTTCGCGTGCTCCGTGATGGTGTCGCGACGGTTCGCGCACGACGCGCTCGGGCCGGAGCCGGGGCAGGCGCGCACGAAGGCGCGCGATGTCCTGGTCGGCCTCGGTGCCGCCTGGCGCCATCTCAACCACCGGGCACCTGCCGCACTGGGTCTGGCCGGGATGTTCTTCTCAAGGGTGCTGTTCGGCCTGCTCAGCGTCATCGTCATCCTGGCCCTGCGCAACCACTACCACACGGATCCGGCCCCGGCGCTGGCAGACCTGACCGTCTGGGGCCTGCTCACCGGTGCCGGCTTCATCTCCGCAACACCGTTCGTGCCGCTGCTGGCGAGGCGGCTCGGGCTGCGCCGCACCGCCGTCGCGGTCCTGCTTCTCGGTGGAATCGCGCAGTCCTTCACTGCGCTGATACCTCAGAAGTGGACCCTGTTCGTCGTCTCCTTCTTCATCGGCCTGGCCGCGCAGTCCTTCAAGATCTGCGTCGACACCCTGGTCCAGGCGCACATCGACGAGGAGTTCAAGGGCAGGGTCTTCGTCTTCTACGACGTGCTGTTCAACCTGGCGTTCGTCCTCGCGGCCGTGCTCGCCGCCCTAGTCCTGCCGCCGCAGGGGTTGTCCGCGGTTGCCTTCGTCCTGATGGCCGTCGCCTGGGTGGTGCTGGGAATCGGCTTCGGCGCAGGCGCCCTGCTCATCGGACGGGCCGCTTTCGAGCGGGGTACGGGCGACGTCACAGGAGCCGACGCTCCCGCCAACCCGCCGGGGGCAACAGGCCTCAGTGCAGCGGAAGCGCGGACCGACTAGAGCTCGCGGCGAAGATGCCAGACGTTCCCCGCGGTCCTGGCCTCGTGGGAGAAGTCGCTGAGCACCGCACGGGCAAGGGCCAGGCCACGCCCTGATTCGAGATCGGCGCCCGGCATCGTCGTCGACCCCAGGTCCAGGGAGACCGGGGGCGCGGTGTCTGACACCGTTGCCTGCAGGGCAACCGGGCTGGCGCACAGTTCAACGGTCACCTGCACGGCGTCGGCAGGGGCGCTGTGCTCGATCACGTTGGTCGTGATCTCGCTCAGCGCCAGCGCGAAGAGGCTACGGTCCTCGACGCTTCCAGGTGGATCCTCCTCCAACAGCGTCTCGAGGGCATCAAGGACCCGATCCAGGAAGTCCGGGACGGCTTCACCCTCGATCTTCACCCATCGATTGGAGTCAGCTGTCACTGAATGCCGACCCGGCGGTGGGGTGGTTCCTCAGGACCCGGTCCAGGTTCGTGAGTCGCAGCACGCTGCGGACGTGGTCCGGCGCGGCCGCGATGCGCAGGTCTCCACCCGCCAGCCGCGCCGTCTTGAGCGCATTGATGAGAGCCCCCAGCCCCGACGAGTCGACGAAACTGGCCGCGCCCAGGTCGACCACCAGCCGCGTGTTTCCGGTGCTGACGAGGTCGGCGGCTGCCTGCCGCAGAAGCGGCGCGCCGGTGGCGGTCAGCCGTCCGTCGACGGCGATGACCGCGTAATCGTCGTGGATCTGTGTGGTCAGGTTCACTTCTCTCCTACGTAATCTGTCAGCACCTTCGGGCCACGGTAGCGGGCGGCCTGGACGATGACGCTCAGCACCACGACGTCGTAGGCCACCCAGGCGGTGTTCACCAGGGTGCCCGTCCCGTCAGCGGTCCCGATCAGAACCCGCACCACGCCGATGACCAGCGCTGCCACAAGCACGAGCATGGCGGTCAGTTGCGGCCAGATCTGGCGCCAGGGGACACCCGAGGGATCCCTGCCGTCCTTGCGGGTGACGGCGAAATCGAGCGGCCGGTGGAGCACCACGTTGGCGAAAGCGGTCCAGCAGGCCTTGATCCACACCGGGAACAGCGCGAGCGAGTACTGCTGACCGCGCCAGGTGCGCATCCCCCGCGCCACCACCACGAACAGCAACTGGTTCACCAGGAAAGCCGGCAGGAATCTGGCGAAGAAGTCCACGCTCCAGGCCGTCACCGGCAGGATGCCGAACACCAGGTAGATCACCGGTGCCGCGAGGTACACGATGGCGGCGAACCCCGAGAGGTAGCTCCACATCGTCGCGAAGTACATGAGCCGCTGACCGGCGGACAGACCCCGTTTGACCAGCGGGTTGTCCCGCAGCATCACCTGCAGGGTCCCTTGTGCCCACCGCAGCCGCTGCGTGAGCATGGTGCGCAGGTCCTCCGGGGCCAGCCCTTGGGCGAGGATCTCGTGGTGGTAGACGCTGCGCCACCCGACGGCGTGGAGTTGCATCGCCGTCGCCATGTCTTCGGTCACGGAGATCGTCGCGAGTGGAAGGATCGGCTGCGCTTCCTCCGAACGGTCGATTCGGAGCCCTTCCAGAAGCTGCCCGACGGCCCGGATGGATCCGACGGGGGAGAGTCCGGCATCGGCAAGGCGATCCAGGGCCATTTCGTCGACGACGACGGCGTCGAGCTGCGCGTCACGTTCCAGTGGGAGTTGGCCGAGGATTGCAAGATCTGCCTTCATCGCCGCCACATCGCGGTTCGACAGCCGCTGGGAAGCGGCGCTCACGAGCTCGCGGACCTCGAACGTCACGTCGCCGATCGGTTCACCTGCCCTGAGTCGAGACCTGGCCCTGACCACCCCCGCCCGGAGGCTCGCCAGCTCTTCGGCGAGGTCGCTGTCGCGTGAGTTCCGGATCTCGGTGCCCAGGAGTTTCGCCGATACCCGAAGGACGTGATCGGTGGAGTCCGCGACCTCCCGGACGTATCCCACGATCCCGAGCTGCATCAGCGCCTCACGACGCAGCACCGCGTTGGAGCCGCAGAAGAAGGCAGCGTTCCAGCCGTCCTTTCCCTGCTGGATGGGGCCGTAGAACAGCGGGGCCTGGCTGCCGAGAGGATCCGACTCGTCGACGTTGTGGAACCACTGGGGAGTCTGGACAAGCGCCACTGACGGGTCATCGGCGAAATAGCCGAGCGTGCGGTGCAGGATCAACGGGTCAGGAACCTGGTCGGCGTCGAGGATCAACAGGAACTCACCGTCGGTCTGGAACAACGCCGCGTTGAGATTGCCGGCCTTTGCGTGACGGGGCTTGCCCACCCAGTCCTCCGAGCGTGTCAGGTAGCCGATGCCAGCGGCGCGCGCCGCCTCCTCCAGGGCTGGGCGGGCCCCGTCGTCGAGAATCCAGGTTGCGTGCGGGTAGGCGATCCGGTGGGCGGCCCGGGCGGTGTGCATCACCATTTCGATGGGCTCGTTGTAGGTGGTGATGAGGACGTCGACGGTTCCCTGTGGCTGGGAGACCGGACCCGGCCTCTCGCGCGCTCGCCACATGGTCAGGGCGAACAGAAAGGTGTCGACCAGGCTGTAGGTCTCGGCCACCACCAGCGGCACCGCGATCCACCAGGCCGACCAGTTGACCGACTCCAGCCAGCGCCACACGACGTAGTTCGTCCCGAGCACCACCGAGAGCACCGCCAGGATGCGGATGACGACGAAGCGCGCGCTCACGCCTCCCGCCTGACCACGAGGACGGTGACGTCGTCGGGCGCGGACTGCCGCTCCGCGAGCAGCAGGGCTTCCCGGACTGCGCCCTCGGGGTCCTCGGCGACGAGGGTGCGGGCGACGTGCCCGAAGGGGTCCGTGGGGTCGAGGACGTCCAGTAACCCGTCGCTGCAGGAGATGAACGTGTCGCCCCGCTGGAGGACGACGCGGGTGACGTCGCGCTCCTCCTGGATGGTGAGTCCCATCCCCAGCGGCAGTCCGGTGGATCGCAACTGCTCCCAGGAACCGTCGGCTCGAAGGATGTAGGTCAGCCCATGGCCGGCGTCGACGAGTTCCACCTCGCCGGTGACGGTCGAGATGTCGGCGTGCATGGCGGTTACGAACATGGCCGTGGCCAGGTCCTCTCCGAGCAGGCGGTCGGCTTCGGCCAGACCCTCGCTCACGCTCCGAGCGGGGGCGGTGCGGAGGGAGGCCCGGACGAAAGCGGCGGCTATGGCAGGACCCACGCCCTTGCCCATCGCGTCCCCGAGCGATACGCGCAGCACCTCACCGTGCAGTGCCAGGTCGTACATGTCCCCGGAGAGTTGCCCGCTGGCACGGGTGCCGGCGGCGATCGTCCAACCGGGGACGGCGGGGACAGCACGCGGGCGCAGCGCCTGCTGGATCAGGGCCGCATGCCCCAGTTCGTAGTCGCGAGCCAGCTCGGTCTGAACCCAGAAGGCGAGGTCCTTCAGGACGGCGCGTTGGGCGTCGCTGAAGGCGCGCGGCTCGGTGTCCACGATGCACAGCGTCCCGACCGGCTCGCCACCCGGTGCGTGCAACGGGTGTCCCGCGTAGAACCGCAGGTGCGGGTCGTTGACGACGAAGGGGTTCTCCGCCCACAGGCCGTGCAGGCTGGCATCTTCCACGACCGAACTGGCGTCCTGTCGGACCGTGAAGTCGCAGAAGGAATCGGCCCGCGGGGCCTCCGCGCCCCCGAGCCCGATCTGGGACTTGCGCCACTGCCGGTCCCGGTCGATCAGCGACACGCTGACCATCGGAACGCCGAACAGCTCCTTCGCCAGCCGGGTGACCCGGTCCACGCGCTCATCCGGCGGGGTGTCCAGGATGTTCATCGCGTCCAACGCGGCTTGCCGTTGCTCCTCGTTGTACACGTGAACCCCTTTCTGCGGGCAACCCTAGCGGGGGGTGGGCGCGAGTGCAGGCAGGTGTCCGTCCTCAGTCGTCGAGCAGGCCGCACTCGTGGGCGATCAGGACCAGGCCCACCCGGTCGCGCGCCTGGAGCTTGCTCAGCAGGCGGCCGATGTGGGTCTTGACCGTCCCCTCTGCCATGAACAGGCGCTCACCGATCTCGGTGTTGTTGGCGCCTTTGGACACCTCCAGCAGCACTTCCTTTTCCCTGTCGGTGAGCGCTTCCAGCTTGTCGCCGGCGCGTGGCCGCCCCGAAGGCAGCCTCGGGGCCACGTGGTCCAGCAGGCGGCGCGTCGCCGTCGGGGCGACGATGGCCCCGCCGGCGGCGACGGCCCGGATGGCGCCCAGCAGTTCCTCGGGCAGCGCATCCTTCAGCAGGAAGCCCGACGCTCCGTTGCGCAGTGCGGAGAACACGTACTCGTCCAGGTCGAAGGTGGTCAGGACGAGGACCTTCGTGTCCACCCCCAGCTCGGAGATCAGCCTGGTGGCCTCGGTGCCGTCCATGACGGGCATGCGCACGTCCATGAGGACGACGTCGACGCGCCGCGTCCTGACCATGGCGACGGCGTCGGCGCCGGTGGCCGCTTCCCCCACCGTCTCCATGTCGTCGGTGGAGTCGATCATCATTCGCAGCCCGCTGCGCACCAGCGACTGGTCGTCGGCAATGAGTACCTTGATCAATTCAGTCCCTTCATCTGAGCCATCCGCGCCCCAGCTTCGACGGTACGGGCAGCGTAGCGGTCACCAGGAATCCGCCGCCGGGGCGGGGCCCCGCCTTGAAGTTGCCGCTCATGGCACCCACCCGCTCCTGCATCCCGCGCAGGCCGGAGCCGGCGTGCTCCCCTGCGCTCTGGCCGCCGATGCCGTCGTCGGCCACCCGGATCCTGATCTCCTCCGTGGAGGTCTGCACGCTGACGGTGGCGTGCGCCGTCGACCCGGCGTGCTTGAGGAAGTTGGTGACGCTCTCCTGCACGATCCGGAAGGCGGTCAGGCCGAGCGACTCGGGCACCATGGGGAGGGTCTCCGGCATCTCGAGGTCGATCCGGTTTCCGGCCTTCGCCACCATCGAGGGGATGTCCGCCAGGCCGGGGCTCGGGCCGAAGTCCGCGTTCTCGTCGCCGCGCAGCAGGGAGACGATGTGCCGCATCTCGTGGATCGACGACCGCCCGGTCCGGGCGACGACGTCGAGCGCCTCCGCGGCCGCCTCGGGACGCTTGTCCAGCAGCGCCCTGGCGCCTTCGGCCTGCACGACGATCACCGACAGCGAGTGCGCGACGACGTCGTGCAACTCCCGGGCCACCTCGTTGCGGATGCGCTCGGTGGTGAGCTCGGACTCCTGCCGCTGCCGCTGGGCGCCGGTGACGAAGCGTTCCTCGGTGAGCTCCCGGTCCAGCGACTCGAAGCGCGCGCGGTCCTGGAACCAGCGCCCGAGCACGTAGGCCAGGGTGCACAGGGTCAGGCAGAGGCAGACCAGCAACGAACCCGCGACGAAGCGTTCGCCGTGCTCCACCCGCCCGAGCCACGACAGGGGGCCGGCGATGGAAGCGGCCACGAAGATGGGGACCAGCACCAGACTGACCGTGGCAGAGACGCAGCGTGCCACCGAGTAGATGATGACGATCACCACCAGCACCGCCGGGCTTGGTGAATCCAGTTGGGCGACCATGCCGATCCCCGCGACGGTGCAGACGCCGACCGCGTGAAGGGGCGCGACCCGGCGCAGGGCCAGCGACGACACCATCAGCGCCGACCAGGCGGCCACCACCCACATGGTCGCCGACTGGTCGACGAGCAGCAGCGGGACGACGAGGACCAGCAGTGCGCCGAGTGCGACGAGGGCATCGGTCAGCAGTCGACGGCGATCGGTCGACAGCCCGGCTCCCATCATGGGTGTCAGCTTAGGAGTACTTCCGGACACCGACCATCAGACCTTGGGGTGGATCAGGGAGGACTCAGGTCTTGGAGGGGGACAACCCCCATCCCCACGGACCGTCCCGGAGGGTACATTTCGGGGCATGCTTCGAAAGCTCTTCTGGGTCTTCACCATCGTGGCCGCCGCCTGCGCCGCCTCCGGGTTGGTGGACCGGCGCCGCGCCAAGGAGCGGCGCGAACTCTGGGCCGAGGCGACGGACCAGGTCTGACCCGGCACCAGCCGCAGCTCTCTACGGGCCCGCCGGCGGTCAGTAGCCGAGCATCTCCTTGCGGACAGGCAGCCAGGCGATGGCGTCGCGGACGGCGTCGGTCTCGGTGAGTTCCGCCTCCCAGCCCAGAACGTCCTTGGCTTTCGAACTCACCGTGTAGACGCCGGCGACGTCGCCCGGGCGTGGGTCGCCGTACTGGACCTGCAGCGGGTCCCCCGAGATCTCCTCGAACGACGCTGCCAGTTCCTTCACCGTCACGCCGTTGCCGGTGCCGATGTTGAACACCTGGTACGGCTCCTCGGTGGTGGCCTCGTCGAAGTGCTCCAGGGCGGCGACGTGGGCCTTGGCGAGGTCCCACACGTGGATGAAGTCGCGGATGCCGGAGCCGTCGCGGGTGGGCCAGTCGACCCCCGTGACCGTGAAGGTCTCCTTGTTCACCCAGGCCTCCAGCAGCTTCGCCAGCACGTGGCTGGGCTGCGCCAGCTGCTGGCCGGAGCGCAGCTTCGGGTCGGTGCCGATCGGGTTGAAGTAGCGCAGGCTGAGCACGCGCACGTCGCTGGCATGGGTGAAGTCCTCCAGCACCATCTCCACCATGTACTTGGTGCGCGCGTAGGGGGACCCGGGACGCAGGGGCGACTCCTCGGTGACGACGAAGTTCTCGTCCGGGGCATAGATGGAGGCCGACGAGCTGAACAGGAACCGCTTCACTCCGTTGCGTTCCAGCCCCTGCAGCAGGGTGACGGTCTTGGAGACGTTGTTCTCGTAGTAGCCCAGCGGGTCGGAGACCGACTCCGGCACGATGATCTTCGCGGCGCAGTGCACGACCGCGTCGATCCGGTGCTCGGTGAACACGCGGTCGAGCAGGGCGGCGTCGGCGATGTCGCCGTCGTAGAGGGGACGGTCCCCGACGAATTCGCGGCGCCCGGTGGAGAAGTCGTCAAGGATGACCACCTCGTGACCGGCGTCCTCGCAAGCGGATGCGACCGTGCTGCCGATGTATCCCGCGCCACCAGTGATCAGTACCTTCATGTTTTCCTCTCGGGAGTTCCCTCAACCAGAGTCTCCATCCTAGGACCGTCGCCGCGGGCGGTCCTCACCCACCCGGCAAACGCTCACCGCGTCGTCCCACCTGAGTCGACGTGCCCGGCCGACGCTCACCAGCCGCGTTCGCGCCACTCCTCGAGGTGCGGCCGCTCCGCCGCGATGGTGGTGGAGGGGCCGTGCCCGGTGTGGACGGCCGTGTCATCGGGGAGCCCGAACAGCCTGGTCCGGATGGACTCCAGGATGGTGCTGAAGTCCGAGTAGTCCCAGCGGGTGGCTCCGGGGCCGCCCTTGAATAGCGTGTCGCCGGTGAAGACGGCTCCCAGGTCCGGGACGTGAAAGCTCGTGGAACCGGGGGTGTGTCCGGGAGTGGCGAGGGCGGTCACCGTGGTGTCGGCGACGGTGAACCCCGCTCCGTCCTCCAGGGTGGTGAACGGCGCGTCGCCGTGTTCGCGCGCCCAGAGGAACTCGTCGGCGCGGCCGAGCAGGATCGGGGGGAAGCCGACGAGCGCGGCGAAGTCGCGCACCGCCCGCAAGTGGTCCCAGTGCCCGTGGGTGAGCAGGATGGCGGACACCCGCCGGCCGGCGACGGCGGCCGCGACGGCCCGGGCGTCGTGGGCTGGGTCGATGACCAGGACCTCCGAGTCGTCGCCCACCAGCCAGACGTTGTTCTCGTGGACGGGTGGGCCCGCGGGGTCGTGGTTCCCGGCGGTGACCAGGTGGGTGACCTCAGCCATTGCCGTCCCCGATCGGCCGGGACAGTGCCACCGCCACCTGGCCGATGAGGTGCCCGGTCCGCTGTTCGGCCGGGAGATTCAGCTCGGAGAAGTACAGCGCGTCGAACACCTGCAGAAGGTCCTCGGTGGGGATCGTGAACCGCAGCCCGAGCGCGGCGGCGAGCTGGTCGATGAAGCTGACCATCACGGGGCGCACGTCGTCGTGGAGGTCCCTGGCGCGGGCCGCGAGTTCGGGCACGCGGGTGGTGCGCAGCCGGATCTCCATCAGGGTGACGCGGAACTCGTCTGTGGGGGCGATGATGCGGAAGTAGGTCTGCAGGGCCGTCCCGGTGGCCCAGGAGACTCCCCCCTCGGCGGGTGGTTCGGCGTAGACGCGCGTCAGGCCCTCCACCACCATGTCCCGGTGGTGTTCGAGGATGGCGATGCACAGGTCGTCCTTGGTGGAGAAGTTCGAGTAGAACGCCCCCCGCGAGAAGCCCGCCGCCTCGCAGAGCTGCTCGACGCTTGTGGCGTCGATCCCCCGGGTGGCGAATTCGTGGATGCCCGCCTCGATCAGGCGCAGGCGCGTCGCCTCGCGGCGGGGCGTGGTCTCTGTCATGCATCCTCCAGATGGGCTCGGACCAGCTTAACCACGTGCGTGTGTCGGTCAGTCCCGTCCCTCAGAACGGTCAACCGGAGTTCAGCGTCGTTTGGATACACAAATGTATCGACCTAGAATCGGTGTGGCTTTCCTCCAGCCGCTTCTCCCCGTTCATCGCTTCCCGAAGGTGGCTCATGTCCGCTCAGCTCTACGCCCTTGGCCGCTGGTGCTTCCGCAACCGGCTCAAGGTGATCGGCGCCTGGCTGGCGCTGCTGGTGGTCCTGGGTGGCGCGGCGGCCGTCCTGGGTCCGAAGTTCGACAACGCCTTCGAGATCCCCGGTTCTTCTTCCCAGGAGGCGCTGCGCAAGCTCCGGATGACGTTCCCGCAGGGCGCCGCCGTCGGGGCGACGGCCATCATCGTCGCCCCGGAGGGGACCGACGTGAACGAGCTGCGGCCCCAGATCGAGGACGCCGTCGCCGGCTTCGGCGAGGTCGAGGTGGTGGACGTGGCCACGTCCCCCTGGAACGAGTACGTCACGGGGCTCGTCGCGGAGGACAACTCGGCCGCCATCGTCCAGCTCCAGCTCAACGTCACCGAGACCCCCACCGACGAGGAGCTCGCCACCATCACCGCCGCGGCGGAGCAGGCGGAGGCAGGCATGCCGGAGGGCACCCAGGTCGCCATGGGCGGCGAGGCGTTCAACGTCGAGGTCCCGGCGCTCTCCCTCATCGAGGCCATCGGCCTGGTGGTCGCCCTCATCGTGCTGCTGATCCTGCTCGGCTCACTCGTGGCGGCGGGGCTGCCGCTGGTGACCGCGATCGTCGGCGTCGGCGTCGCCATGGCCATCATGGTGATCTTCTCCCAGGTCTCCACCATCAACTCCACGACGCCGATGCTGGCGGTCATGCTCGGCCTGGCCGTCGGGATCGACTACGCCCTGTTCATCCTTTCGCGCCACCGCGACCAGCTGCGGGAGGGCATGGAGGTGGAGGAGTCCGCCGCCCGCGCCGTCGGAACAGCGGGGTCCGCTGTGGTGTTCGCCGGCGTCACCGTATTCATCGCGCTGCTCGGCCTCGGTGTGGCCGGCATCCCGTTCCTCACCGTCATGGGGGTCTTCGCGGCCATCACCATCGTCTTCGCGGTGGCCATCGCCATCACGATGCTGCCCGCGTTCATGGGGCTGCTGGGCGGGCGCATGCGGCCACGGAAGTCCCGTCGCGCGGCGGCGGTTGCCGACGCTGACGGGGAGGGTCACACCATCGAAGGTGCTGCCGCCACGAAGCAGCCAGCCGTCAAACGTGGTGGGCTGTTCGCCTGGTGGGCGGGCGTCACCACGAAGCACCCCCTCGTGACGATCGTCGCTGTCGTGGTCTCGCTGGGTGCGCTGACCATTCCTGGCCTGTCAATGCAGCTGTCGCTCCCGAACGCGGGCCAGCACGAGGCCGACGCGCCGGACCGGATCGCCTACGACCTCATCGCCGAGCACTTCGGGCCCGGCTTCAACGGCCCCCTCGTCGTGACCGCCGACATCATCGGATCCACCGACCCCCTCGGCCTGGTGGCCTCCCTGAAGTCCGACATCGAGCAGCTCGACGGCGTCGCCAGCGTCCCCCTGGCCACGCCCAACCCCAACGCGGACACCGCCCTGATCCAGATCATCCCCACCACAGCCTCCGACGACCCGGCCACCGCCCTGGTGGTGGAGGACCTCCGGGAACTCGGCCAGGTGTGGGAGGAGCGCTACGGGGTGAGCACTGCGGTCACCGGCTACACCGCCGTCCAGCTCGACGTCACCGACAAGCTCTCCGACGCGCTGGTGCCGTTCGCGATCCTCGTGGTGGGACTGTCGATGGTGCTGCTGACCGCGGTCTTCCGTTCGGTGTGGGTGCCGGTGAAGGCCACCGTCGGCTACCTCCTCAGCGTCGGCGCCGCCTTCGGTGCCACCACTCTGGTGTTCAACGAGGGCTGGTTCAAGGAACTGGTCAACCTCGAGCGGGGCATGCCGGTGATCAGCTTCCTGCCGATCCTGTTGATGGGCATCCTGTTCGGGCTGGCGATGGACTACGAGGTGTTCCTGGTGTCGCGGATGCGCGAGGAGTACGTCCATGGCAAGTCCGCCATCGAGGCCATCCGGGCGGGCTTCGTCGCCTCCGGCCCGGTGGTCATGGCGGCGGCGGCCATCATGTTCGCCGTCTTCGCCTTCTTCGTGCCCGAGGGCATGGGCCCGATCAAGCAGATCGCCTTCGCGCTCGCCGTCGGTGTGGTGGTGGACGCACTGCTGATCCGCATGACGTTCGTGCCCGCGGTGCTGGCGCTCCTGGGCGATCGCGCCTGGTGGCTGCCGCGCTGGCTGGACAAGCTCCTGCCGTCCTTCGACGTGGAGGGCGAGGTGCTGACCAAGCAGCTCGCGCTCGCCGGCTGGCCGGGCGACGGCTCGGTCCTCCATGCCGACGAGCTCGCCGTCGACGGCGTCATCGACGGCATCACCATGACGGCCTTCGGTGGCAACGTGATCGGTATCGCGGGACCCGTGGGTGCCCGCACCGGTACGGCCCTCGCGCTCAGCGGCCGGCTTGCCGCAAGCTCCGGGCGCGCCCGAGTGGCAGGAGAGCTTCTGCCGGAGGCGGCGACCCAAGTCCGCCGTCGCACCAGCTACCTGGACCTCGCCGTTGAGCACGGCATCGCCGACGCCCTCAGTCGCATCAAGCCCCGCCCGGGAGGTGTGGTCTTCATCGACTCCGTGGACGTCGTCGGGACCGCCGCGGAACGGGAGGCGTTGCTGCGCCTCGTGGACCTGGCCCGCTCCGGGCGGGAGTTCGCGCTCGTCCTGTGCGCGGCCGGTGCGCCCCACCTCGAAGACTTCAACCCCGACGGTGTGGTCACCGTCAGCGAATCCACCCTCGAACGGAGCAACGCATGAGGCCAGAGAGCACCAACCCAGGGCACAAGATCGGCTGGCCGGCGCTCACCGCGCTGGTCCTCGTCCCCCTCCTGGCCGTGGCCGGCCTCATCGGGCTCGTCGACGCCCGGGCAGACGAACGGGTGCAGGCGGCCGTGGTCAACCTCGACGAGGCGGTCACCGTCGGGGACCAGTACGTCCCCATGGGGCGCCAGCTCGCCGCGGCGATGATGGAGCGCGAGGGCGAGAACATCACCTGGACACTGGCGGATGCGAAGAACGCCCAGGCCGGGCTCGACAGCGGCGAGTACTCCGCCGTCGTCACCATCCCCCGGGAGTTCTCGGCGGCCGCCACCTCCTTCAGCGAGAACGACGCTGACCGTGCCCGGCAGGCAACCATCGACGTCGCCGTTTCCGAGAACGCTCCCGTCACCGACGCGGAGGTGGCGCAGGAGATCGCCCGGATCGCTGCCGACAGCATCAACTCCACCCTCACCGAGAGCTACCTGGACAACGTCTTCATCGGTTTCAACACCGTCCAGGAGCAGTTCACCACCATCGTCGACGGAGCCCAGCAACTCGCCGACGGTGCCACCCAGCTGGCCGACGGCACCGGCCAGGCGTCAGACGGGGCCACCCAGCTGGCCGACGGCATGCGGCTGCTCGCCGACGGCGCCGTGGACATCGATGACGGCGGAGTCCTCCTGATCGACGGCGGGGCGGAACTCACCGCAGGGGGAGCCCAACTCGCCGACGGCGGCACCGATCTCGCAGCGGGGAGTGGTCAGCTGGTCTCCGGCGGCGCCCAGGTGGTCGAGGGCGGGGAGCAGCTCGTCGACGGCGGGACGCAGGTGGTGGCCGGTGGCGGCCAGCTGGTTGCCGGGGGTACGGAACTCGTCTCCGGCGGCGCCACCCTCGCCGCGGGTGCTGAGGAGTTGGACGCAGGCGTCGGCCAGCTCGCCGGGCAGCTGCCGCAACTCGTCGACGGCGTGGGCCAGCTCGTGGATGGGGCCGAGCCCCTCCTCTCAGGCGTCCCCGCCTACACCGACGGCACGGTGCAGGTGGTCGGCGGCGTCTCGGAGCTGCAGGGTGGCATCGACCAGCTGATCGCCGGCCTCGACGCCGGCGGGGTGACGGTGGACCCGGCGCAACTCGCGGAGCTGGGCGAGGGTGCCACGCGGATCGCGGCGGGGGTCGACGGCGTGGCCGATGGTCTCCAGGCTGCCGACGGCGCACTCCAGGGCTTCGCCTCCGGGGCCGTGCCCGCCCCCGCCGAAGTGCAGGCCATCGGTGGGCAGATTGCCGCGGCCTTCGAGTGCCCGGTGGCTGACCCCGCCACGTGCACCATGCTCGAGCAGACCTTCGCCGCAGGGGCAGCCGCAGGCGTCGACGCCGGTTTCCGCGCCGGCACTGGAACCGCCTCGACCGTCCTGAACACCCCCGACGCGAGCGGCAGCAGCCTCGTCGGGGGCGCGGAGCGGCTCGCAACCGAGTCCGACCCGTTCTTCGACGGCGTGACCCAGCTCACTGATGGGCTCCCGGAACTGCTCGGCGCGCTCCCGCAGTTGCGGGACGCTCTGCAGCAGCTCTCCGATGGCGCGGGCGCGATCGTCACAGGCGCCCAGCCGCTGGTCGACAACGCCGACTCGCTCGGCGAGGGCAGCACCCAGCTCCTGGCCGGCATGCAGCAACTCGACGCGCAACTGACAGCCCTGCCCGCAGGTGCGGAGGAACTCTCCCAAGGGGTGTCCGCCTTCGCCGACGGTGTGGGGCAGTACACCGAGGGGGTCGCCACCTATGCCGACGGTGTCACGCAGTACGCCGACGGGGTGGAGACCTTCGCGGGCGGCGTCGGGCAGTACGCCGACGGCGTGGTGACCTACGTCGACGGCGTCGGGACCTATGCCTCCGGCGTAGGGCGCTACGTCGACGGCGTCGCGCAGTTCATCGGCGGCGCGGGACAGTATGCCGACGGCGTGTCCCAGTTCGTCACGGGCGTGGACCAGTTCACCGACGGCGTGGCCTCCGCCAGCGACGGTTCCCGGCAACTGGCCGACGGCATCGTCGCGCTGGACAGCGGAGCCGGGCAACTGGCCGACGGCGTGGACACCTTTGCCTCGGAGCTAGCAAAGGGCGCGGACCAGGTCCCGACCTACTCGGCGGACCAGCGCGAGGTTCTCTCGTCGGTGGTGGCCTCGCCGGTGGACGAGTCCGACGAACTGATCGCCGGCAACTCGGTCGGTCTGGCGTCGCTGCTCCTGGTGGCCGCCCTGTGGGCCACCGGACTGGCCTCCTACATCGTTGCCCGCGCGGTGCCGTCGGACGTGGTGAGCTCCCGCGCGACGAGCGTCGCCTTGTGGGGGCGGACGCTCGCGTTGCCCTCCCTGGTGACGGCTGGGCTGGGTGCGCTGTTCGGGGCCATCGGTTCGGTCGCAGTCGGGCTGGGGCTCGGCCAGTCCCTGGGCCTGGTGGTGCTGCTGGCTGCTCTCGGGGTTTCGTTCGTCCTGGTCAACCACGCCCTGACCGCCTGGCTCGGGAACGTGGGGCGGGGGATCTCGGCGCTGCTGCTCGTGGCGACGGTGGCCCACGGCCTGACCTCCGCCGTGCCGTCGTGGCTGGCGTCGGTGGCGGCCTTCTCGCCGGTCCAGAACGGGCTGGAACTGGTCCGCGGCTGGATGGCGGGCGGCTCCGGGCTCGTCGGGCTCGCCGGTGGGGCTCTCCTGGTGGGAGCCATCGCACTCGCGCTGTCCTACCTGGCCATCGCGGCCAGGAGGCAACTGACCGCCGACCAGTTCCGGCGCAGGGTGGCGGCCTGAAGGGGGCGAGGCCAGACACGCTGTTGATTCGCCGTCACTGACCGCTCCTGGTCGGGTCGAACCGCGTCTGGGAAGCGGCGCAGCGGCCCTGCACCGGGTCCTGTCTGACCCCTGCGGTTGCAATACTGGGGGCGTGCGATTTGAGAGATCGGAGGTTTGGCCCATGGCCCCGGAGGTTGAACCGTTGAACGATCTGGATCCTTTGGCCCCGGCCGTGTATGCGGATGAAGAGGCCGCCGACGACCTTGCCGAGGAGGAAACCGACGACGGCGGCGTCTCTGACTCCGACAACGTCGTGCGGGTTTGGGTCACCGACGGTCGTCTGGTCAGGGTCAGGGTCTCACCCGTCTGGTACACCCGGACGGGCAGGCGGACTTTGTCGGACTGCTTCTCCCAGGCCCTGCGGATGGCCAACGCCACCGTCGCGGACCTCCCACCGCGGCCGGAACCCACCTTCGAGGACGTGGACTTCTCCGCCCTGCCGCCCTTCTCCCCGGAGACCTTCGCCGTCATCCAGGACCTCATGGCTGAGGTTGAGGAACGCTGGGAGGACGCCTTTGGCCGCCAGCAGTCGCGCCCACCCGTGAAGCAGCCCGTCGTGGAGGGCCGCTCGAAGGGAGTCACGGTGACGCTCAACGAGTCCGGTCAGGCCGAGGGTGTCACGTTCGAGCCGAAGTGGCTCGAGTCGGCGCAGGCCGGCGCCATCTGCACGCATGTCCAACTTGCCGCGAACAACGCCTACGGCAAGTTCGTCCCAGCGCAGGAAGAACCGTCTGAACTCGACGCCATCGCGGGGGAGCACCAGTTCCTGATGGCCGCTTTCAAGGCAATGCTCAATCCGAAGGAGCGATGATGACTGATCAGCCAGACCCGTGGTCCGAGGTGGAGCGGCGTGCGGCGCGCGGCGCGTTCTCCGGCATCACGTCGGAGACTGATGACACCGTCGGCGACGCCGAGCTCGGTGAGGCCGCCATCAACCCGAACTCCAGGGGCGGCAAGGGCAAGGATGGCCAGGGCGGCATGATGCCGCCGATGATGATGGGCGGTGCCGGTCGCGGTGGCGCGGGTGTAGTCGGTGCCCCCGGTGGGGGTGGCGTGGTCGACGCCGGTGCCGTGGGGCAGGTGAACGCCTTGGGGGCTGCGGGTGCGATGCGGGCCCCGGCGGCGAATGGTCTGGCGTCGGGTGCTGGGATGGGCGCTGCGGGGACCGCGGGTGGTCTGCCTGGCGGCTTGCCTTCGGGTGGCGCGGGTCTTTCTGGTGGTGGTCTGCCGTCCGGGGTGATGGCGGCGGGTTCGGGGCCGGGTGATGTGAACGGCGACGGCGTTGCGGACCGTTACGTGGCTGGCGGGATCGACGTCGATGGCGACGGGGTTGCTGACGTCTCGGGCGGCCCGGGTTACGGCACCGGTGGAGTGGCGGGGGACGTGGATGGTGACGGGATTGCCGACCATTACGTCGGCGGGGGAATCGACACCGACGGCGACGGTGTCGCGGACACCGATTATCGGGGTAACCCGTTGCCCGGTGGTGGTGGGGGTGTTGCCGGTGTGGGCGGCTACAGCCCGGCACCCGGGTCGGGTTCCGGGTATGCCGGAGGGTCGGACTCCAACGCCCCCGGGGTTGGCGGCTATGACCCCTCGTATCCGGGTGGGGGCTCGTATGATCCGAACTTCCCGGGTGGGGGTTCGTATGATCCGAACTACCCGGGTGGGGGTTCCTACGATCCGAACAACCCCGGCGGTGGCGGTACGAGCCCGAACTACGTCGGCGGTGGGACGGCCACCTCGGGTAGTGGCGGTGGCGTCGGGGGCTACAACTCAACGCCCGTCGGTGGAGGCTCCAGCAGCGGGGGCGGAGGCACGAGCAACGGATCCTACGGTGGTGGTGGCGGCTACACCGCCGGGGGTGGGGGCGGGAGCGGTGGTGGCCACGACGGCTACGTCGCTGAGCCCGAGAACCTCCGCCAAGCCGCGAGCGAGTGGAACCAACTGTCCTCGGAGATGCAAGGCGTCTCGTCGGAGTCAGCCACGGTGAGCGAGTTCGGTCTCGTACGCCAGGTCCAGCCGTCTCACACCGAGCTTTCGAGTGCGGCTTCCCAGTGGTCCGGAGGTGCGAGCACAGAGTTCGATTCCCTGACCGGCAAACTCAAGTCGGCGGCTGGCGACTACGAGTCCACGGAGGAAGCCAATGCCCAGCAGACCAACGCCATCCAGCAGTGAAAGTGAGTGACTACTGATGCTTGCCGACGCGATGCTCAGCCGTGTGATGACGGCCTTCGGGGCAGCCGAAAAGGTCGCCGCCTCCTCCTACGAGTACCCCCAAGTCCAGCAGGAGCTCTCCGAGCTTCGCGCGGCGGTCATGTCAGCCATCCAGCAGGATGACAACGAAGCGGAGAGTTTCTGGACCGACCTCAGCCGACTGGCGACCCACACCGTCAACTTCTTCTCGGAGCGCAACCGTTTCAATCGCGAGGCCAACGCGGTCAAGTCTCAGGCGCTCCAAGCCTTGGGAAGGGTGGAGTCCGTCTGCGCCGCCCGGGTCGGAGTGCATGCCGGGGTGCCCGCGCAGCTCGATTCGGACGCCGAGGGGTGGCAGCAGCGGGCCAGGAAGGTCCGGCAGATGCGAAACGATGCCCGACGCCTGCGAGACGTCGCTGGCTGGGAGGGTCTGGCGCATGACCAGTACACAGCTGCCGCGACCGTCCAGATCAATGCGCTGAGTGAGCTCGAAGGCATCATGATAAGCACAGGCAACGGCTGCACCGCCGGCGCCTCCCTCAACCGCGCCATCTTCTACGTGGTCGGGAAGTCCATCAGGCAGGCGGCCGCTCGCATCAGGTCCACACCGGGCAGCGGTGGCGGGCAGTACTACCGCCGCACGTCGACTGCGCGCAATGAATGCTCGTCCTTGCTCGGGGAGATCATGCGGGCTGCCGGTGGTGAAGTGGCGGCTGGCTCAATCCAGTCGCTGAGCGGTGAACTGGCCAAGACGGTCTCGCTACCGAACCTGCTTCGGGTCGGTTCTTGGCCGACGGGAACGACTGGTGCGGATACCACGCCCGCCAACACAGCCGACGCCGTGCGTCCGCACGGGGGAGATACGAATCTGAACACCGGGAGAGGCTCCGGTGGGAATGCACCGGGTGTCAGACTGTGAGCGACCCGACGGCGGGGCAGCACTGGCCTGGCGCAGGCGGCCGCGTCCCCCAGCGTGGGGGGTCCAGCGGATCCCGCGCTGCCCTGTGGGTGCTCTTGGCGGTGTTGGCAGTGGTCCTCGTCGCGCTCGTAGTGTGGGCCGTGGTCGGCCGGGGGGGTTCACAGTCCACCGTCTCACCGTCTCCCTCGGCCACAACGCAGGACGGTGCACCGTCCGGGACTGCAACCGCGGATCCAAGCGCGTCTCCGACCGGATCAGCCACGGATGACTGGGGGCCTGTAGCGCCACCCAACGCCGGCGGGCTCAAGGACTTCGCCGACCCTGCTCTCCCGGAGAGCATCGCGCCCTTCGTCCGCGAGGAGCCGCAGGAGAACGTCGGCGTCGTTTCGGTTTTCTACCAGGATGACGAGGTGTTTCGTTCCGTCCTTGTCACCGTTCTGATGGGTACCCACCACTACGCCAGTTCCGTCGCGGACATGGCTGATCCGACCGCTTTCGGTGCTGCCGTTTGCGGGACCGTCACCGACGACATCGGCGACGAGTTGAGGTGCGTGGTTGCCGGTTCTTCGGCGACGCTGGAGACCGGTTCCGCAGACATCGAGTACCTCACGATCGAAGAACTGGCGGCGTTCACCAACGAGCTGCACGAACAGCTCTGAGCATGGGAGTGGAACTCGGTCACCTGTTGGTTCCAGGCGTGCCGCCACGACTTGCGGGCCCAGTGAGTGGGGAGTTGAAGGTGAGTGGGGTCCGATGCCGCCGCCCAACGTGGGGGTGCTGAAGGACCTGTTTCAGTCGACGTTTCCCGAGTCGGTGGGTGCTTTCGCGCTTGACGATGAGTTGATGGTTGACAACGGCGGCGGCATCGCAGGCTATGACGACTCCGACAACTACCGGGGCTTTCTTGCGGCAGTGTCGTAGGGCGGGCACCATTGCGCACGGTTCGTGGGCAACCTGACCGACCCCATCTACCATGGCGACGCCGTGTGCGGCACCCATCGCCGACAGTGTTGGGGGGAGGCGGTCCCGGCTTCGAGCGCCTCCGCTCGCCCGCCATGACGTCGAGTGGATGACGGTGCGGTTGGGATACTGGGGCGGTGCGAAGGAGCGATGATGACTGATCAGCCAGACCCGTGGTCCGAGGTGGAGCGGCGTGCGGCGCGCGGCGCGTTCTCCGGCATCACGTCGGAGACTGATGACACCGTCGGCGACGCCGAACTCGGTGAGGCCGCCATCAACCCGAACTCCAGGGGCGGCAAGGGCAAGGATGGCCAGGGCGGGATGATGCCGCCGATGATGATGGGCGGTGCCGGCCGCGGCGGCGCGGGTGTCGTCGGTGCCCCCGGTGGGGGTGGCGTGGTCGACGCCGGTGCCGTGGGGCAGGCGAACGCCTTGGGGGCTGCGGGTGCGATGCGGGCCCCGGCCGCGAATGGTCTGGCGTCCGGTGCTGGGATGGGCGCTGCGGGGACTGGGGGTGGTCTGCCTGGCGGCTTGCCTTCGGGCGGCGCGGGCCTGCCTGGTGGTGGTCTGCCGTCCGGGGTCATGGCGGCGGGCTCGGGGCCGGGTGATGTGAACGGCGACGGCATTGCGGACCGTTACGTGGCTGGCGGGATCGACGTCGACGGCGACGGGGTCGCTGACGTCTCGGGCGGGCCGGGTTACGGCACCGGCGGCGTCGCCGGGACGTGGACGGTGACGGGATTGCCGACCATTACGTCGGCGGGGGAATCGACACTGATGGTGACGGTGTCGCGGACACCGATTATCGGGGTAACCCGTTGCCCGGTGGTGGTGGGGGTGCTGCCGGTGTGGGCGGCTACAGCCCGGCACCCGGGTCGGGTTCCGGGTATGCCGGAGGGTCGGACTCCAACGCCCCCGGGGTTGGCGGCTATGACCCCTCGTATCCGGGTGGGGGTTCGTATGGTCCGAGCTTCCCGGGTGGGGGTTCGTATGATCCGAACTTCCCGGGTGGGGGTTCGTATGAGCCGAACTACCCGGGTGGGGGTTCCTACGATCCGAACTACCCCGGCGGTGGCGGTGGGACCGGCACCGGTTTCTCCGGGAGTGGTTCCTCGCCCGGTGCTGGCGGTACTGGTGTGGATGGTTACAGTTCCCCAGCCCCCGGTGGGAGCACGAGCGGTGGTGGCGGCACGGGCAGCGGATCTTATGGCGGCGGTTACAGCACCGGGGGTGGGGGCAGTGGCACGGGCGGTCATGATGGCTATGTCGCTGAGCCTGAGAGCATGCGTCAGGCCGCGAGTGAGTGGAACGAGTTGTCTTCGGAGATGCAGGCTGTCTCGTCGGCGTCGGGTGCCACGGTGAGTGAGTTCGGTTTGGTGCGTGAGGTCGAGCCGTCGCACCGGAAGCTGTCGGGGTCTGCGACGCAGTGGTCGGGGGGTGCCAGCGGCGAGTTCGACTCGTTGACGGGCAAGCTCAGCTCGGCTGCGGGTGAGTATCAGGCGGTCGAGGAAGCCAATGCCCAGCGAACCAAGTCGATCGAGCAGGGGTGAGTGGAGAATGAGAGTTCCCGTTGAGTTGACCAGCAGGGTTTTCGACGGTCTACGCGCGGCAACTGGAGGGGGTGGCGGGGGCGGCGCCGGTCAGCGTTCTGGGCCGCAGGTGGAGTATGCCCAGGTGGAGTCGCGGTTGTCGGATCTGCGGGCTGCGGTGGAGGCCGCGATCCGTGCCGACGACGCCGAGGCGGAGTCGTTCTGGACCGATTTGCTGCGTCTGGCCAAGCACAACGTCAACTTCTTCTCGGAGCGCAGCAGGTTCAACGCCCAGGCCCGACGGATCAAGGGTGAGGCGATGGGGGCCCTCGAAGTGGTGGAAAACCTGTGCGAGACGGGCATCGAGGTCCACCGGGAAGTGCCGGGGGACCTGGAGGGCGACGCCAGAGATTGGCAGGGGAGAACAAGAGACGTCCTGCGGATCCGGCTTCGCGCGGAGAAGTTGCGTGCCATCGCTGGCTGGCAGGGTGCAGCGAGCGAGGAGTACACGGCGGCGGTCACGGTGCAGATCAACGCACTCAAGGAACTCGAGGGTGTCATGATCAGCACCGCAGAAGGCTGCCAAGCTGGCGCTGAACTCAACCAGGGAATCTTCTTCCTGGTGGCCGAGGCGATCAAAGGAGCCACCAACGACATCCGCGGTGCATCAGGGGGCCGAGGTGGCCAGTACTACGTGCGCACGGCCGTAGCGAGGAATGAATGCCTGGAGCTGGCGAAGGCGATTGCCCAGGCTGTGGGGGGCGAGGCGGCTGCTGGGTCTGTGGCTGTGTTGTCGAAACAGTTGGAGCAGACGGTGGAGTTGCCGAATCTTCTTGAGCCAGGACAATGGCCGACCGGAACCAGCGCCGCCGATACCATCCCGGCGAATACCGGCGCGGGCGTTCGTGGGGGTGGTCGCGTGGACAACCCGAAGCCCGGCGCGGGCAGTCGGCCGACTACCGGTGTGAACCTGTGATGCCGCCGGAGGCACAACGGGGTTGGGGCGGGCCACCGCCGCCTGTTGGTAGCGGCGGTGGGGGCGGGTCTGGTGGGTTGGGTTCGCGTGGGGTTTGGTGGGTTGTGGTTGTGGTTGCGGGGGTGGTGTTGGCTGGGTTGGTGGTTTATGCGCTCTGGGGTGTGGGTGGTCCTGGGGTGGCACCGTCGCCGTCGCCGTCGCCGTCGGGGTTGGTTTCGGGTTCGACTCCGGTTGAGAGTGAGGAGCCGGTTGAGCCGAGTGGGGAGGATTATTGGGGTCCGATGCCGCCGCGGAATGAGGGGGGGTTGCGGGATCTTTATGAGCCGTCGTTCCCGGCGTCGGTGGGCGGGTTCGTGCAGGAGGGGGAGATCCGCACTGACTTCGACGGTGGCAACGCGAGCTACGTCTCGGCCGATTACCGCGGCTTCAACGCCGACATCAATTACGGCCATGCCACCTACGACATGCTCGTGGAGGGTTTGCTGGATGCGGCTTATTACGGGGATGCGGTGTGCGGGGTCGAGGAGTCGTATCCGACGTTGGGTTCGTGTGTGATGGCGGGTCAGGCGGAGGTGCTCTATACCGGTGCCGGCGTTGAGGATGTGCCGTTGGAGGAGTTGGCGGCGTTGACGCAGGAACTTTACGGGAAGTTGTGAGGATGGCGGGGGCTTTGGGTGGTGTGTGCCGGTTGGTCCCCGGCCCGGCCAGGTTTCTGGGAGCAGTGACCTGTCATCTGAAGGGCAGCCGGTGGAACAACGGGGTTGGGGCGGGCCACCGTCTGGGGGCGGTCCGGGTTGGGGCGGGCCACCGCCTGGTAGCGGCGGTGGGGGCGGGTCTGGTGGGTTGGGTTCGCGTGGGGTTTGGTGGGTTGTGGTTGTGGTTGCGGGGGTGGTGTTGGTCGGGTTGGTGGCGTATGGGTTGTTCGGCCGTGGTGTGGGTGGTCCTGGGGTGGCACCGTCGCCGTCGCCGTCGCCGTCGGGGTCGGTGCCGGGTTCGACTCCGGTTGAGAGTGAGGAGCCGGTTGAGCCGAGTGGGGAGGATTATTGGGGTCCGATGCCGCCGCGGAATGAGGGGGAGTTGCGGGATCTGAATCACCCCGGTGTGTCCGGAGACTTCGATCCTTGGGAAGGATGGAGTCATGCCAGGAAACACGTCGAAGAGGTACCCGGCCGAGTTGAAGGCTCGGGCGGTGCGGATGTATCACGA
>NZ_JAJEWM010000001.1 GCF_020687685.1 Tessaracoccus sp. OS52 | reverse complement strand
AAGCAGGAACCCCAGTGGAAGAGCCGGGCAGACCGGCAACTCCTGCACGCCCTCACTCCAGCCCCGACATCCTGCCGCCGACAGCGACCTCCTCAGCAGCTCATCGGTGGATCGAGGCTTAGACGCTAATCCGCAGTCACCGGCACAGTGCCGCTGGACTTGGCCGTAGCCCTCAGGGCTCTGATGGTCCGACGCTCTCGAAGCAGCAACAGAGCCCAAGCGGCTGCCCCGACCAGTGCACCGGCGAGCACTTCGATCCAGCCGGGCGCGCGCAGGAACAGCGCCACCGCCAAGCACGGTATCGCCGTGATGACTGACACCACCAGACCGGCGCCCATCGTAGAAAGGTACGAATGGACCGGAAGACCGATGACTGTTCTCAGGTTGAACAGTTGGACCAGCATTGCGACGATCATGGCAACCAGCAGCGATAGTGCCGCACCAGTCCCGCCCATGAGCACGGCCAGTGGGTAGAGGGTCACGGCCACCACTATCGCTCGTACTACGGTGAACCGTCGCTGCAACTCAGGCTGCCCGATGGCAAGGTAAACGGAGAAACTGACCATGGAAGCCATGTACACAATGGCGAAAAGGGAGTAGATGGCGAATGCCGGGGCGGCTTGGGCGAATTCCGGACGTCCGTAGACCATGATGAGCAGGGGTGCGGAAACGGACGCCATCACGGTGGTAAGAGGCAACCCGAAGAGCCATACGAGTCGCGACAAAGATTGCACGCTTCTGCGCATTCCCGCGGGGTCATCCTGGAAGTGAGCCAGGATCGGTACCACGAGGGGCCGTACTACCTTGCTGAAGATGCCGAGTGGAAACGCGGCCAAGGCGATCGCCATGGTGTAGAGGCCCAGGTGATGCGCGTCCACCACCTTCCCGAGGACGATCGTGTCGGCTTGCATCACCAGCAGCGTCAGCACGGATAGACCGGCCATGCCACGCGTGAACTGGAAGAGGTCCTTGCGGGACTGCGCCTCCAGATGGAACCGTGGGCGGATGGGGCACAGGATGAATGACAGCAGGAAGCGCAGGAAGGCCTCGAAAACTGCGCCCCACAGCAGAGCCCAGACGTTCTGCAGCAGGAAGCCGAGAAGAATGGTGAAGGCCGTGGCGATGATGCCAGAGCCTTGGATGGTGAACAACGTTGCCCTGAACTCGAACTGCCGTTGGAGGGCGTACATCCTTGGACTGGCCAGCCCTGTGAAGATCACCGTCAGAGGGGCCACCATCAGCAACGAGGCCAGATGGGGCTCCCCGTAGAATGCCGCGATCGGTCCCGCCAAGGGCACAGCAAGGGCGGCGATTACCAAACCGCGAGCGGCCCCGAACCACCACGCGACGTTCAGGAACTCCGGCGTGCCCCCGTTCTTGTTCTGGATGACCGCCTGGGCCACGCCCACCTCTGTAACTGCCTCGAACAATGAGATGACGGCCAAGGCGATGGCCATGATGCCGAACTGGTCGGGAGCGATGACGCGAGCAAGAAGCATGTTCCGCCCCAACCGGGCCAGTCGCTCGACCAGAGTCCCGGCGGCGAGATACTTGCCACCCCGCAAAGCCTTGGAACGCATGTGGGGGGAATCGGATCGCTGCTGTTGCTGGGTCATCTGCGGTTACACATGGATCTCGGTGATGTCCTCGACGAGCGCCGGCGACTGGTGCAGGTACTGGGTGGTCCTGCGCTTCTGGTCGATGTCGCGGTAGACCCGCTCGACCTGCTCTGCAGTCAGGCCCGTGGCCTCGGCCACCTGGTCCACGGGCACGTCATGGTTCCTGCCGAACAGACACAGGTCCATGAGGTGGTGGGGGAGCGAGAAGTAGAACTCCTCCTGAGACTGGGCAAGCGAGTACGTGTCGGTGGTCGAGGGCCTGGTCCGCACCGCCTCCGGCACCCCGAGGTGTTCCGCCAGCGCGTAGACCTGGGTCTTGTAGAGGTGCGCGATCGGCTTGATGTCGGCGGCGCCGTCGCCCAGCTTCACGAAGAAGCCCTGGTCGTACTCCAGCCGGTTCGGTGTGCCCGTGGTCACATAGTTCAGGCGGTCCGCGTGGTAGTACTCCATCATCTTGCGCACACGCTGCTTGAAGTTGGTGGCGGCGACGATGCCGAGGTAGGCCTCCATCGTCAGCCGGTGACTGCTCTGTTCGCCGTCGGGATTCTCGACGACCACTTGGTAGAGCCGGAGGGCGTCATCGTCGACGACGCTGGGCAGCACGATCTTCGACTTCCAGCCCTCGCCGTAGGAGGGCACCACAAGCCGCACCGCCTCGTCGTAGCGGCTGTAACATCCGACGGCCTCCAGGGCCTCGGCGATCTCCTCCACGACGGAGTCGAAGCCGAAGTGGTCCGAGATCGAACGGCTCAACGAGATGGTCTCCGGCGACGATGCGCGCTCCGGCATGTGGAGGCCGAAGACCCGCTCAGGGCCAAGTGCATTGACGCAGAGCGCCGCGGTGACGCTGGAGTCGATGCCGCCGGACAGGGCGACGACGGCACCCTTGCGCCGGCTGGCTACCAGGTACTCACGGATCACGCCGGAGATCCGTTGCGCCTCGGCCTCCAGGTCGAGGTTCAGCGTCTCCGGGCCGAAAGCTGAGTGGGTCATTGAACCTCCTGGGCTAGGGCTACCCGGTCCTCGGGCAGCCGATCC
Organism: Tessaracoccus sp. OS52; assembly: GCF_020687685.1. Taxonomy (GTDB): domain Bacteria; phylum Actinomycetota; class Actinomycetes; order Propionibacteriales; family Propionibacteriaceae; genus Arachnia. The sequence continues at coordinate 2,020,315 of NZ_JAJEWM010000001.1, read as the reverse complement.
TGGGCGCCGAGGTCCACTGCGTGAACCGGCTCGGGGGGACGCCTTCGCTGTGATTGTGCGAAATTACCCGAGATGAACTGGGCATGTATGAGTTGCGTGGAGATCGCGGCGACGATCCGCATGTTGTCGGTGTTGCCGAACAGGCGGCTGCGGTTGCTGGCCTTCGCGACCAGCCCCTCGATCTGGCGGGCGTCGAACAAGCCGCTGGCGAGCAGGGCACTGGGGGAGAGTACGTCGTGGACCCAGTCCGGCGTGGCGCCGTCGGTGAAGAAGCTGGCGGCATCCGGGGCGCGGTACGGCTGCTTCGGGCGGTTGCGGATCTCCTCGGGCACCAGGTCCGCGAAGGCGTGCCGCAGCAGGAACTTCTCCTCCAGCCCGAACATCTTGTGCCGTGCCGGCAGGGCGTTGGCGAACTCCACCACGTCGCGGTCCAGGAACGGGAAGCGACCCTCGACCGAGTTTGCCATCAGCATCCGGTCACCCTGCGATGCCAGGATGTAGCCGGGCAGCAGCGTGGTCATTTCCAGCCACTGCGCCCGGCTCAGGGAGTCCCACCTCGCACTGTCCCGCGGGAGACGGGCAGCCGGGTCGGGTTCACGGCTCTCGGCGATCGCCTCCCGCAGCGCGGGGCTGAGCATCGTCTGGAGTGCCGCCGTCGAGTTCCAGCGGGTCCGGTGTGACATGCCCGGGTCAGCAGGGTCGAAATCTGCCCCGAAGAAGCTGCGGGCGAAAGCCGGTGCCCTGCCCGGGTTGCGTGACAGCCAGGGGTAGAGCAGTTCGGTGGCGCGATTGCGCAGTTGGGACTCGGGGCCGCGGGACCAGAACTCGCGCACCTTCGCCTCGCGGAAGATGTCGTATCCGCCCAGCACCTCGTCGGCTCCCTCGCCGGTGACCACCACCTTGTAGCCGGACGAGCGCACCAGCTTGGACAGCAGGAACATCGGTGCTGGTGCGGTGCGCAGCAACGGCGACTCGGCGTGCCAGACGACCTCGGGGAACACGTCGGCGATCTCGCCATGGGAGACCTCGACCTCGTGGTGGTTCGTGCCGAGCCGCTCCACCATGCGGCGCTGGTGGTCGCCCTCGTCGAACTCCTCGTCCGTGAAGCGCAGCGAGAAGGTGTCCAGGTCCGCGTCCGTGAAGTGCCGGATGGCGGCGGCCGTCACCGACGAGTCCAGTCCGCCGGAGAGGTAGGCGCCGACGGGGAAGTCGCTGCGCTCGAAGCGCAGGCGGGTGGCGCGCACCAGCAGTTCGCGCAGCACGGCTGAGTTCTCATCCAGGTCCTGACCCGGCTCCTGGCCGCGGTGGGGGAAGTCGATCCGCCAGTAGGGCTCGGTGCGGAAACCGTCCGCATCGAAGAAGGCGACGTGGCCCGGCGCCAGCTGCGAGATGCCCGCGAACGGGGTCCGGGGTGCGACCGTGGACCACAGAGAGAAGATCTGGTCCAGCCCCGCCGGGTCCAGCGCGCGTGGGACGTGCCGGTCCATGAACAGCGCCTTCACCTCCGAGGCGAAGACGATTCGCCCGTCGGTCAGGTGGTAGTACAGCGGCCGGACTCCAAGCCTGTCCCGCGAGAGCACCAAGGTACGGGTGCGGCGGTCCCAGATGCCGAGGGCCCACTGTCCGTTGAAGCGCGCGAAGCAGTCCTGCCCCCACTCCTCCCAGGCGTGGACTATCACCTCCGTGTCGCTGCGCGTGGCGAACACGTGGCCCCGCGCCAGCAGTTCGTCTCGCAGTTCGACGTAGTTGAAGATCTCCCCGTTGAAGGTGACCCAGACCGTGCCGTCCTCATTGCCCAGGGGCTGGGCGCCGCCCGCGAAGTCGATCAGCGAGAGCCGGGTATGACCCAGGATGGCCCCGTGGTCACGCAGCCAGCCGCTGCCGTCGGGGCCGCGGTGCGCCAGAGCCCCCAGCATGTCGGCGACGACGTCCAGATCCGGCGGCTCGTCCAGCGAGACGACCCCGCAGATGCCGCACATCAGACAAGGGTGGTCGGGTCGGCGGGCAGGGCCCGCAACGCGTCGGGATCGGTCAGGAACTCCATGCGGATCTGCTCGTCGACCACGCGGACGCCGAGCACGTCCTCAACCAGCACCGCCCTGCGCAGGGCGTCCAGTGCCGGCTCGTCGACTGGGCGCAGGTGCGCGCATTCGGCCAGGAGCCTGTCCGCTGGTGAGGCGCTCACGCCACGCCTTGCCGCTGCTTCGTCGAGACGTAGCGAATGAGGCCGGAGACGCTCCCCAGGTTCTCCGGAACCGTCTCTGAGTCATCCACGCTGAACCCGAACTCGGTCTCGAGGAACTCGATCAGTTCCAGAACGCCGGTGGAGTCAATCACACCGGATTCCAGCAAGGATTCATCGTCAGCGGGCATTCGGGAACTGTCCCCGAACAGGTAACTGTCCTCGATGAATGATCTCAACTTCTGCGCGACTTGCGATTCCATGACGTCCCCCCGAACGGTCTCGCTATTGTTGGTTGAAGTGTACTGTCCACACATAGATCAATCCAGTGTCCTTCCGGGGGTGGACATGTTCAGCGATTACCTATTGACAGCGGGTGATGACCGGCGGGTTGCCGTCATCGACGGACCCCTTCAGCACACCCACGGCGAGCTCAGGTCCGCGGCCGCGCGCCTGTTCTCCGAACTCGTCGCGGCCGGTGTCCGGCCCGGGGAGCGGATCGGGCTTCTGGGGGTGAACTCGTTCTTCTGGGTGGCCGGTTACCTCGCCGCACTCAAACTCGGGGTGGTGGTACCCCTTTCCGACAAACTCGGTGCGGAGGAACTCGGTTCGCAGGCGCAATTCGTGGAATGTGCGGCGATCCTCGCCGATCGGCGCCAACTCCGGCGAGTGGCGGGCGCATTCGCGGGGCTTCCGGTGATCACGGACGAGGTGCTCGCCACCGACGGCGGCAGCGACTGGCCCGACTTCCGCCCGGCGGAGTCCGACGACGCGGCCATGATGTTCACCTCCGGCACCACCGCACAGCCCAAGGTGGTCCGGCTGACCCACCGAAACCTGATCGCCAACACCAGCTCCATCGTGACCTACCTCGAACTCGGGCCCGACGACCGGGTGCTGGTGATCCTGCCGTTCCACTACGTGTTCGGGGCCTCACTGCTGCACACCCACCTGGCGGTGGGGGGAAGCGTCGTGATCTGCAATACCTTCACGTTCCCCGAGACGGCCGTCGAACTGATCTCCGCGCATGGGTGCACCGGGCTGGCGGGCGTGCCGTCGTCGTACCAGTTGCTGCTCAAGGCCAGCAGCTACGCCAGCAGGCCACTGCCATCGCTGCGGAAGGTGCAGCAGGCCGGTGGCCGGCTGGCGCCGGAGTTGATCCGCCGGCTGGCGGAGGCGCAACCCACCAGCCGGGTGTTCGTCCAGTACGGGCAGACCGAGGCGACCGCGAGGCTGTCCTACCTGCCGCCGGAACTGCTCGAGACGAAGCTGGGCTCGATCGGTCGGGGCATCCCGGGGGTGCACCTGAGTGTCGAGGACGCGGACGGCCGGCCGGTGGAACCGGGACACCACGGCGAGATCATCGCAACGGGTGACAACATCTCTCCCGGGTACTACCGCGATGATTCGGCCACCGAGCAGAAGTTCCGCGGTGGCCGGCTGCACACCGGGGACCTGGCCACCGTCGACGAGGACGGGTTCATCCACATCGTCGGCAGGAGTGGCGACTTCATCAAGTCCTGGGGCTACCGGATCTCGCCCCAGCAGGTGGAGGAGACAGCCCTGAGACACGACGCCGTCGCCGCGGCCGTTGCCGTCGGGCTTCCGGACGCCGACGCGGGCGAAGCGGTCAACCTCGCCGTGTCGGCGGTGCCGGGACTGGCGCTGGAGCCCGGGGAGGTGCTCGCCTTCCTGCGCCGACAGTTGCCCAAGCACCTGGTGCCGGCGGTCGTCCACGTCCTGGACGAGATCCCACTGACCACCAACGGGAAGGTCTCCAGGGGCGCCGTCCGCACCCTGTTGGAGGGCCGCGCCCCGGTGTTACCGTAGAGTCCGACGTTTGATCAGGGGGAGATCATGACGAAGAAGCCCTACGTGCGCATTCTGGCGGCACTGGTTGCGCTCGGTCTCATCGGAGCGGCCACCTACACGTTCTTCTGGGACCCCAAACCCACTTTCGCAGCCGCACCCAACGAGGCCGCCTCGCAGGTCACCGCCGACGAGCTGGCGCAGGCGGCGGAGCTACGGGTGTTCTTCGGGCACAAGTCGGTGGGCAGGAACGTCATCGCCGGCCTCCAGCAGCTCTACGGCAGCCACGGTGCGGCGTCGCCCACGTTCTTCGAGACCGACATCGGCGAAGTGCCGACGCTGGACAAGGGACAGGGTGCCTTCGTCCACACCCTGATCGGCGAGAACCGCCATCCCTACCGAAAGCTCGAGAACTTCGAGTCGATGCTGCGCGGTGGGCTGGCGGAGCAGGTCGACGTCGCGCTCATCAAGTTCTGCTACATCGACATCCGCTGGGACACCGACGTCGACAAGCTGTTCAACACCTACAAGGCCACGATGGACGAGCTGGAGGCCGACTACCCCGGCGTGAGGTTCGTGCACGTCACCGCGCCGCTGACCACCGGCCCGTACGGGATCAAGGACCACCTCAAGAAGCTTGTCGGCCGCGACGACAACGCCACGCGGGAGCGTTACAACGAGCTGATGCGCGGCGCGTACGGTCCCGACCAGCTGCTCGATCTGGCCGCGGTCGAGGCGAAGGCGCCCGACGGCACCATGAGGCCAGAACTGCACGGTGGCTACAGCAGCGACGGCGCCCACCTCAACGACACCGGCGCGGCGCTGGTGGCCGCAGAGTTGGTCCACCTGCTGACCAGGCCACGGAGTTGAGGTGAGGCTGCGCGGCGTCGGCGTTGACATCGTCGAGGTGCGCCGGATCGAGCAGCTTCTGGGAGCGGGTGGCTCCTTCGCCCGTCGCTGGTTCACCGCCGACGAGGCCACCCGTTGCCGGGCTGCAGAGCAGCCGGCCCAGGAGTTCGCGAAGGTCCTCGCCGCCAAGGAGGCCGCGTGGAAGTCGTTGGGAATCAGCTGGGACGCGGGTGTGCCCTGGGGTTCCCTCGTTCTCATCGACGGCGGTGAGGGAACCGACGGCTGCACCGTCGAACTCACGGGGGAAGTGGCCCGGGTCGCCTCGGTGGACGGGCTCTCCGGGATCAGGGTGACGACGACGGCCATCGACGAGCTGGCGCTGGCGATGGCCTTCGCCTGGGCCGGCTGAACCTGCGATCAGGCTCCGGCGGGCAGCCCGGCGAACTCCCGGATGGCGTCGAGTTCCCTGCGACCCTGGGTGAGGCCCCGCTGGTACATGGCGCGCAGCTTGCCAAGATTCCGCTCCCCGTTGCCGATGGGCATCTCGTCGGGGAACACGAGGTACGCCTTGCCCTGCCGCTCCAGCTCGAACAGCTCTTCCAGGGTCCGGTTGTAGTTCGCGGGCCTGTCGATGATGCCTTGGGCCACCGCGGGGAACCGGCGAAGAAGCGCACGCATGGCCCGCGGGGAACGCAGGACGCCCTTGCGGTAGCCGCGGGTCCTCGTCATCACCACCAGCAGCTTCTCGTGGCCGGCGTCCCGGGCGGCGTCGACGGCGAACCCGCCGGTCGGGCCGAGGGCGCCGTCGCAGTAGGGGACACCGTCGATCTCCGTCCAGGGCATCAGCAGCGGCATCGTGGAGGAGGCCCGAACCCGTTTCATCAGGTCCGTGCGGGTCCGCAAGTCCTCGCGGCCCCAGTACACCATCTCGCCGTCGGTGCAGCGGACCGCCCCGATCGCACACTGCGCCCGGTTGGCCGCGAAGGCGTCGAAGTCGAGGGGGAGGACCTCGTCGGGGCCGGAGGTCTGCTCGTAGATCCACTCGGCATGGAACATCCCCTTGCCCCGTACCCACGTGCCGAGTCCGCCGAAGTTCGGCTCGCCGGCGAAGTCGGTGAACGAGTGCTGCGTGCGCCACTGGTCCCGTGCCAGGTAGTTGACGGTGCAGCTGGCCCCGGCCGAGATCCCGCCGACCCAGTCCAGATGGACCTCACCCTCGAGCAGGGCGTTGAGCACGCCGGAGGAGTAGCTGGCTCGCATGCCGCCGCCCTCGAAGACGAGAGCTACCCCGGCCCCCGAACTAGGCAGGGTTCCCACCTCCGAGGAGGTCCGCCACTGCCTGCCTGGCGGCTTGGGCTGACGACGCGGCGCACGCCGCCTCGGCGGCCTGGCCGCACTGCTCGAAGCTCACCCGGGACAGCGATGCCGCCACCGGTTCCAGGGCGCGTGGCCCCATGGACAGGCTGCTGATCCCGAGTCCCACCAGGACCACCGCGAGCGCCGGGTCGGAGGCCGCCTCGCCGCAGACGCCCGCGGACTTGCCCGCGCTCGTCGCCGCCTCGCCGATCATCCGCAACAGCCGCAGCACTCCGGGCTGCCACGGATCCTGCAGGGCCCCGAGCTGGGCCCCTTGCCGGTCGGCCGCCATCGTGTACTGGGTCAGGTCGTTGGTGCCGACGCTCACGAAGTCCACGTGGTCCAGCAGCTCGGCAGCCTGAAGAGCTGCCGAGGGTGTCTCCACCATCACGCCCACCTTGCCGAGGCCCGCCCGCCGGGCGAGCCGTGCGAAGTCGGCCCCCTCCTGGGCGGTGGAGATCATGGGGGCCATCACCCAGACGTCGGCCTCGCTGTGACGCGTGGCCTCGGAGATCGCCTCGAGCTGGCGTGCGAGGACCCCGGGGTTGTCGACGGCGGTCCGGTACCCGCGCACTCCCAGGGCCGGGTTGGGCTCACCTGGGATGGTCAGGAACGGCATCGGCTTGTCGCTGCCGGCGTCCAGCGTGCGGATGACCACCCGCTTGCCCGGGAAGGCGTCGAAGACCGAGCGGTAGAGCTCCACCTGTTCGGCGACGGTGGGCTCGTCGGCCCGGTCGAGGAACGCGAACTCGGTGCGGAACAGCCCGACGCCCTCGGCGTTGGCCGTCGCCGCCGCCCGGGCGTCCTTGCCGGACCCGACGTTGGCGAGCAGGGGGACGGTGAGACCGTCTGCCGTACGGCCGGGAGCGGTCAGGGGCACCAGCTCGGCGGGTGCCGTCCGGGCCCCGAGCAGCTGTTCCTCGGAGGGGTCGACGACGATCTCGCCGGTACCGCCGTCCACGAGCACCCGGGAGTCGTCGGGGATCTCCAGCGCGGCCGCGGCCCCGGTCACCGCCGGGATACCCATGCTGCGCGCGAGGATGGCGGTGTGCGACGTCGGCCCGCCCTCGGCCGTGACGATCGCGAGACAGGTCCCGGAGTCAAGGGCGGCGGTGTCCGACGGCGCCAGGTCGCGTGCGATGAGGACGAACGGGAACCCCGGGTCCGGGACGCCCGGCATGGGCAATCCGAGGAGCTGGGTGACCACGCGGTCCCGGATGTCGCCGATGTCGGTGGCCCGCTCGGCCAGGAGTCCGCCGGCAGCCTTCATCGTGGCGGCGACGTCGTCGGCCGCCTGCCAGAACGCGCTGGGCGCGGACAGCCGCTGGTCCCGGACCGCGCCCATGGCGGAGTCCAGCAAGGTGGGGTCCGAGGCCAGTGCGGCGGTGGCGGACATGATCTGGGCGGCCTGGCCCTCAGCCGCGCCGGCGCGCTGCTCGTACTCGTCGATCACGGCTGCGACGGCGTCACGGAGGCGCTGCGCCTCGGCCGGGACCTGCCCGGATGGGACGCGATCTTCAGCGGGCCGTGCGACGGCCTGGTCCGCCATGCGGCGGGTGACGCCCACCACGCGGCCGGGGCTCACACCGAGTGGTTTGTGTGTGGCCAGCTGTGGAACCGGGTCGGAGCCGACGGCGGGCCCAGTGCCGATCGGGGCGGTACCGGGGGCGGGTCCGGGCTCGCCGAAACCATCCCTGACCAGGGCCATGACGGCGTCGACGGCCTCGCGCGCCTGGGGGCCGCGGGCCTCCACCCGGAGCGTGTCGCCGTACTTCGCGGCCAGGGTGGCCAGCGCGATCGTGCTGTTGGCCTTCGCCGTGCCGCGGGGATGAACCACGCGGACATCGGCGTCGAAGCCGGCCGCAGCGGCGGCCAGCAGCGCCGCGGGCCGGGCGTGCAGGCCGAGTTCGTTGGGAAGGGCCGCCTCATCGGAGGCGTCCGGCGCCCAATCGTCCTGGTCGACCGGCGCCGCAACGCTAGGGGGAGCGTCGGAGCCCAGGGCCTGGAGTTTCGGGTGCAGCGCCCCCGCGGCCTCGGAGGCCACCTCGTCCAAGGTGGCTCCGCCGGCGGCGAGCACGGCCGCCGCGAGCAACCCCTCCACGAATGGAGCGGGCACGATCCGTACGTCGATGGCCTCGTCCTCAAGGAACTCCAGAGCCATCTCGGCGCTCATGATCGCGGACCCGAGGTCCACCAGCACAAGCACGCCGGCGCCCGCGGAGGCCTCCTGGATGGCCGACATCACTTCCATGGCGTCGGTACCGAGGCCCCCGTCGGGCATTCCTGCGGCGATCCTGATGGGTGGTTGTTCGCCGTGCACCATCTGCAGTGCCAGTTCGACGGCGGCCTCAGCCAGTCGTCGGCTGTGGGACACGACGACGAGGCCCACCAACGCCATGTCAGGCCTTGTCCACCGACGCTGCCAACGCCTCGAACAGGTAGGCGGTGGAGGTGGCGCCCGGGTCCTGGTGACCGACGGAACGCTCGCCGAGGTAGCTGGCACGCCCCTTGCGCGCCAGCATCTCGATGGTGGCCTCGCGACCCTGACGGGCGGCCTCGGCGGCCGCGGCGGTGCCGGCGGCGAGGGACTCGCCCTCGTTGAACGCCTTCTCCATCGCCTCGATCGCCGGGACCATTGCGTCGATCATCGTCTTGTCCCCCGGCTCGGCCTTGCCGCGCGCCTGCACGCCGTCGAGCCCAGCCCGGAGCGCCGCCGCCAACTGGTCAGGTGCCAGTTGGTCCGCAGCACCCGCGGAGGTGCCGAACTTCATGAAGAACGTGCCGTACAGCGGGCCACTGGCGCCGCCGACGCTGCTGACCAGAGTCATGCCCACCTTCTTGAACATCGGCCCAAGGCCGTCCTCACCGTCGGCGTCGACGAGGTTGAGGACCGCTGTCATGCCACGCGCCATGTTGGCGCCGTGGTCGGCGTCGCCGATGGCGGAGTCCAGTTCGGTCAGGTAGGTCTTGTTCTGGTTCACCAGGGAGCCGAACTCGTGGAGCCAGGCCACGAGCTGGCGGAAGGAGACGATGTCTGTCATGTTCACATACCCCAACGTAGTCCGGCAGTCTTGACGGGCGCATCCCACAGGCTGAGGAGTTCCTCGTCTGCCTTGAGGAGCGTCACGGAGCAGCCGGCCATGTCGAGGCTGGTGATGTAGTTGCCCACCAGGTTGCGGGCGATGTTCACCCCGGCCTCGTCGAGCAGCGCCTTGACCTCGCCGTACATGAGGTAGAGCTCGATCAGCGGCGTGGCGCCCATGCCGTTGACCATCACGATGACGTCGCTGCCGGAGTAGTCGAGGTCGTTGAGGATCGGCTGCACCAGCTGCCTTGCGATGTCTCGGGCGGAGGAGATCTTCTCGCGGTGGCGTCCGGGCTCGCCGTGGATGCCGATGCCGATCTCCATCTCGTCCTCGGGCAGGTCGAAGGTGGGCTTGCCGGCAGCGGGGACGGTGCAGCTCGTGAGCGCCATGCCCATGGAGCGGCCACCCTCGTTGACCTTGTTGGCGATGCTGACGACGGCAGCGAGGTCGCGGCCCTCCTCGGCGGCGGCGCCGACGATCTTCTCCATCAGGACCGTGAGCCCGACGCCGCGGCGCCCGGCCGTGTAGAGCGAGTCCTGGACGGCGACGTCGTCGGCGACGATCACGGTCTCGACCTTGACGCCCTCGTCGGAGGCGAGTTCGGCGGCCATCTCGAAGTTCATGATGTCGCCGGTGTAGTTCTTCACGATGTGCAGCACGCCCGCACCGCGGTCGACGGCGGTGGTGGCGGCCTGCATCTGGTCCGGCGTGGGGGAGGTGAACATCTGACCCGCGCAGGCGGCGTCGAGCATGCCGACCCCGACGAACCCGCCGTGCAGCGGTTCGTGGCCGGATCCACCACCGGAGACGAGCGCGACCTTGCCCTGTTCCTTGGGGTTGGCGCGGAGGATGACTCTGTTGGCATGGTCCACTGTGACGTTCTCGTCGGATGCCTCGATGCCCTTCAGGGCATCGGCGATGACGTCATCGACTTCGTTGATGAGCTTCTTCACGGGGATTCCTCCTGCTTCGCTGCTGAAGTGTTTCCGGCTGGGCGGATTGGGGCGCGGGGCGTCCTTCCCCCGAGCCTTGTCCCACCGCTGACTGTAATCAACGGGGCTGCCCTTTGGTGCAGGTGAGGGGCGCCCGTGCGCAAGAACGTGCACCCGGGTTTGCGTCCCCCGGAGACCGGGCGGAAGTAGGTTGGGGCCATGCACCAGCAGTCATCCCGACCAGTCGCCCTCGTCGCCGGAGCCTCCAGGGGACTCGGCCTGCTCATCGCGCGCGAACTGGCTTCCCGGGGGCACGACGTCGCCATCTGCGCGCGGGACGAGGAGACCCTCCGGGTGGCCGCGCAGCAGATCGGCGACGGGCTCGACGTCCGGGTGCGCCACTTCGTCTGCGACGTGCGCAGCGAGCAGCAGGTGACCGCGACGGTGGCAGAGGTGGAGCGCGAACTGGGGCCCGTCGACGTCGCCGTCTTCGTGGCGGGAGTCATCCAGGTGGGGCCGCTCGCTGCGCTCCAGCACCACCACTTCCGGGACTCGATCGACGTCATGCTCTGGGGGCCCATCAATCTCGCCATGGCTGTGGTCCCCGGCATGGTCGGGCGAGGCCAGGGCAGGTTCGGTGTCGTCACCTCGGTGGGAGCGCGCGTGAGTCCGCCGCGCCTGCTGCCCTACAACACCGCCAAGTTCGGGGCGGCCGGCTTCACCGAGGGCCTCTCGGCGGAACTCGCCGGTACTGGCGTGACCGCCACCACCATCGTCCCCGGCCTGATGCGAACCGGGTCCCACCAGCGCGCGTCCTTCTTCGGTGACGCGGCCAAGCAGTACGCCTGGTTCGGGCCCGCCGCGTCGCTGCCGCTGCTGACGATGGGGGCCGAGCGGGCCGCCCGGATCATGGTCGACGGCGTCCTGCGCGGCAAGCCGGTGGTGACGGTGTCGCTGATGAGCCACCTGGCCACGAGGGTGCACGGTCTGGCTCCCGGCCTGACGGTGCGGCTGATGGGCGTCATGAGTCGGCTGCTCCCCGCCGGGACGAACGCCCAGACCGTGGAAGGCCTGGAGGTCCGGCGCGTCGGGGGAGTGGTCAGCTTCCTGACCACCCTGGGGGACAGGGCCGCCGAACGCTTCAACGAACGTCGACGGGACTGACCCCGCTCACTGCTGCGGGTGCATGACCACCTTGATGCAGCCGTCGGTCTTCTTCTGGAACATCTCGTAGGCCTCTGGTGCCGACGCCAGCGGCAGGTGGTGCGTCGTGAGGTCGTCGACGCCGAACGGGTCACCCTGCTCCAGCGTCGCCAGCAGGTCATCGGTCCAGCGCCGGACGTGGCACTGTCCCATCCGCATCGTGATGCCCTTGTCGAACATGTCCATCATCGGCATCGGGTCGATGGCGCCGCCGTAGACACCAGCGAGCGACACCGTGCCGCCGCGGCGCACGGCCGCGATGGCAGTGTGGACGGCATCCAGGCGGTCGATCCCGGCGTGGTCGACGGCCAGCCGCGCCGCCGGCTTGGGCAGTCGCGAGGCGAGCCCGATGACTGCGGCCGCCGCGGGGTTGCCGTGTGCCTCCATGCCGACGGCGTCGATAACGGAGTCCGGGCCGCGGCCCGCGGTGTACTCGATCAGGGCCGCGGGCACGTCGTCGCACTCATCAAGGTCGATGGTCTCGGCGCCCAGCCCGCTGGCCCGCTCCAGGCGTTCGGGGACCAGGTCGACGGCGAGGACGCGGCCCGCACCCTGCCGCAGTGCGCAGGTCACGGCCAGCTGCCCCACCGGCCCCAGACCGAGGACGGCGACGGTGGAGCCGGGCTCGACGTCGGCGAAGGCCACCGCCTGCCAGGCGGTGGGCAGGATGTCGGAGAGGAACAGGAACCGCTCGTCGGGGAGGCCCTCGGGGACCTTGATGGGTCCGAAGTCGGCGTGGGGGACACGCACGAGTTCCGCCTGGCCGCCGGGCACCTGGCCGTAGAGCGAGGTGTACCCGAACAGCGCGGCCCCCTTGCCCTGCTCGCGGACCTGCGTGGTCTCGCACTGCGCGAACAGGCCGCGCTTGCACATCCAGCACCTGCCGCAGGCGATGTTGAACGGTACGACGACGCGGTCGCCGGGGGCGATGTGGGTGACGTTGGCGCCCACCTCCTCCACGATGCCCATGAACTCGTGGCCGATCACGTCGCCGGAGCTCAGGTACGGCGCCAGCACCTTGTACAGGTGCAGGTCCGAGCCGCAGATCGCGGTGGACGTGACGCGGACGATCGCGTCGGTGGGTTCGATGATGCGGGGATCGGGTACCTCCTCGACGGAGACCTTCTCGATTCCCTGCCAGGTAACTGCCTTCATTGGTGTACACCTCCTGCGTCCAACGATCGCACGGGGCGGGGCCACGGGAAATCGTCGGATCGGAGAGGGAACCACTAGAGTGGGGTGGTAAGGCCCCCAGCAGCTTTGCGGGGCTTCATCCATTTGTGGAGGTGGCGCAGATGCCAAGCGTTGTCGTGGTCGGTGCCCAGTGGGGCGACGAGGGCAAGGGCAAGGCGACCGATCAACTCGGGGACCGGGTTGACGTGTGCGTGAGGTACTCCGGCGGTAACAACGCCGGTCACACGCTGGTCGTCGGTGGCGAGAAGTTCGTCCTGCACCTGCTGCCCTCGGGCATCCTCAACCCGAACACCACCACGGTCATCGGCAATGGCGTCGTCGTGGACCTGGACGTCCTCGCCGAGGAGCTCGAGGTCCTCGCCTCGCGTGGCGTCGACGTGCCGCACCCGTTCGTGAGCGCCAACGCGCACATCATCACGGAGTACCACAAGATCCTTGACAAGGTCTCCGAGCGGTTCCTCGGCAAGCGCCGCATCGGCACGACGGGCCGCGGGGTCGGCCCCGCCTACTCCGACAAGGTCAACCGGATGGGCATCCGCATCCAGGACATCTTCGACGAGCCGATCCTGCGCCAGAAGGTGGAGGCCTCCCTGGCCCAGAAGAACCAGCTGCTCGTGAAGGTCTACAACCGTCGCGAGATCGACCCCGAGGAGATCGTGCAGAGCCTCCTCGCGCACGCCGACGCCATCCGGCCCTACGTCATCGACAGCGGCCGCTACATCAACGACGCCCTCGACGAGGGCAAGGTGGTCCTCTTCGAGGGCGCCCAGGCCCACCACCTCGACGTCGACCACGGCACCTACCCCTACGTCACGTCCTCCAACCCGATCGCGGCCGGGGCCTGCACGGGCGCCGGCGTCGGCCCCACCCGCATGGACCGGGCCATCGGCATCGCCAAGGCCTACACCACCCGCGTGGGAGAGGGTCCGTTCCCCACGGAACTCTTCGACGAGGACGGGGAGCGCCTGCGCCAGACCGGCGGCGAGTTCGGGGCCACCACCGGCCGCCCGCGCCGCTGCGGCTGGTTCGACGCCCCGCTCGTGGAGCAGGCCTCCAAGATCAACGGCTTCACCGACATCTTCCTGACCAAGCTGGACATCCTGTCCGGCTGGGAGAAGATCCCGGTGTGCGTGGCCTACGACGTCGACGGCGTCCGCCACGACCACATGCCCATGACGCAGAGCGAGTTCCACCACGCGGTCCCCATCTACGAGGTGCTCGACGGCTGGCACGAGGACATCTCCGGCTGCCGCACCTTCGAGGAACTGCCCGAGACCTGCCAGGCCTACGTCAAGCGTCTCGAGGAGTTGATCGGTTGCCGGATCTCCGGCATCGGCGTCGGCCCGGGCCGCGAGCAGTCGATCGCCATCCACGACCTGATCTGAGCCTGAGGTGCCCGGGCGTCGGCTGTGGATCGCCGTCGTGGCGTTCATCTCGTTGTTCATGTTCGCGACGGTGGTGATCGCGCTGGTCCAGGAGGACGTCAACTGGGGCTGGTGGTGGGTGCTGCCCATCGCGGGGCTGTTCGTCGTCGCCGTGCTCGGGTTCCGGGTAGCGGTCCAGCGTTCGGTTGAGGCAGCCGATCGCGCGGACCGAGAGGCGGACCGCGACGCCTGAGGCCGTCCTAACCCTCGTGGCTCCGGGTGCCCGCCGCTGCCAGCTCCCTGTCAACGTCTTCTGCCTGCGGGTAGGACGCCTGCGCGCCCTCCTTCTGGACCACCAGAGCCCCGACGACGTTGGCGTACTCCGCGGCGGTCTCCAGGTCCTCGCCCAGCACGAGCCGCGTGACCAGGGCCGCGACGAAGGCGTCCCCGGCGCCAGTGGAGTCCACCACCGCAACCGGATGCCCGTGGATGTGGGTGGCCGTACCCCCGGCGCGGCCGACGGCGGCGCCGTCGCCCCCGAGTGTGAGCACGACTGATCTCGGGCCCAGTTCCAGCAGCCTCTCCACCAGGTTCCCTGGCGTCTCCGTGGGATCCGGGTTCTGGATTCCCAACAGGATCTGGGCCTCCGACTCGTTCACCACCAGCGGGTTGGCGCGGGCCACCAGGTCGCTCGGGAGTTGCTGCGCCGGCGCGGCGTTCAGCACGAACCTGGCGCCGTGCTGCTCGGCCAGTTCACTGGCGTAGACCACCGTCTCCAGCGGCACCTCGAGCTGGCACACCACGGCGCCGGTGCGATGCGCTCCGGGTTGCCACGCGGCCTCGACATCGGAGCGGCCGACGTACTGGTTGCTGGAGGGGGAGACGACGATCGAGTTCTCGCCGTCGGGCGTGAGCAGGATGATGGCAACCGACGAGGGGGAGTCCGACGTCTCCAGCAGCGAGACGTCGACGCCGGCGTCGACCAGGGCCTGCCGCAGGCGGGGGCCGTACTCGTCGTCGCCGATCCGGCCGACGAATCGGACGTCGCCTCCGAGGCGGGCGGCCGCAGCTGCTTGGTTGGCGCCCTTGCCGCCTGGCGTGGTCCAGATGGGAGAGCCGAGGATGGTTTCCCCTGCGACGGGGATGTGGTCCAGGCGGGTGTAGAGGTCCATGTTGGCTGACCCGATCACCAGGATGCCCTGACCCGTCAGGGTCTCGCCCGTGGCGCCGGTGTTGACCTGGCCCTCGCTCGTACCCGTCATCGCTGCTCCTCGGTCGCTCTCGGTGTGGTGTGCCACGAACGATATCGCCATCGTCCGGCCGACTGCAGAGCGGGAACAGCCTACGCGAGGCGGCGCCGTGGGGGAGCGGGCCAGCCTCGCGTAGGACCTCAAGAATACCCCCGTGGGCTCACCATCAACGGTGTGCTTGCTCGCGGATTCCTCTGCGTCTAGGGTCAGAGTCTCGTGAACGTTCACATCCACCTTGGGGGAAGTAGTGCCCGAACTCCAGCAGGTCGCCCTTGACGACGTCAGAATCGACGATCCGTACCTGGTGGCCAGCCGGGCCCGCAGCGTCGACTACCTGCTGAGTCTGGAGCCTGCGCGGTTCCTCCACGCCTTCCAGAAGCAGGCGGGGCTGACACCGAGCTCGGCCACGCGCTACGGCGGCTGGGAGGCCGAGACCGGCACCCGCTTCCAGGGCCATTTCTTCGGCCACTACCTGTCCGCGGTGTCCCAGGCCTACGCCGTCGAGGCGGCTGGGAGCCGCAGGGAGGCGCTGCTGGCTGCTCTCACCGAGTCGGTGGAGGGGCTGGCTGCGGCGCAGCAGGCCTACGCAGAGCTCCATCCCGAGGACGCGGGTTACGTCTCCGCCTTCCCGGCGGATTTCCTTCCCGACGGTGCCGACGGGCTGCTCGTCCCCTTCTACAACCTCCACAAGGTGCTGGCGGGACTGCTCACCGCCCACCGGTACGCGCCGACGGCCGTTGCTGGGCTCGCCCTTGGCGTCGCCGCGGGGTTCGGCACGTTCGTCGCACGGTTCGGGGACCGCCAGGCGGACCCCGCCGCCCTCCTGAGAACCGAGTACGGGGGGATGAACGAGGCGCTCTACGACCTGTTCGCCCTGACCCGGGACCCGGACCACAAACGGGCCGCGGAGTACTTCGACGAGATGGCGCTGTTCCGGGAGTTGGCGGAGGGGCGCGACGTCCTGGCCGGCCTGCACGCCAACACCACCATCCCCAAGCTCGTCGGGGCCATGACCCGCTACGAGCTGTTCACGCGCGACGCCGGCCTGCGGGAGACCCTCGCTCCGGCCGAACTCTCCGAGTTGGAGACCTACCGCAGGGCGGCGGAGAACTTCTGGCGAATCGTCGTGGAGCACCACACCTACGCCAATGGCGGCAACAGCTGCGCCGAGCACTTCCACGAGGCCGGCAGCCTCCACCGGCAAGGCGCCAGCGGCATCGCGGAGGGCTACGGCGAGAACTCCACCTCCGAGGGCTGCAACGAGTACAACATGCTCAAGCTCACGCGCGCCCTGTTCCGTGCCACGGGCGACGTCCGCTACGCCGACTACCACGAGTCCACCCTCATCAACTCGGTGCTCGCCACCCAGCACCCCGGAACCGGGATGGTCACCTACTTCCAGCCCATGGCTGCCGGCTACGCCAAGGTCTTCGGCAAGCCGCTGGACGAGTTCTGGTGCGACCACGGGACAGGGGTGGAGAAGTTCACGATGCTCGCGGCGGGTTTCCACTTCACCGACGACCACTCGGTGTGGGTCAACGACTTCCATTCCTGCACGGTCAGCTTGCCGGCGCTGGGGCTGGTCCTGGAACAGGCCGGCTCCGTCCCCGACACCGACACAGTCCACTTCCACGTGCGCGCCGGTCAGTCGGGGCTCCGCACGGGCACGGCCTTGAGGTTGCGCATCCCGGGCTGGCTCGCGGGACCGCCCACCCTCACTGTCAACGGGTCCGAGCGCGCTCTGGGGTCGCTCGCCGCGGACGTCGACCAGGTGCCCGGGTACGCGTCGTTCACCGTCGCCGAGGGCGACAGGATCACCTGGCGGCTCCCGGCGCGGGTCGCCGTCGACGCAGGGACCGAGAACCCCGACTGGGTGGCCTTCACCTACGGGCCTGTCCTGCTGGCCGCCGAGCTCAGCCGTGAGCGGGTGGGGGAGACCTACGAGGCGGGCGTCCTGGTCCGGATGAGCTCACCCGACAAGTCGCTCGCCGCCGACGTGGTCGTGCCCGACGCCCGCGAATGGCGAGCCCGGATCGCCGAGAACCTCGTCCGCCAGGACAACTTCGTCGGCGACGACGGCATCGAGCGAATGGCGTTCGAACTGCGGGGGACCGCGGCTGATTCCGGACTCCTGTTCGAGCCCTACTTCAGCTTGTACCAAGCCCGCTACGCCGTGTACGTCACTCTCAGGGAGCAGGATCGCGCCGCTTTGGTTGACTGATCACTGGAGTACCGTGTGCCAGAGTCCACCTAGGAGCACGAGCATGGCATCACGACCCCTGGCAATCGTCACCGGCGCCACTGGCGCGATGGGGCGATGCACTGTGGATGACCTCAGCGCGACGCACGACGTCGTGGCGCTGGGCCGCAACCAGGCGGCGCTGGAGGAACTGGACCGACTGGACCACGTGACCGCACGCGCGCTCGACCTGGCCGACACCGACGCGCTGGCGGCGGTCCTTGAGCCGCTGGAGCGCATCGACGTGCTGGTGCACGTGGCAGCCATCTCCGTCCGCTTGACCGTCGAGGAGGCCCGGCCGGCCGACTGGCGCGAGCATTTCGAGACCAACGTCGTCGCCCCGGCCGAACTGACGAGGCTGGCGCTGCCGAAGCTGCGGGAGTCACGGGGCACGGTGATCTTCATCGGGTCCGGCGCGAGCCGCGTGCCCGCTGCGGGGCACGTCGTCTACACGGCGTCGAAGCACGCGCTGCTTGGGCTGGCCGACACCCTGCGGATCGACGAAGCGCTCAGTGGCGTGCGGGTGAGCACGATCGCTCCGGGACCCACCAACAGCGGCATGCTGCGGGAGAACCGGGAGCAGGCCGGTGCGGACTACGAGCCGGATCACTACCTGAGGCCCGAATCCATCGCCCAGGCCGTGCGCTACGTCGTCGACGCGCCCCCCGACGCCCAGATCACCGACGTCCTCGTCCGGCCACGGGTGGAACTGCACCTGCGTCGCGACGAGCCCGAGTCCCAGCCCCGGCGCTCCGCCTAGGGCGCGGGGCGGGTGGCGCGCTGCGCCGAGCCGAACTGCCGCCGGTAGTAGGTGAGGCCGCCCAGGCCCGACGTCTCCGCCGCGCTCACCGTCGCGAGCAGGACGGTGTGGTCGCCGCCGGGCTCGAACACGACGCGCTCGCACCGCAGCCAGGCAGCCACGCCACCCAGGCGCGGAAGACCGCCGTCCTCGCGCCAGTCGATGCCCGCGAACCGGTCCGCGAGGCCCGGCGTCGCGAACCGGACTGCGGTGTCCACCTGCTCCTCGGAGAGGATGTTGACCCCCAGCCGGTGTGAGGCCCGGATCTTGTTGACCAGAGAGCCGCGGTTGTCCAGCGCGATCACCACCATCGGTGGATGAACCGACAGGGAGGCGAACGCGGAGACGGTGGAACCGTGCGGGACGCCGTCGACCATCGTTGTGATGACCGCCACCGGCGCGGAGACGTAGCTCATCGCCTCCCGGAAGTCCCGCTCAAGCTGCTCCATGGCCCCACGTTATCCAACCGGGAAACTGCACGGCTGCTAAGGCGACCCCGCCTCTGGGTGCATACCCGGCGGGGTATAACTTCGTTGACAGAGACGTCAAGGAGGACGCAATGCACAAGATCGTGATTCTCGGTGGCGGCACGGCCGGAACGCTCGTGGCCAACAAGCTGCGGTCCCGCTACCGGACGGCCGAGATGGACATCACAGTGGTCGACGTGGACGACGACCACCACTACCAGCCCGGCTACCTCTTCCTGCCCTTCGGCAAGTACTCGTCGCAACAGATCGTCCGCGCCCGCCACGCCTTCATCCCCGACGGCGTGACGCTCGTGCTGGGCGAGATCCAACGGGTGGACGCCGCCGCCAACCTGGTACACCTCGCGGACGGCCGCGAGCTGACCTACGACACGCTGGTGATCGCCACCGGCGTCCAGCCGCGCCCGGAGGCGACCCCCGGTGGGGACGGCCCGGAGGCCGGCGTCAGCATCCACCACTTCTACGACCTCGACGGCGCCACCGCGCTGGCGGAGGCGCTCCGGAATCTCCGTGGTGGCCGGGTGGTCGTCCACATCAGCGAGATGCCCATCAAGTGCCCGGTCGCCCCGCTGGAGTTCACCTTCCTCGCCGACTCCTGGATGAGGAACAAGCGGATCCGCCACAAGTACGAACTGGTCTACGTCACCCCCCTCGACGGCGCCTTCACCAAGCCCGTGGCCAGCCGCGAGCTCGCCGACGCCCTGGCCAAGCGCGACGTGGCGCTGGAGACAGACTTCGCCGTCGCCGAGATCGACAACCAGACGCGGGAGCTCGTGTCCTTCGACGACCGCAGGATCCCGTTCGACCTGCTGGTCACCGTCCCCGTCAACATGGGCCCCGACTACATCGCGGAGTCCGGGCTGGGCAACGAACTCAACCTCGTGCCCTGCGACCAGGCCACGTTGCGCTCCACCGAGCACGCCAACATTTTCGTGCTCGGCGACGCCGGAACCCTGCAGACCTCCAAGGCGGGCTCCGTCGCTCACTTCAGCGTCGACATCTTCATGCACAACTTCGACTCCTACCTGGCGGGTGAACCGCTGAAGCACTCGTTCGACGGCCACGCCAACTGCTTCATCGAGTCCGGCTCAGGCAAGGGGATGCTGCTCGACTTCAACTACGACACGCAGCCCTACACCGGGCGGTTCCCGCTGCCGCTGGTGGGGCCGCTGCGACTGCTAAAGGAGACCCGCCTCAACCACTGGGCCAAGCTGGCGTTCCGCTGGGTGTACTGGAACCTGCTGATCGTCGGCCGACCGCTGCCGTTCACCACACACATGTCGCGGCTCGGCAAGGTGATCGAGGGCGACGTCGTACCCGCCACAAAGCCCGCGGCGTCGCGCCCCGCCGAGGCGCCGCGCACCCCGCGAGTCGCACTACGGCCCACCCCCGCGAGACCGGCGGCCCGAGCGGCCTCTCGTCCGCCCACGAAGCCAGCCTCCAAACCGAAGGCTGCCTCGTCCCGCACTGCGACCGCCCCTGTCCCCGCCTACGTGGACCGCCCCGGTGTGGACAGTTCCGCGGACCCGGCGACAGTCCTGCCCGAGCCCATCATCCCGACGTTCTGAGGAGACGAGGATGCCAACCACACTCATCGCCAACCGGCCCATCGACGTCAACGACGAGGGTTTCCTGGTGGCCTACGACCAGTGGGACGAGAAGCTCGGGGCAGAACTCGCCCGACTCATCGGTCAGGACCTGTCCGAGGAGCACTGGGCCGTCCTGCGGTTCCTGCGCGCCGACTTCCCCGGGCGCGGGGAGACGGCGACCCTTCGCCGCGTGAGCGCCGTCGGGGGCTTCGACATGAAGCAGCTGTTCAAGCTCTTCCCCGGAAAACCCGCCAAGAAGATGTCCTACATCGCTGGGCTGCCGAAGCCCAGGGGCTGCGTCTAGGCAGCCGAACCAACAAGGAGCCGAAATGAGCGAAACCGAGACCAAGACACGCAAGCTCGTCATCATCTGCAGCAAGGGCAACCTGGACATGGCCTACCCCGGCCTCGTCCTGGCCAACGCGGCTCTCGGTGAGGGCATCGAGACCCACATGTTCTTCACCTTCTGGGGCTTCGACATGGTCACCGAGTCCCGGATGGACGACCTGAAGTTCACCATGCTGGGCAACACCGCCATGCATCTGCCGCAGGCACCGCGGCTGCCCATCCCGTCGTTCGCGGGGATGATCCCGGGCATGACCGGGATGGCCACCCGAATGATGCGTGGTCAGTTGGAGGACCTGGAGATCCCGACGGTGCGGGAGATGCTTGACATCATCAGCGCATCCGGGGGGCATCTCTGGGGCTGCCGCATGAGCTACGACATGTTCGGACTGGACATGGCGGACCTCTACGAGGGCGTCGAGGACGTCATCTCGGCCACCGACTTCATGGAGATCTCCGAGGGCGGCCAGATCATCTTCGTCTGAGCGGCCCTCAGCGCGGGGTGTCGGTTGCGTCCTCGTCGGCATAGATGCCGGGGGAGTCGTAGATCAGGGTCGCGCCGTCGGCGGCCTCGCGGAGTTCGCGGGGCGCGATGACGCGCGCGACGTGGTAGATGCCGATGGTCACGATCGTGCCCAGCGCGATGCCGCCGAGGGTGAAGTTGTCACCGATGGGCAGCTGCACGTCGCCGATCCCGATGATGATGCCCGCCGCGGCCGGGATGAGGTTGATCGGGTTGCCGAAGTCGACGTTGTTCTCCTTCCAGATCTTCGCTCCGAGCAGGCCGATCATGCCGTAGAGGACGACGGTGATGCCGCCCAGCACCGCGCCCGGCGTCGCCGAGATGGCAGCCCCGAACTTGGGGGAGAGGCCGAAGAGGATGGCAACGAGCGCGGCGACGACGTAGGCCGCGGTGGAGTAGACCCGGGTGGCCGCCATGACGCCGATGTTCTCGGCGTAGGTGGTGGTGGGTCCGGCGCCGACGAGGGTGGCGACCATGGAGCCGGCTCCGTCGGCCGCGATGGCACGGCCCATCACCGGGTCCAGGTCCTCACCGGTCATCTCCGCGACGGCCTTGACGTGGCCGGTGTTCTCGGCGATGAGGGCGATGACCACGGGCAGCGCGATGACGATGGCGGCCAGGTTGAAGCTGGGGAGGTGGAACCCGACGACGTTGTCCACGCTGCCGAGGGTCCAGTTGGCCAGGTCGGTCATCGGGGGGAGGCCGAACCAGTTCGCCTCCATTACGCCGCTCCAGTCGACGCGGAGCTTCTCGGTGACGGTCCCGTCGGCGGCGGTGGTGCGCATCGGGCCGAAGGCGACGTCGAAGACCCAGCCCAGCACGTAGCCCACCAGCAGGGACAGGAAGATCGCAATCCGGCCCATGAAGCCGCGCAGGCCCACGCTGAGCCCGATCACGATCAGCATGACGACGAAGGCCAGCCACGGGTCCTGCGGCCAGTAGACGCTCGCCACCACGGGCGCCAGGTTGAAGCCGATGAGCATGACGACGGCGCCCGTCACCACCGGAGGCAGCGCGCGGTGGATGACGCGTGCGCCTGCGAAGTGGATGATGATGCCCACCATGAACAGGGTCAGCCCGACGACGAACAGCGCGCCCGTGAGGTCCGCCGGGTTCCCGCCGATGCCGTAGACCGCCGTCGCCACGCCGACGAAGGAGGCGCTGGAGCCCAGGTAGCTGGGGACGCGGTGGTTGACGGCGAACAGGAACACCAGCGTCGCGACGCCGCTCATCATCACGGCGAGCTGTGGATTGAGTCCCATGAGGAGCGGGAACACGAACGTGGCGCCGAACATGGCCACCACGTGCTGGGCGCCCAGCCCGATGGTGCGGCCCCAGCCGAGACGTTCGCGTGGCATGACCACCGCGCCCGGCAGCAGGTTCCCGTTGTTGTGCAGCTTCCATCCGAGCATCGGCTGGTTCCTTCCGTCCGCAGAATGCTACCGGGTCTAGGGTGGTCGCATGGTGCACGACGTGGTGGTGGTGGGGGCGACCGTCGCGGGCCTGACCGCCGCGCGCCGGCTGGCGGCCGAGGGGTTCGACGTGGTGGTGCTGGACCCGAACCCCGAGGGGGTCTCGGTGGCGGTGGGGCACGGCATGGCGGCCTGCGCCCACAGCAGCACCGTGGCCACCATGTCAGCGGCCTACGGGCCGGAGGCCGCCCGGGAGCACGTCGACCGCAACCTCGCCGGCCTGCAGGAGATCCGGCGGGTCATCGACGCCGGGGGCGTGCCCCACGCGATGATCCCCCTGCACGACCACTCGCTGGGCGTGGCCCTCGACCGCGAACTTCATCGCGTCGTGGAACTCCTGGAGTCCGCGGGCGCGGGGGCGAGGATCCTCCAGCCGCACGAGCGCCGCCTGGCGACCGCGGGTCTGGTCTCCGAGGCCATCGTCCTGGACCCGGCGAGCTACGGCAGCGCGCTGGCCCGGCAGGCCGCGGGGGCGGGCGCCGACATCCGGCACGACCTCACCGTCACCCACCTCCAGCGCCGCGACGGCGCCACCGTCGTCACCTCGCGCCCGAACCTCGCCTGGGCCCGAGAGGCGTACTCGATGCTGGCGGTCGCGGTGATCGACACCCTGGGAGTCAGCCCCTGGGGTCAGCTCGCGGGAATCGGGCCCGCGCAGTTCGTGCCGCGCGTCCGGTTCGTCGCCGACGAGGTGCCCGACGTCGTCACGCTGACCGCCGGTCCTCCCGTCTGGCTCATTCGCCCCGACGGCGATGAGGTCGTCGCCTACGGGCCCAAGTGCACGTCTGCCACCATCGCCGGGGCCACCGCCGAACTCGAGCGCTGGGTCTGGGCACAGGGCGGCAGGGACCTGCGCAGCGGCAGGCTCGTGATCGACCCGAGCGACCACGGCCGCCCGGTTGCCGGGGCCTCAGCCATCCCGGGCGGGTACTACGCCCGCGGCAACGGCCGCGGTGAGCTCATGAACGGCACCGCCAGTGGCACCTACCTGGCGGCGCTGATGCTGGGCCTGGAGCGGGCCCACCACCGCAACGCGCTGCCGATGTCGTCCCGGCTGCGCGCGAGGGCGCGCGGGCTGAGCAGGCGAGTGGGGCTCTGATCCTCCAAGCTCAGATCCAGGTGCCGAACCACATCCGCATCAGCCACTGGGGCCGCGTCATGAGGTCCGCGGTGAGCACCGGGTAGATGAAGGCGAAGTTCAGCACCACCAGACCGATGGCGATGCCCACGTACATGGCACGGATGCGCCGCTGCGGACCGTTGGCGGGGCCCAGGTACCGGCCCATCACCATGGCCAGCCCCGTCGCCGTGAACGGGACGATCATGATGGCGTAGAAGAAGAACAGCGGGCGTTCGGCGTACTGGAACCAGGGCAGCCACACGGAGGCGACGGCGAGGACGGGGACCGCGAAGCGCCAGTCCCTTCTCCCCAGCCAGAACCACAGGGCCGCCACCAGGGCGGCGGCGGCGAGCCACCACAGCAGCGGGGTTCCCATCGCGGACACGACGCGCAGGCAGGTGGTGCCGACGGCCTCACAGCCCTGCTGTCCCGGCTCGATGCCGTTCTCGGCGTGGATTCCGATGGGGCGGGCCATCACGAGCCACCCCGCCGGATGGCCCTCGTAGGTGTGGGTGGCTTCCTTCATGCCGTCACCGGTGTGGAAGTTGTAGGCGGCGACGTGATAGTTCCACAGCGACCCGAGCGCCTCCCCGAAGCGGCGCACCACCGGGTCGTCGGGGTTGTTCAGGCCGAAGTCGCGCGAGTAGCCGCCGGTGGTGGTGAGCCACCGGTACCAGGACGCGATGTAGACGGGGATGGCCACCACGACGAGCTGCACGAAGGCGGCCGGGGCGTCGGCCAGGAGTGACAACAGGTACTTCCTGGACCCGCCGCCGCCTGCCAGGCGTCTGGCGCCCAGGTCCCACACCACGGTCAGGATGCCGAACACGGCGATCATGTAGACGGTGTTCCACTTCACTGCACAGGACGCGCCGAACATGATCCCGGCCACGATCCGCCAGGGACGCCACAGCATGAGCGGGCCGAACCTGCCGCCCAGGTCCGGGAGGTCCTTCTTCCGGAGCCAGTCGGCGAGTCTGTGTCTGAACCAGTCCCGGTCCGCCACCAGGGCGGCCACGGCGGCGACGGCGAAAGTTGCCTGGAAGATGTCGAGCAGGGCGATCCGGCTCATCACGAAGGCGAGCCCGTCGAAGGTCACCAGCACGCCGGCTATGGCGCCGACGAGCGTGGAGCGGGACAGCCGACGCGCCATGCGGATGACCAGGAGCACCATCAGGGCACCGAACACGGCAGCGGCGAACCGCCAGCCGAACGCTCCCCAGCCGAAGGGTTCGGCGCCCCAGCCGATGAGGAGCTTGCCCAGCGGGGGATGGACCACGAAGGACGGCTTGTCCAGCAGCATGCCGGAGAAGTCACCGTTGGCGAACTGGGTGTTGATCTCGTCGCCCTCGGCCCAGTCCAGTTCGTAGCCGACCCGCGCGATTGTGTAGGCGTCCTTGGCGTAGTACGTCTCGTCGAACATGATCGTCCGGGGGAAACCCAGGTTGTACAACCGGAGCACGAAAGCGAAGGCCGTGATCCCCAACGTCACGAGCCAGGCTGCCCGGCGGTCGGTCAATCGCCCGTCGTCGAGCGCCTCAACGGTTGTCAGCACGAGAGGCATTCTAGGGTGATGACATGACTACCCCGCCAGCCGGAGCGCTCGTCCTGGCAGCCACGCCCATCGGCTCGCACCTCGACGCCAGTGCGGCCCTGCGATCCCTGCTCGCCTCGGCCGACCTGATCGCCGCCGAGGACACCCGCAGGTTCGCCACCCTGCTGCGCCGGCTGGGGGTGGAGGCGACGGGGCGGGTCGTGTCCTACTTCGAGGGCAACGAGGCCACCCGGACCGCCGAACTGGTCGAGGCCGTTGCGGCCGGTGCGCAGGTGGCGCTGGTCACCGACGCCGGGATGCCCTCGGTGAGCGACCCCGGTTTCCGGGCGGTGACCGCCTGCATCGAGCGCGGCCTGCGGGTGACCGCGGTGCCGGGCCCGTCGGCGGCACTCACCGCCCTGGCCGTCTCCGGACTGCCCACGGACCGGTTCTGCTTCGAGGGGTTCCTGCCCCGCAAGGAGGGCCAGCGACGCTCGCGGCTGGATTCGCTGCGGGCAGAGGAGCGCACGATGGTGTTCTTCGAGGCGCCGCACCGGCTGGCCGAGTTCCTGGCCACGGCGGCCGCCGCGCTGGGCGCGGACCGGGCCGCCGTCGTCTGCCGGGAACTGACCAAGCCCTTCGAGGAGGTGGTGCGCGGTTCCCTCGCGGAGCTGGCCGAGTGGGCCGCCGACGGCGTGCGTGGCGAGGTGACCGTCGTCGTCGCGGGGGCGGCCGCGCGGGAGGCGTCGCTGGAAGACGCGCTGGAGCTGGTGTCGGCCCGGGTGGCCGACGGTGACAAACTGTCTGCGGCGGTACGTATCGTCGCCGAGGTCACCGGAGCCAACCGCAAGGAACTCTATGAGGCCGCGCTCGCGGCACGGCCACCGAAGCCGGGGAAGGAAACCAAGTGAACGTGCTGGAGGAGCTGGGCCTGCCACGGCTGCCGGAGGCGCTGCCCCGGCCGGTGGCGGACAACCACACCCACCTGGACACCACCACCGAGTACTCGGGCCTGCAGCCGGCCGACTCGCTGCGGCTGGCCGCCCAGGTGGGAGTGAGCCGGGTCGTGCAGGTGGGCTGCGACGTCGCGTCGTCCCGGTTCGCTGTGGAACTCGCCAACCGGGAGCCGACGGTGGTGGCCACCGTCGCGCTGCACCCGAACGACGCCGCCCGCACCTTCCTCAGCGGCGGCCAGCCCGCGCTCACCGCTGAACTGCAGGCGCTGCGGCCGCTGGCCTCCGCCGCCGGGGTGCGGGCCATCGGGGAGACCGGCCTGGACCACTACCGGACCAGGGAGCCCGAAGGCAGGCGCGCCCAGGAGGAGTCGTTCCGTTGGCACATCGCGCTGGCGCGTGAACTGGACCTGACGCTGGTGGTGCACGACCGCGACGCCCACGCCGACGTGCTGCGCGTCATCGACGACGAGGGCGCGCCGGCGCGGGTGGTGATGCACTGCTTCTCCGGCGACGTCGACTTCGCCCAGGAATGCCTGGAGCGTGGGTTCTGGCTGAGCTACCCGGGCGTCGTTACGTTCGCGAGCGCGGAGAACCTCCGGGAGGCAGCGGAGATCACGCCGTTGGAGAAGGTCCTGGTGGAGACCGATGCCCCGTTCCTGACGCCCAAGCCCGAACGCGGCAAGCACAACGCCCCCTACCTGCTGCCGCACACGGTCCGGTTCCTCGCCGAGCTCCTCGACGTCGAGTTGGTCCAGTTCTGCGACGCCGTGCTGGCCAACACCTTCGCGGCCTTCGGTGGTCCGTGGGGGGAGCCCGATGCCTGAGGTCGGGTTGCTGGATCCCCATTCGGTTCGCCGGATCGCAGCCGAACTGGACCTGCGGCCCACCAAGCAGCGGGGGCAGAACTTCGTCATCGACCCCAACACCGTGCGCCGCATTGTCTCGCTGTCCGGGATCGGGCCCGACGACGTCGTGCTGGAGATCGGCCCGGGCCTGGGGTCGCTGACGCTGGGGCTCCTGGAGCAGGCGAGGGCCGTCACCGTGGTGGAGATCGACGAGCGGCTCGCGGAGCGACTGCCGCAGACGGTCGCTGAACGGCTCGGGGCGGAGGCGGCTGAGCGGCTGCACGTCGTCGCGGCGGACGCCCTGGGCGTGGAGGACCTGCCGGGCCAGGAGCCGACGGCGGTGGTGGCGAACCTGCCCTACAACGTCTCGGTGCCCGTGATCCTCCACCTCCTGGCGCGGTTCCAGTCCTGGCGGACCGGTCTCGTGATGGTCCAGCTGGAGGTGGCCGACCGGCTGGTCGCGCAACCGGGCAGCAAGACCTATGGCGTGCCCAGCGCCAAGCTGGCCTGGTACGCCTCGTCCAGCAGGGTGGGGACGGTGCCCCCGAAGGTGTTCTGGCCGGTGCCGAACGTCGAGTCGGGGCTGGTTCGGATCGAGCGTCGGGACCCACCGGAGACCGACGCCACCCGGGAACAGGTGTTCGCCGTCATCGACGCGGCCTTCGCGCAGCGCCGCAAGATGCTGCGAGCGGCGCTCGGCGCCGTCGTCGGCCCGG
Source organism: Tessaracoccus sp. OS52 (assembly GCF_020687685.1). GTDB lineage: Bacteria > Actinomycetota > Actinomycetes > Propionibacteriales > Propionibacteriaceae > Arachnia. Next base: position 1,992,467 of record NZ_JAJEWM010000001.1, on the reverse strand, counting down.
TGGCCTCGGAGGCCATCGAGGCGGCGGGCATCGAGCCCACCGTCAGGGGTGAGGTGCTGGCCGTGGAGCAGTTCGCCCGGATCGCTTCCGAGCTCGCGGCCCGTGGAGCGTGGGTGCGCTAGGTTTCATCCTGTGAGCGCTGCCGTGCGGGTCCGTGTGCCCGCAAAGGTCAACCTCGCCCTCCGCGTCGGTGCGACCGATGCCGAGGGCTATCACAGCCTCGGTACGGTCTTTCAGGCGCTCTCACTGTTCGACGAGGTCACCGCTGAGCGGGCGCCCGCTGGGAAGTTCGCCCTGGCCTTCCGCGGTGAGGGCTCGGCCTTCCTGCCCACCGACGACACCAACCTCGCCATGCGAGCCGCGAAGCTGCTGGCGCATCGCCACAACGTGAGGGACGCGGGCGTCAGGCTCCTGGTGCGCAAACGGATCCCCGTCGCGGGCGGCATGGCCGGCGGTTCCGCCGACGCCGCCGCCGTCCTGGTGGCGTGCAACGAGCTGTGGGGGGTGGGCGCCTCCGACGACGAACTGCGCCGGCTGGGGTCAGAGCTGGGCGCCGACGTGCCCTTCATGCTGCTGGGCGGCACCGCGCACGGCTGGGGGCGCGGAGACCAGCTGGAGCCGCTGCCGACGCGGGGCACCTACCACTGGACCCTGGCCCTTTCCCACACCGGGCTCTCCACCCCGACCGTGTTCAAGGAGTTCGACCAGCTGAGCGGCCCGCGCCCCACCGACATCCCCGAGGAACTCACGCGCGCGCTCGCCGCCGGCGACATCGCGGCCGTCGGCGCCGCGCTTGTCAACGACCTCGCGGAACCTGCCCTCCGGCTGCTGCCCACGCTCGCCAACACCCTCGAGATCGGGCTCGACGCGGGCGCGCTGGGCGCGGTGGTCAGCGGTTCCGGCCCCACCTGTGCCTTCCTTTCCGCCACCGCTGAACAGGCGGCGGCCGTGGAGGAGGCGCTCGGAGTGTTCAGCGGCGTACGGGCGGTCCGCAGCGCCAGTGGACCGGTCCCTGGCACAAGGGTGGTGGGCTGAGCATGGCGGATCGTCCCCGGCCACAGGATGAGGTCGACGACGTCGTCGCGGCCTGGCGACGTGAGCGCCCCGAGCTGACCGTCTCCCCGATGGAGGTCTGGTCGCGCATCCACCGCCTCGCCGGTGTCCTCGATGAGCACCGGAAGCGTTCATTCGCCGCCAGCGGCCTGGAGAACTGGGAGTTCGACGTCCTGGCGGCGCTGCGCAAGGCCGGGGATCCCTACCAGCTCTCGCCCGGGCAGTTGCTGCGGGAGACCCACGTCACCTCCGGCACCATGACCAACCGGATCGACAGGCTGCGGGGCCGCGGGCTCGTGACGCGCGAGCCCGACCCCAGCGACGGCCGCGCGGCCGTCGTCGCGCTGACCGAGCAGGGGCGGGAACTGGTGGACCAGGCGCTGACGGCCCTGCTGGAGCTTGAGTCGTCGCTGCTGACGGGTTGGGGCGACGAGGAGATAGCGGCGCTGGCCGGAGGTCTCCGCCGACTGCTCAGCTCCACCACCGATGTGTCACCCCGTTGATCGAGTAGGAGCCCGTGAGGAACGAGCGGGCGACGTGTCACCCCGCTGATCGAGTAGGAGCCCGTGAGGAACGAGCGGGCGACGTGTCGAGATCCTCACCCCTCGACGCCGCGACTGTCCTTCAGTTCCGTGATCAGTTTGGGGTCCGACTTCAGGTGCGCCATCCCGTTCCAGGCCAGGTTGATCAGGTGGCGGGCGACGACGAGGCGCTCGGGCTCGCGGTTCTCCAGCCACTGCTGCCCGGTCTGCGCGACGAGCCCGACGAGGGCCTGGGCATAGAGGCCGGCGAATTGCGGGTCGTGGCCGAGGCGTTCGAACTCGCCTTCGAGGATGTCCTCCACCTGCACCGCGATGTCGCTGAGGATGGACGCGAAGGAGCCGGCGGGGTTGCCGATCTGTGAGTCCCGGCTCAGGATGCGGAACCCGTCGGGGTTGGTGTCGATGTAGTCGAGCAGCGCCAGGGCGCCGCGCTCGAGTAGTTCGCGGGAGCCGGCGCCGGGGGTGGTGAGGGCTGAGCGGATGGAGTCGTGGAGGGTCCGGACCTCGCGGTCGACGACGACGGCGTAGGCGCCTTCCTTGCCGCCGAAGTGCTCGTAGACCACGGGTTTGCTCACTCCCGCGCGGGCGGCGATCTCTTCCACCGACGTGCCCTCGAAGCCGCGATGGGCGAAAAGTTCGCGCGCGATGGCCAACAGCTGTTCGCGCCGCTGGGCCGACGTCATCCGGACGCGGGTCCTGCGGGCTCGCGACGGAGATTGGTCAGGCACTTGCCCAGTCTCTCACGCTCCCGTGCGAGCTCTGTGGTTCCACCGTTCCCGGAGCGAGTCGTTCTCACGCAGGGTGCGGTCCCGCTGCCAGAACCAGCCCGACGCGTGGAACAGCAGCAGGATGCCGCCGACGGTGCACAGCAACGGGTAGAGGCGGGTCCAGTCGCTGAACGGGTAGACGTCGGAGGTGACCAGCCCGGTCAGGCCCAGGGCGAGGCAGAGGACGCCGACGGTGTGGAGGTGTCCGGTGAGGGACTGCATCGGCGCCTCCTCCAGCAACAACCGGCGCAGCAGGTACCACGGGGGAGCGGGGGAGTCCGGATCCGCGGCGAGCTCCAGGAACGTCCTGCGCAGCCTCAGGGTCACGAGCACCTCCACGACGGTGGCGGCCACGAGCACGCCCACCCCGATGATGGTCAGCACCGAGGTCAACAGCAGCGCCGAGTCGATCAGAGCCTCTACGCCGACGTCGAAGGTCCGGGGGTCGCATTCCCGGCAGGGCTGACGCAGCAGGACGATGCCCGTGGTGATCAGGCCGCTGGCCAGGAAGAGTCCCAGGGAGAGGTTCATGACGATCCCCGCCAAGCGGTCTAGCCCGGCCAGGCGCCTCACCGCCTCTGGCGCGGCAGCCAGCGCCGACTTCGCCTCGGCGGTGGCGGCCAGCTCGCGGGCACCGACCTTCTGGAGGTTGCCGTCGGAGTCGTACCTTCTGGCGGGTTCATTCGGATGGAGCGGCGGCAGCTTCTTCGCCCAGAGTTCCTGGGCCGCTCCGCCCTTGTCCCTGAAAGCCGCCCGCAGTCCGACGATGCCGACCCACGACATGACGGCTCCCACCGCCAGTGCGCCCAACGCGAAGGGCACGTCATCGTCGCCGACGACCATGACGATCCCGCTGATCACGACGATGGGCCCCAAGACCGCTGCGAAGCCGGATAGGATCATCGAGCCGAGCCGCGATTCACTGATCGCACGACGCTGCCAGTCCACGGGGATCTCGTTGCGCCGCCCCGCTCCGTCTTCCACCACCCGGTTCAGCACCTTGCGCTGCTCCCGGCGGTAGATGTCGTGCGCGATGGCCGCCAGGAGTCCCAGTCCGAAACCGCCCCCGAGGGCCACGATTCCCATGAAGGACCGAAGGTACGCGTCGATCCCCTGCGCGACGTCGTAGTCCAGCCCGAGGGCGCCTTCCTCCACCGCGATCCCGAAGACCAGCACGACCAGGCTGATCACCCCGCAAACGATGGCGGTTCGGGCGAGGATGGTCAGCAGGAAGCGGAGGGCCACCACATGCGGGGGCATCGGATAGGTGCGAGCGAGTTCAACCACCGGGCCAGCGTGCCAGACAAAGGGGTCTATCGCGCCGCAACGAGGCCCTCGTCGTCGCCTGACACCAGCCAACAGCCGGCGAGGTGGTCGTCGACGAGGCCGACGGCCTGCATCGTGGCGTACATGGTGACGGGCCCGACGAACCTGAACCCCAGCCTCTTCAACTCCTTGGACAGGGCCACGGACTCCGGTGTGCTGCCGGGCACCTCGTCGAACGTTTCCGGCCGCTCATCCCGTGGCTCCGGTGCATGGGCCGCGACGACGTCGCCCAGCCTGCGACCCTCTTCGTGCAGCGCCAGGAGTGCACGGGCGTTGCCGATGGCGGCCTCGATCTTCGCCCGGTTGCGGATGATGGCCGCATCCGCCATGAGGCGCTCGACGTCGGACTCGTCGAACGCTGCGACCTCGGCCGGTGCGAACCCGGCGAACGCCCTCCGGAAGGACTCTCTCCTGCGCAGGATCGTGATCCAGCTCAACCCCGCCTGGAAGCCCTCCAGGGCCAGACGCTCGAACAGGTCCCGCTCGTCGGGGGAGTCGACGACGGGCCGGCCCCACTCCTCGTCGTGGTACTTCTCATACAGCGGGTCCCCGGACCCGAAACACCTGATCTTGTCCATGCGGCCTCCCTCGGCGCCAGTGGCTTGTTGCAAACACTATGGTCGACGCCGGGCGCCCGCCGTCATCTGGAGGGTTGGCTGTGGACAAACTCGCTCCCGGCCGGGCAGTACGCCGCCGGTGGCCGGGCGCAGGGCAAGGCACTAAGCTGGCCGGAGGCCCTTTCGAGGGCCGTTCCCCGGTTGGTCTTTCGGCAGGGCCCGCCTGACTTTGAATCAGGATTAGCGAAGTAGGTTCGACTCCTACCCGGGGAGCCAGTGTGGCAACGAGTGGCAGAGCGGAAGGACTCGGGTCCTCGCCCCTCAGGTCGGCGGTGCCAAGTCAAAGGGCTACCACCCCCTGCCGCTTGGATCTCACGTGATGCTGACTCGACGCGAACTCTCCCGTATGACGATCTTGTAGGGCACGTCGTCGTGGCCCGTTGGGTTCTCGTCGCCTGCGATGAGGTCGAGGAGCACGGTGATGGCGCCTTCTGCGATGGCTCGCTTGTCCGGGGCGATCGTGGTCAGGGATGGAACGGAATAGGCTGCCTCTTCGATGTCGTCGATGGAGGCTATGGCCACGTCGTGTGGGGCGTGGAGGCCTGCGTCGGCGAGGGCGCGGAGGGCGCCGAACGCGAGCAGGTCGGTGAAGCAGAAGATCGCGTCAAACCTCAGGCCGGAGGCAAGTGCCTGGGCCACGCCGTTGCGGCCGGCTTCTCGGCTGAACTCGTCTGTGTAGATCATCAGGTTCTCGTCGAGGGCGATTCCCGCCTCGGTAATGGCTTCTCGGTAGCCGTCTAGCCGCTGGCTGGAGCTGCGGTAGGCGGTGTTGTGGTATGCGCCCAGCGCGGCGATTCTGCGGTTGCCCTGGGCGAGCAGGTGGCGGGTGACGTCCTTGGCAGCCGCGCGGTTGTCGATGGCCAGAGCGGGCCAGTGGGAGTGGGAGATCTGTTCGCCGATTAGGATGGTCGGCACTTCGGGCGGAGTGGCGACGAGGTCATCGTTGACCATGCTCATGGGGGAGAAGATGAGCCCGTCGACCATGTGGGCGGTGAAGTCCCGCAGCGCGCGCGTTTCACCGGCGAGTTCTCCGCCGGTCTGGCGTGCCATCACGGTGTAGCCGTGCGTCTGGGCGGAGCGCTCCACCAGTTCGGACAGTTCAGCGAAGTAGGGCTGTGACAGTTCGGGGACGGCGAAGCCGAGGATGTTGGTGTGGCCTTGCCGCAGCCGGCGGGCGGAGAGGTTGGGGCGGTATTTCAGTTCCTTGATGGCCGCTTGGACGCGAGCTCGGGTCTCTGGTTTGACGTGCACGTAGTCGTTGACGACGTTCGAAACCGTGCGGGGGGAAACGCCGGCGAGTTGGGCCACATCATGGATGTTCGCAGTCATGTTCTCCTCATCACTTGACTTTGCCACGTTGCAGGTTCAGACTAGCACCTGAGAGTTTGCAACGTGGCAAAGACGATCTGGAGGTGTGCATGCCGACGACGACAACCGCTACAGCGGTGAGATCAGCCCCGGCGGGACGTAAGCGACGATCGGTCAAGGTGGGGTTGCGGCATGGGTTGGCGTTCACGGCGCCCTTCCTCGCCCTGTATCTGATCTCTGTGATCTACCCGGTGGTCCAGGCAGTGCAGATGAGCTTCTTCGACTGGGACCTGTTGGGTTCGGCGCGGGAGTTCATCGGCGTTGATAACTACGTGCGGATGCTTGGCGGGGTGAACATCGAGTGGTCGATGCTCCACCTGTTCTGGGTCCGGCTCGGCCTGGTGCTTGCGGCCGTGTTGTTGCTCCTGGGCCCCCTCCGGCGCAAGGCGCTGACGGGGTGGCGGGTGGTGGGCGTACTAGGGATCGTGGCGTTGGCCGGCCTGCTGGGCTTCCACCCTGGCGAGGCCGGGTTCTGGAACGATCCGTTGTTCTGGACCGCGTTGAAGAACACGTTGTGGTTCACAGCCGTCTCGACCCCCATCATCGCGATTCTGGGCCTCGTGATGGCTCTGGCGCTGCAGGGCCGACGCCGCGGATCGGCCTGGTATCAGGCCGCGTTCTTCCTGCCCTACATCCTGCCGGTGTCGGTGATCACCTTGATCTGGGCCTACTTCCTCTCCCCGAATCAGGGGCTTCTGCAACGCCTGCTGGGCTATGTGGGGATCGATCCGTTGTCCTGGCTCGCTGATCCTGAGCTGGCGATGCCAGCGATCATCCTGACCACGGTGTGGTGGACGGTGGGTTTCAATCTGGTCCTCTTCACCGCCGGCCTCCAGGACGTCGACCGGTCCCTCTACGAGGCCGCGTCGCTGGATGGCGCGGGCCCGTGGCGCAAGTTCGTCCACGTGACCCTTCCTGGTATCCGCCACGTCGTGCTGCTGGTGATGGTCATGCAGGCCATCGCCTCGTTCCAGGTCTTCGGTCAGGTCAACATCATGACCGGCGGCGGCCCGGGCACGTCGACGGAGGTGGTGATCCGACACATCTACACCACCGGCTTCCGCGACTTCGACCTCGGCTACGCCTCGGCGATGTCACTGTTCCTCTTCGTCGTGATGCTCATCGTGTCCGTCGTTCAGATGCGGTTCCTCGGAAAGGACGACACGCTGTGAGCACCTCTACCCTGACTCAGTCCCGCCCCCGCGAGCAGAAACGGCTCTTCGGCACCGCCGCCTATCACGTGGCGATGGTGGTCGCGGTCCTCGTTTGGCTCATCCCGATGATCTGGATGGTGTCGCTGTCGCTCAGCGACAACGCTGCCCTGACCACTAACACGACGAGCCTCGTACCTGTCGACTTCACGCTGGACAATCTGCTTGGGGTGTTCTCCGTCGGGTTGACCAGCCGCTGGTTCCTCAACAGCGCGGTGGTGTCGATCCTCACCACGCTCGCGACCGTGCTCCTGTGCGCCATGGCCGGCTACGCCTTCGCCCGGATCGACTTCCGCGGCAAGAAGTTTATCTACGCCAGTGTGCTCGCCGGGCTCATGATCCCCAAGGAGGCGATGTTCATCCCTCTGTTCACGATGGTCGCGGACTGGCAGATGCATAACACCTATCAGGCGCTGGTGATGCCCCGCATCGCCGCCCCGCTCGGTGTGTTCCTGATGACCCAGTTCTACGCCAAGATCCCGCTGGAGGTTGAGGAGGCCGCCCGCGTGGATGGGGCCGGCCCGTGGAAGACGTTCTTCCTCATCATGCTGCCGCTGGCGCGTCCCGGAATGGTGGCGCTGGGCATCTTCACCTTCGTCCAGACGTGGAACGACTACCTCTGGCCCCTGGTGTCGGCGACGAAGGCGGAGATGTTCACCATCACCACCGGGCTGGCCTCACTCCAGGGCAACTTCGCCCAGGCCACCGAACTCGGCAGCCTCATGGCCCGCGGACTGATCGGCTCCCTTCCCCTGCTCATCATCTTCATCGTCTTCCAGCGCCATCTGATCCGTGGGATCGGCATGACGTCCGGCGGCAAGTAATCCCCACCCTGACCACCGCTTCACCGTAGAAGGAGAAACCCCATGAAGAAGCGTGCCCTGTCCATCCTCCCGTTAGCCCTGAGCGCCGGACTTCTGTTGTCCGCGTGCGGTACCGGTACCGGTACCGGTACCACACCCGATCCGGAGACCGGTGACCTCACGGCGCAGATCAGTGCCGTGACCCCCGAGCAGCTCGACGGCACCACGATCACCATGTCGCGGATGTTCGGCGACTGTGAAGAAGCGACGTCGGGTGTCACCGACCCGTCGAAGGCGGGCTCGGAATGTGAGGCAATCCAGATCCTCACCAACCAGTTCAACGCCGAGAACGAATACGGCATCACCGTCGAGCGGCTCGGCGGCGCGGACTGGAACTCGTACTACGACGCTTTCAACGCGTCGGTCGCAGGCGGCGACCCCGCCGACATCGCCAACCTGCACGACTATGCGCTGGGTGACTACGCCAAGCGTGGCCAGCTCCTCGGCTTCGACGCCGCCGGCGTGGGCATCGACCTCGACGACGCGACCGAACAGGCTCAGTCCAGTGTGCAGTGGGACGGCACCACTTACGCGGTGCCGTTCGACTCCCACGCCATCCTGGCCCACGTCAACACCGACATCCTCGCCGAAGCCGACTACATCGGCGCCGACGGCCGGCCCATGATGCCCACCTCCCGCGAGGAACTCCTCGAGATGGGCAAGGCTGTCAAGGACAAGACAGGCAAGTACCTGATGTCCATGGGCTTTGCCAACGACGACATGGCCTGGCGGGTGTTCTACTCGCTGGTCGCCCAGCAGGACTCGGAGTTGATAACCGACGATGGCGCCGCCCAGATCGATTCGGACGCAGCCAAGGAAGCGCTGGCCCTGATGAACGAACTCATTGCAGCCGGCTACATCCACACCGCCGCCGACTACTCCGGTTCCATCGACGAGTGGAAGAACGAGAAGTCCGCGATCCTGGTCAACGGCACCTGGGTGGTCAACGAGTACTCCGCCACGGCCGAGTTCGGCTACGCGGTGACCGACTTCCCGACGATCTTCGACACCCCGGCCGTGTGGGCCTCCTCCCACATGTGGGTGCTGCCGGCCCAGAGCGACAACGACCCGGTCAAGTACCGCGCAGCACTGGAGTTCGCCAAGTTCCTCTATGACAACACCGACGTGTGGGCCATCGCCACAGGGCACATCGCACCGCGGGTCTCGGTGATCGAATCGCAGGAGTACCAGTCGGCACCCAACCGGGAGTTCTACACCGAGACCGCGCTCAACAACATCCGCTTCGTGCCTCAGACGGAGAACTGGACGGCCATCAAGGAGCTCATCCACTCGCAGCTGGAAGAGGTCTGGTTCAACAACAAGGAGATCGACGCCGCCCTGACCGAAGGACAGCAGCGCGTCGAGCAAGCCCTCCGCTGACCACCGCACACCAACGACTGAAGGAAGTAGCAATGTCGCGCGTCGCCCGACCCACGATCAGCCTCGACGGGGACTGGAACCTTGAGATCCTTGGCCACACCGAGCCCAAGCTGACCACCGTGGTTCAGGTCCCTGGCCCGTGGACCATCCAAGTCCCCGGGTACGGGGACTCGCACGACTCGGTCAGGTACAGCCGCCGATTCGTGGTGGAACCGGGCACGCGCGACACCTCCTTCCTCATCTTCGACGGGGTCAACCACGAGGCCGTCGTCTGGCTCAACGACGTCGAAGTCGGCCGCCACCTGGGCGCCTGGGAACCCTTCGAGTTCGACGTCACCCACGCTCTTAACGCAGGCGAGAACCGCCTCACAGTCGAGGTCCACTACCCACCCAGGATCGGGTCCGCCGAGGGCCCCGGCCAGCTTGAGATACCGCACGGCAAGCAGACCTGGTACGGCACCACAGCCGGGATTTGGCAATCCGTGCGCCTCGAACACCGACCTGCCACCCACCTGCAGGACCTCCGGCTCATCGCCGACGCCGAGAGTTCACTCATCCAGGTGAACGCACGGGTGGCCGGACCGTTCGACGACGCAGCGGTCACCGTCGTCGTCGAACACGAGGGCCACGAGGTGGCCCGCATCAAGGAGCCGGTGATCGGTGAGGCCGTCGCCGTGCAGGTGCCTGTGCTTGAGGCCAAGCAGTGGGGGATCGGCGACCCGAACCTTTACCAGGTCAGCACCCGCCTGGAACGACACGGCGTGGAGGACTCTCAGCAGCTCAGCACGGGATTCCGCACCATCGAGACCCGCAACGGCGAGATCTACTTCAACGGGCACCGGCTTGAACTGAGGGCGGTGCTGGACCAGGACTATCACCCCGGTTCGTCCACGATCCCGGGCAGCGTCGAGGAGTGGGAAGCGTTCCTCACCCAGGCCCGGGACCTGGGATTCAACATGCTGCGTGTCCACATCAAACGCCCCGACCCCACCTATTACGACATCGCCGACCGGCTGGGCATGCTCGTCTGGACCGAACTGCCCAGCTGGCTCACCTGGACTCCTGAGGGGGCCAACGACGGCGCCGACCTCCTCCACCGCCTCATCGCACTCGACGGCCATCATCCCAGCATCGTGATCTGGACCGTGATCAACGAAGCCTGGGGTATCGACATGGGCAGCGCACGGCAACGCGCCTGGCTCCACGACACCTTCCGCTCCGTCCGCGACGCCGCCCCCGGATCCCTGATCGTGGACAACTCTGCCTGCTTCCCCAACTTCCACCTCGTGAGTGACCTCGACGACTACCACATCTACCGCGGCATCCCCGAGTCCCGACGCGAGTGGGACACCATCATCGACGAGTTCGCCTCCCGACCCGACTGGACCTGGTCCCCGTACGGGGACGCCATCCGCAGCGGACGCGAACCGCTCGTTCTCTCCGAATTCGGCAACTGGGGCCTACCCCACGCGCTCGACCAGTACGAAGACGGACAAGAACCCTGGTGGTTCGCGCTGGGTGCGGACTGGGCCTACGGGGCCGGCGAGGGCACCGGCCTCCAGCAACGCTTCCACCGCCTGGGCATGGATCGGGTGTTCGGCACCTGGGACACGCTCGTCACGGCGCTGCAGAAGGCTCAGTTCGTCTCGAACCGTTACCAGACCACCAGCATCCGCGCGAAACAGTCCATCAGCGGATACGTCCTCACCGAACTCAGCGACGTCCAGTGGGAGGCCAACGGGCTCTTCGACATGAACCGAACCCCCAAACAGTTCACCGCTCAGTACGCACTCTGCAACGGGCCCCGGGCAATCGCCCTGCGCCCTGAGCGATACTCGCTGGCCACCGGAGAACACGTCAGCTGCACCGTCACGGTCACACCCGCCCGAACCGGCCAACCCGTAGCCCCCCAGAGCGGAGAGGTGCGTGTGACACTCGACGGAACCGTCGTGGCCGTCATGCCCGGCGACCCGACCGACTGGATCACCCACGACTTCGTCGTCGCCGCACCCGCACTGCCCGGCGCCTACACATTCGTCGCCGAACTCTACGAAGAGGACACGCTCATCGCCCGCGATGAAGCCGACCTGATCGTCACTGCCGCAGCCGCCGACGAACGCGACTGGCCCACCGTCGCAACAACCGACCCGGCACTGGCACGCTGGGTGGAGGCGCTGGGCCTGGACACGATCGACGCCGGGACCTTGGATCTGGCGTCCCCGGCCCCGGGGATCGTCTGGGCCACCGGGATCTTCGACGACAACGCCCAGCGCTACGCTCGCAACGGCGGCAGAGTCCTCATCCTCGCCGAAGACCCTGGTGCACTGGGAACAGGATTCAAACTGCTCACCTTCGCCAGCCTCCGGTCTCGCTCCGGTGACGGCGACTGGGTACCCCGCACAGACTGGCTCGACCGCACCGGACCCTTCTCCCAAATCCCAGGCGACACCATCCTCGGCATAGCCTTCGAAGACATCCTCGGCGACCTCGTGATCAGCGGCATTCCCAACGCCATCCGCCCCGCAACGGTGGCCTCTGGGCTCTTCAACGGGTGGCTGCAGGGATCCGCATCCACTACGGTCAGCACGCCGTTCAGCCAAGGCCTCGTGACCATCACCACGCTGCGGCTACGAGACACGGTGGACTCAGTGCCCGTCTCGGCGGCACTCGGTCGCGCTGCTCTTCTGGCAGCCTCTGGGGCCCCAGGCCGCGGCTGAATGGCAAGCCCACAACAACGTTGGTGTGGCTGCCTTGGAGTCGGACATGGCCCAGACCGTCGACCGGCGCGCAGATCTAGAGGACGTAGCTTCTGCCGCGTTGGTCGGACAGGTGCTATTGGTCTTCGTCGAGGGTTTGGCAGTCGTCAGTGAGGGCGAGTTCCAGCCGAGAGGTCGCTTCGCGCTGGCGGAGTTCGCCGTCGACGTGATACGTGATGATCTGGCTGCGGGCCCGTCCGGTTTCTGCTGCGTCGACTGAGAGTGCGAGCGCCAGATGGACAGTGGCACCGGGAGGGATGCTGTACCCGGCTACAGGTTGGCTACCGGCCCACAGGTCGGCGTTCTCCGCTGCCGGATCTTGCATGACGCCGACGCCGAGCATGGTTCCGTCATCGAGTCTCAGTGGGGGCACGGCCAAGGCCTCGTTCAGCAGGAGGTGATCCTGTTCCCCGAGCCGAACGTCCTTGAGCGTGATGGGGCGTTGGCCGGGGTTCGAGACCGGTACCCCGAACCAGTAGGGTTCCGCTTCGCCGGAAAGGACCTTTGCGCACATCGCGTCGCCCTCGGGGACCTCAAGGACACGAGGCCCACCGGCGCAGCCCGCGACGCCGACGGCTGCTACGGCGCACCCAAGGATGCGGATAAATCGCCCGGGTTTCATATCCGAAGGCTATACCGGTCGGCGGTCATGACCGGGGTCAACTCTCCTGCAGTACGAGCCTCAGCTGGTCGACCGCCCAATCGAGATCTGGTGCCTCGATTGTCAGTGGTGGCGCAATCCGGATTGTCTGGCCGTGGGTGTCCTTCACCAGCACGCCGCGGGCCAACAGTCTTTGGGCCACGTCGCGTCCGGTGCCGAGCGAAGGTTCGACGTCGACGCCGGCCCAGAGGCCAGCCACGCGCACCTCGGTCAGCCCGTGGCCCAGCAGTTCGTCGAGCAGGTTCCCCAGGTGGCGGCCCAGGGTCGTGGCACGTTCCTGGAACTCTCCGGTGCGCAATAGCTCCACCACCCGCAGCCCGACGGCAGCGGCGACGGGATTGCCGCCGAATGTCGACCCATGCTCACCGGGATGGAACACCCCGAGGACCTCGCGGTCGCCGACGACGGCCGACACCGGCAGGATGCCGCCGCCAAGCGCCTTGCCAAGCAGGTAGAGGTCGGGGACGACCCCCTCACGGTCGCATGCGAACGTCGTGCCGACGCGGCCTAGACCGGACTGGATCTCGTCGGCGATCAGGAGCACGTTGCGCTGCGTGCACAGCTCACGGACGGTCCGCAGGTAGCCCGGCGGCGGGATGATGACTCCGGCCTCACCCTGGATGGGTTCGATGAGAACCGCGGCGGTGTTGTCGTTGATGGCGGCCGCCATTGCGGCGGCGTCCTGGTACGGCACCATGACGAAGCCCGGCGTGAACGGTCCGAACCCGTCCCTGGTGGCCGGGTCGTCGCTGAACCCGACGATGGTGGTGGTGCGGCCGTGGAAGTTGCCCGAGACGACGATGATCTCCGCGGCGTCGGCAGGCACCCCCTTGACCCGGTACGCCCAGGCGCGCGCGGCCTTGATGCCGGTCTCGACGGCCTCGGCGCCGGTGTTCATGGGCAGGACGAGGTCCTTGCCGCAGAGCTCGGCAAGGGCGGCGGCGAAGGCGCCGAGCCGGTCGTTGTGGAACGCGCGGCTGGTCAGGGTGAGCCGTCCGATCTGGTCCACGGCTGCCTTGACCAGTTCGGGGTGGCGGTGCCCGAAGTTCAGGGCCGAGTAGGAGGACAGCAGGTCGAGGTAGCGCCGGCCCTCGACGTCGGTCACCCACACGTCCTCGGCGGTCGACACGACCACCGGCAGGGGGTCGTAGTTGTGCACCAGGTGCTCGCCCTCCTCGTGGATGAGGCGCGAGGTCGAGGTGTCGGGGTGGGTGGTCGTGCTCATGGTCTGCCTCCTCGCAGTTCCAGCGTGCAGCACTTGATTCCGCCGCCGCCGAGGTGGAGCTCGGAGACGTCGACGTGGATCGGGTGGTAGCCGCGCTCACGCAGCTCGGCGTCGAAGCTGGTGACTGGCGGCGACAGGACGACGTTTCGGCCGTCGCTCACCGCGTTCAGCTCAAGGCTCGCCGGGTCGGCGGCGGGCACGCGGATCGCGTCGGGGAACCGCTCGAGCAGTTCGGACTGGCCGCGCTCGTCGAAGGCCGACGGGAGGTAGGCGATGTTCGCGCGCTCGACCCCGCCCGCGCCCTGGACCGGGTCGAGGACGCAGATGGCGGTGTCGAGGTGGTAGTACGTGGGATCGACCAGCCGCAGCGAGACGACCTCAAGACCGAAGGTGTCCGCGACCTCGGCGTGGCTGTCCGGCTCGGACCGGAAACCATGGCCGGCGAGGATCGTATCGCCCACCAGCAGGAGGTCACCCTCGCCCTCCTGGACGGCGACCGGCTCCACGACGTCGAACCCGTGGGTCGCGAACCACTCCCGGAAGGGCTGTTCCTCACCCCGCCGTTCATGGACGCTGAACCTCGAGCCCAGGGCCACGCCGCCGATGACGAGTCCGCTGTTGGCGGTGTAGACCATGTCGTTGAGGCCCGGGATCGGGTCGATGAGTTCGACCTGGTGACCCAGTGCCACATACGTGTCGTGGAGCGCTTGCCACTGCCGCACCGCCTTGGCGGTGTCGGTGGGACAGGCCCGATGCATCCAGGGATTGATCTCGTAGGTAACCGTGAAGTACTCCGGCCGGCACATCAGGTACCGGCGCTGCTGCTGGATCCGCTCCCCAGAGGACATCCTTCTCCCCACCGAGTACCAACGGCGGACGCTGTCCTGTGGCCCGGCGGCCCTCCGACGCGGCCAGGCCACGTCGGAGGGGCGGTACGAGCACGCCTGTGTCCCATTATTCCACCGACGTGCGCCTCGCACGCTCAGGCCGGTCAAGAAGGACTGGGAGAGCCCCCCGTCGGCATGCGATGCCGGTAGGTCCAGGAGGTCAGCGCAGTGCCCAGCATCACGATCAGCACGCCCGAGAAGATGTGGAGCGCCGTGGCGTCCGCCTCGCCCAGCGCGTACTGGAGCACCACGGCGACGGCGAGTACCAATGCGAGGACGACGTTCACGGTCCCGGCGGATCGCCGCAGAATCACGTAGACGACGGCGCCGATGATGGTGGCCGCCAAGGTGACCCACGCGCCGACCTCATGGTGGACCCGGTAGGCGTTCTCGCCGCCCAGGAAGGCGGCCGCCCAGCCGGCCTGGCCGATCAGGCAGCTCAGCACGACGGTGGCGACGCTGCGCAGCACGATCAGGTGCGGATGCGGCAGTTGGGGCAGTGCCATCCGCCCACTCTGCCACGCCGATCAGTCGTGACGGATGTCGATTACCATCCGGGCGGGGTCGGCAAGGGTGAAGATCCGGTACGCCGTCCTCTCCTCCAAGCCGATCACCACCTGCTGCTGGGCCTCGAACAGCCCTCCGAAGACCACCTGGGTGACCGTCTCCAGTGCGTCGTCCTCGACGGTCTCACCCGAGTAGCGCTCGGCGTGTTCGGTGGTCCAGTCGATCGCCCAGATCCCCAGGTCCAGGAACGCATCCCCTTCCACGTCGAGCGGCAATCCGGACGGGTCCGCGACCGCCTCCGTGGTGAGATTCGCGAACCAACCCAGCAGCGGTTCATCACCCGAGAGCTCCAGCACCACACGGTCATAGCCCTCGTGCAGGCCGGTGCGCACGCCCGTGATCTCCTGCCAGTCCCCCGGGATGGTCTGACGCGGCTCCTGCTCCGAGCGCTGGGTGAGCCACGGGTGGACTGAACCCGGGTCGTCGGACTCCTGCCGGGTGGGGGAGGAGGTGACCTGCTCCGACGGCGACGTCGCAGGGGACACCGGTGGGGAGGTCGTCGGGGATCCAGTGGCTGAAGTCGAGGCCTCGGACGGTTCCCCGGGAGTGTCCGGCGTCGCTGACGTAGGCGATGGCGATGTTGTGGCGGCGTGGATGGGAGTGGAGCTTGTCGGCTCGTCCGGAGGGGAGGTCGGCCCCTCGGCGCAACCGGCGAGCAGCAGTGCCACCGCGGCCGTCGCGGCTGCTGCGCGTCTCATGTCACAACGTTACGCCTCGCTGACCCGTCTCGACAGGGTCTGGTGCCGGCGGCGTTGGCCTCTCGAGGACCGTGAGATTCCAGGACGCCAACCCGGCGTGTCATGGCGGGGGACCGTCCACGACACGCCGAGTTTCGGTACTGGATTCCCAGCGCCCTCACAGCCGCAGCTGATGTCGCCGACGGTTAACCTTCCGGCCACCTTCCTGACACCCCGCGCCGGTAGGTTCTGCGCACAACCGCATCCACAGGAGGACTTGTGCGCACAAACTCCAATCGCAGGACCGTAGCGTTGGCCACGTCGCTGCTGCTCGGGACGAGCCTGCTGGCGCCGGCCATGCCCGCCGCCGCCACGCCCCATGAACGCAGTGAGCAGCGCACCCAGCTGACCCTGCTCGCCACCACCGACCTGCACGGCCGGCTCCAGAACTGGGACTACTTCAAGGACGCTCCGTACTCCGACCGGTTCGGCAACACGGTCGGGCTGAGTGCGGTGAGCAGCGTCGTCGACGGCGTCCGCGGCGAACGTGGCGCCGAGAGTGTCATCGTCGTGGACAACGGCGACTTCCTGCAGGGCACGCCCCTGACCACCTACTACGCCAAGCAGCAGCCGGTCACCCAGACCGGCGCCGAGCACCCGATGGCCACCGGTTACAACGCCATCGGCTACGACGCCCAAGCGCCCGGCAACCACGAGTTCGACTACGGACTGGACCTCCTCGACGCCTACGTCGACGACGCCGACTTCCCGGTGCTGGCCGCCAACGTCATCGACACCGCCACGGGCGAGCCGCTGCTCCAGCCGTACACCGTCGTCACCAAGAAGCTCGGCAACAAGCCGGTCAAGGTGGGCATCCTCGGCCTCACCACCCCCGGCTCGATGATCTGGAACAAGGGGCACCTCGAGGGCAAGGTCACCATCGAGGACATGGTCACCTCGGCGCGCAAGTGGGTGCCTCAGGTCAAGGCGGCCGGCGCCGACGTCGTGGTGGTGCTGAGCCATGCCGGCATCGGGTTGTCCAGCTACGACACCTCCACCGGCCTCGGCGAGGAGAACCCCTCGGACCAGATCGCCGAGCAGGTGCCCGGCATCGACGTCATGGTGATCGGCCACACCCACCGCACCGATGCCGCCGAACGGTTCATCACGAACGAGGTGACCGGGGAAGAGGTGCTGCTGACCCAGCCCATGTACTGGGGCCAGAGCGTCTCCGACGTCACCATCGACCTGCAGAGGGTCCGCGGCAAGTGGGACGTCACCGGCGCGAACGCCGAAGCGATCCTGACCAGCACGGTGGCCGAGGACCCGGCCGTCGTCGCAGCCACCGACCCGGCCCACGAGACGACCATCGACTACGTCAACACCGTTATCGCCCAGTCCGTCACCGAACTGCCCGCGACGGAGTCCCGCTACCGCGACACCGCGATCATCGACTACATCCAGATGGTCCAGACCCAGACCGTGGAGGAGGCGACGGCAGGTGGGCAGTACGCCGACCTGCCCGTGCTCTCCATCGCGGCACCGTTCAGCCGGACGGCCGTCTTCCCCGAGGGTGACGTCACCATCCGCGACATGGCGGGCCTCTACATCTACGACAACACGCTGGAGGCCGTTGTCCTCACCGGCTCCCAGGTCAAGGACTTCCTGGAGTACTCCGCCAAGTACTTCGGCACCGTCGCGCCGGGGGAGACCTTCGACCCGGAAACCGACACCTCGGTGGTCCACCAGGGCCAGCAGGTCTGGGACTACAACTACGACATCATCGCCGGCGTGGACTACGAGATCGACCTCAGCCAGCCGGTTGGGTCACGGATCGAGAACCTCACCCACGCCGACGGCACCGCCGTGGCTGCCGACGACCAGTTCGTCGTGGCCGTCAACAACTACCGCCGCAGCGGTGGCGGCAACTTCCCCCACATCTCGACCGCGCCCGTCGTCTACAACGAGATGCAGGAGATCCGTCAGCTGCTCATCGACTGGGCGGTCGAGCGGGGCACCATCGATCCCGCCGACTTCTTCGACGAGAACTGGACGCTGACCGTCGACGGCGCTCGCGTCCCCTGACCGAACGCCAATCGGGTGGGCCGGTTCACGACGTCACGTCAGCCGTCGTGAACCGGGCCCACGCCAGGGAGGCGAACACCGCGACCCAGCCCAGCTGGACCGCCAGACCGGCGCCCAGCACGTTCCAGTCCACCTCGATCCGGAGGAACTCGGCGAAGTCGAACCAGTGATGGGTCAGCAGGTACGGGTGGATCACGGCCAGCTGGGGTAGTGAGTCCAGCACGGTGGAGACCACCGACACCACCGTCGTCGCGGCCATGGCCCCGACGGGCACCTCGGTCAGCGTCGAGAAGAACACCCCGACGGCGACCAAGCCGGTGAGCGAGAGGGCGACGTAGCCCGCCACCCCCAGCATCCGGCCGACAGCCTCGCCCAGCCCGACGGTGGCCCCGGACAGCAGCGTCAGGTCACCGAATCCGAAGAAAGCCCCACCGGCGGCCAGGGCCATGGCGGCGATTACGAGCACGGCCACCAACGCGAACGCGAGTGCGACCAACGCCTTGGCCAGCAGCAGTCGCGTCCGCGCGACGGGAAGCGTGAGCAGGTAACGGAGGGTCCCGGCCTGGGCCTCGCCCGCGATCGAATCGCCCGCTGTGATGCCGATGGTGAGCGGCAGCAGGAACGGCAGGCACATGAACAGCGCCGCCACCACCAGGAACAGGCCGTTGCCCGTGACCCTCCCGATGAAGCCGGGACCCTGGCCCTCCAGGCCCGAGCCCCGCGCGATGAACAGCACCACCGCAAGCAGCAGCGGGACCGCGCCGAGGCCCGCCAGCAGTGCGAGCGTGCGGCGTCGCCCGAACAGCAGCCTCAGTTCGCTGCGCAGCAACCGGCCGAAGGATCCCCTAGCGTGCGACATCGAAGCCCTCACCGGTCAGTTCCACGAACAACTGCTCCAGGCTCCGACGGCGGACCTCCAGCCCCAGCAGGGCGACCCCGGCGTGCACGAGCGCGGCCGAGACCTCTTCCGGCGGCCGGGCGCCCAGCGCAGCCTGCAGCTGCGCGCCCTCGGCGTGCACGTCGGTCAGCCCGAGCGAGGTCAGTACCTCGGCGGCGGCGGTGAGGTGATCGGGGCTGGTGGTGACGACGAGGGTGGCTTCGTCGGCGGCCGCCAGGGAGCTGCGCTCGCCCTGGGCGAGCAACCGGCCCTGCCCCATGATCCCGATGTGCGAGCAGACCTGCTCGATCTCGGCCAGCAGGTGGGACGAGACCAGCACGGTGGTGCCCTCGGCAGACAGCTCCCGGATCAGGTGCCGGACCTCCCGCGTCCCCTGCGGGTCCAGGCCGTTGGTGGGCTCGTCGAGGACGAGCAACTCCCGGGGCCGCAGCAGCGCGGCGGCCAGCCCGAGTCGCTGCTTCATGCCGAGCGAGTACTGCCGGTACGGCTTGGCGGCGGCCGCGGTCAGGCCCACGCGCTCCAGGGCCGTCCCGATCCGTTCCCGCGAGGTGGCCGGGTCAGCGGTGGCGTCGCACGCGTCGAGGCGGGCGAGGTTGGCCTGCCCCCGCAGGTACGGCTGGAACGCCGGCCCCTCGACCAGCGCACCCACCTTGGGCAGGACCGTCCCGCCCTGACCGGGCATCGGCTGCTCAAGCAGCCAGGCGGAACCGGCCGTGGGGCGCACGAGCCCGAGCAGCATCCGGATGGTCGTCGTCTTGCCCGAGCCGTTCGGGCCGAGGAACCCGTAGACGGCGCCGCGGGGCACCTCAAGGTCGAGCCCGTCCACCGCGACCTGACCTGAACGGAACCGCTTCGTCAGCCCCTCGGTTCGGATTGCAGGGGCGCTCACGCCATCGAGCGCAGCGTCAGGGGAGGCACCGCGCCCACCAGGACCCGCCCGTCGTCGGTCACCAGGATGCTCAGCAGGGCCGAACTCAGCAGGCGCCCCTCGGGCACCTCGGTGGTCAGCTGCTCGTACAGAGCGCCCGCATCCAGCCCCATCCCGTCGGAGTGGTCGGGCTTGAACTCCTTCACCAGGTCGCCCGCCTCCTCGGAGCCGGTGAAGTCCTCCGGCATTCCGGAGACCGCGCCCGGGTCGCCCGCAAGGAGCTTTGCGACGTCCAGGTCGGCGAACTCGACGACGGTCTCCCAGCCGGAGCCGGTGACCTTGGGCGTCGGGTGCGCCTTGCCGGGGTCGGGCATCGTCGCGTCCTGGTCGGGCAGCGGCACGACGACGTCGCGCTGGGTTGCGCCGGCAGGAGCGGAGAACTCGAACACCGACTCACTGGGGGCGCTGAAGTCGACGTCGGTGAAGGACACCTCGAGGGCGGGAGCGCTCTGGTCCAGCGTGCTCCACGTCTGCACCCGCAGCGGCGTCATGGTCTCGCCGTCGACGGCCAGCACCACATGGTCGACGAGGGTGCCGTCGGTCTCGGGCGTCACCACCAGTTGGTAGGCGTCGCGCCCGGCGACCGTGGTGTGGGTGTCGACGACGACGGTCGAGGATTCCTCCACCTTCTCCAGGATGTCAGCGGCCGCCTCCTGCGGGGTGGGGAGCTCGGCCTTCCGGGCGAGCGCCTCCTCGCGGGCCCGCTCACCCATCGCCTCGAGCCGCTCACGGTCCGCGGCGCTCAGGGTGTAGTGGACCACCTCGTCGTCGGAGCTGGAGTAGGTCCAGACCTCGGGGCCGTTGGCCACGACGGACCATTCCGACATCGTCCCGAGCAGCGCCACGCGGGAGCGCTCGGCGCCGTCGGTCCACAGCCGGATGGTGGAGCTGCCGCCCAGCAGCGAGATCGGGTCGGCACCGGACGCCTCTGTGAACAGCAGGTCGGGAAGCCCGAGCCTCGCGGTGTGCACGACGGTCCCGGACATTGCCTGAGGTTCGGCCTCCAGCACCCGCGCGACCAATTCCTCGGCCGAGAGGTCCGGCAGGTCGCCGGACTCGCCGGAGGCGAGCAGGGGCTGCGCCACCAGGCCGATGGCGACGGCGCTCACCACAGCGATCGGAGCGGCCCAGGGCGTGCGGAGGAGACGGCGGGGTGCGGCGTCGGTGCTGGTCATGGTCACCACGCTAGACCCGGCTCGCTGAGAGGACGCTGAGAGCCCCGGCCGCCCGCCCGCTGCGCTGGCATGATGGGTGGCGTGCGGGTACTGGTGGTCGACGACGAGCGTGGCCTCACGCGGACGCTCCAGCGCGGCCTGGCGGCCGAGGGGTTCGCCGTCGACACCGCCCACGACGGCGAGACGGGGCTGGAGCTGGCCACCTACGGGGACTTCGACGCCATCATCCTCGACGTCATGTTGCCCAGGCGCAACGGCTACGACGTGGTGGCAGCACTCCGGGAACGGAAGGTGTGGACCCCGGTGCTGATGCTCAGCGCCAAGGACGGCGAGTACGACGTCGCCGACGCCCTTGACCTGGGCGCCGACGACTACCTGACCAAGCCCTTCTCGTTCGTGGTGCTGGTGGCCCGGCTGCGGGCCCTGGTCCGGCGGCCCGCCGAGGCCCGGCCCGCCATCCTGGCCGTCGGCACGCTGGAGCTCGACCCGTCGGCCCGCACGGTGACCCGCGACGGCGTCCTAGTGGACCTGACCGCGCGGGAACTTGCCCTCCTGGAGTACCTGATGCGCCACGCGGACCGGGTGGTGGGCAAGCTGGAACTGCTCGACCACGTCTGGGACGGCACCGGCGAGGACGCCAACGTCGTGGAGGTCTACGTCGGATACCTGCGGCGCAAACTCGGGCGCGACACCGTCGCGACCGTGCGCGGAGCCGGCTACCGAGTCCTGGGATGAACGGCCCGGGCCGACGGTGGGGCGGGCTTTCGCTGCGGCTGCGGCTCACCGTCGTCACAGCCGGGCTGCTGGCGGTCGGGCTCGCGCTGGGTGCGGTGGCGTTGTCCGCAGTGGTCTCGGCCAGCCGGGTGGCGGCGCTCGACGAGGTGGCCAGGGCACGGGCGGAGACGGTGGCGCGGCTGGCCGCCGAGGACCGCCTCCCCGAGCCGCTGCCCGTCACCGAACCGGGGGAGATCGTGCAGGTGCTCGACGCCGCTGGCCTCGTCGTGGCGAGCTCCGCCAGCGCGAGCCGGACGCTCCCGCTCCTGACACCGGCGGAACTGGGCCGGTTGGGCGCGGGCCGCGCGACCTTGGGCACCGCCTACGACGAGCGCGCCCGCGTGGTGGCGATGGACGCGACCTGGCGCGGCGATCCGGTCAGGGTGGTGGTGGCGCTCCCGTTGCGCGACGTCGAGGGCGTGCTGAGCGCCCTGCGGCTGTCGCTGGTGGGCGTGGTGCCGACGCTGACCCTCGCCCTGGCCGTCGTCATCTGGCTGGCACTCGGCCGCGCGCTGCGGCCGGTGGAGCAACTCCGCCGGGCGGCCGAACGCGTGGCTCGCGAGGGCGGTCCCGGCGCGCTGCCGGTGCCGTCGGCCGACGACGAACTCGGGGCACTTGCCCGCACCCTGAACGAGATGCTGGACCGGCTGGAGCGTGCCGCCGCCAGACAGCGCGCGTTCGTGGAGGACGCCGCCCACGAGCTGCGCTCACCGATCTCGTCGCTGCGCGCCACGGTCGAGGTGGCTCGAACACATCCCGATGCGTGGGCAGGCGACGAGTTGGCCGCAGACCTGGAACCCGAGGTGCTCCGGATGCAGGCACTGGTGGATGACCTGCTGCTGCTGGCGCGCGTCGGCGCGGCCCCGGCGCAGCGGGGTGAGCATGACCTGCGGGACCTGGTCGAGCAGGTGGTTGGAACCGTGCGGGCCGAGGTCGCCTTCGAGGTCGCGGGCGAGGGGAGGGGCTGGGTGGACGCGCCGGCGTTCCAGCGGGTCGTGCGGAACCTCGTCGAGAACGCCGCGCGGCACGCCCGGACGCTCGTGCGGGTGAGGGTCGCCGACGGGAGCGTCGCCGTCGACGACGACGGCGCGGGCATCGCGCCCCAGGATCGGCAGCGCGTCTTCGAGCGATTCGTCCGCCTCGACGAGGCACGCGAGCGCGGGGCCGGGGGCAGCGGTCTGGGCCTGGCGATCGCGCGCGAGATCGCTCGGGAGCACGGCGGCGACGTCGTGCTGGAGCGCTCCGACCTCGGCGGCCTGCGGGCGCGGGTCAGCGTTCCCGCGGCACCACCCGCCCCCAACCAGTGAGTTCGAACCCCCTGAACAAGTTGGAGCCGCAGGGGGAGCGATGCCCCCTGCGGCTCCAGGTCACTTCCGACTCAGACGACCTGCCTCAGAGCCGGGTGAGGTCGAGCGTGCCGTTGCCGAACACGTCGTAGGTGTAGTAGAGCGTGTTGCCCTGCACATCGACGTCGGCGGCCAGGGGCACCTCCACCAGGACGCTGACGTCCAGGCTTCCGCTTGCGACCTTCAGGATGCCGGCGCCGAACATGGACGCGACGTAGAGGTTGCCCGATCCGTCCAGCGCGATGCCGGTGGGGGAGAGCAGTCCCTCGACGTAGAGTTCCAAGTCACCGCTGTTGGGATCGATCCGGTACACCGCTCCACGGGCACCCAGGCTGTCGTCCTCGGGGCCACCGGGCAGGGAGGCGACGTACAGCCAGCCGTCGGGACCGATCTCGATGTCGGTGGGCACGGCCTCGAAGGCGTAGGTCAGGCCTTCGCAGGACGGGATCCCGAACGCGGTTGCAGCTGCTTCGGTGATCACGGCCTCGCGTGCGGGCAGGACGGCCAGCGTGTCGATCTCGCCGGTCTTCAGGTTGACGGTCAGGACTGCGTTCGCGCCCGCGTCGGCCACGTAGGCGGTGTTGCCGACGACCTCAAGGCCGTAGGCGTGGGAGTCCGGTTCGACGTCGGCGCCGGTGTAGCTGGCAGGGAAGCCGATGGCGGTCATCTCGGCCACGCAGTCGGGGTTGGCGGCGGCGTCGGCCGGCGAGAGCCCGTACTGGACGTCCGCGTCGGGGTTGTTCGCGATCTCGTAGGCCGCGATCTCGTCGGTGATGGTGGTCACGTTGCCCTTGGCGTCGATGGACTTCAGCACTCCGACCATGGGCCTCGGGTCGGGGCCGGCGCCCACGCTCTCGAGGAAGAACAGTGTGCTGCCGCGGTACTCGGACCCGGCGACGTCCCAGCCGGGATTGCTGTAGGTGACGTCGGCGCCGTCTCGCGTGACGGTGGTGATCTGCCCGGCGAAGGACTCCGAGACCGAAACCGTCTTGCCGGTCACCGCCAGGTGCAGGGGACCGACAAGGCCGTCGATCGGGGTCGTGGTGGGCGGTGCAGCGCTCGCCAACGAGGTGGGGCCGAGAATGAGCATGGCGGCCGTGGCCGTCGCAATGGTGCGGAACTTCATGCGAACTCCTCTGGATGGATGGAAGACAGAGGACTCCCCCGGAAATCAAGCTCTTTCCGCAGCCCTCTGGGGAAACAATCCGTCGGGGCACAGCCCAAGTCAAGGGGTTTTCTCAGACTTCAGTACCGCAGCTCGGACGGGGTCTCTCCCGGCCGCTCCAATGAGAACGTTCACGCTTGTCTGGCTAGGCATTTCGTCATTGTTATCCAATTGATACCGTCCTTGGGCCGGATTCGGTTGTGGCGGGCCCGCCGGAGGTGGAGACTGCTGCCATCGCCGCGTTCAACGCGGCGCCAGACCGGCCAACGGGGGCTGGCCTGAATCCTTGGATCACAGGAGATTCTGATGGACCTGAACCGACGACACTTCCTCGGCCTGGCGGCCGTGGCCGCCACCACCGCCGCGCTCTCCGCCTGCGGCGGCGAGGGTGCCAGCACCGACAACCCAACCGTCGCTCCCACCGGCGGCGAGACCAGCGCCAGCGGCGAGGCGACCACGGCCGGCGAGACCACGGGCAGCACGGGTGCGGGTGGCCGGGTCGGCGTCGCGATGCCGACCCAGACCTCCGAGCGCTGGATAGCCGACGGCGACGCCGTCAAGAAGCAGCTCGAGGACGCCGGATTCGAGGTCGACCTCCAGTTCGCCAACGACGACATCCCCACCCAGTCCCAGCAGATCGACCAGATGATCACCCAGGGTGCCAAGGTCCTGATCATCGCCGCCATCGACGGCACCGCGCTGGCTCCCCAGCTGGACGCCGCCGCCGCGGCCGGCATCAAGGTCATCGCCTACGACCGCCTGATCCGTGACTCGGAGAACGTCGACTTCTACGTCTCCTTCGACAACTTCAAGGTCGGCGTGGCACAGGGCAGCTCCCTGCTCACGGGCCTCGGCCTCCTAGACGAGAGTGGTGCCGAGACCAGCGAGGCCGGCCCGTTCAACGTCGAGCTGTTCGCGGGCTCCCTGGACGACAACAACGCGCACTTCTTCTTCGACGGCGCGATGTCGGTGATCCAGCCCATGATGGACTCCGGCAAGCTCGTGGTCCCCTCGGGTCAGACGGACATCGAGCGCTGCGCAATCCTGCGCTGGCAGCAGGAGACGGCGCAGAAGCGCATGGAGGACCTGCTTACCGCCAACTACAGCGGTGGCACGGAGATCCACGGCGTGCTGTCCGCCTACGACGGACTCTCCCGCGGCATCATCACGGCGCTGCAGAACGCCGGCTACGCGCCGCCGAACATGCCGATCGTGACGGGCCAGGACGCCGAGATCGCCTCGGTCAAGCTCATCAACGACGACGTCCAGTACTCGACGATCTTCAAGGACACCCGCGACCTGGCCGAGCAGGCCGTCGCGGCGGCCGTCGCGCTGCTCGAGGGCAAGGAGCCCGAGGCAAACGACACCGAGACCTACGACAACGGCGTGAAGATCGTCCCGTCGTACCTGCTCGACGTCGTCACCGTCACCAAGGACAACGTCAAGGAAGCACTGATCGACACCGGCTACTGGACCCAGGAGCAGGTCGACTCGGGCGTCGCCTGACCGTCATCCATCACGGTCGGCGGGCGCCCTGGGTGCCCGCCGACCAGTCCTGCGAAAGGTGGCCGCCATGGCCGACGTGATCCTCGAGATGCGTGACATCACCAAGGAGTTCCCCGGGGTGAAGGCGCTCTCCAACGTCAACCTCGCCGTTGAACGCGGGGAGATCCACGCCATCTGCGGCGAGAACGGAGCGGGCAAGTCCACGCTCATGAAGGTGCTGTCCGGGGTCTACCCCCACGGTAGCTACGACGGAGAGATCGTCTTCGACGGTGAAGCGCGGCGCTTCGCCGACATCAACCACAGTGAGGCCGTCGGAATCGTCATCATCCACCAGGAGCTGGCGCTGGTGCCGACGCTGTCGATCGCCGAGAACATCTTCCTCGGCAACGAGGTGGTCCAGGGCGGCCGTATCGACTGGCACAAGACCAACGCCGAGGCCGCCCGGCTGCTGGCCCGCGTCGGGCTCGACGAGAACCCCACCACGCGCATCATGGACATCGGCGTCGGCAAGCAGCAACTCGTCGAGATCGCCAAGGCGTTGTCCAAGGAGGTCCGGCTGCTCATCCTCGACGAGCCCACCGCGGCCCTGAACGACACCGACTCAGCCCACCTGCTCGGACTCCTGCGCCAGCTCAAGGAGCAGGGCATCACCTCCATCATGATCTCCCACAAGCTGAACGAGATCATCTCCATCGCCGACGCCACCACCATCATCCGCGACGGCCTGACGATCGAGACGGTTCCCAGGGGCCCGGAGATGAACCAGAACCGCATCATCCGCGGCATGGTGGGCCGGGACCTCCAGCACCTCTACCCGGAACACACCCCGAGCATCGGGGAAGAACTGTTCCGCGTCGAGGACTGGTCCGTGATGCACCCCACCATCCCGGGACGGCTGGCCATCGACAACGCCAGCTTCGACGTCCGGGCCGGCGAGATCGTCGGGATCGCCGGCCTCATGGGCGCGGGCCGCACCGAACTCGCCATGAGTGTCTTCGGCGAGTCCTGGGGGCACAAGACCAGCGGCAAGCTGTGGCTGCGAGGCAAGGAGCTGCGATTGCGCTCCGCCGCCGACGCCATCGAAGCGGGCATCGCCTACGCCACGGAGGACCGCAAACGCTTCGGGCTGAACCTCATCGACGACGTCCGCCGCAACATCTCTGCGGCCTCGCTGCACCGCCTCGCAAGGAACGGCGTGGTCAACGCCAACGAGGAGATCAGGCGCGCAGAACACTTCCGCAAGAGCATGCGCATCAAGACGCCCACGGTGATGACCATCGTGGGCAACCTCTCGGGCGGGAACCAGCAGAAGGTCGCCCTGTCCAAGTGGATGATGACCGAGCCCGAGGTGCTGATCCTCGACGAGCCGACGCGCGGCATCGACGTCGGAGCCAAGTACGAGATCTACACGATCATCAACGAGTTGGCGGACCAGGGCAAGGGCGTCGTGGTCATCTCCTCGGAGCTGCCGGAGCTGCTCGGCATCTGTGACCGCATCTTCACCCTCGCCTTCGGGCGGATCACCGGGCAGCTTCCGAGGGAAGAGGCCACCCAGGAGAGCCTCATGCGGCTCATGACGAAGGAAAGGGAGGCTGCCTGATGGCTACTTTCAAGCAGATGGTCTCGGGCGGCATGCGGCAGAGCGGCATCTTCGTCGCCCTGGTTGCCATCGTCCTGCTGTTCCAGATCTGGACCGGTGGCATGCTGCTCAGCGCGGGCAACGTAACCAACATCGTGCTCCAGTACTCCTACATCCTCATCCTCGCCATCGGCATGCTCTTCGTGATCGTCGTGGGCCACATCGACCTGTCGGTCGGGTCGGTCGTCGCCCTCGTCGGCGCCGTCGCGGCCACGCTGGTGGTCAAGATGGGGATGCCCTGGTGGGTGGCGGTGCTCGCAGGCATCCTCACCGGTCTGGTGATCGGAGCCTGGCACGGCTTCTGGGTGGCCTACGTGGGCATCCCGGGCTTCATAGTCACGCTCTCGGGCATGCTGCTGTTCCGCGGGGCCACCTACATGGTGCTGGGCTCCATCTCGTTGTCGCCCATGAGCGGTGAGTACCAGCAGATCGCCACGGGCTTCCTGAACGGGCTCTTCGGCGGACCCGGCTACGACGTGTTCACGATCGTCATCGGGGCCGTGGCGGTCGTCGGCTACATCGTCAACACCATGCGGACCCGAGCCAACCGCATCAAGTACGAGCAGACCGTGGACCCGATGTGGCTGCTCATCGTCAAGCTGGCCGTCGTCGCCGTCGTGGTGATGTTCTTCGCATGGCAGCTGGCCAACAGCCGCGGCCTCCCGATCGTGCTGATCATCATGGCGTTCCTGATCATCATCTACGCCTTCATCTCCAAGAACACCGTCTACGGGCGCCACGTCTACGCCATCGGCGGCAACATCAACGCCGCCCGCCTGTCCGGTGTGAAGGTCTCGCGCACCATCTTCAGCGTCTACGTCCACATGGGCCTGCTCACGGGCATCGCCGGGGTCGTCTACTCGTCCCGCTCGAACGGTGCCCAGCCCGGTGCCGGCAACATGTTCGAACTGGACGCGATCGCGGCCTGCTTCATCGGCGGCGCCGCGGTGACCGGTGGCGTCGGCACCGTCGTCGGCGCGATCATCGGCGGCATGATCATGGCCGTCATGACCAACGGCATGCAGTTGCTCGGCGTCGACACCCCGACGCAACAGGTGGTCAAGGGCCTGGTGCTGCTGTTCGCGGTGGCCTTCGACCTGATCAACAAGCGCCGCGCCGCCTCCAAGTAGTGGCAGTGACGATGCCCCGGCCAGGCTTGCGGCCGGGCATCGTTGCGTGCTGCCGGGATCGTGGCTGATAGGCTCGCGAGGACAGCCTCCGGCCCGCAGCATTGGAGATTCGATGACTACAGATCACACCGATGATTTGAGCCCGGTTTCGGCCGTGGTGGTCCTCGCCGCAGGCGGCGGCACCCGGATGAAGTCCAAGAAGGCCACCCTCCTGCACGAGGTCTCCGGCAAGACGATGCTCAGCTACGCCGTCTCCGCCGCCTCCGCGCTCGACCCGGAGCGGCTCGTCGTCGTGGTGGGACACCTGCGTGACCAGGTTGCCGAGCACCTGCAGACCCTCTCCACGACGGTGATGACGGCCATCCAGGACGAGCAGCTCGGCACGGGCCACGCGGTCGCGGCCGGGCTCGACAGCCTGGGGGAGGTCCAGGGTGAGGTGGTGGTCACCTACGGCGACGTCCCGATGCTCACCGGCAGCACGCTGCGCAAGCTCGTCGCCATCCACCGTGCCCACCACAACGCGGTCACCCTCCTGACCGCCGACGTGGAGGAGCCCACCGGTTACGGCCGGATCCTGCGCGAGGGCGACAGGATCGTCGGGATCGTCGAGGAGGACGACGCCGACGACCAGCAGCGCGCCATCTCCGAGATCAACTCCGGGGTCTACGTCTTCGAGTCCGACGCGCTGCGCGCCGGACTGGGCGGGCTGCGCGCCGGACTGGGCGGGCACAACCTGACCGACGTCGTGCGGCTCGCCCATGAGCGCGGGGACCGCGTCGGCTCCCTGATGATCGACGACGTCTGGCAGACCCAGGGCGTCAACGACAGGGTCCAGCTCGCCCGCGTCAACCATGAGATGAACCGCCGGATCCTGGACGCCTGGATGCTCGCGGGCGTGACCATCGTTGATCCCGGTTCCACGTGGATCGACGTGGACGTGGACCTGGCGCCCGACGTGCTGCTGATGCCGGGCACCATCCTCCAGGGCGCCACCACCATCGGTGAGGGCGCCATCATCGGCCCGGACACCAGCCTCATGGACGTCGAGGTGGGCGCGGGTGCCGAGGTGGTCCGCACGCACGGCTCGTTCGCGATCGTGGGTGAGGGCGCCACCGTCGGTCCGTTCGCCTACCTGCGGCCTGGCACCCAGCTGGGCAGGGGCGGCAAGATCGGCACTTTCGTGGAGACCAAGAACGCCGTCATCGAGGGCGGCGCGAAGGTGCCGCACCTGGCCTACGTGGGGGACGCGTTCATCGACGCGGGCGCCAACATCGGGGCGGGCACCATCTTCGCCAACTACGACGGCGTCAACAAGTCCACCACCCACGTCGGCAGGGCGGCCTTCGTCGGCTCGAACTCGGTGCTGGTGGCGCCCGTGGACATCGGCCCGGGCGGTTTCGTGGCCGCTGGATCCACCATCACCGACGACGTCCCGGCCGGCGGCCTCGCCGTCGCGCGGGGCAGGCAGCACGTCGCCGAGGGCTGGATCGCCAAGCGCCGCCCCGGTTCCAAGGCCGACGACGCCGCCAAGGCCCACGACGGGACCATCCATCCCGCCGTCGAAGAATCCCGCGCGAAGCAGAAGGGCTGACCCGCACACATGACCCATCAGATCCACCACACCGCGAACAACAAACACCTCATGCTGTTCACGGGTCGTGCTTTCCCCGAGCTGGCCGAGGAAGTGGCCCGGCTGATGGGGGAGGAATTGGTGCCGACGAGAGCCCTCGCCTACGCCAACTCCGAGATCTACGTCCGCTTCGAGGAATCGGTCCGCGGCTGTGACGCCTTCGTCATCCAGTCCCACTGCGCGCCGGTCAACGAGTGGATCATGGAGCAGTTGATCATGGTGGACGCGCTCAAGCGCGCCTCCGCCAAGCGGATCACGGTGGTCTCCCCTTATTACCCCTACGCGCGGCAGGACAAGAAGCACCTCGGTCGCGAACCCATCTCCGCACGCCTGGTCGCCGACATGTACAAGGCCGCCGGCGCGGACCGGATCATGTCGGTGGACCTGCACGCCGCCCAGATCCAGGGGTTCTTCGACGGCCCCGTCGACCACCTGTGGGGGCTGCCCGTGCTGAGCGACTACGTGCTGGGCAAGTACGAGAAGTCGGAGATGACCGTCGTATCCCCGGACGCCGGGCGGGTGCGCCTGGCCGACATGTGGAGCGACGTCCTCGGCTCGCCGCTGGCGATCGTGCACAAGCGGCGCGACCACAACCGGGCCAACACCGTCGAGGTGCACGAGGTCGTCGGTGACGTCGACGGCAAGACCTGCCTGCTGGTGGACGACATGATCGACACGGCCGGCACCATCGTGCAGGCCGCCCAGGCGCTGCGGGACCGTGGCGCCAAGCGCGTCATCGCGGCCGCGACGCACCCGATCTTCTCCGGGCCGGCTGTGCAGCGCCTCAACGACGTCGGACTCGATGAGATCATCGTCACCAACACCCTGCCGCTCAGGGCCACAGAACCGATCAACAACCTCACCGTCCTGTCCATCGCGCCCCTGCTGGCCAAGGCCATCAACGCGGTCTTCAACGACGGCTCGGTCACCGAACTGTTCGGCGGTCAGGCCTGAGATGCCCGCCAGGCGCGTCCCCAAGGTGGCCGTCGTCGGCGCCGGGGCGGTGGGGTCCTCGCTCGCCTACGCCGCACTGATCCGCGGGGTCGCGCGCCACGTCGTCCTGCACGACATCAACCCCGCCAAGGTGCGCGCCGAGGCCCTGGACATGGCCCACGGCAGCCAGTTCTTCCCGCAGGCCACCGTCGAGGGCTCCGACGACGTCGAGATCACCCGCGGCTCCGACGTCGTGGTGATCACCGCTGGGGCCAAGCAGCGCCCGGGGGAGTCGCGGATGGACCTGGCCGCCTCCACGGTCAACATGATGAAGAAAATGATCCCGCCGCTGGTCGAGTGCTCGCCGAATGCGATCTTCCTGTTGGTCACCAACCCGGTCGACGTCACCACCTACGCCGCCCTGAAGATCAGCGGACTGCCCAGCAACCAGCTGTTCGGGTCGGGCACCGTGCTGGACTCGTCCCGGCTGCGGTTCCTCGTGGCCCAGCGCTGCGGGGTGGCGGTTCGCAACGTGCACGCCTACATCCTGGGCGAGCACGGTGATTCCGAGATCCCCATCTGGAGCAGCGCCAGCATCGGCGGCGTCCCGCTCCTGGAGTGGGAGCGGCAGACGGGGAAACTGGGGGAGTCGGCCCGCGACGAGATCGCCGACGACGTGGTCAACGCCGCCTACGAGGTGATCGAGGGCAAGGGCGCCACCAACTACGCCATCGGCCTGGCCGGCACGGAGATCATCGAGGCCGTGTTGCGCGACGAGAACCGGGTGATGCCGGTGTCCGGCCTGCTCGATGACTGGTACGGCATCTCCGACGTGTGCATGTCAGTCCCGACCATCGTCGGCGGCCACGGCGCGGGCCAGAGCCTGCGCCAGCCCCTCCAGGACGGCGAACTCGGGGCCATGCACGACTCGGCCCAGATCATCCGGGCCACGCTGGCCGACCTCGGCTTCTGACCAGCGTTAACCTGCCGGTCACCCTCCCGTCACCCGGGTGCCGCCTCCAGTTCTTGTACGCGGCATAGAAATTGTCATGGTCCCCGTCCCCCATCAGGAGCAGCCATGACCTTCCACATCCGCCCCCGCGCCGTCGGCGCGCTGGCAGCGACATCGTTGCTGACGTTGGCGCTGGTGGCGCCAGCGGTAGCCAACCCACCCGTCGAGGTGCCGGACGCGCACCTCGTCGTCGACGACGAGCAGCTGGCCCCCGAGGGAACCATCCTCACCCGCCGCGACGACGCCCCCGTCGTCCCCGGCGTTCACTACACCTCCTTCGACCGTTACGCCCCGGCCGGGTGGCTGCGTGGCGACCTGCTGACGCTGGACCTGACCAGCGACTCCTTCGAGCTCGACTACGTCAACTCGGGCAGCGTCGCGGAGACCGACACGCTGACCAACCAGCTGAACGGTGCGGGCGCCATCGCCGGCGTCAACGGCGACGGATTCGACATCAACGACACGGGAGCCCCGAACGGCCTGGGGATCAAGCGCGACGGTGAGGTCATCCAGGCCTACGCAGAAGGCACCCAGTTCCGGCGCGGTCCCAGCGCCATCATCGGCTCCGACGGCCTCGGCGAGGTGGCGCAGCTCTTCCTCGACGCCACCGCCACCGACGGTGAGTTCACCCACTCCATCGAATACCTCAACTCCCCGCGCGTGTCCGCCGACGCCATCGCCCTCTACACCGACGACTGGGGCGACGTCGCGCTCACCCGCACACTCGAGGGCGCCACGAACACCTGGCAGGTCCTGATCCGCGACGGGGTGGTCGTCTCCTCCGGCGCCACCGTCGACCAGGCTCAGCTCGCCGACAACGAGCAGGTGCTCGTCGGCCGGGACGGTGCCGTCGCCGAACTCGCCGAGTTCACAACGGGCGAGGCGATCACCGTCGAGTACGCCATGAAGGGCTCCGACGACATCGCCATGGCCATCAACGGCTTCTTCCCCGTCGCGCTCAACGGCGAGGTGGTGACCTCCAACGACACTGACCTCCACCCCCGCACCGTCCTGGCCCTCAGCGAGGACGGCTCCGAGATGGCGCTGCTCACCGTCGACGGCCGGCAGTCCACCTCGCGCGGCATGACGGAGGTGGAGACCGCCGAGTTCTTCCTGGGCATGGGCTTCGACGACGTGCTGAACCTCGACGGCGGCGGCTCGTCCCAGCTGAACGCCCGCCTGGCCGGCCAGGACGCGCCCGCCATCCGCTCGTCGCCCTCCGACGGCGGGGAGCGCCACACGGCCAACTCCATCGGCATCCTGCCGACCGCGGAGGGCTCCGGTGAGGCAAGGGACTTCTCCCTGGTCGCCACCAACTCCATGATGAAGGGCGCCGACGCCGACGCCTCGCGTGACCTCTACGTCATGACCGGCCTCAGCCGCGTCGTCACCGCGCAGGCCTACGACGAGACCTTCGCGCCCGTCGAGTCCGCCCCGGCCTGGAAGGTCCTCGGGGAGAACGCGCGCGTCTCCGCCACTTCGGAACCGGACACGGTGGTACTCACCGGTCGGGCCGCTGGAACCACAGAGGTCGTGATGGGTCAGGGTGACGCCTCCTCCCGCGAGGAGATCGTCGTGGTGGGCGCACCCGTGCGGGTGTCCACCTCCACGCCGCAGGTCAGCCTGGCGAGCATCGAGGCCAGGTCGTCGTTCCAGGTCTTCGGTCACGACGCGCAGGGCTTCTCCACCTGGGTTGAGCCCCGCGACGTCGACCTCGACTACGACGAGTCCCTCGTGCGCATCGAGGCCGTCGACGACCACTTCGTCGTCACTCCGCTGGTGGATTCCGGAGCGGCGGTCATCACCGTCGAGGTGGTGGGGCTGACCACCCAGCTGGCGGCGAGCATCGGCCTGGCCAGCACCGTCATCGACGACATGGAGTCCATGACCGGCTGGTCCGCGGTCAAGTACCCCTCCTACGTCGGTGCCTCGGCCTCCCTGGCCGTGGGAGAGGGACGCGACGGCGGCAACGCCATCGCGCTCGACTACTCGCTCACCGGCGGTACCGCCACCCGTGCCGCCTACCTGGCCAAGAGCCCGCGGCCGGTGCTCGAGGGCACCCCGCAGAAGCTCGGGGTGTGGGTCCACGGCGACGGCAAGGGCGCCTGGTTGCGCGCCAACATCTACGAGGCCACCGGTGGTGCCGCCAAGACGATCGACGTCGCCGCAGCCATCGACTGGACCGGTTGGCGCTACGTCGAGGCCAACCTCCCGGCAGGCCTGAACATGCCGATCTCGTTCTTCCGCTTCTACCTGGTGGAGACCGTCCCGGCCCGGCAGTACTCCGGCCGGGTCCTGTTCGACGACGTGACCGTCCGCTCCGCACCGACCATCCCGCCGCTGAGCGTCTCCAAGGAGATCAACCCGGCGCTGGTCGCCGACGGCGGCATCCCGGAGTCCTACTGGCGCTACGCGGTGCTCTCCGACGCGCAGTTCACCGCCGACGCCCCGAACTCCGACATCGTCGCCCAGGCCCGCCGCACGTTGCGCGAGGCGCTGGCGGCCGATCCCGAGTTCATCATCATCGCCGGTGACTTCGTGGACCGCGGTTTCGCCCGGGACATCGAACTGGCCAAACGGGTGATCGACGAGGAGATCGGCGACGCTGTACCCGTCCACTACGTGCCCGGCAACCACGAGTACGCCGGACCCGGCAGCCTGGCCGCGTGGAGCAAGGTCTTCGGCGAGCCGGCGCGCACCTTCGACCACCTGGGCACGCGCTTCATCATCCGCTCCACCCCCGGATACACCCTGCGCTCCGGCGGGTTCGAGCAGATCCTGGACCTGAAGGCCCAGCTCGACGACGCGGCCACCGACCCCGGGGTGAACAACGTCGTGGTCGTCCAGCACCACCCGATGACAGACCCGAGCGCCACCGGCGGCTCCGCGATCTCCGACCCGCTGGAGGCCGAGATGCTGGCCGACTGGCTGGCGGACTTCAAGCTGGCCTCCGGCAAGGGCGTCGCACTGCAGGGAGCGGGCGTAGGGACCTTCCACGCCTCCAGCACCGACGGCGTGCTGCAGCTGATCAACGGCAACTCCGGCAAGTCCCCGACGGCGGCGCCCGGCGAGGGCGGCTTCACCGGCTGGTCGCTCATCGGGATCAACCCCGAGGCCGTGGCCCAGCCCCTGACGGGACGCCGCTGGGAGGAGCCCGTCGAGTGGATCAAGGTGGCCATGACCCCGCACGTCGACCAGTTGGTGATCGACGCGCCGGCCACGGCCGCCGTGGGCGAGGCGGTCACAGTGACCGCGACGGTGGTGCAGGACGGCCGAGAGGTCCCCGTCGCCTATCCGGTGGCCGCGGACTGGGCGGTCTCGGATGGTGCCCGCTTCGACGCGGCGACGGGCCGGTTCGTGGCGACGGTGGCGGGCACCCACACGGTGTCGGTGACCGTGAACGGCGAAACCTCGCAGGTCAGCATCACCGTGGCCTGAGTGGGTCGGTTCCGGCCGGGGGCCGGGTCGGGGCGCCCAGCCCTGACCCGGCCCCTTGCCCTTGGGCAGGGGTCCCTCAGCCCGGGGTCATAGAAGGCGTCGCCCACCCGACGTCCCCGGGCCGATCCGCCGAGGGGAACACCGGCCATAGGTTCAGGGCGACCCTCCAGAAAGGCTCTCCATGACCATCGCAGCACCTCCCGCCGCAGCCTGCGGCACCTTCAACCTGACCAAGGTCTATTCCCCGAACAGTGATCGCCCGGTGGTCGCCGTCGACGGCGTCTCCGTGCAGATCCGTCCTGGCTCCTTCACCGCGATCATGGGCCCCTCCGGCTCCGGGAAGTCCACCCTCATGCACTGCATGGCAGGGCTCGACAAGGCGACGAGCGGGGACGCCTACATCGGTGGCCACAACCTGTCGGCACTGCCGGAGAAGCAGGTCACGCGGATCCGCCGCGACAAGGTCGGCTTCGTGTTCCAGTCCTTCAACCTGTTGCCCACGCTGACGGCGGCGCAGAACATCGCGCTGCCACTGGAACTGGCCGGGCGTCGGGTGGAGCGGCAGCACTTCGACACCATCGTGGATTCGCTCGGGCTCTCCGACCGGCTGACCCACCGCCCCAGCCAGCTCTCGGGCGGCCAGCAGCAACGCGTCGCCATCGCCCGCGCACTGGTGACCCGGCCGGAGGTGGTCTTCGCGGATGAACCCACCGGGGCACTGGACTCGCGCACCGGCACCGCGCTGCTGGAGTACCTGCGGGCAGCCTCCCGTGAGCAGCACCAGACCATCATCATGGTCACCCACGACCCGAAGGCCGCCGCCTACGCCGACCGCGCGCTCGTACTCCTCGACGGCCGCATCGTCGATGACGTGGAGGACCCGACTGCAGACCGCATGCTGTCCATCCTCGGAAGCCTGGGTGCCTGATGCTCAGGGACGCAGTCAACGAGATCCGGCTCCACCCGGGCCGGTTCGTGGCCACGCTGCTGGCCATCGCCATCAGCGTCGGCTTCATCGCCGCCATCTCCACCGTGGTCAACACCGAGTCCGAGGCCATCGCCCGCTCCAACTCCCTGCCCATGAGCAGGGCCGACGTCGTGGTCCTCGGGTACTACGAGGACGCCCCGGCCATCATCGAGGCCATGGAGAGCGTCGACGGTGTGGCCGCGGCCGCCACCGGTGAGACCAGCATGTCCATGCTCAGCGCCGGGGACGCCACCGTGTTGGTGAACCTGCTGCAGGTGCCGGCCGAGGAGTTCCGCTGGGCTGAGATCGCCGAGGGCCGCTGGCCCAGCGAACCCACCGAAGTCGCCCTCTCCACCGACGGGCTCTCGAAGCTTGGGGTCAAGGTGGGAGACGAAGTCCACCTCGGCAGCACCGACGGCCCCGCCGCGACGGTGGTGGGACGGACCCAGGACGCGAAGTCACTGTTCAGCGTGACGGCCTACACCGACCGGACCGGCACGCCGGAAGCCTCCAGTGCTGCCGGAACCTTCGTCGCCAAGGTCGACGGCAGCCGCGAGGTCGCCGACGTGATCGCGGACCTCGAGGAGAAACTGCCCGCGCCGGGCGACGCCGAGATCCAGGTGCTGAGCGGGCCGGAGGCCAGGCAGCAGATGCTCAACGACATGACCGGCGAGGTCGACATCTTCAAGTACCTGCTCTATGCCTTCGCGGCGGTGGCGTTGCTGGTGGGCATGATCATCATCTCCAACACCTTCACCATCCTGGTGACCCAGCGCCGTCGCCAGATCGGCCTGCTGCGCGCCGTCGGCGCCTCCACCGGACAGGTCCGGGGCCGGCTGGTCACCGAGGCCCTGTTGCTCGGCATCATCGGATCGCTGATCGGCGTGGCCATCGGCATCGGCGTGGCGGCCATCGCGGGCACCTTCACCGGCTCATTGTTCTGGGGTCTGGTGATCCGCCCGACCGAGGTCGGGGTCGCGATCGCCGCGGGCGTGGTCGCCACCATGCTCTCCGTCATGGGGCCGTCGCTGGCCGCCACCCGGGTTAAGCCGCTGGAGGCACTGCAGACCGTGCCGACGGCGTCGGAGGCCAAGCGAGCCGGTGCCGTCCGGATGGTGCTGTGCGCCCTGCTGCTGGCCGGTGGGATCGGACTAATAGCCTTCAGCCGGGCCGAGACCACCTATTCGCTGGTGTGGGCCATGGCCGCCGGGGCGCTGATCTCCGTGGCTGTCCTCGCAGCGGCCCCGCTCTACGTGGCACCGATCCTGCGGGTTCTCGGACGGGCGTTCGGGTTCGCCGGCCCGACGGTGCGGCTCGCGGCCGAGAACTCGGCCCGGAACCCGAAGCGTGCGGCCGCCACCACCGTGGCGCTGATGCTCGCCGTCGGGTTGGTGGTGACGCTGCAGGTGGCGGTCGCCAGTGTGCGCACCTCCGGCATGGCCGTGATCGACGAGGAGTTCCCGATCGACATCTCCGCACGGTCGCAGTCGGCTCTCGAGGAGGACCTCATCGCCTCAGTCCGGGACACCGACGGCGCCGCCCAGGTGGTCACGGTGGACAGCAAGCCGGCCTCGCTCGGCTTCGGCGACGTCCGGGTACGCAGCATCAACCCCGCGCAGGCAGAGCTGGGGCTTCCCGCTGACCTGGCCCTGGCCGATGGGGTCATCCTGATGAGCAAGGACTCAACGGATGCCCAGGAGATCCAGCTCGAAGGGGTCGACGGCCCGGTCACCCTGCGGGTGAAGACCGCCGAGAACGTTCCCTACGACCCGGCCGTCTCCGAGGCCACCTTCTCCGAGCTGGCCGGAGTGGCCGAGACGACCGAGGTGTGGGTGAAGCTCACCGACCGCACGTCGGCCACCGCGCTGAACCAGGTGACCAAGGCACTTGAAACCGGGGGAGACGGCCTGCTCATCGAGGGCGGTGCGGTCTTCGCAGGGATCCTGGAGCAGGTGCTGGGCGTGGTGCTCCTCGTCCTCACCGCACTGCTCGGCGTCGCGGTCCTGATCGCACTCGTCGGGGTGAGCAACACCCTGGGCCTGTCGGTGATCGAACGGCAGCGGGAGTCAGCGCTCCTGCGGGCCCTCGGCATGCAGCGCGCCAGCCTCCGCCTGATGCTGCTGACCGAGGCGTTGCTGCTGGCCGTCGTCGGCACTGTGATCGGCATCCTCGCCGGCGTCTTCTTCGGCTGGCTCGGGGTGTCCTCGGCCTTCCTGATGATGTCCAGCGACGTCAACATCGACCTCCACCTGGGGATCGACGTGCCGCTGACGGTGCTGCTCATCGTCGTGTGCGTCGCAGCTGCGGCCCTGGCCTCGGTGCTGCCTGGCCGACGGGCCGCCAACGCCACCCCGACCGAGGCGCTGGCAGCGGAGTGAGGTAGTGGTCATGGGGCGCGGGAACCGATTGCCGGGCCCGCGTCCCATGCTCGCGAAGACCATGATCGGCCGATACAGTGAAGGCGTGGCCACACCGCGGATTACTGAAGCCTCACTGAAGCAATTCGTCCTGGACCTGGGTGACAAGCACCCCCCGATCTCACTGGGATCAGCGGACCGGACGGTGCTCAACCCTGAGCGTGTCAAGGAGCGGTTCGCCGGGGTCATCGACTACCTGGCCCGCGTCGAGCTGGAGGTGGACCGCAACGTCCTGGAGCTGCTGACCATCCTCCCCAACGTCTCAGAGGTGGACAAGATCTTCTACCAGGACGTCTGGTACGACCAGGAGATGGCCCACGGCTACCTCCTGGACCAGCTCCAGGCGGACCTCGGGATGGAACCGGCGGAGCCCTTCATGACCATCCCGGTGCGGATGAAGCTGCTGGGTGCCCTGGCCCACTGGGAGCCGATCCACGACATCTCCCGCTTCCTGTACTACCTGACCGGAGCCTCCACCGAGCGCCAGGCCGTGATCGCCTACAGCGGCTTGACCAGGGAGCTCAAGCAGATGGGGGAGACGGCGATCGCCGAGACCATCATCCATCCCATCAAGCAGCAGGAACCGGGACACTTCGCCTTCTACCGGATGAGCGCGGAGAAGATGATCCAGGACGAGGAGCTCAGGCCCTGGCAGCTCTACGTGGCCCGGCTGCTGCGTTCGAAGAGCTTCACAATGGTCGGGGTCGACTATGTGAAGCAGTACCAGAAGCACTTCGGCGGAGTCATGAGGGCGCTGTCCATAGACCAGGAGATGGAGGTCTACGCCAAGGAGATCGGCCGGCTCGAGGCAAAGCTGCTGTGGGCCAACGAGAAGGGCATGGAGTTCCCGCCGTACTTCCTCAAGGCGCTGCGCGAGTCCGTCGAGCTCTACGAGGCACAGGGCAGCTTCGAGCGGCCCGACCCGAACAAATTCGTGATCTGAGTGCAACTGATGGCCTTGGGGTTGACCCTCACGTGGCGTCAGGTTCTAGGTTCACCGCTATGAGCAACACGACACAGTTCCTGTCGGAACTGACACATGAGGAGCGCAACGTCCGGCTGCGCGCCGCGATGGTTCTCGCAACCACCCACGAGCCCGAGGTGACCGACGCGCTGGTCACGCGGCTGACCGTCGAGAAGGACTTCCACGTCCTCGAGGACGTGACCTGGGCCGTCGTCCAGCATGGTGCCCGCGCGGTGCCCGCAGTGCTCCGACTGCTCGGCGCCGAGGAAGCCCTCGTCCGGCGGCAGGCGGCCCACGTCCTGTCCAAGCTCCCGGACAAGGCCCATGCCCCGCACCTGCACGGCGTGATCGCCGACGCGGATCCCGACGTCGCCATCAAGGCCTACCGGGCCGCAGCCAACACGGGTGCGCCAGAGGTCGTGCCTTCGCTGGCCGCCCGGCTCGGGGACGGCGACCAACTGCAGCGGGACCAGCTCAGCGTCGCCTTCGCGAAGCTGGGCACCGTGGGGGTGCCCGAGTTGGTCGCCGCCCTGGCCAGTGCGGACGCAGGTGTGCGCCTGCACGCCGCCGAGGCGCTGGCCCAGGTGGGGGATGTGGCCGACGACGCGGCGGCTGCCCTGCGCAGTGCGGCAACCGATCCCGACCCCGAGGTGCGGCTGGCGGCCGTGATGGCGCTGGGCGTGTTGTCGCCGGAGGCGGGTGACGCGGAACTCCGCGAGCTGGCAAGCTCCGACGACGCGCAGGTCAGCGCCGTCGCGCGGAACCTGCTCGCCGGTCGCGGGTGAGCCGTTGGGCCACCGCCCGGAGGCGGGAGTCGTCGGATCCCTGGGCGGATTCGACGGCGGCCGCCGCCGCCCGGCCCGGAGTCTGGCCCAGCGCCACCAGCGCCTCATAGCGCACTCCCGCGCTGGCGTCGCCGAGTGCCGCCACCAGGCCAGTGGCGGCACGCTCGTCTCCGATGAAGCCGAGCGCCTCCGCGGCACGTCGGCGCGCGGGCTCGTCGCCGTCGGTGAGCAGGCCCAGCAGCCCCGGAACCGCGGCCGAGCCGACGGCCCCGAGCGCCAGGATCACCGGGTCGGGGTCCGGCGCCTCGCCCAGCCGAACCACCAGCAGGTCTGCGGCTCGCTCGCCCCCGATGGCGCCGACCGCCTGCGCAGCCTTCGCCGCCACGTCGGCGTCGGCGTCACGAACGAGCGGCGCCAGGTCGTCGAGGACCGACGGATCGCGGAGCTTTCCCAGGACGTGCGCGAACTGGTGGCGCACCCCCGGATCAGGGTCGTCCAGCTTCTCTACGACCGGGTCGATCGCCGCCGTCCCGTGGTGGGCCAGCGCCCAGGTGAGGGCTTCCCTTACGCCGGGTTCCGGGTCGGTGGCCAGCCGCTCGACGAGTTCCGCCACGCTCGTTCCCGACGGCGCCTCCAGCGCGGCCCGGAACCTGACGTCTGCGTCGGGGTGGCGCAGCCGCTCGGTCAGGGCCACCACCTCCAGCACCTCCTCCCAGCCGGTGGTGGCGGCCGCGCGGAGCCGCGTGAGCCGACGCAGCAGTTCCTGCTCGGCGGCGATCCGCTCCTGGACCGTCTCGATGTGGCGTTCCAAGGCCTCGGCCGCGTCGAACTCGCCGGAGTCGAGGGCGGCGGCCACCTCGTCGAGGCTGAGTCCGAGGGACTTGAGGTGCTGGATCCGCAGCAGCCGGCGCAGGTCGTCGGCAGAGTAGAGGCGGTAGTCGCTCGCGGACCGGCCACTCGGGACGAGCAGCCCGCGCTCGTCCCAGTGGTGCAGGGTCCGCACGCTCAGCCCGGTCCGTCTGGCGACCTCGCCCACCCTCAGCCACACCTCGTCGTCCATGCCTCCACGCTACTGGCCACCCGGCCCGCGCCGGTTGGGTTTCGTCCCGGGGCTGGGGTAAGCTGTGCGGGCTGCCTGGCGAGGGACCTTCGTCCGTTATCGACTAGCCACCTTGTCCGGCGTGCGCCCAAGTTAGACGACGTCAGGAGACCCGCCGTGGCCAAGCCGCAAACCACCCAGCTCAACGCTTCCACCCGCACCGAATTCGGAAAGGGTGCCGCCCGCCGCACCCGCCGCGCCGGCCAGATCCCCGCGGTCCTCTACGGTCACGGCACGGATCCCGTCCACATCGCACTGCCCGGCCAGGAGACCTTCCTCGCGCTGCGTCAGGCCAACGTCCTGCTGGACATCGCGGTCGACGGCGCCAAGAACCTCATGGCCCTCCCCAAGCAGGTCCAGCGCGACCCGATCACGCACGCTGTCGAGCACGTCGACCTGCTGATCGTGACCGCAGGCGAGAAGGTCTCGGTCGAGGTCGCCCTCATCGTCACGGGTGAGGCCGAGCGCGGCTCGCTCGTCAACCACGACCTCAACACGCTGACCGTCGAGGCTCCCGCCACGGCCATCCCCAACGAGATCGAGGTCTCGGTCGAGGGGCTCGTCATCGGCGACCAGATCCTCGTGAAGGACCTGGTGCTCCCCGAGGGCGTCTCCACCCACGTCGATCCCGAAGCACTCGTGGTCAACGTCACCCAGCCGCAGGTCGTCGACCTCGAGGTGCCCTCCTCCGACGAGGACGCCGTGGGCGCGGCTGGCCAGGAAGAAGCTGAGGACGAGGCTTCCGAGGAAGCCTGAGGCCTGTGACCTCCAACGGCGCGTTTCTCGTGGTCGGGCTCGGAAATCCGGGCCCGACCTACGCGTTCACCCGCCACAACGTCGGTTTCTGGGTCGTCGACGACCTGGCCGACCGCCACGGTGCCTCCTTCTCCCTGAACTCCAGGCAGCGCGCGGAGGTGGCCCAGGTCACGCTCCCGGCAGCGCCCGGTACCGACGCCGTGAAGCTGGTGCTGGTCAAGCCCACCACCTTCATGAACAACTCCGGCCAGGCCGTGGGCGCGGTCTGCCAGTTCTACAAGATCCCGCCCGGCCAGGTGGTCGCCGTCCATGACGAACTGGACCTGGACGCCGGCAGGCTGAGGCTCAAGTTCGGCGGGGGAGACAACGGCCACAACGGGCTGAAGTCGATGCGGTCCCACCTCGGATCCGGGGACTTCTTCCGGGTCCGGGTCGGGATCGGGCGGCCCCCGGGGCGCCAACCGGCGGCCGACTACGTCCTGAACAAGCTCTCGCCCAAGGCCGCCGACGAGATGCGGGTCGACGCCGCCGTCGCGGCCGACGCCGTGGAACATCTTGTTCGCCACGGGCTCGAAGCCACGCAGAACCAGTTCAACGGCTAGGTGAAGTAGGTTGGTGCGGTGAAGTTCGCCGGTCTGGCCAGTGCCCTAGAAGCAGATCCGGGTTTACGGGCAACCCTCACAGATGCCCGCTCCGCCGGTGTCAACGCACTCGACGTCACCGTCGTGCCCGCGTTCTTCCCGGTCGCCGCGGCCATGATCGCAGTCGAGTCGGGCCGGACCGTCCTGCTGGTCACCTCCACCTACCGTGAGGCCGAGAACCTGACGGCCGAGGTGGGCAGCCTGCTGGGTCCCGACGCCGTCGCCTACTACCCGGCTTGGGAGACCCTCCCGCACGAGCGCCTGTCGCCGCGCGCGGACACCGTCGGCCGGCGCCTGGCGGTGCTGCGCCGGCTCACCGGCAAGGACCCGGGCGTTCCCGTCCCGCAGGTGGTCGTCGCCCCCGTGCGCTCACTGCTGCAGCCGCAGGTCCGCGGTCTGGCGGACATGGCGCCGGTCACGGTCACCGTCGGCCAGGACTACGACCTCACCCAGCTCATCACGGACCTCGTCGGCGCCGCCTACAACCGGGTGGACATGGTGGAGCGCCGCGGCGAGTTCGCAGTCCGCGGCGGAATCGTCGACGTGTTCCCGCCCACCGAGGAGCACCCGGTCCGGATCGACTTCTTCGGCGACGAGGTCGAGGAGATCCGCTACTTCACCGTCGCGGACCAGCGCTCCACGGGAGAGACGGTGGAGACGGTCACCGCGTCGCCGTGCCGCGAGCTGCTGCTCACCGACGCCGTCCGCGCCCGCGCCAAGAAGGTCATGCAGCAGCACCCGGAGCTCTCCGACATGCTGGAGCGCATCAGCCAGGGCCACGCCGTCGAGGGCATGGAGGCGCTGACGCCGGTGCTGGTCGACGGCCTGGAGATGCTGGTCGACGTCCTGCCCGAGCACTCGATCGTGCTGGCCACCTCACCGGAGTTGGTCAGGGCGAGGGCCGCGGAACTCGTCACCACCAGCGAGGAGTTCCTGCAGGCCAGCTGGGCAGCGGCGGCAGGTGGCGGCAAGTCGCCGATCGACCTGCGGGCCTCGTCGTACTGGAACCTGGGAGACGTCCGGGAGCACACGCTCGCAGTGGGTCACAAGTGGTGGTCCCTGACGCCGTTCGCCGCCGACGAGGAGCCCGACGTCGCGGACTACGACGCCGGATCCGTCCACTCCCGCAAGCTCGCCGTCTCCCAGCCCGACGGGTTCCGCGGGGACACCGACGCCGCCGTCACCCACATCCGCAGGGCGGTCGCCGAGGGGTGGCGCGTCCTGGTCGGCGTCGAGGGCCGAGGCCTTGCCACCCGCATGGTGGAACTGCTCGGGGAGCAGGGGATCACCGGCGAGATCACCGAACTCGAGCAGGAGCCGCGTGAGGGCGTCGTCGGCATCGTGCTCGTGTCGTTGCGTCTGGGGTGGCGTGCCGAGACGAGCCGGGTGGAGCTCATCACGGCTGCGGATCTCTCCGGACAGGTCGCCGCGGACCAGGTGCGGCGCAAGCTGCCGAGCAGGCGCAAGAACACCATCCAGCCGCTGGAACTCAAGGCGGGGGACCCGGTGGTGCACGAGGTCCACGGCGTCGGCCGGTTCGTGGACATGATGCAGCGCGAGGTGCAGGGCGCCGTGCGCGACTACCTCGTCATCGAGTACGCC
Organism: Tessaracoccus sp. OS52; assembly: GCF_020687685.1. Lineage (GTDB taxonomy): Bacteria > Actinomycetota > Actinomycetes > Propionibacteriales > Propionibacteriaceae > Arachnia. The sequence continues at coordinate 1,947,677 of NZ_JAJEWM010000001.1, read as the reverse complement.
CCCAGCAAGCGGGGACACCCGGGGGACCGCGTCTTCGTCCCGATGGACCAACTGGACCAGCTGACCCGCTACGTCGGCTCCGACACGCCGGCGCTGGACAAGATGGGCGGCGCGGACTGGGGCAAACGCAAGTCCCGCGCCCGCAAGGCCGTCCGCGAGATCTCCTCGGAGCTGATCAAGCTCTACGCCGCGCGGCAGGCCACCAAGGGGCACGCCTTCGGGCCGGACACCCCGTGGCAGCGCGAGCTGGAGGACGCCTTCGCCTACATCGAGACCCCGGACCAGCTCGAGGCGATCACCGAGGTGAAGCGTGACATGGAGAAGGTGGTCCCCATGGATCGCCTGATCTGCGGCGACGTCGGCTTCGGCAAGACCGAGATCGCCGTCCGGGCTGCCTTCAAGGCCGTCGAGGACGGCAAGCAGGTGGCCGTGCTGGTGCCCACGACGCTGTTGGTGACGCAGCACTACCAGACCTTCGCGTCGCGGTTCGCGGGCTTCCCGGTGCGGATGGCCCAGCTGTCGCGGTTCCAGACCGACGCCGAGGTCAAGCGGGTGCTGGAGGAGGTCCACAGCGGGCGGCTCGACGTCGTCGTCGGCACGCACCGGTTGCTCTCGAAAGAGGTGAAGTTCAAGGACCTCGGCCTGGTGATCATCGACGAGGAGCAGCGCTTCGGCGTCGAGCACAAGGAGCGGCTCAAGGAGTTGCGGGTCAACGTCGACGTGTTGTCGATGAGCGCCACGCCCATACCGCGCACCCTGGAGATCGCCATCACAGGCATCAGGGAGATGAGCGTCATCGCCACCCCGCCGGAGGAGCGGCACCCCGTGCTGACGTTCGCCGGCCCGTACGACCAGGCCCAGGTGCGCGCCGCGATCAGGCGCGAACTGGCCCGCGAGGGGCAGGTGTTCTTCGTCCACAACCGGGTCCAGACCATCGAGAAGACCGCCGCCCAGCTCCGGGAACTGGTGCCCGAGGCGCGGATCGTGACGGCACACGGCCAGATGAACGAACACCGGCTGGAACAGGTGATGCTGGACTTCGGCGAGCGCCGCGCCGACGTGCTGGTGTGCACCACCATCGTCGAGGCCGGTCTGGACATCTCGACGGCGAACACGCTGATCATCGACCGCTCGGACCTGCTGGGCCTGTCCCAGCTGCACCAGCTCCGCGGCCGCGTGGGCCGTTCCAGTGAGCGCGGCTACGCCTACTTCCTGTACCCGCCGGACAAGACGCTGAGCGAGGCGTCCCACGAGCGGCTGACCACGATGGCCTCCCACACGGACCTGGGCTCCGGCATGGCGATCGCCATGAAGGACCTGGAACTCCGGGGTGCCGGCAACCTGCTGGGCGGGGAGCAGTCGGGCCACATCGCCGACGTCGGGTTCGACATGTACCTGCGACTGGTCGGGGAGGCGGTGGCCACCTACCGAGGGGAGGACACCGAACCGGAACCGCCGATGCGGATCGAGCTGCCCGTCGCGGCCCACATCCCGGAGGACTACATCGCCTCGGAGCGGCTGCGCCTGGAGATGTACAAGCAGATAGCCGAGATCCGCTCGTCGCCCGACATCGACGCCGTCCGCGCCGAACTCACCGACCGTTATGGCCCCCCACCCGAGTCCGTGGAGGGGCTGCTGGCGGTCTCCCGGCTGCGGAACCTCTGCCGGGAGTACGGCATCGAGGAGATCGTCGGGCAGGGCAAGTACATCCGGTTCTCACCCGCCAGCCTCCCCGAGTCCAGGCAGCTGCGCCTGCAGCGGCTCTACCCGGGCAGCGTCGTGAAGACGGCGGCCGACCAACTGCTGGTGCCCCGACCCGAGGACGGAGAACTGGGCTGGGCCACGAAGCTCGTCGAGCAGATCTTCGCAGCCTCCTGAGGGCGTGGAGGGGGAATCGTTCCCGCCCGGTGTGCGCGGTAGGATCGGCAACGTTCCGCCGAGGAAGAAGGAAGACTCATGAAGCTCGCCCGTCTCGCAACGCTCGTCCCAGCCATTGCACTCGTGGCACTTGCGGGGTGCAGCCCCGCTCCCACCACCGCAGCGGAGGTGGGTCCCACGACCATCTCCGAGGCCGAGCTGAGCGCCGCCTACGACGGCTGCAGCGAGCTCGGGTTCCAGGTGACCCGCGCCGCCGTTCTGTCCCCCCTGGTGATCGGTGAGGCGGCCCGCCAGGTAGCCCGCGAGAACGACGTCGACACCTCCCAGTTGGCCGAGGTCCTGGCCTCCGACCCGCAGATCGCCCCCTTCATGGCCAACGAGGGCTGCGCGCGCGTGGGTGAAGCGAGTGGTCTGCTCACCCTCCTAAGCGCCCAGATGGAGCAGGACGAGTGGGTCAGCGCCGTCGTGGAGTCCGACATCCAGGTCAACCCCCGCTACGGCACCTGGGACGAGCAGAGCGGCACCATCGGCGGGTCGGGCTCCATCTCCGTGCCCGCGGCTGCCGGGAGCTGACCCGGTGACCTCCCAGTTGGAGCGCCTCCGGGAAGTCATGTCCCGGCTTCGCACGGACTGCCCCTGGGACGCCCAGCAGACCCATGAGTCGCTGTTGAACCACCTCATCGAGGAGACCTCGGAGGTGGTCGACGCCGTCGAAGCCGGTGACGACGAGGACCTGCGCGAGGAACTCGGCGACGTGCTGCTCCAGGTCTACTTCCACGCCCAGATCGCCACCGACGAGGGTCGGTTCACCATCGACGACGTCGCCGCCGGCATCGCCGACAAGCTCATCCGCCGCCATCCGCACGTGTTCGCCCAGGCCGACGCCCCAACCGACATCCACGGGTCGTGGGAGCGCGCCAAGCAGCAGGAGAAGGGCCGCAGGTCGGCCGTCGAGGGCATCGCGGAATCACTCAGCTCTGTCGCCAGGCTCCACAAGGTGGTGTCCCGTGCACGCGCCCACAAGGTGCCGCTGGACCTCCCCCAGGACCCCATCAGCGCCGACGAGGTGGGCGCCCGCGTCCTGGAACTGGTGGCCCGCGCGCAGGCCAGCGGGGTGGACGCCGATGCGGCCATCCGAACCACCCTGAGGCAGCTCGAGAGCCGGATCAGGACAGCCGAAGAACAACGGGACACCCCCGGGAGCAGCCAGCCCTCGGTTGTATAGGCTGGGCTGCGCATGACCAACTTCTTGGAAAGGGAGCACATGGCATCCATCGAATTCATCGAAGCACGAGAGATCCTCGACTCGCGAGGCAACCCCACGATCGAGGTCGAGGTCCAGCTCGACTCCGGTGCCGGCGGCCGTGCGGCGGTCCCTTCGGGCGCCTCCACGGGTGCCTTCGAGGCAGTGGAACTCCGCGACGGCGACAAGTCCCGCTACGGCGGCAAGGGCGTCCTGACTGCGGTCAAGAACGTCGTGGACGTCATCGGTGAGGAGATCCTCGGCTTCGATGCGAGCGAGCAGCGCCTCATCGACATGGCCATGAAGGAACTCGACGGAACGCCCAACAAGGCCAAGCTCGGCGCCAACGCCATCCTCGGCGTCTCCCTCGCCGTGGCCCACGCGGCCGCCGAAGAGGCCGAACTGGCACTGTACAAGTACGTCGGCGGCCCCAACGCCCACATCCTTCCGGTCCCGATGATGAACATCCTCAACGGCGGATCCCACGCGGACTCCAACGTCGACATCCAGGAGTTCATGATCGCCCCGATCGGCGCCGAGACCTTCGCCGAGGCCGTCGAGATGGGCGCCACCGTCTACCACGCCCTCAAGAAGGTCCTCAAGGACCGTGGCCTGTCCACCGGCCTGGGCGACGAGGGCGGTTTCGCCCCCAACCTCGAGAGCAACCGCGCCGCACTCGACCTGATCCTCGAGGCCATCCGCAACGCGGGCTACGAGCCCGGCACCCAGATTGCCCTGGCCCTCGACGTCGCCGCCTCCGAGTTCTTCGAGAACGGCTCCTACAAGTTCGAGGGCGCCGAGAAGTCGTCGGCCGAGATGATCGAGTACTACGCCGGCCTCGTGGCCGACTACCCGCTGGTCTCCATCGAGGACCCGCTGAACGAGGAGGACTGGGACGGCTGGAAGGCCATGACCGAGCAGCTCGGCGACAAGGTCCAGCTCGTCGGCGACGACCTGTTCGTCACCAACGTCGAGCGTCTCCAGCGCGGCATCGACACCGACACCGCCAACGCGCTGCTGGTGAAGGTGAACCAGATCGGCTCGCTGTCTGACACCATCGACGCCGTGGACCTGGCCCACCGCAACGGCTACAAGACCATGATGAGCCACCGTTCCGGCGAGACCGAGGACACCACGATCGCAGACCTCGCGGTCGCTCTCGGCTGTGGTCAGATCAAGTCCGGCGCCCCCGCGCGCACGGACCGCGTCGCCAAGTACAACCAGCTGCTTCGGATCGAGCAGGACCTCGACGAGGCAGCCGTCTACGCCGGACGTTCCGCCTTCCCGCGTTTCCAGGGCTGAACAACGCACTCCATGCGCGAGACTGGTTGCAATGGCCAGAGTCTCTCGTAACAAACCGACGAGCACCGGTCCGGGAAGCGGGTCACCCCGCTCCCGGACCGCTGCGCGTCCGGGTGAGCGCGCCGCGAGCCAGCGCTCGCGCACCCGCGCCGTCGCACCACCGGAACCCGAGGACGACGCTGCGGCTGCGGCCCCGCCGCGGGCGATGGCCAGCCGCGCGCTCGGCCTCACCTGGCGTCTGCTCGTGCTGGGGGTGGTGGTGGCGGCCATCGCCGTCACGCTCGCCCAGAGCTTGCGGGTCTACTTCGTGCAGACCGATCAGATCGCCGAACTCCGCGCCGAGATCGAGGGCCGGCAGGCACAGATCGACGAACTGGAGGACCAGCTGTCCCGCTGGGAGGATCCCGCCTTCGTCGAGGCACAGGCCCGCGAGCGGCTGGGCTGGGTCTTCCCGGGTGAGGTCGGCTACCGCGTGATCGGACCCGACGGGGAGCCCATCGGCGGCGAGTCCGACGTCCTGGGCGTCGACGAGACCGAGGAACCCCCAGCCCTGTGGTGGGAGAAGATGTGGGGCTCCGTCGCGGTTGCCGACCAGCCCCTGCCGGAGCCCACCGCCGAACCTGAACCCAGCGCCGACGTCACCATCGGCGTCTCCCCGCAACCTTCACCGAGCAGTACGGAGTGATACCCGTGAGCGAGCCGACAGCCGAGGACCTCGAGATCATGGAGGCGCAGCTCGGACGCCCTCCGCGCGGGGTCGTCGGGGTGGCGTGGCGCTGCCCGTGCGGCAAGCCCGGAGTTGCGAAGACGGCCCCTCGGCTGGAGAACGGGACGCCGTTCCCGACCACGTACTACCTGACGTGTCCTCGGGCGGTGTCTGCCACGTCCACGCTCGAGGCGTCCGGCTTGATGGCGGAGATGACCCGGCGCCTGGCCGAGGACGAGGAACTGGCAGCCGACTACCGCGCTGCCCACGAGTCCTACCTGGCCGACCGCGCGCGGCTCGGCGAGGTGCCGGAGATCGAGGGGATCTCCGCCGGCGGGATGCCCGATCGGGTCAAGTGCCTGCACGTCCTGGTGGGCCATTCACTTGCCGCCGGGCCCGGTGTCAACCCGTTGGGTGACGAAGCCGTCGAGGCCATCGGCGAGTTCTGGCAGCGCCCCTGCCTGTTGGAGGACAAGTGAGCACCACCGTCGCCGCCATCGACTGCGGAACCAACTCCATCCGCCTGCTGGTCACCAGGCAGGAGGCCGACGGCTCCCTCACCGAACTCGCCCGCGAGGTGCGGCTGGCCCAGCTCGGCCAGGGTGTTGACGCCACCGGTGAGTTCCACCCCGAGGCGCTGGAGCGCACCTTCGCGGTCTGCGAGGAGTACGCCGCGCTCATCCGCAGCCACCGCGTCGACCGGACCCGCTTCGTCGCCACCTCCGCCGCCCGGGATGCGTCCAACCGGGAGGCCCTCGCCGACGGCGTCCGCGAGCGCCTGGGCGTCGAGGTCGAGGTCATCTCGGGAGCGGAGGAGGCCAGGCTCTCCACCGAGGGTGTGCTCAGCGGCGTGGGCGCGGCCAAGCCGGTGCTGGTCTTCGACATCGGTGGCGGGTCCACGGAGCTGATCGTGGTCGAGGAAGGGCGCGTGATCTCGTCGTCCACCAGCCTCGACATCGGCGCGGTGCGAATCACCGAGCGGTTCCTCCGGACGGACCCGCCCACTGCCGACGAGCAGGCGGCGGCGCGGGTGCACATCGCCACCTTGCTCGACGGTGCGGGTGTGGACTTCGGCCGGATCGAGACCGCCATCGGCGTTGCGGGCACCACCACCAGCGTCGCGGCCCACGTCCTGGGCCTGCAGCAGTACTCCCGCCAGGCCGTGCATCGTTCCCGGCTGCAGCGCGACGACATCGTCGGCACCGCGCGCCACTGGTTGTCGGTGCCGGTCGCCGAGATAACTCGGGAACCGTTCATGCACCCACTGCGCGCCAAGGTCATCGGCGGCGGTGTGCTGATCCTGGATGAGATCTCCACCAGGGTACCGGGGGGCAGCGTCCTGGTGAGCGAGACCGACATCCTCGACGGCATCGCGCTCGGAATGCTGGCAGAGTAGGCACCGCCGATTCGCCCCCGTGGCCCAATTGGCAGAGGCAGGCGGCTTAAACCCGCTACAGGTACGGGTTCGACTCCCGTCGGGGGCACCAGGCCGATCCACGAGAAGGGCGCTTTTGATGCGGATTCATCGCAGGGAATGGGAGGGCATCGACGCCCCGGAGTTCGCCGAGGGTGACACCCCCTTCCGGACTGACCTGGAGCGGATCCGGTTCTCCCCGTACTACGCGCGCCTGTCCGCGGTGACGCAGGTGATCGGGCAGACCGCTGCGGGTCCGCTGGTCCACAACCGGCTCACCCACTCGCTGAAGGTCACGGCGGTGGCCCGCTCGATCGCGGTGGAACTCTCCGCGAAGCTGCAGTCCATGCCTGGGCTGCCCCCGGAGTTCGTGTGCGATCCTGTCGTGGCGCAGGCGGCCGCCAGTGCGCACGATCTCGGCCATCCGCCCTTCGGGCATCTCGGCGAGTCGGTGCTGGACCGGCTCGCACGCGAGACCCTCGGGCTGGCCGACGGGTTCGAGGGCAACGCGCAGACCTACCGGATCCTCGCCACCCTGGACGTCTGCCACGGACCCTCCAAGGGACTGAACCTGACCGCCGCGAGCCGCTCTGCCGTGGCGAAGTACCCGTGGACCCCCGCCGTCGACGTCTCCGCGCTCGGGCAGGGGCCCCTGCCGCCGGGGCTCCGTCGGGTGGGGGACGAACTGGCCGTGCGGAAGTACTCCGCCTACTTCCTGGAGGCAGCGGACCTCGCCGATGCCCGCCGATCCTCCCACGGCCTGCTGCCGCTGCAGCAGTCGCTGGAGGGCTCGGTGATGGACATCGCCGATGACATCGCCTACTCGATCCACGACGTCGACGACTTCCACCGGGCGGGGCTCCTCAGCCAGGGCGCGGTCTCCCGCGAGTTCCGGGAGTGGGCCGAGCACGTGGTCGAGTTCCGCCAGCTCGACGACGGGCAGCTGCTCTCCCAGCGCAACCGTCCCGGCGGCGCGCTGGAACTCCTGCGGCGCAAGCTCCACCACGACGACGGGTGGATCGCCGACGACGACGCCTTCGTCGCCGCCGTGGCGCAAGTCTCCGAGGACGTCGTCGATGGATTGCTGGCCGGAGACTTCGACGGCTCGATCGCGGCCGAGCGCGCGTTGTCGTCGTTCACCAGCCGCTGGATCCACCACCTGCAGGACTCCGTGGTGCTGGCCCCGCGCGACAACGTCCGCACCGGTCTGGTGACCTTGGACCAGCGCGCCTGGCACGAGGTCGAGGTGCTCAAGTTCGTCCACAAGCACTTCGGGCTCAACCGCTCCGACATCGCACTCCACCAGCGCGGCCTGAGCCGGGTCCTCGTGCGCGCGGTCAAGGGCCTGATCGCGTGGTTGGGGGACAACCTGGATCGCTACCGGGTGCCGCCCCGGCTGCAGGAACTGGTCGAGATCGCCACCGAGGGCTATGACGAACTGGCCCGTGAGCGTCCCGAGGGCGTCCCGCCCGTCGCACCCGACGATGTGCGCCGGTTCGGCCGGGCCCGTGGGGTGCTGGACTACGTCGCCTCCCTCTCCGACGGCCAGGCCATCGCCGTCTCCGAGGCGATCGACGGCCGGCCCGGCCGGTTGTGGGACATCGGTCAGAGTCTCTGACGCCCGGCCATAGGCTGGGTCCATGACCGACCTCATCGACGCCCTGACAGGGATCCGGCCCGGTGACGCGCTGGACTCCGCCCGGTCCCGCCGCCCCGACGCCAGGACGCACGCTCAGGGGAGCTTCCTGGCCCTCTTCCAGCCCGCGGACGCCTCCGAGGTCACGCTTCCCGAGCGCGCCGCGGTGGCCCTGTTCGTGGCTCGTCTGCACGGCAACCAGGCAGCGGTGAGCTTCTACGGCTCGCTGCTTCTGGAGACCGGCGGGGGAGCGGCGCTCGAGCCGCTGATCGTCGCGGAGGCGACGCGGGCAGGAGGATCAGGCCCTTACGGGGCGTTCCGCGCCGAGAACGCCGACGAGAGCGTCCCCGGCCCCGAGTACACCGTGGATTCCGTCGAGGCCTCCTACGTGCTCGACGACCGGCTGGCCGCTGCGCTGGAGCACGCGCACTTCCTGGTCATGCACCCCCGCGACGCCAGCCGGGATCGGCTCCGGCGCCTGCTCGATGACGGCTGGAGCACCACTGGCGTGGTCACCCTGTCCCAACTGGTGTCGTTCCTGACCTTCCAGCTGCGCGTCGTGCACGGATTGACGGTGCTGCGCGAGGCCGCAGGAGGCAGCGTCACTGCGCCTACCGACGAGGAACTGGGCGCGCTTGCCGAGGAGGTGGCCGTCACTGCCGCCAGGCGCCTGGAGGACTCCGGCGGCCTCCGGCGCAGCGGCGCCCCGGAAGAGCTGCCGGACGCGCCCAGGGTGAACGAGCCACCCCGCTTCACGGCGGACAACCTCGGCTGGAAGCCCTGGTTGGCGCCCCTGCCGGTCTCGGAGTTCACGGAGCGCCACTACGAGGCGCTGGTGGAGCGCGAACGCGTCCACATGCCCTACTTCCGGCTGCTCGCGCGGGACCCGGAAGCCCTGCACGAGCGCACGCTCACCGACATGGACATCTTCTACAACACCGACGGTGGCCTGCCCCGCGCGGACCGTGAACTCGCCGCGGCCGCGGCATCCCGCTTCAACGGATGCGTGTTCTGCGCCTCGGTCCACGCCCGGTTCGCGGCTGAGCAGGGCGCCCCCCGCTCCGACGTGCAGCGGCTGCTCGACGAGGGCGTCACCGCCAGGATCAGCTCCCGCTGGGATGCGTTGATCGACGCCACCGTCGCCCTCACGGCCACGCCGCCACGCTTCGGTGCGGAGGAAGCGGCACGCCTGCGCGCAGCCGGACTGGCGGAGCTCGAACTGCTGGATGTGATCCAGGCCGGTTCCTTCTTCAACTGGGCCAACCGGCTGATGCTGTCCCTGGGTGAGCCCACGCTCTAGGCCTCGCGATGCCGGGCCGCGTCCCGACGTCGTCTGGCCGCCCGCCCGACGATCAGGCCCCAGGCGACGCCGCCGAGGGTGAAGCTGACCGAGCCCAGTTCGTGTGCGGCGGGGAGTCGCGTCTCCAGGAGCAGTGTGTAGATGAGCGCGAAGATGACCTCGGTGACGATGAGCATCCCCAGGGCTGAGGAGCTGAAGTAGGTGCTGGCGCGGCTCCACAGGGCAGTCGCCACCCATGATGCCCCCAGTCCGAGCACGACGCCCCACGCGAGGACGCCGGGTTGGTAGGCGCCCCAGAACGCTCCGGGCGACGGCGCCCCCAGCGCCTGCACCAGCACGAGGATGGGCAGCGTGACCAGCGTGCCGACACCGGTGAGGCTGGCCCACAGCACTGTATTGGTTCCAGGATGGTCGGCCAGGTACTCGGCGTTCCAGGTGCTGTAGACCGTCCAGCAGGCCAGGGCCACGGCCGACAGCAGCAGGCCCAGGGCAGGGGCGTTGCCCACCGGTCCGGCTGCCGGCTGGGAGAGGGTGGAAGTGGTGGTGATGGCCAGACCGACGGCGATGCACGCCATCGGACCGGCGAGGGCGCCCCAGCCGAGCACCTGGCGTCGCAGGTTTCCCACGACGGTCATGATGATCGGCAGGGCACCGAAGATCAGCGCGACGGGCGCTGATCCGATCGCCGCGACGGCGCCGGACATCGAGGTGTAGTAGAGCGTGTTGCCCGCGAACCCGATTCCGATCACGCGCAGCCAGCCCTTGCGGTCCAGTTGCCTGAACGGGTTGAACCTGAGCACCCTGAGGATGACGACGGAGGACAGCCCGAACACCGAATACCGAACCAGGGTCAGCGGGATGCCCCCGACACCGCCGGCTGCGGGGGCGACGAAGGCGAGTCCCCACAGTGCGCAGGCCCCGAGCGCGTACACCAGTGCCGACCGCATGCCTGGAGCCCCCTTTCCTCGTTTCGCTACGAGACTAACCCAGCCTCCCGCTCCATGATCAGGTCGTCGGGAGCGGGGACATCGTGTGCGACGGTGGGCAGGCGGCGGACGAAGAACACGCCCACCACGGCCAGCAGGGCGACGACGCCACCGACGGTGAATGCCTGGCCGGTGCCGATCCCCGTGGCGACGGCGGAGCTCCGGCCTCCGGCCTGCGCGCCCGCCGAACCCAGCGACATGACCGCGATGAACACCGCAGTGCCGGCGGCGCCTGCCAGTTGCTGCATGGTGTTCATGATGGCCGAACCGTGGGCGTACTGGTGCCTGGGGAGCGAGCCCAGGGAAACCGTCATCAGTGGCGTCATGAGCAAAGCCATGCCGACGCAGAACATGACGTGCATCGCGATGACGAAGCGCAGGTCGGAGTCGGAGTTGATCGTTGCCAGCGACCACTGGCCGCCGGCCAGCAGGAGCGCGCCCGGGACCACCACGGGCAGCGGGCCGAGCTTGTCGTAGAGCCGGCCGACGATGGGGGAGAGGATGCCCTGCACCAGTCCGCCGGGCAGGAGTGCTAGTCCCGTAACCATGACGGTCACTCCGAGACCTGCCTGCAGGTAGATGGGCAGGACGATGACCGTGCCGAGCATGGTGGCCATGGCCACCATCACCACGATCACCGAGACGGTGAAGTTGCGCACCCTGAACGGCCGTAGGTCGAGGAGGGCGGCGTCGGTGCGCTGCAGTCTGATCTGCCGGGCGACGAACAGCGCCAACGCGGCTGCACCGACGACGAGCGCGACTATGGGGATCACGGAACCGGCGACGACGCTGCTCGCGGTTGAGAGGCCGTAGACGATGCCGCCGAACGCGAACACGGAGATGATCACGGAGGTGACGTCGAACTCCGCGGGAAGGCGGTCATTGTTCGTCCGGATCATGAATGCGCCCAGGACGAGGGCGACGACGACCACGGGGACCATCAGGCCGAAGATCCAGCGCCAACCCATGGAGTCCACCACGAGTCCGGAAAGGGTGGGTCCGATTGCGGGCGCCACGGAGATGACCACCGAGTTGAGACCCATCACCATGCCGCGGTAGGCGACCGGCACCGACGTGAGCGTGGTCGTCATGAGCAGGGGCAGGATGACGGCGGTACCGCAGGCCTGCGCCACCCGGGCGAGCAGCATCACCCCGAATGAGGGCGCGATGGCGGCCAGCAGGGTCCCGACGGTGAAGATGCTAACTGCGGCGAAGAAGAGTTCGCGGGTAGTGAAGCGCTGGATCAGGAAGCCGGTCATCGGGATGACCACCGCCATGGTCAGCAGGAAACCGGTGGTGAGCCACTGGGCGACGCTGGCGGTGACGGAGAAGTCCGTCATCAACGCGGGCAGCGCGACGGTCAGCACCGTCTCGTTGAGGATCATCACCAGGGCGGACACGACGAGCACCGCGATTACTGGCGCGACCTTCGTCGTCACCTTCTCGGTCTCGATGCTGGGAGGGGAATTGTAGGACATGCGTGCCTGACTCTCTCTTCGGGGGCCGAGATATTGTGTCACATCGTGCCAACTTGGCTGAAATCGGCGTGTCTCCGTTAGGCTGTAGGTCGAGCCCTGGAGGAACCCAATGCCCGACGACGACGTCCCCCTCGACCTGCGAACCCGCCGCCATCTCGCCACCCGCGCCGAGATCCACAAGGCGGCTCTGGATCTGTTCGAGTCGAATGGGCTGCGGGCCACGACGGTCCACCAGATCGCAACGCGGGCGGGCGTTTCCACGAGGACCTTCTTCCGCCACTTCTCGTCCAAGGAGCAGGCTGCGCTGCCGGGGCAGCAGCGCCTCCTGCAGATGATCGAGACCCTCGAGTTCCCGGACCCGACGCCGTCGGCCATCATCGTCACGATCTCCGAGCGGACGCAGGAGGTCGTGGCCCACGACGCGGATCCTGACATGCTGGAGCAGCGGCGCATCGCCAGTCTGTTGGCGGCCGAGCCGGAGCTGCGGGTGGTGGCCCTCACGCAGGAGGCGATCCTGACAGATCGTCTTTACGAGCGGCTCCGGTCCCGGGTTCCCGACGGCGACCCCGTCGGACTGAGGGTGACGGCCGAGGTCGCCGTCGCCCTGTGGCGCACGACTTGGGAGCACTGGGGTGAGCTGGCGGCTGCCGGGCGCAACGTCTCGCCGGCCGAGGTCTACCGCCAGGTACGGGAGCAGGCGCGCCTGATTCTTCGCTGACGACGGTGAATGGCCTAGTGGGCCAGCCTGAAATGACTTGACCACGCGGTACTCTGGAAGTGTCAGGTTTTTGCAGCAGCAGCAGTAGTAGGAGACCACCAAGATGGCCAACCCGGTATTCGCCCGCAGCGACACGTTCAACGGTCGCGCCCCGCAGCAGAACAACTTCCAGCAGGGTTACCCCCAGCAGGGCTACGCGCCCGGTGGTTACCAGCAGGGCTACGCGCCTGGTGGTTACCAGCAGGGCTACCAGCAGCAGGTGCCCACGCAGCAGCCCACCGGCGGCGTGATGACCCTCGACGACGTCCTCGCCAAGACCGCCATCACCATGCTGGTCCTCTTCGCCGCCGCAGCAGCCACATTCGTGCTGCTCCCGGTTGAGTTGCTCTTCCCCGCGCTCATCGGCTCGGCCGTGGTCGGGCTCATCACGGTCTTCATCGTGGCGGCCAGGCGCAACATCCCGGTCGGCGGTGTGCTGTTCTACGCGGCGGTGGAGGGTGTCTTCGTCGGCGCCTTCTCCGCCTACTTCGAGATGATGTTCCCCGGGATCGTCTTCTCCGCGGTGCTGGCCACCTTCGTCGCGGCCGGAGCCACCCTGGCGGCCTACAAGTTCTTCAACATCCGGGTCACCCCGAAGTTCCGCAAGTTCGTCTCCATCGCCACCTTCGCGATGGTGGGCGTCCTCCTGGTGAACTTCGTCGCGGCGCTCCTGGGTGCTGACCTGGGCATGCGTGACATTGGTTCCGGTGCCGGTTGGCTGTCCATCGGCATCTCGGTCCTGGCCGTCGGCCTGGCGGTGTTCAACCTGATCGTGGACTTCGACTTCGTCGAGCGCGGCATTGCCTCCAGGGCTCCGGCCCGCGAGTCGTGGCGCGCCGCCTTCGGCATCACGGTCACCATGGTCTGGCTCTACGTCGAGATCCTGCGCATCCTGTCCTACTTCAGGGACTGATCAAGGGCGAGCTGGCCCGCGTACCGGGCCAGCACGCTGCGCGAGCTGATGGTCCAGTGCAGCTTGCGCCACAATCGCCAAGGCACCCAGCCTGCCCGCTCCGTCGACCCACCGAGGTCGTGGACAACGGGCTCGCTGGGTGTCTTGCATGTGGCGCCGTAGACCACCCTCAGTGCGTGGAAGTCCTCCAGTACCCCGGCGTGGGAGCGCCCCACCCAGTGGTCGGAATCCAATGTCAGCACCCGATCGATCTCGATCTGTTGACCCGTTTCCTCATAGACCTCGCGGATGACCGCCTCCGACGGCGACTCTCCCGGATCGATCCCGCCCCCGGGCAGGGCCCAGGTGCCGGGGGCAGCGGTCAGTTTCGAGTTCACGGTGCCAAGCAGGCCACGCTCGGAGACCACGACGGCGTAGGCCCCGATGCGCTGATTGAACACCGGCTGCTCGTTGCGGAGTGGGCGGTCGAACACGATCGGGGACGGCCTGCGCGGTCCGCAATCCGGTGTGTGGGCCTCGCGCACCAGATAAGTGAAGACGATCTCTTCCCCCGCGAGCACCGCTGAGAGCGGGTGGACGGGCACGTAACCGAGCGCCAGCAGCCGTTCGCGTGGGTGCTCCCCGTGGCCGACGGTGAACTGTGCGCTCGGCTGGCCCACTGGTGTGGTGACCCCGATGACGCGCATTGTGACAGTCTAGTAGGAGCTTTTTCCGCCTCCGCCGCGGAGCGAGGCTGCTGGGATACGCTGATTTCGCCCGCCGCAACATAGAGGGAGTGGTCGCCGTGGAGTACAGGGGAGACGCAAGGATCGATCAGTCGCGCGTGCGGTACGGAGGCGGCGGTGGCAGGTCCGGCGGCCGGGGCATGGCAGTGGGTGGTGGGCTCGGCGGCATCGTCATGATCGTGCTGGTCCTCCTCTTCGGCGGCAACCTGGGCGACGTGCTCGGCGGCACGGGGATGCCCGACACCCAGCCGCAGCAGACGCAGCCGGCTCCCGAGTGCGATGAGGGATCCGACATCGAGACCAACCGGGACTGCCGTTGGCCCGCCTACGAGAACGCCGTCCAGAACTACTGGAGCTCTGTGATGCAGGGCTACGAGTACGGCTCGATGATGCTGTTCAGTGGGCAGGTGCAGACCGCGTGCGGTACCGGCTCCTCGGAGATGGGGCCGTTCTACTGCCCCGGGGACTACACCGTCTACATCGACACCGACTTCATGGGCACCCTGCTCGACCAGCTGGGAGCCGTCGGAGGCGACGCCGCCGAGCTCTACATCGTCGGTCATGAATTCGGTCACCACGTCTCCAACCTCACCGGCCAGATGGAACAGGCCCGCGCCGGCGGCCAGGACACCGGACCCACGTCAAACCAGGTCCGGCTGGAACTGCAGGCCGACTGCTACGCGGGCGTCTTCTTCAACAACACGCTGAAGGACCCGGAATCGCCGATCGAATCGGTCACCAGGGACGACCTGCTGCGCATCGCCGACGCGGCGCGCGCCGTCGGCGACGACCACATCCAGCAACAGCAGGGTGGCCGGGTGGTTCCGGAGAGCTGGACGCACGGCTCTTCGGAGCAGCGCCAGCGCTGGGTGGCCAAGGGCTACGACTCGGGTGACCCCAATGCCTGCGACACCTTTGCCACCAATGATCTCTGAGGCCTAGTCGAAGTACGCCGAGAGGTCACGGCCCCGCAGGTCTGTGTGGTGGATGGTCCCGCCGCAGTCATATCGGATCACGGGCTGCACCCGGCGGTGGCGGTTGTCCACCTCGACGGCGCAGGCCTGGTCCGACACGGTGCGGAACTGCGCGATCGCCTTGCTGATCACGGCGGCGTCGAGCAGGTCCGGATCGAAGGGCTCCATCCCCAGCGTCTCGGTGCGCTGCGCGCTGAACATGGGCAGGTTGCCGATTCGCATTCGGCGTTCGAGTACCCCTCCCGGCTTGGGAACGTCGGCCCAGTAGCCCTGTTCGATGTTGAAACCCACGGTGAGTACCACCTGGGTCGAGCTCGTCACGGCAGCCAGGCCCGCTGCGATGTCTGCCACGCTGCTGGTGCCCAGCTTCTTCACGACGGTGCCGTCGCCGTTGAAGAACACCGTCCGCGACTCCGGCCGGGTGGTGACGGTCATGTAGACCTCCCCGCCGCGGTACTCCACCACCTGCAGGACCTGGCTCTCGGACGACGACGACTGCAACGCCGCGACGTCGAAGATTCGACGCAGGTCGTGCAGGGGGAAACGCGTTGGGTTGAAAGTGACCTGTCCCAGGTACTGGACGTCGCTGTCTGCGGTCCCGACGACGCCGTCACGCCAGCGGTAGCTCCGGACGGCCCCGCCGTCGTCGACGACCGTCAGGGTCGCCTGCTCGGCGGTCACGTCCAGCTTCAACGCTGGGAGCCACCCGGAGACGCGGTGCAGTTCGCGGACCACCACGTCGGCATGGTCCACCAGGTCTCCCGGAACGGTGAACTCCGACGGCAGTGTGGCATCGGGTGCCGGCTCTGCAGACCTCGGCTCGGAGCGCGAGGGCGTGGTGGTGCGGGGATCCTCGGGGGAGGTGGGGTGGGACGGCGAGCCGGTGGCCGACGGTGTCGGCGTCGGTTGGAGGGACTCGGCGGGACCGGGCGGGAACGAGCATCCCGCCAGGAGCGCCACCGAGATGGCCGCAACGGCCAGAGGGCGCAATCTCACTAGCCAAGACTAGCCCGCGCTAAGGTCGTTGCATGGCTGCAAGATTCCTGGACTCGAAACCCTGTCAGGACGCCTGCGGTGTCATGAAGACCGGCGAGTTCGTCGAGGGCGCCCCGGTGTATTCCTGCCCGGGCTGTGACACCCGGTGGATCGAACTGGCCGAGCGCAGGCCCGAACTGGCCGACCCACCGGCAGCGCCGACCGACTGAGACCTCGTCAGTCCCGCGGACCGCACTTCACGCCGGTGGCGTGCACGGGGCAGTAGCCGCCCGGGTTCTTGTGCAGGTACTGCTGGTGTTCCACCTCTGCGTAGTAGAACTCCTGACCCGGAGTGATCTCGGTGGTGATGTCTCCGTAACCCGCCTCGTGCAGCCGCTCCTGGAACTCCTCGCGGGAGCGTTCGGCTGCGCGCAACTGTTCGTCGTCGACGGGGAAGATGGCCGAGCGGTACTGGGTCCCGATGTCGTTGCCCTGCCGGTTCAGTTGGGTGGGGTCGTGCGCCTCCCAGAAGATCCTCAGGAGGTCCTCGTAGCTGACTCGGGCCGGATCGAACACCACGCGCACCGTCTCGGTGTGCCCGGTGCTTCCCGTGCAGGATTCCGCGTAGGTGGGGTTGGGCGTGTAGCCGCCCATGAACCCCACGGCAGTGTTGACCACGCCGTCGGTCTCCCAGAACATGCGCTCCTCGCCCCAGTAGCAACCGAGGGCGAAGTAGGCCACCTGGCTGCCCTCGGGCACCTCGTCCAATGGGAGTCCGAGAACCTCGTGCCGGGGCATCGGGAACAGGACAGGGGTGTCGCGGCCGGGGAGGGCCGCGTCGGGAGTCACCAGCCGTGGCCTGATGTTCTGCTTGATCCAACCCATTACGTCGATGTCCATGGGCCAAGCCTACGTTGGCGCCGAAGTCAGCGGACCCGCCAGTCGATGGGGCCGCCGCCCTGCCGGAGGAGTTCGGCATTGGCGCGGCTGAAGGGCCGCGAGCCGAAGAAGCCCGTACGGGCAGACAGCGGCGAGGGGTGGGCGCTGCTGATGACCGGAACCTCGCCCAGGAGGGGCGCGATGCCCTGTGCGTCGCGCCCCCACAGGATCGCCACCAGCGGGCCAGGCCGCCGGGCCAACGCCCGGACCGCTTCCGCTGTGACCGCCTCCCACCCCTTGCCCCGGTGCGAGCCCGCAGCGCCAGGGCGCACGGTCAGGACTCGGTTCAGAAGCAGGACGCCCTGGTCGAACCAACTGGTCAGGTCCCCATGGGTGGCCGGTGCGACTCCCAGATCCGCCTCCAGTTCTGCGTAGATGTTCACCAGACTGCGCGGGATCGGCGAGACGTCCCGGGCAACGGAGAAGCTCAGTCCCACGGCGTGCCCGGGAGTGGGGTAGGGGTCCTGCCCGAGCACGAGGACCCGCACGTCGGCCAGCGGTCGGGTGAATGCCCGCAGCACGTTGCCGCCACTTGGCAGGTAGCCCCTGCCGGCGGAGACCTCAGCGCGCAGGAAGCTGCCCATCGCCGCGACGTCGTCCGCAACGGGTTCGAGGGCCTCCGCCCAGTCCGGGGCGATCAGTTCGGGCAAGGGTTTCGCCATGGCAGAACTGTGCCACAACGAACTCAGGGTCCATTCAGGGTTTCGAATCATTGAAGTGGCCTTCACGGAATGGGAAGCAGAGCTTACCATTGTGGTCATGAACAACTTGGATCTGGGGCCCATCCTGGACGATCTGGCAGCGGGGCGTATTGACGCCGCCGAAGCCAATCGCCGGATCGAGGAACTGAAGCAGAAGTCCAGTGGGGCCGAGGACGTACCTCCGGCTCAGGAGAGCGAGCCGAGGTCGAAGCCGCGAGCGGGAGGACTGGAACGGGTCTCCATCACCGCCGTGGGGCGTCGCGTCCGCGTGGAGGCGGACCCGTCGGTGGCGACGCTCACCGTCGAGGGGCAGCACGTGCTGCGCCGCAACGGCACCGTCATGGAGATCAGCAGCACGGGAGACTTCGGGCCGAGCTTCAACGGCTTCTCGCTGATCCGGCCGCCGCGCAACCTGGACGACCTGCGCGACATCGGGCTGGGCAAGGAACTCCTGGTCAAGGTGAACCCGCGGCTCGTCGTCGACGCCGAACTCACCACCGGAGGCCTGCGGACGTCGGGAGTGCCGAAGTTGGGCCGGATCCGGGTGACCGGCGGCGGCTGCAGCCTGGAGGGCGTCACGGAGGTGGGGGACCTGCTGTCCCAGGCCGGGGCGGTCACCATCGAGGGGCCAATCAGCACGGGGCGCTCCAAGCTCCGGGTGGAGTCCGGCAGCCTCACCATCCACCTCACCCAGGGCGCGAACGTCACGGTGCGGGGCGAGGCCAAGCTCGGGCGCATCAACTGGCCCGGTGACAGCGACAACGTCGACGAGATCATCATCGGCAACGGCTCGGCCCGTCTCGACCTGAGCGTCGTCATGGGCCTGGCCACCATCAAGACGGCAGAGGAGGCCTGAAATGGCGCATCATCTCTACCACGCCCCGGCAGATTGCCCGGTGTGCGGCGACGAGCTCATCATCACCCGCAAGGGCTGCCTCAAGTGCGGTACCGAACTGGCGGGCGAGTTCGCCAGCTGCGCCTACTGCGCTCTGGAGGACTCCGACCACGAGATCCTGCGCGTGTTCCTGTCCTCCCGGGGCAACCTGCGGGAGGTCGAGAAGCACCTTGGCGTCTCCTACCCGACGGCGCGGGCGCGGCTCGACGCGGTGATAGCCAAGCTGGGGTTCGCTCCGGCCACGTCGGACGAGCCGGGCGAGGCCCCGGATGGCGAGACACCGCAGGAACAGATCCTTGCCCGGGTGCAGTCGGGCGAGATCAGCGCGGAGGTCGGCGCGCAACTCATCGCCAACCTCTGAACCGGACTAGCCTGCTGGCATGGGCAGATTCCGCAGTTGGCTGCAGAGCATTCCGGAACGGTTCTGGTTCATTCCTGCCCTGTTCATCGCTGGGGCGATCATCGTCTCCCAGGTCCTCGTGGGCGCGGACAGGGCGAAGCTGCCACTACCGGCCGTTCTGGAGGGTTTCCTCTTCGACACGGGCGTGGAGGGAGCACGGGCCCTCCTCACGGCGGTTGCATCGTTCCTGGGAGTGGCAGGCACGGCGTTCTCGATCACGATCTCGGTGATCAGCACCGCGTCCACCACCTACGGGCCCCGGCTGGTACGGAACTTCATGCGCGACCGCAACAACCAACTGGTGCTGGGCGTGCTCGTCGCCACCTTCGTCTACACCCTGATGGTGTTGCGAACCATCCGCTCCGAGGGTGATGACGGTGCGGCATTCGTCCCGCCCCTGGCGGTCAACGGGGCCATCGTGCTGGGGGTGGTGGACGTGTTCCTCTTCGTGTGGTTCATCCACCACATCGCCTCCTCCGTCCAGGTGGACAGTCTGGTCGAGGACGCCCGCAGGGACTTCGTGCGCGCGGTTGACAGCAACTGGCTCGACATCGAGGACGCGCGGGTGGCCGACCTACCGCCACCCGTCGAGCCCGGTGGGGTGGTGACGCTCGGTCGCTCCGGGTATCTCACTGAGGTGGATGCGCGGGACCTCGCAGACGACGCCGCCCGGGCCGGGTCCGCGGTGCGGCTTCTGAAGCGGGTGGGAGACCAGGTCATGGCCGATGAGCCGCTGGCCCTCGTGTGGCCACGGGACGCGGTGGAGGCGATGCAGCCGAGCGTCCGTGACCACGTCCACGTCGGTGCGTCGCGCACCACGGAGCAGGACGTCCGGTTCGCTGAACAGCAGGTTGTGGAACTGGCGGTGCGGGCGCTTTCGCCGGGAATCAACGATCCGTACACGGCGATCAACTCGGTGGAGGAGGTGGCGTCGGGAATCATCGGCGCTGTCGGGCGCCCCGAGACGGGATCGGTTCTCCTCGATGACGACGGCGCCCCGCGCCTGTACCTGAGGCCGGTGCGGGCGGCCCAGATCCTCGACATGCCCTTCGACCACATCCGGCCCTACGCACTCGGCTCGGCCATCGTGCTGCGGGCACTGGTGGATCTGGCCGCGAGAATTCGCGCCACCGCGGTGGACCCGGAGCATGCAGCAAGGGCAGACCGCCACGTGCAGACCATGCTCACGGAGGCCGAAGGTGTCCTGGCGGCCGGTGACCTGACCGCGCTGCGGGACTACGCGGAGGCGTCCCGGAGCGGGTCCGTGCTGCAGCCGCCGGCCGAGCCGCGATGACGACCCGGCGTCAGTGGACCTCGACCTTGAGAATGGTCACGCTCATCGTCTTGCCCGTGGGGGTCTCATAGGAAACCGATTCACCGACCTTGCGCCCGGTGACCGCGGCGCCGAGGGGTGACTGGGGGGAGACGGCGTTCTCGACGGAGGAGTCGGTGCCAAGCACCTCGCGGGAGCCGATCAGGAACGTGTCGGTGTCGTCCTCGTCGCCGTCGAAGGCCACCGTCACGATCTTGCCCGGGCCGGCCTCGTCGGGATCTCCCTTGGGTTCCCCCACGTGCGCCTGCCGGAGGAGTGCCTCCAACTGGCGGATCCGGCCCTCCATCTGCCCCTGCTCCTCGCGGGCCGCGTGGTAGCCGCCGTTCTCACTGAGGTCGCCCTCTTCGCGAGCCGCAGCGATGCGGGCCGTCACGTCAGTGCGGCCCACAGTCTTCAGTTCGTTCAGTTCGGCTTCGAGTGCCTCGTAGGCCTCTTGGGTGAGCCATACGGTTTCGGCGGTGTTGTCGGACATCGAGCCAGCTTATCCCAAACAATCACCAGCCCGGTCAATCCACGAGGTGGCAGTTCTCCAGGCTGACGGAGGCAGCCTCGCGGATGGTCCGGATGTCGACGAACACCTCGGTCAGCTCCTTCGTGCCCGGCGGGACCTCGACGTCCATCTCCCCGACCCGCTCATAGGTCTCGGCCTGGGCGAAGAGGAAGCAGCTCGCTGCCTGTGAGGGGTCACGGCGCTGCACCACGATCTCGACGGAGGTGACCTCGGGGCTGATCGTGTCGAAGGCGCGGATCATGCCGGCCACCGGTGGGTTGGAGCGGATGAAGCCCGACACCGCGACCAGACCCACGCCCATGAGGAGGGCCACCGCGGCCGCGATACCCACGACCAGGTCCACGGCGTTGCGCTTCGGATAACGGGCGGCGATCCGGGCGCGGTCGGCGTCGGTCAGCTCAGGCTTGGTCACGCTCCCATTGTGCCCGGGTGCAGGTGGCGAAGCGACCGCCGGGCGGTCCAAGATGGTCCCCATGAACTCGATGGGACCTGCCCCGCTTCGGTTGCTGCACGTCCACGCGCACCCCGACGACGAGTCCAGCAAGGGGGCCGCCACCACCGCCAAGTATGTGGCCGAGGGCGTGGAGGTTCTGGTTGTCACCTGCACCGGTGGGGAACGTGGCGACGTGCTCAACCCCAAACTGGCGCACGACCCCGACATCCTGCGCAACATCGCGGAGATCCGGCGCGAGGAGATGGCCCGGGCCCGCGAGATCCTCGGCGTGCGGCAGGTCTGGCTCGGGTTCGTGGATTCGGGCTTCCCCGAGGGTGATCCGCCGCCGCCCCTGCCCGAGGGTTGCTTCGCCCTGGAGGACGTGGCGGTCGCCGCCGGCCGGCTGGTCAAGGTGATGAGGGACTTCCGGCCGCATGTGGTGACCACCTACGACGAACGCGGCGGGTACCCCCACCCCGACCACATCCAGTGCCACCGGATCACCGTCGAGGCGTTCATTGCGGCGGCGGACCCGTCGCTGTGGCCCGAACACGGCCCCGGCTGGCAGGCCGCGAAGCTGTACTACCACATGGGTTTCCACCGTCGGCGCTACGCGGCGCTGGAGGCGTTGATGCACGAACACGGACTGGAGTCGCGCCAGCCCGCGCCCACCCGTGACGACGACCCCTTCTCAGACGGGCGGCTGACCACGTTCGTGCATTGTGGTGACTACTTCGAGGTGCGCAACGCGGCGCTGCGGGCCCACGCCACCCAGATCGACCCCGACGGCCCCTGGTTCGCCGTGCCGCTGGAGATCCAGCAGGCCGGCTGGCCCACCGAGGACTACCAGCTGGTGGTCTCGAAGGTCCCGACGATGATCCCCGAGGACGACCTGTTCAAGGGCCTGCGGCAGGTGCCCCTGGAGCCTGAGTTCGTCATCTGACATCCCGGCCGCGGCCGTGCTGCCACCAGGCGGACACCGCCCCGCCGATCGCACCGCCGTCGGGAGCAGGCCCACCAGGATGCCGCCATAGACCAGCAGCAGGGCGATGGCGACGACGATCTGCCCCGCGCGCCGCGTGAACAGCCCCCGGATCAGGAGGTAGGCCAGCCAGCCGAAGATCAGTCCCGAGGCGCCGGCCGTGATGGAGTACGCGGGTGCGATGAGCCAGACCAGGAGGCCGGAGGCGATGATCGAGACGACGGTGGTGACCAGCCAGCGGACCACGCCTGCCAGATAGGTGAGCACGCCGAGCACGAGGAACGGGCCGCTGTTGCTGCTGAGGTGGAGCCAGCCGTAGTGCAGCCAGGGGGCGACGAGGATGTTGTCCAGCGAGTCCACCTGCCGCGGCTGGATGCCGAGCGGGTCCAGGCTGTTGCCCGTCGCCTGGTCGAAGAACTCCAGGGCCCACATGAGCGCCAGCAGCGCGCCGACGACGAGCAGCGCCCTGAGGATGGGGTGGGGTTTGCGGTCCGCGGCGGCAGGTAGCGTCATGCCGCCATTTTCCCACCGGCGCCGAGCGCTAGCCTTCAACCCATGCCGAATCGACTCGCCGACGCAGCCAGTGACTACCTCCTCCAGCACGCGCACCAGAGCGTCGACTGGTGGCAGTGGGGACCCGACGCGCTGGCCCACGCCGAGGAGACCGACCGCCCGATCATGCTGTCGGTCGGGTACGCGTCGTGCCACTGGTGTCACGTGATGAGCGAGGAGTCCTTCGACGACGCGGAGACCGCGCGCTTCCTGAACGAGCACTTCGTGCCCATCAAGGTCGACCGCCAGCAACGCCCCGACGTCGACGCGGTATACATGGCCGCCACCCAGGCCCTCAACAACGGCTCCGGCGGCTGGCCCATGACGGCGTTCCTGACGCCCGACGGCAGGCCGTTCTTCACGGGCACCTACTTCCCGCCGCAGCCGAGGGACGGGATGCCCTCGTTCCGGCAGGTGCTCGAGGCCATGGCCCAGGCCTGGCGGGAGCGTCGTGACGAAGT
This sequence comes from Tessaracoccus sp. OS52, assembly GCF_020687685.1. Taxonomy (GTDB): domain Bacteria; phylum Actinomycetota; class Actinomycetes; order Propionibacteriales; family Propionibacteriaceae; genus Arachnia. The sequence goes on along the minus strand of NZ_JAJEWM010000001.1, from coordinate 1,924,183 downwards.
GGTGACCTCGGCCGGCCAGATCGCCGAGCACCTCACTGGCGCGGGCGAACAGCCCGGGCTGGAGGCGGCGCCGGACCTGCGCGCCGCCGTCGACGCCATCGAGTCGCAGTTCGACATCATCCACGGCGGTTTCGGGCGTGCCCCTAAGTTCCCGACGGCGACGGCCCTGGACGCCCTCCTGGTCAAGGGGGACCCGCGTTCCCTGGACATGGCGCAACGCACCCTCGAGGCGATGGCGCGCGGTGGGATCCATGACCAGGTAGGCGGGGGCTTCCACCGCTACAGCGTCGACGCCGGCTGGGTGGTGCCGCACTTCGAGAAGATGCTCGACGACAACGCCATGCTGCTGGGCACCTACGTGCGGGCGTGGCGTCGCACCGCTGACCACGACACCACCCTCAGGACCCTGTTCGAGCGCACCGCATACGGCATCGTCAGCTGGCTGGCCCACGAGCTCAGGACCGAGGGCGGTGCCTTCGCCTCCGCCCTCGACGCGGACTCCACCGACATCCGCGGTATGACCTTCGAGGGCGTGTTCTACCTGTGGAATCAGCAGGTCCTCGATGAGGTCCTGGGTGAGGAACTCGGAGCCTGGGCGGGGGAGACCTTCCACGTGACCTCCGGCGGAACCTTCGACGACGGCCTGTCGGTCCTGCAGTTGCGCGGGCGCCCGGACCCCGAGAAGCTCGACGACGTGCGTGCCCGCCTGCTCGCCGAGCGGGCCACGAGGTTCCGTCCGGCGACCGACAGGTTGGTGGTGGCCGGGTGGAACGGGCAGGCGATCTCGTCGCTGGCCACGGCGGCCATGATCTTCAACGAGCCCAGGTGGCTCGACCTCGCACTTGAGGCGGCCAACTACCTGGTCGAGGTGCACCTGGCCGACGGTGATCTGCGGCGCAGTTCGCTGGCCGGGGTGGCGGACTTGGCGGTCGGCGGCGCGGACGACTTCGGTGGGGTCGCCGAGGCCTTCGCGATCCTGGCGGGCATCACCGGGGACGCCCTGTGGCTCCGTCGCGCCGAGACACTGCTGGAGCGCGCCGTCGAACTGTTCGACGCCCCAGACGGCGGCTTCTTCGACGCCGTCGATTCCGGGCTCTACGACCGTCCCCGATCGCTGACCGACCACGTCTCGCCCAGCGGGACCATGGCACTGGTGGCAGCCCTGCGACGCGTGGGGCTCCTGGCCGAGCGTCCGGAGCTGGTGGCCAGGGCCGACGAGGCGGCGGCCACCACCTGGCCGGCCGTCGCGTCGTCGCCGAGGTTCGCGGGCTCGGCCCTGGCGGACCTCATGGTTCGCGACGAGGCGCGCCGCGGGCTCAAGCCGGCCACCGTCGTCATCACCTCCGACGACCCCTTCGACGAACTCGCCCGCGCTGCCTGGCGGCTGGCGCCGGCGGGGTCCGTCATCCTGCGCGCGCAGCCGGACGCCGAGGGTTGGGGCAGCCACCTCGAGGGCAGGGATCGCAGGGCGGTTTACGTGTGCCGTGGGACCGTCTGCTTCGACCCGGTGACCGACTACACCGAGTTGAAGGATCCCCTCTGGCGCCGCGCGTGAGGCTCACGTGCCGTACCGGGCGTCAGTCGCTGTGCCGCATGGAACGGATGCCCACCACCAGTCCCACCGCCGCGGTGAGGCCCGCAGCCACGAAGCCACCCGCCACCGCCGGCGCCAGCAGGTCCCCGGCGAACAGCGCACGTTCGGCCTCGACCACGTGGCTGAGCGGGTTGAACCCGGCAGCCGTGCGCATCCAGCCGGGGCCGGCGTCGAGCGGCAGCAGCATGCCGGACAGGATCATGATCGGGAACAGCACGGTCTGCTGGACCACCCAGAACATCCAGTCCTGCTTGCGGACGGCGATGGCGAGGGCGTAGCTCAGGGAACTGATCCCGACGCCGAGGACGGCGAGCAGCACCAGGCCCGCGGCGGCGCCGAGGAAGCTGGGCCGGAACCCGAAGGGGAGCATCACGACGATGATCAACAGCGCCTGCGCGGCCAACGTGACGATCTCCTTGGCGGCCCGGCCGATCAGGAGCGAGGACCTAGACAGTGGCGTCACCAGCATCCGCTCGTGCGCGCCGGTCTGCATCTCGTAGAGGAGGTTGGAACCAACCACGCTGGAGCCGAACAGCGAGATCATCACGAGGATGGCGGGCACGAACCACATCCAGACCTCGCCGCCGGGTAGGCCGCCGCCCAGGTTCCCGGCGAGCAGGGGACCGAACAGTGCCAGGAAGACCAGGGGTTGGATGAGGCTGAACACCACCGAGAACGGGTCGGTCAACGTCGGGCGCAGTTCCCTGGCGGTGACGAGCAGGGTGTCGTCGACGAGGGACCGCCGGGCGGGGGCAGGGGCGGCATGGGTGGCGGTCATGATGCGGTCTCCAGTTCTGGGGAGCCGGCCTCGCGGAGGCTGCGGCCGGTGAGGTTGAGGAACACGTCGTCGAGGGTGGGCCGACGGACCTGGATGTCGGCGATGGAGATACCTGAGGCGTCAGCGAGGCGCACCAGGTCCGTGACGCGGGTGGAACCCCTGGAGATGGTGGCGGTCAGCATCTCTCCGGCGACGCTCACCTGCGTGGTCCCCTCCCAGTCCTCCAGTCGTGCGGCCAGGTGCTGCGCGCCGTCGGGTGCGACCGCGGTGACGGTGAGCCGGTCTCCGGCGTGGCGGGACTTGAGTGCCTCCGGGGTGTCGTCGGCGATGATGGCGCCGTGGTCGATGATCACGACGCGTTCTGCCATGGTGTCGGCCTCGTCGAGGTAATGCGTGGTCAGCAGCAGGGTGATGCCGTGCTCGGCGCGCAGGGTCGTGATGTGTTCCCAGAGGTTGGCGCGGTTGTGGGGGTCCAGCCCGGTGGACGGCTCATCCAGGACCAGCAGCTCCGGAGCGTGCATGAGGCCCATCGCCACGTCGAGCCTGCGGCGCTGCCCGCCGGAGAGTTCGGAGACCTTTGTCCGTTCCTTGCCGGACAGGTCGAGGCCATCCATCAGTTCCTGGCCGCGCCGCCGTGACTCGGCGCGGCTGAGCCCGAAGGTGATTCCCTGGTAGAAGAGCTCGTCCAGCGCCCGTTGGCCATGCCCCGCGCCGTTTCCCTGGCCGACGTAGCCCAGCCGGCGCCGGACCTGGGCGGCCTCCTTCACGACGTCGAAGCCAGCTACGCGTGCGGTTCCCGCCGTGGGAGTCAGCAGGGTGGTCAGCATCCGCATGGTCGTGGTCTTGCCGGCGCCATTTGGGCCGAGCACCGCCACGGTCTCTCCTCGCTCCACCGTCAGGTCTATGCCGCGCACGGCGTGGACGGTCTCCTTGCGGCTGACGAAGTCCTTCGTCAGTCCCTGTGCCTCGATCATGTGTTCCTCCAGTTCGTCCACCGGTTGTCACCTGGAACGCTATTCGCAGTAGCGGACAGGTTCTGGCCGCTACCTGGGTGAGAATGGATCCATGGCGAATCCCTCGGGAAGGCTGCTCGAACTGCTGTCCCTGCTGCAGGCGCGCAGGGACTGGCCCGGTGAGGGCCTGGCGCGACGGCTGGGCGTCAGCCCCCGGACGGTGCGTCGCGACGTGGACCGCCTGCGGGAACTCGGCTACCCCGTCCAGACCACCAAGGGCCCGGCAGGCGGCTACCGACTCGCTCCGGGACTCGACCTGCCTCCGCTGCTCTTCGACGACGACCAGGCTGTGGCCGTCGCCGTCGCCCTCCAGACGATCTCCACCGACGTCGCCGGGCTGCGGGACGCCTCGGACCGGGCGCTGGCCACCATCAGGCAGGTCCTGCCGTCGCGGCTGCGGCACCGCGTCGATGCCCTGCAGGTGACGGCGCTGGACCGGGATGGCGCGCCCGACGAGCAGGTGAGGGCCGAAACCCTCCTGCACATCGGCGCTTGCTGCAGGGACCACGAGGTGCTGCGGTTCGACTACGTGAGCAGAGACGGATCGGCGACCCTGCGAAGAGCCGAGCCCTACCGGCTCGTGAGCCGGGGGAGGCGCTGGTACCTGCTCGCGTGGGACCTCGAGCGTGTCGCGTGGCGGACGTTCCGGGTGGACCGTCTCAGTCCCCGCACTCCGAACGGACCACGCTTCAGACCGCGGGAGGTGAGCGAGGAACTCCTGGCCGAGCACTTCCACCAGGAGCCGGCCGCGCCATGGCCTGCCACGGGGACCGTGGTCCTCCAGGCACCGGCGCACGAGGTCACGAGGTGGCTGCGCGGAGACCGCGCCACCGTCACGGCGATCACCGAAGGCGCCTGCCGGGTGGAGCTGGGGGCTTGGTCCTACGGTTCCCTCGCGGCGATGCTCCTGATGTTCGAGACCGACTTCGACGTGGTGGAGCCGCCGGAACTGAAAGCGGCCCTCGCCGCGCTCGGGGCGCGAGTGGCGAGGGCCGCTTCCTGAGTCTGGGACGAGGGGGTCAGGGCAGGGCGTCCTCCTCCAGCATCTCCGTCACCAGGGCCGCGATCTGGGAGCGCTCCGAGCGGGTCAGCTTGACGTGGGCGAACAACGGGTTGCCCTTCAGCTTCTCGATCACCGCGACGATGCCGTCGTGGCGGCCCACCCGCAGGTTGTCGCGCTGGGCGACGTCGTGGGTGAGGACCACCCGCGAGTTCTGCCCGACGCGCGACAGCACGGTGAGCAGGACGTTGCGCTCCAGCGACTGGGCCTCGTCGACGATGATGAACGCGTCGTGGAGGGAACGGCCCCGGATGTGGGTGAGCGGCAGCACCTCGATCAGGTCGCGTTCCAGCAGTTCGTCGATCACGAACTTGTTGGTCACCGCGGAGAGGGTGTCGAAGACGGCCTGTCCCCAGGGCGCCATCTTCTCGCCAGCGGTACCCGGGAGATACCCGAGGTCCTGGCCGCCCACGGCGTAGAGGGGACGGAAGACCATCACCTTGGAGTACTTGTGCTGTTCCAGCACCGCCTCCAGCCCGGCGCACAGCGCCAGCGCCGACTTCCCGGTGCCCGCGCGGCCGCCCAGTGAGACGATGCCGATGTCGTCGTCCATGAGCAGTTCCAGCGCCACGCGCTGCTCGGCCGAGCGGCCCCTGACGCCGAAGACCTCGCGGTCCTGCTTGATGAGCTTCACCTCACCACTTGGGAGCTTCCTTCCCAGAGCCGTGGAGCCAGGGGCGTGGAGCACGATGCCGCTGTGGACCGGCACGTCGCGGGCGGCGTCGAGTTCGACGGTGCCCCGCTCGTAGAGTGCGCCCACGTCGTCGCTCGTCACGTCGAGGTCGACCATGCCGTTCCAGCCCGAGTCGACGGGGAGCTCGTTGCGGTACTCCTCGGCGGCAAGCCCGACGGCGGCGGCCTTGACCCGCAGCGGTACGTCCTTGCTGACCAGCACGACGTCGTGGCCCTCGTTCGAGTAGTTGAGGGCCACCGCGAGGATGCGAGAGTCGTTGTCACCGAGCCTGAACCCCGACGGCAGTGCCCCCGGGTCGGTGTGGTTGAGCTCGACGCGCAGGTTGCCGCCCTGCTCGTTGGTCGCCATCGGCGTGTCCAGCCGGCCGTTGGAGATCCTCAAGTCGTCCAGCAGGCGGAGGGCGGAGCGGGCGAAGTAGCCGAGTTCGGGGTGGTGACGCTTGGCCTCCAGCTCGGTGATCACCACTATCGGAAGCACGACGTTGTGTTCTGCGAATCTGAGGATGGCCAACGGGTCACTCAGCAGGACTGACGTGTCGATGACGTAGGTGCGGATTTTCTGGGAGACCTCGGTGGAGGTGGGGGAAGCCTGGGAATCGTTGACGTTGAGCACTTGTGCTCCCTTCGCAGGGGCAGACCCTAGGTCCGTCCCCCGTGGGTGGGTCAGGGGACCTGGGTGGCTGGGATGGAGCGGTTCTCCATGGAATGAATGTAACCGCTCGGGGGCCCGGTTGGAAGGAGAATCACAAGGTTGTCATTCGCCTTGCCCGCCAACCTCGCGCATAGGCTCGAGACATGACTGCCCCACTGCTGACAGACGAACTGCTGGACCGGATCCGCGAGCGGGCCGCCGGCCACGACCGGGACAACACCTTCCCCTCCGACGACCTGGCGGACCTGAAGGCGGCCGGGTACCTGACGGCGCTCGTCCCGAGGGAGTTCGGCGGTGCGGGACTGACCCTGGAGGAACTGACCCGCGAACAGATGCGGCTCGCCGGAGCCGCCCCGGCCACGGCCCTGGCGGTGAACATGCACCATGTCTGGGTCGGCGTGGCGAAGGTGGTCCACGAACGCGGTGAGGACACCTGCGACTTCATCCTCACCGAGGCCATGGCCGGTGAGGTCTTCGGCTTCGGCGTCTCCGAGGCGGGCAATGACCTCGTCCTGTTCGGTTCCGCAAGCGAGGCCGTCCCCGACGGCGAGGGCGGCTACTCGTTCAACGGCACCAAGATCTTCACCTCCCTCTCACCGGCCTGGACGCGGCTGGGAACCTTCGGCACCGACACCTCGGGCGACGACGGGCCCCACAACGTCTGGGGGTTCATAACCCGCGACGGTGGGGGCGTCGCGGTGAAGCAGGACTGGGACGCCATGGGGATGCGCGCCTCCCAGTCGTGCACAACTGTCCTCGACGGCGCCCACGCGCCCGCCGACCGCATCGTGCGTCGGATCCCTCCCGGCCCGACCATGGACCCATTCATCTTCGGGATCTTCGCGAACTTCGAGATCCTGCTGGCCTCCGTGTACACCGGCATCGCCCAGCGAGCCATCGACGTCGCGGTGGAGACCGTGCGCAAGCGCCGGTCACTGAAGAACCAGGGCGCTCCTTACAGCGACGATCCCGACATCCGCTGGCGGCTGGCCGACGCAGCCATCCAGCTGGACGGGATCTTCCCGCAACTGGAGAGGATCGCTCGCGACGTCGATGAGCAGGTGGACAGGGGAGCGCTCTGGCTGCCGCAGCTCTCCGCCGTCAAGGCCCGCGCGACGGAGACAGCCAAGGACGTCGTCGAGAAGGCGATCCGCGTCTCCGGGGGCTCGTCCTACTTCAACCGCAGCGAACTGTCCCGTCTGTACCGCGACGTGCTGGCCGGAATCTTCCACCCCAGCGACGACGAGTCGGTGCACGGAGCCTGGGCCAACGCCCTGCTCGGGCCTATTTCGCGATGAAGTCGACGCGCAGCAGCCCCTCGTCGGCGGTCACCAGCCGTTCGACGACCTCCCGCGCCTGATCGACGACGGGCTTGTCCGGGTCCAGCACCTCCAGGTAGACCTTGTGCTCCGCCAGCGAGGCCACGGCGCGCTGGACGTCCTCGGCCTCGACGTCGACGCAGTGGGTACCTCCCGGACCGCTCTCGAAGACGAACTCGGGACGGTGCTCGGCCTGTGCCACCACGTCGTGTACGGCGTTGCCGAACTCGATGTGGTCGGACTGGTTGGGGATCTCCTCGGAGTAGTTGGGCCCCGTGTAGCAGGTGATCACCACGTCGGGCGCTCTGGCGGCCAGCTGCTCGGCGACGGCGGCGCGCAGGGCCTCGTCGTTGACCAGCAGGCTGTCAGGGAAGCCGAGGAACTCCACCACCTGGACGCCGACGTGCGCGGCCGCGCGGAGCTGCTCCTGCTCGCGGAGGGGGCCCGCCTCATCGGGAGACATGCCCTCGATGCCGGCCTCGCCCCGGGTGGCGATGACGTACTCCACCGTCTTGCCGTTCCTGGTCCACTGGCTCACAGCCGGAGCCATGCCCCACTCCACGTCGTCGGGGTGCGGGACGAAGATCACTGCCTTGTTCCATCCGTCAGGAAATGCATTCGTCATGCATCGAGACTACGTCCGGGCGGGGTCGTCCGCTGGGAGTGGGCTCAGACGGCGAAGACGGCCAGTGCGATGGCCACCAGGTGACACGTCGCGGCCAGGACGGTGCAGGCGTGGAACACCTCGTGGAAGCCGAAGAAGCCGGGCTTGGGGTTGGGTCGCTTGGTGCCGTAGGCGACGGCGCCCAGCGAGTACAGGAGGCCACCCACGATGACCAGGAGCACCACGGCAGGACCGCCCTCGGCCCAGAACTGGCCGAGCCATCCGACCGCAGCCCAGCCCATCGCGACGTAGAGCAGCGTGTAGAGCCAGCGGGGGGCCGAGAGCCACACCACCCTGAACAGCACACCGAGGGCGGCGATGCTCCAGATCAGCGCCAGCAGCGCGAAACGGGCGCCACCCTCCAGCAGGACCAGGGAAAGGGGAGTGTAGGTGCCCGCGATGAACACGAATATGTTGGAGTGGTCGATCCGCCTGAAGATGGCCAGCGTCCGCGGACTCCAGTTCCCTCTGTGGTAGGCGGCGCTGGTGCCGAACAACTGCACCGCGGACAGCGTGAACACCCCGCAGCCGATCCTGCCGAGCAGTGTGGGAGCGAAGATGGTCAGCACCAGCCCCGCCACGAAGACCACAGGCGCGAAGCCGAGGTGCAGCCAGCCCCGGAGCAGCGGTTTGGCGGGGGCGTCCTGCAGGGTCTCCATGAAACCTACGCTACCGTAGGTTGGCGCGTTCCCGCCACGTCGCGTGGCGCGCTGCGGCTACTCTGATCCCATGTCCCTCCTCCGCCGTGCCGCAGAGCGAATGTGGCCTCCCCGGTGGTTGTACAAGACCTATGAGTCCCAGCTGCTGGACCAGCTGGACCGCGGCCGCCTGCCGCAACACGTAGCAGTGCTGGCGGACGGCAACCGCCGCTGGGCCCGCCTGAACGCGCCCGGACAGCCCTTGGTGGTGGGCTACCGCGCCGGCGCCAAGAAGCTGGAGCAGTTCGTGCAATGGTGCGACGACGTCGGGCTCAAGGTGGTGACCCTCTGGGTCCTGAGCACCGACAACCTCGACCGCTCGCCCGATGACGAACTGCAGCCGCTGCTGGAGGTCATCTCGGACCTCGTGAGCGACCTGGCTGCCACCCGCCGGTGGCGAGTGCAGGCCGTGGGCGCGCTCGACCTGCTGCCCCCCGCGTGCGCGGAGCAACTGCGCACGTCGGCGGCGTCGACGGACGGCGTCACCGGCATGCACGTGAACGTTGCGGTGTCCTACGGCGGCCGGCACGAACTCCGCGACGCGGTGCGCTCGCTGCTGGCGGACCGGGCCTCCGCGGGTGCCACGCTGGACGAGGTGGCCGCCACCCTTGAGATCGACGAGATCTCCGAGCACCTCTACACGAAGGGGCAACCGGACCCGGACCTGATCATCCGCACTTCCGGCGAACAGCGCCTGTCGGGATTCCTGCTGTGGCAGTCCGCGCACAGCGAGTTCTACTTCTGTGAGGCCCTGTGGCCGGACTTCCGGAAGGTCGACTTCTTCCGGGCGCTGCGCAGCTACACCCAGCGCGAGAGGCGCTTCGGCCGCTGAACATGGGACCATGGGCGCCATGGCTGGTAGGAACCCCAATGCGAAACCCCGGGACATGGCGATCTCGATGCTGGTGCTGCTCGTCCCCATCGCGCTGATCGCGTGGTTCTTCACCATGGACCCCGAACCGGAGGTGGAGGCCGTCGACGTCGCTGCGGTGCTGGCGACCGCGGAGGAGGAGTCGCCCTACCCGGTCCTGCGGGCCGTGAACCTGCCCGAGGACTGGATCCCGACGAGGGTGGCCTGGGCCGCCGACGGCGAGCGCTGGATCAATGGGGAGCCGGCCGTGGGGAACTCCTGGCAGCTCGGCTACCTGGCGCCCAACGAGATCTACGTCGGCCTCCAGCAGCGGGACCGCTCACCGTTGCAGTTCCTCGAGCAGGTGACCAGGGAGGGTCGGCCCGAGGAGGGCGAGGTCGAGCTCGCCGGACGTGAGTGGGAGCGTTGGGTCTCGCTCGATGGGCGCACCCGCAGCCTGGTCTGGCGCGACGGCGACCTCGCGGCTGCGGTGACGGGCGACACCGATTTCGCGCAACTCGAGGCGTTCGCCGGGAGCCTCTCGGAGGGCTGATCAGGCCTTCTGGTCGCGTGACCGGGCCACGAGGGCGCGGGCGTCGTCGAGGTGCTTCTGGCAGATCGCGGCCAGTTCCTCGCCGCGCTTCCACAGCGCCATGGAGTCGGCCAGGGGAGCCCCACCGGACTCCAGCTTCCTGACCACCTCGATCAGTTCCTCGCGGGCGGCCTCGTAGGTGAGTTGCTCAGCCATGGTTCTCCTGCTCGTAGGTGCCGACGACGTCGAGGTCGAGTTGTCCGTCGGAGAGGTGGGCGCTGATCCGGGTACCTGCCTCGGCGTCGCGCACCGAGGAAACCGAGTGCCCGGCGGCGTCCACGAGGACGGCGTAGCCGCGCTCCAGCGTCGCCTTGGGCGACATCGCGCGGATGCTGCTGATCCGTGACCGCAGGTCCGACTCCTCGGCCCGCAGCCTGCCCTCGATGGCCGAAGCCAGCCGGTGGCGCAGCAGTTCCAGCTTGTCGGAGTGTGCGCCGAAGGTGGTGGTGGGGTCCAGCAGGACCGGGCGGGTGCGGACGTCGTCGAGCCACCGCTGGGCCACCTCTATGCGGTTTGCGACGGCGCCGTCGAGGCGCAGCCTGGCCTGGGCGATGATGTCGGACTCCTGCTGGAAGTCCGGCACGACGTGCTTGGCGGCGTCGGTGGGGGTGGAGGCCCGCAGGTCGGCCACGAAGTCCAGCAGCGGTACGTCCTGTTCGTGTCCGATCGCCGACACCACCGGGGTGCGGGCCTCGGCGACGGCGCGCACGACGCCCTCGTCGGAGAACGCGAGCAGGTCCTCGAGGCTGCCGCCGCCGCGGGCGATGATGATGACGTCGACCTCCGGGTCCGCGTCCAGCCGTCGCAGGGCCAGCATCACAGACTCCGCCGCGTTCGGTCCCTGCACGGTGGCGTGGGCGACGGTGAACGCGGCCGGCCAGCGGCGCTCGACATTGCTGAGCACGTCGCGCTCGGCGTCGGAGTCCTTGCCGGTGATCAGGCCGATGCGACGCGGGATGAATGGCAGCCGGCGTTTGCGGTGCGCCTCGAAGAGCCCCTCGGCCTGGAGCTTGCGCTTGAGTTGTTCCAGCCGGGCCAGCAGGCGGCCCTCGCCGGCGACGCGGAGTTCCAGGCACTCGAAGCTCAAGGAGGAGTTGCGGTCCCAGACCCGAGGCCGGAGTCTGGCCGTCACCCGGGAGCCCTCCGGGATTGGGCCCGCGGCGTCGAGGACCATGGCGGAGACAGTGATGGAGGCCGAGACGTCGGCGATCCGGTCCCGGAAGGTGAGGAACTGGGTTGGGCCGCCGCGCCGCTTGATCTCGATGACCTGGGCGTCCACCCAGATCTCACCCAGCCTGCCGACCCAGTCCTTGACCGCCATGACCACCCGGCCCAGGGGTTGTGGCTCCTCGGCCGAGCTGCTCATCACCATGCCGGTCACCCTACCTCTGGCCTCACCTAGACTGGTGTGCATGAACGCCCCTCAGACCAGCAAGCAGGTCCTCCTCGCCGCCCCCCGTGGCTATTGCGCGGGCGTGGACCGGGCCGTGATCACCGTCGAGAAGGCGCTTGAGACCTATGGCGCGCCCGTCTACGTGCGCAAGCAGATCGTGCACAACCGCCACGTGGTGGAGACGCTGGAGGCGCGCGGCGCGATCTTCGTCGAGGAACTGGACGAGGTGCCCCCGGAGGCCATCGTCGTGTTCTCGGCCCACGGCGTCTCGCCGGCGGTCCATGCCGAGGCGGCCGCCCGCCAGCTGAAGGCGATCGACGCCACCTGCCCGCTGGTCACCAAGGTGCACCGGGAGGCCAAGCGGTTCGCGGCCGAGGACGTGGACATCTTCCTGATCGGGCACGCCGGGCACGAGGAGGTGGAGGGCACCACTGGTGAGGCGCCGGAGCGGATCACGCTCGTCGAGCACCCCGACGACGTCGACGCCCTCGACATCTCCCCGGACCGTCCGATGGCCTGGCTCAGCCAGACCACCCTCAGCGTCGACGAGACCATGGAGACCGTCAACCGGCTCCGGGAGAAGTTCCCCCTGCTGCTGGACCCGCCCTCCGACGACATCTGCTACGCCACGCAGAACCGCCAGCAGGCGGTGAAGCAGATCGCGCCCAAGGTTGACCTGATGATCGTGGTCGGGTCGCGCAACTCATCCAACTCCGTCCGTCTGGTGGAGGTGGCGCTGGAGGCCGGGGCGAAGGCCTCCCACCGGGTGGACTACGCCCACGAGATCGACGAGGCGTGGCTCGACGGCGTCTCCTCCGTCGGGGTCACCAGCGGCGCGTCCGTACCGGACGAACTGGTGCAGGGGGTGCTCGACTTCCTCCAGGAGCGCGGCTTCCCAGTTGCAGTGGAGGAGCGTCTCACGGAGGAGAACCTGCAGTTCTCCCTGCCGCCGGAGCTGCGCAAGGACCTGAAGGCCAGCGCCCTCAAGCACTGAGACGGCTAGATCAGGAACCGGAAGAAGGGGCTCTCGGCGGCCACCACTTCCACCTGCATACCTGAATCGACGATCCGGTGCAGCAGGAACTCGTAGTCTCCCGGGTTGCCCAGTTCCACCCCTACGAGCGCCGGACCGGTGTCCCGGCTGCTGCGCTTGACGTACTCGAAGTAGGTGATGTCGTCCTCCGGGCCGAGGATGTCGTTGAGGAACCGCCGCAGCGCTCCGGGCTCCTGCGGGAACTCCACCAGGAAGTAGCGCTTTCGGCCCTCGTGCACCAGTGAGCGTTCCACGACCTCGGTATAGCGGGCGACGTCGTTGTTCCCGCCCGAGACCATGGTCAGGACCGTTGAGCCCGGCTTCAGGCTCATGCGGGCCCCGACGCCACCGGTGGGCAGCGCAGCGGTGGCCAGGGCACCCGCCGGCTCGGCGATGATGCCGTCGATCTGGTACATGTCCAGCATCTCCGTGCAGACCTGGCCCTCGGGGACGCGGAGCAGCTCGGGAGCGGCCTCGCGGATCACGCTGAAGGTGTAGTCGCCCACGCGGCTGACGGCGGCCCCGTCGACGAACGTGTCGATGTCCTGAAGGGCGACCGGGCGCCCGGCGGAGATGGCGGCGGCGACGCAGGGAGCCCCTTCCGGCTCCACGCCGACGATCCGCACCCCGGGATGGTGGGTGCGCAGCCAGGCCGCGGCCCCTGCGATGAGGCCGCCGCCCCCGACGGGCAGCACCACGACGTCGGGCACGCCGGGCAGCTGCGAGAACGCCTCGACGATGGCCGTGGCCTGGCCCGCGGCTGTCAGCGGATGGTCGAAGGCGGGAACCAGGATCTGCCCGTTGGCCTCCGCGAACTCCTTGGCCGCGACGCCGGCTTGATCATAGGTGGAGCCTGCCAGCTTCAACTGGATGTGGCCCTCGCCCAGTTCGACGATCCGCTGCCGCTTCTGGCGCGGCGTGGTGGAGGGCACGATGACAGTGCCCTGGATCCCGAGCGCCGCGCAGCTGAACGCGACTCCCTGGCCGTGGTTGCCGGCTGAGGCGCACACCACCCCGGCAGCCTTCTGCTCCTCGCTCAGCTGGCTCATCAGGTTGTAGGCGCCGCGGACCTTGTAGGAGCGCACTGGCTGCAGGTCTTCCCGCTTGATCCAGATCTCGGAGCCGGTGGCCGCTGACAGCCTGGCGTTGCGGTGCACCGGCGTGCGGGCCGCGATGCCGGCGAGCCGCTCGACGGCGCTCGGCACCAGTTCGGCCAGTTCAGTCAGGGACGTCATTGGTCCATTGTTGCCGACGCCGGGATGGTGCGTCTCAGTTCCCGCACCCTGCCGAACGACAGGTCCGGCTCGTCCTCGAACAGGGAGGCCTCAAGGGCGCGCTGTTGCTGCTGGCCCTCCTGGTAGTCCACCATCTCCGGGACAGACAGCTCCCGGACGCTGGCGTCCACGACGGGGATCTCCTTGAGGTCCTCGTTCACCACGTCGAGTTCCTTCAACTTGCGGGCGGAGACCATCACGCGGGTCTCGAGGGTGCCCACGGCCTTGTTGAAGTTGGTGACGGTCGAGTTGATGGAACGGCCCAGCTTGTCGAAGTGCTCGCCCATGGTGGCGATCCGTTCGTGCAGTTCCCGGCCGATCTTGGAGACCTTGGCCGCCGACTCCGCCAGCGCGGCCTGCTTCCAGCCGTGCGCGACGATGTGCAGCAGCGGGATCAGCGTCCCCGGGCAGGCGAGCATCACGTTCTTGCGGGCGGCGTAGTCATGCAGGTCAGGCTGCTGCTCCAGCGCCAGCCGGTAGAACTCGTCGGATCCGAGGAACAGCACGACGAATTCGGGCGACCCGACATCGAGGTGCCAGTAGTTCTTCCCGCTGAGCGCGTCGATGTGACCGCGCACGTGCCGGGAGAACGTGGCCAGGTGCGCCGTCTGCGCGACGTCGTCCTCGGTGTTGTAGGCATCCAGCACCGCCTTGAGCGGCACCTTCGAGTCAACGAAGACGACCTTGCCGTCGGCGAGGTTGATGCGCATGTCCGGGCGGAACCGATCACCGTCGGCGCTGGTGTAGGAGGTCTGGTCGTCGAAGTCGCAGCGCGCGGTCAGCCCGGAGATCTCCACGATGCGGCGCAGGCTGTGCTCACCCCAGGAGCCGCGCACCTGGGGGGTCCGCAGTGCGTTGCTGAGGCTCAGGGCCTCCCGGCGGATGGTCTCCCCGGAGTCCTTGACGGCCTGCACCTGCTCGCGCAGTTCCGCAGCCAGTGAGGCGCGCTGCTTCTCCACCTCACCCAGGCGGTCATTGAGTTGCTTGAGGTGCTCTGCGAGCGGGGTGACCAGCTGCTGGGTGGCTGCCATCCGCTCGGATGCCGTCTTGTCCGCCTTGGCGGACTGGGCGTCCAGCGACTGGGTTGAGATCAGCTTGAACCGGTCCTCCATCGCGGCGCGGTCCGCCTTCAACTCGTCGGTCAGCCGCAGCGCGGAATCCCGTTCCGCCTCCGCCGTCGCCCGGCCGGCCACGGCCCGTGCGAGTTCGGTCCGCACCTCGGCCGTCTCGCGCTGGGCGTCGACCACGGCGGTGCGCAGCTCGGCCTTGTCCGTCAACTGGGCCGCGATCTCCGAGCGGGCGTTGGCGACTTCCTCGCGGGCGCGGCTGGCCTCGGCGCGCGCCGTCGACGCGTCCAGACGGGCGTCCGAAAGGGCCTTTTCCTGCTCCGCCGACGCCGTGGCCACCCGGCTCTGGCGGGCGAGGAGATACCCGACCACTGCGCCGATGACGAGGGCGGCGATGCTGACGATGATGCCTGGAACTGTCATGGGTCCACCATCTCAGGGACCACTGACAATTGCCGCCAGGCGCCGCCGCAGGTGGCCCGATCGCCCACGTCAGCCGCGACGTCGCAGCCGCAACTTCTCCAGCTCGGCGCGCTCGGAGCGGGTGAGGCTATCCATGCCGTGGGCGCTGATCTTGCCGAGCAGGTCGTCGAGGCGTTCCTCGTCCGAGGTGTGCCTGCGGTGCGCGCGCGAAGGGGCGCGGTGGCTCGGCCTCGTCGATGAACCGCCGGAGCGGCGACGCCGCCCGGGGATCCAGCCGTAGGCACCCAGCAGCCCCAGGCCGCGGGCGGCCACGGCCACCAGGAACAGGGCGATCAGGAGGCTGAACAGGCTGCCCCAGGCCCGGCCGGCAATCAGTTGCAGGATCTGGACGCCCAGGAGCACCGCCCCGATGACCCAGGCCGGAATGTTGAACAGGAAGCGGCGGGTGGGGTACTCGGCGATCCAGAGCAGGAGCACGAAGAACTCCACCAGGTTGAGGCCCACCACTCCCACTGACTCAGGAGCCAGAATCCCGACCAGCATCGTCGAGACCGTGAGGGCTCCCCAGATCCACAGGTACAGGCGCGCCATGGCAGCTCGGCCGATCGCGGCTTCCACTTGGGAGCCGAAGTACCACAGCAGGGCGAGGGTGAGCAGGCTCCACAGCGAGATCTGGTCCGGGACGGGCCAGGTGAACAGCCGCCACACCTCACCGCTGAAGACGGCACCGGGCAGCAGCGCGAGCAGCATCGGCAGCATCGGGAAGATCACCGAGGCCAGGATCCCGAACGCGCCCAGCGCCACGACGAATACGGTGGAGGTCACCTCCACCTTGCCGACACGGAACCATGCATCCCCCTGTGCCCGGGGTTCGAAAAGGCCACTCACAGGTACTAGGTTCGCACGACCTGCCAAATCAGGCGACGCCCGGGGCGGGTTCCCCTCACCGAATTGCTATCACGTCGCCCGGGTGGGCGTGCTGGAGCCAGGTGCGCATGTTCTCCTTGCTGATCGACACGCAGCCGGCGGTTGCGCCGGAGCCGTGGACGTGCAGGAAGATCGCACCTCCCTTGCCCTTGACGGCCGGGGAGCGGTTGTAGTCGATGACCGCCGCCAGGTCGTACTCGGGGTCATAGGTGATGAGGTGCTCGGACTCGGACCTGTCGAAGCCGCCGAGCCTGCCCTCGCGCCACTGGTTGTAGTAGGCGGAGAAGTTGTCGAGCACCCAGTAGGAGTCCTGGCCGACGTCGCGCCAGGCCAGCGCCGTGCCGGGGTTCGGGTCGGAACCGAACGCGTCGTGGACCGTGAACTCGCCAACCGGCGTCGTGAGCGTGTCCTGCTGCCGATCCGCTGCGGGCGCCGTCCCCCGGGCGCCGATCCGGCCCGTCGTGTCGCGCAGGACCGTGCGCACGTCGCAGGAGGTGCCGGGCACCCGCTCCACCATCGTCACGACGGCGCCCGTGCCGCTGGTGCGGACAGCGGTAGCGGTTGTGCGGGTGGCGAGCAGGTCCATCCGGATGCCGTCGACGGTGACGGTGCAGCTGCGGGGCGTGGCGACGTCGGGTGGGTTGGACGTGGTGCCGAACTGCACGATGTTGTTGAACACCCACAGGTCCTCCTTCACGTACCGTCCCGCACGCGTGACAACCACAGTGGCGCGGATGAACGAGCGGCAGCCGTTTGCGCCCGTCCACTCGTCCTTGCAGGAGGTCCGCCACTGCCTGCCGTTGGAGGTGAAGGTCCCGGTGTTCGCCAGGGGGTTGCCACCCCAGGCCGACTCGGGTGCGGGCAGGTAGGTCAGGTTGTTGAAGGCCCAGCCGTTCACCACCTCGTAGCCGACCCCGGGGTGCTCGTGGATCTGGGTGGCCCAGATCTCGCTCTCGCAGCGGTGGATGGTGGAGGTGTACTTCTCGCACCAGGTGCGCCACTTGCGGCCGTCCACGGTGTGCTCACCCGGTGTGGTGTAGACCGACCCGGAGTCCGCCGAGGCCTGGGGGAGCGGCGCCGCCAGGATCATCGGCCCGGCGGCCACCAGGAGTGCGAGGACGAGACGGGTGAGGGACCTTGTCACGAATTTGTTCCTTACTTGTCGTTGGGGTGGCGCAGCGGGCTGCTCAGTGGATCCGTTCCAGGAACTCCAGCGAGCGTTCCACCACCAGCGCCGTCGCGCGGGGGTCATGGGAGGGTAGTGAACTGTCGATGAACAGGTGCCTGTCGCCGGGATAGGTGTAGACCTCCACCAGTTCGGAGCCCACCGCGTCGCGGATCTCCAGGGCTGCGTCGAGGTCCCCCTCGTGCGCGAAAAACGGGTCATCGGCCATGCCGTGCACCTGCAGCGGCACTGTCTTCGGCCATGGGCCGAAGGCCCACTCTCCCGTGATGGGGATGCATGCCTCGTACAGCAGGGCACCCTTGGCGCCGGGCAGGGTCTGTGCGAGGCGCTGCGCGTGCATCGCGCCCCAGGAGATGCCTCCGAAGACCGCACCCTCGCGGACGTCGGCCAGGGCTGCCTCGACGCGCTGGCCGGCCGTCTCCTCGTCGAGGGCCTCGGCGAAGGCGACTCCCTCCTCGATGGAGTCCGGAAGGGCGCCGTCGAACAGGTCTGGTGTGAGGACACTGTGGCCGGCGGTGCGGAACTTGTCCGCGAACTCGCGGACGCCGTCGGTCAGGCCCTGGACGTGGTGGAACAGTACGAGTGTGGCCACGATGACTCCTTTGCCTGTGGAGTCCACACAGTAGTTCCCCGCAAGCTCATCCGCACCGTAGGGTTGAGGCCTCACCGCCGCGAAGGAGCGCTCCGTGACAGATCCAATCCTCGTCTCCCTCTCCGATGGACTCGCGCGCCTCACGCTCAACCGGCCGGAGCGGCTGAACGCGTTCAACGTCGACCTCGCGCACGCGTGGCAACGTGCAGCGGTTGACGTGACCTCACGCGACGACGTGGGCGCCATCCTCGTCGACGGCGCGGGCCCGGCCTTCTGCGCCGGTGGGGACGTGGTGGAGATGGCCACGGCGATGGGTTCGGGATCCGACATCACCGCGTTGGCCGAGACGATCAACGCCGGCATTCAGGCCCTGACCGAGTCCAGCATCCCGGTCGTCGCCGCCGCGCACGGCACCACCGCTGGCGGTGGCCTGGGGATCCTGCTCACCTCCGACTACGCGGTGGCGGGCACGGATTCCCGGATCGGCAGCCTGTATGCCCGCGTCGGGCTCACCCCGGACCTGTCGGTCACCGCTCAACTGGCGCGGGCCGTCGGCGAGCGCAGGGCACTGCAGCTCGTCCTGTCGGACCGGCTGTTGTCGGCCGAGGAGGCACTGGCCTGGGGGTTGGTGGCGGAGGTGGTGGAACCGGAACAGGTGCAGGCCCGAGCGGTGGAGGTGGCGCGGTACTGGCTGGACAACGCCACGGGCGCCTACGGCCAGGCCAAGCGGCTCATCCGTTCCCGGCCAGGGCGTTCCTTCGCGGCGCAGTTGACGGAGGAGGCGCGAACCATCGGCGCCATCTTCGACACCTCCGACGCCCGCGCACGCGTGGCCGCCTTCGCCCGGGGCAAGTCGTGACCGGCACGCTCGCCGGGCGCACCCTCCTGATCTCCGGCGGGAGCCGGGGGATCGGGCTCGCGATCGCGCTGCGCGCGGCCGCCGACGGCGCGAACGTCGCGCTGCTGGCCAAGACCGACACGCCCCACCCAAGGCTCGAGGGCACCATCCACACCGCGGCCGAGCAGATCCGGGCGGCGGGCGGACGGGCGCTGCCAGTCGTCGGGGACGTCCGCAGCGACGACGACATCGCCAGGGCCGTCGAGGCCACCCTCGCCGAGTTCGGCGGCATCGACGTCGTGGTCAACAACGCCTCCGTGATCGACCTTTCCCGCACCCTGGACCTGGCACCGAAGAAGTACGACCTCATGGCCGACGTCAACGTCCGCGGCACCTTCATGCTGTCGAGGGCCGCCATCCCCGCCCTGCGGGGAAGCAGCAACCCGCACATCCTCTCCCTATCGCCGCCACTCAACCTTGACCCGAAGTGGCTCGGAGCCCACACCGGCTACACGCTGGCCAAGTACGGCATGACAATGGCGACGCTCGGCCTGGCCGCCGAGTTCGCCGCCGACGGCATCGCAGCCAACACGCTGTGGCCCCGCACCACCATCGCCACCGCCGCCGTGCAGAACCTGCTGGGCGGCGACAGGCTGATGGCGGCCAGCCGAACGCCCCAGATCTACGCCGACGCCGCCTACGAGGTCATCATCCGGCCGGCCCGGGAGTTCACGGGGAACACACTGATCGTCGAGGACGTCCTGGCCGAGGCCGGCATCACCGACCTCTCCGGGTACGCCGCTGTGCCGGGTACTCCGGATGACAGGCTGTTCCCCGACATCTTCCTGTGACTGGTCAGGTGACGATGCTTCGGTGTTGACTGGGACGCATGCTCTCCGATGCCGCCAGCCACCTTGACGACCTGGCCTCGTACGTGGTCGCCTCACCCACCTCCTACCACGCCGCCGCCACAGCAGCGGAGCGGCTCGAGGCGGTGGGCTTTCTCCGCGTCGACGAGAAGCGCGCCTTCCCGAAGGTGGGCGGGAAGTACTTCGTGGTCCGCCACGGCGCCGTCGTGGCCTGGCTGCAGCCCAATGACCTGGGGGCCGACGCGGGCTTCCGCATCGTCGGCACGCACACCGACTCGCCGGCGTTCAAGGTCAAGCCCGGCGAACTGCTGACCAGCGCCGGCTGGAGCCAGGTTGGCGTGGAGGTCTACGGCGGCATGCTCCTCAACTCCTGGCTGGACCGCGAACTCGGGATCGCGGGGCGGATCGTGACCCGCGACGGCGCCCAGCACCTCCTGCGCACCGGGCCCATCGCACGGGTCCCGCAACTGGCCATCCACCTGGACCGCGGGGTCAACGACGGCCTGAAGCTGGACAAGCAGGGCCACACCCAGCCGGTCATCGCGCTCGCGCCCAAGGGCGGGCTGTTGCTGCACCTGTGCGAACTGGCAGGCGTGCGTCCCGCTGACGTGGCGCTCCACGACCTGTACCTCTTCGACGTCGCCCTTCCCGCACGCTTCGGGCTGCACGACGAGTTCTTCGCCTCGGGCCGGCTCGACAACCTGTCCAGCACCCACGCCGCCCTCGCCGCGATGGAGGCCGCCCAGCCGGGAGACGACGTCGCGGTGTTCGTAGCCTTTGACCATGAGGAGGTCGGCTCCGCCACCAGCTCCGGTGCGGCCGGCCCGATCCTCGAGGACGTGCTGGTCCGGATCGCCTCGGCCGCCGGGCTCGACGTCGACGGCACCCGCGCGATGCTCGCCCGCTCGTCGTGCATCTCCGCCGACACCGGCCACGTCGTGCACCCCAACTATCCCAACCACCATGACCCGGTGGTCCGGCCGCTGCCGAACAAGGGGCCGCTGGTGAAGCTGAACGCCAACCAGCGCTACGCGACCGACGCCGTCGGTGGAGCCATCTGGCTGGAGGCGTGCGACCGGGCCGAAGTCCCAACCCAGCCGTTCGTCTCGAACAACGCGGTGCCGTGCGGCTCGACCATCGGACCCATCACCGCGACCCGGCTGGGGATCACGACGGTCGACGTCGGCATCGGGCTGCTCAGCATGCATTCGGCCCGGGAGATGTGCGGCGCCGAGGACCCGCACCACCTCGCCCGGGCCATCGCCGCCTACTGGGCCTGAGCGCGTACACTGCTCGCTTGTGGCACTCACCATTGGAATCGTCGGCCTCCCGAATGCCGGCAAGTCAACCCTGTTCAACGCACTGACCCGCAACGACGTGCTCGCGGCGAACTACCCGTTCGCGACGATCGAGCCGAACGTCGGGGTGGTCGGGGTCCCCGACGACCGGCTGCCCCAGCTGGCGAAGGTGTTCAACTCCGAACGGATCGTTCCCGCGACGGTGAGTTTCGTCGACATCGCAGGCATCGTGAAGGGTGCCTCCCAGGGTGAAGGCATGGGCAACGCGTTCCTGGCCAACATCCGCGAGGCCGACGCCATCTGCCAGGTCACGCGCGTGTTCCAGGACGAGGATGTCACCCACGTCGACGGCCGCGTGGACCCCGCCAGCGACATCGAGGTCATTGCCACGGAACTGATCCTCGCGGACCTCGCCACCGTCGAGAAGGCGCTCCCGCGCGTCGAGAAGGAGGCGCGGATCAAGAAGGAGTCGCAGCCCAAGCTCGCCGCGTACCAGGCCGCGAAGGACGCGCTGGAGGCAGGCAAGGGCGTCCGCTCCGCGGGGCTGGACCTGGACGAACTGCGCGACCTGTTCCTGCTGACGTCCAAGCCCTACATCTACGTGTTCAACTGCGACCAGGACGAACTGGCCGACGAGGCGCTCAAGGACCGCATGCGCGAGCTTGTGGCCCCCGCCGAGGCGATCTTCCTCGACGCCAAGTTCGAGTCCGAGCTGGTCGAGATGGAGGAGGACGAGGCCCGCGAGTTCCTCGCCGAGATGGGCGTGGAGGAGCCGGGCCTCGACGTGCTGGCCCGGGTCGGCTACGACACCCTCGGCCTCCAGAGCTACCTCACTGCGGGGCCGAAGGAGTCGCGCGGCTGGACCATCCCCAAGGGCGCGACGGCCCCCGAAGCTGCGGGCGTCATCCACACGGACTTCCAGAAGGGCTTCATCAAGGCCGAGGTGGTCAGTTTCCACGACCTCATGGCGGCCGGTTCGATGGCTGCGGCGAAGGCGGCCGGCAAGGTCCGTCTCGAGGGCAAGGACTACGTCATGGCCGACGGCGACGTCGTCGAGTTCCGCTTCAACGTGTAGCCGCGCCATACCCCCGACGTCGTGACCCACGGGCGTGTAGCGTGCGCCCCATGAATATCATGCGCAGTCCTTTGATGCGCGGAATCGCTTTGGCGGCTTGCGTGGCGCTTGTCCTGATCTACTGGGAGGCGCGCGGGGTCTGGTTCTGGGTCGGGGTGGTACTGGGCGTGGGCAACGTGATCGGAATCCTGGCGGGCAGGATGACGGCAGGCAGTCAGGATACGGAAGTCGTGAAGTTGGAAGATCAGGAACGCGACAGCGAGTCGTATCGACTGGAGGATTTTCTCGGGTCACCGGGAGTGCGGGCGGCGTTGGGTGCGGGCCCGTCGCTCTGGCAACAGGTCAGCTACCTCGAGGACGAGGCCTTCGAACCGATCACGGCGGAGGAACTGGCGGGCTACGTCTGGCTGGAGAACCACGACGGCTGGGAGATCGGGCTGGACGACGACGCCAAGCCGTACCTGGACCTCGACGTCGACGAGGAGGACGACCGGGTGGTCAGCGTGTTGAAGTCCCATCCCGCGGTCGCTGACGCGTACCACGAGGACCGCGAGGTCTACCGCACGGAACTGCGCGGGCGCATCAGCGCGGAGGAGTTCGCCGCGCTGGCAGCGCGCGCCCTGGTGGAGCACCACAACCACGCCCGCTCGGGAATGGACGCCTAGCCTCCGGGCCCTCAGGCCCGGACGAGTTCACCGAGCAACTGCGCCCCGAGCGTCGCGGCGTCGTAGCTACGGCTTTCGCGAGCGAGGCGCTCGGAGGCCCTTCGCCGTTTGGCCGAGGTCATGACCCGCCGGATGGTGCGGCGCAGCAACCACGCCGGTGGCCGGGTGGTGCGCAGGCTGGCACCGACGCCCGCCCAGGCCACCCGCGCTCCGATGTCCGGCTTCTCCTCGGAGTTGCCCGCCTGCACGATCGGAACCCCGGCATCGACGGCGAGCGTCACGCCCGTGTATCCGCCGTTCGTGACGAACAGGTCGGCCTCCGCCAGTGCGCCGACGTAGTCCACACGGCTCATGGCGGTGACGCGGCCGGGCCAGCGGTTCCACGTCCCGTCGCCGACGCCCGCAACCAGCACGTCGAAACCCTCAGCCACCAGCGCCTGCGCCGCGGGCAGCACCAGCTCCCGAAGGTCCGGCCTCAGGGTCCCCTGCGTGACCAGCGCGAGCGGTCGGCTGCGGTTTGCGCGTGCCAGGCGCGGAGGCAGGGGGTCGCCGACGGCGTGCGCGGGGCCGAGCGCGCCCACGAAGCGGATTTCGGCGGGCAGGTTCTGCCGCGGGTACTCGAATCCAGGTGTGCAGCCCTGCAGGTGCAGCTGCGACGACATCGTCGCGTGACGCCAGGAGGTGGCGGGCTCCGCACCCACCGCGCGCCGGAGGTCGTGGAGGTCACCGAACAGCGGATCGAAGACCCAGCGATCGATCGCGGCCTGGACATGGCGGTTGCGGTGGCGCCCAGCCGGGCCGCCCAGCGGGGGCAGGCCGGTTCCGAACGGGGGAGTGTCCTCGTCCCACCACAACAGCGGCCCGTCGCCGAAGGTGGCCCACGGCACTCCCCATCCGACGGCGAACAGGCCGGCCGCCGGGATGAGGGTGTCGGACAGCACCGCGTCCACGCCGAGCCCACCGGCGAGGCTGCGCAGTTCCCCGAGTTGCGCCGCCGCCCTGCCCACCACCTGGTCGCGGTAGAGGCTGCGGACGCGTCGCAATTCACCTGTCCGTGATGAAGCCAGACCGGTCTCGAACCCAGCGGACGTGTCCCCGGAAGCCGACAGGTGCTCAGCCCCGCAGCGCGCGACCTGGTCGGCGAAGCGGTCGGCGGCGTACCAGAGAACGCGATGACCCGCACCCACGAGGCCGGTGACGAGCTTGCTGGCGTTGAGGGTGTGGGCCGTGATGGCTGTGCTGGCCACCAGGTAGGTCAGGGGCTTCCCGTACGATCCTTGGACGGGCGTCATCGCCACACACTAGTGCGGGCGTCTCCAGACGTATAGTCAGTGCATCCCAGGAGGCGCCAATGACCGACTTCTTCTCCATCTTCCAGCCAGGGATGCAGCACGTCCGCGAGCAACGAGATCTTGAGAAGGTCTTCTTCGTGGAGTCGCCCGACGGGGCCCCTGGCGGTCCGCAGTTGATCGACTTCGAGTCCGGCAGAGTCACCATCGTCGTGCCACCCAAGGACGATGATCCCGAGCCGGACGCCAGCGAAGGGGACAAGTGACGGAGGCGCTGCATCGTCGGGTGCGACTCATCGTCGCATTCACCATCGCGTACAACGTGGTCGAGGCGATCGTCGCCCTGTGGGCCGGCACGCTCGCCTCGTCGGCAGCCCTCATCGGCTTCGGGCTGGACTCAGTGATAGAGGTCACGTCCGCGGTCGCCGTCGCCTGGCAGTTCACACGGAGGGACCCGGAGCGCTGGGAGAAGGTGACCGTCCGGGCCATCGGGATCGCCTTCTTCGCGCTCGCCGCCTACGTGAGCGTGGACGCGGTCCTCGCCCTCTCCGGATTCGGTGAGGTGGAACACAGCCCCATGGGTATCGCGATTGCTTCCCTCAGCCTGGTCGTGATGCCGGCCGCCGCCTGGCTCGAGTTCCGCACCGGGCGAGAACTCGGCTCCCGCAGTGTGCAGGCCGATGCCAAGCAGTTGCTGCTGTGCGTCTACCTCTCGGCCTCCGTCCTGGTGGGGCTCGTGCTGAACTCCCTGTTCGGATGGGCGTGGGCTGACTCGGTCGCCGCCTTGGTGGTGGCCGTTCTGGCTGTCCGGGAGGGAATCGAGGCCTGGCGCGGCGACGTCGAGTCCCCGCTCGAAGTACTCGAAGCATTGGGCAAGGAACAGAAAATATAGAACAGGTGTTCCAATCTGACCCTCTTTCGTGGGACAATTGGAGCATGAAAGAGTTCGCGGCCGACGCGCTGGAGAGAGTTCAGGATGAGGCGCGCCTGATCAGGGCAGCCGAGGTCCGCCAGTCCATCGCCCTTGCCGAACTCGCCGAGTCCTACTCGGTGAACATGGACGCGCTTGTGCCTGAGCTCGCCGAGAAGACCATCCATCCCGGCGACGACGGCACCCCCGGCGTCTCGGAGTTCCTCTCCCTTGAGCTGGGGCCGGCACTCGGGATGTCGCGTCGGACCGCCTTGGAGATGGTGGCGGACGTGCTGAACCTCAAGCATCGGCATCCGGGCATCTGGGATGCCTATTGCCGTGGCGCCATTCCCAGATGGCAGGCGGCCCGTCTGGTTGACCTGGCCAGCAGTCTCAGCGCGGAAGCGGCCGCGTGGGTGGACCAGCAGATCGCCTTCAAGGTCGGCAGGGTGGCGTTCCCCAGGCTGAAGCGGATCATGAGGGGCCTGGTCGCGCAGGCGGATCCGGAACTGTTGCGCCGTCGCGAGGAACAGGCCCGCGACGGTCGTGAGGTGTTCATCGGGAACCACGACGCCGGCTCGGCCGACATGTACGCGCGCCTGGCGTCGAGGGACGCGAAGGCGCTGGACAAGACGTTGAACGAGTTGGCCTGCGCGATGGCGGAGGCTGGGGATGAGCGCAGCCGCCAGCAGCGTCGGGCATCAGCGCTCGGGCTGCTCGCGGACCCCGCAGCCGCCCTGGCCTGGCTCGAGGGGTCCGGGCCAACCACCGCCGGCGCGCCTGCAAGCGGCGGGCGCGGCCGCAATCGCGGGCGCACCGTCGTCTACGTCCACCTGTCCGAGAGGACACTGGCGGAGCCGGATTCCGGCGTCGCGCGGATCGACGGCCTGGGGCCACTGACCACCGCCTCGCTGCCCGAGTTCCTCTCCGGCACCAACGTCACCCTCCGGCCGGTCGTGGATGACGCAACGGTGGCCGCGGTGGACTCGTATGAGATCCCGCAGCGCATCCGCGACGCCGTCCATCGGCGCTCTCCGGCGGAGGTCTTCCCGTTCAGCTCGCTGTACTCGAAGTCGCTGGATCTGGACCACGTGGCTCCCTTCGCGAGGGGAACCGGTTGGCAGCCCGGTCAGACGGGGATCGACAACCTCGCACCCCTGTCCCGCCTGGTGCATCGGGCCAAGACGCTTGGCGCCTGGCGGGTGGAGAAGACCAACTACGGGCACTTCTGCTGGACGTCGCCCCTGGGGCGCAAGTACACCGTCGGGCCGGCCGGGATGACCCGGACGTCCCCGGTTCCACGCGTGCGCAGGTAGGCCGACTGGCCGGGTATCGTGACGGCAATGTCCACACTGATCTCCGCCGCCGAACTGCAGGCAGACCTGGTTGCCGGCGGCCGGCCGCGCATCCTCGACGTGCGCTGGTCACTCCAGCAGCCCGACGGCATGCCCCGCTTTCTCGACGCGCACCTTCCGGGCGCCGTCTACGTCGACCTTGAGACCGAGCTGTCCTCGCATGGCGAGCCGGCAGATGGCCGCCACCCGCTGCCCTCACCCGAGGACCTGCAGGCCGCTGCGCGGCGCTGGGGACTCGACGATGGCGACGACGTCGTCGTCTACGACGAGAACACGGGGGTCCCCGCCGCGCGCGCTTGGTGGCTGCTGCGTCACGCCGGGCATGAGCGCGTACGTATCCTCGACGGCGGCCTCGCGGCCTGGCGGGTGGCAGGGGGAGCGGTCGAGTCAGGACCGGTGGAGCCCACCGCGGGGACGGTGGAACTGTCGTGGGGTCACATGCCTGTCATCGACATCGACGCTGCTGCCCGTTTCCCCGAGCAGGGCACGCTGCTGGACGTGCGGGCCCCCGAGAGATACCGGGGCGAGGTGGAGCCCATCGACCCGGTCGCAGGCCACATCCCCGATGCCATCAACGCTCCCAACCTGGACAACCTGGCCGCCGACGGCCGGTTCCTGCCGCCGAGGGTCATCCGTGAGCGCCTCACGGCAGCCGGCGTGGACGATTCCCGCCCCGTCGCCGCCTACTGCGGGTCAGGGGTCAACGCCGCACACGCCATCGCCGCGCTGGAACTCGCCGGGTTCGAGGCCGCACTCTTTCCCGGCTCGTGGTCCCAGTGGAGCAACACCCCCGGACGCGCCGTCGCCTAGGAGTGGCCCGTTGCCTGGCCCGGCACCAGCGCGACCAACGTGATTCCGTCGCCCTTCAGCTTGCTCTCTGCTGTCACCACCTGAACCTGGCCATCCTCGAGCGTGAACAGGAGCACGACGTCGTCGCCCCAGCGTGAATGGAAGTCCGCAAGGGTGAACTCCGGTGTCAGCTTCGTCCTCTTGACGACGAATCCGCGGTCCATCAAGTCCTCCAGCTCCTCGTGAGTTCGGGCTGGCTGGAAGCAGATCCTGGCGTTCAGGTGAGATGCGGCCTTGGTTCGCGCTCCACCGAGGCTGCTCTTCTCCTCCGGGCGCTGAAGCTGGAAGACGTTGGCGCGCCCCAGGACGTGTGCGAACTCGCGGGCCGCAGTCGCGTTGACCTCGTCGTCGGGGGTGGCGGCGATGAGCGTCCTGATCCCCGCCAGTTCCATGTCCTTGACCGCGTAGTCACTCAGGATGTTTGCTGTGACCGATTTCAGCCCCGCACGCCTGGCCGCCGAGAGTCTGGCGTACTCGCGGTCCACGATCGTCGTCGTGACGTCTGCCTCGTCCAAGGTCTTGGCCATCTCGACGATCCACCTGGCCCCGCCCACGAACAACACTCCCTGAGGCGACGTGGTGGCCAGCCCGAGCCGCTCTGCGAGGCGTCCGACGCCGAGGCCGTAGATCGCCACGGTGCAGACGATCACCAGGAACACCAACGGGACCACGTCGGCTGCCTGCTCGGAAAGGACGGCCAGATTGGTGGCTCTCTCACGCAACCTTTCGGCCTCCTCCCCGGAGGCCAGAACCGCCTCCTCGACGGCACGCTCGGCCGCGTGGAGGAACTCGAGGCCGAAGATGCTCGCCACCGCCGCCGCGACGATGCCCCGCGGAGCCATGAACGCCAGCAGTCCGCGTTCCTCCCGGGACACGTTGGTTCCCCACAGCCCCAGCAGAATGCTCACCGGCCGCACCACCACCACGAGTAGGGCCACGAACAACAGGCCCTCAGGCGCGACGGCCAGGACCTCGGCGGGGGCGATCCGGCCCGCGAGGATCAAGAACAGGCCCCCCACGAGCAGGACCTGGAGGTGCTCGGTGAACTCCTGCACATGCCGCAGGTGGAGACCCGGGCGGTTGCCCAGGTAGATGCCGAGCACCGTCACGGTGAGCAGGCCGCTTTCCGGCTGGATGGCGTTGGAGGCCGCGAGGGCGCCGATCGCCACGGACAGGAAGACCACACCGTGCAGGAAGTCGGGGATCAGATGTCGCTTGACCAATTGTTCCAGTGCGAAGCCCAACCCCAGGCCAAGGACCGACGCGACCGCCACGGTCAGCGCCAGGGAGCCGACGAGCTGGGGCAGGGCATCGCCGCCCCGGCCGGCAAGCACCCCTTGAAAGACCAGGACGGCGAGGATCGCCCCGATCGGGTCCACCACGATGCCTTCCCATTTCAGCAGCGCCCCGACCCTCCGGGTGGGCCGAAGCGTTCGCAGGATCGGGGCGATGACGGTGGGCCCGGTGACCACGAGGATGGCGCCGACCAGTAGGGCGATCTCGAGCTGGAACCCGAGCAACCAGGCCGCCGCGGTGATGAGCGCCCAGGCGATGACGACGGTGATCGTGAACAGGCGCAGCAAGGGACGGCCCAGGTCCCGGGCGTCGCGCAGCCGCAGTGACATGCTGCCCTCGAACAGGATGATCCCGACGGCTAGCGTGACGCCGCCGAACAGCACGTCGCGCCCCAGGATCGCGTCTGGCCCCACGAGCTGGCCGAGGCCGAATCCGACCACAAGCAGCAGCAGGATGGAGGGCACGCGCAGCTGCCAGGCCAGCCACTGGCACACGGCGGCCACGACTGCGACGATCGCGAGGTAGCCCGCGGGGTCGAGCGTCGCCAGGGCCTGGGTGAGGGACAGCCAGATGTGCTCCACACCGCAACCATGCCAGTTGCGGGCCGGTTGGCGCGGAACCCCTGATGGCGCAGTAGCGTTTTTCTGACGGAGTGGCAACTGGTTGGAGGCAACCATGAGTGTGGCGGAAACCGTCCTCGCTGGACTCGAGGGCATCACGGGCTGGCAGGAAGAGCTGTACAAGGACCTGCACCGACATCCGGAGTTGTCGATGCGGGAAACCCGCACCGCGGGGCGCATCTCGTCGGAACTTGGCGCCTTCGGCTACGAGGTGCTGGAGGTCGGGGGCGGGGTGGTGGGCATCCTGCAAAACGGTGATGGTCCGTGCGTGCTCTTCCGTGCCGTCTTCGATGCGCTGCCAGTCACCGAGGCGACCGGCCTCGAGTACGCCTCCCAGGTCGACGGCGTGATGCACGCCTGCGGTCACGACGCCCACGCCGCGACGGCGCTGGGCGCCGCCCGGCTCCTGGCCGAGCACCGGGAGCTGTGGGCTGGCACCTACGTCGCGCTCTTCCAGCCGGGAGAGGAGACGGCTGAGGGGGCGCGGTCCATGGTCGAGGCCGGGCTGGTCCAGC
Source organism: Tessaracoccus sp. OS52 (assembly GCF_020687685.1). Lineage (GTDB taxonomy): Bacteria > Actinomycetota > Actinomycetes > Propionibacteriales > Propionibacteriaceae > Arachnia. The sequence goes on along the minus strand of NZ_JAJEWM010000001.1, from coordinate 1,894,796 downwards.
AGATCCCGCGCCCGGACGTCGCGTTCGCCGCGCACGTTCTGGGAGTGGTCGACTCGGGCCAGCTCGCCACCGCCGCAGGGCCGGTGCTTTCTGCCGGGGACTCGGTGCGGATCACCGTGTTCGGGAAGGGTTCGCACGGCTCGATGCCGCAGCACGGGGTGGACCCGGTGGTGCTGGCGGCCTCCATCGTTATGAGGCTGCAGACAATCGTCTCCAGGGAGATCTCCCCGAGCGACTTCGGGGTGGTCACCGTAGGCAGCCTCCAGGCCGGCTCGAAGAGCAACATCATCGCCGACCAGGCGGTGTTGCTGGTCAATCTGCGGACCTACGACATGGCGGTGCGTGAGCGAATCATCGCGGCTCTGGAACGGATCGTGCGGGCGGAATGCGACGCTGCAGGCTCACCTCAACCTCCGACGTTCGAGTACTACGACCAGTACCCCCTCACCAGAAATGACCCGGCAACCAACGCCCGCGTCACGGAGGCCTTCCTGGCGCACTTCGGGCCGGACCGCGTGGCCCACCTGGCCCCAGTCCCGGCCAGCGAGGACTTCAGCACCATCCCCGATGCGCTCGGGATCCCGTACACCTACTGGGGGGTGGGCGCGTTCCTCCCGGGACATGAGGTGTACCCCAACCACAACCCCAGGTTCGCGCCGGCCATCCAGCCGACCCTCGCCACCGGCACCGAGGCCATCGTGGTGGCCACTCTTTCGGAGTTTGGAAAGCGCTCATGAAGAAGATCGGATTCCTGTCCTTCGGGCATTACCGCGACGTCCCCGGGTCCCCGGTGGCCTCCGCCGGCGCGACGCTGCGGCAGCACGTCGAGCTGGCGCGCGCGGCTGACGAACTGGGCTTCGACGGCGCGTGGGTGCGGGTGCACCACTTCGAGCAGTCGCTGGCCAGCCCGTTCCCGTTGCTGGCGGCCATGGCCGCGGTGACCACGAACCTGGACGTCGGCACCGGCGTGGTGGATCTCCGGTACGAGAATCCGCTCCACATGGCGGAGGAGGCAGCCGCCACCGACCTGATCAGCGACGGTAGGTTGCAGCTCGGAGTCAGCCGGGGGTCGCCCGAGCACGCCGCCGACGGCCAGGCCCGTTTCGGCTACAGCCTCGGCGACGGGGAGACCTGGTCCGACCATGCTCGGGCCAAGCTCGCGGTCTTCCGCCGCGCCATCGCCGGCGAACCCATGGCAAGGTCCCACGTCGCGGCGCGCAGCGGTGGCGACCCGGACCTGCCGGTGCGCCCCCTGAGCCCCGGGCTTCCCGCACGGATCTGGTGGGGCGCCGGGACGCTGACCTCAGGGGAGTGGGCCGGTGAGCAGGGCTTGAACCTGCTCAGCTCCACCCTGCTGCTGGCCGAGGACGGCCGGCCGTTCCACGTCCAGCAGGCCGACCAGGTCCGCTCCTTCCGGGAGCGGTTCGCCGCTGCGGGCCATGGCGCCGGCGGCCTGGCCGCCGTCACCCGGCCGGTCTTCCCGATCACGTCGGGCCTCGACCAGCGATTCTTCGGCCTGCACGGCGGGACCGGGGACTCGGTCGGGGTCCTGGAGAACACGCCGGCGCGTTCCGGGCCCGAGCTGGTCGGGTCCATCGACGAGGTGGCCGAGCAACTGCGTGCCGACGACGCCGTCGCCGAGGCCGACTATGTCCTGTTCGCCTGCCCCAGCCAGCTGGGCGTCGACTACGTCACCCACTGGATGGAGAACCTGGCGGCCGTCGCGCGTGAGCTGGGCTGGAAGTAGCCGTCTCGTCAGTAGGGGGTCCGGTCGTGCTTGGTCAGCCAATCGTCGAACACGTCCGTGGCGCCCTCGACGGCCACCTGGTGGAACGGCAGGGACCGCTGGTCCGGCGGCAGGCCGATCTCGTCGTAGATGAAGGCGTCGCTGAAGCCGGCACGTTCGGCGTCGTGCTTGGTGGTGGCGAAGTACACCGCCGCAGGGCGCGCCCAGTAGAGAGCCCCGAGGCACATGGGGCACGGTTCGCACGAGCAGTAGACGACGGCGCGGTGCAACTGGAAGTCCGCCAGCTTCGCGCACGCCGCGCGGATGGCCACCACCTCGGCGTGCGCGGTCGGGTCGTTGGTGCTGGTGACCTGGTTCCAGCCCTCGGCCACCACTTCGCCGTCGAGCACCACCACCGCTCCGAAGGGGCCGCCGTCGTCGGCGTCCAGGCCCCTTCGGGCGAGCTCGATGGCGTGCTGCAGGTGGCGGGTGTGCTCGGCGTCGGGTCCGTTCACGTCCTGCAGGTGATGTGTCAGTTCGTGGGAGAAGTACAGGCTCAGGGTGGCGACGGTGAACCCCGCCCCGTCGCTGCGCCGCCCCCGGCTGGCCCACTGCTGCGGGGTGAGGCCGCCGAGCACGGCTGTCGTCTTCTCGACGTTGCGGGCCAGCTCGTCGGCCACCGCCCCGGGCCTGGCCATCCAGTACCGCTCGTCGATGGCCACCTGGTCCCCGTCGAAGTCAGCGAAGACCGGATCCTTCGTGGAGAGCATGGCCGTGGCGCGTTCCTCCCAGACCGCGATGATGTCGCGGACGTGGCAGGCATATTCGAGCGGAGACCAGACGGCCTCGGTGGGGCGTTGTGCGGCGTCGGGCCGCGCGAGAACCGCTGCCCAGCGCCCCACCGAGTCCGTGAGCCGCTGCACGGACTCAGCCGGCTCGTGGGGACGCCAGCCGCACTCGTCGCAGCCACGTTCGAGGACCTCGAGCCAGTCCCGGGTGTCCGGAGGAGGAGGTTGGGGTGCTGAAGTCATGGCCACCACCATACGCACTGACCCCGCCACTGAACCTAGGCCGAGCAGACCAGCGGTCGTGCCGCGACGGAGCGGCGTCGCCGCGGACGGAGACGAAGCCAGCCCCAACCGAGACGCCGCCGCCTGGGCTGCGCCGGGGGAAAGTGTTCGTCATAGGTCAGATCTGCCATTGGGCGGCCGGTGTTGCGACCCACCAGGCCGAGAACATCAATTACGTGCGGTCCCATTTGCCCGTCCCTTCGAGCAGGAGGTGTGCTGACACGTAAAGGCTAGATCCTAAAGAGAGCTTTAGCAATAGGTATTGCGCAAGAAGTCTTGATCATTGCGGATCGGCGTAGATGAGGGACAGTGCGTGCACCCAGCGGGCACCGGCCGGACGCTGGGCGGCGTCGCGCCTGTCCTTGAACCGGACGAGGACCTCCATGATGTCGGCACCCAACTGGGCGGTCTCCTCGGCGGTGGCCCAGAAGCCGACGTTGGAGACCTGGGTGGCCTCGAGCCACTCCATCGACTCCTTCTCCACGTGTGCCATGGCGCGCTGGAAGCCCTGCACCCGGTGGGAGGCGCTGAGCACGGCGAGTTCGGTGGAGGCGTGCATCGTCTCCGGGACGTCCGGATCGGCCTCGGTCTTGAACCCGCCCTGGCCAGCTCGTCTCCAGGGCCGCTCCCGGCCCCGTGATTGCGCCCGCTCGATGTAGCCGTACTTCTCCAGCGTGCGCAAGTGGAACGAGCAACTGGCGACGGACTCCCCGGTGAACTCGGCGCATTGCGTGGCCGTCAGCTCGTCGTGCTCGGTGAGGAGGTCCAGGAGTTGCAGGCGAAGGGGATGGGCCAGGGCGCGGATCCGCTCCGGTTCGTGCACGATCAGCTGGTCAGCGTTCATCGGTAAAGCTTAAGCCTTGTTGCGCAACGATTCTTTAGCAGGGCGGCAACTCAGTCGTGTCGGGCGAAGCTCAGGGTCTGGAGACGGAGCTCGCCCGCCTCGTCGGAGGCGTCGAGGTCAACCTGGGCGTGGATGGCCCAGTCGCGGTTGCCCGCCGGGTCGTCGATGACCTGCCGGACGAGCCAGATCCTGCCGCTCCGCTGCGGTTCGACGTCGAAGAAGGCCGGCCCGCGCGAGTCCGGGCCGGTCCGGATCTCCGAGTGCTCGTCCCAGTAGCTGCCGAGCGCCTCGTCCCAGCGCTGGCGCGTCATGGCCGAGCCGGAATCGAGCGTGGCCAAGGCGTCGACGTCGTCGTCGGCTGCCAGTTCCACCCTCCGCCACAAGGCGTTTCGAACCATCACGCGGAAGGCCCGTTCGTTGCCGGTCACCGGTCGTGATGGCGGTGGGACGTCGTCGTCGAGCGTGACCGCGTCCTCTCCGGCAAGCGCGTTCAGCGCCGCCCACTCGTCCAGCAGAGAGGAGTCAACCAGCCGGGTGACCTCACCCAGCCAGGCAATCAGGTCGCCGAGTTCCTCGTTGCGGAAACCCTCCGGCACCGTCTGGCGCAGCGCCCTGTAGGCGTCGGACAGGTAGCGCAGCATCAGACCCTCGCTGCGCTGCACCTTCAGGTGCGCGACGTACTCGCCGAAGGTCATCGCCGCGGTGTACATGTCCCTGACGATCGACTTGGGGGAGACCGGCGTCTCGAGCAGCCAGGGGTGCAGCGCCCCGTACTCCAGGTGAGCGTGGTTCAGCTTCTCCTCAAGAGGCTTGGGCCAGGTCACCTCGTCGAGGATGGCCATGCGCTCCTCGTACTCGTAACCATCCGCCTTCAACTCGGCGACGGCCTCGCCACGGGCCCGGAACTGCTGCGCCAGCAGGATGGTTCGCGGGTCCTCAAGGGTGGACTCGATGACGCTCACGACGTCGAGCGCGTGCTCGGGTGCGTCGGGGTCCAGCGTCTCGATCACCGCGAGGGCGAACGCGGACAACGGCTGGTTCAGGGCGAAGTCGTGTTGCAGGTCCACATTGAGCTCGTAGCGTCGGCCGGTCGGGCTCGGCTCCGGCAGCCGCTGCACGACGCCCGCCCTGATGAGTGAACGCCCGAGCGACGCGGCCCGGCCCAGCAGCTTCCGCCGCGCCTTGGGGTCCTCCACGCAGCTGTCGACCAGCCGCACGACTGCGGCCGCGATGTCGCCGTCGCGCTGCAGCAGGTTCAGCAGCATCGCATGGGTGACGCGCATCCGGGCATGCAGTTCCTCGGGCTCGCTCTCGATGAGCTTGCCGAAGGTGGACTCGGTGTAGTTGACGAAGCCCTCCGGGGGCTTCTTGCGGCGCACGGACTTCAGCTTCTTCGCGTCGCCTTCGTGTCTGGCGAGGATCCTGGCGTTCTCCACCTCGTGCTCGGGGGCCTGGGCGACGACGTATCCCACGGTGTCGTAGCCGGCCCTCCCCGCGCGGCCGGCGATCTGGTGGAACTCGCGGCTGCGCAGCTGGCGCTGTCGTCGCCCGTCGAATTTCGTCAGCGAACTGAAGAGCACGGTGCGGATGGGCACGTTGATCCCCACACCGAGGGTGTCGGTCCCGCAGATCACGGTGAGGAGTCCGCGCTGGGCGAGTTGCTCGACGAGCCTGCGGTACTTGGGCAGCATCCCGGCATGGTGCACGGCTATTCCGGCCCGCAGCAGCTTGGACAGCGTCGCGCCGAACCCCGGGGAGAACTTGAACCCGGCGAGCGCCTCCTTGAGGGCCTCCGGGGTGGCGGTCCCGGCCTTCTTGATGACGCCCTGGCTGAGCAGTGCCTGCGCCTGCTCGGCCGCGGAGGCCTGCGTCGGGTGGACGACGTAGACGGGAGCCTGCTGGTCGGCCACCAGCTGGGTGATGGTCTCGTGGATCGGTTCGAGTGACCAGGAGTACTTGAGCGGCACGGGACGTTGCGCGCCACCGATCACCGAGGTGGGCCGCCCGGTCCGTTCCTCCAGGTCGTTCGCCAGCCGGCTCACGTCCCCGAGCGTGGCGGACATGATGATGAACTGCGCCTGGGGCAGTTCCACCAGCGGAACCTGCCACGCCCAGCCGCGGTCCCGGTCGGCGATGAAGTGGAACTCGTCCATGATGACCTGGTCAACCACGGCAGCGCGGCCCTCACGCAGTGCGATGTTCGCGAGGATCTCGGCAGTGCAGCACACGATTGGGGCGTCCGGGTTCACCGATGCGTCGCCCGTGACCATCCCGACGACCTCCGCGCCGAACGTCTCGCACAGCGCGAAGAACTTCTCGCTGACCAGGGCCTTGATGGGTGCCGTGTAGTAGGTGCGGCCACCGGTGGCCAGCGCGACGTAGTGGGCGCCGGTGGCGATCAGGGACTTCCCGGAGCCCGTGGGGGTGGTCACGACCACGTTCGCGCCGGAGAGGATGTCCACCAAGGCCTCGTCCTGGTGTGGGTACAACTGGAGCCCGTCGCGCCCGGCCCAGGCCACGAACGCCTCGTAGAGGGCGTCGGGATCCTTGCCGGTGGCCTGGAGGGTGTCAGTGAGAGTCATCGCACCTGTGATCCTGCCAGACTGGGACCCATGGTCGAACCGGACGAGGTGGAGAACCCGTTGTCGGGCGGCGACGTGACCGACGGAATCGTCCGGGTGGGCGACACCGTCCGGCGTCCAATGGGGCCGCATTCCAACTTGGTGCACCGCGTCCTGCGGCACCTGGAGGAGGCTGGCGTCGAGGGCGCACCCAGATTCCTGGGAATCGATGCCGCCGGTCGTGAGATCCTCTCCTTCGTCGAGGGCGACGTCGCGGGGCGCCCCTGGCCGAGCTGGGTGGGCGACCTCGAGCGGGGCTTGTCGGTGGCCCGCCTGGTGCGTCGCCTCGACGATGCCATGGTCCCGTTCGGTGTCCCGGCCGACGCCCCCAGCAGGCCTGGCCCGCCCGCCACCTTCATGGGCCACCGCGACATCACTCCCGAGAACACCGTCTTCACCGGTGGGGTGGCGCACGCGCTGATCGACTGGGATCTGGTCAAACCATCGTCACGGGTGGAGGAGGTCGCCAACCTGCTGCTGTGGTGGGCCGGCTGGATGGCGCCAGAGGATCGAGACCCAGTCTTCGACGGCGTGGACCCGGCCGAGCGTGGCCGCGCCCTGGTCGACGCCTACGGGCTGGGGGAGGAGGACCGAGTCTGGGTGGTGCCCGTATCGATCGCGATGGCGGACCGCAGCTGGCACACGATGAAGGACGCGGCCGAACGGCGCGGCGGCGGGTGGCGTCGGATGTGGGACGACGGCGTCGGCGACGTCATCCGGCGCCGGGGCAGGTGGTTGCGGGCGGAGCAGGCGGCGCTCCACCGCGCGCTCACCTGAGGCCGCAGGCGTGTACCGTCGCGTTGTCCAGGTGCGGAACCTCCCGCAGGAGGTGTTCCCGCACGCGGTGCGCCACGGCATCGCCGTCGACGTCGAACCCGGGCTCCACCTCGACCTCCACGTCCGCCTCCATCCGGTGCCCGAGCCAGCGGGCGCGCGCCCGGCGAACGCTCAGCACGCCGTCGACCCGCGCCGCCTGCGCCTCGATCAGGTCAAGGGTGCCGGGTTCCACGCCGTCCATCAGGCGGTGGATGACCGTGCGCATCGAGTTGTAGAGCACCGCGAGGATCACGGCGGCGATCACGAGGCCGACGATTGGGTCCAGCTGGGGCAGTCCGACCCAGGCGCCCACCACGCCGATGATGACCGCCAGCGAGGTCAGGGCGTCGGTGCGGGCGTGCTGACCCTCGGCCACCAGGGCGGCCGAGCCGATTCGCCGCCCCGCGCGGATGCGGTAGCGGGCCACCAGTTCATTCCCGGCCGCGCCGATGATCGCGGCGGCGAGCACCCAGCCCAGGTTGGTCAGGTCTCGCGGGTTGCTGATGGCGCGCACCGACTCCCAGATGATGATCGCCGCGGAGATCGCCACCACCAGACCGATGAAGAGCCCTACGAGGTCCTCGGCCCGCTTGAAGCCGTAGGGGAAACGACGGGTGGGCGCCCGGCGCCCCAGCCGGAAGGCGATGATCAGCGGGATGGTGGTGGCCAGGTGACCGAGGTTGTGGACGGTGTCGGCGAGCAGTGCGATCGACCCGCTGAGGGCGACGATGACGATCTGCAGCAGCGCCGTGGCGCCCATGCCGGCGAGACTGATCCAGGCTGCCCGGATCCCGACGGCGCTTGCCTGTTCCGCGGTCTGGATTGCCTCGGTGTGGTCATGGCTGTGGGGGATGAGCGCGTGCCGCAGGCGCGACCATGAGCCGGTGCCGGTGCCGTGGTCGTGGTCATGGTCGTGCTCATGGTGGTCGTGCTCATGGTGGTCGTGCTCGTGGTGGTCGTGCTCGTGGCTCATGGGGCCATTCTCCCAGCTTCCGAAGTGCGGACCCGCCACCACCCTAGGGTTGGCCCATGACGTCTAGGTGGTGGCTGGTCGTCGTCGCGCTGGTCGCGACGCTGTTTCTTCCAGGTTGCTCGGAGCCCGAGTTCCCACGCGATCCTGAGGGAACCTTGGTGCGCGCGATGGGGGGCGAGTTGCGCGTCGGCGTCTCGCCCAATGAGCCGTACACGGACCGGGAGGCGGAGATCATCTCCGCCTGGGCGGAGTCGATCGACGCCGAGATCGTCTGGAGCGAAGGCGCGGAGAGCGTGCTGATGGAGGAACTCAAGCTGGGGGAGCTGGACGTCGTCGTGGGGGGCCTCACGGCGAAGTCGCCCTGGACGACGCACGCGGCGCTCACCCGCCCGTACGCGGAGACCACCGGACCGGACGGGAAGAAGGAGAAGCTGGTGATGGCTGTCAGGATGGGGGAGAACGCCCTGCAGTCCAGCCTTGAGCGGTTCCTCATCGAGGAAGGGCTGCAGCCGTGACCCGGGGCATCCACTCCTCGCTCCCGGCCAAGCAGCAGGAACTGCTGCGAAAAGCCATCCGTCTGGAGTGGACAAGCATCGTGGTGATGTCCCTCATCGTGGTCGCGGTCGGCCTGGTGGCGGGGCAGTCCCAGGCCATGCGGACGGCCTTCGCCGAGGACATGCTGGCAATCCTGCCCCCGGCGGTCTTCCTGTTCGGGATCTGGCGGGCACGGATGAGCCGGGATCCGGAGCATCCCTACGGGCACCACCGCGCGGTCGGGGCGGGACACCTGGTAGCCGCGGTCGCGCTCCTGGTGATGGGGATCTCGCTGGTCTACAACGGCGCGTCCGGCCTGCTGAAGGGGGAGCATCCGCCCATCGGGGTCGTGCCCATCGGAGGCTTCACCATCTGGGCGGGCTGGCTGATGATCATCGTGATGGCGATCGTCGCGATCCCGCCCATGATCCTGGGACGGCTGAAGATGAAACTGGCCGAGCCGCTGCACGACAAGGTGCTGACCGCGGACGCGGACATGAACAAGGCTGACTGGACCACCGGGCTGGCCACCATCGCAGGCGTGACGGGCATCGGCTTCGGGTTGTGGTGGGCGGACTCCGTGGCCGCGATCCTGGTGGCGACGTCGATCCTGTGGGACGGCGTCACCAACATTCGCAGCGCGGTACGAGACCTCCTCGACGGCCGGGCCACACCCATCGACTCCGACGAGCCGCACCCCGTGGTCGGTCTGCTCCAACTGCAGGCTGACCGGACGGATTGGGTGGACCGTTCGACCGTCCGGGTGCGGGACATGGGGCATGTGTTCCACAGCGAGGTGTTCGTGGCGCCGACGCTGGGGACGGACCCCACGGTGGACCAGATCGAGGAACTCCAGCGCCGGTGCTCCGAGGTCGACTGGAAAACAAGCGACACCGTCGTGGTTGTCACCCACCACCTTCCGAAGGACTTGGTGCCTCCGGAAGGAGGGGCGTGACACCCACGACGGTGTCGTCGAGGGTTACTACTTGATGAGTCCCATCACACTCGGCAACCAGAGCGAGAGCTGAGGAACGAACGCGACGATGAACAGCGCACCGACCAGCGCCCAGAAGAAGGGCCACAGCCGGCTGATCAGTGCCTCGATCCGGACGTTCGCCACCCGGGCGGCGACGAACAGGTTGTTGCCGATCGGCGGCGAGATGTTGCCCAGGCACATGTTGAACACCATCATCGTGCCGAAGTGGATCGGGCTCACCCCCAGTTCGGTGACCACTGGCAGGAAGATCGGGGTGAAGATCAGGATTGCGGGGGTGGGGTCCATCACCGTACCCGCGATCAGCAGCACGATCATGATGATGATGATGATCAGGACCTTGTTGCTCGTGAACCCGAGGAGGCCGGCGGTGACGAGTTGGGGGATGCTCGCGAAGGCCAGGACGTAGCCGAGGATGCTGGAGACTCCAATGAGGAGCATGATGATGCCGGTCACCTTGGCGGCCTCGAGGAGGATCCTCGGCAGTTCCCTGACCGGCAATGTCCGCTGCACGAGACCGAGCACCAAGGAGTAGAGCACGGCGATGACCGCCGACTCCGTGGCGGTGAAGATGCCGCTCAGGATGCCGCCGATGACGACGAAGATCATGAGCAGGGCGGGGACGGCCTTCAGGAAGATGACCAGCGCCTGCTTGAAGGTGGGTCGCGCGGCGGTGCTCTTCAGCTCTGGGCGCTTGCGGGCGTACCAGGCCACCACCAGGATGCAGACGGCCGACCACAACAGGCCCGGGCCGACGCCAGCCATGAAGAGGGCACCGATGGAGGTGCTGGAGACCAGCGAGTACACGATGAAGGTGTTGCTCGGGGGGATCAGCATCCCGGCTGGCGACGAGGCGCCGTTGACCGCCGCGCCGAAGGCGGGGTCGTAGCCGGCCTTTCGCATCGGGGGACTGAGAACGGTGCCCACGGCCGCGGCGGAGGCGACCGACGCGCCCGATACCGCACCGAAGAACGTGTTGGCGACCACGGTGGTCTGCGCCAGCGCCGCGGGCATCCGGCCGGAGATCACCATGGCCAGGTCGATGAGCCGGGACGCGATGCCGCCGGTGTTCATCAGACCGCCGGCCAGCACGAAGAAAGGAATCGCGAGGAGGGCGAACGAGTTGCTGCCCGAGAAGATCTTCTGGGCCCCGGTGAAGGCGGCTCCGTCCCAGTCCCCGAGGAGGATGAAGACGGCCAGCATCGAGGGGAGGCCCATGGAGACGGCCACAGGCAGGCCCATCGCGATGCCGATCGTGATGCCAGCGACGAGCACGATCACTGCAAGCGTTGTCAAAGGATCCATGTCAGACGGCTCCTTCGAGCTCGGTGGAGGGGACTGGCTTCTCGACGCCCGCGAGGATGCCGACGATGTGCGTCAGCGAGTAGAAGCAGGTCAGTACGCCGGCCAGGGGCATGACGAGGTAGATCTGGCCGACGGTGAGCGGCAGGGTGGAGATTCCCTGTCCCCAGGCGTTCTCGGCGACCCGGAGGCCGCCCATGATGAAGACCGAGATGAAGAAGAAGATCACGACCAGTTCGATGATGATGCCCATGACCTTCTGCCCGCGCATCGGGAGCTTCTCCACCAGCATCTCGACGGCGATGTGGCCCCGCTCGGAGAACACGTAGGCCGCCGACAGCATGGCGAGGACAACGAAGGTGAACAGGGCGGCCTCCTGGGTCCACGGCGCCGAGTTCTTGACGATCTCACGGGTGAACACCTGCCAGGCCACGATGATGACCAGCAACACGAACAAGACGATGCACAGCAGTGCGAGGATCCGGTCCACGACCTTGCGGATGGTCCCGAGGACGGCGATCAGGCCGTGCCAGCGCACGGGCCCCGGTTGGGGTGTGGGGGCCGCTGGGGGTGCTTCGTCGCCAGGGACTGGCTCTCCGGGGAAGTTTGATTCCGGTGGTTTGGTGGTCAAGGTTGTCCTCCGTGGACGCGGGTGGTGCTGTTGCTTGGATTGATCGAAGCGAGGGCGCCGGCGGTCTGGGACCCCCGACGCCCTCGCTGCGGTTGTGTTGCGGTGCTGCTGGCTATCCGGGTGGAGTTACTTCGCGCCCTGGATGGCCTCGTAGAGGGACTTCTGGCTGTCCTCGGTGAGGAACTCGTCCAGCAGCGGGGTCAGGACCTCGGTGAAGGCCTCGCTGTCAACCTCTTCGAAGGTTGCGCCCGCGGCCTCGGCGTCGGCGATGGCGGTCTCGGTGTCGGAGACCCACTGCGTGGTGTGCATGTCCCAAGCGGCGTCCCAGGCCTCGTCGAAGGCTGCGCGATCCTCCTCGGACATCTCGGCCAGGGTGTCGGCGTTGATGATGACGAAGTCGGCGCCGATCAGGTGGCGGGTGAAGGAGAAGAAGGGGGCGACCTCGTGGTGCTTGTTCTTGAAGTAGGAGATCTCGTTGTTCTCGGCTCCGTCGACCACGCCGGACTGGAGGCCGGTGTAGACGTCACCGAAGGGCATCGGGGTGGGGGAGGCCTTGAAGGCGTTGATCATCGCGAGGAAGACGGGCTCTCCTGCACGCGGATCTTCTTGCCGGCCAGGTCCTCGGGGGTCTGGGCGATGGCGTCCTTGGTGTAGATGCTGCGAGCGCCCTGGGTGAGGCCACCGACGACCGTGATGCCGTTGCTGTCCTCGAGCGAGGTGTAGAGGTCTCCGACGATCTCGTCGTCGGCGAGGACCTTCATCTGGTGGTCGATGGACTCGAACACGGTCGGAAGGCTGAAGATGGTGAAGTCCTTGGAGAGGTTCTCCAGCTGCGGTGCGGAGACGACGGCCATGTCGATGACGCCCTGGCCGACGGACTGGACGTACTCGTCCTGGTTGCCGAGGGTGCTGTTGGCGTGCACCTCGATGTCCCAGCGCCCGTCGGTGGCCTCCTTGAGGTCCTCACCGAAGGCCTCGAGGGCGATGTAGGAGACGTGGTCCTCAGGCTGGTTGAGGGCCAGCTTCATGACGGTGGGCTCGACGTTCTCGGCCGGCGCGCTTTCCTCCTCGGACGCGGTCTCTCCGGCGGTTGCGGTGGTGGTCTCTTCGGGGTCCTCCGGCGTGGTGGTGCCGTTGCTGCAGGCGCCGATCATGAGTGCTGCGACGGCGCTCGAGGCGACGAGCGCGAATCGGGTGGTCTTCCGCATTGGTGGGTTCTCCTTCGAACTTTCAGGGCTTGTTCGGCATCTGTGCCGGCATGTTGCTGTAGAAGCAGCATGAGCCAGCCCTCAGTCAAGTGTCGAGGTTGTTGCCACCAGTTGCATCGATCCGCGTCCACCGTTACCGAGTCGTTACCGCAATCGCGTCAGTCCTCGATCAGTGGGACGAACACATAGAAGCCATGCCGGGTCACCAGCTGGTCGCCTCCGGCGCGCACCACCCGGGTCATGACGCCTGCGACCGGGACCACCATGACGCCGCCGTCGGCCAGCTGGTCCACCAGCGCCCGCGGCAGGCTGTCCGCTTCGGCCGAGACGAGGATCCGGTCGAAAGGCGCATCCGCCGGGGCGCCCAGGGTCCCGGCGGTGGCTTGCCGGATCTCGGCCCAGGGCCAGCTTCCGCTCTCCAGCGCCCGGCAACCGCCGGCCACCAGTTGCGGCACGCGCTCGACGCCGATCACCCTGCCCTGCGGACCAACGAGTTCCGCCAGCAGGGCAGTGGTCCAGCCCGAACCCGAACCCACGTCGAGGACCTTCATCCCCGGCTGGACGTCCAGGAGCTCCAGCATGGCCACGACGGTGCTCGGTTGTGAGTTGGTCTGGCCGTGTGACAGGGGCAAGGGGCGGTCCAGACGCCACAGGTCCCGGAGATTGTCAGGAAGGAAGGCGCTGCGTGGCGCTGCCCCCATCGCTGCGCGCACCCTGGGATCCATGTCGACCTCCTCGTCCGGGCTCTTCCATTGTGTCCCTTGGGCGGCGGGGATGGGAGAGTTGGGCAGGAGGTGGCGGTGACAGGACAACCCGATGGTGCGAGGCGGACGCTCGCGCGGCTGGTGTGGCCGATCTACGCGCCGGTGCTGCTGGAGGCGATCGGGGCGTCGGCGCTGCTGCCACTGATCCCGCTCATCGCTCTGGAACTCGGGTTCAGCGTCCCGGCGGCCGCCGGTCTCACGGTCGTCTCGGGCGCCGTCGGCGTGCTCGGCCCCATCCCCGCTGGATGGGTGATGACCGCGGTGGGCGAGCGCCTCTCGATGATCACCACCGGGATCGGGCTGGTGCTCTCGGCGCTGGCAGGCTTCGCCGTGGTGTCCCACGCGATGGCTGTCGGGGCGACCGGCGGTCACCGCGTCGGCTTCTTCCTGGCACTGCTGGCCACCGCCATCTGCGAACAGGTCTGGATGCTCGGCCGCCAGGCCTACATGGGAACGCAGTTGCCGGTGGCCGTGCGCGCGCGTGGGATGTCAACCCTCGGCGGCATGATCCGAATCGGCCATGTGCTCGGCCCCGTGGCGGGTGCGGCTGTGGTGCTGGTGCTCCACGAGGGGTGGGTCTTCGCGCTGGCCGCCCTCACCGCCGCCGTCGCCACGGTTCTGGTGATCGTGAACCTGGTGCCCTCTGATCGCGCGCCTTCCAGGACGCCGCTTCGGCAGCAGGCCCGCGAACCGATCCCGGACACCCCGTCGCCGTACGCGCCGGGACGTCCTGCCATCACCACGATGCTGCTCGCCGGCATCGGCGTCATCCCGCTCGCGATCAGCCGCACCAACCGACCGCTGATCCTGCCGTTGCTGGGTGCGGCACTCGGGCTGGATGCGGCCACGATCTCGCTCATCTTCGCCGTCGCAGCCGCGGTCGAGATCTTCATGTTCGTGCCCGGCGGCACCCTGATGGATCGCCGCGGCCGGACGGCGGTCATCGTCCCCGCGCTGTTCGTCTGCGGCTTCGGCTACGTCCTCCTGGCCGTGCTGGCCGTCACAGTCGGGCAGTCCTCCCGGACGGGCGCGGTGGCGGCGGTGGGGGTGTCGGCCATCTGCGTGGCGCTGGGCAACGGGCTGAGTTCGGGCATCGTGATGACGCTGGGGATCGACCTGTCGCCGGAACAGCACCGCACCAGACACATCGCGCGCTGGAACACGATCACCAGCGTCGGGAGGCTGGCGGGGCCGGCGATGGTGTCCCTGATCACAGTTGCGGCACCCATCGCCGTGGCAGGGCTGGTGACGGGTGTGCTGTGCGTCGCTGGCGGGGGTTGGCTCTGGCGGTTCCTGCCCGGTGTCACGCCCGAGGCGAATCGGGCCTAGCCACGGAGACTGTCATCGAGAGGGTGTGGGAGCCGCCCGCCGGCACCTTCACCGCATCGCCCTGGACGTTGCCCACCTCGACGCAGACCATGCGCGTCCACTCGTCGGGTCCGAATCCCGGCAAGGGCGCTGGGCCCGGGTTCCAGACCACGACGCTGGCGGCGTCGCAGGAGGTGACCGTGATGGTGCGGGAGGGTTCCTCGATGCGCACCGGTCCGCTCCACTGGTAGACCCGGTCGATGCTCCCGGCGGGCACGACGCTCTCCCCGGCGGCCACGCGCCGGAGCGGAGGATCGACGCTGTGGTCCCGGAACGGAGCGTCCTCGAGTTCGGTGATCCGGACGTTGCGGACATCTTCGACGGCGAAGTAGGTGTGGAGCGCCTCGTCGAGGACGAATCCCGTGCTGGGGGAGCCGACGGTGAGCCGCACCACGAGTTCGGCACCGAAGGTCACCTCGTGGCGGAACCGGATGTCGGAGGGGTAGTCGCCGGCCCCGGGGAGGTGGGCCACGGCCGCGCCGTCGAGTTCCCACACCAGCCGGGTTCCTGCCCGCCCGTCGGTCCGGGACACCAGTTCCCAGGGGACCCAGCGCACGAGGCCGTGCGGACGTGGCACATGGACGCCGTCGCGCCCGCGGCCGAACCAGGGCGCGCAGACCGGGATTCCGCCGTGGAACTCCAGACCGGGAACGGGGGCCGAACCTGAGCTCACGAACAGCACTTCCTCGCCGTCTGCGGGCCGCCAGGACGTCACCGTCGCGCCGAGGTCGAGGGCAGCTGCGCTGCAGTTGACGTTTGAGATGCTCCGCAGGGTGGACATGGTCAGCACGGTATCGCCGCCGCCTAGAATCGGTCACATGGCGCCCACCATCCGCTCGGCCACGCACGCCGACCTGCCAGCCATCGTCGCCATCTACAACGAAGCCGGGGTGGGGACCACCGCCTCCTATGACATCGAGCCCGTCGACCTCAAGAACCGACGGATCTGGTTCGACAAGCTCAAGGCCGCGGACTTCCCCGTCCTGGTCCTGGAGGATCCCGCCGAGGGTGGCGTCATCGGTTACGCCAGCTTCGGTCCCTTCCGCGAGAAGGCCGGGTATGCCTACACCGTCGAGCACTCGGTCTACGTCGCCGAGGGCCGGCGCGCGGCCGGCGCGGGCCGGATGCTCATGACGGCCCTCATCGACTACGCGCGCGGCCACGGCGTCCACGTCATGGTCGGTGTGCTGGACGCGGAGAATGCGGCGTCGCGGGCGTTCCACCAACGCCTGGGATTCGTCGAGTCAGCGGTGCTGCCGCAGGTCGGGCGCAAGTTCGAGCGCTGGCTGGACGTCGTGTTCGTGACGATGATCTTCCCCGACGGCCACCAGCACGTCCCATTTGAGTAACCGACTGTTCGTGCACGGTTCATCCGGCGGTCACCGAACTGACCGCTGTCTGGGAGAAGGATCACAGGTGCTCGCATCTGACCTCTTCGCAGAAAGGCGTTCTCCCATGAACATCAACCGTCGCCAGCTCCTCACCGGAGGTACCGCTCTAGGTGCCGGCCTGGCCCTTTCCGGACTCCCCGGACTCGCCCTGGCCGACCAGCACGTCCGCCCCGGCCACGCCGGCCGCGCCTTCGGGCACCTCGTCCCGGCGGGAGACATCGCCGTTCCCGAGGGTTTCCGGGTCACTGTCATCTCCCGCGTCGGCCAGACCCCCCTGCTGAGCGGCCCCGGCGGTGAGGTCATCGGCGTCACCCCCGGCAACGTGGACGGCGCCGGAGCCTTCAAGTTCGCCCAGAACCACCGCCTCGTGCGCAACCACGAGCTGCGCAGCAATGCCGCCTTCAAGGTGCCGACGATCCCGGGCACCGTCTACGACCCGTCGCAGGCCGGCGGCTGCACCGTCGTCGACGTGGACCGCAACAACGTCAACGTGGGCGAGTGGGTCGGCCTTTCCGGAACCATCCGCAACTGCGCCGGCGGCCAGACACCGTGGGGCTCCTGGCTGACCGCCGAGGAGGACACCACCAAGGCAGGGTCCACCACACCGGCCGGTGTTGCGGAGAAGGACCACGGCTACGTGTTCGAGGTCTTCCCCGACGCGCCTGACAAGCAGCTGCCGCTGCCCATCAAGGCCTGGGGCCGTGCGGTCTGGGAGGGTGCGGCCATCGATCCCTCCCGGCGCAGCGCCTACATCACCGAGGACACCGGCGACGGCCTCCTGTACAAGTGGGACGCCCCCGAGGGTGAGCAGCTCGCTGCCGGTATCGCAAGCCTCTTCGGCGAGAACGACGGCACCCTCTACGCCGCCGCGGTGCTCGCGGGCGACGGTTCGGTCTACCCGCACTTCGCGTCGATGACCGCAGCCGACCTCAACGATCCCAAGCAGGTCCGCTGGGTGCTCCACGACGGTGACCGCCAGGCGCAGGAGACCAACCTGCGACACCAGTTCGAGATGACCGCGGTCACCCGGCACCCGAAGATCGAGGGCTGCTGGTCCGACGGCAAGGGCCTGTGGTTCACCTGCTCCTACGCCAACGAGGCACAACTCGCCAAGGGCGCCGTGGCCACCAACCGCGGGATGGTCTTCCGCTACGACTTCAAGGCCCAGACCATGACGCTCAAGATCTTCTACGACATGGACAGCGAGTTCGACGGTCCGGACAACATCACGATCTCCCCCTTCGGGACGGTCACGCTCGCCGAGGACGGTTCCGGTGAGCAGCACCTCATCTCCTGGACCGAGGGCCTCGGCTCGCAGGCCATCGCGCTGAACCTTCTGGACGGCGGCGAGTTCGCCGGGCCGGTCTGGAACCACTTCGGCGACACCCTGTTCGCATCCCTGCAGGGACACGCCACCTACGCCATCTCCGGCCCGTGGCGCAAGTACCTGGGCTGACCAGTCGGCGTGCTGCCCGCGGCCGGGAAACCGGTCGCGGGTAGCATGGCGCCCATGTCCTCGCCATCCGACGCCTCGCTCACGTGGAAGGGGTTCGGCGGCGCCTGCACCGACCTCGCCCACCAGGTACGGGAATCCGGCTTCAAGCCCACTGTCATCGTCGCCGTGGCGCGCGGCGGGTTGCTGCCGGCCGGTGCTCTGGCCTACGCGCTGGGAATCGACCTGGCCGATGCGATCAACGTCGAGCGCTACACAGATCCCAACGAGCCGACGGCGGACCCGATCCTGCTGGCGCCCCTGCTTGACACCGCGGCCATCGCGGGCCGCCAGCTGCTCGTGGTGGACGACATCACCGACACCGGACGCACGCTCGGTCTGGTCACGAAGCTCCTGCGTGGCTTCGGGGCGGACGTGCGCAGCGCCGTGCTGTTCTCCAAGCCGAACACAATTTTCGCGGCTGACTACGTCTGGCAGCACACCGACGGCTGGGTCACCTTCCCGTGGGGTCAGGATGGCTGAGATCCGCAAGTTCGACCCGGATGCGGGCGAAGGGATCGCCAGGCTCGTTCGGGAGGCGATGGGGGAGAGCATCCGACCAGTCGAACCGGGGTCGCCGAAACCCGAACTCACTCCCGAGCCGGACGAGCCGGACGAGCCGGACGCGGACACCGGCCCCGCTGCATCGTGGAGCTGGGACGAGTCGGGTCCGACGTTCCAGTTCTGAGCCCCGAACGACGGTTGGCGGCAGGGGCCCATAGAGTAGGCCTGTGCATCTGGGCTGAGCGCCCGGCGTCAACTGATAGGAAACATCGTGACTCTTGATTGGACCGAACTGGACTCGCGCGCCGTGGACGTGGCCCGCATCCTTGCCGTCGATGCGGTGGAGAAGGTCGGCAACGGCCACCCGGGAACGCCCGTCTCCCTGGCGCCCCTGGCCTACCTGCTCTACCAGAAGGTCATGAACATCGACCCGACCGACGACATGTGGCTGGGCCGTGACCGCTTCGTCCTCTCCGCGGGGCACGCCTCGCTCACGCAGTACTGCCAGCTCTACCTGGCCGGTGCGGACATGGAACTGGATGACATCAAGGCGCTGCGCACCTGGGGTTCCAAGACCCCCGGCCACCCCGAGTACCACCACACCCGGTTCGTGGAGTGCACCACCGGTCCGCTGGGCGCAGGCATCTCCAACGCCGTCGGCATGGCCATGGCGGCCCGCCGCGAACGTGGTCTGTTCGACCCCGAGGCACCCGCCGGTGAGTCCGTGTTCGACCGCTACGTCTACGCGATCGCCGGCGACGGCTGCCTGCAGGAGGGCGTCTCCTCCGAGGCCTCCTCGCTGGCCGGGACGCAGAAGCTGGGCAACCTGATCCTGTTCTACGACGACAACCGCATCACCATCGAGGGCCACACGCCCATCTCGTTCACCGAGGACGCCTCCGCCCGCTACGAGGCCTACGGCTGGCACGTGCAGCACGTCGACTGGACCAATGGCGGCACCGAGTACGCCGAGGACCTCGACGCGCTGCTGGCGGCCATCGAGGAGGCCCAGTCGGTGACCGACAAGCCGTCGTTCATCAAGCTGACCACCGTGATCGGCTGGCCCCTGCCCAACAAGGCCGGCAGCCACGACGTCCACGGCAGCAAGATCGGCGGCGACGAGGTCGCGGCACTCAAGGAGAAGCTCGGCTTCCCGCAGGAGCCTTTCGCGATCGACCAGGACGCCGTCGACCACGCGCGGGCCAACGCCTCAGAACGTGGGCGCGCCGCCCGCGAGGAATGGGACGCGAGGTTCGCCCAGTGGCAGGAGGCAAACCCGGAGCGCAGCCAGCTGCTCGAGCGGGTGCGGGCCCACAAGCTGCCCGAGGACCTGTCGCTCCCGGTCTTCGAGGAGGGCAAGATGTCCACCCGCAAGGCCTCTGGCGAGGTCCTCAGCGCACTGGCGGACCAGCTGCCCGAGCTGTGGGGCGGCTCGGCCGACCTGGCCGGCTCGAACAACACGACGATGAAGGGCGAGCCGAGCTTCCTGCCCGAGTCCCGCCAGACCGAGGAATGGCAGGGCAACGAATACGGCCGCACGCTGCACTTCGGCATTCGTGAGCACGCCATGGGCGGCATCGTCAACGGCATCGCGCTCTCGGGACTGACCCGTCCCTACGGTGGCACGTTCCTGGTGTTCTCCGACTACATGCGCCCCGCCGTCCGCCTTTCAGCCATCATGGGCATCCCCAGCACATTCGTGTGGACCCATGACTCCGTCGGCGTCGGCGAAGACGGTCCCACCCACCAGCCCGTCGAGCACTTCGCCGCGCTGCGCGCCATCCCCAACCTCGACGTCGTGCGCCCAGCCGACGCCAACGAGACCTCCGTGGCCTGGGGCGAGATCCTGCGTCGCAACACCAACCCCGCCGGACTCCTGCTCTCGCGCCAGGACCTGCCCACCGTCGCCCGCGGTGACAAGTACGCCTCCGCGGAAGGCGTCGCCAACGGCGCCTACGTCCTCAGCGAGGCCTCGACCGACCCGTCTGTGATCCTGATCGCCACCGGCTCGGAGGTCTCCGTGGCAGTCGCCGCGCAGGACGAGCTCGAGGCCGAGGGGATCCCGACCCGCGTGGTCTCGATGCCCTGCCAGGAGTGGTTCGACGCGATGGACGACGAGTACAAGGAGTCCGTCCTGCCCGCCGCCGTGACGGCGCGGGTGAGCGTCGAGGCCGGCATCGCGATGGGCTGGGCGAAGTACGTCGGTCCCAAGGGTGCGTCGGTCTCCCTGGAGCACTTCGGTGCCTCCGCCAGCGGGGCCAAGTGCTTCGAGGAGTTCGGCTTCACGGCCCAGAACGTGGCCCAGACCGCCAAGGCACTGCTCGCCTGAGCGCAGGGTGTCGGGTGGGTACCCTTGGGGACATGCGCCTCAAGGACCTGCTCGACACCCTTCCTGTTCTGGACTCCAGGACCGTCGTCCTGGAACTCGACCTCGCGCGCGGCCTCATCGAGGTCAGGCCCACCAACCCGCTGAAGGCGCTCCAGTCCCTAAACGCGGCCACCATGGGCATGCTCAGGGACCACCTCCATCAGGCAGCCACGGACAGCCGGGTGGCAGGTCTGGTGATCCACGCCGTGGACCCGAGCCAGCCCATGGCCGTGCTGGATGAGGTCGGCCAGCTCATCGAGGAGTTCGGGCGGCACAAGCCCACCGTCGCGTGGGCCGAGTCCTTCGGGGAACTCGCCAACAGCCTCGCCGCCTACAAGCTCGCGACGGCGGCCGGGCAGATCTGGCTGCAGCCCACCGGCGACGTCGGCATAGGCGGGGCCGAGGTCAACATCGTCCTGTTGAAGGGGCTGCTGAACAAGGCCGGCGTGGAGCCACAGTTCGGGCAGCGCAAGGAGTACAAGACCGCTGCCGACCAGTTCTCGGCCTCAGAGGTCTCCGAGGCCAACCGCGAGATGATGACCCGCATCGGGCAGTCCGTCGTTGACGACGCCGTCGCCACCATCGCCCGGCGCCGGAGCCTCGACGCCGCCACGGTCTGGGAGGCCGTCAACGACTCGCCGCTGAGCGCTCAGCGCGCCCTCGAGCTCGGCCTGGTCGACCACCTCGGTTACCGTGACGAGGTCTACGCCGCCAGCCTGCAGGAGTGGTCCGCTGCGCCGGAGAACCTGCGCTACGTGCAGCGCTGGACCCCGAAGCCCTCGCTGCCCCGCCTGCGCAACAAGCATCGGGCGAAGGTCGCCGTCGTCTCGTTGCGGGGCGCGATCGTGACTGGCCGCGGCGGTCCCGGAGGGCTGGCCGGCGAGATGGCGGGTTCCGACGTCGTCGACGAACACCTGCGCGCCGTGCTGCGCGACGACGACGCCAAGGCGGTGGTGTTCGAGATCGACTCACCCGGGGGTTCCGCCGTCGCATCCGACTTCATCCGCCGCGCCGTGCTCCGCGTCAAGGAAAGCGGCCGTCCGGTCGTGGCCCGGATGGGGTCGGTCGCGGCTTCGGGCGGGTACTACGCGGCCATGGGTTGCACCGAGATCGTCGCCCAACCCACCACGCTCACCGGCTCCATCGGAGTCCTCGCCGGGAAGATGGTGACCGCCGGGCTCTACGACAAGCTGGACCTCAAGCGCGAATCGATCCGGATCGGGGCCCGGGCCGGCATGCTCTCCTCGGCCACAGAGTTCAGCCACGAGGACTGGGCCAAGCTCGATGAGTCACTGGACCGCATCTACCACGACTTCACCAGCTTCGCCGCCGCCGACCGGGGCATGGCCCACGAGGAACTCGAGCCCCTGGCCCGGGGCCGCGTCTGGACCGGAGCCGACGCCCTGGAGCGCGGCCTCGTCGACCACCTGGGTGGCTGGCGCACGGCTTTCGAGCGCGCCTGCGCCCTCGCGGATGTGGACCCCGAGGAGGTCTCCGCGGAGCGCGTGGGGCACCTTGGCGCCATTGAGCGCCTGCTGCCGGCCAACTCCAGTGAATCCCGTTCCGCGGCCGGGACTGCCGGTCCCGTGACGGCGGAGGACCTGCTCGTGCGGGCCGCCGCCTGGCTCGGGCTGTACGTTCCCGGCGCGCTCAGCCTG
Organism: Tessaracoccus sp. OS52; assembly: GCF_020687685.1. Lineage (GTDB taxonomy): Bacteria > Actinomycetota > Actinomycetes > Propionibacteriales > Propionibacteriaceae > Arachnia. The sequence goes on along the minus strand of NZ_JAJEWM010000001.1, from coordinate 1,872,532 downwards.
CCGTTCCGTATCGAGGTCCGCTGACTCTCAGGTGTTGGCCGTCCTGAAGGACAGGTCGAGCGACTTGGGGATGAACATCGCGTACAGCGCGCCGGCGATGAGGATGAAACCGCCCACCATGAAACCGGCCTCGAAGGACACCGCGTCGATGATGGCGCCCGCGATCAGCGGGCCGAGGATGCTGCCGATGTCGGTGACCATGGAGAACACCGCCACCGGCGCCCCGCCCCTGCCGTGGGTGGCGTCCGCCACGGCCGCCGTCGGGGCGGTGCCCTGGAAAGCGGCGCCGACGCCGTAGACGCAGAGCGCGGCGATCAGGAACCCGATCCCGGGGGAGTAGGGGATGGCTATCGTCGCTACACCGCAGATCAGTCCGGATGCGATCATGACCGGCTTGCGGCCGATGCGATCCGTGGCGTTGCCGGCGGGCGCCAGCATCAGCGTCTGCGCCACCGCGGCGACGGCGAAGGCGATGCCGGTCCACGCCGTCTCCAGCATCAGGCCCTCCATCACGAAGATGGGAATCAGGGCGTTGCGCACGCCGTAGGACTGCCACCCCTGGCCGAGCGCCACCACGCACGCGGCCTGGTAACGGACGTCCCTCATCACGTCGGCGAAACGCCGGGGCGCGCGCTTGTGGCTCTGGAGAACCGGGGCCCGTGCGGGCAGCATGAGAGCCGTGAACACGGCGGCGACGGCGAGCATGACCGCGTAGAAGTAGAACGGCGCCTGGTAGGAGATCCCGCCGAGGATGCCACCCAGTGCCGGTCCGGCCATGGAGCCCAGCAGGAAGCCGCCCTGGTAGAGACCCGAGGCCCGTCCCCGGAGGTCCTCGGGCGCCGAGGCGAGCAGGAGGGTGATGGCGGCGATGGTGAACGTCGCTGACCCGACACCACCGAGGCTGCGCAGGAAGATCATCATGGCCAGGTTGGGGGCCAGGGCGGTCGCGACGGTCGAAGCGGCCACGATGAGCATCCCGACGGTGATGGCGTTGCGCTCACCGATCAGGCGGCCGACCCTGGGCGCGAAGGGACTCATCACCAGCCGCATGGCGGCGAACCCGCTGACCACCAGCCCGAGTTGGAAGGTGGAGGCGTTGAACGTGCGTGCGAACGGGGTGAGCACGGGGATGACCACCCCGAACCCAACGGCCACCAGGAAACCGGCTGCGGCGAGGACCCATGTGGTGCGCGGCAGTCCCGTCGCCCTGATCCGATCCCTGAGACCCACTGAAACCTCCTGGAACATGCGCTGGACCCAACGGCAAACCCTACCCCGCGACGGTGGGGACAGCGGCGCGGGGCTTTGGTGGCTGACCACGCCCAACGTAGGATTGGGAACCGAGCGACGGCTGGTCGCGGTGAAGGGATCATGAGTTGAGCAAGAGCAACAAGCCCGGCGGCAGCGCCAGAAAATGGGTTCTGGGGGCAATCGTCGGCCTGCTGGTGCTACTGGCCGGCGCCTACGTCGCCGCGTACTTCATCGCGGGCAACCAGATCCCGGCCAAGGCCGAGGTGGAGGGGGTCGCCATCGGCGGCCTCTCCGCGGCCCAGGCCGAGGAGAAGCTGCGCGCCGAACTGGAGCCGAAGTACGCAGCACCCATCGCCGTGACCGGGCCGGATGACGTCGTGGTGGAACTCCCGCCCCTTGAGAACGGGTTCCGACTCGACTACGAGGGCGCCATCCGCGACGCAGGCGGCGGGTTCAGCTGGAACCCGGCCGACATCCTCAACGTCTTCAACGGCGGAGGCCCAGTCGAGTTGCGCAAGCTGGTGGACACCGAGGTCCTGGACAAGAGCCTCCAGGCGCACGCCGACAAGTTCATGACCGAGGGCAAGGACGCCACGCTCGCCTACGTCGACGGTGAGATCGCGCGCACGGACTCCGTGAACGCCACCGCGCTCGACGCTGCAGCCACGAGTGAGGACGTCGCGGAAGCCTTCGAGAGCCGGGACCTGGAGGTGGAGGCGACGCTGACCGAGACGCCCCCGAAGATCACCACGGAGATGGTCGACGAGGCGGTGGCGACAGTCGCTGCCCCCGCCATCTCCGGCCCGGTGACGATCAAGGCAGGGGAGGGCAGCTTCGAGATCACGCCCGCCCAGATCGCGGAGGTCACCACACTGGCCTTCGACGAGAACGGCGCCTTCAGCCACAGCTTCGACACCGACCGCCTGCTGGAACTGACGCAGGACGCTCGGGCTGAGGCCCTTGACCTGACGGAAGCCAAGGACGCCTCCTACAAGATGTCCGGCGGAGCCATCGTCGTCGTGCCCGCAGTGGACGGTCAGTCCGTCGCCCCGGAGGCGATCGTGGCCGCTTTCGAGGAGACCTTCCTGAAGGAGGGTGACCAGCGCGTCGCCGAGGTCGAGGTCGTCAAACAGGCTGCCGACTTCACCACCGAGGAGGCGCAGGCGGTCGTGCCCAAGGAGGTGATCGGCGAGTTCACCACCAACTACCCCCACGCCGATTACCGCAACACCAACCTCGGCCGAGCCGCGGCGTCGGTCAACGGCACCGTAGTGCTGCCCGACGAGGTCTTCAGCCTCAACGACACCCTCGGCCCGCGGACGGCCCAGAACGGCTACACCGACGGCTACGTCATCAACGGCGGCGTGCTGGTGCGCGAGTCCGGCGGCGGGATCTCCCAGGCCGCCACCACCCTCTACAACGCCGGCTTCTTCGCAGGCCTGGAGGACGTCGAGCACAAGCCACACTCGCTCTACTTCTCGCGCTACCCGGCGGGCCGCGAGGCGACCATCTACTACGGCTCCATCGACATGCGCTTCCGCAACGACTCGGGCAAGCCCATCTACCTGCAGGGCTACATCAACGAGTCCGCGCCCGGCAAGCGAGGCGCCATCACGTTCAAGGTCTGGGGCACCCGGGTCTGGGACCGGGTGGTCTCCACCGAGCTGGTCCGCTCCGATTACTACAACGGCGAGAAGCGTACGGTGACGGCACCGGACTGCGAACCGCAGGCACCCATCCAGGGCTTCACGGTCACCTGGAGCCGGTTGTTCTACAAGGGAGACGCCGTGGCCAAGAAGGAGGACTACAAATGGAAGTACTCCGCGGGCGACGAAATCATCTGTGCCTGAGAACCGCTAGGCTGGTCCGAGCCGAGCCCGCTTCGAAAAGGAGTTCCCCATGACCTACATCATCGGTCTTCCGTGCGTCGACGTGAAGGATCGCGCGTGTGTGGAGGAATGTCCCGTCGACTGCATCTACGAGGGCAACCGCATGCTCTACATCCACCCGGAGGAGTGCGTGGACTGTGGTGCATGCGAGCCGGTCTGCCCTGTGGAGGCCATCTACTACGAGGACGACGTCCCCGCTGAGCAGGCCGAGTACTACGACATCAACGTCCAGTTCTTCGATGAGATCGGCTCCCCCGGTGGTGCCGCCAAGCTGGGCGTCATCGACGCCGACCACCCGAAGGTCGCAGCTCTCCCGCCCCAGGCCTGAGTGATGTCGCTGGCCCGCAGCCTGCCCGACTTCCCGTGGGACTCGCTGCGAGCGGCGCGGCAACGCGCGGCGGAGCACCCCGGTGGCCTCGTTGACCTCTCGGTCGGCACGCCCGTGGACCCCACGCCGGCCCTCGCCCGTGACGCCCTGGCCGCGGCGGCTGACTCACCCGGTTACCCGACGGTGTGGGGGGCGGCCAAGACCAGGGACGCGATCATCTCCTACTTGGAGGGACGCTGGGCGTCGGTGGAGCTGACCGACGAGAACGTGATGCCGGTGATCGGCACCAAGGAACTCGTCGCCTGGCTGCCACAGCTGCTCGCACTCGGACCTGGCAAGGCCGTGGTCTACCCGACGTGCGCCTATCCCACCTACGAGGTCGGGGCCAGGGTTTCCGGCGCCCGCGCCGTCGCGCTGGACGATCCCGCGCAGCTTCCGCCCGACACCGCTCTGGTGTGGATCAACTCACCCGCCAACCCTTCCGGCCGGGTCCTGTCGGCCGACGAACTGCGGGCGTGGGTCGCGGCCACCCGCGCCGCCGGTGCCGTCCTGGCCAGCGACGAGTGCTACGCGGAGTTCGGCTGGGAGGCCGAGGTCTTCTCCGTGCTGGACCCCCGGATCAACGGTGGTGACCTCTCCGGGCTGCTGGCGGTGCACTCCACCTCCAAGCGGTCCAACGCAGCCGGTTACCGTGCCGGGTTCGTCGCGGGCGACTGCGCCGTCGTCGGGGAGCTCATCGCGGCCCGCAAGCACCTTGGGATGATCGTGCCGGCCCCCATCCAGGCGGCCATGCGCGCGCTCCTGGCGGACCAGGCCCACGTCGAGGAGCAGCGCGAGCGGTACCTGTCCCGACGACGCACACTACGGCCGGCGCTCGAGGCGGCCGGCTTCAGGATCGACCACTCCGAGGGTGCCCTCTACCTGTGGGCGACGCGCGACGAGCCGTGCCGCGACACCATCGACTGGCTGGCCGAACGCGGAATCCTCGCCGCCCCGGGAGACTTCTACGGCACCGGGTCACACCAGCACGTCCGCATCGCGCTCACGGCGACGGATGAGCGCATCGCCGAGGCCGCCGCCCGCCTCAGGTCGTGACCGCAGCCGCTGCGTCGTTGACGATCGCCAGGAAGAACGGCCAACCGGTGCGGGTGTCCAGCACGCGCATGATGTAGGGCCGGTCTACGACGAGTTCCATCTCCGTCACGCTGGCGCTCTCCGCGACGGCCACCTCCGTGACGCCGGCGCCGACCGTTCCCTTCGCGGAGACCATGAGCTTGACCTGCTGGCAGAATTGCGCCGCGAACCCGCCGGAGAAAATGCCGTCCAGTTGATCGAACGTCAGCCCCTGTTCGGCCAGCGGCCCCAGCAGGTCCCATTTCGCGGTGAGGTCGCACGGCGGCATGGTGACCGAGACCGAGACCGGAGCGGCTTCGTCGAGGGCCCGCCGGATGTCGTCGAGTTGCTGGGCACTGAGGGAGGCAGGGTCCACGCTCCTGGCGGGCAGGATCACGTCCATGGCGAGGGCATCGTCGTAGGGGAGCCGGACCGCCTCCCAAGCGTCGCCCTCGATGAAGGCGACGTTGAACTCGCCCCGCAACGCCGGCACCGAGGTGAGTCCGTCCGGGCCGTCGAACGGCATCGTGCCCGTGTCGTCGGTGAACACCTCCCGCCAGGCTGCCGCGAACAGGATGGCATCCTGCAGCACCACCTTGATCCGGGGCTCCATGCGGATCCCCGACTCCTCGATGAGACCGGCGGTGTGGGTGCGGGCCCACTCGTCGAGTGCCGCCTTGGCGTCGTCGTAGGCCACGCGCTCGGCCCCGGCGTCGTAGTAGGCGGCCAGGCGCTCGAGGAACCGCTCGCCGACGGGCTTGTCGTCGATGATCACCACTTGGCTGGCCTGGTGGACGACGGGTTCATCGGGCGGGTCGTCGACGTCGACGGAAGCGGGAAGGGAATCGTAGCCGTCCAGCGACTGGCGCAGCGCACCCACCGCTGCGGAGCGCTCGTCCGCTCCCAGTCCGAACAGCGCGTCGAGGCCCGTCAGGGTTTCTCCGGTGGCGCCCTCAGCCAACATCGCGAGCGTGACCCCGAGGGACGACGGCGCGATCACGCGGTTGCGTTCAGCGCCGGCCACCAACAACTCCCAGCCGAGGTCGGCCGTCGTTCGTGCGGCGACGTCGATGCCAGCCGTCGACTCCAGCGGGAGCTCTCGCAGGGAGGCGTCGCTTCGCAGGGACTCGGTTGCCACGGCGCCTCGCGAGCAGGCGCAAAGCCCGACTGCCGCTGCCGCCAGTCCGCCCATGAGTAGAAGTTGACGTCGTGTGAACATTCCCGGGCCCCCCTTGTCGCTGCCTCGAGAGTAGGCTCCGTCGGCGCGCAAATGAACAGTCGGGACACTCTCGTTATCGAATCGACGTCGATCCGTGGGCACCAGCGTTTCCTCGGCCAGGAGACGGGCTGAGTCAGTCGTCGTCACCGTCGGGAGACTGGACCGACTGAGCGGACTGGACGGACTGCGCCGTCTGGACCGTCTGGACCGTCTGGACGGACTGTGTGGTCTGGACGGACTGAGCGGACTGGACGGACTGCGCCGTCTGGACGGACTGTGTGGTCTGGACGGACTGGGCGGTCTGGACGGACTGGGCGGTCTGGACGGACTGGGCGCTGAGCTCGCCAGCCACCTGGGCCAAGGGGCTGTGCAGGGTGGCCTCGCCCATGTTCCCGACCTGCGCGGTGGGGGTGGGGGAGACTGAAGGCGAGGGGGTGGCGGCCGGTGATGAGACGTCCCAGCCGGTGGAGGTCTCAGCGACGGGGCGACGCTCGCTCAGGTCGAGTGGCTCCGGGTTGTTGCCGACGGTGTTGGCGGCCGCGACGCCGATGCCCAGGGCGGACAGGGCGGTGGCTCCGACTGCGATCTTCCAGGTGTTGCTCATGATGTTCCCTCCGGTTGTCGTTGATCCGAGTCTTCCGGGTGGGGATGAGGGGACCCTTACGTCAGGATTAGAGACTTCTCACCGAGGATCAGGCGACGGCATCGGCCGAGTCCAGCCAACCCTCAACCAGGTCCAGGCGGAGGGAGGTCTGCAGGGGCCAGCCGTCCACCTGCGCACGAAACGGGCCCACGGCCAAGGCGAGCAGTCGCGCCGCGACGCGACGTCGCAGGTCCACCGGGTCCAGCTGGCGGTCCCACAACCGCTGCAACTCGAGGGCGTAGGCGCGGACCCTTTGGGGTCGGGATGACATTGCGGACCAGACGCTCAGGTGGGCGAGCATGACGGCGGCGTCGTCCGCGGGCCGGGCCCACCCGACGGTGTCCACGTCGAGCAGACCGACGACGGCGCCGCCGTCGACCAACAACTGGGCCTCGTGGTAGTCGCCGTGCGCGACGACACGCTCGGTAACCAGGTCGCTCCCGATCCGGCCCAGGAGGGAGGTGATGCGATTGTGCTGGGCGGGCAGCAGGTGCGTGAGCAGGTCCGCCATCCGGGGTGCCGCCTCGATCGACGAGGTGACCTCACCCATCCTTGACAGCTCGGGGATCCGACCAGTGAGCCCGACCACCACCTCTGGCGACGGCACCACCTCGCCCGGAGCCTCCAGCGCCTCGCGGAGGGTGGCACCCCGCATGCTGGGCATCACCAGCAGGCCCAACTCGCGCTGGACACCGAGCGGCTCGGGCACGGGGAGGTGGCGGCAGAGTTCGTCGTGACGACGTCGCAGCGACTCCAGCCGATCTGGTTTGACGAGCTTGAGGTAGAGGCGATGGTCTCCCCGTCCGTTGACCTCGATGACGGCGCGACGGGTGGGGCGGTAGGCCTTCAGGTCGGCGCCCGGATCCTCCAGCTCCCCTCCGAGGTCCGCGACGAGTCGCGCGGCCATTCCTGGTGCCAACACCGTCGCCAGGGCGGGCAGGAAGGGGTCGTTCGGGACCTTCCAGACCGTCACCGCCTGGTTGCCGTCACCAACGACCAACGCGCCCGGCGGCGGTTCCAGGGTGGTGGCGACGTACTCGCCGCTGCCCGCGAGCGGTCCGCCCTCGATCTCGGCGAGCCACTGGACGGTGCAGCTTCGCCCGGGCCACCACGTCACCCCTGCCAGGCGGTGGGCGGCGACGGTTCCGCCCGCGGCTGCAGCGGCCGCCGCGAGGGGCCCGGGGATGTCGTCGGTGAGCAGTTCGGCCACGTTCGGCAGCGCTTCGTCCCGGAGAGCCGCCGTCCACTGGGCGCCCGTCCTGGGCGTGATCACTGCCTCAGCCGCAGCTCGGCCACCCCGGGCTGGCCGTCGGGCGAGCCCTCGGTCCAGGCCTGTTCGTTGCCCTGTTCCCAGCGATGCGTCGGGAGTTCGGCTGACACGATTCCGGCGTCGCGGGTGTTCGCCAGCGCGAGGTGGGTGGCGGCCCACAGCGCGGCCTCGTCCTGGGAAGTGAACCTGACCACGTCGCCCTGGACCTCGGTCGACACGCCGGGGACTTGTGCGACCAGCTCCTCGAAGACACCCGGGTCTCCCGGGTTCTCCGTGCGGTCCACGCACACCAACGTCGCCGGCCGCGTGCCGCGCAGGGCACCGGCCACAGCCATGGCATTGGCCTCGTGCTTGCGGTAGGCGTCCGGGTGGCCGCTGCGCTGCACCTGCTGCGCCATCTCGGTGATGTCGCGCTGCTCCCAGTTGTCGAACTTCACCAGTTCCTCGTAGAAGCGCCCCGACGAGTACCACGGGTCCATGAGTTGTTCCTCGGTGCCCCAGCCGTAGGAGGGCCGCTGCTGGAACAGGCCCAGGGAATCCCGGTCGCCGTAGTCGAGGTTGCGCAACCCGGACTCCTGGTACGCGGTGGCCAGTGCAATCACCGCCGCCTGCTCCGGCAGGTCGGCCTTGAAGGAGGCGGCGACGATGATCGCGGCGTTGCGGGACTGTTCCGCGGTCAGGGTGAGGGTTTCCCCGTCTCCCAAGGCCACGTAGCAGCGTTCCCGCACCAGGCGCGTCATCACGTAGTCGTAGCCGAGGTAGGCCCCGATGCCGAGCAGGCCGATCACCAGCAGGACGGCCGTGGTCAGCGCCACCGACTTGCGGCTCATCAGTTGGCGTGCAACTCGGCGTTGAGCTTGACGGGCGCGCCGTGGCGGCTCTTGGCCTGGACGGTGCCCGTGACCGAATCGCGCAGGAACAGCAGGTCGTTCACGCCGGAGAGTTCCCGTGCCTTGACGATCCGGCCGTCGGCGAGGGTGATCTTGGTGCCAGCGGTGACGTAGAGGCCGGCCTCGACGACGCAGTCGTCTCCGAGCGAGATCCCGATGCCCGATTCCGCGCCGAGGAGGCACCGCTCGCCGATGCGGATGACCTCCTGGCCGCCGCCCGAGAGCGTCCCCATGATGGACGCGCCGCCCCCGATGTCGGAGCCGTCCCCGACGACCACCCCGGCCGAGATCCGGCCCTCGACCATGGAGGTCCCGAGCGTGCCGGCATTGAAGTTGACGAAGCCCTCGTGCATGACGGTGGTACCGGCGGCAAGGTGCGCCCCGAGGCGGACCCGGTCTGCGTCGGCGATGCGCACGCCGGTGGGCGTGACGTAGTCCACCATGCGCGGGAACTTGTCCAGGCCGTAGACGATCAGCTGTTCGCCGCGGGCGCGGAGGATGGCGCGCACCCGGTTGACGTCCTCGGGCCGGACGGGGCCACGGCTGGTGAACGCGTTGTTCGGCAGCTTGCCGAAGATCCCCTCGAGGTTCAGCCCGTGCGGCCTGACCAGACGATGGCTCAGCAGGTGCAGGCGCAGGTAGGCGTCCTCGACGCTCGTCGGCGGCTGGTCCAGCGTGATGGCGGTGCGGACCACCTTCGTCTCCACCTGGCGGATGTCGTCGTCGAACTGCGCCTCCACGAGCGCCGACGGCGCGTCGTCGGGGGCGTCGTCGCCGAGCTGCGGCTTCGGGTACCAGGTGTCCAGGACGGCGCCGGTGCTGTGGATGCTGGCGAGGCCCCAGGCGGAGGCGGTGCGGTTCTCGTCTGTCATGCGTCCGATTCTAGGTGACCCGTCCGACGGGGCCACTGCGTCAGGACGTCACCCGGCCCAGCAGATAGGACTTCGTCTCGTCCGAGTTCAGCACCGCGAACGCGAGGTCCCGGTCCGCGGCGAAGCGCACCCTGCCGGGCAATGCGATCGGCTTGGTGAACGCCACCTCGACCGTGTACGCCTCCGGCAGCCGACGCCCCAGTCCGGCCAGCGCCCGCGCGTGGGTCCACATGCCGTGGATGATCGGCCTGTCGAACCCGAAGGGCATGGCCGTCAGCCGGCTCAGGTGGATGGGGTTGGTGTCCCCGGAAACCTTGGCGTACTGCCTCCCCAGGTCCGCAGGCAGCCGCCACTGCTGGCTGGCGGCCACCGCCGGCGCCTCCAGCCGTGGCGTCTGGACCGGCTCGCCGGGCAGCGACTTGCCGACTGCCAGGTAGTTGCTCGTCCCGGACCACACGAGTTCGTCTCCCACCCGGATCTCGCCCAGCAGGTCGAAGGCGACCCCGCGCTTGTGGGGGAGAGCGTTGGCAGAACTCACCTGCAGGCGCAGCACCTCGTCGGCGGTCACCGGCCGGTGGAGCCTCTGCTGGTTGCTGACGTGCACGAGGCCGGCCAGTTGGTACGGGAAATCGGGCTGCGCCATCAGGTACGCGTGCAGGGGGAAGGTCTGGACGTGCAGCCAGGTTGCCGGGACGGCGTCGCGGATGCCGAAGCCGGTGAGCCGCGCGTATTCGGCCAATCGCTCACGATCCTGGTGGAGCGCGCCGACGACGACGCTGCGGTCCGGGAGTCCCGCCGTCGGACCCGGGCGCGAGAGGCTGTTGGCGAGCGCCTTGGCGAACAACCCGCCCAGCCCGGGCAGGGCAGCGAGTTCACGGGTCTCGTGGGCCATCACGCACCCACCAGGTTCTGGCCGCAGACGCGGATCACCTGTCCGTCGACGCCTCCCGAGGCCGGGTCGGCCAGGTACGCGATGGTCTCGGCCACGTCGACGGGCTGTCCGCCCTGTCCCAGTGAGTTCGAGCGCCGGAAGATCTCCCGGCTGACGAAGGGGATGGCCGCCGTCATCTCGGTCTCGATGAAGCCTGGTGCAACGGCGTTCACCGTGACGGGGCGGTCCGAGAGCTCGGCCGCCTCGGCCCGGACCAGTCCCATCACGCCGGCCTTCGAGGCGGCGTAGTTGGTCTGGCCCTTGTTGCCCGCGACGCCGGAGGTGGATGCGATCCCGACGATCCGCGAGTTCTCCGCGAGCCCACCGGGCAGTGCCTGGTCAAGCAGGATCTCGTTCATCCGCAGTTCCGCGGCGAGGTTGACCTCCAACACCTGTGCCCAGCGCTGTTCGTCGAGATTGGCCAGCAGCTTGTCGCGCGTGATCCCGGCGTTGTGGACGATGGCCCAGATCTTCGCTCCGGATCCGTGCGTGCGCACGACGTGCTCGGCGATCCGCCGGCCCGCGTCGGCGACGGTGATGTCGAGTTGGAGGGCCGAGCCGCCCACCTCGTTCGCCACCCTGGCCAACGACTCGCCGGCTGCGGGGATGTCGACGGCCACCACCTTCGCACCGTCGCGGGCGAACGTGGCGCTGATCGCGGCGCCGATCCCGCGCGCGGAACCTGTCACCACCACGATCCTGCCCTCGAAGGGGCGTGACCTGTCGAAGTCCTCGCCGACGGCGTCGCCCGGCTTGCGTGGCCCCACCCGCCAGGTCTGCCCCGAGACGAATGCGGAGCGGCCCTGCAGCAGGAAGTCCAGCGTGGAGTGCAGGTCGGCCGCCCTCGTGCCCTCCCGCAGCAGGACCAGGTTGGACGTCGATCCGCCCCGCAACTCCTTGCCGACGGTCCGGTTGATGCCGTCGATGGCCTGGGCGACGGCGTGGGCCTCCAGCCCCTCGACGGCGGAGGCGTCGGTGGCCACGATGACGATGCGTCCCGAGCGGTCCAGGCCCTTCATCGCGGGGCGCAGCACCTGCCGGAGCAGTTCCAGGTCAGTGATCCTGCGCAGCGCGGTTGCGTCCACCACCAGGGCAGCCGGCCGCGTCTGGTAGGCGGGCGGGACTTCGCGACCCCTGTCGTCCTTCGTCCGGTTCTCCGGCAGGTCGAGCAGGGCGGGCGCCGGTGTGATGCCCAGCTCCGACAACGCCGTGGCGACGACCCCGCCGCCGGACAGCTCGGCCAGCGCCACAGGGCGGAGGTCCACCCGGCCGCGCCGCAGCTTGGGTGGGTCGGCCAGGCCCGCGCGGCGCGCCAGGGCGCGTCCCGGGCCCGTGTTGTAGAGCGTCTCCAGAATGTTGCCGCTGGACATCAGCAGGCCTCCAGGATCGCGGTGACGCCCTGGCCACCGGCTGCGCAGATGGAGATCAGGCCCTTTGACCCCGGACCCTTGGCCGCCAGCAGTTTCGCCAGCGAGGCGACGATGCGGCCCCCGGTGGCAGCGAACGGGTGGCCGGCGGCGAGCGAACTACCGTTCACGTTGAGTTTCGAACGGTCCACGGTCCCCAGGCCCTGCTGTTCCAGGGACTTGATGGTGGCCAGCACCGTCGATGCGAAGGCCTCGTGGATCTCCAACAGGTCGAAGTCGTCGAGAGCAAGGCCGTTGCGCTCCAGCAGCATCGGGATGGCGCGAGTCGGTGCGAGCAGCAGGTCCTCCTCGCCGGTCACGTAGTCGGCGGCGGCCACCGCGCTGTCAACCACCCGGGCCAGCGTCGGCCAGCCCATGGAGCGGGCGTGGCCCTCCTCTGCCAGCAGCACCACGGCCGCTCCGTCGCTCAGTGCGGTGGAGTTCCCGGCGGTCATGCTGGCGTCGGCACCCTTGCCGAAGACGGGCCTGAGTTTCGCCAGCTTCTCGAGCGTGGTGTCCGGCCGCAGGACGGTGTCCTTGGTGACTCCGAGGAACGGCGTGACCAGGTCGTCGAAGAACCCGGAGTCCCACGCCTTCGCGAGGTTCTGGTGTGAAGCGTAGGAGAGTTCGTCCTGGGCCTCGCGCGAGATCTCCCAGCGCTTCGTGGTCAGGGCTTGGGACTCGCCCATGGAGAGGCCGGTGCGGGCCTCGTTCACCGTCGGGGGGACGGGGAGCAGGTCGGCGGGCTTCAAGGTGCCGAAGGCCATGATCTTCTCCGGCAGGGAGCGGGCGGTGTTGGCCTTCAGCAGCGCGCGGCGCAGGCCTTCGGTCACGACGATGGGCGCGTCGGAGGCGCTGTCTGCACCGCCGGCCATGCCGGTGTCGATCTGGCCCAGTCGGATCTTGTTGGAGACGTAGATGACCGCTTCCAAACCGGTGCCACACGCCTGCCCCAGGTCGCACGCCGGCGTGTGGGGAGAGAGGGCGGACCCGAGGACCGCCTCCCGGGTCAGGTTGAAGTCGCGCGAGTGCTTCAACACCGCACCGGCGACGACTTCGCCAAGCGTTTCCCCCGCCAGTCCGAACCGGGCCACGAGTCCGTCGATGGCCGACGTGAGCAGGTCCTGGGCGGAGGCTGTGGCGAACTTCCCGCCGGCCTTGGTGAACGGGGTGCGGTTGCCGCCGACGATCACGGCGCTGCGGCTATCCATGGACATTGCCTCCTGGGGAGCGGTTCTCGGCGTTGAAAAGTGTCTTGCACCGAGAGTAGCAGGTACTCAGAGTTTGGGGTACTCTTGCTCACATGAACACGACGACGGCGTCCGACGGCAGAGCCACGCGCTGGGAGGGTCACAACCTCCAGCGCCGACGCGAACTGGTCGAGGCGACGCTGCGCGCCATCCGCAAGCACGGCCCCGGCGTGGGCATGGACGAGGTGGCGGCCCAGGCCGGCACCTCCAAGACCGTCATCTACCGCCACTTCGGGGGGCGCACGGGCCTCTACACCGCCGTGGTCGAGTCCGTTCAGGACTTCATCCGCTCCAAGCTGGCACCCAGCCTGGATGCCGCCACTGACATCGACCCGTCACGCCTCGTGCGGCAGCTGACCGACACCTACTTGTCGGTCGTCGAGCGGGACCCCGAGATCTACCAGTTCGTCGTCACCCGTCCGCTGGGCACAGACCCCGTCGTGGATCCCGTCACCGGGATCACCGGCAGGATCGGCGACGAGGTGTCTGCGGCCTTCCGGGTCTGGCTGAAGGCCAATGACCTGGACCCGCGGGCCGCCAACACCTGGGGCCACGGCGTGGTGGGCTTCGTCTGGGCCATCGCGGACAAGTGGATCACGACGGGGCACCAGCGGCCCCGGGCAGACATCGTCGAGTTCACCGCACGGCTGTTCGAGCCGGCGTTCGGCAACCAGCGACCAACACCGCGAACCACGGAAGGCAGTACCTCATGATCACCCCTACCGGCCAGGCCCTGAAGGTTGCCCTCGACGGGCGCTTCCACGCACTCAAGGAGAACTGGCGCACGAACGTCACGGCCGAGGACGTCGTCCGCGACCCGTCGCAGCCGATGGCCGAGGCACGCGAGTGGGCGCTGGAGAAGTTGAAGGCCCTGGCGGCGCGCAACTTCGCCGTCGCGGGTTTCCCGAACCATCCCGGTACCGTCGCGGAATCGATCGCCCACTTCGAGATGCTCGCCCTGGGTGACCTCTCGCTCAACATCAAGTCCGGCGTCCAGCACGGCCTGTTCGGAGGTGCGATCACCAACCTCGGGAACTCCTGGCACCACGAGACCTTCATCGACGGCGTCATCGACTGCTCGATCACGGGGTGCTTCGCCATGACCGAACTCGGGCACGGCTCCGACGTGCAGTCGGTGGAGACCACCATCACCTACGTACCGGAGACCGACGAGTACGAGGTGCACTCGCCCACGCCAACCGCGCGCAAGGCCTACATCGGCAACGCGGGCCTGCACGGAAAGATGGCAGTGGTCTTCGGCCAGCTCATCGTCGCGGGCGAGAACCAGGGCGTCCACGCCATCCTCATGGACATCCGCGACGACGACCTGCGCGACCTGCCCGGGGTCGAGACCGGGGACCAGGGGCACAAGGGTGGGCTGCTGGGCGTCGACAACGGGACGATCCTGTTCGACCACGTCCGGGTGCCGCGCCGCATGCTCCTCAACCGCTATGGCGGGGTCAATGACGAGGGGGTTTACGAGTCCCGGATCGAGAGCAAGAACGCCCGGTTCTTCACCATGCTGGGGACCCTCGTGCGCGGCCGCATCTGCGTGGGCAGCGGAGCTGCGATGGCGACCCGGAAGGCCCTGACCATCGCCACCCGCTACGCGCTGCAACGCACCCAGTTCCGGCGTCCGGGGCTGGGGGAGGAGATCGCCCTCCTAGAGTACCAGACGCACCAGCGCAAGCTGATGCCCAACATCGCCCGCGCCTACGCCTACGGCTTCGCGGTCAACGAGGTGGCGGACCAGTTGCAGCGGGTCCACGACGCCCAGGGGTCCGACCCGACGGCGGCCCGCGAGCTGGAGACCAGGGCCGCCGGGCTGAAGGCGACGCTCACGCGCTGGACCAACGACACCTTGCAGGTCTGCCGCGAGGCCTGCGGCGGAGCCGGGTACATGTCGGGCAACGGCCTCACCATGCTGCGCCAGGACGCCGACGTCTTCGCCACCTTCGAGGGTGACAACACCGTGCTGATGCAGTTGGTGGCCAAGGCGCTCCTGCTGGACTACAAGCGCACGTGGGGTGAGATGGACCTCGTCGGTACCGCGCAGGCGGGTGCCAAGCTGCTCGGCGACCGCTTCATGGAACGCACCACCGCCGGATCGACCATCAGCCGGCTGATCTCCAACGCCAGCCTCAAGCCCGAGGCCAGGCAGTTGAGGGCGCGCGGCTGGCAGATCGAGATGCTCGAGTTCCGCGAGCGCCACGTCGTGGCCGCTCTGGCCCGCCGGATGCGGGAGGCGGGCAAGGCCGACGGCGAGGCGGCGTTCCAGGCGGTCAACGCCTGCCAGGAACACATGCTCGAGGCCGCCAGGGCACACACCGACCGCGTGATCCTGGAGGCGTTCGTGGCGGGGATCTCCTCGGTCACCGACGAGTACGTCCGCTCCCTGCTGATCAAGGTCTGCGACCTCTACGCGCTGGGCGTGATCGAGGCCAACCGCGCGTGGTTCATGGAGCACAACGGGTTCGACGGCGGACGCAGCAAGGCGATCAGCGCCGCCGTCGATGACCTGTGCCGCGAGCTGTCCGACAAGGCGCTGGAACTTGTGGAGGGCCTGGGGGTCCCGGAGGAGTGGCTCAACTCGGAGATGCTCCGCCCCGAGCCGCAGCCCGTCCACGACCGGGCGCCGGTCACGAGGGTGTCGGCTGCCTGATCCCGCTAGGCTTCCGGGCATGAGTCTCGACCTTTCCACCGACCTCGTCACGCTCCTGCGCACGATCACCGACGTGGAGAGCGTCTCGGGGGACGAGCAGGAACTGGCGGACCTCATCGAGGAGGCCCTGCGTGCGCTCCCGCACCTGGAGGTGCACCGCGACGGCGACGCCGTCGTCGCCCGCACCAACCTCGGACGCACGGAGCGGGTCGTCATCGCCGGGCACATCGACACCGTTCCGGTGGCCGGCAACCTCCCGAGCAGGCTGGAGGAGGGGGAGCGCGGGCTGCACGTCGTGGGCAGGGGCACCTGCGACATGAAGGGCGGCGTGGCCGTCCAGTTGAAGCTCGCCGCCGAACTAACCGAGCCGAGCCGGGACATCACCTGGATCTTCTACGACAACGAGGAGATCGGCGCCGACGAGAACGGCCTGGGCCGCGTCGCGGACAACTCACCCGAGCTGCTGCACGGCGACTTCGCCGTCCTGATGGAGCCCACCGACGCCCAGATCGAGGGCGGCTGCCAGGGGGCCTGCCGGATCCTGGTGACCGTGCCCGGCAAGGCCGCCCACAGCGCCCGCTCCTGGCTGGGGGTCAACGCCATCCACGGCCTGGCGGAAGTGCTCAACCGACTCAACGCCTACCAGGCGGCGGAGGTCGAGGTGGACGGGCTCGTCTACCGCGAGGGACTGAACGCCGTCATGGTGTCCGGGGGGGTGGCGGGCAACGTCATCCCACCGTCGGCACGGGTGGAGATCAACTATCGCTTCGCTCCCGACAAGCTGCCCGAGGATGCGCTCGCCGAGCTGCGCCGGGTGTTCCACGGCTTCCAGTTCGACGTCACGGACATGTCGCCCGCCGCGCGGCCGGGCCTCGACCAGCCGCTGGCGCAGGACTTCGTGGCCTCCGTCGGTGTCGAGGCCAAGCCGAAGTACGGCTGGACCGACGTCGCGCGCTTCGCCGCCCTCGGGATCCCCGCGGTGAACTACGGTCCGGGTGACCCGGCGCTGGCGCACACCGACCATGAGTACTGCCCGGCCGATCAGCTCGACGCCTGCGCCGAGGGGCTGCGCCGCTGGCTCGGGCACGAGGAGGCGAACCGATGAACGACAGGCGCAGACAAGGTGCGGTAACGCGAAGGGGCCGGGAGAAGAACGCCCCGACCACGGACGAGGCACTGCTGGGCAAGTCCGGTCCTGACTGGATCCACAATGACCCGTGGCGGGTGCTGCGGATCCAGTCCGAGTTCGTCGAGGGCTTCGAGGCGCTCGCCGGGGTGGGGCCGGCCGTGAGCCTGTTCGGTTCCGCCAGGACCAAGGCTGACCACCCGATGTACGCAGCGGCGGAGGAGATCGCAAAGGGTTTGGTCGAGGCCGGTTTCGCGGTCATCACCGGAGGCGGTCCCGGCATCATGGAGGCCGGCAACAAGGGGGCTGCGGAGGCGGGTGGCCACTCCGTCGGACTGGGCATCGAACTGCCTTTCGAACAGGGGCTCAACCAGTACGTACACCTGGGCGTCGACTTCCGCTACTTCTTCGCCCGCAAGACCATGTTCCTGAAGTACTCCCAGGGCTTCATCACCCTTCCGGGCGGCTTCGGGACCCTCGACGAGTTGTTCGAGGCCCTGACGCTGATCCAGACCGGCAAGGTGACGCACTTCCCGGTGGTGCTGTTCGGCAAGGACTACTGGGGCGGTCTGGTCAACTGGGTGGAGGACACCCTCGCAGGGGGAGGCTACGTCTCCGACAAGGACCTGCGGTTGCTGACCCTCACCGACGACGTCGAGGAGGCCGTGGCCGCGATGGGGAGGCCCGGGGCGCCGTCGACGGTTCCCGAGTCCCCGAGCAGCTAGGCTTCGCCTCATGGTTTGGGTGATCGTGGTGCTGGCCATCGTGCTGCTCTCCCTGGGTGCTTGGGCTGGGGCCGGCCGGCTGGGGGAGATGCCCCCGGTGGTCAACGACCGCCCCAAGGGGCGCATCCCGGATGGGCAGGTGGACCAGAGGTTCCTCGACGGGCTGGTCCTGCCGCGGGCCAGTTCTGGTTACGCCCCCTCCCAGGTGGACTCCTTCCTCCAGGGGGTGGCCGAGGGCGAGCACGCCACGGCGGCCGATGTGGTCTTCGACGTCGTCGCCGGCGGCTACGACATGCAGGCGGTCGACGCCGTCCTTGACCGCATCCCCGGCGCACACCAGGCCGCTCCTGTGGAGGAGCCTCCGGCTGAGGAGTCGGAGGCCTGAGGACTGGTCCGCGTGCCCTCAGCGCCAAAGTGCGGAATAATAGGGGACAACCACGCAGAACTCCAAGGATCGAGGTTGGCAATGGCAGCGATGAAGCCACGCACGGGTGATGGCCCCATGGAAGTCACGAAGGAGGGCCGCGACATCGTGATGCGAGTACCCGTCGACGGCGGTGGCCGCCTGGTGGTCGAGATGAACGCGACGGAGGCAACCGCCCTGCTCGATGCTTTGAAGGAAATCGTCGGCTGACGCATCCCAGACTCTGATCGAGCCGCCCCCCGGTGATCCGGTGGGCGGCTCCTTTTTCATCGCCCGGCCAGCGCCGCCTCGTAAACCGCAACCGTCTCGCGCGCGATCTTGGCCCACGAGAACTCCGCGATGCAGCGTTCGCGGCCGGCCCTGCCGTAGCGGCTCGCCAGTTCTGGGTCGCGGGTCAGCAGGTTGACCCGGTCGGCGAAGACCGACTCGAAGTTCTCCACGAACTCCGGGTCGTCGGCGCGGGCCGGGTCGTAGGGGACCAGCAGTCCGGTCTGGCCGTTCATGACCACCTCCGGGATGCCGCCGACGGCGCTGGCGACGACGGCCGTCTCACAGGCCATCGCCTCGAGGTTCACGATGCCCAGGGGTTCATAGATGCTCGGGCAGGCGAACACCGTGGCATGGGTCAGGACCTGCCGCACCGAGGCCCTCGGAAGCATCTCGTTGACCCAGATCACAGGGGCGCTGCGCTGGCGCTTGAGTTGCGCGAAGGCCTCGTCGAACTCCGCTGCGATGGCGGGCGTGTCGGGTGAACCGGCCAGGAGCACAAGCTGGGTGTCCTCGTCGAACTGCGAGGCCGCCCGCAGCAGGTGGACCAGTCCCTTCTGGCGTGTGATGCGGCCGACAAAGACCACCGACGGGCGGTCCGGGTCCATTCCCAGCCCCTCGGCGACGTTGCGGGCGGGATCGGGGCGGAACTCGTCGGTGTCGATGCCGTTGCGAACCACGTGGACCCGTTCAGGGTCCAGGTCCGGGTAGCTCGCGAGCACGTCCTCGCGCATGCCTGCGCTCACCGAGATCACGGCGGCGGCCGCCTCGTAGGCGGTCTTCTCCGCCCACGAGCTGATGGCGTAGCCGCCCCCGAGCTGTTCGGCCTTCCACGGACGGTGGGGTTCCAGCGAGTGCGACGTCACGACGTGCGGCACGCCGCGCAGGAGCCCTGCGAGGTGGCCGGCCATGTTGGCGTACCAGGTGTGGGAGTGGATGATGTCGACGTCGTCGCCCACCGCCGCGGCCATGGAGAGATCCGCGCCGAGCACCCGCAGGGCCGGGTTCGCGCCCGGAGGATAGTCCTCGGCGTGAGCGGTGGCGCCCTCCCTCGGCTCTCCCATGCAGTGCACCTCGACGTCGATCAGCTTGGCCAGTTGGGGCACCAGTTGCGCGACGTGGACGCCCGCGCCTCCGTAGATGGAGGGCGGGTACTCGCGGGTCAGGAGGGACAGCTTCAGGCTCATGGCCCGATCGTGTCACAGTTCGATTTCGCCGGTGGCGTGTTTGTCCCGAACTGGTTGTGAGCGGCATGTCGATGCAATAGGTTCAGGGCATGGCCGCCCGCCCGAAGATCCTGTCCATCGTCCTCGCTGGTGGCGAGGGCAAGCGGCTGATGCCGCTCACCGCAGACCGCGCCAAGCCCGCCGTGCCGTTCGGTGGCACCTACCGCCTGATCGATTTCGTGCTCTCGAACCTGGCCAACTCGGGGCTGACCCGGGTGGCCGTTCTGACGCAGTACAAGTCGCACTCGCTGGACCGGCACATCTCGATGACGTGGCGGTTCTCCACGCTCCTTGGTGCGTTCGTCACGCCGGTGCCGGCGCAGCAGCGGCTGGGGCCGCGCTGGTACCAGGGGTCGGCCGACGCGATCTTCCAGTCGCTGAACCTGATCCGCGACGCGGACCCGGACTACGTCGTGGTCTTCGGTGCCGACAACATCTACCGGATGGACATCTCGCAGATGGTGGAGGCCCACATCGACTCGGGACTGGGGGCCACCGTCGCCGGCATCCGGGTGCCCCGCAGGGAGGCGAGCGCGTTCGGGATCATCGACGCGGCCGCCGACGACAAGATCAAGAACTTCCTGGAGAAGCCCGCGGACCCGCCCGGCCTGCCCGACTCCCCGGATGAGTCCTTCGCGTCGATGGGCAACTACATCTTCAGCCGCCGCGCGCTGGTGGAGGCCCTGCGCGCCGACGCCGAGAACCCCACCGCCAAGCACGACATGGGTGGCGACATCGTGCCCTGGTTCACAGAGCAGGGGCAGGCGCAGGTCTACGACTTCCGCGACAACGTCGTGCCGGGGGCCACGGAGAAGGACATCAACTACTGGCGTGACGTCGGGACCATCGACGCCTACCACGAGGCACACATGGACCTGGTCTCGGTGGATCCCGAGTTCAACCTGTACAACTCCGAGTGGCCCATCCTGACCAACCAGCCGCCCGCGCCGGGCGCCAAGTTCGTGATCCGCGGCCGTGCGGAGGACTCCATCGTCAACCCCGGCTGCATCATCTCCGGCGGCGAGGTGGACCGGACGGTGCTTGGTCCCAACGTCCGCATCGAGAAGTGGTCGCAGGTCGCGGACTCCGTGCTGATGGACGGGGTGCGAGTGGGCCGTGACTGCGTGGTCCGGCGCGCCATCCTCGACAAGTTCGTGACGGTCCCCGATGGCGTCCAGATCGGGGTGGACCATGACCACGACCGCGCGCGGGGGTTCCACGTGTCTGCCGAGGGCGTCGTCGTCATCGGCAAGGGCGTCGAGGTCCCTCGGGACTAGCCCGTCTGCGGGCTCAGTTCTTGACGGCGACCAGCAGGCCGTTGCCGACGGGCAGCAGGGTCTGCTGGTAGGCGTCGGAGTCGCTGACGGCTTGGAGCGCCTCGCGGATGATGATGGCTTCGTCGCCCTCGTTGTCGGGATCCGCCACTTGGTTGTGCCACAGGACGTCGTTGACGACCAGGAGACCGCCACTGCGCAGCAGCCGTTCGGCATTGGCGACGTACTCCACGTACTCCAGCTTGTCGCCGTTGACGAAGACGATGTCGTAGGCCCCGCTGTTCAGTTTGGGAAGAACCTCGAGCGGGTTGCCGGCGATCAGCCGGAAGCGCGACGACGTGTACCCCGCCTCGGTGAGGAGCTTGCGGGCGGGCAGCTGGGCGTCGGTCTCGGCGTCGATGCTGGTCAGGACCCCGCCGTCGGCCATCCCCTCGAACAGCGCCAGCGCTGAGGCGCCCATGGCGGTGCCGATCTCCACCACGAGCTTCGCCTGCGTGGTGGCGGCCAGGACCGTGAGCGTGGCGGCGACGCCGGGGCTGATGGGAGTCAGGCCGCTCAGGGTGGCCTCATCCCGGGCGAGGCGGACACCCTCGGTCAGGGGGACGTAGTCCTCGGCGAACTCCCAGCTCTGCTGGCTCGGTGCTCCGGTGGATTCGGCAGGTGTGCTGTTCACAGGGACACCCTACCGATTGTCCTAGGATGAATGCATGAGCCATGACGCAACCGTCGACACGGGAGACCCTGCTGCGGAGGGCCACATGCCCGTTTTCGGACGGCTGCTGACCGCAATGGTCACCCCGTTCGGCGCCGACGGCGGGGTCAACCACGACGAGGCAGCCAGGCTGGCAGCCCATCTGGTGGACGACCTGGGCCACGACGGGCTCGTGATCAACGGAACCACCGGAGAATCGCCCACCACCTCCGACGAGGAGAAGGCAGCCCTGTTGCGCACCGTCGTAGCGGCGGTCGGGGACCGGGCCAGCGTGGTCGCCGGTGTGGGGACCTTCTCCACCGCCCACACCATCCGGCTCTCGCACGAGGCGGCCGACGCGGGGGCCGACGGCCTGCTCGTCGTCTCGCCGTACTACTCCAGGCCCCCCGTCGACGCGCTGGAGGCCCACCACGTGGCGGTCGCAGACGCGGCGGAGTTGCCGATCATGCTCTACGACATCCCGCACCGCGTCGGGCTGCCGATTCCCGAGGACCTCCTCATCCGGCTCGCCGGGCACCCCAGAATCGTCGCCGTGAAGGACGCCAAGGGAGACGTCGTGTCCTCATCAGCGGTCATCGCAGCCACCGCGCTGGACTACTACGCGGGCGACGACGGCATCATGCTGCCGCTGCTGGCGGTGGGTGGTGCGGGTGTCGTCGGGACGTCCACCCACTTCAGCGGCCGCCAGGCGAGGGCCCTCATCGACGCCTTCGTCGCGGGCGACTCCGCCCGGGCGTTGGCCGCGCACCGGGCCGCGCTCCCGGTCTTCCGCGGGGTCTTCGCCACCCAGGGCTGCATGATGGTCAAGGCTGCGCTGAACGCCAGGGGCTGGAACGTCGGCTCCTGCCGTCCGCCGATGGGTCGGGTGGCCCCCGACAGCCTGCAGCGGTTCCTCGACACCGTGGACCAGCTGCTCGACGCCTGACACCGGGAACATTCCGGGCGCCCGGATCGTTGTACTTGGGTACGGACTCACAGGTTGTTCACAGACAGACCTGTCAGACTTGGACGATGGAGGCGCGACGGGTGTTCAGGGGCAAGGGCAGGAACGCGGCTGCGGAAGCGGCCGGCTGGACTGCGCCCACCTGGTCCGAACTCGTCCGGGACCACTCCGCCAAGGTCTACCGCCTCGCCTACCGGTTGACCGGCAACCAGCATGATGCCGAGGACCTGACACAGGACGTCTTCGTGCGCGTGTTCAGGTCCATCCACACCTTCAAGCCCGGCACCCTCGAGGGCTGGCTCCACCGCATCACCACCAACCTCTTCCTCGACGGGGCGCGCCGCAAGCAGCGCATCCGCATGGACGCGCTGAGCGTCGCTCCGGACCATGTCTGGGGTTCGGCCACCAGCGCCGGAGACCTCCATGCCGACGGGATCCTGGACGCCGACGTCGCCGAAGCGCTGGCCGCCCTGACCCCCGAGCAACGGGTGGCGGTGGTCCTGTGTGACATCGAGGGTCTCAGCTACGAGGAGATCGCCGACGTCCTCGACATCAAGCTGGGCACCGTCCGCAGCCGCATCGCGCGTGGCCGTTCCCAGTTGCGGGAGTCACTGGCCCACCGGGCCCCGGTGGAGGGCCACGAACGTTACCTAGGGGTGTCCTGACGTGACGCAGGCGCATCCACGGGCCGGTTGTGAGAAGTACCGCAAGGACCTCTCGTCGTTCGCCGACCACACCCTGCCTGCCAAGCGGTGGCACCAGGTCGGGTACCACCTCGCGGGATGCGCGCACTGCAGGGACGAATTGGCCGCCATCAAGCGCGTCTGCAGCACCCTGAGCGGTAGCTGCGCCGCGCCGACGTCGGCCACCCCTGACTCCCTGGCCGCACGGCTGGAGCGCATCGCTGGGGAGGCGTCCGACGCGCCGCTGTACATGCCGGCAGGTCCGGGCGGGGCGCTCCCGACGAGGCGCACGGTGCGCCGCAGGCGGATCGGCCAGGGCAGCGTGGCCGCCATCTCGGCCCTGGCCTCCATGTTCGTGCTCGCGCTCCTGTTGGCCCCTGATCCGCCTGCCGTGGCGAATCCGGTGCACCTGGCGCGGGAGGAGTTCTCGCTGTCCATCACCGCGATCAGCGTGAACGAGGCGCTGGGAGCCGTGTTACTGGCACACGAGCGCGGGGCGGTCCTCTCCGATCCCGTGGACCAGCGCCCGCGCAGCAGCATCGTGAGCGCCCCGCGTCGGATCTCTCCCGAATTCGCCGAGCAGGCTCTCTCGGCCGCTCTACGGGCGGACCTGACGTATTCAGGCGTGCAGCGGGTCTGGATCTCCGACGGCGCCGGGGCCTTCTACGTCAACGACGTGCAGATCGACGAGGTCGCAGGGGAGGGTTCCACCCTGCAGGTGTTCGACGCCGCAGGGGACCGTTTCCAGTCCTGGTTCGTTCCGAGCACCGGGTGCTGCGCCTCCAAGAGCCCCGCAGAGTGGAGCTTCCACGAGTACCGGGGCATGGACCAGGTGGCCGGACGCTGGGCGAAGGTCATCGAAGCCCGCGACGGCGACGGTCACAAGGTCTCCCGGTGGTGGGTCGACACCGCCAACGGACTCGTCCTGTGGAATGAGCGTTACGACACCTACGGGCTGCCCACGCTCATCTCCGGTTTCGTGGAGCTGGACCTGGACGAGGCCGACCTCGCGTCCGAGGGGACCGAGCTCATAGTCATGAACTCGACCGCCTCCGCCATCGGCTCGGATCCCAGCTGGTGCATCGGTCTTGAGCATTGTCCCAGCACCCTCGCGGGCATGCCGTTGGTGGCCCATTCCTCCTCCGACGCCGGTGGCCGCGACACGCTCCGCCTGGTCTACTCCGACGGCTTTCGCAGCGTCAGCGTGGGCTGGACCCAGGGGCTGCTCGACGCCGACGGCGCCACCCGCGTGCGCGACGACTCCCGCGGGATGCCAGAGGTCGAGGTCTGGCAGTCGGGCGACGGCGTGGTGTCCGTGGCGACCAACGGCGGACTCGCGGTCCTGAACGATGCCGTGGCCGGCCTCCCGGGCGAGCAGGCCTGGGAACCGACCCTCATGGACCGGTTGTCACAGGGTCTGGCCCGCATGGCCGGGATTAACTGAAACTTCGGCCAGCCGGTAGCCTGATCCACGTGTTTGGCATTGACGCAGTTGAGCTCGTGGTGCTCATCGCGCTTGCCGTGATCCTCTTCGGTCCGGAGAAGCTCCCGCAGTTCTCCCGCAAGGCCGCACGCGTGATCGTCTACCTGCGCGGGATCGCGAACAACGCCCAGACCCAACTGCGCTCGGAGCTCGGTCCCGAGTTCGCGGACCTGGAGATCAAGGACCTCAATCCGAAGGCGTTCGTCGCCAAGCACATGAGCGCGGAGATCCAGGCCATCGAGGAGGCCCGCAAGGACCTCGCCGACGCCAAGAGCACCGTCGCCTCCGCGGGAAGCCTGGCCAAGCGGGAGACGGCCACGGCAACGAGCGAGGCCCAGAAGGCCATCAAGGACAAGGGGTCGCTGTCCACCAAGGAGGACAACCCACCCCCGTTCGACGTCGAGGCGACCTAGTTCGTCGACAGCGGCAGACGCGCGCCGACGAGGCTGCGCCGTCGGCTGCCGAGGGTACGGGCCAGCTCCACCAGGGCCCTCGCGGCGGGATGGTCCGGCGCGGAGACGACGATGGGCTCGCCCCTGTCCCCACCCGCGAGGAGTGCCTCGTCGAAGGGGATCTGCCCGAGCATGGGCACCTCGTACTGGACCCGGTCGGTGAGGGCCTCGGCCACCTGGACGCCACCGCCGGAGCCGAACAGCTCCATGCGGTGCACGTCTGCGCAGTTGGGGCAGGTGTGTTCCAGCCAGCTCATGTTCTCGACGACTCCGATGACCCGCTGCTCCAGGATGTGGGCCATCGTGCCCGCCCGCTCCGAGACCTCGGAGGCCGCCTGCTGGGGAGTGGTCACCACGAGGAGCTCGGAGTTGGGGATCTTCTGGCCGAGGCTCATGGCGACGTCTCCTGTTCCCGGGGGAAGGTCCAGCAGCAGGTAGTCGAGGTCACCCCAGTAGACGTCGGCCAGCAGCTGCGTCAGGGCCCGGTCCAGGATCGGGCCGCGCCAGGCGACCACCTGGTCGCGGCTGGGTTTCAGCATGCCGATGCTGATGACGGCGACGTCGTGGGTGACCTGCGGATCCGCCTCGGAGGGGATCACGGCGGGGACCGGCATGATCATGTCGTCCACCACGGTGGGACGGGCGTCGCCGAGGCCAAGCAGGTCGGGGATGGAGTGGCCGTAGATGTCGGCGTCCAGGATGCCCACCTTGCGGCCCTGGCGCGCCAGCGCCACCGCAAGGTTGACCGTGACCGACGACTTGCCGACACCGCCCTTGCCGGAGGCGACGGCGATCACGTGGGTGAGGTTCCCGGGCTGGGCGAACGGGATCAGCCGCTCCAGCTGGCCGCCGCGCAGCAGCTGGCGCATGGCGTCGCGCTGTTCCTGGGTCATCACACCCAGCTCGACGTCCACCGCAGAGACGCCCTCGACGGCCTGGACGGCGGTGGTGACACGCCCGGTGATCTCGCTGCGCATCGGGCAGCCTGCGACGGTAAGCAGCACGCGCACGAAGACCCGGCCGTCGTCGGCCGCGGTGAGCTCGTCCACCATCCCCAGCTCCGTGATGGGCCGCCGGATCTCCGGATCCTCCACCTCGTGGAGCGCAGCACGGACAAGGGGGAGCAGGGGGTTCTCAGTCACACCCCGTGTCTACGCGGTCGGATCGGCCAAATCAAGTTCGCAGGCGCGAGCGTTCGTTGAGGGCGTCGCACATGATGGCGACGCTCAGCGCCACCAGCGCGGGCAGCCACAGCGATGCGAGGCTGGCCAGGACGACCACCGCCGGTCCCAGCACCAGGTTCAGGGTGAGCCGCTCCTTGTAGCCGAGGCGTCGGGGGGAACCGGGGGCGAGCAGCAGGAGCCAGCTCACGCAGTAGGCCAGGACGAAGACGCCGGCCACGACGGCTCCGAGCCACCAGCCGCCGGCAATCCGCCACAGGGACAGGGCGCCGATCACGACGAGCGCCAGCTGACCGATGAACAGGACGACGGCGTACCAGCGCAGCTCACTCATCGGTCTCGCCGACCTTCTGCAACCGTGCTTCGAGATCACGCAGCTCATTTCGCAGCTCGCCGCGGACGAAGTCGCGCGTCGCCAGTTCTCCGAGGCTCATCCGGATGGCAGCGATCTCACGGGCCAGGAAGTCCATGTCGGCACGGGACTGGCGGGCCACCTCGCGGTCCTCGTCGAGACTCAGCTTGTCGCGCACCTCCTGCCGGTTCTGCGCCAGCAGGATCAACGGCGCCGAGTACGAGGCCTGGGTGGAGAAGAACAGGTTCAGCAGGATGAAGGGGTAGGGATCCCAGCGGAGGCCGAACAGCCCGATCAGGTTGATCAGCACCCACACGATGACGAAGATGGTCATGTAGAGCAGGAACTTCGCCGTTCCCATGAAGCGGGCGAAGGACTCCGCGAACTTGCCGAAGGTCTCCGAGTCCAGCTGGACCGTCGGGAACCAGGAGCGCCGGCGGCCGGGAACCGACAGCAGGTCACGCTCCCGCTCAGGCCCTGCCATCGGTGACCTCCGCCGCGCGCTGGTCGTCCATCAGGACGCCGCGCCAGTCGTCGGGCAGCATGTGGTCCAGCACGTCGTCGACGGTGACAGCACCCACGAGTTGTCCCTGGTCGTTGACCACAGGGGCGACCACGAGGTTGTAGGTGGCGAAGAAGCGGCTCACCTGCGCGAGCGGCGTCGACGGGGACAGCGGCTCCAGGCTCTGGTCCAGCATGGTGGCAACCTGCAGGGTGGGTGCGGAACGCAGCAGTTGCTGAGTGTGACAAGCGCCGAGGTAGCGCCCCGACGGCGCCTCGAGCGGCGGCCGGGTGACGAACACCATCGAGGCCAGGGCCGGGGTGAGCTGTTCCTCACGGCAGCGTGCCAGCGCCTGCGCCACCGTGGCGTCAGTGTCGAGGATCACCGGCTCGGGCGTCATCATGCCACCGGCGGTGAACTCGTCGTAGACCAGCAGTCGGCGGACGTCGGAGGCCTCGTCGGGCTCCATCCTCTGCAGCAGGTCCTCGGCCATCTCACCCGGCAGTTCCCTGATGAGGTCGGCGGCGTCGTCGGGGTCCATCTCCCCGAGGACGTCAGCGGCGCGCTCGTTGTCCAGCACCGAGATCAGTTCGATCTGCTCGTCCTCGGGCAGTTCCTCCATGGCTTCGGCGAGGGTCTCGTCGTCGAGCGCCTGCACCACGGCCGCCAGCCGGTCGGGATCCAGGTCATGGAGTTCCCGGGCGACGTCGGCGGCCTTCATGTCGGAGAACTCGGCGACGAAGTGCGCGGGCGTGCGCCCCTTCGCCAGCACCAGGTCCGGTACCTCGTCCCAGCGGACGACCTCGGTGGTGCTGCGCCCGCCAAAACCGAAGCGTCCCACCTTCGTGCGGCTCTGGAGGGCGACTGAATGGATCTCCCACTCCCGGCTGCGCACCTGCACGATGGACACGTCGTAGATCTTGGTCGGGTTCTCCCGCGGCACGGGCCGATCGAACAGGTCACCGTCGACCAGGAGTTCGGTGTCCCGCTTCTGGAACTTGCGGGTGTCCACCTGGCCGAGGATCGAGACCTGGTTCGCGGTGATCGCGTGCACGCGGATCATGGGTACGAAGATGCGCTGCCGCGCGAAGAGTTCCACCAGCAGGCCGCGGACCCGGGGAGCCAGGGTGCCGGTACGCAAGTGGAAGATCACGTCCTTGACGCGCCCAACCTGGTCCCCGGCGGCGTCGACGAGTGGGAGGCCGATGACGCGTGAGACATAGACCTGCGTGTCCTTGGCGTTCATGGAGCGAAATCTACACGCTCAGACCTCCGGCGAAGGTGGGCGGCGCGGGCGTAGAGTCGGGGCAGGAACCGTGCCTTTGGACCCGAGGAGCAGATCATGAGTGTGAACCCACCACCCGCCGGACTCGGCCTCGAGCTCGAATACCCCCAGCACCTGGCGGAGTTCAGGACATATGCGGAGGCGCAGGAGGCGGTGGACTACCTGGCCGACCAGAAGTTCCCCGTGGAGAACCTGGTGATCCTCGGCACCAACCTGCGCACCATCGAGCGGGTCACCGGGCGCAAGACCTGGGGCAGCGTCCTGGTCAACGGGGCCGTTTCGGGCCTTGGAATGGGCGTGTTCGTGTCCCTGATGCTGTGGCTGTTCTACCGCGGGTTCGCTGCGTTCTGGTTCATGCTCCTGATCGGCCTCGTGATGGGTGCGGTGTTCGGGCTGATCACGGCTGCCATCGGCTACGCCGTCACCGGGGGAAGGCGTGACTTCGACTCCATGCGTCAGACGGTGGCCACGGCCTACGAGTTGCAGTGCGAGCACAAGGTGGTGGAGGAGGCGCGCAGGCTCCTGGCACAGCGCCCCGGTACCCGGGCAACCGCTTTCGAATGAGTCAGGGCCCCGACTTCTGGGACCAGCGCTATTCCCACCCCAACTACGTCTTCGGATACAAGCCGAACGACTTCCTGGCTGCCAATGCCAGTTTCCTGAGGCCGGGGTCCCGGGTGCTGTGCCTGGGTGACGGAGAGGGCCGCAACGGCGTGTTCCTGGCGTCCAGGGGTCACCACGTCGTAAGCCTTGACTTCTCCGCCGTTGCGCTGACAAAGGCCAGGCAACTCGCCTCGGAGAAGGGCGTCGAGCTCGAGACGTGGCACCTTGACCTCGCTGACTGGGTCGGACAGCCGGCACCGGAGCAGCCCTGGGACGCGATCGTGTCCATCTTCTGCCACCTCCCGCCCGACCTGCGCGCCGAAGTGGCGCGGACTGCGACCGCCCAGACCCGTCCGGGCGGGATGCTGCTGCTGGAGGCCTACACCCCGGCGCAGCTGGCGCTCGGCACCGGCGGGCCGAAGGACCCCGACCTGCTCCTCACGCGCCCGGCGGTCCTTGCCGACTGGCAGGGCTGGACGCTCGACGTCAGGCTCCTGGAACGGAGGATCTTCGAGGGGATGGGCCATCAGGGACTCTCCAGCGTGGTGCAGGTGCTGGGAAAGCGGACCTGACGGCGCGTCTGCACACGTCGCCCGGTAGTTTGGCGCCATGAAGCTGACGTTCGACACCTACAACCCGAACGATCCCGCCAAGCGCGTGCTCGTGCTTGGCCCCAGCCTCGGCGGCAACGCCCAGCACCAGTGGACGGCGGTGGCGGAACGGTTGCGCTCGGAGGCGCGCGTGGTCTTCGTCGACCTCCCCGGGCACGCCCTCACACCGGTCTGGGACGACGCCGACGAGCCCACCCTCGATACGGTCGCGGAGGCCGTGATGGAAGTGGTCCGGGAGGTGAGCGAGACCAACGACGGCCTGCCGGTCTTCTACGCGGGGCTCTCCATCTCCGGTGCCGTCGGGCTGCACCTCGCCCGGGACCACGAGGAGGAACTCGCCGGAGTCGCCGTCGCGTGCTCCGCCGCCACCGTCGGGGAGCCGACGGCGTGGCGCAAGCGTGCCGAGGCCGTCGAGGAGCGCGGTACCCAGCACCTCGTCGACGAGACGAGGAAGCGCTGGTTCACCCCGGACTTCCAGGCCCGCCAGCCCCACACCGTCGACACGATCATGGAGGGTCTCGCCGTAACCGACGACCACTCCTACGCCCAGCTGTGCAGGGCGCTCGCCGTGCACGACGTACGCGGGGACCTGGAGAACATCCGGACGCCGCTGCTGCTCATCGCGGGGGAGCGGGACTCCTCGACGCCGATCGGCAACGTGGAACTGGTGGCCAGCACGGTGCCGGGAGCCGAACTGCGGATCATCCCGGAGGCGGCACACCAGGTGACGGTGGCCGAACCCCGGGAGGTGGCCGCGGCCCTGGCGGCGTTCATGAACCG
Organism: Tessaracoccus sp. OS52; assembly: GCF_020687685.1. Lineage (GTDB taxonomy): Bacteria > Actinomycetota > Actinomycetes > Propionibacteriales > Propionibacteriaceae > Arachnia. The sequence goes on along the minus strand of NZ_JAJEWM010000001.1, from coordinate 1,842,179 downwards.
CGTCGAGCGCCCCAGGAAGCCCTACCTGGAGGACTGACCAGCCAGCCAGGCCTCCACGTCATCGGCCGTGCGTGGCAGCGAGGCGCTCAGGTTTTCCGGGCCTTCGGCGGTGATGAGGATGTCGTCCTCGATCCGCACGCCGATGCCGCGGTACTCCTCCGGCACCAGCAGGTCCCCGGCCTTGAAGTAGATGCCGGGCTCGACGGTGATGACCATGCCCTCGGCCAGCGTCCCGTCGCGGTAGACCTCACGGCGGGCCTCGCCGCAGTCGTGCACGTCCATCCCGAGGTGGTGCGAGGTGCCGTGCACCATCCAGCGACGGTGGTAGCCACCCTCGGTTGCCAAGGTCTCGGTCACCGTGCCCGGGAGGATGCCCAGCTCGTGGAAGAACTCGGCCAGGACCCGGATGGCGGCGTTGTGGGGGGCCATGAACGGCGCGCCGGGACGGCAGGCCCGGATCCCCGCCTCCTGCGCTGCCAGCACCGCCTCGTAGACGCGCCGCTGTGGGGGCGTGAACTTGCCGCTCACCGGCAGGGTGCGGGTGACGTCGGCGGTGTAGAGGGACTCCACCTCCACGCCCGCGTCGAGCAGCAGGAGGTCGCCGTCGGCCAGCGCGCCGTCGTTGCGGATCCAGTGCAGCGTGTTGGCGTGGTCACCACCGGCGGCGATGGTGTCGTAGCCGACGGCGTTGCCCAGGTGGCGGGCATGTAGTGCGAACGTGCCCTCCACCCAGCGCTCGCCACGGCCGCCCGCGACGGCGTTGGGCAGTTCCCGGGCCACCGCCTCGAAGCCGACGCGGGTGGCGTCGCAGGCCCGCCGCAGCTCGTCGACCTCGAACGCGTCCTTGACCATGCGGAACTCGGCGATCACGCGCGCCAGGTCGGCGTCGCCCTGTTCCTCGCCGGTGCCGCGGAGCTCGTCGACGATGGCCGTGATGCCGGGATCCGCGTCGCGGACCACCAGGAGCTTGCCGACCGAGGAAAGATCTTCGCGGAGGTTTCGGATGTCGGCCACCTGCAGGCCGGCGCGGGCCCGCATCTCGGCGAAGGAGTCGCGCTTGCCGACCCACATCTCGCCGTAGCGGGCATCGGCGTAGAACTCCTCGTCGGTGCGGGGCGCCCGTGGCCGGAAGTAGAGGGTGGCCACGGCGTCGGGTCCCAGCACGAGGGCGGCGTCCGGCTCCCGGTCCTCTCCCAGGCCGCTCAGCCACGCGAAGGCCGTGTGGGGCCGGAACCGGTAGTCGGTGTCATTGGAGCGGACCTTCAGCGGGCCGGCCGGGAGCACCAGCGTGGCGTCCGGGAACTCGGCGGCCACCTTCACCTGCCTGGCCTGCACCCAGTCGGCCGCGGCGAGGCGTTCGACGGAATCCTCGGATTCGGGGGCCCAGCCCTGCACGATGAACTTCTTGAAGGTTTCCGAGTAGGGGGGCTTGCGATTGTCCGAGGTCATGGGTCCGAGTCTAGGCTGGGTGGATGCTTGTAGATTGGCCCCCAGGACAACTCAACTGGAGGACACGCTGATGCAAGCCGAACCCGCCGACCAGCAGCGACTGCTGCAGCTGGCCGACCTGGACCAGGAGCTGGGGCGCGTCCAGCACACGGCGAAGTCGCTGCCCGAGCACAAGCAGATCAACGAACTCATGGCCGCGCGGCAGCAGGTGACCGACGCACTGGTCTCAGTGACCACCGAGGTGGACGACCTCCAGGTGGGGGTGCGTCGTGCCGAGAACGACCTGGTGCCGGTGAAGGCCAGGCTCGAGCGGGACTCGCGGCGGATCGAGGACGGCTCGGTGACCGACTCCAAGACCCTGCGCGGCCTCATCGACGAGGTGGAGCACATCAAGCGGCGCATCGGCACCCTGGAGGACGAGCAGCTCGAGGTGATGGGGCAACTTGAAGCCGCGGAGGCACGCCAGGCCGAGATCACGGCTCGCAAGGCGGAGATCGAGGCCAAGCTGCGCGAGTTGGTCGCGGCCCGCAACGAGAAGGTCACTGCCCTGCAGGCGGAGGCCGGTGAGCTGGGTACCTCGCGCGCCGCCGTCGCGGCCCAGGTGGCCCCCGATCTGCTCAAGTTGTACGAACGGATCCGGGAGCAGCGCGGGCTGGGCGCCGCCCGGCTGGCCCGGGGCCGCTGCACCGGTTGCCAGCTGGAGATCACCGTCTCCGACCTGGACGACTACCGGCGCGCCCCCGCCAACCAGGTGCTGCGCTGCGTCGAGTGCGACCGGATCCTGGTGCGCACGCCGGAATCGGGGCTGTGATGCCGGCACGCCACATAGAGATCCTCGACGTACCCGACGAGGTACGAGCCGGCCTGCAGCGCCTGCGCCAATCGCTGGAGATCCCCGAAGCCTTCCCCGACGACGCGCTCGCGCAGGCCGAGGCGCTCGCCGCGACCCCGCCGTCGTTCCCCGACCACCGGGACATGACCGACGTCGAGTTCATCACGATCGACCCGCCGGACGCCATGGATCTCGACCAGGCGCTCCACATCCGTCGCGACGGCGACGGCTACCGCGTGCACTACGCGATCGCCGACGTCGGCGCCTGGGTCGAGCCCGGCTCCGCCATCGACCGGGTGGCACATGAGCGCGGCCAGACTCTGTACGCACCCAGCGCGAAGGTACCCCTCCACCCCAAGGCGCTCAGCGAGCAGGCCGCCTCGCTGCTCGCCGACGGCGTCGCCCGCCCCGCGATGGTCTGGACCCACAACCTTGATTCCCGTGGCCTGGTGACGTCGACCACCTTGGTCCGCGCGATGGTGCTCAACCGCGCCAAGCTCAGCTATGAGGGCATCCAGGCAGATCTCGACGCGGGCAACGCCAACGAGACGGTGCGGTTGCTCGCCGAGGTCGGCCCGCTGCGCGAACGGATCGAGGCCGAGCGCGGCGGCATCAGCCTCAACCTGCCGGACCAGGAGATCGTCACCGACGGCAACACCTGGCTGCCGGTGTTCCGCAAGCTTGTGAAGGTGGAGGACTGGAACGCCCAGATCTCACTGATGACCGGGATCGCGGCGGCGCACCTGATGCTCGAGGCGAAGGTGGGGATCCTCCGCACGCTGCCGCCGGCCGAGGACCACGCGGTGGAGAAGCTCCGCCGGGCAGCCCGGACGCTCGGCGTCGAGTGGCCGAAGGGGCAGAGCTACCCGGACTTCGTCCGCAGCCTCGATCCCGCGGACCCGAGGGAACTGGCGGTGCTGGTGAAGTGCACCATGCTCTTCCGAGGCGCGGGCTACCTGGCCTTCGACGGCCGGGTCCCCGACGAGAACGTCGAGCACTCCGCGCTCGCGACGCCCTACGCGCACACCACCGCACCGCTGCGCCGGCTGGTGGACCGCTTCGTCCTGGAGATCTGCCACAGCATTTCCAACGGGCTGGCCGTGCCGGAATGGGCCACCGCCGCCCTGGCGAACCTGCCCCAGCAGATGGCTGACTCCGGCCGCAAGGCCAACTCCTACGAGCGGGGTGTGGTGGACCTGGCCGAGGCGCTGGTGCTCAGCGACCGGGTGGGGGAGATCTTCGACGCCGTGCTGATCGACGTCTATCCGAAGAACAGCATGGGGACCGTCCAGATCAAGGAACCCGCCATCGAGGCGCAGCTCAAGGCCGACCAGCGCGACGTCGGCCAGGAACTCCGGGTGCGGCTCGACAAGGTTGACCTCGTGAAGGGTGAGCTGACCTTCAGCCACCCCAACTGAGGAGGGACGAGCCGGCCGGTAAGCCGGATTCTGTCGAGGATGATCATCCATCTGGGCCCGCCGTTGCCGACGGGCTCGGTGCGACCTACCCGGACACCTCGCGCGAGCAACGCTCAGACGGTGTCCGCAGCCAGCGAGCTGGCCTTCTTGGTCTTGCTCCGGGTGGGGTTTGCCTAGCCACGCAGGTCACCCTGCGTGCTGGTGGTCTCTTACACCGCCGTTTCACCCTTACCCGGCTCTCACCGGGCGGTCTGTTTTCTGTGGCACTTTCCCGCGGGTCACCCCGGGTGGGCGTTACCCACCACCCCGCTCTGCGGAGTCCGGACTTTCCTCAGCGCAAGCGCCGCGATCATCTGGCCGACTCGTCCACCAGCCAGTCTACCGCCGCCTGCGGGTGGGTGCCTCACGGGAGGGTGAGGATCTCCGCCCCGGTCTCCGTGACCACGAGCGAGTGCTCGAACTGGGCGCACCAGGAGCCGTCGAGCGTGACGACGGTCCAGTCGTCGTCCCAGACCTCGGACTCCGGTGCCCCGAGGGTGAGCATGGGCTCGATTGTGAACGTCATGCCCGGTTCCATCACGGTGTCCAGACGCGGCTCGTCGTAGTGCAGGACCACCAGTCCCGAGTGGAAGGCAGTGTGCACGCCGTGGCCCGTGTACTCCTTCACGACGCCGTAGCCGAAGCGTTTCGCATAGGACTCGATCACCCGCCCGATCACCGAGATCGGCCGGCCTGGGCGGACTGCCTTGATCGCGCGGTTCAGCGCCTCCTGGGTGCGCTCGGTCAGCAGGCGCGCCTCCTCGGAGACGTCACCGCAGAAGAAGGTGGCGCAGTTGTCGCCGTGGACACCGTCCTTGTAGGCAGTGACGTCGATCTTGACCAGGTCGCCGTCCTCGAGGGGCCGGGCGTCGGGTATGCCGTGGCAGATGACCTCGTTCACCGAGGTGCAGATGGACTTCGGGAACGCGCGGTAGCCCAGTGCCGACGGGTAGGCGCCGTGGTCCAACATGTACTCGTGCGCGACCGCGTCCAGCTGGTCCGTCGTGACCCCGGGGGCGATCGCCTTGGCCGCCTCCTGCATGGCGTTGTGAGCGATCCGCCCCGCCTCCCGCATTGCCTCGATGACCTCGGGCGGCTGCACGTGCGAGCCCCGGTAGGGCTTCGGGGCCGGCTGGTCGACGTATTCGGGCCGCGCAATCGACCTGGGGACGTCGCGGCGGGGGCTGATGCGGTGGGGGGTGATACGGCTCACGCCTGCCAGTCTAGTTCGCTCCCGACGGCGCGGGCTCAGGCGAAGCTCAGGTCCTGCAGCGCTGCGTCGACCAGGTCGTAGTCGGATTCGGCGCTGTCCGGGACCACAGCCACGGCGATGTGCAGCACGCCGTCGCGTTCTGCCGTGACCACCGTCAGCCAATCCTGCGTCACATCTTCGATGCCGGTGACGTCGATGTCGACGTCCAGCCAGGTGACCTCGTTCTGCGGCTGGCTCTCGATGGCCAGGACAGTGGCCTGTGAGAGGGCATCACCGTAGAAGACGGACCCGATCAGGCATCGGGCGAACCTGACCGCCGCCGCCTCGTGGCCGGCGAAACCCTCGGACTCCTCGAGGTGACCGACGGTCACGCTGGCCATCCACTGATTGTCGTAGTACTTGACCTGGGAGTTGGAGCCGTGCACCCACGGGTACTGCACGTCGTTTGGCTGGAACCCCGGGACTGCGGGAAAGCTGAGTCCGGCAGCGGACTCGTAGCGCCCCCCGGCGTTGGGCTCCCCGGTGGCGTCGACAGCGTTGCCGACGCAGTCCAGGGGGGCCAGGACGTCGCCCTCGGTGACGGCCGGTTCGCTGGGGCTGGGGCTGGGGCTCGCAGCCGGGGTGGTGTCCGGGGTGGTGCTGGTGGTGCCGTCGCGGAAGAACAACAACCAGGTCCCAAGCCCGATGATGAGCGCCACTGAGACCGCCAGCGCGATCCACAGGCCCAGGTTGCTCCTGTCGTGGGGAGGACCCGACGTCGGGGATTCGCCTTGCATCTCCCAGGCGGCGGTGTGGTCGGTCCACCGCGCGCCGTCCCAGAAGCGGAGGCCGGGTCCGCCACGGGGGTCGGGGTACCACCCCGGAACTGACATGGCAGCCATGCTATCCACGCCACGCGTCGACGGGGGCCTCAGCCCACGCGCAGCGACTCCGTGGCCGCGGCCACCTCGGAGAGGTTGTCCCGGTCGTCGATGGTGGCACACGAGATGAACACGGAGAACCTGTCCGCCTCGCCCAGGTCGAGGACGATCACGTCGACGACGTCGCCCCTGATCGGTCCCTGGTTGTCGACGTAGACGTTGGCGGTGATCCGCCAGCCCTGGGCGCCGTCGAGGCTGAAGGCCTCGTTGCTGAGGTCCTCCCTGCCGGTGAACCCGTCGTAGAGCAGGGAGGTGGACATGCAGGACATGATGGACTCCGCGCTCTGGCGGGGCGACGTGAACCCCTCCTCCTTGAGCACCGCCCCTACGCTCAGGTTGCTCATCCAGGTGCCGGTGATGGACCTGGTCTGGGAGTTGTGGTCGTAGAGCCAAGGCAGATACACCGGGATGTTCCGCCAGTCGCGCACCGCCTCGAACGACAGCCCGCCGCCGTGGATGCGTCCGTCGGGTCCGATCTGGGACCTGTCATCGGTGCTGTTGCGGGGACAGTCGATCAGCTCACCCCTGCCGGTCGCGTCAGGGTTCGTGGGCGACTCGGTCGGTTCCAGCTCGTTCCACTGGCTGCCGGTGGGCCTGGCCGAGTTCGTGTCCTCGGGGGTGGTCGAGAAGGGCGATCCGGGCCGCCACAACAGGGCGACCACGACCGCCACGACGACCACCAGTGCCAGCCCGAACCAGAGCCACGGCGGTCGCCGACGGGGCGCGCCCGGGCCCGCCTGCCCGACCGCGGGTCCGCTGGTGGTGTGACTGGTCCAGGCGGTGCCGTCCCAGTAGCGCAGGCCGCCGTCGTTCGAGGCGGGGTCGGGATACCAGCCGGGCGCGGACATGCTTCTCAATTCCTGCTGAGCGAGTTCAGGGCTTCGGCCACCAGGTCCTTGCGGCGCTGGTCGTCGATGGGGGCCTGCGAGTGGAACAGCGTCAGGGAATCCGGGTCACCGGAATCGACCACGACCACGACGATCTCGTCACCGATGACGGGCTGGTCGGGGATGTTCCAGAAGTTCTGGCGGATGAGCCAGCCGGACACCCCGTCGGCGGTGGTGAAGGGCTCGTCCTCCAGAGTCTCCCGGTGGTCCAGGGTGCTGTAGTAGTACGACGTGGACATGCAGTCCGAAAGTTGCTGCGCGGCCGTGCGCGGGTCGGAGGAGAAGTCCTCCTTCGAGACCTGCCCGATGGCGGTGATCGCCACCCACGTGGCAGCGACGCTGTCGACCTGCCCCGACCGTTCGGAGGCGAAGTCGAGCGTCCAGCCGCCGCCGTCGTCCCAGCCCGGGACGGCCCGGAACCGCATGTCGCCGGAGACGTACCAGTCGCCCTGCGGAGTGAGGTCGAACTCGTCCACGTAGGGGCACGCGACGGGCCGGCCCTCACCGTCGGTGGGTTGGGGCGAGGTCGGGGTCTCGGTTGGCTCCACCTCGTTCCACTGGCTACCGGTGGGCTTGGCGCTGTTGGTGTCCGTGGGCATCGCGAACGGGTCCGGGCTCCAGGGCCGGAGGATGATCAGGGCAACCACGAGCCCCACTCCGACGATGGCCGCCAGCACCGCGTAGAGCGCCTTGTGGCTGCTCCCACGGGCGCCCTTCTCCTGCGGGAGCGGGGCCCACGCCCGCCCGTCCCAGTAGCGGGGTTGGCCTGAACCACCGGGGTCCGGGTACCAACCTGGCTGACTCATGGCTCCCATTATGGCCAGACACCCGGCCAGGCCCCGAATGGGCGGACGCGCCGCGTCGCCGGGCTTTGTCACACGACTGTCACACAGAATCGGGCACACTTGGCACATGGATAGGCAAACGGAGTACGTCCTGCGTTCGATGGAGGAGCGGGACATCCGCTTCGTGAGGCTCTGGTTCACCGACGTGCTCGGTTCGCTGAAATCGGTGGCCATCGCCCCGGCCGAGGTCGAGGGCGCCATCTCGGAGGGCGTGGGCTTCGACGGCTCCGCCGTCGAGGGGTTCGCGCGCGTGTTCGAGTCGGACATGGTCGCGCACCCGGACCCGTCCACCTTCCAGGTCCTCCCGTGGCGTCAGATGGAGCGTGGGACCGCGCGGATGTTCTGCGACATCAGCCTCCCCGACGGGTCGCCGAGTTTCGCCGATCCCCGCTACGTCCTCAAGCGGGCCCTCAAGCGGGCCGCTGACATGGGCTTCACCTTCTACATCCATCCCGAGGTCGAGTTCTTCCTCCTGCGCGAGCAGATCCCCCCGGTGCCGCTGGACCAGGGCGGCTACTTCGACCACACGACCCTGGGCGACGGGACGGACTTCCGCCGAGACGCCATCACGATGCTCGAGCAGATGGGCATCTCGGTGGAGTTCAGCCACCACGAGGCCGCCCCCGGCCAGCACGAGATCGACCTGCGCTACGCCGACGCCCTCACCATGGCCGACAACGTCATGACCTTCCGGGTCGTGATCCGGGAAGTGGCCGTGAACCAGGGGATCCATGCCACGTTCATGCCCAAGCCCTTCTCCGAGCACGCAGGTTCCGGCATGCACACCCACATGTCGTTGTTCGAGGGCGATACCAACGCCTTCTACGACGGCGCGGATGAGTACCGGCTGTCCAAGACTGCCCGCCACTTCATCGCAGGGCTCCTGAAGCACGCCCGCGAGATCACCGCGGTCACCAACCAGTGGGTCAACTCCTACAAGCGCCTCAGCGGCGGCACGGAGGCCCCGACGTATGCGTGCTGGGGCCGCGCCAACCGGTCCGCACTGATCCGCGTCCCCCAGTTCTCCCCGGGCAAGTCGTCCTCGGCGCGCATCGAGTACCGCGCACCGGACTCCGCCATGAACCCCTATCTGGGGTACGCACTGATGCTGAACGCCGGGCTGGCCGGCATCGAGAACGAGTACCCACTCCAGGAGGAGACCGAGGACGAGGTCTGGCGCCTCTCGGACAAGGAGCGCCGATCCCTCGGGATCGAGGCGCTGCCACGCAACCTGGACGAGGCGCTGCGCGTGATGGAGGAGAGCGAGTTGGCCGCGGAGACCCTCGGCGAGCACGTCTTCGAGTACTTCATGCGCAACAAGCGCGAGGAGTTCGAGATCTACCGGGCACAGGTCACCCCTTGGGAACTCGAACGCCACATCCGCGTCCTCTGAGGGACCGCGCAGGTCTGGTCAGAGCGGGAACGCCTGAGCCGCCTCGGACGCGTGCGCTCCGGAGACGCTGAGCCGCGCGGTGGCCGACTCCCAGGCGGTGAGGCCCGTGACCAGTCCGAGGAACACGTCGGCCGGCATTTCCACGACGTTGGGTGGCGTTCCCCGCGTGTGTTTCGGCCCGGACTCGAAACCGATCTGGACCGCGGCGTAGGGCGGCACCCTCACCTCGATCGAGGCGCCAGGATGACGCTCGCCCAGCAGGGCGCAGGCGGCGCGGGTGCTGGCTGCCGTGAGCACGGGACCGAGGTCGAGGCCATTCTCCTGGGCGGCCCTCGTCAAGGTGATCAGCGCGCGGGTCAGATCCGGGCGCCGATGGCGGAGATCCGCGTGGAGGAGAAGCCGCTGGCTGGCGGCGAGTTCCGGGTCCCGCTCCGCGAGCGACGAGATCAACTCGCCCAACTGGTCGACCACCGCGGCCGTCGGCTTGTGCATGCCCCAACCCTAGTTCCGGTTCCTCACCGGTGATCAGCGGCACTTGTGAGGAGATCGCTGCAGGGACGTAACCGTGCGAGCGATCCGGCGAAACGGGGCTCCGTGAGTCTGGAGGAAGCCCAGTCAGGGCCCTCGTCCAACGTCAGTGGAGGTCCTCCAGTGTCCTATGTCAAGCCCGCCGAGCTCGTCCGCCGCATGGTCGACGCCGGCCACTCCAAGCTCCTCATGTCCACCCGCGACATCCTCATCCGCGCCTTCATGGGTGGCGCGATACTTGCCCTGGCCGCCTGTTTCGCCGTCACCGTCTCCGTCCAGACCGGCCAGCCGATCCTCGGCGCAGTGCTGTTCCCCGTCGGCTTCGTCCTGCTCTACCTGATGGGCTTCGACCTGCTCACCGGCGTGTTCACACTGACTCCGCTGGCGCTGCTCGACAGGCGCCCGGGAGCGACCGTCCGGGGCCTGTTGCGCAGCTGGGGCCTGGTGTTCGTCGGCAACTTCGCAGGCGCGTTGGTGGTGGCCGTGCTGATGGCCATCTACTTCACCTACGGTTTCGCCACCGACCCGGGCGCGGTGGGTGCGGCCATAGCCGAGATCGGTCACGGCCGCACCCTCGGCTACGCGCAGTACGGTGCGGCCGGCATGCTGACGCTCTTCGTGCGCGGCGTGTTGTGCAACTGGATGGTCTCCACCGGGGTGGTCGCCGCGTTCATGTCGGACAGCGTCGCAGGCAAGGTGATCGGGATGTGGCTGCCGATCATGCTGTTCTTCTACATGGGCTTCGAGCACTCCATCGTCAACATGTTCCTGTTCCCGTCTGGCCTGCTGCTGGGTGCGGAGTTCACGTTCCTGGACTACCTGCTGTGGAACGAGATCCCGACCGTGGTCGGCAACCTGGTCGGCGGGGTGACCTTCGTCGGGCTCACGCTCTACACCACCCACGGCCGCACCGGCGCGCCGCGGATCCCCAGCTCCAAGCCCCAGGAGATGGAGAAGGTCCCGGCGTGGTGACGGGGCGCTAGTAGTGTGACAAGCGTGAGCAGGGTGCAGTCCGCCGTCGGTGAATTCGCCAGACGGGGCTTCGAGTCCGCCAGCGCTGCCGCCAAGGTGTGGCAGCGCTGGCTGGACGCGCTGGACGGCGCCACCCCGCCCGTTCCCCTCGACGCGCTGGAACCGGCCGCCAGCAGGGACCAGGCGCTCGAATCCCTCGCGCGGATGTGGGAGAGCGCCCCGGAAACGGTGGAACGGTTGGCCGCCGACGAGGGCTGGCTGCGTCGAGTCGTGCTCGTGCTCGGGGCCTCCAGCGCGCTGGCCCGCTTCCTGGTGCGCCACCCGTCTGAGACGGAGTTGCTGCGCGTGCCCGGCGGCCATCGCAACGAGGAACAATGGCGGGAGTTCTTCGAGGGCCGGTGTCACGTCGACGGCGTGGTGGCCGCCGGCGACGCCGACGCCCTGCGTCGCGCCAACTACGCGGCCCTGTGCGAGATCGCGGCCCGGGACCTCTCGGCCCCGGAACCTGCGGCCGTCGTGCACAAGGTGTCCCGGGAACTCAGCGCGGTGGCGGACGCGGTGCTCGACGTGGCCCTGGCCCACGCCCGCGCTGAGGTCCCCGGGTGGGAGAAGGTTCACCTGGCCATCCTCGCCATGGGAAAGACCGGCGCACAGGAGCTCAACTACGTCTCCGACGTCGACGTCATCCATGTCGCCGAACCCGCTGAGGGGGTCGGCGCCGACGAGGCGATGGCCGTCGGCGCGAGGCTCGCCGCAGCCGTCGCACGGATCTGTTCCGCGCACACCGGTGAGGGGACCATCTGGCCCGTCGACGCGGCGCTGCGTCCCGAGGGAAAGGCCGGACCCCTGGTGAGGACTCTCGACTCGTGTCGCATCTACTACCAGAAATGGGCGAAGAACTGGGAGTTCCAGGCCCTGATCAAGGCCCGCCCGGCGGCCGGTGACAAGGAGCTGGGCCAGCGGTTCTGCGACATGGTGGCGCCGCTGGTGTGGCAGGCGGGTGAACGTGAGGGATTCCTCGCGGAGGTGCGGGCCATGCGGCAGCGGGTGATCTCGCTCATCCCGCCCAAGCACGCTGACCGCGAGATCAAACTGGGTGCAGGCGGTCTGAGGGACACGGAGTTCTCCGTCCAGTTGCTCCAACTGGTCCACGGGCGGGCCGACGAGCGAATCCGGGGGCGCGGCACCTACGAGGCCCTCCGCTCCCTCGTCGCAACCGGCTACATCGGCAGGGCAGACGGGCTCGAACTCGAGGACAGCTACCGGTTCCAGCGCGTCCTGGAACACCGGGTACAGCTGCGGCAGCTTCGCCGCTCCCATCTGGTTCCCGACGACGAGGCGGCCCTCAAGCAACTGGCGCGGGGACTGGGCATCACCGCTGAGGAACTGACCGGCGCGTGGCGGGCAAGCGTGCGCAGCGTGCAGCGACTCCAGCAACGGATCTTCTACTCGCCGCTGCTGGACGCCGTCAGCTCCATCTCCGCGGAGACCCTGAAGCTGTCCGACAACGCCGCCCAGACGCGAATGCGTGCCCTCGGGTTCCTGGACCCGCGCTCGGCCCTCGGTCACATCAAAGCCCTCACCACCGGGAGTTCCCGCAGCGTCGAGATCCAGCGCCAGTTGCTGCCCGCGATGCTGGACTGGTTCGCCGAGGGCCCGAACCCGGACTTCGGTCTGCTGGCGTTCCGGCAGCTGTCCGAAGCCCTCGGCAGCACCAGCTGGTACCTGCGGGCGCTGCGTGACGAGGGCTGGATGGCACAGCGGCTGGCCCGGATCGCGTCCTCGAGCCGCTACGTCGTCGACCTGCTCAAGCGGGCACCGGAGACCGTCCAGATGCTGGCGGACCGCGAGGAGCTCAGGCCCCGGACCGCCTCGGAACTGTCCAGCGCCATGACCCGGGCGGCGGCCCGCCACGACGACAGGGATCGGGCCATTGCGTCGGTGCGTGCCCTGCGCCGCTCCGAGCTGTGCCGGATCGCTCTCAGTGACGTCCTCGGCGACGTCGACCTGGACACGGTCGGGCTCGGCCTGTCCAACCTCGCAGCCGCGTCCATGGACGCCGCCCTCGCCATCGCAGCGAGGGATACCGACGCCCCGCCCGTCGGAGTCATCGCACTCGGCCGCTGGGGAGGTCGGGAGATGAGTTACTCCTCCGACATCGACGTGATGTTCGTCGTCGATGACGGGAGCGACGCCGACGCGATCGATGCGGCCACGCAGGTGGTGCGGACGGCGTCGGACATCCTGGGCAGACCCGGACCGGATCCCGCGCTCGCGGTGGACAGTGACCTGCGGCCGGAGGGCAAGGACGGACCTCAGGTGCGCACCGTTTCGTCGTACCTGAGCTACTACGAGAAGTGGTCCGCCACCTGGGAGGCCCAGGCCATGGTCCGGGCCCGGGCCGGTGCGGGAGATCGGGAGCTGGCCGCCCGGGTGGTGGACGGTATCGAGTCCCTGCGCTACCCCGAGGGCGGACTCAGCAGGGCCCAGCTCTTCGAGATCCGGAAGCTGAAGTCCCGGATGGAGGCGGAGCGGATCCCCCGTGGCGTGCCGCGGGAGCGCCACCTGAAACTCGGTCAGGGGGGCTTGTCCGACGTCGAATGGACCGTCCAGCTGCTGCAGTTGCAGCACGGTCACGAGCTGGAGGCGCTGCGCACCACCTCGACGATGCAGGCGCTGGCCGGGCTTCAGGCGGAGAAGGTGCTGACACAGCGGCAGGCAGCCGACCTGCGCGCGGCCTGGCAGCACGCCAGCCGCCTTCGCAACGCGATCATGCTGGCCCGTGGCCGCGCCAGCGACTCCCTGCCGGCCGACTATCGGGAACTGGCCACGATCGCCACCCTGATGGGGGACCACTCCGGCCAGACGTCCCACCTGCTCGAGGAGACCCGCCGCCTGATGCGACGGGCCTCGCAGGTGGTGGACAAGCTCTTCTGGGAGTCCTGAGCACGCCGGCCCTCACCGGGACGGGCGGAACGGGTCCACGGCATGCAGCACCGAATAGATGAGGCCACCGCAGGTGATCCGCAGCACGCTCTGCAGGACGTCGGGCAGGTCCTCGAACCCACCCATCCGGCTCAGCGAGATCATCGCAGTGAGAGCCAGCGCGACTGTCCCCGGCCAACACAGGACCCGAGCCGCCCCGGGACAGGCCTTAGCGTCTTCGTGGTAAACCGGCTGGGCAGGACCGTTTCCGGGGCGCCCGGCTCCCGGCTGGGACTCACGGGGATGGCCGAGCGGGTCAGACTGGCGGGCGGGCGGCTGGACGTCGGCCGCCGGGGCGAAGATTTCGTCGTCGACGTGTGGTTGCCGTGGCCGCGCAATTCCGGGAAGTCGGAGGTGGCGAGTTGAGTCCGCAGCGAGAGCCCACCAGGGTCGTGGTGATCGACGACGACGCCTTGGTGCGCACCGGCTTGAGGATGATCCTGGGCGGGGCTCAGGGCGTTGCAGTGGTGGGGGAGGCCGACGACGGGGATGGGGCTGTGGAGCTGGTTGCCCGTCTGGAGCCCGACGTGGTCCTGATGGACATCCGGATGCCCCGGCTCGACGGGTTGAGCGCCACCCGCGAACTGTTGCGCAGGTGGCCGGGGCTGCGGGTGCTGGTGCTGACCACGTTCGACGCCGATGAGCTCGTGATCGAGGCGTTGCGCGCCGGCGCCCGCGGATTCGTGCTCAAGGACACCGCCCCCGAGCGCCTGGTTGCGGCGGTCCATGAGGTCGCCTCGGGCGAGCACGCAGTGTCACCAGCCGTGCTCGCCCTGCTGGTGGGGCAGGTCACCAGCGGCCCGACGGACGATCGCGCCGCCCACGCCCGTGCCCGCCTGGGGCTGTTGACCGAGCGTGAGGCGGAGGTGGCGAGAGCCGTCGCGCGCGGCGCGTCCAACCGTGAGATCGGACGCGACCTCTACCTGTCGGTTCCGACGGTGAAGTCGCACGTCTCCCGGATCCTCACCAAGCTCGCACTCGACAACCGCGTCCAGATTGCGATGCTCGTGCACGACGCCGACGACTGACCCGGCCTCAGGCGCACCCCTCCGGGCCGCACGCGGGCGCGTTCTGGGTTCCCGGGATCGTGATGAACGAGGGCTGGCTCGGGCGGATCTCCTCCCAGACCTGTTCCAGCGCATTCGAGAAGACCTCGGTGGGCTGGGCGCCCGACACGCCGTACTTGTCCTGGAAGACGAAGAATGGCACTCCGTTCACACCGATCTGGCGGGCCTGCTGGATGTCGGCCTCCACGGCGCCGGCGAGCTCCGGATCCGTCAGCGCGGAACGGGCGGCTTCCTCGGTCAGCCCGTTCTCGGTGCCGATACGAACCAGCAGGGAGTCGTCGGTGATGACCTCGCCCTGCTCGAAGTGGGCCGCCAGGAGGGCCTCCTTGACGGCGCCGACGTCGAGTCCGGCGCGTTTGGCCGCGTGGAGGAGCTGGTGGGCCTTGCGGGAGTTGGCCGGCACGAGCGCGTCGAAGTCATATTCCAGGCCCTCGCCGCGCGCCACCTCCGTGACCTGCCCCAGCATGGAGTCCACCTGCGGGGCCTGCAGTCCCTTGACCTTGGAGAGGTAGTCGCGCTCGGAGAGCTCGGAGCGTTCGGGGAGCGTGGGATCCAGCTGGTAGGAGTGCCAGGTCACCGAGACCTGGTCCTTGGCCTCGAAGGACTCGAGTGCCCGCTCGAAGCGCCGCTTTCCGATGAAGCACCACGGGCAGGCGATGTCGGACCAGATGTCGATGTTCAATGTCATGCCACCAGTGTAGTTGCAAAATCAACTAACTTCTTGGTGTAGTGTTTCTAGCACACGAAGCGTGTTCCGGGGTCGGTGAAAGTCCGAACCGGCGGTTACAGCCCGCGACCCTCCCACCGCCGCAAGGCACCGGGAGGTTGACTCGGTGGAACTCCGAGGCCGACAGTCAGAGTCTGGATGGGAGGAGCGCGTGGGCTGCGGCCGTGCCTGCATTCGGGCGGCCGCTGCTTTGCGAACCCCGGGACCTGACAGAAGGGATCGGGGTTTTCTTGACCGTCCAGGAGCGCAACCGCGCCCGGGCCTTCGCGCGGCTCGGGGTCTGGTCCGCCTATCCGGCGCGCACGAGGCCGGCGCGCGGCACGCAACGCTGGTTGCCGGCGAGCGTCGCAGCGGCCCTGCTGCTCGGCATCTGGCTGCTGGTCACGCGCGGGGAGGTGGTCGACGCCGTCTTCCTGCCGGACCCGGTGGCCGTCTGGGACAGGATCGTGGTGTGGACCGGCAACGGCACCATCTGGCGCTACCTGTGGCCCACCATCCTGGCCGCGGTCCTCGGATCGGTTCTCGCCGTGGTCACGGCTCTCGTCCTGGGCATCCTGATCGCGCACTCGCGGTTGCTGTCGGCCATGATCGAGCCCTTCGTCGCCTTCTCCCAGACGATCCCCCTGGTGGCGATCGCCCCGCTGCTGGCGCTGTGGATCGGCTACGGGCTGGTCCCCATCGCCGTCCTGTGTGCCATCGTCGCGTTCTTCCCCATGGTCACCACCACCATCGTCGGGTTCCGGAGCCTCGACATGCGCATCGTGGAGAACGCGTGGCTCGACGGAGCAGGGGCCGGGGAACGCCTGTGGCACATCGAACTCCCGATCGCCGCGCCCGCCATCCTCGCGGGCATCAGGGCCGGTTTCGTGCTCTCGATGACCGGCGCCATCGTGGGCGAGTTCGTCATCGGCGGCGCCGGACTCGGAACGCTGCTCACCATCTCGCGTGAGGCCACCGACACCGTCGGGGTCTTCGCCGTCCTGATCTGGATCGCCGCCGTGGCGCTGGTCCTGCAGGGCATCATCCACGCCGCGGAACGCGCCAGTGTCCGCCGTCTGCAAGGAGAAACAACATGAACCTCAGCCGTCGCAACCTGCTCTGGGGAGCCGCGCTGGTCCCACTCGGACTTGCCGCCTGCTCGCCCGACGTTCAGCCGCCAGCGGCAAGCACGTCGCCGGAGGTCGAGGTCCAGGACCTGACCGTCGGTCTCACCTACATCCCGAACGTCCAGTTCGCGGCGTTCTACGTCGGGGTCAGTGAGGGCATCTTCGACTCCGCCGGACTCAACGTCACCATCCGCCACCACGGTGCGCAGGAGGACGGCTTCGGCGCCCTGCTCTCGGGCGAGGAGGACGTGGTGTTCGCCTCCTCCGACGAGGCCGTGGTGTCCTCCCTGCAAGCGCCCGAACTGCGCACCTTCGCCACCGCCTACCAGCAGTTCCCGGGCGTGGTCATCGTTCCTGCGGAGGCCGGGGTCACGTCGCTGGCCGACCTCAAGGGCCTGCGCATCGGCATTCCCGGCCATTTCGGATCCACCTACTACGCGGCGCTGGCGGCGCTGCACAACGGCGGTCTGACCGAGGACGACGTCGAACTCACCGACATCGGCTACACCCAGGTTGCCGCGCTGACGACGGGGAAGGTGGATGCTGTCGTCGGCTTCACCAACAACGAGACGGTCCAGTTCGTCATGTCCGGGGTGGACGTGGTGGAACTGCCCGTGCAGCCGGCGGAGGAGGCCTCCCTCGTGGGACCCGGCCTGATCACCCGCGAAGGACACCTCCCAGACGACGTCCTGAGCCGCTTGGCCGAGGCCATGAGGACCGCCGAGCAGCGGATAATCGAGGACCCGGAGCTCGCCATCACGGCCACGGCGGAGCACGTGCCGACCCTCGCCGACGACGCCCAGAAGGCCGCCGCGGAGGCGGTCCTGGAGGCGACGACGAAGCTGTGGCTCCGCGACGGTGAGGTCAGCGTGGCCGTCGACGAGGCCGCCTTCGAGCGGATGGGTCGTTTCCTCGTCGACGTGGGCATCATCGACACCGAGCCCGCCGAGACGACGATCAGCTTGTGACCGCCGGTTTGCCATCGGGATCGGGAAGTGCTGGGATACGCACATGGACCTGATGCTCGTGACCCGCGCCTGGGTCGACCTGCGCCGTCAGGCCTCCGCCGCCTGTTGAGTTGAGCTCCAGGACGCACCACCCGCCCGCCGTCCCGCAGGGCACCATCAGCCTGCCGTCGCAGTCCGACGCGCGCTCCACCCACCCGTGAAGAAGGATCATGTCCGCAACCCGTGAGGTCTCCGCCGAAGAGGCGGGCCAGAAAACCAGTCCCTCCAAGAACCCGCTTTCCAAGTTCAGCGTCCAGGTCGTGCTGGGCCTCGTCGCAGGCGTCGTGCTGGGCGCGCTCGCCGTCGTCCTCGGCCCTTCGGGCGAGGGCGAACCCAACTGGCTCACCGCCACCCTCTCCGAGGTCGGCGGCGCCTACGTCAGCCTCCTGAAGCTGCTCGTCGTCCCCTTGGTCTTCACTGCGGTGATCAGTTCCATCGCACGCCTGCGGGAGGTGGCCAACGCCGCCCGCCTTGCCGTCCAGACCCTGATCTGGTTCGGCATCACCGCCTTGGCGTCGGTGATCATCGGCATCCTCGTCGGCGTCGTCTCGAGCCCATGGCTGACCGCCGGGGTCTCCGGTGACGCCGCGGCCGAGCCCAGCCGGGTCGGTTCGTGGACCGCCTTCCTCACAGGTCTGGTCCCCACCAACTTCCTCGGCCTGGAGGTGGGTGTCCGGGGCACTGCGGAGACCGGATTCACCGGGAGTGTCGGCTTCAACGTCCTGCAGATCATCGTGTTGTCCATCGCCTTCGGTGTCGCGGCCCTGAAGGTGGGGGAGAAGGCCGCCGGCTTCATCGCCTTCACCGAGTCCGCGCTCGCCGTGGTCCAGAAGGTGCTGTGGTGGGTCATCCGCCTGGCGCCGATCGGCACTGCAGCGCTCATCGGCCGGGCGATCGTCACCTATGGCTGGGACTCCCTGGCCTCGCTGGGAGCGTTCGCGATCGCGCTCTACGTCGGTCTGCTGCTCGTGTGGGTGGTCGTCTACCCGGTGATCCTGCGCCTCCACGGACTGTCGGTGCTCCAGTTCTACCGGAACGTCTGGCCAGTCACCACGCTGGGATTCGTCACGCGCTCATCCATGGGCGTGCTTCCCGTCACCGAGCAGGTGACCGAGCGCAACATGGGCGTGCCACGCTCCTATGCCAGCTTCGCCGTGCCGCTCGGCTCCACCACCAAGATGGACGGCTGCGCCGCGGTCTACCCGGCGCTCGCCGCCATCTTCGTTGCCCAGTTCTACGGCGTCGACCTGCAGATCACGCACTACCTGCTGATCGCTTTCGTGTCCGTCCTGGGGTCCGCCGCAACGGCCGGCACCACCGGCGCGACGGTGATGCTGACCCTGACCCTGTCGACCCTCGGCCTGCCGCTCGAAGGAGTCGGCCTGCTGATCGCCGTCGATTCCATCGTCGACATGGGACGCACCGCCCTCAACGTCACCGGTCAGGCGCTCGTGCCGACCATCGTGGCCAAGCGGGAGGGAATCCTCGACGAGGACACCTACAACGCCGTGCCTGAGTTCGAGGGCATCAAGATCTGACCCGCTGGGGAACCCGGCCGCGAGCGTTGGCAGCCTGATTGAGCGCAACAAAGTGCCTGGGTGCCGGGCGCCCGTTCGCGAACCGCCGGATGGAAACCACGCTCGCCTGAAACCGACAGCGCAGTGCCGCTCGAACTCTAGGCGGCAGGCCGGTGGGGCGAGAAGAAGATGCAGCTGGTGTCCATGGGCCAGCCGCGGGTGGGTTGCTCAACGGGCGGGTCGTGGCTGGGCCGAGGGATGTGCTCGGGGATCTGGGGAGCGATCTCCCAGCCGCCGTGGCCACGGAAGACGAGGCCGTCGGGTGTGGCGGGACTCCCGGTGATGGAGAAGAAGCCCTGGTGGTGCTGCGAATGGTGCCGGGGACACAGGGATATCACCGTGTCCATGTCTGTGGTGCCGCCCTTCCTCCAGTGCTGGAGGTGGTGGTTCTCAAGGAAACCGGTGGCGGTGCAGCCGGGGAAGCGGCAGCCGCCGTCGCGGTCCTCGACGAGGGTGCGGGTGCGTGCGGGCACGATCCGCATCGAGCGGCCCACCGAGACGGGTGAGGCGCCGTCCAGCCACACGGGGCGGAGGTCGCCCTCGCAGGTGAGCTTGTCCACGAGGTGCTGGGGGAGGGCGCCGCCTCCCTTGTTGATCCAGCCGCGACCGTCGGCGCTGAGGTGGACCATCACCTTGTACTGCTCGCGGCGGGAGTCCGACTCCACGGACTTCAGCGATCGTGAGGCGATGAGGAGCATCGCGTCGGACAGGGTGGCGGTTACGTCGCCGTCGTTGAACAGGGTGTCCTTCGCCTCACGCAGCGCCTGCTCCACCAGGGCGCCGTCGAGCGGGTTTGCCTCGAACTTCAGGTGGAAGCGGCCGTCGGTGGTGCCCATTGACACCACCGGGTCGTCGTGGCGGATCTCGGCGGTGCCGTCCTCTGGCGCGACTTGGGCTGGTCCGGGCGCGTCGGCGTCGGGGAGCTCGAACTGGTACTTGCCCAGCACCCGGCGAAGCTGTGGGACCGTCGCGGCGGGCACGAAGGTGGTCACGGACTCGGCGTACTCGGCAGGGACATGCTTGGCGACCACTGCGAGCTGGTCCACGCTGATCTGACCAGCCTCGAACTCGTCGACGAGTTCCGGGAAGTCGGACCGACGCCGGGCGATCGTGACGATGTCCTTGGCCCGTGCAGGCGACATGGCCGCCACGACGCAGAGCCAGTGCTCCGGGGTCTTGATGCCGTCACCGGCCCAGGCGCCACTGGCCACGACGTCGACCATCAATTCCACGAGGTCTGCGTGCAACTGGGCGAGCTGCCCCGCGATGAGACCGGCGCGCTCCACCGCAGGCTGCCAACGTTCGGCAGGTGGGAGGGTGGTCAGCGCATCCATAGGCTAATAGTACACCAGTTCGAATCCAGCGCCAAGGGGTGTACCGAACCTCCCCCACGGAGACATTCTCGAGCACCCCCCTGACAACAACCCGGCCCCCGACCAGTGCTGGTCGGGGGCCGGGTGGCGCACTCGAGAACGATCAGAGTGCGTAGTACAGCTCGAACTCGTGCGGGTGGGGCCGCATCTGGATGGCCTGGATCTCGGCCCGCTTGAGCTCGATCCAGGTCTCGATCAGGTCAGGGGTGAACACGTCGCCGGCGAGCAGGAACTCGTTGTCCGCCTCGAGGGCGTCGAGGACGGCGTCGAGCGTGGTCGGGACCTGCTCGACCTCGGCGTGCTCCTCCGGCGGCAGTTCGTAGAGGTCCTTGTCGATCGGGGTGGGCGGCTCGATCCGGTTCTGGATGCCGTCGAGGCCTGCCAGGAGCATGGCTGCGAACGCCAGGTAGGGGTTCGACGACGGGTCCGGGCAACGGAACTCGATGCGCTTGGCCTTCGGGTTGGACCCGGTGATCGGGATGCGGATGCAGGCCGAGCGGTTGCGCGAGGAGTAGACCAGGTTCACCGGGGCTTCGAAACCGGGGACCAGACGGTGGTAGGAGTTGACCGACGGGTTGGTGAAGGCCAGCAGGGCGGGAGCGTGCTTGAGCAGGCCGCCGATGTACCAGCGGGCGAGGTCCGAGAGTCCGGCGTAGCCGTTCTCGTCGTAGAACAGGGGCTCGCCGCCGTCCCAGATGGACTGGTGGCAGTGCATGCCCGAGCCGTTGTCCCCGAAGATGGGCTTGGGCATGAATGTCGCGGTCTTGCCCGCCTCCCAGGCGGTGTTCTTGACGAGGTACTTGAACTTCATCACGTTGTCCGCCGACTTCAGCATGGTGTCGAAGCGCCAGTTGATCTCGGCCTGTCCGGCGGTGCCGACCTCGTGGTGGGCCCGCTCGACGATGAGTCCGGAGTTCTCCATGTGGCGCACGATGTCGTCGCGCAGGTCACCGAAGTGGTCCACCGGAGCGACGGGGAAGTAGCCGCCCTTGTACTTGACCTTGTAGCCGCGGTTGCCGCCGTCCTCGACGCGGCCACTGTTCCACGCGCCCGCCTCGGAGTCGATGTGGTAGTAGGAGCTGTTGGCCGTGGAGTCGAAACGGATGTCGTCGAACACGTAGAACTCGGCCTCGGGGGCGAAGTAGGCGGTGTCGCCGACGCCGGTGGAGGCGAGGTAGGCCTCCGCCTTGCGCGCGATGTTGCGCGGGTCCCGGGAGTAGGGCTCCTTGGTCAGCGGGTCATGCACGAAGAAGTTGAGGTTCAGCGTCTTCGACTTGCGGAAGGGATCGACGAAGGCGCTGGTCGGGTCGGGCATGAGCGCCATGTCGGACTCGTGGATCTTCTGGAACCCGGTGATCGATGAGCCGTCGAAGGCCAGGCCGTCGGTGAACACCTCCGGCCCGAATGAACTGGCCGGAACGGTGAAGTGCTGCATGACGCCCGGCAGGTCGCAGAAGCGGCAGTCGACGGTCTCGATGCCTTCTTCCTTGATGTAGGCCAGGAGATCTTCTGCGCCGTTGAACATTGCTTGGTTTCCTCCATTTTGACTTGGGACAGTCGTGATCCTATTGGGCCGCCATTGCTCCGCAGTTGCGCGGGCGTAACAGCCACGTTACACACGGCTCGATATTGTTCTGGGGTGACTGACACCACTGACTACCCCGGCAGCACCCTCGGTCTGCCTGCCTCCGGCCGCGGTTCGCTCGCCGGGTGGTGGCCCAGGATCGGGGCGCTCGTCGGTGACTGGGCGGCGAGCATGGTGGTGGCCGTCGCCCTGTTCGGGGTGCAGGTGATGACGGGTGGCGGGTGGCGCTCCTTCATGATCCTCGCGGTCTACTTCGTGCAGGCCAGCATCCTCACCACACTGACCGGCGGGTCCTTCGGGCAGTTGATCGCCCGGATCGGCGTCGTTCGCCTCGACGGCGAGCCGCTCGGGTTCTGGCGCCCGGTGCTTCGCACTTTCATGAAGTGCCTCGTGATCCCGCACGTGGTGGTGGGGGCGGAGCGCCGCACCCTGACCGACATGCTGCTCGGAACCGCGGTGGTCAACCGCCGGGACTGAGGTTGCCTCCCCTACGACGGCTGAGTGCGCGGTTGCGGGATTAGCATTCACGCAGGGGAGCCGCATTGTGGCGGGGATGTATCAGCGCCGGGCAGGTGCCCTCATTGAAATTGCGAGCAGTTTCCATCGAGAGGACCAAGCATGTCGCCTGATGATCCCGTCCTGAACCCCTACCCACAGTTCGACCCCTACGTCGCGGCTGCCTGGGGTGTCCGCGTGGCAACCACCGAGGAGGGCCGTGCCGTCGCCTACGTCGAGGACTCGCTGCTGGTCACCGCCGAGGTCGGGCGTCTGGCGGGTCTGCTCGATGAGGTCGCTTCCGTGGCCAAGGAGCTGGGACTGGGCGTCGAGCACTCCGAACTCGGCGTGCCCGCGCGCCACGACCCTCCGGTGGAGGGCCTGAACCCCGAGACCGGGAAGGTGACCCTCGACGGCGTGACCGGCACCGTCGATGCCCTGACCGTGCTGCAACGGATAGGACGGGGCAAGGGACTCGCGCTCGACCACATCATGGTCGCGACGCCCTACTACGCCGGGGTGCCCTACTACGCGGGCGTCCCGTACTACGCAGGTGTGCCCTACTACGCTGGCGTTCCCTATTACGCAGGCGTCGGAGCGCCGGTCACCAGCTACGGCGCCCCGGGCATGGGAGGCCGGGCGCCCGTGGCCGTCGTGCTCCCGGACCCTGCCGAACGCAGGCGGGAGCTGAAGCGGGCCCCCGTCGTCGTCATCCCGGACACGGGACTGGAGAAGCATCCGTGGTTCGCCGACGCCAGCCTTGCCACGGCGGAGGTGTACGTCGACGGCCAGCTTCTGGGCCGCTTCGGATCGGTCCCGGGATCCGCCACTCCGGAACCGCCCCGCAACCCGCTCGACGGGACAGTGCCTCCGTTCGCCGGCCACGGGACGTTCGCCGCGGGCCTGGTGCGTCAGCTGTGCCCCGAGGCGCGCATCCTGGGGATCCCGGTGATGACCGACGACGGTGTGGTCGCGGAATCGTGCCTGCTGGCGACGCTCCAGTCGCTGCGCGCCCGCCAGCTGGGGGCACTTTCGGCCGACGACGAGTCCGAGCTGATCGACATCATCTCCCTTTCGCTCGGTTACTACCACGAACAGCCCGCCGACGCGCTCTCGGACGGACCGTTGCGGCTGCTGCTGGAGGATCTTGGGCGTCTCGGCGTGCTGGTGGTCGCGGGCGCCGGGAACAACTCGACCACGGCACCGATGTTCCCGGCCGGGTTCGCGTCGGGCCCCGCGACGGGGGAGTGCCTCCCGCTCATGGGCGTCGGTGCCCTGAACCCCGAGGGCACCGTCGCCTACTTCAGCAACGCCGGCCCGTGGGTCAGCTGCCACCGCGCAGGGGCTGCCGTGGTCAGCACCATGCCGGTGGACACGGGCGGTGACCGCCAGTCGATCGCGGCCATGGAAGTGGCCGCGCAGCGTCGCGGCACCATCGACACCGACGACTTCTCCGGCGGCTTCGCAACCTGGAGCGGGACCTCCTTCGCCGCGCCCGTGCTGGCCGGGGAACTGGCCAGGCGGCTCGCCGAGGACGAACGGCCCGGCAATCACCTGGCGGAAGCCCTCGACAAGGGCTGGGACGCCATCGCCCACGAACTCGGATGGGAGCGGCCATGACCCAGACCAGCCTGGTCGAGCGGGCCACGACGTTGTTCGAGGACTTCCGCGACGGGCAACCTCACGGTTTCGACCAGCTCGTGGAGTTGCTGACCCCCACGCTGTGGCACATCGCCAGGTCCTGCGGACTGGACCGCTCCGACGCCCAGGACGTCGTCCAGACCGCCTGGCTACGGTTGGTGGACAAGCAGGCCACGTTGGAGAACCCGCAGCTGGTCCTCGCGTGGCTGGGCACCACCGTGCGCAGGGAGGCTTGGCGGGTGCGCAGGCAACAGCAGCGCTCGACATCCTGGGAGGAGCCCCCGGAGCAGGCGGATTCCGCCCCGGATCCCGCGGAACTCGTAGCGCTCGGGCAGACCAGGGAGATCCTCTGGCGCCATTTCTCCACATTGTCACCGCGGTGCCGCGCCCTCCTGCGTGTGATCAGCAGGGGAGGCCCCCCCGACTACGCGGTCCTGGCCGAATCCCTTGGCATGCCCGTGGGCTCCATAGGCCCAACCCGCGGTCGGTGCCTCGCGACGTTGCGCAAGGCGCTCAGCGACGACCCCATCTGGAGTGCATCATGACCGAAGCCTGGCAGGAGCCCATCGACGAGCTGGACCTGGGCATCCTCGCACAACTGCAGGACCTGTTCGACACCGTGGACCCGCCGCCGCCCCACCTCTCCGATGAGGTGGTCTTCGCCGTCTCGCTGGCAGCGCTCGATGCCGAACTGGCGACGCTGAAGGCCCAGTCGGAGTTGTTGCTGCGCAGCAGCGGTGCGGCCTCCACCGACGCCGTCACCTTCACCAGTTCGGCGCTGCAGCTGATGGTTTCCGCCTCCGACGACGACGGCGAGACCCTGCGCATCGACGGCTGGGTCACAGGTGGCGGCATCGAGGTGGAACTGCTGCGCGGCTCCGAGGCCGTCGAAGCCATCTCCGACGCGCACGGCCGGCTCGTGTGGAGGCGTGTTCCGCACGGGCCGGTGCGGTTCCTCATCCATCCGTCCACCGCCGGGTCCCGGCCTGTACTGACGCCGGTGATAGAGCTGTGAGGTGACAGCCGCCGATCCGCTGGGACAGGCCAGGGAGGCCTACCAGGAAGCCAGGACCGCCGTCGCGCAGTACCGCCTGCCGGATGCGCGTCGCTGCCTGAGGCGTGCCCGGGAACTGCTCGCCACTGCCGAGACCGGCGCGGACGAGCGCTTCGAGCTGGGTCTGCGGATCCAGCTCACCGGTTCCTGGGTGACCTGCGATGACCACGGGCTGGGCCGGGCGTTGGACGAGGTCAGGGCGGCCGGACGCAGCGCCGAAGCGGCCGGGCGGCGGGACCTGCTGGCGCTGGCCCACGTCCAGGCGGGAGTGTTGAGGGCGAGGGCGGGCTTCGTCGAGGACGCACTTGACGAACTCCGCCCGGCCGTCGCCCTCTCGGACGCGCTCCCGGTGGATGATCGCGTTCGTCTGCTGATCAACAAGGGCACCATGGGGTCGGAGGCGGGTCATCTCGACGAGGCGGCAGCAGACCTCGCGACGGCGGCGGAGCTCGCCGCGGAGCTGCCCGAGTACGCCTTCATGGCCCGGCACAACCACGGGTTCGTGGAGTACCTGCGGGGTGACCTCCCCGCCGCGTTGCGGTCCATGCACGCCGCCGACGAGATGGAGGTCCAGGTGGACCGCGCCGTCTCCCGCCTGGACCGTTCCCGGGTCCTGATGGAGGCTGGGCTCCTCGACGACGCGGCCGAACTGCTGGCCGGGACCGTCGACGCGATGAGGCGCACGGGCATGGTGGAGGAACTCACCGCCGCGCTGCTGGACCAGGCACGCTGCGCGCTGCTCCGTGGCAGGCCCGGCGAAGCCGTCGCCGTCGCCGACGAGGTGGTGACACGCTGCGCCGCGCGGGACGAGACGCGCCGCGGACTGGCCGCTTCCGCCGTGCGGCTCGAAGCTCGGCTGGCGGCCACGGAGACAACGGCCGACGACCTCAGCGAGGAAGCCGACCGCTTGGTCGATGCGGCCGTCGGCGCGGGTCTGTCCACGCTCGCGGACCGGGCCCGGGCGTTGCGAGTCCTCTGTCTTGCCAGGTCACTGCACGTGCCAGGGGACGCCGAGACCGCCGCGGCACTCGGACGGCTCCGCGCGTCGCCGTTCCTTGCGACTCGGCTGCTGGCCATCCGTGCCGAGTTGATGCTGGCCTCCGACGGCGACAGCCGTTCGGCGCTGGTGGCCGCGGCCTTGCAGGACGTGACCACCGCCAAGGAGGGCATGGCGAGCCTCGACCTGCGGACGGCGTTGACGATCCACGCCGAGCCCATCATCGCGCTGGATGTCGAACGAGCACTCCTGGAGGGCTCGCCAAGCAGGATGCTGGAGACCACTGAACGGTGGCGGAACGCGCTGGCCACCGTGCCGTCGGTGACTCCGTCCCCGGACGCGGAGACAGCCAGGTTGTTCTCGGAACTGCGGCAACGCCGCGAGGACCTTCGCAGCGCGTCGGACCGGGAGGCCGAGTCGACGGCGGAGACGCAGGTCACCCGGCTGGAGCGCCAGCTCAGGGAGCGGTCCTGGCGTGGCCACACGAGGTCCCGGGCGGAAGTGGGCGGTGGCGGGGACGCGCGGCTGAGCCAGCCGTCGGTGATGCTGAGCTACTTCTGGGCGTCGGGGAGGCTGCACCTGGTGCACGTGCCATCGGCCGCACCCCCGCGGCTGCACCAGGTCCCCGGCGGCATTGACATCCCGGAACTGGCGGCGCGTGCTGCCGCCGATGCCGCTGTGCTCGCGCATGCTCCTCACGGTCCGTTGGCTGCGGCGGTGCAGAGTTCCCTGCTCGACACCCTTGCCCAGCTCGACGACGCGATCCTCCCGGGCGAACTGGAGGACCTCCCCGTGGTGATCGTGCCGAGTGGGAAGCTCGCCAGGCTCCCGTGGGGAATGCTGCCGCGGCTGCGGCACCGCAGTCTCACGCTCAGCCGTTCGGTGGCGTCCTGGCGGGGGAACGCGACCCGGAAGAGCGGCACGGTGGCGGTGGGGGTGGCCACCGGACCGGACCTGTTCCTGGCCGAGAACGAGGCGCAACGAGTCGCGGCATGCTGGCCGGGGGCGATCCGGGTCCCTGGATCGCCCGCGGAGGTGCGTTCGGCACTCGCCTCCCACGACGTCGTCCACATCGCTGCCCATGGCGAGCACAGGGCTGACAATCCGCTGTTCTCCTCCGTGCGCCTCCAGGGCGGCTCCCTGTTCGCCCACGAACTCGAGGGGTTGGACGTCAAGGCCTCCTTGGTGGTGCTGTCGGCCTGCGGGTCCGGCCGTTCAAGGCTGCGCCCCGGGGACGAGGCGCTCGGGCTGACTTCGAGTCTGCTGGCGCTCGGGGTGCGGGCCGTGGTGGCACCTCTCACCGACGTCCCGGACGACGTCGCGTGTGAGACCATGGCAGGTCTTCACGCAGGGTTGGCTGCGGGCCACGACGGTCCGGAGGCGCTGGCAAAGGCTTCCCCCAGCCTGCTCGCGCGAAGCTTCAGCTGGTTCGGGTCTCCCTGGAGCCGGGACTGAGCAGAAGGCAGCGCGCCTGCCCGGCACGGGCGACAGGACGGGAGTGGATCACCGAGTGCGACACTCCGGAGACCGGCTTCAACGGCTGCCGCTCCTGGATCTGGACGTCCTACGTGACCCGCACCAGGACCGCATCGGGCTGGCAGTACAACCACGTCGAGGGCTGGGTCTTCAACAACATGGTGCGCTTCAGCACCAGCCACTATGCGCAGTACACCGGCACCGGCAGCTCCCTGATCACGCTGCCGGTGGGTGCCACCGAGCTGTACGTGCAGGCGGCGCATCAAGGGTCCGGCAATTTCGCCGTCTGGGGGCTGGACGCGAGCAACAGCCAGACCGACCTGGCGATCAACGAGATCGGTCCGAGCAGGGCCAGCGGCGCAATCGGGATCTTCGACGACGACACGGTGAAGCTGGAGGTCACCGCGAACGGATCGTGGAGCATCACGGTGAGTCCGTTGTCAGCAGCCCCGAAACTGGGAGCGCAGGGTGCCTCGGGAACGGGAAGCGCCGTGCTCTGGTACTACGGAGACCCCCGGTCCTACACCGTGTCCAGCAAGGGAGAGGGTTACGTCGGCATCTGGCAGTGGGGGAGTGAGGATTCCAAGCTGCTCGTCAATCAGGTCGGTCCCTACTCCGGTCAGGTGGGGTTCCTCGGCGGACCCTCAGTGCTGGAGATCGATGCCGACGGGGAGTGGAAGATCAGCTGAGTGGGGGGACTTCACTCCTCAGCTGCCACCAGCCAGGCCTCTTCCACCTCGTCCTTGCGGGCCTCGGCTGCCCTGAGTTCTTCGTCCAGCCTCGCGAGGGCCTCGAAGTCCGTCGCCGAGGCGGCCATCGCCGCGTGCAACCGGTCGATCTCGGACTCCAGCTTTGTGAGCTGCGACTCGAGCCGCGCGAGTTCCTTCTTGCGCTGGCGATCAGCTGCCGCGCCGGAGGACTTGCGGGGGGTTGCGGGGGCTGGGTCCGTGGCAGCCGCCTGGGCGGCCCGACGGCGGGCTAGGTACTCCTCGACCCCTCCGGGCAGCAGCACGCAGGAGCCGTCGCCCAGCAGGGCGTAACTCACGTCCGTGACGCGCTCGAGGAAGTAGCGGTCGTGGCTGACGACGATCAGGGTGCCGGGCCACGTGTCGAGGTAGTCCTCGATCACGTTGAGGGTGTCGATGTCGAGATCGTTGGTGGGCTCGTCGAGGATCAGCACGTTCGGCTCCTCGAGGAGCAACCGCAGGAACTGCAGCCGCCTGCGCTCACCGCCGGACAGGTCGCCGATGCGGGCGACTAGCTTGTCACCGGTGAACCCGAACTCCTCCAGCAGATTTCCGGCGCTGGCCTCGCGGCCGGTCGCGAGCCGTGTCTCCTCCTTCAGGCGGGCCACGGCGTCGAGCACCCTGTCGGTGTCGTCGAGTTCCCCGACGGTCTGGGAGAGGTATCCGATGCGCAGCGTCCGGCCCCGCTTGATCTTGCCGGAGTCCGGTTGGCGGGCGCCGACGAGGAGTTCCAGGAGCGAGGTCTTGCCAGCGCCGTTGACGCCCACCAGCCCGATCCGGTCGCCCGGACCGATGGACCACGTCAACCGGTCCAGCAGCGTCCGGTCCCCGGCGCGGTAGGTGAGGTTCGTGAGGTCGAAGACGTCCTTGCCGAGCCGGCTCACGGCGAACTGCTCGAGGCTGAGCTTGTCCCGCGGGGGCGGCACGTCGGAGATCAGCTGCTCTGCGGCGTCGATCCGGAACTTGGGCTTGGACGTGCGGGCTGGTGCCCCTCGCCTCAGCCAGGCGAGTTCCTTGCGGGCCAGGTTCTTGCGCCGCGACTCGTTCGCGGCCGCCTGACGCTGCCGCTCGACGCGGGCCAGCACGTAGGCCGCGTATCCGCCGTCGTAGGAGTCCACGACGCCGTCGTGCACCTCCCAGATCCGGGTGCACACGGCGTCGAGGAACCAGCGGTCGTGGCTGACCACGAGCATCGCCAGGCCTGCGCGGGTCCGTGCCACCAGGTGCTCGGCCAGGAAGGCGACGGCCTCGACGTCCAAGTGGTTGGTGGGCTCGTCAAGGACGACGAGGTCGTGCTCGCCCATCAGGACCTCCACGAGTCCCACGCGCCGGCGCTCACCGCCGGAGAGGGAATCGATCGGGCGGTCCAGGTCGATCCCCGCCAGCAAGGACTCCACCAGCGCCCGGCGCTCTGGGCGGGCGGCCCACACGTGGTCGGGCTCGTCGTCGAGCAGGACCTTCCGGACGGTTTCCCCCGGGAGTCCGACATGCTGTTGGCCCAGCGTTCCGATGGAGGCGGAGTTGGAGATGGTGACGCGGCCGGCGTCGGGTTCCAACTGTCCGGTCAGGATGCGCAGCAGCGTCGACTTGCCGTCTCCGTTGCGGCCGACGACGCCCACCACCTCGCCGGCGCCGATGCCGAGTGAGACCTCGTCGAGGAGGATGCGGGTGCCGAAGCCGTGGATGACGGATTCGAGGTTTACGAGGTTCGCCACTGGTGGGTCAGCGGCCGCGCATGGCCTGGCGGGAGCCCTTGGTGTTGATGGGACCCTTGGGGATCGGCAGTTTCGGGCGCATGGCGTCGAGGGCCCGGAGCCGAGCCTGGACTTCGGCGATCTTGGCCGGGGTCAACTGCTTCGGGAGCTTCTTGATGTGGTCCACCAGCTTGTCCAGTGGCACCTGGTCAGCACCGTTGCCCATCTGGATGATCTGGACGGGAACGCCGAAGGACACCTGCTCGTGCTTGCGCTTCTCACTGGCCAGCTGTGCCTTGAGTGCCCGCGGGTCGCCCTCACCGATCAGCAGCAGTCCGCCCGGGCCGATGGCGCGGTGGATGACGTCGACGGAGTTGCGGTTGCGCGTGGCAGTGATCACGGGGGTGTAGGCCCACTTCTTGGGCAGCATCTGGAGGGCCACCTCCGCGGACCCGGCCTGGCCCTCGTACCTCTTGTAAGCCGCCTTCTTGGCGCGCTGCACGAAGACCAGCATCGCCACCAGCAAGCCCGCCATGAGGCCGGTGAGGACCCACATCCACCACGGGGACACGAAGAACCCGATGACGAGGAACACCAGGAACGTGCCGCCGCCGACGCCCAGGAGAACCCAAGGGAGTTGCTTGTCGTGCTGGGCGGTGATCCGGTAGGACTCCCGGATCTGGCGCATCCTGCCCCAGTCCTCGGGGTTGGTGGAATTCTTCCGGCGCAGCTTCTCTGCCTTGGCCTCGGCCTTCTGCCGGGCCGCCAGTGCCTTGGCCTTCTCGCTTGCCATCAGTTCTCCAGTGGTGTCTTCTTGCGGGCATCCATCGCCGTCCGGTACAGCCGGCCCGCACGGTAGGAGGAGCGGACGAGGGGTCCGGACAGCACGCCAGAGTATCCGATCTCGCGCGCCTCGGCATCCAGCTCCTCGAACTCCTCCGGCGTGACCCAGCGGTCGATCGGGTGCAGGGTGGCGTTGGGGCGCAGGTACTGCGTGATCGTGATCAGCTCGGCTCCGGCGTCATGCAGGTCACGCAGGGCCTCGGAGATCTCGGCGCGGGTCTCGCCCATGCCCAGGATGAGGTTGGACTTGGTGACCAGACCCTCGTCCCGGGACCAGCGCAGCACCTCGAGCGAGCGTTCGTAGCGGAACCCGGGCCGGATGCGCTTGAAGATGCGGGGGACGGTCTCCACGTTGTGCGCGAAGACCTCCGGGCGGGCGTCGAAAAGCTGCTGGAGCAGTTCGCGCTTGCCCGAGAAGTCCGGTGCGAGCATCTCGACGCCGACACCGGGGTTGACGGAGTGGATCTGCCGGATCGTCTCCGCGTACAGCCAGGCGCCTTCGTCGGGGAGGTCGTCGCGGCACACGCCGGTGACGGTGGCGTAGCGCAGCCCCATCTTCTTGACCGACGAGGCGACGCGCAACGGTTCGCTCGGGTCGTAGCCCTCGGGCTTGGCCGAGGTGATCTGGCAGAAGTCACAGCGACGCGTGCACTGGTCACCGCCGATCAGGAACGTGGACTCCCGGTCCTCCCAGCACTCGTAGATGTTCGGGCAGCCCGCCTCCTGGCAGACGGTGTGCAGGTCGCCCTGTCCGACGATCTCCTGCAGGTCCTTGTAGTTCGGGCCCATCTTCGCGGTGGTGCGGATCCAGGAGGGTTTGCGCTCGATCGGGGTCTGCGCGTTCAGCGCTTCGACGCGGAGGAGACGACGGCCTTCTGGTTTCACGGTCACGGCGTCCACCCTACCCCTTGTCAACGCTGCCAATGAGGGGCGCCAGGTGCTTGCTGAGCAAGGGCTCGAGTTCGGCGGCGACCGCGCGGACCGTCCAGTCGCCGGACAACTCCTCGGCAAGTGAGGTCACCCCCGCGTCCGCGATGCCGCATGGGACGATGTTGGCGAAGTGGGCGGTGCTGGGCTGCACATTCAGGGCGAAGCCGTGCATCGTCGTGCGCCGCGCCACCCGTACCCCGATGGCGCAGATCTTGCGCTCGGGGCGGTCGCCGTCGGAATCGAACCAGACGCCCGTGCGCCCCTCCACCCGCCGGGGGGAGAGGCCATGGGCCGTCAGCAGTTCAATCACCGCTGACTCCAGCCTGCGGACATGGTCGACGACGCCCACGCCGTCGGCCAGGTGGAGGATCGGGTAACCGACCAGCTGCCCGGGTCCGTGGTAAGTGATCTTGCCGCCGCGGTCCACGTCGACCACCGGCGTGCCGTCGAACGGCCGCTCCTGGGGTTCGGTCCTCCGGCCGGCGGTGTAGACGGGCCGGTGCTCGTTGAAGATCACGTGTGCAGGACGGAGACCGGCCGCGACGTCGGCGTGCACCTCGCGCTGGTAGTCCCACACCCGCTGGTAGTCGGTGAGGTGCGGGTCCTCACCCAGACCGAGGTACTCGAAGGTCAACGTCACCGGGCCAGCTTAGTCCCGCCTCCCGGCAGCCACCCCGTGGCCTCGGGTCAGGTGGTGATGTCGGCCACCGCTGAATCGAGGTCCGGGTAACTGAAACGCAGGCCGGCTTCCTCCAGGACCACGGAGGTGACGTGGCGACCTGTGAGCGCCAGGGCAGGGTCAGTTCTCAACAGCGCCGCACCCAGACGGAGCACGGGAGAGGGGGTGGGAACCGGCCAGCGCTTGAGCGGGCCGGGTGCCAGATGCTTGCGCAGTATGGCCATCAGTTCCCGGTTTCGCACTGGCGCGGGTGCGGCCGCGCACACCACCCCGGACGCGAGATCGACGCCGGCCTCGATCCCAGGGCGCCGCGGGCGATCCGGAGCCAGTCCGCCAGATGGATCCAGCTGAACCACTGCTCACCCCCGCCGACAGGGCCCCCCAGGCCCGAGTTCGCCAGGAGTGCGAGGCGCTCGAAGGCAGGGCAATCCTGCTCCAGGACGATCGAGGTCCGCAGGATGGTCACATGTGCCGCGTTGGCACCCTCCACTGCGGCCTCCCATGGCTGGGCGACGCCCGTCATCTGCGGCAGCGCCCCCTCTCGCGGGCTGGCCGGGATCGCCGAATGCTCGGTGAGCCTGGCCTCCCCTGCATCGCCGAAGATGGCGGTCGTGCTGGCCTGGAGCCACCGTGCCAGCGGGGCCCGGAGTCCTTTGGATGCCTCGACGAGGGCGCGCGTCGCGTCCACCCGGGAACTGCGAAGGTCTGCGATGTTGGCTTGCGTGGGTGGACAGTCGACGAGCTTGCCTGCAAGGTTCACCAGCGCGGTCCCATCGCCGGTCAGTTCCGAGGCCCACGCCCCGACGGTGCGTCCGTCCCAGACACTCTGCCGGAAGGAGAGCGCGGGGTCGGAGCGCCGGGTGAGGACCACCACCTCGTGCCCGCGGCACGCGAGATCTGCCGCCAGCTGACGGCCCAGGAATCCGGAGCCGCCCGCGATGACCACCTTGGGTGCGTTCGGCGCGCCGCCCGACTGGGTGAACAATCGTGCGCAGTTCTCTGCGAACCCGGACACGTGGGGCCGGGCGAGCCGTCCTGCAGCGAGCGATGGATAGGGCCCCTGGACAGTAACCCTCTGGGTGAGCAGGGTGCCGTCACCGGATCCGGACAGCGTCCACGAGACGAGCAGCGTGCCCCCGACGAGGGGACTCCGGCAGGTGATCGTGCGCTCTGCAGCGTTCCGGTCCACGGTCTCGGGCAGGCGGGAGACGGCGGGGCTCCAGCACGGGAGGCGGGACGGGTCCCCGATGATCTGCCACAGCTGCTCTGCGGGCAGGTCGAAGTGGTGCTCTTGTGTTCGGGACCAGCTCATGCCCGGACTCTAGGGGGTAGGGGAGTCAGGACCCGGTGCCTCACGCCTCCGCGAGGGCGTAGGACAGAATCCTGTCACCCCCGTTGTTGGACGTCAGCACCCAGATGGTGCCGTCGGGCGCCGCCACGATGTCCCGCAGCCGCCCGGGGCCGCCGTTCAGCACGTCGGTCACGGTGCCGGCCGGGTCGGACTCCAGCATCACCCACATCCGCTCCCCCCGCAGGGCGGCCACATACAGGTTCCCGTCGCGGTACAGCAGCCCGCTCGGGCTGGCTTCGTCAGTGGTCCAGGTGAGAACAGGATCGCGGTACTCGGGCTCGCCCCCGCTGCCCTCCACCTCGGGCCAGCCGTAGTTGACGCCCGGTTCGATGATGTTGAGCTCGTCCCAGGTGTCCTGGCCGAACTCCGTGGCCCACATGGTGCCGTCGTCGGCCCACGCCAGTCCCTGGACGTTGCGGTGCCCCATGCTCCAGACGGCGGAGCCGTTGGGGTTGTCCCCCGGGATGCTGCCGTCCGGATTGACCCGGAGGATCTTCCCCCCGAGATTCAGGGCGTCCTGGCTCCTCGGCTTTTCGGACGCGTCGCCCGTGGCGACGTACAGCTTGCCGTCCGGTCCGAACTTGATCCGGCCGCCGTTGTGCGCCCGTGCCTTCGGGATGTCCTCGATGATCACCGTCGGTTCACCGAGGGTGAAGGTCTCTCCCTGGCGGGCCAGCGGGTAGCTCACCACCCGGTTGTCCCGGGCGGCTGTGTAGTAGACGAACAAGGTGTCGGCGGAGCCGGGGGAGACTTCGATTCCGAGCACGCCACCCTCTGCCTCGGGGCGGGCGTCCTCGATGCGCGCCACCTCGACGACCTCGCCGTCGACGACGGTGCTGATGGTGGCCCGAGCACGCTGGGTGAACAGGGGCTGGTCGTCAACGAACACCAGCGACCAGGGGTTCTCGAGCCCCTCGGCGATGACCTCGGGCTCGCCGGAGGGCAGCATCAGGACGGACTCGCTGGTCTCCGGCGGGCTGCTCGACGGGACCGGGGTCTGCTGGACCGAGGTGCTGTCCGACGGCGACGCGGGCGATTCGGGAGACGCCGGAGGCGCGGAGCTTGGGCTGGTACCGGGTTGGGTCGTGGGGGCCTCGGGCGGGGCGGGCGGTGGCTGGTCGGTCCCGCAACCGGCAAGGGCGACCACAGCAGCGAAAGTGGCCGCGACGGCCGCGGAGCGGCGTTGCCTAATGAAACGCATTCGTGTGCCTCCTGTGACGACCGATTGGTGCTCAGGGCTGCTCTGGGGCAAGGATGCCACACATGAACAAGGGACTTGCCTACAGCGGGGCTGCCTACCTGCTTTGGGCCCTGTTCCCCCTGTACTTCAGGCTGCTCGCAGCGTCCCCTGCGCTCGAGATCATCGGCTACCGGGTGCTGTGCTCGTTGCTGTTCTGTGTCGTGCTGATAGCGCTCGGGAGGCAGTGGCCGGCGCTCCGCGCGGTTGTGGCCAGCCGACGCTCTGTCGTCATACTGGCCGTCGCAGGCGTCCTGGTCACGGCCAACTGGACGGTCTACGTGGTGGGAGTCAATTCCGGGCGGACGCTGGACGCGGCATTGGGCTACTTCATCAATCCCCTGGTCGCGGCCCTCCTCGGCGTGGTGGTCCTGCGGGAACGCCTCGCCCGCCTCCAGTGGCTGGCGTTCGCGGTGGGGGCGGTGGCCTGCGTCGTGCTGGTGGTCGGCTACGGCGAGGTTCCGTGGATCGCCTTCGGCGTCGCCAGCACCTTCGGGGTCTATGGGCTGCTGAAGAACCGGGTGGGGGCACGGGTGCCGGCCCTGGTGGGCCTGGGCGTGGAGACGGCCGCGGTGGCGCCGGTGATGCTGGTCTACCTGCTTTGGCTCGGCGCCTCAGGGGGTGCGACGGCGGATCCCACCACGGGCTACGGCTGGTTGATGTACCTGTCAGGCCCGATCACGGCAGTTCCGCTGTTGCTGTTCGCGGCCGGGGCCAGACGCCTGCGTCTGGTCACCCTGGGGATGGTGCAGTACATCGCCCCGATCGGCCAGTTCCTGCTCGGCTGGCTCGCCTTCGGTGAGCCGATGCCACTGGAGCGGTGGGTGGGCTTCGCGCTGGTGTGGGTCGCCGTGGCGATGTTCGCGCTCAGTGCCGTGCTCCAGCTGGGAAACAGGAGGCGGCAGCCGGACTGACCGGCTGCCGCCTCCTGCGGTTGCTGCTTCGCCTCAGAGGCCGAACTCGCCCCCGAAGTCGCCCTCCTCGAGCCGCTCCTTGACCGCGCTCAGGAAGCGTGCCGCCACCGCGCCGTCGACGAGTCGGTGGTCGTAGCTGAGGGAGATGTACATCATGTCCCGGATGGCGATGGTCTGGCCCCCGAACTTGTCCACCACGACCACCGGGCGCTTGGTCAGCGCACCGGTGCCCAGGATGCCCACCTCGGGCATGTTGAGTATGGGGGTGTCGAACAAGGTTCCGGCCGAGCCGTAGTTGGTGATGGTGAAGGTGCCACCCGAGAGCTCGTCCGGTCCGACCTTGGAGTCCCGGGTGCGCTTGGCAAGGTCGGCGATCTTCTTGGCCAGGCCGGTGACGTTCAGGTCACCGGCGTCCTTGATCACCGGGACCATGAGACCCCGCTCGGTGTCGACGGCGAGACCGATGTGCTCGCCGTCGGCGTAGGTCACTGTGCCCGCTTCGGTGTCGATGGTGGCGTTCAGGACGGGGAACTGCTTGAGCGCCTCGATGGTGGCCGCCATGATGAACGGCAGGTAGGACAGCGAGGCGCCCTCGCGCTTCTTGAAGTCCTCCTTGACCGCGGCACGGATGTGGCTGATCGAGGTCAGGTCCACCTCGACGGTGGCCGTCAGCTGCGCGGAGTTGTGGAGCGATTCCATCATGCGCGAGGCGATCACCTTGCGCATGCGGCTCAGCTTCTCCGTCGTGCCCCTGACCTGCGGGGCGGCGGCGGGAGCGGCTGCGGGCTTCGCCGCGCCGGCTGCTGGAGCGGCGGCAGGCGCGGCCTTCGGCGCCTCGGCCGCACGCTTGGCCTCCTCGGCCGCGGCGAGGACGTCCTGCTTGCGGATGCGCCCACCGACACCGGTGCCCTGGAGCTGTGCGAGGTCGACGCCGTGCTCGGTGGCCAGCTTGCGCACCAGGGGCGTCACGTAGGTGGCGTCACCCTCCGACTCGGCCGCCCGGCGTGCCACAGCCGCCTTGACGGCCTCCGACTGCTCGGGCTTCGGCTCGGGCTTCTTCTCCTCGGCCTGGGGGGCGGGGGTCTCCTTGACGGGCTCGGGCTCCGGCTCGGGCTCGGGTGCGGGCTCCGGTTCGGGAGCGGGCTCCGGCTCGGGAGCGGGTTCGGGAGCAGCGCCCTCGGCGGCCGCCTCACCCACCACTGCCAGCACGTCGCCGACCTGCGCGACGTCGTCCTCGGCGAAGCGGACCTCGAGAAGGGTTCCGGCGACGGGGGAGGGGATCTCGGTGTCGACCTTGTCGGTTGAGACCTCGAGCAGCGGTTCGTCCACCTCGACGGTGTCCCCGACGGCCTTGAGCCAGCGCGAGATGGTGCCCTCAGTCACGGACTCACCCAACGCGGGCAGCGTGACCTCGGTTCCCGTCGCCGCGGCCGAAGCCTGCGGGGCGGGTGCCTCGGAGGCGGGCTCCTCCTGGGCGGATGCCTCCTGGAGCGGCTCCTCCTCGACGGCGGCCTGCGGTGCTGGTGCCTCCTGAGCGGGGGCCGGCTCCTCCTGGGGCTGGGCTGCGGCCTCTTCCTGGCCGGCGGTGTCGCCGCCGGCATCGGAGCCACCGGCTTCGTCGGCGTCGCCGACAACAGCGAGCACGTCTCCCACCTGGGCGACGTCGTCCTCCTCGAACCGGATCTCCAGCAGCACCCCGGCGACGGGGGAGGGGATCTCGGTGTCGACCTTGTCCGTTGAGACCTCGAGCAGCGGCTCGTCGACCTCGACGGTGTCCCCCACGGCCTTCAGCCAGCGGGAGATGGTGCCTTCGGTGACGGACTCGCCCAGTGCCGGCAGGCTTACTTCGGTGGACATGGGTATGTGGCTCCTTCGCTGAGCTTTGTCTATTCCGCCCCCTAGACTAGCCCGCCCTAGCCGTGCATGTGCAGCGCGGCGCCCGCCAGCTGGAGGTTCGCCTCGCCCAGCGCCTCCCCCAGGGTGGGGTGTGGGTGGACCAGGTCGCGCAGGTCCTCCGGGGTGGCCTGCCAGTTGACCAGCAGGGCGCCCTCGGCGATGAGTTCGGCCACGCCGTCGCCGATCGCATGGACCCCGACGATCTCGCCACCCGGGCGGCGGATGATCCGCACGAGACCCGGCTCCTTTTCGCCCGGCGGGCGCAGGATCAGAGCCCTGCCGTTCCCGCGGAGGTGGAAGTCCGCCACCTCCACCGGGCCTCGTTCGCGGGCCTCGGCGCTGGTGAGCCCGACGGAGGCGACCTGTGGCGAGGAGTAGGTGATCCTGGCGATGTCGCGGTCCGCCGGAAGGGTGGGACTCCCGGGGTGCCTGCCGTGGAGGTGGGCGATCCGCTCGGCGACGAACATGCCGTGCGCGTAGCCGCGATGGGCCAACTGCGGTCCGGCAACCACGTCGCCGACGGCGTAGACGCCTCGCGCCGAGGTCTCCAGGTGGTCGTCGACTGCGATGTGGGCACCGTCGAGTCGCAGGCCCGCGTGGGCGACGGGGGCGACGTTCGGCCGGCGTCCGACCGCGACCAGCACCAGTTCGGCTTCGACGGCGTTGCCACCGAGCTGTACGAGCACCCCCGTTTCGGTGTGCTCGACCTCTTCAACTGCCGCGCCCAGGATCACCTCCACGCCGCGGCGACCGAGCTGCCGGGCGAGGATCGCTCCGAAATCGGGCTCCTCACCTGGCAGCAGGCGGTCCGTGGCCTCGACGAGAGTCACGTGGACCCCGAGATCCGCCCACAGGGATGCGAACTCCACGCCGATCACCCCGCCGCCGACGACCACCGCCCGCTTGGGCAGGGTCTCGAGGCCGAGCGCGTGCTCGCTGGTGAGCACCCGGGTGCCGTCCACGGCCAGACCGAGGGTGATTGGTTCGGCGCCGGTGGCGACCACGACGTTGCGCGCCCGGACCACGGCGCCGTCGGCCTCGATCCCGGGTCCACGTTCGTCCAGGACCAACCGCCCGGCCACCGGCAGCACCTCCACCTTGCGGGAACGCAGCAGGCCCTCCAGGCCCTTGTGGAGGCTGGCGACGACGTGTCCCGCGTAGTCCCTGACACCCTTGGCGTCGACGTCGCCGCCCTGCGCGGAGATGCCGAAGGCGGAGGCGCTGAGCACGCTCTGGCGGATCTCGGCGGCGTGCAACCAAGCCTTCGTCGGGATGCATCCGCGGTGCAGGCAGGTGCCACCGACCGGGCCGGGGTCCACCATCACGACGTCGAGTCCGAGCTGCGCCGAGCGCAGTGCGGTTGCGTAGCCTGCCGAGCCGGCTCCCAGGATGGCGACGTCGCGGGTCTTGTTCATGGCGTCCAGTCTGTCAGGTCTTTTGTGATGCTTGCCCGGGCGTGCACTAGAGTGCGCGGGAGAAGCAGACCCCCGGAAAATGTGGAGCGCACCGTGAAGACCTCAATGAAGAAGGCGGGAGTGCTGGCCGCGGCCACTGCCCTGACCGCGTCCCTCGCGTTCCTGGGCTCGACCATGGTCGCCAGCGCCGCTCCGGTGACCGTGGAGGTCGACGCGGACTACGTGCTGCCAGGGGGTGTCGCCCAGCTCACGATCGCAGGATGCTCCGTCGGGGCGACGCTGACGATCACGGGCGGCGTGGAGGACGAGACCATCACCGTCGCGGAGGGCACCCTCCCCATGGTCACGCCCCTGCCCTACGAAGAACTGGCCCCCGGGTCGACGGTCAGCTACTCAGCCACCTGCACGCCCGCCGAGGGCTCGGCGGAGGCCGAGACCACGGCCTCGGACTCCACCTACGTCTTCGGGAGCTGGATCGATGCCGTCCCGCCGGAGTTCTACGCGGGAGAACCGGTCACCATCACCGCCGGGGACTTCGAGCCCGGGGTGTCCGTGGGTCTGGAGCTCTACCCCGAGGACGGCACGGAACTGTTGTTCAGTGCCCCGCTCGGGGTGTCGGGCGCGGACTACAGCGCCAGCGCCGACGTCACCTTCCCGGCCGAGCTCGAGTGCGGGACCTATGACCTGGATGTGGTGGGTGGGGAACAGCTTGTCCTCGCGCAGCTCTACATCTGTGGTGAGCCGACCCCGACTCCGACCCCGTCTCCCACGCCCTCGGAGACGGTCACCCCGAGCGCATCGCCCACAGTGACGGCCTCTGCGACGGCGACAGCCACGCCCAGCGCCACGGCCAGTGCCACCACGAGTGCGCCGCGCCCTGCCGCGGGACCGGGCCTGCCCGCCACCGGCGTGTGAGCCAGCGGGCATACTTGCTGCGTGGGCTGGTTCAGGAGGCGCAAACAACAGGCGCAGGTTGCGCGCGAGTCCCGCGAGGTCCCGGACGGCCTGCGGGAGCATCTGTCTGAGTTCGTGCGGAGCCGCCGCGGCGTCGAGGCGTGGCTGGAACAACCCACCAGCTTCAACAAGCCCTCGATCCTGCTGGTGGCCGCCGACGGTGAGTCCACACGCAGGGCCATCCCGTCGGTGGACTACGGTTACGACTTCGCCGCCGCGCATGGCCTGCCGGCCTACGATGCCGGCGTCGTGCCCTATCCCCAGCGCATGCGGGACTACGGAGCGGACAAGCGCCGCGCCGCCCGTCGCATCATCTACTGATCGGCCAGCTGGCTCGCCAGCGCCACCAGGGTGCGGACCGCCACCCCGGTGCCGCCCTTCGGGGTGAAACCGTGCGGAGTGTCGCCGTTGTTGGCCGGCCCGGCGATGTCCAGGTGCGCCCAGGCGATCCCCTCGGGCACGAACCGCTGCAGGAACGCTGCGGCGTGCAGGGCTCCTCCGTAGCGGTTCTTGCCGCCCGAGCGGAAGTCGGCGATGTCGGACTTCAGCTGCTCGCGGATGTCATCGGTCACCGGCAGTTGCCAGAACTCCTCACCAGCGGCCTCGGCCGCGTCCAGCACCCGGTCAGCGGTGTCGTCGTCGGACGCCATCAGACCGCCCATGCGCACTCCCAGCGCCACCATGCACGCGCCCGTGAGCGTGGCAACGTCGACGACGAGGTCGGGCTGGTCCAGTGCGGCACGGGCGATGGCGTCGGCCATGACGAGCCTTCCCTCGGCGTCGGTGTTGTAGTTCTCCACCGTCTGGCCGTCGAACATCGTCATGACGTCGCCGGAGCGGTACGAACTGCCCGATGGCATGTTCTCGGCCATGGCTGCGTACCCC
Organism: Tessaracoccus sp. OS52; assembly: GCF_020687685.1. Classification (GTDB taxonomy): domain Bacteria; phylum Actinomycetota; class Actinomycetes; order Propionibacteriales; family Propionibacteriaceae; genus Arachnia. The sequence continues at coordinate 1,801,049 of NZ_JAJEWM010000001.1, read as the reverse complement.
GTGACCTTGATCCGCAGGCCGAGTGCGGAGATTGCGCGAACAGCCGTGATGACCGCGGCGGCGCCGGCCATGTCGTACTTCATGCCCGCCATCTGCCCCGCCGGTTTGATGTCCAGGCCACCGGAGTCGAAGGTGATTCCCTTGCCCACCAGCGCCAGGTGCCGCCTGGCACCGCGTGGGGCATACTGCATGCGCACCAGCCGGGGCTTGTGGACGGAGCCGCCGCCCACGGCCAGGATCCCGCCGTAGCCGCCCTTCTCCAACGCCTTCTCGTCCAGCACCTCCACCGACACCCGCTGGTCCCGCAGCGCCGCTCGAGCCTCCTCCGCGAACGTCTCCGGATACAGGAGGTTGCCGGGGAGGTTGACCCAGTCGCGTGCCTGGTAGACCGCCTCCACCAGCACCGAAGCGGTCTGCAGCGCGCTCTTCAGGGCGCCGCCTCCGGGTGCGACGATGCCGATTCCGGCCACCTTCGCGACGGCGCCCTCGCGGCTCAGGCGTGCCATCGAGTAGGCGCCGAGCGCGGCTCCCTCGGCTGCGGCCTGGACCAGTTCGGGATCACTGATGTCGAGCGAGATCGAGACGGTGAGTCCCTCAGCGCCGGGCTGGTCTGCCACCGTGCGCAAGGCGGATCCGAGTGCACGTCGCAGCCGGTCGGGCGTGACGTCGGCATCCCCGAGGCCGACGACGACGATGCGCTGGGGGCAGGGTGGCAGGACGACCGTGCTGCCCAGCGTGGTGCTGGCTCCGAGCGCGACCGCGAGTTCGGTGATCCTGGTCGGCAGGGTCCGGCGCGCGGCCTTCTCCAGTTCGGGCGTGGAACCGACCAGCGTCGGGCGGCCAGCGACGTCGGCGAGACCGAGGACCACGACGTCGGCGGACCCCTCGATGGCGGCGGACAGCTTGAGGTCTGGCTTCGTTCGATTCACGACCGCCAGCCTACTCATTCGCGGCGCCGCGAGGCACCGGGGTAGCCTGCTCGTCGTGATTAAGCATGTCGGCTTGTGGGCGTTCGTCCTCGGGGGAGTCGCCCTGGTCGTCTGGGGGATCCTCACCATGGTGGCGCCGTCGGCCACCTGTCGGGGAGAGCAGATGCGCCCCGGCGACGTCTGCCACTACTACAGCGCCACGGACACCGAGACCGAACGCATCCAGAGCTATGAGCAGCGGATTGCGGCGGCCCGTGGGCAGGGCCCCACCGTCATCGGCCTGGGAGTGCTGGCGGCCGCGTTCGGGGCCTTCACCGGGTTGCGGCCCGGACTTGGCCAGCGGGATCAGGCCTCCAGCGACATCGGCCCGTAGACGAGCCTGTCCTCCTCGTAGAGGCCCACCTCGGCCACGCCCCGGCCCTGCAGGTCGGTGTAGAACAAGCCCAGCCATTCCTCCGCCTGGCGCTGCTCGTCGAAGCTGGGGAGCAGACCGCCGGCCTCCAGTTCGGCGACGTCGAAGCTGCCCGCCGCGGGCCGCCAGCGGTAGCTCACTCGAACCCGCCCCTCTCGACGGTGGGGGCGGGACGGCGGAAGCGGCGCATCATCAGGGCCCGGTTGAACATGTACATGAGCAGGCCCCGCTTGTCGGTACCGGGCAGGCGTTCGTCCAGGACCTTCTTGAAGCTGCGCCACATGAAGAAGGTGTTCACCACCGCCATGGCCATCAGCAGCCACAGGCCCATGGCGATGGTGGAACTGAGCACGAGGTTGTTGGTGGTGAACATCACGCCGGCCATGATGAGGATCATCGCCGGGAGCATGAATTCGTTGATGGTCCAGCGGGAGTCCACGAAGTCGCGGAGCAGCCGGCGCTCCGGTGAGCTCTCCTGCTTGTCGAAGGCCTGCAGCCGGGCGTCGGCGCGGGCCGCCCGGTCCGCCTTGCGCTGTTCCTTGGGGGTCAGGCTCGGGTGCAGCCGCTCCATGCGCTCGGCCTCCGCCTGCCTCCGGGTCCGGGTGGGCGTGGCCTTGCGCTGCGGTGTCCGCGCGATGACGACCTTCTCGGACGCCGAGGCTGGTGACTGCACAGCCTCGGGCGCCCGGGGTCCCTCCTGCGACGGTTCCTTCGGCTTCGGGGTCAGTGCTGAGATCCGGGTGCCCGCGGCCTTCCCCCCGGGTTCGGTGTCCTTGCCGGTCGAGCGCTCGTACGGGCGAAACAGTCCCACTTCGAAAATCCTTTGTCCTGAGAAGGCCCCAGTCTAGGGGCTGATGCCGATCCGGGGTTCAATCAGGGTTGGATCCCAAGCGCCCGCCCGCCCCACCGGGTAGCGTTGGTGCGTACACAAACCTCTGGAGGGAAAACCGTGGCAGGCATCTTTGAACGAATCGCCTTGATGTTCAAAACCAAGACGACCAAGGTACTGGACAAGTACGAAGATCCGCGGGAAACGCTCGACTACTCCTACCAGCGTCAGCTGGACCTGCTGCAGCACGTACGCCGGGGAGTCGCCGACGTCGCGACGAGCCGGAAGCGCGTCGAGCTGCAGGCCCAGAAGATGAACCAGGAGGTCGAGAAGCTGCAGGTCCAGGCGCAGCGGGCCCTCGAGGCCAACCGCGAGGACCTGGCGCGTGAGGCGCTGACCCGCAAGAGCGGACTCCAGACCCAGCTGGCCGACCTCCAGACCCAGCACGCCGCCCTGCAGGGTGAGGAGGAGAAGCTGGTTCGTGCGAGTTCGCGGCTGCAGGCCAAGGTGGACGCCTTCCGCACCCGCAAGGAGACCATCAAGGCCACCTACTCGGCCGCGGAGGCCCAGACGCGCATCAACGAGGCGTTCACCGGCATCTCCGAGGAGATGGGCGACGTCGGGCTGGCCATCCAGCGCGCCGAGGACAAGACCCTGCAACTGCAGGCGCGGGCCTCTGCCGTCGACGAACTGCTCGCCTCCGGCGCACTGGAGGATCCCACGGGGTCCACGCGCGACGACATCACGCGCGAACTGGATGCGCTCGCCTCCGACTCCTCGGTCGAGAACGAACTGGCTGCCATGAAGGCCCAGCTCACCGGCGGCCCGGCCGCTCGAGCGCAGATCGACGCCCCCGAGGAGGCGGCCGCTCCGGCCGCGCACGGCTCGCAGCCCAACTTCGACCAGACGGAGCGTCAGTCATGATCGTACGCATCCTGGGTGAGGGGCAGTGGGTCATGGAGCCTGAGCAGCTGCTCGCGCTCAACGAGATCGACTCCGCGGTCGAGAAGGCCGTCGCCGATGGCGATTCGGTGGCGCTTCGCGCCGCACTGGAGCAACTCAACACCGCTGTGCGCACCTACGGCACCGAGGTGCCCGACGAGGTGCTGGCCGAGTCGGACCTCGTCCTGCCCGACGCGGACTCCACGGTCGAGGACGTGCGCGCACTCCTGGACAGCCAGTCCGAGTACTACGGACTGATCCCCGACCATGAGAACTTCGAGAGCGAGAGTGACTTCGTGCGTCCCGACGGGGTCGAGCCGGACGTCCGCGAGGACACCGCCCGTTGAGGGTTCTCATCGCCTGTGACGAGATCGCGGGACTGGGGCCGAGGTCAGCCTCCGAACTCATCGGGACGGCCTTCGCGCAGACGGGGGCCGAGGTCGCCGTGATCCCGTTGGGTCACGGCGGCGACGCGCTCGCCGATGCCCTTTCCACGTTGGAGGAGCGGGCTCAGCTCGTCAGGCCGGCGGACCTCGAGTCCGCCCTGGTGTCCCTGGTTCCCGGTCCGGATCCGCTCTGGCTTGATCTGTCGCAGTGGGAAGCCCCGTCGCTGGCCGAACTCACAGCCGTCTTGTCGCCCGAAGTCGTCGGCAGGGTGCGGGGCGGGCTCTCAGGCAGGGAAGTGGTGGCCGTCGTTCCGCACGCGGGTGCCCTGGCGCCACTGACCGGCCTCTCGGGGGCGCTGGCCGAACTGGGCCGGGATCGTGGCGCGGACCTGGCCGAGACGCTGGCCGACGACGCCCGCGCCGAGGCCTGGGCCAAAGCCATCGGGGCAGACCCCATGGCAGACGGGTCGGGGGCTCTGGGCGGCGTCGGGGCGGCGGTGATCGCGCTCGGCGGGCGCGTCGGTTCCGGTCTTGAGCTGTGCCTCGCCGGCTATGACGCAGCGCGGGTGATGGGCGCTGCAGACGTCGTCGTGACGGCGACGGCGCAGCTGGACTTCCACGCCGTCGGGGGACCCGTGGTGAAGCGGCTGTCAGAACTGGCGGCTCTGGCCCTCAGGCCACTCGTCGTAATCGCCGGCCGGACCTTCGTCTCCGCGCGCGAGCTCAGGCTGGCGGGGGTGGAGGCGGCCTATGCCGTGCTGCCCGGGGCCGGCGATGAAGAGCCGACGCCAGCCGATCTTGCCGCCACAGCGGCGAAGGTGGCCAGCACCTGGCGTTGGTGACGCACCGCTGGGCAGACGTTGTGTTTGTTGCAGAAGGCGTACACTGGCGCTCGTACCAATTCCATCCATGACCTGGAGCAAATCGTGACCGATACCCAGACAACCACCTCCGGTGTCGTCCTTACCGACGTCGCCGTCACCAAGATCCGTTCACTCCTCGAGGGGGAGGGACGCGACGACCTGAGCCTGCGAATCGCTGTTCAGCCCGGCGGATGCTCCGGTCTGCGCTACCAGCTCTACTTCGACGACCGCTCGCTCGACGGCGACGTCGAGGCCGACTACGACGGCGTCAAGGTCGTCACCGACAAGATGAGTGCGCCCTACCTCGGCGGCGCGAGCATCGATTTCGTCGACACCATCGAGAAGCAGGGATTCACCATCGACAACCCCAACGCAACCGGTTCCTGCGCCTGCGGCGACTCGTTCCACTGAGCCGATCCGGCTGAGGGCACAGTCCTTCACCAAGAATGCCACCCCGACTGGTACTGCGTTACCTCGGGGTGGCCTTTTGCGTTAGTGTGTCCTCAGTAGTGGCAAGCAGATGGAAGGGCAACCTGTGACTGGGAAACTTGGGCGAGCCGGAAGTCGCCCCGGACGTCTGCTCCGACGGGCGGCAACGCTGGCCGGTGTCGGGGCGATTGGCCTGTTGACGGCATGCTCCGGACAGGGAGCCAGGTTCGGCCTTCCCGAGGCGGCCTCGGCTGAGGCGCCGAACGTCAGCAGCCTGTGGATCGGTGCCTGGATCGCCTCGCTCATCATCGGAGGCCTCGTGTGGGGCCTGATCGGGTGGTCGGTGGTCCGCTACCGGCACAAGGAAGGCGTCAACTCAGCCCCGCGGCAGACCAAGTACCACCTCCCGCTGGAGCTCCTCTACACTCTCGTCCCCTTCCTGATCGTCGGCGTCCTGTTCTTCTACACCGTCCGGTCGGCCGACGCCATGAAGTCGCAAACCCCTGAGCCGGACCTGGTCATCGACGTGATCGGTCAGAAGTGGTCCTGGACGTTCAACTACAACGAGGCGGACAACCCCGCCATCGGCGTGGACGCCCATGAGAGCGGCACGCTGGAGAAGATTCCGGACCTGTACCTCCCGGTGAACAAGACCGTGCGCATCAACCTGCAGTCGCCGGACGTGATCCACTCGTTCTGGGTGCCTTCGTTCTACTACAAGCTCGATGTCATTCCCGGACACCCGAACTCGATGGACGTCACTCCCAACAAGATCGGCGTCTACGACGGCAAGTGCGCCGAACTGTGCGGCACCTACCACGCGCTGATGCTGTTCGAAGTGCACGTGGTCTCGGAGGAGGACTACAACGCCTATGTGACGCAGCTTGCGGATTCCGGCAACGAGGGCGTCATCGAGATGCCCTCCAGCCTGGCCGACACCCTGCCGCAGACCGAGACCGAGGGGGACCAGTGAGCAGTATCGCCGCCCGCACCACCGCAGAGGCAGGACGCCCCGCCCAGCGAGCCGCCGAGACCACGCTCGGCACCCGCGCCATGAAGTACCTCACCACCACTGACCACAAGGTCATCGGGAACATGTACTTCGTCACCGCGATGGCGTTCTTCATGTTCGGTGGAGTGCTGGCACTGGCCATCCGTGCGGAACTCGCCAACCCCGGCATCGAGTTCCTGAACTACGAGACGTTCAACCAGTTCTTCACGATGCACGGCACCATCATGCTGCTGATGTTCGCCACCCCCATGTTCGCTGGGTTCGCCAACGCCATCCTCCCACTGCAGCTGGGTGCTCCCGACGTCGCCTTCCCGAGGCTGAACGCGTTCTCCTACTGGCTGTACCTCTTCGGCTCGCTGATGGCCTGCTCCGGCTTCCTGAGCCCCGGCGGCGCCGCCAGCTTCGGATGGTTCGCCTACGCGCCGTTGTCCAACCCGATCAACTCCCCGGGCAGCGGCGGCGACCTGTGGCTGATGGGCCTCTACCTGCTGGGCCTTGCCACCATCCTCGGTGCGGTGAACTTCACCACCACGATCATCACGATGCGCGCGCCCGGTCTGACGATGTTCCGCATGCCGATCTTCAGCTGGAACATCCTGGTCACCTCCATCATGGTCCTGATCTGCTTCCCCGTGCTCGGTGCGGCGCTGCTCGTCCTCGGCGCGGACCGGATCCTCGGCAGCCACGTCTTCGACGCCGCCAGCGGTGGCCCCATCCTGTGGCAGCACCTGTTCTGGTTCTTCGGCCACCCCGAGGTCTACGTCATCGCGCTGCCGTTCTTCGGCATCATCACCGAGGTCCTGGCCGTCTTCAGCCGCAAGCCGGTCTTCGGCTACTACGGCCTGGTCTTCGCGACGCTGGCCATCGGCGCCCTCTCGGTCTCGGTCTGGGCCCACCACATGTTCGTGACCGGCGCCGTGAACCTGCCGTTCTTCTCGTTCATGACGTTCATGATCGCCATCCCCACAGGCGTGAAGTACTTCAACTGGATCGGCACGATGTGGCGAGGCGCGATCACTCTGACGGCGTCCATGCTGTTCGCCATCGGGTTCCTCACCACCTTCCTGTTCGGCGGCCTGACCGGCATCATCCTCGCCAGCCCGACGCTGGACTTCCCCGTGTCCGACACCTACTTCGTGGTGGCGCACTTCCACTACACGGTGTTCGGGACGGTGGTGTTCGCCACCTTCGCCGGGTTCTACTTCTGGTGGCCCAAGTTCACCGGCCACATGCTCAACGAAACGTGGGGCAAGGTTCACTTCTGGCTGCTGTTCGTCGGCTTCCACACCACCTTCCTGGTCCAGCACTGGCTCGGAGTCGAGGGCATGCAGCGCCGCATCGCGGACTACGGCGCCTGGGAGGGCTTCACCGTCCTCAACCAGGTGTCCACCTTCGGCGCCTTCGTCCTGGGGGTCTCGATGCTGCCGTTCCTGTGGAACGTCTGGATCACGCGCAAGGCTCCCAAGGTCACCGTCAACGATCCCTGGGGTTGGGGCCGGTCGCTGGAATGGGCCACCTCGTGCCCGCCGCCACGCCACAACTTCGACTCGCTGCCGCGGGTGCGGTCGATGCACCCGGCCTTCGACCTGGCTCACCCCGAGCTGGCGGAGGAGGACGAGGCCGAGTTCGCGGAGCTTCTCGACGAATCCTCCGACGTCCACCATGAGCTCTTCGAGAAGGGAACCAAGAAGTGAGGCCTGAGAAGGGAACGTTCTGGTTCGTCGCCGTCTTCTTCGGGGTTGTCACCCCGATCTACTGGTTCACCGCGCATGAGATCGCAGGCACGTTCGTGCTCGGCTTCACCGCCCTGCTCGGAATCATCATCGCGAGCCACCTGACCATCACCGCGCGTACGTTCGACCCACGCCCCGAGGACCGCAAGGACGCCGAGGTCATCGAGGGTGCCGGCGAGTTCGGGTTCTTCGCGCCGTCGAGCATCTGGCCCTTCTGGGCCGCCCTCGTGGCCGCGCTCATCTTCCTCGGTCCGGGCACGCAGCAGTGGTGGATCAGCCTGATCGGCCTGGGGCTCGGAATCTGGGCCGCATCCGGCTGGCTGTTCCAGTTCTATCGCGGCGACTACAAGCACTGAGACCGGACCAACGCATACGAAAAGCAGGACCCGCGCCCAGTTGGGCGCGGGTCCTTTTTCGTGGTGCACAGCCAGGTCAGGATGCCTTGGCGAACACTTCCCGCCATTTCAGGATCCCCGAGGTCTTGAGCAGACCCCGACGGTAGATCGTCGAACCCAGCTTGATGGCCAGCGCCATGAAGACGCCACACAGGGCCAGCGAGATGAGGGCGCCCACCCAGCCAGCCTCGCCGCTCAGCAGCCGCTGGGGCATCATCACGCTGGAGGCCACGGGTACGTAGCTCAGGACCTCCGCCAGGGTGCCCCGGGCCAGGAAGCCGGCCATGTAGACGCCCATGATGATCAGCGTCAGCGGGGTCGTCGTGTTGCTGAGGTCCTGCACCCGGGTGGCCATCGCCCCGGCCGCGGCCCACAGCGTGCTGAGCGAGGCGAAGCCCACCAGGAAGAACAGGACGAACCAGCCGACCCCGGGAAGCAACCGGGGCAGGAAGCTGCCGAACTCGGTGAATGCGACTCCCACGCAGCCGACGAGGATGTAGAGCAGCAACTGCCCCAGGGCCATGATCGTGTTGCCGAGCGCCTTGCCGATGAGCAGATCCCGCGAGGGGATCGCGGCGTTGAGGATCTCCACCAGGCGGGATTCCTTCTCCTCCACCACGCTCTGGGCGATCTGGATGCCGTAGGTGAGAGCGGCCATCAGGAACAGTGCGGAGAAGACCATGCCCGTCACGAGGGCCACCGCCGCATCCTCCTGGAGCTGTTCGCCCGCGAGCCGCACGTTGACGTCGGCGCCCGAGTGCAGGACGGCGGGATCGATCCCGAGCTCCGCCGCGTTGCGTGACGTTACGTAGGTCTGGATGGCGTTCTCGAGGGCTCCGGTGCTCGTCTCGATGCTCCCGACGACGAGGTCCCAACCGTCGGACGTGGGTGCGATCCCCGCGTCGATCCGGTCGTCCTCGATCGCCGTCACGAACTCCTCGGCGGGCAACTCCACCACCTGGATCTCCGCCTCGGTGTCCCGCATCGCGAGGGCCACCACCTCCTTGCCTGACGCGTCGCTCACACCCACCTTCAGGTCCTGCGAGGTGGCGAACAGGAAGCTCGCGCCGAGGCCTATGACCATCAGGACAACGACGACCACCGTCGAGATCCAGAACCCCTTGTCAGTCAGCTTGGCCATGATCTCCCGCCTCGCGACGATCGACCAAGGCATGCGTGGGGGCGGGTAGGCAGTCATCGGGTGACCTCCCGGTAGATCTCGCTGAGGGGGCGGACTGAGGGTCCGAACGCGCGTACCGGCCCACGCCGCACGGCCTCGTGCAGAACCGCCTGCTCGGCGTCGGGGTGCCGGAACGTCAGGTGTGCCTCGTGGCCGTCGAGGTCGAGCACGTGTACGCCTGGGAAGTCGCGCAGCCAGCCCAGGTCGGAATCCGTCCGGATCCGGTGCTGGGTCTCCCCGGCGGCACGCAGTTCGCCCACGCCACCGCTGGCGACCACACGGCCCTTCGCGAGGATGACGATGTCGTCGCAGAGCCGCTCCACGAGTTCGAGCTGGTGGGAGGAGAACAGGACGGGGACCCCGCGCCTGGTGAACTCGCTGAGCAACGCGAACATCTCATCGACGGCGTCGGGGTCAAGTCCGCTGAAGGGTTCGTCGAGCACGAGTCCCTTCGGGTTGGGCATCACCGCAGCAGCGATCTGGACGCGCTGCTGGTTGCCCAGTGACAGGTTCTCCACCTTGTCGCGCATCCGGGTGCCGAGTCCGAACCGGGTGAGCAGCGCCTCCGCCGCCTGCCGCGCCTCGCGGGCCGGCATGCCGTGCAGCTCGCCCAGGTAGACGAGCTGGCTGCGCACCTGCTGCTTCGGGTAGAGCCCGCGCTCCTCCGGCATGTAACCGAACTGGGCACGGTCGGCCCTGGTGATCGGGCGTCCCTGCCACAGCACCTCACCGCGGTCCGGCTCCAGCAGCCCCATGATCATCCTCATGGTGGTGGTCTTCCCCGCTCCGTTGCCTCCGACGAACCCGGTGAATCGTCCCGGCTGGACTGTGAACGACACGTCGTCGACTGCGACGAGTTCCCCGAACCGGCGCGTGAGGTTTCTGATCTCAAGCATGATTCTCCCTTCTCCCACAACCATGACAGCAGGGGGAGGCCACCGTCATCGGGCTGGGGGTGGGTCTCTGCTCCGCTTTCTCCCTCCGGAGCGCCAGTGGCGTCTCCTCCTCAGGAGGGAGACACGAGGCCGTGTTCGAAGGCGTGGATCACGGCCTGGACCCGGTCTCGGACCCCCAGCTTCGCCAGGCAGGCGGACACGTGCGTCTTGATCGTCGCCTCACCCACCCAGAGTTCCGCGGCTATCTCGGCGTTCGAGAGACCCCGCGCCATCAGGACCAGGACGTCCCGCTCCCGATCGGTCAGCCGTTCCAGGCCGGGGCTCAGCCGGCTGGGCCGACGGCGGCCGGCCACTGCCTCGGCGATCACCCGGCGAGTCACCTCGGGGGCCAGGAGCGCCCCACCGTCGGCGACGGTCCGGATGCTCTCCACCAGGCGCTCCGGCTCTGCGTTCTTGAGCAGGAACCCGGCAGCCCCGGCGTGCAGCGCCTCGAAGAGGTAGTCGTCGCGGTCGAACGTCGTCAGCACGATCACCTCCGGGCCATGGCCGGCAGCCCGCATCCGGCGGGTGGCCTCGATGCCGTTCATGCCCGGCATCTCAATGTCCATCAGCACGACGTCACATTCGGTCCGGGCAACGAGCTCCACCGCCTCGGCACCGTTGCCGCACTCGCCCACGAGCTCGAGGTCGTCCTCCACCCCGAGCATGAGCGCGAAGGCCCGGCGCACCATCACCTGGTCGTCGACGAGTACCAGGCGAATCACTGCGCTGCCCCCGACGCCATGGGCAGGCGTGCGCGGACGCGATAGCCGCGCCCCGGCCTTGGGCCGATCTCGGCGCTGCCACCGAGCGCCAGGACACGTTCCCGAATGCCGATGTGGCCCAGCCCACTGCCAGCTGTGCCGGAACGGGCAACGCCGTCGTCGAGGATCTCGACCTCGGCCAGGTCTTCCTTGAGCCGGACTGTGACGCGCGCGTCCGTGGCTGTCGAGTGGGTGCGGACGTTGGTCAGCGCCTCCTGGACCACCCGGAACAGCGTCGCGGACTGGGAGACGGTGAGGTGGTCGGCCAGGTCGGGGGAGCCGACCAGTTCGTGATGCACCTGCAGGCCCAGCGTTGCCGCCTCGTCGAACAGTGTGGGGAGCATGTCGAGGCTGGGGCGGCCCTCGTCGGGTGCGCCGGCGTCGCGGAGGGAGCCGAGGACCGACCGCAGCTCCGCGACGGTCTGTCGCGCGGACTCCTCGACGCTGACCAGCGCCCCGGCTGCCGCCTCCGGCTTCTTCTCCAGGGCGCGACGTGCCGCGGCCGCCTGGACCCCGATGAGGGCGACGTGGTGGGCCACCGAGTCGTGCAGTTCCCGGGCGATGCGCAGGCGTTCGCCGACGACCGCCTGCTGCGCCAGTTGTTCCGTCTGGGCCGCCACCAGTGCCTGGGATGCCTCCAGCTCAGCGTCGGACCGGGCCCGCAACCATGCGTTGCGGCCGAGCCAGGTGGCGCCGCCGAAGTACGCGACGTTGATCAGGACCTGGGAGACGACCAGGGGAACCGGAGTGGTGCCGTGCTCGTCCCGGAAGTACGCGACTCCCAAGGCCAGGTCCACGGCGATCCACGTCGCCATCGTGAGCATCACGGCTGCCACAGCCAACAGCAGCGCCTCGCGGTTCCGGGCCCAGGCGACCGCGGAGTACAGCCCGAGGAAGTAGAGCACCTGCATGCCGGCCTGCACGATGACGATCGGGAGCAACAACCCGGCGACGAGGAAGTGCACCCCCGTCGCGAGCAGGAGGACAGCCACTGGGTAGCGGCGGCGGAAGGTGATCAGGACGCCCGCCACGGCGATGGCGATGATGCTCCAGGGGAACTTCGCGTCCTGGGCGTAGTCCGGGAGGGAGGCGGTGCCCAACAGCCCCGTCATGGACAGGACCATCAGGACACCGGCCACGATGCTGTCCTGGCGCCACGCGTCGGTGGGGACGGGCCGGACGAACGAATCGTCCAGCCCGAAGAAGTCTCTCACCAGCTCTTCTCCACAGGCCGGCCCTCCTCGAAACCGGAACCGGACTGGACGCCGACGACGGCCCGGTCGGCGAACTCGGCGAGGTCGCGTGCGCCTGCATACGTGGCCGAGGAGCGCACGCCGGAGGTGATCCAGTCCAGCAGATCCTCGATGCCCGGCCTGGCGGGGTCAAGGTACATGCGCGAGGAGGAGATGCCCTCCTCGAACAGCGCGGCGCGGGCACGATCATAGGCAGACTGCTCGCGGGTGCGCTGCCGCACTGCCCGTGCCGACGCCATGCCGAAGGACTCCTTGTAGGGCCGGCCCTCATGGTCGAAGAGCTGGTCCCCGGTGGACTCGTGGGTGCCCGCGAACCACGAGCCGATCATCACCGACCCCGCCCCCGCCGCGAGCGCGAGAGCCACGTCGCGGGGGAACTTGACCCCGCCGTCGGCCCAGACGGACTTGCCTAGTTCCGAGGCCGCGACGGAGCACTCGAGCACCGCGGAGAACTGCGGGCGGCCGACGCCGGTCTGCATGCGGGTGGTGCACATGGCACCCGGACCCACGCCGACCTTGACTATGTCGGCGCCGGCCTCCACCAGGTCCGCCACACCTTGTGAGGTGACGACGTTGCCCGCCACCACGAGGATTTGGCGCCCGGTCTCGTCGGTGAATCGGTCCCGGGTCTCCCGTGCCAGACGCAGGGCGCCGATCATCTTCTCCTGGTGCCCATGTGCGGTGTCCATGACCAGCACGTCGGCACCACCGTCGAGCGCGGCGCGCACCTTGGCGGCCACGTCGCCGTTGATCCCGACGGCCACGCCGGCACGCAGCCGGCCCTGCTCGTCAAGGCTGGGGGAATAGATGGTGGAGCGCAGAGCGCCCTTGCTGTTCATGATCCCGACGAGACGGTCGTCGGCGACGATGACTGCCACCTTCTGGTGCTGCTCCGACAGCTTGTTGAACACCTGCTCGGGTGTCGCGTCGTCGTCCATGAACGTGACGTCAGTGGTCATCACGTCCTTGGCCTGCGCGAAACGGTCCGCGCCCGCCGCGTCGGCCCGGCTGACGAGTCCGAGGACGCGCTCGCCATCGACGACGACGGCGACCCCGTGGGACCGCTTGCCGATCAGTGCCAGGCTCTCTCCCACGGTGGTGTCCGGGGCCACGGTCACCGGGGTGTCGAACACGGGGTGGGCAGCTTTCACCTTCGCGATGGAGCGGGCCACCACCTCCGAGGGGATGTCCTGGGGGAAGATGGCCATTCCGCCCCGGCGGGCCATCGTTTCAGCCATGCGGCGACCCGAGACCGCGGTCATGTTCGCCGCGATGAGGGGCAGCGGGGTGGCCAGGCCGTCGGTGGAGGTCAGGTCAACGTCCAGACGGGAGGTGACGTCCGAGCGGCTGGGCACCATGAACACGTCGGAGTAGGTGAGGTCGTGGGACGGGGGATCGGTTAGGAACTGCACCGCCCCAGTATGTCAAACAGCCATTCGCCACCAGAACAAGGAAGCCCGCCTCGGTGGAGGCGGGCTTCCTGGTTGCGGTTCGTCAGTCGTTGGCCGGTTCCGGTTCCCGCTGCCGCTCGATGGCCGGCTCGATGGGCCGGTCACCGTCGATGGCGGGCTGGTCTTCGATGGCGGGCCGGTCGTCGGCATGGTGATGGGCGTCGGCGATCTCCTGGGCCGTGGGCTTGTGGACCACTCCCCCCAGGTACCAGCGCGACATGCGGGCACGGAAGCCGCTGACCTCCTGCTTGATCCTGACCCCGTTCTCGTCGGTGTCCGGGGCCACCTCCAGCGGAGGCTTCTGCAGGTGCTGGGTGAGGGTGAACGCCTCCTGTTCGGTGATCGGCACGTGCGGCTCGGAGTACCCGCCGCCGGGGGATCGGTGGATGATGCCGGTCTCGGAGCCGTGGAGCACCCGTTCACGGTCCCGGCGCTGCAGCCCCAGGCAGATTCGCTTGGTGACGATGAAGGCAACGACCGGGCCGACGAACACCAGGACCCGCAGGACCACGGTGATGGCGTTGAGGCTCAGTCCGAAGCGGGTCGCCACGATGTCGTTGCCGCCTCCGATGAGGAACAGGATGAAGCAGGTGATGCCGGCGACGCCGAAGGCGGTTCGCGTCGGGGCGTTCCGGGGGCGCTGCAGCAGATGGTGCTCACGGTTGTCGCCCGTGAGCCACCGCTCGACGAAGGGCCAGACTCCGAGCACCGTGAACAGCACGCCCATGGCTCCTACACCAGGGATCACGACGTTCCAGGACCAGGTGGTGCCGAGGATGTGCGACTCCCAGCCGGGCATGATGCGGACGGCGCCCTCGAGCCAGCCCATGTACCAGTCGGGCTGTGAACCTGCGGTGACCTTGGCCGGGTCGTAGGGGCCGTAGAGCCAGACCGGGTTGATCTGGAACAGGCCGCCCATCAGCACCAGGAAACCGAAGACGATGAAGAAGAAGCCGCCTGCCTTGGCTGCGTAGACGGGGAAGACGGGGTATCCGACCACATTGTTCTCGGTGCGTCCGGGGCCGGGGTACTGCGTGTGCTTGTGGTAGACGACGAGAGCCAGGTGGAGTGATACGAGGCCAAGCAGCAGCCCCGGCACCAGGAGGATGTGGACCATGTACAACCGCGCGATGATCAACTCACCGGGGAACTCGCCCCCGAAGACGAAGAACTCCGCCCACGTGCCGATGATCGGGATGGACCGGATCAGCCCATCGACGAACCGCAGACCAGTGCCAGAGAGCAGGTCGTCAGGCAGCGAGTAGCCCGCGAACCCGGCGATGGTCGACATCGACAACAGGCCGACGCCGACCAGCCAGTTGACCTCGCGCGGCTTGCGGTAGGCGCCGGTGAAGAAGACGCGCAGCATGTGGACGAACGCGGCCGCCACGAACAGCAGGGCAGCCCAGTGGTGGATCTGTCGGACGAGCAAGCCTCCGCGGACGTCGAAGCTCAGGTTCAGGGTCGATGCAAAGGCCTCGGAAACCGGGATGCCCTTGAGGAGCTGGTAGCTGCCGTCGTACTCGATCTCGGCCATGGACGGCTTGAACCAGATGGTCAGGAACACGCCGGTCAACAGCAGGATGATGAACGAGTAGAGGGCAATCTCGCCGAGCAGGAAGCTCCAGTGGTCGGGGAACACCTTGCGCAGCCCGAAGCGGCTGAGCTTTCCGAGCCCCAACCGGTCATCGGCCCACGTCAGGGCGCCGGTGGCAGGATGTTTCTTGGTGGTGGGTGCAACCTCGGGTTCGATGACGGGGGAGGCCACACCGATCGTCGTGGGCTTTGCCATCACTGGTCACCATCCTTGTAGTCCTCGCGGGAATCACGCTCGAAGTAGCTGGGCCCCACCGGAACGGTGAAGTCGCTCTGCGCGACCAGATTGCCCTCGGCATTGACCTTGATGGGCAGCTGGGGGAGTGACCGGGCGGCCGGCCCGAAAACCACGACGCCGGAGTTGCCCAGGTCGAAGGTCGACTGGTGGCAAGGGCACAACAGGTGGTGGGTCTGGCGCTCCCACAGGCTGATCGGGCAGCCCACGTGCGTGCAGATCTTGGAGTAGGCAAGGATGCCGCTCACGTGCCAGTCCTTGCGGGACTCGGGGATCTTGATGGATGAGGGGTCCATCCGGACGATCACCAGTGCCGCCTTGGCCTTCTCCACCTGGAACTCCGAGCCGTGGAGTTCCTGCAGGGTGGCCGGCTGGGCGTTCACCAGCTGGCCGATTTCGATGTCCTGGGGGCGGATCGGGCGCCAGGTCTCGTCGTTGACGAGTTCCACGCCCTCGTCCCAGATGGTCTCCTCGATGGTGCGGGCGCGGACGCTCTTGGTGGGCCATGGGCCCATGTCGGCCAGCAGCACGACGGCCGGGATGACGGCGAATCCGATGGCTCCGGCCAGTGCGCCGCCGATGAGCTTGCGACGGCCGAGCCCGGACTGCTTTGCACCGGCGTTCCACTGCTCAACGAAGACCGCGCGATCCTCGTCGCTGGAGGCCGCCGGGTGGCGCAGTTCCACGGACTCCTCGTCGGTCATGATGACGCGCGCCCATTGGACGAGAGCAAGCCCGATGAACAGGACGGCGAGACCGCCGGTGACGCCGAAGCCTACGTTCTGGGCGTTGGCTCGGAGTATCTCGGCACCCGCGAAGCTGAAGTCCAGGACTGCGTCCCGTGGAACCGCGAAGTAGATGACGACGAACGCGATGGCCAGGAGCGGCACTGCGGCCAGCATTGCGACGATGCCCGCGTAGGCCCGCCTGCCGGCACCGGGGTCGACGTCGGTGTAGCGCTCGATGTGTTCCTCGAGACCGGGGTTCGGCACCACATGGCCGAGGTCGGGATCCCTGACGGGAAGGTTGTCATGGCTCATCGGGCTCGGGCCCCCTTCTTGGCGATCCAGCCGCCCACGATGATCAGGCCGACGATGCCGATGGCGAACACCCACAGGCCCTCGGAGACGGGACCGTTGCCGCCGAGTCCGAGGCCGCCGTAGGTGGGGGCTTCCTGCTGGGCGTTGAGGTATCCGATGATCTGGCGGACGTCGTCGTCGGTCAGGACGTCGGATGAGAAGACCGGCATCTGCTGGGGGCCGGTGCGCATGGCCTCCCACACGTGGATGTCCTCGGTCTCGAACAGCGACGGCGCGTACTTGCCGTTCGGGAGGGCGCCGCCGCCGCCGACGATGCCGTGGCAGGCGGAGCAGTTGGCGCGGAACAGGGCGCCACCGGCGGCGACCTCCTCCTCGGTGAGTCCCTCGGGTGAGTACTGGCCCTCCTCGGGGACCTCCAGACCAGCCCCGAGCGAGGCAACGTAGGCGGCCACGGCGTCGATCTGCTCCTGGGTGTAGATCACGTCACGGCGGGGGAGCTGGACCTCGGGGCGGGCGGCGGGCATACGGCCTGTGCCCATCTGGAAGTCCACAGAGGCGGCGCCGACGCCAATGAGGCTCGGGCCCTGCGTGGTGCCCTCGCCGTTGAGGCCATGGCAGGAGGAGCAGGTGACGTCGAAGAGGGCCTTGCCCTCCTCGATCTGCTGGGTCATCTCCGTCTCCGCGGAGGTCTGCTGCGGAGCGACGAAGGAGTAGGCGAGCCCGATGGCCACCAGGGCCAGCAACAGCAGCACGGGCTTGGCTGCCGCGTGCTTGCGTCGTTTGGAAAGAAACTTCACGTTGTTCTCCAGTTATCTATCGGGACTCAGCGGAGGAAGTAGAGGACGCCGAACAGCAGGATCCAGACCACGTCGACGAAGTGCCAGTAGTAGCTCACGACATGCGCGGAGACCGTCTGCTCATGGGTGTGGGTGATGGTCATGTAGGACCGCGCCAGCACGAACAGGAAGGCGATCAGACCGCCCAGGACGTGGAGGCCGTGGAACCCGGTGGCCAGGAAGAAGACCGACCAGTAGGCGTTGGTCGAGATGAAGTAGCCCTCGCTGAACAGGGTGAAGTACTCCCAGACCTGGCCGGCGATGAACAGGGAGCCCAGCACGAAGGTGACGGTGAACGCCTGGCGCAGCCCCCACTTGAGCGGGTTCAGCCAGGACCCGTTGGCACGGCCGCGCTCGGCGGCGTTGGCGCCGAGCTGGCAGGTGAACGAGGACAGGACGAGGATCGTGGTGTTGATGGCCGCGAACACCACGTCCAGATGCGGCGTCATCGAGTCCCACAGGCTCGTCGTGCCGGCGGAGACCGCCTGCTCCGTCGTCACGTTGCGGATCCAGAAGTAGGCGGCGAACAGGGCCGCGAAGAACATCAGCTCACTGGCCAACCAGACGACCACCCCGACGCTCAGCGGGTCCGGGCGTCCCTTCGGCTTGTTCAGCCGCGAGGGAGCGATCATGTGGACGGCGCCCGAGGGCAGCGCGTCCGGGGCTGTCAGGGTGTCATGTTTGCTGGCCACGGGCCCATTATGGCCGCAAACCGCACTGTATGCACAAGGTAGCCGCGTTGTGACTCGACCCCGCGTGCGATCCGTGATTGGCATGGGGCATAATGCCACCCATGTCTCCAGCCCCGGGAGCGGTCGTCCTGCTGCCGTCACACGCCAATCCGGATGACGAGATCGTCCCGTTGGAGGGCTGGGCCTACTTCACCAACTGGGCCTTCGAACCCCTCCCGATGATCCTCCTGCTGGTCACCGCCGCGCTCTACCTTTACGGCGTCCACGTGCTCCGGAGGCGCGGCGACAAGTGGCCGGTGGGCCGAACCGTGAGCTTCGTCGTCCTCGGACTCGGGTCGCTCGCGGTCGCTCTGTTCAGCTTCCTGGGCGCTTACGACACCGTCTTGTTCTGGGTCCACATGGTCCAGCACATGCTGCTGAACCTGATCGCGCCGGTCTTCCTCGTGTTCGGCGCTCCCGTGACGTTGCTGCTCCGGACCCTTCCGAAGCAGCCGAAGACGCTGTTGCTGAAGCTCCTGCATTCGGGACTGGCCAAGGTGCTGCTGTTCCCGCCCCTCACGACACTGCTGATGGTGGGCAGCCCCTTCGTGCTCTACCTGACGGGGTGGTACGACCTCACCCTGCGCAACGACCTGGCCCACGACACCCTGCACCTGTGGCTGTTGCTGTTGGGCTGCCTGTTCTTCTTCCCGCTGCTGGGGGTGGACCCGGTGCCGTTGAAGATGCCGTACCCCATCCGGATGTTGCTGTTCTTCCTCACGATGCCCTTCCATGCCTTCCTCGGCGTGATCATCATGAGTTCTACGCAGTTGATCGCGGAGGAGTGGTATCTCTCCTTCGAGCGGTCGTGGGGTCTGAGTCCCTTGGAGGACCAGACGTGGGCCGGTGCGTTGATGTGGGCAACCGGTGACCTGACGATGCTGGCGGCGATGTCCACCATTTTCATCCAGTGGATCCGGGATTCCAACCGGGAGGCCAAGCGCATGGATCGGCAGTTCGACCGCGAGGACGCCATCGCTGCGCGGAAGGCGGCGACGGACCCGACGCCCGGACCCGTCGTGGCCCCGTCCGGCCCAGTTGGCTACGATTCACACGTAGGTGAAGTTCCAGGCGATACCGCCTTCGGCGGTGGCGAGGATGGCGATACAAGATGAGTGAACCCCGAGAGACCGCGAAGGTGCTCCTGTTCTCGGACGACCGGACGGTACGCGAGGAGGTTCGCCTGACGCTCGGGCGCCGGGTGGCCCGCGACCTGCCCGAGATCGAGATCTTCGAGGTGGCCACCGGTCCCGCCCTGCTGCGCACCCTGGACGCCGGTGGGACCGACTACTCGCTCATCATCATGGACGGCGACGCGCAGCCCGAGGGCGGCTTCGGTCTAGCCCACCAGGTCAAGCAGGAGTACGCCAACTGCCCGCCGGTGCTGCTCCTGATCCGCCGGGTGGCGGACGCGTGGCTGGGCACCTGGACCGAGGCGGAAGCGCTCTCGCCGTTCCCGGTCGACCCGATCCGTCTCCCCGAGCAGGTCGCCGAGCTGCTGCGGGCCGGCAAGGCCGTCGCCAAGTGAGCTACACCTGGCCTGAGATCCTCACCGGTCTGGTCCGCAGTGAGGGCCTGGAGGCCGAGGCGGCCGAGTGGGCGCTGAACGAGATCTTCAACGGGCGCGCCAACGACGTGCAGCTTGCCGCCCTCCTGGTGGCCCTGCGTGCGAAGGGGGAGACCGAGGACGAGATCTCCGGGCTTTCAGCGGCGATGCTCGCGAACGCCACGCCGATCCTCCTGGACGACGAAGCGGTCGACGTGGTGGGCACCGGTGGTGACCGCGCCGACACCGTCAACATCTCGACCATGGCCGCCATCGTCGCCGCTGCGGCCGGCGCAAAGGTGATCAAGCACGGCAGCCGCGCCGCCTCGTCGCAGTCCGGGACGGCCGACACGCTGGAGGCGCTGGGCGTCAACATCATGCTGGAGCCGGCCCGGCAGGCCGACGTGCTCAACGAGGTCGGCATCGTGTTCCTGTTCGCGCAGCTCTACCACCCGGCCATGAAGAACGTCGCCTCCGTGCGCAAGCAGCTCGCCATCCAGACCACGTTCAACTTCCTCGGTCCGCTTTCCAACCCGGCCCGCCCTCGAGCCATGGCCCTGGGCGTGGCGAACGACGACATCGCACCCGTCGTGGCCCGCGTGCTCGCCGGCCGGGGGGTGCGCGGCCTGGTGTTCCGGGGCTTTGACGGTCTGGACGAGCTCACCACCACGTCGCCGTCGGACGTCTGGGTGGTCACCGACGGCAGGGTGCACCGCACCACGCTGGACCCGCAGCAGCTCGGGCTCGCGCCTGCCGCCCCGGCCGACCTGACGGGCGGCCCCGCAGAGCACAACGCACAGGTGGTGCGTGACCTGGTAGGGGGGAAGACTGGCCCGGTTCGCGACATCGTGGTCCTGAACGCTGCGGCCGCCCTGCTGGCCTACCGCGGGGTCAGCCCTGTGCTGGACCTGACCGAACAGCTCACGGAGACCATGGCCGACGTGCAGCGGGCGATCGACTCGGGCGCGGCAGCCAACCTCCTGGAACGTTGGGTGGCAGCTACCAACCGCTGATCGCCACCGCTGCCACGGGCCCCAGCCAGAGCGCTGGGCCGTAGGGGAAGTGGGCCGGAGCGTCGGTCCCGCGGCGCAGGAGACCGTGCGCGATTCCCCAGGCAGCGCCGATGACGGTGCCGGCCAGGACGGTGAGCAGCCACTGGTCGAGACCGCCCGCTCCGGCGAGGACGCCGACGATCCCTGCCAGTCTGACGTCCCCGTAGCCGAAACCCGTCCCGAACGCCCACACGAGGTGGAACAGGCCGAAGGCGGCCAGCCCGCCGATGAGCCCCCCGACCGCGGAGCCAGGATCCGTCAGCGCCAGCCACAGCGCCCCCGCCGCCACCTGCAACAAGCAGAGCTGGTTCAGGATGCGCGGGAGCCAGGTTGTCCGCAGGTCGACCCAGGCCAGGGCCGCCCCGGCACCGAGATGGCCGAACCACATCGGCAACTGCGCCTGCGGGGCAGCTACTGCCACCACGGTGGCCGACGCCGCGGAAGCGGCAAGGACGCCCAGGAGGTCCCCGCGGGAGCGCAGGGCGACGAAATCAGGCGCGGCCTCGCCCGCTGGCACGGCGGGGACCGGGAGCCTCGGGACGACGAGCATTTGGTGCAGCAGGGCCGATGCGGCGCAGACGGTGACCACCAGCGCCACGTTCATGACCCGAAGGCTAGTGAGTCCTCGGGGTCACCCGGTATCGGCCTGTGGACAACGCACAAACAGGGGCGCCCACCGACCTGGTCGGGGGCGCCCCTGTTTGGTGTGGGTCAGCGCTGGGCCTTGGTGAAGCCTGCTGCCTGGGCAGCCTCCTCGGAGTTGAACCAGACCTCGGCGATGGTCCGGTCATAGCCCCCGGAACCTTCGAGGTGGTACTTCTTCGAGCGTTCGTTGCCCTTGATGACGTACCCCTCGGGAGGGTTGTCGCCGACGTAGGACCCCTCGCCGTAGGTGACGGGCACGGACTCGGTGCCTGCTTCGCCCTCGTGTGCCGGCTGCGGGGTCTCCTCGGCGGAGGTCTCGGCGGGCGGGGCATCGTCGGGTGTCACCTCGGTCACGAGGTCCGCATCCTCCGTGGGCGCCGCGTCGGACGCCGCGTCCCCGGCGGTGCTGGCCGATCCCTCGCTCATTCGGGCAGCCGTCGCGAACGTGTCGTTGTTGTTGACGTAGGCCTTGGAGGGCTCGTGCGCTGTCCAGCCGTCATCCTTGGGAGTCAGGAAGTGCCGGATGGCGGCGACGGCGCCGGCGACGATGGCGCCGATGGCGACGACCTTCCCGAACTTCTTCAGCTTGCCACCCTTGTGCCTGGGTTCCAGTTCTCCCTTCAGGGCCTGCGCGGTGGCCTCGCCGCGCTTCGCGGCTTCGGCGACGGCCGGGTGCTCGGCGACGTCGTGCAGCATGGTCTGGAGTCGCGGCAGCAGGTCGTCGGAGACCCGGTCCTTGGCCGCCTCGACGGCGGGAGTGACCCGGTCGAGGGCGCCCCTGATGTGTGGTTCCCAAGCATCCAGACGCTTCGACGCGTAGTCAGCGGCACGGACACCGGCGTCCTTGGCCACGGGGGCGGCCCGTCGCTGGGCTTCGTCGAGGATGGTGGCGGCGCGCTTCTGCGCTTCGCCGAGCACCAACGTCGCGCGGGCGATTCCGTCGTCCAGCGCGGAGTGGACGGCCGGGCTGGCTGCAGCGGCGGCTGCTGCTGCAGCGGCGGCCTTCTTCAGCTTTCGTGTTTTTCTCACGATTTCCTCCAATGGGTTCGGCTCGTGGTCGAGCAGGTCCCACGCTACCGCCTTGTGGGCTCCCAACAACCGGAATGCGGTCGGCCGGGTAGGTTGGCACCGAACGAACCCAATGAGAAAGGAAGCGCATGAGCACCGCGACACTCCACACGACCGAGGGCGACATCGTCATGACGCTGTTCGATGACCAGGCGCCCGTCACCGTCGCGAACTTCACCGGACTGGCCGGAGGGACGAAGCAGTACCGGGACGCGAAGACCGGCGAGCAGAAGACCGGCAACTTCTACGACGGCCTGAAGTTCCACCGGGTCATCGACGGCTTCATGGTGCAGACCGGTTGCCCGCTCGGCACCGGGACCGGCAACCCAGGCTATGAGTTCGCCAACGAGATCCACCCGGAACTCAGCTTCAGCCGCCCCTACATGGTGGGGATGGCCAACGCCGGACCGGACACCAACGGTTCCCAGTTCTTCATCACCGTGGTCCCGACGCCGCACCTCAACCGTGGCTACACCATCTTCGGTGAGGTCACCGATCCCGCCAGCCAGAAGGTGGTGGACAAGATCGCAACCACCCAGACCGACGTCCGGGACCGTCCCACCAAGGACATCGTCATCAACTCCGTGACCCTGTCCTGACGCGGCGCCGGTGGCGGCCTTCCTGGTCGCCATCGGCCAGCTCCGGGGGAAACGCCATGTCCACCTCGGCGCTGCGATGCCCGGTCAGTTCGGCGGTGAGGGCCTCCGGCTCCAGTCCGGCGTGCAGGGGCCAGGACCACTCTCCGTCGACCGAGAGCAGGCGGACACCGTCGCTCTCCAGCCAGGCCGCAACCCGTTCGGCCTCCTCGACGCTGCCGGCCGGAATGCCGCCGGCCGGAGCCAGCACCGTCTCGGCGGCAGCGGGCAGCGCCTCCGCAGTGGCTCTCACCGCAGCCGTGTCCGCAGTGGTGGCGGCGGCCAGTTTCCCGTAACGGATCACGTGGATCGCCCATCGGTTCCCCTCTGGGGCGGCGGCAATGATCTGTGCACAGGCCGCCACGGAACGCACCCGGTGATGCCGCACCGACGTCCTGTAGAACGCCTTCACGCGCGCTGTCACTTCCGCAGCCTCCTCGAACCTCTCCTCCCGTACCAGCCGGCCCAGCCGCTGTCGCACCGATCTCAGCACGGGTCTGACGTCCGCGGCCCAAAGGTTGCGGACTTCGTCCACCACCTCTGCGTAGCCCTCCGCTCCGCTGCCGAGTTCGCAGGGAGCAAGGCAGCGGCCCATCTCGGCAAGGGCGCACGCCTGCGAGGGCTTCCGGGCAGACAACCGCGTGGTGCACTGGCGCAGCGGGTAGGTCTCGTGGATGGCCATTGCTGCCTCCTGGGCGGCCTCCCTGGATGGGAACGGCCCCCAGAACGTCCCGTCATCGCCCACCCGGCGCACCACCGACAACCGCGGGAACGCCTCGTTGGTCAGCTTCAGCCACACCAGTCTGGTCTGGTTGCGGGAGCGCCGGTTGTAGCGGGGGGAGTGGGAGGAGATCATGCGCAACTCGCGGACCTCTGCCTCCAGATGCGTTGAGCAGCGCAGGAACCGGACTCCGGTGGCCACCCTCACCATCTCGTGGATGCGCCCCCGCTGCTCCGCCGCGGAGAAGTAGCTCCGCACCCGCGAGCGCAGGTTGTTCGACTTGCCGACGTAGAGCACCTCCGAACGCGGTTTGCCGTCGGCGTCCGGTCCCTCATGGACGAACCAGTAGACCCCCGGCCCCTCCGGCGCGTCCTTGGCCCAGACTCGCTTGGCCCTGCGGTCCGGCGAGACGCGGCTCGTCAGCTCGCCGAGATCCTCCAGGGTGTGGACTCCCAGGTTTCCCACGCGCTCCAGCAGTCCGTGGAGGACGTCGACAGTGGCGCGGGCGTCGCTGAGGGCGCGATGGTTGGGAACCGTCGTGGCGTTGAAGTGGGCAGCCAGCGTCGCGAGCTTGCAGTTGCGAACCTCCTCCTGGAGCAGGACCTGCCGGGCGAGTGGGACCGTGTCCACCACCACCGGTCGTTTCCAGGGGATGCCGAGTTCCTGGTGGGCCCGCTGGAGGAACCCGACGTCGAAGGGCGCGTTGTGGGCCACGAGGACGCAGCCGGCGGAGAACTCTGCGAAAGGCCCGATGACCTGTGCCAGGGTGGGCGCGTCGGCGACCATCTGGTTGGTGATGCCGGTGAGGACCTGGATCATGGCCGGAATGGGGCCCGTCGGCCGGACGAGGCTCTGGAACTCACCGATGATCTGCCCACCGAGCACCTTGACCGCGCCGATCTCCGTGATCGAGGAGTTCTTCGAGCCGCCGGTGGTCTCAAGGTCCACCACGCAGAACGTGACCTGTGACAGATGTGTCCCGAGGTCTTCGAAGGACGGCTGCTGGAGTTGCTGGTGCTGCATGTCGGGGACCCTACGGGAGCCCACTGACAGGTCCGGGAGGCGGTGGCGGATACTCGCGGGCCCCGGACTGTCAGAGGCTGGGTACATGCTGTCGCCATGGCTACTTTGCATGTTGATTGCGACGGCTGCGCGGCCCGTGGGCCCGCCTGCGGGGACTGCGTCATGAGCGTGCTGCTCGGTGTTCCCAGCAGCACGGCTGACTTCGGCGAGGAGGAACAGGAGGCCCTCGGCGTGCTCGCGCAGGCCGGGCTGGTGCCGCCGCTGAGGATGGTGTCCAACCAAGACCCGGAACCGTTTGGGAAAAGACTGAGGGTCGTTTAGGATTCTCTCAGCCTTTGGTTTCACCGTCGACGCACCTGGAGTCCCCTTTGAAGAAGTTCCGCCTCGCTCTCGTCGCGCTCCTCAGTGTTGCAACCCTCATGGGCTTCGTCGGACAGGCGGCAGCGGACCCCGATGCGGTCTCGCGTGCCAAGGATGAGCTGGACAGGATCCACCAGGAGTCCTCTGCCATCGACCAGCAGATCATCGAGGCCATCGTCCGGGCGGACGAGGCGGCCGAGAAGCTGGAGCAGCTGCAAGCGGACCTGAGCGTCCAGGAGGCCAAGGTGGACGCCATGGCCTCGGCCCTCGGAGCCATCGCGGTCATCCAGTTCCAGTCCGGCGGGTTCGACGTCACCGCCCAGCTGCTCACCAGCGACTCCGAGGCAAGTTTCCTGTCCAGCCTCGCAACCATCCAGAACGAGGCGGACCGCAGCAATGCGGACCTGCAGGCACTCCAGGTGGGCCAGGCCCGCGTAGAGAGGCTCCGGGCCGAGGCCGACCGCACCAACGCATCCCTCCAGGCGGATTTGTCCGCCAAGGAGCAGCTGGCCAAGCAGTACGACGCCAAGGAGGCGGAGGCCGAGGCGGTCTACAAGCGCCTCGACGCCGAGGAGAAGGAGCGCCTGCGTCAACTGGAACTCGAGCGCCAGCGTCAGCAGGAACTGGCCGACCAGAGGGCCCTCGAGGCTGCCGCTGCAGCCTCCCGGAGCCGCACCGAGGCACCCGCCGCCGCCAGTGGACCCGCTCCCGCCGCCGCGGCCACCGAGGCCACCGAGGCCACCGTGTCGGGCAGCGCAAGTTCGCGTGCCCTGGGTGCCGTCGCCGCCGCCAAGGCCCAGGTGGGGAAGCGCTATGTCTGGGGGACCTCCGGCCCCAACACCTTCGACTGCTCGGGCCTGACCAGCTTCGCCTACCGGCAGGTGGGCATCAACCTCACCCGCTCGTCGCGCGCACAGGCTTCACTGGGCACCAAGGTGGCCAAGAGTGACCTGCAGCCCGGTGACCTCGTCTTCTACTACAGCCCGATCAGCCACGTCGGCATCTACATCGGCAACGGCAAGATCGTTGATGCCGCCAACCCGCGCACCGGCGTGCGCATCACCTCGTTGAACTCGATGCCGTTCACCACCGCCCGCCGCGTCGCCTGAGCCGCCCGGATGTCCGCTCCCGTCCAGCACGTCTGGCCCGAGGCCGACACCCTCAGACTGGGTGAGGGCGACATCGGTGTGGTGGTCTGCCACGGATTCACCGGATGTGTCCAGTCAGTCGCCGGCTGGGCCAAGGCCATTGCGGAGCGGACTCCGGCTCGTGTCATCGCACCGCGGTTGAGGGGGCATGGCACCGTCTGGACCGACATGCACGAGGTGGTCTGGACCGAATGGCTGGAGGACGTGGACGCCGCGTATCGGGAACTCGCAGAAGAGTGCAGCCAGGTCTTCGTCGCCGGGCTCTCGATGGGTGGTGCGCTGGCGCTGCGGCTGGCCCAGACCCGCGACGTCGCGGGCGTCCTGCTGGTGAACCCGGGCATCGCCTCCCGGAACCCGTTGCTCGAACTCTCGGGAGTCATCCGGTACCTCGTCCGCTCCCAGCCCGGGATCGCCTCGGACATCGCCAAGCCCGACGTCGAGGAGACCGGCTACACACGAGTGAGCGTTCCGGCCGTCTGGACGATGACCCGGCTCTGGGCGAAGGTGCGCGCTGATCTGGACAAGGTCTCGGCGCCGGTGGTGCTGTTCCGCTCGGACGTGGACCACGTCGTCGACGACTCGAGCCATCGACGGATCCTCGCAGCGCTGCCCGGCACCCGGTTGGTCCCACTGCCCAACAGCTACCATGTGGCCACGCTGGACCATGACGCGGAAACGATCCATCGCGAATCGGTGAAATTCATCAGGCGGCACGCTCGCTAGAGTGGTTCCGACAAGTCAGATTGGAGCCAGCGCGGTGTGGTACGGATTCTTCAAGGCGGCCCTGTTCGGTCCCCTGGTGAAGTACGGCTTCAGGGCCCGCATCGTCGGCGCGGACAACGTCCCGGCCGAGGGCGGCGCCATCCTCGCCAGCAACCACATCGCCACCATGGACTCGGTTGTCATCCCCGCGATGCTGCCCCGCCGGCTGACGTTCCCCGCGAAGGCTGAGCTGTTCACCGGATCGCACGGGCCGGGTTCCAGGATCGTCGCCTGGTTCCTCAAGGCTGTCGGCATGGTCCCCATGGATCGCGGCGGCGGCCGCGCCAGCGCCGCTTCGCTGGGAGCGATCGCCAAGGTGCTGGCCGACGGGGAAGTGGTGGCGATGTTCCCGGAGGGGACCCGCTCACCCGATGGCCGCCTCTACAAGGGCAAGACGGGCATGGCCCGCATGGTCCTGGCCAACGACGTCCCGGTCATTCCGGTCGGTGTGGTCGGGACGCAGAGCGTCCGGGGACTTCTCGGGATCCCCTGGCTGAGCCGACCAGTGGTGATCGTCGGAGAACCGCTGCGGTTCTCGGAGTTCACCGGCCAGCCCCAGGACACCAAGACCCTGCGCTGGGTGACCGATGAGATCCTGGCCGCCATCCAGGGGCTCACAGGTCAGGAGTACGCCGACGTGTACGCCAGCCGGGTGAAGATGGGTGACCTCAAGGACAGGGGCTCCGACGACTTCGTGCTGCCGCGTCCGGGCGGTGGTTCACCACCGGCCATCGCCGCCGACGGTGACAGATGAGCGTTCCCTCTCCGCGGGTGAGCTGGCTGAAGGCGTCCACTGCTTGGTTTCGCCACGGCTACGACCTCCTCGGCCGGGCCTTCAACGTACTCGTGCTGGTGCGGGGGATCCTGACCCTGCACGCGGTGGTGCACAATCTGGCACTGGTGCTGCCCACCGCACCCAACCCGCTTGGTGTGGTGGTCGCGACCGTCGTCATCGCTGGTTGGACCTTCTTCGCGTCCTGGCGACTGCGCTCCCCGGGAGGTCGCACCCGTGGGATGTTCGTCGCGGACCTCCTGGTCACCCTCGCGGTGGTGGCCAGCACGCCGCTGGTGGTGGAGCCCGGTTCCTCCTCGCTCTCGCTCGCGGGCTTGTGGATGACGGGATCCTCGCTGTTCCTCGCGGTGCTGTCCTCCAGGCGCTGGGCGTTCCTGAGCGCAAGCAGCGTGAGTGTCGTGTACCTGCTGGTGTCCCCCGAGATCACGCTGACCCGCCTGAACCTGGTGCTCGTCATGCTCGTGGCCACCTTCACGCTCGGGGAGTTGATGGGCCAGTTCAAGGCCTCGATCACCGAACAGGAACGCGAACGCATCCGGACCGTGGCCCTTGCCGAGCGGGAGAGGCTCTCCCGCATCGTTCACGACGGTGCCCTCCAGGTTCTGGCGCTGGTGGAGCGGGAGGGCCCTTCCCTGGGCCCCCGGGGCA
Organism: Tessaracoccus sp. OS52; assembly: GCF_020687685.1. Lineage (GTDB taxonomy): Bacteria > Actinomycetota > Actinomycetes > Propionibacteriales > Propionibacteriaceae > Arachnia. Next base: position 1,772,697 of record NZ_JAJEWM010000001.1, on the reverse strand, counting down.
TCCGGTTGGCGGCGTTGGCGCGGGAGTCCGAGTCGCAGTTGCGCACCTTGCTGCGTGACCGCGAGATCGTCGAGGAGGATCCGGAGGCGCTGGTGGACCTCGCCGCAGCCCTCGACAAGTACCAGAGCGCCCGCGTGACCGTCTCCACGATGGCGGGGCAGGTGATGGTTCCCCGGATGGTCGTGGACGAGGTCGAGGCTACGCTGGTCGAAGCACTGAAGAACGTCGAGAAGCACGCTGGGCCGGACGCGGAGGCCTGGGTCCTGCTGGACCAGGAAACCGACGACGAGGTGATTCTGTGGGTCCGCGACAACGGCCAGGGGATGTCCGCGGCCGAGGTCACCGACGCGTCGATCCGCGGCCGGATGGGCATCAAGGACTCGATCGTGGGACGGATGTCGGCGCTGGGAGGTTCAGCGATGCTCAAGTCGTCGCCGGGCCTTGGGACTGAATGGGAGCTCCGGTTCCCGGTGGACATTGGAGAGCTGTGACTGAAGAGGTACGCAAGCGAGTGATGCTCGTCGACGACCACCCGATGTGGATCGACGCGCTGAGCGAGGACCTCACGGAGGTGGGGTTCGAGATCGTCGCCGTCGCCAAGAACGGCACGGAGTGCCTGCAACGGGCACGGGCCACCAAGCCCCAGGTCGTCGTGATGGACCTCCAGATCCCCGATCCCGACGGGGCCTCCTGCACCGAGATCCTGCTCCAGGAGTTCCCGGACCTGCACGTGCTCGTGATGTCCGCCTCGGGGGAACGCGACGACGTGCTGCGCGCCATGAAGGCCGGCGCCAAGGGATATCTGGTGAAGTCCGCTTCAAAGGCTGAACTGATCGAAGGGGTGCAGCGCACCGCCGTGGGCGACGCGGTCTTCACTCCCGGCCTGGCGGGGCTGGTCCTGGGCGAGTTCCGCCGGATGGTCAACGTGGCCAGGGCCCACAACGAGGAGGGGCCGGTGCTCACCACCCGGGAGATCGACGTGCTGCGCCGAGTCGCCAAGGGTCTGGCATACCGGGAGATCGCCGAGGAGCTGTTCGTCTCGCACCGCACCGTCCAGAACCACGTCCAGAACGTGCTGCGCAAGTTGCAGTTGCACAACCGCGTCGAACTGACGCTCTACGCCATCGACCAGGGCCTGCACGACCCCAACGAGTGAGCGTTCCACGCCCGGTCGCCCCGTGCGGACTGTTTTGCATTGTGCGGTAGCCTGACCGCCATGTCCACCAACATGTCCAGGGAAGAATTGCGCGCGCTGCCGATGGTCCAGCAGCCGACCTATCCCGACGTAACTGCGGTGGACCGGGTGATCGATCAGATCGAGAAGCTGCCGCCGCTGGTGTTCGCAGGGGAGTGCGACGATCTGCGTGACAAGCTGGCCGAGGTCGCGGCCGGACGTGCCTTCCTCCTCCAAGGAGGTGACTGTGCGGAGTCGTTCGACGCTGTGACAGCCGACAACATCAAGGGCAAGCTCATGGTGCAGCTGTCGATGGCGGTGGTGCTCACCTACGCTGCGCAGGTTCCCGTGGTGAAGGTGGGCCGGATCGCCGGCCAGTACGCCAAGCCGCGCAGCAACGACTCGGAGACCCGCGGCGAGCTGACGCTCCCGTCCTACCGCGGTGATGCCATCAACGGTTTCGACTTCGACGCCGACGCGCGCGTGCACGACCCGCGTCGTCTTGTGCGGGTCTACAACGCCTCCTCGGCCACCCTCAACCTGGTCCGGGCCTTCGTCAAGGGCGGTTTTGCCGACCTTCGCGGCGTCCACACCTGGAACCGCGACTTCGTCGGGAACTCCCAGGTGGAGCAGGAGTACGAGGAACTGGCTTCCGAGATCGACCGCGCGCTGGCGTTCATGGTCGCCTGCGGGGTGGACGACCGGGCACTGTCGGAGATCGACTTCTACGCCAGCCACGAGGCGCTTCTCCTGGAGTACGAGCGCGCCCTCACCCGCGTCGACTCGCGCAGCCAGCAGCTGTACGGCACCTCGGGGCACATGCTCTGGATCGGGGAACGCACCCGCCAGCTCGACGGTGCCCACGTGGAGCTGCTCCGCCGCGTCCAGAACCCGCTTGGAATCAAGCTCGGACCCACCACCACCCCGGAACAGGCGATCGCATTGGCTGATCGGCTGGACCCCGACCGGATCCCCGGTCGCATCACGTTCATCACCCGCATGGGTGCCGGCAAGGTCCGCGACGTCCTGCCGGACGTGATCGCCGGCGTGGAGGCGACTGGTCGCAAGGTGGCCTGGGTGTGTGATCCGATGCACGGCAACACCTTCGAGGCCGCCAACGGGTACAAGACCCGCGCGTTCGTCGACGTCGTCGAGGAGGTCAACGGCTTCTTCGACGTCCACGACAAGCTCGGCACCTGGCCCGGCGGCATCCACGTGGAGCTCACGGGTGACGACGTCACGGAATGTGTCGGTGGCTCGATCCAGTTGTCCGAGGATGACCTGGCCAGCCGCTACGAAACTGTCTGTGATCCCCGGCTCAACCGCAACCAGTCGCTCGAACTGGCCTTCACCGTCGCCACCAGGCTTCGCGAGGGCCGGTTGCGGCGGAAGAACCCGCTGCAGGCGTTCGAGGCCCGCGACCTGTGATCGACCTCCGAAGCGACACGGTCACCAGGCCGTCGCCCGGAATGCTGGAAGCGATGGCAGCTGCCGCCGTCGGCGACGACGTCTACGCCGAGGACCCGACGGTGGCCGAGCTCGAGGCCCGTGCGGCGGAACTCCTTGGCCACGAGGCCGGGCTGTTCTGCGTGACCGGGTCCATGGCCAACCTGCTGGGGATCTGGCTGCACACACCCGTCGGATCCGAGGTGCTCTGCGACGGCATCGCCCACGTAGCCCGCGCGGAGATGGGCGCGCACGCGGGTCTGCATGGCGTCACGATGCGCACCTGGACCTCCGATCGGGGGAGAGTCATTGCCGACCGGGTGCTGGAGATGCTGGCGGTCGACTGCGGTCCGTACCTGGTGGAGACCGCCTGCGTCGCCGTCGAGGACTCCAGCAACTTCGGGGGCGGCACCGTCCAGGACTTCGACGAGGTCTCCAGGCTCTCCCGGGAACTCGGCGGTCTGGGCATCAGGCGTCACCTCGACGGCGCACGCCTGGCCAACGCGGCCGCGGTGACCGGAAGGGCGCTGGCTGACTACGGCGCCCTGTTCGACACCGTCAGCCTGTGCCTGTCCAAGGGTCTCGGCGCACCCATAGGCACCGTCCTGGTGGGCACCCGCGACGACATCGCCCGGGCCCGCGTGCAGCGCAAGCGGCTCGGTGGCGGCTGGCGCCAGGCGGGTGGCCTCGCGGCCGCCGGACTCTGGGCCCTGCAGCATCACCTCCCGCGGACGGCCGACGACCACGCCTCCGCCCGGGCCTTCGCCGACGCCGTGGCGCAGGCCGCCCCATGGGCGGTCGACCCGTCCGGTGTCGAGACCAATATTGTCCTGGTACGTACCGACGACGCCCGGGCAGTGGCCGCTCAGCTCGCGGACCGGGACGTGCGGCTCAGCGTCCTGGGGCCAACAAGTCTGCGAGCCGTCACCCATCTGGACGCCACGCTCGAGGAGTGCGCCGAGGCTGGACGGATCCTCGGCGCACTCCTGACGGATCAGGCAGGCACCAGCTCGTAGCGGATGATCCTGTCGTCGGTGTTGTTGGACGTGAGGACCCAGATGGTGCCGTCGGGTGCGGCGACGACGTCGCGCAGGCGGCCGGGATCGTTCTGGAGGGTTGGGGTGTCGGTGCCGGCGGGGTCGTGGTCGAGCATGACCCAGAGCCGCTGCCCGCGCAGGGCGGCCAGGTAGAGGTTCTGGTCCTTCCAGAGCAGGCCGCTGGGGCTGGCTTCGGCTGGGGTCCAGACGGCTACCGGATCGGTGAATCCCGGTGTGTTGCCCATTCCTTCCACCGTCGGCCAGCCGTAGTTGTTGCCCGGCTCGATGATGTTGAGTTCGTCCCAGTCGTTCTGGCCGAGTTCGGAGGCGAACATGGTGCCGTCGTCGGCCCAGGTCAGGCCCTGGACGTTGCGGTGGCCCAGGCTGTACACCGGCGTGCCGAACGGGTTGCCGGGGGCCGCGCCACCAGTTGCCGGGTCGACGCGGAGGATCTTGCCGGCCAGTGAGTCCGGGTTCTGTGAGCGGCTGGGGTCGCCGGCGTCGCCGGTGCCGATGTAGAGCATGCCGTCGGGGCCGATTGCGATGCGGCCGCCGTTGTGCGAGCGTGCGCTGGGGATCCCGCTGACCAGTACCTGCGGGCTGGCCAGTTGCAGCCCACTGCCGCTGCCGCTGATGTTGTAGCTGACGACCCTGTTGTCGCTGGTGGTGGTGTAGTAGACGAACAGCTTCCCGGGGACTCGGGTGCTGTACGCCAGCCCGAGCAGCCCGCCCTCGGCCTCGGCGAGGATTGTCGGGATCGTCAGCACAGGGAGCACCTGTCCGTTCACGATGGTGCTGATGGTCTTGGTGTCGCGCTCGGTGAACACGGGCTGGTTGCCGACGAAGACCAGCGACCACGGATTGTCCAGGCCAGAGGCCATCACCGTCCCTGGCGTCTGGGGCACCATGAGGCCCGAAGAAGTCGCGGTTGCAGTTGGCGTTGGTGTTGCCGTTGCGGTTGCGGTCTGGGTGGCGGTCGCCGAAGCTGTCGCTGTGGGTGTTGCGGTTGTCGTTGCGGTTGCGGTTGCGGTTGCGGTTGCGGTCTGGGTGGCGGTCGCCGAAGCTGTCGCTGTGGGTGTTGCCGTTGCCGTTGGCGTAGAGGTCGACGTCGCAGTGGCGGTGACGGTTGCCGTGGACGTGGCTGTAGCCGTGGCAGTCGGCGTCGCGACCGGGGTGCCGGAGGGCGTCGCGGTGGGGGACAGCGACGGGCTGGCCGTGACGGTGGGCGAGGGTGAAGGGTAGACCGGCCCTGTGGGTTTCGCCCCGGACCCCGGCGGGTGGAATCGCACGATGTTGTTCAGTACCCACCTGGGGATCCAGTGGTGGACCCAGTTGCCGGACGGGGTGAGGAACGAGTGGATGACCTTGGCAAGCACGTAGCTGCGGCAGCCGTGAACTCCCGTCTCCGCAGTGCCGCAGATCGTCTTCCAGTGGCGCCCATCAGCGGCCACCCACTCCCCGGTACGCGCCAGGGGGTTGCCGGTCCAGAGCCCGCGAGAGGAGGCCTTGTAGGTGAGGCTGTTGAACACCCAGGTGTTCTTGCGGACGAACCGGCCGTTCTCGACCACCACCGTCGTCGCGACGATCTCGGTGGTACACCGCTCGGTCCGGGAGTAGGGGACGCACTCGGTGCGCCAGTCCCTGCCGTTGACGTGGTGGGTCCCCTCGGTCGTGTAGACGTCAATCTCGGCTCTCGCGGATCCAGCGTGGATCATGGGCAGCAGCGCCGCTGCCAGAACTGCCAACAGAAAAGCTCGTAGCGTCTTCATGGTTCCCCCTGATTTCGGCCCGTTCTACGGGTGTTGTCCGTTGTTCATGCCTCCCTGAGGCTGTAGGAGATGATCGTGTCGTCGGTGTTGTTGGACGTGAGGACCCAGATGGTGCCGTCGGGTGCGGCGACGACGTCGCGCAGGCGGCCGGGATCGTTCTGGAGGGTTGGGATGTCGGTGCCGGCGGGGTCGTGGTCGAGCATGACCCAGAGCCGCTGCCCGCGCAGGGCGGCCAGGTAGAGGTTTCCATCCTTCCAGAGCAGGCCGCTGGGGCTGGCTTCGGCTGGGGTCCAGACGGCTACCGGATCCGTGAATCCCGGTGTGTTGCCCATTCCTTCCACCGTCGGCCAGCCGTAGTTGTTGCCCGGCTCGATGATGTTGAGTTCGTCCCAGTCGTTCTGGCCGAGTTCGGAGGCGAACATGGTGCCGTCGTCGGCCCAGGCCAGGCCCTGGACGTTGCGGTGGCCCAGGCTCCACACCCGTGTCGTGCTTCCCGGCGCCGGTCGGCCATTCGCCGGGTCGACGCGGAGGATCTTGCCGGCCAGTGAGTCCGGGTTCTGTGAGCGGCTGGGGTCGCCGGCGTCGCCGGTGCCGATGTAGAGCATGCCGTCTGGGCCGATCGCGATGCGGCCGCCGTTGTGCGAGCGTGCGCTGGGGATCCCGCTTACCAGTACCTGCGGGTTGGACAGTTGCAGGCTGGTGCCGCTGCCGCTGATGTTGTAGCTGACGACGCGGTTGTCGCTGGTGGTGGTGTAGTAGACGAACAGCTTCCCGGGGACTCGGGTGCTGTGGGCAAGGCCGAGCAGCCCGCCCTCGGCCTCGGCGAGGACTGCCGGGATCCTCAGGACCGGGAGCACCTGTCCGTTCACGATGGTGCTGATGGTCTTGGTGTCGCGCTCGGTGAACACGGGCTGGTTGCCGACGAAGACCAGCGACCACGGGTTGTCCAGGCCGGACGCCTTGACGGTGCCGCTGCCCGAAGGCACCATCAGCACCCCGGGCGTGGCCGGAGGAGGCGTGGTAGGGGTGCCGCCAGGAGAGGTTGATTCGCCAAACCTCACGATGTTGTTGAACACCGACTTCGTGACCCAGCGGTAGGTCCGGTTACCCGATGAGTCGAGGTAGGACGCGACAACCTTCGCCAAGGCGTAGCTGCGACAGCCGTTGCGTCCGGTGGCCGCCGTGTCGCATTCCGTGCGCCATTGCCGGCCATCCGGGGCAGTCCAGGCGACCTTGCCCTCGTAGAACCCGTTGCCCCCGAGCGGGTTGTTCTTCCACAGGGAGCGCGGTGAGGGCTTGTAGGTCAGGTTGTTGAAGACCCAGTCGGTCCGCTGGACGAATCGTCCACCCTCCTGCACGACGGTGCTGGCCCAGATATCGGCCCGGCAACGCTCCGTCTGGGAGTAAGGCTCACACGTGGTCCGCCACTGCCGACCGTTGACTAGGTGCACACCCTCGTCGGTGTAGACGTCTGCCCGAGCCGAGCCGACCTGCGACCCCATCAACAGGCCGGCCGCGACCACCGGCAACAGGAATGCGCGCAACAACTTCATGGTTCCCCCGGACCGAGTTGGTGATGGGCTGCCTTGCCCAAGCGGTCCCACGTTATGCGAACAGGGGGGTCAAAGTCACGGATCGGAAAGGAACTTGTGGGCTTGCGGTGGCTCAGCGGGAGTAGTTCTCCACCTCTGCGATGGGCCGCGGCCAGGCTCCCAACTCCTTCCAGGTGAAGTCGGGCACCCGCGCGAAGAATCCGAGCAGGAACTGGCTGAACCACTCGAGTTCGTCCGGGAGCCAATCGCTTCGCGACACCAGGATCCGGCCGTCGCTCTCGATGCTGAAGGGGCCCGGTGAGGTCCGCAGGAAGTACTCCAGCTGTCTCGGGTGCATCACGTCGGAGGCGAACCGGGCGGAGGGACTGCGCACGGTGAACTGATCGTTGAACGCAGCCGACTCGAAACGCACTCTGTCCCCGAACAGCCCCCAGTTCACCGACAGCTCCCGGAAGGGGAACGTCGTGGCGAACTCGCAGATGATCTCCTGGTGGTGCTGCGTGTAGGTCTGGACGTTGCCCTTCGCGTCGGTGCGGGTGTGGGTGGTGTCCCAGTGATGCTCCAGGCGGATGAAGGGTACCCCGAAGTTGTCGGAGGTGATGATGTCCTCGGCGCGGTGGCCGTGCCCGCCTCGCGTGTGATTGACCAACTGAAGCACGCTGTCGTCTCGCGGCGTGTAGCGCCAGTGCGGGCGCTGGTGGAAGGAGAGGTAGGGCGGGGCGGGGGGACCTTCGAACTGCATGGCGGGTGAGGAGACCAACGCCCGTTGCACGTCGGCCAACCAATCGACGGCCTTGGCGAGTTCCTCGACGTCGCGAGGGGCATGCAACATCACCAGTTGGTCGTGGTCGATGCTCAGGTCCAGTTGCATGGGCCGTCCGGACGAATCCATCGGCGGCCTCGCCAAGGCGGGTGCGACTGCGTGGTGGGCGGCCGTACCGAAGGCCGGGTCCGTTGCCACCGCCTGCAGCGGCCCGGGCACGATCAGGTGTCCGCTGACGTTATCCCGAGGGGTCTGTGCGTTGAACAGGTAGAACGGGGGCAGGGGCTTGGGCAACCGCATCGTGATGACGTACCCCCCGCTGCGGAACGTGTCGCTGCGGTAGCGGAAGGCCTGGAATCCGACTCCGCTCCGGGAGGTCCCGAGGACCTGGTCGTCCACGCTGCGGTTGAAGCCGACCCCGAAGGGAGGGTTGTTCAGCCCGACGACGATACCGACGTCGGGCCTCTCCACCCACGTCCAGCCTCGGGCACGCACAGCGGCGAGGTACTGCTGCTTGCGGACGATGAAGAAGACGCCGATGGCGACCCCGAGCACGACCAGCACGGTGACCAGCACCAACAATGACGAATCCACGATCGCCAAACCCCCTCACAGGACAACATTTCCCATCCTAGGGTCAGGGGTTCCGTCGGGTGCGCTCGGGAGCCTTCCGCCTGCGCAGGTCCTCGACCAACTCCTCGGCAAGCGGCCGGCGCTTCCGCGGAAGCGAGGTCAGCAGGAGGGCACCGACGACGAGCGCGCCGCCGGTCACCATCGTGAACGTCAACGGCTCCAGCCCAAAGCTGATCGCGAGGACGGCGGACCACACCGGCTCGGAGCACATGATGATGGCGCTCGGGGTGGCGGGGACGTAGCTCTGCGCCCAGCTCTGGAGGAAGAGGGTGACGGCGCCGCAGAAGATCCCCAGGTACAGCACCTGCAGCCACACCGTCGGCTCAGAGGTCGCTTCGAACCCGCTGAAGGGTGCGACCACCAGTCCCAGCACCAAGCCGGTCAGCGCCTGCGTCAGCGTCAACTGCTTCACGTTGTCCGGCCGGACCCATCGCCCCAGGAGCACGATGTGCACCGCGAACGCCCCGGCACCCAGAAGCGTGATCGCCGCGCCGAGCCCGAGGCCGGCCCCGGCGCCCGAGTGGCCGCTGGCGAGCACGCCTATCCCGATCACCGTCAAACCCACCGCCACCCAGGTGGCGGTCGGCTGCCGCTGCCGCAGGACCACGGCCGAGATGATGGCCGTGAACACCACGTAGCTGGCAGTGATGAAGCCGGACACCGAAGGTGCCGTGAACTGCAGACCGATGATCTGCAGGAAGATCCCGCCGGCGAAGATCAGTCCCAGTGTCACGCCACGAACTGCGACCCGCCGGGGCATCCGCAAGTGCGGGAAGAAGACCACCAGGAGCACCAGCCCCGCGAGCGCCAGCCGGGCGACCGTCAGGTTGACCGGTGAGATGTGTGCGAACGCGCTCTTGGCCACCACCACCGTCGAACCCCAGGCGGCGGCTGCCAGCAGCAACGCCAGCACCGGTAACGCGACGCCCCTGCCCGATGCCATCAGAGCAGGATATCGCTGCCCCGGGGGCTCAGGAGAGCAGGAGCACCACTGTCGAACCCTCCGGCACCTTGGTGCCGCCACCGGGGTCGGTTCCAGAGGCGATCTCCAGGGCCAGTGGGAAGTCGGTGACGTAGCGCTTGTCCACCTTGAACCCCAGGTCGCTGAGGATCTTCACGGCATCGTCGGTGCTCTTGTACCTGACGTCGGGAACCTCCACCATCACCGGACCGAGGGAGCGGACGAGTTTGACTTCGTCGCCCTTGTGCCCGGTCCCGGAGTTCGGCGTCTGGGAGATCACCAACCCCGCCTGCACGGTCGCCGAGTTCTCCTCGGTGAGGCTCACCTTGAAGCCCGCCTCCTCGAGTTGCTTCTTCGCCGCAGCCGCGTCGCTTCCAGTGAGATCGGCGATCTCGATGGGTTTGGGTCCCTTGGAGACGGTCAGATCCACCACCGCGGCCCGCTTCAGCAGAGCGCCCGGCTCCTGTGAGGTCGACAGCACCAGACCTGGGGCGACGGTCTCCGACCAGTTCTCCGTGACCGTGCCCACCACCAGGTTCTGGGCGGTCAGCAACGACTTCGCCTCCGCGAGCGTCACGCCCACGACAGTGGGCATGGCGAAGCGCTCGGGTCCGAGGGAGACCGTGATGTCGAGCGTCTCGCCGCGCAGGACCCGCGAGCCGGCCGTCGGGTCCGTGGCCATCACTTGGCCGGCGGCAACGTCCTCGGAGTACTCGGTGCGGGTCTCCGGAAGCAGGTCGTTGGCCTCGGCCGCGGCCACGGCCTCAGACTCGGCGACGGAGGTGAGCGCGGGCACCACCGTGAACCGGCCCGCCATCCACCACCACGAACCGAAGCCGGCTCCGACGGTGAGCAACAGCACCAGGACCAGCGCGACGATGCCGCGTCGCCGACGGTGGACGGGAGACTTGGAAAGATGGACGTTCGGGAACACAGGGGTCCTGCTCAGCCTGGGCTGGCGGCCTGAGTCCTCGCCCCGGGGGGAGATCGGCGAGCGTCGCTCCACAGGGGACGCCGCGGGGCTGGTCGGGCGGGGGCGTACCGGTTCCCAGGTGGGAGCGACGTGCCGCGCCGCGATGTCCGTGCTGATGCTGGCCGACCCATGGGAGAGCGGGGCGGAGACGTGGCTGCGGGGCAGAGCCCTGGCACGGGTGCCCACGGCGGCCGCGACCGGACGGGGTCTGGGGGTCGGCCGGGGAGCGATCTGCTGGGTGAGGTCGCCCTCCCGAAGCACGACTGGCCGCAACGCCCTCGCGAGGCGTGGGTCGTCGGCGCCGGGGTCCCGGGTGAGGGCTGCGCGGACCTCCCGCAGGCGCCTGAGCATCTCGCGCCCGTCCGCCAGCCGGGCCTCGGGGTCTCGTGCCGTGCAGGCCGCGACGAAGGCGTCGACGTGGTCGGGGATCCGCCAGCCCTTGTGTCCCTGCGCGGCGAATCGGACCGACGGCGGCTCCACGTCAACGTTCACGTGCCGGTAGGCGATCTGGTAGTTGTTCTCGCCGGTGTGCGGTTTGGAGCCGGTGAGCATCTCGAACGCGACGATCCCGGCGGAGTAGACGTCGCTGCGCGCGTCGGGCCTGGAATGGGTGACCAACTCCGGAGGGAGGTAGCTGGCGGTGCCCACGAGCACGCCCGTGGCGGTCATCTGCGGCGAGGTCATGAGCCGGGCAAGTCCGAAGTCGGCGACCTTCACCTGGCCGCGAGCCGAGATCAGGACATTCTCCGGCTTGATGTCCCGGTGCACCAGCCCGGACTCATGGGCGCAGGCCAGTGCCGAGACGATCGGTTCCAGGTAGTCGAGCGCGTCCAGCGGGGACAGGGGTGACTCGCGGCTGATCAGCCGGCGCAGGGTCTCGCCCTCTACGAACTCCATGACGATGTAGGGGCGGCCGTGGGCAGTGCCCTGGTCGAACACGCCGACGACCGCGGGGTGGTTCAGGGTTGCGGCGGCGCGGGCCTCCCGGTCGAACTTGGCCGCGAACTCGTCGTCCTCGCCGAGGTCGGTGCGCATGACCTTTACAGCGACCGTGCGAGTCAGTCGCTGGTCGCGTGCGCGATACACCGTTGCCATTCCGCCGCGTGCCAGCTTCGCCAGAATCTCGTAGCGATCGTCCAACACGTGGCCAACCAACGGGTCGTAAGTGCTGCCCATGTGAACACCTGCTCCAAACACGGTCGGGGAAGGAGGCCGTGTCAGCCCGTGGGGCAGATTCTATTGCTCCTGCACTTGCCGCCCGCGTTAGGCGCGCCGCGGGCGAATGATCGCACGCAACACTGACAACCCGGTGATTCGGCCCCTCCGCCCCCGAAGGAACCGCCGCCGGATACGCTTGCCCTGTGACTGCGATGATGAGTCTGCGATCCCGTCTGGCCCTCGCCAAGCTGGCTCTGCACGCGCGTTCCGACCAACTCGACGTTGACCGCCTCGCACCGCTGATCAATGCCGGCGTCGATCTGCTCGTTCTCGGCGGCACCGGGGATGAGGCTGCTGACGCAGGCACGCTGCGGGCGTTCCGCGAGGTCTACGCCCGCACCCCGCTGCTGCTGGCCACCGACAACGGTGACGCGGCGGAGGAAGCCTCGGCCGACGTCGTGCACCTGGTCAAGCCCGGCTGGAAGCTGTGGGGTTCCTATCCGAAGGGTCATGAGTGGACCCTGCTGGGGCGCCACACCTGTGACGCCCGCACGGTTCGCAAGCCCGGCGACGACTGGGACTACCTGTTCGTCGGGCCGTTGCGCGAAGACGAGTTCGAAGCGCACCCGCTGCGGGAGGCGCTCGCCGAGCAGCCGCCGTTTGCGGCGGACGCGTTGCCGTGGTTCGCACTGGGCGCGTTCCAGCTTTCGGCAGTCGAGAACCTGCTCGGCATGGGGGTGCGCCGGATCGCCCTGACCGGAGACGTCCTCGACGCCGCAGAGCCCGTCGCGTCGGTGGCAGGAATCCGCGCGGCGCTGAACAGGGCCTGGGACAACGATGAGGCGGCGCGCGCCTACAGGTTGTCCGCGGCTGCCCTCTGAGGCAGGATCAGCGGGCGGTGGCCCCGGATGGCCGCAGTCACCCACCAGGTCAGCTCCACCGCGACCATCCCAGCGGCCCCCGCCGCGATGCCGACCAGCATGAAGGCGGTGTTTGAGATGTCGAGGTGGAAGAAGGCCGCGGCCGGTTCCCAGAGGAAGATCGCGGCGTAGAACACGTACCCGAACGCCACGAGGGCCACGCGCCAGAGGAACCATGGCCGGGACACCACCGCCAGCACCCACGAGGCCGTCATGATGAGGGCTGCGAGGGTGGCCGTCGAGGCCTGCGTCTGGATGGTGTCGGACACCTCGCCCAGCCCGCGGGTCAGCACGTAGGTGACGAAGGCGACCGTCGCGATGATCAGTCCGAAGGGCACACCGGCCATGAGGGTCCTGCGCACGAAGCCGGTCCTCGCTCGCTCCCGGTTCGGGGCCAGGCTCAGCAGGAACGCGGGGATGCCGATGGTGAACCAGCCGACGATAGTCATGTGCAGCGGCAGGAACGGGCTCGGCAACCCCAGCAGGCCCACCAGCAGGGCCAGGGTGGCCGCGTAGACGGTCTTGGTCAGGAACAGCTTCGCCACGCGTTCGATGTTGCCGATGACGCGCCGCCCCTCGGCGACGACGTGGGGGAGGGTGGCGAACCGGTTGTCCAGCAGGACGATCTGGGCCACCGACCTGGTCGCGGCCGAGCCCGACCCCATGGCGACGCCGAGGTCGGCGTCCTTGAGCGCGAGGACGTCGTTGACGCCGTCGCCGGTCATGGCCACGGACTGGCCGGACGCCTGCAACGCGCCCACCATCCGGCGTTTCTGCTCAGGCTTGACCCGCCCGAACACGCTGGCGCTGTTGACTGCGGAGATGAAGCCGTCCTCGTCGTCGGGGAGCGTCCGGGCGTCCACGGCGTCCTCGCCGGACATGCCGAGGGAGCGGGTGACGGCGCCCACCGAGGCGGCATTGTCGCCGGAGATCACCTTGATCCTGACGTCCTGGCCACGGAAGTAGTCCAGGGTCTCGGCTGCATCGGGGCGGATCACCTGGTCCAGGACCAGCAAGGCCACGGCCTGAAGCTCCCCGGGTGCGTCGATCGCGTCCACGCTCCTGCTGCCGCGCGCCAGGAGCAGTACCCGGCGGCCGTCGGCTCCGATCTCCTCGGCGCGGGCCGCGACGTCGCCGTCGGCCAGGACGTCGGGGGCGCCGATCAGCCAGCTGCCCTCGTCGGCGAAGGAGGCGCCGGACCACTTCTTGGTCGAGGTGAAGGGGGCCCTGGCGGTGAGGTCCCACAGCCGCGCTGCCGGTTCAAGGGCTGCGGCGATGGCCTGCATGGATGCGTTCGGGGCGGGGTCGACGGCGACGAGTTGCGCCAGCACCTCCCGGACCTGTGCCTCGTCTGCGTCGTCGAGCCCGACCACCTCGCCGAGCGTCATCGCGTTCTCGGTGAGGGTTCCGGTCTTGTCGGTGCAGACGACGCTCACCCTGGCGAGGCCCTCGATGGCCGGCAACTCCTGCACCAGTGCGTTGCGCCTGCCGAGCCGGATGACCCCGAGGGCGAACGCCATGGAGGTCAGCAGCACCAGGCCCTCGGGCACCATCGGCACCAGCGCGCCGGTCATGCGAAGCACCATCTCCTGCCAGGTGGAGTCCTCCTGGTTGAACTGGACCCAGATCGTCAGGATCCCGACCGGCACGAGCAGGAAGCTGATGAACTTGAGGATGCTGTCGATGCCCTGCCGCAGTTCCGAGTTGACCAAGGTGAACTTTGCGGCCTGGGCCGTGATCTGGGCGGCGTAGGCGTCGGCTCCCACCTTCTGCGCCCGGTAGTAGCCGCTGCCGGCGACGATGAAGGCGCCGCTGAGCACCTTGTCGCCCACCAGCTTGGGCTCGGGGTCGGCCTCGCCGGTGAGCATGGACTCATCGAGTTCGAGGTAGTCGGCCCAGACCACTTCGCCGTCGACGACGATCTGGTCCCCGGGTCCGACCACGATCAGGTCGTCGAGCACGACGTCGTCGCGGTTGATGGTGTGGCGGACGCCGTCGCGGATGACGGCGGGGTGGGCCTCCCCGACCACGGCGAGCCGGTCAAGGGTGCGTTTGGCGCGGAGTTCCTGGACGATGCCGATGATCGAGTTGGCGACGATCAGGGTACCGAACAGGCCCTGCGTGAAGTGCCCCGTGGACATCACGAGCACGAAGAGCACGAACAGCATCACGTTGACGCGGGTGAACACGTTGGCGCGGATGATCTGGCCGGTGCTGCGGCCGGACCGGTCCGGCAACGTGTTGACCTTCCCGTCGGCGACCCTCGAGGCGACCTCGTCGCTGGTCAGGCCGCGATGGAGGTCAACGGTCACGCTGCACGCTCAGCTCGGCCAGGCGGACCAGCGCCGTTCGGCCGTCTGCGGTCATCTCCGCACCACCGAGGGCGGCCAGCGCCTCTGAGCTGCCCCGCTCGATGAGCTCCTCCACGTGGGCCAGCGCCCCGGTGGCGTCGATGATGACGCGGGCTTCGGCCACCTGCTCGTCCGTCAGGTCCGCACGCCCGAGCATCGCTTCGAGACCACGGCGCTGGGTGCCGTCGCCGCGCTCCAGTGCGGTGAGCAGCAGGATGGTGCGCTTGCCCTCGCGGAGGTCATCGCCGGACGGCTTGCCCGTGACCGAGGAATCCCCGTAGACCCCCAGCACGTCGTCGCGGAGCTGGAACGCGGCGCCGAGCGCCGATCCGTAGACGCCCAGTGCCCGGATCAGCTCCTCGTCGGCGCCGCCGAGGGCGGCGCCTGCCTGGGCCGGGCGCCGCACGGAGTAGCTGGCCGACTTGTACTCGAGGATCTTGCGGGCGACGGCCAGTTCGTCGGAGGGACCATCGCTGCCGGTCACCCCGTAGGCGGCGCTGACGTCGAGGAACTGCCCGCAGGTGACCTCGGTGCGCATGGCTTCCAGCAGGGGTCTGGCGCGGGTGACGGCGTCGGCCGGCATGCCGGAGGACTCGAACAGCTCCAGGCTCCAGATGAGCAGCAGGTCACCCAGCAGGATGGCACCGGAGGTGCCGAACTCGTCACCGTCGCCACGCCCGCCGGCGAAACGGTGTCGTTGCGCGAACTGACGGTGGGCGGAGGGGACGCCGCGCCGGGTCTCCGAGGCGTCGATGAGGTCGTCGTGGACCAGCGCGGAGACGTGCAGGAGGTCCAGGGAGGCGGCGGCGCGCAGCAGCGCCGTCGGATCCTCGGGGTGCCCGGCGGCGGCGACGTGCCCCCAGTAGCAGAAGGCCGGGCGCAACCGCTTGCCGCCGCTGGTGAACGTCCGGGCCAGGTCCAGCATCGGGGCCGTCCCGATCGCCGCGACGCGGGACTCCTGCTGGTCGAGGAAGGAGTTCAGCGTCTCCTGGATCCCCTGCAGGAAATCGGAACCGAGCGGGTGGGCAGGATCTGGTGTTCGCGGCACGCCTCCGAGTCTATTGGTACGGGGCAATGGCGGACCTGTGCGATTGCCTATCCTTGGGGCCATGCCAGCCGCCAGTCACGTCGCGACCACCGTCGCCTCCCTCATCCAGAGCGCCGACCGTCCCCTGCTGTCGTATGAGTTCTTCCCGCCACGCAAGCCCGAGGAGCAGGAGAAGTTCCGGACCACGGTTGACAAGCTGCGGACCCACCGGCCTGACTTCATCTCGGTGACCTACGGGGCCAGCGGTTCCACGCGTGAGCGCACCATCAGTGCCACCAAGGCCCTGGTGGGTGAGGGCGTACTGACGGTTGGTCACCTGACCTGCGTGTCGCAGTCGCGCGATGACACGCGGCGCACGCTGGACGAGTTCGCGGCCGCCGGAGTCCACAACATCCTCGCCATCCGGGGGGACATGCCCGGTGGTCCCTCGGTCCCGTGGGAGCAGCACCCCGAAGGCCTCGCAACGGCCACCGAACTGGTGGAGTTCATCAAGTCACATGGTGACTTCTGCGTCGGCGTGGCCGCCTTCCCCAACGTGCACCAGCCGGACAACGACCCTGAACTCGACGCCCGGATCGTGGTGGAGAAGGCCCGGGCGGGTGCGGAGTACGCGGTCACCCAGCTGTTCTTCGAAGGGCATCGCTACGTGGAACTGGTGGACCGGGTCCGTTCCCGGGGCTGCGACATCCCGATCATCCCGGGCATCGCGCCGCTGACCGTGATCACCCAGGTGGGGCGATTCGCGGCACTGGCCGACGCCGAACTCCCGGCCGACTTCATCGAGCAACTGAACGCCGCCCCGGATCCGGACGAAGTGCGTCGCATCGGCATCCAGCGGGCCGTCGACGTCTGCCTGGAGGTGCTGGAGGCTGGCGCGCCCGGGCTGCAGTTCTTCACCCAGAACCGCTGGATGGCTACCTCAGAAGTGATCTCCAAGCTGCCTGCTTACCGGGATCGGTGATGTCCAGGGTCGTCATCCGCTGGGTGGCGCGCGTGAGCGCGACGTAGAGCACCCGTTCCGCGCCGGGGGCCTCGGCCACGATCTCGTCGGGTGAGAGCACGAGCACGCCGTCGTATTCCAGGCCCTTGGCCTGCAGGGCGGTGACCACGACGAGCCTGTCCTCAAGCTGGGCGAGGCGCTCGTCCGCCATGGTGAACCGGGTGACCGCTGTCAGCCGCGAGGCAGGCACGATGACACCGACGGTGCCGGTGACCTGCCCGGCCAGATCCCGCACCTGCCGCAGGAGGTCGGCTTCGAGGTCCTGCTCGGTGGTGACCTCCAGGTTTGGTTGCAACCCCGTCGAGCGCACCGCCCGAGGCAGGTCCGCCTCGGGGAACACCTTGACGATGACCCTGGATGCGAGGTCGAAGACCTCCTTGGGGGAGCGGTAGTTGGTGCTGAGCGTGAACTTGCGCAGCGGCGCCCGCCCGACCACCTCGTCGACGGCCCGGGCGGTCTCCTCGGGGTCCGGGTAGGAGCTCTGGGCAGGGTCACCCACGATGGTCCACGACGACTGGGGGCCCCGACGGCGCAGCATCCGCCACTGCATGGGGGTGATGTCCTGGCCCTCGTCGACGAGGATGTGCGCGTAGGTGCGCTGGGGGTCTGCATCGGGGTCCTCGACCCGTTCCCTGCGCAGCAGGTCGGAGGTGGTCACGAGCTCGTTGACGTCGTCGAGGCCCACGAAGATGGGCTCCTGGTCGTCGTCGGCGTCCGGGGGCGGGGAGCCGAGGATGTCAAGGAGCTCGTCGAGCAGTGCGATGTCGGCCACCGACCAGCCCGTGATCTCCGAGCCGTCCTCGCCCGATTCCAGCCAGGTGTAGGAGTCGGCCAGGTCCATTCGCTCCTGGGCCGTCAACCCGGGCGCCACCTTCTCGACGACGCGCGGGTCAGCCAGGCGCGACAGGACCCGGGGGGTGCTCAGCGAGGGCCACCAGGCGTTCATGAACATCTGCAGGCTCGCCTGCTCACGGATCAGGGCGGAGACCTCCTCGTCGCCGAGGGCCACGTCGTCGGGCAGCTTGCGCGCGAGCGCGGCAACCACCTGGTCCAGGGCCTGCTGGCGGCCCCGGTTGAGCTTTGTGTGGGCAAGGACGTTGTCGCGGATCCGGTCCAGCTCGGCTTCGGTCAGCGTCAGCACCTCGCCCTTGACGGTCACCCGGACGCGCAACACGTCGGGGCCGGAGATCAGCGGCAGCCGCACCAGGCGCCGCAGGACGTCGAGCATCCGGAGGCTTCCCTTGAGCGTGGCCGCGCGGGCCCGGTCGACGCGGTCGCTGGACATCCCGAGCACATCGGTGGCCACCGAGCCGATCGCCTTGAGGGTGACCGAGTCCTCTCCGAGGCTCGGCAGCACCCGTTCGATGTAGTTCATGAACACGTTCGAGGGACCGACGACCAGCACGCCGCCCTTCTCGAGGCGGGCCCGGTTGGAGTAGAGCAGGTAGGCGGCACGGTGCAGCGCCACCACGGTCTTGCCGGTGCCGGGGCCGCCGGCGATGATCGTCACACCTTGGTAGGGAGCGCGGATGGCTTCGTCCTGCTCGGCCTGGATGGTCGCGACGATGTCCTTCATCGTGCGGCCCCTGGCGCGAGTCAGCGACGCCATGAGGGCGCCCTCGCCGAGGATCGGCAGTTCGGTCTCGGCCTCCGTGTCCAGCAGGTCGTCCTCGAGGCCGATCACCTTGTCGTCGCGGCACCGCAGGACACGCCGACGGATCACGCCCATGGGGTTGGTCTGGGTGGCGCGGTAGAAGGGCTCCGCAGCGGGGGCGCGCCAGTCGATGACCAGCGGTTCGTACTCCTCGTCCCGAACCCCGATGCGCCCGATGTAGCGCCTCTCCTCGGGTTCGGCCATGTCGAGCCGGCCGAAGACGAGTCCCTCGTGCTCGGCGTCGAGGATCGCTAGTCGCCGTGCGGCCTGGTAGGAGAAGGCGTCCCGCTCGAACAGGGCGGTGCCGTCCTCCTCACGCATCCAACTGGTCCGGTCGGTCATGAAGATGTCGCGTCCCCGGCGGGCCATTGACTTCGCATTCGCCGTCGCGTTCGCGAGATTGGCGTACACCTTGTCGACGTGGGCCTGCTCCAGGGCGATCTCCCGCTCCAGGTCATGGCGTGAAGTGGTCAAGAGTTTGAATCCTCACGTTGAGACTGACGATCCACCTTACCCTCTTGCGCTGCGCCCGTCGTGCGGGGCGGGCGCTCTGGGTGGCCGGAAGTCCTTGTTCGTGGGGCGGGAGTCCTCCCCGGTCAGCCGTTGGTGCAGTTCGTAGACGGCCAGGGCTGCGCTGGAGAGTTCCGCCCATGGCTCCGCGCCGGCAGGTGAGGCTGCCGAAGCACGGATGGTCCCGCCCGGGACCGGGACGCGCCCGAGCCAGTCGCGAGCGCTGTGCGTCGCCGCTCCCCAGGCGGGATCGGGCGCGGGGTGGCGATGGTCATGCGTGGTCACGAGCGCGCCGTCGGTGGCGGGGCGCTGCCAAGAGACGACGGGGCGTGCCGCAGTGTGGTCCACCACCTCGCGGACGTCGGCGGCCGGCTCGTCGCGGAACTCTTGGGTCACCAGCGGGGCCGGCGCCGGAGGTGTGCCGCGCCGCAGCAGGGCGCGCGTCGGGAGGGTGGGGCGGCAGTCGAGCGCCGCTTCGGTGGCGGATCCGGCCACTACGGCGACGCCCCGCTCGCGCAGACGTCCGGAGAGCAGTTCCAGGAGGCGGGAAGGGCGCTGGGGCATCCCGTCGGCATCGACCAGCTGCCAGCGTCCGAAGAGGTGCTCGACGTGGAGGGGCACGGCCATCAGCCCCGGGGAGCGGGGGGAGTCCCCGAGGTCGGTCAGCAGCCGCCCGAGCGGCGAGCCCAGGTCGTCGGCGAGGTCGCCGAGCGTCCGGTCGAGCCACAGGGCACGGCGCTGCTCCCGGGTCCGGACCGCCGCCACGCCCTCCAGCGCGTGGTGGCGATAGGCGAGCCAGAGGTCGTCGAGGCCCTCGGTCAGCGCCAGCCAGCTTCGGGCCGCTTTCCTCCCGAACGCCGCCTCGACGGCTCGCGACCGGCCCGCTCGATCAGTCGGGAGTGCGACGACGGTGCCGTCGGCGAACCGGTGCTCGGCCGCAGGAGCCTCCACCAGCGCCAGACCGACGCGGTTCAGTTCCGTCCGCAGGTGCGCGCCCGACTTCTTGAACAGGTCCCGCCAGGTGGCGGGGAGGGTGACCACCTGCGCCATGGCGTCGACGACGTGCCCGGCCGGCCCGGGCGCCGGCGCCCAGCGGTCGCCCAGGGGTTCGCCGTCGGTGACGAGGACCACCTCGTGCCCCAGCCGCGCCAGTCGCGCCGCGGCCGCCATCGCGGCCAGGGTGGCACCGCGGACGGTCAGGTGCATGCGGGTGTCGGCGGCGGGCAGCGGCCGCGTTGCTGGCTCGGGGTTCAAAGATCCCTCCTCGTGGGCATGATTGTCCCAGAACGCGGGTGGTCAGTGGCGGATGTCGAAGCTCGTCTCGCCCGTGGGTGCGACGTCGCTGACCCGGACGTTTCGGACGCGGGCACCGGGCGGCCCGTCGGCCAGCCAGCCGAGCAGGCCGTCGACTGCTTCCGGCGCACCCTCGACCTCCGCCTCGACTGTCCCGTCGGCGCGGTTGCGGATCCAGCCGCCGAGGCCCAGGTGCTCGGCGTGCCTGAGCGCGTGGTAGCGAAAACCCACTCCCTGGACCATGCCGGAGACCACGACGTGAACGCGACGCATGGGTCCATCGTGCCGCGCCGACCGGCCTCAAGTCGACCCGCTCGGCCCCTTGACTCCCGACCGAGGGGAGGGGCTACTATGGTCTGGTATCGAACAGGCGTTCGAATCTCGGAGGGTCTTGGGGAAGGGCTCCGTCGGGCGTCTTTCGATACTACTGGGCCGCTTCGGGTCCGGTAGTGGCATCGACCCCCACTACCGGACCCGAAGCTCCCGACGAGGGTCGAATCTCACAACTTCCTGCCCGGAGAACCGGACAGGCAAACCGATCCCGGAGGCCCACGTGCGCAGCTACGAAGAACCGATCCACGTTCTGTTCAGTGATCGCCCGAGGCAGTTCATCTGGCGGGGAAGACTGCTGCTGGTCAAGGAGGTCCAAGGTCGGTGGAGCCGGTCGACGGCGTGGTGGCGCAACCCTGAGCCGGGAACGGGTGAGCTGACCCGTGAGCGTGAGGTCTGGCGCGTGGAGGCCGGCAACGGCTCGCACCGGGGGGTCTATGAGCTCGCGCATTCCGTCGGCGACGAGGACTGGGTGCTGCAGGCGGTGAGCGACTGATGCGTCCCGCCGATGTCTACGTCAACGCCCACCGTGACGCCGAGAGGATCGCCCTCACCGTGATCGCCTCCGCGCCCGGGCAGGTCAGTGGCCGCCACGACGTCTGGGAACTGCTCGCCCGGCTCGCGCCGGAGCTGGGCGAGTGGGCCGCCTTCTTCGGCTACCTCTCCACCCGCGTGGAGGTGGCCGCAGCCGGTGAGCACGCGATCATAAGCCAGCGCGAGGCTGATGACCTGGTGCGTGAACTCGAACGCTTCGCCGTCGACGCCGCCCGCCGCGTCCGACGGGTCAGGGGCAGGAGTGCATCGTGACCACCCCCTTCACCCACCTGCGGGTGGCCTCGGGCTACTCGTTCCAGTACGGCGCCTCCCACCCCGGGGCACTGGTCGAGGCCGCTGCCGCCCATGGCATGGACACCCTCGCGCTGACTGACAGGGGAGGGCTCTACGGCGCGGTCCGGTTCGCCAAGGCCTGCCTGAAGGCGGGCATCATGCCCGTGGTCGGGGTGGACCTCGCGGTCGGGCCCGGTGGACTGACGGTCCGTCGTCCCACCGCGGCGCGTGGCGGACAGCTGCGCGACGAGCGGCTCCCGCGCGCCGTCGTCCTGGCCAGCTCCAGACGGGGCTGGGGCACGCTGTGCGGGCTGATCACCCAGGTCCACCTCAGCGGTGAACGCTCAGAACCGGTGGCCACCTTGGAGACCATCGCCAACCACTGTGCCGGCCGCGACGTCGTCGTCATGCTCGGTGCGGACTCCCGCCCGGGGGAACTCGTCGCCGCCGGTGACCTGCAGGCCGCCGGGGAGGAAGCCGCACGCTGGCGGGAACTGCTGGGGGACTCCCTCGTGATCGCCGCCACCAACCACCAGATCGGTGGCCGCGGGCCGACGTCGGCGCACCAGGCCGCCGGGATGGTCCGGCTCGCCGAACAGCTCGGGCTCCGCTCGGTGCTCACGAACATGGTGCGGATGGCCCACCGCCACCAGGCGGCCACCGCCGATGTCCTGGACGCTGCCCGACGGCTGGTGCCCCTGGACCTGCGCAACGTGGACCGCCGCAACGCCGAGGGCCACCTGAAGTCCACCCCGCAGATGCTGGAGGCGGCGCGGGAGGTGGCGGACCTGGCGGGCGTCGAAGTGGAGGCATTGCTGGGGCGGACCCGCGAACTGGGGGAGGAGTGCCGGCTGGATCCCATCGCGGACATCGGCCTGGGCGAGATCCGCCTGCCCGAGTTCGAGACCCTCGGCACCACCCCCGAGGAGGCGCCGACCGTGCTGCGCGCCCGGTGCGAGGCGGGTATCGCGGAGCGCTACGGTGCCCCGTCGCGGGAGGTGCTGGACCGGCTCGACGACGAACTGGCAGTGATCGGCCGCCTGGGCTTCGAGTCCTACTTCCTGACGGTCGCCGACGTCGTCGGCCTGATCCGTGAACTGCGGATCCGGTGCGCTGCCCGTGGGTCCGGGGCCGGGAGCCTCGTCAACTACGCACTCGGGGTCTCCGGCGTGGACCCGATCGCCCACGGCCTGCTGATGGAACGGTTCCTCTCGCCGCTGCGGGTGGCACTGCCCGACATCGACCTGGACGTCGAGTCCCACCGGCGCACCGAGATCTACGAGCGCATCCTTGAGGTCTTCGGTGGGCAGCGGGTCTCGTGCGTTGCGATGCTGGAGACCTACCGGGTCAGGCACGCAGTTCGCGACGTCGGGGCAGCGCTCAGCCTGCCACCGGTGGAGGTGGATGCCATGGCCAAGGCGTTCCCTCACATCCGCGCCCGCGACGCCCGCGCGGCACTGCGGGACCTGCCGGAACTGCGCGCCGCAGGACTGGGCGAGAAGCGGCTGGAGGTGCTGTTCGAACTGGTTGAGTCTCTCGACGGACTGCCCCGCCACATCGCACTCCACCCGTGCGGGGTGTTGTTGAGTGACTCCTCGCTCGGCCAGCGCACCCCCATGGAGGCCAGCTACGGCGGCTTCCCGATGAGCCAGTTCGACAAGGACGATGTCGAGGACCTCGGGCTGCTGAAGCTGGACGTGCTCGGCATCCGGATGCAGTCGTCGATGGCGCACGCGATCGACGAGATCGGTCGCACCATCCCCGAGGAGCCCGCACCCGACATCGACGCCCTGGCGCCCTTCGACGACGACGAGACCTACGAGATGATCCGGCAGCGCCAGACGCTCGGCTGCTTCCAGATCGAGTCTCCGGGACAGCGGGAACTCGTGGGCAAGTTCGGCCCGGAGAACTTCTCAGACATCATCATCGACATCTCACTGTTCCGGCCCGGTCCCGTGAAGTCGGACATGGTCACGCCGTTCCTCGAGGCCAGGCAGGGTTGGCGGGAACCGGAGTACCTGCACCCCAGCTTCATCCCGGCCCTGGAGCAGACCGGTGGGGTGGTGGTGTTCCACGAACAGATCATCCTGCTGATCTCCATCGCCACCGGCTGCTCGCTGGCGCAGGGCGACGAGGTGCGCCGGGCACTGGGCGACAAGGAGGGCCAGCAGCAGGTCAAGGAGTGGTTGTTCCCGAAGGCCAGGGCCCGTGGCTACGAGGAGCAGACCATCGAGGAACTCTGGTTCATCCTCGTGCAGTTCGCCTCCTTCGGCTTCTGCAAGGCCCATGCGGCGGCGTTCGCGCTGCCCACCTACCAGTCGGCGTGGCTGAAGCGGCACTATCCGGCCCACTTCCTGTCCGGCGTCCTCACCCATGACCCGGGCATGTACCCCAAGCGGCTGCTGCTGGAGGAGGCCCGCCGCATGGGCGTGGCCGTCCTCGGCCTGGATGTGAACCGCAGCCACGGCGCCTACCGGACCGAGCGTGTGGGGGAGGGCTGGGGGATCCGGCTGGCCCTCTCGGACGTGAAGGGGATCAGCGAGACGGAGGTGGAGCGGATCGTCGCCGGCCAGCCCTATGCCTCGCTCACTGACTTCTGGGCGAGGGCCAAGGTGGATGAACCCGTCGCCCGCAACCTCATCCTCGCCGGCGCCTTCGACTCCTGCTACGGGATCGGAGCCCACGCCGGCGTGCAGGCGCGTACGAAGGTGACCCGACGGGACCTGCTGCTGGCGCTGGCGGACCTGCAGCGTCTGCGCCGGGCCGACGAACGCACGGCCTCCAGGGCTCGCGGCCGGCGGCGCCTGCCGCAGACATCGGACGACCCGGGCGTGCTCGCACGCGCCCAGGGCCGTGCGGCGGAGGTGGCGGTGCAGTTCGTGCAGGGGGCACTGGACTTCGACGGCGACGAGGCCGAGTGCGACGTCGTCACCACCGGTCTGCCGGAGATGGACGCCGACGAACGCCTGAAGGCGGAGTTGGAGATCCTGGGTCTGGACGCCAGCCAGCACATCATGCAGCGCTACCTGCCGTTCCTGGCGGCCATCGGCGCCACGAGTTCACGCCGCCTGCTGGAGCAGCGCAACCGCTCCGAGGTGCTGGTCGCGGGGGTGAAGGTCGCCACCCAGACCCCGCCGGTGCGAAGCGGTCGCCGGGTGATCTTCCTGACCCTCGACGACTCCACGGGCCCGGTGGACGCCACCTTCTTCGAGAACGTCCAGGGTCCCTATGCGGCGACGGTGTTCTCGAGCTGGATGCTGCTGGTGCGCGGGGTCATCCGCCGCACCGGGCCCCGGGGTATCTCCATCCGCGCCACCGGCGCCTGGGACCTGGGCCAGGTCCACGAGGTCTGGGCCACCGCCGTCGAGGGCGGTGCTTCCCGCGACGAGGCCATGGCTGCCGTCTGTGAGGTCATCGATGAGGTGCCTGTGGGCTACAGCCTCGTCGGCGAATGGATCCCCGACGATTGGGGCGAGGACCCGGACCGCAGGGCGGCGCGGGCGAAGGCGCTGGCCGCAGACGCCAGCGGCGCAGGGCAGGGGGACGAGGAACCGCCTCCGGATCCGCAGGACCACACCCGTGCCGGCGGGATGGGCCGCCGTCGGGTGCTGGTTCACGCGAGCGGGTTCAAGCAGTCCCCCTACGCCGACATCAAGCCCGCCGGCACGGGGGCAGCTGAGGCGCCGCGCAAGCTGTGGCACTCCAGTCCCGGGAGCGCGGGACGATGAGCGCGCCGGTCATCATGCACGTGGACATGGATGCGTTCTACGCCTCCGTCGAGATGGCGAGGCATCCTGAACTGCGCAGCGTCCCGATGTTCGTCGGCGGCTCCAGCCGCGGGGTGGTGCTATCCGCCAACTACCCGGCCAGGGCGTGGGGGATCACCTCCGGGATGCCTTCGACGCGTGCCCGCCGACTGTGCCCCCAGGTCGCGGTGGTGCACCCCGACTTCGACCGGTACGCCGCGGTCTCCGACGCCATCGAGGAGATCTTCGACGCCATCACCAACCAGGTGGAGATGGTCTCCATCGACGAGGCGTTCATCGACGTGACGAGTGCCCTGCGCCGGCTCGGGGGTGACCCGGTGGCCATCGCCGAGAAGCTGCGTGCCCAGGTGGGTGATGAGCAGGGGGTGGCCTGCTCGGTCGGGATCGGGCCGAGCAAGTTCATCGCCAAGCTGGCCTCCAAGGCAGCCAAGCCCGACGGTCTGAAGCTGGTGTCCCCCGATGAGGTCATCGGCTTCCTGCATCCGCTCCCGGTGGAGGCCATCTGGGGCGTCGGGGAGGCAACTGCGGGAAAGCTGCACCAACTGGGATTGCGGCTGGTGCGCGACATCGCCAACACCAATCGCGCGACGCTGCAACGGGCGTTGGGTGACGGGCAGGGCGCCTTGTTGTTCGACTTGGCCTGGGGGCGCGACGACCGCTCGGTCCTGGCGCGGGAGCCGGCCGAGCACAGCGTCGGATCACAGGAGACCTTCTCGAGGGACACCGACGACGTGGAGATCGTGACCACCGAGATCCTTCGAATGGCCGAGCGCACGGCGTCGCGGATGCGGGCGCAGCGGATGGTGGGCAGGGTGGTGACCTTGTCGGTTCGGTTTGCGGACTTCACCACGATCACTCGCACGGGGACGATGAAGGCGCCCACGGATCTGACGGGGGAGATCCATGCCGAGGCGATGCGCCTGTTCCGCAGGTTGAACCTGCAGCGGGCGCGGATTCGTCGGGTGGGGGTGCGGGTGGAGAAGCTGGTGCCGAAGGAGGAGACCTACCTGCAGCCGGCCCTGGACGAACCGGAGGCGGGCTGGGCACAGGCGGAAGCGGCCATTGATCGGGCTGTGCTCAGGTTCGGGCCCACAGCGGTGAGGCGTGCCAGGTTGACGCGCAAGGCGTCCTGAACCTAGAGGTCTCCGCCGTCCTGTCGGCGGCGCCAGCGCTCCTCGAGTTTCTCCATGAAGTCCTGGCTCGTCGGCTTCGGGCCCGGGTGGTCATCGGGACGCGCGGGTGATTCTCCCTTGTCGTCCTCTCCGGCCACGCGCTGCCATGAGTTCACCGCGATGATGGCGGCCGCGAGCATGAGCAGGAACCCGCCGATGCTCACGAGGGGATTGATCTGGACCCCTGCGATCAGGACGACGACGCCAGCGATGAAACCGAGACCGGCGACAGTGGCGCGCCGACGGTGGATGCGAATGCTGCTGGTCCCCCGGAGAGTCTCGGCCAACTTCGGGTCATCGGCCATGAGGGACGCCTCAAGCTGCTCCAGCAGCTTGCGCTCCTGCTCTGACAAAGCCATCCGGACTCCTAGGTGTTGCGCCGTGGGACCATTGTATGTCCGCCCCGCAATGGGCAAAAGAGAATCGAAGACGTCATTGCCCCACGACGGAACGCAGCCGCTCGGGCAGCAGGGACAGCGGCAGGAACAACGCCCGGACCTGCCGGCTGCCGGACTGTGTTCGCAGCAGGTCCCTGCGTAGCCCCTTCACCTGCGCGCCGAGTCCGGACACGTCGGCGCCGCCCCGGGCGAACCGTGCGCGCTCGACGGAAGTCGCGATGCTGGTCAACATTGCGGCGCTGGACTCCGACACCTCACCGGACATCGCCCGCGCCGCCAACGTGGGGCTGTGCTCGTTCCAGTCGAGTCCCAGGTCCACGAAGGTGGCGCGCACCTCTTCCCAGGCAGACACGGCTGCTTCGACCGGAGGCTGGCCCGGCCGCAGCCGCCACGACCTCGCCCCGGTGCGGACCAACCAGGGCGCCGCCACCAGGAACAGGGCGCCGAACAGGATCCACCAGCCCAGCGCGGAGGAGTCATCCTGGCCGTCAGGCACCTGCGGAGGTGACGTCGGGCTCGGCGACGGCGACGGCGAGACCGGTCCCGTCGGGGAGGGCGAGGGCGACGGGCTGGGAGACGGCGATGGCTGCGCGGAGGGGTCGGTGTCCGGGTCCGTGTACTCGGGAGGAGCGGCCACCGACTTGGTGGGCTCGAACGGAACCCAGCCGAGGCCCTCGAAGTACAACTCGGGCCAGGTGTGCATGTTGTGGGTGGTCACCCGGAACCCGTCCTCGCTGGCCTCACCGGGTGTGAACCCGACGGCCATTCGGGACGGGATGCCCTCGATGCGGGCCATGGTCACCATCGCGGCCGCGAAGTGGATGCAGTAGCCGGAACGCGTCTCGAGCAGGAACGCGCTGATCGCGTCCAGACTGGTTGAACGGGGCGCCTCCAGGCTGTACTGGAACGGGTCGGAGCGCAGGAAGTTCTGGATGGCCTGGGCCTTCATGCCGTCGGTGGTCGCGGCTGCGGTGACCTCGTCGGTCAACGCCCGGACCTGGGGGTCCAACCCATCGGGAACCCGCACTGTCTCCTCGCCCGCAGGGTCGGAGCCGGCCATCGCGGCGTCCAGTGCCTCCCGGTCCGGGTTGGGCGCGGTTGCGGTGGCGCGATACCGCAGGGCGGAGGTCTGGTTCACCCGGTCGCTGCCGGTGGCCACCACTGCGAGCGTGTCGGGGTCGTGCGCCCAGCGGCCGGAGGCCTGGAAACCGTCGACGGCGAACGGCACCGGCAGGTACTCCGACGGGTAGACCATCTCGACCTCGACCTCGACGCGCTCTCCCGGAGCCTCATAGACCCCTTGGAGGTCGTTGGTCTCGAGCTGCATCGGCACCAGCTGCGCTCCGCTGGTCGTCAACCGGGACAGCGCGACCGTTCGCAGGTAGGTGGGCTGCCCGTCGCCGGTGCGGTAGAACAGGACGTCGGTCTCTTCCGGACGGGTCAGGTTCTCGTTGAGCTGGATGGTCGGGTCACTGAGCTGGATCGGGGCGTCGCTGCCCGCCTCCAGCCACGGTTGCTTCTGCGCCAGGGGGACCGCGGGTGTGACGAACAGCGCCAACGCCACCGCGACGGCGGCCAGGGCGGCCCCCGCCCCAGCCCGCGAGGCCTGGAACCCGTTCAGCTGTGACCTCGTCCCCGCCCGCCTTCCGTTTCCGAAGCCGGTGGTCACCAGGAGGATGGCGACGTAACCGATCGCGACCAGCAGGAAGTGCCGGAAGCTCATCTCGGAAGGGATCGCCAGCGCGCCGATGCCGTACAGCACGCCCAGCGGGGCCATGGACCAGGCCGGTTGTTCCAGCCCGTTCACGAGCAGTTCGAGGGAGATGATGATCAGGGCGATCGCGCAGCCGATGAGCCACATCAGCCCTGCCTCACTGGGCAGCGGCAGGCTCCCCTCCCTGACCGTCCGGACACCGGACTCCGCCAGGGCTACCAATGACTCCACGCGTCCGACGTCGGCGGCTCCCGTGACGCTGGCAGCCTCGGAGAGCCCGCGCCAGACCAACAGCGCCGCCAGGACGGCCAACTGCAACAGGATCGCAACCAGCCGTGGCATCCGGGCCAGCACGGCCAGGGCTCCGGTGAGCGCTGAGGCGGCGACCAGGACGCCGACCCAGCCCATGTAAGCGGCCTCCGCTAGCAGCGGCTGCACGCTCCAAGCCGCGAGCCAGACTGCGACGGCGATGGTGACCGAGTTGAGGGGGGAGTGGGAGAACCTCACCGGGCCTCCCGGCGAGCGATCATGGCCGTCCACGCACTGGGTACCGACTGGCCCGGTCGGTAACGCTCCACGGTCCAGCCGCTGGACTCCAGCAACCTGCAGGCGTCGTCGTGCACGGAGGCCGCCTCGGCAGCTGCTCCGAAGGCGGAGGCGTCCGGGACCAGGGCCGTGCAGTGGAGCATCCGGGAGCCGACCGCGGTCAGCGCCGCGGCGTCCCCGGCGGTCAGCATCCCCAGCGCGCCGACGATGGACTGGGAGTTGCCCGTCCCGGTCGGGTCCTCCAGACCCTCCATGAGGGTCGAGGCCCCGGAGGCTTCGAGGTCCGTGAGCCGCCGCAGCATCCGGTTGCGCCCGGACAGCGCGTCGACGTGTCCCGGCGCGAGGACTTCGGCGTCGGCGGAGAGGATCGTGATGCGGTACCGGCCCGCGAGCAGTTGCGCGGCGACCGAGGCGCCCAGCGAGATGCACCACTCGAGGGTGCCCTCCGGGCCCTGCCCGAAGTGGGCACTTCGTCTGGTGTCGATCACCAGCGTCGCCGACGGGTCCCAGGGATGCTCCTCGAGGCGAACCATCAGTTCCCCCTGCTTTGCGCTCATGCGCCAGTGGACGCGCCTCAGGTCGTCGCCATGCCGGTGCTCCCGGACGAGGACGTCGTCCTGTCCCGCCTGGCCGATCCGCTGTGGGGTGGCATCGCCCGAGGAGCCCGCACCCATGCTGTCGCGCAGCCTGGTGAGCGCCCACACCCGTGGGGTGACGCTGAGCGTCGCGTCGTCGCCGGGGACGGACCAGCTGTAGCGGGCCAGGGCCATCGGGTCGATAGCCGTGGCGCGCAGGGGGCCCAGCCGGAAGTGTCCGCGATGGTCCGCCCGCAGGTCGTAGCCCACAGGTTGCCGCCACGCACCAAGGCCGCGCAGCAGCGTGAACCTGGCGTCGGAGCCGAACTCGGAGGGGGCCTTGTCCCGGAAGTCGAGGGCAGCCACAGCGACAGGGTTGCGGTTCCGGAGCTCCAGCACCACGCGCGGTCGGCTGCCCAGTGGAACCTCGGGAGGTTCGACGCGACGTTCCATCGTGAGGCGGGGACGGGTGAGGCCGACGAAGCCGAGGGCAAGCACCGGCAGGGAGACCAGGAACACCCCGACCCAAACCAGGT
The DNA here is from genome assembly GCF_020687685.1 of Tessaracoccus sp. OS52. Lineage (GTDB taxonomy): Bacteria > Actinomycetota > Actinomycetes > Propionibacteriales > Propionibacteriaceae > Arachnia. The sequence continues at coordinate 1,742,588 of NZ_JAJEWM010000001.1, read as the reverse complement.
CCGGTTCGCCGACCATCGCCGCAGCCACAGCGATGACTATCCCGAGGACCAGCAGTGCCAGTCCCCGTCCGGTCAGCCGCAATGTGGGCGCGCTCAACCTCAGCCCCGGCTGGGTCGGGTGGTGTTGGCCACGATGCTGCCGACCACCTGCTCGCTGGTGAGCCGGGCCACCTGCGCGTCCACGGTCAGCAGGACCCGGTGCGACAACACCATCGGCGCGAGTCGCTGCACGTCCTCGGGGATCACGTAGTCCCGCCCGGAGAGGGCGGCCTCGACCCTGGCCGCCCGCATCAGGTGCAACGAGGCGCGCGGGCTCGCTCCCAGCCGCAGGTCGGGGGAGTTGCGGGTGTTCTCCACCAGCGTGACGATGTAGTCGTTGATCACCGGCGCCACGTAGACGCCCCGGATGGCGTCGGTGGCACGGGCGATGAAGTCGACGTCGGTGACCGCACGCACGTTGCCGATCTGGTCGCCGCTGGCCTGTGAGGTCAGCATCGCCACTTCCGAGCGGCGCTCGGGGTACCCCATCTCGATCCGGGCCATGAAGCGGTCCCGCTGCGCCTCGGGGAGGGGATAGGTGCCCTCCATCTCGATCGGGTTCTGCGTGGCCACCACCATGAACGGTCGGCGCAGGTGGTAGGTCCTGCCGTCGGCCGAGACCTGCCCCTCGGCCATGGCCTCCAGCAGGGCTGACTGCGTCTTCGGGGAGGCCCTGTTGATCTCGTCGCCGACCACGATGTTGGCGAAGATGCCGCCGGGCTTGAACTCGAACTCACGAGTGCCCTGGTTGAACACCGACACACCCGTGACGTCGCTGGGCAGGAGGTCAGGCGTGAACTGGATCCGCTTGACGTCTCCGGCGATCGACCGGGCGAGTGCCTTGGCCAGCACGGTCTTGCCAACCCCTGGCACGTCCTCGATCAGGAGGTGGCCCTCGGCGAGGAGCACGAGGACCGCGGTGTGGATCTGCTGGGGCTTGCCCTCGATGACCTTGGCGATCTCGTCGGAGACGTTGCTCACGACGGCGGCCACCTCGGCCAAGGACGGGGTTGCGGCTGCTTGCTGCACCGGTACTCCTTCTCCAGTTCCGCGCCGTCTCGGCGGCACTCAATGGTTCAGCGTAGTTGCTCCCGCGGAGCCGAAGCCGCGTCCCTCCCAACACGCGACAAGTCCTGCACCTCCAATCCATGGGCAGGTGGGGGAATGTGGGGTAATGTGGGGGCAAGTGGAGGACGTTGAGTGGATTTCGGAGAGGTAGGGGGTGACATCGGTGTTCCTCGGTACGTACCAGCCCAAGCTGGACGAGAAGGGCCGGTTGATCCTGCCCGCCAGGTTCCGGGACCAACTCGCCGACGGACTCGTGGTCACGCGCACCCAGGAGCGCGCTCTGGCCGTCTACCCCACCGCCACGTTCGAGGCGATGATGGCCGAGATCGCCTCGGCTCCCTCCACCGTGAAGCAGGTCCGCGACTACCAGCGCATGCTCAGCGCCGGGGCCAGCTTCGAAGTTCCGGACAAGCAGGGCCGCGTCACGATCCCCCCGATCCTGCGCACCTATGCCTCTCTGGATCGCGACGTCGTGGTGATCGGTGCGATGAACCGCGCCGAGATCTGGGACCAGAAGCTCTGGGATGAATACTCCGCCGGCCAGGAGAAGGGCTTCGCGGAACTGGATGAGGAGTTCTTGTCCCGGCTGGGGCAATGACTCGCAGCTGAGGCGCCGGCTCCCGGCCGGAACCCACTGCCCTGACTTCACTTCCCCGATGTCAGGTCAGGTGGACCGGAAGGGAACCAGCACCGCAGGTGCGAAGGCAGAAAGCAGGGAAAGGGTCGAATGATGGAGTCACGGTTCGCCGACGTCCACGATCCGGTCATGCGTGACCGGATCGTGGAGTTGCTGCGTCCGTCGCTCACTCGCCCGGGTGCGGTCTACGTCGACGGCACCCTCGGTCTCGGCGGTCACGCCATCGCGATACTGAAGGCCTTCCCCGGCGTGCGGCTGATCGGCATCGACCGGGATCCCGACGCCCATGAGGTCGCACGGGAGCGGCTCGGGGAACTCGCCGAGCGCGCCACTTTGGTCCATGCCGTCTACGACGAACTCCCCGACGTCCTGGCCGACCTCGGTGTGGGAGAGGTTGACGCCATCCTGCTCGACCTGGGCCTCAGTTCCCTGCAGATCGACCGCGCCGAGCGAGGCTTCGCCTACTCCGTCGACGCCCCCCTGGACATGCGCATGAACCCGACGACGGGACCCACGGCGGCCGACGTGGTCAACACCTACGACGCAGGCTCGCTGGCGCGAATCCTCAAACGCTACGGGGAGGAGCGCTTCGCCGACAGGATCGCGACCGCCATCGTCGCGGCCCGCCAGACGGAGCCGTTCGCCCGGTCCGGTCGCCTCGTCGAGGTGATCGCCGACGCCATCCCCGCAGCTGCCCGCCACACCGGCGGACACCCGGCCAAGCGCACCTTCCAGGCGCTTCGCATCGAGGTCAACGAGGAGCTGCAGGCGCTGGAGGGCGTGGTTCCCGCGGCCATCTCCGCGCTCGCCGTCGGGGGCCGGCTCGCCGTCCTGGCCTACCACTCGCTTGAGGACCGCCTCGTCAAGCGCGCCTTCACAGTCGGGTCCAGTGACCGGGCCCCTCGCAATCTGCCCGTGGTGCCCGAGCACCTGCTGCCCGAGCTCCGCGTGATCACGAAGGGTGCGGAGCGCCCTGACGAACAGGAGGTCGCCTCCAATCCTCGAGCCGCCTCCGCACGGCTGCGGGTCGCCGAACGAATCAGGAAGGCAGCATGAGTGCCCAGCCAGTGACGTTCGACACCGACAACGCCACCCGGGCGGCGCGAAAGCCCCGGCTCCTGCTCGTTGCCTCCCGGCGGCCGGTGATGTCCAACGTCGGTTTCGGCGTGGTGATCACGGTCCTGGTGGCCATCGGCCTGGCACTGGTCATGGTGGTCACCACGTCGGTCTCGGCTCAGTCGCGTGAACTCGCGTCCTTGCGCAAGGAGGCGACCGAACTGGGCTACACCGCTGCCGCACTGACCACCGAGCTGCAGAGCAGGTCCAGCAGCGCCTCGCTGGCCATGCGTGCTTCCGAGCTGGGGATGGTGCCGAATCCGTACCCGGCGTTCATCAACCTTGCCGACGGAAGCATCGTCGGCGAGCCCACCCCCGTCACGGGTGACGAGGCCACCTACCTGCGCCGGCTGCCACCGCTGCCGCGGACCAGGGAACCCCAGCCCGACGTCGTGGCGGGCGTCGGGGATGGCGCCACCCTGCCCGTCGCGCCGCAGGGAGGGGTCCGGTGAGCAACGAGCGTCGCCGCACTGGCCAGACCGGGAGGGCAGCGGAGTCCCGCTCGAGGTCCCAGGTTTCCAGGTCGGGGGCTGGTTCCACGCGCCACCCCCACACCGCCAACAGGCGGCGGGTGGCGCCGGCACGCCCCGAGCGGAATCGTCCAACCACCAGGACGGCGGGCGCGGCGTCACCGACGAAGCGCAGGTCTCGCAGCTATCGCCGCACCTGGCGGCTGCCCGTGGGGCGCTCCTCCACGCGGATCCGCGCCTTCATGGTGGTCATGGCCCTGCTGGTGACCGTTTGCGTCGGCCGGGCCCTCCAGTTGCAGGCGTTCGACTCCCAGGCCATGGCGGCGCAGGCCGCCGAGAAGATGCAGTCCACGCGCGAGCTCGCGGCCACCCGCGGTTCCATCACGGACCGCAACGGCGTGGTGCTGGCGGCCACCGAACCGGCCATGCTGATCAGCGTGGACCCCGACATGGTGATGACCAACGGTGCGGACAAGCGGTACCCGATGAGCGAGCGCAAGCAGGAGGAGGCGGCCGCCGCGCCCCAGGCGGTGGCGGCCATCCTCGCCAAGCACCTCGGTGGGCGCGAAGCCACCTATCTGGACGTGCTCACCACCCCGGACTCCCGCTACGAGATCATCGCCAAGAAGGTCCCCGCCGCCACCTGGACGGCGATCCAGAAGGACATGAAGGCCGGCATGGACGGGGAGGGCCGCAGGCCATGGCATGGGCTGTTCGCCACGTCGGACCCGATCCGCACCTACCCCCAGCACGCCCTCGCCGGCAACGTCGTTGGCTTCGTCAACGGGGAGGGCGTGGGTGCTGCGGGGCTCGAGGCTGTCCTGAACGATGAACTCGACGGCGAGCCGGGGCAGGAGATCTACGACGCCTCCACCTACGGCCGCATCCCCCTGGGTGAGAACGTCATGACACCGGCCGTCGACGGCGTCGACGTCGAGACCACCCTGGACAGCGACCTGCAGTGGTTCACCGAACAGGCGCTGGCCGACGGTATGAAGAACTCGGGCGCGAAAACGGGCATGGCAGTGGTGATGGACGTCCACTCCGGCGAGATCCTGGCGCTGGCCAACGGGCCCTCCTACGACCCGTCGGATCCCGGTGCAGTGGATTCCGGAGATCTCGGCAACCCCGCAGTCAGCGCCGCCTACGAACCCGGCTCGGTGCAGAAGGTGCTGACGATGGCGGCCCTCGCCGACCAGGGCCTCGTGACTCCCGACACCAAGGTCGCGGTGCCCGGGCGGATCGCGTCTGGCGGCGGCTTCGTCCGGGACTCCTTCAGCCACGGGGACCTGCAGCTGACCGCGCGCGGCGTGATCGCGCAGTCCTCCAACATCGGCACCATCCTCCTGACCCGGCAGTTGTCCAAGGACACGCTGCGCGAGTACCTGGCCGACTTCGGGCTCGGTGCGAAGCCCGGGTCGGGGCTCCCCGGTGAGACCTCCGGCTCGCTGCCCGCCCCCGACATGGCCGACTACACCCGCGACCAGATCTCCTTCGGGCAGGGCCTGTCGGTCTCGGCCGTCCAGATGACGGCCGCAGTGGCCTCGGTGGTCAACGGCGGCATCTACCACCAGCCGACCATCATCAAGTCCGCCACCGCTGCCGACGGGTCGTCGCTCCCGTTACCGGAGCCCGAGTCGCACCGCGTCGTCTCGGAGGAGGCCTCGGCGATGACCGTGAACATGATGGAGGCGGTCATCTCCCAGATGGGCAAGGACCGCCCCATCCCGGGTTACCGCACGGCGGGCAAGTCGGGTACGGCGCAGCGCTTCGACCCGAAGTGCAAGTGCTACAACGGCTACACCGCCTCCTTCGTCGGGGTCGCCCCGGCGGAGGATCCGCAACTGGTGGTCTACGTGGTGCTGGACCAGCCGAGCAACGGTAACCTCGGCAGCCGGCTGGCACTGCCGGTGGTGAACAACATCCTCCAGATGGCGCTGCCGCGCTACAACGTCCTGCCCTCCAGCACGCCGGCTCTCGTCGAGCCCCTGACCTATGAGTGAAGTGAGCGCAATCCGCCCCTCGAGCGTCGCCCCGATTCCCCTCGCCGAACTGGTGGGGGGAATCGAACTGCGTGGCGACGTCGACTCCCGCATCGCGATCACCGGCATCTCCCTGGACTCGCGCCACCTCGCTCCCGGCTGGCTCTACGTCGGGCTTCCCGGGAAGAAGGTCCATGGCGCCGACTTCACCGAAGCCGCCGTCGCCGCCGGGGCCGCCGCGGTGCTGACCGACGCGGCGGGGGAGGCCGCTGCGCGAGCCATGGGTGTGCCAACCCTGGTGTCGGGAAACCTGCGGCGCGACATGGCACTGGTCAGCAGCCGGCTCTTCGGGGACCCGGGTGCCCGGCTCGCCCTGCTGGGCGTCACGGGCACGAACGGGAAGACCACGACGGTGGCGCTGCTGGAAGCCGCCCTGGCGGTGGCGGGACGTCGCGTCGGGACCGTCGGCACCATTGGTTTCCGGCTCGACGGTGTGGCCGTTCCTTCCGGGCGCAACACCGTCACCACGCCTGACTCGCCGGACCTCCAGGCCCTCCTGGCCGTGATGCTGGAACGCGGGGCGGACACGGTTGCCCTTGAGGTCTCCAGCCATGCGCTGAAGCTGGAGCGCGTGGTGGGTCTGCGCTTCGACGTCGCCGCCTTCCTCAACCTGGGTCATGACCATCTCGACTTCCACCCTTCGGTCGAGGACTACTTCGAGTCCAAGGCCACGCTGTTCACTCCGGAGTACGCGCGGCGCGCGGTTGCCTGGACCGACGACGAACACGGGGCGGAGATCGCGCGCCGAGCCGCTGCCGCCGGTCTGGAGGTGATCACGGTCGGTTCCGGGGAGTCAGCGCGCTACCGCCTGACCGGATACGTTCCCCTGCAACCGCTGGGCGGGGCCGCCACGCTCTCGCGTGACGGCGAGAACCTGGAACTGGTGATCGGATTGCCTGGCCGGTACAACATGATCGACGCCGCCGTGGCCGTCGCGATGCTGGAGGCACTCGGAGTTGGCACCGGGGAGATCCTGGCCGGCCTGGCGACGGCGCAGGTGCCCGGTCGCATGCAGGCGCTGGCGTTGACCGGCCCAGCCCCCACGGTGATCGTCGACTTCGCCCACACCCCACAGGCGGTGGCCGCCGCGCTCGACGCATTGCGGGCGTCGTTCGAGCGCGTGATCACGGTGGTGGGCTGTGGCGGGGACCGGGACATGGCCAAGCGTCCCCAGATGGGCAGGGCGGCGGCGGAGCGTTCCGACGTGCTGATCGTCACTGACGACAACCCCCGCAGCGAAGACCCGGCGGCCATCAGGGCCGCGACCTTGTCAGGGGCCCGGGAAGCGAATTCTGGAGCCGAGGTGGTCGAGGTGGCAGGCCGCCGCGTGGCGATCGAGCAGGCTCTGGCGATGGCAGATCCCGCTAGTGTGGTTGCGATCCTTGGGAAGGGGCACGAGCAGGGGCAGCATGTCGGGGACCAGGTGTTCCCCTTCGATGACGCCGTCGAGGCCCGCATTGCCTGGGACCGGATCAGGGAAGGAAGGCCATGAAGCCACGTAGGTTGTCGGAGTTGGTTGAGTTGATGCAGCCGGCGGACGTCGAGTTGCTGGGCGAGGACGTCTTGGTGGGACCCGACGTCATCATCGACAACCGATCCACCACCGACGGGGCCTTGTTCGTTGCCATCCCGGGCGAGCGGGTCGACGGTCACGAATTCGCGCCTGCAGCCGTCGAATCCGGTGCCGCCGCCGTGCTCGCCATGTCCGCCACCAATGCGGAGGCACCCCATCTGCTGGTCGAGGATTCCATCGGCGGCCTGTCCTGCCTGGCGCGGGGGATCGTGCGCGAGGCCAGGCAGCGTGGACTGGTGAGCATCGGCATCACGGGCAGCTCGGGCAAGACCAGCACCAAGGACCTGCTTGCCCAACTCCTCGAGGAGGCGGGCAACACCGTCGCACCCGATGGCAGTCAGAACAACGAGATCGGCGTCCCCTTGACGGCCTGCCGCGTCGGCGAGGACACCGAGTTCCTGGTCAGCGAGATGGGCGCCCGGGGAATCGGCCACATCTCCTGGCTCACCTCGCTGGTGGGGCTCGACGTCGGGGTGGTCCTCAACGTCGGCACCGCCCACGTCGGTGAGTTCGGCGGCATCGAGAAGACCGCCCTTGCCAAGGGTGAGATCGTCGCTGATCTGACCCCCCAGGGCTGGGCCGTGCTGAACGGGGAGGACCCGCTGGTGGTGGGCATGGCGAGCCGAACCAAGGGCAGGATCGCCTGGTTCGGCGAGGGGGAACTGCCCCCCGGTGACATGCAGGTGCGCGCAACAGACGTCTCCACCAACGCGTTGAGCCAGCCCTCCTTCGACCTCGTGGTCACCCGGGAAGGAAAGACCGACTCGGCGCGGGTCTCCCTGGTAGTGGTGGGCAGGCACCAGGTCTGCAACGCGCTCGCAGCAGCGACCGCGGCCCTCGCCGTCGGGCTTGACCTCGAATCCATCGCCTCGGTCTTGTCGGAGGCGGAACCACGGTCCAGTTGGCGGATGGAACTGCACCACCGCGACGACGGCGTGCTGGTCCTCAACGACTCCTACAACGCCAACCCCGACTCCGTCGCCGCCGCCCTGCGCACGGCGGTCGAACTCGGCCAGTACCAGCGCGAGGAGCATCCTGACGCCCGCGTCGTGGTGGTGCTCGGGGACATGCTGGAACTCGGCCCCATGGCGGAGGAGATGCACGCCGGCATCGGCCGCCTCGCCGCCGACGTGCGGGTGGGTGAACTGGTCGCGGTGGGCGACCACGCCGAGATCCTCGTGGCGGCCGCCCGGGAGGAGGGCGTCGACGCGCGGGTCGCTCGCCGCGAAGAGGTCGTCGCCTCCCTCAGCCTCCACGCGGGGGACGTGGTTCTGGTGAAGGGCTCCCGTGGCATCGGGCTCGAGACCGTCGCCCAGGAACTGATCGGCGAAGAGCAGGGGACCCGATGATCAACATCCTGCTGGCCGGGGGTCTGTCGCTCCTGTTCGTCCTGGTCGGTACGCCCAGGTTCATAAGGTTCCTGACCGCCCGGCAGTACGGCCAGTTCATCCGCGAGGACGGGCCCAAGGAACACCTGACCAAGCGCGGCACGCCCACGATGGGCGGGCTGGTGATCGTCGTGTCTGTGATCCTGGCCTACTTCCTGTCCCACCTGATCCTGTGGAACCCGATCTCGCTGTCGGGTGTCCTGCTGCTGGGGCTGACAGCCGCGCTGGCGCTGCTGGGGTTCCTCGACGACTGGGCGAAGATCTCCAGGGAGCGATCCCTCGGGCTGACGGCCAGGGGGAAACTCGTCGGGCAGTTCGTGATCGGTGGTGGCTTCGCCGTCCTGGCGCTCAACTTCCCCGACGAGCGTGGGATCCGGCCCGCCTCGCAGTTCATCTCCTTCCTGCGTGACGTCCCGTGGCTGTTCCTCCCGTTCTTCCTGGCCGTGATCTGGATCCTGTTCCTGGTGATGGCGTGGTCGAACGCCGTGAACCTGACCGACGGCCTCGACGGTCTCGCGGCGGGCAGCGTGACGCTCGTGTTCGCCGCATACGCGGTGATCAACATCTGGCACTTCAACCAGTGGTGCTCCCGCTCCTCCACCGCGGGCCCGCGGTGCTACGAGGTCCGCGACCCGCACGACCTGGCGGTGGTCGCACTGGCACTGGCCGGTGCCTGCTTCGGCTTCCTGTGGTGGAACGCGAAGCCCGCGAAGATCTTCATGGGGGACACCGGCTCCATGGCGCTGGGCGGTGCGCTCGCCGGACTGTCGATCATGACCAGGACCGAGCTGCTGCTGATCGTGCTGGGCTTCCTCTTCGTGATGGAGGCCGGGTCGGTGGCGCTGCAAGTGGGCTACTTCAAGGCCACGGGCGGCAAACGGATCTTCAAGATGTCACCCATCCATCACCACTTCGAGTTGCTGGGCTGGCAAGAGGTGACCGTGGTGATCAGGTTCTGGATCATCTGCGGCCTCTGCGTCGCGCTGGGAATCGGCTTCTTCTATGCGGAATGGGTGGTGACGCAGTGACCAAGGACTGGATGGCGACGGCCGACCGCCTCTCCGACTGGCCCTCGGCCAAAGTGGTCGTGGCCGGGCTCGGTGTCTCCGGTTTTGCCGCAGCGGACGGACTGATGTCGCTGGGTGCGAACGTCACCGTGCTGGACGAGTCCGAGGCGCACTCGGAGAAGGCGGACCTGCTCGAGCGTCTCGACGTCCGGGTGCGCCTGGGGAAGGGGGTCACCGCGCAGCTGCCCGAGGACGTGGACCTCGTGGTGACGTCGCCGGGCTGGCGCCCGTCGGCGCCCCTGCTGAAGCAGGCGGCGGCCAGGGGCATCCCGGTCTGGGGCGAGACGGAGCTCGCCTGGCGGATGGTGCAGCCTGACCGGTCCATCCCTTGGCTGGCCGTCACGGGCACCAACGGCAAGACCACCACCACCACCATGGTGGAGTCCATGCTTCGGGCGGCCGGGCTCAGGGCCGCTGCCGTCGGCAACATCGGCCGCCCCATCATCGAGGCGGTCCTGGACGACGAGCCCTACGACGTCCTGGCCGTCGAGTTGTCCAGTTTCCAATTGCACTGGATGAGCTCGGTGCGCATGCACTCGGCTGCTGTGCTGAACCTGCACCCCGACCACCTCGAGTGGTACGAGGGGGCGCCGGACGCGTTCGACCGCTACGTCGGCGACAAGGCCAGGATCTACGACGGCCTGACCCATTCGGCCATCTACAACGTCGCCGAACCCGCCACCGAACGACTGGTGGAGGAGGCCGACGTCACAGAGGGGGCCAGGGCCATCGGGTTCACGCTCGGCGTGCCGGCGATGAGCATGGTCGGCGTCGTCGACGACCTGATCGTGGACCGGGCGTTCGTGACCCAGCGCAGGGACTCCGCGCTCGAACTTGCCAAGGTCACCGACGTGGTGCCCTTCGCCCCCCACAACGTGGAGAACGCGCTGGCGGCCGCCGCGCTCGTCCGCAGCTTCGGAGTCCCGGCCAAGGCGGTCGCCCAGGGGCTGCGGGACCTGCAGGTGCCCGCCCACCGGATCCAGACGGTCGCGGAGTCCGGGGGCATCAAGTGGGTCGACGACTCCAAGGCGACCAACCCGCACGCGGCCGACGCCGCCATGCGGGCCTACGACTCCTTCGTCTGGATAGCCGGTGGCCAGGCCAAGGGCGTCGGCTTCGACGACCTGGTCGCCCGGCACGCGACCCGCATGCGCGGGGCGGTCCTGATGGGCGTGGACCGTGCCGAAATCGCCGGCGCTCTTGCCCGACACGCACCGCACGTCCCTGTCCAGGTGCTCGACAACCCTGACACTGGAGCAATGGACGAGGCGGTTCGGCTCGCGGGAGAGCTCGCCCAGCCGGGCGATGCGGTACTGCTGTCCCCGGGCTGCGCCAGTCTCGACATGTTCACCAGCTACTCCGACCGTGGCGAGAGGTTCGCCGAAGCGGTTCGGCGCCAGCTGGGGAAACGCCAACTCAGCTAGGGGAAACAGACCATGGCCATCGCGACCGACGCGGCAACGGCTCGGCCGAACAGCGATCCCTCGGGTGTGCGAGCCCGGGTCGAGTCCTCACCGATGCTCGACTACTACCTGATCATCTTCACGGTGACCATCCTGTGCGCCGTCGGATCACTGATGGTGCTGTCCGCCTCATCGGTGCTGGCCCAGGCCCGGGGGGAGTCACCCTATGCCTACTCGATCAAGCAACTCGTGTTCCTCGTGGCGGGAGTCGTCGCAGCCACCCTCCTGTGCCGGCTTCCGGTGCGCACCATGCGCTCGCTCGGCTGGGTCGGCTGGTCCCTCTCGGTGGTGGCGCTCGTCCTGGTGCTCAGCCCCTTGGGTCACCACGTCAACGGCAACACCAACTGGGTCAACATCGCGGGCTTCACGTTCCAACCCTCCGAGTTCGCAAAGCTGGGTCTGATCGTGTGGGCCGGTTCCATCTACCACGCGCGACGCGGCCGGCTCCACGAGCCCTTCCAGCTCCTGGTGCCGTTCATTCCGGGTGCGGGCGTCCTGCTGGCGCTCGTGCTCGCCGGCCGCGACCTCGGGACCGGCATGGTCATCGGGCTCGTGGTGCTGTCCCTGCTGTTCTTCGTCGGCACGCCCTTCAGGGTGCTGATTCCGCTGGTCCTGTCGGCCCTGGCGCTGGTGGGCGTCCTGCTGTACGGGTCGGACAACCGCATGAGCCGGATCGCCGTCTTCCTCGACCCACAGTCCAACACGGACCTGTCCTCCCAGCCGATGGCCGCCCTCTACGCGCTGGCCTCGGGTGGCTGGTGGGGGCTCGGGCTCGGTGCCAGCAAGCAGAAGTGGGGCGGTCTGAAGGACGGGGCACACACCGACTACATCTTCGCCGTCATCGGGGAGGAGCTGGGCCTCTTCGGCGTCCTGCTCGTGCTCGCCATGTTCGCGCTGCTCGCCCGTGCCGGGTTCTCCGTGGCACTGAAGTCGGACAAGATCTTCAATCGCATCGTCGCCGCCGGCATCACGGCGTGGTTCCTGATCCAGGGACTGATCAACATGATGGTCGTGCTGCACCTGCTGCCGGTACTCGGCGTCCCGCTGCCCTTCGTCTCCTACGGCGGGTCGTCGTTGCTGGCCAACCTGCTCGCGGTGGGCGTCCTCCTGATGGTGGCACGCGACACTCCGCTGGCGCGCCGGCACCTGGCAGCCAGGCGACGCAAGTCGCGCCCGAGGATGACCAGCGTGCTGGCAGCCGGAGGCAACTGATGACGAGCGTGGTCCTTGCCGGCGGCGGCACCGCCGGCCACACGTCGCCGCTCATCGCCACGGCCAGGGCGTTGCAGGCACTGGAACCCGGCGTCGAGCTGGTCTGCATCGGCACCCGCAAGGGACTCGAGACCCGGGTGATACCGGCAGCCGGGCTCCGGCTTGAGTTCGTCACCCCCGTGCCGCTGTCCCGCAAGCTCGACCTGGACCTGGTGAGGCTGCCCTGGACACTGACCAGGTCGGTGCTGGAGGCCCGCCGGATCCTGCGCGCCGCCAAGGCCGAGGCGCTCGTCGGCTTCGGCGGCTACGTCTCGATTCCGGCCTATCTGGCAGCCCGCACGATGGGTGTCCCGGTGGTGCTCCACGAGGCCAACAAGATCGCCGGCATCTCCAACCGGATCGGTGCCCGCTTCGCCGCCTACGTGGCCACCACCTTCGCCGAGACCGAACTGCCCGGCTCCGAACTGATCGGCATGCCCATGTCGGCATCCGTCACCCAGCCCCGAGTGGGGCGCGCGGAGGCGCGACGGGAGTTCGGACTCGACGAGGATCGCCCCACCCTGCTGGTCAGTGGTGGCTCCCAGGGTGCGGTCAGCATCAACCAGGCCGTCACCGGCGCGCTCGAGGAGTTGCTTGGTGCCGGGATCCAGGTGCTGCACGTCCTCGGCCCGAAGAACTTCGTGGAGGGGACGGGAGTCAGGGAGCACGTCTCAGGAGCGAAGTACGTCCCCGTGGCCTTCGTGGAGGACATGGCCCGGGCCTACGCGGCGGCGGACCTGATGGTGGCCCGCGCCGGCGCGGCCACCGTCATGGAGACGGCCGTGTCCGGACTGCCGGTGGTGTTCGTCCCCCTGCCGTGGGGCAACGGGGAGCAGGCCCGCAACGCCGCAGAACTGGTGGCTGCGGACGCCGGGATCCTGTTGCCGGAGTCGGAGCTGAGTGCGGTTAAGCTTGCCGCGTCGGTGGTGCCCCTGATCACCGACCCTGAACGGCTGTCCCGGATGTCTGCCCGGGCGCGGGAACAGTATCCCGCCGACGCGGCGGAAGTCCTGGCACGTGCCGTGCTGGAAGTGTCAACCGCGAAAGAGGCATCGTGACTCTCCTCAACCCCATCGAAGTAGTGCCGGCCAGTGAGGTCGGGCCGGTGCACTTCATCGCCGTCGGCGGATCCGGGATGAGTGGAATCGCCCGGATGTACGCCGACCTCGGGATTCCTACCTCCGGCTCCGACCAGAGCGATTCGTCCACCCTGAGGTCCCTCCAGCGCAGTGGCGTCCACACCTTCGTGGGTCACGACGCCTCGCAGCTCGGCGACGCGGCCACGGTCATCATCTCGTCGGCCATCCGGGCGGACAACGTCGAACTGGTGGAGGCGAGGCGCCGCGGCCTGCGCATCTGGCACCGCTCAGCGGCGCTCGCCGCGCTGATGGTGGGCAAGCGCGCGATCTCGGTGGCCGGGACGCACGGCAAGACCACGACGACCGCGATGACGGCGGTCATGCTCGCCGAGGCCGGGGCGGATCCGAGCTACGTGATCGGTGGGCCGCTGTCCACGACCGGCGCGAGCTCTGCCGTCGGTTCCGGCGAGGCCTTCGTCGTGGAGGCCGACGAGTCCGACGGTTCGTTCCTTCAGTACCCCACGGAGATCGCCGTCATCACCAACGTGGAGGCAGACCATCTGGTCAACTGGGGGACCCCGGAGGCCTATGCCGACGGCTTCCGCGCGTTCGCCACCCGACCCGCCGTGAAGTACGTCGTGATCAACATCGACGACGCGGGCTCGCGCACCCTGGCCGACGAGCTCGATGGCGAGGGTCCGACGGTCATCCGCTACGGCGAGGGCCCGGAGGCCGACGTCCGCATCAGCGGGGTGGAACCTGACGGCAATGGGGTGCGCGCGAGGATCACCTACGGCGAGGACGCGGGTCAGATCCGCCTCCAGGTACCGGGCAACCACAACCTGGCCAACGCCTCCGCGGCCTACGCGGTCGGCCGCGTCCTCGGCCTGGGTCACGATGCCTGTGTCGAAGCGCTCGGCCGGTTCGAGGGAACGCTGCGCAGGTTCCAGCTCATCACCGACACCGCGGGCATCCGGGTTTTCGACGACTACGCGCACCATCCCACCGAGATCCGGGCAGCGCTCACGGCCGCCAGGCGCGCCACCGAGGCGGGCAACGAGGCGACCGGGCTGCCCGGGCGCCTGATCGCCTGCTTCCAGCCCCATCTCTACAGCCGCACGATCGACTTCGCCGACGAGTTCGGCGAGGTCATGACGATGGCGGACGTGGCGGTGATCAACGACATCTGCGGCGCCCGGGAGGATCCGGTGCCGGGTGTGACAGGCGAGCTGGTGGTGGACGCCGCCGTCAAGCACGGCGCCCGCGAGGTCCACTACGTGAAGGAGAAGTTCGACCTCCCCGACGCGCTCAACGAACTAGCGCAGCCCGGGGACCTGATCATCACCCTCGGCTGCGGGGACGTGACCATCGTCGGTCCGTTGCTGGCGAACCTCCTGAAGGAGCGCCCGGAGGCCCGGGTCCATTGAGCAACACGTCGTCGCCCGGCGCGTTCGCGAAGGCGCTGCAGGAGCGACGCCGTCGGCAGGTCAGGCGAAGGATCCTCGCGCTGGCCGCCGCCGGACTGGTGGTCCTGCTCGGCGGCCTCGCGGTGTACCTGCTGTTCTTCTCTCCGGTGTTCGCGGTGAGCGACGTGCGGGTGAGCGGCAATCAACTCCTGGCCACCGACGAAGTGCTGGCAACGGCCCAGGTCGCCCGGGACAAGCCCGTGGTGACGACGGACACCGACGCCATCGGGGCCCGGGTGGCCGCCCTCCCACCGGTCGAGGCAGTGACGGTGGAGCGGGCCTTCCCCAACGCCATCAGCATCTCCGTCACCGAGCGCTCGCTGGTCTACCAGCGGCTCAACGGCGAGTCGTACCAATGGTTGGACAGGCATGGTGTGGCGTTCCACTCCACGGCCGCGCCCGAGCCGGGCGTCCCGGTGGCGGCGATCGCCAGTGACGAGACCCGTCTGCTCGCGGACGTGGCCACCGTCGTGGACCATCTTCCGGCAGAGCTCCGGCCCCGGGTCGCCTCGCTGGAGGCCCGCGCCGTGGACCAGATCACCATCAAGCTGAGCGACGGCGACACGGTCGTGTGGGGAAGCGCGGAGCAGTCGGAACTGAAGGCCGAAGTGCTCGCCGTCCTGCTGGAGGTCGAGGCGGAGGTCTACGACGTGTCGGCGCCGGGCCACCCCACCACCAAGTAGGATTCCGGTGAGCGACCGGGCGTCGCGGAGAACCCTGAAGTAGCACTTGAGGTGGTTTTCCGGCGGTTCGGGCTGGATGTTGGACGATCAGTCACCCCGCCCCATAGCCTTCAGTGCAGCAGCACGGGTTGCGACGGACGAACAGTAGGGCAGGCAATGGCAAGCGCATCACAGAACTACCTCGCAGTCATCAAGGTGGTCGGCGTTGGCGGTGGTGGCGTCAACGCGGTCAACCGGATGATCGAAGCGGGTCTCCGCGGGGTCGAGTTCATCGCAATCAACACCGACGCACAGGCGCTCCTCATGAGCGACGCCGACGTCAAGCTCGACATCGGCAGGGATCTCACCCGCGGCCTCGGCGCCGGCGCCGATCCGTCGAAGGGCAGGCAGGCGGCCGAGGACCATTCCGATGAGATCGAGGAGGCGCTCAAGGGCGCCGACATGGTCTTCGTGACCGCTGGCGAGGGTGGCGGCACGGGCACCGGCGGTGCCCCCGTCGTCGCCAAGATCGCACGCTCGCTGGGTGCGCTCACCATCGGTGTGGTCACCCGGCCCTTCTCCTTCGAGGGCAGGCGACGCTCCACGCAGGCAGAGTCCGGCATCGAGTCCCTCCGCGAGGAGGTCGACACGCTGATCGTCATCCCGAACGACAAGTTGCTGCAGATGACGGATCACCAGGTGGCCATCCTGGACGCCTTCAAGCAGGCAGACCAGGTCCTGATGCAGGGTGTCTCGGGCATCACGGACCTCATCACCACCCCTGGTCTGATCAACCTGGACTTCGCAGACGTCAAGTCGATCATGAGCCAGGCCGGATCGGCGCTCATGGGCATCGGCTCCGCGCGAGGCGAGGACCGCGCCCGCGCCGCAGCGGAGATGGCCATCTCCTCGCCGCTGCTCGAGGCCAGCATCGACGGTGCCCACGGCGTGCTGCTCTCCATCGCCGGCGGCAGTGACCTGGGCCTGTTCGAGGTCTCGGCCGCGGCCCAGCTGATCGAGGAGGCCGCGCACGACGAGGCCAACATCATCTTCGGAACGGTCATCGACGACGCCCTGGGCGATGAGGTTCGCGTCACGGTCATCGCGGCCGGCTTCGACGGCGGCAGCCCGCAGAAGCGGCCCAACGCACGCCCCGACGTCGTTCGCCAGACCCGTCCCGGCCAGCAGCCTGCCCCGGTGGGCCAGCCGCAGGGCTACGGGGGCCAGCCGCCCCAGGCTCGTCCGCTGCCCTCGGCGCGCCCCGACCAGCAGCAGCCCCAGCAGCGTCCCGCAGCGCCCCGGCCCCCGGAGGACGACGAACTGGACGTGCCCGACTTCATGAAGTGAGCCCGGAAGGCTCTCATCCCGGCCCCGGTGCGCTTCGGCGTGTCGGGGCCCTTGCATGCCTTGGTCGGGGCGGCTCAGGGTAGGCTCACCGACAAGTGTTTTAGGAGGCGACTGTGGGCGTACGCAAGCTGGCCGAGTGGATGGGTATCGTCGAGGACGACCGCTACAAGGATCACGACGAGGTCTCCGAGGAGTTCTCGCAGGACGTCTACGTCGACGAGGAACCTGTCGAGGAGGTGAGTCGGGTGGCCAGACTCCCAGAGCGGACCGCCCAGCGTCCGGAACGGCGTCGGCCGGCCATGGTGGTGACGGAGCCGGAAGTTGCCGACATCAGCCGGATCGTGAGTGTCCGTCCGCGTTCGTACAACGAGGCCCGGGCCATCGGGGAGAACTTCCGTGACGGCATCCCGGTGATCATGAATCTCTCGGACATGGAGGCGGGTGAGGACAAGCGTCTGGTGGACTTCGCAGCCGGCCTCATCTTCGGGCTCCGCGGGAACATCGAGCGCGTCTCCAGCCAGGTCTTCCTGCTCTGCCCGGCCAACCTGGTCGTGGGGCCGGAGGACAAGGAGCGCCTGGCCTCTGGCGGCTTCTTCAACCAGAGCTGAGACCAAACCATGGCTTGAGGGTCGTTGGCGGCCCCGCGCCACTAGAGTAGCCTGAAGCCGAAACTGGGCCGGTCTCCGCCCGGTAATGCACACAGCACAGACAGTTGGAGTTAAGAATGAGTCTCACCTTGGAAGAGGTCCGTCGAGTCAGGTTCCGCATGGCTCGTCGCGGCGTCACCGGTTACGACGTCGCCGATGTCGACAACTTCATCGACAAGGTGGAGGAGTCCTTCGGCCAGTTCGAGAACGAGCGTGACATCCTTCGGCGTGAGGCCCAGTCCGCGGGCTCGGGTGAGCAGAGTGGGGTGGAGCCCCAGGAGATCGCAGCAAAGGACGCGGAGATCGCCCACCTGCGTGCCGAGGTCGAGCGCCTGAGCGCTGCGCCCGCCGCCGTCCAGGAGGGACCGGCCGACGACGGCCAGGTCGCCGAGCTGGCTTCACAGAACGAACAGCTGCGCGCCGAGCTCGCCAGGGTCCGCGGCGAACTGGATGACCTGCGCACCCAGCGGGTGAGCGAGATCTCCGGTCAGGCCGAGCACATCACCGTCGGCACGCGTGAGGAGGCCAGCCCCGCCGTCATCCGGCTGGTGCAGCTCGCCACCGAGCAGGCCGAACAACTGGTCGAAGAGGCGGAGCAGGAGACCCGGCGCAAGCTGGCCGATGCCAAGCAGCAGGCCCACGAGATCACCACCGACGCCCGCACCAAGGCGGAGCGGATCGAGTCCGAGGCACGCGTCAACGCCGAGCAGATGCGCCGCGAGGCGGAGGCCAACGCCAACCGTGTCAACACCGAGGCCGACCAGCGCCGAGTCGAGCTGTTCGAGGACCTGGAGCGCGAGCAGCGTGAACTCACCTCGAAGGTCGACGCGCTTCGCAAGTTCGAGAACTCCTACCGCGACAACCTTCGCGACCTGTTGGCACGCAACCTCAACGCGCTCGAGCAGGATCGTCCCGAGCCTGGCGACGTCCCTGAACTCGCGCAGCGTCGCGATTCCGAGACGCCTCGGCTGGACGCCCTGGCCCACGGCTCGGAGCAGTGAACTAGGCAGTCATCGAACTGGCCGGCACCCGCGGGTGCCGGCCAGTTTCGTACCCGTGTTGAAAAGCTGTCCGGGAGGTGTATCCTCACCGGACAGTCCGACCCAAGAAAGCAGCCATGTCCACGAAGAATGCAGGTCCCGCCGCCCCGGCGAGCGAACTCCCGGTCCGTCCCGGCGAGGACCCCTGGACCCCAGAAGAGGTCGCGGAACAGCGCGAACTCCTCGTAGAGGAACTCGATCGCCTCGAGCGCAAGGTGGCCGCAACCGAGGAGGAACTCACCGACTTCCTGCGCGGTGGCACCGACGGCGCCGGACGTGACCCGGCGGACGTGGGCTCGAGCAACTTCGAGCGGGACCAGGAGCTGTCGCTCGCGCAGAACGTGCGCGAAATGGCTGACCAGGCTCGCCTCGCACTCAAGCTGTTCGATGACGGGCACTACGGCCTGTGTGAAGTGTGCGGAGAGCCCATCGGCAAGGGCCGGCTGCAGGTGTTCCCACGCGCGACGATGTGCGTCACCTGCAAGCAGCGCGAGGAACGGCGCTGAGTCGCGGGGCCCCCTCGGGGTCCGCTGCCCGGTTGACCGCGCTCGGGATCGGCGCGCTCGGACTCTCAGCCGACCAGCTGACGAAACAGGCAGCGCTGGCCAACCTCGAGTGGGGGGAACCGGTTGAGGTCCTCGGCCCAGTAGTGAGGTTCACCCTCATCAGCAACCCCGGGGCTGCGTTCGGCATGGGGAGTGGATCCACCCTCCTGCTGTCGCTGTTCGCCATCGTCGCGCTGGCCGGAAGCCTGACGCTGGGGCTGGCGCGCATCAGGTGGCAATCCCACGCCGTCGCCCTCGGTCTGCTGATCGCCGGCATCTCCGGGAACCTGTACGACCGGCTGTTCCGGGATCCCGAGCCCCTCTACGGGCACGTCATCGACTTCGTACAGCTGCCCTACTTCGCGATCTTCAACGTCGCCGACGTCTGCATCACGAGCGCTGCCGCTGCGATCATCGTCCTCAGCCTTCGACACCATCCGGAACCGGCCACCGAGCCCGCCCCGGCGTCCGATGCCCAGCCCGTGGAGGCGAACGACGCGTGAGTGTCTTCCTGGTACCGGAGGCGCTGGCGGGAGAGCGGATCGACGCCGTCGCCGCCCGCGTCTCGGGCTACAGCCGTTCCCGAATCGAGGCGCTCATCGAGGTCGGCGGAGTGACCCTCGACGGCGCTCCGGTGGCCAAGCCGTCGCAGCGCGTCGCCGGTGGTGAGCTGCTGGAACTGGCGGAGGCCGACCTCAAGCCGGACAAGCCGGTCGTCCGGCCACGGGTCGCGGCGGGCCTGGGAATCGTCCACGACGATGCCGACATCGTGGTGGTCGACAAGCCCGCGGGCGTGGCGGCGCACCCCAGCCTGGGCTGGGACGGACCCTCGGTCACCGAGCATCTGGCCGCCGCCGGCTTCCGGATCTCGACCTCGGGTGCGCCGGAGCGCCAAGGGGTGGTGCAACGGCTCGACGTCGGCACCAGCGGGCTGATGGTGGTCGCGAAGTCAGAGGTCGCCTACTCCATCCTGAAGCAGGCCTTCCGGGACAAAACGGTCGAGAAGACCTACCACGCACTCGTGCAGGGGCATCCCGATCCGTTCACGGGCACCGTTGAGGCTCCGATCGGACGGCATCCCGGATCGGAGTGGAAGATGGCCGTCCTCGACGGCGGACGGGCGAGCACCACGCACTACGACACCATTGAGGCGCACCGGGCGGCCACACTGCTGGAGATCGGCCTCGAGACGGGGCGGACCCATCAGATCCGCGTTCACATGGCAGCCATCGGACACCCGTGCTGCGGAGATCCGCTCTACGGCGCTGATCCGGTGCTGTCTGCACGGCTGGGACTGGTGCGGCAGTGGCTGCACGCCGTCGAGCTGTCCTTCGACCACCCGCGCAACGGTGAGCGGGTGAGGTTCAGCTCGCCCTACCCGGAGGACCTGAAGGCCGCGCTGGAGATCGTCCGAGGGGACTGACTTCCAGCAACCGGCCCCCCTTCGAGTTGGGATCGGCGTCCGGTAGGGTGATGCCCGTGCGCAGAGCAAAGATCGTATGTACCCTAGGCCCCTCTTCCGAAACCACCGAGCGTCTCGTTGACCTGATAAACGCCGGTATGAACGTGGCTCGTCTCAACATGAGCCATGGCGACTACAACGAACACGGAGGCCGTCTCAAGGCCGTTCGTGAGGCAGCCGCCATCACCGGGAAGACGGTGGGCGTCCTGGCTGACCTGCAAGGTCCCAAGATCCGC
Organism: Tessaracoccus sp. OS52; assembly: GCF_020687685.1. Lineage (GTDB taxonomy): Bacteria > Actinomycetota > Actinomycetes > Propionibacteriales > Propionibacteriaceae > Arachnia. The sequence goes on along the minus strand of NZ_JAJEWM010000001.1, from coordinate 1,721,990 downwards.
CTCGGCCGGTTCGCCGGTGACGAGAAGCATTTCCTTGAGCGAGGAGACCGGTTCACCATCACCATCGATGACATCGAGGGTGACCGTACCCGGTGCTCCACCACCTACAAGGGTCTCCCCGGTGACGTCCGCCCCGGCGACGCCATCCTCATCGATGACGGCAAGGTCGGGCTGCAGGCCATCGAGGTCACCGACACCGACGTGATCTGCGAGGTCACGGTCCCCGGCCCCGTCTCCAACAACAAGGGCATCAACCTCCCCGGTGTCGCGGTCTCGGTGCCGGCGCTCAGTGAGAAGGACGAGAACGACCTGCGCTGGGCACTGGCACAGGACATCGACATGATCGCCCTGTCCTTCGTCCGCTCCGGTGACGACATCAAGCGGGTCCACGAGATCATGGACGAGGAGGGTCGTCGCCTTCCCGTCATCGCGAAGCTGGAGAAGCCGCAGGCCATCAGCAACCTGCAGGCAATCATCGACGCGTTCGACGCCTTCATGGTCGCCCGCGGTGACCTCGGCGTCGAGCTCCCGCTCGAGGACGTCCCGCTGGTGCAGAAGCAGATCATCCGTGCGGCGCGCAAGTGGGCCAAGCCGGTCATCGTCGCCACGCAGATGCTGGAATCGATGATCTCCTCCCCGCGTCCCACCAGGGCAGAGGCCTCCGACGTGGCCAACGCCATCCTCGACGGTACCGACGCGGTCATGCTGTCGGGTGAGACCTCGGTCGGCGACTATCCCGTCGAGACCGTGGCCACTATGGCCCGCATCGTCGAGTACGCCGAGCGTGAGGGCCACGAGGAGATCCACACGATCGACTGGGACCCGCACACCACCGGTGGCGTGCTCGCCAAGGCCGCGGTGGAGGTCGCGGAGCGGGTCGACGCTCGCTACATGGTGGCCTTCACCAAGTCGGGCGACACGGCACGTCGTCTTTCGCGACTGCGTCCTTCCATCCCGCTTCTGGTGTTCTCGCCAGAGCACTCCACGCGTCAGGTCATGACCCTGTCGTGGGGCGTCGACACCCTCCTCACGGAGGACTTCGACAACCAGGAGGAGATGGTGGCGAACGTGGACAAGTTCCTCCGGGAGCACAAGATGATCGAGGTGGGTGAGCGGATCGTCATCCTTTCGGGATCGCCGATGGGTGTCCCGGGCAAGACCAACAACCTCAGGGTCCACAAGGTCAAGGAACAGGGCGCCGTCACGGAGTCCTGAGCAGGACGAGATGGCAGAAGGGGGCCGCCTGCAGGCGGCCCCCTTCTTGTCTTGCATTGCGTACCCAGGAGGGGATTCGAACCCCCAAGGCCTCGCGGCCAGACGGGTTTGAGCCGTCCGCGTATACCATTCCGCCACCCGGGCGTGGGCGCCCCAACATTGTGCCACAATCGGGCGTGGCGCCCCATCTGCGGCGGCGCGCTAGTATTGGGTGGCTGCACGCCGAGTGTGCCGCACCCCTGACGAATCGAAGAATGAGGCGATTGATGCCGGACGAGAAGAGCCCGACCAAGGTTCTGGTTGCCGAGGACGAGGCGCTGATCCGCCTTGACCTCGTCGAGTTGCTGACGGATGAGGGTTTCGAGGTCACCGGGCAGGCAGCCGACGGCGAAGAGGCCGTCCGACTGGCCCGCGAGCTCGAGCCGGACCTCGTGATCATGGATGTCAAGATGCCCAAGATGGACGGCATCACGGCCGCCGAGATCATCGCCGAGGAGCGGATCGCCCCCATCGTGATGCTGACCGCCTTCAGCCAGCGAGACCTGGTTGAGCGTGCCCGCGACGCCGGTGCCATGGCCTACGTCGTGAAGCCGTTCGACGCCTCCGACGTGATCCCGGCCATCGAGATCGCCATCGGCAGGTTCGCCGAGATCAAGGCCATCGAGGAAGAACTCGCTTCCCTGGAGGACCGGTTCGAGTCGCGCAAGATCATCGACCAGGCAAAGGGCATCCTGCAGGAGAGCCTGGGACTGACCGAGCCGGAGGCCTTCCGGTGGATCCAGAAGACCGCCATGGACCTGCGCAAGTCGATGCGCGAGGTCGCCGAGGGCGTCATCAGCCACAAGAAGAAGTAGCAGCCGGGTCAAGCCTCAGCCATCGATGAGGTGGCAGGTCAGGCGGCCCAGCGCCGTGCGCCGGCCCTGCTCGTCGGTGATCTCGACCTCGTAGACGGCGATCCGGGAGCCCAGATGGACGGGCGTCGCCACCCCGGTCACCCGCCCCTCGCGGACCCCGCGGATGTGGGTGACATTGAGATCCACTCCCACGGCGCCCCTGCCGTGCCCCCGGGCATGGGCGATCGCTCCCATCGAAGCCAGACCCTCGATCATGACCCCCGAAGCGCCGCCATGCAGGAGCCCCATCGGCTGGCGGTTGCCGGCCACCGGCATGGAGCCCACCACGCGTTCCGCCGCCAGGTGAGTGATCTCCAGGCCCATGCGTTCGTGCAGTTCCGACCTCAGGTCCACGGCCCACTCGGGGATGCCAGCAGTTGTCATGGGCCAACTGTAGAGTCGACGCCGTGACTGACAAGCCCCGCCTACTCCTGATCGACGGCCACTCCGTGGCCTACCGCGCGTTCTTCGCACTCCCGGTGGAGAACTTCGCCACCCAGACGGGACAGCACACCAACGCCGTTTTCGGGTTCACCTCGATGCTGATCAACGTCTTGCGGGACGAGGAGCCCACCCACCTCGCGGTGGCGTTCGACGTCTCGCGCGAGTCTTTCCGTACGGAGTCCTATCCGGAGTACAAGGCCAACCGGTCCACTTCACCGGAGCAGTTCAAGGGTCAGGTCGCACTGATCAAGGATGTCCTCGACGCCCTGAACATCCCGTACCTTGAGAAGCCCGGCTACGAGGCCGACGACATCATCGCGACGCTGTCCACCCAGGCCTCGGCCGACGGTTTCAAGGTGTTCATCTGCAGCGGTGACAGGGACGCCATGCAGCTGGTCGACGAGGACGTGACGCTCCTCTACCCGCGAAAGGGTGTCTCGGACCTGGCGCGGATGACGCCGCAGACCGTCGAGGAGAAGTACCTGGTCCCGCCCGCGAGTTATCCGGAACTCGCCGCGTTGGTGGGGGAGACAAGCGACAACCTCCCGGGCGTTCCCGGAGTCGGCCCCAAGACCGCTGCCAAGTGGATCCTGGAGTTCGGCGGTCTGGACAACATCCTGTCCCGCGCGGAGCAGATCAAGGGCAAGGCGGGGGAGTCGCTGCGTGACCACCTGGAAGACGTCCGACGCAACCGGCGGTTGAACGCGCTGGTGCGCGACCTGGAGCTCCCCATCGCGCCGGCGGAGATGAAGCGCAGGGACTGGGACCGTGAACGTGTGCACGAACTCTTCGACGCTCTCGAGTTCAGGGTGCTGCGGGAACGTCTGCTGGAACTCGCACCGGGTGAGCCGGTCAGCGAGGAGGGCTTCGAGGTGTCGGGAGACGTCCTGGCCGCCGACCAGCTCAGGCCCTGGCTGGCCGAGCACGCGCAGGATCTGACCGGGGTGCACTTCGTCGGGTCGTGGGCTGCCGGAACCGGGGACCTGACCGGTATCGCACTGGCCGGTTCGGACGGAGCCGGCGCCTACGTCGACGTGGCCGGACTGACACCCGATGACGACGCCGCCCTGGCCGACTGGTTCGCCGACCCGGAGCCGCGCAAGGTGATCCACGAGGCGAAGGGGCCCACTCTGGCGGTCTGGGCCCGGGGCTGGGACCTGCGCGGGGTCGCGTTCGACACCTTGCTGGCGGCCTACCTGCTGCGGCCGGACCAGCGCACCTTCGACCTCGCCGACCTGGTGCTGCGCTACCTCAAGCGCGAACTCGCGGCGGAGGCGAAGGATTCCGACGACGCCCAGCTCGCGCTGGACTTCGATGAGGACCAGGACCAGGCCGCAGGGGACGCCATGCTGCGCGCCAGGGTGGTGCTTGACCTCGCTGAGGCGCTGCGCTCCGAACTGGCCGAACGGGACGCGGAAGACCTCCTGCGGGAGGTGGAACTGCCCCTGCAGCGAACGCTCGCGGTGGCGGAGCGGGTGGGGGTCGCCGTGGACGTGGACCGGCTCGAGGAACTCCGCGACGAGTTCGACAAGGCCGTTCACCAGGCACAGCAGGCGGCCTTCGATGTTCTCGGGCACAGCGTGAACCTCGGCTCACCCAAGCAGCTCCAGACCGTGCTGTTCGAGGAACTGGGCATGCCCAAGACCCGCAAGACCAAGTCCGGCTACACCACCGATGCCGATGCGCTCGAGGGGCTGTTCGCCAAGACCGAGCACCCCTTCCTGGGGCACCTTCTCGAGCACCGGGACCGGATCCGGCTCCGGCAGACGGTCTACGGGTTGCTCGCCTCCGTGCAGCCGGACGGCAGGATCCACACCAACTACGTGCAGACCATCGCGGCCACCGGGCGGCTGTCCTCCACGGACCCGAACCTCCAGAACATCCCGATCCGCACGTCGCTCGGCCGTCGGATCCGTCGGGCGTTCGTGCCGGGCCCGGGGTTCGATGCGCTGATGACGGCGGACTACTCGCAGATCGAGATGCGCATCATGGCGCACCTCAGCGGCGACGCGGGGCTGGGTGCCGCCTTCCGCTCCAGTCGGGACTTCCACAACGAGATGGCGGCCAAGGTCTTCAACGTGGCGCCCGACGAGGTCGACGGCGAGATGCGCGCGAAGATCAAGGCGATGAACTATGGACTCGCCTATGGGCTCAGCGCCTTCGGGCTCTCGAACCAGCTCAAGATCTCCGTACCGGAGGCGAAGACGCTGATGGAGGACTACTTCTCCCGGGTGGGTGGCGTACGCGATTATCTGGCCGACGTGGTCTCGGAGGCACGGTCGCTGGGCTACACCTCCACGATGCTGGGTCGGCGCAGATACCTGCCCGACCTCACCTCCTCCAACCGGCAGCGCCGGGAGATGGCCGAGCGGGCCGCCTTGAACTCCCCGATCCAGGGTTCCGCCGCGGACATCATCAAGGTCGCGATGATAAACGTCGGACGAGCCCTCGATGAGGCTCGGCTCGCCAGCCGGATGCTGCTGCAGGTGCACGATGAACTGGTGCTGGAGATCGCCCCCGGGGAACAGGAGACCGTCGCGGAGTTGGTCAGGTCGAACATGGCCGGGGCGCTCGAGTTGGATGTCCCGCTGGAGGTGTCCATCGGCGTTGGCGAGTCCTGGTTCGACGCGGCGCACTGATCCCTCGGCACAGGACAGGCTCAGCGCTCAGGACGCCGCGCCGAGGTCAGGCAGAGACGGGCTTGCCGTAGAAGAAGATCCGGGACTCCCAGATCTCGGTGCTGCGGTCGAAGTCCCAGCAGATGACGATGGCCAGCTCCGGATCCCCTGCGTAATCGACCATGACATCGGAGTTGGGATCGTAGTCCTCGACCCACACCTTCTTCGCCTCGACGAACTCGTAGCAGGCGGTTCGGCCATCGGCGCCCTTGAGGCGGATGAGATCTCCTGCCTCCAGTTGAGCCTCACCGTTGGCATACATCTCATTGCCCAGTGCGCCACCGTTGCGGTACGTGTGGATGGACAGCACAACCTTGCCCGCGTCGGAACCCGGGCGCGGTCCCTCGTTCCACCAGGAGGCGGTCCGGGCGGCGTCGGGCGGGGGAGCGGCGATGTTGCCGTCCGCGTCCCGACCGAGGCTGAGGACGGGTTCCTGGGCCGGGGGGTTCTGCATCTCGAACGACGTCGGGACGAAGCCCTGCTCGTCGATGGCGTCACAGCCGGCGAAGGCGCTGGGGGCGGACGACACGGTGATCGGCTTCGGGGCGGCCGACGTCGCGGGCGCGCTCGAGGTGGCCTGCGTGGGGCTCGGGGACGCCGCGACGGTCGAGGGGGTGGGGGTGGGGGCGACCGCCGTCTCCCGGGGCCGGGTTACCCACCAGACCGACAGCGACAGCACCACGATCACCGCGACAACCACGGCGAGCGCCGGCCAGCGTGGTTTCCTGCCGCGTCGGGCAACTGTGGAATCACTCACGGCCAGCAGCCTACCCGCAGCATGGACACCGTTTGACCGAGGTTGCGGCCGGGGCTAGGCTAGGGAGGCGCTGTGACCTGCCCACCCTCGGACGGAGTGGGGTGGCGCGTCGTAAGTCCCCGCTGCATTCCCGGTTGGCTCCTACGACAAGGCACATCGCGCCTTACGAAAATTTCGGAGCCCAACCTACATGACCTCCTCCATTGAGGCCTCGGCTGTTGCAGTCGACGACTTTGGCACCCCGGAAGCCTTCATGGCTGCCGTTGACGCCACCATCAAGTACTTCAACGACGGCGACATCGTGTCCGGCACCGTCGTCAAGGTCGACAGGGACGAAGTCCTCCTCGACATCGGTTACAAGACCGAAGGCGTCATTCCTTCCAAGGAACTCTCCATCAAGCACGATGTCGACCCCTTCGACGTGGTCAGCGTCGGTGATGAGATCGAGGCGCTAGTCCAGCAGAAGGAGGACAAGGAGGGTCGGCTGATCCTGTCCAAGAAGCGCGCCCAGTACGAGCGCGCCTGGGGCACGATCGAGAAGATCAAGGAAGAGGACGGAGTCGTTTCCGGCACCGTCATCGAGGTTGTCAAGGGCGGCCTCATCGTCGACATCGGTCTTCGCGGCTTCCTCCCCGCCTCGCTCGTCGAGATGCGTCGCGTCCGCGACCTGCAGCCCTACGTGGGCATGGAGCTCGAGGCCAAGATCATCGAGCTCGACAAGAACCGCAACAACGTGGTTCTGTCCCGCCGTGCCTGGCTCGAGCAGACGCAGTCCGAGGTCCGCCAGACGTTCCTCACCCAGCTCCAGAAGGGCCAGATCCGCAAGGGTGTCGTGTCCTCCATCGTCAACTTCGGCGCCTTCGTCGACCTTGGTGGAGTGGACGGCCTCGTGCACGTCTCCGAGCTTTCCTGGAAGCACATCGACCACCCCAACGAGGTCGTCGAGGTCGGGATGCCCGTCACTGTCGAGGTGCTCGAGGTGGACATGGACCGCGAGCGTGTCTCCCTGTCCCTCAAGGCCACCCAGGAAGACCCGTGGCAGACCTTCGCGCGTCTGCACCAGATCGGCCAGATCGTGCCCGGAAAGGTCACCAAGCTGGTTCCGTTCGGTGCCTTCGTCCGCGTCGGTGACGGCATCGAGGGACTCGTCCACGTCTCCGAGCTGGCCGAGCGTCACGTCGAGATCCCCGAGCAGGTTGTCTCCGTGGGTGACGAGGTGATGGTCAAGGTCATCGACATCGACCTGGAGCGCCGCCGAGTCTCCCTCTCGCTCAAGCAGGCCAACGAGGGTGTCGACGTCGCCGCGGACGACTTCGACCCGTCGCTGTACGGCATGACCGCCAGCTACGACGAGCAGGGCAACTACATCTACCCCGAGGGCTTCGATCCGGAGACCAACGAGTGGAAGGAAGGCTACGACGAGCAGCGTCAGGCCTGGGAGCGCCAGTACGCCGAGGCCCAGGCGCGTTGGGAAGCCCACAAGAAGCAGGTCGAGGACGCCGAGTCCGCTGACCGCGACGCTTCCGTCACCGCCGCCACCGGTTTCACCTCTGCCACTGTCGAGGACGAGGGCGAAGGTTCCCTCGCCTCCGACGAGGCCCTGCAGGCGCTTCGCGAGAAGCTGACCGGCGGGATCTGAGCCCGGCCGCAAGCACTGAGCGCCGCTCCTCCACCTTGGTGGGGGAGCGGCGCTTTCGTTGCCCCGGGCTGCGGTCGCTATTCTTCGGTTCATGGTCCGAATCGCACTCACAGGCGGGATCGCCTCCGGCAAGACCTTGGTGTCCGACGCACTCGCCGAGCTCGGCGCCGTGGTGATCGACTCCGACGTGCTCGCCCGGGAGGTCGTCCAGGTCGGCACCCAGGGCCTGGGCGAGATCGAGCGACGGTTCGGGAAGGGTGTGCTCCGGGGTGACGGCTCCCTTGACCGCCCGAAGCTGGGCGGCATGGTGTTCTCCGACGACGCGGCGCGCGAGGACCTGAATGCCATCGTGCATCCCTTGGTGCGGCGACGTGCGGCGGAGTTGGAGGAGGCAGCACCGCCGGGCGCGGTGGTGGTCCAGGTGATTCCCCTGTTGGTGGAGACGGGCCAGCACGTGAACTTCGACGCCGTGGTGGTGGTGGACGTTCCGGTGGAGGTACAGGTCTCACGGCTGATGCACCGCAGTGGGTTGACCACCCAGCAGGCGCAGGCGCGGGTGAAGGCGCAGGCCCCGAGGACCGACCGTCTGGATGCGGCGGACTGGGTGATCGACAACTCCGGCGATCAAGCCACCACGATCGCGAAGGTGCGAGAGCTGTGGGAGGGGCCGGTGGCCCGACTGCGGAACCGCGAAGCCGTCAGGCGCCATTTCATCGGTCTTCCGAGCCACGTCCGCGGCCCGGAGCCGACGGAGGGTGCGGCTGCGCTCAAGGCATTCATCAAGGCCCAGCAGTACGCCACGGGAGAGAAGGAATTCGACATCGACCGCGTGGAGTCGTTGCTTCCCAGCGCTCGGGTCCTGCTTTCCAGGGGCGCAATAGTGGGCGCGGTGCTCGTCGATACTTCTGGGAAGCAGCCGGAAGTCCGGGGTCCCTGGGTCGTGCCCGGGCTGCGGGAAGTGGCCACACCCGTGCTGCTGGACGCGGCTCGCCAACAGATTCCTTGAACACACCGAATAGCAGAATGGCCCGCCAGACGGCGGGCCATTCTGCTGTTTCCGGTGAGTTGCCTCAGACCGCCCTGCGGCCGGAAATGAGGTTGATGACGAGGATGACCAGGGCCACCACGAGCAGAAGGTGAATCAGGTTCCCTCCGACGCTCGTGAGGAGACCGAGCAGCCACAAAACGATGACCACTGCCAGAACAATCCAAAGAATGCGTGCCATGGGACGATCCTCTCTTTCTTTATCGGACTTTCAGCCTAGCGCAGCGAACTTGGCCCGTGGGCTATTTGTTGGCCTCGATCATCTGGCGCAATTCCTTCTTCAGGTCTGCAACCTCGTCCCTGATCCGTGCCGCAGCTTCGAACTGCAGCGCCGCCGCAGCCTGGTGCATCTGGCTCGTCAGGTCCTCGATCAGGTTGCCGAGGTCCGAGGCCGCCATGGTTGCGGGGTCCAGACCGCCGTTTCGCTTCCTGCCCGTCGTGACCTTCGCTTTCGCGGAGAGGAGCTGCTCGGTGTCGGCATCCTCGCGGTCGAGCATGTCGGTGATGTCGGCGATCTTCTTCCGCAGCGGCTGGGGGTCAACCCCATGTGCCTGGTTGTAGGCGATCTGGATGGAGCGGCGCCGGTTCGTCTCATCGATCGCGGCGGCCATGGAGGGCGTGATCTTGTCCGCATACATGTGTACCTGGCCCGCCACGTTTCGGGCAGCCCGCCCGATCGTCTGGATCAGTGAGCGTTCCGAGCGGAGGAATCCCTCCTTGTCCGCGTCGAGGATGCCCACGAGCGACACCTCCGGCAGGTCCAGCCCCTCCCGCAGCAGGTTGATGCCGACGAGGACGTCGTACTCTCCCATGCGCAGTTCGCGCAGGAGCTCGATGCGGCGGAGGGTGTCAACCTCGGAGTGGAGGTAGCGCGTGCGAATTCCGTTGTCCATCAGGTAATCGGTCAGGTCCTCGGACATCTTCTTGGTCAGCGTGGTGACCAGCACGCGCTCGTTGCGCTCGACCCGCAGCTTGATCTCGGCCATCAGGTCGTCGATCTGCCCCTTCGTGGGTTTCAGCACCACTTCCGGGTCCACCAGTCCCGTGGGCCGGATGATCTGTTGGACGAAACCGTTGGAGCGCTCCAGCTCATAGGGGCCGGGAGTTGCGGAGAGGTAGACCGTCTGGCCGATGCGCTGCACGAACTCGTCGAACCGCAGGGGACGGTTGTCCAGGGCGCTGGGCAGACGGAAGCCATGTTCGACCAGCGTGCGCTTCCGCGATGCGTCGCCCTCGTACATGCCTCCGATCTGCGGGATGGTGACGTGGGACTCGTCGACGACGAGCAGGAAGTCCTCCGGGAAGTAGTCCACCAGGCACGACGGTGCCGAGCCGGGCGCGCGGCCGTCGATGTGGCGCGAGTAGTTCTCGATGCCGGAGCAGGTGCCGATCTGGCGCATCATCTCGATGTCATAGCTGGTCCGCATGCGCAGCCGCTGCGCCTCGAGCAGTTTGCCCTGCTCCTCCAGCTCTGCCAGCCGTTCGGCGAGTTCGCGCTCGATTCCGGTTATGGCCCGTTCCATCCGCTCCGCGCCCGCGGAGTAGTGGGTGGCGGGGAAGATGTAGACCTCCTGCTCATCGTGGAGGACGTTGCCGGTGAGGGCGTGCATCGTCGAGATCCGCTCGATCTCATCCCCGAAGAACTCGATCCGCACGGCGTTCTCCTCGTACATCGGGAAGACCTCCAGGGTGTCGCCCCTGACGCGGAAGGTGCCCCTGGTGCCGGCCAGGTCGTTGCGTGCGTACTGGATGTCCACCAGATGGCGCAGCAACTCGTTCCGGTCATGTTCCTCTCCCACCCGCAGCGTCACGCGTTGCTCCAGGTACTCCTCCGGGGTGCCGAGCCCGTAGATAGCCGAGACGGTGGCGACGACGATCACGTCGCGCCGCGTCAGCAGCGAACTGGTTGCCGAGTGCCGCAGCCGCTCCACCTCCTCGTTGAGCGAGGAGTCCTTCTCGATGTAGGTGTCGGTCTGCGGGACGTAGGCCTCGGGCTGGTAGTAGTCGTAGTAGGAGACGAAGTATTCGACGGCGTTGTCGGGGAAGAACGTCCTGAGTTCGTTGGCGAACTGCGCTGCGAGGGTCTTGTTGGGCTGCATCACCAGGATGGGGCGCTGCAACTTCTCAGCCAGCCAGGCCACAGTCGCTGTCTTTCCGGTGCCGGTGGCGCCGAGCAACACCATGTCCTGCTCCCCGGCCGCGATCCGGCGCTCGAGTTCGGCGATGGCTGCGGGCTGGTCACCGGATGGCTGGAAGTCAGCCTTCATTCTCAGCGGCGCGACCTGACGCCTGAGCTCGTCGATTGGTCTCATGCCATCAACTCTAGGTCGGGGCACTGACATTGAAAGAGCCCGGACCCTCGCAGGTCCGGGCTCCGCCACGGGAGTCTCAAGCGGCCGGGTCGCCGATGCAGTAGGTGCGTGCCGGCTCCTCGTAGGCGTAAGGCTCCTCGCCCTCGGCGCAGCTCGCACCCGCGGCGTCGTGCCTCTGGGTCACCTTGAACTCAGCGACGGCCTCCGAGCAGTCCACGACGGCGTAACCCCGGACATCGCTCTCCGGCAGCACTTGGTAGCAGGTGTCGGACGCGAAGTTCTCGATCAGGCAGGCGATCTTCTCAGGGCTTTCGGAGCGCTCCTGGGTGACGGTGTAGGAGAGGTACTCAGGTGCACAGCTCAGGGCGCCGTCGTTCACCCGCGCCACCTCGAACGAGAACGTGGCGGCGTCGCCACAGTCAACCTCTTCGTGGTTGGCGTCTTCCACCTGGCCGGAGAAGGCCAGACAGTTGCCCACCTCGAGGGCCGCGTCGCTGGTGAACCGGTTCCAGAGATTGAAGCCGGCCACGGCGATCAGCACCACCGAGACGATGGCTCCCAGGACCCCCTTCGCCTTCTGCGCACCGGACTTGCGCCCACCGGGAGCTTCGGTTCCGCCGCTGACGTACACCGGCTGCTGGCCCTGGGGAGGCTGTTGGCCGTAGGGGGGCTGCCCGTGGTGAGCCGGTGCCGGAGACTGCTGCCCGTAGCTGCCCGGACCGAGGTTCGGGCCGCCGCCCGGACCCGGTGTGCCCTGGTGTCCCGGTCCCCACTGGGGCTGCTGGTATCCGGGGGGCTGGTTGCCCGGCTGTCCGGCCGGGTTCTGGCCGGGGTAGTTGGGCGGCTGGGTCATCTCATCTCCGTATCGTCTATTGAAGCTGCGAGTCACCCTATAGGAAGCGGAGGACCTCAGAGGGCCGATTGCTACGCCCCTGCGACGCGTGGCGTCACCACGCCGCGAGCCAGCCAGATCAGCAGGTCTGCGGCCGGTCCGGTGACGCGCGGGGCCGAGCCGCTGGGGCCGTGGTCGAAGCCTTCGTGGCTCACGATGTGCGCGCCCGGCAGTTCGTGAGCCGGGGTGCGGGCCACCCGGAAGGCCAGCAGCTTGTTGGCGACCTCTGGGTCGAGCGCCAGCTCGTCCACGTCCGGTGTGAGGTCGAACGAGTGCAGTGCCACCTCGTGCAGGCGCAGCAGCGGCAGCTGGTCGACGGGCAGCTCCTCGCCGGACCTGAGGACGACCCTCGCGTCCGCCGGGGCAGGGCAGGACAGGGCCTCGTCCAGTTCGCCGGCAGAGGTGTCCAGGTCGATCTGCAGGCTGAGGCCGTCCGCCAGTGCACCGAGTTCGAGGGCGTGCGCCGTCTCCTGCGCGGATCGGCGTGTGGTTCTTGCCGTCCGGTTGCCGCGAGCCACTTCGTCGCACACGCCCACGAGCTCCCGGGCGTTGGTTACCAGGTGCGCCGCGACGTGGGACCGCGTCCAGCCGGGGAGGCGGGAGGGCTGCGCCCAGTCCTCGTCGGAGTAGGAGATGGTCCTGCCGAGCAGCAGGTGGGTCTGCTCACGCACCGCCTGCATCACACCCTCGTCGGGGGTGCCGTCTCCAACGGTCTGGGGGCTCGGCATGGCGCCACCCTAGCAAGTGCGCTCGTGCCCGTTGCCCGGTCCGGGAAAAGCCGCCCACCCCGGGGAGACGACACGCCGAGCAAATCAAAACACCAGTTCGAATTCGTTTGGCGGGTTGCGTAAGATGTGCCGAGTGAATGAACGGCTGACAGTCCGCGGCGCCCGGATGCACAACCTCAAGAATGTCTCCCTTGAACTGCCCAGGGACTCGTTGGTGGTATTCACCGGGCTGAGTGGGTCCGGCAAGTCATCGCTGGCGTTCGACACCATCTTCGCGGAGGGGCAACGACGCTACGTCGAGTCCCTCTCGTCCTATGCCCGCCAGTTCCTCGGCCAGATGGAGAAGCCGGACTGTGACTTCATCGAGGGGCTCTCGCCGGCGGTCTCGATCGACCAGAAGTCGACCAGCCGCAACCCGCGTTCCACCGTCGGGACGGTGACCGAGGTCTACGACTACCTGCGGCTGCTCTACGCCCGCATCGGCATCCCGCACTGCCTGGTCTGTGGTTCCCCGATCGGCAAGCAGACCCCACAGCAGATCGTGGACCGGCTGCTGGACATGGAGGAAGGCACCAGGTTCCAGATCCTCGCGCCGGTGATCCGCGGCCGCAAGGGCGAGTACCACGAGTTGTTCAGGCAACTCAGCTCCGACGGCTTCAGCCGCGTGCGGGTGGACGGCAACGTCCACCCCATCACGGAGGTGCCGGAACTGAACAAGAAGCTCAAGCACGACATCGACGTGATCGTGGATCGCGTCGTGGTCAAGCCTTCGGCCAAGCAGCGGATCACCGAATCGGTCGAAGCCGCACTGGGCCTGGCCGGCGGCATCGTGGGGATCGAGTTCGTGGACCTGCCCTCCGACGATCCGGAACGCGAGAAGCGCTTCTCCGAGGCGATGGGCTGCCCCAACGACCACGACGTCGCCATCGAGGAGCTCGAGCCCCGGCAGTTCTCCTTCAACGGGCCGTGGGGCGCCTGCCCCAAGTGCTCAGGGCTGGGAACCACCTTGGAGGTGGATCCGGAACTCGTCGTCCCCGACGTCGGGCTCACCCTGGCTGAGGGCGCCATCGCCCCGTGGGCCACGGCCCACCTGCGCGGACACTACGAGCACGTTCTGGACTCGCTGGCCGCGGAGCACGGCTTCAGCGTCCACACCCCCTGGGAGGAACTGCCGCCCAAGCACATCAAGCTGCTCCTGAACGGGGTCAAGGACCCCGTCCTGGTCACCTACCGCAACCGCTTCGGCCGCACCCGCAGCTACACCCAGAAGTACGAAGGCATCCTGCCCTTCGTCCGACGTCGACACGGCGAGGCCGAGACCGACGCCGCCCGCGACCGCTGGGGCGGCTACATGAGGGAGATCGCCTGCTCCGCCTGCGACGGCGCGCGGCTGCGCCCGGCCTCGCTCGCGGTGACCATCGCCGAGACCAACATCGCCCAGCTGGCCGACATGGCCATCAGCGACGCCAATGACTTCCTGACCGGCCTGCAGCTCACCGAGCGCGAGGCGCAGATCGCCGCTCGCGTCGTCAAGGAGGTCCAGGCCAGGTTGCGGTTCCTGCTCGACGTCGGGCTTGACTACCTCAGCCTCTCCCGCGCGGCCGCCACGCTCTCGGGCGGGGAGGCGCAGCGCATCCGGCTGGCCACGCAGATCGGCTCGGGTCTCGTCGGCGTCCTCTACGTGCTCGACGAGCCCAGCATCGGTCTCCACCAGCGCGACAACAGACGCCTCATCGAGACGCTCCACCGGCTGCGGGACCTGGGAAACACCCTCATCGTCGTGGAGCACGACGAGGACACCGTCAGGGCGGCTGACTGGGTGGTCGACATCGGCCCCGGCGCCGGCGAGTACGGCGGCCACATCGTCGTCGAGGGGAGCGTCGAGGACCTGCTGGCCAGCGAGGAGTCGCTGACCGGCGGCTACCTCTCGGGGCGGCTCAGCATCCCGGTGCCCGAGGTGCGAAGGCCACGCAACGGCAAGTCGGTCACCATCGTCGGGGCGAAGGAACACAACCTGAAGAACATCGACGTGGAGTTCCCCCTGGGCACCTTCACGGCGGTCACGGGCGTCAGCGGCTCGGGCAAGTCCTCGCTGGTGAACTCCATCCTCTACACGGCGGCGGCGAAGAAGATCTACAGCGCCAAGGCCGTACCCGGCAAGCATCGCTCCCTGAAGGGGCTCGATCACCTGGACAAGGTCATCCAGGTGGACCAGTCGCCCATCGGCCGCACCCCGCGCTCGAACCCGGCCACCTACACCGGGGTGTTCGACAAGATCCGCAACCTGTTCGCGCAGACCCCGGAGGCGAAGGTGCGCGGCTACCAGCCGGGCAGGTTCTCCTTCAACGTGAAGGGCGGCCGGTGCGAGAACTGCATGGGCGACGGCACCATCAAGATCGAGATGAACTTCCTGCCGGACGTGTACGTCCCCTGCGAGGTCTGCCACGGGGCGCGTTACAACCGCGAGACGCTCGAGGTCCACTACAAGGGGAAGTCCATCTCCGAGGTGCTGGAGATGTCCATCAGCGACGGCGTGGAGTTCTTCGCCTCCATCCAGTCCATCTCCCGTCACCTGCGGACCCTGAACGAGGTGGGCCTGGGCTATGTCCGGCTGGGACAGGCGGCCACCACGTTGTCCGGTGGCGAGGCGCAGCGGGTGAAGCTGGCGGCCGAACTGCAGAAGCGTTCGACGGGCAGGACGCTCTACGTCCTCGACGAACCGACCACCGGCCTGCATTTCGAGGACATCCGCAAGCTCCTCATGGTGCTCCAGAAGCTCGTGGACGCGGGCAACACCGTCGTCGTGATCGAGCACAACCTGGACGTCATCAAGTCCGCCGACTGGGTGATCGACATGGGCCCCGACGGGGGCTCCCGGGGTGGCGAGGTCGTGGCCGTCGGCACGCCGGAGGACGTCGCGGCGGCGGAGGGTTCGGCCACCGGGGAGTTCCTCAGGCCGCTGCTGGCGTAGCGCTCACCAGCGCTTGGGCTTCTGAACGAACCGGTGCCACAGCCACATGCCCACACCGAGGAACACCGCTGACCCCAGCAGGTAGTAAACGGATGGGTGGACCGAACCCTCGTATCCGCGTACGGCGAGTTCCACGTCGGCTCCCCGGTAGATCTCGAACCAGACGTCGGGGGAGCAGGTCACCTGGTAAGTGCCCGGAGGTGCCGTGAACCGGAAGACCGACCGGGCGGTGAAGTACGGGTCCGCGTCCGGGCGCAGTTCAAGGGGGCCGTTGAGGGAGCGCACCGTGCATTCGTCGAGCCCGCTGTTGAGGCTCGTGATGGCGTACTCGTTCGAAGGGTCCCGGAGTTCCGCAGGCCCGTCGAACGACGAGTAAACGGCGTCGGGGCGGAAGAAGGGGTGGATGTTCGAGCGGGTGTCGAACTGGGCGAAGATCGCGAGCAGCAGCAGACCCACGCCCGCCAGGACGGCGACCACCGCGATCACCATCCCGAGGACCCGCCCCACCAGCGAAAGCGCACGTGGCGTTGCTGCTGCCATCCGAGAATCCTACCGCTCAACCAGCCCGCGGGCGACGGCTGCCTGCGGTGGTCAGGCCGCGACGATGAGCTTGTTCCCGGAGTCCTCGACGCTCAGGGACTGGAGCGGCTCCGACGCGGGCCCGGCGATGGGGGAGCCGTCGCCGGTGTCGAACACGGATCCGTGGCAGGCGCAGTTGATGCCCTCGGGCTTGACGTCGCGCACCGTACAGCCCTGGTGGGTGCACACGGCCGAGAAGGCGAGGAACGTGCCCTCGACGGGCTGGGTAACGACGATCTTGGGGTCGGCCAGGACGATTCCACCGCCCACGGGTACCTGGGACTTGTCCACTTCGATGGCACTGTCGGGGGCGGCCTGCCGGGATTCGGTGGCCGCGCAGCCCGAGGCCAGCAGGGAGGTGGCGATCGCGGCGCCGGTGATCAGGACCTCGCGTCGGGTACTCATGGCTGCCAGCATAGGTGCAACGACCCCGCTGGATCGGGCGACCTATCATCGTCGTCATGGCTGACCCGTCGACTTACCGTCCGAGGCCGGGCTCGATTCCCCTCGACCCCGGCGTCTACCGGTTCTTCGACGCCTTCGGCAACGTCATCTACGTCGGCAAGGCCAAGAACCTGCGCCAGCGGCTCAACTCCTACTTCGCGGATCCCGCGTCGTTGCACTTCCGGACCCAGACGATGGTGCGCACGGCCGCGAAGGTGGAGTGGACCGTCGTCGCCAACGAGCTCGAGGCGCTGCAGCTCGAATACACCTGGATCCAGGAGTTCGACCCCCGGTTCAATGTCAAGTACCGCGACGACAAGTCCTACCCCTGGCTCGCGGTGACCGTTTCGGAGGAGTACCCCCGGGTCTTCGTCGGGCGGGGCGCCAAGCGCAGGGGCACCAGGTACTTCGGGCCCTTCGGCCAGGCCTGGGCGATCCGCGAGACCGTGGACATGCTCCTACGGGTCTTCCCCATGCGCTCCTGCACCGCCGGGGTGTTCAAGAGCGCCAGAGCCGCCGGCCGGCCGTGCCTGCTCGGCGACATCGGCAAGTGCTCGGCGCCCTGCGTGGGCCGGGTGAGCGCCGAGGAGCACCGCGCGATCGTCGACGACTTCTGCTCCTTCATGGCGGGCAACACCGCCGGGATCATCGGCGAGCTCGAACGCGAGATGTACCAGGCGTCGGCGCAGCTGAACTTCGAGCGCGCCGCGGTACTGCGGGACTCGCTCGGTGCCCTGAAGAAGGCCAGGGAGCGCCAGAGCGTCGTGCTGCCGCCCTCGACCAGGGCCGACATCATCGGGTTCGCCGACGACGGTCAGCAGATCGCGGTCCAGGTCTTCCACGTCCACGCCGGCAGGATCACCGGTGAGCGGGGCCACGTGGCCGATCGCTCCGACGACCGCGACCTCACCGAGCTGCTGGAGCCGTTCCTCCTCCACCTCTACGACGAACTGGGCGCCGACATCCCGCCGCTCATCCTGAGTTCGGTGGAGGCCGATGAACCGCTCGTCCAGCTCCTCACGCAGCGCCGTGGCGGGCCCGTCGAGATCAAGGTGCCGCTGCGGGGCAGCAAGCGGGTGCTGCTGGACACCGTCGTCAAGAACGCGCAACTGGCTCTGCAGCAGCACCAGACCCGCCGGGCCACCGACCTCACCACCCGCAACAGCGCCCTGGAGGAGGTGGCCGAGGCGCTGGGACTCGCCGAACCACCACTGAGGATCGAGTGCTACGACATCTCCCACACCATGGGCACTGAGGTGGTCGGCTCCATGGTGGTGTTCGAGGACGCGCTGCCGAAGAAGTCCGAGTACCGGCGCTTCATCATCAAGAGCTTCGAGGGCTCCAACGACGTCGCGGCCATGAGCGAGGTGCTGCGACGGCGCCTCGGCCGGCTCCTGGACGAGCGGGGCAGGGCCGGCGCCGTCGACAGTGACGCCGAGGGGCCCCTGCTGGTCGACCCGACAACCGGCGCTCCGCGGAAGTTCGCGTACGCGCCCGGGCTCATCGTCGTCGACGGCGGGCTGCCCCAGGTCAACGCCGCCGCCGCGGTCCTCGAAGAGCTGGGACTCGCGGACGAGATCGCGCTGTGCGGCCTGGCCAAGCGGCTCGAGGAGGTCTGGGTCCCGGGGGAGGAGTACCCCGTGATCCTGCCGCGGGCGAGCGAGGGGCTCTACCTGCTGCAGCGCCTCCGGGACGAGGCGCACCGGTTCGCAATCGCGCACCACCGGTCGAGGCGCGCCCGCAACATGGTGTCCTCGCTGCTGGACGACGTCCCGGGCCTCGGGGAGCTGCGGCGCAAGGCTTTGCTCACCTACTTCGGCAGCCTGCGCAAGCTGCGGCAGGCCACCGTCGAGGAGATCGCCCAGGTCCCGGGCTTCGGGCCCCGGCTGGCCGCCAGCGTGCACGCCGCCGTCGCGGACTCCGGTGGCGAGGCGATCAACCTCACCACCGGAGAGGTCACCGAACTCTAGGTGTTCGTTCAGTGCTCGATGATGGAGCACCGAACGAACACCCAGGGGTCGCTCAGTCTTCCGTGAGCGCCTGCTGGGTCGCCTTGAACTGGCGACGGCGGGCGTGGAGGATGGGCTCGGTGTAGCCGGACGGCGAGCTGGTGCCCTGGAGCACCAGGTCGCGGGCCGCGCACCACGCGATCGAGTCCTCGAAGGCCCCGCCCGGTGACTGCGGGGTCATCGGTAGGTAGGCGGGGTCGTCGGCGTTCTGTGCGTCCACCACCTCGGCCATCCGCCGGAGCGAGTCGACGACGAATCCCGCGCTCACGACGTCGTGGCGGATCCAGTTGGCAAGCAGTTGCGAGCTGATCCTGCACGTCGCCCGGTCCTCCATCAGTGCGACGTTCGCGATGTCGGGGACCTTGGAGCAGCCGACGCCGTGGTTGACCCACCGCACGACGTAGCCGAGGATCGACTGGCAGGAGTTGTCCACCTCGCGCCGTAACTCATCCTCGGTCCAGTCCGTGGTTGGCGCGAGCGGGATCTCGAGCAGCTGGTCCAGCCTGGCGCGGCGGCCCTGGGCGGCGATCTCGGCCTGGCGCGCGAAGGCGTCGACGCGGTGGTAGTGCGTGGCGTGCAGGGTGGCGCCGGTGGGGGAGGGCACCCACGCCGTGTTCGCGCCCGCAGCGGGGTGCTCGATCTTCTCGGCCAGCATGTCCGCCATCTGTTCGGTCCTGGCCCACATCCCCTTCCCGATCTGGGCGTGGCCCGACAGCCGGCACTCGAGACCGACGTCGACGTTCCAGTCCTCATAGGCGCTCATCCACGTGGCCGACTTCAGCTCCGCCTTGCGGATCATGGGGCCGGCCACCATGGAGGTGTGGATCTCGTCACCGGTGCGGTCAAGGAAGCCTGTGTTGATGAAGATGATCCGGTCCACGGCTTGCTCGACGCAGGCCTTGAGGTTGACCGTGGTCCGGCGTTCCTCGTCCATGATCCCCATCTTGATCGTGTTGTGGGGCAGGCCCAGGACGTCCTCGACGGCGGCGAACAGCTGGCTGGTGAAGGCCACCTCCGCCGGGCCGTGCTGCTTGGGCTTGACGATGTAGATGGACCCGGCCCGGGAGTTGCGCCGCTGGTTGGCCGAGAAGAGGCCCGGCATCGCGCACAGGCTCGTGACCAGTGCGTCCAGGATCCCCTCGGGCAGCTCGTTCCCGTCGGCGTCCTGGACCGCCGGTGTGGTCATCAGGTGGCCGACGTTGCGGCACAGCATCAGGGCCCGCCCCGGCAGGCGAACCTCGCCCCCGTCGGGAGCGGTGAAGAACCGGTCGTGGGCCAGCGTGCGGGTGTGGGCGCGGCGGCTACCGGTCCTCATCACCTGCGCGGCTGTGCCGTCGTTGAGTCGCAGCCAGTTTCGGTAGCCGACGACCTTGTCAGGACCGTCGACGGCCGCCACAGAGTCCTCGAAGTCCATGATCGCCGTGACCGCTGACTCGATGACGACGTCCTGGATGCCGGCCTCGTCGCCGGATCCGATCACACCCTGCGGGTCGATGCGGAGCTCGATGTGGAGTCCGTTGTGGCGCAGCAGGATGCACTCCGGTGAACCCGGTTCGCCCCGGAAGCCGACGTAGCAGTTCTCGTCCGCCAGGGCGACGACCTCCCCGGTGGTGAGCTTGGCGCGCAGCCGGGGGCCCGCCTCGTAGAGCAGGACGTCGGAGTGCGATCCCGTCGCCAGGGGCACCGCGGCGTCCAGGAACTCCCTGACCCAGGCGATCACCCGCTCGCCACGAACCGGGTTGTAGCCATCGCCCCGGGCGGCCCCGTCCTCCTCGCCGACGGCGTCGGTGCCGTAGAGCGCGTCATAGAGGGACCCCCAGCGCGCGTTGGCGGCGTTGATGGCGAAGCGCCGGTTGGTGACCGGAACGACGAGTTGCGGGCCGGCGACCTGCGCGATCTCGGCATCGACGTTGCGGGTCCGGGCCACGACGTGTGCCGGCTCGTCGGCCAGGTAGCCGATGCCGCGCAGGAACCGCTGGTATTCCGCCGGGTCCGGGACGCCCGGGTTCGCCCGGTGGTACTCGTCGATTGTGAGCTGCAGGCGGTCGCGCTCCTGGAGGAGCTCGCGGTTGCGAGGGGTGAACTCGTTGAAGACACGCACGAAACCGGACCAGAACTGGTCGTGGTCGACGCCGGCCCTCACGAGCGCGTCGTGGTCGAGGAACTCGACGAGGGCGCGGTCCACCTGCAGGCCGCCGATGGTGGTGTGGGTGGCTTCGCTCTCGCGCTCGGGCGCATCAAGTGTGATGGTCATGCCGGTGTCCCTCCCGGGTGGAGGCTCTGGAACTGCTCCGCTTCGGTGGAATCGTCGAGGGCAGTGGTGGAGCTCTCCGGGTTGATGATGGTGCTGATCTGGTCGAAGTAGCCGGTACCGACCTCGCGCTGGTGCCGGGTGGCGGTGTAGCCGCGGTCCTGCGAGGCGAACTCCCTCTCCTGCAACTCGACGTAGGCCGTCATGTGGTTGCGGGCGTAGCCGTGGGCCAGGTCGAACATGGAGTGGTTGAGAGCGTGGAAGCCGGCCAGCGTGATGAACTGGAACTTGTAGCCCATCGCCCCAAGTTCCCGCTGGAACCTTGCGATCGTGGCGTCGTCGAGGTGCGCGCGCCAGTTGAACGACGGCGAGCAGTTGTAGGCCAGCAGCTGGTCCGGGTGCTCGGCCTTGATGCCTTCGGCGAACTTCCGCGCCAGTTCCAGGTCGGGGGTGCCGGTCTCCATCCAGAGCAGGTCGGCGTAGCGGGCGTAGGCGTTGCCCCGCGTGATGCAGGACTCCACGCCACCGCGCACCTTGTAGAAGCCCTCGCCGGTCCGTTCGCCGGTGAGGAAGCGCTGGTCGCGTTCGTCGACGTCAGAGGTGATCATCGTGGCGGACTCGGCGTCGGTCCGGGCGATGATGACCGTGGGGACGCCGGCGACGTCGGCGGCCAACCGGGCAGCGTTCAGGGTGCGTTCGTGCTGCTTGGTGGGGATCAGGACCTTTCCGCCCAGGTGGCCGCACTTCTTCTCGGAGGCCAACTGGTCCTCCCAGTGGACGCCGGCCGCTCCGGCGGTGATCATCGACTTCATCAGTTCGTAGGCGTTGAGCGGGCCCCCGAAACCGGCCTCCGCGTCCGCGACGATCGGGACCAGCCAGTCCTCGACGGTGTGGATGCCCTCGGCGTGCTCGATCTGGTCGGCGCGGAGCAGGGCGTTGTTGATGCGCCGCACCACCTGGGGGACCGAGTTGGCCGGGTACAGGGACTGGTCCGGGTAGGTGTGGCCGGACAGGTTGGCGTCGGCGGCGACCTGCCAGCCGGAGAGGTAGATCGCCTGCAGGCCGGCCTTGACCTGCTGCACGGCCTGGTTGCCGGTGAGCGCGCCGAGGGCATTGATGAAGTCCTCGCTGTGGAGCTTGCCCCAGAGCCGCTCGGCGCCGCGCCGGGCGAGGGTGTGCTCCTCCTGCACCCTGCCGCGCAGGCGGACGACGTCGTCCGCGCTGTAGTCACGCTTCACGTGCGCCCAACGGGGGTTGGTCCGCCAGTCGTGCTGGATCAGTTCTGCCGAGATGGGTCCCAACATCGCAATCACTTCTCTCTTCTCGTGAGCCAGCTTCACTGCTGGCTGCTCGTCCGTGGAACCAACTCTCCGGTCAGCCGCTGGAAATTCGCATCCTTTTCCCGGGAAAAAAGCGCAGAAATTCCGATATCCTCAATTTCATGGCCGTCAACGAAGACCGCACCCCGACATCCGCACCCGAGCCAAGCGCTTTCGACCCGTTTTCACTCGGTCGCCGGTTGCGCCACCTCCGCAAGGAACGGGGGCTCACCCTCGCGCAGGTCGCGGCGAGTTCAGGCATGGCCGCCTCCCAGCTGTCGCTCCTGGAGAACGGCAAGCGGGACGCCAAGCTCTCCAGTCTGCAGGCACTCGCGCAGTTGTACGGAGCGAGTCTCGATGACCTGACCGCACCGGTGCCGACGCGCCGGGCGCAACTCGAGATCGAACTCGAGCGGCTGATGCACTCCGGGCTCGCCCGGTCCAAGGGCCTGCCGGCCGTTCGCATCTCCCCGCGGATGCCGATGGACGTGCTGGAAGCCTTGGTCGCCCTGCACCGGGAACTGGCGCACGACGCCGCCGAGCGGATCGCCACGCCGGAGGAAGCCCGCCGGGCCAACGCCAAGCTCCGCGAGGAGATGCGCGCCCAGGACAACTACTTCCCGGATCTGGAGGCCGAGGCGGCCAAGCTGCTGAAGCGAGTGGGGTATGACTCGGGACCGCTCTCCCAGCACTTCATCGGCGAGATCGCCGAGCACCTCGGCTTCACGCTGCACCACGTGGGGGACCTGCCGCACTCCACCCGGTCGGTCACGGACCTCAAGAGCAGGCGGATCTACCTGCCCGCCGCCAGTTCCACGGACCACGAGCCCCGCTCCGTGCTGTTGCAGGCCCTTGGCCACTTCGTGCTCGAGCACTCACCGCCCACCAGCTATGGAGACTTCCTCCGACAACGGATCGAGACCAACTACTTCGCGGCCGCACTGCTCCTCCCTGAGACCCCCGCCGTCGGTTTCCTGCAGCAGGCCAAGCAGCGGCGGGCGCTGGCCGTGGAGGACCTGCGCGACGCGTTCGCCGTCAGCTACGAGGCCGCCTCCCACCGCTTCACCAACCTGGCGACGCGGCACCTGGACATCCCGGTCCATTTCCAGCGCGTCCACGAGTCGGGGATCATCTACAAGGCCTATGAGAACGACGGCGTCACGTTCCCCAAGGACAACCTCGGTGCCATCGAGGGCCAGCCGGTGTGCCGGTTCTGGACTTCGCGCCAGGTCTTCGAGGTCCCGGACAAGTTCAACGCGTTCAACCAGTTCACCGACACCCCCGGCGGGACCTACTGGTGCACCGCCAGGGTCGAGCGCGCCTCGGCCGGGTACTTCTCCACGTGCATCGGGGTGCGCTACCGGGACTCCAAGTGGTTCCGCGGCCGCGACACCAGGGAGCGATCGGTCTCCAGGTGCCCGGACTTCACCTGCTGCCGGAGGGCCCCGGAGGATCTGACGGAGCGCTGGGCCGGCTACGCCTGGCCCAGCGCCCGTGCCCATGCCCACCTGCTCGCGGCGCTCCCGCCGGGCACCTTTCCCGGGGTGGATGACACCGAGGTGTTCCAGTTCCTTGATTCGCATGCCTGACAGGCGGCTGGCGCCCGCGAAGGCAGCCCGACTTGAACACTGTTCAAGGACTGGTGTTCAATGTCTCCCATGACCTCCAGCACTGCCACCGCCCCACGCGTCCGATCCTTCAGCGCATCGGACCTCGCCTACGTCGCAGTCTTCGCCGCACTGCTCGCGGCCCTGTCCCTGGCGCCAGCGATCCCCGTCGGGGCCATCGGTGTGCCGATCACCCTCCAGACGCTCGGGGTGGCCCTGTGCGGCCTTTGCCTCGGCCCGTGGCGCGGCTTCGCCGCCGCCGGGCTCTACGTGGTCGCCGGGCTCGCGGGCCTGCCGATCTTCGCCGGCGGCAAGGCGGGCCTCGGCGTGCTGGCGGGACCCAGCCTCGGCTACCTGATCGCCTTCCCCTTGGCCGCCCTCTTCTGCGGATTCGTTGCCCGGTGGGCCGTGCGGCGGGGTCTGAGCTCGGTGACCCCGCTGCTCCTGCTCGCGGCCGTGCTGGCCTCCCGTTACCTGGTCACCCTCCCGCTGGCCGTCGTCGGGTTCATGCTGACCCTGGGTCTGGACCTCCGGGCCGCCGTCGTAGCGGACATGCCGTTCTGGATCGGGGACTTCGTGAAGGCCGTGGTTGCGGCGCTGCTCGCCTTTGCCGTCCACAAGGCGTTCCCGAGGCTGCTCGGCCGATGATCGAACTCCGGTCGGTGAGCGTGGTGGTGCCCGGGAGCCGGCGCGGCCTGCCCGATCGCACCCTGCTCGACGACATCTCGCTGGACCTCCCGGAGCACCGGATCTGCGTCATCGGGGCGAATGGATCGGGCAAGTCCACGTTGCTGCGGTTGCTCAACGGACTGCGGGCTCCCACCTCCGGCACAGTGCTGGTGGACGGGCTCGACGTCGCCAGCCAGGCCCGGAAGGTCCGCGCGCACGTCGGTTTCATCTTCACCGACCCGCTCGCGCAACTGCTGATGTCAACCCCTGCCGAGGACATTGAGCTCAGCCTGAAGTCCACGGTTCGAAAGCGGGCCGAACGCAGCGCCCGAGCCCGGGAACTGCTCGACGGCAGGGGGATCGGTCACCTGGCCCACCAGAGCGTCTACGACCTCTCCGGCGGTGAGCGCCAGTTGGTGGCCCTCATCAGCGTGCTGGCCGTTGAACCGCGGATCATCGTCGCCGATGAACCGACCACACTGCTCGACCTGCGCAACAAGCACCTGCTGCGCGAGACCTTCGCGACCCTGCCCCAGCAATTGGTCTACTCCACCCACGACATGGAGGTCGCCGCCGACGCCGACCGGGTGATCGTCGTCGACGAAAGCCGGGTGGTGGCCGACGGCCCACCGGCCGAGTCCATCGCGCACTACACGCGCGCCATGGGTGCCCTGCAATGAATGCGCACGCCAGCCTGCTGGGGGTCTTCGAGCCGGGCGACGCCTGGCTGTTCAGGCTGCCCGTCGGCTGGAAGTACCTCCTGGTCCTGACGCTCAGCATTCCGCCACTGGTCATCGGCCAGTGGTGGGCCACCTGCGGATTCCTCGTCGCCGTGTTGGTCATTTCGGCCTCGACCGGGATCGAGCCGCGCAGGATGCTGGGCCTGGGTTGGCTGCTGTGGGTGTTGCTGGCGGTGCTCGCGGGTTACCAACTCCTGACCCTGAACCCCGCTGCCGCCATCGTGCGTCCGGGAAACATCCTGGTGGCCGTGCTGGCGGCGCGCCTCCTGACGCTGACGACGTCGACCCCGGTTCTCATGGACGCCCTCGCCACGGCGCTCGTCCCGTTGCGGCTGGTGCGCGTCGACCCGGAACAGGCGGCCCTGGCGGTCGCTCTCATGATCAGGTCGATCCCGTTCCTCATCGGGTCCGTCGACGACGCCCGCGACTCCGCCCGCGCGCGGGGGCTGGAGCGCAACCCGGCACGGCTGCTTACCCCGGTGATCCTGGGGGCGGTCAGCTACGCCGAGCGCACCGGGGAGGCCCTCCACGCCCGAGGGATCGGGGATGCCGACCGCTGAGCCCCACTAGGCTGGGGGGCATGCCAGCAGACCCCGTCGAAGACGTGCAGCGATTCGTCATCATCACCGGCATGTCCGGTGCCGGGCGACGCACCGCGGCGCACACGATGGAGGACCTCGGCTGGTACGTCGTGGACAACCTGCCACCCCTGATGCTGCCCGCCCTTGGGGACCAGCTGCGCACGGTGGGGGAACTCCGCGTCGCGGTCGTCGTCGACGTGCGTTCCCGCGTCCAGTTCGAGCAGGTTCCGGTGGCCCTGGGCGAACTGAGGGCACGGGGCGCGGAGGTTACGGTCCTCTACCTGGAGGCCACCGACGACATCATCGTCCAGCGCCAGGAGTCCAGCCGGCGGCCCCTCCCGCTGCAGGGCGACGACCGGCTCGTGGACGGCATCGTGCGCGAGCGCCGGCTGATGGCCGACCTGCGGGCCAACGCCGACATCGTCGTCGACACCTCCCGCCTCAGCGCTCGCCAGCTCGCCCAGCGGATCTCCAACCACTTCGGCAGCGAGGAGACCGACAGGCTCAAGATCTCGCTGATCTCCTTCGGGTTCAAGAACGGCTCGCCCGTGGACGCCGACATCGTGTTCGACGTGCGCTTCCTGCCCAATCCCTACTGGGTCCCGGAACTGCGGCCCAAGACCGGACTGTCCCCGGAGGTGGCGGACTACGTGCTGGGGCAGGAAGCCGCGCAGGAGTTCCAGAAGGACATGGTCAAACTCATTGAGACCATCGCGCCCGGCTACATGGTGGAGGGCAAGCGCCAGGTCACGGTGGCCATCGGCTGCACCGGCGGCAAGCACCGGTCGACCAGCATGAGCGAGTCCCTGGCAGACAAGCTCCGGGAACGGGGGTTCGCCGTGAGCGTGCTCCACAGGGATCTGGGGAAGGAATGACCCACCACGGGCCCCGCGCCGGGGACGGGTTGGTCCGGGCTCCGAAGGTCGTCGCCTTCGGGGGAGGGCACGGTCTGTCGGTCTCCCTCACCGCGCTCCGCCGGGTGACGGACCACCTGACGGCGGTGGTCACCGTCGCCGACGACGGCGGTTCGTCCGGACGGCTCCGTCAGGAACTCGGATGCCTGCCACCCGGTGACCTGCGGATGGCGCTGGCCGCTCTCTGCAGCGACGACCACGTCGGGCGAACCTGGGCGAGGGTCCTGCAGTCCCGCTTCGGGGGCGACGGCGTCCTCGCGGGCCATGCGATCGGAAACCTCCTGATCGCTGGCCTGTGGCAGCAGCTCGATGACCCGGTGGCCGGGCTGGACATGGTGGGAGACCTGTTGCGGACCCGCGGTCGGGTCCTGCCGATGTCCGGGGTGCCGCTCGACATCGAGGCCGATGTCATCGGACTCGACCCGGTCGCGCCCGACGAGGTGGCCACCCTCCGCGGCCAGGCCACGGTGGCAAAGACCCGTTCCACCGTGCAGTCGGTGCGCCTCATCCCGGAGTCACCGCCCGCGCGCCCGGAGGCGGTGCAGGCAGTCATGGAGGCCGACAGCCTGGTGCTGGGCCCCGGATCCTGGTTCACCTCGGTGATTCCCCACCTGCTCGTGCCGGACCTGGCCGAGGCGATCGTGTCGACGAGGGCACAGCGCGTCCTGGTCCTGAACGTCGCGCCCGCCGACGAGACCGACGGGTTCTCGGCGTCCCGGCACATCGAACTGCTCTCCGAGCATGCGCCCCGGCTGCGGTTGGACGTGGTGATCGCCGACGCCGGCTTCGCCGGCTCGGACCCGCATCTGGAGTCCTGGGTGGCCTCGCTCGGTGCCAGACTGCTGAGCGCAGACGTCGCCATGAGGGACGGGACGCCCCGACATGACCCCAACCGGTTGGCCGCCGTCTTCTCCGAGATCCTCGAGCCGATCGATCCCCCAACGACTCAATGGCAGGATGAGTGAAATGGCCCTGACGCAGAAGGTGAAATCAGAACTTGCCGCCGTGGTGACGCCGCATCCCAATGCGAGGCGCGCCGAGGTGGCCACGATGCTGCGCTTCGGCGGAGGGCTGCACCTGGTGGGTGGGCGCATCGTCGTCGAAGCCGAACTCGACACCAGCGCGGCGGCCAGGAGGTTGCGCTCCTTCATCGCGGAGCTGTACTCGCTGGAGAGTGAACTGCTGGTCATCAACTCCTCCGGCCTGCGTCGCACCACGCGCTACACCGTCCGGGTGGTGCGCGACGGCGAGGCGCTGGCCCGGTTGAGCGGCCTGGTCGACCAGCAGCGCAGGCCGGTGCGCGGATTGCCCCCCTCGGTCGTCGGGGGCTCGATGGCGGACGCGGTAGCGGTCTGGCGGGGCGCCTTCCTGGCGCGCGGCTCGCTCACCGAGCCCGGGCGGTCCATGTCGCTGGAGATCACCTGCCCCGGTTCCGAAGCGGCGCTGGCGCTCATCGGCGCCGCACGCCGCCTCGGGATCCACGTGAAGTCCCGCGAGGTCCGGGGCGTCGAACGCGTCGTGCTGCGCGACGGCGAGGCCATCGCCGACCTCCTCACCCGCATGGGCGCCCAGGAGGCACGCCTGGTCTGGGAGGAGCGCCGGATGCGGCGCGAAGTCAGGGCCCAGGCCAACCGCCTGGCGAACTTCGACGACGCCAACCTGCGCCGGTCCGCCAGGGCTGCAGTGGCCGCCAGCGCCAGGGTGGAGCGGGCGCTGGAGATCCTCGGGCCCGACGTGCCGGAACACCTGCGCGCGGCGGGCACCTTGCGCCTGGAACACAAGCAGGCGAGCCTTGAGGAGTTGGGCCGGCTTCACGAGCCGCCGCTGACCAAGGACGCCATCGCAGGGCGCATCCGGAGGCTGTTGTCCACCGCTGACAAGGCCGCGGAGGCAGCCGGGATCCCGGGCACCGAGGCCAGCCTGCCTGCCGACCTGCGCGACGAGGTCTGAGCGGCGCCCGCGTGGTGGCCATGTTTGCCCCCCGACTCGTTGCTTGATTCCCGAGTAGATAGGATGGTCCACGTCCGATTGGCGCGCGTGTCTCGCTGGATCAAGCCGTGGGGCGTCGCGCCAGGTATCTGTTGAAGGGGATCTATCCATATGACCGTCAAGGTTGGAATCAACGGCTTCGGCCGCATTGGCCGCAACTACTTCCGCGCCCTGGTCGCCTCGGGTGCTGACCTCGAGGTGGTTGCCGTCAACGACCTCACCGAGAACAAGACGCTCGCACACCTGCTCAAGTACGACTCGATCCTCGGCCGTTTCGACCAGGAGGTCTCCTACAACGACGACGCGATCATCGTCGGCGGGCAGGAGATCAAGGCGTTCGCGGAGAAGGATCCCGCAAACCTCCCCTGGGGTGACCTGGGCGTCGACATCGTGATCGAGTCCACCGGCTTCTTCACCGACGCCAGCAAGGCCAAGGCCCACATCGACGCCGGCGCGAAGAAGGTCCTGATCTCGGCTCCCGCCAAGAACGAGGACATCACCATCGTCATGGGCGTCAACGACGACCTGTACGACCCTGCGCAGCACCACATCATCTCCAACGCCTCGTGCACCACCAACTGCCTCGCCCCGATGGCGAAGGCGTTGAACGACGGCATCGGCATCGTCAAGGGCCTGATGACCACCATCCACGCCTACACCGCTGACCAGAACCTGCAGGACGGCCCGCACAAGGACCTGCGTCGCGCCCGCGCGGCCAACCTGAGCATCGTCCCCACCACCACCGGTGCCGCCAAGGCCGTCTCCCTGGTCCTGCCCGAGCTCAAGGGCAAGCTGGACGGCTACGCCATGCGCGTGCCCGTTCCCACCGGCTCCGCGACGGACCTGACCTTCGAGACCCCGCGGGAGACCACGGTCGAGGAGATCAACGAGATCATGAAGAAGGCCGCCGACGGCAAGGTGCTGGTCTACACCGAGGACGAGATCGTGTCCAAGGACATCGAGACCGACCCGGCCTCCTGCATCTTCGATGCCAAGCTCACCAAGGTGATCGGCAACCAGGTCAAGGTGCTCGGCTGGTACGACAACGAGTGGGGCTACTCCAACCGCCTGGTGGACATCACCGCGCTCGTCGCCAGCAAGCTCTGACAACCAACTGAACAAGGAAAGGGGAGGCCCATGGTGCAGTCCATTGACGATCTCGGCGATCTGTCGGGCAAGCGGGTACTGATCCGCTGCGACTTCAACGTCCCGCTCGACGGGGACACCATC
Organism: Tessaracoccus sp. OS52; assembly: GCF_020687685.1. Lineage (GTDB taxonomy): Bacteria > Actinomycetota > Actinomycetes > Propionibacteriales > Propionibacteriaceae > Arachnia. The sequence goes on along the minus strand of NZ_JAJEWM010000001.1, from coordinate 1,692,084 downwards.
ACCGACGACGGGCGCATCCGTGCCGCGTTGCCGACGCTGTCCAAACTGCGTGAGCAGGGCGCCAGGATCATCATCATGGCTCACCTGGGCCGACCCAAGGGTTCGGTGAACCCGAAGTACTCGCTGTCCCCGGTGGCCGTGCGGCTCTCCGAGCTGCTCGGCACCGAGGTCAAGCTCGCCGGCGACGTGGTGGGGGAGTCCGCCACCGCCACCGTCGAAGCCCTCGCCGACGGCGAAGTCGCCCTTCTCGAGAACGTGCGCTACGAGCCGGCCGAGGAGTCCAAGGACGAGGCCGAGCGGGTCGAGCTTGCCAAGAAGTACGCCGCTTTCGGTGACCTGTTCGTCTCCGACGGCTTCGGCGTGGTCCACCGCAAGCAGGCTTCCGTCTACGACGTGGCGCGGCTCCTGCCGAACGCCGCCGGCTACCTCGTGGCGAAGGAGGTCGAGGTCCTGAACCGGTTGGTGAAGGATCCCGAGCGCCCCTTCGTCGTGGTGCTGGGCGGCGCCAAGGTCGCCGACAAGCTGTCGGTCATCGACAACCTGCTGAAGATCGCCGACACCCTGGTGATCGGTGGCGGGATGCTGTTCACCTTCCTTAAGGCACAGGGGCACGACATCGGCAGCTCGCTGGTGGACGAGGCCAACATCGAGACCTGCAAGTCCTACCTCGAGCAGGCGGCGGCGGAGGGCAAGCAGATCATCCTGCCCACCGACATCCGCGTGGCCGACGGCGCCAACTTCGACGAGCGCACGGTCATCGGCGAGGTGGAGGTGGTTCCGGCCGACGCCATCCCGGAAGGCAAGCAGGGCCTGGACATCGGACCCGAATCGGAGAAGCTGTTCGCCGACGCCATTCGTGGCGCCCGCACCGTGTTCTGGAACGGGCCGATGGGCGTGTTCGAGATCGAGGAACTGGCCAAGGGCACCGCCGCGGTGGCCAAGGCCCTCACCGAGGTCGACGGGCTGTCGGTCGTCGGCGGTGGCGACTCCGCCGCCGCGGTTCGCGTGCTGGGCCACGCCGACGATGAGTTCGGTCACATCTCCACCGGCGGCGGCGCCTCGCTGGAGTTCCTCGAGGGCAAGGAACTGCCCGGCATCGCAGTACTGGAAGAAGGAGTCAACCGATGACCCGCAAGCCGATCATGGCCGGCAACTGGAAGATGAACCTCAACCACGTCGAGGCCACCGGCATGGTCCAGAAGCTCGCGTGGACGCTGGCCGACAAGGAGTACGACGGCACCAAGTCCGAGTGCGTCGTGGTGCCCCCGTTCACGGACCTGCGCACCGTCCAGACGCTGATCGACGGCGAACGGATGCCCATCGTCCTGGGTGCCCAGAACGTCTCCGAGCATGACGCCGGTGCCTACACCGGCGAGATCTCGGCGGACATGCTGGCCAAGCTGCAGGTCTCCTACGTCGTCATCGGCCACTCGGAGCGTCGCCAGTACTTCGGTGAGACCGACGAGGTGATCAACGCCAAGGCGAAGAAGACACTGGCTGCCGGCATGACCCCGATCATCTGCGTCGGGGAGGGCCTGGACATCCGCAAGGAGGGCACCCACGTCGAGTTCACCCTGAACCAGCTCCGGGGCACACTGGCCGACCTCACCGCGGAGCAGGTGGCGGGTCTGGTCGTCGCGTACGAACCCGTTTGGGCGATCGGCACCGGCGAGGTGGCCACCCCGCAGGACGCGCAGGAGGTCTGCGGCGCCATCCGCGCGGAGATCGCGGCCCTGTACGACCAGGGCACCGCAGATGCCGTTCGGATCCAGTACGGCGGCTCGGTGAAGTCCAGCAACGTTGCCCAGATCATGGCGCAGCCCGACGTGGACGGTGCGCTGGTCGGTGGAGCGAGCCTCCAGCCCGACGAGTTCGCCGCCATCGTGCGGTTCTACGACCTGCCCGCCTGAGGCAACTCCACGCGTTGCGGCGCCCCGACGACACCGTCGGGGCGCCGCTTCTTTCGTGCCCGGGCAAGGGCGGGCCGATGTGGAGAAAATGAATCACTCGGGTAGACTCGAAAACGTGATTGTCCCCCTCCTGAGCTGGCCCATTACGACGCTTTCGATCATCCTGGTGATCCTCAGTGCCCTGCTGGCCGCCTCCGTTCTGCTTCACAAGGGCAGTGGCGGCGGAATGTCGGATCTCTTCGGTGGTGGCATGTCCACATCGATGGGTGGCGCCTCCACCGCTGAGCGCAGGCTTGACCGGTTGACGGTCATCCTGACGAGCGTGTGGGTGCTCACGATTGTCGCGTTGCTGGTGCTCTACCGCATCACCGCGTAGCAGGCCAGAGTACAAAGCCAAGTTGAACACGAAGTAGTGGAGGAGTAGCTGTGGCAGGTGGTAGCGCCATCCGCGGTAGCCGTGTGGGCGCCGGTCCAATGGGTGAGGCTGAACGCGGGGACTCCGCGCCGAGGCTACATGTTTCATATTTCTGCGCGAGTGGGCACGAGACCCGCCCCGCCTTCGCCGTGGACGCGGCCATCCCGGAATCCTGGGATTGCCCCCGGTGTGGACTCCCGGCGAACACCGACGCTGAGAACCCGCCGCCGCCGCCGAAGATCGTCCCCTACAAGACGCACCTTGCCTATGTGAAGGAGCGTCGCACGGAGGCCGAGGCCAAGGAGATCCTGGAGGAGGCCATCTCCGCGCTGCGGGCTCGCCGCGCCGCAGGAGAAGTCATCTACTGAGATTCCAACAACGCAAAGGCCGGACCCCTGCGGGTCCGGCCTTTTGCGTGCCTTTCCAGCTGGGTCAGAACTCGCAGCGGTAGGGTTCCGGCAGGTCTGCGGCCGCCTCCTCGTCGATGAACCAGAAAGTGGACTGGCGGCCCTTGGGGTGGGCAGCGGGCAGGCTTCGGTCGTCGCGCACGGCCCGCGCCACGGCGTCGGCCTTCCCCGTGCCGTTGACGATGAACCAGAGTTGATCGGTGCGGTTGAGTGCGGGGATGGTCAGTGTGATGCGCTCGGCTGGCGCCTTCGGGGCCTCCGTGACGCCGATCACCGTCTTCGTGGTGGCCTCGAAGCTCTGGTGGTTGGGGAAGATGGAACCGATGTGGCCGTCGGCCCCGACGCCCAGCAGGGCGATGTCGAAGTGGGTGTCGCCCAGTTCCGCCGCATACTCCGCCGCGCACTGGTGCGCGTCGAGGCGCCCGTCCGCCGCGGGCATCATGTGCGTGGAAGCGGACTTGATGTCCACGGTCCGGGCCAGCCGCGTCAGGGCCTGCAATGAGTTGCGGTCCGGGTCGGTGGCGGGGATGAACCGCTCGTCGCTCCACCACAGCTGCAGCAGGCCGGAGTCGAGGCCCGACTCGGGCGCCAGTTCGGCGAAGCGCTCGTACATGAGGTTGGCGGTGTTGCCCCCGGTCAGGCAGACGTGGACCATGCCCTGGGCGCGCTGCAGCGCGACGATGCTGTCCAGGAAACGGCGGGCGACGACGTCGGCGACCTCGTCGGCGTCGGTGAGGCGGACGACTCGGGTGTAGGTCACGGACCCACCTTCTCGAGCAGCCGCCCGACCGCAGCCTCGAAGATGTCGTCGGCGTCCATCCGCTGCAACTCCTCGGTTATCAGGTCCGTCAGCGGGCGACGCTTGAGCGCCACCTTGCGCTCCGGCTCCCCGGGAACGTTGTAGAGGGCGATCGAGTCCGACCCGCCGCGGTTGATGACGACGTCGCCGTCGGCCGTCTCCAGCCGGACCTCGCTGACACCGGGGCGTTCGTGGTCCTCCATCCGGACCTCGATCCCCAGCCGGTTCTCCAGCCAGGCGGCGAGCAGCATGGCCGGCGCATTGTCCGGCGCGGCCTTCACAACGGCCCCGGTCACTGGACGCGGGTACTGGTCGAGGGCGGCGGCGAGCAGCGCCCGCCAGCGGGTGAGCCTGGTCCAGGTGAGGTCGGTGTCGCCAGGGGTGTGGTTGCGGGCACGCGTGGTCAGCGCGTTCTTGGGGTCCTCGCTGCCGGCGGCGTCGGTGATCCTGCGGTTCGCGAGCGCCCCGACGGGGTCCGCGGCGGGATTTTCGGGGGCCTCGTTGGGCCACCACACTATGGTGGGGGAGTCCGGCAGGAGCAGCGGGAGCAGGACCGAGCCGGCGTGCTCGCGGATCTCGTCCCCATGGATGCGCAGCGCCAGCAGGTCGCCGGGGCTGTCCTCTCCGACCTGGATCTCGGCGTCCAGCCTTGGCTGGTCGCCGTCGGCGTAGACCACCACGATCACGCGCGAGGGATGGGCCCTCGCGGACGCCTGCGCCGCCGCGAACACCTCGTCGCGGCGCTTGTCCTCGGCCACCACCACCAGGGTGAGGACCATCCCGCCGGTCCCGCCGACGGCCTGGCGGGCGCGCAGCAACTCGGCCGCGATCTCCTTGGTGGAGGTGTCGTTGAGTTCGATGATCATGTCCAGGTCTCCTTTACGGCCGTCGCCAGATGAAACCGTCGGCGGCGAGCATGTCCCGTCCGCACTGCGGACCCCAACTGCCGGCGACGTAGGGTTGGGGCTGGTCGGGCCGGTTGTGCCAGTGCTCGATCACCGGGTCCAGGATCTTCCAGCTCAACTCGACCTCCTCCTGCTGCGGGAACAGCGGCGGGTCGCCGAGGAGCACGTCGAGGATGAGCCGTTCGTAGGCCTCGGGCGAGGTGGAGGTGAAGGATCCGCCGTAGCCGAAGTCCATCGAGACCTCACGGATCTCCATCTGGGTTCCGGGTACTTTCGCACCGAAGCGCAACGTCACGCCCTCGTCCGGCTGGATCCGCATCACCAGGGCGTTGGTCCCTAGTTCCTCGGTGTCGGTCGTGGTGAACGGCAGGTGCGGGGCGCGTTTGAAGCTGAGCGCAACCTCGGTGACCCTGCGTGGCATCCGCTTGGCGGCCCGCAGGTAGAACGGCACACCCGCCCAGCGACGGTTGTCGACGTCGACCCGCAGCGCAGCGTAGGTCTCGGTCTTGGATCGCGGGTCCACCCCGTCCTCCTCCAGGTAACCCTTCACGTGCCGGCCGCCCTGCCAGCCGGCGGCGTACTGGCCGCGGGCGGTGTGGAGGTCCAGGTTGTCTGGCACCCTGGCCGCGGCGAGCACCTTCTGCTTCTCGGTGCGCAGCTGGGAGGCCTCGAACGAGGTGGGTTCCTCCATCGCCGTCAGCGCTAGCAGCTGCAGGAGGTGGTTCTGGATGACGTCCCGGGCGGCGCCGATGCCGTCGTAGTAGCCCGCGCGGCCACCGATGCCGATGTCCTCGGCCATCGTGATCTGGACGTGGCTGACGTAGTGGTTGTTCCAGATGGGCTCGAACATCTGGTTGGCGAACCGCAGGGCCATCATGTTCTGGACCGTTTCCTTGCCCAGGTAGTGGTCGATCCGGAACACCTCGTGCGGCTCGAACAGCGCGGAGACGACGTCGTTGAGTTCGCGGGCCGACTGCAGGTCCTGCCCGAAGGGCTTCTCGATGACCACCCGGTTCCAGTTCCCCTCGGAGCGATCCGTGAGGCCGTGCCGCTTCAACTGGCTGACGACGATCTCGAAGCTGGAGGGTGGGATGGACAGGTAGAAGGCGTGGTTCCCGCCGGTGCCGCGTGCGGTGTCCAGCTCTCGGATGGTGTCCCGCAGGCTAAGGAAGGCCTCGTCGGAGTCGAAGGTGCCGGAGACGAACCGGATGCCTTCCAGCAACTGCTCCCACACCTCCTCCCGGAACTCGGTACGGGCGTTCTCCTTGACGGCGTCATGGACCACCTGGGCGAAGTCCTGGTCGGCCCAGTCCCGGCGGGCGAACCCGACGAGTCCGAAGCCGGGAGGCAGCATTCCGCGGTTGGCCAGGTCGTAGACCGCGGGCATGAGCTTCTTGCGCGACAGGTCGCCCGTCACGCCGAAGATGACCAGGACGCAGGGACCGGCGATCCGGGGCAGGCGGCGGTCCTGCGGGTCGCGCAGCGGGTTGGTGATCTCGGTCGTCATCGTGCTCCTTGACCAGTTCGAGGGGACAGCGGAATCAACACTAGTGCGCAAAAGAGGCTGTGGCTTCCCATATCTGCCTACCGGGCGGCGCGGGGTAGACTCACCGCGACGGTTACCGGTTGGAGGGACTTAGAACGTGGTGGCAGGAACTGTGGACCAGACGGTGGACGTCCCGGCGAGACTTCTGGACGTGGTGAAGGCCTACGTCGCGCTCACAAAGCCGCGGATCATCGAACTCCTGCTCGTCACCACCCTCCCCGCGATGTTCCTGGCGGCCGGGGGACTGCCGCCGTGGGACCTTGTGCTGTGGACGCTCCTGGGCGGCCTGTTCGCCGCCGCCAGCGCCAACACGTTCAACTGCATCCTGGACCGTGACATCGATGAGGTGATGCGCCGCACGCGGCGTCGACCGATGCCACGCCACCAGGTCGGCACGGTATCGGCGACGGTCTTCGGCGCCGTGCTCGCGGTGCTTGCCACCGTCGTCCTGGGCTTCGGGGCCAACTGGCTCTCGGCCGCTCTCGCGCTGGCCGCGAATGCCTTCTACATCTTCGTCTACACCATGTGGCTCAAGCGCCGGACCTCCCAGAACATTGTCTGGGGCGGGATCGCAGGCTGCTTCCCACCCCTCATCGGCTGGACCGCCGTGACCGGGGAACTGGCCTGGGCGCCGTTCGTCCTGTTCGCGATCGTTTTCCTGTGGACGCCGCCCCACACCTGGGCGCTGGCGTTCCGCTACAAGGACGACTACGCCGCGGCTGGCGTGCCGATGCTGCCGGTCGTCCGGACCGCTCCGCAGGTGGCCACCCAGATGCTCGCCTACACCGTGGCGACGGTGGCGGTGTCGCTGCTGCTGTGGCCGGTCGCTCCCACCGGCTTGCTCTACCCGGTCGTGGCAGCGGTGCTCGGTGCCGTGTTCATCGTCGAGGCCGTCCGGCTGTGGTTGCGGGCCCGCGCCGGTGCCGAGGGTCCCCAATTGAAGGCGATGCGCCTGTTCCACTGGTCCAACAGCTACCTGGCGCTGCTCTTCCTCGCGATGGCGGTCGATCCGTTGCTGTTCTGAGGCTCGCCTCCCCTGGTGACGAACAACAGCCAGGCAGCCGCAGCGGTGACGAGGGTGAGCCCCACCAGGTGCGCGATCACCACACCGATCGGAAGCCCGAGGAAGTACTGGACGTAGCCGATCACTCCCTGTACCAGCACGCTCGCCAGGAGCGCCCACGCCGCGCGGGTCGCTCGGGGATGGTGGCCCCGCCGCACCCAGACCAGCGACAGCACGATGCCGCCGGTCAGCGCCCAGGCCGACAGGCTGTGGACGCGGGCCACTGACGTGATGTCCAGACCGTTGCGAACCGCGTCGATGTCCCCGGCGTGGGGGCCGGCGCCCGTGACGATCGTGCCCAGCCAGATGCACAGCATCGCGACGGCGAACGTCGCCACCACGAGCGCCCGCCCACGGCCACCGATGGCCTCGGGCGGAGTGCCTCTGGCCATCAGGAGAGCCCACACGCACAACACGATCAGCGCGACTGACAGCAGCAGGTGCAACGCGACCACCCACGGGTTCAGCTGGGTGAGGACGGTGATGCCTCCGATGACACCCTGGAACGGGATGCCGATCCCGATCCCGAGCGTGAGCCACCACAGCCGACTGCGAGCCCCACGGTTTCGCCAGGCTGCGATGAACGCGCCGAGCGCCGCGATGATGAGCACGAAGGTCAGCAGCCGGTTCCCGAACTCGATTGCGCCGTGGATGCCGGCCTCGGCGTGCGGGACGTAGGTGCCCTCGAAGCACTGCGGCCACGTGGGGCAGCCGAGCCCCGAGCCAGTGAGCCGCACCACGGCTCCGGTGACGATGATGCCCATGTTGCAGATGAGTGAGGCGATCAGCCAGCTGCGCAGGGCGCGTTCGCCGTCGAAGAGCCACGCGAGGCCTTTGCGGCTGGTCACGAGGTCCATGAGAACACCTTCCGGGAGACCAGCAGGCCAACGACGCACCAGGCGAGCAGGATGGGGATGGACAGCACCGAGCCGGAGCGCATCGCCTCGCCGAGGGCCCCGGTCGGCAGCCCGGCGACGATTGGCTGCAGCCATCCCGGGTAGCGGGCCACCGGCAGCAGCAGGCCCGCGGCCATGCCGATCAGGTAGACGAGGTTCGCGACGGCGAGCGTCACCTCGGGGCGAGCCGTGCCCGACAGGGACAGGGCGAGTCCGGCGAAGGCGGCCATGGCGAGGACGGCGCTCAGGAGCGCGACCAGGAGGTGCGCCGGTGCCAGTCCGGGCCGCCACCCCAGGGCCAGCGCGATCGCGGCGAGCACCGCCACCTGGCCAGCGGTGATCATGGCGATGCCCAGGGACTTGCCCAGCAGGATCCCGGTCTTGCCGAGGGGAGTGGCCGCGAGCCGCTCGAGCACGTTGTAGCGCCGCTCGAACCCCGTCGAGATCGCCAGTGACGTGAAGCAGGACGACCAGATGGCCAGCGCCAGGACTGACGGGACCGTGGCCGCGAACTCGAGGCCGAGTGCACCCGCGAACCAGCGGCCCGCGATGAGGATGGCCACCGGGATCACCAGGGCCAGGATCGCCTGCTCGCCGTTGCGCATGATCAGGCTCGCCTCGGTCCGCGCGTGGGCCAGCACCTGGTCCTTCCTGGGCGCGGCGAAGCCGGTGGGGCTGAAGTCGAGTGTCATTCCCGATCTCCTGTGGTGTTGGCGAGGAACACGTCCTCGAGGGTTGCGCTGCGGGTGAGGTCGCCGACGGTGCCCTGCGCGGTGACCGCGCCGCGGTCGATTATGCTCACTTCATCCGCCAGCTCGGCCGCCTCCCGCATGTCATGGGTGGTCAGGATGACTGCCACGCCGGCGTCCCGAACCTGCCGCACCAGTTCCCAGGTGTCGCGCTTGGCGCGGACGTCCAGGCCGGCGGTCGGCTCGTCGAGGAACACCAGGCCAGGCCGTCCCACGAGGGCCCCGGCGAGGTTCACGGCCTGCTGCTGACCGCCTGAGAGGTGCCGGTACGGAGTGTTTTCGAAACCCCGGATCCCGAGCCTGTCCATCAGCGTGTCAACCGGCTGCGGGGATCCGTAGAGGCTGGCGAGGTAGCGCAGCAGCTGCCCCGGTGCGATCGCTGACCAGGCGCCGGTGGTCTGGGGCATGAGGCCGACGCGTGCCCTCGCCGTCGCGGAGCCGGGCGGGGCGCCGAACACCTCCAGCGTCCCGGAATCCGGCACCACCAGACCCGTGCAGCAGCGGATGAAGGTGGTCTTGCCGGCCCCGTTGGGACCCAGCAGGGCGGTGACCGCCCCGGGGGTGGCGGTCAGGTCGAGTCCCGAGAGCGCGGGACGTCCGGCGAACGCGACGTGGATGTCACGCGCCACGAGGGCGGGGGAGTGCTGCACCCAGACAGCCTAACCACCGTGGGCGTGGGAGTGCGGGTCAGGCCGCGTCCAAGGCGTGGGACGCGGGTCTGGAATTTGAAAACAGAACTTGTTTAGGAAACACTGGAGTAGCAAATTTCGGAAAGGAGGGGAGCTGTGTGACTGACGAGGTTCAGCTCGAGCACGAGACCGAGATCTCAACCAGGCAGCGGGTGGTCCGGAGCATCCTGGACGAAGGCCCCTCCACGGCACGACAACTCGCCGAGCGGCTGCGACTCACACCGGCGGCGATCCGCCGCCACCTCGGAGCGCTCCTGGCAGACGGCACCGTCGACTCCCACGAGCAGCGCGTCTACGGCCATCGCGGTCGGGGCCGTCCCTCCAAGGTCTATGCGCTCACCGACACCGGTCGCTCCGAGTTCAGGCAGGCCTACGACGACATGGCGATCGCGGCGATGCGCAAGCTGGCAGCCATCGCAGGTCCAGAGGCGGTGCAGGAACTCGCCACGGAGCGGGTGGCCGGCTTCGAGTCGCGATTCCGCGAGTTGAGGCAGTTGCACCCCGAACGGCGCGCCATGGAGTTGCTCGTGGAAGCGCTGGGCGAGGACGGCTACGCGCCGTCGATCCGCCCGGTGCGCTCCGGTGACCAACTCCTGCAGCACCACTGCCCGGTGGCCCACGTGGCCGCTGAGTTCCCGGTGCTGTGCGAGGTGGAGACCCGCCTGTTCGGCACTCTCCTGAACAGTCACGTCCAGCGACTGGCCACCATCGCCCACGGCGACGGCGTCTGCACCACGCACGTACCCAAGCCCATTCCCACCCCGATCACGCTCTCAACCAGGAAGTGACTGATATGACCCAGACAGCACCGCAGCAGGCCCCCGGCCTCGGCGCGACGCAGGATGAGCACCTCGAGGCCCTCGGCAGCTACCGGTTCGGCTGGCACGACTCCGACGTGGCCGGCGCCAGCGCCCGCCGTGGCCTCAGCGAGGACACCGTCCACTACATCTCGGACATGAAGGACGAATCCCAGTGGATGCGTGACCTGCGGCTGAAGGGCCTGAAGCTCTTCGAGCGCAAGCCCATGCCGCAGTGGGGCGCAGACCTGAGCGGGATCGACTTCGACCAGATCAAGTACTTCGTGCGCTCCACGGAGAAGCAGGCGCAAACCTGGGACGACCTGCCCGACGACATCAAGAACACCTACGACCGGCTGGGCATCCCCGAGGCGGAGAAGGCCCGTCTGGTCTCCGGTGTCGCCGCCCAGTACGAGTCCGAGGTGGTCTACCACAAGATCAACGAGGAACTGGAGCGCCAGGGCGTCATCTTCCTGGACACCGACACCGCGCTGAAGGAGCACCCCGAGCTCTTCCAGGAGTACTACGGAACGGTGATCCCGCCCGGCGACAACAAGTTCGCCGCTCTGAACACGGCGGTGTGGTCCGGCGGATCGTTCATCTACGTCCCCAAGGGCGTCCACGTCGAGATCCCGCTGCAGGCCTACTTCCGCATCAACACGGAGAACATGGGCCAGTTCGAGCGCACGCTGATCATCGTCGACGAGGGTGCCTACGTGCACTACGTCGAGGGCTGCACGGCCCCGATCTACTCCTCGGACTCGCTGCACTCCGCCGTCGTGGAGATCATCGTGAAGAAGGGCGCCCGCTGCCGCTACACGACCATCCAGAACTGGTCCAACAACGTCTACAACCTCGTCACCAAGCGCGCCACCTGCGAGGAGGGCGCGACGATGGAGTGGATCGACGGCAACATCGGCTCCAAGGTCACCATGAAGTACCCGGCCGTCTACCTGATGGGCGAGCACGCCCGCGGAGAGACGCTGTCGATCGCGTTCGCCGGCGAGGGCCAGCACCAGGACGCCGGCTCCAAGATGGTTCACTGCGCACCGCACACCTCCAGCTCGATCGTGAGCAAGTCCGTCGCCCGTGGTGGCGGTCGCTCCTCCTACCGCGGCCTGGTCCAGGTGGACCCGGGGGCGCACCACTCGGCTTCGTCGGTGATGTGCGACGCACTGCTGGTGGACCAGATCTCGCGCTCGGACACCTACCCCTACGTCGACGTCCGCGAGGACGACGTGGCGATGCAGCACGAGGCGACGGTCTCCAAGGTCTCGGCTGACCAGCTGTTCTACCTCATGAGCCGTGGCATGGGTGAGATGGAGGCCATGGCCATGATCGTGCGCGGCTTCGTGGAGCCCATCGCGCGGGAGCTGCCGATGGAGTACGCCCTGGAGCTCAACCGCCTGATCGAACTGCAGATGGAGGGTGCGGTCGGCTGACCCGCCACCCACCCGACATCCCTACACGAGAAAGCAAGAGATTGACCACCACCACTGAAGCACCCAACGTGGCCTCTGCCATCGAGAGCCGGACTGCGCCCGCAGCAGGATCGGTCGAGTCCCACCTCCACCCCGTTCCGTCCTGGGACCTCGCGGACCACCCGGTCCCGAGCGGTCGCGAGGAGATCTGGCGGTTCACCCCCGTGAAGCGGCTGGCGACGCTGTTCAAGTCCGAGGCCTCCGGTGCCCACCTCGAATGGGACGCCCGGCTGCCGGACGGCGTCACTTCCCGCGCCATCAGCCAGGCGGAGGCGCGCGAGTTGTCCGTGGAGGCGCCCGTGGACCGAATCTCCGCGCTCGCCCACACCAACAGCCCCGAGGGGGCCGTCCTCGTCGAGATCCCCGACGAGTTCATCGGCGCCGAACCGATCATCATCACCCTGAAGGGCAACGGCCACACCGTCTTCGGACACGTCATCTTCTCGATCGGCAAGTTCGCCGAACTCACGCTCGTGGTCCGCTTCGAGGGCGAGGGCACATTCGCCGAGAAGACCGACGTCATCGTCGGCGACGGCGCGAAGCTGAACTTGGTCACGGTTCAGGACTGGGCCGACGGCGCGGTGCACGGTGGCCAGCGCTCGGTCCGCGTCGGGCGGGACGCCCACGTCAAGACCGTGACCGCATCGCTGGGCGGCGAGGTCGTGCGGCTGCAGGAGAACTCGCACTTCCAGGGACCCGGTGGCCAGATCGAGTCCTACGGCCTCTACTTCGTGGACGCCGGGCAGCACATCGAGCACAGGCTCTTCGTGGACCACAACGAGCCGCACACCAAGTCCGACGTGGACTACCGCGGCGCGCTGCAGGGTGAGGGTGCGCACTCGGTCTGGATCGGCGACGTGCTGATCCGCAAGGTGGCCGAGGGCATCGAGACCTATGAGGCGAACAAGAACCTCGTCCTCACTGACGGCTGCCGGGCGGATTCAGTGCCCAACCTGGAGATCGAGACCGGTGAGATCGCCGGCGCCGGACACTCCTCCACGACTGGACGCTTCGACGACCTGCAGCTGTTCTACCTGCGCAGCCGCGGCATCACCGAGGACGAGGCCCGTCGCCTCGTCGTCCACGGCTTCTTCTGGGACATCATCCGTCGCATCGACGTCCCCTTCATCGAGGAGCGGATGATGGCGCAGGTCGAGAAGGAACTCGAGGTTTTCAAGGCCGTCGAGGCCGAGAAGTGAGCTTCAGGCCGGTGGCGGATGTCTCTGAGGTGGCGGCGGACCGGCCGCTGGCCGTGGACATCCCCGCGACAGACCCGGGGCAGGACGACCTGCGCGTCGCCGTCGTCCTGCACCAGGGCGAGTACTTCGCGATCGAGGACGAGTGCTCCCACGGGGCCGTGCCCCTCAGCGACGGCGACGTGGTGAACGGGACGGTGGAGTGCTACCTCCACGGCTCCGTGTTCGACCTCCGCACCGGCCGCGCACTGAACCTCCCAGCCACCGAACCCGTTCGAGTGTTCCCCTGCCGCGTCGACGGCACGTCCATCGCGGTGGACGTCGAAAACCCCATCACAGCCCAAACAGCAAATCAGGAGTCCTGAAAAAATGTCCAAGCTCGTCATCACCGACCTGCACGCGAACGTCCTCACCGAGGAGGGTCCCAAGCAGATCCTCAAGGGCGTCAACCTCACCGCCAACCCCGGCGAGATCCACGCCATCATGGGCCCCAACGGCTCCGGCAAGTCCACGCTGGCCTACGCGATCGCCGGGCACCCGAAGTATGAGATCACCAGTGGATCCGTGACGCTGGACGGCGTCGAGCTCACCGAGCTGACCGTCGACGAGCGCGCCCGGCAGGGCCTGTTCCTCGCCATGCAGTACCCGGTCGAGGTGCCTGGCGTCTCGGTCTCCAACTTCCTGCGCACGGCCAAGACCGCCATCGACGGCCAGGCGCCCAAGGTGCGTACCTGGGTCAAGGACGTCGAGGCCGCGCTCGGCCGGATGCAGATGGACAAGTCCTTCTCCGCGCGTTCGGTGAACGAGGGCTTCTCCGGTGGTGAGAAGAAGCGCCACGAGATCGCCCAGCTGGAACTGCTGAACCCGAAGGCTGCCATCCTCGACGAGACCGACTCCGGTCTCGACATCGACGCGCTGCGGATCGTCGCCGACGGCGTGAACGCCTACACCGCCCAAGGTGACCGTGCGCTCCTGCTGATCACCCACTACACCCGCATCCTGCGCTACATCGAGCCGACGTTCGTGCACGTGTTCGTCGACGGCCGCATCGTCGACGAGGGTGGCAGGGAACTGGCCGACAAGCTCGAGGTCTCCGGTTACGAGGCCTACGTGCGCGCGGCCGCGAACGCCTGATCGAGCTCTACCGAACCAGAAGGTGACCCCCTTGAACCTCGACGTCGACGCGATCCGCGCGGACTTCCCGATCCTCGGGCGTACCCAGGGGGAGCACCCCTTGGTGTACCTCGACTCGGGCAACACGTCGCAGAAACCCCAGGTGGTCATCGACGCGATCGCCGAGCACTACTCGCAGCACAACGCCAACGTGGCACGCGCCATGCACCTGCTTGGCGCCGAGGCGACGGAGGCCTACGAGGACTCCCGGGCCGCGGTGGCGCGCTTCATCAACGCCCCGCGGGCGGAGGAAGTGGTGTTCACCAAGAACGCCTCCGAGGCCCTCAACCTCGCCGCGCACTCGCTGGGTGCGGCCCTGGGGCCCGGGGACGAGGTGGTGATCTCCGTCATGGAGCACCACTCCAACATCGTTCCCTGGCAGTTGATGTGCGAGCGGACCGGCGCCACGTTGCGCTGGTTCGACATCACCGAGGACGGCCGACTGGACCTGGACGCCGCTGAACGGGACAACCTGATCAACGAGCGCACGAAGATCGTCTCGCTGGTCTGGGTCTCCAACGTGGTGGGCACCCGCAACCCGATCAGCGAGATCGCGGCGCGGGCGCACGCCGTCGGCGCCACCATGGTGGTCGACGGTTCCCAGGCCGTGCCACACCAGCCGACGGACGTCTCCACCCTCGGTGCGGACCTGCTGGCCTTCACGGGCCACAAGATGTGTGGTCCGACGGGGATCGGCGTGCTGTGGGGACGCTACGACCTGCTCGCCTCCATGCCACCGTTCCTGGGTGGCGGCGAGATGATCGAGATCGTCGAGATGGAACGCTCGACCTTCGCCCAGCCGCCCTACCGGTTCGAGGCCGGTACCCCGCCGATCGCGCAGGCCGTCGGCCTCGGGGCTGCCGTCAGGTACCTCGAAGGCATCGGGATGGAGGCCATCGAGGCGCACGACCACGAGGTCACCGCCTACGCGCTGGACAAGCTGACGGCCATCGAGGGCCTGACCATCCTCGGGCCGAGCGAGGCGGTGGAGCGGGGGAGCGCCATCTCGTTCAACCTGGAGGGCGTGCACCCGCACGACGTGATGCAGGTACTCGACTCGCGTGGCGTGGCGATCCGGGGCGGTCACCACTGTGCGCGTCCACTTCACAAGCGGCTCGGCCACCAGTCGTCGACCCGGGCATCCTCTTACCTCTACACCACCACCGGTGAGATCGACGCCCTCGCCGACGCCCTCGTGCACACCCGCAACTACTTCGCACCGCGATTCGGGGGAGGCTCATGAACATCGACGAGCTCTACCAGACCATCATCCTCGACCACTACCGCGAGAAGCACCACAGCGGACTGCGGGACCCCCATGACGCCGAGGTGCACCACGTGAACCCATCCTGCGGCGATGAGCTCACCCTTCGGGTGAAGCTCGACGGCGAGGAGATCGTCGACGTCTCCTACGACGGGGTGGGCTGCTCCATCTCGCAGGCCTCAACCTCTGTGATGACCGACCTGGTCATCGGCACCGATTTCGAACATGCCATGGCCCTGTATGATGAATTCCTCGAGATGATGCAGTCCAAGGGCCAGATCGAACCGGACGAGGACCGCTTCGGTGACGCCATCGCGTTCGCCGGGGTCTCCAAGTTCCCCGCTCGCGTCAAGTGCGCGCTGCTCGCCTGGGCCGCGCTGCGGGACGCGGTAGGCCAAGCCACTTCCAAGGAGGCATCCTGATGTATGAGACCAACACCCGTCCCAGCGACCTCGTGAAGGACGAGCTGCCGGACACCAACGCAGCCCCGTCCGTGCCCACCGAGGACGAGATCCTCGAGGCAATGAAGGACGTCGTCGACCCCGAACTCATGGTCAACGTGGTGGACCTGGGCCTCGTCTACGGGGCCGCGGTCGACGACCAGGGCAACGTCACGCTGGACATGACGCTGACGTCGCCCACTTGCCCCCTCACGGACAAGATCGAGTACGACACCAAGTACGTCCTCGAAGGACTGGTCAACTCGGTGACGATCAACTGGGTCTGGCTGCCGCCGTGGAGCCTGGAGATGATCACCGACGACGGTCGCGAGCAGTTGCGCGCCGTCGGCTACAACCTCTGAGGCCAGCCCTCGGCCAGGACCAGGACCCCCGCACACGCGGGGGGTCTTGTCCGTTTCCTCCGACGCCGATAACGTCGCTGCCAAGCGCGCCGACAAGGAGGCAACGATGCCAAGGCTGACCACTTCAGGGGACGCACCCGTTGAGCTGAACTACACCGACTCCGGCGGTGATGGCCGTCCGATGGTGCTGGTGCATGGCTGGCCGCTGTCCGGGGAGTCGTTCGCGGACAACCAGCCCGCGCTGACTGCCGCCGGGCTGCGCGTCATCACCTACGACCGACGCGGCTTCGGCCACTCCGACAAACCCGCCACCGGCTACCACTACGACAGGCTCGCCTCCGACCTGCACGATCTCATCAGTGGGCTGGACCTGCGAGACGCGGTCCTGCTTGGGTTCTCCATGGGCGGCGGAGAGGTGGCGCGCTACTGCTCCACCTACGGTACGGATCGACTCGCGGGGGTGGTGCTCTCCGGCTCCATCTGTCCCGCGCTCGCCCAGGCGGACGACAATCCCGACGGCGCGATGCCCTTCTCGGAGTTCCAGAAGATGTCCGAGGCCTGCGCCGCCGACCACCCGGGGTTCGTGGACCAGTTCGTGACCAACTTCTTCAGCAATGCCGAAGGCCTCACCGTGGCCGAGGACGTGCGCTCAAAGGCGGTCGGGATCGGACTTCAGAGCGACCCACAGGCGGCTGCGGAGTGCATCCTGATCTGGGCGACCGACCTGCGGGAGGACTGCAGGCGCATCGACGTGCCGACGCTGCTGATCCACGGCGACGGCGACCAGAACGTCCCGCTTGCGGCATCCAGCGCCCGCGCCGTCGACATCATCCCGAACGCCCGACTGCACGTCGTGGCTGGCGGACCGCACGGGATCAACGTCTCGCACCGCGACGAGTGGGAGCGAGCACTGCTGGACTTCGTGGGCTCGCTCTGAGCAGGCCCTAGGCTGGGCGAGTGAACCCCGACGTCATCGCCTCCCTCATCACCGGACTCCTGCTGCTCGTCGGGCTCGCCGGCATCGTCTTCCCGGTGCTGCCCGGAGGCGGCACCATCATCGTCGGCCTGCTGGTGTGGGCCGTGGTGGTGGGCGGGCCCGTCGGCTGGACGGTGTTCGCCGTCGGAGGCGCCCTGTGCCTGGCCGGGATGATCGCCACCTACGTGCTCACCGGCAGGGTCCTGCGGCGGGAGCAGATCCCGAACCACTCGGTCCTGGTCGGGATGCTGTGCGGCGTGGTCGGGATGTTTCTGATTCCTGTGGTCGGACTCCCGATCGGATTCGCGGCCGGCCTGTTCTTAGTGGAGTTTCTCCGCGTCCAGGACGCGGGGACCGCCCTGCGAACCTCCTGGGAGGCGGTCAAGGCATCTGCGCGGGGCATTCTGGTGGAGTTTGGCTGCGCCTGCCTCGCGGTCGTGACCTTCGCCGTCGGAATGCTGGTCCACTTCTAGCCGCGACCCGCCGATGCCCGTCGCCTTGGGGGTGTTGGGTAGAGTGGCACGTTGTGTTGCAGGTCAAGGATCTTGAGGTGCGGGCCGGGGCCCGCCTGTTGTTGTCCCCGGTGTCCTTCCAGGTGATCGACGGCGACCGCGTCGGCCTGGTGGGCCGCAACGGCGCAGGCAAGACCACCCTGACTCGAATCCTCGCGGGGGAGGGCCAGCCCGCAGCCGGCTCGGTCACCCGTTCCGGGCAGCTCGGATACCTGCCGCAGGACCCGCGCTCGGGCGACCCCGAACAGATCGCGCGCGACCGCATCCTGGGCGCCCGGGGCCTGGACCACGTCATCCGCCGCCTCCGCAAGGCGGAGGAGGACATGGCGCTGACCGACGGCCAGGAGCGCGAGGAGGCGATGGCCGCCTACACCCGCGCCGACGATGCCCTCCAGGCGGCCGGAGGCTATGGAGCCGAGGCGGAGGCCGCCCGGATCGCCGCCAACCTTGGGCTTCCGGACCGGGTGCTGTCGCAGCCGTTGAAGACACTCTCGGGTGGCCAGCGACGTCGCATCGAACTCGCCCGCATCCTGTTCTCCGACGCCGACACCCTGCTGCTGGACGAGCCGACCAACCACCTGGACGCGGATTCGATCGTCTGGCTCCGCAGTTACCTGCAGTCCTTCCCGGGCGGACTGATCATCATCAGCCACGACACCGAGCTGCTGGCCGCCGTCGTCAACAAGGTGTTCCACCTCGACGCCAACCGCGCTGAGATCGACGTGTACGCCATGAACTGGAAGCGCTACCTCCTCCAGCGTGACACCGACGAGAAACGACGCAAGCGCGAACTGGCCAACGCCGAGAAGAAGGCCACGCAGCTGATGGCGCAGGCCGACAAGATGCGGGCCAAGGCCACCAAGGCCGTCGCCGCACAGAACATGGCCAAGCGGGCCGAACGACTGCTTGCCGGTGTCGAGGGCGAGCGGCAGGCCGACCAGGTGGCCAAGATCCGCTTCCCCGAGCCGGCGCCCTGCGGGAAGACTCCATTGCGGGGTGACGGCCTGTCCAAGGCCTACGGCTCCCTCGAGGTGTTCACCGCCGTTGACCTCGCGATCGACAAGGGGTCCAAAGTGGTCATCCTCGGGCTCAACGGAGCCGGCAAGACGACGATGCTGCGCATCCTCGCGGGCATCGAGGAGGCGGACACGGGCAAGCGGGTGCTGGGTCACGGCGCGAAGCTCGGCTACTACGCGCAGGAGCACGAGACCCTCGACGTCAACCGCAGCGTCCTGGACAACATGGTGTCTGCGTCCCCCAACCTCAACGACACCGAGGTGCGCAAGGTGCTCGGCTCGTTCCTGTTCACCGGCGACGACGTCGCCAAGCCCGCGAAGGTGCTCTCGGGTGGCGAGAAGACCAGGCTCGCGCTGGCGATGCTGGTGGTCTCCGCCGCCAACGTGCTCCTGCTGGACGAGCCCACCAACAACCTCGACCCGGCATCCCGGGCCGAGGTGCTCAGCGCCCTGCGGACCTACGCGGGCGCCGTCGTGCTCGTCACCCACGACCCGGGTGCGGTCGAGGCGCTCGAGCCGGACCGGGTCCTGGTGCTCCCCGACGGTGTGGAGGACCTGTGGAGCGACGAGTACCAGGAGCTGGTGGACCTCGCCTGAGCCCGGCCCTTGCCCGGGATCGCTCATGCGCAATGTCCACGGGGTCAACCAGCAAGCTCCGTTTCACTAGGCTGGAATCTCCACCCGATGAGGAGAGACGATGGCGCGAATCAAGTTCGGTACCGGCGGCTGGCGAGCGATCATCGGGGATGAGTTCACGCGGGCCAACGTGCGGCTGCTGGCCGGGGCCCTGGCGCAGCGGATGACCGACGAAGGGGTCGCCGACCGCGGGATCGTCATCGGCTACGACCGTCGCTTCCTCTCCGACGTCGCAGCCGGCTGGGCCGCGGAGGTCTTCGCAGGTGCGGGCATCCCCTGCAGTGTGATCAAGGTCGCGCAGGCGCCCACGCCGCTGATCATGTGGACGGTCAAGGACCGCGGGCTGCCCTACGGGATGGCCATCACCGCCTCCCACAACCCCGCCCTCTACAACGGGATCAAGGTGTTCACGGCCGGTGGCAAGGACGCCGACGAGGCCGTCACCACGGACATCGAGGCTCGCATGGGTGCACTCGAGGGGGAGGCGGAGCAGCGGCTCCCGGCCGTCGACTACGCCAAGGCCGTGGCCAGCGGCGCCGTCGAGGAGATCAACCCTTTCAACGGCTACATCGACTCGATCATCTCCCAGGTGGACATGGAGGCCATCCGCAAGGCGCAGCTCAAGATCGCCCTCGACCCCATGTACGGCGTCTCCCGGACGTCGCTGCAGACAATCCTGCTGACGGCGCGCTGCGAGGTGGACGTGATCAACGACCGGCACGACACCCTCTTCGGTGGCAAGCTCCCCTCGCCCACCAGCGCGGGTCTCGGGGCGTTGAAGCGGTTCGTGCTGGACCACCACTGCGACCTGGGAATCGCCACCGACGGCGACGCCGACCGGATCGGCGTGATCGATGACTTGGGCAACTTCCTGCACCCGAACCAGCTGCTGGTGATCCTTTACTACTACCTGCTCAAGTACAAGGGCTGGAAGGGGCCGGTGGTTCGCAACGTCGCCACCACTTCGTTGCTGGACGACGTGGCCGAGCGCTTCGGTGAGAAGTGCTACGAGGTGCCCGTCGGCTTCAAGTGGATCTCGGGCAAGATGCTCGAGACCGACGCGATCATCGGCGGCGAGTCCTCCGGCGGCCTGACGGTGCGTGGCCACATCGCGGGCAAGGACGGCATCTACGCCGCGGCGCTCCTGGTGGAGATGCTGGCTGTGGTGGGCAAGTCGATGAGCGAGATCTACGACGAGATCACCGGTCAGTTCGAGCCGCACTACATGGCCGAGACGGACTTCGCCTTCGATCCCGAGCGCAAGCCGGAGATCCTGAACACGTTGATGGTCGAGAAGAAGCTGCCGAAGTTCACCGCCGAGGTGACGGGCACCTCCTACGCCGACGGCTGCAAGGTCTATTTCACCCAGGGCTGGATCATCGCCCGCTTCTCGGGTACGGAGCCGCTGCTGCGGATTTTCTGCGAGATGCCGGACCAGGAGCAGGCCGAGCAGGCGTGCGAGGAGTTCCGGGAGTTCCTCGGCCTCTGAGGCGGCCGGTTTCAGGTGATGTCGGCGGCCTCGAGGATGCGTTCGAGGACGCCTCGGGCGATCTCGTCCTGCACCGCCGGGTCCGTGAAGTGGCTGCCGTCGGCGCGGGCGGGGACACCGTCGGTGACATCCGAGCAGGGGACCGCGTCGTCGGTGCAGTAGAGGTCGTCCACGACTACCGTGCGAGCCAACTCGTGCTCGGCGGCATAGTCGCGGACCATCTGGTTCCAGCGCTGGCGGTACTGGTCCTGGTGGGCGAGGCGGTCCAGGAACGGATGGCAGTCCTCGGGGGTGCACTGGGCATAGACGCCGGTGCCGATGCGGTCGGTCTCCACGAACACCAGGACAGCACCGTCGGCCATGAGCCTGGCGGCGGTCTCCTCCAGGTTCTGCTGCTGGGCCTCCCAGAAGCGTTCCTCCTCAGGGCCGACGACCTCACCGTCGATCCTCATGTCGGCGAGCTCGTAGCGGCTCCACCACACGATCGTCGCGGGCTCGAACTGGGCCATCGCGGAGCGCTGATTCTCCAGCGCGGCGCCGCACTCCACGTCTGGTTTTCCGACGTAGAGGGGCACGTCCACGCCGGTCGGGGCGCAGCCGCCGACGGTGGCGCTGGCCACCTCGAGGCGCAGTGCCCCGGCCTCCTCGTCAAGGACGGGGTTGAATCTTTGGGGAACCGAGTCCCCGACCGTGAGGATGACGCTCTTGTTCAAGGTGCTGACGGGCGTGGACCCCTGGAGCAGCGGGCTCAGGGGGGTGCCGCCGCCGAAGGACACCGCCACCAGCATCGCGGCCAAGGAAGCCACTGCCACCGCCGCGGAGCGCTTGGCCGTGAACCACTTGCCGGTCCGCACGGGCATCTCCACCAAGTGGTAGGAGAGGGCAGCGGCCACGACGGTGAGACCCACTACGGCCATGGCCCGCAACCAGCGGAATCCCTCGAGGTCGCCGATGATCCACACCGCCAACGGCCAGTGCCACAAGTAGAGACCGTAGGAGATGCGCCCGAGGTAGGCCACCGGCTCCCACCCGAGCACCCTGGCCCAGAAGCCAGCCTCGCCGGCGAGGACGAGCGCGATGATCAGCGCCAGCGCCCCGAGGCAGAACGTCAAGGCCCCCCACGTGTAGTAGAAGTCGGAGGGGCCGTCCAGGAACGGGAACAGGGACACCATCAGCACGACCCCAGCCCAGCCGAGCAGGACGTGGTGTCGCGCGAGGAAGTCCTTGATGGCCGGGCGAGTCAGCAGCGCAGCGGCCAGCGCGCCCAACAGCGGCTCGAAGGCCTTGGTGTCGGTGCCCATGTAGGCGCGGTCCGGGCTGGCCGGGTCGTACAGCGTGGCCAGCAGCACCACCGAGATTCCGATGAGGGCCGCCGCCAGCACCGCGGTGGCGGTGGCCAGGGTCCTCGCCGTCGAGGCCGGGTGGACGCGCCGTGCTTCAGTGGCGCGATGTTTGACCATGAGCCCGACGATGACGAGGGCGCCGGCCAGCAGGAGTGGCCACCCGACGTAGAACTGTTCCTCCACGGCCAGGGACCACATGTGCAGAAGCGGACTCTCCGCCCCGGTGGCCGCGAAGTAGGAGTTGGCGTTCATGAGGTGCCAGTTGGCCAGGTAGAGCAGGGTCCACCACAGATCCGTGCTGACGCTGCGCTGCTGGAACAGGGGGGAGAAGAACAGCATCCACAGCGTGACGGCCAGCAGCGTGAGCAGCGCTGCGGGCATCAACCGCTTGAAGCGCCGCAGCCAGAAATTGCCGAGGCTTATCCTTCCCGACTTCTCCACCTCACGCAGTAGCCCTGCGGTGATGAGGTATCCCGACAGCACGAAGAAGATGTCGACACCGATGAAGCCTGCGGCGGAACGCGGTGCCGAGACGTGGAAAGCGATGACCAGGAAGACCGCGATGGTTCGGACGCCATCCAGCGCGGCCATGCGGGGGCGCCCTGGGTGCGCGGTGGCTGGTCGCGCGGTGTCGGGGGCGCTGGCAGTCGTCAAGTCAATCCAATCTCGGGAGCCCGCAACACCCTACAACAGGACCCCGCCGCCAGCTGAAGCGCTGCGCTGCATGGGGCGTGCGAGTGCTCTCAGTTAGGCGCGCGGGTGAATCGTGCGACGGTGACGTCGAGGGTGACCGCACCCCCGGTGACCCCGACGGGTATTGAGTGGAACGCATTGGGCCCCATCGCCACGAGGTCGACGGCCTCGTCGTCGGGGAGCGTCAGGATTCCCCTGACGCGATGGATCTCAGGCGCTCCGAAGTGACCTGCGAGAGCGTCGGACACCGTTTCGAGCTTGTCGGAGCCCACGCCCAGCAGGCCGTGGGCGCTGCGAAGCTCGTGCAAGTGGTCCGCTCCCGGGACCGCCAGCGCCAGGACGCCGCCGGGGGCCAGCACACGGGCGAACTCGTCGGCGTTCCGGGGGGCGAACACGCACAGCAGACCATCGACGACGGCGTCGGCGACGGGCAGGCCGGCCCAGGTGTCAGCGACGACCGCAGCCATCCGCGGGTGCGCTCGGGCGGCACGGCGAGCCGCCGCGGGTGACACGTCGGTCGCCAGCCCCAGAGCCTGAGGCGTTCGCTCCAACGCCGCCGCGAGGTAGTGGCCGGTCCCGGCGCCCACCTCCAGTAGCCGGGCACAGCCCGCCACCGCGGTTGCGACGGCGTCGCTGACGGGGGAGTAGTGCCCGGCGGCGAGGAACCGGGCGCGCGCGGCGAGCATGTCCGCGCTGTCGGCGTTGGGCGGCGCGGACCTGCCGAGCAGGTTCACATAGCCCTGCCTAGCGACGTCGAACCGGTGGCCGTTCGCGCACGCGAGCCCCGCGTCGGCGATGGCCATGCCCGCCCGGCACACCGGGCAGGCCAGCCAGCCGGCGACGCGGCGCAGGGCTTCAGTCGGCGGCACTGGCCAGTGTCTCGTCGGCGTCCTCGCGGGCAGCGGTCAGGCGGGCCCGGCGCTCGGCCCTGGCTTGAGCCTTCCTGCGATCCTTGAGGTCGGCGCGGATGAGGACGACGATGCCCACGAGGGCGATGACGCTGAAGGCGAACCACTGCAAGGCGTAGGAGTAGTGGTTGCCCTCGTCCAGGATGGGGGGTGCCATGGGTTCCAGGGCCTCGCCGTTGTCCGGGTCGGACTCGATCAGGACGAGGTACCCGGGAAGCAGCTCACGCCCGAGTGACTCGCCGATGGCCCCCGCGTTGATCAGTCTCACCTTGAAGTCGTGGGGCACGACGGCGGTGTCGTCGCCCCGCTCATCGCGGTGCAGGTAGCCGGTGAGCTGCACGTCTCCGACTGGTGGGGCGGGCAGGTCCTCGGTGTCGGGCTGTCCCGTCTGGCGTGCGATGAACCCCCGGTTGATGAGCACCTCGTCGCCCTCCACCGTCTCCAGGACCGCGACCACCTCGATCCCGGGAGCATCGGCGTAGGTGCGGTACCGAACCTGGTACTGCTCGCCCGTGTAGGTGCCCCGGAGTTCCACCCGCTGCCACTGCATGCCGTCGCTGATGGGACCCCCCATGACCTCGCGGTAACCGACGGACGGCTTGTCCCGGTTCGCCTCGACGACGGCGTTCGCCTCGCGCCGCTCCTCGAGGCGGCTCAACTGCCATTCGCCCAGTTTCACGAAGAGGAACGCCATCAGGCTCAGGAACACCGCCAGGGCCACCCAGCGCAGGATCAGCTTCTTCACTCGTCGTCCTCCACGACGCCCACGATGACATCGGATGCCGGCAGGGCGGGCCGGCTCTCGTCAGGTTCAGCTGCCAACGGCGGCGGCCGGTGGTCTGAGTTGTTGGCCAGCACCACGGCGACCAGCGGCAGGAACGCGGCCGCGCACAGCGCCACCACCTTCCACCAGCCCGGCACCACCAGGAACGCCAGGAAACAGGCGGTCCGGATGCTCATGGTGATGACGTAGCGCCGCTCGCGCTCGTCCACATCGAGGGTGCGGCTGCGGGCCGCGCTCGTGATGAGCGGCGGGTCCGTACTGTTGCGAGCGCCTGCCATGGTCAGCCAAGCATATGCCGCTTGCGGTAGGTTGACGCCGTGCAAGAATCTCGCGTTGTCCTGGTGACCGGCGGTTCCAAGGGGATCGGCCGCGTCATCGCCGAACGGTTCCGCGATGCCGGCTACCGCGTCGCGGCCACCTATCGCTCCGGTGGGGTCCCGGACGGTGTGCTGGGCGTGCAGTGCGACATCACCGACCAGTCCCAGGTGGACGCTGCCTTCGATGCCGTGGAGGCCGAGCTCGGCCCCGTCGAGGTGCTCGTTGCCAACGCCGGCGTCACCAAGGACACCCTGATCCTGCGCATGAGCGACGAGGACTGGGACCAGGTGATCGACACCAACCTGACCGGCGCGTTCCGAGTCGTGCGCCGCGCCGCCCGGCCAATGACCCGGGCCCGGTTCGGCCGCATCATCCTGATCTCGTCGGTGGTCGGTTTCATCGGCTCGCCCGGGCAGTTGAACTACGCCGCCTCGAAGTCCGGCCTCGTCGGGATGGCCCGCAGCCTCACGCGGGAACTCGGGAGCCGCAACGTCACCGCCAACGTGATCGCACCCGGCTTCATCGAGACCGACATGACAGCCGTCCTGCCGGAGGACACCATCAAGGGCTACCAGTCCCGGATCCCCGCCGGGCGGCTGGGCAGCGGCGACGACGTCGCGGCCGCCGCGGTGTTCCTCGCGGGGGACGGCGCAGGGTACATCTCCGGGGCGGTGCTGCCGGTGGACGGTGGCCTCGGCATGGGCCACTGACCGGAGAAGTTTCTACAGGAAGAAGCAAATGGGAATCCTCGAAGGCAAGAACATCCTGGTCACCGGTGTGACCTTGAACACCTCCATCGCCTACGCGGTGGCCGAGATCGCGCAGCGGGAGGGGGCCAACGTCGTCGTCTCCGCCGCTGGCCGGGCGGTCAGCCTCGCGCGGCGAGTCGTGGCGCGGATGGAGCAGCAGCCGCCGCTGGTGGAGATCGACGTGACAGACCCGCATCACCTCGCCGGTCTGCCCGACCTGCTCTCGCAGCACCTGTCCGGCGGCCTGGACGGGATCGTCCACTCGATCGCGTACGCGGACCCGGAGAAGGCCCTCGGTGGCGCCTTCCTGACCACCGACTGGGAATCGGTCTCGAAGGCCCTGGAGATCTCCGCCTACTCCCTGCAGAGCCTGACGATGGCCGCCAAGCCCATGATGAACCGCGGTTCCAGCGTCGTCGGGCTCACGTTCGACGCCACCGTCTCCTGGCCCACCTACGACTGGATGGGCGTGGCCAAGGCTGCCCTGGAGTCCACCTCGCGCTACCTCGCTCGCTACCTGGGACCAGACGGCATCCGCTCCAACCTGGTCGCCGCCGGCCCCCTCGACACGGTCGCGAAGAAGGCCATCCCCGGAGCGTCGTCGTTCAACGACATCTGGTCCCAGCGCTCGCCCCTGACCTGGGACGCCACCGACGCCGTGCCCGCGGCCAAGGCCGTGGTCGCGCTGCTGTCCGACTGGTTCCCGGCCACCACCGGCGAGATCATCCACGTCGACGGTGGACTGCATTCCACCGGGGCCTGACCACGCCCTACCGCCTGCCCCGGTAGGGTTGGGGCATGGCAGCGGTGGCGGAACTTGCAGGCGTGACGGTCAAGCGTGGGAACGCGGTGCTGCTGGACTCGGTGGACCTGACCGTCATGGAGCAGGATCGCTGGGTCGTCATCGGACCCAACGGCGCCGGCAAGACCACGATGCTGCAGGTGCTCGCGGCCCAGCTCTACCCGACCGACGGTGTGGTCGGGCTGCTGGGTGATGTGGTGGGCACCATCGACGTGTTCGAACTGCGGCCCCGGATCGGTCTCACCTCCGCAGCACTGGCGGAGAAGTTGCCCCGCGGGGAGCGCGTGCTCGACGTCGTGCTGTCGGCCGCGTACGCGGTCCTGGGGCGGTGGCGCGAGGAGTACGAGGACGCCGACCACGCGCAGGCGATGCGGTTGATGGAGCAATTGCGGATCGACCACCTGGCGGACCGCACGTTCGGCACCCTCAGCGAGGGGGAGCGCAAGCGCGCGCAGATCGCCCGTGCCCTGATGACGGATCCCGAGCTGCTCCTTCTGGACGAGCCGGCCGGGGGACTCGATCTCGCAGGGCGGGAGGCGCTGGTTGACACCCTCTCCGACCTCTTCCTCGACGAGTACGCGCCCGCCTCGATGCTGGTCACCCACCACGTCGAGGAGATCCCGTTCGGCGTGACGCACTGCCTGCTGATGGCCGGAGGGCGGGTCACCGCCGCCGGGCCCATAGACCAAACCCTCACCGACGAGAACCTGAGCGAGGCCTTCGGCATGGCCTTGCGCGTCGAATCCTCCGACGGTCGCTGGAGTGCCAGATCGGTGGCCCGACATGGATGACTTCGTCCAATGGCTCCGTGACTTCTCCTGGGCCGGCTGGGGGATCCTCGCGGTGGGGCTCGCCGCGCTCGAGTTGCTCACCATGGACCTCACGCTCCTGATGCTGGCCGCCGGTGCCCTCGCCGGGGGTGTCACGGCGTTGATCGTCCCCGGACTGTGGTGGCTGCAGATCATGGTCGCGCTGGTCGTGGCTGTCCTGACGTTGTTCCTGTTGCGTCCGACGCTGCTCAACAAGGTCCGCAACGCACCCGGCTACCGGTCCTCCCTGGAATCCCTCGTCGGTTCCCCGGGCAGGGCGACTGCGGAGATCACCCGCACCGGCGGCGAGGTGAAGGTGTCCGGCCAGATCTGGGACGCCCGCTCCTTCGATCCGGCCATCACCATCGAAGAGGGTGATGACGTCGAGGTGTATGGCATCGACGGCGTAACCCTGATCGTCTACCCCGTGCAGTCGCAAGGCGAACTCGGGCACAGCTGAGCCAAGGAGGAGACAATGGAGTTCATCGCTATTGGCATCGCAATCGTGGTGGTGCTGTTCCTGCTCATGATGCTGAAGATCGTGCGCCAGCAGCACGTGGGCATCGTCGAGCGACTCGGCAAGTTCCGGCGCCGCCTGGATCCGGGGCCGCACCTGGTGATTCCCGTGTTCGACCGCGTCGCCTACACCATGGACATGCGCGAGGAGGTCGTCCCGTTCCCGCCCCAGGGCGTGATCACCGAGGACAACCTGATGGTCTCCATCGACTCGGTCATCTACTTCCAGATCGTTGATCCGGTACGGGCCGCCTACGAGGCCCAGAACTACCACGACGCCATCGAACAGCTCACCATGACGACGCTGCGCAACATCATCGGTGGGATGGATCTCGAGGCGGCACTCACCTCGCGCGAGGAGATCAACCAGAAGCTGCGCATGGTCCTCGACGAGGCCACCGGCAAGTGGGGGATCAAGGTCAACCGGGTGGAGTTGCGGGCGATCGACCCGCCGCCCACCATCCGCGACGCAATGGAGAAGGGCGCCCGGGCCGAGCGCGACAAACGAGCGCAGATCCTCCTGGCCGAGGGCCAGCGACAGTCGCAGATCCTGCAGGCGGGCGGTGACAGGGAGTCCTCCATTCTCCGGGCCCAGGGTGAACGGGAGGCCGCCGTGCTGCGCGCACAGGCGGACCGCCAGTCCGCGATGCTGCGCGCGGAGGGCGAGGCTCAGGCCATCACCACCGTCTTCGGCGCCATCCACGCGGGTCAGCCGGACCAAGGGCTGCTGGCCTACCAGTACATGCAGATGCTGCCACGGTTGGCCTCCGGGGACTCGAACAAGATGTGGATCATCCCCAGCGAACTCAACGACGCACTGAAGGGTCTCGGGCAGGTGTCGGGCGCGGAGAATGTCCGCGACTACATCTCCAAGGTGGGTGACAACTTCCAGGCCCCGGAGCGGATAGACGTGCAGGCAGAGATCGCCGCGCAGCGGGACCAGGACCGGGAACGCTCGGACGAGACGATGCAGCAGGCGATCGCGGAAGCGCAGGCGATGGAGCAGAACGCGGTCCTGCGGCACACCCGGCGAGGTTCCAAGCCGGCAGAGCTCGACAGCCCCCGTCAGGAGACGCCGTCGGCCCCGCCCGTCAGCGGCGTGCCCGATCCCGAACCCTCCCGCGCGCAGGCGCCCAGGCCCGAGGAGGGCTGAGGCGCCCGCGGAGGGGGTTTCAGTGGGCCACTGCGTCGCCTGCTCCGGCGCCAGTCATGGAACGGACCTCCATCTCGATCGCCAGGTCCTCGTCTGCCTTGTGCGACGCGGTGAGCGTGCCGACGCAGCCGGCGAGGAACGCCAGGGGCACGGAGACCAGCGCCGGGTTGGTGAGCGGGAACCACGCGAAGTCGACTCCCTCACCCAGCATCGACGTCGCCGATCCGGATACCGAAGGCGAGAAGACGATCAGCACCACTGAGCTGACCAGACCCGTGTAGATGCTCCACACGGAACCGCGGGTGTTGAACCGGCGCCAGTACAGGGTGTACAGGATCGAGGGCAGGTTCGCCGAGGCCGCGACCGCGAAGGCGAGCGAAATCAGGAACGCGATGTTTTGTCCATTGGCGAGGATGCCACCGAGGATCGCGAGGACGCCGATGACCACGGATGTGATGCGAGCCACCCTCACCTCCTCGACCGGGTCGACCGAGCCGTTATTGATGACGTTGTTGTAGACGTCGTGCGCGAATGAGGCCGATGCGGTGATTGTCAGCCCTGCCACGACGGCGAGGATGGTGGCGAACGCAATCCCGGAGATGACCCCCATGAACACCTCGCCGCCGATCACGAGCGCCAGCATCGGTGCCGCGGAGTTGACGCCGCCGGGGGCGTCGAGGATGGTCTGCTGCCCGACCAGCATCGCGGCGCCCATGCCGAGGATGAGCGTGAGCAGGTAGAAGCCCCCGATCAGGATGATGGCCCACACCGCCGAACGGCGGGCCTCCTTCGCCGTCGGCACCGTGTAGAAGCGCATCAGCACGTGCGGCAGGCCGGAAGGCCCGAGCACCAGGGCGAGCGCCAGCGAGAGGAAGGAGAGCTTGGTGATGGCAGAGCCGCCGTACTGCTGCATGGGCTGCAGCAGGTCGCGTCCGGCGCCGGTGGTGCTGTCGAGGCCGGCGCTCTGGGCGCCTGCCAGCAGCTCGGAGAGGTTGAACCCGTTGCCGAGCATCACGATCACCGCCATGATCGCCGCCCCTGCGACGAGGAGTACGGCCTTGATCATCTGCACCCACGTGGTGCCCTTCATGCCGCCGACCAGCACGTAGACCACCATCAAGGCCCCCACCAGCGCGATGACCCAGCCCTGGGTGGTCTTGTCGGACACACCGAGCAGTAGGGCCACGAGGCCACCTGCGCCGGCCATCTGCGCGAGCAGGTAGACGAACGACACCACCAGGGTGGACGTCGCCGCTGCGGTCCGCACCGGCTTCTGCCTCATCCGGAAGCTGAGGACGTCGGCCATCGTGTACTTGCCGGTGTTGCGCAGCGGCTCGGCCACGAGGAACAGGGCGACGATCCAGGCCACGAAGAACCCGACCGCATAGAGCAGCCCGTCGTAGCCGTAGATGGCGATCGCGCCCGTGACGCCGAGGAAGGAGGCTGCCGAGAGGTAGTCACCGGTGATGGCGAGGCCGTTCTGCCGGCCCGAGAATGCCGCACCTCCGGTGTAGAAGTCCGACGCCTTTGCCTTCTGGCGGGTCACGACGATGACGATCCCCATCGTCAGCGCCACGAACACGGCGAAGACGCCGATGTTGATCGCTGGGTTGCCATAGGTCTCGAGGAGCATCACGCCACCATCCCGCCCTCGAGTTGGGCCTTCAGGTCGGACGCGGCCGGGTCGAGGCGACGCTGCGCGTAGCGGACGTAGATTGCGGTCCAGATCCACGTGATGGCGAACTGGGTGAGTCCGAGCGCCATGCCCACGTTGAGGGCGCCGAGCAGGGGCTGGGCCATGAAGCCCTCAGCGTAGATGGACAGGAGCACGTAGGTGAAGTACGACACCAGCGAAGCCATCGTCATCGGAAAGGCGAACCTGCGGAAGGTTCCGCGCAGGGACTGGTACTGCTCGCCGGCGGCCGCCACCAGGAACGCCGCGTTGTCCGGCGACGCGTGGCCGGGCTGGGTGTGCAGCAGTTCCGGAAGGGGCCAGTGTTCTTCCGGCAGGTGGAACTCGGGTTCATCTTCGTTGCGGAGGGGGCGCGAATCCTCTTGCTGTTGCGTCACTGCAATGCTCCTTCGAGGCTGGGCGGGGCCAACGCTGGTCCCGGAAGCTGAAGCTAGAGCACGCGCGAAGAAATCTCAACATCAAGATTGTTTCCCCTTGCCGCAGT
The DNA here is from genome assembly GCF_020687685.1 of Tessaracoccus sp. OS52. Classification (GTDB taxonomy): domain Bacteria; phylum Actinomycetota; class Actinomycetes; order Propionibacteriales; family Propionibacteriaceae; genus Arachnia. The sequence goes on along the minus strand of NZ_JAJEWM010000001.1, from coordinate 1,661,111 downwards.
GCGGGTCAGGTTCCCGGGGGACGAGCACCGGCGGTTTCGCCTGTGCCGCGGGCGAGGCGCCCGGCGATGACCGTGCAGGCCATCAACTGCAACTGGTGGAAGACCATGAGCGGCAGCACCACCAGACCGACGGACTGGTCCGCGAACAGAACGCTCGCCATCGGGACACCAGTGGCGAGCGACTTCTTGGTGCCACAGAACATGATCGCGATCCGGTCCGGGTGGGTGAAATTCAGCCAGCCACCGAGGTGCCACGTGAACCAGAGCATCGCTGCGAGCAGGGCAAGGCAGAGCGCCACCATGACCAGCAGGTCCCAGGGCTCCACCTGACGCCACATTCCCTGGGCGAAGAAGTCCGAGAAGGCCCCGTACACGACCAGGCAGATCACCCCCTGATCCCAGTACTTGATCCTGCGCGAGTGGGTGCTCATGAAACCGGCAGTCCAGCGCCGCGACAGCTGCCCGAGCACGAACGGCAGCAACAGCTGGACCACGACACCGAGGAACTGGTCGAGGCCGATGCCCGAGCCACCGTTGGCGGGGAGCATCAGCAGCGCCAGCATTGGGGTGACGAGGACGCCGAGCAGGTTGGACGCCGTTGCCGACACCATGGCTCCGGGGACGTTGCCCCCAGCCAGCGAGGTGAAGGTGATCGAGGACTGCACCGTGGAGGGCACCAGGCACAGGAACGCCAGGCCGAGCCTCGTGGTGACGCCGATGACGCCGTCGGGGATTGCGAGGAACCCCGCGCCGACCAGCGGGAACACCACGAAGGTGCACGCCAGGATCACCAGATGTAGACGCCAGTGTCTGAGGCCGGCGACGGCCTCATGGACCGAGAGCTTGGCGCCGTACCCGAAGAAGAGGATGAAGACGGCGACCCTGGTGGCCCAGTCGACGGCGACCGCTGCGCCCCCGGTGGCCGGCAGCAGGAAGGCGAGTCCGGCCGCCGCCAGGATCATGAGCACAAACGGGTCGATCCTGGACGGGGGGCGCGGCATGCCACCAAAGGTATCCGTTCCCGTCCCCGCTAGGCTTTCGGCATGGAGTCGTCCTGGTCCGCGTCGAGTGAGCGTGCCCGTGCTCGTTGAGGTAGCCGACCCGTCGGATCCCCGCCTGGCGGACTACGTGTCCTTGCGGGATTCACGACTGCGTCGCCATCTCGAGCAGGCCGAGGGCCTGTTCATCGCGGAGGGCGAGAAGATCATCCGACGGGCCGCCGAGGCAGGAGCCAGACCGCGATCCTTCCTGTTGCAGGAGCGCTGGCTGCCAGGACTCCACGACGTGATCGCGGCCTGGCCGGAAGTCCCCTGCTACGTCGCCTCCGCGGCCATGGTCGAGGCCGTGAGCGGGTTCCACATCCACCGCGGCGCGCTCGCCTCGTTCCTGCGACCCGTTGAGGCGTCCTGGGAAGTGCTCCTGTCCGGACGGCGGCTGATCGTGTGCGAGGACATCGTCGATCACGCCAACATCGGTTCGATTCTGCGCGTCGCGGCCGCACTGGGGTGGGACGGCGTCGTGGTTTCGGCCACCAGTGCCGACCCGCTCTACCGGCGTGCGATCAAGGCCTCCATGGGTGCCTCCCTGCAACTGCCGTGGCGCAGGATGTCCTCCGACGGTGACCTCGGCCGCGTGAGCGGTGCCGGCTTCACGTTGGTGGCGGCGACCTTGGCCGAGGACGCCGTCGCGCTGGATGACTACCGGACCGACGACAAGGTCGCGCTGCTGCTGGGAAATGAGGGCCACGGACTGTCCCAGGGTTGGCTGGAGGCCGCAGACGTCGCTGTCACGATCCCCATGGCCGACGGCATCGACTCGTTGAACGTCGCGACTGCTGCGGCGGTGCTGGCCTACGTCCTGCGCTGAGCCGCTGGTGAACCGAACGGGGACCGGTCCGCGAAGGACCGGTCCCCGTTTCTGGTACCAGGGTGCTCAGCTGAGCGTCCACCAGATCGGGCCGAGGTGGGCACGCGATCCAGGTCGGTGCTGCGGACCCTTGCCCGGCTTCGGACCGCGACCGGGCTTCGCGGTGACCGTCTCGGTCACTGTCGCCGTGGTCGTCGCCGTCGCCGTGGTCGTGGCCGTCACCGTCGCGGTGGCGGTCACCGTGGCGGTTGCGGTGGCGGTCACCGTTGCGGTGGCGGTCACCGTGGCGGTGGCGGTCACGGTTGCCGTGGCGGTCACGGTGGGGGTCGCCGTGGGCTCGGCGGTCACGGTGACCGTGGGCGTGGGCGTCGCTGAGGGCTCGGGAGTGGGGCTCTGGGTGGAACCGCCTCCAAGTTGCAGACCGATGATCACGGGGTCGTGGTCGGAGGAGCGGTAGGGGTCAGCCGCGAACAGGGCGTCCTCGTTGTCGGCCTTGAACCGCATGGTGTAGTCGAACAGGTCCGACTCGTCGGCGTTGATGTGCCACGTCGCGGCCCCCACGACGTCGGCAACCGCACCAGCGTTGGCGAGGCCGTAGTCCAGGTATCCGAGCTGCCCGTCGAACACGTAGGAGTAGGCGTGCTCACCGTTGAACTTCTTCTCCAGGTCGGTGTACCCGGACTCGACGAAGACGTCGATCGGGTCCTCGTGGTCGTAGGAGTTCAGGTCACCCAGCACGATGGTGCGGGTGGCGCCCTGCCCCGTCGGGTCCGTCGCCAGCCACTTCACGATGTCCTGTGCGGCGGCCACTCGGGTGAGGTTGCAGTTGCCCTGGCCATCGCCCAGGTCCGGGTCCCCGGTGCACGCGGACCCCTTCGACTTCAGGTGGTTCACGTTGACGGTGACAAGTTCACCGGAGGTGCGGTGACGGAAGGTCTGCGACAGGCTGGGCCGGTTGCGGCCGTCGTTGAAGTCCAGCACCGCGAAATCCCCGACGGGCTGGGCGGTGGCTGTCTTGTAGATGATGGCCTGGAAGATCTCGTCGGTGCCCTGCACGCCGGTGTCGATGTAGGCGTAGGTACCTTCCCCGACCGCGGCGTTGAGTCCGGCGACGAGGTGCGCGACCGCGGTCGGCGCGTTGTTCTGGATCTCCATGAGTCCCACGACGTCGGCGTCGATCTCCGCCAGCGCCGCGACGATCTTGGCCTGCTGGCGCTGGAGTTCCTCCGGCGTCGTGGCTCCACGCATGTTCAGCGTCGTGAAGTAGTTGAGGACGTTGAACGATGCCACCTTGAAGTCGCCGCCGACCGCGGGGGCCTCCGGGCGCGGGTTGGCGGCCGTGTAGTCGGCGCCCTGGGTGGGCTGCAGCTTGAAAGTGCTGTTGCGGAAGCTCATCACACCCGTGAGGTTGGCGACCCTGTCGCCGCCGCGGAAGTAGTTGTCCCTGGCGAACGGCTCACCGTTGGGGTGGATGGCGGGGGAGACGTTCTGGGAGTTGAAGCCGTCATCGACGACGATCCGGCTCGCTGCATTGTGGGCGGCGAGCGTCTGAGCGGTTGCACCCGGTTCCGTCACGGCGGTGGGAGTCCACTGGCGCTCGAGGCCGTAGACGATCTCGCCGAAGCGGTCGAAGTTGAAGAACTCAAGGATGGTCAGTTGCTGCGGGAACGTCACGTACATCCCCTCGAAGCGCTCGTAGTCGGAGACAGGCACTGTCAGCTCCGTGGCGGGGATCGCGGCCGTGTCTGAGGTGGAGAGGACGGTGACCTCGGTGGGGTTGAGCTGGGTCTGGCCGAAGGCCTCCACGATGGTGCCCGTGATGCGAATCTCCTCACCGACCCTGCGGGCAGGGCCGTTGGGGGCGTAGACGAACAGGCCGTCGCTGGTGGCGGCGTCACCGTCACCGGCGTCCTGGATGTAGTAGCCACTGAACTGGGCACGGCCCGATTCGGTGCCCTGGAAGGTGGCGGTCACGAACGCGTCCAGCGTCACCGTCTGGTTCACATAGGGGCTGGTGTTCGTCGTGCCCTGGACGGCACCGATGCTCAGTCCCGACGGGTCCTGCGTCGGGGTGGGTGAGACGGTCGGCGTCACGGTGGGGTCCGGTGTCTGCGTCGGGTCGACGGTGGGCTCCGGTGTCTGCGTCGGGTCGACGGTGGGGGTCTGCGACGGCTCGGTGCCTGTGCAGTCGACGGATCCGAGCGTGGAGAAGTCGTTCTGGGCCGTGGCCGCGAAGTCGACTGAGGGGTCGTAGGCATCGGAGGGCGACGCGTCGACGGTGCAGGCCTTCTTGGTCAGGGTCATGTCGAGCATGTTCACCCCGTTGGCGGACCAGGAGGTCCCCGGGTCGAAGCCGACCTGTCCCATGGAATCGATGACGGCGGTGCCCTTCCTGAGGACCAGCGCGTCGTCACCGTTGTAGTTGGTCACGGCGCTGGTCACGTCGCTGTGAGCGGCAAGCTCGGCCGAGGCGAGCGAGTTCGTGATGGTGTAGTGACCTCCGGGTTCGAGCGACCCCTGGAGACCCAGGCTGTTGGTGGCCGTCGCCGCTCCGTTGGAGTAGAGCTCGACGGTGTAGCCGGCCAGGTCGATGGCCACATCGGTGGGGTTGTGAAGCTCGATGGCCTTGTTGCTGCCGCTGCCCTCGACGTAGACGCTGATCATCAGGTCCGTGGCCGGGGCGGCCTGCGCGAAGGGGAACGGGCTGAGGGCTCCGAAGCCCGTCAGCGTCACTGCGGCCGCCGCGGACACTGCGGCGATGCGACTGCGAAGTTTCATGGATCACCTTCTGTTAGGGGTCATCAGCGACCCTAGGTAGCCACGGTTAATTCGGGGCCCGGGAGACATGAACGCTACATGTCCAGAAGGTGCACTCAGGGTTAAGCCTCGGAGATTTCCGCCTGCTCCGGGGTGGCCACCCGCTTGGGGGAGACCGGCCAGTCCTCGGGGTAGCGGTAGGCGAGTTCCTGGGCCTGCTCGTCCAGCTTGCGGCGGGCGCGGACGGAGAGCCGGTCCCCGAAGACCGTGCCGTTGAGGTGATCGGTCTCGTGCTGGAAACAGCGGGCCAGTAGTCCGGTGCCGACCAGGTCGACGTCGTTGCCCTCGGCATCCTGACCGGTACAACGCGCGGTGTCCGGTCGCGCCACGCTCTGGTAGCCGCCCGGATATGAGAGGCAGCCCTCCTCGCTGCCGTCCAGGTTCCGGTCCTTGCCGGTGGGAAGCTCGATCACCGGGTTGCACACCACCCCCCGACGCACGATGTCATCGGCGTCCGGGCAGTCGTAGACGAACACGGCCAGGTCAACGCCCACCTGGGTGGCCGCCAGCCCGACGCCCTCGGCTGCCCGCATGGTTGCGAACATGTCGCGGACCAGCTCGTGCAGTTCCTCGCCGAACTCGGTGACCGGCCTGGTCCGGGAGTGCATGACCGGGGTTCCCCATCGGGTGATCGGACGGATCTTGCCGCCTGTGGTCAGGTCCAGGGCCATGTGGGTCTCTCCTCGGTGCACGCGTGTTCGCAGTCAACCAGTATGCCGCCTCGGCGATACTGGTTGCCATGACGCAGGCGAGCCAGGCGTGGCAAGCGGTGCTCGACGAGTACCGCAGACACCTTGAGACTGACCAGGGGCTGTCCGCGCACACCGTCCGGGCCTACCTGTCAGACCTGCGCGCCCTTGCCGGGTATGCGCAGCGGCCCCCCGCGCAAGTGACCCTTCAGACGTTGCGCGCGTGGCTCGCGGACATGTCCGAGGCCGGGGCGGCGCCGGCGACGGTGCAGCGCCGTGTCGCATGCGTGCGGGGCTTCTTCTCCTGGGCGGTGAAGGTGGAGGGGCTGCTGGCGGTGGATCCCGCGAGTCGGCTCCGGGCGCCGAAGCGCCAGCGCAGGCTGCCGAAGGTCCCGTCCGCCTCGGCAGTTGGCGACAGCCTCGAATCCACCCGAACCCGAGTGGCGGAGGGGGAGGGACCGATCGCGGCACGGGACCTCGCGCTGGTGGAACTGCTCTATGCCAGCGGCCTGCGGGTGTCCGAGCTGTGCGGCATCGGGCTGCGTGACGTCGACACCGAGCGCGGGACCGTCCGGGTGATGGGCAAGGGTGGAAAGGAACGCAGCGTCCCCATGGGTGCGCCAGCGCGCAGGGCCCTCGAGGAGTGGCTGGCGGTGCGCGATCTGGTTGCCGTGACGGCCAGCCCAGATCTGGTCTTCCTCGGTGCCCGCGGGGGAAGGCTCGACCCGCGGGTGGCCCGTCGGGTGGTTCATGAGGCGACCCGCGCCGGCGGTGCCGAGGTCGGCCCCCACGGGCTGCGACACGCCATGGCCACCCACCTCCTCGAGGGCGGTGCAGACCTGCGTTCCGTACAGGAACTGCTGGGGCACTCGTCGGTGGCGACGACCCAGATCTACACGCACGTCACCTCCCAGCGCCTGAGGGATGCCTTCCGGCAGGCCCACCCGCGAGCTTGATCACCGCGAACCGACGAGTGTAAGCGGATCCACCAGCCGCCCCCCGGTCCAGGCCATCCAGTGGAGGTGACAACCGGTCGACAAACCCGTGGAACCGACGGTGCCCACGGGCGTCCCTGCCTGGAGGCGCTGTCCCTTGCGCACAGACATCTTCTGCAGGTGCGCGTAGGCGCTGAGGCCGTCCGCGTGTTCGATGATCACCCTGTTCCCGTAGGCGGGATGGTGCTGGACCGTCGTGACCGTTCCCGTCCATGGCGTCACGACGGGTTGCCCGCAGCCGGTGGCGATGTCCACGCCATCGTGCAACTTGTGGACCCCAGTGACCGGGTGCGTCCGCATTCCGAACCGGGAGCTTATCCGCCCCTTGACCGGCAGGTTGCCGGCGCTCATCTTCGTGGTTGCCGCCCTGAACTGCGGGCTCGGCCGCGCGGCGCTGCCGACGGGGAGGAGCCGGACCTGACGCACCCCGGTGTAGGCCAGCGGGTCGAAATGGTCCGTTCCGTCGGTCAGTCCCCAGTGGAGGCAGGCGGATGCGCAGTGGCCCGGGGCGAGCGTGCCGACGACGTCACCCGCGGCCACGACGTCGCCCTTGGCCACAGATCCCCGTACCGGCGTGTAGGTGGTGCGCAGTCCGTTGCCGTGGTCCACCGACACCGATGGTCTGCCGGCGACGCTGCCGGCGAAGAACACAACCCCCACCGCCGCGGCCCGCACCTCCTCGCCCGCCCGGCCGGCAAGATCCACGCCACGGTGCCCCGGCGACCAGCGCTCCGGCCCGGTACTGAAGGACTTCAGGACCGCCCCCGGGACCGGCGGATCCAGTTCGAGGCCACCGTCGGCGTGTGCGGCCCGGGGGAACAACAGCAGCAGGAGGAGTGGGACGAGGGTCAGGAATGGACGCATGTCCAACACTGTGGGTGCGCCGCTGTCCGCGCCGTCACTGTCCACAGGTGGGGAAGTAGCATTCGGGGAATGGAGCCGGAGATCTCGGAGGTGGCGACGCCCCACGGCCCCGCGCGCGTCCACCTGATGCGGCCGGCCGGCTCGGTGCCGACTGGGCTGCTGATGCTCGGCCACGGCGCCGGTGGGGGCGTCGGCGCGGGCGACCTGCGGATCGCTGCCGACTCCGCCCTGGGTCTCGGCTGCGCGGTCGCACTCGTGGAACAGCCCTACCGCGTGGCGGGAAGGAGGGCCCCGGCCCCAGCCGCCCAGGCGGACCTGGCCTGGACCACGGTCGCCCGACACCTGTCGGCAGGGTCCTTCGCGGGGGTGCCGTTGGTGACCGGTGGCCGCTCGTTCGGGGCCAGGGTGGCGTGCCGGACCTGGGAGGCAACAGGTTGCGCGGGTGTACTGTGCCTCGCGTTCCCACTGCATCCCCCCGGTCGCCCGGAAAAGTCCCGGCAGGACGAACTCACCGGCGTCGGCGTTCCGGTCCTGGTGGTCCAGGGCAAGCGCGACCCCTTCGGACGCCCCGAGGGATCGCGGACGTGCCGGGTGGTGCTGGTGGAAGGCGACCACGCACTCAAGAAGGACCTGCCGGGCATCGCCTCGGTGGTGTCCGCGTGGCTCCGCGTCGTGCTTGAACGGTAGCGCCCGGTTGGCACCCGAGCGCGTGGGAGTCTAGAATGACCATCGCGACCGGTCTGTCCGGTTGACATCGCATGCGCTGCGCGGGGAACCGCCGGTGGTCGCGTGGTCCCGCCAGCGGGTGCCATCACCGGGCGCATCAGGAAGGCCTCTCAAGAGGGGTCACGAAACCACCGTGGGCCACCGCGCCCACCCGAGCAGTGGCGGACACATCGTGTCCGCAGTGAAAGGAACGGCCATGGCCGTCGTCACCACCCGCCAGTTGTTGGAGTCCGGCGTCCACTTCGGGCACCAGACCCGTCGTTGGAACCCCAAGATGAAGCGGTTCATCTTCGCCGAGCGCAACGGCATCTACATCATCGACCTCCAGCTCTCCCTGAGCTACATCGACAAGGCCTACGCCTTCGTCAAGTCCACGGTTTCCCGCGGCGGCCAGGTCCTCTTCGTGGGGACCAAGAAGCAGGCCCAGGAAGCCATCGCCGAGCAGGCCACCCGTGTCGGGATGCCATATGTCAACCAGCGCTGGCTGGGTGGCATGCTCACCAACTTCGGGACCGTCTCCAAGCGCATCCAGCGCCTCAAGGAGCTTGAGGTCATGGACTTCACCGACGTGGCGGCAAGCGGCCTCACCAAGAAGGAACTGCTGCAGCTCGAGCGGGAGAAGATCAAGCTCGACAAGACCCTCGGCGGCATCCGCGACATGTCGAGGACCCCGCAGGCGGTCTGGATCGTCGACACCAAGAAGGAGCACCTCGCCGTCGACGAGGCCCGCAAGCTGCACATCCCCGTCGTGGGCATCCTCGACACCAACTGCGACCCGGACGAGGTCGACTTCGCCGTCCCCGGCAATGACGACGCGATTCGCTCTGTTGCACTGCTCACCCGGATCGTCGCCGACGCCGTCGCGGCAGGCCTGATCGAGCGTTCGTCCGGGAAGTCGGGAGACGAGGCCGTCGCTGAGCCCATGCCCGACTGGGAGCTCGAACTCCTCGCCAAGTCCGAGGCGGAGACTGCTGCGGCCGAGGCCGAAGCCACCGCCCCGGAGGTCGCTGAGGCTCCTGCCGCTGAGGCTCCTGCCGCTGAGGCTGAGGTCGCTGAGGCTGAGGTCGCTGAGGCTCCTGCTGCTGAGGCTGAGGTCGCTGAGGCTCCTGCCCAGGCCGATGAGGACACCGTCGACGAGACCACCGAAACCAAGTAATCCTCCTACCCAGACGGGAAATGTGACTGATGGCAATCACCGCCGCAGACGTTAAGAAGCTCCGCGACGCCACTGGCGCCGGCATGATGGACGCCAAGAATGCCCTGGTCGAGGCCGAGGGTGATTTCGAGAAGGCCGTTGAGGTGCTTCGCGTGCACGGTCTCGCCAAGGCTGCCAAGCGGGCTGACCGCGAGGCCGCCAACGGGATCGTCGCGGGCAAGCAGGGCGTCCTGATCCAGTTCGCAGCCGAGACCGACTTCGTTGCGAAGAACGCCGAGTTCGTCGGGCTGGGAGACCAGATCGTCGACGCAGTGCTGGCCAGCGGCGCCACCGACGTGGAGTCGACCAACGCTGCCACGCTCGCCTCCGGTGAGACGGTGGAGCAGGCGGTCAAGGAACTCGGCGTGAAGATCGGCGAGAACATCTCGGTGGTCAACGCTGCGAACTTCGACGGCACCACCCACCTGTACCTCCACCGCCGGGCCGCAGACCTGCCTCCGCAGGTCGGCGTACTCGTGGAGTACACCGGTGGGGACGAGACCCTCGCCCACCAGGTCGCGATGCAGATCGCGTCCATGAGCCCCACCTACGTCTCGCGGGACCAGGTCCCGGCCGACATCGTGGAGAACGAGCGTCGCATCGCAGAAGCGACCGCCCGCGAGGAGGGCAAGCCCGAGGGTGCCATCACGCGCATCGTCGAGGGCCGTCTCGGTGGCTACTACAAGGACGTTGCACTCCTTGACCAGCCGGCAGTCTGGGAGGACAAGAAGTCCGTCGGTGACCTGCTGAAGGCCGCCGGCGCCGAGGTGACGCGCTTCGCGCGCTTCGCCATCACAGCCTGACAAGTCATCAAACGGTGGCGTGTGCCGCGAGTACTCGCGGCACACGCCACCGTCTGTGTCCGGGGTCCGCCCGGGGACGATAGGCTTTCACCGAACCGACCGCAACCACCAACCCCGAGGGGAACCATGACGAAGCGATACAGGCGGGTGCTGCTCAAGCTGTCCGGCGAGGTCTTCGGTGGCGGAAAGCTCGGTGTGGATCCTGACACCGTCAGGAGCATCGCCAAGGAGATCGCCGACGTCGTCAATGACGGTGTGCAGGTGGCCGTGGTCGTGGGCGGCGGCAACTACTTCCGTGGTGCCGAGTTGAGCCAGAGCGGCATGGACCGTGACCGGGCCGACTACATGGGCATGCTGGGCACGGTCATGAACAGCATCGCGCTGCAGGACTTCTGCGAGAAGGAAGGCATCAACACCCGGGTGCAGTCCGCCATCACGATGGGGCAGGTCGCAGAGCCCTACATCCCACGCCGCGCGGAACGCCACCTGGAGAAGGGGCGCCTGGTGATCTTCGGTGCTGGCTCGGGCATGCCGTACTTCTCCACCGACACGGTGGCTGCGCAGCGTGCACTCGAGATTGGCGCCGAGGTCCTGTTGATGGGAAAGCAGGGAGTCGATGGCGTCTACACCGCGGACCCCAGCACCGATCCGGACGCCACGAAGTTCGACCGACTGACGTTCGACCAGTTCCTTTCCGAGGACCTGAAGGTGGCGGATGCCACCGCGATCGCGTTGGCGCGCGACAACAACCTGAACATCGTGTTCTTCAACCTGTCGAAGCCCGGCAACATCGCTCGCGTCGTCAATGGCGAGCACATCGGGACGCTTGTCACCCGCTGACCCACCACGAAAGGAGGGCGGTCATGATCGCCGAAACCCAGAAGGAAGCCCAGACCAAGATGCAGCAGGCGGTGGACTTCGCACGCGAGGACCTCGCCAGCATCCGGACGGGAAGGGCGCACCCCGCGATGTTCGCCGGGATCAACGCTGACTACTACGGTGCCCCCACGCCGCTGCAGCAGCTGGCCTCGTTCACCTCCACGGATCCGCGTTCACTGCTCATCACCCCCTTCGATCGCAGTGCCATCGCCGCAATCGAGAAGGCCATCCGCGACGCCGACCTCGGGGTCAATCCTGGCAATGACGGCAACTCCATCCGCGTGGTGATGCCCGAGCTCACACAGGAGCGCCGCAAGGAGTACGTCAAGATGGCCAAGGGCAAGGCTGAAGATGCCCGGGTGGCGGTGCGCAACGTCCGTCGCCACGCCATGGATCAGCTCAAGAAGCTGCAGAAGGACGGCGAGATCAGCGAGGACGAGCTCGCCCGCGCGGAGAAGGCGCTGGACGCCTCTACCAAGAAGTTCGTGGACAGCATTGATGACCTGCTGAAGGCCAAGGAAGCCGAGCTCAGCGAGATCTGATGCCGACCACTGCTGCGAGCGAGCCCGCCTCGACGCCGACGAGTGGCCGCAACCTTCCGGTCGCCATCGGCGTCGGGGTGGGGCTGTTCGTGGCTGTGGCGGTCGGGCTCCTCTGGGCGCACTGGTTCTTTGTGCTACTGGTCGCCGCAGCCCTGTGCCTGGCCTCCATTGAGGTGCACAACGCCTTGGAGCGCAAGGGAATGCACGCTGCCATCGTCCCAATCGTCGTGGGCACGGCCGTCAGTATCGTCGGTGGCTGGCTCGTGGCGGTGTTCGACGTCATCCAACCCTCTACCTTCATCGTCACCTGCCTGGGCGCCACCGTGCTGGCCAGCTTCACCGCCAGGCTCCGGCATGGCCCCGAGGGTTTCCTCCGCGACGCCGCCGGATCGGCCTTCATCGTCGCCTACATCCCACTCATGGGCGTGTTCGTCTCGCTGCTGATGGGGGAGTCCAACGGCGAGTTCCGCATCCTGACCATCGTGTTCTGCGTGGTGGCCGCCGACACCGGCGCCTACGCCGTCGGCTCCCAGCTTGGCAAGCACAAGCTCGCGCCTCTCATCAGTCCCAGCAAGACGTGGGAAGGCGTGCTTGGGTCCGTGGTGTTCAGCGTCCTGGTGGGGGTGGCCTGTGCGCTGCTCCTGCTGCGGACCAGCTGGTGGGTGGGAGTCCTGTTCGGGATCGCCGTTGCGCTTGCGGCTACTCTGGGAGACCTTGTCGAGTCGCTCATCAAGCGTGACGCCGGGATCAAGGACATGTCCAACTTCCTGCCCGGCCATGGCGGGGTGATGGACAGGCTCGATTCGATGCTGGTCGCGTTCCCGGTGGGCTGGCTCGTCCTTAACCTTGCTCTGGGGGCATGATGACCACTGTTCTTCCGCTCGTCTTCGAGGCGCCGCGGCGCGGCAAGCCACCGCGCCACTGGCTGGACCTCACGAATCAGGAGCGCCGGGAGACCACGGAGAAGCTCGGGCTGCCGAAGTACCGTGCGGAGCAGATCTCCCGCCACGTCTTCGACCATCTCTCCGACGATCCTGCCGCCTGGACCGACGTTCCTGCGTCAATTCGGGAGGAACTGGCCGAGCAGCTCTTCCCGCGTCTGCTCGAGCAGGTCACCAGCCGAACGGCGGACAAGGGCGCCACCGTCAAGACCCTCTGGAAGCTCCACGACGGCTCGCTGCTGGAGTCCGTCCTGATGCGCTACCCCAACCGCTCCACGCTGTGCATCTCGTCGCAGGCCGGCTGCGGCATGGCCTGTCCGTTCTGCGCCACGGGACAGGGCGGCCTGAAGCGCAACCTGTCGCAGGCCGAGATCACCATCCAGGCGTTCGCGGCCAACCGGATGCTCGCCGCGGGCGAGGTGCCCGGGGCCACGGGCAGGCTCAACAACATCGTCTTCATGGGGATGGGGGAGCCGCTGGCCAACTACAAGGCTGTGATGGGTGCCATCCGCACCTTGCTCGAACCCTCACCGGGTGGCTTCGGCATGAGCGCGCGCGGCATCACGGTCTCCACCGTCGGCCTCGTCCCGCAGATCCACCAGCTCACGGAGGAGGGCCTTCCGCTCACCCTGGCGGTCTCCCTGCACGCCCCGGATGACGAGCTCAGGGACGAGATCGTCCCGATCAACAACCGCTGGAAGGTCGACGAGGTGGTCGACGCTGCGTGGGGCTACGCCCAGCGCACCAAGCGCCGCGTGTCGATCGAGTACGCCATGATGCGCGACATCAACGACTCGGTGGCACGCGCGAACCTCCTCGCCGACGTACTGAAGCGGCGCGGGGACTGGGGCTGGGTCCACGTGAACCTGATCCCGCTGAATCCCACGCCCGGATCCAAGTGGACCGCTTCACGCAAGGAGGACGAACGCGCCTTCATCCACACCCTGGAGCGACGGGGCGTCCCCGTCACCCTACGTGACACCCGGGGGAGCGAGATCGACGGCGCCTGCGGCCAGCTCGCCGCCTCCCAGCAGGACGTGACTTCCGGCTGAGACGGACCACCAGCATGGGGGTTGACCAGCGCTCCCAAGGGTTGACCAGCGTTGTCGCTCGTCACCAGCGCTGTACGGCTGGTGGCCGTCAACAACGCTGGTGAATCGAGCCGGCTGCCGCGCGTCGAGCGTTCCCACGGTTGACCAGCGTTGTTGGTCGTTCACCAGCGCTTCCGCCGGTTGGCCAGCGTTGTCGCTCGTCACCAGCGCTCTACGGCTGGTGGCCGTGAACAACGCTGGTGAATCGAGCCGGCTGCCGCGCGTCGAAGCGTTCCCACGGTTCACCAGCGCTCCCACGGGTTCACCAGCGCTTCCACCAGTTGACCAGCGTTGTCGCTCGTCACCAGCGCTCTACGGCTGGTGGCCGTGAACAACGCTGGTAAATCGAGCCGGCTGCTGGTCAGATCGAGGCCGACCGACCCGTCACAACAGCCCTCGGCGGTGCCGACCAGGGCCGGCGTCAAGCCTTCTGTTCGGGGGACGGTGCGAGGAAGTCGGTGGGGCGCCGGGAGTGTGACTTGCTGCGACGGTTGCGTCGACGCTCGTAGCGACCCACCCGCGCAACACCGTCGGGGTGCGTGAAATCGGGACCACGCCTGCCCTTGCCGGGCCTGAGCCCCTCGATCCGCGCGCGCAGCTTCTCCAGCAGGGTGGGAGGCGGGTTCTCGGGCAACTCGGGGCGGGGCGAGGGTTCATACGGTCCGATCACGACGCGCTGGTCCTGAGCTCGCCTGAAGGTCGGACCACGGTGCCGTTTCGCCATAGGGGCAACAGTAGTGACGCTGAGTCCCGTCTCGCGAATGCAGGCTCGGATGAAGGGATCCAGCCCTCGGCAGTTAAGATCAGCCTGTTTGCGGAAAAGTCGAGCAACTTGAGGAGCAGCATGGAAGAGCGCTTGGAGGGCATCTACGAGGCAGTCGTGGCCCGGAACCCCGGAGAGGTCGAGTTCCATCAGGCAGTCCGTGAGGTGTTCGACAGCCTGAAGCCGGTTTGCCGGAAGCACCCCGAGATCCTCGATGACAAGATCCTCGAGCGACTCTGCGAGCCGGAACGACAGATCATCTTCCGTGTGCCGTGGATGGACGACGCGGGCCAGGTCCAGGTGAACCGCGGTTTCCGGGTCGAGTTCAACTCCGCACTCGGCCCCTACAAGGGTGGTCTGCGTTTCCACCCCAGCGTCTACCTCGGCATCATCAAGTTCCTCGGCTTCGAGCAGATCTTCAAGAACTCCCTCACGGGCCTCCCGATCGGCGGCGGCAAGGGTGGTTCCGACTTCGACCCCCGCGGCAGGTCTGAGAACGAAGTGATGCGTTTTTGTCAGTCGTTCATGACCGAGCTGTACCGCCACCTGGGCGAGTACACCGACGTCCCCGCCGGCGACATCGGCGTCGGCGGCCGCGAGATCGGCTTCATGTTCGGCCAGTACAAGCGGATCACCAACCGTTACGAGTCCGGCGTGCTGACCGGCAAGGGCCTCGACTGGGGCGGTTCGCTCGTGCGCAAGGAGGCCACCGGCTACGGCACGGTCGTGTTCGCAGATCAGATGCTCAAGACCAAGGGCGAGAGCTTCGAGGGCAAGCGCGTCTCCGTCTCCGGATCCGGCAACGTGGCGATCTACGCCATCGAGAAGGTCCACCAGTTGGGCGGCAAGGTCATCGCGTTCTCCGATTCCACCGGCTACGTGGTCGACGAGAACGGCGTCGATCTCGAACTGCTGCAGCAGATCAAGGAGGTCGAACGCGGGAGGGTCTCCGACTACGCCGACCGCCGCGACGGTGCTCAACTGGCCGGCAACGGCAGCATCTGGGACCTCCCGGTCGACGTCGCCCTGCCGTGTGCCACGCAGAACGAACTCGACGGCTCCAACGCCGCGAGGCTCATTCGCAATGGCGTCCTGGCAGTGGCGGAGGGCGCCAACATGCCGACCACCCCAGAGGGCATCGGCCACTTCCAGGAGGCAGGCGTCCTGTTCGGCCCCGGCAAGGCTGCCAACGCAGGTGGTGTGGCCACCTCCGCGCTCGAGATGCAGCAGAACGCCATGCGCGACTCATGGGACTTCGAGTACACCGAGGAGCGCCTGACCCGCATCATGGAGCGCATCCATGACGACTGTGCCGAGACCGCGGAGGAGTACGGCGAGCCGGGCAACTACGTCTTGGGCGCCAACATCAGCGGTTTCCGCAAGGTCGCCACAGCCATGCAGGCTTTCGGTCTGGTCTGAGTCAACGACCCGGGCGCTCGCCCCGCAGTGCTTCGGCGCCGCGGGGCGGGCGCTTTTTGCGCTCAAATTGAACAATTCAATCCGCCAGAACCCGGGTCGAAAAGTCGGGAAAGGACCCCTCGGAGTGCCCGGAGCGCTAGCTATGGTTACCGGCATGACGCGCGCAGTAGGGCTTCAGCCGGAGTCGTCCAAGCGACGGTGGCTCGGGCGAAGTCTCGTGGCGCTGGCAGCAATTTCGTTGGTCGTTGGGGCCCGGGTGACTCACCGTGTGGCGCTTTCGGTCAGGCGCTCGGATCGGGCGTTGGCGGACCTTGATGGGCGACCTCAGTTGCGCGACGTCATGCAGGTCCTGCACGATTCGGGGTCGGGAAGACTGGCTCAGGTGCTGATGATCGCTCGCGATCTGCGACGTCGCCCTGACCTCCCCGTATGGCTCAGCGGGCACCTGGATGCGCTCATAGAGGTCGGTGAGGCTGGGGTGAGCGAGCTGCGCGAGGTCATGGGCTGCCCGACCGCCCTCGGGCGAGTGCAGAAGTCGCGAAGCCGTCTGGAGAGGGAATGGGCTCGCTCCATCCAGACCCTGCGCTCGGCCGGCTTCGACGTCCTGCAAACGGGCTCCGCACGCCTGAACCTACCGGAGTCGATCGAGGCTGAAGCGTCGCGGGTTGCGTGTGAATCAGTGTCCAACATATGCAGGCACGCCGTCGCCCGTAGCAGGGTGTTCCTGACGCTTTACGCTGACTGTGACCAGCTGGTGCTGAGCTGGCAGAACGACGCACTTCCCCGGGCACAGGTGGACCACCGGATATCCACAGGGCTGGGACTTCTTGAGATGCGACGGCGCGTGCGCCGGCTGGGCGGAGAGGTGGACCATCGCGTCGCTGCGGGCGTTTTCAGCCTGAGGGTGGTCCTGCCGCTGGGTTCCGGTCTTGCAGACGAAGTGTGACAGAGGGTTGCTCGGATCCCATGCCTGAGGTTGTCACGGTGGGCCTTGTCGACGACGACGTCCTGATGCTCAGGCTCCTCTCCCTGCAACTGGAACAGCGGGGACTGGAGGTCAGGTGGGCGGGGGATTCCCGAGAGGCGCTCGCCCAACTGCGGAGGGAAGCGTCGCATCCCCATGTCGTTGCCGTGGACGTGCGAATGCCCGGTGTTGACGGATTCGAGCTGACGCGTCGCATGTTGGATGCCTTCGGGCCGTTGAACGTGGTGATGTTCACGTCCATGGATGATTCCGATTCACTACGCTCTGCGCTGTCCGCGGGGGCGGTCGGGTACCTGCTCAAGACGGACCCGGTGGAGCGGATCATTGCCGGCCTGATCGCGGCCGCGCACGGTCTCCATCCCTACTCGCCGTCAGTGGGGGGCCACCACTCACGGCGGGTTGTGGTTCCCCAGGATCCGTTGCCCGCACCGCTCACGGTGCGTGAGGAAGAGGTACTGAAACTCGTGGCGCAATCGCTTACGAATGACCAGATAGCCAGACGCCTGAGCATCGCGCCCGACACAGTCAAGCGGCACGTGGCGGCGGTCATGAACAAGACGGGTACCCCCGACCGCTTGGGGGCCGTCATGTGGGCAGTGCGTTCCGGCCTGATTCAGAGTTGACTGGCGTCGCCCAGTTTGGCCGCCGGCGCGCGCATTGCGTGACCCGATGTGGTCATCCGCGCCCCCCACCCCCTACCTGAACGGGCGATGCGCGGCCACGCGTGGATTGGTTGAGTTCGTCATGGGCGCAGAGAGTGCCCGCAGCGAGAGGAAACACATGAAGAAATCGATCCGCAGGATCCTCACCGGCGTCGTCGCGGCGCTGGCGGTGGGTGCCACCGCCATTGCCCCTACCCAGGCAGAGGCCTCGCCCAACAACGACTGGCACATCAGCTTCAATGGAGGTTATGTGCGTTGGGCCACCTTCACGGAGCATTCGAACGGCACAGGAAACGTCCTCACCGTCAGCGGTGGCAGGGACTGCACCTCCTACAAGGAGGGCTGGACGGGCGCTGAGTGGCGGGAGCCGCGTCTGGGTGAATGGGACAACAGCATCTCCTGGGGCATCACGTACGGCAACTGCAAGGTCGCGCTGCATTCCTTCGAGAACTACCAGGGGTATCAGACCAACTGGTTCAGGATGGCGGGCGCCGTGGACAACCACCCCGATGCGCGCGGCTGGAACGACTGGACTTCTTCCTTCAGGCTCTCCTGAGTCCGGTTCGCCAGTCCACGACCGTTGGGCTTCGTTGCCAGGAGGAGCCGAGGAGCGGTAGCGCTCGTCAGCCATGCCCCGACGGGGCATGGCTGACGCCCGGCCGGGACGGGTGGCGACCTCGCGATGGTGGCGGGCCGGCACCGTGAGCGAAGCCAATGACTCACAAGGAGAATGCATGTTGAACATCGGTGTCAGGTCAGTCCGTTCCGCGATGGCTGTCATCCTGCTGGGGCTCGGCGCCGCAGCCTGTTCCGCGCAGGGCGAGGAGGTGCCCACCGTGATGGTCACGGCCAGCAGCCAGGTGGACCTTCCTCTCATGGAGTACCTCCCCTCGGACGAGGAAATGGAACTGATGATTCTGGCTGCGTTCAAGCTCCAGTCAGAGTGTGCTGCCAGATTCGGGTTGGAGCTTCCCCCCGACCGACCTGGGGAGGAGGACGTCAGCGACTACTTCAACCTCCGTCGCCGGTATGGCTTACTCAACCGGGAAGAGGTCGTCCGGTACGGATACGACAGTCCTCCGCTGCCGACCGACAGCGACGACGAGGCCCACCCCGACCTGTCGGAGGAGGTGATGACTGGCCGGACCGCAACCGGGGACGCCAGCACCATGAAGGACAGTGAGGGCCAGCTGATCCCTCCAGGAGGCTGCGAGCAGGAGTCGTGGGATTCTCTCAGGGGAGACATTCCACTCGGGTACTTCACGCCGTCGCTCGGCCTGCTGGAGGAGGCACGGATCCGGATGCAGGAGGATCCCGGGTACAAGGCCGCCGAAGCAGACTGGGCGGACTGCATGACTGCGGCGGGGCACGACTTCAGGCAACTCCATGAGGCGGGCGCATCCGTAAAGGCTGCCCCTCCCGAGGAGAAGAAGCAGATGGCCCTTCAGGAACTGGAATGCTCCCTCAATGTCAACTTCCCCGGCAGGGCCATGACCGTGGACGTCGAGATCCAGAACGAGCTCGTCGCGAGGAATGGGGAACTGCTCGCGGGAGTGCTCGATCAACACCGACGGATGCTGGAAAAGGCCGGGGAAGCCTTGAACTGACGCGTTGTGGCCGGGGGCGCCAGGTCTCCCCCGCCTTGTCATGCGTGAGAGACTTGTGCGGTGCGAAGAATCGTCCTGCTCGGCAGTACCGGCTCAATCGGAACCCAGACCCTTGACGTGGTCTCCGGTCGACGTGGCGAGTTCGACGTCGTCGGTCTGGCCGCCTCCGGAGGAAACATCGAAGTGCTGGCAGCACAGGTCGTCGAGTTCGCGCCGCGCGTGGTCGCTCTCGCGAAGGCCAGCAAGGCCCGTGACCTCCAGCAGGCGCTCTACGCCGAGGCCGCTCGCCGCGGCTGGGCAACCGGGGACTTTGAACTTCCCAGGCTGATCCTGGGCCCCGACGCCGCGACCGAACTTGCCGGCAGCGAGTGTGATCTGGTTCTCAACGCCATCACCGGTGCCGCGGGACTGCGCCCGACGCTGGCCTGCCTGGCCGCCGGAACTCGGCTGGCGCTCGCAAACAAGGAGTCCCTCGTCATCGGCGGCAAACTGGTTACAGGAGCAGCTGCGCCGGGCCAGATCATCGCGGTGGACTCGGAGCACTCCGCCTTCGCGCAGGCGCTGCGCAGCGGTCGCGCCGACGAGGTCCGTCGCCTCATCCTCACCGCCTCGGGCGGCCCCTTCCGCGGACGCACCCGCGAGGAACTCGCGGACGTCAAACCGGCCGACGCCATGGCGCACCCGACCTGGAACATGGGCCGGGTCATCACCATCAACTCCGCCACCCTGGTCAACAAGGGCCTTGAGTTGCTGGAGGCCGCGCTGCTCTACGACGTGGACCTGGATGACGTGGTCGTCACCGTCCATCCGCAGTCGATCGTCCACTCGATGGTTGAGTTCTGCGACGGTTCCACCATCGCCCAGGCCTCTCCGCCGGACATGCGGCTGCCGATCGGCCTCGCGCTGACCTGGCCCGACCGCCTCGCCGACGTCGCCAGCCCCTGCGACTGGACCACCGCCGCCACTTGGACCTTCGAGCCGCTCGACTCCGAGACCTTCCCCGCCGTGGAGCTGGCTCGGCGCGCGGGCAAGGCCTCGGGCACCGCTCCTGCGGTCTACAACGCCGCCAATGAGGCCTGTGTCGACGCCTTCTGCGACGGTCGGCTCGCGTTCCCGGAGATCGTCGACGTCATCGCCGAGTGCCTCGATGAGCACCTGGCCGGCGGTCTCGTCGGCGACGACGCACTCACCGTCGACGACGTCCTCGCCGCTGATGCGTGGGGCCGGACCCGCGCCGCCGAACTGGTGGAGGCCCGCGCATGACCGCCGTGGCCACCATCGGGCTCGCCGTTCTGTTCTTCGCGCTGATCATGGCGTCGATCGCACTGCACGAGGTCGGGCACCTGGTCCCGGCCAAGATCTTCGGGGTGAAGGTCACCCAGTACTTCGTCGGCTTCGGCCGGACGCTGTGGTCGCGCAGGTCGGGGGAGACAGAGTACGGCGTCAAGGCCATTCCGCTTGGCGGCTACGTGAGGCTGATCGGGATGTACCCACCCGAAAGGCACAGCGACAGGCCCAAGGGTTGGCTCACCCGGCTCGCGGACCAGGCCCGCAGCTACGAGTACGAGGAGATCACCCCCGCCGACGACGGCCGGTTGCTCTACCAGAAGCCGGTCTGGCAGCGCCTGATCGTGATGTTCGGCGGCCCGGCGATGAACGTCGTCCTCGCCTTCGGAATCTTCTTCGGGATCAACGCACTGCACGGCACCTACCAGCCCACCCTTGAGGTGGCCGCCGTCAGTGACTGTGTCATCCCAAGGGATCGGGAACCGGCCGAGTGCCTCGAGTCCGACCCGCCCACACCCGCTGCGGAAGCGGGCGTCGAAGTGGGAGACACCCTGGTCTCGTTCAACGGCCACCCGCTGACGAACTGGCGGCAGATGGGCGACCTGATCCGAGCCAACCGCGACGGCGAGGCCACCGTGGTGGTGGAGCGGGACGGGCAGCAGCTCACGCTCCCCACGGTGCGTACCGTCCTGCACCATGTGCCGGACCGGCTCGACCCGACCAAGTATGTGGAAGCGGGGTTCCTGGGGGTGTCGCCGGGCAACGAGTTGACGCGCACCGGTCCCGTCGAGACCGTCGCCCAGATGTGGGACATGACCAAGATGTCCGCGGTCGCCCTCGCCAGTTTCCCGGTGCGGGTCTACAACGTCGCCGCCGATCTCGTCACCGGGCAACCGCGCGACATCAACAGCCCGATCTCGGTCGTCGGCGCGAGCCGCGTGGCCGGTGAGATCGGAACCGCCGCCGACATCCCGGTTGCAGACCGCGCCGCGAGCTGGTTCTCGCTGCTTGGCAGCGTCAACCTCTTCGTCGCACTGCTCAACCTGGTTCCCCTGCCGCCGCTGGACGGCGGACACATCGCCGCCGCGCTCTACGACGGTGTGCGGCGTGCCTGGGCAAACCTCAGGCGCAAGCCGACGCCACCGCCGGCCGATACGGCGAAGCTGCTCCCGGTGGTCTACGCCGTGGGCGGGTTCCTCCTGCTGGGCGGAGTCGTCCTCATCCTGGCCGACATCATCAGCCCCATCCAGCTGTTCTGAGTCGGTGAGGTTCGCAAGCATGGGTATTCTGGGCCCATGACCGTGAGTCTTGGAATGCCCGCTGCCCCCGCCCCCACCCTTGCCCCCCGTCGCAAGACCCGCAAGATCAAGGTCGGTAGCACCTACGTCGGGGGCGACGCGCCAATCAGCGTCCAGTCCATGACCACCACCAAGACCACCGACATCAACGCGACCTTGCAGCAGATCGCAGAGCTCACCGCCACCGGCTGTGACATCGTCCGGGTGGCAGTCCCCAGCCAGGACGACGCCGACGTGCTGCACATCATCGCCAAGAAGTCCCAGATTCCCGTCATCGCGGACATCCACTTCCAGCCCCGCTACGTCTTCGCCGCCATCGACGCCGGCTGCGCGGCGGTGCGTGTCAACCCCGGCAACATCAAGCAGTTCGATGACAAGGTCAGCGAGATCGCCAAGGCCGCCACCGCCGCCGGAGTGTCGCTGCGGATCGGCGTGAACGCCGGCTCCCTGGACAAGCGCATCCTCGCCAAGTACGGCGCCCCCACGGCAGAGGCCCTCGCGGAATCTGCACTGTGGGAGGCGTCACTGTTCGAGGACGTCGGCTTCGGTGACTTCAAGATCTCCGTGAAGCACAACGACCCCGTCGTCATGGTCCGGGCCTACGAACTGCTCAGCGAGAAGTGCGACTACCCCCTCCACCTCGGGGTGACCGAGGCCGGGCCGGCCTTCCAGGGGACCATCAAGTCCTCGGTGGCCTTCGGGGCGTTGCTCAGCCAGGGAATCGGGGACACCATCCGCGTGTCCCTCTCCGCGCCGCCCGTGGAGGAGGTCAAGGTCGGCATCAAGATCCTGGAGTCGCTCAACCTGCGGCCCCGGAAACTGGACATCGTGTCCTGTCCCTCCTGCGGTCGCGCCCAGGTGGACGTGTACAAGCTCGCCGAGGAGGTCACCGCCGGCCTCGAGGGCATGGAGGCGCCCCTGCGGGTGGCAGTCATGGGTTGTGTGGTCAATGGTCCGGGAGAGGCGCGGGAGGCCGACCTCGGCGTCGCCTCCGGCAACGGCAAGGGCCAGATCTTCGTCCGTGGCGAGGTCATCAAGACCGTCCCCGAGTCCGAGATCGTGGAGACGTTGCTGTTCGAGGCCCGGCGCCTCGCGGCGGAGATGGGTGAGGTCGGTGCGCCAGAGGTCTCGGTCGTCTGAGATGACAACTGGCCTGAGGCCGCTCGGGCCGGACGACCAGCAGGAAGTGGAGGCTCTCCTGGCCCAGCGGCCGGTGGAGAACCTCTTCCTGGCCGCCAAGATCGCCCAGTTCGGCATGGACCGCCGGCGGGTGGGCAAGATTCACGGCTTCGAGCGCAACGGGGAGTTGACGGCTGTGTGCCTCGACGGCGGCACGATCTTCCCCGCCGGTTTCGACCCCGACGCCGTCCCCGCCTTCGTCAAGGCGATGGGACCGTCGCGCACGGCCGCCTCGATCCTCGGGCCGGCCATGACCGCGCTGGGACTCTACGTGGGCCTGGTGGAGCGCTGGCCGGGAGCCTGGGGGAAGGTCTCCAACGTCCGACGGCGCCAGCCGCTGATGGTCCTCGACCAGCAGCCGGCCGTCGACGCCGACGAACGCGTCCGGGTGCTCACCACCAAGGAGTTCGAGTCCTACCTGGCCGCGTCTGTCCACATGTACACCGAGGAGATCGGCAGTTCCCCGTTCAAGTACGGCGGCGGATACGAACGCTACGTGAAGGAGCGCCTGCAGCAGGGCGACGCCTTCGGCATCGTCGAGGACGGCGAGGTGATCTTCAAGGCCGACCTAGGGCCGAGGCTCGGCGACCAGGTCCAGTTGCAGGGGGTGTGGGTCCATCCCCACCGCCGCGGAGAGGGGCTCTCGGTTCCCGCCCTGTCGTCGATGCTGCGCCAGGTGATGGTGACCCATCCCGTCGTCTCGCTCTACGTCAACGACTTCAACACCCCGGCCATCCGCGCCTACGAGCGGCTCGGGTTCAGGACCGTCGGCGCCCTGGCCACCGTCCATTACTGAGGCGACGTCACCCCCGGGGCCTGAGTACAGTTGCCCCGTGATCGCAAAACTCTCCAGACTCTTCGTCCGCACCCTCCGCGACGACCCGGCCGACGCCGAGGTCCCCAGCCATCGCTGGCTGGTCAGGGCCGGCTACATCCGACGCGTCGCTCCCGGCATCTACTCGTGGCTGCCCCTCGGGCTGAAGGTGCTGCAGAAGGTGGAGGCCATCGTTCGCGAGGAGATGGAGGCGATCGGCGCACAGGAAGTCCACTTCCCGGCCCTCCTTCCGCGTGAGCCCTACGAGGCGACCAACCGCTGGACCGATTACGGTGACAACCTCTTCCGGCTGCAGGACCGCAAGGGCGCGGACATGCTCCTGGGGCCCACTCACGAGGAGATGTTCACCCTGCTTGTGAAGGACCTCTACAACTCCTACAAGGACCTCCCGCTGTCGTTGTTCCAGATCCAGACGAAGTACCGCGACGAGGCCCGTCCACGCGCCGGGCTGCTGCGCGGCCGCGAGTTCGTCATGAAGGACTCCTACTCCTTCGACATCGACGACGCCGGCCTGGAGGCCAGCTACCAGATGCACCGCGAGGCCTACGTCCGCATCTTCGAACGGCTGGGCCTGGACTACGTCGTGGTCTCGGCCATGGCCGGGGCCATGGGCGGATCCCGTTCCGAGGAGTTCCTTGCCGTGGCGCCCAACGGCGAGGACACCTTCGTCCGCTCCGAGGGTGGCTACGCCGCCAACGTCGAAGCCGTGCGGATCGCTGCACCGGAACCGCGGCCGATCAGTGACGCTCCCGCGATCCAGGTGGTCGCCACCCCCGACGCCGGCACCATCGAGGCCGTCGTCGGCGTTCTCAACTCCGGTGTGGCCCGGCCCGGCGGGGGAGAGTGGACCCGTTCCGACACCCTGAAGAACCTGCTGTTCAAGGTGACCAACCCCGACGGCACCAGCTACCCCCTCGCCGTGGCGCTGCCAGGAGACCGCGAGGTTGACGCGAAGCGTCTGGAAGCGGCCCTGGAGCCGGCGGAGGCGATCCCGTTCTCTGCCGAGGACTTCCAGCGGTACCCGGCGCTGAAGCTCGGCTTCATCGGACCCGTCGACGTCTCCGGCACGGCGGTGCTGGGGGAGGAGTCGGTGACGCGCATCCGGTACGTGGCCGATCCCCGCATCGTCGCGGGGACCCACTGGGTGACGGGGGCGAATGCCGCCGATGAACACCTCAGCGGAGTCACGGCCGGGCGCGATTTCACGCCCGACGGCGTCCTCGACGTGGCCGAGGTCCGGGAGGGCGACCCTGCCCCCGACGGTTCGGGCCCTCTCACGCTCGCCCGCGGCATCGAGATGGGTCACATCTTCCAGCTGGGCCGCCGGTACGCCGAGGCCATGGGGCTGAAAGTGCTTGACCACAACGGGAAGCTCGTGACCGTGACCATGGGTTCCTACGGGGTCGGCGTCTCTCGTGCGGTCGCTGCCGTGGCCGAGGCAACCTCCGACGAGAAAGGCCTTTCGTGGCCCCTTGAACTGGCGCCCTTCCAGGTCCAGATCCTGGCCACCGGCAAGGACCAGTTGGTCTTCGAGGAGGCCGACCGGATCGCAGCCGCCCTGTCGGCGGCCGGGCTGGACGTCCTGGTGGACGATCGCAAGGCCAGCCCGGGCGTCAAGTTCGCCGACGCCGAGATCATGGGAATGCCCATCATCGTGGTCGTGGGGCGAGGCCTGGCCGACGGCGTCGTCGAGGTCCGCAACCGGGCCACGGGTGAGCGGATGGACGTCGCTGTGGGCGATGCAGTCGAGGCCATCGCGGCACTCGCCGGGAGCTGAGGCCGGACTACTCCAGCCCGGCCCAGCCGGGCCAGTACGGGAGCCGGCCTCCCCAGCCCTGCACGTGGCCGACCTGGTCCAGCAGGGGGTCCAGCCAGTCCTCGGCATCCGCCTCCGATGCCACCAGGCGGGCCAAGGCGTCGAGCACGCCCAGTTCCAGCACGGCCAGACCCGCCCTCACCTCCTGGTTGGTGGACATCGGGTTGGGCAGTTCGTAGGAGATCTCCTGGGCAGGCGGCTCCCCGGTGATGGCCGCCCGCAACCGGTTCCGCAGCAGACGCGCCTCGTCGAGTCTCCCCCCGGCCCGCTCGCGGTTCTCCCCGGCGGAGAGCCGGCCGATTGAGACCTCCAGGCCGTTGATCAGGGCCCAGACGTGGGTCAGGGCCACGCCGAGCGAGCGTTCGGTGGTGGTCTCCGGGAATCGGATCGGGCTCGCGTCCCCGCGAACCGGGGGATAGGCCTTCGCGGGCAGGCCCGCCGTCGCCGCCGCGAGAGAGGCTTGGAGCAGCCGCTCCGGCTGTGTCGGGGCCTCGGCCAACAGGGAACTGAACAGCGCAACACCTTCGGTCACGTGGCCGGCGAGTTCGTCATCGAAGGATGTCGGTCGGGGGGACGGGACGGTTGAGGGGGTGAAGACCGGCTCGGTGTCCGCCACGAGGGGGTCGAGGGCGTTTAGGCGCGACAGGTGCTCCTGCGTCTGCGCCGCCACCGCCAGTGCCCACTCCCCGTCGGTCTCCGGAGCCTGGCCGACGAGCGCCAGGAGCCGGTTGCACCAGTCCGCGCCTCGGGCGGCCGCCCGGCCCTGCTCCGGCTCGGTCGGGACAGGTGACATGGGTTCCGACGGACCCCCGGTGACCACCGGACTCGGGGCGCAGGCCGTCACTGATGCCCCGGCGAGCGCGGCGGCGAGGCCGAGCATGGCTCGACGGGTGGGAGGCATGGGTAGAACCCTACCGGGGACGTATGCTTGGGGGTCACCACAATCGAGTCACACAACCGAATCGGAGAACCAGCAATGCAAGAAAGCCAGCTCACAGAACTGGTCGAGCCCATCCTGGCTGAGCACGGCCTCGAACTCGACAGCCTGGACGTCACGCCCGTGGGCAAGCGGAAACTGCTCCGCATCACCGTCGACGGTGATGGGCCGGCAGGCCGCGGCCCGCTGCTGGACGACATCTCCGCAGCCTCGGCGCGCATCTCCGCGGCACTGGATTCGAGCACCGCCGTCGGCCAGGCTCCGTTCACCCTGGAGGTCACCAGCCGCGGCGTCGGCAAGCCCCTCACCGAGGCCAAGCACTACCGCCGCAACACCGGCCGACTGGTCCGGCTGTGGCTCGGCGGCGCCGAGGTGACCGGCCGGATCGTGGGGGTCGACGGCGAAGTCGTGACCCTGGACGTCGAGGGGCGCGAGGAGTCGTTGCCGCTCACGGAGATCTCGAAGGCCGTGGTGCAGGTGGAGATGAACCCGCCGAAGGAGTTCCGCTTCGATTCCGACGACACGCCGAAGGAGGCCTGAGCCATGGACGTGGATCTCGCTGCCCTGCGCGCCATCGAGCGCGACAAGGAAGTCTCGATGGACTACCTGATCAGGACGCTTGAGGACGCGCTCCTCAACGCCTACAACAAGACCGAACACCCGCTGCGTGGGGTGAAGGTGGAGGTCGACCGCAAGACCGGCAAGGTTTCGGTGCTCGCTCCCGAATTCGATGACGACGACCAGATCGTCGGGTACTACGACGACACCCCGGAGGACTTCGGGCGGGTCGCGGCGTCGACGGCGCGTCAGGTCATCTTCCAGCGCCTGCGCGAAGCCGAGGATGACCAGAAGTTCGGACACTTCTCCGGCTCCGAGGGGGACATCCTCGTGGGTGTGGTCCAGGCTGACCGGGACTCCCGAGCCGTCCGGGTGGACCTGGGGTCGCTGGAAGCGATCATGCCGCAGGCCGAGCAGGTGCCCGGCGAGGACTACTCGCACGGCCGTCGCATCCGCGTCTACGTGGTCGCCGTCCGTCGGGAACTGCGTGGCCCCCAGGTGGTCGTGTCGCGCACGCACCCCAACCTGGTGCGCAAGCTGTTCGCGATGGAGGTGCCCGAGATCGGCTCCGGAGTCGTGGAGATCAAGGAGATCGCGCGCGAGGCCGGACACCGGACGAAGATCGCCGTGGTCAGCCATGACCCGAACGTGTCGGCCAAGGGAGCGTGTATCGGCCCGATGGGGCAGCGGGTGCGTGCCGTCACCAACGAACTGGGCGAGGAGAAGATCGACATCGTCGACTGGTCGGAGGACCCGACGAAGTTCGTGGCCGCGGCGTTGTCACCGGCGAAGGTGATCTCGGTGCAGGTGGTGGACGCCGCAGCGCGCGCCTGCCGCGCGATCGTGCCGGACTACCAGTTGTCGCTGGCCATCGGGCGAGAGGGCCAGAACGCCAGGCTCGCCGCGAGGCTCACGGGCTGGCGGATCGACATCCAGCCCGACACCGCCGCCGGCCACTGACCCGCCGCCGCGAGCAAGCGATTTCTGGATAGGCTCTCCCTGGATGGGAGGAGGGCCAGTGACGGTACCGGGTGTGCGTGGCGCGAGGATCGGAGTGCTGGGTTCCGAGTCGACCCATGTGGACGCGTTCCTGCGGCATTTCAACGTCGAGTCCAGGTATCCGGGGTTGCGCATCACGTCGGCCCTGACCGCCAGCCCGGATCGGGACGAGGAACTCACGGACCTGGGGGTCGACGTGGCCCCCTCGACGGAGGCCCTGCTGGCTGGTTGCGACGGTGTCATCGTCGCGCACCGCGACGGGCGCACCCACGCCTCCTTCGCCGGTCACGCCATCTCGGCCGGCAGGCCCACCTTCGTGGACAAGCCGCTCGCGACGACCCTTTCTGACGCCACGCGCCTGGTGCGGACTGCGAGCCGGATGTCGGTGCCGCTGGGCACTGGCTCGGTCATGCAGTGGCACCCGGAGGTGCTGGCCAGCCGGGGAGGGGAACGTCCCGGGTGGTCGTCGTCGGGCCTGCCCAGTTGGACTGCCGGCACGGTGGGTTGTTCTTCTACGGCATCCACGCGGCGGAGGCGGCTTGCGCCGTGGCGCTCGCCGGGGCCACGGGGCCGCTGCCGGAGGACGTCACGGCTGAGCTCAAGGGGGACGAAGTGGTGGTTCGGGCCCGGCTCGCCGGCTGCCGCATCGAACTGCGCCTGCTGGACGCCCCACCGGGTGAGGGGGATTTTCAGATGGACCTCGGCGACGGTGAGCGCGTCCTCGGCCTGCCTGAGGACTACCTCGCGCCCGTCAGCAGCGTCATCGCAGGCGTGATGGCGGGGACGCCGGAGACCGGTCTGGGAGCCGCAGTCGCGGCCACCGCCCTGCTGGAGGCAGTCTCACGTAGTTCCGAAGAGACTGATAGAATCCCTTTTCTATGAGGTTGTCCGCGAAGGCGGAACCAAGGAGGATCGATGAGGATCGCGCTGTTGGGTGGTTCAGGGAGGATCGGCGGCTGGATTGCACCCCGGCTGGCGACTGCACATGAGGTGACGATCATCGACCGCATGGGCCCCGTTGTCGTGGAGGCAACCGACCGTCAGGGACTCGCCGAGGTGCTCGAGAACCATGACGCACTGGTGCACCTATGTGCGCGCGTGCCCCGAGGTGACGAGGCCACGGACCCCCGGGTGGTGGGGGAGGCCTGGGCGGTCAACGTCGGATCGGTGGCCCAGGCCATGCTCGCCTGCGCCGACGCCGGTGTCGCGCGGTTCCTACACATGAGCTCTCTGTCGGTGTTCGCCTATGCGGGCGTTCGCAGGCTCGGCGCCGACGAGGCGCCGGACAGCCTTCACCCCTACGGACTCAGCAAGCGGATGGCCGAAGCCACGGCCGCTGAGCTGGCACCCGTGCTCGGTATCGCCGCAGTCAGCATCCGCATCGGGTGGCCGACGCCTGATGCGACGGCGCCCCTGTGGCTGAACCCGTCGACCGGCCAGCCGGAGCAGGTTCGCCTGGCCGATGGTTCCGCGGTACCGGCCATCGCAGGCTCCGACGTGGCCCGGTGGATCGCGACGGAGCTGGCCGGCCACCGGGAGCCCGGCCACCGGATCCTGAACCTGGTCGCCGACGAGTCGGCCGTCTTCGCGCGCTGAAGCGTCGTCACACCGGACGCAGGGCGCTCCCGAGCCGCTCCCCGAACAGCCGGTGGGCATTGCGCCACATCACGTCCTCGAGCTCGTCAGCCGTCAGGTCCGCGGCAGCCACCTGGCCGAAGGCCACCGACGGGTCGAGCAGCGTCGCGTCGGTCCCGAAGAGCACCTGCTGCCGGGGAGCGTGGCGCATCACGTGCGCCATCTGGCCACCGAGGGCCACCGAGCACGAAGGTTCCAGGTAGAGCCGCTCCTGGTGCGTCGCCGCTTCGGCGGCGAGGTCCCAGCGGTCGGCGCCCATGTGGCCCGCGATGGCGCGCAGCGTCCTCAGTGGCTCCAGCAGGCGAGCAAGCTCCAGCACGTCCGCTCCCCAGGTGTGGATCAGCAGCACCGTGTCGAAGTCGTCGAGCAACTGGAGGGCGTCCCTGACCTGCGGCGAGGAGATCGGAGCGTTCGCATAGTGGGTGTGCATCTTGACCCCGACGAACGGACTTCCGGGCTGTAGCCAGCGTTCCAGCTCCGACGAAGCGGTCACCAGGTCCCGGGCATTGATCACGACGTAGCCCCGCAGCAGGTCGGATCCTTCCAGGACCCTTGCCAGCTCCGCGTTCCCGGCGGCGGCGTCGTGGAAGACGCCGCGGGAGTGCGAGACCAACTGCAGGTCGATGCCCCACCGTGCGCACAGGCGGTGGTTGGCGTTCACGTCGTCCTGGCCCATGTGGAAGAAGTACGGTCCGACGTGCGCATGGGTGTCGACGACGTGCCGGGTGCGCGCGACGGGGTGCAACTGGGTCATGGATCAGTCCTTCCTCAGGGCGAGCTCGTCCAGCGCGCTGCCCAGTGCGGCAGCCGCCGCAGCGGCGTCGTCGGGGGTGAAGTTCTCGTTGATGCCGACGGTGACCAGGGACGATCGCACCAGGTCTTCGGCCACGGGGCACTCGGGGGCCGGCCGGCTGGCCAGCGACAGCGGCCAGCCGGACGACCCGAACGTGCGCCGCTCCGTCAGGACGGGGTTGCGGTACAGGACCCGTTGCAGGTACCCGGCAGAGGCGCTCAGGCCGGTGTCGGCAAGGAGTTCGACGAGATCCCGGTTGGTCCCGCCGACGACGGCGGGCTCGAGGACCAGCGGGTAGAGCCAGAAACTGTGCCGCTCGGCATCCGGGACACTCACGCCGGGGCGACGCAGGGCCGTCGACCAGCCCTCGGCGATCCTGCGACGGTCCGCCACCACTTCGGAGACCTTGCCGAGCTGCGCTCTCGCGACCGCGGCGACCAGGTCGGTCATCCGGTAGTTGAGGCCGAGGAACAGGTGGGTTCGCTCGCCGGTGTCCCTCGGCCAGCCCTTGTCTGCGAAGAGCGCCGCCCGGCGGGCGAGCCCGGCGTCGGCGGTGACCAGGAGGCCACCGTCACCGGTGGTGATGTGTTTGCTCTGCTGGAGGCTGAAGCACCCGATGTCTCCCACGGTCCCGACGAGGGCGCCGGACGGGGTGGTGGCGAGGTAGGCCTGCGCGCAGTCCTCGATGACCCGGATGCCGCGACGGTGGCACAGCTCGGTGATCGCCTCGACGTCGGCCGCACCCCCGAACAGGTGGACCACGACGACCACGCGGGTGCGCTCGGTGATCGCGGCGGCGACGGACTCCGCCGTCAGACAACCTGTCTTCGGGTCCACGTCCGCGAACACCGGGACCAAGCCCTGGGCCAGGGCCCCGATCATGCTGCCGGCATCGGTGATCGGGGGAACGATGATCTCGTCGCCCGGCTCCAGGTCCAGGGCCGCGACGGCGCAGTGGATCGCCGCCGAACCCGTGGCGGAGGCCACCGCATGCGGCATTCCCATCAGTTGGGCGAACTCGGACTCGAGCGCGATGGTTTCCGTGCCGCCGACGCGGGACAGGTGGCCACTGCGGATGACGCGCAGCACCGCCGCCTCCTCCTCCTGCCCGAAGCGGCGGCCGTCGGCGGTCTCGTAGGTCGGGTAGTTGCGGTACGGGGAGGTGGTGCCCATGTCAGTTCTCCAGCAGTGCGGTCAGGGTGCCACCGGCGATGGCGTCGAAGTCCTCGGTGCCCAGGCGGGCGTCCCGGAGCCGCCACACCGTCGGCTCCAAGTCCTGCAAGGGGCTGCCCGAACCGAAGGCGATGTGCCGGGCGCCAACCTCGGAGCAGACGATCTCCAGCGTGTCGGGTCCTAGGAGCCGCCTGGTGCTGGCGACGAAACCGGGCTCGGCCCGAGCCGCGATGAGGAAGTCCGCGGTCTCGTAGTAGCCCATGTCCAGGAACACCACCTTCGCGTCGATCCCACGGAAGGCGTGCTGGACCGCTGTGAAGTTGCCCTCGGCGAGCATGACCAGCCCATGGCGGGCTGCCTCTGCGACGACGAGCTGGTAGCCCGGCGCGGTGACCGGGACCATCTGGGTGACCCCGGGCAAGCGGATGGCGCGCACCCCCAGTTCGATCCACTCGACCACCCGCTCCGTGAAGTCACTCGCGTCGCGAAGGTTGACCACGTGGCACGGCAGCCAGTCGCGCTCGGCGGCCCAGGTGCGCGCCTCGGCGTTCCCGGCTTCCTCGTCGAACATCACGGCTTGTCCGCTGGCCACGAGCGCGCCGTCGATACCGGCGCGCGTCAGGACGGTGGCCACTGCGTCGGGGGACAGGTCAAGGTCCGCCCGCTGCGGCCAGTGGCCCAGCATCACGTCGCAGTCCAGCGCCACCCGGCGTCGGTCCGCTGCGAGCTCCTCGAAGAACGTCGGCATCGATGCTCCTGTAGATAAGGTTTTCTCAAACCTATCAGCAGGACCGTTCGTGGCCAACCGGTGGTAGGGGTTGTGTAACGATGCGGTAAAGCGCCCCGACTTTGGCCGCACGCGGGCCTAATGTGGCGCCATGCCAGACACGAGCACGCCATCCCCGCTCGTCCAGTTGCGCGGCGTGAACAAGTTCTTCGGCCAGCACCAGGTACTCAAGGACATCGACCTGGAAGTCGCCAAGGGCGAGGTGGTCATCGTCATCGGACCGTCGGGATCCGGCAAGTCGACGCTGTGCCGCTCCATCAACCGGTTGGAGCCCATCGACTCGGGGGAGATCTACATCGACGGGCAGCGCCTGCCCGAGGAGGGCAAGGAACTGGCGAAGCTGCGCAGCGAGGTCGGCATGGTGTTCCAGGCCTTCAACCTGTTCGCCCACAAGACCGTCCTCGAGAATGTGACCCTGGCACCCATCAAGGTGCGCAGGATTCCCAAGAAGGACGCCGACAAGCGGGCCATGGAACTGCTCACCCGCGTCGGGGTGCAGGACCACGCCAACAAGCTCCCGTCCCAGCTTTCCGGCGGGCAACAGCAACGCGTGGCCATCGCACGCTCGCTCGCCATGGACCCGAAGGTGATCCTCCTGGACGAGCCGACGAGCGCACTGGACCCCGAGATGATCAACGAAGTCCTCGACGTCATGGTCGCCCTCGCGCAGTCCGGGATGACGATGATCGTTGTGACCCACGAGATGGGGTTCGCCCGGAAGGCGGCGGACCGCGTCGTGTTCATGTCCGAAGGGGCCATCGTGGAGGAGGCCCCGCCCGAGGTGTTCTTCACGGATCCGAGCAGTGATCGCGCCAAGGACTTCCTGTCCAAGATCCTCCACTGACCGCCTTTTCCAAACCCCACCAAGGAGCAGCAAATGAAGCACAACCTACGGGCCGCCATCATCACGGTGGCCGTCATTCCCGCCCTGGCCGCCTGTGGTGGCGACACCGTCGAGTCCGACTTCGAGGAGGGCACCACGATGGCGCGCCTTGCCTCGGAGCAGTCCATCACCATCGGAACCAAGTTCGACCAGCCCCTGTTCGGTCTGGCCGGCCCCGACGGCACCCCGGTCGGCTTCGACGTCGAGATCGGCAAGCTGGTTGCCGAGGCTCTCGGCATCCCCGAGGAGAAAATCGAGTGGAAGGAAACGGTCTCCCAGAACCGGGAGCCCTTCATCGAGAGCGGTCAGGTGGACATCGTCGTGGCCACCTACACGATCAACGACACGCGCAAGGAAGTCATCGACTTCGCCGGCCCCTACTACATCGCCGGGCAGACGTTCCTCGTCCCCGCCGGCAACCCCGACGGCATCGACGGGCCGGAGAGCCTGGGTGACAACACGGTGTGCACCGTGACCGGTTCCACCTCGGAGAAGAACGTGGCCGAGTACACCGACAACATCATCACCGTCGACAAGTACTCCGACTGCCTGGAGCCGATCCGCACCGGGCAGGCCCAGGCCCTCACCACCGACAACGTCATCCTCGCTGGACTCGTGGACCAGAACGAAGGCGAGTTCGAGCTGGCCGGAGAGCCCTTCACCGAGGAGCCCTACGGCATCGGGCTGAAGAAGGGCGACGACGAGTTCCGCGACTTCATCAACGACGTCCTTGAGCAGTCCTACGAGGACGGGTCCTGGGCAGAGGCCTGGGAGAGCACGGCGGGCAAGGTGCTCGAGACCCCCGAGCCCCCTGCCGTCGACCGCTACTGACGCAGAAGGCACGCACCCATGGAAGCCGTCCTCAGCAACCTGCCCAGCTACTGGGCCGGTTTCCGGGTGACGCTCGAACTGCTCGCCGTCGGCGGGCTGGGTGCACTGCTGATCGGGACGGTCGTCGCGTTCCTCCGGATCTCGCCGATCGCGAGTCTCCGCTGGGTCGCGACGACCTACACCGAGGTCATGCGCAACACCCCGCTCACGCTGGTGTTCTTCTTCATCATGGTGGTGCTGCCCGCGCTGCAACTCGGCTTCCAGTCGAAGACCGGCGCCTACATCGCCTTGTCGCTGTACACCTCCGCGTTCGTGGCCGAGGCCCTCCGCTCCGGCATCAACGGAGTGCCCGTCGGACAGGCCGAGGCAGCTCGCTCGGTCGGGCTGAACTTCATGCAGATCGTCACACTCGTCGTCATGCCCCAGGCGGTGCGGATGGTGATCCCGCCCCTGATCAACGTGATCATCGCGCTCACCAAGAACACGTCAGTGGCCGCCGGCTTCGTCGTGGTGGAGCTGATCGCTGTCTCCAAGACCCTCACGAACGCCCACGGTGACTCTGTCATCCCCATCCTGCTCGGCATCGCCGTCTGCTACCTGGTGATCACCATTCCCCTCGGTCGCTTCGCCGCCCGGATCGAGCGGAAGGTGGCGGTGCTGCGATGAGCGCAGAGGTGCAGGTCCTCTACGAGACCCCCGGCCCACGGGCGAGGGCGCTGTCACGGACCTTCTCGGTGGTCATTGGCGTCCTGGTGGTGGGCGGTCTGGCATGGCTGATCTACGCCCTCGGCCAGCCCCGGGTCACGGTGAACGGGGCGGTCCTGACCGGGCTGTGGAGCCCCGAGCGGTGGGACATCTTCGGTGACGACGAGGTCTGGCGCGGACTGCTGCAGCGGGGCCTCCTCATGGGCACCCTGCGAGCGGCCGGTCTGGCGGCCGTGCTGGCGATCATCTTCGGCGTGCTGCTGTGCTTCGCGCGGCTGGCGCCGTCGCCTCTCGTGCGCGTACCGACGGCGATCGTGCTGGAGTTCTTCCGCGGCATGCCCGTGCTGCTCATGATGCTGTTCATCCTCCTGGCGCTTGCCACCAGCGGCTACTGGGCCGTGGTGTGGGCGCTCGCGATCTACAACGGTGCCATCATCGGCGAGGCCCTGCGCGCGGGGATCCAGTCGCTGCCGCGCGGGCAGCGGGAGGCCGGTCTCTCGCTGGGGCTGACCTCGTTCGCGACGCGCGTGCTCGTCGAGTTCCCACAGGCCTTCCGGCAGATGCTGCCGATCATCGTGGCGCAACTGGTGGTCCTGCTGAAGGACACCTCGCTGGCCTACATCGTCGCGTACCCCGAAATCCTTCGGGTCAGCAACCAACTCAAGGACTTCTATGGCTCCACGCAGTACTCCTTCTCCATCTTCCTCGTGACGCTGGCCATCTACCTGGCGGTGAACTTCTCCGTGTCTGCGCTGGCCCGGTGGATCGCGCGCCGCAGGGGTCCCAAGGCGGGCGTGGTCGAACATGGCTGAGCCCCTGCGCACCTGCCTCGGCTGTCGTCAAAGGGCTGGCCAGGACACCTTGATCCGCCTCGTGCGGGTCGGCCAGGAGGTCGTCGAGGCGACCAGTCCCCGGCTTCCGGGGCGGGGAGCCTACCTGCACCCGGAACGCTCCTGTCTGGAACAGGCGACGCGGCGCCGGGCACTGCAACGCGCTTTCGGGCATGGGGCCCAACCGGCCCCCGCGCTGGCGGAACGACTGGACCAGATCGCATCCGGGTGGAATCAGGCGCCTTCGGCGGGGTAACATGGTCGATGGCCCTGCGTCTGTTCGCTGTGGCCGCATCGCTGAATGCCGACGATCCGCGTCGGCACGAACCAGAAAGTGGGCTAACGCTCATGACCACTCGATGAGTATCCAACGATGAGCAAGCAACAAAACTAACTGGTCCGGACATGGGGTCTGGGCCGTGAAGGAGAGTAGTGGCCAAGCCTCGCGTCCACGAGATCGCAAAAGAGATCGGGATCACAAGCAAGGAGCTTTTGAACAAGCTCAACGAGATGGGCGAATATGTTCGCGGCCCGTCGTCCACGCTGGAAGCGCCGGTCGTGCGCCGTCTGCGGGAATCACTGAGCGGACCCTCTGAAACACCCAAGCCCGAGTCGCCGAAGCAGGCTGCTCCGAGCACCCCCAAGCCGTCGGCGGAGAAGACCGCGCCGGTCGCTCCCGCGGCCCGCGCCCCCGAGGCGCCCGCTCCCAAGCCCGTCGGTCCCCGCGCCACCCCTGGCGCCCCCGTGAGCTCGGAGGAGGGTGTCTCGACCTCCCCCAAGCCCGGTGGACCACGTCCCGGCGTCAAGCCCGCGTCCAAGGCGCCGGCACCCGCTCCGGCTCCGGCTCCGACCACGGCTCCCGCCCCGCAGCCCGCTGCGAAGCGGCCCGACGCCGACGGCCCGGCGCCGTCGTCGAACGCCCCCGCTCCGCGGCCCGGTGCCCGTCCCGCGGCTCGCCCGGGTGGTCCCACGCCGGGTACCGTCGGGCGGAAGCCCGGCTCGCCCCGTCCCGGCAACAACCCGTTCGCACCCGCCCAGGGCATGGGCACCCAGCGTCCTAGCCGCCGTCCGGAGGCTGGCGCCCGTCCCGAGGGACGCGACCAGCGCCCGGGCGCCCCGCGTCCCGGGGGCGCAGGTGTTCCGGGAACCGGTGAGCGCATGCCACGGCCCGGTGGCACCGGCGGTCTGCCGCGCCCCAACCCGGCCATGATGCCCAAGCAGCAGTCGGCCCAACTGGGCTCCTCAGCCCCCGCACGTGGCCGTGGTGGCCCCGGTGCGGGCGGTCGTGGGCGTCCGGGTGGTCCCGGTGGCGGCGGTGGTGGTCGTCCCGGTGGCGGTGGCGGTCCTGGTGGTCCCGGCGGCGGCGGCTTTGGTGGCCCGCCCATGGGCGGACCCAGCGGCGGCCGTGGTCGTGGTCGCACAGGCGGCACCCAGGGCGCCTTCGGTAGAGGTGGCGCAGGCGGCAAGAGGGGTCGCAAGTCCAAGAAGCAGCGTCGGCAAGAGTTCGACCAGATGGAGGCTCCTGCGATCGGTGGCGTGCGCCTGCGCAAGGGCGACGGCCAGACGGTCCGCGTCCGCCGTGGGGCATCGCTGACGGACCTCGCTGAGAAGATCGGTGTGGACGCGGCGTCGCTGGTGCAGGTGCTGTTCCACCTCGGTGAGATGGTCACGGCCACCCAGTCGGTCGCCGACGACACCCTTGAGGTGCTGGGTGCTGAACTGGACTACAACATCGAGGTCGTCTCGCCCGAGGACGAGGACCGCGAGTTGCTCGAGTCCTTCGACCTGGAGTTCGGGGAGGACATCGGTGACGACACCGACCTCGAGTCCCGGCCCCCAGTGGTCACGGTCATGGGTCACGTCGACCACGGCAAGACCAGGCTCCTGGACACGCTGCGCAAGTCCAACGTGGCGGGCAAGGAGGCCGGTGGCATCACCCAGGCCATCGGTGCCTACCAGGTGCAAACCGTCGTGGACGACCAGGATCGAGCCATCACCTTCATCGACACCCCGGGCCACGAGGCGTTCACCGCCATGCGTGCCCGTGGTGCGAAGTCCACCGACATCGCGGTGCTGGTCGTGGCCGCGGATGACGGCGTGATGCCCCAGACAATCGAGGCGCTCAACCACGCCAAGGCTGCGGACGTTCCCGTCGTGGTGGCGGTCAACAAGATCGACAAGGAGTCTGCGGATCCCACGCGCGTTCGTGGACAGCTCTCCGAGTTCGGTCTGGTGCCCGAGGAGTACGGCGGTGACACCCAGTTCATCGACGTGTCCGCTGCCACCGGCCAGGGGCTCGACGAACTGCTCGAGGCCATCGTGCTGACCGCCGACGCTGCGCTGGACCTGCGTGCCAACCCGGACATGCCTGCCCAGGGCGTCGCGATCGAGGCGCACCTCGACAAGGGCCGCGGCCCCGTCGCCACCGTCCTCATCCATCGAGGCACCCTGCGCATCGGTGACTCGATCGTAGCCGGATCGGCCCATGGACGAGTCCGGGCGCTGCTCGCCGACACCGGGGAGAACCTGGATGAGGCACCGCCCTCGCGTCCCGTGCAGGTCCTTGGCCTCACGTCGGTCCCCGGCGCGGGCGACAACTTCCTGGTCGTCGAGGACGACAGGATGGCCCGCCAGATCGCCGACCAGCGTGCCGCCCGCATGCGGGCCGCCGCCCAGGCAGCCGGTTCCCGTCGCAAGACCCTCGACCAGCTCTTCGAGCAGTTGGAGAAGGGCGAGGCCCAGGAGCTGTTGCTCATCCTCAAGGGCGACGGAGCAGGCTCCGTCGAGGCCCTCGAGGACGCCCTCAGCAAGATCGATGTGGGCGAAGAGGTCTCGCTGCGGGTCATCGACCGCGGAGTCGGTGCCATCACCGAGTCCAACGTCACCCTCGCGGCGGCATCGAAGGCGGTCATCATCGGCTTCAACGTCCGGCCCACGCAGCACGCTGCCAAGCTGGCCGACGCCGAGAACGTCGACATGCGCTTCTACTCGGTCATCTACGCCGCCATCGACGAGATCGAGGCAGCCCTCAAGGGCATGCTCAAGCCGATCTTCGCCGAGGAGGTCCGTGGCCAGGCAGAGATCCGCGACATCTTCCGCAGCTCCAAGTTCGGCAACATCGCGGGCTGCATGGTCACCGACGGGACCATCAAGCGCAACCAGAAGGCCCGTCTCCTGCGGGAAGGGGTTGTCATCGCCCAGACAGCGATCGCGTCCCTGCGTCGCGAGAAGGACGATGCCTCCGAGGTCCGCGAGGGCTTCGAATGCGGTCTGACGCTGTCGAACTACAACGACATCCGCATCGGTGACGTCGTCGAGACCTACGAGGTGGTGGAGCGCGAGCGGTCCTGACCGGCCGTCGCACCCATCCGAAGGAGGAACCATGCCCAGCCCACGAAACGCGAAACTCGCCGACCAGATAAAGGTGATCCTGGCCTCGACCATCGAGCGTCGGGTCAAGGATCCCCGTCTGGGTTTCGTGACCATCACGGAGGTGCGTCTCACGGGTGACAACCGTGAGGCGACGGCCTTCTACACGGTCCTTGGTGACGACGAGGAGCGGGCCGGGACGGCCGCTGCACTGGAGTCGGCCAAGGGGATGCTGCGCACCACTGTGGGGCAGCAGCTCGGACTGAAGTTCACTCCGAGCCTGGAGTTCGTCCTCGATGCCACCTCCGAGGTGGCCAAGAACATCGAGGACCTCCTGGCGCGAGTGCAGGCCAGTGATGCGGAGGTGGCGGCGGAGGCGGCCGGCAAGCAGTACGCCGGCGAGCCCAATCCCTACCGCGAGCCCCGCGCCGACGCCGGCGACGAGGAGTGACCCAGCTCTCGGGGCTGGTGGTCCTCGACAAGCCGTCCGGGGCCACCTCGCACCAGGTGGTCGCCCGGCTCCGGCGCCTGCTGGGGACGAAGAAGATCGGGCACGCCGGCACGCTGGACCCCATGGCCACCGGCGTGCTCATCCTGGGTGTCAACCGAGCCACGCGGATGTTGGGTCACCTCGCGCTCCACGACAAGCGCTATCTCGCGACGGTGCGTCTGGGGGAGCGCTCAAGTACCGATGACGCCGACGGTGAGGTGACACCCGGCGCGCCCGCAGCGGACATCACCGAGGCGCAGCTGGAGGCTGCCCTGACCCCCATGCGCGGGCGCATCAGCCAGGTACCGAGTTCGGTCTCGGCCATCAAGGTCGGGGGCGAGCGCGCCTACAAGCTGGCCCGCGAGGGCAGGAGCGTGGCACTGGCACCGCGTGAGGTCGAGGTCAGCCGGCTCGACATCGTGGGCGTGCGCCCGGGGGCCAGGACCCTCGACGTCGACCTCGACGTCGAGTGTTCCAGTGGCACCTACATCCGGGCGATCGCCCGGGACCTGGGGGAGGCCCTCGGCGTCGGCGGCCACCTCACGAGCCTGCGCAGAACCCGCATCGGGGCCTACGACCTCACGCAGGCCGTCGAACTCGGTGACGAGGCACCCGTACTGATGTCGATGGCCGAGGCTGCCAGGCTGAGTTTTCCCTGCCTTGAGGTGGACGCGGCCACCGAAGCCGACATCCGTTACGGCCGTCCGCTCGCCCTGCAGGTGCCGGCGGCGGTCACGGGCATGATCTCGCCGACGGGGGAGTTGCTCGCCCTGTATCGTCCTGACGGTGACGGGGCCAGACCCGTTGCCGTGCTCGTGTGATTCGTGGAGGACCTGTGAACCAGTGTGTCGTGGCCATCGGCAACTTCGACGGTGTCCATCGCGGGCATCGGAAGGTGCTGACCGAAGCCGTCGGTGACGGGTCCCTCCCCCTTGTCGTCATCACGTTCTGGCCGCACCCGGTCAGTGTGGTCCGGCCGGAGGCGACTCCGCGGATGCTCAGCGACCTCCACACCCGCATCGAGCTCCTCAAGGAGGCCGGGGCGCACGAGGTGCGGGTCATCCGCTTCACTCCGGCGGTGGCTGCGCTGAGCCCGGAGGAGTTCGTCGAGACCTACGTGGTGCCCCTGCACCCGGCCAGGGTCGTCGTGGGTGAGAACTTCCGCTTCGGCAAGGCGGCCAGCGGCGACGTCGCACGGCTCACCGAACTCGGCCAGCGCTACGGCTTCGAGGTGAGGCCGCTGTCCCTGGAATCGGTGGGCGAGGCGATCACCTGTTCCAGCCTGATCCGCTCGTCGCTGGCGGAGGGTGACGTAACGGAAGCGCTGCAGCACCTTGGACGCCCCTTCAGTTTCCGTGGGGTGGTGGTGATGGGCGACCAGCGCGGGCGCGAACTCGGCTTTCCGACGGCGAACCTCAGCGTGGGCGAGCAGATGGCCGTCCCCGCCGACGGCGTGTACGCGGGCTGGCTGACGGCCGAGGACGGGATCCGCCGCCCGGCGGCCATCTCCGTCGGGTCCAATCCAACTTTCAACGGCGTCGATCGCCGGGTGGAGAGCCACGTCATCGATGAGACCGACCTCGAACTCTACGGCGTGGAGGTCGTGGTCGACTTCGTGGAGCGCCTGAGGGGCCAGGTGAAGTACGAGGGCATCGAGGCGCTCGTCGATCAGATGGGCCGCGACGTGGCGCGAGCCCGCGAGATCCTGGCTGCCGGCTGAGCAGGGGCGCTCAGCGCGCGGTCAGCGACTTCTTGTAGATGGCGTAGTACTGGCTGGCCTCCGACTCGTCGGCGACCTGCGGGATGTCGGGGTTCTCCACGAACCGGTGCTCGCCAGTGGGGTGGTACTCGAGCGATACGTACAGCGGCACGGCCTTCTCGTTGTTGGGGTCCACGGCAAGGTAGACGGCCGTGTGGCCGGCAGCCCTCGCCTGGTCCTCGATCCAGCGGGACAGCGCCCGGCCGGCGCCGCGGCGCCGGAACTTCTGCGGCACGTACATGTTGCGCAGTTCGGGCGTCATGCCGTCGGCGTCGAAGTCCAGCAGGGCGGTGCCGACCGGCTCCGCCCCGTCGAACGCGACGGCGAAGATCAGGGTTCCGGCCTTCTGCGCCTCGAAGTACTTGTCCACAAGCTCGGCGTCCGGGTTGGGCTGGATCTCCCGGAGGGCAGGCAGGTCGGATTCCTCGGCACGACGGACGACGATGGCCATGACTGCTCCTGGTCTGTTTGCTTGCAAGGTCGCAACCACCCTAGCGCCAAAGTGGCGCCCACTGTAGGCCGCTGGCGTCGGTTGGGACTTCAGAGGCCCCGAGTGCTAGTGTTGTCAGGTTGCCGTAGATCGGCCACGGCCCCGTAAGAGCTCCGACCGCACCTCGCGACTGGGGCGCCGTGCAGCGACCGAGAGGATCCCGATATGGATGCTGACCTGAAGAAGAAGATCATCGAAGAGTACGCGACCAGCCCGGGTGACACCGGATCGCCGGACGTGCAGATCGCCCTCCTGAGCTCGAGGATCGCTCACCTCACCGAGCACCTGAAGGAGCACAAGGGGGACCACCACAGCCGTCGTGGCCTGATGCTGATGGTCGGCCAGCGCCGCCGTCTGCTCAACTACGTCGCAAAGGCTGACATCGAGCACTACCGTGCGTTGATCGCTCGCCTGGGCCTGCGTCGCTGACGCGCATCGAAGATCTTTCTCCCGAGGCCAGTCCCCGCTCGTCGGGGACTGGCCTTCGGCGCGCTTGACGCTAGGCTGAGCGACGTAGATCGACACAACTGAACAAGTCACCAACCAGAGCTGCCAGCCCGCAGTCTCATCTGGTCCTCGGTAGTGGTCTTCGGGTGCAATTCGCCCCCGCGGACCTCGATCGAAGACCGGTGGACGCGGCGGTGAATCCACTGCCCAAGGGCTCAGCCACACCACCGAAAGGAGCCTGTCCATGGAAGGACCGGGTCTCGAATTCTCAGAAGCCGTTATCGACAACGGCTCACACGGCAAGCACACCATCCGCTTCGAAGCCGGATTGCTCGCCCAGCAGGCCGACGGGTCGGCCGCTGTCTACCTCGACGACGACACCATGCTGTTGTCTGCCACCACCGCCGCGAAGACCCCTCGCGACGCGATCGACTTCTTCCCCCTCACCGTCGACATCGAAGAGCGCATGTACGCCGCCGGCAAGATCCCCGGCTCGTTCTTCCGGCGCGAGGGACGTCCCGGAGAGGGCGCCATCCTGGCCGCCCGCCTGATCGACCGCCCGCTGCGCCCTGCCTTCGTGAAGGGCCTGCGCAACGAGGTCCAGGTCGTCGTCAACGTCCTGTCGCTCAACCCGTCGGTCTTCTACGACGTCGTGGCCATCAACGCCGCGTCCATGTCCACCCAGCTGGCCGGACTGCCGTTCTCCGGCCCCATCGGTGGCGTCCGGGTCGCCCTCATCGACGACCAGTGGGTCGGCTTCCCCACCGTCGAGCAGGCGGCCAAGTCCACCTTCCAGATGGTTGTTGCAGGCCGTGTCCTGGAAGACGGCGACGTCGCGATCATGATGGTCGAGGCAGGCGGCACCGAGGCGACCTGGGAGAACGTCCGCGGCGGCAGCACCGCGCCGACCGAGGAGGTCGTGGGCCAGGGCCTCGAAGCGTCCAAGCCCTTCATCAAGATCCTGTGTGACGCCCAGTCCGAACTCGCGGCCAAGCTGCCGCGTGAGACCTTCGACT
Source organism: Tessaracoccus sp. OS52 (assembly GCF_020687685.1). Classification (GTDB taxonomy): domain Bacteria; phylum Actinomycetota; class Actinomycetes; order Propionibacteriales; family Propionibacteriaceae; genus Arachnia. The sequence goes on along the minus strand of NZ_JAJEWM010000001.1, from coordinate 1,618,150 downwards.
TCCCGGTCTTCCGGGACTACGAGGACGACGTCTTCGCCGCAGTCGAGGAACTCGCTGCAGCCCGCGTCGCCGAGGCCATGAAGATCGCCGGCAAGCAGGAGCGCGACGAGGCCACGCACGGCATCCGTCAGGAAGTCACCGAGCAGCTCGCCGACAAGTTCCAGGGCCGGGAGAACGAGATCTCCGCTGCGCTGAAGGCGCTCACCAAGAAGATCGTCAGGCACCGCACCCTCACCGAGGGTGTCCGCATCGACGGTCGCGGGCCCCGCGACATCCGCACCCTGTCCGCTGAGGTGGCCGTGATCCCGCGCGTGCACGGCTCTGCCCTCTTCCAGCGTGGCGAGACCCAGATCCTGGGCGTCTCCACGCTGAACATGCTCGACATGGAGCAGAAGATAGACACGCTGTCGCCGGAGTCCACCAAGCGCTACATGCACAACTACAACTTCCCGCCGTACTCGACAGGCGAGACCGGTCGCGTGGGCTCACCCAAGCGTCGCGAGATCGGACACGGTGCTCTCGCGGAGCGGGCCATCTTCCCGGTCCTGCCGAGGCGTGAGGAGTTCCCCTACGCCATCCGTCAGGTCTCCGAGGCCCTCGGCTCCAACGGCTCGACGTCGATGGGCTCGGTCTGCGCGTCCACGCTCTCCCTGCTGAACGCCGGGGTGCCCCTGAAGTCCCCCGTGGCCGGCATCGCCATGGGTCTCATGAGCGAGGAGGTCGACGGCGAGACCAAGTACATCGCCCTCACCGACATCCTGGGCGCCGAGGACGCGCTCGGCGACATGGACTTCAAGGTCGCCGGCACGAAGGACTTCGTCACGGCCCTGCAGCTGGACACCAAGCTGAACGGCATCCCCGCCGAGGAGCTGTCGAAGGCTCTTCTCCAGGCCCGCGAGGCTCGCCACACCCTCCTCGAGGTGATGAACGAGGCCATCGACGTCCCCGACGAGATGAGCCAGTACGCACCCCGCATCATTTCGGTGCGGATCCCGGTTGACAAGATCGGCGAGGTCATCGGCCCCAAGGGCAAGGTCATCAACCAGATCCAGGACGACACCGGCGCCAACATCTCCATCGAGGACGACGGCACCATCTACGTCGGCGCCACCTCCGGTGAGGCCGCCGACGCCGCCCTGGCGATGATCAACGCCATCGCCAACCCGCACCTGCCTGAGAAGGGCGAGCGCTACCTGGGCACCGTGGTGAAGATCACGACCTTCGGCGCCTTCGTCTCGCTCATGCCGGGCAAGGACGGGCTGCTGCACATCTCCAAGCTGCGCGACCTCGCCGGTGGCAAGCGTGTGGAGAACGTCGAGGACGTCGTCAGCGTCGGCCAGAAGCTGCAGGTCGAGATCTCAGAGATCGACGACCGTGGCAAGCTCTCGCTCACCCCCGTGGTCGAGGGTGGCGACGAGGAGTCCTCCGAGGACGAGTAAGTCGGCAAGATGCGAGCGGCGGGCCATCCCTCTTGAGGGGTGGCCCGCCGCCGTTTGTCCGGTATCGGTCAGGCCCGGTCGTCGAGTACTCCGGCGAGGAGTTCGTCGAAGCGGCCGACGAGTCCGGGAGCCACCCGCGCCACCTCGGAGCGGACCGCTTCGATGGTCTCGTCAGGAGCGGTGGCGGGTCGCGAGAGCACCAGCTGGCGGGTCGCCAGGGCGATGCCGGGCAGGATTGGCTCGGGCTCGCCCCAGTCCGAGGTCAGTTCCAAGGCGCCGAGGAACCGCTCGCCCATCTGCAACTTGCGTTCCGGGTCCCGGCCCACCCGTTCCACAGTGTCATGCAGGGCGGTGTTGCCGAACCGCTGCAGCAGGTCATCGGCATGGGCAAGGAGTTCGGACTCAGGCTGGGAGTACTTGGCGGCCAGCGCACGGGCGGCGGCGTGCATCGCGGCAGCGGCCGACGCACGCACGTCCGGGTCGGCGATGGCGGTCGCGATCTCCCTGTGGCCCTTCAACTCACCGAGGTAGGCGGTGAGCGAGTGGCCCTGGTTGTGTACGTAGAGCTTGCGGTCGGTGTAGAAGCCGAAGTCCACGTCGGCGTTTCCCAACAGGTCCGGGATGTCCGGGACCGCCGCCCGGCATGCCGCGCGGTCGAAGGGGAGCTGACGGTAAGGCTCCACGGCCACCAGTGCCGGGTGCTCGCGTCGCTGTTCCGCGGTGGGGACGGGGATCATCCGCCCGATGGAGGTCTCCACGAGACCCACCCGATCCAGTACCGCCCTGGGGTCGACGCCGAACCCATCGAGCTCGGACTCGAGAAGCGCGCGCATCACGCCCGCTCCGTCGTGCAGGTTCTCGGCGAGGAACACGTCGATGGCACGGGACCCGGCGCGGTGGCGGTCGGCCAGCCCGGCTGCCAGGGAGTCAGCGATGTGCGGGAGGTTGCGAGCCCCCACGCTGGTGAACACGACGTCGGAGGAGGCGACGGCGGCGCGCACGGCGTCGCGGTCCTGGGCGGCGATGGCGGTGCAGCCCTTCACCATCTTACGTACCGTCCCGGCACTGGAGACGGTGTCGTGCGGGTACTCTCCCTGCTGCAGCGCCGCCACCAGTTCGGGGGAGGCGTCGACGAAGACCACGCGCCAGCCAGCGTCTGAGAGGATCTCGCCGACGAAGCCCCTCCCGACGGCCCCGGCCCCGAAAACCAGTCCCTGGCGGCTCACATCGCCTCCGGCGCCGTCGCTGCAGGGGGACGGCACCATACGGCGCGCAGCGACCCCGTGAGGGTGCAGGGCGTCGAGTGCGGGACCACTATGGTGTTCCCCTTCCTCACGGGCAGGGAACCTCCCGGCCATTCCAGCGCACCCTCGCCGTCCAGGACGACCAGCACGCCGAATCCAGCATTCAGTGGACCTTCGGCCACCCAGTCGGCACGGAAGTAGGGATCCGCTTCCTCCGGCAGCGCGGGGCCAGTCGCACGTCGGGCCACCAGGGACTCGATCTCCGCCAGGCTGCGGGGCCGCAGATCAGTGGCCTGCAGGGCGAGGCCCATTCCCAGACCCAGGTCCTTCGGCGCGTCCGGGTCGAGGGCGAAGCCCTCCCATTCGAGGAGGATCGACAAGTCCTCCGGCTCCTGCACCTCGACGAGCAGAATGCCGTCCCCGATGGCGTGCGGGAAGCCTGCGGGGACCAGCACGGCGTCGCCGGGCTCGACCTTCACGGCGTGCAGGGCGTCCAGCATGACCGCGGTCTCCTGGCGGTCCACGAGGTCGGCCAGCTCGTCGGGGCTGACCTCGCGCCGGAAGCCGAGGTGGACCGTGCCTGCGCGCAGCACCAGCCAGGCCTCCGTCTTGCCGTGGGCGTGGCCGAGGTGCTCGCGGGCGAACGCTCCGTCCGGATGCACGTGGACGGGCAGTCGCTGGCCGGCGTCCAGGAGCTTGGTCAGCAGCTTCGTGTCGGAACCCCAACGCTCAACGTGGTCGCGTCCCAGCCAGGAGCCGGGGTCGGCGGCGATGACATCGGCCAGGAAGTCCCCGGACGGCAGCCGGGTCAGTCCGAGGCTCGTTTCCCCGAACAGGCAGGTGGTGGAAGCCACCCAGTCCTCCGGGGTGTTTCCCCCCGGGTAGTCCGTGCCGCGCAGTTCCGCTATTCGCGCCCCGCCGGCGTAGAAGCGGTCGGCGGGCTGGTTGGCGGGCAGGATGATGGGTTCGGCTTGCATCTTCGTTGCTCCTCAGTGGGTTCGCAGGGTGGTGGTGACGGTCAGGTGTTGCAGAGGGCGCTCGGGTGAAGAGATCCGCTCGAAGAGCAGACGCGCTGCTGCCCGCCCCATCTCGCGGTCGTCGTGGTCCACGGCGATGACGGGGAACGGGAGGGTGCGGCTCAGGGGAAATTCGTCGAACACGACCAGTGCCACGTCCAGCCCGCGGCTGTGGATCTCCGCCGCCGCACCAATGGCGGAGACGTTGTTGGCGCAGAAGATCGCGTCGGGGAGTTCGGCACCCCCCAGCACCCGGGCCGCGGCGGCCCTGGCCTGTGACTCGGTGTGCAGGTCCTTGAACATCAGCTCTGGGTGGAACTCGAGCCCGCCTGCAGCGAGCGCCTCGCGGGCTCCCTGGACGCGGACCGGCATGTTCGACAAGCTGTCGGCATCGCTGAGCGAGGCGAACCTCCTGCGCCCCATGGCCACCGCTGCCGCCACTGCCTCCCGGGCGGCGCCACGGTTGTCGAATGTGACCGAGTCGACTTCGATCCCGTCCAGCGTCTCGTCGACCGCCACCACCGGCGTCCCCAGCGCCAGTTCCGTGGCGATGATGTCGCTGTGGCCGCGCGTCGGCGTGATGAGCAGCCCCCGTGGCCGTTGGTCGAAGACCGCCTCGGCCAACTGCTCCTGCCGCTCGCCCGAGCCCTCGGAACTGCAGGTGATCAGCAGACAGGAGTGTTCCTCCGCCTCGTCTGCCGCGCCCGCGGCCACAGTGGAGTAGAACGGGTTGGTCATGTCGCGGATGATCATCCCCACCATGTCGGAGCGACCGGAACGCATCATCGCGGCACCGCGGTGGGGGCGGTACCCGAGTCGCTTGGCGGCGCCCAGAACCTGGTCGCGCATGGTCGGTGCGACGGTGGGTACTCCGTTCATCACCCGGGACGCCGTCTTGAGGCTGACCCCCGCCTCTCGTGCGACGTCGGTTATGGTGGCGCGCTTCGAGGAGACACTCACGCGAGTGGTTCCCGCCGCAGGTGGCGGCCGACGATGGTCCTTGCGTGATTCCCGGCCTCGGCAGGGGCAAGGCCCTGGGTGATGGCATGGATCAGGCCGCCGGTGAGGGCGTCCCCGGCCCCCACGGTCGTGGCGGGATTGGCCACGTGGTCGGCCGGGAACCACAGCCGCTGGTCGGCCCAGGCCTCCGCTACGCACCTGAGGACGCCGCCGCCGTCCCGGATCCGCTCGATCGGGGCGGTCCTGATGACGAACCCGAGGCTGCCGGCGGACAGGCTGACGACTGCCGCCCCCCAGTCCAGGAGCCGGTCCGCCATGGCTTCGAGAGCGCCGCGGGTGGCCTCCGCGTGCGTTCCGAGCGCGCTGGAGACGTCGTCCCAACTGGGGGAGCAGATGTCGACGTGCGGCAGGGTCCTGGCGAACCAGGCCGGCCAGTCCACCCGGGAGGCCACGGAGCCGTCACCGACATGGGCCAGATCCAGGGACGTGGTGATGCCCAGCAGCTTGGCCGTCTGGAACGCCTCTGCCATCGCCGTGGGCTCGGTGCACGTCAGCGGCAGCAGGGACGGATAGCCGAGGTGGAGCAGATCGGGGGAGAGCCCATCCAAGTCCAGCAGGCGTGGATCGAAGGTGGCGTTGGATCCCTCGTGCTGCCAGAACGTGCGGTCGTGACGGCCGTGCTCGACGACGATGCTGTACGAGGAGGAAAGAGGCGACGCGATGGCGTGCAGTCTGCCGGGGCGCTGCTCCAGTTGTTCCCGGCAGATCTGACCCAGCTCGTCGTCCCCGATCGCAACGGCCACGTCGACGTCGGCGCCGAGCCCCATCAGGGTGCCGGACGTGTTGGGCGCAGAGCCTCCGACCTTGAAACGCAGGGGACCCACCGGGTAGAGCAGGCCGGGCTCCATACCCGGCGTGTCCGGCAGCTCAGGTGTTATGTCAACGCAGCAGTGACCAGCCACCAGGACCTTCATCTTCGTTGTTCCTCCTTGCTTCCTTGCAACGAATAACGGAACCATCTCACTTTCGGACCAGTGTAGACAACGTTGTCTCGTTTGTCCTACTGTTGGTTCTGCTCAACGACGAGACCCGTTCGGACTCGTCAGCAACAAATCACGGGTAGACCCCTGACACGGAGGAAAACAATGAAGTTCACCGCTCGCAAGGCCCTGGTGGCTGCTGCTGCAGCCACTCTGCTGGCCACCGCTTGCACCACTGGCGACGAGACCACAACCACCAACTCCCCGGGCGAGGGAGGCGACGGCAACGTCGAGAAGGTCGGCCTGATGCTCCAGGACATCTCCAACCCGTTCTTCGCCGCGATGCAGACCTCGATGACCGAGCTCTCGGAGCAGGAGGGCTTTGAGATCAACGTGCAGGACGGTCGTCAGGACCTCGCCGCGCAGAACGACCAGATCGATGCCTACATCCAGCAGGGCATGGACCTGATCCTGCTCAACGCCGTGGACAGCGAGGGCATCGGCTCCGCCGTCGCTCGCGCGCAGGCCGCCGGCATCGTGGTCGTGGCCGTCGACGTCGACGCCGCAGGCGCTGACGCAGCCGTCACCACCGACAACGTCGAGGCCGGGCGCCAGTCCTGCCAGTCGCTGATCGACAAGATCGGAGGCTCCGGCAACATCCTCATCATCGAGGGCACCCCCACCACCGCCCCGCAGGAGCGGGTCCAGGGCTGCGAGGAGATCCTCGAGGAGAACCCCGAGGTCACCGTGGTCGGTCGCCAGGCGGGCAAGAACGACCGCGCCAGCGGCCTCGCCCTCGGCACCGACATGCTCACCGCCAACGCCGAGGTCGACGGCATCTTCGCCATCAACGACCCGATGGCGCTCGGTGCGGACCTGGCCGTCCAGCAGGCCGGTCGCGACGGCATCGTCATCACGGGTGTCGATGGCTCTCCCGAAGCGGTCACCGCGCTGAACGACGAGAACTCCAACCTCTGGGCCACCCCCGCCCAGGATCCGGGCGGCATGGCGCTGAAGGCCTACGAGGTGGGCGTCGAGATCGTCGGCGGCAACGAGCCGGCCGAGCGCATCACGCTGCTCAACCCCAGCATCGTCGACCGCGACAACGTCGGCGAGTACGCCGGCTGGTGATCTGAGAGTCCGGAGCAGAGGATCAACATGAGCGAAGTCGCCACGAAGGCGCCCCTCCTCGAGGTCAGGGGTGTCAGCAAGCGGTTCGGGGCAACCCAGGCACTCAGTGATGTGAGTTTCGACCTGATGCCTGGTGAGGTCCATGCCCTGATGGGCGAGAACGGTGCCGGGAAGTCGACACTCATGAAGATCATCTCCGGCAACTACACCCCCGACGCCGGAACGATCCAAATGCTCGGCGAGCAGGTGGTCATGGCGTCCCCCAGGGACGCCATGACCGCCGGGGTCGGGATCATCCACCAGGAACTGAACACCTTCCCCGACATGACGGTGGCGGAGAACCTGGCCATCGGCAACGAGCCGTCGAGGGCCGGGCTGCTTGACCGTCGCAAGATGATCGAGGACGCCCGGCGAAAGCTCGACCATGTCGGCGCCACGGGTATCAACCCCAAGATGCCGATCGGCCGCCTGAGTGTCGGTATGCAGCAGATGGTGGAGATCGCGCGAGCGGTCGCCGAGGACGTCAAGGTCCTTGTGCTCGACGAGCCCACCGCCGCACTGTCCACCAGCGAATCCCACCAGCTCTTCGCGCTCATCCGTGAGATGCGGGAGCGTGGCATGGGCCTCATCTACATCTCCCACCGCATGGAGGAAGTCTGGGACCTCGCGGACCGGGTCACTGTCTTCCGCGACGGCAAGCTGGTCGGCACCAGGAACATGAGGGGCACCGGGGCCGAGGCAGTCACGCCCAACGACATCGTCAGGATGATGGTGGGACGCGACGTCGACGACCTCTACGGACACGATCGTCAAGAGCCCGGTGACACGCGCCTTGAGGTGCGTGACCTCACAGATGGTGAAGGGATCGGGCCCGTCTCCTTCGACGTGCGAGGGGGCGAGATCGTCTCGATGGTCGGCCTGATCGGTGCCGGCCGGACCGAGGTGGGCCGGTTGCTCTACGGGGCGGACAAGCCCGCCGGGGGCACCGTGCGGCTCGACGGCCATGAACTGCAGGTGAAGAGCCCACGCGATGCCATCTCCAAGGGCATCGGAATGCTCCCCGAGAGCCGCAAGGACCAGGCACTCTTCCTGGAGATGTCCGTCCAGGACAACACGGCGATGTCCACCCTCGATGACTACTCGTCGTTCGGGGTGGTCTCCTTGCGCAAGATCCGCACGAAGGTCGCCAGGATCTTCGAGGCCCTGAGCGTCAGGGCAGCCTCCCAGAACGTCGAGGCGCGCAGCCTCTCGGGCGGGAACCAGCAGAAGCTCGTCCTCGGACGGCTGATGCTTGAGGAGCCATCGCTCCTGATCCTCGACGAACCCACGCGCGGCGTGGACATCGGGGCAAAGAGCGAGATCTACCGAATCATCAAGGAGATCGCGGAGACCGGGACTGCCGTGCTGGTGATCTCCTCCGATCTTCCCGAAGCGCTGGGTATCAGCGACCGGCTCCTGGTCATGCGCCAAGGGCGGATCGTCGCAGAACTCGACGCCCCCTCGGCCACCGAGGAGATCGTGATGGAACACGCAACCGGCGTCTACGCCGATGAACACCCAAGGAACGACGCATGAGCACCGACACCGTATCCGCAACCCAGGTCTCACCCGGGACCCGAAACGTCCTCGCCAAGGTCGGCTACTGGTGGGACAAGGTCGGCATCTTCGCCGTCCTCATCCTGCTTTGTGCCTTCATGGCAATCATGGCGCCGGCCTTCCTGAGCGTTGACAACGGGCTCAACGTCGCACGCTCGGTCTCGATCAACGCCATCCTCGCCGCTGGCATGACCATGATCATCATCACCGGGGGCATCGACCTTTCGGTGGGATCCATCCTGGCCGTCTCAGGTGTGGCGGGCGTGCTGCTGTTCGTCACCGGCACCCCCTCGGTCCTCGCGGTCCTGGGCGGGATCCTGGTCGGCGCCATCGCAGGCTTTGTGAACGGGGCCTTCGTGGCATGGCTCGCGTTGCCGGCGTTCATCGTGACGCTGGGTTCGATGACCTATCTGCGCGGTGCGGCGTACTCCCTGCTGGAGGGGCAGCCCCTGATCGCCTCGGACCTTGGCTACCGGGCCATCGGGAACGGGGCGGTGGCGGGCATCCCCACGCCCGTCGTGGTCATGGTGCTCGTCTACGTGCTGTTCTGGTTCATCCTGGAGCGCACCAAGTTCGGTCGCCACGTCTACGCCGTCGGCGGCAACATCGAGGCCGCCCGACTCGCGGGTATCAACGTCAAGCGGACGCTGCTTTCGGTCTACACGATCGCCGGTGCCGCCGCTGGCCTCGCAGGCATCATCTTCTCCGCGCGTGTGCTCTCCGCCCAGCCGACTGCCGGGCAGAGCTACGAACTGGACGCGATCGCCGCTGTCGTCCTCGGCGGCACGTCCCTGGCCGGTGGCAGGGGACGCATCCTCGGCACGCTGGTGGGTGCGCTGATCATCGGAGTGCTGTCCAACGGGCTCGTGCTCATGAACGTCCCGTTCTTCTACCAGCTCATCGTCAAGGGCATCGTCATCGTCGTGGCCGTCACGATCGACAGCCTGCGGCGCCTGAGCAAGTCCTGAGAGCCGGACATGTCGCTCGTAGCGGGAATCGACTCCTCGACGCAGTCCAGCAAGGTGGTGGTAGCCGACGCCGCGACGGGAGCAATCGTCCGTGAGGGCAGGGCCCGCCACCCGGAGGGCACCTCGGTTGCCCCCGGCGCATGGTGGAGTGCCCTGCAGGAGGCCATCGAGCAAGCCGGGGGCCTGGGCGACGTCGAGGCCATCAGCGTGTCGGGCCAGCAGCACGGCATGGTCTGCCTGGACGCCGACGGCGAGGTCGTCCGGGACGCCCTGCTCTGGAACGACACCAGGTCCGGGCAGGCCGCCAGCGACCTCGTCGCCGAGCTGGGGGATGGGTCGGTGGAATCCGGGCGCAGGGCCTGGGCGCAACGCGTCGGCAGCGTGCCGGTGGCTTCCCTCACGGTGACCAAGCTGCGGTGGCTGGCCGATGCCGAGCCCGACAACATGGACCGCGTGGCCGCGGTCTGCCTCCCGCACGACTGGCTCACCTGGAAGCTGTCCGGCTCCTCGGACGTCGCGGACCTGGTCACAGACCGTTCCGACGCCTCCGGAACCGGCTACTTCGACTCCACCAACAACACCTACCTGCCCGAACTGCTGGAACTGGCCACCCGCCGTGACCCGGCCGGTATCAGGCTGCCGCGGGTGGCCGGCCCCAGCGAGGTCGTAGGCAGGTACGGCGGCGACGGCGCGGCGCTCGGCCCCGGCTGCGGCGACAACGCCGGTGGCGCCCTCGGTCTGGGGCTGGCCGCGGGCATGACGTCGGTCTCGCTGGGGACCTCCGGCGTCGTCGGCGTCGTCAGCGACACGCCGGTCAACGATCCGAGCGGTCTGGTCGCCGGCTTCGCCGACGCCACCGGCCGCTACCTCCCGCTGGCCGTCACGCTCAACGGAGCGCAGATCCTGGATGCCGCGGCCAAGCTGCTCGACGTCGACCACGACGAGCTCAGCAGGCTGGCGCTCGCCGCGGCAGCCGACGCCGGCGGAGCGGTGCTGGTGCCCTACTTCGGGGGCGAGCGCACCCCGAACCTGCCGACGGCGCAGGCCAGTCTCCACGGTCTCACCCATGCCTCCTTCACCCGCCAGAACCTGGCCAGGGCGGCCTTCAACGGCCTGCTCTGTCTGCTTGCCGAGGGCATGGAGGCCATCAAGGTCCACGGGGTGCAGATCAACGAGGTCGTGCTGACCGGCGGGGCCGCCCGATCCCGAGCGGTCCAGGAACTGGCGCCGAGGATCTTCGGAACCGACGTCGTGGTTCCCACCCCGGGTGAGTACGTGGCGCTTGGTGCGGCCAGGCAGGCGGCCTGGGTCCTGGCCGGTGGCGACACTCCGCCGCAGTGGCAGGCCGAGGGGGCAAGGCGTCTCACCGGCGAACATGACCCTGCCATCCTGGCGCGGTACCGTGAGTTCCGGCAGTGGTCCGAGTAGGACACCACACGGGAGGCGGCGCACATGGGTGAGATCCGGGTCGGGGTTTTCGGCGTCGGCGGCAAGATGGGCAGCGAGGTGGCTCGCGCCGTCGAGGCGGCCGAAGGCATGGTCGGAATCGGCGGAGTGGATGTCGACGGCTCCCGCGATGACCTGCGCGAGGCGCAGGTGGTGGTGGACTTCACCCACCCCGATGCCGTCATGGACAACATCGAGTGGGCCTTCGCCAATGGCATCCACCAGGTGATAGGTACCACGGGCTTCAACGCCGAGCGCCTGGAACGCGTCCGCGAGCTGTGCTCGCAGCACCCGGACGTCGGAATCCTGATCGCGTCCAACTTCTCCATCGGCGCGGTACTCATGATGAAGTTCGCCGCCCTTGCCGCCCCGTTCTTCCCGAGCGTGGAGATCGTCGAACTGCACCACCCCGGCAAGGCCGAGGCGCCCTCGGGCACCGCGACGACGACGGCGCTCAAGGTGGCCGAAGCCCGGGCGGCGGCCAACATGGGTCCGGTCCCCGACGCCACGGTGCTCGACGGTGGTGCCCGCGGAGCGGTCGTGGAGGGAATCCACATCCACGGTGTCCGGCTGCAGGGGTTGGTGGCGCACCAGGAGGTGCTGCTCGGTGCGGCGGGGGAGACCCTCACCATCCGTCACGACAGCTTCGAGCGCACCAGTTTCATGCCCGGGGTCGTGGCGGGGATCCGGCACGTCGTGGACCACCCGGGCTTCACCGACGGCATCGAGGATGTGCTCGGGATCTAGCCCGTGGTGATGTCGCTGTGCAGGCGCACCAGTTTGATCGAGACGTCGCCCTCCTCCGGGCCCACCTCGCGGTGGGCGCCGTCGGTGGCCCACCCGCACTCCTCGAGGAATCGGCGCATGCCGTCGGCGTCGCTCGGGACCCACATCGTGGCCACCTCGTAGCCGTCGGCTCGCAGGGTGTCGACGGCGGCGTTGATCAGCCTGGAGCTGTGCCCCGCCTCGACCGAGTCCTCGTCGACGATGAACTCCGCGATGAGGCCGTCTGTCGGAGCCGCATCCGGGTCATTGCTGGGCCCGGTCACGGCGAATCCGACGATCATTCCCGAGGCCTGTGCGACGAGCACTCTCAGGTGCGCCAGCGGTGGCCGGGCAATCGCCTCGTGCCAGGCGCGCGCGGTCTCGTCGGCGGTGACCTCGGTGAGCGCGCGGGCCAGCACCGGGTTGGCCCCCCAGGCCTTCCGCTGGAGCCGTGCGACGTCAACGGCCTCCGCGGGCAGTGCGAGACGGACCGAGTCTGGAACGGGCATGCGCGCCAGTCTATGCGTTCTTCCGAAGAGGCCTTTGGACTAGGCTGACGGGGTGAATGATCTGAAGACCCTGCCCAAGCTGAAGCCAGGCGCCCTGCGCGTCATCCCCCTCGGCGGGCTCGGTGACGTGGGCCGCAACATGGCGGCCTTCGAGATCGACGGCCAGATAGCCCTGGTGGACTGCGGCGTCCTGTTCCCCGAGGACCAGCACCCCGGAGTGGACCTGATCCTGCCCGCCCTGAACTACCTCGACGACCGGCTCGACGACATCGTGGCCCTGGTGCTCACCCACGGTCACGAGGACCACATCGGCGCCGTCCCCTACCTGCTGCGCAAGCGTTCCGACATCCCCATCTACGGCTCCCGGCTGACGCTGGCCTTCCTGGGCAACAAGCTCAAGGAGCACCGGATCCGCGGCACCCAGCTCAACGAGGTGCACGAGGGCCAACGGCTGCGGCAGGGTGCCTACGACTTCGAGTTCATCGCCGTCAACCACTCCATCCCCGACGCGCTCGCCGTCGCCATCCGCACCGCGGCGGGCACGGTCCTGCACACCGGCGACTTCAAGCTGGACCAGTTGCCGCTGGACGGTCGCATCACAGACCTGCGAGCGTTCGCACGCCTCGCGGAGGAGGGCATCGACCTGTTCATGGTCGACTCCACCAACTCCGAGGTCCCTGGTTTCACCACTCCGGAGAAGGACGTAGAGCCCGCGCTGGCGCGGGTGTTCGACCAGGCCCGCCAGAAGCTGATCGTGGCCTGTTTCGCGAGCCACGTGCACCGCGTGCAGCAGGTCCTGAACCTGGCGGTCCGGCATGGCCGCAAGGTGGTCTACGTCGGACGCTCGATGGTACGCAACATGGCCACCGCCCGGGACATGGGTTACCTCAAGGTGCCGGCCGACACCCTCATCGAACTCAAGGACATCGACAAGTACCCCGAGGACCGGGTGGTCATCGTCTCCACCGGCTCCCAGGGAGAACCCCTCGCGGCCCTCAGCCGGATCGCCAACAAGGAGCACCCGGTCATCGAGGTGGCGCCGGGCGACATCGTGCTGCTGGCCTCCTCCCTGATCCCGGGCAACGAGAACTCGGTGTACCGGGTCATCAACGGGTTGTCGAAGCTCGGCGCCCAGGTGGTCCACAAGGGCAACGCGCTCGTCCACGTCTCCGGACACGCCTCGGCCGGGGAACTGCTGTACTGCTACAACATCCTCACCCCGAAGAACGTCATGCCCGTGCACGGGGAGATCCGGCACCTGATAGCCAATGCGAAGCTGGCGATCTCGACTGGCGTCCCGGCGGAGCGCGTGATCGTGGCCGAGGACGGCGACGCCGTCGACCTCGTGAACGGCCGTGCCCGGAAGGTCGGACGGATCGACGCCTCCTACATCTTCGTGGACGGTTCCACGGTGGGTGACATCTCCGAATCCCTCACCGACCGCATGATCCTCGGCGAGGAGGGCTTCATCTCGATCGTCGCAGTGGTCAGCCTGCACAACCTGGAACTGATCAGCGGACCCGAGATCAACGCCCGCGGCTTCGCCGAGGAGCCCTCGGTCTTCGACGACGTCCGAAAGCAGGTCGCTGAAGCGCTGGTCAAGGCCCTCGACGAGGGTGTCGACGACACCTATCGCCTGCAGCAGGTCATCCGCAGGATCATGGGCGCCTGGGTCTCCAAGCGCCTGCGCCGCCGCCCGATGATCGTTCCCGTGGTGGTCAGCACCTGACCGAAGGGCCGGACTTTGTGAATCGATGGGCCCTCGGTTATGATCTACAGGTTGCCCACGGCCATCGTCGTCGGGCAGTTCACGATCATCCGGACGCAACCGCGTCCCGGGCAAGCAACAAGGGAGATTCCAGTGGCCGCCGTATGTGATGTTTGCGCCAAGGGACCCGGCTTCGGTCACAACGTGCCCTGGTCCAAGAAGAAGACCAACCGCCGCTGGAACCCGAACATCCAGCGCGTTCGTGCCATCGTCGCCGGCACCCCCAAGCGTGTCAACGTGTGCACCTCCTGCCTCAAGGCAGGCAAGGTCTCACGCTGACCTCGCTGTAGACCAAGAGATCTGAAGATGACCCGTGGCCGCCGGCCACGGGTCATCTGCGTTCCTCTGGCTGCCAGCAGAGGGTTCTCCACAGCCACGGCCAGTGGCCGGACGCGCGTCAGTGGCGCCTTGTAGGCTTCCCGGCATGGTCAGATGGCGCACCGAGATCCACCGTGAGTTGAATCGCGGATTACGCGACGTGGTGGGCGCCAAGACCGCCGAGCAGTTCGTCAAGCTCGGGATCGAGACCGTGGGTGACCTGGTTCGTCACACCCCCCGTCGCTACCTCCCGGGTACGGAGATGAGTGACTTCGAGTCGCTTCGAGTCGGTGACGAGGTGGCGCTCGTTGCGAAGGTCCACCGCACCGACATCAAGTACGGCAGCAAGCAGCGCGTGGAGTCCATCCTCACCGACGGCAGCCGGTACCTGCGGATCACGCTGTTCGCTCCCAAGGACCACCTCGCCAAGTGGTGGGCGAAGCTCCTGTCGCCGGGCAGCCGGGGGATCTTCATCGGCAAGGTGGGGGTCTTTCAGGACGAGTTCCAACTGTCGCACCCGGACTTCGTCATCATCGACGGCGCCGGGCAGGTCACGGCCAAGAAGTCTGACTCGCGGGCCGCCATGGCACGCGCCGTGCAACGCTCGACGATGGTGGGCCTCTATCCCGCCACCGGCAAGCTCCCCACCTGGACCATCGCCGAGTCCATCCAGCTCGTGCTTCCCGGAGTGAGAGCACTGGGTGACACGCTTCCGGACTGGGTGGTCGAGGAGGCCGGCGTCCTCCCGTTCAACCAGGCCCTGACGGAGGTCCATGAGCCCGTCGACAAGGCAGACGCGGAGAAGGGAATCGCCCGCCTGCGGTTCGACGAGGCCTTCGGCATGCAACTCGCGATGATGCATCGTCGCGCCCAACTCGCGGGACAGGCTGCAACGCCCCGCGTGCGCCGCGCCGGTGGTCTGCTGAGCGCCTTCGACGAGAGGCTGCCGTTCACGCTCACGAAGGGCCAGCGCGACGTCGGCGACCAGATCTTCTCCGATCTTGCCGCCGGCCACCCGATGCACCGGCTCCTGCAGGGAGAGGTCGGCTCCGGGAAGACGATCGTCGCGCTGCGGGCGATGCTCGCCGTCGTCGACGCCGGTGGGCAGGCCGCCATGCTCGCGCCCACGGAGGTGCTCGCCAAGCAGCACCATGACACGATCACCAGGCTCCTGGGTGACCTCGGGGCGGGACAGCAGCTGGGCGCCCATCCGGAGGCGACGGCGGTGGCACTGCTCACCGGGGCGAGGACGGCCGCGGCCAAGCGCGAGGTGCTGGCCGACGTCGAGCGGGGCGAGGCGGGCATCGTCATCGGCACCCACGCCCTGCTGAGTGATCCGGTGACCTTTCGGGACCTTGGCCTGGTCGTCATCGACGAGCAGCACCGCTTCGGCGTCGAACAGCGGGCCGCGCTGGCGGCCAAGGCGCAACGCCAGCCGCACACCCTCGTCATGACGGCCACTCCGATTCCTCGCTCGCTGGCCATGACCGTCTTCGGTGACCTCGCGGTGTCCGAACTCCGGGAATTGCCCGCGGGCCGGTCTCCGGTCCAGACGGTGGCGGTGGACACGCGCTCGCAGCCCACCTGGGTGGAGCGGGCCTGGGAGCGCATCCGGGAGGAGGTCGCTTCTGGCAGGCAGGCCTTCATCGTGTGTCCCGCCATCACCGGCAAGCAGACCGACGCCGACCTGGAGGCGGGTGAGGGGCTCACCGCCGTCACCGAGCTGCTGCCCCAGTTGGCGGAGGGACCGCTCAGGGGGCTCGAACTGGGAATGGTCCACGGCAAGCAGCCGGCGGCGGAACGCGACGCCGCAATGGCGGACTTCGTCGCCGGACGCACCGATGTCCTCGTCGCCACCACCGTCATCGAGGTGGGTGTGGACGTCCCGAACGCCTCTGTCATGGTCGTGATGGACGCGGACAGGTTCGGCATCTCCCAGCTGCACCAGTTGCGCGGACGAATCGGCAGAGGCTCCCATCCCGGGCTGTGCCTCCTGCTGGCGTCCCCGGGAGAGGACAACCTCACCGCCGTCGAGCGCCTGGATGCGGTGGTGGCGAGCACCGACGGGTTCCAGCTGGCGGAGCGCGACCTTGAGCTGCGGCGCGAGGGTGACGTGCTGGGAGCCGCCCAATCAGGGCAGTCCTCACTGAAGCTGTTGCGGGTGTTGACGGACCAGGAGCTCATCCAGCAGGCCCGGGAGCTGGCGGGTCGCGTCCTGTCCGACACGCGCGCGGAATCCGACCCGAAACTGGCGGACCTGATCACCGCCGCAGAACTCGTCGCGGCCGGCGACTGGCTGGAGAAGCACTGATGTCCAGGATCATCGCCGGACGGGCCAAGGGGATGCGGCTGGCCTCGCCGAAGGGGGACAGCACGCGGCCGACCACGGACCGTGTCAAGGAAGCGCTGTTCTCCTCCCTCGCCACCTGGTTCGGCACGGTGGACTCGGACCCGGCCCGACAACTGGCGGACGTCGCGGTGCTGGACCTGTTCTCCGGCAGCGGGGGGCTCGGGCTGGAGGCGGCCAGCAGGGGTGCTGCGCGCGTGGTCTGCGTGGACAACCGCACATCCGCCGTGATCAGGGACAACGCCGCCCGTACCGGCCTTCCGGTGGAGGTCAACGGAGGCTCCGTCGACGCCGCCCTCAAGTCGCCACCCGGCCGGTTCGACCTGGTACTCCTCGACCCGCCCTACGACCTTGCGGGGGAGACGGTGGACCGGATCCTGGGGAGGCTCCTGGCAGCGGAAGTCCTCCTGGCGGACGCACTGGTGGTGCTGGAACGATCGTCCCGCTCGGCCCCGCCCGTCTGGCCTGCGCAGTTCACCGACGTGTGGGATCGCCGCTACGGTGAGAGCACGCTCCACTTCGGGGCGTTCCGCGACGCTGAGGAGCCGCAATGAACACCACCAGGGTGCTCTGCCCGGGGTCCTTCGACCCGATCACGCTGGGTCACCTCGACATCATCGAACGCGCCCGGGACCTGTTCGGGTCCGTGCTCGTGGGCGTCGGGAAGAACGACACGAAGAAGTACCTGTTCGGGGAACAGCGGATCGACCTCGTGCGAGGTGCGGTCGCGGGTATCAAGGGCGTCGAGGTGGAGGAGATCGACGGACTGCTGGTGGACTTCTGTGCGCAACGCGGCATCACCGCGGTCGTCAAGGGCCTCAGGTTCGGTGCCGACTTCGACTTCGAGCTCCAGATGGCCCACATGAACCACGGCCTCACGGGCCTGGAGACCGTGCTGCTCCCCGCCGCCCGGCAGCACGTCACCCTCTCCAGCACCATCCTGCGGACCGTGATGAAGCTGCGGGGCGACGTCACGGCCTACGTGCCGCCCAACGTCGCGGCCGCCATCGCCGAGCGGGATTGGCGCTGACCCGGGGATTTTGGGAACCCTCGGGGCCTCAGGTATCGTTGTGAGTCGGTCATGTTCGAGATCATGGTCGACGTACGAAGGGATTGTTCGCATGACGTCCGTACATCGCAAACCCGATCGTCGCTCACCTCTGGTAATTGACATCCTGGAGTTGGGCCGCGGCGCGGGATCGATGCGCGAGGTCAGCAGGACCGTCCCTGCGCCCGCCGACCTTGGTATCGAGGTGATCGGAGTGCCCGAGGGCTCCGACATCGAACTGGACCTCCGTCTGGAGTCCGTCGTCGAAGGAGTCCTGGTCTCGGGAACGGCCACAGTGCAGCTGCACGGTGACTGCGCCCGGTGCCTTCGGGAAATCGAGGACACGGAGACTTACCGCCTGCAGGAACTCTTCTTCTACCCCGGACACGAGGTGGAGGAGGACGACAGGGCGATCGTCGACGAGTCGATCGATCTCGAAGGGGTACTGCGCGACGCCGTGGTGCTGGAACTGCCGTTCACGCCCCTGTGCGAAGAGGATTGTCTGGGACTGTGCCCCGAATGCGGGTTCAACCTCAACGACGATCCGGCTCACGGACATGAGCCGGTCATCGACGCCCGTTGGGCGGCCTTGACCGAACTCGACGTCGAGCCGAACAACTAGAAGCCTTCAAGCCTTAGTAGTAGGAGAAGATCGTGGCCGTTCCGAAGCGGAAGATGTCGCGCAGCAACACCCGGTCGCGCCGGGCACAGTGGAAGACGAGCGTCGTCCCCACCGTCGAGTGCGTGAACCCGGCCTGCCGCGAGCGTCACCTGTCGCACACCGCCTGCCCCTCTTGCGGCCAGTACGGCCCCAAGGGCGCGCGTCGCCAGGTCCTCGAGGCCTGAGTCCTGCTTCCGGCCCGCCCGCGCGGGTGAGCAGACTCGAAGGCCAGCTTGCCGAGCTGGGCGTCCAGGTGGACGCCCAGCTTTTCGAGTTGGCATGCACCCACCGCAGCTACGCCTACGAGCACGGTGGCATCCCCAGCAACGAGCGGCTTGAGTTCCTGGGGGACGCCGTGCTGCAGATCGTGGTCACCGAGCACATCTTCAACGCCTACCCGGACCTCGCGGAGGGGGAACTCGCAAAGCTGCGGGCCTCCGTCGTCAGCACCTACGCCCTCGCAGACGTGGCCCGCGGACTGGAGTTGGGGCCCCTCATCCTCCTGGGCAAGGGGGAGATCGCAACCGGGGGCAGTGACAAGTCCTCCATCCTCGCCGACACCACCGAGGCCATCATCGGGGCGGTTCACCTCTCCGGCGGGCCGGAAGCCTCCGCACGCTTCGTCCATGCGCTGCTCGACGAGCGCATCGCGGATTCCCAGGCGGAGGGGGAGTACGCGGACTTCAAGACCACACTCCAGGAACTGAGTGCACGCAACGGCTGGGGTCTGCCCGTCTACGAGGTCGAGGGCTCCGGGCCGGACCACCAGCGCACCTACACGGCCACCGTCGTGGTGGGCGGGCAGGCGCGCGGCACGGGTACAGCCCCCAGCAAGAAGCTGGCCGAGCAGCGCGCCGCCACCGTCGCCTTCCGGGCGCTGGGTGGCGGGGATGCCTGAGCTGCCGGAGGTCGAGGTCGTCCGACGCGGCCTCGCCTCTCACGTCACCTCGCGCCGGATCGAGAAGTTGACGGTGCTGCACCCGCGTCCGGTCCGCTCCCACCCCTCCGGCGCGGACGGGATGCGCGCAGCCCTGGAGGGCCGCACCATCGATGCGGTCCGGCGCCGGGGCAAGTTCCTCTGGTTCGCCCTCGACGAGGATGCGTTGGTGCTCCACCTCGGGATGAGCGGGCAGTTCCGCGTCAACGCGCCTGCCGACGACCTCGTCCGCAACACCCGTGTCCTGTTCGACCTGGACGACGGCAGGCAACTGCGATTCGTCGACCAGCGCATGTTCGGTGGGCTCACACTCGCCACCGGAGGGGCCATCAATCCCGTCCCCCACATCGCGCTGGACCCCTTCGACCACGACTTCGACGTCGTCGACGTGGCGGACCGGATGCGACGCCGCAACACCACCGTCAAGCGGGCGCTGCTGGACCAGCGGTTCGTCTCGGGGATCGGCAACATCTACGCCGACGAGTCCCTCTGGCGCGCCAGGATGCACTTCGAGCACCCGACCACGGCGCTCACCCGCAAGCGCGCGGTAGAGGTCCTCCAGCACGCCAGGGAGGTGATGGCCGAGGCGCTCGAGCAGGGCGGGACGTCCTTCGATTCCCTGTACGTGAACATCAACGGCGAGTCGGGGTACTTCGCGAGGTCGTTGGACGCCTATGGTCGGGAGGGTCAGCCGTGCCGACGGTGCTCCTCACCGATGGTCCGGCGCCAGTTCGCGAACCGCAGCAGCTTCCTGTGCCCAAAATGTCAGCGGTTGCCCAGAGGAGGTAAACGCTGATGGAGTGGTTCAGGGGCAGGTACCGGCGCTACGAGACCACCATCTGGCAGTTCTTCCGCTTCGGCGTTGTCGGGGGTCTTGGAGTCTTTGTGAACTTCACCGTCTTCATCCTGGCGGGCAAGTTGTTGGCGCTGAAATGGGCCGGCGCGGACGCAGGCGAGGGTGCCGTCTGGTGGGACCTGCCGTTCACCGATTTCAACGTGCGCTGGTACCACGTGAAGTCCACGATCGCCTTCTTCGTCGCCAACGTGTTCAACTTCCAACTGAACCGACGGTGGACGTTCCGCTCGCACCACTCGGCCAACTGGGCGCGGGAGTACTTCCCGTTCCTCACAGTCGGTCTCATCGCCCAGGGCGTCGGCCTGCTCATCATGACCGCCCTCATGATGGAGGGCTCCCCGGTCGCGCTGCCGAGGTCCATCCTGGATGACTCCACAGGCCTGCGGACGCGGGAGTACTGGGCGCAGCTGATCATGATCCTGTGCACCATCCCCATCACCTTCCTGGTCAACAAGTTCTGGACCTTCAAGGCGATCCGGACGATCGAGGAGACCGAAGAGGTCGAGCACCCCGAGGACATCCAGGTGGAGGACGTCTGAGATGTACCTGAAGCAGCTGACCCTTCGCGGATTCAAGTCCTTCGCCTCCGCGACGACCCTCGCCTTCGAGCCGGGCATCACGTGCGTGGTGGGCCCCAACGGGTCCGGCAAGTCCAACGTCGTCGACGCTCTCAGCTGGGTGATGGGGGAGCAGGGGGCCAAGACGCTGCGCGGCGGCAAGATGGAGGACGTCATCTTCGCCGGCACCGCCAAGCGGGCACCGTTGGGGCGCGCGGAGGTGGAACTGACCATCGACAATTCCGACGGCGCACTCCCCATCGAGTACGCCGAGGTGACCATCACCCGGACGATGTTCCGCAGCGGGGGTTCCGAGTACGCCATCAACGGCGCACCCGCCCGCCTGCTCGACGTGCAGGAACTGCTGAGCGACTCCGGCATCGGCCGGGAGATGCACGTCATCGTCGGGCAGGGCCAACTCGACGCGATCCTGCAGGCCACGCCCGAGAGCAGGCGCGGCTTCATCGAGGAGGCTGCCGGGGTCCTGAAGCACCGCAAGCGCAAGGAGAAGGCGCTCCGGAAGCTGGAGGGGACCAAGGCCAACCTCGAGCGCCTCTCGGACCTCATCGGTGAACTGCAGCGCCAGCTCAAGCCCCTCGGCAGGCAGGCGGAGGCTGCCCGGAAGGCCGCCGTCATCCAGGCCGAGCTGCGCGACGCGAAGGCCCGGCTGCTCGCCGACGAACTGTCGGCGGCGCAGAAGGCCCTGGCCGAGGAACTGGCCGACGAGGCCGCCGTCGCGGCAGCCCGGGACAAGGCCGAACTGGAGGTCAAACGGGCGGCCGAGGCCGAGGACGCGGCGGAACAGGCACTGAGGGAGGCCGGCGCGGCCTACGACTCCGCCCAGGAGACGTGGTACGCGCTGGCCAGCCTCCGGGAGCGGGTCTCCACCACCATCTCGATCTCCGCCGAGCGGATGCGCTCGGGCGCTGCCCAGCCGGCGCTCGACGTCGGCGGCCGCGACCCTGAGGCCCTGGAGCGGGACGCCGCCGAGGTCCGGGCCCGCGAGGCCGAGCTGGCCAAGCAGGTGGAGTCAGCGCATGCGGCCCTGACCGACGCGACCCTGCGCCGCAACGCCGCGGAGAAGGAGCACGCCACCGCGGAGCAGGCCTACTCGACCGCGCTCCGGGCCATCGCGGACCGGCGCGAGGGCCTGGCGCGGCTGAACGGGCAGGTGAACTCCATCAAGTCCAGACTCGAGGCCTCGCAGGAGGAGGTGGAACGGCTGGCCCGTCGGCGGGACGAGGCGCGGGTTCGCGCGGCGGATGCTGAGCGCAAGTACCACGCCACCGAGTCCTCACTGGCAGGACTCGGCTCCAACGAGTCTGATCTCGACGCCCAGTTCGAGGAGGCAGCAGAGGCCGCGGCCGCGCTCGAAGCCCGACTGGCGGACCTCAGGTCCAGGGAGACGGCAGCGGCTC
This sequence comes from Tessaracoccus sp. OS52, assembly GCF_020687685.1. GTDB lineage: Bacteria > Actinomycetota > Actinomycetes > Propionibacteriales > Propionibacteriaceae > Arachnia. The sequence continues at coordinate 1,596,186 of NZ_JAJEWM010000001.1, read as the reverse complement.
GCGAGAAGGCCGCGCTCGAGGCCCGCGTCGAGGCGCTCCGTCTGACGACCGAGCGCAAGGACGGCTCCGCCGACCTGCTCTCGTCGGGTCGTGACGGCATCCGGGGCAGGCTCAGCGATCTCATCACGGTGGAGGCCGGCTGGGAGAACGCCGTGGCGGTCGCCCTGCGTGCGGCAGCGGAGGCCGTCGTCACAGACGGGCTCGGCCCGGCCGTCGACGCCGTCGAGCACCTGGCCGCCTCCGACCTCGGTCGTGCACCGCTGGTGGTGGCGGGAACCATCGCGGAGGTGCCTGCGGCGGCGAATGCGCTGATCGAACGGATCGAGGCGCCTGACGAGCTGCGCGGCGCCGTCTCGCGTCTCCTGCAGGGGGTCGTCGGTGCCGAGTCGCTGCCAGAGGCCAGGGCCGCCGTCGAGGCCGACGGTTCACTCACGGCCGTCACGCGGGAGGGCGACCTGGTCTCGCTGTGGCTTGTGGAGGGCGGGTCCGCGGCCACCCCCTCGCTGCTGGAGCTGTCGGCGCGGCTGGCCTCCGCGGAGGAGGCGCTGGTGGAGCAGGGGCATGTCCTCGACCGTCTCAGGTTCGAGGCGGCGGAGGTGACCGGGAATCTGGAACAGGCGCGCGTCGCGGAAGCCGACGCCCTCACCCAGCTGCATGCCTCGGACGCGGAGCTCGCGGCAGTGGCCGACCAGCTCGGCCAGCTCAAGCAGACCCAGGCCTCAGCGCTCCGTGAGAGCGAACGGCTGGCAGAGGCGATCGACGCGGCGACCGCCGCGCGGGCGAGTGACTCGGAGAAGCTGGAGGCCCTGGAGGCCCGGCTGGCAGCGGCGGCCGACGAGGAGATCACCGAGCCGGATCCGGGCGAACGCGACGACAAGTCCGTCGAGGCCCGCAGGGCACGGCAGGTAGAGATGGAGGCACGGCTGGCGCTGCGGACGGCGGAGGAGCAGGCCAAGGCTCTCGCCGGGCGCGCGGAGGGGTTGTTGCGGGCGGCCCAGAGCGAGCGGGCCTCCCGGGCCAAGGCCAGGGCCAGGGCGGAGCAGCTCCGTCGGGAGGCCGAGGTCGCCGAGACGGTGAACGAAGCCGCCACGCGGCTGTCGGAACTCGTGGAACTGGCGCGGCACCGGGCCGCCGGTGAGCGGGACGTCTGCGAGCAGGGCAGGCGCGAGGCCGAGGCCGCCGTCGTGCGGGCCAGGCATGAGTCGCGCGCCTCAGCGGCGAAGCTTGAGGAACTCGTCCGGGGCGCCCACCGCGACGAGATGGTGCGCATCGAGCACCGGATGAAGATCGAGCAACTCGCGGAGCGCGCCCTGTCCGAGCTCGGCCTCGAACCGGACACCCTGGTGGCCGAGTACGGACCCGGCCAGCTCATCCCCGTGATCACACGTCCCGACGGTTCGGCGCTCACCGAGGACGACGAGACGCCCGAGCCGATCGGCTATGACCGCGAGGAGCAGACCGTCCGGCTCCGCAGGGCGGAGCGCAACCTCGCGGTGCTGGGGCGGGTCAACCCGCTCGCACTCGAGGAGTACGACGCGATGCTGGCCAGGCACGCCTTCCTGGCCGAGCAGCTGGATGACCTCAAACGGACACGAGCGGACCTCATAGACATCATCGACGAGGTCGACCGGCGCGTCCAGGAGGTCTTCGAGACCGCCTACCGGGACGTGGAGGCGACCTTCAACGACGTGTTCCCGAGGCTGTTCCCCGGCGGTGAGGGAAAACTCGTCCTCACCGAGCCCGGCGACTGGCTGAACACCGGCGTCGACGTCGAGGCCCGTCCAGCGGGCAAGCAAGTCAAGCGGCTCTCGCTGCTCTCCGGCGGGGAGCGCTCCTTGGTGGCGGTGGCCTTCCTCGTCAGCCTCTTCATCGCCCGCCCCAGCCCGTTCTACATTCTCGATGAGGTGGAGGCGGCCCTCGACGACGCCAACCTCGGACGCCTGCTGGGGATCTACGAGGAACTGCGCGAGAACTCGCAGCTGATCGTCATCACCCACCAGAAGCGCACGATGGAGATCGCCGACTCCCTCTACGGCGTCACGATGCGCGGCGACGGCATCTCGACAGTGGTCAGTCAGCGGTTGGCCTGACGGGATCCTGGCCCGCGACCAACTAGACTCGGTCCCATGCCGTGGATCGCTGTAGTCGCCATCATCCTGACCGTTGCCGTCGCGCTCGGTCTGCTGGCTGTTGTGGCCATCTCCGCCGGCCGGCTGACCGGCCCCCGCGCAGCCAGGTGGGAGAGGGTGGCCGAGACCACCACCCGCCACCTCAACGGGGATGGCACCCCCCCGAGGGTGCTTGAGAAGCTCGACCTCCGCGAGAACTGAGCACTCCGCCCCACTCGCTAGGATGACCGCGTGGACTGGATCTTCTGGGTAATCCTTGCGCTCATCGGCCTCTGCCTCCTCGGGGCAGGCATCCTCGCCTACCGGGGGAGCCGGCGCGGGATCGAGCCACCGCCGGAGCAGGAGGCCATCACTCCCGCGCCGGAGCCCTCCGTCCCGGCCGAGCCCGCGGTTGTGGAGGCGCCTGCGGACGTGGAACCCGTCGCGTCGCCGATCGAAGGGATCGAGGCACCCACCTCGCGGCTCACGCGGCTGCGCCGTCGGCTCTCCTCCAGCAACAACGTGCTGGCCAAGGCGCTGGCCGACCTGCTCAGCGTCGACAAGATCGACGCCGAGACCTGGGACGATTTCGAGGCGACGCTCATCGCTTCCGACCTGGGCGTCGGTCCCACCACCGAACTGACCGACGCCCTGCGCAAGCAGCTGGCCGTCGAGGGGGTCGCAGACCCTGCCCGGGCCAGGAGCGTGCTGCGCGCTGAACTCCTGAAGCTCGTGGATCCCACCCTGGACCGGTCCCTCAACCTGGAGGCGGCCGACGGTGATCCTGCCGTCGTGCTTGTCGTAGGGGTGAACGGGACCGGCAAGACCACCACGGTCGGGAAGCTTGCCCGGGTCCTCGTCGCCGAGGGGAACTCCGTCGTCCTGGCCGCCGCGGACACCTTCCGGGCGGCCGCGGCAGAGCAGCTGTCCACCTGGGGGAAACGCGTCGGCGTCGAGACGGTCCGTGGGCCGGAGGGCGCGGACCCGGCCTCGGTCGCCTACGACGCCGTCAGCCTGGGCGCCGAGGAAGGCGTCGACGTCGTGCTGATCGACACGGCCGGACGCCTCCACACCAAGGTCGGACTCATGGATGAGCTGGGGAAGGTGAAGCGGGTGGTTGAGAAGCGCGCCGCCGTCGGCGAGGTGCTGCTCGTGCTCGACGCCACCACTGGCCAGAACGGAATGACGCAGGCGCGGATCTTCTCCGAGGTGGTCGACGTCACCGGGATCGTGCTCACCAAGCTCGACGGCTCCGCCAAGGGCGGCATCGTGGTGCAGGTCCAGAGGGAGCTCGGCGTCCCGGTGAAGCTGATCGGACTGGGGGAGGGCGTCGACGACCTCGCCCCCTTTGACCCGGAGGGATTCGTGGCCGGGATCCTCGGCGAATGAGTCCGCGGGCCACCTGAAGTATCCTTGGGTGGATTCCGGCCGCATCCGGCCGAGCGCACGCCGACTGACGAAGGATTCACCCACGTGTTCGACACCCTGCAAGACCGCCTTGCCGACGTCTTCAAGGGACTGCGCTCCAAGGGGCGCCTGACCGCAGCAGACATCGACTCCTCCATGCGCGAGATCCGCATCGCACTCCTGGAGGCCGACGTCAACCTCGGGGTGGTCAAGGAGTTCATCGCCGCGGTGAAGGAGCGCAGCCTCGGCGTAGAGGTCTCGAAGGCTCTGAACCCCTCGCAGCAGATCATCAAGATCGTCAACGAGGAACTGGTCACCATCCTCGGCGGGGAGGCCCGCAGGATCCGCTTCGCCAAGCGCCCGCCGACGGTGATCATGCTCGCGGGCCTGCAGGGTGCAGGCAAGACCACGCTGGCGGGCAAGCTGGCCAAGTGGCTGCGCGCCGAGAAGCATGCGCCGCTGCTCGTGGCGGCGGACCTCCAGCGCCCCAACGCGGTGAACCAGCTCCAGATCGTCGGGCAGCGGGCCGGGGTGCACGTCTTCGCACCCGAGCCGGGCAACGGCGTCGGTGACCCGGTGCAGGTCGCCAGGGACGCCATCGCCCACGCCGAGCGTCGGCTCTACGACGTCGTCATCGTGGACACCGCCGGGCGCCTGGGCATCGACGAGGTCCTGATGCAGCAGGCCGCCGACATCAAGGCCGCCGTCAATCCTGACGAGGTCCTGTTCGTCGTCGACGCCATGATAGGCCAGGACGCCGTCAACACCGCCAAGGCCTTCGAGGAGGGCATCGGCTTCGACGGCGTCGTCCTCACCAAGCTCGACGGCGACGCCCGTGGCGGCGCGGCCCTGTCCATCGCCAAGGTCGTGGGCAAGCCCATCATGTTCGCCTCCAACGGTGAGGGACTGGGGGACTTCGACGTCTTCCACCCGGACCGGATGGCCAGCCGCATCCTGGGCATGGGCGACGTCCTGACGCTCATCGAACAGGCCGAGAAGACCTTCGACGCCGAACAGTCACGTGCCGCCGCCGAGAAGCTGATGGGCGGCAAGAACAAGTTCGGACTCCAGGACTTCCTGGGCCAGATGCAGCAGCTGCGCAAGATGGGCCCGCTGTCGAAGATCTTCGGCATGCTGCCCGGCGCCGGGCAGTTCAAGGACGCCATCAACGAGATCGACGAGAAGGAGGTGGACCGGATAGAGGCGATCATCCAGTCGATGACCCCTGCGGAGCGTGACGACGTGTCCATCCTCAACGGCTCGCGGCGCGCGCGGATCGCCAAGGGATCGGGGACGCAGGTCTCCGACGTCAACCAGTTGGTCAACCGGTTCGTCGAGGCCCGCAAGATGATGGAGCGGATGGCGGGCGGAGGAATGCCCGGCATGCCAGGCATGCCAGGAATGCCGGCGGGGATGCCGGGCGCTCCCGGTGGTCGTGCGGCGAAGCGTCAGGGCGGCAAGAAGGCCACGAAGAAGCGTGGCAACAAGGTCTCGGGAAACCCCGCTCGCAGGCAGCAGCAGGCTTTGGGCCTGGATCTGCCGCAGCGCGACCAGGTGCCCCAGACCATCGACGACTTCGAGTTGCCGCCGGAGTTGCAGAAGATGTTCGACCAGAACAAGTAGGACCGCCGTTAGGCTGGCAGCCATGACCTCCGACGCCACCGCCCCACAGGACCCGCCGGCACCGAAGGGAAGTTTTCACCTGTACGGCGTCGTGCTGCCGGAGACGGAGCCGCGGGACCTCTGGATCCGCGACGGTGTCATCTCGGCAGAGCCGGTCCCGGACGCCACCACGATCGCATCCGGTTGCTGGATCGTGCCCGGACTCGTCGACGCGCACTGCCACATCGGCCTGGGGCCGGACGGTGCGGTATCCCGGGAGGTGAGCCTTGCCCAGGCCCGCAGCGACCTGGCGGCGGGCACCATGCTGGTCAGGGACGCGGGGTCGCCGTCGGACACCCGCTGGGTCCAGGAACGGGGTGAACTGCCGCGGCTCCTGCGCAGCGGCCGCCACGTCGCGCGCCCGAAGCGCTACATCCGCAACCTCGCGGTGGAGGTGGAGCCGGAGGACCTGGTGGGGCAGGTGCGCCACGAGGCCCGGTCGGGAGACGGCTGGGTAAAGCTGGTGGGGGACTGGATCGACCGTTCGGTGGGTGACCTGACGCCGCTGTGGCCGGCCGACGTCGCTGCGGAGGCCATCGCCGTCGCCCACGAGGAGGGTGCACGCGTAACAGCCCACGTCTTCGGCGAGCAGGCCGTGGCGGAACTGGTGGCCGCAGGGATCGACTGCATCGAACATGGCACGGGCATGTCGGACGAGGTGATCGCCGAGATGGCTGCTCGAGGCACCGTCCTGGTGCCGACCATGATCAACCTCAACCGGTTCCCGGAGTACGCCGAGCCCGGGCGCGAGAAGTACCCGCTGTTCTCCGCGCACCTGATGGACCTCTACGAGCGCCGCGTGGACACCATCGGCAAGGCCATCGAGGCCGGAGTGGAGGTGCATGCGGGGACCGACGCCGGCACCGTCGTCCCGCACGGGCAGATCCAGGAGGAGCTGGCCGAACTCGCGGCCCTGGCCGGCCCTGCGTTCGCCCTGGAAGCCACGAGTTGGGGGGCGCGGACATGGCTCGGGGCTTCGAACCTCACCCCCGGTGCCAGCGCCGACCTGATCGTCTGCGCCGCCGACCCCCGCGAACACCTCCCCACCCTTGGAAACCCCTTGGCCAAACTTTTGCGTGGCGTCCCCGTGTGAGCGCCTCCGCCTGCGGTTGGAGACGGTCTCAGACCTTGGATTGAATTGTCCACAGGCGACGCGTTGCCGGTGTGGATCTGCCCTCCACCGCTGGTTCACTTGCCGTGGTCAGAGCATTCCAGGAGGCACTCATGAACCCGTCCAACCCACCCACCGATTCAGCCGCGCAGGCAGCCCCGGGCTATCCGCCGCCGGCTCCGCTGTACCAGCAGGCGCCGCTGCCTCCCAGGCAACCGGGCGGCTTCAGGCGGGGCTTCGGCATCGGGACCGGCATCGGGCTCGGGCTGACCGCGATGGTGGTGGCGCTGTCGGTGATCGGTGGCATCTTCTCCGTGATTTCGCTGGGGGTCCTGGTGGGTGGTGTTTCAGGCTCGGGCTCACAGCTGGAGACCACGCAGACCATCTGGGGTGATCCCGGGGCCTCTGGCAAGTTGCGGGCGATCGACGTCTCCGGTGCGATCATGACCGCCCCCGACGAGGGAGCGCTGCTGACCGGCGGCACCTATGGCTATGAGGTTGCCGACCTGATCGACGGACTGGAGAAGGAGGACGCAGCCGCTCTGGTGCTGCTCGTCAACACCCCGGGCGGGAGCATCACCGGCTCGAAGGCCATCTCCGATGCGATCGTTCGATACCAGGAACGCACGGCGCAGAAGGTGTTGGTCCACGTCCAGGGCATGTCCGCCTCGGGAGGTGTCTACTCCACCGCGCCGGCAGACCTCATCTACGCCGACCACGGCTCCATCGTCGGCAGCATCGGAGTCATCTACGGGCCCTTCGTCCACTACGACGGTGTCGTGGCCACCAGCGGCTCCATCCTCGAGTCCGGCGTGACCACCACCGGGGGCATCACGCAGGAGTACTTCACCAAGGGCACCGGCAAGGACTGGGGACAGCCTTTCCGCGAACTCACCGCCGCCGAACGGCAGATGATCGACGACCTGATGCAGCCCGAGTACGAGCGCTTCGTCGAACATGTGGCCACACACAGGGGCATCGACGCCGACCGGATCGTCAACGAACTCGGAGCGGCGGTCTTCGAGCCGGGCAAGGCCGAGGCCGTGGGACTCATCGACGGCACGCTGGGGCGCGACGAGTTCTACCGGGAGGCTGCCACGCAGGCGGGTCTGGATCCGGACGACACGGTCGTCGAGGCGCTCGCCGCTCCCGGGCCATTCGAGTCCCTGCTGGGCATCGAGCGGGTCCACGGCGCAGCACCCGCGCTGGAGCCGGCAGCCGGCGAACTGCCGTTCCTCAACCGCGGGATCTGTGGGGGCACGGCACCGCTGGTCTTCGCCGGAGACGTCTCGCTCGTGTGCGGATGATTGCTCAGCCCCAGCCGAGTTCGTGCAATCGCTCCTCGTCGATCCCGTGGTAGTGGCCAAGTTCGTGCACCAGCGTGACCTCGAGTTCGTCGAGGAGTTCGTCCTCGTCCTCACACATGCGGGTGAGGGGACCGCGGAACAGGACGACGCGGTCAGGCAACTGCCCCATTCCGTAGCTGGTGTCGCGCTCGGTGAGGGCGGTGCCCTCGTACCAGCCGAGGGTGTCCGAACCGTCTTCGGGCTCCTCCTGGGTCACGATCACAACGTTGTCGAGGCCGTCGAGGAGCTCGGTCGGCAGGTTTCCCAGTGCTTCGTCGACCAGCGCGTCGAATCGTTCCTCCGACAGTTCCATGCCCCGATGCTAGTAGTGGGGCAACTTTTTGGGCGAGAGGGCTGCAGTCTGGCACAATTGCCTGTGCACTTGTGCTCGTCGGCGCCCTCTAACTCCGACGGCACGGTCCATCCGGCTTTGCGAGCGGCGTGCCCCACACGTCGCGTCGCACACCACACAACTCGTCTGTTCACCAGACAGAACAAACAGGAGAACCCACACCAGTGGCAACCAAGATTCGTCTGAAGCGGTTCGGCAAGATCCGCTCACCGCACTACCGCATCGTCATCATGGACTCCCGGTCCCACCGTGACGGTCAGGCCATCGAGGAGATCGGCCTCTACCACCCCAAGAATGACCCGTCGGTCATCCAGGTGGACTCCGAGCGCGCGCAGTACTGGCTCTCCGTGGGCGCCCAGCCCACCGAGGCGGTCGTGGCCATCCTGAAGCGCACGGGTGACTGGCAGAAGTTCACCGGCGACACCTCGCCCTCCGGCGTGGACCCGCAGCCCGAGCCGCGCGACCGCGAGGCCGAGTTCGCCAAGGCGCTCGCCGAGGACGGCGACGCCACCGCACCGGCCATCTCGAAGGCCCGCGCCAAGGCGGAGGCGAAGGCGGAGTCCAAGCCTGCTGAAGAGGCCAAGCCGGCCGAGGACGTCGAGTCCGAGGCCCCCGCCGAGACCGAGGCCGCTCCCGCCGATGAGGCCTGAGATGCTCGCCGAGGCCCTGGAGCACCTCGTCGCGGGGATCGTCTCGAACCCCGACGACGTGCGCGTCAAGGACAAGGACCTCCGACGTGGCCGCCTGCTCGAGGTCCGGGTACACCCCGATGACGTCGGCAAGGTGATCGGCCGCCAGGGCCGCACCGCCCAGGCACTGCGCACCGTCGTCGGTGCGCTGGCCGGCAACGAGCAGGTCCGCGTCGACTTCGTGGACGTGGACCGCCCCCGTCGCCGCTGAGGGCAGAGCACACTGGGTGCCCCGGATCCGAAATGGTCCGGGGCATTCGCATTCGCAGCGAAACTTGATTGGGAGGACTGGCGATGGGTGACGTCGTTGAGGTGATCGTCGGCCGGGTGGGACGCGCCCACGGCATCAAGGGTGCCGTTGCGATCGACCTGCGCACCGATGAGCCCGGCCGCCGGTTCATCCCGGGAGCCCGGCTCCGACGAAGCGGGGGCGGGGAAGTCGAGATCGAGACCGTGACCTGGCAGCGCGGGCGCCTGCAGGTGACCTTCGTCGGCTACCCCGACCGGACCGCCGTGGAGGCCCTGCGCGGTGAGGAGTTGCTGACCGACGTCCCCGCCGACGAGCGGCCCAGCGAGCCCGAGGAGTACTTCGACCGGAACCTCGTGGGCCTCAGGGTGCTGGACGCCGACGGCGTCGAGGTGGGACTCGTCTCCGAGGTGTTGCATCTGCCTGCCCAGGACGTCCTCCAGGTGGACACTCCCACCGGCGAGCGGCTCGTGCCGTTCGTGAAGGCGATCGTGCCTTCGGTGGATCTCGTCGCCGGGACGGTCACACTGGCCCCGGTCGAAGGACTGCTGGAGGACCTGGAGTGAGACTGGACGTCGTCACGATCTTTCCCGACTACCTGGCGCCGCTGTCGCTGTCCCTGGTCGGGAAGGCGATCGCGGGCGGCATCGTCGAGGCGCACGTGCACGACCTGCGCGGCTGGACCCACGACCGCCATCACACCACCGACGACACCCCGTACGGCGGGGGAGCGGGCATGGTGATGAAGCCCGAGCCGTGGGGCGAGGCCATCGACGCGCTCGCCGCGGCCGATCCCACTCCCATGACGATCGTGGTCCCCACCCCGGCAGGTCGACCGTTCACGCAGGCCATCGCCCACGAACTGTCCGAGCGTCCCAGGCTGGTCTTCGCCTGCGGTCGCTACGAGGGCATCGACCAGAGGGTGCTCGACGAGTTCGCCGAGCACCACGACCTGCTGGAGGTCAGCCTCGGGGACTATGTGCTCAACGGGGGCGAGGTGGCGGTCCTGGCCATCACCGAGGCCGTCGTCCGGCTGCTGCCCGGGGTGGTCGGAAACCCGGCCTCGCTGGTGGAGGAGTCGCACTCGCCCGACCATCCGATGCTGGAATACCCGAACTACACCAAGCCACCCGAGTGGCGGGGCAGGCGGGTGCCGGAGGTACTGCTCAGCGGCAACCACGCACTGATCGAGCAGTGGCGACGTGAGCAGGCGCTGGAGCGGACCCGAAGTCGTCGGCCGGACCTGCTCGACTGACCCCTTCGCGACCGTACTTTCGCTAGGCATTTCGCGCGAAAATGGTTTTCGGGCGACGCGCCGGGTGCAATCGGACCCGGGACCGCAATCCGGACGGCCATGTGGCTAAAGTGACCTCCGTGGCAACTACAACTCTCTCTACACACCAGCGGGCTCTGCGCTCGAGCGTGGTGAAGAAGGTCATCATGGCGGTGACCGGCCTCATCATGGTCGCCTTCCTGCTCATGCACATGTACGGCAACCTCAAGATGTTCGCCGGGGCCGAGTCCTTCGACCACTACGCGCACTGGCTCAAGGGCGACATCCTCTACCCGATCGTCCCCAAGGGCTGGTTCATCTGGATCTTCCGCGTCGGCCTGTTGGCATCGGTGGTGCTGCACATCTGGGCGGCGATCAGCCTGAGCCGCCAGACCCTGTCGGTCCGGGGTCCGGGCTACCAGAAGTTCCGGAGCCAGGCCCAGACCTACTCCGCGCGCACCATGCGCTGGGGCGGCATCATCGTCGCCGGCTTCATCATCTTCCACCTGCTCCAGTTCACGGTGAAGGTGATCACGCCGGGCTTCGACCCGAACGCCGGACCCTACGAGATGTTCGTGCTCACCTTCCAGCAGTGGTGGATGGTGCTGCTGTACGCGGTGCTGATGGCGGTGATCTGCATGCACGTCAGGCATGGTTTCTGGAGTGCATTCACCACTCTCGGGGCCAACTCCTCCGCACGCTCGCGCAAGTGGCTCAACTGGCTCGGCATCGCCGTCGCCGTGCTGCTCTACATCGGCTTCATGCTCCCGCCGGTGGCCGTACTCTTTGGATGGATCGCTATCTGATGACTGCTTCGACAACGACCCCCACCGACCTCTACACCGAGGGTGCCGACATCGCCGACACCAAGGCGCCCGACGTCGACATCGCCAAGATCTGGGAGACCCGCAAGTTCCAGGCCCGGCTGGTCAACCCCGCCAACCGCCGCAAGCTCTCGGTGATCATCGTCGGCACCGGCCTGGCCGGAGGCGCCGCCGCCGCGACGCTCGGCGAGGCGGGCTACAACGTCCACAACTTCTGTTACCAGGACAGCCCCCGCCGCGCGCACTCGATCGCCGCCCAGGGTGGCATCAACGCCGCCAAGAACTACCGCAACGACAACGACTCCACCTTCAGGCTGTTCTACGACACGGTCAAGGGTGGCGACTACCGCGCCCGCGAGACCAACGTCTACCGTCTCGCCGAGGTCTCGGCCAACATCATCGACCAGTGCGTCGCGCAGGGCGTCCCGTTCGCCCGTGAGTACGGCGGCCTGCTGGACACGCGTTCCTTCGGCGGCGTGCAGGTGCAGCGCACCTTCTACGCCCGCGGCCAGACAGGCCAGCAGCTGCTGATCGGTGTCTACCAGCAACTCGAGCGCCAGGTGGCGGCCGGGACCGTGAAGATGCACACCCGCCACGAGATGATCGAACTCATCCTCGTCGACGGCAGGGCCCGCGGGATCGTGACCCGGAACATGGTCAACGGCAAGATCGAGTCCTGGACCGCCGACGCCGTCGTGCTCGCCACGGGTGGCTACGGCAACGTCTTCTTCCTCTCCACCAATGCGATGGGCTGCAACGTCACCGCCACATGGCGCGCCCACCGCAAGGGTGCCTACTTCGCCAACCCCTGCTACACGCAGATCCACCCCACCTGCATCCCGGTGCACGGCGAAACGCAGTCGAAGCTGACGCTCATGTCGGAATCGCTGCGCAACGACGGGCGCATCTGGGTCCCGAAGCGGGCCGAGGACTGTGCCAAGGATCCGCGCGAGATCGCCGAGGAGGACCGCGACTACTACCTGGAGCGCATCTATCCCTCCTTCGGCAACCTGGTCCCGCGTGACATCGCCTCGCGGCAGGCTAAGAACATGTGCGACGAGGGGCGCGGTGTTGGTCCCGCCGTCAAGGAGATCGACGCAGGCGGCAACGAGTCGATGGTGCGCCGGGGCGTCTATCTCGACTTCGCCGACGCCATCGAACGCCTGGGCCAGCCTGCGGTTGCAGCCAAGTACGGCAACCTGTTCGACATGTACGCCCAGATCACCGGGGAGAACCCGTACGAGGTGCCGATGCGCATCTACCCGGCCGTCCATTACACGATGGGTGGCCTGTGGGTGGACTACGACCTGCAGTCCTCCATCACGGGTCTCTACGTGTGTGGCGAGGCGAACTTCTCCGACCACGGCGCGAACCGCCTGGGGGCGTCCGCGCTGATGCAGGGGCTGGCCGACGGCTACTTCGTCCTGCCGAACACCATCAACGACTACCTCGCTGATGCCCCGTTCGCCAAGCTGCCGGAGGACCACCCCGACGTCGTCGAGGCAGTCGCATCCGCGAAGGCTCGCATCGACAAGCTGCTGTCCATCCAGGGCACCCGCTCCGTGGACTCCTTCCACAAGGAACTCGGCAACATCATGTGGGAGTACTGCGGCATGAGCCGCACCGAGGAGGGCCTCATCAAGGCCATCGGCCTCATTCGGCAGCTGAAGGACGAGTACTGGTCGAACGTCCGAGTCACGGGCGTGAACGAGGACTTCAACCAGGCCCTCGAGCGCGCCGGACGCGTCGCCGACTTCTTCGAACTCGGTGAGCTCATGTGCATCGACGCCCTGCACCGTCGGGAGTCCTGTGGTGGCCACTTCCGCGAGGAGTCCCAGACGGAGGAGGGCGAGGCGCTACGCCACGATGACGACTTCCTCTACGTAGGTGCCTGGGAGTGGGGTGGTGAGGGCGGCCAGCCGATCCTGCACCGCGAGCCGCTCAACTACAAGGCAATCGAACTGAAGCAACGGAGTTACAAGTGAAGCTCAAGCTACGTATCTGGCGGCAGGCCGGCCCGAACGCAACGGGCCGCATGGTGGACTACGACATCGACGGCGTCTCCGAGGACATGTCGTTCCTGGAGATGCTCGACCTGCTCAACGAGAACCTCACCATGGCGAACGAGGAGCCGGTGGCGTTCGACCACGACTGCCGCGAGGGTATCTGTGGCATGTGTGGCGTCGTCATCAACGGTGTCGCCCACGGTGCGGACAAGATGCGCACCACCACGTGCCAGCTGCACATGCGCTCCTTCGAGGATGGCGCCACCATCGAGATCGAGCCCTGGCAGGCCGGGGCGTTCCCCGTCCTGAAGGACCTGGCCGTCGACCGCTCCGCGTTCGATCGCATCATCCAGGCCGGGGGGTTCATCTCCTCGAACACGGGTTCGGCACCGGACGCCCACGCCACCCCGGCGCCCAAGCGAGAGGCTGACGTCGCTTTCGACAACGCCACCTGCATCGGGTGCGGTGCCTGCGTCGCCGCCTGTCCCAACAGTTCGGCGATGCTGTTCACCGCGGCCAAGATCCAGCACCTCGCGATGCTGCCCCAAGGACAGCCCGAGCGGTACTCGCGGGTGAAGTCGATGGTGGCGGCACACGACGAGGAGGGATTCGGCAACTGCACCAACATCGGTGAGTGCGCGGCGGTCTGCCCCAAGGGCATCCCGCTGGAATCCATCTCGCAGCTGAACAAGGACCTCGTGAAGTCCCTCTTCATGGCGGACGGCAAGTAGGACCACCAGCGCGCAAGGGCGGGCCAGGCATTCGCTTTGGCCCGCCCGCCTGCGTTGTGGCATAATCACTAGCTGTTGCCACTGGGCAACCGGCTCGCACCAGCTCCTGCCACGGGGGGATCGTCTGGGATGAGCGTGAACCAACCAAACCGCGGTGACCTGTGGCACTGACGAGGACAACATGACAAACGTGCTTATCCAGGAGCTGGACAAGGCTTCCCTCCGCGACGACATCCCAGCCTTCCGGGCCGGTGACTCCGTCAAGGTCCACGTGAAGGTCGTCGAGGGCTCACGCTCGCGCGTCCAGGTGTTCGCCGGTGTGGTCATCGCCCGCAACGCCGGTGGCGTCCAAGAGGCCTTCACCGTCCGCAAGGTGAGCTTCGGCGTCGGCGTGGAGCGTACCTTCCCGCTGCACAGCCCCATCATCGACAGGATCGAGGTGGAGCGTCGCGGTGACGTCCGTCGCGCGAAGCTGTACTACCTGCGCGGCCTGCGCGGCAAGGCGGCCAAGATCCGCGAGAAGCGCTGAACCCACTGTCTCCATGGCATCGGGCCGTCGGTCTTCGACCGGCGGCCCTTGCCGTTGCCGGAGCGGCTGTGAGGTCGGCCAGTCATCCGGCGGTATCATCCAGTGCAGCGGCGTTGCCGCCATCAGCGACTGAAGGGGCGCAACCTGTGCATTCCGAAGAACAGCCAAGCGTCGGGGAACCAGCGAAGGCGGAAGCTCCCAGACGGGCGGCGAAGGAGAGGTCCTTCGGCAGGCGGGCCCTCGGATGGCTCGGCGAGGGAGCCGTCATCCTCATCGGGGCGCTCGTCATCTCCACCCTGCTGCGCGGTTTCGTGGCCCAGATGTTCATCATCCCCAGCGGGAGCATGGAGAACACCCTGCTGATCAACGACAGGGTGGTGGTGGCCAAGTTCGGCGGTTTCCAGCGTGGCGACGTCGTCGTGTTCGAGGACCCGCACAACTGGCTGGCGCCAGCCACACCCAGGGACAACGCCCTGGAGCGGGCTCTGGAGTTCATCGGAGTCCTGCCCAACTCCAGCGTCGAGCACCTGATCAAGCGCGTGATCGGGATGCCGGGGGACCGGGTCAAGTTCCCTGACGACGAGGGGCGCATCACTGTCAACGGCACCCCGCTGGAGGAGTCCGCCTATCTCTATTCGGAGAGTGGCGTGCAAGTGGCACCGGCCACCGTGCCGTTCGAGATCGTCGTCCCGGCCGACCACATCTTCGTCATGGGAGACCACCGCAACCAGTCGGCGGACTCCCGGTGCAGGCTCACCAACCACAGCCAGGGGGATGCGCCCGGGTCGGACGCCTTCGTCCCGGTGGAGAACGTGGTGGGCGCTGCCGTCGCCATCGTCGCCCCGCTGGACCGGCTCTCGACGTTCTCGGTGCCCCAGACCTTCTCCACCATTCCGGACCCGGAGTTCCCGGCGCCCGAGCAGGCCGAGATCATCGAAGCCAACCCGGGGTGCTGACGTGTTGCGGCCAGGAAGAGGACCCTACGGCTACGAGAGAGCCCTGGACCGCGCAGGCCTCGCGCCCGTGGCCGGTGCCGACGAGGCGGGCAGGGGAGCTTGCGCCGGTCCCCTGGTAGCGGCCGCCGTCATCCTGGATCCGAACCGCCCGATCAAGGGACTCGACGACTCCAAGGTCCTCACCGCTGCAGCCAGAGAGCGGCTGGATGTGGAGATCCGTCGCAGGGCGATCGCGGTTGAGGTGGCCGTGGTTCCCAACGAGGAGTGCGATGCGCTCGGCATGCACCAGGCTGACCTCGCCGGCCTGCGCCGCGCCGTGGCCCGATTGGCGGTGCGTCCTGCGTTCGTCCTGACTGACGGATTCCCCGTGGATGGCATCGGCGCCCCCGGGCTGGCCATCTGGAAGGGTGACAAGGTGGCGGCCTGCGTCTCGGCCGCCTCCATCGTCGCGAAGGTGGCGAGGGACGCCATGATGGTGGCATTCGACCAAGAGTTCCCCGAGTACGGCTTCGCCGTCCACAAGGGGTACTGCACCTCCGCCCACCAGCGTGCCCTCGATGAGCACGGACCATCCCCGATCCATCGCTGGCGATTCGAGAACGTGGCCAGAACGGCTAGAGTTGGCACACCATGAGCGCCGAGGACCTGGAACAGTACGAGAGCAAGCTGGAACTCGACCTGTACCGCGAGTACAAGGATGTCGTGAGCATCTTCACCTACGCGGTGGAGACCGAGCGACGGTTCTACCTGTGCAACGCGGTCGACCTCAAGGTCCGAACCGAGGGCGGTGACGTCTACTACGAGGTGTCCATGGGGGACGCCTGGGTGTGGGACATGTACCGCCCGGCAAGGTTCGTCAAGTCCGCCAAGGTGCTGACCTTCCGCGACGTCTCGATCGAGGAGATCGCGCACTCCGACTTCCAGGTCCCAGACGACAAGTCCTGAGCCTTCTGTCAGGTTGCACTTGGCTTGTCGAAAGGCTGTGGACAAAGGAGTTCGCCCGTCCGGGACAACCAGAGTGTCTGCCGGAGGTGGTCGAGATGTCGATCAATGCACGGGCCCGAGCGCTGGCCCAACGCGGTGAGGAACGGGCAGCCGCATACGTGACGGAGCTGGGCTGGCGGGTCGTGGACCGCAACTGGCGCTGCCGGGAGGGCGAACTGGATCTGGTTGCCCATGACCCGGATTCGGACACGCTGGTCTTCGTGGAGGTCAAGACCAGATCGGGGACGGGTTTCGGGCATCCTCTGGAGACCATCACGTACGCGAAGGCAGCGCGGTTGCGGGGACTGGCGATGGCCTGGCTCCGGGACCGTGATGCTCACGCACGCAACATCCGCGTCGACGCAATCGGCCTGGTCCTGCCACCCGACGGCGGCGAGGACCTCACCCATGTGCGTGGGATCGGTGAGCGATGACGGCCTCGTCATGGTCCGTGGCCCTTTCGGGTGTCGAGGGATCCGTGGTGGAGGTCGAGGCCGCTCTCGGCGGCGGACTCCCTCGCGTAGTCGTCGTCGGCCTGCCGGACGCATCCCTCAACGAAGCCAAGGAACGCGTCAAGGCCGCAGTGATGGCCTCGGGGTATGAGTTCCCAAAGGTCCTGCTGACCATCAATCTCTCACCGGCCAGCCTGCCGAAGCATGGCACTCATTTCGACCTCGCGATCGCTGCGGCCACGATGGCCTGCACCGGAAGTCTGTCGCGAAACGAGGTGAGACGTTTCGTCTTCCTCGGAGAACTTGGCCTCAACGGTCGGGTCCGGCGGGTCAGGGGCATTCTGCCCGCATTGCTGGCCGCCTCTCGCGCGGGCTTCGAGAAGGCCGTGGTGCCGGCCGGGCAGGCGGGAGAGGCCGCACTGGTGCCGGGGTTGGAGATCTGGCCGGTGTCGCACCTGCGGGACCTGCAGGATGTCATGGCGGGCCGCCGAACCCACACCGACACGGAGGGGACTGGGGAGTCAACCGCGTCGCGCGAACCGAATCTGGACCTTGCCGACGTCCATGGACATGCTGACGGCCGCTGGGTGCTTGAGGTCGCTGCTGCCGGACGGCATCACGTCTACCTGCACGGGTCTCCCGGCGTCGGGAAGACGATGCTCGCGGCCCGGTTGCCCAGCATCCTGCCGGAACTCTCGGCCAGTGAGGCGGTTGAGGTGTCCGCGATCCACTCGTTGGCCGGGTTTGACATCGGTTCCAGGCTCCTGGTTCGTCCTCCCTACTCGGATCCTCACCACAACTGCACCATGGCCAGCCTGATCGGCGGTGGCAAGGAGATCCGGCCCGGTTCCATCTCGCTCGCGCACCGCGGCGTGCTGTTCCTGGACGAGGCGCCGGAGTTCGGCACCAAGCTGCTTGATTCGTTGCGCACCCCGCTCGAGAGCGGCTGGGTCACCATAGCCCGGGCCAACCAGCAGGTCCGCTATCCGGCGCGCTTCCAGCTGGTCCTTGCCGCCAACCCGTGCCAGTGCGGGAACTCGGGCGTGGCGGGTAGGGAGTGCACCTGTCTTCCCAGGCAGGTGCGGCGTTACCAGGAGAGGCTGTCCGGTCCGATCCTCGACCGGATCGACATCCGGCACCAGATGCTCCCGCTCAAGCGCGCGTTCCTCGGGGAGACGGTTGATCAGCCTGAGTCCAGCGCGAGTGTGCTGGGGAGGGTGCTTGAGGCAAGGGCGCGGCAGGCCTCGCGTCTGCGGGGGACGCCTTGGAGCACCAACGGCGAGGTGCCGGGCTCCCATCTGCGCAAGCAGTTGCCCCTGCCCGCCGACATCACCCCATTGGAACGGGCCCTTGCCCGTGGCTCGCTCAGTCACCGCGGTCTCGACAAGGTGCTGAGGCTGGCGTGGACCGTGGCGGACCTGAAGGGCCAGGACACCGTCTCCTCGGCCAACCTCCGCGTGGCCATGCAGATGCGGCAGGGCGAACTGGTGGAGGCAGCCTGATGCTGGACGAGCGGACGGCACGCATGGCACTGTGCGCGTTGCAGCCGATGGGCAACGTCGAACTGGGGCGGCTCGTCGGGGCAGATGGGGCGGTGGAGGTATGGGAGGCCGTCCGGCGGACGGGTGAGGAGACGCGTTGGGGACGCAAGGCTGCAGCGATCGATCCCGAGCAGCTTCGCACCGCTACCGCGGTGGCTGGGGCGCGGTTCCTGGTCCCCGGGGATCAGGAGTGGCCGGGGAGCCTGCAGGACCTGGCTGCTGCCAGTCTCTCGGGGGACGGAGGAGCCCCGCTTGGACTTTGGGTTCGTGGGACGCTCTCCCTGAAGGGTGCCGAGGGCGGGATTGCGCTCGTCGGGGCCCGGGCCGCCACATCCTACGGTTCCCATGTGGCCACGGACTGGGCGGGTGACCTGGCCTCCTGTGGGCACGTCATCGTCTCAGGGCTGGCGTTCGGGATCGACGCTGCCGCCCACCGGGGTGCGCTGATGGCCAGACGGCCAACGGTGGCCGTCCTTGCCAGCGGCGTCGACGTGCCCTACCCGGTCGCAAACAGCTCTCTGATGAACGCCATCCTTGCCAACGGTGCTGTCGTCTCGGAGGTCCCGCCCGGATCGCGCCCCATCAAGGCGAGTTTCCTGGCCCGCAACCGCTTGATCGCGGCCCTCTGCGCGGGACTGATCGTGGTGGAGGCGGCGGCCAGGTCGGGTGCCAAGAACACTGCTGCTTGGGCCGCTGAACTGGGGCGGGTCGTGATGGCCGTGCCTGGAGCCGTCACGTCGTCCATGTCCGCCACGCCGAATCGGCTGATCCGCGACGCGGCCGCCACCTTGGTGACCACGCCGGCCGAGGTCATGGCGCTGCTGCAACCGCTGACGCCCCAGGACGAATTGCCACTTCGTGGCGAGGACACGAGCTTCGACAGGTTGGCGCCGGAACTCAAGCTGCTGCGCGAAGCGCTGAGCCCGCGGGAGGCGGTGGGGGTGGCCGAGTTGTGTGCCCGCACCGGGCTCGGCGTCTCCGACGCGCTGGCTGGGGTCGATGAACTCGTGGAGGGGGGCTGGCTGGAGGAGGCGGGGCCCCAGGCCTGGCGGTTGCCCGGCAGGCCCGGGGCGGAGGTGGCTAGCTGAACTTGACGATGTTGTTGAAGACCCAGTCCTCCCTCATGCCATAGGTCCAACCACTCGAAGTCTGGGTGGCTGCGACGAAGCGCACCCAGACCTCACTTCGACAGCCGTTTCGTCCCGTGTTGGGTTGGTCGCACTCGGTGCGCCAACGTCGGCCGTCGATGGCAGTCCACGTCGCCGTCCCCTTCACCCGGCCGTAGGCCCCGAGCGGGTTGGAGGACCAGAGCGAGCGTGGAGAGGCCAGGTAGGTCAGGTTGTTGAAGGTCCAGCCCGTGGTCTTGACCAGCTGTCCGCCGTCGTTGACCACCGTGGTGGCGTGGATGTCGGTTCGGCAGCGGAACGTCTGCGAGTAGGGCTCACAGTCGGTGCGCCACTGGCGTCCGTTGTAGTTGTGGGTGCCCTCGACGGTGTAGACGTCCCATTGCGCGAGCGCGAAGATCGCCTGGGCGGTGGCGCGGTGCCACTGGAACAGGTTCGTCGCCGTGCCCTTAGCGAGTGCGGCTGCGGTGTAGGCGACTGCGCCGTCGTCGGTTCCGCCGGTCACCTGCAGCGACTTGGTGAACCCGGCGGCCCTGGAGACCACCATCGGTTTGATTCCGGCGAGCGCTTGAACCGCAAGCCCCGTGGTGTTGCTGTTCGCGACGTTCGTGCTCGAACCGCCCACCCAGCCGCCACCCGGGAGCTGATCCTTGGCCAACCACTCCACCGCCTTGTCGAGCGGGGCCGAAACGTTCATGCCCTTGCGCTCGGCCGCCCGAAGTGCATGGATCGCCAGTGCGGTGACGTCGCGGTCGGCGGCGGCAGAGCCGGTGGAGCACGCCGTGGCCCCCAGGCTCAGGCGGAAGTCGCCCGAGGGGCACTGCTGCTGCAGCAGTCCGGTGACCGCCGACCGGGCGTCGGCGCCACGGCCCAGCAACCCGAGGACGACGTAGGCCTGACCGAATGTGTTGCCCGCAACCTGGCTGTTGCCCACCAGACCGTCATCTCCCACGTCCGCCTGGATCTTCGAGACGAGGTCGACTCCGCCGAAGTCGCTGGAGTCGGCGCCGGTCGTGTTGGCCACCACCAACAGCTTTGCCAGCGCCCCGCCGTCGACGAAGGTCCCGATCATCCCGTACTGTCCGGCGGCAACCGCCTGTTCGAGGCGGGCCACGAATGGGGCAAGTTGGCTGGGCGTGGCCCCGGCAGAGGTCAGCCCCAGCACGGCGTCGGAGGTCAGCTGCCAGTCGGGCTGACCGTCGGAGCGGGGAATGGCGCCGTTGCGGGCCTCCCGCAGCAGCCAGTTGGCAGCCCGGCCGGCTGGGGAGGCGGGGCTGATGTCGGCGCTGGCGGACTGTGGTGCCAAGCCGAGCACCAGGGTCACGACTGCGACCAGGGCAAGTACGGCGGAGGGTTTGCGTGTCACGGATGGCTCCTTCATCGGGTCAGCTGAAGCGGACGATGTTGTTGAAGATCTCGGTGGTCTTGTACTGGTAGGTGTCCCCGCTGCGCTGGATCACCCTCGCGGTCACGTAGCTGCGGCAGCCGTTGCGGCCGGAGACCGCGGTGTCACACTCAGTGCGCCACCTGCGGCCATCGCCAGCGA
This sequence comes from Tessaracoccus sp. OS52, assembly GCF_020687685.1. Lineage (GTDB taxonomy): Bacteria > Actinomycetota > Actinomycetes > Propionibacteriales > Propionibacteriaceae > Arachnia. The sequence goes on along the minus strand of NZ_JAJEWM010000001.1, from coordinate 1,575,298 downwards.
CCCAGTTGCCCGTGTTGCCGAGGGGGTTGCCGGCCCACGCCGAGCGGGTGGAGGCGACGTAGGTGAGGTTGTTGAACTGCCAGCCCTGGACCTGCGCGAAGCCGGTGTGCGTCTCGTGCACGGCGGAGGCCCAGATGTAGGTCCAGCACCTGGTGGTGAGCGAGTAGGGCTCGCACACCGTCATCCAGCGTCGCCCGCCCGAGGTGTGGAATCCGGGTGTCTCGTAGAGGTCGCGGCCAGGGGCGGGTGAGGCGGTCGGCCTGGTCGGCGCCCCGGCCGTCGCCGTCACGGTCGTGGTGGCTGTTGCGGTTGCCGTCACGGTGGCCGTGGCCGTGGGGGTCTGTTCAGGTGTGGGTTCGGGGTCGACCGCTGCCACCGCCGCAAGGGCATACAGCGCCTGGGACGTGGCGCGGTGCCACTGGGGCCGCGAGTTCGGGGACATCCCCACGGCGAAGGCATCAGCGTCGTACGCGACGGCCCCGGCGTCGTCGCCGCTGGTGAGCTGCAGCGAAGCGGTCCACCCAGCGGCCTTGGTGACCGCCTCCGCGCTCAGACCGGCGAGCGCGTATGCCGCCAGACCCGTGCTGTTGGTGTTGGGCGTAGCCGTCCACCGGCTGCCGATCCAGCCACCATCCTCCTCCTGGTCCGAGACCAACCAGTCAACCGCCTTGGTCAGTGACGCCTCCACGTCGACGCCCGCTCCCAGGTCCGCCGCGGCACGGAGCGCGCGGATGGCGACGGCGGTGGTGTCCCGATCGGCATTCTCGGCGGTACTCGTGCAGGGCTGGGTGGACGGAGTCAGCCGGAAGTCCCCGCTCGGGCACTGCTGCTGGAGCAGGAACGAGACTGCCTCTTCGACGTTCTCGCCGACCGCGGCCAGGCCCATGATGGCGTAGGACTGCCCGAAGGTGTTCGCCCCCGCCAGGCGTCCGCCGGCCAGTTCACCCCGGAGGGTGGCCACGAGGTCCCGCCCGCCGTACGCGCGGCTGTCGGCCCCCGCCTGCGCGGCAATGAGCAGCACCTTGGCCACCCCGCCGGCGTCGATGTAGGTGGATCCATCTCCCAGGTCGTAGTAGCCGTAGTTGCCGTCCCTGATGGCGCCCTCAACGGCAGAGCGGAACTTCTCGAGCTCAACCTCACTGGCTCCGACTGCGGCCAGTCCGAGCGCCGCGTCGGTGGTGAGTCCCCAGTCGGGGTCTCCGAGGAAGTTCGGCAGGGTCCCGTTGGGGGCCTCGTCGAGCAGCCACTTTGCGGCTGCGTCGACCGGGGTGCCCGTGGGGGTTTCAGCAGTTGCCGGGTTGGGACTCAGCCCCAGCAGCAGGAGTGTGCAGGTCAGCGCGCTGAGCGCGAGCCTCGATCGGTTTGCCACAACGGTCCTTTCGCGTTGGCTCGCGTCGCCGTGTGGGGCGGTTTTCCGCATTTCGCGACGGAGCATCCGAGTGTCAGGCTTCGGTCCGACTCCCCACGAAGGTGGGTTACGGTTGCGCGTCAGTTCCGGGATCACACCGGATTCTCCGCCTGCTGAGCTCAACCTAGCACCCGTGGATCATGCTGTTCCGGAAGGGTCCGCGACGATGCGCGCCATGCCCGAGGCCCGGCGCAGGACTCCCATCACCGGCCGCCCCAGCAGCAGGAGAGCAATGGTGGTCGTGATGGCCCGGCCGGTGTCCCAACCAGCCGTGGAACTGATCAGGGTGAACCAGGCGAACCGGACGAGGTTCTCCCCGGGTGGCGCCCCGGGTACATAGTCGAGGCTGCCCAGCCCACCCGGGTCCGCCCCCACCTGGATGCCGCTGATGAACGGCCAGAACCACAGGTTCATCATCGCCCCGTACAGGTAGGCCGCGACGATGCCGTAGGCGACGAGCAGCCAGAGCTCCGTCCGGCCACCCACGCGGCGCGGCAGGAGACCCGCTCCCAGTCCCACCCAGGCCGCGCAGAGCATCTGGGACGGCAGCCAGGGACCCACGCCTGCGGTCAGAAGTGCCGAGGCGAACATCGACGTGAACCCCAGCAGGTAGCCGAACCCCGGGCCGAACACCCGCCCGGCCAGGATTAGCAGGAAGAAGATGGACTCCACCCCGGCGGTGCCCGCACCCAGGACTGGACGGATCGCCGCGTTGATCGCCGAGAGCACGCCGAGCAGTGCGAGGGCCTTGGAGTCCAGACCGCCGTCGCTGATCTGGGCGACCACCAGCATCAGCACCACCGGCAGCAGGAAGGCGAACACGAACGGTGCGTCGGAGGCGTGCTGCGGCGACACGTCGACGGCAGGCATCAGCAGGGGCCACGCGATGGTGAACAGGCCGATCAGGGAACTGGCCACGATGACGCTCCAAGAGCGCCAGCCCAGCTGCACCCCCACCACGGGAGCGGCGACCTCCAGGTCCGTGCGGGGTGTCAGCGTGTGATCAGCGGCTCGCATCGAGGAACTCCTCAACCGTCAGCAGCGGCACGGGATTGGCCACCTTCGCCACCTGCGTCGCCAGCAGCGCGGAGCCCGGAAGCACGTCGCGGGTGGGGCCGTCGGAGACCACCTCGCCCTCGGCCATCACCGCCACGCGGTCGCAGGCCGTGGCCACCAGTTCGACGTCATGGGTTGCCACCACGATGCTGTGGCCCTCGGCCGCCAGACGCCCGATGATCCGGTTGAGCGCCTGCTTGGCGGCATAGTCAAGGCCGCGGGTGGGCTCGTCGAGCAGGATGACGTCGGGGCTGCGCGACAGTTCCGCAGCCAGGACCACCGCGAGTTTCTGCCCCTCGGAGAGGTCGCGGGGATGGGACTGGGGATCGATACCGGAGACCAGCGACTGCAGGAGTTCCCAGGTGCTGCCCTGCGGCCTGCCCGCCTCAGCGTCCGCCGCCCGGCACTCTGCCTCGACGGTGGCCAGGTACAGCAGGTCGGAGGCGGTCTGCGGGACCAGCGACACCTGTCCGGCGCCCGGACCGGCGACCGTCCCGCCGTCGCGGCGCCCGGCCCCGTGCAGCGCCCACAGCAGCGTCGACTTGCCCGAACCATTGCGTCCCATCAGCGCTGTCACCTCGCCGCGTCGCAGCGCGAGGTCCACCCCAGCGACCGCCACGACCTGCGGGTACCTGACCACGATCCCGCGGGCGGTCAGAATGACCGGCCCGGGGTCTCTTGGACCCGGGAGCGACGGCGGCTGCTCGACCCAGCCGCGGCGTGCCTCAGCGGCGTGTCGGCGGCCCTCGCGGATGGTCAGTGGCAGCGGCTGCCAGCCCTGCCGGACGCCGAGTTCGACCAGCGGCGGGCGGATCGGGGAAGCGGCGAGAACGTCCCTGGTGGAGCCGTGCGTCACCTTCCCCCCGGGGTCCACGCGCAGCACGCTGTCGGCGAACTCGATCACGCGCTCCATCCGGTGTTCGGCGATCAGCACCGTCGTCCCCAGGTCCCGGACCAGTCGGCTGACGAGAGCCAGCACGTCCTCCGCCGCCACCGGGTCCAGGGCCGACGAGGGCTCGTCGAGCACCAGGATCCGTGGGGATGACGCCAGCACGCTGCCGATGGCCACCCGTTGCTGTTGTCCTCCCGAGAGATTGCGCAGGGGACGGGAACGCAGGTCGGCGATGCCGAGCAGGTCCATGGTCTCCTCGACGCGGCGGCGCATCTCTGCTGGTGCGAAACCCAGTTGCTCCATGGAGTAGGCCAGCTCCTCCTCGACGACGTCGGTGACGAAGCCCGCGAGGGGGTCCTGCCCGACGTAGCCGACGGTGGTGGCCAGTTCCCGCGGCAGCATCGCGGTGGTGTCGCGCCCGTCGAGGAAGACGCGGCCGCTGCGGATGCCCCCCGTGAACTGCGGCACCAGGTTGTTCACGCAGTTGAGCAGAGTCGACTTTCCGCTGCCGGTGGGACCGATGACGAGGGCCAGTTCGCCCTCCGGGATCTCGAAGCTGACACCGTCGAGGCGCAGGGTCTCGTTCCCGGCGTAGCGGAAGCTGACGTTGTCGAACGTGATCATGAGAGGCCCTCGGCGGTGTGGAGTACGCGTGCGTTCGCGAGGCTGGGGGAGGGGGTGGCGAAGGCGGGCAGCGCGGCCACCGCGAGACCCAGCACCAGGAAGGGGGTCAGCGTCGGCCAGGCGAACGGGTTGATGCCCGGCACGAGCACAGCCGCCTGGGCGGACCCCCCCGTCAGCGAGACGGCAGCCACCGCGGCGAGGCCGCACGCGACCACGAGCCACTCGGCCGCACCCCAACGGATGGGACGGTAGATGGTCTTGTTCACGGTACGGCCGGCCCGTCGCATGGCCAAGGCCATGATCATCGCCCCACTTAGGAGCAGGACCGTGGGCAGCACCTTCAGGCCCCACACCACCGGGCCCGGCGCCGTCCGTGAGAGTTGCAGGTACAGACCCACTGCCAGCACCACGAGGCCGGCCAGTCCGACGACGGTGGTCCAGCGTCGCTGCGTCGGCGTCGCGGTGCCGTGGCGTCCGTAACCGCGCACGTCCATGGATGCGGCCAGGTGCAGCGAACGGTCGAGTGCATCGGAGAGCACTGGCACGATGATGGTCTCCACCACCTTGTACTTCGCGCGCCGACCCCCGCCCGCAGGTGCCCGTCGCAGCTTTCGGGCCCGGTGCACGCGCAGCACCGAGTCGCCCAACTGCGGGAACACGCCGATCGCCACCACGAGGACGGTGCCCAACTCGTACAGCGCGCCGGGCAAGGAGGCGAGGAGGCGCTTGGGGTTGGCCAGGGAGTTGGCGGCACCCAGGCAAACGATCATCGTGGCCAGTCGGAGCCCGTCGTAGAGGCCGGACAGGATGGCCTCCAATGAGACGGGACCGAGGATCCGGATCCCCTGGACCCACCACGGCAACGGGACCTCGGGCAGGTCCAACAGGATCGTCGGCCCGTCGCCTCCGCCGAACAGGACCCTGAAGGCCACCCGCACCAGCACGATGAACACTGCCAGCCACAGGTAGACGGCGAAACCCTTGGCCCAGGGGTTGTCGCCCCGGCGGGAGAGGGTGACGAGGCTGGCCAGCGCCACGATCGAGACCAGGAGCAGGGGGTTGGTGGTGCCATTGGCGGCAACTGCCAGACCAATGGCCCAGGCCCACCAGGCGAAGGGATGGACGGGGCGCGGGAGCAGGTAACGGCGCATCACAGGGCGCCGCGACGCCGCCACCAGACGGCTCCGCCCGCGGCGGTCAGCGCGGCGGCGGCCCCGATGCCCAGATAGGTGCCCATTCCCGGTCCGTCGGGTGGGGGAGCAGCCTCCACGGGAGCCGCGGTGGCGACCTCTTCGGAGTGCGTCATGGTGGGGGAGGCCGACGCCGCCGACGCGGCAGGACTGGCCGCCGGGCTGGGGCTGGCGCTGGCGGAAGCCGACGGCGTCGGTGGCGGCGACGCGGCGACGGTCGACGCCACAGCTGTCGGCGCGGAGCTTGCGGTCGCGGCCGTGGTAGGAGAGGTCGGCTTCCGTGGGGGCTCCGCTCGCCTGGTCGTGGCCGGGCTGCTGGGGGTGGCGGTGGTCCGCGTCGCCGCCGGTTGCGTCGTGGGCGCGGGGCGCGTCGCCGCCGCGGTGGGTGCGGGTTCGGCAGGCTTGGGACTGGTGGGCTGGGGCTTCGGTCGCGCGGCCGGTACGACACCGGGGCGGGGATTGGAGTCCTCCCCCCGGTTGAGCGAGAACGACCAGCCCTCGTACCCGCCGGGCTCGACGGTGCGGCCTCCGCCGAGCTGGGAGAACGTCCACTCACCGCCGGCCGGTGCGTGCCAGTAGCCCCAGAACGCTTCGTTGGGTGGGGTGGAGATGCAGTTCTCCCGGTAGTCCTGGCCGCCGACGGTGAGCGTTTCGTCGGCGGCGGGGCGGTTGTTGATGCGGCACACGAAAGCGGGCCCGTCCTTCATCGTGCCCTCGGGCACGAACCCGGCGAGTTTCAGGGCCTGCAGGCCCGTTCCTCCCGAGGGGAAGTCGGTGGCGCACCGCACGACGATTCCGCCGCCCAGGTCCTGGTGGTCGACGACCACGGTGACCCCCGTGTCGTCGGTGCAGGCACCGTCGTGGAAGGCGGCCTGCGCCGACGGCGCCGCCAGCCAGCTGCCCAGCAGGGGCAGACCGGCCAGCAGCAGCACCGTCGCGAGGCGACGGAGAACGTCGGTCATCGCGTGCTCAGACCCCGGTGCTGGGCAGGCCGGGGGTGGCGGGGGCAGGGGTCGACGACGCAGTCGCCGCGACGGTCGGCGTGGCGGTCGGCGTGGCGGTGGCGCTCGGGATGGCCGAACTGCTGGGCACCGGCGTCGGGGTTGCCGAGACGCTGGCCGTCACCGTGGGGGCGGGGGTGGCGTCGTCGCCAAGGATGACCTGGGTGGCCGGTGCAGGGGCGTCGGTCCAGCTGTGCGCCAGGCGCCAGCCCTCGACTGTGCCCGGCTGCGGCTCGGAGTCGGCGGCGCCCACCAGGTAGGACTCCCACTGCGCCGGTGCGCCGTCGTCGGTGGGGGTGGCAGACCAGTAGCTCCACCAGTCCTGGGGCCCTGCCTCGGTGGGCTCGCCGGCGATGGTCTGGACGAAGCCACCGGCCTCGGTGAACTCGATCCCCGCGCTGGTGAGGGCCTCGAAACCGGTACCGAATTCGGTGGCGCATCCCGTCACCGTCCCGTTGTCGTGCTCGACGACCACCCAGACGTTCCCGGCCAGGAGGCAGTCGTCGTCCTCGTCCGCAGCTGCGAACGTGGCGGGAAGGCCGAGGCCGAGGAGGGAGATGGAGATGGCGGCGATGCCTACGCGGACACCGCGGCTGCGCAGAGGAAACATTCGATTGACCCTTTCGAGGCGGAGGATCCGTCGCCTCGTCGGGCTGGTTGTCCGCTGGTCGCGACGGAACTGCAATTGCGTGGCCGAGCATCGGTCCGACTTCCCAGATAGGGTCACGGTTGCGCGACAGCGCCGGATTCCCACCGGCTTCCAGCTCGACGGGGGTAACTCTACCCCTGTGTTCCGGCTTTGGAACAATGGGCCCACTTGTAACGACGACTTGGAGGCGACATGCAGCCAGAGGCCATCATCTTCGACCTTGACGGCACCCTGATAGACACCGAGGCGCTGTGGGACGAGGTCCGACGGGGTCTGGCCGCCGAGGCGGGCCTGCCCTGGCCCGAGGGGACCACGCAGGCGATGATGGGCATGTCGACGTCGGAGTGGGCCAGGCATCTGGTCGAGGTGGTCGGCCTGCCGATGTCGCCGGAGGAGGCGGCAAGGGTCACCATCGAGGCGATGGCCAAGCGGCATGGCGAGGGCATCGAGGTCCTGCCCGGAGCCGTAGAGGCCGTCCGTGCAATGGCGGAGCACTACCCGCTGGCTGTTGCCAGTTCCTCGCCGCGCCTGCTCATCGAGACCGCCGTCCACGCCCTGGGGCTTGAGGACGTCTTCCACGTCCGCGTGTCCACCGAGGAGGTGGCGGCGGGCAAGCCCGCCCCGGACGGGTTCCTGCGCGCCGCCGAGTTGCTCGGCGTCGACCCATCGGGTTGTGTGGCGGTGGAGGACTCCACCAACGGCATCCGGTCCGCCCTGAACGCGGGCATGAAGGTGATCGCGGTGCCGCCGCACTTCCACCCGCCGGCGGCGGACCTGCTTGCCCAGACCCGGGTGCTGGACTCGCTGGAGGAGCTGACCCTCGAGGTCATCGAGTCACTGTGAGCCATCGGCGGGGATGAGCCGCCATGCCACCTGGCGCCCTAGGGTGCCTGCCATCGAGCCGCCCGACTCGTCCGCCCGCAGCGCGTCGGCCCTGGACTGCAGGGCGGCGCGACGGGCGGTCAGACCCAGCCTGGAAGCGGTGTCGGCGTGGAGCTCGTTGGATGTGAAGTCTGCGAGGGCCTCCAGCGAGCGTTCGAGGTGGGCCAGCTCGGCGTCCCGCAACGAGACCAGCCTGTCCCGGTACCAGCTGGAGGACAGCACGGCCTCACGGGCGAACAGCCCGCGGAACTCCTCGGTACCGAGGTCCCAACCTTCCCTGCTCACGCCGTCGGCCATGATCTCCAGCAGGGCCCGGATGGGTGGAACCGCCAGGGCTATCGTCCCGTCGGCGATGTAGGAACGGCCGACCCGGGCGTGGGTCTTCACGATGGTACGCATCGACTCGGCAAAGACGTCGCGGTCCTGGAGCTCGGGCTTCAACATCTGCTCGGTGAACACCACGTGCGGGTGCAGGAAGATCCGGCCGAAGTACTTAGTCGCGAACTTCGCCGTCATCCGGTAGCCCAGCCGGCTGGCCAGGACGGTTTCGCCCTCGTGGTCGAAATCGGTGAGCCGCTCGAGGCAGCCTTCGGCGACGAGGCGCTGCGCGTCGCGCTCATGCTCACTCATCCTGGCGAACACCTCCGGGACCAGCAGCGAGATGTCGTGGTCGACGCGCACCTGGGGACCGATGACGCCGGCGCTCGAGAGCCAGCCGTCGTAGCCGGTGAGGGCGAAGGACAGGAAGGCGGCGTTGAGGTCTATCACCGACGGCAGCGGGTTGAACGGCCCCTTGGTCATCGCGCCCTCGGACCCCGCGCCAGTGGTCGACGGCGACTTGCCCGTCATGGAGGAGATGAATTCCATGAACAGCTCGGGCAGTTCCATGTAGTGCAGTGGGGCGTAGGTGCACAGGGGTGGGACGCCCTCCTCGGCGGCGTTGTTCCGGCGCCCGGCGGCCACGACGTCGACCGGCAGCTTGAGAGGCTTGGCTGCGGACAGCTTGTGGTGCAGATGGTTGGCCAGGTCCGCCGTGGCGGTCCCCTGCGGATTCTGGAGGTCCGGCCGGACCTGGAGGTAGCGGGGGTTCTTCGAGCGCTTGCCATTGACGAGGCGGGGATGAGCCGATGACACGAAGTACTTGGGGATGGAGTCGCCCCCCTCGGCAGCCTCGTTGATCAGGCGGGCCATGGGTTGCGTGAACCTGCTGAAGGCCACCGCGTCGTCTCGCAGCGCCCGGGCGTCGGCCTGGGTGAGGGGCTCGAAGTTGGACAGGAAAGTGCCGCCGGAAGCGATGTCTGCCTCGGCCTGCTTGTCGTAGCCGCGGTGGATCGCGTCGTCGGGGCGCTGGAAGAGCAGTTGTTCGCAGTTGGTGACGAACTTGCGGGAGCGCTGGTCCCCGGGCACCACGATGCTCGCGGTGATGTCGTCCTCGGTCTGCACCTTGGCGGCCGGGTGGAAGTCGTGCCGCAGGCCGAACAGGCGCCAGGAGCCGTCGGGCTCGAAGCCCACCCGCAGCATGTTGACGTGGATCTTCTCGCCGTCGAGCCGCAACGAGGTGCCCTTGCGGCCGTTGATTACGCCGACGGTGAAGTGGCTCTCCCAGTCGCCGCCCCACTCCGGACGGTAGAACCGCTTGATGATGAAGACGAGTTCCTTGACATGGTTCGGGATCGCCTCGAGCCAGGCGTTGTACTGCGCGTGGTAGTCGGGGCTGGGGGTCAGCAGCTTGATGACGCTGCCGACGCTGCGGGCGTCGGAGAGGATCGGCCTGGCGTCGTGGCCGTTGCGGGCGGGGTCGGCGAACCGGTTCGAGAAGTCGCCCGCGAGGATGGCGTGCACGGCGGCCATGTCGTCGTCGAAGTCACGGACGTAGGCGTTGCCGCTGATGAACGCGTCGGTGATGGCCTTCGAGATCTCACTCTTTCCGCCGCCGGAGACGGTGGCGGGTTTGTGACAGTGGGTCGCTCGGGGGGCGGTGCCTATGAGGGTCCACTGGTCGCCGTCGACGCTGAGGTGGTGCATGCGTACCTGATAGCCGTCGGGGCCGAGGTAGACCTTGTCCGCGCGGATCGGGATGCGGCCGACGGCGCCGTCCACCTCCCAGCTGACCGAGGAGTCGCGCAGGCTGAACGTGGCGTGCGCCGGAACCAGCACGTGGTGTGGGTTCTCGGTGTCGACGGCGTACCCACCCTCCTGCATCCGGAACCGGTGCGGGTCGCGGCTCACCACGTCTTCCAGGCGGAACTCGTCGTCGACATGGTTGTCGGTGTACTGCTGCCCGAGGTTGTAGCGGGGGTAGCAGATCGCGCCGCCGGCGTGCTCCTCCTCCACGAGGCCCAGCAGGTTCGCCGAGTAGCTGATCTGCGCCTTGACCTCCTTCTTGCAGTAGCCGAAGTAGTTGTCCGCGATCACCGTGACGATCACGCCACTGTCGTCCCTGGCGCAGAGCTTGAAGGCCTCCCCGCCGTTGTACAGCTCTCCCTCGTCCCGCCAGCACTGCCCGTCGCGGCGCTGGCGCTCACTGGCCTCATCGAAGTGCGGCAGGCCCAGTTCCCTCTTGGTCAGCTGCACGAGGTGTGGGGCCAGGATCACGGCTCCGGTGGTGCCGGTCCACGTCTCGGGGTTCAGCGAGGCGTCGTTCTCAGGCAGGTACGGGTCTCCGCCGTTGCCGAAGATGCCCTCGACGAAGTCCAGGTTGGCCACCAGGTTTCCCGGCGCGAAGAACCGGACCTCCAGGCTGCGTCCACGGCTGAGCCCGGGAACCTCTGGCACGACCGTGGGGCGCAGCATCAGGGACGTCCAGCACCTTGGTGGCTCCGGTTCGTCCGCGCCGTAGGGGAGGACCATCGTCTTCGACGGCGGCTGCAGCGCGTGTTCTACGATCCGGCCGAACACGGCGCGGTCCACCGCGATCTTGTCGTCCTGGATCGGCAGGCCGCCCTCGGCGATGTGGAAGACACCCTTGGTGGTGCGACGGTCGTTCTTGGGGTTGTGCAGGACGCCGTTCAGGAGCCGGTAGCTGGAGAGGTGTTCAGAGGTGAAGCGGTCCCCGTCCATGGGGAGCGAGAGCGTCCGCGCCAGGCCCGGCTGGTCCAGGACGAAAGTGCGGCGGGGCAGTTGCGGCGCGCTGCCGGTGCCGGCGAGGTAGGAGTCGAGGAAGTTCTGGATCCGGTTGTCCACCGCCGGCAGCTTGTGGGACAGGCGCCGGTTCAGTTCGAGCTGGCGCGCGATGATGGGCCTGATTATCTCCGATGCCTGCGACGGCTTGGCACGCTCCGGCAACGGGAGGCCCAGCAGGCCGAGTCTGAGGGTGATTGCTGCCATGTCTGGAAGAGATGCCATGCTCCCACTATCCCGGAGGGCGGTTCCCGGGAAGCAGGCGGGTCCGCCCAAACCGCCCCCACTCAGGGCGTCTGATTGCCTACGAGCGCCTCGCGGACCTCCCTGCGCAGGATCTTGCCCAGCATTGACCGAGGCAGTTCATCGAGGGCGGTGAACACCCGAGGAGCCTTGTAGGCGGCCAGGCGCTCCTTGCAGTACGCGCGCAGGGACTCGGAGTCCAGTCCGCGGCCAGGTTTGAGCACGACGGCGGCCACCACCTTCTCGCCGCCGCTCGGCAGCGGTACCCCCACCACGGCTGCGTCCTCGACGTCCTCATGGCCCCGCAGCACGATCTCCACCTCCGTCGGGGAGACGTTGAAGCCGCCGGTGATGATCAGCTCCTTCACGCGGTCCACGATGGTGGTGAACCCGTCGGTGTCGACGGTCACCAGGTCGCCGGTGCGCAGCCAACCCCCCGGGAGCAGGGACTTCTCGGTCTCCTCCTGGTTGTTCCAGTAGCCCTGGAAGACCTGCGGGCCCTTGATCAGCAGTTCCCCCTCCTCGCCCTGGGCCACCTCGCGGGTCGGGTCGTCAGGGTCGACGACCAGCATCTTCGTGCTCGGGAACGGAACCCCGATGGTGCCGGTGCGGCGGGTGGGGTGGAACGGATTGCCCAGCGCCACCGGGGCCGCCTCGGTCAGGCCGTAGCCCTCCACGAGGAGGCCGCCGGCCACGCCTTCCCAGAGTTCGACGATCTCGTCGGTGAGGTTCATGGCACCGGAGATGCAGAACTTCGCCGAGCGCAGGTCGACGTTGCGCTGGATCGCGCGGCGGGCTGTCTTCTCGTAGATCGGCGGCACGGCGCAGTAGACCGTCGGTGGGTTCCTGCGGGCGGCGTCGAGCACCAGGTCGGCGTCGAACGTCGGGAACAGCACGATGCGTGCCTGCTTGAGGACGCCGAAGGTCAGATACAGGGTCATCCCGAACGCGTGGAACATCGGCAGCACGGCGTAGATGGTCTCGCGCCCGGTATCGGCGTCCTTCATCCACTCCGCTCCCTGCAGCGCGTTGGCATACAGGTTGTAGTGGGTGAGGACGGCCCCCTTGGCGCCGCCTGTGGTTCCGCTGGTGTACTGGATCACCGCAACGTCGTCGACTGCCGGCCGGGGGTGGGTCGTGTCGATGGGCTTGTTCCGCAGGAGCTCCTCCCATGGGGTCGTGCCCGGAGCAGGCTGGCTCAGGCGGTCCCGGGTGGCGCGCAGTTTCGGGACGGGCAGCCGCAGCGCCAGGCGCTTCACCAGCGGGAACTCGCGCAGCAGGTTCACGGAGACAACGTGGTCGAACTCCGTCTCGCCGGGGTGCTCGCGCAACTTGGACACGGCCGCGTCCCACGCGATGACCACCCGAGCACCGTGGTCGGCGAACATCTGCCTCAACTCGCGGGAGGTGTAGAGGGGATTGTGCTCGACGACCGTTGCGCCCAGCCGCAGAACGGCGTAGAAGGCCACGACGTGCTGGGGGCAGTTGGGCAGGATGAGGGCGACCCTGTCACCCGGCATGACCCCGAGCCGGCGCAGGCCCGCGGCGGCCCGCGCGATCTGCTCGCCGAGTTGCGCATACGACGTGGTCCTCCCGAAGAACTGCAGCGCGACGGCGTCGCCGGCCTCGCGCACCGCCTGCTCGCACATCTCCACCAGAGAGGTCGTCGGGAGGTCTATCTCGGGACGGACCCCGGGCTGGTAGTTCCTGGTCCAGGGCGACGGTGGGGCTTGATCGGGGGTGCGGTTCACCCCGCCAACGTATCGCCGCTCGGTGATCATTGAATGGGGAGGGGGCTGATCCGGCCTTCGGCCGCAGCGAAGCCGTGCGTCTGCTGACGGTGCGGACGCCGCGCGTTGTCGGGGTCCGGGTCTAGGGTTATCCCATGGTGACCTGGCAGCTCACGATCGATGCGAACGACCCGGCAACGATGGCGCGGTTCTGGGGGCCGGTCCTTGGGTACGTGCCCCAGCCGCCGCCCGAGGGATTCGACTCCTGGCTCGCCTACTACCAGTCCGTGGTGCCCGAGGAGGACCTCGGTGGGGACCCGGACGACTATGTCGACCGGCTCATCGACCCGGACGGCGAGGGCCCCAGGATCTGGTTCCAGCCGGTGCCGGAGAAGAAGACGGTCAAGACGCGGTTCCACTTCGACGTCTTCGTGGCGGACCGGTCCGCCCCAATGGAGGAGATCATCGCGGCTGTGGACGCGAAGGTGGCCGAACTCGTCAGCCGCGGCGCCACCGTCGACCATCGGGTCCGAACGGACACCGAGACCCTCCAGCGGTACTCCGTCGTCATGCACGACCCGGAAGGCAACGAGTTCTGCGTCGCGTGAGTCGATGCCGCGACGAGTTGGCCGCGTCTTCCTGTTCGATCCGGGAAGCAGCCAAGCTGGTCACGTCAGCCCGACTCAATCCGCCCGGCCGGTCTGGCCAAGCTTTCGACGGTAGATCCTCATTGCCGCGAAGTAGGTCACCACGAGGATGCCGGCGCACCAGGCCAGCGCAATCCAGATCTCGCCCCCGATCGGTTGCTGCGTGAGGAGGTCACGGATCGTGTTCGCGATCGAGGTCACCGGCTGGTGCTCCGCGAACCAGCGCACCGGGCCGGGCATGGTCTCGGTGGGGACGAAGGCTGAGCTGATGAAGGGCAGGAAGATCAACGGGTATGAGAAGGCACTTGCGCCGTCCACGGTCTTCGCAGACAGGCCCGCGATGACTGCGAGCCAAGTCAGGGCGAGGGTGAACAGGCCGAGGATGCCGACCACCGCCAGCCAGTACTGGGTCGTGAGCAACACCGTCGTGCCCCCGGCGGCGAGTTCCCTCACGGCCCGCCACACGTCGAGCCGCCCTTGCGGGTCCAGCCCGGTCGTGGGCTCGTCGAGGAAGATGACGGGAGGGTCCCCGATCAGGCTCATGGCGATGTCGAGGCGGCGGCGCATGCCTCCCGAATATGTCGACACGGGCCGGGGTGCGGCGTCGGCCAGCCCGAATCGTTGCAGCAGGTCGTCGGCGATCGCGCCCGGATTCTCGAGGTGCCGTAGGCGGGCCACCAGCACGAGGTTCTCCCGGCCGGTCAGGACGTCGTCGACTGCCGCGAACTGGCCCGTCAGGCTGATCGACTGGCGGACCTCGCCGGCCTGGGTGGCGACGTCGAAGCCGTTGACACTGGCGGCACCGGCGTCGGCCGCGAGCAAGGTTGAGAGGATCTTCACGACCGTCGTCTTGCCCGCCCCGTTCGATCCGAGCAGGGCGAATATGCTGCCGCGTGCCACGTCGAAGTCGACGCCACGCAACACGTGGAGGTCCTTGTAGGACCGCTGAAGGCCCCTGACCCTGACCGCGGTATCCGTGCTCACCTCGACCCACCCCCCTCCGCGTCCTCGATCGCCTTGACCAGGCGCGCGCGTTCCCTGTCGATCCATTGCTTGCCGCTGTAGGCCTGCACGAACGTCTCGGCGAACTCGACGGGGTCCTCGCCGACGATCTCGCGCACAGGCGTGCCATCCACAGCCGCCCGCTCCCACAGCTCGACCAGGTCGCCCATCATCGTGATGAGGGTGTCGCCGTCGGTGACGCCGCCATAGTAGGTGAAGTACCGTTGCAGCGCCTTCGCGACGGTGCCATAGGGCTCAGGGAGCGCCTCCAGGCGTGCCTTGAACTGCTTGTAGCGCCGCTTCTGCTCCAGCGGGCCCGTCAGGGCCTCGATCCAGTTGCTCATCGTGTTTCCTCTCCTTCATGGAGCTGCTCGATGCGTTCCGCGAGGAAGCTCCAGGCCCTCCAGAACTCGTCAAGTTGTTCGCGCCCTTGCGCGTTGATCGAATACACCTTGCGGGGTGGGCCCTTCTCCGAGGGCACCTTCTGCACGTCCACGTAGCCGCGCTGCTCGATGCGGACCAGCAGTGCGTAGACGGTGCCCTCCACGAGATCGGTGAAGCCCCTGTCCCGCAGGCGCGCGGTGATCTCGTAGCCGTAGGCGGGCCGCCGTTCGAGAAGGGCCAGAACGATGCCCTCGAGGGTGCCCTTCAGCAACTCTGTCATCTGGTTCGCCACGTCTTGCTCCGTCTATGCTGTGTCACTGACTACCAGTAGACAGTAACACTGACTACTGGTACTTGGCAACACTGAATAGCGACGAGTTCGCCGCGTGGCGTCAGTCGGAGCCAGAGGGCGTCGCTACCCCTGGGGGCCGCCTCGCTTCAAGGGTGGCTGACGTGGCGGAGGCGATCAGGAGGATGGCCGGCGGCTGGAAGTTGACTCCCAGGCCGAGACCTATCACCAGACTCCAGAGCAGCATCGTCACGGCTGCGATCCAAGCGAGGAGGATCGCATGGCGTGTCCGAGGGGCGAGGAAGGTGATCAACGCGCACGCGAGCGGGATGCCCACCAGCACCAGAGCGAAGGAACCGCTGTCCTGCCAGGCGGGGCCGACCGCCACGGCTGCCACCACCAAGGTCAGGAGAACGGCCACCAGTTGCAGGGTGCGCGCCACCCGGGTGCCCTTCCTGCGACTCCTGAGCCACAGCGCAAGCGAGGCCATCACCGCAACCCACACAGCAACGAACATGACAGCAATCAACGGCACGGCCATTCCTCCTCAATAATCAGTTGCCCAGCAATGTCCCACGGCGAGTCCCGGACACGGCCGGAAAAGTTATCCGCCAAAGCGCCACATGACCGACCGGAGAGGCAATGATGATCCCCATGATCGGAATCATGCCCAGTGCAGGGACGCAAAAGGTCACTATCAGTCGGTTGGTGCTGGGGAGTTCCCTGATGCTGTTCATGGAACTGGCCCTCATTCGCTGGCTCGGCTCGAACGTGGTGCACCTGTCCTACTTCTCCAACTTCGTACTTCTCGGATCCTTCCTCGGCATCGGGCTCGGCTTCCTCATAGCGCGCAAGCCGTGGTCCGTCATTCCGATCACGCCGCTACTGCTGGCACTCCTCGTCGTCATCGTCTGGGCGTTCCCGGTCACGATCGACCGTGGGGGCGCCAACATCATCTACTTCACATCCTTGGAAACCGCCGGACCACCCGCCTGGCTCGTGCTTCCCATCATCTTCCTGCTGGTGGCCGCCATCCTCGCCGGCCCCGCGGAAGTCGTGGGACGCTGCTTCGCCGAACTGGACAACCTCAACGCCTATCGCTGGGACCTCATCGGCTCACTGGCCGGCATAGCCGCCTTCACGGCACTGTCGTTCGCGCGTGCACCGTCCGTGGTGTGGGGGTTGCTCGTGGCCGTGGCGTTGGTGCTGCTTTCCGATTCTCGGCGTCGCCTGGTCGCAGGGTTCGCGGGCCTGCTCATCGTGGGCACCCTGCTGCTCGAAACCCTGACGCCGGGGGTCTCCTGGTCGCCCTACTACAAGGTTGAGGGCACCGATGTCGGTCAATCCGCCGACGGCAAGCCGCTGTACCTCATCACCGTGAACGGCATCCCCCACCAGGTCATGGGGTCGGCCGAGTTCAAGCTCAACGAGGCCGAGGACCTCTACAAGACGCCCTACGAGCGCATGGCTGCCGACGTTCCCGAGAGCGTCCTGATCATCGGCGCGGGCTCGGGCTCCGATGTCGCGATCGCGCTCGCGCAGGGCGCCACGAGCGTGGATGCGGTCGACATCGACCCCCGCATCATGGAGATCGGTGCAGAACTGAATCCTGACCAGCCCTATTCCGACGAGAGGGTGAGCGCCTACGTCGACGACGGGCGCGCCTTCCTGGAATCCACGGACAAGAAGTACGACCTCATCCTGTTCGCCCTTCCCGACTCCCTGGCGCTGGTGAGCGGTGCCTCCCAGATCCGGCTCGAGTCGTTCCTGTTCACCGAGGAGGCGCTCGCGTCCGCGCGGTCCAAGCTCACCGACGACGGCGTGTTCTCGATGTACAACTACTACCGCGAGCCTTGGCTCATAGACAGGTTGGGGGGCATCGCTCAGGAGGCCTTTGGGCATGCTCCGTGTGTCGACCTGCTTGGCGGTGCCCAGGCCGTCGTGACCGTCGCCAAGGATCCGGCCCACCAGGACTGCGGATCCGACAACCATGTGCTGCCGGCCGACCGTATCGACCCGCCCACCGACAACGCTCCCTTCCTCTACTTCCGTGGTGGCGGGATCCCCGCGGTCTACCTCTGGACGCTCGCCGGGATTCTGCTGCTCTCAGCGGCCATGGTCCGCGGTCTGGGAGGCCCGTTCCGGACGATGCGCCCCTACGCGGATCTATTCCTCATGGGAGTTGCGTTCATGCTGCTCCAGACGAAGTACATCGCGACGTTCGCCCTGCTGTTCGGCACCACCTGGTTCGTCAACGCGCTGGTCTTCGGTGGAGTCCTGCTCATCGTCCTCCTCGCGGTGGAGACCACCCGACGATGGCGCACTCCTGGAATCCAGTGGCTCTTCGGCGGCATCGTCGCCTCCTTGGCGGTGGCCTACGTGGTCACCCCGGAGTCGTTGCTCACCCTGCCCGGCCCCCTACGGGTGGCGGTGGCGGTGGCGCTGGCCTTCGCACCGATCTTCCTGGCCAACGTCGCCTTTGCCAAACGCTTCGCGGCCTCGGACAACTCGCGCTCCGCTTTCGGGCTCAATCTGCTGGGTGCGCTGGTGGGAGGCTGTCTGGAGTACGCCGCGCTCGTGACCGGCTACAGCAACCTGCTGATTCTGGTGCTCGTGATCTACTTGCTGGCCTTCGCACTGGCCCCGCGCCGGAACGGACACATCATCGCGGCGTGATCCAGTCGGACCGCGAGCACGCTGGTGTTGGCACGTCAGGAGTGATGGGCTTCCATGCCGGCGAATCCTTGGTGCATCCCGGGGTTGTGTGTCCCGTCGAAGCCCATCTCGCCCTGGGCCATCATGCGGACGTGGTCGGCGAATTCGCGGCCGCTCATCTCGGAAGCTCCCGCGGAGGTGGCGGTCATCGCAGCGATGGCTAGGGCTGTCGCGGTCATCGCTGTGATCCAGCGCATCTTGATCATGATGGTCTCCTTCATCCACGCCGGTGCGTCCGGCAGTTGAGACCATTGTGACTCGGGGACGTATGGATCTTACGAACGATCGCTTACCAATCCGTCAAGAAGTGGACTGGCATACCGGCCACCGCCTCGTGGGTTCGGCGAGTCGCCCCGGGAATCCAAAAAGCCCCCAGTCGGCCAGCAAATCAATGGCAAACCGGGGACTTCAGGATTGTGTCCGAGAGAGGACTTGAACCTCCACGCCCTTTACGGGCACTAGCACCTCAAGCTAGCGCGTCTACCTATTCCGCCACCCGGACAGGGTGTGTTCCACTGGGGAACGCGACAACGAACGATAGCAGGTGCCGCCTGCTGCCCACAATTCAGCGACGAGCGGGGGCGCACTCAGGCGCGGTGGCCGTTGGCGCCGCCCGAGACGTCGTCCAGTGCGGAAACGATGGGGGTCACAAGCTGCTTGGTCTCGGTGTCCAGAAGCTCGGACAGCTGGGCCCTCGTCCGGGGCCCGACGAGCGCGCAGGCCACCTGGGGGGCGTCGCGGACCCACAGCAGCGCCACCTGCGACGGCGTGAGCCCGAGGCCCTCCGCGGCCTTCGCAACGGCGTCGACGACGGCGCGCGACCGGGGCTGCAGGTACGGCTCGAGGAACCATGCGAAGTGGTCCGCGGCGGCGCGCGAGTCCCGGGGGATCCCTGTGCGGTACTTGCCGGTCAGCGCCCCGCGTCCGAGCGCCGACCAGGCCAGGAGCCCAAGCCCGTGATGGCGGGCCGCGCCGATCACCTCCACCTCCGCGCGCCGGGCCAGCAGGGAGTACTCCACCTGCACCGACGCCAGCGGCACGCGGTTGGCGTCGGCCTTCTGCCAGGTGGCTGCGGTGGCGACCTGCCAACCGACGAAGTTCGAGACACCCACGTAGCGGGCTAGCCCACGGGAGACGGCGGAGTCCATGGCCGACAGGGTTTCCTCGAGCGGGGCGTCTCCCCAGGCGTGCACCTGCCAGAGGTCGACGTGGTCGGTGTTCATGCGTCGCAGTGACTGCTCGAGGTCGTTCAGCATCGCGGCGCGCGAGGTGTCGACGACCCGTTTGCCGTCGCGGATCACGAAGCCGCCCTTGGTGGCCACCACCAGCTCATCGCGGGGGAGACCGCCGGCGAAGAGCTTGCCGAGCATCTTCTCCGCGACGCCACCCCCGTAGGCGGGGGCGGTGTCGATGAGGTTGCCACCGGCGTCGACGAAGTCGGCGACGAGGCCACGCACCTCGTCCCATTGGACGTCGCGCCCCCAGGCCATGGTGCCCAGCCCGAGGGGCGACACCCGCAGGCCGGAGTTCCCCAGCGGTCTCAGATCCATCCCGTCAGCCTAGGTCGCCTGCAGGACACCGGTGAGCAGCAGGGTGGCGACAACGGCTGCCAGCCCGAGGCGGTAGTAGACGAACCCGCGGAAACTGTGGGTGGCGATGTACCTGATGAGCCACGCAATCACGGCGTACCCGACGTGGAACGCGAGGACGGTCGCGACGATCGTCGGGCCCCACGCGGTGGAACCCTCGCCGATGTCCTTGAGCTTGTACAGGCCGGAGCCGAACACCGCCGGGATGGCCAGCAGGAAGGCGTACCGGGTGGCGGCTTCGCGGGTGTAACCCATGTACAGGCCGGCGGAGATCGTCGCTCCAGAGCGGGAGACGCCCGGGATGAGGGCGGCTGCCTGGAACAGGCCGAAAAGCAGTCCGTGTCCCCAGCTCAGTTCCTTCAACTCACGAGTGTTGGACTCGCCGGCCCGGTCTGCAAAGAACAGGATGACGGCGACGCCGGCGAGCATCGCGACGGTGATCCACAGGTTGCGCAGCGTCGAGTCGATGGCGTCCTGGAACAGCAGGCCGAGCACGACGATCGGGACGGAGCCGATGATCACCAGCCAGCCCATTCTCACGTCCGGATCCGCCCGGTCTTCCTTGCCGACCAGTGCCAGGCACCACTTCCTTATGATGCGCACGATGTCTGACCAGAAGTAGACGAGCACGGCCGTCTCCGTGCCGAGCTGGGTGACGGCAGTGAAGGCGGCACCCGGGTCACGCCCTTCGAACAGGAGCTGGCCCACGATCGAGACGTGGGCACTGGATGAGATCGGGAGGAACTCGGTCAGCCCCTGCACGATGCCAAGGACTATCGCCTCGAACCAACCCATGGATGCGGCTCCCTTCGCCAATGTATGCGAGGGCTACTGTAGACCGCTACGCCGCCGTCATGCCGACTACCGTTGGCCCCATGACCAAACTCGTCCTGATCCGCCACGGCCGCTCCAGCGCCAACGCCCAAGGTGTGCTCGCAGGGCGGGCCGAGGGTGTCGAACTGGACCAGACCGGGATCGACCAGGCCCGGAAGCTGGGGGAGCTCCTCCGGCAGGTTGAGCTGGCAGGCAGCTACCGCTCGCCGATCCTGCGCTGCGAGCAGACCGCCGTCGCCATGGGACTGGCCGATTCGGTCGTAGTTGACGGGCTGACCGAGTGCGACTACGGGGAATGGACCAACCGCCCCCTTGGAGAGCTGACGCAGGAGTCGCTGTGGGCGACCATCCAGACCGCTCCGTCGCAGGTCCGGTTCCCGGGAGGGGAGTCCATGACCGAGATGCGGGACCGGTCCGTGGCCGCGGCGGCCGAGATCGTCGACGGGCACCCCGGGGACGCGACGGTGGTCGTCGTCAGCCACGGCGACCCGATCAAGGCCATCCTCTCCGACGCTCTGCGCCAGGACTTCGACGACTTCCAGCGGCTCGGCGTGGCCCCGGCCTCCGTCAGCATCGTCGACTACGCACCCGAGCGGCCGCCGTTCGTCGTTTGCATCAACGCCTTCGCGGACGTCGCTGCGCTCCTGGTCTCCAGGACTGCGCCCGTTGTGGGTGGGGGCGACGCCCCGGAGAAGTAGGCTGGGGCCATGTGCCGAAACATCAGACCACTGCACAATTTCGAGCCGCATGCCACCTCCGAGGAGGTGCAGGCCGCAGCGCTCCAGTACGTCCGCAAGGTCAGCGGCATGAACAAGCCCTCGGCCGCGAATCAGGAGGTCTTCGACCGCGCCGTCGCGGAGGTTGCGCATGCCACGATGCACCTGCTGGAGGACCTGGTGACCGCGGCCCCGCCGAAGGACCGTGACGTCGAGGCACTCAAGGCCAAGGCGCGCAGCGCCAAGCGCTTCCCGGCGACGGCATAGGCTCGGCGCATGCTGCTGGAGTTCCCACACCCGGACCGCTGCGTCGTCGGCACAGTCGGCGAGCCCGGCAACCGCCTGTTCATCATCCAGGTGTCGCAGGGCGGCACCTTGGTGGCGGTGGCCGCGGAGAAACAACAGGTCCAGATGCTCGGCCGCAGGATCGGGGAGATCCTGGACCAGCTCCAATCCCTGGGCAGGGCCGACGCGGAGGCGGAGGAGCCCACCGACCTCGGTCCGCTCGACGCTCCGCTGGAGGTCGAGTTCCGGGTTGGTGCCATCGGCCTTGCCTGGGACGCCGCGCGCAGCGCCATCCAGCTCGAGCTGTTCTCTGTCGACCTCGGGGAGGAAGCTCCCGACGACGAGACCCACAACGTCCTGGTGCAGATCTGGCTGACGCCCCGGATGGCCCGCGAGTTCTCGCTCCGGTCAGAGGTGATCGTCGCCTCCGGCAGGCCGGCCTGTCCGTTCTGCAGCCAGCCCATCGAACCCGGCGGCCACATCTGCCCGCGCTCCAACGGCTACCGGGGACCGCTGTTCTGATGCCGCCCCCCGGCCCGGTCGGTGAGCTCGACGTGGTCGGGCGGCTCACCGAGGCCTCGAACGCCACCTTCCTCACCCGCGACGACGCGGGAGTCCTGTGGGTCTACAAGCCTGTGGCAGGCGAGCGTCCGCTGTGGGACTTCCCGCAGCACACCCTCGGCCGTCGGGAGGTGGCGACGCATCTCCTGAGCGCCCACTTCCACTTCGACGTCGTCCCCCTGACTCTGTGGCACGAAGGCCCGGCGGGGGAGGGTTCCGTGCAGCGCTGGGTGGAGGGTGACATCACCGACCTGGTGGACCTGGTCCGCCCCGAGTCCCTCGACGAGACCTGGCTGCCCGTGGTCAGCGGGGTTGACGGGGAAGACAAGCCCATCGTGCTGGTGCACCGCGATTCCCCGGCCCTGCGCCGCGTCTGCTTGTTCGACCTCGTGGTCAACAACGCCGACCGCAAGGCCGGCCACCTCATCAGCGACGGGTCCCGGCTGTTCGGCGTCGATCACGGAGTCTGCCTGCACGAGGAGGACAAGCACCGCACGGTGCTGTGGGGCTTCGCCGGTCACGAACTCGACGACGACGAGCGCAGACTGCTGGGCCACGTCGCCACGCTCGACCTGCCGGTCCCGGAAGGCCTGACCGGGCAGGAGTGGGAGGCCGTCGCCGGCCGGGCCGAGTGGTTGCTGGAGGTCGGCTCGTTCCCCGGACCGTCGGGGCGCTGGCCCGCCATCCCGTGGCCCCCGTGGTGAGGCCCCCCGCTCCGAGACGGTAGGTTTGGACCCATGTACGCGTGGGCCCCCGTTGACGTTCCGTTGCTACCGCCGTCCGAGGGCGTCCCGGACAGGCTGTCCCTCTTCGACACCGCCACCGGCGGGCCCGTGGCCGTCGAGCCCGGCACAGCGTCCGCCCGGATGTACGTCTGCGGCATCACACCCTACGACGCCACCCATCTGGGCCACGCCAACACGTACGTGGCCTTCGACCTGGTGAACCGCGTCTGGCGCGACCTGGGCCTCCAGGTGAGCTACACCCAGAACGTCACCGACGTCGACGACCCACTGCTGGAACGCGCTCAGCAGACGGGCCAGGACTGGGAGGAACTGGCCGCGGACCAGATCGAGCTGTTCCGGGGCGACATGGAGGACCTGCGCGTCATTCCGCCAGACCACTACATCGGTGCCGTCGAGTCCATCGCGTGCGTCATCGACCTGGTCAACCGGCTCGTCCCGTCTGGCCTGGTCTACCAGGTGGCCGACGAAGCCCACCCGGACTGGTACTTCGACGTGACCCGCGCGCCCGGTTTCGGCGACATCAGCCACCTCGACGAGCAGGAGATGGTGCGCGTCTTCGCCGAACGCGGTGGCGACCCGGACCGGCCCGGCAAGCGGCACCCGCTCGACTGCCTGCTGTGGCGCTTCGCGCGCGACGGCGAGCCCAGCTGGGAGTCGCCGCTGGGCGCCGGCCGCCCGGGCTGGCACATCGAGTGCACCGCGATCGCGCTCAAGTACCTCGGCTCGGCGTTCGACGTCCAGGGCGGCGGCTCGGACCTCGTTTTCCCGCACCATGAGATGTGCGCCGCGGAGGCCATCGTCGCGACGGCGGGGGAGCCGCTGGCCAACGCCTACGTGCACACCGGCATGGTGGCGCTGCACGGCGAGAAGATGAGCAAGTCCAAGGGCAACCTGGAACTCGTCAGCCGGTTGCGGCACGGCGGTGCGGACCCGATGGCGATCCGCCTGGCGCTCCTGGACCGCCACTACCGCGCCGACTGGGAATGGACGCCCGAGCAACTGGAGCAGGCCAACGAGCGGCTGACCAACTGGCGCAGCGTCCTCAACAACCGGGTCGCCATGCCCGCCGCGGAGACGATCGCCGCCATGCGCAAGGCCCTGCGCGACGACCTCGACGCGCCGGGCGCGCTGGCCGCCGTCGACACGTGGGTGGCAGCCAGCCTTTCGGTGGACTCCGACGAGACCGAAGCCGTGGACCAGATGGTCACGGCGATCGATGCCCTGCTGGGCATCCGACTCTGAGGAACTCCCCAGTGCGAGTAGGCTGCCAGCCGTGAAGTCCTTCGAACAACTCTTCGAACAGCTGACCGAGACCGCCCGCACCCGGCCGGAGGGGTCCTCCACGGTGGCCCGCCTCGACAAGGGTGTCCACCACATCGGCAAGAAGGTGGTCGAGGAGGCGGCGGAGGTGTGGATGGCCGCTGAGTACGAGACCAAGGACCAGGCCGCCGAGGAGATCAGCCAGCTGCTCTACCACCTGCAGGTGATGATGCTGGCCCTGGACCTGGAACTCGAAGACGTCTACCGCCACCTGTGAGCAAGCAAGGACAACTGATGACTGAAGAACGCCTTCTCAAGGTGGCTGTGCCCAACAAGGGCGCGCTCGCCGAGGCCGCCGCCGACATGCTGCGCGCCGCCGGATACCGACAGCGCACCGACTCAAAGGACCTCACGCTGATCGACGTCGACCACAACGTCGAGTTCTACTACCTGCGTCCCCGCGACATCGCGGTCTACGTCGGCGAAGGTCATCTGGACCTCGGGATCACGGGCCGCGACATGCTGCTGGACTCCGGCGCCCACGCCACCGAACTGATGAACCTCGGATTCGGCGGCAGCCGCTTCCGGTTCGCGGCCGTCGGGGGCAGCGGCACGACGGTGGACACGCTCGACGGCAAGCGCATCGCCACCTCCTACCCGGGGCTGTTGCAGGCCTGGCTCGACGAGCGGGGCATCCAGGCTTCCCTCATCAAGCTCGACGGCGCAGTCGAGTCCGCCATCCGGCTGGGAGTGGCCGACGTCGTGGCGGACGTCGTCGACACCGGCACCACCCTGCGTCGAGCGGGTCTCGAGATGTTCGGCGAGCCCATCTGCGAGTCGGAGGCCGTGCTGATCCGTCGGACCAGCGGTGAGGAGCCCTTCGGCCTGGACTCGTTGCGCACCCGGCTTGAGAGCGTGCTCGTGGCCCACAACTTCCTGATGATGGACTACAACGTCGAGGCCTCCAACCTCGACGCCACCACCGCCCTGGCCAGCGGCGTGAACGGTCCGACGGTGTCCCAGCTGGCCAAGGACGGCTGGCTCGCCGTGCGGGTCCTGGTCCCGAAGAAGGGCGCCCACATGCTGATGGACGAACTGTTCGACGTCGGCGCCCGCGGCATCCTGCTCACCGAGCTGAGGTCGTGCAGACTGTGAGCGAAGCCACCCCCGTCGATCCCGACGAGACCCCGATGCCAGCGGCACGCGAGGTGCCCGCCCGGCTCAGCTTCACCAGCGTCACGGTGCTGCTCACCTCGGTGGTGCTGTCGGTGGTGCTGCTGGTCTCGGCAATGTGGGGCTGGTATGCGATCGGGGCCTCCGTGCGCTCGCAGATCACCGCGCTGCAGGCCGGCACACTGCTGTTCTTCCTCGTCTTCATGATCGGCTTCATGCTGTCGCTCGGCTACTCGCGGCTGTGGGCCGACGAGGACGGCGTCACCATCCGCAACGGCCCGGTGCTGCGCAAGTTCCGCATCGACGAGATCGCGGGCTTGCGGCTGCGGCAGGGAGATGCCTGGGCCTACCTGCTCATCAAGCACGACGGCGGGGTGAAGCGGCGGGCGGTGCTGGCGATCCAGTCGCTCGAGGGTGCCAACGCCAAGTCGAAGATGCGCCAGCTCCGCCACTGGTTGAAGGCGAACGGCGCCAACTCCCAGGGCGTGACCCTGGAGCAGGAGCCGGACCAGCCCTGAGTCACATGATGCCGCGCTTGCGCAGCAGTGCCTCGATCTCCGCGTCTTCGGGATCCAACGCGGAATCCTTGCCGCCCTTGGCGGTGGGCTTCGCCGCCGTCGCCGAGGCCGCCGGCTGCGGCTTCCCGGTCGTCACGGCCTGCTGCTGAGCGGGCCTGCCGGTCACCTTGGGTTCGGCGGAAGGGGTCGCGGTCTGCGCCTGTCGGGGCCGGGGCCTGGACTTGATGAACCCTGCTATCACCAGCAGGACCACGCCGGCGCCAAGGAGCCCGGCTCCCCAGGACATGGTGTCGTCCCAGACGGTGCGCTGCGCCCAGTCGATGATGCTCAGGACACCGTTGTAGATGAGTCGCATCAGTCCGGTCAGGTAGAGACCCAGGGGGATGAGCACCAGACCGATTCCGGCCACCAGGGACTTCGGGTTGCGGTGCCGGGCGAACAGGCCGGCGGTGATTGCCGCGATGACGGTCATGAGGCAGATGGTGATGAACAGGGCGGCTTCCATGCCACCAGCTTTGCACACGCCCACGGCGCTGTCGGTCACGGGCGCTAGGGTTTCGCCCATGCCGGCCTCCATCACCGCAGCCCAGGCCCGCCGCATCGCGCTGGCCGCGCAGGGCTTCGCAGACCCGCGACCAGCGTCGGGGCGGGTCACCATGCGCCATCTCCAGCGGGTGATCGACCAGGTGCAGGTCATCCAGATAGACAGTGTCAACGTGGTGGCGCGCAGCCAGTACCTGCCCTTCTTCTCCAGGCTCGGGCCCTATGACACCGCACTGCTGGACCGCGCCCGTGACGGCGCCGGCCCGCGTGCGAAGGGCGGTCGCCGGCTGGTGGAGGTCTGGGCCCACGTCGCCAGCCTGGTGCCGCCCGAGACCTGGCCCTACCTGGAGTACCGGCGCGAACGCGCGGTCCACGAGACGTGGGGCAGGCGCGTGCTCGTCGAACATCCCGGAGTGCTCGAGACGGTCCGAGAGGTGGTGACCCGACAGGGGCCCATCACCGCGCGCGAGGTCGACGCCGTCATCGAGCACGGCGTCGAGCGCACGCGTGAGAACTGGGGCTGGAACTGGTCCTTGGTGAAGGAGTGCCTGGAGTATCTGTTCTGGGCGGGTGAGATCGTCAGCGCGGGACGCAACACCCAGTTCGAGCGCCGCTACGCGGACCCGGCGTTCGTGCTCAGCCGTGAGCTGCTCGAGCACAAGCCGGACCCGGAGACCTCTGCTGTGGAGCTGATGCGGCGCTCCGTCCGGGCCCACGGGATCGGCACCGTCGCGGACCTGCGGGACTACTTCCGGATGCCGGTGGCCATGGCGGGACCGGCGCTGGCCGAACTCGTCAGGCTCGGTGAGGTGGAACAGGTCACCGTCGAGGGCTGGGACAAGCCCGCCTTCCTCGACGTGGCGGCCCGCCGTCCCCGTGCCGTCAAGGCCCGGGCGCTGCTCAGTCCGTTCGACTCACTCGTCTGGGAGCGTGCACGAACAGAGCGCTTGTTCAAGTTCCGGTACCGGATCGAGATCTACGTGCCCGAGCCCAAGCGCGTCTTCGGCTACTACGTCCTGCCCTTCCTGTGGGGGGACCGCCTCGTCGGGCGGGTGGACCTCAAGGCGGACCGGGCAGCAGGTGCGCTGTTGGTGCGACGGGTGCACCTCGAACCAGATGCGACGCCCGGGTCGCGCGAGGCGCTGGCGGCGGAGCTGCGGGAGCTGGCCGACTGGCTCCAACTGGGTCGCGTGGAGGAGTGCGGCTAACCTCGTCGACATGGACCGACTCTCCAGACTCGCCCAACCCAGCGCCCGCTTCGACGGCGACCGTGGCGAGGCGGACCCGATCACGCGTGCCGCCATCGCGGCGGCCGGCGACCACGTCGGCTACATCCGCGCGCTCGTCGCGCTGTGCACCACGCGTCTGATGATGCCGGTGGTGGCCGCTGGCGACGAGACCATGACCCAGGACCCCGATCGGCAGGCCGAGCTCGCTGCCGTGACGCTCACCGACGGCACCGACACCGCGTTGCTGGCCTTCACCGGAATCGACGCAATGGAGGCCTGGCAGCCCGGCGCCCGCCCGGTGCTGTGCCACCTCGACGAACTGGCGGCCACCGTCGAGCCATCCGGCGCCACTCAGCTGCTGATCGACGTGGCGGGACCGGTGCCGTTCGTGCTGGCGGGCGAGGCCCTGTCGCTGATCGCCCAGGGCTACCGCGCCGTCGAGTTCGAGGGTGGGGAGTTCGCCTGGGTCAGGCCCGGCGACCAGTCGTCGGGGGAGTGATGCCCGGAGGATTTTGGTCAGCAGGAGGCGTGAGGTAGGATTGTGTGCTGTTGAGATCTGTCTCTGGGCGGATCCGTTCCAAGTGGAGGCCTGACCTCCCACCCGCGTGGCCGAGGCTGCCGGGTCGGTAGGAGCACGACGATGGGCTTGCTGCCCAATCGGTCGTGCCGTCAGGCCTTCGCATGTGCGGAGGCCTTCTGGCATTTCGAGGCAAATTTCCAACTAGGCCCCTGGAGGACCCATCAGCACTGAACCGCGCATCAACGATCGCATCCGAGTACCAGAAGTACGGCTCGTCGGGCCGAACGGCGAGCAGGTCGGCATTGTTCGCGTCGAGGACGCCCTGCGTCTGGCGGCGGAGAACGATCTCGATCTGGTTGAAGTGGCACCGCAGGCCCGTCCTCCGGTGTGCAAGTTGATGGACTACGGCAAGTTCAAGTACGAGGCTGCGCAGAAGGCTCGCGACGCCCGCAAGAACCAGACCAACACCATCACCAAGGAGATGAAGCTCCGCCTGAAGATTGACCAGCACGACTACGAGACCAAGAAGGGTCACGTCGTGCGGTTCCTCAAGGGCGGGGACAAGGTGAAGATCACCATCATGTTCCGTGGCCGCGAGCAGTCGCGTCCGGAACTTGGCATCGAGTTGCTCAAGCGCCTCGCGGCCGACGTCGCCGAGTACGGTTACGTCGAGTCCTCGCCGAAGCAGGATGGCCGCAACATGCTGATGGTGCTCGGCCCCGCCAAGAAGAAGACCGAGGCCAAGGTGGAGGCCGCGGTTGACCGTGACCGCCGGATGGCAGAGCGCAAGGCGGCGGCGGAAGCCGAACGGGTGGCGGAGGCGGAGGCGCGTGCCGCGGCGGCCGGCACCCAGACGCCGACGAAGAAGAAGCGTGGTCCCGCAGACAACATGGACCCAGACATCGACCTGTGACCGGGTCGTTTCAAACCGGAAAGAAAGCGAGACACACATGCCGAAGATGAAGACGCATTCGGGTGCCAAGAAGCGGTTCAAGGTGACCGGATCGGGCAAGATCCGTCACCGCCAGGCCAACCTCGGCCACCTCAACGCCCACAAGTCCTCGACGCGCCTGCGTCGACTCAAGGGCACCAAGGAAATGGCACCGGCGGACGTGGCCCAGGCCAAGAAGCTGCTCGGCTCCAACAAGGGCCGCTGAACCCACACCCGTAAACCGCCGGGTGTGAGATCCGGCCTGCAAAGAGGAGATATGACATGGCACGCGTCAAGCGTTCTGTGAATGCGCACAAGAAGCGCCGCGAAATTCTTGAGATGGCCTCGGGTTACCGTGGCCAGCGTTCCCGCCTGTACCGCAAGGCCAAGGAGCAGGTCCTCCACTCGATGACCTACGCCTACCGCGACCGTCGGGCCAAGAAGGGCGACTTCCGTCGCCTGTGGATCCAGCGCATCAACGCCGCTGCCCGCGCCGAGGGAATGACCTACAACCGCTTCATCAGCGGACTGCACAATGCCGGCGTCGAGGTGGATCGCAAGATCCTCGCCGAACTCGCCGTCAACGACCTCGCAGCCTTCCAGGCACTGGTGGTCATCGCCAAGGACAACCAGCCCGAAGCCGCTGCTGCCTGAGGTGAATCAGACCTTCGAACCGAACGCAGTGCCTGACCTCCCGGTCGGCGCACTGCGTTCGTTTCGTCGTCTGACCAGCCGCAGGGGACGCGACCTCGCGGACAAGTTCCTCGTCGAGGGTCGGCAGGCAGTTCGAGAGGCCCTGTCGATGCCAGGGGTGGTCCAGGAGGTCGTCGTCGACGATCCCGCCAGGCATCAGGACCTCTTGGAGGGCCGTCCCGTCCAGGTGTGGCACGCCACCGAGCAGCAGATGCGTCTGCTCAGCGACACCGTCACCCCCCAGGGCATCGTTGCGGTGTGCCGCAGGCTCAGTTCGTCGCTGGAGGAACTGGACGACGCGATGCTCGTGGTGATCTGCGCCCAGGTGCGGGATCCGGGCAACGCCGGCACCGTCATCCGATGCGCCGACGCCTTCGGGGCCGACGGCGTGATCCTGACCACCGGTTCCGTCGAGGTCCACAACCCCAAGACGGTCCGCTCAACGGTGGGCAGCCTGTTCCACCTGCCGATCGTCACCGGCCTGACGCTGGCTGAGGCCGTCGCGCACGTCAAGTCCATGGGGATGCAGGTGCTCGCAGCCGACGGCGGGGGCGTCGAACTCGACCTGCTGGCCGCTGCGGGGGAGCTCTCCGGACCCACCGCGTGGATCATGGGGAACGAGGCCTGGGGACTGCCCGCCGAGGACGCAGAACTGGCGGATCGAGTGGTGGCCGTGCCAATGTGGGGGGCGGCCGAGAGCCTGAACCTCTCCAGCGCGGCGGCCATCTGCCTTTACCAGACAGCCTCGGCACAACGCCGGGGCGCACACAAGTGAGGAGTGCCCATGTCCGGGCCGAATGACAACTTCGATCCCAAGCGTGTAGCCGCGCTGGACCCGGCAGTCGTCAACGGTTTCGTCGAGGCAGCCCTTGCAGCCGTCGCCGCCGCCACCACGACAGCCGAGCTCAAGCAGGCGCGCTCCGAGCACGTCGGGGAACGCTCCCCGCTGGCGCTGGCGAACCGCGAGATCGGGGCCCTGCCCCCCGCCGCGCGCAAGGAGGCAGGCGCCCGAGTCGGCACGGCCCGCGGGCAGGTGAACCAGGCCATCGCGGCCCGCCAGGATGAACTCGCCTCCGCGGAGCTGGCGCGAGCGCTCGTGGACGAGCGCGTGGACATGACCCTTCCGGTGCGACTCGCCCCGCAGGGAGCCGTCCACCCTGTAACGGCGATGATCGACGAGATCTGCGACGTCTTCGTCGCCATGGGCTGGGAAGTGGCCGAAGGCCCCGAGCTCGAGGCGGAATGGTACAACTTCGACGCGCTGAACCTCGGCCCCGACCATCCTTCACGCGGCGAGCAGGACACTCTCTGGGTGGAGCCTGCCACCGCGGGCAAGCTGCTGCGCACCCAGACCTCCCCCGTCCAGGCCCGCGCCATGCTGACCCGCGATCTGCCCCTCTACATCGTGAGTCCCGGCAAGGTGTTCCGAGCCGACGAGTACGACGCCACCCACCTTCCGGTGTTCCACCAGCTGGAGGGGCTGGTGGTGGACAAGGGCATCTCCATGGCGGACCTGCGCGGCACCCTGGACCACCTCGCCAAGGCGATGTTCGGGGACGTGACAACCCGCATGCGGCCGCACTACTTCCCCTTCACCGAACCGTCCGCCGAGGTGGACCTGGAGTGCTACGTGTGCCATGGCGCCTCCGTGGGCAATCCCGACGCACCCTGCCGCACCTGCAAGAGCGAGGGGTGGATCGAGTGGGGTGGCTGCGGCGTGGTCAACCCGCGCGTCCTGCGCGCCTGCGGGATCGACCCGGAGGTCTACTCCGGCTTCGCCTTCGGCATGGGCATCGACCGCACGGTCATGTTCCGCAACAACGCCCCCGACCTGCGTGACTTCGTCGAGGGCGACATCCGCTTCAGCCGATCCCTGCTTGGAGGTGCCCGATGAAGGCCCCGATTTCCTGGCTGCGCGAGCTCGTCGAGCTGCCCGCCGATTCCGACACCGCAGCCATTGCCGCACGCTTCACCGGCCTCGGCTTCACTGTCGAGCACATCATCTCCACGGCTCCCGACATCACCGGTCCCCTGGTGATCGGCCGCGTGCTGTCCTACAACGACGAGCCTCAGAAGAACGGCAAGACCATCCGCTACTGCCGCGTCGACGTCGGGGAGGAACTGAACGACCCGGCCGACGATCAGTTCCCCGCCTCGCGCGGGATCGTCTGCGGCGCCCACAACTTCGCCGTCGGCGACCTTGTCGTGGTCGTCCTGCCGGGCGCCGTCCTGCCCGGCGACTTCCAGATCTCGGCACGCAAGACCTACGGCCACATCTCCGACGGCATGATCTGCTCCGAGCGCGAACTGGGGCTCGGTGACGACCACGACGGGATCATCGTCCTGGACCCCGGCACTGGGGCTACCCCGGGTGACAACGCCCTGGACCTGCTCTGGAGCTCCGACGAGGTCCTCGACATCGACGTCACCCCCGACCTCAGCCACGGGTTGTCCATGCGCGGTCTGGCGCGGGAGGCCGCGGCGGCGGCAGGCGTCGGGTTCGCCGATCCCTATGGTGAGCCGATGCCGGAGACCAGCGAGGCCGGCTACCCGGTGGTGCTGGAGTCCGAAAGGGCCGTCAACTTCGTCGCGCTGACCATCGAGGGCTTCGATCCCGGGGCGGCCTCGCCCAAGGTGATCGTGGACCGGCTCCTGGCCAGCGGCGTGCGCTCCATCTCGCTCCCGGTCGACGTGACCAACTACGTGATGCTGGAATCCGGGCAGCCCCTGCACGCCTACGACGCGGCCAGGCTCCAGGGCCCCATCCGGGTGCGTCAGGCGCGCGACGGCGAGAAGCTGCGCACCCTCGACGGAGCCGAGCGGGACCTCGTCGCCGACGACCTGCTCATCACCGACGACTCCGGCCCCATCGGCCTGGCCGGCGTCATGGGCGGCGAGTTGACCGAGGTCACCCCGACCACGACCGCCATCGTCCTGGAGGCGGCACACTTCGACGCAGCCAGCGTCTCGCGCACGTTCCGCCGTCACGGATTGTTCTCCGAGGCCTCCAAGCGGTTCGAGCGCACCGTGGACCCTGCGGTTCCGTACGCGGCCGCGCGTCGCGCAGCAGAATTGCTCGTGCAGCACGGTGGCGGGCGGATCCGGGAGGAGATCACGGTCGTCGGCCGGGTGCCCGAAAAGCACCGGCTCAACCTGCGGGCAGGGCTGGTCCCCGCCATCCTGGGAGCGGAGGTCCCGCCCGCGGAGACCATCCGGATTCTCCTGGGAGCCGGGCTTGCGGTCACGGCGCTCGGCGACTCGCTGAGCCTTGTCGTGCCGACCTGGCGGCCGGACCTCCGGGACCCCTACGACATCGTCGAGGAGGTGGGACGGAAGTTCGGCTACGACAAGATCGGCAAGCGCATCCCCTCGCCGCCCCCGGGCCGTGGCCTGACGCGACGGCAGAAGGGTCGTCGCCGCGTGGTTGAGGCTGTCGCGGCCCTCGGCTTCACGGAGGTCCTCAGCCTCCCGTTCGTCTCCGCCGACGACATCGACCACCTCGGCCTGGCCGCCGACGACCCGCGCCGGCGGGTAGTGCGGATCGCCAACCCGCTCGACGACACCCACCCGTACCTTCGCACCAGCCTGCTGCCCGGGCTGTTCAAGGCCATCGCCAAGAACACCTCCCGCAGCATCGACGACCTGGCCCTGTTCGAGCGCGGCTCGGGCTGGTACGACTTCGGCACGCCTGACGCCCCGCGCCCCGACGTGGCCCAGCGCCCCTCCGATGACGAGATCGCCGCCCTGGACGCCGCGCTCCCAACGCAGCCGGAGACCCTGGCCGCGGTCGTTACCGGCAACTGGACCCCCGCCGGCTGGAACACCAAGGCTGTCCCCGCCGACTGGCGACACGTGGTCGCATTCGCCGAGACGGCTGCCGAGGCACTGGGGCTGGGGCTCAGCCGCGCCAACGAGGACCAGGCGATGCCATGGCATCCCGGCAGGTGCGCACGGTTGTCCGTGGGGGACCAGGTCCTCGGCTTCGCCGGGGAGCTGCATCCAGAAGTGGTGCGGGCCTTCGGCCTGCCTGAGCGGACGTGCGCTGTGGAGTTCAACCTGGGCGACCTGCTCGCCGCCGCTCCGCATGGCGGCAACATCCGCTCGCTGTCCCCGTTCCCGGTCGCCAAGGAGGACGTGGCCCTGATCGTGGATGAGGACGTGGCCTCGGCCGACGTCCAGGCCGCCCTGGCAGAAGGTGCCGGGGAACTGCTGGAGTCGGTGGCGCTGTTCGACGTCTACCACGGCGACCAGATCCCGGAGGGCAAGAAGTCACTGGCTTTCGCGTTGCGTTTCCGGGCTGACCGGACCCTCAAGGACGCGGAGGCAGCGACGGCGAGGGATGCCGCGGTGGCCGTCGCCGCAGAGCGTTTCGGGGCCGTCCAGCGGGCTTGATCCAGACCGGTACGGGCTAGGGTGGAACCATGACGCGACCGCCCCAGCCACCGACGTCGGATCTTGAGCACTCCGCGGTGCTGCCGCAGGGCGACGCGCTCCGGGTGATGGGTCACCCGGAGGTGATGGACGTCGTCACCGACGCCCACACCTTCTCCAGCGCCGTCTCGCGGTTCCTGCAGATCCCCAACGGGCTGGACGGTCAGGAGCACGCCAAGGCGCGGGCCATCCTTGATGAGTACTTCACCGAGCCCCGGATGATGGCCCTGGAGCCCTCCTGCAGGGAGGTGGCGCGGGCGCTGGTCGCCGAGCTGCCGCGTGGGCAGGCCGTCGACGTGGTGCCCGGCCTTGGCACCCAGTACGCGGTGCGGGCCATGCTGAGGTGGCTGGGCTGGCCGTCTGAGCTGGAGCTGGAACTCGTGGACTGGGTGGCCAGCAACGCCGAGGCCTCGCGCTCCGGGGAACTCGAGCGCACCAGGATCGTGGCGCAGCAGTTCGACGACATCATCAGCTCGGTCATCACGCCGCGTCTGGACCGGTTGGACCAGCCGCCCGTGGACGTGACCGACGAACTGCTGCGCGAACGCGTCGATGACCGCCTGCTGACGCACGACGAGTTGGTCTCCATCCTGCGGAACTGGACCGGGGGAGACCTCGGCTCGCTGGCGCTGTGCGTGGGCGTGGTGCTGCACCTCATCGCCGCGGACCCCGAGATCGAGGCCGACGTGCGCTCCCGTCGCCGGGACCCGGATGCGCTCGGGCGTGCCATCGACGAACTGCTGCGAATCGACGACCCCTTCGTGTCCAACCGGCGCAGGGCAACCGTGGACACCGAGTTGGCCGGCTGCCCCATCCACGCCGGGGACCGCGTGTTCGTCGACTGGACCAACGCCAACCGGGACCCGCGCGTCTTCCCCGAGCCCGACCGGTACGCGCCGGAGACCCACGCCTCGCACAACCTCGTCTACGGTGCGGGGCCGCACGTGTGCCCGGGTCGACCGCTGGCGACGCTGGAACTGCGGGTGCTCCTGGAGGAAGTGCTCGACGCCACCTCCGACCTCACCCTGGAGGGGGCGCCACCCGGGACGCGGGCCCAGCGGCCGCTGGGTGGCTGGTCCAGCGCACCCGTGGTGCTCCGCTGATCCGCAGGCGTCAGTACGCTGTCTGGCGTGACCCACATCACGCGTTACGCGCAGCCGCCGTCCCTCGCTGAGCCGGAGGTCTGGCCCATTCGCGCCGAGACGGAGATCTGGGGTGCGGTGCACATCGAGAAGATCGGCACCGACGACGTCTCCGAGAGCGTCGGGATGCGCTACCTCAAGGGGATGCACCCCGACCACCACACAATGATCCGTCTGGTCGCGAGCGACGTCGCCCGGCCGCAGGGCGTCGGTGACAGCGTGGGCATCGCCACGATCGGGCTGCCGCAAAAAGACAACCGCGACATCGCCGACCTGAGCGTTGCCGTCCGGCGCGAAAGGCGGGGCGAGGGCATCGGCGCAGCCCTGTTCGAGACCGCCCTCCGCGTGGCGCAGGAGCACGCCCGCACCAAGCTGTTCGCCTTCACCCTGGAGCCCTGGAACCCGCCGCCGGGTGCACGGCTGCTGGAGGCCAGGACCGGGGAAGGAGCCATCGACGCCGCGGGCCGCGAGTCGGTGTTCCTGACAGAACGCGGATTCGAGCTCAACCAGGTAGAACGGATCTCACGCCTCACCCTGCCCGCCGAGGACGACCTGGTGCGCCTGCGGGACGAGGTCAAGGCCCGCACCTCGGCTGACTACGAGTGCATCACCGTGCCCGGCCCGACGCCGGAGGAGTTCCTCGAGGACGCCGTGGCGCTGCGCGTGGCCATGAGTACCGACGTGCCCATGGGGGAGGTGGAGGTGGAGCCCGAGGCCTGGGACACCGGCATGATCCGGGTCCGCGACGCCGACCTGGAACTGGCGGACCGCGAGCAGTTGCAGACCTTCGTCCGGCACGTCCCCACCGGCCGTCTGGTCGGTTTCACACGACTGTTCAGGGACCGGGGGGTGGAGCACCTCGCGCACCAGTGGGAGACCTTGGTGGTCTCCGCGCACCGGGGGCACGGCCTCGGCCTGCTGTGCAAGGCCACCAACCACGCCGCCATACCGGGACAGTGGCCAGGAGTCCGTCAGCTCTCAACGGGCAATGCTTCGGAGAACCGCCACATGCTTGCCATCAACGCCGCGCTCGGCTACGAGCCGGACTTCAAGGTGGGCTTCTGGGTGGCGCAGCCATGACCGGCACCGTGGAGGGTCACAGTGGCCCTGACAACTGAAGCAATCGTCGGCGCCGCCCTCGACATCCTCGACGAGTTCGGCTTGGCGGACCTCACGATGCGTCGCGTGGGAGCGGCGCTCGACGTGAAGGCCGGGGCCTTGTACTGGCACTTCCCGAACAAGCAGACCCTGCTCGCTGCCGTCGCCGACGAGGTACTTCACGGACTCGACGCGCCGGAGGGTGAGGGCGCATGGTCGGTTTGGCTCACCGACTGGGCCGAGGCCCTGCGTGCGCGCCTGCTGTCCCACCGCGACGCCGCCGAACTGGTTGCGTCCACGCAGGCGATGGGGCTGGGCAGGATCGACCCCTGCGCCGCGGGCCGTATGGTCCTGGCGGAAGCCGGTCTCGACGCGGACTCAGCCGATGCGACGATGCAGGCCCTCCTCCACCTCGTGCTCGGCCACGTCGTGGAGGAACAGACGCAGTCCCAGCTCGCCGCTCTCGGGGTGATCGAGCCGGGGGACCCGGACCGTGCCTCACACCACTTCCACGTA
The DNA here is from genome assembly GCF_020687685.1 of Tessaracoccus sp. OS52. Lineage (GTDB taxonomy): Bacteria > Actinomycetota > Actinomycetes > Propionibacteriales > Propionibacteriaceae > Arachnia. Next base: position 1,538,681 of record NZ_JAJEWM010000001.1, on the reverse strand, counting down.
GGCGTCCGCCTCCTCATAGACGGGGTTGGAATACTTATTCGGCCTGTGGCATAGTTTCGGCCATGACTTACAAGGTTGCGGTCGCCGGGTGCACAGGCTACGCAGGTGGGGAACTCCTGCGGCTGCTGCTGCAGCATCCCGACGTCGAGATCGGGGCCCTCACGGGCAACGCCAGCGTGGGGGATCGGCTGGGAGCGCACCAGCCACACCTGGCGCCGTTGGCCGAGCGCGTCGTCGTCGAGACGTCGGCGGAGAACCTGGCCGGCCACGACGTCGTGTTCCTCGCCCTCCCGCACGGCCACTCGGCAGCGGTGGCCGAGCAGCTGGGCGACGACGTGCTCGTGGTGGACGCGGGAGCCGACTTCCGACTCACCCGGGCGTCGGACTGGGAGAAGTTCTACGGCTCGCCGCACGCCGGGACCTGGCCCTACGGTCTCCCTGAGCTCCCGGGTCAGCGGGCGAGGCTCGCTGGCTCCAAGCGGGTCGCGGTTCCGGGCTGCTACCCGACCGCGGCCACCCTGGCACTGCTGCCCGCGGTGGCCGAGGGCCTGGTGGATGCGTCGCAGATCTCAGTCGTTGCCGCCAGTGGCCTCTCCGGCGCAGGGAAGTCGCTGAAGCCCAACCTGCTGGGCTCCGAGGCCATGGGCAACGTCAGCGCCTACGGCGTCGGTGGCGTGCACCGGCACACGCCGGAGATGGTGCAGAACCTGTCGCTGGTGACGCAGCAGTCGGTCAACGTCAGCTTCACCCCCATCCTCGTGCCGATGCCGCGCGGCATCCTGGCCACGTGCAGTGCCCCCGTCGCCGACGGTGTCACCACGGCCGCGGTCCGGGCGGCCTATGCCGAGCACTACCGCGACGAGCCGTTTGTGGACCTGCTCCCGGAGGGGACCTGGCCGCAGACCGCGGCGGTGGTGGGCAGCAACCGCGTCACCGTCCAGGTGACCGTCGACGAGACTGCGGGAAGGCTGATCGCCATCTCTGCGGAGGACAACCTGACCAAGGGCACCGCAGGCGGGGCGATCCAGTCCATGAACCTCGCCCTCGGCCTGCCGGAGACCACCGGACTCAGCGCGATCGGGGTGGCGCCGTGAGCGTCACCGCACCCAAGGGGTTCACCGCGGCGGGTGTGGCTGCCGGCATCAAGGCCAGCGGCAGGCCCGACCTCGCCGTCGTCGTCAACACCGGTCCGAAGCTGGCCGCGGCGGGTGTCTTCACCCGCAACCGGGTGCACGCCGCGCCGGTCAAGTGGTCCCGCCAGGCCGTCGCCGACGGCGAGCTCGCGGCCGTCGTGCTGAACTCCGGTGGTGCCAACGCCTGCACGGGTTCGGCCGGGTTCGCCGACGCCGCCCGGATGGCTGCCGAGACCGCGCAGGTGCTGCAGGTCCCTGCGGACAACGTGGCCGTTTGCTCCACCGGCCTGATTGGCATTCGGCTCCCCATGCCCGCCGTGTCCGAGGGGATCGAGGCCGCCTGCGCCGAGCTCAGCTCCGACGGCGGGCTGAGTGCCGCGCGGGCCATCATGACCACGGACACGGTCCCGAAGCAGGCCGTCTCGCAAGGCAACGGCTGGGTCGTCGGAGGCATGGCCAAGGGGGCCGGGATGCTCGCGCCGGGACTGGCCACCATGCTGGTCGTCCTCACCACCGACGCCGTGGTGGAGGCGGACCACCTTGACACAGCTCTCCGGGAAGCCTGCAGGGTCTCCTTCGACCGGGCCGACGCCGACGGCTGCATGTCCACCAATGACACGGTCATCGTCATGGCCTCCGGGGCCAGCGGCATCGCCCCGAGCACCGAGGAACTCACCGCTGCCCTCACGGGCGTCTGCCAGGACCTGGCCCGGCAGTTGATCGCCGACGCCGAGGGCGCCAGCCATGAGATTGCGATCGAGGTGGTGGGGGCCGCCAGCGAGGCCGACGCCGAGGTCGTCGGCCGCGAGATCGCTCGCAGCAACCTGTTCAAGTGCGCGGTCTTCGGTAACGACCCGAACTGGGGCCGGGTCCTGTCCGCGATCGGCGTGACCGATGCCGAGTTCGACCCGGACGAACTCGACGTCGCCTTCAACGGCGTGCAGGTCTGCCGCGGCGGCCAGATCGGTGAGGACCGCTCCCTGGTGGACCTGTCCGGCAGGCAGGTCCACGTTCTGGTGGACCTCCACGCCGGCGACGAGACCGCCACCATCCTGACCACGGACCTCACCTACGACTACGTGCGCGAGAACGCGGAGTACTCCTCATGAGCCAGATCAGCAAGCAGGACCGGGACCAGCTGGTGGCCAAGGCCGGCACTCTCATCGAGGCGCTGCCCTGGCTCGCCGAGTTCGCGGGCGAGACCATCGTCATCAAGTACGGCGGCAACGCCATGGTGGACGAGAACCTCAAGCGCGCCTTCGCCGAGGACATCGTGTTCCTCCGCAGGGTCGGTCTCAAACCCGTGGTCGTCCACGGCGGCGGCCCGCAGATCTCCTCGATGCTGGGGCGGCTCGGGATCGACTCCGAGTTCCGCGGCGGCCTTCGCGTCACCACCGCCGAGGCGATGGACGTGGTCCGTATGGTCCTCGTGGGCCAGGTGGGCAGGGAACTCGTCGGCCTCATCAACGCCCACGCACCGTTCGCCGTCGGCATGTCCGGTGAGGACGGGGGCCTGCTGCGGGCCCGTCGGCGCGGGCTGGTGGTGGACGACGAGGAGGTGGACCTGGGGCTCGTGGGCGACGTCGACTCAGTGGACCCGACCTCGGTCCTCGACCTCATCGAAGCAGGCCGGATCCCGGTCGTCGCCACCGTCGCGCCGGGTGGCGACGGGCAGGTCTACAACGTGAACGCGGACACGGCGGCCTCCGCGCTCGCCGTCGCGCTGGGCGCGAAGCGGCTGGTGATGCTGACCGACGTGGCGGGCCTCTACGCCGACTACCCCGACGAGTCCTCGATCATCACCTCGATCGGCGCGGACGAGGTGGAGCAGATGCTCCCCACCCTGGAGTCGGGGATGGTGCCAAAGATGGAGGCGTGCCTCCGCGCCGTTGACGGCGGCGTGACCGCCGCCACCATCATCGACGGCCGGATCCCGCACTGCCTGCTGCTGGAGATCTTCACCGATGAAGGAATCGGAACCATGGTGACCGCGAGGGAGAACGAGGCATGAGCAACCAGGACCTGACGACGCGGTACGACGCGGTGATGATGCACGCGTTCGGCACCCCCAAGGTCGCATTCGTCCGCGGCGAGGGAATCCACCTCACCGACGCCGACGGACGCACCTACGTCGACCTGCTCTCTGGCATCGCCGTGAACGCGCTGGGGCACAACCACCCGCGGGTGACCGAGGCCATCGCCTCCCAACTGCACACGCTCGGCCACGTCTCCAATCTCTTCGCCACAGAGGGTCAGGTGCGGCTCGCCGAGCGGCTCGCTGCGGCCGCTGCCGACGACGGCTCTGCCCGGGTCTTCTTCGCCAACTCCGGGGCCGAGGCCAACGAGGCCGCCTTCAAGCTCACCCGGCTGACGGGACGCAAGCGGATCGTGGCGATGGAGGGCTCCTTCCACGGGCGCACCATCGGCTCGCTGGCCATCACCCACACCGAGAAGTACCGCGCGCCGTTCGAGCCGCTGCCCGGCGACGTCGTCTTCGTCCCCTACGGCGACGAGGCGGCCCTGGCGGCTGCGGTTGACGACCAGACGGCGGCCGTGGTGCTGGAGGTGATCCAGGGCGAATCCGGAGTGCTGCCCGCGCCCGACGGTTTCCTGGCGGCCGCCCGCCGGATCACCACCGAACACGGCGCGCTGTTGTGGGTCGACGAGGTGCAGACCGGCATCGGGCGCTGCGGTGAACTGCTCGTGCACCGGGCCGACGGCGTCACGGCGGACGTGGTCACCGTCGCCAAGGGGCTGGGCAATGGCTTCCCCATCGGCGCCTGCATCGCCACCGGCGCTGCGGCCGGGCTGCTGACTCCTGGCCTGCACGGTTCGACGTTCGGCGGGAACGCGGTGGCGGCCGCCGCTGCGAACGCGGTTCTCGATGAACTCGAGGCCGGGGTGATGGCCAACGCCCGCGAGGTGGGGGACTGGTTCGCTGCCGCCGTGGAGTCCCTGGGTCACCCGGCCGTAAGCCACGTCCGGGGCCGGGGCCTGCTGCGTGGCGTGGTGCTGACCGAGGACATCGCCCCGGGCGTGGTGGAGGCTGGGCTGTCCGCAGGCTGGGTGCTGAACGCGCCCAGGCCGAACGTGCTCCGGGTCGCTCCGCCGTTGATCATCACCAAGGATGAACTGGCTGGCTTCGTCGAGGCGTTGCCCGGACTCCTGGAGACGGCGCGTGGCTGAAGTCGCCCGCTCCGCCCGGCTCTCGCTGCTGCGGGGGCTGCTGGAGCAGGCCAGGTTCACCTCGCAGCAGGAGCTGAGCGCCGCCTTGGCAGCGGAGGGCGTGTCCGTCAGCCAGCCGACGCTCAGCAAGGACCTGGTCTCCCTTGGAGCGATGCGACGCCGGGCCGACGACGGGACGCTGGTGTACGCGATCGACGACAGGCCACAGGGCGCCGCGCTCGTCCAGTTGGCGCGGCTGTGCAGCGAGATGCTGCAGTCCATCAGGGATGCGGGCAACCAGATCGTGCTGCACACCCCGCCGGGTGCTGCCCAGTACTTCGCGGCAGCGATGGACACCGCCCGGCTGCCCGGCGCGATGGGGACGATCGCAGGGGACGACACGGTGCTGGTCATCGCCACCGACGACGCGGTGGCCCGCCGGCTCGTCACCACCTTGTCCGAGATGACCCGGACGGGGAAACCACACACGACAGGAGAACGAAGTGAGCGGAACAGACCAGGGCCGGCTGTGGGGCGGACGGTTCGCAGGCGGTCCCAGCGAGGCAATGTTCGCGCTCAGCAAGTCCACCCAGTTCGACTGGCGGCTCGCGCTGCACGACATCGCAGGTTCCCGGGCCCACGCCAAGGCCCTGCACGCCGCCGGTCTCCTGACCGCTGACGAGGCGGCGGCGATGGACGAAGGGCTGGCCGAACTGGCACGCCGCGTGGAGTCTGGCGAGTTCGTGGCCGCAGACAGCGATGAGGACGTCCACGGTGCCCTGGAGCGTGGGCTGAAGGAGGTCGTCGGAGCCGAACTCGGCGGACGCCTGCGCGCCGGACGCTCCCGCAACGACCAGATCGCCACGCTGATCCGTTCCTACCTGCGCACCGAGATCCGCCTGCTGGCACAGGATCTCGACGGCGTCCTGGCGGCCCTGGCCGGCCAGGCCCGGGACAACCTCGGCGCCGTCATGCCCGGCCGCACCCACCTGCAGTCGGCCCAGCCCGTGCTGCTCAGCCACCACCTGCTGGCGCACGCCTGGCCGCTGGTGCGCGACGTCGACCGGCTGCTAGACCTCGACCGCCGCCTGGCCGTCAGCCCGTACGGTTCGGCCGCGCTGGCCGGCACCTCGCTGGGGCTGGACCCGGAACTGGTCGCGACCGAACTCGGCTTCGCGTCGTCGGTGCCCAACTCGATCGACGGCACCGCCGCCCGGGACCTGGTGGCGGAGGCCGCGTTCGTGCTCGCGCAGATCGGCGTGGACCTCTCGCGCCTGAGTGAGGACGTCATCATCTGGTGCACCGCCGAGTTCGGCTTCGCCAAGCTCCACGACTCCTGGTCCACGGGCAGCTCGATCATGCCGCAGAAGAAGAACCCCGACGTCGCGGAACTCGCCCGCGGCAAGGCCGGCCGCCTCATCGGCAACCTCACGGGGCTGCTGGCGACCCTGAAGGGTCTGCCGCTGGCCTACAACCGGGACCTGCAGGAGGACAAGGAGCCCATCTTCGACGGTATCGACCAGCTGCACATCCTCATCCCCGCTGTCGCCGGCATGGTTGGCACACTGACCTTCGACCGGGAGCGGATGGCCGCCGTCGCTCCCATGGGGTTCTCCCTGGCCACCGACGTCGCGGACCACCTGGTGCGCCGACGCGTCCCCTTCGCCGTCGCCCATGAGGTGGCAGGCGAGACGGTCCAGTACTGCGAGGACCGTGGGATCACGCTGCAGGACCTCACGGCCGCGGACCTTACCGCCATCTCGGAACATCTCGACGAGACGGTGCTTGGCGTGCTGACCGTCGAGGGGTCGGTGGCTGCCCGCAACGGCAGGGGAGGGACGGCCCCGGAGCGGGTCGCCGAGCAGCTTGAGGAGCTGGAGTCGCTCCGGGGTGAGCTCTCGGCTTGGGCGGCCACAGGCGCGGCGATAGGCTGACCGCCGTGAACCAACTCCTTGACGACCTCTCCTGGCGGGGCCTGATCGCCCATTCGACGGATCCGGAAGCGCTGGCGGCGCACCTGGATGAGGGGCCGGTCAAGTTCTACGTCGGCTTTGACCCGACCGCCCAGAGCCTGCACATCGGTCATCTGGTCCAGCTCCTGCTCGCCCAACGGCTGCAGCGCGCCGGCCACCTGCCCCACATGCTCGTCGGCGGCGCCACCGGACTCATCGGGGACCCGAAGGAGACCGGCGAGCGCGTGATGAACTCCACCGAAGTCGTGGCCGGCTGGGTGGAGCGGATCCGGACGCAGGTCGAGCGGTTCGTCGACTTCGACGGTCCGGCGGCGGCCACCATGGTCAACAACTACGACTGGACCTCGGCGATGAACGTGCTGGAGTTCCTGCGAGACGTTGGTAAGCACTTCCCCGTCAACCGCATGCTCGCCCGCGACGTCGTGGCCCGGCGACTTGAGGAGGGGATCTCCTACACGGAGTTCTCCTACGTCCTGCTGCAATCGCTGGATTTCCGGGAACTTCGCCGGCGACACGGTGTGACGCTGCAGTTCGGCGGCAGCGACCAGTGGGGCAACATCACCGCGGGCGTGGACTTCATCCGTCGCAGCGACGCCGAACGGGTGCACGCGGTGGCGACGCCGCTGGTCACGAAGGCCGACGGCACGAAGTTCGGCAAGACCGAGGGCGGGGCCGTCTGGCTGGATCCCGAACTGACCAGCCCGTATGCCTTCCACCAGTTCTTCCTGAACGCAGAGGACGCCAAGGTCGTCGATTACCTGAAGGTGTTCACGATGCGCAGCCGTGCCGAAATCGAGGAGCTGGAGAGGGCGACCGCGGCCGAGCCCCACAAGCGAGCAGCCCAGCGCGCACTCGCCGACGATGTCACGGACCTCGTGCACGGCGTCGCCGAGCGGGAGTCAGCGGTGAAGGCCGCGGCGGCGCTCTTCGGGCGGGAGGACCTGGAGGCGTTGCCGGAGGCGACCCTCGCTGGCGTGATGCGGGAGGTCGGCGCCGTGCCGGTTGCGGGGGAGGTGTCGGTCACCGACGCGTTCGTGGCGGCTGGGCTGGTGGAATCGAAGTCCGCCGCGCGCCGCGCGGTGGCGGAGGGCGGTGCCTACGTGAACAACCAGAAGGTCACCGACGCCGATCTGCCGCTGTCCGCTGAGCACCGGCTCGCAGGCAAGTACGTCGTGCTGAGGAGAGGTCGCAAGACGGTCGGTGGAGTCCACTTCGGCTGACGAGAACCTCAGCGCTCGGTCAGGCCCTCGGCGCCGACCGAGAGCACCGTCGCCCTGGTCCGCGCAGCGGACTCCCGCAGTGCCTTCGCGTCCCCCAGCCCTGCTGCGAGGGCGTCGCTGACGATGTGGACCCGTGCCGGCGCGGCGCTGCGGTGTTTGGTGATCATGGTGGGTGCGAACTCGGCCGCGCTCGATGCGAAGGAGCCGTCGGCGCGTTCGACGAAGGTGAACGTCGCGAGGTAACCGTCGTAGGTCCACGGCTGGGCCGGCCCGCTCTGGGCCATCAGGTTGCCCGCACCGTAGGCCACCCACTTGCCGTTCATCCGGACGATGGGCTGGACCACGTGGGCGTGCTGCCCGATCACCAGGTCTACGTCCGGTGAGGCGGTCATGGCCTCGGCGAAGGCGACCTGCTCTGGGTTGGGGTCAGCCTCGTACTCGGTGCCGGCGTGCATGTGCACCACGACGATGTCAGCGCCCGCCGCACGTGCGCGGGCCGCCTGCGCGAGTGCGTCGTCAGCGTCCATGAGGCTCACAGACCAGGGCTTGCCCTTCGGCAAGGGGATCCCGTTGGTCCCGTAGGTGGAGCTCACCACCCCGACGCGGACCCCGGATGCTGTGGTGAAGATGACGGGGGTGTTGCGCGCCTGGCTCGTTGCGTAGGTGCCGGATGTCAGGATCCCGTGGGCGGCATGCTCGGCGATGGTGCGTTCAAGCCCCGCGAAGCCGTCGTCCAGGGAGTGGTTGGACGCCGTCGTGCAGACGTCCCAGCCGATCGCCGGCAGCGTGGCGGCGATCTCCGGAGGCGCCTTGAACATCGGATAGCTCGCATAGGGCCCTCCCTCGACGGCGAAGGGGACCTCCGAGTGGCAGATGGCCACGTCCGCGGCACTGACGTAGTCGGTCAGCCCGGCAAGCTGCGGCCCGAAGTCCATCGGGCCCCGGCCGTCGATGCGGGCTGACTCCCAGAGGGTGTTGTGCCACAGGAGGTCTCCCGAGAAGTTGATGGTCACGCTCAGGGCCGGGCGCCCACTGGTCGCGGAGGGCGACGGCGTGCCCTGCGGTTGAACGGGTTCCACCGGGGCAGAGGGAGAGACCGGCGGCGATGGCTTTGGTTCGGGAGTGGAACTGCCCTCGACGTACGTGGGACTGGATCCTTGTGGGCTTGACGCCTCTGCGTTGGGTGCAGGGGTCGAGGAAACAGGCACCATGCCGGTGGGAGTGCAGCCGAGCAGCAGCGGGACTACGAGCGCGGCCACCCCTAGTGGTCGGCCGGAACCTCGCCGTGGAAAGTCGGTCACAGCTCCAAACTAGTCCAGCCCGGGTCACCCTCAGGAGGACCCCCCTCGCAGACCCGATTTGCACCCTCGCTGGGCTGTGTGTAGAGTTCTCAACGCTTCGAGGTGAACCGGACGCCAGCTGGTGGCCGAACCCGAAGCCCCACCACCGACAACAGTCCCGGGGCGAGTGTGCGTTCAGAAGGAACCCGCTCAAGGCCTCAGGACAGTGACTGGTGCGGTCCGAGACAGGGCTACGGCCCTCGACGCGACAGGGAACCAGGGCCTCCGGGCCCGCCGACACAACTCAATGAAGGTCGTTGTCAGGTCGATTTGACCGGGGAGCGAACACCTGAGTAGAGTTGGTCGAGTCGCCTCAACGAGGTGGCAAACCGGAAGCCAGCCCCGATTTGATCGGAGCAGGACGAAGGAGTAAGGTAGAAAGGCCGCCAGGGGAACCTGGCAGCAAGAAATTGAACAACTCAACACGGATCCAGGGCCAAGACGCCAAGTTGACAGCCCAAGGAACACCGAGTAGAGTTGATCGAGTTGCCCCAAGCATAACAGACCTGGTCTGGGAGCGCGGGACGCACCCGAAACTTGAGAACTCAACAGCGTGCTTAAAGTCAATGCCAAAACATGCACATTGCAATTTATTGCAGTTGCGAAACCCGTCGATGACTTCGGTCATCTTCGGATTCCTTTGATTAATTGATAGATCCAGCAATGGAACTCTGTCGGGTAATCAAACTAACCAAATTGACGGTAAACAGGCTTCGGCCTGACCGAAAAATTTCAACGGAGAGTTTGATCCTGGCTCAGGACGAACGCTGGCGGCGTGCTTAACACATGCAAGTCGAACGGTAAGGCCCCTTCGGGGGTACACGAGTGGCGAACGGGTGAGTAACACGTGAGTAACCTACCCTTGACTCTGGGATAACACCTGGAAACAGGTGCTAATACCGGATACGAACCTCCTAGACATCTTCGAGGTTGGAAAGCTCCGGCGGTCATGGATGGACTCGCGGCCTATCAGCTTGTTGGTGAGGTAACGGCTCACCAAGGCTTCGACGGGTAGCCGGCCTGAGAGGGCGACCGGCCACATTGGGACTGAGATACGGCCCAAACTCCTACGGGAGGCAGCAGTGGGGAATATTGCACAATGGGCGCAAGCCTGATGCAGCAACGCCGCGTGCGGGATGACGGCCTTCGGGTTGTAAACCGCTTTCAGCAGGGACGAAGCTAACGTGACGGTACCTGCAGAAGAAGCACCGGCTAACTACGTGCCAGCAGCCGCGGTGATACGTAGGGTGCGAGCGTTGTCCGGATTTATTGGGCGTAAAGAGCTTGTAGGCGGTTTGTCACGTCGGGAGTGAAAACTCAGGGCTCAACCCTGAGCCTGCTTCCGATACGGGCAGACTTGAGGAAGGTAGGGGAGATCGGAATTCCTGGTGGAGCGGTGGAATGCGCAGATATCAGGAGGAACACCAGTGGCGAAGGCGGATCTCTGGACCTTTCCTGACGCTGAGAAGCGAAAGCGTGGGGAGCAAACAGGCTTAGATACCCTGGTAGTCCACGCCGTAAACGGTGGGTACTAGGTGTGGGGGACATTCCACGTTCTCCGTGCCGCAGCTAACGCATTAAGTACCCCGCCTGGGGAGTACGGCCGCAAGGCTAAAACTCAAAGGAATTGACGGGGCCCCGCACAAGCGGCGGAGCATGCGGATTAATTCGATGCAACGCGAAGAACCTTACCTGGGTTTGACATATACCGGAAACACCTAGAGATAGGTGCCCCTTTTTGGTCGGTATACAGGTGGTGCATGGCTGTCGTCAGCTCGTGTCGTGAGATGTTGGGTTAAGTCCCGCAACGAGCGCAACCCTCGTCCAATGTTGCCAGCGGGTAATGCCGGGGACTCATTGGAGACCGCCGGGGTCAACTCGGAGGAAGGTGGGGATGACGTCAAGTCATCATGCCCCTTATGTCCAGGGCTTCACGCATGCTACAATGGCCGGTACAAAGAGCTGCGAACTCGCAAGGGTGAGCGAATCTCAAAAAGCCGGTCTCAGTTCGGATTGGGGTCTGCAACTCGACCCCATGAAGTCGGAGTCGCTAGTAATCGCAGATCAGCAACGCTGCGGTGAATACGTTCCCGGGGCTTGTACACACCGCCCGTCAAGTCATGAAAGTCGGTAACACCCGAAGCCGGTGGCCCAACCTTTTGGAGGGAGCCGTCGAAGGTGGGACCGGTAATTAGGACTAAGTCGTAACAAGGTAGCCGTACCGGAAGGTGCGGCTGGATCACCTCCTTTCTAAGGAGCCTCAGTCGAGTACCCAGTGGGTACCCGACCATTGCTGGTTTCCGATGCAAACGTCATCGGGCCGGCAGGCACCGGAATGTGGAACATTGACCTGAAGCCGAAAAGCCAACTTCGTCAGTACAACCAGGTTTACCTGGAGTGGAAAATCGAAGGGACGCGAATCGGCCCAAGCACGCTGTTGGGTCCTGAAGGGTCGGTTGCTTTGCAACGCCTTCTACGCGGACCAGACGCCAGTAGTCACCGAATGGTGATGCCTGGAGCTGGGCCCGCCCGTATCTTGAGAACTTCACAGTGGACGCGAGCATCTTTGTAGTAACAACAAGCTACTAAGTGCGATCGGTGGATGCCTTGGCACCAAGAGCCGACGAAGGACGTTGTAACCTGCGATAAGCCCCGGGGAGCTGGTAAACGAGCTTTGATCCGGGGATCTCCGAATAGGGAAACCTCGAAACACCGGAGTTATGTCCGGCGACCTCTGCCTGAACACATAGGGCAGTTGGAGGGAACGTGGGGAAGTGAAACATCTCAGTACCCACAGGAAGAGAAAACAACAGTGATTCCGTAAGTAGTGGCGAGCGAACGCGGAAGAGGCCAAACCATGTGTGTGTGATAGCTGACAGGCGTTGCACATGTGGTGTTGTGGGGCCGTTCAGGCTGAACTGTCAATCAGCCAGAGAGTCAAAAATGATCAATGAAGTTGAAGGGCCTGGAAAGGCACAGCAAAGAAGGTAATACTCCTGTACACGTAAGTTGATCACTCTCGAGCGTAACCCCAAGTAACACGGAACCCCTGAAATTCCGTGTGAATCTGGCGGGACCATCCGCTAAGCCTAAATACTCCTTGGTGACCGATAGCGGACAAGTACCGTGAGGGAATGGTGAAAAGTACCCCGGGAGGGGAGTGAAATAGTACCTGAAACCGATCGCATACAATCCGTCGGAGCCCGCAAGGGTGACGGCGTGCCTTTTGAAGAATGAGCCTGCGAGTTAGTGGTATGTGGCGAGGTTAACCCGTGTGGGGAAGCCGTAGCGAAAGCAAGTCCTAATAGGGCGATTCAGTCGCATGCTCTAGACCCGAAGCGGAGTGATCTATCCATGGCCAGGTTGAAGCGACGGTAAGACGTCGTGGAGGACCGAACTCACTTGGGTTGAAAACCGAGGAGATGAGCTGTGGATAGGGGTGAAAGGCCAATCAAACTCCGTGATAGCTGGTTCTCCCCGAAATGCATTTAGGTGCAGCGTCGCGTGTTTCTTACCGGAGGTAGAGCACTGGATGGTCTAGGGGGCCCAAAAGCTTACCGAAATCAACCAAACTCCGAATGCCGGTAAGTTAGAGCGCGGCAGTGAGACAGTGGGTGATAAGATTCATTGTCGAGAGGGAAACAGCCCAGATCATCAGCTAAGGCCCCTAAGCGATAACTAAGTGGAAAAGGATGTGGAGTTGCGGAGACAACCAGGAGGTTGGCTTGGAAGCAGCCACCCTTGAAAGAGTGCGTAATAGCTCACTGGTCAAGTGATTCTGCGCCGACAATTTAGCGGGGCTCAAGTTATCCGCCGAAGCTATGGCATTCGTACACATGACCGTAAGGTCGTACGGATGGGTAGGGGAGCGTCGTGTGCGCGTTGAAGCGGCGGGGTGACCCAGCCGTGGAGAGCACACGAGTGAGAATGCAGGCATGAGTAGCGAAAGACGGGTGAGAAACCCGTCCGCCGAATATCCAAGGGTTCCAGGGTCAAGCTAATCTGCCCTGGGTAAGTCGGGACCTAAGGCGAGGCCGACAGGCGTAGTCGATGGACAACGGGTTGATATTCCCGTACCCGTATCATACGGACCCTGCCGAACCGAGTAATGCTAAGCACGCAAGGCTGGTGGACGTCTTCGGACTGATGCCGGCTGAGTCTGCGACCCAAACTCGTATTAGGCAAGCTGCGGAGGGACGCAGGAAGGTAGCTCATCCCGGGCGTTGGTTGTCCCGGGCTAAGTGCGTAGGGCGAAACGTAGGCAAATCCGCGTTTCACAAGCCTGAGACATGACGGGTCTGCACATTAGTGTGGATTGAGTGATCCTATGCTGCCTAGAAAAGCTTCGTGAGCGACGTATGTTATGGCCCGTACCCCAAACCGACACAGGTGGATAGGTAGAGAATACCAAGGCGATCGAGATAATCATGGTGAAGGAACTCGGCAAAATACCCCCGTAACTTCGGGATAAGGGGGACCGGACGCGTATTAGAATTTACTTCGAAAGCGCTGAAGGTCGCAGAGACCAGGCCCAAGCGACTGTTTACTAAAAACACAGGTCCGTGCCAAGTTGAAAGACGATGTATACGGACTGACTCCTGCCCGGTGCTGGAAGGTTAAGGGGAAGTGTTAGCTTCGGCGAAGCACTGAACTTAAGCCCCAGTAAACGGCGGTGGTAACTATAACCATCCTAAGGTAGCGAAATTCCTTGTCGGGTAAGTTCCGACCTGCACGAATGGAGTAACGATTTGGGCGCTGTCTCCACCATGAACTCGGCGAAATTGCACTACGAGTAAAGATGCTCGTTACGCGCAGCAGGACGGAAAGACCCCGGGACCTTTACTATAGTTTGGTATTGGTGATTGGGACGACTTGTGTAGGATAGGTGGGAGACTTTGAAGCCCGGACGCCAGTTCGGGTGGAGTCAACGTTGAAATACCACTCTGGTCGTTCTAGTTATCTAACCTAGGTCCATTATCTGGATCAGGGACAGTGCCTGATGGGTAGTTTGACTGGGGCGGTCGCCTCCTAAAAGGTAACGGAGGCGCCCAAAGGTTCCCTCAGCCTGGTTGGTAATCAGGTTTCGAGTGTAAGTGCACAAGGGAGCTTGACTGCGAGAGAGACATCTCGAGCAGGGACGAAAGTCGGGACTAGTGATCTTCTGGTGGCACATGGAAGCGCCAGGACTCAACGGATAAAAGGTACCCCGGGGATAACAGGCTGATCTTGCCCGAGCGTCCATAGCGACGGCATGGTTTGGCACCTCGATGTCGGCTCGTCGCATCCTGGGGCTGTAGTCGGTCCCAAGGGTTGGGCTGTTCGCCCATTAAAGCGGCACGCGAGCTGGGTTTAGAACGTCGTGAGACAGTTCGGTCCCTATCCGCTGCGCGCGTAGGAGTCTTGAGAAGAGCTGTCCTTAGTACGAGAGGACCGGGACGGACTAACCTCTGGTGTGCCAGTTGTTCTGCCAAGAGCACGGCTGGTTGGCTACGTTGGGAAGTGATAACCGCTGAAAGCATCTAAGCGGGAAGCACGCTTCAAGATGAGGGCTCCCACAGAATAATCTGGTAAGGCCCCCTGTAGCCCACAGGGTGATAGGTCGGATGTGGAAGTGCTGAAAGGCACGGAGCTGACCGATACTAATAGGCCGAGGGCTTGTTCCTACAAAGATGCTACGCGTCCACTGTGAGGTTCCCGAGATACGGTCGGGAATCGTTCGACAACTCAATGAAGTTGCCGGTTCACGATCACTATCTCAATAGTGTTTCGGTGGCCATGGCGAGAGGGAAACACCCGGTCCCATCCCGAACCCGGAAGTTAAGCCTCTCAGCGCCGATGGTACTGCAGCGGAGACGCTGTGGGAGACTAGGACGCCGCCGGACTTACAAAACACCCCCTGGTTCGCCAGGGGGTGTTTTTTTGTTTCAGGGCCTTTGTCCGTTCCGAGGCCGGCCAGCGATGCTTGTCGGCCCAATCTGCTGTGGGAGAATGTTCACATGCCTGCAAAACCAACGCCCGATCCCGAAGACCGTCCGCGTGAGCGACGCGATGACCGTCGCGCGTCTGCTCCGCGAAGTGGCCCGCGCAGGGATGGTGGCCGCCCCTACTCCCGAGAGGGACGCGTAACCGGTCCAGGTGCCCGGGATCGCGATCGGCAAGGGGGCGCAGGGCGCGGAACAGGAGACCGCAGCGGATACCGCGCGGGTGAAGACTCCGCAGGGAAAGCTCGTGCGCATGGGCAGGACGATGATCGGGGAAGCGCCAGTCGCTCTCCGGTGAGCCGCGACCGGCCGCGGGGGGACTCGGCGCGCGGTGGGTTCCGTCGTGACGACTCGCGTGGTGGGGAATCGGGGCGTGGTGGGTTCCGTCGCGATGACTCGCGTGGTGGGGAATCGGGGCGTGGTGGGTTCCGTCGCGAGGACTCCCGTGGTGGGGATTCGGGGCGTGGTGGGTTCCGTCGCGATGACTCCCGTGGTGGGGAATCGCCGCGTGGTGGGTTCCGTCGCGATGACTCCCGTGGTGGGGAATCGTCGCGTGGTGGGTTCCGGGGCGATGACGCTCGTCGGGGTCCAGCTCGTGGAGGAGAAGGTGGAGGCTATCGTCGCGACGACCGTGGTGCGGACCGTGGCGGACAGTCGGGAGCCCGCTCCGATTTCCGGCGAGAGCCTCGAGATGAGGACTACGTACCTCGCCCGGGGACTGCTGCCGCCGTCGACGAACCTGCAACCCCAACGGATTTGGACACCTCGGAGTTGCCCGCCGGCGTTCGCGCCGAGTTGAAGGGACTACCGAAGGAACTTGCGGAGATCGTGGGCGCGCACATCCTGGCGGCAGGGGAGCTGATCGACGTCGACCCCGAACTGGCGTTCAAGCATGCCGAGGCGGCTCGCCGTCGAGCTGGCCGGATCCCCATGGTCCGAGAGGCCGCTGCGGAGACTGCCTACGCGGCGGGGCACTATGACGTGGCGCTGCGGGAGTTCCGCGCCTTGCGGCGGATGAACGGCGGTGACGAGTTCCTGCCGGTCATGGCTGACTGCGAACGCGCGCTTGGGCGTCCAAGGGACGCGCTGGAGCTGCTCGCGTCCCTGGATTCGAACACGAAGGACATCGGCCTGCGGATCGAGTGCCTGCTCGTCGAAGCTGGCATCCGCAACGACCTCGGCCAGCGCGGCGAGGCCCTTCGGCTGTTGAAGTCCGCCATCACGCGAAAGATCGGTCCCAAGCAGGCGCAGGCGCGGCTGCGTTACGCCTACGCCGAACTCATGGAGAACGACGGCCAGGCCGACGAGGCCCGGCAGTGGTTCCTGGCCGCGGAGAAGCTCGATACCGAAGGTCAGTTGGACATCGCTGAGCGCGTGGCGGCGATCGACGGAATCTTGCTCCCGGAAGACTTCGAGCTGGACGAGCACGAGGACGAGGACCACATCAGCGGTCAGGGCGAGGAGGGGGAAGAGTGAAGCGACTGGTCGACTCCTACGACGCCGCGCTGTTCGACCTGGACGGGGTCATCTACCTGGGCCCGCATGCCATCGACGGCGTCCCCGAGGCTCTGGCCGAGCTGCGGTCCTCCGGCGCGCACGTCGGGTTCGTGACGAACAATGCGGCGCGCACCCCAGCCACCGTTGCCGAGCACCTGGTCGAACTCGGGATCGAGGCGGCCGAAGGTGACGTGGTAAACAGCACTCAGGCGACCGTGCGCATGCTCACGTCGGAGCTCCCGGCGGGCGCAAAGGTGCTGGTGGTCGGGACGGGCGCCCTCGCGTCCCAGCTCGCCGACGGCGGTTTCAGCCCGGTGCACACTCTGGAGGACGAGCCCGTCGCGGTGGTGCAGGGCTACCACCCCGACATCGACTGGAAGCTCCTTGAACTCGGCGCCATCGCGATCCAGAACGGCGCCCCTTGGTACGCCACCAACCCGGACATGACCCGTCCCACGGAACGCGGCATCCTGCCGGGCTGCGGTGCGCAGGTGGCTGTCGTGCGTGCCTGCGTGGACGTGGACCCCAAGGTAGCGGGCAAACCGTTCAGGCCGCTCCTGGACGAGACCGTGCTCCGGCTTGGGGCGCAGCACCCCATCTTCGTGGGAGACAGGCTGGACACCGACATCCTCGGCGCGAACACCGTCGGGATGGACTCCCTGTTCGTGTTCACAGGGGCGCACGGGAAGGCGGATCTCGCTGGAGCGGACGCGCAACACCGGCCGACGCACATCGCGTGGGACGTCTCCGGTCTGCTCGCTCCGGAACGCGTCCTCACGATCCAGGACCACCGGGCAAGTTGCGGTGACCAGGTCGCGGAGCTCCGCGAAGGCAGGGTTGAGATTGCCACGGCGCCGACCCAAGTCGACGCCCAGCTGGATGCGCTCTGGGCAGCCCTCCAACTGTCCTGGCGCAGCGGAGCAGAGTTGTCATCCGCCCTCGCCGGCCTGGACCGCATTCGCTGAGGGTATCGTCGATGACCATGAACCAGCCGACGCCGAAGGACGCAGCGCCCGCCGTCGAACGCCGCCGCGAACTGGTGGCGGAAGCCATGGCCAACCTCGCAGAGGTTGAGCAGCTGCCGACCACCGAACAACTGGCCCGCCTGGACGAGACTCAGGCCGTCCTGGCTGCAGTCCTCAACAATCAGGAAGTCAGCCAACTCGGCATTCCGGGCGTCCACGGGAGATCCTGACGGTCTCGGGATGGGAACGTGATGAGGCTGGATGTCGCATTGGTGGCCCGGGGCCTGGCACGCTCCCGCAACCAGGCCGCACGGTTGATCGCCGACGGCCAGGTTCGCGTCGACGGGACCGTGGCCTCCAAACCCTCACAGCCCGTCACCGAGGCCTCGCAGCTCACAGCGACGCTCGAGCCCTGGGTCTCGCGCGCCGCCCACAAGCTCCTCGGAGCGCTTGAGGAATCGGACACAGCGGTTCCCGCGCGCGTGCTCGACGCCGGCGCCAGCACGGGCGGGTTCACCCAGGTCTGCCTTTCCCGGGGAGCCGAACGGGTGTACGCGTTCGACGTGGGGCACGACCAGCTCGCAGCCGAACTGCGTCTGGACCCACGGGTGGTGCGCCGAGACGGCATCAACCTTCGCGACCTCACACTGGCTGACCTTGACGAGAAGCCGGTGGACCTGGTGGTCGCCGACGTCTCGTTCATCTCGCTCACCATCCTCCTGCCACCCCTCCTGTCGGTACTCGACCCGGGCGGGAAGGCCCTGCTACTTGTCAAACCCCAGTTCGAAGTGGGGCGGGACAGGCTCGGGAGCGGCGGCGTCGTCCGTGACGACGCGGACCGCCGACGCGCCGTCGACACCGTCGTCGAGGCTGCGGCGCGTCTGGGATGGCGCTGCGACTGGCGGGGGACCAGCGTCCTGCCCGGTGCCGACGGCAACGTCGAGTTCTTCGTCAGGCTGGTGTTCTGAACCAGCCTTGGGAGTGACTCGATAGGGTGGTACCCGTGGAGAACCGAACTGTCGCAGTGCTGCAGCACCCCGAACGCGGGGAGGCGCTGGAGGCCGCCGTCGAGTTCATCATGCACATGGACACCGCCGGCTTCGACGTCCTCGTGTTTCCGGGCGAGCTGCATCGCCTGCGGGCTCTCCTCCCGACGGCCCGACTCGAGGCGCTCGGTGACCGGCCCGCCGAACTGGCCGTCGTCTTCGGCGGCGACGGCACCATCCTGCGGGCTGCGGAATGGGCACACCCGCGCCGCGTGCCGCTCCTCGGCGTCAACCTGGGCCACGTCGGGTTCCTCGCCGAACTGGAGACCTCCGACATCCACGTCCTGCACCATGCCGTGATCAACAAGGAGTACCAGGTGGAGGAACGCCTGGTCCTGGAGGTTACGGTCTGCGACGCCGGGGGCCGTCGGACGTGGGAGTCGTTCGCCGTCAACGAGGTCTCGCTCGAGAAGCGCGCCCGGGAGAAAATGCTGAACGTCATGGTGAGCATCGACGAGCGGCCACTTTCCCGGTGGGGCTGCGACGGCGTGCTCGTGGCCACCCCGACGGGGTCCACCGCCTACGCCTTCTCAGCCGGTGGGCCGGTGGTTTGGCCCGACGTGCGCGCGATGCTCGTGGTGCCGTTGTCGGCGCACGCCCTGTTCAACCGCCCCATGGTCCTGAGTCCGTCGTCAGAGGTCAGGATCGACATACCCGCGGAGGACACACCCGGGGTCCTCTGGTGCGACGGGCGCCGGACCGCCGACGTCGAGGCCGGTGACGTGGTGAGCGTCTGGGCCGACGACACGCCGCTCCACATCGCGCGGCTGGCCGAGCAGCCCTTCACCACGCGCCTCGTGCGGAAGTTCGCCCTCCCGGTGAACGGCTGGCGCCGGATGCGCGAGCCAGACGTCTGATGTTGACGGAACTGCACCTCACTGGGCTGGGGGTGGTGGCCGACGCCACGGTCGAGCTCGGCCCGGGCCTCACCGCCCTCACCGGTGAGACGGGGGCCGGCAAGACCATGATCGTCGCCGGACTGGGTCTGTTGCTCGGTGGGAAAGGCGATTCGGGCATCGTGCGGCACGGTAGCGACCGCGCGGTGGTCGAGGGGAGATGGCTCGTCGGACCCGAGGTGGCCGAGGTCGTCGCCGATCTCGGTGGTGACCTCGACGACGGGGAGGAGCTGACGTGCCGCCGCCAGGTGGGCTCCAACGGGCGTTCCCGCGCCGTCGTCGGGGGCGTCCAGGTGCCCGTCTCCACGCTCGCCACGGTGTTGTCGGACCTGGCCACCATCCACGGCCAGTCCGAACAGCTTCGGCTCTCCAGCAGTGACCGCCAGCGCGAGATCCTCGACCAGTTCGCCAAACCCATCGGCCTGGTCCAGTACCGCGCCGACCTCAGCGAACGAAGGAGACTGGCCGGGGAACTGGCGCGGCTGGTCGAGGCGGCCGCCACGCGCAGCCGCGAGATCGAGCTGCTGCGGTTCGGGCTGGAGGAGATCAACGCCGTTGAACCCGTCGAGGGGGAGGACCATGCCCTCGCCACCGAGGCGCTGCGGCTCCAGGACGCCGATCACCTCAGGGAACTCGCGGCGACGGCGCAGCGCGCACTCAGCGGCGACGAGGACGTCTTCGAAGCCGTCAGCGCCGTTGCCCTCGTGGACGCGGCCCGCAAGGCTGCCGAGAGCCTCGCAGAGCGTGACGAGACGGCAGCCGAACTCGCCGAACGCGTCCGCGAGGCCAGCTACACGCTTCACGACCTCGCCTCCGAGGTCGCCAGCTACGCGGCCGACCTGGTCACCGACCCCCTGCGTCTCGAGGCCGTGGCCGAGCGGCGCGCTCAGCTCGTCGCGCTCACCCGCAAGTACGGACCCGAACTCACAGACGTCGTGGCTTGGGCCCAGTCTGCCGTGACCCGGTTGGGTGAGCTCGAACAGGCCGACGACCGGATCGGGGCTCTTCGGGAGCGGGTGGCGGAACTCGACGAGCGCCTGACCCGCGCTGCGCAGTCGATCTCGGAGGACCGGCAACGAGCGGCCGACGAACTGGCCGCACTGGTGGCCGACGAACTCCGAGCCCTCGCGATGCCGCACGCAAGGCTGCACTTCGAGCTGACGCGCACCGAACTCGGAGCGCACGGGTGGGACCGGGTTGAACTCATGTTCACCGCCAACCCCGGCAGCGCGCCGGCTCCACTGGGCAAGGTCGCCTCCGGCGGTGAGCTGTCCCGCGTGCGGCTGGCCCTGGAGGTGGTCCTCGCGTCGCAGACGGGCGGTCACACGTTCGTCTTCGACGAGGTGGACGCGGGCGTGGGCGGTGCCGTCGGCCTGGAGATCGGCAGGCGGCTGAAGCGCCTGGCGGCCAAGTCCCAGGTCGTCGTCGTCACGCACCTGGCGCAGGTGGCCGCTTTCGCGGACGCCCATTTCGTCATCGCGAAGTCCAGCGCGGACCAGGTCACCACCTCCGACGTGCATCGCCTGAGCGATGAGCAACGGGCGGCCGAGCTGTCCCGGATGATGGGCGGGTCCGGGGAGTCGGAGGCGGGGATGGAGCACGCCGCGGAGCTGCTCCAGCGCGCGGCCAAGTCCTGAGCGGCCGCGGGCTAGGCTGGGGGCACCTTCAACCAGGGAGAGCCACCATGACCCGAGCACTCATCGTCGTAGACGTCCAGAACGATTTCTGCGAAGGCGGGTCGTTGGCGGTGGCAGGCGGGGCGGACGTCGCCTCACGGATCGACTCGCTCCTGACGGCCGACCACGGCTACGACGTCGTCGTCGCCACGCGGGACCACCACATCGACCCGGGCTCGCACTTCAGCAGCGAACCCGACTACATCGACTCCTGGCCGCCGCACTGCGTCGTCGGCACCCCGGGAGCCGACTTCCACCCGAACCTGGGCCACCGTGACTTCGACGGGGTCTTCGACAAGGGAGAATACGCTGCCGCCTACTCGGGGTTCGAGGGCAGGGACCACTCCCAGGACGACGTCTCGTTGACCGACTTCCTCAGGTCCCGCGACGTGAGCGAGGTCGACATCGTCGGCATCGCCACCGACCACTGCGTGAAGGCCACCGCAGAGGACGCCCTCAGCGCAGGCTTCGACGTCTCGGTCCTGCTGGACCTCACTGCTGCCGTGACTCCGGACAATGTCCCCGCCCTCGTGGACTACTGGGAAGAGGCCGGTATCTGGGTGGGCAAGGACTGACGTCATGGTGGAGCGGAACTGGGCCGGCAACGTCGTCTACGGGGCCGAGCGGCTCCTGCAACCCCGGGGCCTCGACGAACTTGCGGACCTGGTCAGCTCCAGCCCGCAGGTGCGCGTGCTGGGCACCAGGCACTCCTTCAACAACCTCGCCGACACCGCCGGGACGCTGGTCAGCCTGCAGCAGATCCCGGTGGACCCGGAGCGCGACGTCGTCGTGGATGCCGGAGCACGCACCGTGCGGGCACCGGGCTGGATGCGTTACGGCGAGCTCACCCGGGTGCTGACCGGCCACGGCCTCGCTCTGGCAAACCTGGCCTCCCTCCCGCACATCTCGATCGCCGGCGCCGTCGCCACCGGCACGCACGGCTCCGGCGACCGCTCAGGTTCGCTCGCCACCCAGGTGGTGGGGCTGGACATCCTGGACGGTCTGGGTGATCTGCACCGCCTTCGTCGCGGAGACGTCGGATTCGACGGTGCTGTCGTCTCGCTGGGTGCCCTTGGCATCGTCACGCACGTCACGCTTGCCGTCGAACCCGCCTACGACGTGGCGCAGACGGTGTTCGAGGGGGCGACGTGGGACCACGTGCTCGGCGACCTCGACGGCGTCACGGGAGCGGGGGACAGCGTCAGCCTCTTCACGACCTGGGGAGACGCAGACCTCGTCGACCAGGTCTGGGTGAAGACCCGGCTTGGGCGCGAGCCGCGGGCCCCCCTCCCCGGACTCCGGCCCGCGGACGGCCCTCGCCACCCGATTCCAGGCATCGACGCCACCCCCGCCACCCAGCAACTGGGCATCCTCGGCCCCTGGTACGACCGCCTGCCGCACTTCCGGCTGGAGTTCACGCCCTCGGCAGGGGAGGAGATCCAGTCGGAGTACCTGGTACCACGAGCCCGGGCCGTGGCCGCCATCGAGTCGGTGCGGGCTCTGGCCCCCCGGATCTCGCCGATCCTCCAGGTCTGCGAGGTGCGCACAGTAGCGGCGGATTCCCTGTGGCTGAGCGCCGCGCACGAGCGCGACGTCGTCGGGCTCCACTTCACCTGGGTGAAGGACCCCGCGGCCGTGGCCGCAGTGCTGCCCGAGCTCGAGGCGGTACTGCCCGAAGAGGCTCGTCCGCACTGGGGCAAGGTGTTCGCAGACCATGGCCGTGTCGCTGGTCTCTACCCGCGGGCGCGGGACTTCCGGCAGCTCCGCGAGCAGTTCGACCCGGAGCGACGCTTCGCCAACGACTATCTGCACCGCGTCGGGCTCGTCTGAGCCTCAGGCGTCGAAGACCTCTCCCAGGTCGTAGGCCAGGGCACGCTCCACCTGATCGATCCGGCAGGAGCTGGGCTCCCGGTCCGGTCGCCAGCGCAGGAACGAGGCGGCGTGCCGGAAACGGTTGCCCTCGAGCTGGTCGAACGCCACCTCCACGACGAGCTCTGGGGCGAGCGGCACCCAGGACTGGTCGCGGTCACCGGAGAACCGGGAGGCGGGCGCCGCCAGGGAAGGGTCGGCGTCGTCGATCACGAGTTCCTGGAGTTGCTCCAGCAGTTCGCGCCGCGTCTTCATCGGCAGCCCCACGATGCCGCCCACCCGCCGGAGCTCGCCGGCGTCGTCGTACATCCCCAGCAGCAGGGAGCCGACTCCCTCGCCGCTCTTGTGGACCCGGTAACCCACCACGACCGCCTCGGCGGTTCGCTTGTGCTTGATCTTGAGCATCGTGCGCCGGCCCTGCTCGTAGGTGCCTTCGAGCGCCTTGGCGATCACGCCGTCGAGTCCGGCGCCCTCGAACCGGTTGAACCAGTCGGCGGCAACGGCCGGGTCCCTGGTCACCGCGCTCAGGTGCAGGCGCTCGTGGAGATCGGCGTCGAACAGTTCCTCCAGGCGAGCGCGGCGTTGCGTCCACGGCCGGCCGGTCCAGTCGTCGTCGTCCAGGGCCAGAAGGTCGAAGCAGACCAACTCCGCAGGGGTGCGTTCGGACAGGAGTCGGACACGGCTGGCGGCGGGGTGGATGCGCTGGCTGAGGTTCTCCCAGCTGAGGCGCTCCGCACCGGGTTCACCCGTGCGCTGGATCACCTCGGCGTCGATGATGCACCGCTCGGGGAGCGACGCCACGGCTGGGAGCAGTTCCGGGAAGTAGCGCGTCAGCGGCTTCTTGCCGCGGCTGCCCAGTTCCATGAGGTCTCCGTCGCGGATGATGATGCAGCGGTAGCCGTCCCATTTCGGCTCGTAGGCGTAGTCACCGACGGGTACGTCGTCGACGGCCTTGGCCAGCATGGGTTCGATGGGCAACTCCAGTGGCAGCATTGACCCATCATCGCATCGCGCGCCTGTTGTGGCGGGGCATCCGGCAGGTCTAGGCTGGAGGTCCGTGGAGCACACGAGAACGACCAAGCACATATTCGTCACCGGAGGCGTAGTCTCCTCCCTCGGCAAGGGGCTCACGGCCTCCAGCCTCGGTAACCTGCTGGTCGCACGCGGCCTCAAGGTAACGATGCAGAAGCTGGATCCCTACCTGAACGTGGATCCGGGCACGATGAACCCCTTCCAGCACGGTGAGGTCTTCGTCACCGAGGACGGGGCTGAGACCGACCTGGACATCGGCCACTACGAGCGGTTCCTCGACGTCAACCTGAGCGCCGACGCCAACGTCACCACCGGCAAGGTGTACTCCTCGGTGATCGCCAAGGAGCGTCGCGGGGACTACCTCGGTGACACGGTCCAGGTGATTCCGCACGTCACCGGTGAGATCCGGGACGCGATGCTTGCGATGGGCAGGGATGTCGACGTCGTGATCCACGAGATCGGCGGGACCGTCGGAGACATCGAGTCACAGCCGTTCCTCGAGGCGGCCCGCCAGGTGCGCCACGTCGTCGGCCGGGACCACGTGTTCTTCCTGCACGTCTCCCTGGTGCCCTACATCGGGCCCTCTGGTGAACTCAAGACCAAGCCCACGCAGCACTCGGTGGCTGCGCTCCGCCAGGTCGGCATCCAGCCCGACGCCATCGTGTGCCGTGCCGCGTTCGAAGTCCCGCAGGCCCTCAAGCGCAAGATCGCCCTGATGTGCGACGTCGAGGAGGAGGCGGTGATCTCGTGCGCCGACGCGTCGTCGATCTACGCAATTCCCCGGGTGCTGCACTCCGAGGGCCTCGACGCCTACGTCGTGCGGCGCCTGAACCTCAGCTTCCGCGACGTCGACTGGCGGACCTGGGGGGAGTTGCTGAGGCGGGTGGAGTCACCCAGGCACGAGGTCACCGTCGCGCTGGTGGGCAAGTACGTCGACCTCCCCGACGCCTACCTGTCGGTCACCGAGGCGTTGCGGGCGGGCGGTTTCGCCAACTGGGCGAGGGTCAACGTCAAGTGGGTGGCATCGGACAACTGCGAAACCCCCGACGGGGCTGCAGCCGAACTCGGCGACGTCGACGCCGTGTGCGTGCCTGGTGGCTTCGGCATCCGGGGCGTGGACGGCAAGCTCGGCGCACTGAGGTACGCGCGTGAGCAGCGGATCCCCACCTTGGGCCTGTGCCTGGGGCTGCAGTGCATGGTGATCGAGGCGGCACGCAACCTGGCCGGGATCTCCGACGCCGCCTCCAGCGAGTTCCAGGCCGACACCGAGCATCCCGTGATCGCGACCATGGCCGAGCAGGTGGCCATCCTCGACGGCGGGGGCGACCTCGGCGGGTCCATGCGGCTCGGGTCGTGGCCGGCGGAGCTGGCCGAAGGCTCCGTGGTGCGCTCCCTCTACGGTTCAGCCGAGGTCACCGAACGGCATCGGCACCGCTACGAGGTCAACAACGCCTATCGGGGCCGGCTGGAGGAGGCTGGGCTGGTGATCTCCGGCGTTTCGCCCGACTCGTCGCTGGTGGAGTTCGTCGAACTGCCGGCCGACGTGCACCCGTTCTACGTCGGTACGCAGGCGCACCCCGAGCTGAAGTCGCGCCCCACCCGGCCGCACCCCCTGTTCGACGGCCTTATCCGCGCGGCCCTCGCGCGGCAGGAGGCGAAGTGATCGCCGACAAGCCGGTGGCCTGGGAGGTCACCTCCCGCGAGGTGCTGGGCGAGGGCAGGGTCTCCAGCTTCGTGAATGAGGAGGTGCGCACTCCCTCGGGTGAACTGATCCAGCGCCAGTACCTCACCCATCCAGGCGCGGTAGCGGTGCTCGCATGGGACGAGGAGGCCGATACCGTCGCTTGCCTGCGGCAGTACCGGCACCCGGTGCGCATGGAACTCGTCGAGATCCCCGCGGGCCTGCTGGACCTTGACGGCGAGGACTGGGTGGTGGCCGCGCAGCGGGAGTTGACCGAGGAGATCGAGCTCGCCGCCAGCAAGTGGCAGGTCCTGGTGGACATGTGCTCGACGCCGGGGGCGTGCGAGGAGTCGTTGCGCATCTACCTCGCCCGCGGGTTGAGTGCCACGGCGCGTCCCGAGGGGTTCGAACTCGAGGGCGAGGAGGCGCACATGACCTGGGAATGGGTCTCCCGCTCGGAACTGACACAGGCGGTCTTCGACGGTCGCTGCCAGAGCCCCAGTCTCGTCGTGGGCGTGCTGGCACTCGAATCCGCCATCCTGGGGGGCCGCACCGAGGCGTTGCGGCCGGCGATGTCGCCGTGGCCTATCCGTGAGAGGCTGCCCGCGACGGGTTCCGACCACTCATGAGCGCGCTGGCGGCTGTCGTCAACGACTACCTGGGCCACGTCCGGGTGGAGCGCGGACTGGCAGCCAACACCGTCGCCGCCTATCGCCGCGACCTGGCCCGCTACGTGGCCTTCCTGGAGGAGCGCGGGATCCTCGAACTGTCCGAGGTGACCCTCGTGGAGTTGTCGGAGTTCGTGCGCGAGCTGTCCGCGCAGGTGGCCAAAGCGTCGGTGGCCCGCACCGTGGTGTCCGTCCGGAACCTGCACGGCTTCGCGCACGAGGAGGGCGTCACCCCCGACAACCCGGCACTCGACCTGCACCCGCCCAAGCTCGACCAGAGGCTGCCGAAGGCGCTGAGCATCGCGGAGGTGCAGGCCCTGCTCGACGCCCCGGACACCGACGAGGTGGTCGGCCTGCGCGATGCCGCCCTGCTGGAGTTGCTCTACGGCACGGGTGCCCGCATCTCCGAGATCTGTGCGCTTGACGTCGACGACCTCACGGCCATCCTCAAAGACCCTGACGCAGGCCTGCGGTTGCTGGGGAAGGGTGGCAAGGAGCGGCTGGTGCCGTTGGGCAGTTACGCCCGGGCCGCCGTCGATGCCTACCTGGTCCGGGCTAGGCCCGTGCTGGCCGTTCGGGCACGTCGCAGCGAGCACGCCCTGCTGCTGAACCAGCGCGGCGGGCGGCTTTCGCGCCAGTCGGCCTGGGCCGTCATCGGGCAAGCGGCCGCGACCGCCGGCATCAAGACCGAGGTCTCCCCGCACTCGTTGCGGCACTCCTTCGCCACGCATCTCCTCGACGGTGGAGCCGACGTCCGCGTCGTCCAGGAACTACTGGGGCACGCCTCGGTGGCGACCACCCAGATCTACACGCTCGTGACGATCGAGACGCTGCGGGAGGTATATCTGGGTGCGCATCCGCGAGCCCGGTGAAGTCGGACCGCCGCCCGCTACCCGCCGCCCGCCGCCCGCTACCGCTCGTCGGCCGCGCTACCGCTCGTCGGCCGCGCTACCGCTCGTCGGCCGCGCTACCGGTCGGCGGCCGCGCTACCGCTCGCCGGCCGCGCTACCGCTGTGGCGGTGGCATCGAGCCCGGAGTGCAGCGAACGGGGCTTTGGGTGGCGAACGCAAGAAGAGGGGCAAGACGGCGCGGATGCGTAAGCACCGAGTTTTCCACAGAACTTGTCTGCCCCTTGTACGGGACCTCCCAGTTCGGCTGGAATTTAGCCATGGAAGAAGCGCTGCAGCCCAACTTCACCTACTCCCAGCTGGTGGCCACGGGACTGAGCGAGGCCGACATCAGAGCCCGCGTTCGGGCCGGTGACCTCATCCGGCTGCGCCGGGGGATCTACTGTTTCCCCGAAATGCTGGAGCCAGGGGCCGCACACCTCAGGCTCGCCAGGGCAACCATGCCTCTGGTGCATGAGTCAAACGTCCTCAGCCACCAGTCCGCGGCTTGTGTTCACGAGCTGCCGGTGCCGCGCGCCTTGCTGGACACCGTCGCAATGACACGCCGCACGCAAGCCCACGGGAGGGGTCGTTCCAAGCTGCGAATCTACGCTTCCCGGCTTCACGGCGACGAAGTCACCACAGTGCGGGGCCTGCCGGTGACGACGCTGACCCGAACCATCGCGGATCTCGCCAGGACCCAGCCGTTCCACTGGGCCGTCGCGGCTTGCGACGCCGGGCTGGCGATGGGGGTGGGACGCGACGAGTTGCTCTCAGGACTCGCGCGGCATCCGGGCCTCCATGGGCTCCCGGTCGCGAGGAGCGCCGTGCGATTCGCTGACGCTCGGAGCGAATCTCCCGCCGAGTCGTTGAGTCGTGTGCAGTTCCTCCGCCACGGTGTGCCGGCGCCCGTGTTGCAGTTCGCAGTCCGCGACGTCGAAGGGCAGACGGTCGCGACGTCGGACTTCGGATGGCCGGACCTCCGGCTGGTCGGTGAGGTGGACGGCAAGTGGAAGTACGGTGAGCTGCTCAAACCCGGACAGAAGCCCGCGGACGCCATCATGGCTGAGAAACGACGGGAGGAGGCCATCCGGTTGGCCGGGTACTGGATCGTTCGCTGGGACTGGCCGATCGCGACGAACGGACCGGAGCTGGCGCGCCGCGTCCTGCGGGCCATGGAGTTCCAGCGCAAGCAGGTCGCGGCCTGAGCATCTACCCACGCGTGCCGTCGCGGAAGGTCGGCGCCACCGTTCGCCGCCCTCGCCACCGTTCGCCGACCTCGCCACCTCTGTGGCGGTGGCGAACCGGCCGGAGGGCAGCAGGCTGGGTCAGGGGTGGCGAGCGGGCCGGGGGGCAGCAAGCTGGGTCAGGGGTGGCGAGCGGGCCGGGGGGCAGCAAGCTGGGTCAGGGGTGGCGAACGGACCGGGGGCAGCAAACTGGGTCTATGGCGGGACCCACGGAGGTTACCGGGAAGGGGAGGCGTGGCCGACGAGGGCACCGGACTTCCGTCTGTAGGGGACGGCGGTGCGCGACGCGTCGAGGGACTCGCTGGGGATAGGCTGTGCCAAAGTCGACAAGGAGGCATGCCGTGACCGAAGAGGGCCTGTTCACTGATGGCACACCGAAGTTCGAGGTGCCGGACGCACCGGCCGTCTCGACCTTGGTTGACACCGGCGACATCGGCCCGACCGGCAGACCGCTGCCCAAGTTCCCGACCCCTCCACCGCCCGACCCCAACCGTCGAATGCACGCGACCATCATCTCGATGTGCAACCAGAAGGGCGGCGTGGGCAAGACGACCACCACCATCAACCTGGGCGCGGCCATCGCCGAACTCGGGTTCAAGGTGCTGCTCGTGGACTTCGACCCGCAGGGCTCGTTGTCCGTGGGCCTGGGGGTGAATCCGCACACGCTCGAGCGCAGCATCTACAACCTGCTGCTGAGCAGGCAGTTCACCGCCGACGAGGTGATCCAGCACTCCAGCGTCAAGGGCATGGACATCCTGCCGAGCAACATCGACCTGTCCGCCGCCGAGGTGCAGCTGGTGAGCGAAGTGGCCCGCGAGCAGACCCTGACCCGGGTCCTGCGGCACCTGCGCCATGACTACGACTTCATCCTCATCGACTGCGCGCCCAGCCTCGGCCTCCTCACCATCAACGCACTGACCGCCAGTGACTACGTGCTCATGCCGCTGGAATGTGAGTTCTTCGCGCTGCGCGGTATCGCGTTGCTGACCGACACCATCTCCAAGGTGGCGGACCGCCTGAACCCGGACCTCAAGGTCGTCGGCATCCTCGGCACCATGTACGACTCGCGCACCCTCCACGCCCGAGAGGTGCTGGAGCGGGTCGTCCAGGCCTTCGGCGACGACGTGTTCCACACCGTGATCCGACGCACCGTGAAGTTCCCCGAGACCACTGTCGCGGG
This sequence comes from Tessaracoccus sp. OS52, assembly GCF_020687685.1. Taxonomy (GTDB): domain Bacteria; phylum Actinomycetota; class Actinomycetes; order Propionibacteriales; family Propionibacteriaceae; genus Arachnia. The sequence continues at coordinate 1,509,225 of NZ_JAJEWM010000001.1, read as the reverse complement.
TGAACCGATCACAACCTACGCCTCCGCCTCCCCGGGCGCCGACGCGTACCGCCAGCTCGCGCGGGAGGTGCTGCAGCGATGCCAGGACCGGTGAACAAGGGCAGGCGCGCCTCGCTGCCGGGCGCCAACGAGTTGTTCCGTCCCACCCGCGCCCAGACCGCGGCCGCCGACCGCGTGAGCACACCGTCGGAGTCCCAAGGGTCCCAGGACGCGGACAAGACCGACGGCGCCACGCCGGCCGCCACCGGCAGGGTCAGGCATGACCAGAAGATCACCGTCTACTTCTCCTCCGAGGAACTGTTCGCGCTAGAGGACGCGACGCTGGCCCTGAAGCGACGCCACGGGCTCGCTCTGGACCGTGGCCGGCTCGTCCGAACCGCCGTCGCCCTGGCCCTGGCGGACCTCGCCGAGCACGGCGAGGCGTCGGCTGTCGTGGAAGAGTTGCGCCAGCAGTGAAGGCCAAGCGGGGCAAGTCGCACCCCCGCCCGGAGCACCAGGACCAGGTGGCGGGCTTCGACGTCCACCTGTCCAACTTCGAGGGCCCCTTCGACCTGCTGCTGCAGTTGATCGGACGCCACGAGCTCGACGTCACCACGGTCGCCCTCAGCAAGGTGACCGACGAGTTCATCGCCTACGTGAAGGCCGGCGGCGGCGTCTGGGACCTGGACAAGACCAGTTCCTTCCTCGTGGTCGCTGCGACGCTGCTGGACCTCAAGGCCTCACGGCTCCTGCCCGGCGGGGAGGTCACCGAACCCGAGGACCTGGCGGCGCTGGAAGCCAGGGACCTGTTGTTCGCCCGGCTGCTGCAGTACCGGGCGTTCAAACAGCTGGCGGCCTGGGTGGAGGGGCACATCGACGCAGCCAGCCTGACCCATTGGCGCCCCGGTGGCCTCGAGGAGCAGTTCCGGGCCGTCCTGCCAGAGGTGGAGCTGCCGTTGACGCCCGACGACGTCGCCCGACTCGCGGCGGGCGCGATGACCCCCAGACCCGCGCCGATGGTGGAGCTCACCCACCTGCACGGCGCACGCGTCAGCGTCGTCGAGCAGATCGCACAGGTCTCGCGGCGCCTCCAGCAGGCAGGTGCGCTCACCTTCCGGGCGCTGGTTGAGGGATGCGACAGGCTGACCACGGTGGTGCGGTTCCTCTCGATCCTGGAGCTGTACCGCGCGCGGCAGGTGGCCTTCGAGCAGGCCTCCGCGCTCGCGGAACTGCACATCCGCTGGGTTGGCGGCGACGAGGCCGAGCTGCCCGACGTCGACGAATACGACCAGCTCCCCGACCTGGAGGAATCATGAGTCTTTCCCGAGCGCTCGAAGCCATGTTGTTGATGGCCACCGAACCGGTCACCGCCACCGACCTGGCCGCGTCCCTGGACGTGCCCGAGGCGGAGGTTGCCACGCAGCTGGAGGCGATCGCCCGGCACTACCGCGACACCGAGCGGGGCTTTGAACTCAGGCGGGTGGCCGGGGGCTGGCGGCTGGCCACAGCGGAGGACCTCGCGGAGGTGATCGAGGCGTGGGTGGTCTCCGACCAACGCGCCCGGCTGAGCCAGGCCGCCCTGGAGACCCTCTCCGTCATCGCCTACCTGCAGCCGGTGACGCGGGGGCGGATCGCGGGTATTCGGGGGGTGAACGTCGACGGCGTGGTCAAGACCCTGTTGGTACGTGGTCTCATCGCGGAAGCGGGGGAGGACCCGACGTCGGGCGCCATGAGCTTCGTCACCACCGCACTGTTCCTGCAGAAGCTTGGCCTGGACTCACTCGACGAGTTGCCCGACCTCGCGCCCTGGTTGCCCGACGCCGTAGCCTTGGAGGCTGAGCTGAGTCAGCTCGTGGAGGACCAGCCGGTCCCCGTCCATCCTGAGGAGAACCAATGAACGCCGAGCCCGAGGGCATCCGTCTGCAGAAGGTGCTGGCGGCGGCCGGGATCGCATCCCGGCGTGCCAGCGAGATCCTCATCGACGAGGGCCGGGTGGAGGTCAACGGCAAGGTCGTCACCGAGCAGGGAATGCGGGTGGACCCGGAACGCGACCACATCCGCGTCGACGGCTCCAGGATCCCGCCGCCCCGTCGCCACCTGTACGTCCTTCTCAACAAGCCCCGTGGCGTGGTGTCCACCATGGAGGATCCCGAGGGGCGGGAGACGCTGAGCGACTACCTGCCCAAGACCAAGGAGCGCCTGTTCCATGTGGGCCGTCTGGACACAGACACCGAGGGCCTCATCATCCTCACCAACGACGGCGATTTCGCGCACAAGATGGCACACCCGTCGTTCGAGGTGCCCAAGACCTACCTCGCCGAGGTGGTCGGCACCGTCGACAACCGGACCATCAAGCGGCTGGAGAAGGGCATCACCCTGGAGGACGGCCCGGTCAAGCCGGACCGGGTCTCGCTCAAGTCCCGCACCGACTCCCGCAGCCTGCTCACCATCACCCTGCACGAAGGCCGCAACCGGATCGTGCGACGGATGATGGACTCAGTTGGGCACCCGGTTGATCGGCTCGCGCGGGTGGCCATCGGACCGGTGCGTCTCGGATCCCTCCAGGTGGGCAAGACGCGCGACCTCACCAGGGAGGAACTGGGGGCCCTGCTGGACCTCATCGGCATGTGACAAGGGCTGACAGCCCGGTTCGGGTGGCTTGCCCGCTTCGGGTAGGATTCCGCACGTGAGTTTCACCCCTGATCTTTCCCGTCCTCGCCGCGCTCTCGTGGCCCTCGTCGCAGTCGCGGGACTCGGGCTGAGTGCCTGTGGCCAGCCCTCCAGCGAGAGCACCGAGACCCCCGACGCCACTGTCTCGCCCTCAGCCAGCGCGACAGCCGAGCCGTCGCCGAGCGAGAGCCCGTCGCCCACGCCGACGATCGAGCCGGCGAGCGACCTCGAGGCAATCACGGTGACCGACGGCGAGGAGCCCGAGGTTGAGATCCCGGCGCCCTGGGCCATCGACGAGACCCGCACCAAGGTGGTCACCCCTGCACCCGAGGGCGGCCAGGTGCTGAAGGAGACGAGCACCGCGAACCTCCACTACGCGGGATACAACGCCCGGACGGGCGAAATGTTCGACAGCTCCTGGCAGCGGGGCGCGCCAGCCACGTTCCAGTTGCAGCAGGTCGTACCCGGCTTCACCAAGGGCCTGACCGGACAGTCCGTGGGCTCGCGGGTCCTGATCGCGATGCCGTCGGAGGACGGGTACGCGCAGGGCAACCCCGCCGCCGGCATCGAGGTCGGTGACACTCTGGTGTTCGTCGTCGACATCCTCGGCGCCAACTTCGAGGAGGCCACCGGCGAGCCCGTGGCACCCGCAGCCGGACTGCCGGCTGTCGACATGTCCAGTGGGACCCCTGAACTTGCCAAGCCCACCGGCGAGGCGCCGAAGGAACTCGTCGTCCAGACCTTGGTCAAGGGCCCGGGAGCGGTTGTCGAGGAGAACTCGACCATCCAGGTCAAGCACCGTTCGTGGGTATGGGGGAGCGGAGAGCTGCTCGAGGACGCCTGGCGTCCCCAGCAGGGTCCCCTCGACACCCTGATCGAGGGCTGGAAGCAGGGACTCGCCGGCCAGACCACCGGCTCCCGAGTGATGCTCGTCATCCCGCCGGAACTCGCCTACCCCGACGGTTCGCCCACGCTGGGCCTCGACGCAGGCCAGACGTTGGTCTACGTGATCGACATCCTCGACGCCACCACGCAAGCGTGAGCAGGCCTTCGACGAGCCCGGGAAACGGGTCGGTTGTCCTGAGCTAGTCGAAGGATCACACCACCCGAAGCATCCCCTCGGCATCGTGCCAGACGGCCCCGCGCCAGAAGGCGCTACCTGCCCGCGGCAGGCCATGGTGTGGCATCGCGGCGAGCGCGTCGTCGGCGGTCTCCTGGGCGCCCAGCCCGAGGGACGCGCTGAGGGTTGCCATCACCTGCCGTTCCGACAGGCCGCGCGCTGCCAGATCTCCCAGCGTGACCGAGCCGTCCCGCTTGGCCAGGCGGACGCCGTCGGGGTTGGTGACCAGCCCGATGTGGGAGTACTGCGGCGGCGTCCCGCCCAGGCGCTCGCAGAGCCACGCCTGTCGGGGCGCGGACGTGAGCAGGTCAGCGCCACGGGTGACGCGCGTGACGCCCTGGGCCAGGTCGTCGACGGTGACCGCGAGGTTGTAGGAGTAAGCACCGTCTCCGCGGACGAGCACGAAGTCGTCGACGAGGCCGGTGAACTCGCCCAGTTGCAGGTCGGTGATGCTGAAGGCCGCGCCCTCGGCACGCACTCGAATGGCCGCCGGCCGCTCCTCGCGCCGTCGGGCGGCCTGGGCGGCACTGAGCTTCGCGCAGGTACCGGGGTAGGGCCGGTAACCGTCGTCGTGCGGGGCCGACGCCGCCTCCGCGATCTCGCGCCGGGTGCAGAAGCATTCGTAGGTTGCCTCACCCAGGGCTGCCACTGCGGCCGCGTAGGCGGCTGTGCGCTCCGACTGCCACACCACCTCTCCGTCCCAGTCAAGGCCCAGGGCCAACAGGTCCGTCAGTTGTTCCTCGGCAACGCCGTCGGCAGCCCTGACGCGGGCCCGGTCGAGGTCCTCGACGCGCACCAGCCAGCTCCCGCCCGCGCGCCTGGTCAGCAGCCACCCAGCCAGTGCCGTGCGGAGGTTGCCCAGGTGCAGACGAGAAGTCGGGCTCGGTGCATAACGATCGATGACGGACACGGCTCAATTGTGGCCTGCGTCCCAATACAGGGTGCGGTAGCCTGCGCGCGGAGGGGGTTTGGAGTGAAGAAGGCCAAGTCCGAGCGGCTGATCAATCTGGTCATCCTGCTGCTGCATTCGCGCCACTACGTCACGCGAGCCCAGATCCGGGAGACCATCGAGGGCTACGCGGGGCAGACCGACGCCGCGTTCGAGCGCATGTTCGAGCGCGACAAGGAGGAGCTTCGCGCCGCAGGCGTCCCGATCGTGACCGGATCCAACCACCCGGACTCCGACGAATTCGACGGCTACCGCATCCTGCGCACCGACTTCGAGCTGCCACCGGTCTCGTTCACACCCGAGGAGCTGGCCGTGCTCGGGGCCGCGAACTCGGTGTGGCAGGAGAGTGTGGCCGCGCAGCGGACCAACGAAGCGCTGGAGACGCTCCGGGCAGCCGGGGCAAACCCCGACCCGCACCGGCTCGACGTGCTGCGCCCCAGGATCCCCGCCGAGCCGGGCTTCGACGAGTTGCTGGAGGCCATCCACCAGCGCCGGGAGGTCGGGTTCGCCTACCGAGGCCAGCCGCGCCGGGTGCAGCCGTGGCGGTTGCAGCAGAGGGGCGGTCGGTGGTTCCTGCTGGGCTTCGACCTGGACCGCACGGCCCCTCGGCACTTCAAGCTGAGCCGGATCAGCGACGGCGTGCGCGCGACCGGCAGACCCGACGCCTTCGCCGCCCCTTCGCCGGAGGTGGTCGAACAGCATCTGGAGTTCAACGACTCCAGCGAAGCCGTGACCGGCATCGTCGGGATACGGAAGGGGGCCGGCGGGGACCTGCGACGCAATGCCACCACTGCGGACTGGGACGGCCCCGTCCCCGAGGGGTTCGACGTCCTCAGCGTCACACGCCCACACCATGGAGCGCTCGTGGACGAGATCTGCTCGCTGGGACCCGATGCCATCGCCCTCGCCCCGGCGTCGGTACGCGACGACGTCGTCGAGCAGCTCCAGTGGGTCGCCAAGAGGTGGGGCCGGTGAGCAACACGCCACAGGTGCAGCGCCTGCTGAACCTAATTCCCTACCTCCAACGCCACGAGTTCGTGGAAGTGTCCAAGGTTGCCGAGGACTTCGGCGTCACGGCCAAGCAGGTTCTGAGCGACCTGGAGGTGCTGCAGTTCTGCGGGCTGCCCGACGGACTCTACGACGACCTGTTCCACGTAGACCTTGAGGGGGCGCGCGAGGACGGCTTCATCTCCTTCCGGAACGCCGACGTGCTGACCCGCCCCCGCAAGCTGCGGGTCGACGAGGCGAGCAGTCTCGTGGTTGCGCTGGAGTCCCTGCTGGAGCTCTCGGGGGGCTCCGATGCCGCCAGCAGCGCGCTCGCCAAGCTGCGCGACGTGATGGGCGACATCGAGGCCCCCGTCAGCGTGTCCGTGGCGGCGGGGAACCCCGAGCACCGCGACGTGCTGCGGCGTGCCATCGAGGAGCACGAGGTGGTGGAACTGGCCTACACCGCGTCGTCCGGAGGTCCCAGCGTCGCAGCGGTGGAGCCGGCACTGCTCAGGATCGTGGACGGCATCGCCTACCTGGAGGCCTGGAGCCGGTACCGGCGCGACTGGCGTTCCTACCGGCTGGACCGGATGGACTCGGTCACCCCCACCGGGGAGCAGTTCGCGCCGCGCCCGGACGTCCCCGAAGCCGACGCGCCCTGGTTCCGCGACGCCGACCAACTCACACTGGTGGTCGAGCCGGCCGCCCAGTGGCTGCTTGAGTACCTGCCCGTCACCTCGGCGGAGCGCGGGGATGACCGCGTGACCATGACGCTGCCGCTGGGTTCCCGGAGCTGGGCGACGGGTCTCCTCCTGCGTCTGGGCAGTCGAGTCCTGGACGTCTCGGACGAGTCCCTCGCTGCGGCCGCGGGCGGCGCCGCAGCCGAGGCTCTGCGGCGATACGCCGGAGCAACTGGAACGGATTGTCTCGATCCGGACCCGGCCGGGTAGCATTCCACCGTGATCTGGGTATACGTGTTCCTGGGCATCGGCCTCGCGGGGCTGGTGACGGCGGTCTCGTATGCCGTATGGCTGGCGCACAAGGCCTCCGACCTGTACAGCGAGGTACGAATGCTGGGTAGGCGGGCTGAGGAGGCGGCTGAACTGGTGGGCCGTCTGCAGCTTTCGACGGATCGCACGACTACACTCGACTGAGCAAGCTATCCCGGCGATTGCCGGGGAAAGAAGGATTCGAAATGCCTGGTGGATGGGAATGGCTCATCATCCTGGCCATTGCGTTGCTGCTGTTCGGCGGTTCGCGGTTGGCTGGTCTCGGCAAGGGCGTCGGGCGCTCTATCCGGGAGTTCAAGGAAGAGGTCAAGCCGCTGGGTGACGGCAGCGACGAGGACAAGCCCGAAGTCGTCGACGCCGAGATCGTGCAGCGTCCCGAGCCCCGCCGCGATCCCGCCCAGATCGACCGCGCGGCCGACATCGAGGCTCGCGAGCGCGAACTCGCTGCCCGTGAGGAAGAGCTCCGTCGCCAGCGCGAAGCCGAGACCGGGAGCTGACATTGGCCACCACCGCCACCGAACCGGACGCGAAGAAGCGCCGGCTCGGTTGGTTGCGCCCTCCGGAGATGGAGGAGGGCGGCACGATGGCGTTGGTGGACCATCTGCGGGAGGTCCGCTACCGGGTGACGATCTCCGCGATCGCGATCATCCTGACCGCCATCGCCTGCATCTTCATCTACCGCCCGCTCATGCTGATCGTGATGCGCCCCTACTTCATCGCAAAGGGTGAGGTGGAGTCCTCCAACGACGAGGCGCTGCTCCAACTCGCCAACAGTGGCGTCACCGGTCCGTTCACACTGGCGGTCGTGACGGTCCTGCTGGCTGCGGTGATCTTCACGATCCCGATCTGGATGTACCAGGTCTGGGCCTTCGTGGCGCCCGGGCTGCTCGCGAAGGAGAAGAAGTACGCCTTCACCTTCCTCGGCGCCGCGATCCCGCTGTTCCTCCTGGGATGTGCCGTCGGCTACTGGGTGTGGCCCAAGGGCATCGCGGTCATGCTGAGCTTCACGCCGGAGGGGCTGGGTGTGATGAACATCCAGGACATGGGTGAGTTCATCATGCTCGAGGTGAAGGTGATCCTGGTGTTCGGGGTCTCCTTCCTGCTGCCCGTGATCCTCGTGACGCTGAACGTCTTCGGCGTCGTCCGGGGCTACCAGCTTGCCAAGGCCCGTCGTTTCGTGATCTTCGGGACCTGCGTGTTCGCCGCAGTGGCGACCCCCTCGACGGACCCCTTCTCGATGCTTGCCCTGTTCGTGCCGATGACGGTGCTGTACTTCGTCGCCGAGCTGATCTGCAAGGCGCTCGACAAGCGCAAGGGCATCACGGAGGAGGACGCGGCCGAGTTCGCGGTCGATGTCGATGTCGAGGACGGTAAGTGACGCGGGCGCTGGCGAAGCCGCGCCTGTACACGGTTGTTGTCAACGAGTCCTCGGGGGGCGGCCGGGCGGGCAGGCAGTTGCCCAAGGTGGTCCGCTACCTGCACGAACACCTGCCCACAGCGGACCTGCACATCGTGCGCTCGGAGTCCTTCGAGGAGGCCGAGAGCGCCTGCCGCGCGGCTGCCGACGCGTGCCGCGAGGGTGACGCAGTCATCGTCATGGGTGGCGACGGCATGGCCCATCTTGGGCTGAACGCCTGCGCCAATCGCGACGCCACCCTCGGCATCATCCCCGCTGGCACCGGCAATGACTTCGCCCGGGGCGTCGGCCTGCCCAAGTCCATCGCGGAGTCCGTGGCGGCCATCGCGAGGGGCCGGACGGGGGTGCTGGACCTTTCCCGGATCTCGAACGAGACTTTTGCCGAGCGCTACGTCGGGGCCATCGTGTCCACCGGCTACGACGCGCGGGTCAACAAGGCCACCAACGACATCAACCTACGCTTCGGACCGCTCAGCTACGGCTACATCGCCCTGCGGGAACTGAAGTCCTTCTCCCCGTTGCAGTACCAGTTGCGCATCGACGGGCAGGAGCGCAACCAGGAGGCGATGCTCGTCGCCGTCTGCAACACCGGCGTGTTCGGCGGCGGGATGAAGATCGCTCCCGACGCGGACCCGACCGACGGCCTCCTCGACGTCACGATCGTCCACCCCACCAGTCGTGGGACCCTGCTGAAACTGCTGCCGAGGATGTACTCGGGGAAGTTCACCCATCCGGCCATCGAGCGGCTGCAGGCCACCGAGGTCGAGATCGACGGTGATGAGCTGTTCGTGATGGGCGACGGGGAGGAACTGGGCACCGTCCCGGTCACCATCACCTCACAGCCGCGGGCACTTCGCATCTTCGTCGACTGACTCACTCAGGGCGCTGCTACGTTGAATGGGTGACAGACGTTGCTTCGGCCGCCCTGGACCCGCGGGTCGTTGAGTTCGCGGACACCTACGAGTTCGGCCTCGACGACTACCAGCTCGACGGCTGCCAGGCCCTCGCCGACGGCGGGGGAGTCCTCGTGGCGGCCCCCACCGGCGCGGGCAAGACGGTCATCGGCGAGTTCGCGGTGTGGCTGGCAATCGACGAGTCCCGCAAGTGCTTCTACACCACCCCCATCAAGGCGCTGTCCAACCAGAAGTACCACGACCTCGTCGAGGCCTGGGGACCGGAGCGGGTCGGGCTGCTGACGGGCGACTCATCGGTGAACCCGGACGCGCAAGTGGTCGTGATGACCACGGAAGTGCTGCGGAACATGATCTACGCCAACTCCCCGACGTTGGGAAACCTCGGCTACGTGGTCATGGACGAGGTCCATTACCTGGCCGATCGCTTCCGGGGCGCGGTCTGGGAGGAAGTCATTCTCGGTCTCGATGAGGCCGTTGCCATCGTCGCGCTGTCCGCCACGGTCAGCAACGTCGAAAGCTTCGGCGAGTGGCTGCGGACCGTGCGCGGGGAGTTCTCGGTGGTGGTCTCGGAACGGCGTCCGGTGCCGCTCTACCAGCACGTCATGGTGGGCGACAGGCTCGTGGACCTCTTCGAGGGCGTGGCGCCGACCGCGCAGGAACTGCCGTCGGAGCGGATGGCCCGGGTCAACAAGGAACTCCTGAAGGTCAGCAAGGCAGAGGCCTTCCGGGTCCGGGACGACTCCCGCCGACCCCGTGGCCGGTCCGGCAGGGGGAGGTCGGACCACGGCCGCGGCTCGGGGAGCTTCGGGGACGCGACGCATCCGCGCTTCGCAGCCAAGCCCATCCGACGGGCGGACATGGCCCGGGTCCTGGCGCGCGCCAAGCTCCTGCCGGCCATCTGCTTCATCTTCTCCCGGGTGGGTTGCGACGCGGCGGTCAGTCAGGTCCAGGGCTCAGGCGTGGTCCTCACCAGCCGGGAGGAGGCGCGCGCGCTCGGTGAGATCGCGGACCGCCACGTCGCCGGGCTGTCGTACGAAGACCTGGAGGCGCTGCGTTTCGAGGAGTTCCGCGAGGCCTTCTGCGCGGGCGTGGCCGCCCACCACGCGGGGCAACTTCCCGCCTTCAAGGCGATCGTGGAGGAGGGATTCGCCAGTGGTGCGCTGAAGCTGGTCTTCGCCACCGAGACGCTGGCGCTGGGCATCAACATGCCGGCCCGCACGGTGGTGCTGGAGAAGCTCGTCAAGTACAACGGCGAGGCGCACGTCGACATCACGCCGGGGGAGTACACGCAGCTCACGGGACGGGCGGGTCGCCGTGGCATCGACACCCGCGGTCACGCCGTCGTGCTGTGGCAGTCCGGGATGGATCCGAAGGCAGTCGCCGGCCTCGCATCCAGGCGCACGTACCCACTCAAGTCCAGCTTCGCGCCCACCTACAACATGGCGGTGAACCTCACTTCCATCCTCGGCCGCGAGAACGCCCGGGAGATCCTCAACCAGAGCTTCGCCCAGTTCCAGACCGACAAGTCCGTCGTCGAGGCCACCCGCGCCGGCAGGCAGGTCACCGAGGACCTGACCGACGCCCGGCAGGCCATCGAGTGCCACCTGGGTGACTTCATGGAGTACGCACGGATGCGCGAGGAAGTCTCACAGTTGGAGAACACCAGCGCCAAGCAGCGCCGCGCCCAGTGGACCCAGGACGTCGGCGACGCCCTGCGCCGGCTGGTCCCGGGCGACGTGATCCACGTGCCCCGGCAGGGCTGGTCGGTCGTGCTGGCGGTGAGCTCCAAGGAGGCCGGGGCGCAGGTCATCTCGGTGGACCACACGGTCCTGCGCATAAAGCCCCACGACCTGGTCGCGGTCCCCGAGGCAGTGACGCGGGTACGGGTGCCTCGGGGCTTCGACCTCTCGGACCGCAAGTCCCGGCGCGCCCTGCTGGCAGCGATGGCCGACCGCATCGAAGCCCTTGACCCGGCCGAGCCGGAGCCGGAGCCCACACCGTCGGAGGAGGCGCACGCGTCCCGCATCGCCGAACTGCGCCGCGAGCTTCGCAACCATCCCTGCCACGCCTGCGAGGACCGGGAGACCCACGCCGTGGCCGCGGCCAAGGTCATCCGGCTGGAGCGCGAGGCCCGGGCCCAGCAGACCAAACTGGCCGGGCGCACCAACTCGCTCGCCTTCCAGTTCGACGCCGTCTGCGCGGTCCTGTCCGAACTCGGCTACCTCGAGGGAGACGAACTGACCGATGCCGGGCGGATGTTGCGCCGCATCTACAACGAATTGGACCTCGTCGCTGCCGAGTGCGTCCGCCGCGACGTCTTCGCCGGGCTGGACGCCCCCCAGCTGGCCGCCGTCCTGTCCACCCTGCTGTACGAGTCCCGCCCGAGCCGCGACGCCGCCACGCCCCGAATGCCCGAAGCCGCGAGCGAACGTGCCCAGTCCGAACTCCGTGCCGTCTGGCGGGAAGTGGGGCAACTGGAACGCAAGCACCGGCTGGACCGGGGACGCGAGCCCGACATCGGGTTCGCGGAGGTCGCGTGGCGGTGGGCCAGCGGCCAGGACCTCGCGAAGGTCCTGCGCGAGGGTCAGCTGTCGGCCGGCGACTTCGTGCGCTGGGTCCGGCAGGTGATCGACTTCGCGGGCCAGCTTGCCCAGGCCGTGGGTCCCGGGGACCTACGTCGCACCTGTCGCGAGATCGTGGTGGCCATGCGCCGTGGTGTGGTGGACGTCGACATCGAGGAGGACTGACCCACCCCGTCGGCCCGTAGGATGGCGGCATGCCTGTTGCACTGCGCGTCATTCCCTGTCTGGACGTCCACGACGGCCGGGTGGTCAAGGGGGTCAACTTCCGCAATCTCCGGGATGCCGGGGACCCGGTCGAACTTGCCGCCACCTACAGCGCGGCCGGCGCCGATGAGCTGTGCTTCCTGGACATCTCCGCCTCCTCCGAGGGCAGGGCCACCACTCGCGACATGGTCCAGCGCTGCGCCGAGACGGTGTTCATCCCGCTGACAGTGGGGGGAGGCGTGCGGGAGGTGTCCGACGTCGACGCGCTCCTGCGTTGTGGCGCCGACAAGGCGGGCATCAACACCGGCGCGCTGGCCCGGCCCGGTGTGATCGACGAGATCGCCGCGCGCTTCGGCAACCAGGTCCTGGTCCTGTCCCTCGACGCGCGCCGCGAGCCCGGCATGCCGTCGGGTTTCGGGGTCACCACCCACGGTGGGCGGCGCTCGGCTGGCCGCGACGCCATCGAGTGGGCGCGGGAGGCCGTCGAGAGGGGAGTGGGTGAGGTCCTCCTCAACTCCATGGACGCCGACGGCACCACCGCCGGCTTCGACATCGAGATGATCGAGGCGGTCCGCCGGGTCATCGACGTTCCGCTGATCGCCTCCGGAGGCGCGGGCACGGCCCAGCACTTCGTCGAGGCGGCAGACGCGGGTGCCGACGCCGTGCTCGCCGCCTCCGTTTTCCACTACCAGCAGCTCACCGTCGCAGAGGTGAAGGAGGCCCTCCGTGAGGCGGGCCATGTCGTCAGGGAAGGGGCCACGCTATGAGCGACAAGGACTGTCTGTTCTGCAGGATGGTGGAGGGCCAGGTGCCGATCAGACAGATCTATTCCGACGACATCGCGATCGCCTTCCTGGACATCTCGCCGTGGCAGGAGGGGCACGCACTGGTGGTGCCGCGTCGCCACGTCGTCGACGTGCTCGCCGACGACGAGGTGCTGGCCGAACTCTCCCCGGCCGTCGTGGCGGTGGGCAACCTGCTGAAGGACAAGCTGAGCGCCACTGCCTGCAACATCCTCACGAACGCGGGGGCCGACTCAGGCCAGGAGGTCTTCCATGCCCACGTCCACGTGATCCCGCGCTACGCCGACAACCCCGGAATCGCGAACCTCCGGGGGGTCGTGGAGGTGGACCTGGACGCCGTCCACGCCCGAATCAATGCCTGATCCCCAATAAGCGGACCCCGTTGAAAAAGCCGAATGGCGGTGGAAGTAGTGTTCTGTCCGTCAGCTCCCGGTGGACAACAAACCGGGGCCAATTGATACAAGGAGCAGGTATGAAGACCACGAAGCTCGTGGGCATGTTGTCCATCATCGCAGGCATCGTCATGGCGATCGCCGGCATCGTCACATACGTCACCGTCAGCCAGCAGCTGGCGTCCGAGAACATCACCGTCCCCGACGACGCGGCCTTCCTGGCCGGCGACAAGGTCGACGGCCCCTTCTCGGCGTTCGCCCAGGCCGACATCATCAACCACCACGCGCTCGACGCGTCGGAGGGCAAGACCTACGCCGAGCTCGGCGGCCTGGCCCGTCAGGCCGAGGCCGACGGCGACACCGAACTCCAGGAGAAGTACACCCAGCAGCGCGGCACCGTCATGAACGCCTCGTTCCTGCGCGCCTCCCTGTTCACCTCCGTCGTCGCCTTCGGCGTCGCAGCCCTGGTCATCGGCCTGGGCATCCTGTTCGGACTCATCGGCTGGGCGCTTGTTTCCCTGGCCAACGATGTGGACCGCCGAGCTGTCGTCGCTCGCGACGAGGTTCTCGTCAGCTGAACCGAGTCACCCTGACTCCGACAAGGACGGGCCGCCCCTTCGGGAGCGGCCCGTCTCAGCATTCAGAACGCCGGCCGGTAACGCTTGACAGGTTCCTCGCGGGTGCGCAATTGTGGCTCCGTGACCATCAGCCTGATCGTAGCCAGCTAAGCGTTTCGTACCCACACGGAACGCTCCCTCGAGTGCCCTCGCGGCGCCGGGGGTTTTTTGTTGGGCAGGATCAGGCGCAAACGAAGGGAGTGCAATGTCGCATCATGACGACCGCATGCTGACAGGCGCGCAGTCGCTCGTCGAATCGCTGGAGCGGGTCGGTGTGGACGTAGCCTTTGGCATTCCCGGTGGCGCCATTCTTCCCGCCTACGATCCGCTGTTCGACTCCTCGATCCGGCACATCCTCGTGCGGCACGAGCAGGGCGCCGGCCACGCGGCCGAGGGCTACGCCATGGTCACCGGACGCGTCGGCGTGTGCATCGCGACGTCGGGGCCGGGAGCCACCAACCTGGTGACCCCCATCGGCAACGCCTACATGGACTCCACGCCGCTGGTGGCCATCACCGGTCAGGTCAACTCGCACGCCATCGGAACCGACGCCTTCCAGGAGGCCGACATCCGCGGCATCGTGATGCCGATCACCAAGCACAGCTTCCTGATCAAGCGCACCGAGGACATCCCGCTGGCCATCCGGGAGGCGTTCCACATCGCCGCCACCGGAAGGCCGGGCCCGGTCCTGGTGGACATCGCCAAGGACGCCCTGACCAACACCGCGCCGTTCGTTTGGCCCGAGGACCTGGACCTGCCCGGCTACAAGCCGACCACCAGACCACACATCAAGCAGATCCGCGCGGCTGCGAAACTGATTTCCGCGTCCAGGAAGCCGGTCCTCTACATCGGGGGCGGAGTCATGGGCGCCCGGGCATCAGCGGAGCTCGCCGAGCTCGTCGAGAAGACCAGGATTCCCGTCGTCACCACCCTGATGGCACGCGGAGTCATCCCCGACAGCCACGAGCTGAACATGGGGATGCCCGGCATGCACGGCACCGTGGCGGCCGTCGGCGCGCTGCAGCAGGCAGACCTTCTGATCGCCATCGGCACCCGCTTCGACGACCGGGTCACCGGCAAGCTGGACACCTTCGCTCCCAAGGCGAAGATCATCCACGCCGACATCGACCCGGCCGAGATCGGGAAGAACAAGTCCGTCGACGTGCCCATCGTCGGTGACGCCAAGGAGATCCTTCGCCAGCTCTGCGACGCGATGGACGCAGTGGCGGCGCCGGACGCCGAGGCCTGGCGCGCACGCCTGGGAGGCATGAAGGCCCGCTACCAGCCACGCTGGGAGGAGGCCCCCGACGGGCGCCTCTCTCCCCAGGAGGTGATCCAGCGGATCGGGCAGTTGAGCCCCCCGGACACCATCTACGTCGCCGGCGTTGGCCAGCACCAGATGTGGGCAGCCCATTTCCTGCCGCACGAGAGCGCCAACAGCTGGCTGAACTCCGGGGGAGCGGGGACCATGGGGTTCTGCGTCCCGGCCGCGATGGGGGCGAAGGTCGCAGCACCGGACCGTACCGTCTGGGGCATTGACGGCGACGGCTGCTTCCAGATGACCAACCAGGAGCTGGTCACCTGCGCGCTGAACAACATCCCGGTCAAGATCGCTGTCATCAACAACAACTCGCTGGGCATGGTCCGGCAGTGGCAGACGCTGTTCTACAACGAGCGTTACTCCAACACGGACCTGCAGACCGAGTCCATCCCGAACTTCCCGATGCTGGCCGAGGCGATGGGCTGCGTCGGCCTCCGCGCCACCAACGAGGAGGAGATGGAGTCGGTCATCCAGCAGGCGCTGGAGATCAACGACAGGCCCGTTGTGGTCGAGTTCGTCGTCCACAAGGACGCGATGGTGTGGCCCATGGTCGCGGCCGGCACCAGCAACGATGAAATCCAGGTGGCCCGTGACATGGCCCCCGACTGGGAAGAGGAAGTCCTGTGAGCACACACACGCTCAGCGTCCTGGTCTCCAACCGGCCGGGCGTCCTGACCCGTATCTCCGCCCTGTTCTCGCGGCGCGGCTACAACATCGAGTCCCTGGCGGTCGGCCCCACGGAGCGTCCCGACATCTCGCGGATGACGATCGCGGCGCAGGTGGAGGATGAGGCTGCGCTCGAGCAGATCGTCAAGCAGCTCAACAAGCTGATCGAGGTCCGCAAGGTGCTGGAGCTCGGGGGCAACACCGTCAGGCGCGAGATGATGCTGGTGAAGGTCCGGGCCGACGTCAACAGCCGCAGCCAGATCATCGACGTCGTGTCGCTGTTCCGGGGCAAGGCGGTCGACGTGAGCCCCGAGTCGGTCACCATCGAAGCCACCGGCAGCCCCGAGAAGCTCGAGGCCCTGCTGGAGATGCTCTCCCCGCACGGGATCCAGGAGCTAGTCCAGTCCGGCCAGGTGGCCCTCGGCCGGGGTGCCCGGACGATGGCCGAAACCAAGTCCAAGTAGTCAAGACCAGTTGCACAGAAACCAGAAGGAAGCTCACATGGCAGAGATGTTCTACGATTCCGACGCCGACCTCTCGATCATCCAGGGTCGTCAGGTCGCCGTCATCGGCTACGGGTCCCAGGGGCACGCGCACGCGCTGAGCCTGCGGGACTCCGGCGTCGACGTCCGCGTGGGCCTGCGCGCCGGCTCCAAGTCGGCCGCGAAGGCCGAGGCCGAGGGCCTGCGGGTGCTCCCGGTGGCCGAGGCCGTCGAAGAGGCGGACCTCATCATGATCCTGGCCCCCGACCAGGTGCAGCGGAAGGTCTACGCCGAGGACATCGAGCCCAACCTCGCGCCTGGCGACGCCCTGTTCTTCGCGCACGGGTTCAACATCCGTTTCGGTTACATCAAGGCTCCCGAGGGCGTCGACGTGTGCATGGTGGCTCCCAAGGGCCCCGGACACCTCGTGCGCCGCGAGTACGCCGAGGGTCGTGGCGTCCCGGCCATCATCGCCGTCGAGACAGACGCCACCGGCAACGCCTGGCCGCTTGCGCTGAGCTACGCCAAGGCCATCGGCGCCCTGCGGGCCGGAGGCATCAAGACCACCTTCACCGAGGAGACCGAGACTGACCTGTTCGGTGAACAGGCCGTCCTTTGCGGCGGCGCCTCCGCGCTGGTGCAGGCCGGGTTCGAGACCCTCGTCGAGGCCGGATACCAGCCCGAGGTGGCCTACTTCGAGTGCCTTCACGAGCTGAAGCTGATCGTCGACCTGATGTACGAGGGCGGCATCGCCAAGCAGCGCTGGAGCGTCTCCGACACTGCTGAGTTCGGCGACTACGTCTCCGGCCCCCGCGTCATCGACGCCCACGTCAAGGAGAACATGAAGGGCGTGCTCGCCGACATCCAGTCCGGCGCCTTCGCCAAGCGGTTCATCGACGACCAGGACGCGGGCGCACCCGAGTTCAAGAAGTTCCGCGAGCAGGGCGAACAGCACCCGATCGAGGCCACCGGGCGCGAGCTCCGCGGCCTGATGAGCTGGGTCAAGGGCGCTGACGACGACTACGTCGAGGGTTCCGCCGCGCGCTGAGCCAGCACAACCCGGCCACGGCCGTCCACAGCCATCACGGCTGGGGGCGGCCGTTCGGCTTGCCAGCCTGTTGCGACGATGGGGAGGGCCGGGCGGCGAACGATCCCCGCAGTGGATATGGTTGACATTACGAGTTGACCAGAGGCGGGGTAGTGGCAGTCTTCCTGACGATCGGCGTGATAGGCATCGTCGTGGTCCTCGCCGCCCTCCTCCTGGGCGACGCCATCGAGTCAGTCATCGACGTCGATGCCCTCGGTGGTGACCTGTTTTCACTGGCGAGCATCGCAGCCTTCATCGGCGCCTTCGGGTTCGGCGGCTACATCAGCCTGGCGCTGGCCGACATCACCTGGCTGGCGGTTGTCGTCGGCGTGGTCTCCGGAACGCTTGCGGGCTGGGGCGCGGCCTCGCTCACCCGCTGGCTGAAGCGGAGTGAATCCGCCGCCACCTTCCGCTCCGATCGTCTGATCGGCTCCCCGGGCAAGGTGATCACCGACATCCCAGAGGGCGGTTACGGCGAGGTGCGCATCTTCGGGCAGGGCGCATCGCGCAAACGCGCAGCCCGCTCGGAGGTTGCCATCCCCGCCGGGACCGAAGTCTGGGTATCGGCCATCCTCT
Source organism: Tessaracoccus sp. OS52 (assembly GCF_020687685.1). GTDB lineage: Bacteria > Actinomycetota > Actinomycetes > Propionibacteriales > Propionibacteriaceae > Arachnia. The sequence continues at coordinate 1,491,449 of NZ_JAJEWM010000001.1, read as the reverse complement.
CGCCAACCGCCGTCGAGGTCACGGCATCCCACCAGCTTCCGGCACCGCCGGAGTGAACCCATCCGGGTTCGAAACCACCGACAAGCCCGACAGGAACTGAAAACCATGCCTGAACTGCCCCCGCTCGTGGTGGGGATCGGCGGAGCCGTGCTGCTCCTGGTCCTCATCGTCTGGTTGGTCGCAAGCCGCTACAAGGTTGCGCGCCCCAACGAGGCCTACATCATCACCGGCCAGAAGGGCAAGGCGGTGACCAACCCGGAGACCGGGATGATCTCCACCGACCTCAGCGGCCAGAAGGTCATCATGGGCGGCGGTGTGTTCGTCGTCCCCTTCATCCAGCGAATGCACGTGCTCGACCTCTCCAGCCGCCGCATCATGGTGCAGATCCGCAACGCCGTCTCCGGGCAGGGCATCAAGCTGAACCTCGACGGCGTCGCCATCGTCAAGGTCGGGGGCAACGAGGACTCCATCCGGGCCGCCGCGCAGCGCTTCCTGATGCAGCAGGACGAGATCGAGACCTTCACGCAGGAGACGCTCGCGGGCTCGCTGCGCAGCATCGTCGGTTCGCTCTCGGTCGAGCAGATCATCCGTGACCGGGCCGCCTTCGCGCAGCGCGTCGCTGACGAGTCCGAGTCCTCCCTGACGGGTCAGGGTCTCGTGCTGGACACGTTCCAGATCCAGGACATCACCGACGACGGCACCTACCTGTCCGACCTCGGCCGCCCGGAGTCCGCACGGCTCGGGCGAACGGCCGCCGTCGCCGAGGCCGAGGCCCGTCGGGAGGCCGAGCAGGCCCGGTTGATCGCCGAGCAGGAGATCGCCGTCGCAGAGCGCGCGCTGGTGCTCAAGGAGGCCGAGATCAAGGCGGAGACCGACGCGGCGCGCGCCAAGGCCGCAGCCGCCGGCCCCCTCGCGCAGGCCGACCAAGACCAGGCCATCCTCGCCGAGCAGGAGAAGGTTGCCGTGCGTCAGGCCTCCCTGAAGGAGCGTCAGCTCGACACCGAGGTGCGCAAGCCCGCTGACGCGCAGCGTTACCAGATGGAGACCGAGGCCCAGGGCAGGCGCAACTCGGAGATCTTCGAGGCCGAAGCCCGCAAGGCCGCAGCCATCGCAGCCGCCGAGGCCGAGGCGGAGAAGGCCCGGCTCACCGGCGTCGGCGAGCAGTCCCGCCGTTCCGCCCTCGCGGAGGCCGAAGCCATCGAGGGTGCCAAGCGTGGTGAGGCCGAGAAGGCACGCCGAATCGCCGAGGCCGAGGCCGTCAGGGCCGAGGGCGAGGCGCAGGCCGCGTCCGTCCTGGCGGTGGGGAGCGCCGAGGCCGAGGCGATGGACAAGCGCGCCGCCGCCTTCGCCAACTACAACGAGGCCGCGGTTTTGCAGATGCTGATCGAGGTGCTGCCCAAGGTGGCCAAGGAGGTGGCGGCCCCCATGTCCAACATCGACAAGCTGACCGTCGTCTCCACCGACGGGGCCGGCGCGCTGCCCAAGCAGGTCAACGACAACGTCCTGCAGACGGTGGAGATGATCAAGAACACCACCGGCATCGACCTGATGGACGTGCTCAAGCGCAAGGTGGGCTCCTCGTCGGAGACCATCCCCGGTGACCTCGTGAAGACCGACTGACCTGGCCCAGAACAAAAAACCGGCCCCCTGCGCGTCAGAGCAGGGGGCCGGTATTTTGCCGTGCGTCAGAGCGAGGCGGCGATCCGGTCCCCGATCTCGGTGGTGCTGCCCGCATCGGCGCCACGAGCCGCGATGTCGCTCGCGACGGCGCTCTCGATCCGCCTGGCCTGCTCGTCCATCCCGATGTGGGCCAGCAGGAGCGCCATGGAGGAGATGGCGGCGGTCGGGTCAGCGATGCCTTGACCGGCGATGTCGGGAGCCGAGCCGTGGACCGGCTCGAACATCGAGGGGAACTTGCCGCTCGGGTTGATGTTGGCACTGGCGGCCAGGCCGATGCCCCCGGTGACGGCAGCGGCGAGGTCGGTGACGATGTCCCCGAAGAGGTTGTCGGTGACGATGACGTCGAACTGGGCCGGGTCCACCACCATTGCGATCATGGCCGCATCGATGTGCAGGTAGTTGCGCTCGACGTCGGCGTACTCCTCGCCCAGTTCGTTGAAGATCCGGTTCCACAGAGCGCCCGCGTTCACCAGCACGTTGTGCTTGTGCAGCAGCGTGATCTGGCCGCGTCGGGCGCGGGCGCGCTCGAACGCGTCGCGGACCACCCGCTCGACACCGAAGGCGGTGTTGATGGAGACCTCGGTGGCCAGTTCCTGGTCCGTGCCGACGCGGACGGCGCCACCATTGCCGCAGTAGAGGCCCTCGGTGCCCTCCCTGACGACGACGAAGTCCACCGGCCCCTTGGCGAGCACCCCCGGCGCGAGGGGGGTGGGAACTCCGGGGTACAGCTTCGAGGGACGCAGGTTGATGGCGTGGTCGAAGGCGAATCGGAGCTTCAGCAGCAGCCCGCGCTCCAGCAGCCCGCTGGGGATGGCCTTGGATCCTGGCGCCGCCCCGACGGCGCCGAGGACGATGGCGTCGACGCCCTTGAGCTCCTCCAGAACGGTGTCCGGCAGGACCTCGCCGGTGCGCTGCCAGCGTTCGGCACCCAGGTCGTACTCGACGAAGTCGAACGCGTCCTCCCCGGCGACGGCGCGCAGCACCTTGAGGGCCTCTGCGGTCACTTCGGGGCCGATGCCGTCGCCGCCGATGACAGCGATGGTCTTGGTCGTCTCATTTCCCATGCGCTGAACCATACCTACGATCACGCCGCCCAGACTCACCGGGCGTGGACGTCGTCCCAACTGGCGAGACATGGGGGTTAGGCTCTGTCGAAACACATTCAGCGTTGCCGCAGGAAAGAACCATGACCTCCACACCCACAATGCCCGAAGAGTTCCACATCTTTGACACCAGCCTGCGCGACGGCGCGCAGCAGGAAGGGCTGCGCCTGAGCGTGCCGGACAAGCTGAAGATCGCCGTCTACCTCGACGAACTGGGCGTCACCTTCATCGAGGGCGGCTGGCCCGGCGCCAATCCCGCCGACACCCAGTTCTTCGTCGAGGCACGGGAGCTGGACCTGAAGACCTCCAAGCTCGTCGCCTTCGGCGCCACGCGCAAGGCCGGGGGCTCTGCCGCGACGGATCCGCTCACCAAGGCGCTCGTCGACGCGGGCACCGACTACATCTGCATCGTCGCCAAGAGCCACGACGAACACGTCACACGGGCGCTGCGGACCACGCTAGAGGAGAACCTCGCGATGGTCACCGACACCGTGACCTACCTGCGCGAGCAGGGCAAGCACGTCTTCGTCGACTGCGAGCACTTCTTCGACGGCTACAAGGCGAACCCGGAGTACGCGCTGCGCGTGGTGCGCACCGCCGCTGAGGCCGGCGCCGAGGTGGTGGTCCTGTGCGACACGAACGGGGGCATGCTTCCCAACGCGATGGGAGAGGTGGTCAGCGCCGCGGCCCAGACCGGCGCGAACCTCGGGATCCACTGCCACAACGACACCGCGTGCGCCGTGGCCAACACCCTGGCCGCCGTCGACGCCGGGGTGATGCACGTCCAGGGAACGTTCAACGGCTACGGGGAGCGCACCGGGAACGCCGACCTCTCGGCCGTCATCCCCAACCTGCAGCTCAAATACGGCTGGGACCTGCTGCCGCCGGAGAACCTGGCGGAACTGACGCGGGTGGCGCACGCCATCGCGCTGGTGGCCCACCAGCCACTCCTCGGCCGCCAGCCCTACGTGGGACAGAGCAGCTTCGCCCACAAGGCGGGACTCCACGCCAGTGCGATCAAGGTGGACGAGAACCTCTACCAGCACATCGACCCGCTGCTGGTCGGCAACGACATGCGCATGCTCGTCTCCGACATGGCGGGGCGCGCCAACATCCAGATCAAGGGCGACCAGTTGGGCTTCGACCTCAGCGACCGCGAACTGGCGGCCCGCGTCACCGACCGGGTCAAGGCCAAGGAGGCGGAGGGGTACAGCTACGAGTCCAGTGATGCCAGCTTCGAGATGCTGCTGCGCGACGAACTGGGTCTGCTGCCCGAACCCGTCGAGGTCCAGTCGTGGCGGGTGTTCACCGAGGAGCGGGGCGGGGAGAACATCACGGAGGCGACGGTCAAGCTCATCGCCAAGGGCAACAAGCACATGGTCGTGGGGGAGGGCAACGGCCCGGTGAACGCCCTCGACAGCGCGCTGCGCAAGGCGGTCGCGCCCGCCTACCCCGAGGTGGACCAGTTCGAACTGACCGACTACCGGGTGCGGATCCTGGACGAGGGCCACGGCACCGACGCCACCGTCCGGACCCTGATCGACACCTCCTACAACGGTCACACCTGGACCACGGTGGGGGTCGGCACCAACGTCATCGAAGCGTCCTGGGAGGCGCTGTTCGACGCGATGGTCTACGGGATCTTCACCCACGTGGAACCCGAACTGAAGCCGGAGTCGGCCACCCTGAGGTCTGCCTGAACAACCGCCGGCAGCCAGTAGGCTGTCGCACATGCGTATTGCTCGTTTCGCCGCCGCCGGTCAGGATCCGGCCTACGGCATCCTCGAACTGGCCGTCGACGGCGGGGACCACCCGGACTCGGTCGCCGTGATCACGGGGGACCCCCTCGCAGGGGTCCCGGTCAACTACACCGGCGAGCGGCACGCCCTCGCCGACGTCCGACTGCTCGCGCCCGTGATCCCGCGCAGCAAGGTGGTCGCCGTCGGCAAGAACTACGCCGACCACGCCGCGGAGATGGGCGGGGAGGTCCCCGTCGACGCGCCGCTGGTCTTCCTCAAGCCCAACACCTCGGTGATCGGCCCCGGGGACCCGATCGTTCGCCCCGCAGGCGTCGCGGAACTGTCCTACGAGGGTGAGCTGGCCATCGTCATCGGCAGGATCTGCAAGGAGGTGCCGCCCGAGCGCGTCCCCGACGTGATCTTCGGCTACACCGTCGCCAACGACGTGACCGCCCGGGACTGGCAGCGCGCCGACGGCCAGTGGAGCCGCGCCAAGGGCTCGGACACCTTCTGCCCCCTCGGCCCCTGGATCAACACTCACCTCACCATCGCCGAGGCGGAGAACCTGGGGATCGAGACGAGGCTGAACGACGAGGTGAGGCAGCAGGGCAACACCTCGCAGATGGTGCGTGGGATCACTGAACTGGTGACGTTCATCACGTCGTTCACCACGCTGCTGCCGGGCGACGTCATCCTCACGGGCACCCCTGCCGGGGTGGGTGTGATGGCCGACGGCGACGTGGTCCACATCGACATCGACGGTTTCGGAACGCTGAGCAACCCCGTCGCCGCCCAGTGAGCCAGCAGCTGGTCGCGCCCAGGGCGAGCGATCCGCCCGGGGCCGTCGGCTACCCTCTGGTCCTGACCGGGCCCGATCAGAGCCCCGCCAAGCACCTCACGGGGGTGATGGTCACCGTCCTCGCCTTCGTCATCCTCGTCCCGCTCACCTCCCAGTTGATCCTGCGGATCACGTGGCTCGCTCGGGGTCGTCCGCCGTTCGACGACTACTCCTCCGAGGCGATGGCCTACGTGCTCCCCGAGGGACTGGCGGCCTCCCACCTGGGGCTCGCGATGCTGATCCCGATCTCTCTGCTTGCCGTGCGCTACCTGCACGGACGGTCCCCGGGGTGGCTGGTTTCGGTACAGCCGGGGTTCCGCTGGCGCTACCTGGCTGCGACCCTGCTGGTGGCGCTCGTGGTCCTCAACGGCGTGCTGTGGTTGTCGTTCCTGGCCATCGAGCTGCCCGTGTTCCAAGCGCCCCAGCCGCAATGGGCCGTCTTCCTGGGCATCATCCTCATCACGTCCCCGCTGCAGGCGTTGGCCGAGGAGTTCTTCTTCCGCGGCTACGTCCTGCAGGCGCTCGGATCCGCGTTCAACCAGGCGTGGGTCGGGATCATCGGCTCGACGTTGCTTTTCGCGCTGTTCCACGGGGTCCAGAACCCCGCGCTGTTCGTCGACCGGCTGGCCTTCGGGGTCCTCGTGGGTTGGCTGGTCCTGCGAACCGGGGGCCTGGAGGCAGCCATCGGCGCCCACGTCGTGAACAACGTCTTCGCCTTCGGATACGGCATCTTCACCGGGGGAGTGGCCGCCACCAAGGCGATCAGCGTCATCGGGTGGGACAAGGCGTTCTTCGACGTCCTCGGCTTCGGGCTGTTCGCCGTCGCGGCCTGGTGGGTGGGGCGTCGCATGAACGTTGCCACCGTCACACCTGACTGATGACCTTGTCGGGGGCTGGTTTGTTGCCCAGCTTGGCTTTGGTGTAATCTTTCTCTTCGTGCTCGTCCGACGAGCGCGGTGGGGTATAGGGTAATTGGCAGCCCGACTGATTCTGGTTCAGTTAGTCTAGGTTCGAGTCCTAGTACCCCAGCGGATGTGACAGCAACCAGCTGGTTGCTCTAGCATTTCACCGCCTGGCCCCGTTGTGTAGCGGCCTAGCACGCCGCCCTCTCAAGGCGGTAGCGCGGGTTCGAATCCCGTCGGGGCTACCAGTGCGAAACACCCCGCGATCCTTGCCGGATCGCGGGGTGTTCTGGTTGCAGGAGCGGAGTCGCCTCAGTCGGCGTTCCCGGAGCGACGCAGCACCTCGCTCAGGCGTTCGGCGGCGGCCATCACGGCGGGCGCGTGCAGGCGCCCCGGCTGCCGGGTGAGGCGCTCGATGGGCCCGGACACGCTGACCGCGGCGATGATGCGCCCCGAGGGCGCCAACACCGGTGCGGACACAGACGCGACGCCCGGTTCGCGCTCACCGACGGACTGTGCCCAGCCCCGGCGACGGACGGTCTGCAGCGAACTCGCGGTGAAGGCGGCGTGTTCCAACAGTTTGGGGAGCCTGTCGGCTTCTTCCCACGCGAGCAGCACCTGTGCGGCCGAGCCGGCCGACATCGAGAGCTGGGCTCCGACGGGGATGGTGTCGCGGAGGCCGCTGGGGCGCTCCACGGCGGCGGCGCAGACGCGCATGTCGCCCTGCCTGCGGTAGAGCTGGGCTGATTCGCCCGTGATGTCGCGCAGCCGGGTGAGGATGGGGCCTGCGGTGGCGACGAGGGGATCCTCGGACGCGGAGTCCGCAAGTTCCACCAGGCGCGGCCCGAGTACGAACCGCCCCTGCAGGTCCCTCCCGACGAATCGGTGGTGCTCCAGCGCCACGGCCAGTCTGTGCGCGGTGGGCCGGGCGAGGCCGGTGGCCGTCACCAGGCCCGCGAGGGTCAGGGGGTTCTGCTCGAGCGCGGCCAGGACCGCTGCCGCCTTGTCGAGTACGCCCACTCCACTTGTGCTGTCCATATGGCGAGATTAGCGTTTCGAATGGCGGACACGCAAGAGTAATCTGTTCTGCGACGGCGAAGCTGTCACCTACAAGATCGGCAACCACGCAACCAAGAGGTGGGAAACATGGGCAAGACCCTGGCGGAGAAGGTCTGGGACGCACACGTCGTGCGCTCGGTCGAGGGAGAGCCGGACCTGCTCTACATCGACCTGCACCTGGTGCACGAGGTCACCAGCCCGCAGGCGTTCGAGGGTCTCCGGATGAACGGACGCAAGGTCCGCCGGCCCGAGCACACGCTCGCCACCGAGGACCACAACACCCCCACCCTGAACATCAACCGCCCCATCGCGGACCCGGTCTCACGCACCCAGGTGGAGACGCTGCGCAAGAACGCGGCAGAGTTCGGAATCCGGATCCACTCGCTGGGTGACCGGGACCAGGGCGTCGTGCACATCATCGGCCCGCAGCTGGGCATCACCCAGCCGGGCATGACCATCGTGTGTGGGGACTCCCACACCTCGACGCACGGGGCCTTCGGCGCACTGGCGTTCGGCATCGGCACCAGCGAGGTCGAGCACGTCCTCGCCACGCAGACACTGCCGCAGAAGAAGCCCAAGATGATGGCCGTCAACATCAACGGCAAGCTGCCCGAGGGCGTCACGGCCAAGGACGTCGTGCTGGCGCTGATCGCCAGGGTCGGCACCGGCGGCGGCCAGGGCTACATCGTCGAGTATCGCGGCTCGACCATCGAGGAGCTCTCCATGGAGGGCCGCATGACCATCTGCAACATGTCCATCGAGTGGGGCGCCAAGGCCGGCATGATGGCCCCTGACGAGACCACCTTCGCCTACCTCAAGGGCCGCCCGCACGCCCCTGAGGGCGCGGAGTGGGACGCCGCCGTCGAGTACTGGCGCACGCTGCGCACCGACGACGACGCGACCTTCGACGTCGAGGTGGACATCGACGCCACCCAGCTCACCCCCTTCGTCACGTGGGGCACCAACCCCGGTCACGGCGTACCGCTGGGCGGTGTGGTCCCCGCGCCGGAGGACTTCGAGTCCGAGGTCGAGCAGGCCACCGCCAAGCGTGCGCTGGAGTACATGGACCTCCAGCCCGGGACACCCATGCGCGACATCAAGGTTGACACGGTGTTCCTGGGGTCCTGCACCAACGGTCGCATCGAGGACCTGCGCCTGGCAGCCTCGGTCCTGAAGGACCAGAAGCTGGCAGAAGGCGTTCGCATGCTGGTCGTGCCTGGCTCTGCACGCGTCCGCCTCCAGGCCGAGGAGGAGGGCCTGGACAAGGTGTTCCTCGACTTCGGTGCCGAATGGCGGGCCGCCGGTTGCTCGATGTGCCTGGGCATGAACCCGGACCAGCTGTCGCCGGGGGAGCGGGCCGCCTCCACGTCCAACCGCAACTTCGAGGGCAGGCAGGGCAAGGGCGGACGCACGCACCTCGTCTCGCCCGCCGTCGCCGCGGCCACCGCAATCACCGGGCACCTGAGCGCGCCCGCAGACCTGATCGGAGCGTGACCCCATGGAAGCCTTCACCACCCACACCGGCATCGGCGTCCCGCTGCGCCGCTCCAACGTCGACACCGACCAGATCATCCCCGCGGTCTACCTGAAGCGGATCACGCGCACCGGGTTCGAGGACGGGCTGTTTTCGGCGTGGCGCAATGATCCGGAGTTCGTGCTCAACCGCGAGCCCTACAACCGCGGCTCCATCCTGCTCCCGGGCCCAGACTTCGGCACCGGCTCGTCGCGTGAGCACGCCGTCTGGGCGCTGCAGAACTACGGCTTCCGGGTGATCATCGGCACCCGTTTCGGTGACATCTTCCGCTCCAACTCCGGCAAGGCCGGCCTCCTGGTGGCCGTCGTCGACGAGGCCACCATCGAGGCGCTGTGGACCGCGGTGGAGACCAACCCCGACCAGCAGCTGACCGTCGACCTGGAGTCTCAGACCGTCTCGGTGGGTGGGCAGAGCTTCCCGTTCGAGATCGACCCGCACACCAAGCACCGGCTGCTCAACGGCCTCGACGACATCTCCTCGACCCTGCAGCACGAGCCCGACATCACGGCCTACGAGGCCTCGCGGCCCTCGTTCAAGCCGAAGACGCTGCCGGCCCGGACGGCCGACACCATGGCCTGAGGTAACGTTAACCTGCGAACTGCGCTGAGGTGCCGCCATCCGAATTGGATGGCGGCACCTCACGTTTGTGTCGCACTGGGCAAGGTGCCGTAGTGCAGCGCGGCGCCGCGAAATGGTTATCTCAGTGCTTAACCAATGGCACAGCCGGACTCTAGCCGAGGAGCACGGATGCGCTCAGCTCTGCGCTGATCGTACCGATCTGTACGAACTCCTGAGTTGGACCTCTTTAGTGACCCAGAGTTCTGAGCATCCTGGCGGTCGCGTCGGGGATCGCAGGCTCGGCTTGTAGTTGTTGGTCGCCGACGCTGATGGTGACGTGTTGGAGCGGGCGGAGGGTTTTGACGATCTTGCGGATGCTCCATCCCGATCGGGCCTGGAGGTCACGGGCGATCGCGAGGGCGGTGAACACGATGGTGAGGTGGGCCTCGATCGCATCCAGGGTGCGGTGGAAGATGGGTCTGGCTGCCAGGTCGGTCTTCGACATCCTGAAGGACTGCTCAACGTGCCAGAGGTCGTGGTAGCTCGCGATGACCTCGGCCGGTGGCATTGTGTCGGCGGTGATGTTGGTGACGTAGCCCTTCAGCCCGACGAGCGCACGGGCCCGCTCCAGTGAGGCGGTATCGAGGGTGGTCTTCTGTCCGCTGGTCTTCACGAACCGGGCCTTCTTTGCAGGGCGGCGCCCCTCGATGATGTCCAGGGCGCGGTTCTCTTGCAGGGTGAGGGTGTGTCCGTCCCGGACGGCGCGTTTCCTCGAGTACTGCCAGATCGCCCGCCACGACTCGGGGTGCTGTTCGTGGTGCCAGACCGGTTCGCGGCGGGTCTTGACCCGTTCTGGGTCGGGCTTGTGGCGGCGCATCGTGATGGTGTCGATGACTTGGCCGTCGTTGAAGCTGTCGCCGTGCCAGTGAAAGTGCTTGGCCAGGTCATGGGGCGCTTTCGTCACCCGGGAACCGACGATGAACCGCAGCCCGGCCTCGTCGATCGCGGTCAGGTTCGTGTTCGAGAGCATCCCGGCATCGGCGACCACCACCATGTCGGCGACCTGGTTGCGTTCCTGGAAGGCGGTCACGACGGGGATGATGGTGTGGGTCTCCGGCTGGCTGCCCTCGAAGCAGGCGATCTCCAACGGGAACCCGGTGCGGTCCACCAACAGTCCGACCACAATCTGTGGATCCACGCGGCGTTCCTTCGAGAAGCCGACCTTGCGGAGGTCGTCCTCGTTCTCGGCCTCGAAATACAGGGTGGTCACGTCATACATCAACAGGCTCACGTCGCCGCCTGCGCCGGACCAGACGTGTTCGAAGCAGGCTGTCTGGACCAGTGACCGGTAGTCCTTGTCCGAGCACCGTTTCAAGGCTCGTTTCATCGTGGACAGGTGGACCGGTTCCACCCCGAGATCCTTGATCACGCGCAGGCTGTCCAGTTTCGAGGTCGGTTCCACCAGTCTGGCAAGCACTAGCTGGAAGAACGCCTCATCGTCCACGACTCCGAACCCGAGCCGGTCCCAAGAGGCGCGGATCACGTCGACCAGCAGTTGTGAGGACTTGCCTTCCACTACCGCAGCTCCGGCGCGGGGACGGCCACCGGTCCCGGCGTCGAAGTCCAGTTCCGGCTGGGGGCTGCCAGCTTCGCCCTGCCGGCATGCATCAGCGCCGCCAGCTGGGCTTCGGTGTGGGCTGAGCCGAGGTGCTCCACTATCTTGCGTTGCCCGTGCTTCTTCTCGACGATCTGCACGGCCGTGGCCCCCGAAGCGGTCTTCACTTTCCGCAGGAACGGGCTCATGGACGTGATTCTACCGAGGTTCTTAGTGCCCCACCCGCCACATCCGAATCGGTCTGACAAGCGTCTATACGCCCACGATCACCTGAAATCTAGCCAAGAGGTCCAACTCAGGCCGGACTCTAGCCGAGGAGCACGGATGCGCTCAGCTCTGCGCTGATCGTACCGATCTGTACGAACTCGCAACCAAGCCCCCAATCACCAACATGCTGCCCGACGGCCACGAGTTGCCCGTCGCTACTGGCGTAGAACCACGGCCCACCGGAATCGCCGTAGTCGCAGACGGTCGAATTGGTTCTTGCGAGGAGAGTAGTGCTGCCGTCAGACATCGTGCGCGCGAAGTGCCCCTTCACCGTGGTGGAGTGGTAGCCGCTGGTGCGGCCATACAACGCAACTACCTGAGTTGCCGGAACATTCAGGTCGTAGCCCTTAACAGTACGCTTATCGGTGTAGCCGACCCAAGCAGTTGGAGCGAATGATGTACCGCTTGCCGCACGGATGAGCTGTGTGTCGGCTGCAACGTCATAGTGGTACCGATTCCCCACCAGGCTCCCGGGCGGCGTCCTCCACACCTGCGTGGGCGAGGTAGGTGTCGGAACGTACGGGTAGCAGTGCTCCGCCGTTGATCCGAAACGTTCGCGTGTGGTCCACTTGTCCCACACGAACCCGGAGGTGCAACCCACTGAACCCAGTGCTGCGTTGATCGAGGCGCCAGCAGACCAAGGCGAGTTGTCCGCCCCGCTGGACTGCCAACCCTCCTTTTCAGGCAATGGTTCGGACGTCGCGACCCTGACAGAGGCTGGCAGACCGAGAACTTCGTCGGCCTGAAGGGAGGGGGCTGGCGACGTCCCCGGCGGCAGAACAATCTCAAGCCCAGCGTCGGTGAAGCCGATGTCTTGTGGTATGGCGCCGAACACGTCGAGGGCCATTTCCGAATCTGTCGCTAGCTGCAGAACGGCATTCTTCAGGTCCTCGCGTGTGTAATCGGTGCCTTGGATATCGACAGTGATCGACCCAGAATCCACCGACTGGACGGCCTTGACGTAGGTAGACGCGTTGCCGTCCTGCGGGTTGTAGCGCTGGAGGATCGTTTGGGTTTCGTAGTCAATGGTCGTCGTGCCTGCAGTGGAGGAGAACCGTTCTGCGATCTCACTCAGTAGGCCCGCGACCCGATTCGTCTCAATTGTGAGGCTGTCTTGTCCAGCGAGTGCAGGCGGCGGTTCGGGATCGCTGGGTGCATCGGCTAGCGAGGTCACAGGGGCGGTGAACAAAATTGCGGCAGCACACGCGACGGTGGCTATGGCCTTGACTCGTTGCATTGTTCCTATTCCTTTTGTCATTGTGCTGGGACCCGGATGTTGACGCGGTTGCATGACGTTGTGAAGGTGGGTGCCGTGGCTGGCCTCGGGTGCAGAGCATCCCCGCACGTGCTAAGGACATGTCCGCAGGGGCTCGGTGGCGCTCTGGCGAAGCGCGAAGACCTCAAGATGGTCGGAGTCGTCGCGGTAGTAAATGCGATCGCCCTCAACGAGGATCTCTCCGTGTGAGGCAGGAGTGGCCCAGCCCAGTGGAGGGTTGCCATCGCCATCGCTCAAAGGGCCACCTATCCGCAGGTACCACCTGCCGGCATGGCTCAGCTCCCAGATACCGCATCGCGTTTGAAGCGAATAGGGCTCCCAGGTCCCTTCTGGGGTTGGCTCCTTCTTTGGATTGATTGGCACTTCACTCGAGGCGGACAATGTTCGGATCACCGGATTGAAGCGTGTGAAGTCGAGTACCTTGGGGGACAGGATGGTTGCGATCCGGTTTATGTCCTTTTCGTGGATTGGAGCCAACTCCAGCCAAAGGCCCGTCCGAGACTCGACAGTGCCGTAGTTGACCTCAGGCTCAAGTTCATCTATCGCCGTCGTGGCCTGCAAAACTGCAGCGGCGTCCGGTCCCGGGACTGTGCCAACGCAGAACGCGCCATGGAACACACTCCTTAGTGTGGCGATGGCATTGTCCACCTCCATTGTCACCGCGACGTTGTAGGTAGTCTGGTCTTGGGAGAGCCACAGTGCCTGGAATCCTGGTAGTGCTCGCGCCGCAGTGCTGAGGGCATCCGAATTACCCGCCCCAATGCCCTGTTGTGGAACCGGACACAGCGGCCTACGGTCGGGGGCATTTAGGGCGGGACTGCGGGGAGCTGCTTCGTCATCGGTGGCAAAGACCCTCTCGACATGCATTCGGGTCCCGTCGAACCTTCCGACCAGAATGGCCTCCGCCCAGCTCACATCGGAGGCGGACTCTGCCCAGCCAATGGACGCCCAATTCACTCCGTCCACGGGAAACCCGTGGTCGCATTGAGGGGGCAGCGAGTGAAGAGTGCTGATGCATGCATTGACCTTCCCGTCCCGTTGGATGAGTGTCAGTGGGATCGTGAACTCCCGTCCCGACGAAACGTCTCTTGTCGGATCATCCGCAGGGACTCCCTCGGATGGTGATGGTTCCGGGATTGCAACTTGAGGTAAGCTCATCATGGTTATGATGCCTCCCGCACCAAGCGTCAGCGCCAGAACTGCGGCGACGGCAGGGAACCAACGTCGGTAGCTCCGGCGCTTCTGGAGGACCTCGTCGAGAATCACATCCTTGCGCGTGGGCCAGTTCGGGTCGATTCGGCTCAGATCTCTGGGGGCCAGCCGGGTGAGGTCGTCAAACATTGGTACTCCATGGGTTATGTAATGTGATCGCTGCGGCCATCTTGGCGCGGGCGCGGTGGAGACGGGACCGGTACGCTGAGTGAGTGAGCCCCACCGCGGCGGCTGCGTCCTGGCCGCTCAGACCGTCCCATGCTGTCAGCAGGACGAGCTCCCGTTCGTCGTCCGTGAGAGCGCTCAATGCCGAAAAAAGATCAGCTCGGCGTTCGGCGACGACTTCGGCGGACTCGTCCGCCAATTTCTCCAGTCGACCGATCTTTGCCGCCAGGGTGAAGCCTCGGGCCTCCGCTCGGAAGCGGTTTCGAATGATGTTCCTGGCCGTGGTTATTAGCCAAGGGAGAGGTGCATCGGGGAGCTCTTCCAAGCGGCGCCATGCCACAAGAAATGTGTCTGCCATCGCATCCTCGGCGGCGGAGGCTGGGAGATGGCGAAGGCAGTAGGCCAACACCCTGTCGGCGTTGGCCTCGTAGATGCCCGTGAAGTGAGCCCTGTCCGTCCCCATACCTAGAAGTGTCGCCAATTGGCCGTTTGTTTCACAGCAACCTTGGCGAGGTGGCGATTGGAGTCATCTGCCACCACCGGCAGGAAGCTTCGTTGCCGGACCGGGTGTACCGGCTTCCTTCACAAGGGCATAGGATCAGCACGGGACGCCACAGGAGGAACACGTAACCGCACCGAGGTGCTCCGCTCCCAACCGAGTTCTTCGACGCCACCGGCCACGTCTCGGAACAGCGCCTCGCAACCTCTGCCGACGGCACCCGGATCCCGCGCTCCGTCGTGCGGCCCTGCGCTGGACATGCGCATCTACCACCTCCTCCTGGCCGGGGCCTCATGGTTGGAGGAGTACGGGGATGCGGACGTGCCTGAGGGCTGGGAGTTCATCCGGACCTTCTCCCCGTACCACTTGCTGGACGACGCGGCCAACCTGCCGCCGACCCTGCTGCTCACCTGCATCCGGGACGACAGGGTGCACCCCGGCCCCGCGCGCAAGTTCCTGGCCAAGCGGCGTCGCGGCGGGCCAGGTGGCGCTCTGCCGCGCGAACATCCAGGGCGGTCACCAGGCAGCGGCGGACAACCGACAGCGCGCCCACATGGACGCTCCGTACCTGACGTTCCTGCGGGATCGGCTGTCCGCCACGAGGCGCTTAGGCAGTGCCGTGCGCGTCGCCAAGGGCTGGGCTCGCTAGGCTGGCGCGCATGTCACCGATGACCAAGCCCTGGCGCCTGCCACTGAAGGCCGTCAACCGCGAGCCGGCGCCCGGCGTCTACCCTGGGCTGGTCTGGCTGGTCCGCAGGGCGTTGTCGCTGCTCGTGCGGCGACACTGGGGCGGCCGGGAGAACGTGCCGTCCGACGGCGGCGTGCTGGTGGTTGCCAACCACATCAGCAACTTCGACGTTCTCGTGCTCGGAGAGTTCGTCATCTGGGCTGGCCGATGGCCCCGATTCCTCGGCAAGGCCGAGATCTGGAAGGTGCCCGTCCTGGGCTGGCTGGCCCGTTCCTGCGAGCAGATCCCCGTCCTGCGCAACACCGCCGCCGCACGGGACTCCCTCATCCATGCCGAGCGCGCCCTCCAGGACGGCAAGGCGGTGGCCGTGTACCCGGAGGGCACGATCACGGCCGACCCCGACGGTTGGCCCATGACGGCGCGCACCGGTGCGGCAAGGCTGGCGTTGAAGACGGGTGTTCCGGTGATCCCGATTGGGCAGACGGGCTCCGAGCAGGTACTGGGGGGCAAGCGACTGGAGTGGCGCCGGTTGTTCAGCCTCCGGCGCCGGCCCGTGCACGTCCTGGCTGGACCCCCGGTGGACCTGAGTCGTTTCCGCGCCGACGGCGAACCCACGCGCGAGGCCATCGAGGGGGCCGCCGTCGCGATCATGGACGCCATCACCGCGCTCGTGGCAGAGTTGCGCGGCGAGCCGGCACCGCCGGATCGGTGGGACCTGCGGGCCAAGGCGCGGGTGCCCCGGAATGAGGCCGGGTAGTTCCTCTGGGATAGGGTTTCGCTCGACAAACCCAATCTGGAGGTCTCGTGGACAAGCGCATCCGGGTCGCACTCATCTTCGGCGGCCAGTCGCCCGAGCACGGCGTCTCGTGCCTGACCGCGGCAAGTGTGCTGGGGGCAATCGACAAGGAGCGCTTCGACGTCGTCGGCGTCGGGATCACGCGCACCGGGCGCTGGACCCAGGTTCCGCTGGAGGTCGTGGCCGGGTACCGGATCGTCGACGGCCGGGTGCCCGAGGTGGGCGAGCCCGAGCGCGATGCGGTCTGGATGGTAGGCGCCGACGGCTGTGAGGTGGCCACCAGGGACGGCGAGCGCCTCGTGGACATCAACGGCGTCGACGTGGCCTTCGCGCTGCTGCACGGTCCCTTCGGTGAGGACGGGACCATCCAGGGCCTGTTCGAGATGATGGGCATCCGCTACGTCGGCTCCGGCGTCACCGCCAGCGCCATCGGGATGGACAAGCACCACATGAAGGTCGCGTTCGCGGCTGCGGGTCTTCCCGTATGGCCCTACGTCGTGGCCAGCGACCGACGCTGGCGGGAGGAACGCGGAGAGGTGCTGGCGGAGGTGGCAAAGCTCCAGTACCCGGTGTTCGTGAAGCCGTCGCGTGGAGGATCCTCCCTGGGAATCACGCGCGTGACGGATCCTGCACAACTCGCGGAGGCCATCGAGGCCGCCCGCGCCTACGACCCCAAGGTGGTCATCGAGCAGGGCTTTGTCGGGGCCCGCGAGCTGGAGTGCGCCGTGATCGCCAATCCGGATTCGCCGGGAGGGTGCGACGCCTCGGCGGTCGGGGAGATCCGGGTCCACACCTCGGATGGTTTCTACGACTTCGACGCCAAGTACATCGCCGACGACGAGGCATCGCTGGACGTGCCCGCCGACACCAGCCCGGAACTCGCCGCAACGATCCAGCAGGTCGCGAAGCGGGCCTTCGACGCGGTTGGTGGCGAGGGGCTCGCGCGCGTGGACGTCTTCGCCACGGCCGACGGCCAGGTCTGGCTCAACGAGATCAACACCATGCCGGGCTTCACGGAGATCTCGATGTACCCCAAGCTGTGGCAGCACAGCGGGATCAGCTACCCCGAGCTCGTCGGCCGCCTGATCGAGCTCGCGCTGCTGCGACCCATCGGGCTGCGCTGACATGGACCTCGGCGAGTTCGAACTCATCGCGCAGGTCACCGACCACCTGCCTGCCGGGGATGACGTCGTGCTCGGCGTCGGCGACGATGCGGCCGTCCTCAGACCGCTGGGCGACGTGGTGGTCACCACCGACATGCTCGTGGAGGGCATCCACTTCCGGAAGGTGTGGAGTCCGGCATTCCAGATCGGCCGCAAGGCCGTGGCGGTCAACGTCTCCGACGTCGAGTCCATGGGCGCCACGCCGAGCGCGGTGGTCATGGCGCTCGGACTGCCCGAGGATGTCGACCTGGACTGGGTGAGGCAGCTCTCCGCAGGCGTCCGTGACGAGTGCGCGCGTGCCGGGGTCAGCCTCGTGGGCGGCGACGTGTCCCGCGCCCGGGAGGTGGTCATCACGGTGACGGCGCTGGGCAACCTCGATGACCGTGCTCCTGTGACGCGCAGCGGCGCCAGGGTCGGCGACGTGGTGGCGGTCGCCGGCCGGCTCGGGTGGGCGGGCGCGGGACTCACCGTGCTCCAGCGCGGGTTCGGGTCTCCCAAGGAGCTGGTTGCGGAGCAGCAGTGTCCGACGGTGCCCTACGGCCAGGGCGCCAAGGCCGCAGCGGCCGGGGCCACTGCCATGGTCGACATCTCCGACGGGCTGCTGGCCGATCTGGGACACATCTGCGAGTCCTCCGGCGTGGGCATGGACCTGGGCACCCACCACTTCGAACTGCCGGATGCGATCCAGCGGCTCTCCGCCGCCACCGGGCTCTCACCCTGGACGTTCATCCTCGGCGGGGGAGAGGACCACGCGCTGGCGGCGACCTTCCCCGACGGCGCAGCGCTGCCCGACGGCTGGCGTCAGGTGGGCGTGGTCACCCGTGGTGATGCCGTGACCGTCGACGGCGAGGCCTGGGACGGCCCGCGGGGCTGGAACCACTTCGCCTGAGCCCTTCCGGCGCCGGGCGGGGGCAGAGTCCGCGCCGTCGGCCCCGGAGTGGGATCCGGGAATCCCGCGCGCCGTCCGCTAACGTGCAACCCATGGCGTCCCGCGGAACTTCCTCGTCGCGGAACTCCAGCACCAAGACGCGCACGTCGAGGGCTGCCAGTTCCAGCAAGAGCACCAAGACCACCCCCTCCAGGCCGAGGGGGTCCGCGAGCGCGCGCAAACCCGCGCCCCGGACGCCCGCCAAGCAGGCCGGTCCCAACCCGCTCCTCCGGTTCCTGGGAGCCGTTCTCGGAGGACTGGCGCACGGCGTCGGAGCCATCGCCCGCAGCTTCGGAGGGGCGGCGGAGGACGTGGATCCCAAGCTGCGCCGCGACGGCGTCGGCCTGTTCCTGCTGGCGCTGGCCATCCTCGTGGCCGCGCGGATGTGGTTCCAGCTGCCCGGACCAGTCGGCGGTGCCATCGAAGTCGGCGTCACCACCATCTTCGGGTCCCTGGCCGTGGCGGTGCCCGCCGTGCTCTTCTACGGTTCCTGGCGTGTGCTGCGGCACCCGCGCGACGTCGAGGCCGCTCCCCGGACCAGCCTGGGTTGGACGCTCATCACCTTCGGCGGCCTGGGCCTGCTGAACATCGCCAGCGGCCTGCCCCGGCCCGACGACATGGTGGCGCTCCGCGACGGCGGCGGCATCCTTGGCTACCTGTCGTCGAGCCTACTGACGGACCTGGTGACCGTCTGGGTGTCGGTGCCGCTGCTGACGATTCTCACGCTCTTCGGAGTGGTCGTGGTGATCGGACGGCCGCTGCACGAGATCTTCGCTGGCATCTCCGCGGTGTTCAGCACCCTCGTGGAGCGCCCCGACGGCGAGGAGGCACCGCCCAGGAAGGGCAAGAAGGACAAGGCGCTCAAGCTGGGCGTCGACGTTCCCTACGACACCCCCCTGGTCGAGGACGAGCAGTCCGAAGGGATCTACGACTGGGATGCCGCCGAGACCGACGTCCTCCACACCGAGTCCGAGGCGGACGTCATCCCGGCACCGAAGACGGCCCCCGGGAAGCGGAAGGATGCCCTGCCGCCCCCGGCGCACACCCCCGCGCCGGCCCAGGGGGTGCAGATGCAGCTCGGCGGCGACGTCGTCTACCAGCTGCCCCGCGACACGATGCTGGCGCCCGGCACCAAGCCGAAGTCCCGCACCGAGGGCTCCGACAAGGTGGTCCGCCAACTCGCCGACACCCTCAACGAGTTCGAGATCGACGCCCGCGTCACCGGTTACACCCGGGGTCCGACGGTGACCCGCTACGAGGTGGAGCTCGGCAGCGCCATCAAGGTCAGCAAGGTCACAGGCCTGGCCGACAACATCGCCTACGCCGTCGGCTCCAACGAGATCCGCATCCTCACGCCCATCCCCGGCAAGTCCGCGATCGGCATCGAGATCCCCAACCTCGACAAGGAGGTGGTGAGCCTCGGTGACGTGCTGCGCTCCAACAAGGCCCGAAACGACCACCATCCGCTCACGGTCGGGCTGGGCAAGGACGTCGAGGGCGGCTTCGTCGTTGCGAACATGGCCAAGATGCCCCACCTGCTCGTGGCCGGCGCCACCGGCTCCGGCAAGTCCAGCTTCATCAACTCCCTGATCACCTCGATCATGATGCGCGCCACCCCCGACGAGGTCCGCATGCTGCTGGTGGACCCCAAGCGGGTGGAGCTCAACCACTACGAGGGCATCCCGCACCTGGTCAGCCCCATCATCACCAACCCCAAGAAGGCCGCCGAGGCCCTCGCCTGGGTGGTGCGTGAGATGGACATGCGCTACGACGACCTGGCGGCCTTCGGCTTCCGGCACGTCGACGACTTCAACAAGGCCGTCCGCGCGGGTCAGGTGAAGCTCCCGGAGGGCTCCGAGCGCGTACTGGCGCCCTACCCCTACCTGCTGGTGGTCGTCGACGAGTTGGCCGACCTCATGATGGTGGCCCCGCGCGACGTCGAGGAGTCAGTGGTGCGCATCACCCAGCTGGCACGAGCCGCCGGCATCCACCTCGTGCTGGCCACCCAGCGACCCTCCACCGACGTCGTCACCGGCCTGATCAAGGCCAACGTCCCCTCCAGGCTGTCGTTCGCCACGTCGTCCATGACCGACTCGCGGGTGATCCTCGACCAGCCCGGTGCGGAGAAGCTGGTGGGCAAGGGCGACGGTCTGTTCCTCCCCATGGGCGCCGGCAAGCCGATCCGCGTCCAGGGCGCGTGGGTCAACGAGTCGGAGATCCGCGACGTCGTGGCGCACGTCTCGGCGCAGTTGCAGCCCAACTACCGCGAGGACGTCGCCGCACCGCAAGCCGAGAAGAAGGTGGTCGACGACATCGGCGACGACCTGGAACTCGTGCTCGACGCCGCGCGCCTCGTCGTCGAACTGCAACTCGGGTCCACCTCGATGCTGCAGCGCAAGTTGCGCGTCGGGTTCGCCAAGGCGGGGCGGCTGATGGACATCCTCGAGAGCCGCGGCGTCGTCGGCCCGTCCGAGGGCTCCAAGGCGCGTGAGGTCCTGGTCAAGCCCGAGGACCTCGACGAGCTGCTGGCCAACCTCGCAGACGGATGACTCCCGCGCCAGGTGCGATACTGGGTGCGATGACTGCCACCGATGAACTCCGCAAGGTCCACATCTCCACGCTCGGGTGTGCCCGCAACGACGTGGACTCCGAGGAACTCGCCGGCCGCCTGGAGGCCGGCGGCTTCGTGCTGGTCGACGACCCGGAGCAGGCCGAGACGGTGGTGGTCAACACCTGCGGTTTCGTCGAGCAGGCGAAGAAGGACTCCATCGACACCCTCCTGGCCGCGGCCGAGCTGAAGGACGGGGGCGCGACCCGCGCCGTCGTCGCCGTGGGCTGCATGGCCGAGCGCTACGGCGTCGAACTGGCCAAGGAGTTGCCCGAGGCCGACGCCGTCCTCGGGTTCGATGACTACGCCGACATCGCCGACAAGCTGCGTCTCATCCTCGACGGGCATGCCCCGGCACCGCACGTCCCGAGGGACCGCCGCAAACTGCTGCCGATGGCACCCGCGGACCGCTCGGCTGCTGCCCGCGGGGTCGCCGTACCCGGCCACGCCCCACTGCCGGAGGGCCTGGCGCCCGCGACGGGGCCCCGGACGCTGCGCCGTCGGGTCTCCTCCGGCCCGTCGGCCCCGCTGAAGATCGCATCCGGCTGTGATCGTCGCTGCTCCTTCTGCGCCATCCCGGCCTTCCGGGGCAGCTACCTGTCGCGGCCGATGGCCGACATCGTCCAGGAGGCCCGCTGGCTCGTCGGTGAGGGGGTTCGCGAAGTCTTCCTGGTCTCGGAGAACACCTCGAGCTACGGCAAGGACCTCGGGCCGGACGAACGGCTGGAGGAACTCCTCGGCCACCTCTCAACCGTGGACGGCCTCGACTGGATCAGGGTCTCCTACCTGCAGCCGGCCGAGATCCGGCCGTCGATGCTTGAGGCGATGCTCCACACGCCGAAGGTGGTCCCCTACTTCGACCTGAGCTTCCAGCACGCCTCGCGTTCGGTCCTGCGGTCCATGCGCCGTTTCGGAGACCCGGACTCCTTCCTCGACCTCATCTCGAGGATCCGGACGGTGGCACCTGAGGCGGGCATCCGAAGCAATGTCATCGCCGGGTTCCCGGGAGAGACCGACGCCGACGTCGAGACCCTGCGCCAGTTCATCATCGACGCGAACCTCGACGTGCTGGGCGTCTTCGGCTACTCCGACGAGGACGGGACGGAGGGGGAGCGGCTCCCCGGCCACCTCAGCACCTCCGAGGTGGAGGCCCGGCGAGCGCTCCTGGCCGACGTCGCCCTGGCAGTGAACGAGTCCCGGGCCGCCGAGCGCGTGGGCCAGTCCGCGACGGTGCTCGTGGAGGGGACCGACGACGGCGTGGTCGGCAGGGCGCCGCACCAGGGCCCGGAGACCGACGGCGTCGTGGTCCTCGAGGGGTCCGCAGCGGTGGCGGTTGGTGACTTCGTGGAGGTCGAGTTCGTCGACTCCGAGGGGATCGACCTGATTGGAGTCCTTCGATGAGCGAGCCCACGCCCCAAACTGCCAAGCCCAGCAACTGGAACGTCCCCAACGCGCTGACGGTGATCCGGATCCTGCTGGTGCCCGTGTTCCTGGTGGTCCTGTTCGTGGCCCCCGACGACCAGGGGTGGCGCCTGGCGGCCACCGCGGTGTTCACCGTCGCCATCCTCACCGACCTGGCCGACGGCCGGATCGCCCGGAAGTACAACATCGTCACCGACTTCGGCAAGCTCTGGGATCCGGTGGCCGACAAGGCCCTGACCGGGGCCGCCTTCATCTCGCTGGGCATCCTCGACGAGCTGTACTGGTGGATCATCGTGGTCATCCTGCTGCGGGAATGGGGGATCACCTGGCTGCGGGCGGCCATCGCGAAGTACGGCATCATGCCCGCGAACCGCGGTGGCAAGGCGAAGACCGTGACGCAGTCCGTCGCGCTCATCCTGTTCCTGCTCTGGCTCCCCGCGTTGCCCACGGTCGTGCAGTGGATCGCGTGGGGCCTGATGATCGCGGCCCTGGTGCTGACCGTTGTCACCGGGCTGGACTACATCCGCCAGGCCATGAAGATCCGTCGCGAGGCCATCGAGAAGTCAGCCGCCGGTTCCGACGGGCCGCTGGGATAGGCTCGCAGAAGGCCCCGCAGACTTGGAGGAACGATGACCGCTGAATCAGCCAAGGAACTGGTCACCTTGATGACCACCCGCTCCACCACACTGGCCACCTGCGAATCGATCACCGGTGGCGGCATCGGCGCGGCGCTGACCGCGGTGCCTGGGGCCTCGAAGATCTTCCGCGGCTCGCTGGTCACCTACGCCAAGGATCTCAAGGCCAGCCTCGCCGGTGTGGACCCGGAACTCATCGACACCGAGGGTGTGGTGAACGAACTGACCGCCATCCAGATGGCGCTGGGCGCACAGACGCGCTGCGACGCGGACTGGGCGGTGGCCACCACGGGCGTGGCCGGTCCCACGGAGATCGACGGCGTGAAGGTCGGCACGGTCTGGTTCGCCGTCGTTGGGCCGGCGCCGGGCATGTCGCCCCGCCCGCAGTACACCGAACTCAAGCATTTCGAGGGAGACCGGCAGCAGATCCGCGAGGCCGCCATCGACCACGCAATCGACATGCTGCTGCGAGTGCTCTGACCGGCATTTCGCCCTCCGCGGAATAGATTCCTCGCTCGCCGCGTTGTGAAGGTGTGGCGGGCATTGGGTCCGCAGAACGAAGGTAGGGCTGAGATGAAGACGATTCTGATCCGCAAGGTCATGGGTGAAACCCTCCGGGAGATCCGGATGGGCGCCTCGATGACGCTCCGCGAGGTCTCGGTCGCCAGCATGGTCAGCCTGGGATACCTCAGCGAGATCGAGCGCGGTCACAAGGAGGCCTCCAGCGAGGTCCTGTTCTCCATCTCCGCGGCTCTGGGAGTGTCGCTCTCCGACCTCCTGGCCATGGTGAGCGACAAGGTCTCCCAGATCGAGACCGAGGCGACGCCCAGGGTCGCGCTTGCCGCCTGAGTCAGTCGCTTTCCGTCTCCACGGCGGGCACGATGTGGACGTCGACGCCGGCCTCCCGGATCTTGTTCAACTCCGTGGGCGAGGCGGTCGAGTCCGTCACCAGGACGTCGATGTCGCTCAGGTTCGCCATCCTGGCCAGGGTCACGGTTCCGATCTTGGAGGCGTCGGCCACCGCTATGACGCGCTGAGCCCGCTCGATCAGGGTGTGGTTGGTGCGGGCCTCGATCTCGTCGTGCGTGGTAAGCCCTCCGACCGCACTGACCCCGTCGGCCCCGACGATGGCCGTCCCGATGTTGACCAGCCGCAGCGTCGCCTCCGCGAGTGAGCCGACCAGTTCGAGGGAGTTGGGGCGCAGCACGCCGCCGGCTATGAGGACCCTGGCCTGGCCCTGCTCGGCCGCCTCCATCCCGATGCTGAGCGAGTTGGTGATGATCGTCAGGTCGTCGCGATGCTGCAGGGCGCGCAACACCTCTGCCGCGGTGGTTCCTCCGGTCAGGCCGATGGCGTACTTGCCCTGGGGGATCATGTGTGCGGCGGCGATGGCGATTCGTGACTTGGCCTCCTGGTTGCGCCCGTCGCGCAGGCGGACGGGAAGTTCCTTCATCCCCTGGACGAGACGAGCTCCGCCGTGCGTCCGGTCCAGCAGGCCCTGTGCAGCCAGTGCCGCGACGTCGCGGCGAATGGTGGCCTCGGAGGCGCCGAGTTCCTTCGCGAGCTGCGACAAGGGGAGTTGTCCGTGCTGCCCAAGTAGGGCGAGGAGGGCGACCATCCGGTCGGAACGCTTGTGGGACGATGTGCCGGTGGTGCTCAAGACTGGCTACCCCTTTGTTGTCTGGTCGATTGCGCGGTTCGTTGCGCGAATGTCGAGCCACACTCTACGGCCCGGCGGGCATTCGTGAGCGGCGATGATCGGTTTCGTCCATTCCGCTCCCCTGAGGGTGCGCGGGGAGCTCCTTGCGCCCATCGGATACCGTTGCGCTGTGCGTGAAGCAGAGCTGTGGGCGAGGCTGGGCAAGGTGCTGCCCGACGGCTACGCGGCCGTGTGGGCGGAGCAGGTCGTCCTGGCCGACCTCGGTGGCCGGACGGTCCGCGAATCCCTCGCTGCGGGGCTGCCCTGCAAGCGGATCTGGCGCGCGGTGTGGGCCCAGCTGGAGTTGCCGCAGACGTTGCTCTAGGGCACTGAGACACGCCGCGCGTGTCGCGGGACAATCGAACAGGTGTTCGTCTAGAGTAGGTCCCGCTGAAGGTTCTCCACAGGCACCTGTGCTCCGTGGTGTTTCGTCAGTCCCAAAACCTAGAGTGTTGGTCGAGCACAAATTGGTCCGCCGGACGCGGGCACCGAGGATAGGAGCAACCCATGGCCGTTGCGGATCGCGCCAAGGCGCTGGAAGCGGCACTGTCGCAAATCGAGAAGGTCCACGGCAAGGGATCAGTCATGCGCCTCGGCGCGGACACCCGCCTGCCGATCGACGTAATTCCCACCGGATCCGTTGCGCTGGACGTCGCGCTCGGCATCGGTGGCTTGCCCCGTGGCCGCGTGGTGGAGATCTATGGCCCGGAGTCCAGCGGCAAGACCACCGTCGCGCTCCACGCCATCGCCAACGCGCAGCGGGAGGGTGGCATCTGCGCCTTCATCGACGCGGAGCACGCCTTGGATCCGGATTACGCCCAGAACCTGGGGGTGAACACCGACGAACTCCTCGTGTCGCAGCCGGACAACGGCGAGCAGGCGCTTGAGATCGCTGACACGCTGGTGCGCTCCGGTGCCATCGCGCTCGTGGTCATCGACTCGGTGGCGGCCCTGACCCCGCGCGCCGAGATCGAAGGAGACATGGGCGACTCGCACGTGGGCCTGCAGGCACGGCTCATGAGCCAGGCACTCCGCAAGATGACCGGTGCGCTGAAGAACTCCAACACCACGGCAATCTTCATCAACCAGCTCCGCGAGAAGATCGGCGTGATGTTCGGCTCGCCGGAAACCACCACGGGCGGCCGCGCCCTCAAGTTCTACTCGTCAATCCGCCTCGACGTCCGCCGCATCGAGACCCTGAAGGACGGCACCGTCAGCGTGGGCAACCGCACGCGCGTGAAGGTCGTCAAGAACAAGGTGGCCCCGCCCTTCAAGCAGGCGGAGTTCGACATCATCTACGGCGAGGGGATCTCCCGCGAGGGCAGCCTGATCGATCTCGGGGTGGAGTCGGGTGTGGTCCGCAAGGCCGGTGCGTGGTTCACCTACGAAGCCGACCAGCTCGGCCAGGGCAAGGAGAACGCGCGCGCGTTCCTGAAGAAGAATCCAGAGGTGGCAGCCGAGATCGAGCGCCGCATCCGGATGCACCTCGGTGTTGACAAGGATCCCAACGCCGTCGAGGAGAAGATCGACCCCGAGAGCGGCGAGGTCGAGGTTGACTTCTGATCCCGTCGGCGGGATGAGCCGTGACCAGCAGGTGGAGTTCGCCTACCGAATCGCACTCCGCCTGCTGGAGACTCGGGCCAGGACCGAGCACGAGCTGCGTGCGGCGATGCGGAAGAAGGACGTCCCATCCGACGTCGCCGACGAGATCATGCAGCGCCTGAAGGAACTGCGCTACGTGGACGACGATGCGTTCGCGGAGGCGCTGACCGTCAGCCGGGTGAACGTGTCGCACCGCGGACGAACCCGCATCCGACAGGAGCTCCAGGCCAAGGGCATCCAGCGCGAGGCGGTGGACGAGGTGCTGGCCGAACTGGACCCGTCCGACGAGTGGGCCGCGGCCCGCGCTTTCGCCACCCGCAGGGCCGGCTCGCTGGCCGGTCTCGAGCGTCACGTGGCGATGAGGCGGTTGCGTGGTGCCCTGGCGCGCAGGGGCTTCGGGATGGACATCGTCGTCGGGGTGTCCGAGGAGGCGCTGGGGCGCTTCGACGATTGAGGCACGCCGGAGCTTGTGTTTTCCACAGGGGGGCCATAATCTCGAAGCAAGGTCTAGGTGACCCCGCATGAAGACACCTCTTCACCGTTTGGGTGAAGGCAATTGGAATATTGGACTAATAAAACCCCGGGCCCGGAGCTTACGACTCCCGGCCAGCAAACGGGATCTGACAAGCTCATAAGCCAGACTGGGTCGATTCGTCGACGCAGCGTCCAGCGCCGTCGTCGCTGGGCGCCCAGTGGTGCACCCCTGCGGGAGGCATGACCTCGAGGCTGAGGAGTGTGCAATGGAGTGGATTGGTTGGGCGGTGGCAGCCGTCCTCGCCGTCGTCTTGGTGGTCGTGGTCCTGAGGCAGCGGCGGGCCGTGCTGGGTCTGGTCGAGGAACACGCGCGGATGGAGAAGCGCTCGCGCTCCGTCGCGGCTTCCATCCGCGAGCAGGCCGAGGAGAGCGCCAACCACGTTCGCGCTGATGCGGAGCGAGTCCTCCAGCACTCACAGGAGCGGGCCAAGGAAGCCATGGCCGACGTCGAGCGCCGGCGTGCCGAACTCGAGGCATCCATTGCGGCTCAGCGCAACGAACTCCGTGAGATCCGTGCTGCCCAGGAGCGGCAGGAGGCAAGGCTCCACGAGCGCGAGGACCGGGTGGCCGCCGACGCCGAGGGGCTACAGGTGCGCACCGAGAAGTTGGATGCGCAGAAGGCCGAGGTCAAGGCAGCCCGGGCCAGGCTGGAGGAAGAACTGGAACGCGCCACCGCAGAACTTGAGCGCGTGGCCGGACTCAGCGTGGCGGCCGCCCGCGCGGAAGTGCTGGCGGAGGCGGAACGACAGGCGAAGCTGAGCGCAACGGGCCTGGCCCGCGACATCGAGCAGCGCGCCCGTCGGGACGCGGACAAGATCGCGCGAAGCATCATCGTCACCGCCATCCAGCGGGTCGCCTCGGAGCAGACCAGCGAATCGGTCGTCTCCAGCGTCGACCTGCCTTCGGACGACATGAAGGGCCGCATCATCGGCCGCGAGGGCCGCAACATCCGGGCGTTCGAGCAGATCACGGGCGTCAACGTGCTGATCGATGACACCCCGGAGTCGGTCCTCCTGTCCAGTTTCGACCCCGTGCGTCGTGAGACCGCCCGGCTGACCCTCGTCGACCTCGTGGCCGATGGCCGCATCCATCCCGCCCGGATCGAGGAGGCTTTCGAGAAGAGTCAGCGCAACATGTCGGAGATCCTCAACCGCGCGGCCCAGGACGCACTGGCAGAGGTGGGCATCGTCGACCTGCACGAGGACCTCGTGCCGGTGGTCGGGGCGCTGGCCTTCCGGACCTCCTACGGTCAGAACGTCCTGCGCCACCTGGTGGAGAGCGCACACCTGGCCGGAATGATGGCGGCCGAACTCGGTCTGGACGTGGCCTTCTGCAAGCGCGCTGCGTTCCTCCACGACATCGGCAAGGCGTTGACCCATGAGCAGGAGGGCCCGCACGCGATCGTCGGCGCAGACCTGCTCCGGCGCCACGGCGAGCATCCAGACATCGTGCACGCGGTGGAGGCCCACCACAACGAGGTCGAGCCCCGCACCGTCGAGGCAGTCCTGGTCCAGGCTGCCGATGCCATTTCCGGGTCACGCCCGGGCGCGCGCAGGGAGCCCTTGGAGGCCTACGTCGAGCGCATGGAACACCTGGAGGCGATCGCCACCAATCACGAGGGTGTCGAGCGCGCCTACGCCATGCAGGCCGGCCGCGAGCTGCGCGTGATGGTCGCCCCGGACGTCGTCGACGACATCGCTTCGCAGACCTTGGCGCGCGATCTCGCCAAGGAGATCGAGAAGAACCTCACCTATCCGGGACAGATCAAGGTCGTCGTCGTGCGCGAGTCGCGTGCCATGGAGACGGCGCACTAACCCTTCAGGTGGCGCGGACGCCCCAGACCGAGCGCGACTCCTGGCCGGGGGCAAGGGTGATCATGCCGGCGTGCGTGGGGCCCTCGTTGAAGGCGTCGGGTCCGCAGGTCATCGGCTCGACGGCGATCGCGTGGCGCTCGGGACGAGTCGTGTAGACCTGCACCCATGGGAGCGTCTCGTCGGCCCAGATGGACACGACCCGCGCGGGGCCCCGCAGCTCTACCGCCCACTCGGCGCTCTGCGGGCCGGTGAAGGCGGTGTCGAACTCGACCTCGGCGAGGGGCCGCGCAGCCCGGAAGTCCCTCTCCGCCGAGATCGGCTCCACGGAGACCGGCAGCAGTCGCGCCGGATCGACGGTCAGTTCCTGCTCGAACGGCAGAAGCAGTTCCACCTCGGACAGGTTGCCGAACTCGAAGTAGGGGTGGACGCCGTAACCGTAGGGCAGCGGGCTGGCGCCATCGTTGACCACCTGCACCTCCACGCGCAAGCCCTCGTCATCGAGGCTGTGGGTGATGCTCGCGGTGAGCGTCCCCGGCCAGCCGGGCTCGGGGTGGAACGTGTGACGCTGCACCACGGTGTCACTGGTGTGGGCCACGAGCTCCCAGGCCCGGCCGGCGTTCAGGCCGTGCAGGGCGGTGTTGCGCTCCACCTCGTTGATCGGCAACTGCTGGTCGCTGCCGGCGAAACGGTAGGCGCCGTCCGCGATCCGGTTCGGCCACGGCAGCAGCTGCAGCCCCTGGCTCGACCGGGGGATCTCGTCGGGCCCGAAGGTCCACAGCAGTTCCTCGCCGTCGACGCTCAGGCTGCGCAGCGTGGCACCGACCTCCGTCGTGACGGCGGCGTAGCGGCCGTGGGTGATCTCGTACTGGGCCCCGGTGGGGAGAACTGTCATGCGGGGAAGCCTACTGACGGTTTCATCCTCACGGCGCCCGCGTCTAGAGTTGTCACACCATGTCGAACGCCCGCACCTACAACGTCATCACCTATGGCTGCCAGATGAACGTCCATGACTCCGAGAGGATCTCGGGGCTGCTGGAGGAGTCTGGTCTGAGCCGCATCGACGCCGTTCCCGGGGCTCCGCTGGGTGGCGGTGCCGACGTCGTGGTGTTCAACACCTGCGCGGTGCGCGAGAACGCTGACAACCGCCTCTACGGGAACCTCGGGCACATGGCGAAAGTCAAGTCCGAGCACCCCGGCATGCAGATCGCCGTGGGTGGCTGCATGGCCCAGAAGGATCGGGAGGTGATCCTGCGCAAGGCTCCCTGGGTGGATGTCGTGTTCGGGACCCACAACGTCGGCTCGCTGCCGATCCTGCTGGAGCGGGCACGGGTGGAGAACGAGGCGCAGGTCGAGATCGTCGAAGCGTTGCAGAACTTCCCGAGCAACCTGCCCAGCCGGCGCGAGTCGCCCTACTCCGCCTGGGTCTCCGTGAGCGTCGGCTGCAACAACACCTGCACGTTCTGCATCGTCCCCGCGCTCCGGGGCAAGGAGACCGACCGACGGCCGGGCGACATCCTGGCCGAGGTCCGGATGCTCGTGGACCAGGGCGTCCAGGAGATCACCTTGCTGGGCCAGAACGTCAACGCCTACGGGGTCGAGTTCGGCGACCGGCACGCCTTCGCAAAGCTGCTGCGGGCCTGTGGGGAGGTCGACGGCCTCGAGCGCGTCAGGTTCACGTCGCCGCACCCCAAGGACTTCACCGACGACGTGATCGACGCGATGGCCCAGACCCCCAACGTGATGCCGCAGCTGCACATGCCACTCCAGTCCGGATCCGACGCCATCCTCAAGGCGATGCGCCGCTCCTACCGTCGTGAGCGCTACCTGGGGATCATCGAACAGGTCCGCGCTGCCATGCCGCAAGCTGCTATCACTTCCGACATCATCGTCGGCTTCCCCGGGGAGACGGAGGAGGACTTCCGTCAGACCATGGAGGTCGTCGCCGCGTCGCGGTTCTCGGCAGCGTTCACCTTCCAGTACTCCAAGCGGCCCGGCACGCCTGCCGCAGAGATGCCCGGGCAGATCCCCAAGGAGGTGGTCCAGGACCGCTACGAACGTCTGGTCGACCTGGTCAACGACATCTCCTGGCAGGAGAACCGGGCGCTGGAGGGCACTGAGGTCGAGGTGATGTTCGCCCTCGGCGAGGGTCGCAAGGACCTCGAGACCAACCGGATGAGCGGGCGGGCCAGGGACAATCGCCTCGTGCACGTCACGGTCGGCGACGACGCGGCGGAGCGCCCTCGCCCCGGCGACATCGCCCTGGCGACCATCACGCACGCCGCCCCCCACCACCTCAACTCCGACCTTCCAATCCGTGGGCTGCGCAGGACCCGGGGTGGCGACGCGTGGGAGGCCACGACCTCCCAGGCCCCGGCCCCGGTCGGCGTCGGTCTGGGCATGCCGGGGATCGGCCGTCCGGCGGGGGTCTGAGGCATTGCCTGTGATCGTGCTCGTCGGCCCCACGGCCACGGGCAAGTCCGAACTCGCCGTCGAGGTTGCCCTGCAGTTGCAGCACCGCGGGATCCTCGCCGAGGTGGTCAACGCCGACTCAATGCTGGTCTACCGCGGAATGGACATCGGGACGGCCAAACCCTCCGCCGCTGAGCGCAGGGGCGTGGTCCACCACCTCATCGACATCCTGGACGTCACCGAGCGTGCCACCGTGGCGGAGTTCCAGGGCCTCGCGCGCTCGGCCATCGCCGACATCCGGGAGCGCGGGGGCATTCCCGTCGTCGTCGGGGGCTCGGCGCTGTACACCCGGGCGATCCTCGACTCCTTCGAGTTCCAGGCCTCCGACGAGGTAGTCCGAGCCAAGTGGGAGGCCGAACTGGAACGCGTCGGCCCCTTCGAGCTTCACCGTCTGCTGGCCCTGAGGGCCCCCGAATCGGCGGCGAAGATCGAACCCGGGAACGGTCGCCGGACCGTCCGGGCGCTGGAGGTCAATGAGCTCGCCGGTGGACACGTCGCCTCCCTGCCCGAATGGACCTACGAACTCCGCAACGTGTGGCAGTTCGGGCTGCAGCAGGACCGCGCGGAGTTGGACAGGCGCGTGAACGAGCGGGTCGAGGCCATGTGGGAAAGCGGGCTGGTGGACGAGGTGCGCCGGCTCCTCGACGTCGGGCTGCGGGAGGGCGTGACCGCGCGCCGGGCGATCGGGTACCGACAGGTCATCGACCTGCTGGACGGGCTGACCACGGCGGAGGAAGCCAAGGAGCTCGTGAAGAAGGCCACCAGACGATTCGTGCGCAAGCAGTTGGGCTGGTACCGGAGGGACCCCAGGATCCAGTGGCTGCAAGCGGGGGAGCCGTCCAACCCAACAGTAATCCTCTCGCGGGTAGGATTGCCCCCTACAGCTGCAACGGAGGGGAGTCATGCGCAGGTTCACGTTCCTGAAGGGCCACGCGACCCTCAATGACTTCATAATCATCGACGACCAGCACGGCATGCGCGACCTCTCGCCGGCCTTCGTGCAGCAGCTTTGCGACCGGCGCGGAGGGATCGGCGCCGACGGCCTGCTTCGGGTGGTGCGTGCCCAGTACGTGAAGGACTGGGACGGCGACCCGGAGCTCTGGTTCATGGACTACCGCAACTCCGACGGCTCGCTCGCCGAGATGTGTGGCAACGGACTGAGACTTTTCGCTCGCCACCTCATGAACGAGCAACTGGTGCCGTCGGGCCGCTTCAGTGTGGCCACCCGCGCTGGCGTCAAGGACGTCAGGATCGCCCGGGGCGGGCTCATCTCGGTCGACATCGGCCGCCCGCGGTTCGAGGAGCGGGAGGTGAGGGTCAGCCACCAGGGCCGGGACTGGCCGGCGGTGGCCATCGACGTGGGCAACCCGCATGCCGTTGTCTTCCTCGACGACGTCGACGAGCTGGCCGCGCTGGACCTCGGCCGGGCGCCGCTATGGGCACCTCAGGACGTGTTCCCGCGTGGCGTCAACGTGGAGTTCATCCACGCCACCGAGGCGGGGCGCGTCCGGATGCGCGTCCACGAGCGTGGCAGCGGGGAGACGATGAGCTGCGGTACCGGGGTGGTGGCCGCCGCAGCGGCCTATGCCCAGCGCTCCGGTCACGACGGTCAGGTGACCGTCACCGTCCCGGGCGGGGAGTTGACGGTGGACTTCGAGGGGGAGCATGCCTGGCTGACCGGGCCCGCCGTCATCCAGATGCGCGGCGAGTACTGGGCCTGAGGAGCCGGGGTTTTCCACAGGCGTAACAGTGATGCTTGGAGGCCGGGGCCCGGCCTGCGAGAATGGACCCCACGATGAACCAACCTGACACGCAACCCACGCCCGCGGACCTCCTCGACGAAGAGTACGAGGACTTCGACGGTGACCAGGAAGACCTCGAGGCCCGGCGCTCGCTGCGCCGCGTGGCCGGCATGCGCACCGAACTCCAGGACGTCACCGAGGTCGAGTACCGGCAGCTCCGTCTGGAACGAGTGATCCTGGTAAGCGTCTGGACCACGGGCACGCAGGCCGACGCCGACAACGCGATGGCGGAACTGAAGCTGCTCGCGGAGACGGCGGGCTCCGAGGTGCTCGAAGCGCTGGTGCAGCGCCGCAGTCATCCGGATCCCGCAACCTACATCGGAAAGGGCAAGGTCACCGAGGTTGCCGAGGTGGTGCAGGCCACGGGGGCTGACACGGTGATCTGCGACGGTGAGCTTGACGCCTCCCAACTGCGCAACCTTGAGGACCGGCTGAAGGTCAAGGTGGTGGACCGCACCGCCCTGATCCTCGACATCTTCGCCCAGCACGCCAAGAGTGCGGAGGGCAAGGCCCAGGTCGAGCTCGCCCAGTTGCAGTACCTGAAGCAGCGTCTCCGTGGCTGGGGTGGCAACCTGTCCCGCCAGGCCGGTGGTCGCGCGGCCGGCGGTGCGGGCATCGGCGGCAGGGGCCCCGGCGAGACGAAGATCGAGACGGATCGCCGTCGCATCCAGCACCGGATCTCGCAGCTACGCAGACGCCTCAAGGAGATGGAGACCACGCGGGAGGGCAAGCGCGCCGAACGCCGTCGCAACCAGGTCCCGTCGGTGGCCATCGTCGGGTACACCAACGCCGGCAAGTCGTCGCTGCTGAACCGGCTGACGGGCGCCGGGGTCCTGGTGGAGGACGCTCTGTTCGCGACCCTCGACCCGACCACCCGCCGGTCTCAGACCCATGACGGCCGGGAGTTCACGCTGACCGACACCGTCGGTTTCGTCCGCCACCTGCCGCACGACCTGGTGGAGGCCTTCCGCTCGACGCTGGAGGAGTCCGCCCAGGCGGATCTGCTGCTGCACGTCGTGGACGCCTCGGACCCGGACCCGGAGGGGCAGATCTCAGCGGTACGCCAGGTGCTGGCCGAGATCGAGGCACTCACGGTCCCGGAACTGCTGGTCTTCAACAAGGCAGATGTGGCCGACCAGACCGCGCTCATGGCGCTGCGCGCGAACCACCCGGAGTCGATCATCGTCTCCGCCCGCTCCGGCCGCGGAATCGACGAGCTGGCCAAGGCGGTTGCCGAGTGGCTCCCACGCCCGGAGGTGGAGATCCACGTGGTGATTCCGTACGAGCGGGGGGATCTGGTGGACCGGATCCACCGCACCGGTCGCATCCAGCAACTCGACCACGTGGCCGAGGGCACCGAGGTGCGCGCCCTGGTGCGTCCGGCCCTGGCCGACGAACTGGCCGAGTTCAGGCATGCCTGAGGAAGTGGCCCTCGAGATCCTCCAGGCCGCCGTCTCCGGCATCGAGGGACGCGAACGCCCGGGTCAGCAGGCGATGGCCCTGGCTGTCGCCGAGAGCCTGGACAGCGGATTGCACCTGCTGGTGCAGGCCGGGACCGGCACCGGGAAGTCGCTGGGGTACCTCGCCCCGGTGCTGGCGCGCGTGGTCGAGTCCGACGAGCGAATCATCATCGCGACGGCCACCCTCGCGCTCCAGGCGCAGTTGGCGAACAAGGACATCCCCGCTGCCCTGGCCGCAGTCAAGAAGGTGACTGGCAAGGAGCCGAAGACTGCCATCCTCAAGGGGAGGACCAACTACGCGTGCCTCTACCGGTCGCGCTCGGGGGGTACGTCCGCGCAGGGCTCCCTGCTGGGTGCCGAGGAACTGCAGACCTCCCCGGGAACCGACGCCGTCAGCAAGCTGGGCGTGGAGGTGCTGGCACTGCGGGAATGGGTGGAGGAGGAGGCCGAGCGTGGTGGACTCGCCGACCGCGACGATGCCCCCAGCCACACCGCTGCGGGTTGGCAGCAGGTCTCGATCCCCACCCGCGAATGCCTTGGAGTGGCGGCCTGTCCGTTCGGTGACGAGTGCTTCGTCGAGGCCTCCCGCGAGGAGGCTCGGGCAGCGCAGGTGGTCGTCACCAACCACGCTCTGCTGGCCATCAACGCCATGCACGGCAGGACCGCCCTGCCCGAGCACTCGGCGCTGATCGTCGACGAGGCGCACGAACTCCCCTCACGAATCACCACGGCAGCCACGAACGAGCTGACCCCGATGATCGTCGAGCGGGCTGCCCGGCGGGCCCTGACGTGGCTGGAGGACGACCTCGCCACCGAGTTCCTGGAGTGCTCGGACGCCCTGCGCACTGCGCTGGACGAGTCCAGCCTGACGCGGATCGAATCCGCGTCGGCCCCCGTCACCTACGCAGCGGCGCAGATCCGCGACGTCAGCAGACGGGTGGTCAGTGCGCTCTCCGGCAAGCATGACGACCCCGAACGGACCCAGGCGAGCGCCGCAGTGCAGGAGGTCTTCGACATCTCCGCCCGGATTGCCGCCCTCGCCGATGCCGACGTGGTGTGGGTCAGCGACTCGGATGTGCGCGGACGAACTGTGTGGGTGGCACCGTTGAACGTGGCAGGACTCCTGCGAGAGCAGGTCTTCGGGGAGACCCCGACCATCTGCACTTCCGCCACCTTGGTGTTGGGCGGTGACTTCTCCGCGTTCGCGGCCAGCGTCGGTCTGTCCCGCCGGGACGAGGTGGCTGAAACTGAATCGGACCCTGAGGTCTCACCGTTGTCATGGCGCGGTCTGGACGTCGGGTCGCCGTTCGACTACCGCACCCAGGGGATCCTCTACGCCACCAAGGCGCTGCCCAACCCTGGTCGCGACGGACTGACCGACGAAGTGCTCTCCGAGATTGCGCAGTTGGTGTGGGCCGCGGGGGGCAGGACGTTGGGGCTGTTCGCCTCCCGACGCAACGCGGAGCAAGCCGCTGCCCATTGCCGCCGTGAACTGCCGGAGCTGAAGATCCTGTGCCAGGGAGACGCGCAATTGTCCGAGCTCCAGCGGGAGTTCATCGCGGATCCGGAAACCTGCCTGTTCGGAACGATGTCGCTGTGGCAGGGAGTGGACGTGCCCGGGGAGACCTGCCAGCTCGTGATCATCGACAAGATCCCGTTCCCACGCCCTGATGACCCGCTCATGCAAGCCCGGAAGAAGGCGGTTGACGACGCCGGGGGCAACGGCTTCATGTCGGTCGCAGCCACCCACGCGGCGCTGCTGCTGGCGCAAGGCACGGGCAGGCTGATCCGGCGCAGCGAGGACAGGGGAGTGGTGGCCATTCTCGACCCCCGGCTGGTGACGGCTCGTTACGGCAGGTTCCTCGCCAGTTCCCTGCCCGGATTCTGGGCCACCACGGACCCGGACGTCGCGGTCAACGCGCTGCGTCGGCTCCGCGGCGAGGAGTGACTCAGACCCGTCGGAGGATGGCGACGACCTTGCCCATGATGTGGGCGTTGGTGCCATCGATGGGCTCGTAGTTCTCGTTGTGCGGCATGAGCCACACCTTGCCGTCCTTGCGCTTGAGAGTCTTCACCGTGGCCTCGTCCTCGATCAGGGCTGCGACGATGTCTCCGTTGATGGCGTCGTTCTGCTGCCGGACCACGACGAAGTCGCCGTCGCAGATCGCGGCGTCGATCATGGAGTCACCACTGACCTCCAGCAGGAACAGGTTGCCATCACCCACCAGTTGCTTGGGCAGCGAGAAGACGTCCTCCACCCGTTCCTCGGCGAGGATGGGGCCACCAGCCGCGATCCTTCCGACCAGTGGGGCGTTCACCGAGTTGGGGGCGTTGTTGTAGCTCTGCTCGGAGGAGAGTTCGGCCGACGCGGCCTGGCGGGGGGCTGCACCGTCTGGAATGGTGACCACCAAGGCGCGGGGGCGGTTCGGATCCCGGCGCAGGAATCCCTTCTCCTCCAGCACCTTGAGCTGGTAGGACACGCTTGAGGTGGAGGCGAGCCCTGCCTGGCGGGCGAGTTCCCGGATGGATGGTGGGTAGCCGACCGTCTCCACGGCTTCCTTGATCACCTGCAGGATGCGACGCTGACGATGGGTCAGCCCGTAGGCGTCCTCGGGGCCGTCGGGGAGGATCGCGATGCCGTCCAGGTCCGCCTCGACCTGGGCCGTCGTGGGACGACCGGCCCGGGAGGCCCGCTTCGGGGGGTTCTTTCGCTCGTCTGCCATGCCCGAAATCATAGCCAATAATCCGAACACTTGTTCGATCCCGCTGGCGTGTCGCGTCCCAACCGTTTTGTCAGAGCCTCCTGATTGTGTAGCTCGCGAGGGGACACGCCGGAAGGAAGATTCGAACGATCGTTTGAATTGGCCTCCTCCTGGGGTATCGTTTCCATTCGAACACACGTTCGACATCTCGCGGATGGCGGGTGTCACGGATAAGGAGTCAGTATGAGCATCGCGGTTGCAGCACCCGGTACCCGGACCGTCACCACTTCTCCCAGGCGGAAGCGCCCCAGCGCCCCCGGCAGCCGGCGCCCAGCGCCTGGCCCACTCGCAAGCCCGGCGACGACGCCGTCACCGGGGCGCACACGCTCCCTTGCCTCATGCGTCATCGACCGTCGGCCCCGGGCCTCGGTCCTGTTGACCGTGAAGGTTGCACTCGTGTCCGTCGTCGCCCTGCTGGGTGTTGGTGTCTCAACTGCGGAGTTCGCCAGTTGGTCCACCCCGGACCCGGCGGTCCAGTTCGTTCAGGGCGACCCGGCCTGGGCCCACGTCGAGGGCCGCTGAGCGATTTCTGAAGATCGGCGAGCGACACGCCGACGGGTATTGACCCGCGTCCCCGACGGACCTAGGGTTTACTAGATCTAGTAGTTACAACGGTGTTCTTCCCCAACAAGTTGTGGTTTGGGGATAACGCCTGGATCATTAGTAAACCGGCCTCACCCGTGAGGTCATCCCGATGAGAGGACCCCCGCCGTGCATTGCCCGTTCTGCCGCCATGAGGACACCAAGGTGTCCGATTCGCGCGCGACGGACGACGGCGCGGCCATTCGCAGGCGTCGCACTTGTCCCGTGTGCGAACGGAAATTCACCACGGTCGAGCAGGTTCAGTTGACCGTTGTGAAGCGCTCCGGAGTGACCGAGCCCTTCAACCGCGAGAAGGTGATCAAGGGTGTGACCAAGGCCTGCCAAGGCCGTCCCGTCACCTCCGCCGAACTCGCGGCCCTCGGGCAGCAGGTCGAGGAGTCCCTTCGCTCCAGTGGCTTGGCGGAGATCCCTGCGGAGGCCATCGGCGTGGCCATCCTCGGCCCCTTGGCCGAACTTGACCCCGTCGCCTACCTGCGATTCGCAAGTGTGTACAAGAACTATGAGTCGGTCGATGACTTCGCGGCCGAGATAGATGCTATGAGGGCGCGGATCTCCGAGCGGAGTACGCCTTCGGAGGTCCCCGCCACTGGACGGAGCTCGTCCAGCCGGCAACGCAAGTCAATGTCGCAAGAGCCCCTGATCGGCTGAGCCGGTCCACAAACAACCAGTGAGGATAGTTATGACCACGACTGCCACCAAGCCAGCTGCCGGCCGGGCCAGCAAGTCGAACCAGCCCAAGGCGTCCCGGGGCCTGACCATCTCGCGGGTCTTCACCACCCCCGGTGTACACCCCTACGACGAGGTGGAGTGGGAGCTGCGCGACGTCTCGCAGGTGAACTGGAAGACGGGGGTCTCGG
Organism: Tessaracoccus sp. OS52; assembly: GCF_020687685.1. Lineage (GTDB taxonomy): Bacteria > Actinomycetota > Actinomycetes > Propionibacteriales > Propionibacteriaceae > Arachnia. The sequence goes on along the minus strand of NZ_JAJEWM010000001.1, from coordinate 1,453,160 downwards.
TCTTCGAGCAGCAGGGCGTCGAGTTCCCCAGCTTCTGGAGCGTCAACGCGTCCACGATCGTCACGACGAAGTACTTCCGCGGGGCCGTCGGCACGGACAAGCGCGAGTCGAGCCTCAAGCAGCTGATCGACCGCGTGGTCAAGACCTATGCGCGCGCAGGCGCGGACCACGGGTACTTCGCCACGCCTGCCGACGCCGAGATCTTCGAGCACGAGCTGACCTGGATGCTGCTGCACCAGTACTTCTCGTTCAACTCACCGGTTTGGTTCAACGTGGGGACGCCGTCGCCGCAGCAGGTCTCCGCCTGCTTCATCCTCAGCGTCGATGACTCGATGGACTCCATCCTGAACTGGTACAAGGAGGAGGGCTTCATCTTCAAGGGCGGCTCCGGCGCCGGTCTGAACCTCTCCCGCATCCGTTCCTCCAAAGAACTGCTGAGCTCCGGCGGTACGGCCTCAGGCCCCGTCTCGTTCATGCGAGGCGCGGACGCATCCGCCGGCACCATCAAGTCCGGTGGTGCCACCAGGCGTGCAGCGAAGATGGTCGTGCTTGACGTCGACCACCCCGACATCGAGGAGTTCGTCGAGACCAAGGCGCGGGAGGAGGACAAGATCCGCGCGCTCCGTGACGCCGGCTTCGACATGGACCTGGGCGGCAGGGACATCACCTCGGTGCAGTACCAGAACGCCAACAACTCGGTCCGGGTCAACGACGAGTTCATGGAGGCCGTCGAGGCTGATGGGCCGTTCGGGCTGCGTGCCCGAGGCGACGGCAGCATCATCGAGGAGGTCCGGGCCAAGGAACTGTTCCACAAGATCGCCAAGGCGGCCTGGGAGTGCGCGGACCCCGGCATCCAGTACCACGACACCATCAACGACTGGCACACCAACCCGGTCACGGGACCCATCACCGCGTCGAACCCTTGCTCGGAGTACATGAGCCTGGACAACTCGTCGTGCAACCTGGCCAGCCTGAACCTGCTGAAGTTCCTGAAGGACGACGACACGTTCGACTCGGAGCTGTTCGTCAAGGCCGTGGAGCTCATCATCACGGCCATGGACATCTCCATCTGCTTCGCCGACTTCCCGACCGAGTCGATCGGTGAGACCACCCGCAACTTCCGTCAACTCGGCATCGGCTACGCCAACCTCGGCGCCCTGCTGATGGCCATGGGCAAGGGCTATGACACCGAGGGTGGCCGTTCCACCGCGGCGGCCATCACCTCGATCATGACCGGTGCTTCCTACCGTCGCAGCGCCGAACTCGCCGGGATCGTCGGGCCCTACAACGGCTACGCCGAGAATGCCGAGGCCCACCAGCGCGTCATGCGCAAGCACCAGGCCGCCAACGACTCCCTCAAGGTTCTGCCGACCGACCGTGGCATCCACGCCGTCGCCACCCGTGAATGGGACCAAGTGGTCAAGCTGGGCGCCCAGAAGGGGTTCCGCAACGCCCAGGCCTCCGTGCTGGCGCCCACGGGCACCATCGGCTTCATGATGGACTGCGACACCACTGGTATCGAGCCCGACTTCTCGCTCGTGAAGTTCAAGAAGCTCGTCGGCGGCGGATCGATGCAGATCGTCAACCAGACCGTCCCGCGTGCCCTGCGGCAGATGGGATACGGCCCGGAGCAGGTCGAGGCGATCATCGAGTTCATCGCGAGCAACGGCCACGTCATCGGTGCCCCCGGCCTGGCTGCCGAGCACTACGAGGTCTTCGACACCGCGATGGGCCAGCGCGCGATCGCTCCGATGGGCCACGTGCGAATGATGGCCGCCGTGCAGCCCTTCCTCTCGGGAGCCATCTCGAAGACGGTCAACCTGCCGGAGACGGCCACCGTCGAGGAGATCGCGGACGTCTACCTGCAGGGCTGGAAGCTCGGCCTCAAGGCGCTGGCGGTCTACCGCGACAACTGCAAGGTGGGCCAGCCCCTCTCCGACGGAAAGAAGAAGGCCGAGGAGAAGGCCCCGGAGGCCAAGCCGGAACCCGAGGTGCGCGTCGAATACCGTCCCAAGCGGACCCGTCTGCCCAAGTCCCGCAACAGCCGCACGACGAGCTTCTCGGTCAACGGTGCGGAGGGTTACATGACCTCGAGCGCCTACGAGAACGGTGGTCTGGGAGAGGTGTTCCTGAAGCTCGGCAAGCAGGGCTCCACCCTCGCCGGAGTGATGGACGCCTTCTCGATCGCGGTGTCCATCGGTCTGCAGTACGGCGTGCCGCTGGAGAGCTATGTGCAGAAGTTCACGAACCTGAAGTTCGATCCCGCCGGCATGACCGATGATCCGGACATCCGGATCGCGCAGTCCTTCATGGACTACATCTTCCGCCGCCTCGCGCTGGACTACCTGTCCTTCGACGACCGTGCCGAGCTTGGCATCTACACGGCTGCCGAGCGTGCCCGCTACGTCGAGACCGGCAGCTACGTCTCGGAGGAGGAAGAGGCGGCCATGCCGGAATCGCAGACCCTGCGCAACGACGACGGCGACAACTTCAAGGTCGACGGTGCGCGTCAGCCCTCCCTCATCGAGGCCCCGGCGCCGATCGAGTTCGGCAAGGCGCACACCACTGCGGAACTGATGGAATCCATCACTGGCACCGCTGTCGACGCCCCGCTGTGCTTCACCTGCGGCACGAAGATGCGCCCGAGCGGATCGTGCTACGTCTGCGAGGGCTGCGGCTCCACCAGCGGTTGCAGCTGATGAGCTGATGGTGAGCTGAGAAGCACTGCCGCGAAAGGCCCCGGGGAGCCCCCTCCGGGGCCTTTCCGCTTGCTGCGCGTCCGGGGATACCCCCATGGGGTGGCAGCACCCCGCCGAACCGGGATTCCGGGACATTACGTATGGTGGTCTGCGACAGCTACCGGAGCACTCGAAGGACGATAGTGATGAAGAAGACCCTGCTGGCCATCGCGGCCGTGACCGCACTGCTGGCTTCAGGCTGCTCGGCCCCCACCCCGGCCACGCCCGCGTCGTCGTCGGTGCCAGCCAGCAGCGCCGTCGTCCAGGACACTGACGCCATGCTCGCCCGCCACGGAATGGCGGGCCTGAGTCCGCGCGAGGTCGTCGAGACCATGGACCAGGACCCCAGCCCCCGTCCGCTCCCGATGGTGGCGTCCGTGCGCTATGACCAGGTGGTGCTCGCCGACGAGCAGGGAGAGGTCACGATGCCGCTGGACGGAGAGGACTTCTACCTCTCGATCGCCCCCTACGTCACGTTCACCCACGACTGCTACTTCCACAACCTCGGCACCTGTCAGGGCGAACTCGCAGGCGAGACTGTCCACGTCAACATCACCACCGAGGGCGGTGACGTGCTCGTGGACGAGGAGGCCACCCTCCAGGCCAACGGCTTCGTCGGGTTCTGGCTGCCCAGGGACGTTGCCGGCACCGTCACGGTCACCTACGACGGCAAGACCGCGGTCTCGCCCTTCAGTTCTGACCCGGAAGGTCCCACCTGTCTCACCACGCTGGAACTGAAGTAGCAGTCCCCGGTCTCGCTTGACGGACGCTCAGTCTCTGCATGTGAGACGGTAGCGGCGTCGGAGTAGGCTCCGCCTGGAGAACTACCAGGAAGTGATTCGATGCCCCAACTGCGCTCCCGCACCACCACCCATGGCCGCAACATGGCAGGCGCCCGCGCCCTGTGGCGCGCGACCGGCATGGGAGAGTCAGACTTCGGCAAGCCGATCGTCGCCGTCGCCAACTCCTTCACCCAGTTCGTGCCCGGTCACGTGCACCTGCGGGACATGGGCAAGCTGGTCAGCGAGGCGGTTGCCGAGGCCGGGGGAGTGGGTCGCGAGTTCAACACCATCGCCGTGGACGACGGCATCGCCATGGGCCACGCCGGCATGCTCTACTCTCTTCCGAGCCGGGAACTGATCGCCGACTCGATCGAGTACATGGTGAACGCGCACTGCGCCGACGCGCTGGTGTGCATCTCCAACTGCGACAAGATCACCCCCGGCATGTTCCTGGCGGCCCTGCGCCTGAACGTGCCGACCGTATTCGTCTCGGGAGGACCCATGGAGGCGGGCAAGGCCATCATCACCGACGGCGGGACGGTGGAGACCTCGCTCGACCTGATCAACGCGATGGTCGCCGCCGTGGACCCAGCAGTCTCCGACGACGAACTGCAGCGCATCGAGGCGAACGCCTGCCCCACCTGCGGCTCCTGCTCCGGGATGTTCACGGCCAACTCCATGAACTGCCTGCTGGAGGCCATCGGCCTGGCGCTGCCGGGCAACGGGTCGACGCTGGCCACCGCCGCTGCCCGCCGGGACCTGTTCGTGCGGGCGGGCAAGCTCGTCGTCGAGCTGGCAAGGCGGTACTACGAGGAGGACGACGAATCGGTCCTGCCCAAGTCGATCGCCACGAAGAACGCCTTCGCCAACGCGATGCGGCTCGACGTCGCCATGGGCGGCTCCACCAACACCGTCCTGCACCTGCTGGCCGCCGCGCAGGAGGCGGGCGTCGACTTCGACCAGCGCGACATCGACGCCATCAGCCGCGACACGCCGTGCCTGGCGAAGGTCGCGCCCAACTCCGAGCGCTACTACATGGAGGACGTGCACCGGGCAGGCGGCATCCCCGCGATCCTCGGCGAGTTGCACCGGGGAGGAAAGCTGAGCGCGGACGTCAACAGCGTCCACTCGGAATCCCTGCAGGCCTGGCTGGACGAGTGGGACATCCGCGGGGGCAGCCCCTCCGATTACGCCGTGGAACTCTTCCACGCCGCCCCGGGAGGGGTGCGCACCACGGAGGCCTTCTCCTCGACCAAGCGCTGGGACAGCCTGGACACCGATTCCCTCAGCGGCTGCATCCGTTCCGTCGAGCACCCCTACACCGCCGACGGTGGCCTCGCGGTCCTCTACGGCAACCTCGCTCTCGACGGCGCCGTCGTCAAGACCGCCGGCGTGCCCGAGCATCAGTGGGAGTTCACGGGACGCGCCCGGGTGGCCGAGTCCCAGGACGAGGCCGTCGAGATGATCCTCGGCAAGCAGATCGTCGAGGGCGACGTCGTGATCGTGCGCTACGAGGGTCCCAAGGGTGGCCCCGGGATGCAGGAGATGCTCTACCCGACCTCGTACCTCAAGGCGCTCGGGCTCGGTCCCAAGTGTGCGCTGGTGACCGACGGCCGGTTCTCGGGCGGGTCCTCGGGGCTCTCCATCGGGCACGTGTCTCCGGAAGCCGCCTCCGGAGGGACCATCGGGCTCGTGGAGGACGGGGACCAGATCACGATCTCCATCCCCAACCGGTCCATCACCCTCGACGTCGACGAGGAGACCCTGGCGCGCCGCCGCGAAACCGTAGAAGCACGGGGCTGGCTGCCGCTCACGCGGAAGCGAGAGGTCTCCACTGCTCTGCGCGTCTACGGCGCCCTGGCCCAGTCGGCTGACAAGGGTGCCGCGCGCCGGTTCGACTGACCCGCTGCTGGTCCACAGACGCGTCGATTTCCTTTGCTAGGTTGAGTTCGCGAAGGAGGGGCGCATGGCTGACATCGAGGATTTTGACTTCGACCGCACCACCAACATGGCCTGGCAAGCCTTTACGGAACGCCTGGACGAGGTCCTCTCCGTGATGGACGCCTCGGCCGACCTCACGATCTCCGTCTCGCGCAGTGGAGCCAGCTACGACGTGCCACCGGCCATCCGGTTCTCGATGGTCCGGCCGGGGATCGTGGAGGCCACCCTCCTGGGCCCCGACGACGCCAGGCTGGGAGAACTCGGCTGGGTGGCGCACGCCGACGGCACCGAGCGGGTCGAGGTGGACCAGGAGGAGTCCCGACGACTCGCGGAGATCACCACGGCCACCCTGTCCGAAGTGCTCGGGGTACTGCATCCGGTGTTCCTCGAGCCCGACCAGCTCGCCGAGCTCCTCAGTGGCGTGCCGCACTCCGACGACGAGCCCATCGTCGAACCCCTCCCACGGTCGGTCGCCAGGCCCGCCAACCAGGAGGAGCTCGACGCGATGGTCGACGAGGAGCTGGTCCGGGAGTTCGGCCATCCGCCCATGCGCAATGCCGACGGCGACGTGGCCATCCGCGTCGGCTCGACCATGATCTTCCTCCGTACCACTCCCGACGCCAGGGAACTCCTCTTGTTCGCGGCCCTGGTCCACGACGTCGCAGGCCGCTCCAGGGCGTGCGAGATCCTCAACGACCTGAACGTCGAGGCCCGGTACTGCCGGTTCGCGTTGCATCGCGACCGGGTGTTCGTGCAACTGTCGGTGTTCACCCAGCCGTTCGTGCCGGAGCATCTGCGGCACGCGCTGGACGCGATCTCGAAGGTGGCTGATGCGATCGACGACGAACTCGCGACTCGTTTGAGCGGCCGGACCACATTCCCCGGATAGAATTGTCATAGAACCCCTCGGGGTGCAGCCAGGAGGTCACCATGGAAGACAAGAAGTCACCCCTCGTAGTCGTCGGCGTCGATGGCAGTGAGGACGGCCTCCGGGCAGTCAGGTTCGGCGCTGGCACCAGTCTCGCCATGGGTGCGGAGCTCCTGCTCGTCCACGCGGTCGACGACGCCATGCTCGCGGGCGCCTGGGGCGTCGTCTACGACCCGGAGGTCCTCCAGAACGCCGGCGCAACCGCCAACGAGCAGGCCAAGCAGGTGGCGATCGAGCGCGGGGTGCCCGAGAACCGCATCCGCACCGAGGTGGTCCTGGGATCCCCAGGTGGCGTCCTAGGCCGGCTGAGCGAGGTCGCGGACCTCATCGTCGTCGGTCGCCGCTCCGTCTCCGGTCTGGAGCGCATGTTCGTCGGCTCCACCAGCGTCAGCGTGGTGGCCAACGCCGCCTGCCCCGTCGTGGTCATCTCCGCAGCATCCACGCCGAAGCCCGTTGGAGGACTCGGGGTGGTCGGCGTGGGCCTGAACACGAGCCCCGGCAAGCACGAGACGCTCGAGGCGGCCTTCAAGTTCGCCAAGCGGCAGGGAGCGCGGCTGGAGATCGTCCACGCGCTCCAGCCGCCCATCGGGATCTTCGGCCCCAAGATGTCACCGGACCAGCTCGAGGAGCAGCTGGAGTTCACCCGCGGCGGGATCGAGGCGGTGGCGCGGACCATGGCAGAGAAGTACCCCGAGGTCTCCTACGACGTGGTCGTGGTGGCCGACAGTCCCATCAACGAACTCGTCTCCCGCTCGGCCCATTACGACATGCTCGTGGTGGGAACCAGTGAGAGCGGCATCCCCGGATTCGGGCTCGGGGGCCTGCTGCGGGGGCTGATGGCGCACGCGTCATGCCCCCTCCTGATCGTCCACTGAGCGCGTTGACCCAGACCCACACACCCAGGCTCGAGTTCGACCCCGCCCTACCGATCACGGCGGAGGTGCCGCACATCGCGGCGCTCATCCGGGACAACCAGGTGGTCGTCGTCGCGGGTGAGACCGGCTCCGGCAAGACCACGCAGCTGCCGAAGATCTGCCTGCTCGCCGGCCGCGAGCGGATCGCGCACACGCAGCCCAGGAGGATTGCCGCCAGGACCGTGGCCCAACGCATCGCCGACGAGTGCGACGTCGAGATCGGCGAGTTCGTCGGCTACCAGGTGCGCTTCACCCGAAAGGTCACCCGGGCCACCCGCATCAAGGTCATGACCGACGGCGTGCTGCTGAGCGAACTGGCCCACGACCGCGACCTCAGGCGCTACGACACCATCATCATCGACGAGGCTCACGAGCGCAGCCTCAACATCGACTTCCTGCTCGGGTACCTCAAGCAGCTCCTGGTGCGGCGTCCCGACCTGCGCGTGATCGTCACGTCGGCCACCATCGACACCGCCCGGTTCTCCCAGCACTTCAGCGACGCCCCTGTGGTGGAGGTCTCGGGCCGCACCTACCCGGTGGAGGTGCGCTACCGTCCGGTTGCGGAGGACCGCGACGAGGTGGACGCCATCGCCGACGCCGTGGCGGAGATCGCCACCGAGTCGGGCACGGGTGACGTGCTGGTGTTCCTCTCCGGGGAGCGAGAGATCCGCGACGCCGCCGACGCCGTCAGCGCTCTGGGGCTCGACTGGGACATCCTTCCCCTGTTCGCACGGCTCTCGGCGGCGGACCAGCAGCGCGTGTTCCAGAACCACACCCGACGGCGGGTGGTGCTCGCCACCAACGTGGCCGAGACCTCCATCACCGTCCCGGGGATCCGCTACGTCGTCGACGTCGGCAACGCCCGCATCTCCCGCTACTCGGCGCGCACCAAGGTGCAGCGTCTTCCCATCGAGCCGGTATCCCAGGCCAGCGCCAACCAGCGCGCAGGCCGCTGCGGTCGGCTGGGGCCCGGAATCGCGATCCGGCTCTACAGCGAGGACGACTACGAGTCCCGCCCCCGCTTCACGGAACCGGAGATCCTGCGCACCAACCTCGCGACGGTCATCCTCCTCATGGCCCAGGCCGGGCTAGGGGACGTGGAGTCGTTCCCGTTCGTCGAGGCCCCCGAAACCTCGCAGATCAACGACGGCCTTCGGGTCCTGTCCGAACTTGGAGCGATCAGCCCCAGGAAGCGCCACGAACAGATCCGGCTCACGCGAACCGGCCGTCTGCTGGCCCAGATGCCGGTGGACCCCCGGCTGGGGCGCATGCTGCTGGAAGGGTCCAGGCGCGGCTGCCTGGACGAGGTGCAGGTGCTCGTCGCCGCCCTCACCGTGCCCGACGTGCGCGAACGCCCGGCAGACCACCAGCAGGCGGCCGACGTGCTCCATCGACGGTTCTGGGAAGGTGTCCCCGGCCAGGTGGCGGCTGCGGTGGAGGCGCCCTCGACGGAGCCGCTGCGGCACACCGTCCACACAGGCACGCGCAAGGAGCCGTCCCGGGCCCGTCTGGAGGGCGGGGACTTCGAGGTGCTGCTCAACGTGTGGAACTACCTTCGGGCCAGGCGCAAGGAACTCTCCGGCAACGCGTTTCGGCGGATGTGCCGCGAGGAGTACCTGCACTTCGTACGGTTCCGGGAGTGGGAGGACCTGGTCTCGCAGTTGCGCGAGGTGTCCAAGGAGCTGGAGCTCAAGCGGGGCGGTGGCGGTGCCATGCCCGAGATCCTGACCAGCCTGCTGTCAGGCCTCCTGTCACACGTCGGTCTTGCCGAGACCGAGCGCTCCAAGCCGGTGCAGGGCAGGCGCAAGCCCCTGACCGAGTACCAGGGCGCGCGCGGGGCCAGGTTCGCCATCCAGCCCGGCTCCTCCTGCGCCCGCTCCACGCCACCCCTGGTGATGGCCTACGAGCTCGTGGAGACGTCCCGGCTGTGGGCCCGCACCGTCGCCCCGATCAAGCCCGAATGGGTGGAGGCGGTAGGGGCCCACGTGATCACCCGGACCATGTCCGAGCCACACTGGCAGCAGCGCACCGGCACGGTGGTGGCGAGCGAGACGGTGACGTTGTTCGGCGTGCCCCTCATCAGCGGCCGCCGGGTGGGTTACGCCGCCAGGGAACCTGAGCAGGCCCGGCAGATCTTCATCCGTACTGCCCTGGTGGAGGGGGAGTGGGAGACCTGGCAGGACGTCGTCGTGGCCAACCGGTTCGCCATGGCAGAGGCCCAACGCCTCACCGACCGGATGCGTCGACCGGACCTGCTGATCCCCGACGACGCGCTCTACGACTTCTACGACGCCCGCATCCCGGCCGACGTGCACTCGGCCGCGACCCTCGACAAGTGGCTGCGCTCGCTGGCCGACGACTCCTTCCTGCGGCTCACGCCTGCCGACTGCATGGTGCAGCCGGGGGCTGTCAGCGTCTCGGACTTCCCCGACAGGTGGCAGGTCGACGGCCACTCCCTGCCCATCACCTACGTCTTCGACCCCGGAGCGGGTCACGACGGGGTCACCGTCGAGGTCCCGCTCGAGTTGCTGCCCCAGCTCGACGGCGCCCCCTTCAGCTGGCAGGTCCCGGGGTTGCGCGCCGAACTGGCGACAGGACTCCTGCGCAGTCTTCCCAAGCAGGTCCGCACCAGGTTCGTGCCGGCCCCGGACTGGGCGACCAAGGCCTTGGGATGGCTGGACGAGCACCCGGGACCCGAGGGCGAGGACTTCACCGCTGCCCTCGCCAGGGCATTGCTGGCCCTCACGGGGGAGCGCGTCCAGGCGACCGACTGGAACCGCGACGCCCTGGAGAGCCACCTGCGGCCCACTTTCATCGTTTCCGACGGCACCCGCGAAGTGGCGCGTGGCCCCGACCTGGACCGGCTGCGGGTGGACCTCGCGCCCAGGGTTCGGAGCAAGCTGAACCGGTCGGCCAAGCGCATCACGGCCACCGGCCAGACGTCGTGGACCTTCGGCACCATCCCCGTCAGCGTGGAGCTCGGGCACGGAGTCGTCGGCCACCCCGCCCTGGTGGACGAGGGAGCGACGGTGGGCGTCGCCGTCGCCGACAGCGCCGAGCGGGCGCACTGGCAGCACGCGCTCGGCCTGCGTCGGCTGCTGGTCTGCACCAACCCCTCGCCAGTCCGCTCGGTGGTCGCCCACATGTCCAACTCGGACAAGCTGGCACTCGGGTCGAGTGAGTACCCGTCGGTCCAGGACCTCCTGGCCGATGCCTGGCTCAAGGCGAGCGGCCAGCTGATGCATCGTCTCGGCGACCCGGACCGGATTCGTGATGCGGAGGCCTACGCCCGTCTGGCCGATCTCGTGCGCCAGGACTGCGCTCCCCAGACCCAGGAAGTGGTACGGGTCGCGGCCCGCGCCCTGGCGACGGCGGCGGAAGCGCGACGCCAGCTGGAGAGGTTCCAGGCGACCGACCCGGTGCGCCTGGACGTCACCGAACAGCTCGCGAACCTGACGTTCAACAAGTTCATCTCATCCACCCCCGATCCCTGGTACGAGCGGCTGCCGGCCTATGTGCAGGCCGTCGTCGTCCGGCTCGAGAACGCGCTGAAGAATCCCGCGCGGGACCAGCGCGCGCGCCACGAGGTGGAGGAGATGGAGGCGCTGTACGCGCAGCTCTGCGATGCCCAGCCACCCGGGCCGCTGCCGCCGCCGGTCGAAGAGGTGGGGTTCCTGATCGAGGAGCTACGCATCAGCCTCTTCGCGCAGGGCGTCCGCACCGCCGTTCCAGTCTCTGCCAAGCGCATCAGGCAGGCGATCGCCGCCGCCGGCGCGGCGGTGGCATGATGTCGGGGTGCCCCATACCGTCGAAGATCTCGTAGCCCTGTTCGACATCCTGCAGGTTGGCGACCTCAAGTTCCGCGGACCGCAGCCCGACACCTACTTTCAGCGCCTCTTCGGGGGCCAGGTGCTCGCCCAGACCTTGTGGGCCGCGATGCAGACCGTCCCGGACGACCGTCCGGTCCACTCTCTGCACGCCTACTTCCTGCGGCCCGGCTCACCGAACGCTCCGCTACGGTTCGAGGTGGACGACCTGCGCAACGGTCGCACCTTCAGCGCGCGCCGCGTCGTCACCCGCCAGGGCGACGACGAGATCTTCCAGCTCAATTGCAGCTTCCAGCTGCCTGAACCGGGCCTCGACCACTCTGCTAAGCCACCCACCGACGTCAGCGCCCCCGAGGACTGCCCGCCGCTGCGCGGGGTGCTGGAGGAGCAGTTCGGCAGCCGTCTGCACCACCTCTCGGAATGGGATGCCCTGGACGTGCGCCTGGCCAGCGAGCCGCGGCCGAGCGACCAGGGCGGGGTGATGCGAGCCTGGGTCAGGACCCAGACCCCGCTGCCCGACGACGGCAGGCTCCACGCCGCCGTCGCCGCGTACCTGTCCGACATCACGCTGCTCAGCGTCTCGACGGTGCAGCACGAGCTCGCCTTCATGTCTCCCGGACTGCAGGCGGCTTCGGTGGACCACGCGATGTGGTTCCACCGTCCGTTCAGGTCCGACGAGTGGCTGCTCTACGACATGATTTCGCCCTCGACGTCGGGGGCCCGGGGTTTCTGCAAGGGCAGCCTCTACCAGGACGGTCTGCTGGTGGCCTCATGCGCGCAGGAGGGCCTCATCCGCGTGGGATGAGGCCCTCCTGGGCTGTTCCTTGGATCAGGCGGCGTTGCTCTGGGCTGCGTCCGTCGTCTCGCGCATCTTGGCCAGTGCCATGCGCTCGATCTGGCGCACGCGTTCGGCCGTGATGCCCCACTGCTGACCGATGTCTGCCAGCTTCGCCTGCCTGCCGTCCAGGAGGCCGTAGCGGCGACGCACCACGTCGGCCGAGCGCTCGTCCAGGCCGGAGAGCATCCCGTCGAGGCGGGCGCGGTCCTCCGCGTCCAGGACCATCTCGTCGGGCCCGGGGGAGGTCTCACGTGCGATCAGGTCGCCCAGGGCGGTGTCACCGTCGGCCTCAACGGGGGCGTCCAGCGAGACGTGCTCGCGGGAGTAGCGGATGAGGTCGATGATCCGCGACTCCGGCAGGTCCAGTTCGGATGCGATCTCGGCCACTTCGGGCTCGCGTCCCAGCTGGCGCTCCAGGTTCCGGCGTACGGCCGACACCTGGTTTACCTGCTCGGCCACGTGGACGGGAAGCCTCACGATGCGGCCCTGCTGGGCGATGCCTCGTGAAATCGCCTGCCGGACCCACCAGGTGGCGTAGGTGGAGAACTTGAAGCCCTTGGCGTAGTCGAACTTCTCGACCGCCCGGATGAGGCCGGTGTTGCCCTCCTGGACCAGGTCCAGCAGCGGCATCTGCGCCCTGCCGTACTTGCGGGCGACCGAGACCACCAGCCTCAGGTTGGCCTTGATGAAGTGCTGCATCGCGCGCTCACCCTCAGCGGCGATCTGCTCGAGTTCGTCCGTGGTGGCGTCGGTCTTCGTCTCCACTTCGCCTTCGAGGACCTTGCTGGCGTAGAGGCCCGCCTCAATGGTGCGTGCAAGCTCCACCTCGTCGGCGGCCGAGAGCAGAGCGGTCTTGGCAATCGAATCCAGGTAGAGACCGACCGCATCCTTGCCATCGATGCCGTCGGTGCTCCGGTTCCGAGCGGTTGAGATCATTTCATGTCCCTTTCTCGCGTCTTCAGATGTAACAACGCACCTCGTCGCCAGAAGGTTCCACACCAGCGGGTAGGTTTGTCAGAATCAGACTCCGGTCTGACGCAGCCCCCGCGGGAACAGGGCCGACGGCAGGGGATCTCCCCGATTCCGGTTTGAGTCCGGCCAATCCGCGTGGAATCATTGAGGACGACGTCCCTTGACTGACACGGGTCGTTGCGTGCCCAAAAACCTGTAGGACCCTCGAGAGGAACGCTGTGACTGCTGGATCGAGTCAAGATCAGAACCCCGCGAAGGCTACGCGCTCCCGCAAGACTGCGGGGGCGGCTGCTGAGAGCAACACCGCCGAAGCGAAGCCTGTGACCCGTTCCCGGACCAAGGCCGGAGCCGCCGAGCCCGCGTCGAAGCCCGCCGCCCGCGCGAAGACCGCGCCTGCCGCCAAGGGCGCCCGATCCTCGGCGAAGGCCAAGTCGGCTGGCGCCGCGTCCACCGAACCCACCATCGAGCAGGTGGCCGGAGGCGAGATCGAGGTCGAGTTCAAGCGCGACGGCGACGACGTCGTGCTCACCGTCGGTGGCAAGAAGCGCACCCTTGACGACGTCGACGACTCGGCCTTCTCGGAGGAGAAGGAAGCGCCCCTGGAGAAGGAACTCGTGGAGGAGGAGGGTTTCGCCCTCAAGGACTCCGACGACGCCGACGAACCAGAGCAGCAGGTGGTCTCCGCCGGCGCAACCGCGGACCCCGTGAAGGACTACCTCAAGCAGATCGGAAAGGTGGCCCTGCTCAACGCCGTCGAGGAGGTCGAACTCGCCAAGCGGATCGAGGCCGGGCTGTTCGCCGAGGAGCGCATCGCAGACACCGAGCAACCCGTCAGCGCTGAGGACCTCGAGGACTATGAGTGGATCGCTGCCGACGGCCGCCGGGCCAAGAACCACCTGCTCGAGGCCAACCTTCGACTCGTGGTTTCGCTGGCCAAGCGCTACACCGGCCGCGGCATGCTGTTCCTGGACCTGATCCAGGAGGGCAACCTCGGCCTCATCCGCGCGGTCGAGAAGTTCGACTACACCAAGGGCTTCAAGTTCTCCACCTACGCCACGTGGTGGATCAAGCAGGCCATCACGCGAGCCATGGCGGACCAGGCGCGCACCATCCGCATCCCGGTGCACATGGTGGAGGTCATCAACAAGCTCGCACGCGTGCAGCGCCAGATGCTGCAGGACCTCGGCAGGGAGCCGACCCCGGACGAGCTTGCCAAGGAACTGGACATGACCCCGGAGAAGGTGGTCGAGGTCCAGAAGTACGGTCGCGAGCCCATCTCGCTGCACACCCCGCTCGGCGAGGACGGTGATTCGGAGTTCGGCGACCTGATTGAGGACTCCGAGGCGGTCGTGCCCGCCGACGCGGTCAACTTCACACTGCTGCAGGAGCAGTTGAACGACGTGCTGGATACCCTCAGCGAGCGGGAGGCCGGTGTGGTCTCGATGCGCTTCGGGCTCACCGACGGGCAGCCCAAGACCCTGGACGAGATCGGCAAGGTCTACGGGGTCACGCGGGAACGGATCAGGCAGATAGAGTCAAAGACCATGTCGAAGCTCAGGCATCCCTCGCGCTCGCAAGTCCTGCGCGACTACCTGGACTGAACCGCGTAGCGCTCCACGAAACGCCGCAGGATGCTGTGCACCTGCGGCGTTATCGCTGCCTGCGCGGTGGCCTCGAGCAGCTGTTGGGTCTCAGCCGGGTGGAAATAGCCCGCGTGCTTGTAGACGTTGATGCGCAGCGCGATCCCCGGCGCGTCCAGCTCAGGGTGGAACTGGGTGACGTAGCAGTTCGCCCCGACCCGGAACATCTGGACCGGGCAGGGCCCGCTCGTCGCCAGCAGCACGGCGCCGTCGGGGAGTGACGAGACCGCTTCCTTGTGGCCGACGAAGGCCCGGAACCGGTCCGGCACCTCGGCCAGCAGGGGATCGCTCCGGCCGGCGTCGGTCACATCGATGTCCACCGCACCGACCGGTTCCCCGAAGCGGCGGTCGACGACGCCTCCCAGCAAGGAGGTGACGGTGCCGATTCCGTAACACAGTCCCAGGAACGGCCTGTCGGTCGCGATGACGTCGTCGAGGACCCGGCGCAGGTCGGCCTCGACGCGGAGTTGGAGGTCGGACTTGTCGGCGTCGCTGGAGTTGAACGGGCCGCCACCGAGGATGACTCCCGAGTAGTCGTCGAGATCGATCCGCGGGAGTGGGGCGGCCTCGACGCGGAACTGGCGCGCGCCGTCGGGTGGCAGCGCGCCGAACCGCACGACTGCTTCCAGTTCACCGGCGGCGGCGGCGTCCTCCGGGCGGGTGCTGAGCAGCAGGAACGGCTTCACTGCGGCCCCTCGAACCTCGGGCGCCCCTGCATGGTCTCCGCGATCACCGACCGCACCACCGCCCCCAGGTCTCCGGTCTCCGCGTGCACGCGGCGTTGGCGGACGTAGCTTGGTCCGCCCGCGGCCAGCCGGGCGCAATCCTCCAGATTCGCGGCGCAGCCCAGCTCCGCCGCAGTCGGCGCCAGCTCCTCCAGCCAGCGGCGAAGGCCTTCACGGATCATGATGGT
The DNA here is from genome assembly GCF_020687685.1 of Tessaracoccus sp. OS52. Lineage (GTDB taxonomy): Bacteria > Actinomycetota > Actinomycetes > Propionibacteriales > Propionibacteriaceae > Arachnia. The sequence goes on along the minus strand of NZ_JAJEWM010000001.1, from coordinate 1,437,667 downwards.
GTGCTCCTCCGGGCGGGGGGTGATGACCTCGGCTCCCATCCCGTAGCGGGCGGCGCGCCACTTGTTCTCCCGCATGAACCAGAATGGCAACCTGTCGATGGCGCCGCCGGCGTCGAGCTCCCGCGACATGCGCTCCACCAGAGTCTGGCTGAGCGCGGCCAGAGCGCCGATCTCCATGAGCGTGGGTACGCAGTCCATGGACCGGTTCTCCACCGTCCCGAACGTGGAGGGCCGCACGTCCCAGCGGATCTCGGAGGGGTTCTGGATGAGGCCGACGCCCTCGAGTTCCGAGGCGTACTTCTCGTACTCCTGCCACGAGGTCATGTGGTAGGGCAGCCCGTTGGTGGGCAATTGCTGGAACAGCATGGTGCGCTGGGAGGCGAACCTGGTGTCGATGCCCAGCCAGAACGGTGACGATGCCGACAGGGCGATGAAGTATGGGATGAACCTCGCCAGACCGTAGGTCATGGGAAGGGCCTTGTCCCTGCTCGCCACCCCGGTGTGGATGTGGAGGCCGTTGATCACCATCAACTCGCCCCACCACCCGTTGCGCTCCCGTACCCGCCGGTACTGGGCCTTCTTCACGGGCGGCTGCTCGGTGGGGTCCCCGAACGGATGCGCGCCCATGGCCAGCACAGTGCAACCGTGCGGCTCAAGCACCTCGATCACGTGGTGCAGCAGTCGGGACAGATCTTCGAGCACCCCTGCGACGGTGTGGTGCACACCGGAGACGAGCTCGATCATGCTCTGCAGGTACTCGCCCCTGATGGGGCCGTTCACGGGATCCTCGACTCCATCGAGCACGTAGTGGGCGGCGGGAACCTGCTCCAAGGTGGCCAGGTCAACGATGGCGAGCTCCCACTCCACGCCAAGCGTCGACTGGGGTGATTCGCCGAAGCCGATCTTCATCCGTACTCCCTCGGTTGAGTAGAAGATAGTGCAGTTCGGGGGCGGCGGCAGGTTCGGTCCGCGATCGTCCCCGACTGTAGGCTTGAGCGCGCAGACGACGAAAGGTGCACTCCATGACCATCCTCGACCGGACAGAGCTCGCCCCCGCAGACCCGATTCTCGGGCTGACCGAGGCCTTCAACTCCGACGACAGGACTACCAAGGTCAACCTCGGCGTGGGCGTGTACCTGGGCGAGGACGGCAGGATCCCGCTCCTGGACTCCGTGCGGGCTGCCGAGGAACGTCTGACCAAGGCCGCTCGTCCCCACGGGTACCTCGGGATCGACGGGTTGGCCTCCTACAACGTCGCCACCAAGGAGTTGGTCTTCGGCGCGGATTCCGACGCGGTCGGCTCCGGGCGGATCACCACCGTCCAGACCCTCGGGGGGACAGGTGCCCTCAAGGTGGCGGCCGACTTCCTGCGAACCATCGACGGCGACGCGACCGTGCTCATCTCCTCGCCCAGCTGGGAGAACCACCGCGCGTTGTTCACCCGAGCCGGATACCCCGTCGAGGAGTACCGCTACTACTCTCGCGAGACCCGCGGGATCGACTTCGACGGAATGCTGGAGGACCTCCGCGCGGCCGCGCCCGGCACCATCGTCGTGCTGCACGCCTGCTGTCACAACCCCACCGGTTATGACCTCGACTCCGCGCAGTGGGACCGGGTGATCAGCGTCATCCGGGAGGGTGAACTGGTGGCACTGGTGGACATGGCCTACCAGGGCTTCGGCTTCGGCATCGAGGAGGACGGGGCCGTCATCGGCAAGTTCATCGATGCCGGTCTCGAGTTCCTCGTGACCACCTCGTTCTCCAAGTCCTTCAGCCTCTACGGCGAACGGATCGGCGCCCTGCACGTGGTCTCACCCGACGCCGAGACCGCGCGCAAGGTCCTTTCGCAGTTGAAGATCTGCATTCGCACCAACTACTCCAACCCCGCCACCCAGGGGGCTGCCCTGGTGGACACCATCCTCCGCGACCCGGAACTGCGCGCGAGCTGGGAGAACGAGCTGGCCGGCATGCGCAACCGGATCAAGTCCCTTCGTGGACGCCTGGTCCAGGGCCTCCGCGAACACGGCATCGAGGACATGGACTTCATCAACGACCAGCTCGGGATGTTCAGCTACTCGGGGTTGTCCAAGGACCAGATGATCGCGCTGCGCACCGAGCATGCCGTCTACGGCACCGATTCGGGGCGCATGTGCGTGGCTGCTCTCAACAGCAGCAACGTCGACCACGTCGCGCAGGCGATCGCCGCTGTTCGCTGATCGTGCCCCGAGGCGTCCGCCTCGCGTCAGCGGCCCAGACCGCTGGCCCGGCGCGCCGGGGTCTCGATGGCCTGCCTCAGTGATTCTGGGCTGCCGTAGATCCGAACGCCCCGTCGCGCCCGCGTGACGGCCGTGTAGACGAGCTGTCTGGTGAGCAGTGGGGAGCCCACGGGCGGCAGGATGACGCTGACCGCGCCGAACTGGCTGCCCTGGGACTTGTGGATCGTCATGGCATGGAGGTCCACCGCCCCATCAAGGACAGCCGGATCCCGCCACAGGGGTCCACGGGCGCGGTCGATGCATGCCACCAGCCGACCCCCGCGAAGGGTGACCACGGCAGTGTCGCCGTTCGCGACCGTGTCGCTGCTGCGCGTTATCAACAGGGGTTGACCGGCCCACGGGCCGGCCGTGAGCCCGTAGTCGGTCAGCTGTTCGGACAGCCAGGAGCGGGCCGATGAGCCCCAACGGCTGACCCCGAAGGGGCCCTCCCGGTGTGCGCACAGGATGCGGTGGCGAGCCAGTTCCCGGTTGGCGAGTTCGCCGTCGCCCGCCACCGCCGCCGCCTGGACCGCCGAGGCGCAGTCGAGGACGTCGGCGGTCAGCTCGGAGAAGGTGGCGAACCCCTCCGTCCCGGTGTAGGGGATGAGGCTGCAGGTCTCGCCCTCGGTCAGCAACTCGAGGGCACGCTCGGACTGGCCGTCCCGGATGGCGGCCGACAACTCGTTGATCTCCTCATTGCTTCGCCAGTTGTGGGTGAGCGCGACCACGCCGCTGCCGGAGCTCGAGGTGACCAGAGCCTCGGAGCCCGCGATGTCGGCGAGCACGGCCCCCACCTCGACCGACTCCAACTGGTCCGGGTCTCCGATCAGCACGAGCCTCGTTGATTCCGGGACCGCCTCGAGCAGCCAGGACATCATCGTCAGGGAGACCATCGACGTCTCGTCAACGATCACGACGTCGTGGGGGAGCGGGTTCTCGGGCCCGAAGGTGCGCCGTTCCCGGCCGGGAACGATGTCGAGCAGCTTGTGAAGGGTGGAACTCCGCACGCGCAGCCCCCCGGCATCCCCGAGAGCGTCCCGTACGGAGGTCTCCAGCCGCGTGGCCGCCTTGCCGGTGGGCGCGGCCAGAGCCACCAGGGGTGGATGCTCGGAATCCTGCAGTCCGCGCAGGATTCGCGCAACCGTGGTGGTCTTGCCGGTGCCGGGCCCGCCCGTGATCACGGTGGTTGCGTTGGTGAGGGCGGCCTCCACCGCGACGCGTTGCGGGTCGGTCGGCGCCAGGGGCGGATCGGTCTCGAGCGCGCGTTCCAGGCCTTCCCGGGGGACGGGCATCGCCGACAATGAGCTCCTGCTCAGCAGGCAGGCCTCCACGGTCCGCTCCTCCGCCCAGAACCGATCCAGGTAGAACAGCGCACCAACCAGCCGGAACGGGCGATCGGGGCCGTCGGCTCCTGCGACTGCCGGTGAGTTCCGCAGTAGCTCCAGCCACTCGCTGGGCTCCGGCCAGTCGAGCGGGGGAGCCGGTGAGTCTGCCCCGCCCACTTGTGTGCCGTCGTCACCGGTGTCCGGCAGCAGGGTGTGCGCGGAGGTGATGTCCAAGCACACCGACCCGAGCCGCAGCTCGCGGGTGGCGAGCGCCATCGCCAGCTCGACCCGCTCGTCGGTCTCACGGCTGAGTTGGGCCATTCTGCGGGCCAGGTGGAAGTCGACCGGCCGCAGCATTCCGGACTCACAGAACTGCAACAGCAGGCCCTGTGCCGCGATCGGCACCTCAGCTGTCCTCATCGGGTTCCTCCGATCAGTCGGGAAGCCTCAAGCACCAGCTCGGCGCTCGGGTGCCAGGTGAAGACGCCGCAGGTGTGACCGTCGATCACCGGAGTCGCCGGACCAGCCATGCCCCGCACGAACAGGTACGCAACTCCTCCCAGGTGGGTGCCAGGTTCGTAGCCAGGCAACCGCCAGGTCAGGTACCGGTGCAACGCGACGCAGTAGAGCAACGCCTGCAGGGGGTAGTGCGACTGGATCATGGCCTCGGCCATGGCGCGGTGGTTGTAGTGGCCCACAGCCAGGTCCTCACCGGGGCCGACCGGCAACCGGTTGGTCTTGTAGTCGATGACCACGAAACCTCCGGCCGGCGTCCGCACGACCACGTCGATGGACCCCGTCAGCATTCCGTTGAGCACCTGTGGGGCCGCGGGGGACTGGGCCAGATGCCGGGGATAGGCGGCCAGGGCGTCGCCGTCCGGAAGGTGCCTGCCCATGGCGGCTGCAAGGGCGGCCACGTCGGCCGGACTGCCGCGATCCGCCATTGGCAGGTCGAAATCCAGCTCGGCCAAGCGGTCGGCCAAGGGCAGCTCGCTGAGACTGGCGCCCTGTGACACGGGACCGAGTCGGGTGGTGCACACATCGATGACGGCAGAGGTGAGCGTGGCGTGGAACTCCGGGGCAAGTCCGTGGCGGGGGGCCAGCTTGCCGACCACCTGCTCGGCGCTGGCCTGGAGCTGCGCCGGAGCCCAGTCGACCTGTTCGAGAACCGCGTGCACCAGGGTTCCGAACGAGGCTCCGCCCGGCAGTTCGGCCATGGGGGACGGCGTGGCCGCCGCCCCGGTCGGCTGGGCCTGCGGTTCGAGATCGGCTTCCGGTTCGTCGTTTCCCGCCGCGTGCGCGAACTCATGCAGACCAGCCGTCAGGCCCGAGTAGGACGTTCGCCGCCAGGTCCGGTCCACCTCACGTGTCAGCCGGGAAACAGTGAGCGGACTCGTGCTCGCCTCGGGGGCGGAGCGAGTGGGCTCCTCGCCGTCGTGGAAGCGCGTGACGCTGACCAGCCGGGAGTCCAGGGGCGGGGTCCTGGGGATCCGCGAATAGGCCGCGGCCAGCATCGGGTTGGCACGGTCCCGCGCCAGCAACGCGGTGAGTGGACCAGAGCTGCTTCTCCTGCTCTCGACGTGCCAGGCGATGGCCAGATGCTTCGCCCTCGTCAGGCCGACGTAGAGGAGTCTGAGCTCCTCGTCGCGCAACTGCCGTTCGTACTCCTTGCGGGTCTGGTCCTGACGGTCCAGCTTCGGTCCTACGTACAGGCGGCGGCCCTCGTCGGTCAGCAGCGGGAAGGGCTGTCCGGGGAACAACGAGAGCTCGCTCACCTCGGGCAGGAGGACGACACCGAACTCCAGGCCCTTCGCCGAGTGCAACGTCAGGACGCGGACGGCGTCGGCGTCGGAGGCCATGCGGTGGTCCGCCGAGTCCACGTCGCGGGACCTGGTGTCCAGCTGCTTCGCGAACCAGTCCACGAGGTCCTGCAGGCTGCTGGCCGGGGCGCACGACAGCAACTCCCCGACGTGCAGCAGGTCCGTCAGCCGGCGCGGGCCGTCCGGCAGGGACATGAGCCGTCGGTGCAGGTCTGTCTGAGCGGCGATGGTGGTCAGCACCGCGGCGAAGCCGCCCTTGTCGAAGGCGTTCGCCAGGGAACGAACCATCACGAAGGCCTGTTCGCTGGCTCCGCTGGCGTCGTCGATCAGCTTCGCCAGATCGAACCCGAGCAGGTCTGTGCAGGCTGCGAGCACGGTGCTGGAGCGGGTCGGGGAGGTCATCGCCCCCAGGACGTGCGTCCAGTCGCTGGCGGCCTGCGTCTCCAGGACGTTCTCCTGGCCAGCCGCCACGGCAGGGATGCCGGCGCGCTCCAATTGCGTCAACAGGGCCTTGCCCTCAGCCCGGCTGCGGACCAGCACGGCGATGTCGGACGGCACCAGGGGCCTGCCCTCGATCTCGGCGTGGGCCAGCAACTGGTTGGTCATTGACACCAGATCCCGGGATATCGCGGTGTCAGCGGCGACCCCGAGTTCATCCTCGGTCGCGCAGCGCACGAGGACCTTCGCAACGGCCCCGCGCATCTCCAGACGGGACTCGTGGCGTGAGACCACCGGCTGCACGGTGATGCGTTGGTCCCCGAGGGTGACGTTGCCGAAGAGTTCGCCGACGCCGTCCACCACTGCCCTGTCCGAACGGAAGTTCACACCCAGGCTCTGCTTGGTGGCGGTCTCGCTCGCCTCCAGATAGCTCAGCAGGTCCGCGTTGCGGAAACCGTAGATCGACTGCTTCGGGTCACCGATCAGCACGGTGGCGCGATCCCTGCCCAGGAAAGCGCCCCGCAAGATGTCCCACTGCACGGGATCGGTGTCCTGGAACTCGTCGACCATCACGAGCCGGAAGCGATCGCGCAACTCCTGGGCCACGACGGGGCCCACCTGGCGCGAGGAGAGCAGCTGGCTGAGCCTGACTGGCATGTCGTCGAAGGCCACCACCCCCAGTTCGCGCTTCCGGCTGGCGAACCTGGCCCGGACCGCCTCGCAGTACTCGGACTCCAACTGCCGGCTCGACGTGAGCGGGAGGGTGGACTCACACGCGCGCTGCGCGATCTCCAGCGCACGCTTCGGGGTGAGGTCAAGGTCTGCGACGTCGGAGTAGCGCGTGAGGTACACGTCGGTGGCGCATTGCTCGATGAGCGCCCTCGGGTCCGTGAGCACCGTGTCCTCGGCGTCCCAGTCACCGAGCACGCCCAGTTCCCTGAGCATCGACTCGCAAAAGGCGTGGATGGTGGAGATCATGCTGCGGTCGAAGTTCTCCAACGCCCGCCTGAGCCGATCGGCTCGCAGCTCGACGTCTCCCGTGCAGATGAGCGCCGAGACCTCGTCATCGGGAAGTTGCCCCGACTCGAGGAACAGGGTCAGGTCCTGCTCCACTGCCTGGAGCCGCTGGAACACCCTGCTGCGCAAGTCCCGTGCGGAGCGCTCCGTGAAGGTGATCAGGAGCACCTCGTCGATCGGTGTGCCCTCCTCGGCGACGAAACGTGCCGTGAGGGTGGCGATGGCCCAGGTCTTGCCCGTGCCGGCGCTGGCCTCCAGCAACAGGGGACTGGTGGGCAGGGGCTGCCGGAAGTCGAACATCAGCGACCTCCTTGGAGCATGGGCAGGTAGATGGCGGCAGTCCAGGCGGCGAAGGCGGAATCCAACTGCGCTCCTTCGGGCGGTTCCGGATCCCGGGAGGTGGCCGGGTCATCGAACAGCTCTGCCGGAACGTCGGAATAGAAGAGGCGCCATTGGTGGCCCATGCGGGACCACTTCGTCCGCTTCCAGTCCGAGGAGGGGATCTCCCAGTCCTTGCGCTTGTGTTCACCCGCTGCCAGTTCCCGAGCCAGTTCGAGGGCCGGTTCCTGCGGAAGGGGGATGAACCTGGTGCGTCCCTGGGACCAGGCTCGGGCAACGGCGAGCAGCACGGTTCGGGCAGTATCGGGGTCGGGCACCGGTAGCACTGCCGTCTCGGGAAGCCAGGTGGAGTAGTTCCGCAGCGGCCTGTGGATCACCGCCTCGGCAGGGATCCCCGAGGCGGCCAGAGCGAGTTGCTCGAGCCAGGGCTTGAGCTCGGTGGACCGGCCCTGACTGGCCGTCACCTCGACAATCCTGCCGCCCCGCGTGCGGATTGTGTCCGCCAGGACGGCGTCGCCCAGGCGGAGTTCCACCCGGTGATCTGCGGGGTCGCCCGACCAGTCGTTCCAGGCCTGCCGCCACAGGGCCTTCGTCAACTCAAGGGGCACTTCCAGCAGGCGTCGTCCGACGTGACCGGGCGGGAGGAGCTCACGTTCGACTTCCCGCACGGCTGCCTCATCCGGGTGGGCGCCGGACTTGAAGGACTCGAGGAGCCGATCCTTGATTCCCCATTCCTCCAATCCGTCCAGAACGAATGGCAAGGCATCGGAGAGTCTGGCTGACTCGTACATCCGAACCCCGGCCGCGGAGCGGAGGAAGTCCTTTGCGGGATCTTTCAGGAAGGATGCCAGGTCCCTGATGCCAACCTCCACGTGCTGTGGCCCATGGGGCAGGCCGAGCGCGTCCCTGCGGCGGATCACGTGGGCGGCCTCGGCCCGGGTGGCTGCCAGCCGCAATGCCTTGGCCGCCCCCAGTGCCTGTTGGTCAAAACTGCGGCCAGCCGTGAAGTTGGGCTCGCTGTGGGCGAGCAGGGGATGCTCGATGGTGCCCTGGTCGGGGAAGCCGAGTTCCCGCAGGAGCCAGGCGACAGTGGTGGCCCGGGCCACCGGGCGGTCGGTCAGGGGATCCCGTGTCTGCGTGACCACGAGGACCTCGTCGGCGGCGCGGGCATGGGCCACGAGGCGGGCCAGACGGAGCTGGCGGGAATCGAGGACCGCTTCTCCCAGGTCCACGGCGTCGACATCGGCTGAGCCGTGGTGATCGGCGAGACCCAGCAGGCAGACCAGCCGGAAGTCGACTTGGGCCAGGTCACCCGTTGCGACGACCTGGAGAGCACCGTTCCCGACCGTCGGGCGTGGCGCGAACTCCCTGGTCAGTGATTCGAACAGCCTCGCGAACTCACCGCGTTCGAGAACCGCGGGGACATCTGCCAGTTGTTCTGCCAGGTCCGACAGGGCTGCGTTGGCCTGCAGCGCCATCCATTCGTCCTCGAAGGCGCAACCGACGACCTCGGTGAGCAACTGGCGGACGCGGTCCACCCACACCACCGCGGTGGCGGGGGTGGAGGCGCTGTGGTTGAAGCGCCTCAGCCGGGACAGGAGCTCACCCAGCGTTCCGACCAGTTCCAGATCCGACGTGCCGACCGTCGCGACGCCTGTGACGGCGAGCGGAGCGCTGGACCCTGGGGCTACCGCCAGGCCGGTCAGGAGCCGGTCAACACCTCGAAGCCACGTGTTCTGGGAGACCCCCGGTACCTGCAGTTGCGAACGGTGGTGCTGGTCCAGGCCCCAGCGGATGCCGGAGCTCGATACCAGTTCCAGCAGCTCCTGCCGGTGGGCGCCGAGGCGCCAGCGGTGAGCTACCGGCGACAGCAGCAGCAGCTCCGTGACTTCGCTGGCGGTTGCACGAGACTCGGACAGGCGCAGGCACCTGCGGATCACCTCCACCACCAGGTTGGGCGGGAGCACCGAACCGGCCTCGAGACGCAGGCGCCGACCCGGATGTGACAGCGGATCCTCCTCCGACGGCGAGAAGGCGCTCACCAGGTGTGGGCGCCAACTTGCGGGGTCTTCACAGACCACCAGGACGTCGCGCGGTTCCAGCGTGGGGTCTGCCGCGAATCGGCGGGTCAGTTCGTCGCGCAGCACCTCCACCTGACGGTTCGGACCGTGGGACCCGTGCACTTCCACCGTGCTCGGGACCCTTGGCGTCGCCGGGGCGACGACCTCGTCCGCCAGAGCCTCGGTCCAGTCCGGGAAGCCGCCGCCACAAACCTGGAAGATCCTCAGCTCACCGGCACCGCCGGCCGCGGCCAGGATGGAGCGGTGCGCCGCCGGGGGCTGCGGCACGGCGAAGACGACGGGTGCCTCGCGGGGGCGATCAGCGGCCGCGTGTTCGAGCGCGGACCACAGATCCACGGGATCCACCTGCAACTCCTCGGTAACCAGGCGAAGCAGCGCGGGCTGCCACGCCAGGTGGGCCGGCAGCTCACGCCCGGAGGCATCGACGTCGGCACCCTCCAGCCACCCGGAGACCATCCCCGGAGCCTGCTCGGCGTAACGGCGCAGCAGCTGCATGCAGCGCTGGGCCAGCTGCTGGCGGCGCGCGGCGGAACCGCTTGAGTTCAGGTGTGCCGCCAGGATGGGGTGCTCTTCCCCCAGCTCCAGGAGGGCGTCCGCGGCCACGACGGATGCGCGGACCGAGTGCCACGTCTCCAGGTCTGCTGCCAGGCCCTGTTCGGAGGCGACCCGCCGGATCCACTCCGGGACGGTCAGCCATGCAATGCCCGCAGTGATGCCACCGGGCAGTTGCGTGGAAAGCGCCTGTCCCAACATCCGACCGGCTCCGTGGGAGCTCACCAGCACCTCCACCATCGCGAAAGGTCCGGGAGGGGAGACCGAAAGCGAGGAGGCCAAGGAGGAGACGAGGTCCTTCCAACGCTCCCGACGCAGTACCGACACGGCCAAGGCGGCCTCCTCTCCACTCCCTGCATCACCCTAGCCAGCCCCTCCGACAATCGAGGGCTCCGGTCCGTCGTGGACGGCACTTGTCGGAAGGGTGGACCACAATGGGGGCGTGACAGATCCCATCCTCGACGTCCTTGACCCAGAGCAACTGCGCGTGGCGACGCTGCTGGAGCACCCTCTGGTGGTGCTGGCAGGTGCGGGCACCGGCAAGACGAGAGCCATCACCCACCGCGTCGCCAACGCTGTCCGCGAAGGGCGGTATTCACCGACGGCCACGCTCGCGGTCACGTTCACGACCAGGGCCGCGGGGGAGATGCGCACCAGGCTGGCAGGGCTGGGTGTTCGGGGGGCGCAGGCCCGCACCATCCACGCCGCGGCGCTGCGACAGTGCAAGTACTTCTGGCCCGCCGCCTTCCACAGCGAGTTCCCACCCGTCGCAGACAACACCTTCTCCTTCGCAGCGCGCGCCGCCAACGCGGTGCTCGGCAACGCCGACACCGCCCTGATCCGCGACCTGGAGGCAGAGATCTCCTGGGCGAAGTCCAGCAACGTGGCGCCGTCGAGCTACGCCGAGCTGGCAGGGCCGAACAGTCGCGAGGTTAACGGGGCCAGCCCCACCCAGGTTGCGGCTGTGATGGTCCACTACGAGAAGGCGAAGTCCGCGGCCGGGCAGGTCGACTTCAACGACGTCCTCCTCTGCGCAGCCTCGCTCCTGGCCGAGCACCCTGCCATCGCGGAGACGATCCGCGACCAGTACCGGCACTTCATCGTCGACGAGTACCAGGACGTGTCCGCCCTGCAGCACAGACTGATCGCGCTGTGGGTGGACGGACGCGACGACGTGTGCGTCGTGGGCGACCCGAACCAGGCCATCCATTCCTTCGCGGGCGCCCGGGCGGACTTCCTGCTGGGGTTCGCGACCGAGTTCCCCCAGGCCGAGCAGGTGCGGCTGGTGCGCAACTATCGATCCACACCGGAGATCCTCGTCGCCGCCAACAAGGTGCTGCGCGTGCGTCCATCAGAGCCGACGGCGCTGCGTCCCACCCGCGGTTCCGGACCGGCACCGTCGTTCCCCGTGGACGGCTCGGAGGCCCAGGAAGCAGGCGCCGTGGCGGACTGGTTCAAGGGCCTGCACGCGGGTGGGACGCCATGGTCGGAGATGGCCGTGCTGTACCGGATCAACGCTCAGGCCCCGACGTTCGAGGCGGCCTTCACGGACGCGGGCATCCCGTACTCCGTGCGGGGTACCGACTCCTACTACGAGCGGGCGGAGGTTCGTCAGGCCGTGCACGTCATCTCGAGCGCGGCGGAGAGGGATCCGGAAGGGGACCCGGTCGAACTGGTCGAGTCCTACCTGTCCGGCACGGGCTGGACGCCGGATCCGCCGTCTGGGATGGGCAGGCAGCGTGAGCGCTGGGAGTCGCTGAACGCCCTGCGGGACATGGTGGTCGCGGAGGCCGAGAGCCAGCTCGCCTGGACGTCGGACGAACTGCGGGTGTGGTTGGCCGAGCGTGCTGCCTGGCAGGCCTCCCCGGTGGCGGACTCCGTGACGCTGAGCACGATGCACGCTGCCAAGGGACTCGAATGGGACGCCGTCGCGGTCGTCGGCGTCCGCGAGGGTCTGGTTCCTTTTGCACTCAGTCAGGAGGAGCCGGCGCTCTCCGAGGAGCGGCGGTTGCTGCATGTGGCGCTGACCCGGGCGAGGACACATCTGCGGGTCAGCCATCCCCAGTCACCCTCCAGGGGAAAGGGCATTCGCTCGCGCTTCCTCGACGGCATCGCCCCCGGGCGTGACTCGGGTCCGTCAGCACCGCGGCGCTCGTCGCGGGCTTCCAAGTGCTCCGTCTGCGCCCTGCCGTTGGCCACTGCCATGGAACGCAAGCTCAGCCGCCATGTCGACTGCGAGGTGGACTACGACGAGGAACTGCTGGAGGCCCTCAAGGCCTGGCGGAAGGAGACCGCTGCAACGGCTTCGGTCCCGGCCTTCGTGGTGTTCACCGACGCCACCCTGCGAGCGATGGCCGAGGCTGCACCGCGCACGGAAAAGGACCTGCTGTCGATCTCCGGTGTGGGGAGGGTGAAGGTGGACCGCTACGGTGACGGCTGCCTGGCGGTCATCGACAAGCACCTTTCTACTTCCCGCCAATGAGAACGGGAGCGGGCCGGTGAATCAATCACCGGCCCGCTCCCGTTGGAGCCCTTGGGCTCAGGCCTTGCCGAGGATGCGGTTCAGGTTGGTGCCGCACACCGGGCACTTGCCCTTGGCCATCTTGGTGCCCTTTGCGTTGACGACGACTTCACCGGTGGCGTCGCGCTTCTCCTTGCACTTGACGCAGTAGAACGAGCCCTCGTAGGTCTCTGCAGCCATTGTTTCCTCCTAGATTCCTGTACAACCGCTCCGTTCTCCGAAGCGAGTTCTGTGCCACTGTAGCCGCACCCGGGCGTAAACCGGCGCACATTGCGGCGCAATTCCCGTTGGACGTGGCGCCCAGGAAAAGCGAGAGTCCCGGCAGCCGCACTCGCCTTCCCCTGCGCGTGCGTCCGTTCGGGACTCTCGTCAATGAGTGTGTCGGGGTTCGGACCCGGCGTCAAGTGCTGCTAAGAGCCGTCGGAGTCGAGGAGGCGGCGCAACTCGGCATCGAGGTCGTCGGGCGCCGCTTCGGCCTCGGCTTGCCTGCCGTAGGACAGGGGGTCGGCCAGATGCTCCGCCGTGGGCAGCAGGTCGGGATGCTGCCAGACCGCGTCACGGGCGTCGGAGCCCCGATCATGCTCCACGGCTGCCCAGAGATTCTCCGCGTCGCGGACGAGCCGGGGTCTCAGTTCCAGGCCCAGCAGGTCACCGAAGACCTCCTGGGTGGGCCCGGCTGCCGCCCGTCGGCGCCGGACGACTTCGCTCAAGGCACCTGCGTTGGGGAGCCACGGCTCAATCGCTCGGTTCGCAACGTGGTCCACCCAGCCCTCGATCAGCGCCAGCAGGACCTCGAGCCGGCCGAGGATCTCGAGCTGGATCTCGGTACTGGCAGGCTTGAAGAAGGAGCCGCGCACCTGCTCGCCGACCTTGACGATGTCCTCCAGGGTGAACTGCTCCAGATTCGACGGGTCGAAGCCGGAGGAGATGGCCTCGAAGTCGATCACGATCTCGCGGGCATAGTGGGCCAGCAGCGCGTTGAGTTGCGGGGACAACCAGCCGACGTGATGGAACAGGCGGATCCTGGCCGCCTCCCGGAGCACCAGGTACAGCAGGACGTCGGACTCCGGGACCTCCAGGTCCCGGGTGAACTCGGCGACGTTGCTCTGCAGGATGGTCACCCTGGCGCGCGGAAGCAGGTTGATGCCGATCTCGGTGCCCGTGAGGGTTGAACTGGCGACCTCCGCGAGCACGCGCTTCAGCCGGTCGCGATAGATCAGCGACGCTGACTGGCGCATCATCGGCGCAAGCATCGACGACAGCATGCCCAGCTCGGAGTCCTCCTCCTGGACGGCACCCCTCTCAAGTGCCTCTGCCAACCCGTTCATGATGGGTTCCACGATCGCCCGCCAGCCTGCGCTGGTCTCGTCGAGCCACTCCTCGCGACGCAGCGTCTCCGGCGGTATCCCCGTCTCGGGGAAGGTGGTCTGGGTGGACAACCAGCTCTGCGCCAGGCGTTCGGCGTCGACGATCGCGACCCCCTCGCCGGCGGTGAGTGCCGGGTCTGGGCCCAGCGCCTGGGTCAACTGCTTGGCAGAGGTGATGGTCGTGCGCCAGGCCGCATCGGGATCCCGATCCGCGTTTGAGAAGCCGAAAGCCCCACCGCCCTGAGCCTGGGCCTTGGCGAACTGCTCCATCAGCTGACCGAAGTCGACGTCACCGCCGCCGGTCATTCCGAGTTGCTCAAGCAGCTTGCGCAGCTCCTCGAAGTCGAAGCCGCCGAAACCTCCGGGGTTGGGTCCTGACGTGTCGCCGCCTGGCATGGTCGATCCCTTTCATCAGCTGTGAACCCCATTCAACCCCACGGCGCAAACGAGCGGAACCGGGGTTCGTGCGGTGGTTGGTAGTCTGGGGCAGTCCGGGTTGTCGGCGGTGAAGGGAGGCCCGGTGTCACGCAACGTGGTGGCGATCGTCTCCTCAGTGCTGTTCGTGGTGCTCGCAGCGTTGCTCGTCGTCGTCCCCGTCCCCGTCGTGACGTGGCGCCCCGGGGAAACGGTGGACGTACTGGGGTCGACGGGCGACGGTCCGCTCCTGCAGGTCAACGGCCTCCAGAACTTCGAGACGGCCGGTGAACTGCACCTGGCCACCGTCTCAAGGTCCAGCGTCGATGCCGCGGTCAGCCTGCCAGAGGCGCTCATCGCCCACATCGCCCCGGACTCCGACGCAATGCTCCGCGAGTTGATCTATCCCGCCGGCAAGTCGAACGAGCAGGTGCGCGAGGAGGCGGTGGCCTCCATGGACACCTCCCGCACCCACGCGGTCGTCGCCGCGCTTCGGGCCGCAGGCCAGCCGGTGATCGACATGCCCATGGTGGCCTCGGTACTGCTCAGCGGCCCCGCGAACGGCAAGCTGCAGGCGGGCGACCTGATCGAGAGCATCGACGGGATGGTGGTCTCCTCCCGTGACGACGTCGCAGCGGTGATCCGGAACCGTTCCGTAGGCGACCCGGTCGTGTTCAAGGTCCTCCGCTCGGGGGTGTCGCAGACCGTGAGCGTCGTGACGACCGCGAACGGCGAGTCGGAGCCGATCGCGGGGATCGATGTCGGGATCGGCTACTCCTACACACCGCGGGTCGAGTACCGGATCGATCCCAGCGTGGTGGGGCCGAGTGCGGGCCTGGTGTTCGCGCTGGCCGTCTACGACAAGATCACCGAGGGTGAGCTCATCGGGGACCGGGTCGTCGCCGTCACCGGGGAGGTCGATGCCTCCGGACGTGTGGCGGCCATCGGTGGCATCCGGGAGAAAATGCGGGGCGCGGAGCGCGCCGGCGCCACCGTCTTCGTGCTGCCCAGCGACACCTGCGACGACATCGGCGACTTCTCCACCGAGATGCAACTCGTCCCCGTCGCCACCCTCAAGGACGCGATCTCCGCGCTGCAGTTGATCAAGGAAGGCCAGTCCAACATGGAGGTTCCCACCTGTGAGTGAGCCGGACAACAGCAGACTCATCGCCTGCTTGGCAGACATCGAACGCCATGTCTCCGAGAACGGCTGGGACCAGCCCGCACGACTGTTCGCGTTGGTCACGACGTCATCCCTCCTCGAACTCGAGCCACAACTTCGCACCCGGGTGCCGGAGTCGATGCCCGATGCCCTCACCGCGATCGAGCAGGACAACTTCGCCGCCGGCACCGAAGTGCTGGAGCGCCTGGCCGGGATCTTCTGGCCGGACACGGTCGAGGGCGCCGCGATCGCCTTGGAACGTTCCTTCCTCGCCCCGGAGTACGAGGCCCAGATCCCCGATGACCCGGACGAGGCCATCGACTTCGTCAGGAAGCACCCGCAACGCATCGACGTGCGCGTGGTGGTGGGAGTCCAGCGCGACGGCGCGCGTCACGGACTGGCCCGCCTGCTGTCGAACCCCGACGACCTGCTCGGCGCCCCTGATCTGGTGCCTGGACTAGCCGACGCCCTCATGGGCACCTTCGAAGGACACACTCAGTGAGCACTTCCGCTTCCCACATCTCAGACGAACCCCAGCGTCGCGGCGCACTCCTGCCGGCCATCATCGTCCTGGCCGTGGTAGTGACGGTGATCGTGATCGCCTCGAGGATCTGGACCGACCTTCTCTGGTTCCGGAGCATCGAGATGGGAACCGTGTTCACCACGCAACTGGCCGCGCAGGCCGGTCTCTTCGTGGTGTTCGGGATCCTGATGACCGGCATCGTCTACGGCAGTCTGGCGATCGCCTACCGGCTCCGTCCACGCGTCCGGCACGCGAACCTGGACTCCGAGATGCTCGTCCAGTTCCGCGACGTGCTGGACAGGCGTTCGTCGCTGATCATGGCGGTGCCCGCCGTGATCCTCGGTCTGCTCGGCGGTGCTGTGGCTGCGAGTGCTGCGCAGATCTTCTTGGCCTGGATCAGGGCGACGGACTTCGGCACCACGGAGTCAGTGTTCGGCCTTGACGCCTCCTTCTACGTGTTCCACCTGCCCTGGTGGCGTTTCGTCATCGGCTACGTGACCTTCGCCGTCGTGCTGGGCTTGATCGGCGCACTCATGGTGCACTTCCTCACCGGGTCGATGACCTCGAAGGCATTGCGCGGCCTCGGAAACGTCTCGGGGCGTGCCCGCAGTGGCCTCGCCGCCCAGCGCCAGTTGTCGATCCTGCTCGGCGTCGTGCTTCTGCTGTTCGCCGCGTCGCAGGTGCTGGACCGGTTCAGCCTGCTCACCACCACCAACCATCTCTTCACGGGCGTGTCGGCCACCGATGCCACCTCCAGGATCCCGGCGCACCTCATCATCGCCGTGATCGCGGCCATCTGCGCCCTGGTCTGCTTCTATAACGCCTGGCGGGTGCGCTGGAGCGTCCCCGGAGTGGCGATCGCGCTGCTCGTGGTGTCGTCGCTGATCCTGGGCATCGGGTACCCGTGGTTCATCCAGACCATCGAGGTGGACCCTGACGAGCCCGACAAGGAACGCCCCTATATCGCGGCCAACATCGAGGCCACCAGGCACGCCTTCGACATCGACGACGTCGAGATCACCGACTACGAGGCCACCACCTCGGTCAGCGCCGGTCAGCTGCGCGCCGATGCCTCCGCCCTGCCCGCCATCCGGCTCATGGACCCGGCGGTCGTCCCGCCCACCTTCGAGCAGCTCCAGCAGGTGCGCGGGTACTACGCCTTCCCGCAGACCCTCGACGTCGACCGCTACGTCATCGACGGCGAACGCGCCGACGCAGTGGTCGCAGTCCGGGAGCTGGACCTGGCCTCCGTCGAATCGGGCGATACCTGGAACAACATGCGAACCGTCTACACCCACGGGCACGGCCTGGCCGCCGCTTACGGCAACCAGCGCCAGTCCAACGGGGAGCCCGTGTTCTTCTCGGGTGGCATCCCCACTGTCGGGTCGCTTCCTGAGCACGAGCCGCGGATCTACTTCGGGGAGCGCTCGGACCACTGGGTGGTCGCCGGCGGCGCGGAGGGCAGCGACCCCGTCGAACTCGACACCCCGGGCGGCGGCGAGGGCGGGACGGAGTCGAAGAACACGTACCAGGGCATCGGGGGCGTGGCTGTCGGTGACTTCTTCACCAAGGCCCTGTTCGCAATCCGGTTCGGTGATGTCAACCTCATGCTTTCGGACCGCGTGAACGAGCAGTCCAGGCTCCTGCACAACCGGGTCCCGGTGGAGCGGGTACAGGAGGCAGCCCCCTGGCTGACTCTGGACTCCGACCCCTACCCGAGCGTGGTCGACGGCCGCATCGTGTGGATCATCGACGCCTACACCTCCACGGCCAACTACCCCAACTCCACTCGCGTGGACTGGGCGCAGGCGATCTCCGACACCAGGACCTCGGCGGACCGGCTCCTCATGGGCACGCAGGTCAACTACGTGCGCAACTCCGTGAAGGCAACGGTCGACGCCTACGACGGGACAGTCACCCTCTACGAGTGGGACCAAGAGGACCCGATCCTCAAGACCTGGTCCAAGGTCTTCCCGGGCGTGATCACTCCCAAGTCGGACATCTCTCCTGAACTCCTGGCGCACCTGCGCTACCCGCAGGACCTGTTCAAGATCCAGCGCCAGGTGCTCGGCCGCTACCACACCACCAACACCAACACGTGGTACCAGCAGTCCGACATCTGGGAGGTCCCGAACGACCCGGTCAGTGGTGGCCAGCAGCAAACCCAGGAGCCCCCGTACTTCCTGACCATCAGGTGGCCCGGGGACATCGAGCCGCACTACGCGAACACCACCGTGTTCGTGCCGCGCGGCCGTGAGAACCTGTCGGTCTACATGGCGGTGAACGCCGATGCCACCAGCGAGCAGTACGGGCAGAAGCGGGCGCTGAAGCTCTCCGACACCGAGCAGATCGCCGGTCCGGGCCAGACCTACAACGCGATCACCACCAACGAGGCGGTCGCTGACCGGTTGCTCCCGTTCAACCGGACCGGGAACGCCACCGCGATCTACGGGAACCTGCTGACCCTCCCGCTGGGTGGCGGCTTGATCTACGTCCAGCCCATCTACACGCAGACCAGTTCCACCTCGGGTGCCTACCCGGCCCTGCGATTCGTCGTGGTGCGCTTCGGCGAGCACGTGGGAATTGGCGAGACCCTGCAGTCGGCCCTCGACCAGGTGTTCCAGGGCGACGCTGGCGCGGACACGGGTGAGCAGGTCACGGAGGAGCCCGTGGATCCGAATGATCCGGGGTCGGTGCTGGTGGGGGCCGAGCGTGCCCGCGAACTGCTTGCCGAGGGCATGCAGCTGTTCATCGAGGCCGACGAGGCCCTGGCCGCTGGCGATCTCGGTACCTACCAGACCAAGAACGAGGAGGCCAAGACCGTGATGGAGGAGGCTCTCGCAGCGTTGGAGGAGTGAGTCTCAGCGGGGCGCAGGGACCACGACCGGTTCGAGGCCCACTGCCCGCAGCGCCGGCTCCAGTTCGCTGGCCCGCCCACTGATGGCGACGGTGAGTGCGTCGGAGGCGACGTGCTCCCGGAACGCTGCGGTCACGTCCTGCGCTGACGGCAGTTCGAGTTCGGCGAAGTGATCGTTTACGAACCCGGGGTCCTCATGGGCTCCGGCCAGGGCTGCTGCCTGCTTGGCGATGTCCCAGGCCGTCTCGTTCGCGAGGGGCGCAACACCGAGCAGGAACTCGCGGGCGTCGGCGATCTCCGCGTCGGTGAAGGGCGAGCCCAGCGACACGCCGTCCAGCATGCGGACGACGGCGTCGGCCGCCACCTCCGTCCGGAAGCTGCCGCCGACCGTGAACTGTCCGTCGCCGCGGCGGGCAGAGAACCCGCCCTGGATGCCGTAGGTGTAGCCCAGGCGTTCGCGCAGTTCCAGGTTCAGCCGGCTGGCGAAGGCGCCGGTGATGGCGTGTCCGGCGAGCTTCAGTGCCGCCCACTGGGGGTGGCGTCGACCTGGCGTCAGCAGGCCCATCTGCACCGTTGCCTGAACAGCCTCTGGCATGTCGGCCAGCACCACCTGCGGCGGCAGGGGGTCAGCCTCGGTCGGCTCCGGCTGCGACCCGTGGCCGGTCCACGCACCGAGCGGCGCCAGCGCCTCGTCGACGTCGAGACCGGTGAGGTCGCCGGCCAGCACGAATGTGGAGCCAGAGGGTAGCCACCGCTGTTGGTGCCACGCCACCACGTCTTCGGGGGTGATGGCTCCAAGGGTCGACGGTGTACCGGCGACGGGGCGACCCTCGCGGGCATCGTCGCCGTGCAGGGCCGCCCGGAAGGTGCGTCTGGCCACCGCATCGGGGGAGGCTGCCCGGGAGTCGTGGGAGGCGATCTGCAGGGCGACGTGGTGTGCGACGTCGTCGGGGGCGTACTCGGGCTCCGTGATCACCTCCGCCAGCAGGCGGGACACCTCGACCAGTCGGCGTGCGGGCGCATCCCCGCTCAGCCGCGTGGCGTTGTGGTTCGCCATGCCCGAAAGGGAGGCACCCTGCAGTTCCAGCAACTCCGCGATCCGGCCATCCGGATTGGAGACTGTGCCCTCGTCCACGGCGTTCAGTGCCACCGTGGCCACGCCCTCCACGGCTCGCGGCTCCAGCGCCAGCGAGGACGGCATCACCACCTCGAAGGCGGCGACGTGCTGCCCGGGGAGGTCATAGATCCACGCGCTGGCGCCGTTGGCGAGCGGGCGGATCTCCGGCGAGGGGAAAGTCCAGCGGTTGGCCAGCCTGACCTGAGGTCGCATCATCGGTCTCCCTTGTCGGCGAGGTAGTGGAGCTCGGCTGGTTGGCCCGAAAGCCTGGTGGCGACGACGCGCCGGACGTCGTCGGGGGTGATGGCGGTGAGTTCGGCCAGCCGTGAGTTCAGCCGCTCGGGCTCTCCGAAAGTGAGCCACGAGTCGTTGATCATGTCGGCCCGGCCCTCCACCGTCGCCAGGTCCTGCAGCCAGGACCTCTCGTACTGGGCCACCGCCCGCTCGAGCTCCTCCGGGGTGGGTCCGTCAGCGGCGAAGTCCTGCAGTGCTTCGTGCAGTGCGGCAGCTGTGCTGGCCGTGCTGACGCCGTCCGCGGGCCGGGCGAGGATGGTGCTCACCGATGAGTCGCGCAGGTGCAGGAGGGCTGAACCGTGGACCTCCTGCGCCAGTCCCAGCTGCCGTACGAGTCGCTTGTGCAACCGGGAGGTGTGCCCGTCGGTGAGGATCGCCAGTGCGACGTCGAGGACGAGGTTGTCATCGTGGTCGGCCGGCGGTGTGGGCCAGGAGGCGTAGAGCAGTGAGTGGGGGACCTTGCGGGTGACGGTGGTGGTTCCACCACCCGCGGCGCCTGCAAGGGGCGACTGGTGGGACGGCCTCGGCTGGGCGGGGACCTGGGCGAAGTAACGCTCGACCAGCTCGATGGCAGTTTCCGCGGCGACGTTGCCCGCGAGCACCAGTCGTGCGTTGGACGGCCGGTACCAGGAGTCGAAGAACTGCTGGACGTCAGCCAGGGAGGCGGCATCCAGATCTGTCATCGAGCCTATGGGAAGGTGACCGTACGGATGGGACGGTTCGTAGTGCTGTGCGATCAGCAACTCGTACAGGTCCCCGTAGGGCTGATTGTCGTAGCGCTGCCGCTTCTCCTCCTTGACCACCTCCACCTGCGCCTCGAAGTTCTCCTGGGTGATGGCCAGGGAGCTCATCCGGTTGGCCTCCAGCCACAGCGCGAGCTCGAGGGCTCCAGTGGGGACGGTTTCGAAGTAGTTGGTCCGGTCGGTGGAGGTGGTCGCGTTGACCGATCCGCCCACGGATTCGATCGTCGCCATGTGCTCTCCGCTGGCCACGTCCGCCGAGCCCTGGAACATCAGGTGCTCGAACAGGTGGGCGAAACCCGACTTACCGGGCAATTCGTCGTAGGAACCCACCTCGTACCACAGGTTGACTGCGACCGCCGGCGCCAGGGGGTCCGGCTGCACGCACACTCGCAGACCGTTCTCGAGAGTGTGGGTGGCCATTTCGTAGCGCAGTTCGACGCCTTGGTGCATGTGTTCGTGTCCTTCGTCCCGGGCCCATGGCCTCTGGGTCGGAGTCTAGCCATCGGCGAAAATGACTCAGTCGTCGTTCTTCCGGCCATGTCTGCCGCGTGCTGTCCCGCTGCCGCCGATGTTGACAGACGGCGCGTCCGGCAGCTTCCAGTTGCGCCAACGCGCGATTCCTCCCAGGACCGCAGCGCTGGCGATGGCCACGGCCATGCCGATCTCGTAGTGTCCGGCATCCTGCAGGACCACCATCTCGGCCGCCGCGAGGATCGCGAAGGTCGCGTAGAGGGGGTTGCCGCCGAAGATCTGGGGCACCCGGTTCACGAGCACGTCGCGCAGCATGCCGCCGCCGACCGCCGTGATCACACCCAGCAGGATCGCCGGGATCCAGCCGAGGCCGACGGACAGCGCCTTGGAAGCCCCGGTCGCGGCCCAGCAGCCGAGCGCAAGCAGGTCGATCAGTGAGAGCGTGCGCCTGGAGATGGGCCCGTCCAGGGTGACGACGTAGGCGACCAGGGCAGCGAGGATGGCGCCCCCGAGGTAGAACGGGTCGGTCAGGGCCACCGGGAACCGCGTCCCGAGGAGCAGGTCCCGGATGATTCCGCCACCGAGCCCCGAGGTGACGGCCAGGAAGAGGAATCCGATGAGGTCATAACGCTGCGACCTGGCAAGGGCGCCGCCCAGGAGCCCGTTGCCGACGACCCCGGCCACGTCCACGACCCGGAACAGCACGTCCGGCGTCCACGGCTCCATTGGCGGCGCCTTCCCTCCTGCGTTCCTGCGATGTTTCCCGCTGGGGGCAGCGTAGCAATCACAGCTGGGCGGGAGGGTGCCTGAACCCTCAGCTGAACTGGACGATGTTGTTGAACACCCTGGTGTTCGGGACGCTTCGGAACCGCCGGTTGCCGGCGGCGTCGAGGTAGGACTCGACGATGGTGGCGTGGACGAAGCTGCGGCAGCCTGCCGGTCCCGTCCAGGCGTCGCCGCACGACGTCTCCCACCTTCGGCCCGACTGGTACCAGGTCCCGGTGTTGGCGAGGGGATTGCTCCCCCAGTAGCTGCGGGGGGCGGGCAGGTAGGTCAGGTTGTTGAAGGCCCAGCCGTTGTGCTGGGTGTAGATCCCGTTGGCGTAGGTGACCTTTGTTGCCCAGATCTCGGCCCGGCAGCGGCGAACCACGCTGGAGTAGGCCTCGCAGGTCGTATGCCACCTGCGTCCGTTGACGGTGTGGTAGCCCTGGGTGGTGTACACGTTGACCGTCGCTGAGGTGCCTCCGGTCAGGGCGGTGCGCAGGGCGGCGCCGTCGGCGTAGGTGGATCCGAGGCCGGTGAGATGCCCGCTCCAGAAGTTGACGGTGGAGTAGGCCCGCCCGCTGGGGGACACGGACCAGCCGATGGCGATGTAGTCCCAGTTCGGCTTGAGGATGTTCTCGCGGTGGCCGGGGGAGGCCATCCAACCGTCCATGGCGGCCTGCGGCGTGCCGTAGCGACCGCTGCCGGAATAGAGGTTCTCACCAGCGCCAGTGGCGCCCGGCCAGGACGCGAGGGGTTGGAGGTCCTGGTGCCGCAAGGAGGCGTCGGCGTCGGCCAGGTGGTCGTTCCAGGGCTGGGTGAACCGGGTCGCCAGGGCTGGTGAGTACCGCAGCGGGCCGAGACCGTGATCTGCACGGATCGCGTTGTGCCGGTCGAACACCTCCGAGACCTGCGCGGCGTAGGTGCGCAGTTGTTGTTCCGGTGGGGGAGCGGCGGCGGCGCGGAGGGGCGACGATGACGTGCCCGCAAGCAGCAGTGCAGCGACGCCAGTGAGGGACAGCAGGAGGCGCACGGCGATTCTCATGGGAATCAGTATGCGCGACTCGGGGTCACCCCATTGAAAATGGCATCGTAAATCGATAGGTTTATCTCGTTGCTCGACAAGGAGAATGTGATGAACCGATGGTTGATAGGGGCGCTTCGCGTCATTCTGGCCTGTGGGCTCGCAGGTTCGGTCTTCGTCCAGGTGGTGATGGTGCCCCTTTTTGCCCAGGATCTGGCTGAGGCTGGGGCCCCAGAAATGCTGCGCGTCTGGATCCCCGTGATCCTCGTTCTCGGGATAGTCACCATCCAGGTAGCGATGGTCTGCGTCTGGCGGCTGCTGACCATGGTGTTCAAGGGCACCGTGTTCTCCCTCGCGGCGTTCCGGTGGGTCGACGTCATCGTCGTGTCAGCGCTGTGCGCCGCGCTGCTCTGCTTCGCGCTCGGCCTCGTCCTGGCTCCCACCGAGGTCCCACCCGGGGTGGTGCTGCTGATCGGGGGAGCCGGCGGACTGGCGGTCGGGGTCGCCCTCGTGGTCCTGGTGATGCGGGCGCTCCTGGCGCAGGCGACCGGCCTCCATGACGAACTGGAGGAGGTGATCTGATGCCGATCATCGTCGACATCGACGTCATGCTGGCCAAGCGGAAGATGGCGGTAGGGGTCCTCGCGGAGAGGATCGGGATCACGCCGGCGAACCTTGCGGTGCTGAAGAACGGTCGCGCCAAGGCAGTGCGGTTCACCACCTTGGCGGCCCTGTGCGAGGCCCTCGATTGCCAGCCCGGAGACCTGTTGCGCTGGGAGCCGGAGCCCCAGCAAACCCAGCTTTGACCCTCGGCGCCCCGAGGCTTGTGGTTTCGTTGCGTCCATGGTGCACAGGAATGATCCAGCCACGGTCCGTCGGCTCCTCACGACACCGGGGAGGTGGGCTGTCGTGGGGCTGTCGCAGAACCGCCGCCGCACGGCCTACTCGATAGCCAGCTTCGTCCAAGGACTGGGGATGGAGATAGTGGCCGTCCATCCCAAGGCCGAGGAGGTGCACGGCGCTCCCGGATACCGCAACCTGGCCGAGGTGCCCGGCCAGATCGACGTGGTGGACGTGTTCGTCCGGTCGGACCTCGCTGGCGCCGTGGTCGACGAGGCGATCGCCGTCGGAGCGAAGGCGGTCTGGCTACAGCTGGGGGTGGTCGACGAGGAGGCCGCTGCCCGCGCTGCTGAAGCGGGACTCGACGTCGTCATGGACACGTGTCCTGCCATCGAGGCGCCCAGGATGGGCCTCTGAAAAGGGAAATCCGGACCGGCCAGTTGGCCGATCCGGACTTCTCAATTGGTAGCGGGGACAGGATTTGAACCTGTGACCTCTGGGTTATGAGCCCAGCGAGCTACCGAGCTGCTCCACCCCGCGTCGCTCGCTCAACAATACCCGAAGCCTCGCCGGAGCCCAAATCGCGTGCTCAGTCCTTCATCTGGGGCACGAGTTCACGGGCGTCGGTGTAGTCGAGCCCGCACAGTTCCAGCAGGTCTACGAGCATCGAGCGCACCTGGGCCACGATCACGGTGGAGGAGAGCTTGGCCTCGAGCGGCACCAGCGAGCTTTCGACGCCCACGGCGGCGATGTCGTCGATCTTCGAGTCCGGCCGGCGACGCGCGAAGAGCTCCACTGCGCACGCGTCGGTCACCTCTGCCAGCCGACCCAGGAGCCTGAGGTGGGTGGCCGGGATCTTCTCGCCACGGTAGACGC
The DNA here is from genome assembly GCF_020687685.1 of Tessaracoccus sp. OS52. GTDB lineage: Bacteria > Actinomycetota > Actinomycetes > Propionibacteriales > Propionibacteriaceae > Arachnia. Next base: position 1,412,869 of record NZ_JAJEWM010000001.1, on the reverse strand, counting down.
CCATGGCTGAGCGGCGGGCGAGGACCCGGAGGTTGCGGGTGAAGCGGTCCAGTGGGACGGCGATGTCGGCGATTTCGAGGACCTTCTGTCGTCGGTGCCGGAGGAAGGGCGACGTCCGGACCACGGCCACGCCCTCGTTCAGGGCGGCGGTCAACTCCGACAGCTGGCTCTCGGTGGCCCGTGCCCGGGCAAGCACCTCCTCGGCGGCCTCCTCGTCGCCGTCGGTGAGCGCGGTGACCATGGACCTGATGGAGGAGGCGGTCTCGTGCAGCACCTTCGCGGCCTGCAGCCTCGGCCTCTCGACCGGTCCGACCGGGGCCACCGTCGCGAAGGCCAGGGCGACGGCGCAGCCGATGAGCGCGTCGGTCCAGCGGGAGAACCCTGCCCCGAGGCTGGGCGGGATGGTGAGGACGATGGAGGCCTGGACCGCAGCCTGCGTCACCATCAACGTGCGCGCGCCCAACCAGGTGGTGATGGACATGGCGACCGCGATCACCAGCATGATCTGCCAGACCCCGTGCCCGAACCAGTGCCAGAACAGGTCGCCGAGCGCGACGCCGACCGTGACCCCGATCGCGATCTCCGCGGCACGCCAGAGCCGCTGGCCGAACGAGAACCCCAGGCAGACGATGGAGGCCACGACGGCCAGGAAGGGCGTCTCGTGCCCGAGGAGGCGCTGCGCGATCCACCAGGACAGCCCGGCGGCGAGCGAGATCTGGATGATGATGAACAGCCTGGACCGCCAGCGGCTGACCCGTCGCTTCTGGGAGCGCCAGCCGCGGCGCGCCGCGCGTTCGCTCAGGTCGAACGCCCGCACGGAGGCATTCTGGATGCCCCGGCCCGTCGCGTGCCAGGAGAAGCCCCGGTGGTCCGGTTTGTCATTCACGCGCGCGCTCCCCGAGGTGGATGGGTTCGGCAGCCCAGCTGCGCCAGGAACCCCTTGCTGCGCCAGATCCTAGACCACCGGCCACCTTGCGAATCAGGGCTGGAGCGGCCCGCAGGATAGGATTGGCGGCGATCCGCACACCTGCTGCATAGGAACCACATGAACCCTCGTCGTCGCATCGCTGCACTGTCAGGCCTCCTGGTGGTCCTCGCCATGGTGCTCGCCGGTTGCACCAGGCCGGATCAGCTCCCGGGCGAGCCGGAGCCTGTGACGCTGAACATCGGCGCCACGCTGGAGCCCACCGGGTTGGATCCCTCGACGGTCAGCGGCGCCGGGACGTCGTACGTGCTGCTGTACAACGTGTATGAGACGCTGGTGCGCCTGGACTCCGACAACAAGCTGCGGCCGCTGCTGGCGCTCGGGTGGAGCGTGTCTGAGGACAACCTCGTCTACACCTTCCAGCTCGACCCGAACGCCAGATTCGCCAGCGGCACGCAGGTGACCGCCGACGCCGTGGTCCAGTCCTTCGAACGGGCCATGGAGGGCGATGACATCGTCAGCCTCGTGCGAAACGGATTCGAGCCCGTGGCATCGGTCGAGGCGGAGGACGACGACACCCTCGTGGTGACGCTGGACCGGGTGAGCCACGGCTGGCTCTACCAGATGAGCGGCCCCGCCGGCATCGTCTACGATCCGGCCGGGTTCGAGACCCTGAACACCGAGCCAGCCGGCTCCGGGCCCTATGTGTTCGAGTCCTGGGACACCGGCGCGAGCATCACTCTCGCGGCCAACCCGGAGTACTGGGGCACCGGTCCCAGAGTGGACGGGGTGGTCTTCAGGTACTACGCCGACGCCAACGCCATGAACACCGCGATGGTCTCGGGCCAGCTCGACGCCATCTCCAACCTCACCATTCCAGAGTCCCTCGACCTGTTCGAGGACGAGGAGCGCTTCACCGTCACGGAGGGCCTGACACACGGCGAGGTCGTGCTCGGCTTCAACCACACCAACGAGGCCCTCTCGGTGCTGGAGGTGCGGCAGGCGATCAACCACGCCATCGACCGGCGCGCGCTGCTCGACACGGTGTGGGGTGGCAAGGGGGCACTGATCGGCTCGATGGTTCCTCCGTTCGACCCGTGGTTCGAGGAGGACCTGGTTGACTACTACGACTATGACCCGGAGCAGGCCCGCGAACTTCTCGCCGAGGCGGGTTACGCCTCGGGCCTCACCCTTCGGCTCCGGGTGCCCACCGTTCCCTACGGGCCCAACTCGGCGCGCGTGATCGCGTCGCAACTGGGCGCCGTCGGCATCACGGTGCAGGTCGAGGAACTCGAGTTCGGAGCCTGGCTCCAGGAGGTCTTCACCAACAAGGACTACGACATGACGATCGTCGCGCACGTCGAGCCCCGCGACATCGGCCAGTTCGCCAATCCCGACTACTACTGGGCCTACGACAACCCGGCTTTCGCCGAGGCTCTCGAGGAAGCAGACTCGGCCCCGACGGAGGAGGCCTACGTCGACGGGATGCGGGAGGCCGCGCGCCTGCTGACCGAGGACGCCGCGGCCGACTGGCTGTTCCTGCTGCCCAACATCGTCGTGACCACGAAGGAGGTCTCGGGCATCCCCGTCAACGCCGCCAGTCTGTCGATCGACCTGACAGCGGTTGCCACGAGCCGGTAGAACAACGAGTGTGAACCTGCTGCGCTCCCTGGGGCTTCGAGTGGCCGGGCTGGTGGCCAGCCTCCTCGCGGCGTCGGTCCTGATCTTCCTCGCCACCAACGCGTTGCCCGGAGACATCGCCCAGGTCATCCTCGGTACCAACGCGGCCCCCGGCGACGTCGATGCGCTGCGGGAACGTCTGGGCCTGAACCGGCCGCTGGCCGTGCGGTACCTGGAGTGGATCAGCGGCGTGGTGCGGGGGGACCTGGGAACGTCGATGATCTCGGGCCGCGACGTGATGGGCCTGATCGCGCCCAGGCTGGAGGTCTCGGTCTCGCTGACCGTCTCTGGAATGCTGCTCGCGATCGCGCTGGCGGTGCCGATGGGGACGATCGCCGCCCTGCGACGTCGGCACGCCAGCGGCCTGGCCGTCTCCGCGCTGTCCCAGGTGGGGCTTGCGGTTCCGGCGTTCTGGGCAGGGATCTGGCTGGTCATCATCTTCGCGGTGCAGCTGCGGTGGTTCCCAGCCGGTGGTTACGTGAGCTTCTGGGATGATCCCGCGCTCTGGGCCTGGCACCTGGTCCTGCCGGTGACCTCCCTGGCAATAGTGCAGGCCAGCCTGCTGTCCCGCTACGTCCGCAGCGCCGTCGTCGAGGTGCTCGGGGAGGACTGGTTCCGCACCGCGAGATCGGTCGGCTGGTCCCGCACCGGCGCCCTGTGGCGGCACGGCACCCGCAACGTCGCCATGTCCCTGCTGACGGTGGTGGGTCTGCAGCTGGCCACGGTCCTCGTCGGTGCCATCATCATCGAGCAGGTCTTCGCCATGCAGGGGCTGGGCTCGCGCCTGTTGCTGGCGGTGTCGCAGCGTGACCTCGTCGTGGTGCAGGGAGTGGTTCTACTCCTGGTGGCCGCGGTGCTGACGATCAACTTCGTGGTGGACATGACCTACCAGGTGCTCGATCCCCGCATACGGCGAGCGGGGGACGTGGCGTGAAGCACTCCAACCTGCTGGTGGGCGGGACCCTCATCATCGCCCTGGTGGTGGTCTCCGTCGTCGGACTTTTCTGGACACCGTACGACCCGAACGCTCTGGTGGGTCCCCGGCTGGAGCCGCCCGGCTGGCCGTTCGTGATGGGAACCGACGGGTTCGGCGCCGACATCGCGTCGCGGATCATCGCGGGCGCCAAGCGCTGTCTCCTGGTGGGTGTGGTCTCCGTGCTGGGTGCCGCCGCCGTCGGGATCCCCGTGGGCATCGTGTCCGGAATGTCCCGGGGCTGGTTCGGTGAACTGCTAGCCAGGGCAACCGACGTCCTGTACGGCTTCCCGGCGCTGCTTCTGGCCATCCTCTTCGCCGCGGCCGTGGGTGGTTCGACCTGGACCGCGATGGCGGCGATCGCGATCGCGACGGTGCCCGCCTTCGTGCGGATCGCGCGTGCGGCCACCATGCAGGTGATGAGCCAGGGCTACGTCGAGGCCGCCAGGTTGTCCGGCACCCCCAGGTTCCAGGTGGCCCTGCGTCACGTGCTGCCCAACATCGCGCCGGTGCTGGGGGTGCAGGCCTCGGTCAGTGTCGGCCTCGCGATCCTCGCCGAGGCAGGCCTGTCCTACCTCGGCCTCGGGTCCGGTCCCGACGAGCCGACCTGGGGACGGATGCTGCGGGAGGCGCAGGACCAACTGTTCAACGCGCCGATCATCGCACTGTGGCCCGGCCTTGCCATCGCGCTGGCGACCGCCGGGTTCAACCTGCTCGGCGACGGTCTGCGCGACTTCCTGGACCCCCGGCTCCGGGAGCTCGCATGACGTACCTGGAGGTCGAGGACCTCACCGTCAGCTTCGGACGCCGACGCCGGGTGGCGGTGGACCACGTGTCGTTCCAGTTGGAGCCCGACGAGCGGCTCGGCATCATCGGCCAGTCGGGTTCGGGCAAGTCCGTCACGAGTCTGGCGGTGATCGGGCTGCTGCCCGAGACCGCCCAGGTCTCGGGATCGATCCGGCTCGAGGGCCGGGAACTGGTGGGCATGCCCGAGCGGAGGCTCCGGGAACTCCGGGGCGAGGAGATCTCAATGATCTTTCAAGAGCCGATGACGGCGCTGGACCCGACGATGAAGGTGGGTCGCCAGGTGGGAGAAGTCGTTGCACTCCACCATGGCGAGCGCCACGGCGGCATCCGTTCCGAGGTCCTGGCGTGGCTGGACCGCGTCGGCATCCTGGACCCAGAGCGCATCGCGGACTCCTACCCCCACGAGCTCTCAGGGGGGCAGAGACAGCGCGCCCTGGTGGCCATGGCACTCGCGAACCGTCCGGGGCTGGTCATCTGCGACGAACCCACCACGGCGCTCGACGTCCTCGTCCAGCGCCAGATCCTCGATCTCCTCGACGCCGAGCTCAAGGGCCGCGCCTGCCTGTTCGTCTCCCACGACCTGGGTGTGGTGCGCCGGGTGTGCCAGCGGGTGGCGGTGATGCTGGAGGGACGAATCGTCGAGACCGGGCCGATCGAGGAGGTCATCGCGAACCCCTCGCATCCGTACACGCGTGGGCTCATTGCCTCGGCCAGGATCGCCGATGTCCCGCCGGGCGAGCGGCTCCCCACCGTCGCCGACTACTACCGGGGGCTCGAGACATGACCGGGCCATTGCTCGAACTGCGTGGCGTCGAGGTCACCTACCGTCGTCGGGGGAGGCCGTTCAGCGCCATCCGCGACGTGGACCTCACCGTCAGCGCGGGGGAGCGCGTGGGGGTGGTCGGGGGCTCGGGGTCCGGAAAGACCACGATCGCCCGCGCTCTGCTCGGCCTGGTCCGGCCCAGCCGGGGTGAGGTGCTGTTCGCCGGGACCCGCATCGACGGCCTGCCCGAGCGTGAACTCGCGCCGCTGCGCAGCGCGGTGTCGATGGTGTTCCAGGACCCGAACTCGTCGCTCAACCCCAGGATGGACCTGCGCGGCATCGTCTCCGAACCGCTGCGGTCCCCGCTGCTCCGGGCCCGGGGCAGCCTGCCGCCGGACTCCGACGACACCGTCGCTGCGGCGCTGGAAGCAGTGGGTCTGGACGCGTCCCTGATGTCGCGGTACCCCCACCAGCTCTCCGGAGGGCAACGCCAGCGGGTGGCCATGGCGCGGGCCTTGGTGAGCGAACCGCAGGTCCTGATCGCCGACGAGCCGGTCTCGGCGCTGGACGTCTCCGTGCGGGCCCAGGTCCTCAACCTGCTCTCTGACGCTGTCAGCGAACGGGGACTCGGGCTGGTGCTGGTCTCCCACGACCTCGCGATCGTGAAGCACCTCTGCGACAGGGTGGTGGTGGTGGAACGCGGCACCGTGGTGGAAACGGGTTTCACTTCGGACCTCTTCCGTAATCCCACGCACCCGTACACGCGGGAGCTGCTCGCGGCCACCCTGCCGGTCTAGTGTCCGTCACCGCGTCCGTCCGGGAGGACGGCCACTGGCGCGGAGTAGACTCCGCGCCTGTGAAGATCCTGTTGCTTGAGAACATCCACTCCGAAGCCGTCCGCCTGCTGGGAAACCGCGGCTACGAGATCGAGACCGCGCACGGTGCGCTGAGCGAGGACGAGCTGATCGAGGCCCTCGACGGTGTCGACATGCTGGGCATCCGGTCCCGCACGAACGTGACCCGCCGGGTGCTGGAAGCCTCCCCGCAGCTGAGCGCCATCGGTGCCTTCTGCATCGGCACCAACCAGATCGACCTGGCGGCCGCGTCGGAGCAATCAGTGGCTGTCTTCAACGCCCCGTACTCCAACACCCGCTCCGTCGTGGAGCTGGTGATCGGTGAGATCATCGCGCTGGCGCGCCACCTCACCGACCGCAACCGCGACATGCACGCCGGCATCTGGGACAAGTCTGCAATCGGGTCCCACGAGGTGCGCGGCCGCACGCTGGGCATCGTCGGCTACGGCAACATCGGGGCGCAGCTCTCGATCGTGGCCGAGGCGCTCGGCATGCACGTCTACTTCTACGACGTCGCGGACAAGCTTGCGCTGGGCAACGCCAAGCGAGTCGGATCCCTGGAGGAACTCCTGGAGGTCTGCGAGACGATCTCGCTGCACGTGGACGGACGCTCCAGCAACAACGGCCTCTTCGGTGCCGAGCAGTTCGCCATGATGCGCCCGCGTTCGCTGTTCCTGAACCTCTGCCGCGGCAAGGTCGTCGACCTGGACGCGCTGCACGAGGCGCTGGAGAGCGGACACCTCGCGGGTGCGGCCCTCGACGTCTACCCCAACGAACCGAAGGCCAAGGGCGAGGAGTTCGTCTCCAAGCTCCGGGGGATGCCAAACGTGATCCTGACCCCGCACATCGGTGGGTCGACGCTCGAGGCGCAGGAGGACATCGGCCGGTTCGTGGCGAACAAGCTGGCCGACTACGACAACCTCGGTGTGACCTCGATGTCGGTGAACCTGCCCGAGGTGGCCGCTGGCGAGCCGACCGCACAACGGGTGGTCCACCTGCACCAGAACGTCCCCGGTGTGATGGCCCGCCTGAACTCCGCCCTGGCCAACCACAACATGAACATCGGATCGCAGACCCTGGCGACGCGCGGCGAACTGGGCTACGCGATCACCGACATCTCCGGGGAGCACTACGACGGCCTGCTGGCCGAACTGCAGGCACTGGGGGAGACCAAGCGGGTCCGCATCCTCTGAGCCGCGGGCGTCCGGCGGCCCTCCTAGTCCGTGGGGGCCGCCAGGATCTCCATGGCGACGTCGTGGAGCTGGCCGTTGGTGGCCAGTGCCCCGGGGCCGGCGGGGCCGGGGACGCCGTCGAGGTTGGTGAAGCGTCCACCCGCCTCCCGGACGATGATGTCGAGCGCCGCCATGTCGTAGAGCTCGAGGTCCGGCTCGCACGCGATGTCGACGGCGCCCTCGGCCACGAGCATGTAGCTCCAGAAGTCGCCGTAGGCCCGGGTGCGCCAGGTCTGCCGCATCAGGTCGACGAAGCCCTGCCCGCGGCCGGAGTCGACCCACTCCGACATCTCCGAGTAGGACATCGAGGCGTCCCCCAGTTGCGCCACGCGGCTGACGCGGATCTCCTTGGGCTTCATGATGGACTTCCCGGTGAACGCGCCTCCGCCGGCGCTGGCCCACCAGCGGCGTGCCAGGGCGGGGGCGGATACGATCCCGGCCACGATCTGGCCGTCCTCCTCGAGCGCGATCAGCGTCGCCCACACGGGAACCCCGCGCAGGTAGTTCTTCGTCCCGTCGATCGGGTCGATGATCCAGCGCCGGTTGGAGTCGCCTGTGTCGGCGAATTCCTCACCGTGCACAGCGTCCCTGGGGCGGGTCCGTGACAGGGTGCGACGGATGGCCTCCTCGACGGCGGTGTCGGCTTCGGTGACCGGGGTGTTGTCCGGTTTGCTGGAGAAGCGCAGGTCGAGCGCCTGGAACCTGCTCATCGAGAGGGAGTCGGCATCGTCGGCCATGACGTGCATCAACCTGACGTCGTCGGTGAGGGATCGCGTTTGGGCCATGGACCCAACCTAGCGAACCTGCACCCCGAGCTAGGAGAAGGCGCGCTCCATGCGGCGGAACGACGCGAGTCTGGTCGCGTCCAGCCTGCCCTCGGCCACGGCCTGGTCCAGGCCGCACTGCACCGAGTCGGTGGTGTGCTTGCAGCCACGCGGGCAGTCGGCCGTGAACTCCGCCAGGTCCGGGAACGCCCCCACGAAGGACTCGGGCCTGACATGGCTGATCCCGAAGGAGCGCACGCCGGGGGTGTCGATGATCCAGCCGCCCTGTGGCAGTTCGATGGCCATCGCTGAGGTCGACGTGTGCCGGCCCTTCCCGGTGAGATCGCTGACCTCCCCGGTTGCGCGGTGCGCCTCGGGAACCAGCGCGTTCACCAGAGTGGACTTCCCGACCCCGGAGTGGCCGACGAAGACCGTGGCGTGGTCGCTCAGGATGTCGTGAACGGGGTCGAGGTCCATCCCCGGTCGGGTGACGACGATTGGGACACCGAGCGGCTCGTAGGCAGCGATGAGTTCATCGGGGCTGGCCAGGTCGGCCTTCGTCAGGCAGAGGATGGGAGCCACCCCGGCATCGAAGGCGGCGACGAGGATCCTGTCGATCATGCCCATCCGCGGCGGCGGGTCCGCCAGGGCCGTGACGATCATGAGCTGGTCCGCGTTGGCGACGATGGGGCGCTCGAAGGTGTCTGCGTCGTCGGCGCTACGGCGCAGCATGGTCCTGCGCGGCGCCACCTCCACGATCCGGGCCAGCGTGCCCTCGTCGCCGGAGGTGTCGCCGTCGAGTGTCACGACGTCGCCGACGATGATCCCCTTGCGCGAGATGACCCGGGCCCTGGTGGCGCTCACCAGAGCACCGCCAGGGATGCGGCAGCGGTAGCGGCCGCGGTCCACGGTCACGACGTGGGCGGTGGGTGCGTCGTCGTAGCTCGGGCGCTCCTTGGTCCGGGGACGGCTGCGCTTGCGTGGACGCTCGAAGGCCGCGTGTTCGTCGTCGTGGATCCCGCCGTGTGCCATCACCGAGTGACCAGTGCTGCCCAGTCGGTTGCGAAGTCGGGCATGGTCTTGCCCACGCACTCCAGGTCAGTCACTGTGATCCCGGGGACCTTCAGCGCAAGCAGCGCCGCGGTGTGCACCAGTCGGTGGTCCGCATAGGTTTCGAAGGCGCCGCTGGCCTCACCCGCCCCACCGGTCACCAGCAGCCCGTCCTCGGTCTCTAAAGCTTCGATTCCCAGCCGGCCCAGCTCAGTCGAGAGCGCGCGAAGCCGGTCGGTCTCGTGGCCGCGGATGTGGGCCACCCCCGAGATCCGGGACTGGCCCTCGGCCAGGGCCGCCAAGGCGGCCACGACGGGGGTGAGCTCGGCGGCGGCGTGGAGGTCCACGTCGACGGCCCGGAGCCGGTCCGGGCCGGTGAGCGTGACCGAGTCCTCGTCGCGCTCCACGGTGGCCCCCATTCGTTCGGCCACTTCGAGGAACTGCGCGCCCGGCTGGAGGCTCTGGCCAGGCCAGCCCGGGATGGTGACGCTGCCGCCAGTTACAGCAGCCGCCGCGAGGAACACCGACGCGTTGGTCAGGTCGGGTTCGATGTGGGTGTCGCGGGCCGCGATCGGGCCTTGGGCGACGCGCCAGGTGGAGTCGTCGACTTCGGCAACCTCGACGCCCCGGTCGCGGAGCATCTGGACCGTCATCGCGATGTGGGGACGCGACGGCAGGCCCCGCCCGTCATGGCGGAGGGTGAGTCCGCCCTCGAGGTGGGCACCCACCAGGAGGAGGCCCGAGACGTACTGGCTGGTGGGCGACGCGTCAACGGTCACCTCGATGCCGCCCGCCGCAGGGCCGGTGACGGTGAAGGGCAGCCGGTCCGAGTCCACGCGGGCTCCGAGCTGACGCAGGCCCTCCAGCAGCCCCGCCATGGGTCGTTCGCTCGCATGGGGGTCTCCGACGAATCGGGAGGTTCCGTCAGCGAGGGCCGCGATGGGCGGGACGAAGCGCATGACGGTGCCCGCGAGCCCACAGTCGATCTCGCCTTCAGCCGCGTGGAAAGCAGCGGGTGGGATGACGTTGAGGGCCCCGGAGGTGTCGGGGGTGACGACCGTGCCCAGTTCCCGGAGCGCGGCCACCATGAGCTCGCTGTCGCGCGACTTCAGGGCGCCGACGATGCGGCTGGGGCCGTCGGCCAGTGCGGCGAGCACCAACGCCCGGTTGGTCTCGGACTTGGAGCCCGGCACGACGACCCGCCCCGTCACCGGCTGCTGGGCGTGGGGGAGCGGGTGCGCCATCAGGAGATCACGGACTCCAGCGACTTGCGGGCCTTCTTGGTCTCCTTGCGCGCCCGCTTCGCGATCTGGTCTGCTTCCTTGCGTGCCCGCTTGGCGGCCTTCCTGGCGCGTCCGGTGAGTTCTTCGGAGGCATGCGAGGCCTTCTTCTCCACCTTCTCGATGGTGTGGCCGGCCCGCCAGGACAGGCCCGGCTTTCCCTGGGTGTCCCGGGCAGCCAACAGCGCGCTGCCGAGCAGCGCGGCCTTGGTCAGCACTTCCGGGCGCGCGGCCTGGCGCTCCGCCTTGCTGGCGTCCTTCGACGGCAGGGCGATGGCGATGTCGAGAATGCTGGCCTTGGCCAGGAGCAGCGCTCCCAGTCTGCGACCGATCCCCGTGGCGAACATCACTCCTCCGGCCACCTGCAGGGCACCGGTGGCCTTGACCCAGCTCTCGGCGTTGTCAGGCACCCAGGACGAGTAGCCGGCGGGTGCGACGCGCTGGACGAGCGGGGTGAGGCGGTTGGTGAAGTCCTCGGCGTCGGCTGCGGACTCACCGGGGTTCCTCACCTTGTTGATGCCGTCGGCGATGAACGTGCTGGCGACCAGGCTGCGGGCAATGAAGCGCAAGAAACTCATGCGCCAAAGATACCCACACCGGGGGCCGTCGGCTCGGTGCCGACATAGATTGGTGGGCATGTGCGGACGATATGCGGCCACGGCCAACCCGGACGAGCTCATCGAGACCTACGACATCTCCTTGGTGACCGACGACGGCCTCGAGGCCTGCGCACCGCGCTACAACATCGCCCCCACGGACGTGGTGCCGGCGGTCGTGGAGCGTGTCGATGGCGGCGAACCCGTCCGGAAGCTCGTCGGGCTGCGTTGGGGCCTGGTCCCGAGCTGGTCCAAGGACGCCTCGGGCGCCGCCCGGATGATCAACGCCCGCTCCGAGACAGTGGCCAGCAAGCCGGCGTTCCGGAAGGCGTTCGCGGCCCGTCGCTGCATCCTGCCCGCCATCGGCTACTACGAATGGCGCGCCGAGGAGGAGGGCGGCCGGGCCGTGAAGCAGCCATACTTCCTCCACCCCGAGAAGTCCCCGACCCTGTCCATGGCGGGCATCTACGAGTTCTGGAAGGGCCCCGACGGCTGGCTCCCCACCGTGTCCATCATCACGACGTCGGCCACCGACGAGACCGGATGGGTGCACGACCGCATGCCGATGACCGTCGGTGACGTCGACGCCTGGCTGGACCCGACGCTTGAGGACGTCGAGCGGGTCCACGGCCTGCTCAGCCCGATCACGGACCTGGTACCGCGCAAGGTCTCCCGCGCCGTCAACACCGTCGGCAACGACGGACCGGGGCTGGTCGAGCCCGTCGGTTGAGTGCTTGGGGCGCGGGAATATGCAACCGCCCGCCCGCGTTGTGCTGGCATGGTCACGACAGCTCAAAGCCCGGGCCGGTTGGGAACGTTCGGTTGGTCGGAGGTATCCTCCTACCTGATGAACATCGAGGCAACCGGCAAGACAGTCTCGGTCGAGGATGCGCAGGCATCCGAGGCCGACGCTGTCGCCGCGTTCGAGACCGAGGCCCTGAGCCATCTTGACCGCCTGTACTCGGCCGCCCTCAGGATGACCAGGAACCCGGCCGACGCTGAGGACGTCGTCCAGGAGGCCTACGCCAAGGCATTCCAGGCCTATCGGACCTTCACGCCCGGAACGAACCTGAAGGCCTGGCTGTACCGGATCCTCACCAACACCTACATCAACCAGTACCGCAAGGCCAAGCGCTCACCACAGACCAGCGCCGACGCAGAGGTGGAGGACTGGCAGCTGGCGCGGGCGGCCTCGCACCACTCCACCGGGCTCCGCTCCGCCGAGATGGAGGCGCTCGACCAGACGCCGGACCAGGCAGTCACCGAGGCGATGGCCCAGCTGCCCGACAACTTCCGCCTGGCGGTGTACCTGTCGGACGTGGAGGGGTTCTCCTACAAGGAGATCGCCGAGATCATGGGCACCCCCATCGGCACCGTGATGAGCCGCCTGAACCGCGGGCGCTCACAACTGCGCCACCTGCTGGCCGACTACGCGGCGGAGCGTGGCATCGCTCGCAGTGCGGAAGGAGGGCGGTGATGGCAGACCCCGCCATGTCGAACCATGACCACGATGAGCTCGACGAATGTGTCCGAGCCCTGCAGTCGGTTCACGCCTTCCTCCACAACGAACTCGGCGAGGCCGACGCGGACCTCATCCGGCACCACCTGCACGCCTGTGAGCGATGTATGGAGAACTTCGAGATCGAGACGACGATCACGGAGATGATCCAGCGCAGCCAGAGGCCCTCCCAAGCCCCCGCCAACCTCTCGGCCCGGATCTCCAGCATCAGCCTGCGCCGCAGGAGCTGACCCAGCAGGACGAAAAAAAGCCCCCGCAGGACTGCGGGGGCTTCAGTGTTCTCGTCAGGCGTTGGGACGCTTGCCGTGGTTTGCCTTGCTTCTGCGACGGTCGCGACGCTTGCGGCCTCTCTTGCCCATGGCTGTCTCCTAGAGTTCTGTGGAAATTCGTCCCCATTCTGCCAGAACGACGTCCCGGGGCGAAACCGGAGACCCGGGCAGGCGGCACCCGGGCCTGTCGTGGCAGAGTTGCGCCATGGCCAATGAAGACGTTGCGAAGCTGTCCGACACCGAGTGGCTGGACGCTTTCGTGGCACAGTGGCACCTCTTGGCCGACCTCAGCTTCTCGGACCTGCTGCTGTGGCTGCCCGATGAGGAGTTCGACACCTTCACCTGCGTCGCGCAGATCCGGCCGGTGACCGGACCGACCGCCCTCGAGGACGACGTCACGGGGGAGGTGCTGGAGTTCGAGCCGGACCACCCCGTCATCGTCGCTTACCTCACCCGGGAGATCGCCGAGACCAGCGACAACGAGTTGAGCGTCGGCATCCCCGTCGACGTCTGTGCCGTCCCCGTGGTCCGGGGCGATCGCTGCATCGCGATCCTCGAGAAACACACCAACCAGATGGGCATGCGCGCCACCGGTGCGCTGGAGGAGAACTACCTGGAGGCCGCCGATGTGCTGATCAGCATGATCATGGTCGGCGAGTTCCCGCTCTCCCCACCGAGCGACAAGGCACTGGCGCCCAAGGTCGGCGATGGTGTCGTGCGGGTCCAGCCGAACGGCGCCATCACCTACGCCTCCCCGAATGCCGTCACCGCGTTCCGGCGCATGGGGATGGACCACGACATCGAGGGTGAGAACTTCGGGGACCTCATCAAGACGATGTGGGAGGGCGTCGAGACGGTCGGACAGACCGTCATGTCGGATCTACGGGCGCAGCGCAGCGTGGTCTTCGACATCGAACGGGCCCGCTCGGCCATGAGGTTCGTGCTACTTCCGCTGCACGTGCATGGCGAATCGCTGGGGATGCTCGTGCTGTGCCGGGACACCACGGACCTGCGCCGTCGCGACCGCATGCTGGTCACCAAGGACGCGACGATCCGCGAGATCCACCATCGCGTGAAGAACAATCTGCAGACGGTGGCGGCGCTGCTGCGCATGCAGTCGCGGCGGCTCACCTCGCCCGAGGGCAAGGAGGCCCTGCGCGACGCAAACCGGAGGGTGTCGTCCATCGCCCTCGTGCACGACACCCTGAGCCACAGCTTCGACGACGACGTCGCCTTCGACCAGATCTGCGACAAGATCCTGCGCATGGTCGGTGACCTAGCTGCCTCGTCGGGGGTGGTGGACGCACGCCGGGTCGCCAGCTTCGGGGTGGTGCCGTCGGAGGCCGCGACGTCGCTGGCCATGGTGTTGACCGAACTGTGCCAGAACGCCATCGAGCACGGGCTGGGGAGCGGGTCCGGGAGGGTCGAGGTCCGGCCGCAGCGCGTCGGTCCGAACCTGACGGTCGACGTGCTCGACGACGGCGCCGGGCTCCCGGAGGGCTTTGAGCTGGGGCAGCAGACCAGCCTGGGGCTGGCGATCATCTCCACCCTGATCAACGATCTGGGCGGCACGCTCGAACTGGGCCCAAGGGAGGACGGACCGGGGACGAGGGCCCGTCTGAAGCTGACCTTCTGAGGCTACGGGGTCAGTTGTTGCGGAGCCGGGACCGTGCGGCCCGGCGCTTGATGGCGCGACGCTCGTCCTCGCTCATGCCACCCCAGACGCCGTGGTCCTGGCCGGCCTCGAGAGCCCAGGCGAGGCACTGCTCCCGGACTTCACACCTCTGGCAGATCTTCTTCGCGTCCTCGATCTGCTGGAGTGCTGGGCCGGTGTTGCCTACGGGGAAGAACAGTTCAGGGTCTTCCGTCAGGCAGGCAGCCTTGTGGCGCCAATCCATCGTGTGTGGCACTCCTTCAGCATCGTGGGGTCCGGAGCGGCTGCTCGGACGCAAGCGAACAGAACTTACCCCCGGTAACCAAGATAAACAAGTGCGTGCCCGGCACGGGAGAAGTTGTGAACATTGGGTGGCGCGAGTCCCGTTTGCCTCGGGATAGCACTTGGGGCACATTACCAGCATGCGAACCGAAGCGGGCCCGTCTCACCCCATGTCGTTGTGGACCGCAGTGGTCGGTGCTGCCCTGGCGGGGCTGGTGATCGTAGGATTCGGGGTGGCTTCGCTCGCCTCGGACCACGCGGTTTTCAGCGCGGGGATCGGAGGGTTCCTCATCGCATACGGACTGTTCGTTTGTTTCGGGGCCTGGCTGGGATGGCGCAGGCATCCGCTGGCGCGCGGACTGATCGTCGCGCCGGGTCTGCTCCACATCGCGATCGCCGTGAACCTCATCCAGGGGGGTGACCTGCCCCAGAAGGTGGGCGCGGGGGTGGGCGTCGCCGTGTTTGCGATCACGGTGGTCGCCGCGGTCCTGCCCGCCACCCGGGCCGCCCTCCAGCCCGGTGGGCAGGGGAGCGCCCGGTAGTCTCCGGAGCTAGGCCAGACGCCCCGCCCCGGGCGACGGTGTGGCGATGAACCACTCCGGGGCACCGTGACCGGCCGTGGCGAACGCCTTGGCGATCTCCTGGCCAATCCCGTCACCGGCCCCGAGGTGGCACAGCGCGATGATGCACCCGCCGAACCCGCCGCCGGTCATGCGCGCGCCGAGGGCGCCCGCGGAGCGGGCCGTCTCGACCGCCAGGTCAACGGTGGGGACGGTGATCTCGTAGTCGAGGCGCATGGACTCGTGTGAGGCGTCCAGCAGGCCGGCCAGGTCGGCCAGCCGCCCCCCGGTGGCCACCCGGAACGCCTCCTCGGTCCTCGCGTTCTCCGTGACGACGTGGCGCACCCGCTTGCGCATCACCTCGTCGTCGAGTTCGGCGAGTGCGGCATCGAGGTCCGTGATGTCGCGCAGCGCCGGGAGCCCGAGCTTCGCCGCGGCAGCCTCGCAGGTGGCGCGCCGTGCCCCGTACTCGCCGTCGACGTGACTGTGTGGGGTCTTCGTGTCCAGCACCAGTACCTCCAGTCCCTGCTCCGTCATCGGCAGCGGCACCAGAGAGCCCTCCAGTGAACGGCAGTCGAGGAACAGCCCGGCGTCGGCACGGCACAGCGTGCTGGCTGCCTGGTCGAGCAGCCCCGTCGGCGCTCCGACGTAGGCGTTCTCGGCCAGCCGGGCCAGTTTCGCCCGGTCGATCGGTTCGATCTCCAGCCCGAACAGGTCCACCATCGCGGCCACGACGGCGCACTCGATGGCGGCCGAACTGGATAGTCCGGCGCCGAGCGGGACGTCGGAGGTGAGGGCCAGGGTGACGCCGCCCACCTCGTGTCCCGACTCCCGCAGTGCCCACACGACGCCGGCCAGGTAGGCCGACCAGCCGTCGGCGCCGGGGGAGAGGTCATCGATCCCGACGGTGACGGTGTCGTCGAGCTCGACCGAGTGCATCACCACGAGGCCGTCGTCCCGGCGTCCTGCGGCGACGACCGCCCGCTGTGCCAGGGCGAAGGGCAGCACGAAGCCGTCGTTGTAGTCGGTGTGTTCCCCGATCAGGTTGACCCGGCCAGGGGCGAACCACAGGCCTTCCGGATCCGCCCCGGCAAGCGTGCGGTAGTGCGCCGTGAGCGCATCGAAGCTCCCCTCAGGGTCGGTGCCCATCGGGCTTCCTGAGGTTGTCAACGGCTGGTCCATCAGTCCTCCGGGTCATCCAACCGGGCGAGCCAGGAGCCCAGCCGGTCGATTGCGGTTTCGAATTCGGGGTTGAGGTCGACGAAGGTGCGCAGCTGCTCCGACAGCCAGCCCAGCGTCACGGTCTCGTCGCCCCGACGGTCCTCGAGCTCCTCGAGTCCGCGGTCGGTGAAGTACATCGGCTACTCCCCGAACGCGCGGCTGTAGAGCTCCTCGGACTGCTGCAGGTGCACCTTGTGGGAACCGACCGACGGTGCCGAGGCCCAGCCACGCGCGATCCGCGTCATCTGCAGGTCGAAGTCGATGTGCTTGCGCACGGCGTTCGGAAGATGGGACGAAAGGAACGGCCAAGGTCCCTGGTTCGCGGGCTCGTCCTGGACGAAGCGGATGTCGCTGACGTGCGAGTAGCGCTGCAGGATCTCGGCCAGTTCCTCTCCCGGGAGCGGGTACAACCGCTCCAGTGGGATGATGGCGACCTTCCCCTCGAAGCCGTGCTTCTCGCGGTAGTTGACCAGCTCCCAGCGGATCTTGCCCGAACACAGCAGGATCTTGTCCACCTGCGACGGGTCGTTGATCGTCGGGTCGTCCAGGGCCGGGCGCCAGCTGCCCGAGGTGAACTCCTCGGGCATCGAGGCGGCCTGCTTGCTGCGCAGCATGGACTTGGGCGTCGCGATCACCACGGGGCGGTGGAAGTTGACGTAAGCATGCTGGCGCAGGAGGTGGAAGTAGCTCGCCGCCGTCGACGGCTGGCACACGGCCAGGGCGTTCTCGGCGCACAGCTGCAGGAAACGCTCGATGCGGGCGGAGCTGTGGTCCGGGCCCTGCCCCTCGTAGCCGTGCGGCAGGAGGAGGACGACGCCGGACTTCTGGGTCCATTTCGCCTGACCGGAGGCGACGAACTCGTCGATGATGATCTGGGCGCCGTTGACGAAGTCGCCGAACTGGGCCTCCCACAGGACCAGCGCATCCGGCCGGGCCACCGAGTAGCCGTACTCGAAGCCCAGCGCGGCGTACTCGCTGAGGAGCGAGTCGTAGACGTCGAAGGTGGCCTGGTTCTCGGACAGGTGCTTCAGGGGCACCCAGGCTTCGTTGGTCACGCGGTCGACGATTGCGGCGAAGCGCTGCGAGAACGTGCCGCGCCTGGAGTCCTGACCAGCCAGGCGCACGGGACGCTCCTCCAGGAGGAGGGAGCCGATGGCCAGGATCTCCGCAGTGGCCCAGTCGATGGGACCGTTGAGGATCTGGTCCGCGCGTCGCTCCAGCTGCGGCATCACCTTCGGGTGCGGGGTGAAGCCCTCCGGCAGGTCCGTGTGCACCTGGGAGATGAGCCTCATCGCCTCCGGGGTGATCTCCGTGAGGCGCTGCTCCGGCTTCTTCGGGTAGTAGGGAACCCGCGAGTAGTCGTCGTCCGGGACGTCCTTGTTGCGGGCGTCACGCACCTCCTTGAACACGTTCTCGAGCCGGCTGCGGAACCGGTTCATGACGTCCTCGGCGTCGGCCATGGAGATGTCACCGCGCCCGATCAGCGACTCGGTGTAGAGGCGGCGCACGGAGCGCTTCTGCTCGATCAGGTCATACATCTTGGGCTGGGTGAAGCTCGGGTCGTCGCCCTCGTTGTGGCCACGGCGCCGGTAGCAGACCAGGTCGATCACGACGTCCCTGTGGAACTTCTGACGGTAGTCGAAGGCGATTCGGGCGGCGCGGATGCACGAGTCGGGATCGTCACCGTTGATGTGCAGGATCGGCGCGGAGATGGACTTCGCGACGTCGGTTGCGTAGGTGGAACTCCGGCTCTCGGATGGCGCCGTGGTGAAACCGACCTGGTTGTTGACCACCACGTGGATGGTGCCGCCGGTCTTGTAGCCGCGCAGCTGGCTCATCTGGAGCGTCTCGAACACCACCCCCTGACCGGCGAACGAGGCGTCGCCGTGGAGCAGCAGCGGCAGCACCGGGTAGTCATCGGCACCCAGGACGTCCTGCTTGGCGCGCGCGATGCCCATCACGACGGGATTCACGGCCTCCAGGTGGGAGGGGTTGGCAGCCACCGACGTCTTGATCGTGCGCCCGTTGGTGGCCACGAACGAGCCCTCGGACCCGAGGTGGTACTTGACGTCTCCGGTGCCGCTGCGCGGGTCCAGAGAGCCGTCGAACTCCCGGAAGATCTGGGCGTACTTCTTCCCGACGATGTTGGCCAGCACGTTGAGGCGGCCGCGGTGGGGCATGCCGATGCAGACCTCGTCGACCGAGTCGTTGGCCGCCTGCTGGCAGATCTCGTCCAGCAGGACGATGAGGGACTCGCCGCCCTCGAGTGAGAACCGCTTCTGGCCGACGAACTTGGTCTGCAGGAACGTCTCGAACACCTCCGCCTCGTTCAGCTTGTCGAGGGCGTGCATGTGCTCTTCATGCGTGAGCGCCTTGCGGGGCACCTCCATGCGCTCCTGGAACCAGTGGCGCTGTTCGGGGTCGGTGATGTGCATGTACTCGACGGCGACGGTGCGGGTGTAGGAGTCCTGGAGGATGCTCAGGATCTCGCGGAGCGTGAGGTAGGCGCGCTCCTGGTTGCCGAACGTGCCGACGGCGAACTCGCGGTCCAGGTCCCAGATGGACAACCCGTGGGTCTCCAGGCGCAGGTCCTCGTGGGAGCGCTGCCGGTACTCCAGCGGATCAGTGTCGGCCGCGAGGTGTCCCAGCGAGCGGTAGGCCGCGATGAGTTCCAGGACCCGGCCGTGCTTGGTGACCTGGCTGGCGCGGTGCGCCGAGACGTCGCTGGACCACCGGAACGGCTCGTAGGGGATCCGCAGGGCCTCGAAGACCTCGTCGTAGAAGTTGTCCTTGCCGAGGAGCAGCTCGTGCAGTTCCTTGAGGAACTCGCCGGACTGGGCTCCCTGGATGACCCGGTGGTCGTAGGTGGACGTCAGGGTCGTGATCTTGGAGACACCCAGTTCGGTGATGCGCGACAGGGAGGTGCCCTGGAACTCGGCGGGGTAGTCGATGGCCCCGACGCCGAGGATCATGCCCTGCCCGGTCATCAGGCGGGGAACCGAGTGGTTGGTGCCGATCCCGCCGGGGTTCGTGATGGAGGCGGTGGTGCCGGCGAAGTCGTCGACGGTCAGCTCACCGTCCCTGGTGCGCTTCACCAGGGCCTCGTAGGCGGCCCAGAACTGCGCGAAGTTCAGGGATTCGCATCCCTTCACGTTGGGAACCAGGAGCTGGCGGGTGCCGTCCTTCTTCTTCACGTCGATCGCGATGCCGAGGTTGATGCTCGGGTTCTGGACGTGGGTGGGTTTGCCGTCGACGAGGTCGTAGGCGTCATTCATGCTGGGCACTGCCCGGATCGCCTTGACCATCGCGTAGGCGATCAGGTGCGTGAAGGAGACCTTGCCGCCCTTGGAGGTGCGCAGGAAGTTGTTGATGATGGTGCGCTGGTCGATGACGAGCTTCATCGGAACGCTGCGCACGGAGGTCGCCGTCGGGACCGAGAGGGAGGCGTCCATGTTCTTGGCCGTACGCATGGGCGCGCCACGCATGGTGGTGAACTTCGGCGCGGCGGCGCTCGGCTCCGGTCTGAGACTCGGGTTCGGGGCGTTGGCCGACAGGCCGGGGCCGGAGCTGGGAGTGTCCTGCGCCTCCACGGTGGGCTTGGCAGTCTCGACGCGGTTGGCGGAGGCCTGCGGCTTCGGCTGGGCGGCGGGCTTCGCGGCCTCCACCGGCTGTTGGGGTGCCGCTGGCTCAGGCTTCGCAGCGGCAGGGTCTGACTTCTTCTGGGGTGCGGGGCGCTCGGGGGCAGGGGCGGCGACCTCGGCGGTCCTCGCGGCGGATTTCGGTGCGGTGGTGGTGGTCGACGCGGTGGTCGTCGGCGCGGTGGTGTCCGTGGCGAAGAACTCCCGCCACTGCTCGTCGACCGACTGCGGATCCTCCTCGTACGCCTCCCGCATCTCGTCGATCAACCAGGAGTTGGCTCCGAATGCGTCGTTTGAATCCGTTGATGACATGTGTGCCAGTGGCTGGGCCACGATTCCCCTCTGTGAGTTGTCACTGCGAGCTGCTTTGCCCCCGATAGGGAAGCTTACCCAATCGTCAACCCCGTTGTGCCGCCGCAAGCGGCGCGGCGGCAGTCGCGTCGTCGACGCACGCGGTGGCCCGCCAGGCGAGCCGGATCGCGTGGACGAGCAACGCCACGAGCACGAGGTTCCGCAGGATCAGCATCGACGTCTCCAGGCCCCCGCCGGGCTGGGACATGATGCCGTAGGTGCCCCACGGGTAGGTGTACTGCGTCAGACCGGCCACCACCAGCATGCCCGCCGAAACCACCACCAGCGGTCTCCCCAGCCAATGCGATCGTCGGGCCAGCAGCAGGGCCGCAACCGGTCCGCCCAGCCAGGTCACGTACTGGGGGGAAAGGGTCTTGTTGGCGACGATCATGGCGAGCACGATCGCCAGGATGACCAGGAGCATTGCCTCGTGCAGGTGCCGCGAGTCCTCCCGGAAGCGTCTCAGGAGCCGCCAGGACAGCAGCGCGGTGAGCACCAGCGCTCCAGCAGTCAGGGCGGTTGAGAAGGCCAGCAACGGTTCCACCCCGGGCCCGAAGAGCTCTATCGCGTTGTACTCCGAGAGCTTCACCGGCCATTGCTGGCTTTGGGTGAAGGTCCTGAGGAACATCAGTGGGGTCGCCGGGACGGACTCCATCTGGAGCCCGCGCTCGCTCTGCCATCTGATGGGGGACGCGGACCGCTCCCAGCCAACGGCCACCAGCGACGAGATGCCCAGGGCCGCGCCGACCACGAGGAAGGACGCGACGCGGTCCCGGCCCTTGGTGGCGCGCAGCGGGTTGGGAGCGGCCATCGGCAGCGCCAGCAGCGCCGGCCACAGTTTCACGGCGGCCCCCATCGCGACCAGGGCCCCGGCCACCCGGGGGCGTGAGGTGATCCAGAGGCATGCCCAAGCAACGAGTGCGGCTGGAATCAGGTCGAACCGGAACCAGACAATGGGTCCACACGCTCCCAGGAACAGCACCCAGAAAACGGCACCCCAGGGGTTGTGGCGGCGGAACAAGGTGGCGGTCACGAGCACGCTCAGCAGGAGCATGAGGCCGGAGAACCAAGGGGCCCAGGTCCGCCAGCCCCCACCGATGTTGTAGACGAGGTCCAGGATCCACACGGCGGGGAGGGGGTACTCGGCCATGATCGAGACGTCGCCCGTGGTGTCGAGTTCGTTCAGCCAGAACGAGTAGTAGCTGACGTCGTTCTCGACGAACCGGATGCTCTCCAGCTGCCAGAACTGGATGTTGACCCACGTGACGGCGATGAACAGCAGGCAGATCGCAAGGACAGTGAGGAGGTCGGATCTGGACCACGGCCGTCGCTGCCGTTGGGTGGCGTCGCCGGTCACGGGTTCCCCTTCACTGGTCCAACCGATGCACTGGTGCAGCGCCCCCGCGAGGATTCGAACCTCGGCTCCCGCCTCCGGAGGGCGGTGCTCTATCCCCTGAGCTACGGGGGCCCTCGGGCCTCGTCGCCACGGCGACCAGCACAGGTTAGCAAACAATCACCCCGCCTCCCGACCACCCTTGCTCCCGCGTGCATCCACTACCGTGAGGAGCGTGCGAAGGTTCAGGTCTGTGGTGTTGCTCCTGACGGTGCTCCTGACCGGTTGCGTGGCGAGGCCGGAGCCGGCGCCGGCGGTGCTCAGCACCGGTGCCGTGCCGTCGGAAGCGCCCCGGGACGCCGTGTCCCACATCCGTGCGGCAGGCCTGGCTGAACAGCCGCTCGACACCGACAGCGACCCCTTCATCGTCGCGCTGCGGGTGGTGGTCGACGGCGAAGAGGTTGCGGTTCCGGCCCACATCGGGGTGGACCGCCTGCGGGCGGTGCAGGCTCCCGTGCACACCCACGACGACTCCGGGGACGTCTGGCTGGAGGGCGACGGCAACCGTATCGTCACCCTTGGGCAGTTCTTCACCCTCTGGGGCGTCGCCTTCGACGACGACTGCCTGGCCTCCCACTGCACCGGGCTGAGCGTGCTGGCCGACGGGGAACCGGTCAGTTCGCCTGCGGACCTCGTCCTGCGGGGCCACGAGGCGATCGTCGTGACGGCGCGTTCATGAGAGCGGCTTCGCGGGCGGGCCGCGTGATCTGGCAGGCTTGGAGACCATGACCCACACCCACATCGCCGGATCCATCCATGCGGACGTCGCCCAGGCGGGTCCGCAGTGGCTGGACGTGCCCGCGGACCTGAACGCGCTGGACCCGAAGCTCTGGCCGACAGGTGCCAGCCGGGACGGCTCCGGCGCCGTGGTGGTCGGTGGCGTCTCGCTCGTCGACGTGGCCCGCGACCACTCGACGCCCACCTACCTCATCGACGAGGCGGACTTCCGGGCGCGAGCCGCGGCCTTCAGGGAGAGCTTCCCGGGATGGGACGTGTTCTACGCGGGCAAGGCGCTCCTGACCCGCACCGTCGCCCGCTGGGTCTTCGAGGAGGGCCTGGGGCTGGACGTGACGACGATGGGCGAGATGCGCATCGCCCTGGCCGGCGGAATGCCCGCTGCGCGGCTGGGCTTCCACGGCAACAACAAGTCGGTCCCCGAACTGCGATTCGCCCTCGAACAGGGGGTGGGGCGCATCATCGTCGACTCCTTCGACGAGATCGACCGGATCGAGTCGCTCTGCAGTGAGCTGGACGTCCGTGCCAGGGTCATGGTGCGGGTGACCACCGGTGTCGAGGCGCACACCCACGAGTACATCGCCACCGCGCACGAAGACCAGAAGTTCGGCCTGTCCATCACGAGTGGACAGGCGCTCACCGGTCTGGTCCGGTGCCACACGTCCGCCGTCATCGACCTTCTCGGCATCCACAGCCACATCGGTTCCCAGATCTTCGAGACCGCCGGATTCGAGGTCGCCATCCGGCGCACCCTCAAACTGGCCCACCAGTTCCGCACCGCGACGGGCGCCGAACTGCCTGAACTCGACCTCGGAGGCGGCTTCGGGATCGCCTACACGCCGGCCGACACTCCCATGGCCACCCCGGAACTGGGCGCTGCCTTCGATGAACTGGTCGACCACGAGTGCCGCGCTCTGGGGATGGGGCGCCCGAGGTTGTCGATCGAGCCGGGCCGAGCCATCTGCGGCCCCGCCGGCGTGGCCCTCTACGAGGTGGGGACCGTGAAGGTCGTCGACATCGAGAGCAACAAGGCAAGGGTCTACGTCTCCGTCGACGGCGGCATGAGCGACAACATCCGCCCGGCGCTCTACGCCGCCGAGTACTCCTGCGTGCTGGCCAACCGGACCTCGGAGGCGGACCCGGTCCTCTGCCGCGTGGTGGGCAAGCACTGCGAGGGAGGCGACATCCTGATCCGCTACGTGTTCCTGCCCCGCGACATCGCGCCCGGAGACCTGATCGCGGTGCCCGCCTCCGGGGCCTACGCGCGCTCGATGGCCAGCAACTACAACCAGGTGCCGAAGCCGCCACTGCTTGGTGTGCGCGACGGCGAGGTCGCGACCATGCTGCGCCGGGAGACCCTGGACGACCTGATGCGACTCGACGTAGGGGAGTGAACATGGCCAAGAACCGACCACTGAAGGTGGCGCTGCTGGGGGCGGGCGTCGTCGGATCCCAGGTGGCGAGGGTCCTGCTGGCGGAGGGGGACACGCTCGAGTCCAGGATCGGCCGACGGCTGGAGCTCGTGGGCATCGGGGTGCGGCGAGAGGGGCTGGAACGCCCCGGTATCCGTCCCGAACTGTTCACCACCGACTCGATGGCGCTGGTGACCCGCGGGGACATCGACCTCGTGATCGAGGTCATCGGCGGGATCGAGCCCGCCCGCAGTCTGGTGCTGGCGGCCATGGAGCACGGCGCCTCGGTGATCACGGCCAACAAGGCCCTGCTGGCTGTCGACATGGCCAGGCTCTCCCGCGCCGCGAACGACAACGAGGTGGACCTCTACTACGAGGCCGCCGTCGCCGGCGCGATCCCGATCATCCGCCCCCTGCGGGAGTCGCTCGTCGGGGACGAGATCCGCGCCGTGATGGGCATCGTCAACGGAACGACGAACTACATCCTGGACAAGATGACCACTGCGGGGCTCTCGTTCGACGAGGCGCTCCGGCAGGCCCAGGAACTCGGCTTCGCGGAGGCTGACCCGACCGCCGACGTGGAGGGCCATGACGCGGCTGCCAAGGCCGCCATCCTTGCCGGGCTGGCCTTCCACACCGACGTGCGCATGAGTGACGTTTTCTGCGAGGGAATCACCTCGGTCACACCGGAGGACATCGCCGCCGCCGACGCGATGGGGTGCGTGGTCAAACTCCTCGCGATCACCAAGCTGACCAGCGACGAGCATCCGCGCGTGATCGTGAAGGTGCACCCGACGATGGTCCCCAAGACCCATCCGCTCGCCTCCGTCTCAGGCGCGTTCAACGCGATCTTCGTGGACTCCCGCGACGCCGGCCAGCTGATGTTCCTCGGCCAGGGGGCAGGTGGCGCCCCCACCGCGAGTGCCGTGATGGGCGACGTCGTGACCGCGGCCCGGAACCGGCTGCGCGGCAGTGCGGCACATGTCCAGACCGGCTACATGAAGCGCGACATCGCGCCCATCGGGGACGCCACCGCCCGCTACTACATCGCCTTCGACGTCGAGGACCGCCCAGGGGTGCTGGCGGCGTGCGCCACGGTCTTCGCGCGCCACGCCGTGTCGCTGCAGACGGTGCAGCAGTCCTACCTTGAGGGCCTAGCCCGGCAGGACGGTTTCGCCGCCCGACTCGGGGTGATGACGCACGAGGCCAGCGAGACCAACCTGGCAGCGGTCCTCGCGGAGCTGGCCCAGGCGTCCTTCGTCGGGGCCGGTGTGGACTACATGCGCGTCGAGGGCAGCTGAGTGGCCCGACTGCGCGTCCGGGTCCCGGCCACCACGGCGAACCTGGGTTCCGGCTTCGACTGCGTCGGAATCGCACTGGACCTCCACGACGAACTGGAACTCGAATTGCTGGACGAATCCGATTCGCTGCGGGTCGAGGTCGAGGGTGAGGGCGCCGGGGGAGTCCCCCTGGACGAGTCCCACCTGGTGGTCCGCTCCTTGCTGGCGGGCCTGGCCGAGTGGGGTGGCACGCGCCGGGGCATGGTGCTGCGCTGCCGCAACCGGATCCCGCACTCCCGCGGCCTCGGGTCGTCGGCCTCCGCCATCGTCGCCGGGCTGGCGCTGGCCTGGGGCCTCGCCCACCCCGACGAGGAACTGGACAGGGAGGAGCTGACCCGCCTGTCCGGCCGCGCCGAGGGCCACCCCGACAATGCCGGTGCCGCCGTCTGGGGCGGTGCCATCCTCGGTTGGTTCACCGATTCCGACGACGTGGAACTGATCCGCCTGCGGGTTCCGCCGAGCATCGGGACCCGGATCTGGATTCCCAGCTTCGAGGTACCGACGGCGGGTGCCCGCTCCGTCCTGCCGGAACTGGTGCCGCGCTCGGATGCCGTCGCCCAGGCCATCGCGGCTGCGGCCCTGCCGCTGGCCCTCGAGCGTCGGCCGGACCTGCTGCTCGCAGCCACCTCCGACAGGCTGCACCAGTACTACCGCTCGGAGCTGATGCGACCGTCCTACGACCTGGTGCTGGAACTGAGGGCGCTGGGCGTGCCGGCCGCGATCTCGGGTGCGGGCCCGACGGTGTTCGCGATCGGGACCCAGGAGCAGCTCAGCCGAGGCGACCAGCTGGAGGCGACGGGCTTCGAACGCAGCGCCCCGGCACTTGGTTCGGGCGTCGAACTCACGGCGCTCGCCTGACGCGGAGCCCCCTCGCCCCGTCACGCTTGGATATGCCGACGCCTCGGTGCTAGCCTTGTGAAGTCAATCCACACAGTTGGCGCCCAGTGGCTTTCAATGCTGCCTGCGTAGCGCCGAGTGGAAACTGATTCTGACTTTCCGGTTGACCCCCCTTTCTTCTTCTGGGCCTGTCTCCGGTGAATCCTTGGAAGGAAATCCGTGACCGAATCCGGCACCACGTTGGCTGGCAAGAAGCTGGCCGAACTCAAGTCCATCGCCGCAGGCATGGGACTGCGCGGCACCTCCGGCATGCGGAAGGGTGACCTCGTGGCCGCCATCACCGCTGCCGGCTCCACTCCGGCCGCCGCTGCGGCAGATCCCGCTCCTCGCACTCGGAACACGCGCCGCGGTGCCCAGCGGCAGGCGACCGATCCGGCCGTGGCCGAGGCGCAGCCCGCGCTCGCCGTCGCCGCGCCGCAGCAGTCCGAACCGAGCGTCCAGAGGGCGCAACGCGAACCGGCCGAGCAGCCCGCCACCAAGGTGGAGACCGACGGTGCAGCCGCCGGCGCCGGCGAGAGCCGCGGCAGCCGTCGTCGCCGTGGCCGTGACCGGGATCCGGTAGTCCAGGAACGCGTCAACGACGAGGTGGGGGAGCGGCTCGCCGCCGCCCTCGGCCAGGCCCCGCAACCCAAGGTGGCAATGCCCGAGCCGCAGCCCAACGGCGGCGGCGGGGGCAACCAGAACCGCTACGACGACGACGACAACCAGGGCGGCCGCAGAGGCCGTCGGCGTCGCACGCGTGACCGCCAGAACCGGCGCCCCGCCGGACGCGGCAACCAGGGCATGGACCGCTACGAGAGCGAGCCCACGGTCAGCGAGGACGACGTCCTCGCCAACACCTCGGGCATCGTCGACATTCTCGACAACTACGCCTTCGTCCGCACCACCGGCTACCTCCCCGGCCCGAACGACGCCTACCTGCCCATGTCCACCGTCCGCAGGTACGGCCTGCGCCGCGGCGACGTCATCGCGGGCGCCATCAAGACCACAAAGGAGGGCGAGCGCAAGGAGAAGTACAACCCGCTCGTCCGGATCGACTCCATCAACGGCGACGATCCCGAGAAGGCCAGGAACCGGCCCGAGTTCTCCAAGCTCACGCCCCTGTACCCGCAGACCCGGCTGAAGCTGGAGACCGCCAGCACGAACCTGACCGGTCGGGTGATCGACCTGGTCTCACCCATCGGCAAGGGCCAGCGCGGCCTGATCGTGTCCCCGCCGAAGGCCGGCAAGACGATGGTCATGCAGGCCATCGCCAACGCGATCGCTGCCAACAACCCCGAGGTCCACCTGATGGTGGTCCTGGTCGACGAGCGGCCCGAGGAGGTCACCGACTTCCAGCGCAGCGTCTCCGGCGAGGTCATCGCCTCCACCTTCGACCGTCCCGCCGAGGACCACACGGTGGTGGCGGAACTGGCCATCGAGCGCGCCAAGCGACTGGTCGAGCTCGGGCACGACGTCGTCGTCCTCCTCGACGGCATCACCCGTCTGGGCCGTGCCTACAACCTCGCCGCCCCGGCCTCCGGCCGCATCCTCTCCGGCGGTGTCGATTCCGCGGCCCTCTACCCGCCGAAGAAGTTCTTCGGAGCCGCCCGCAACATCGAGGACGGTGGCTCGCTCACCATCCTCGCCACCGCTCTGATCGAGACCGGCTCGAAGATGGACGAGGTCATCTTCGAGGAGTTCAAGGGCACCGGCAACATGGAACTGCGCCTGCGTCGCGAACTCGCGAACAAGCGCATCTTCCCGGCGATCGACGTCGACGGCTCCGGCACGCGCCGCGAGGAACTGCTCATGGGCCGCGACGAGCTCAACATCATCTGGAAGCTGCGTCGCGCCCTCTCCGGACTCGACGACCAGGCTGCCCTGGAGATGCTGCTCACGCGGATGCGCAAGACCACCGACAACCACGAGTTCCTCGTGAGCGTCCTGAAGACGACGCCCGCACAGGACGGCTGAGCCGGCGGTTTTGAGGATTCGGCACGGGGTGGCAGAATAGGTCCCTGTGCCGGTTCACGCAATCCTGCGCAATCCAAGCGCTGCGACCCGGGGAAACACATCCAAGGAGAAGCCATGAAGCAGGGAATCCACCCCGATTACATCGAAACCCAGGTGACATGCACCTGCGGGAACACCTTCACCACCCGCAGCACGTCCCCGAAGGGCAAGCTGAGCGCCGACGTCTGCGCCGAGTGCCACCCCTTCTACACGGGCAAGCAGAAGATCCTCGACACCGGTGGCCGCGTGGCCCGGTTCGAGAAGCGCTACGCCAAGAAGTAACCAACCAGAACCGGACGCAGGACGGGCCGCCAGGCTCGCCCCGCGTCCGGTTTTCTCATCCCCGGGAGGGTCATGTTCGAATCAGCACAGCCGTTGGTCGCGGAGTACCACCGGCTCGAGCAGGACCTCGCGGACCCGGAACTGCACTCGGACCCGGCACGCTCCCGCCGGGTGGGGCGGCGCTATGCCGCCCTGCGGCCCGTCGTTGAGGCGCTCGACGAGTACCGTCGCCTGTCGGGGGATCGTGCAGCAGCGGCCGAACTCGCCGAGATCGATTCGGCCTTCGCCGCAGAGGTGACCGAACTCGACGCCGCCCTTGAGAACACCACCGCCCGCCTCACGAAGCTGCTGGCGCCCAGGGATCCGAACGACGACGCCGACGCCCTGCTGGAGATCAAGTCCGGCGAGGGTGGGGACGAGTCGGCCCTGTTCGCGGGGGACCTGTTGAAGATGTACTCGCGCTACGCGGAGCAGGTCGGCTGGAAGGTGGAACTGCTCGACGAACAGACGACTGACCTGGGTGGCTACAAGTCGGTGACCGTGGCGGTGAAGGGCCCGGCAACCGACGGCGTCGGCCCCTACGGCATGCTCAAGTTCGAGGGTGGTGTCCACCGGGTGCAGCGGGTGCCGGTCACCGAGAGCCAGGGCCGCATCCACACGTCCGCGGCGGGGGTGCTGGTGATGCCGGACGTCGAAGCCGACGAAGTCGAGCTCAACGAGGACGACCTGCGCATCGACGTCTACCGTGCCTCCGGGCCCGGAGGCCAGGGCGTCAACACCACCGATTCCGCCGTCCGCATCACGCACCTGCCCACGGGAACCGTCGTCAGCTGCCAGAACGAACGCTCACAGTTGCAGAACAAGGACTCCGCGATGCGAATGCTGCGGGCCCGGCTCACGGCGCTCGCGGAGGAGAAGGCCGCCGCGGAGGCGTCCCAGGCCCGCAAGTCGCAGGTGCGCACCGTCGACCGCTCGGAGCGGATCCGCACCTACAACTTCCCCGAGAACCGGATCGCCGACCATCGGATCGGGTTCAAGGCGCACAACCTCGACGCTGTCCTGTCGGGTGCGCTCGGCCCCTTGCTGGACGCGCTGCAGGAGCGTGACCTCGCCGAACGACTGGAGGCCACGCCGCAGTGACCGCATCGGAACCCGCCTACGACGTCGCACTCGCGGCCGCGGCCAAGCTCGCGCAGGCAGGCCTGCCCTCCCCGGGCGCGGATGCCCGGATCCTGCTGGCCCACGTCATGGGGCTGGGTGTCTCGGCGATGCTGCTGGCCCCCGGGGTGTCGCCGGTGCAGCGGGCGACCCTGGACGCGCTTCTGGCCAGGCGCATCGGGGGCGAGCCGGTGCAGCACCTGACCGGTGAGGCGCACTTCCGCTACGAGACCCTCGTTGTTGGTCCCGGGGTGTTCATCCCGAGACCCGAGACGGAACTGCTGGTTGACCTGGCACTGAAGGCACTCTCGCAGCGGAGGCCCGGTTGCCGCCGGGTGGTGGAGTTCGGTGCCGGCTCGGGCGCCATCTCGTTGTCGCTGGCCAAGGAGCTCGGCGGGCTGGACCTCCACGCAGTGGAACTCTCCGATGAGGCGTGGCCGTACCTGGAGCGCAACCTGGCCGGCGTCGACATTGAACTCGTTCACGGTGACATGGGGAGTGCACTGGCGGAACTTGCCGGCGAGGTGGACCTGGTGATCTCGAACCCGCCCTACGTGCCCGAGGCGCACCGCCGGATGCTGCCGGCCGACGTCGTGGGTCGTGACCCGGACCTCGCGCTGTTCAGCGGTGCCGACGGGCTCGACGCGATTCGGGTGGTCCGGGACCGGGCAGCCGAACTCCTTCGCCCCGGCGGCTGGGTGATGGTGGAGCACGACGAGTCCCACGCCGACGACGTCATCGCGCTGTTTCGTGGACCGGAGTTCCGCGACGCCACCGGTCACCACGACCTGACGGGACGGCCACGGCACGCGACCGCCCGGCGCCAAGGCCCCGACATGGCAGGATTGGACGCGTGAACCAGACCCCCGACGCCCCAGAGGTCCATCGACTCGCCGACGACGCCGAAGCTGGCATCGTCGCCGCGATGGACGCCGTCGCTGCGGGCAAGTGCGTCGTCGTCCCCACTGACACCGTCTACGGCATTGCCGCCGACGCGTTCTCCGCGGAGGCGGTCGCCGGCCTCCTGGCGGCCAAGCAGCGGGGCAAGGACATGCCCCCACCGGTGCTGATCGCCGAGCGCTCAATGCTGCGGGCGCTGGCCTCCGATGTTCCCCGGGACGCGATGGCACTGGCCAAGAACCACTGGCCTGGCGCGCTCACCCTCATCCTGAAGGCCCAACGCACGCTCAACCTGGAACTCGGGGAGACCAACGGCTCCGTCGCGGTCCGCGTCCCGGACCACGACGAACTGCGCCAGTTGCTGCGTCGCACCGGCCCCCTCGCGGTCAGCTCCGCGAACATCTCAGGGCAGCCGGCCGCCAACACCGTCGAGGAGGCGGTTGCGATGCTGGGGGACGCCGTGGCGGTCTACCTCGACGGTGGCGAGGCGGCCGGCCAGGTGGCCTCCACCATCGTGGACTTCACCAGATCGATCCGTGGCCAGGTCGTCCGCGACGGCGCGATCCCGTTCGAGGAGTTGAAGCTGACGGCCCCCCGGCTCAAGCCGGTCGCCGCGCCCGAGCCCGAGCCCGAGCCCGAGCCGGAGCCCCAGCCCGAGTCCGCCGAGGAGTCCGCTGGGACCGCCCCCGACGAGACCGCCCCGGCCGAGCAGTAACTTGCGCGAGTACCTGTTGGTGCTGCTGGTCGCGGCAGCCTCCACCTATCTGCTGGCGGGCGTGTGCCGCACGATCGCCGTGCGCACAGGAACCCTGGCACGCGTCCGGACCCGGGACGTGCACACCCAGCCCATCCCTTACCTGGGTGGGGTCGCGATGCTTGGTGGACTCGCCGTCGCGTTCCTGCTCGCCCGGCAACTTCCGTTCCTGGGCAAGCACGCCATCGTGGGCCACGACGCGCAAGCCGTGCTGTGGGCCGCCCTGATCATCACCATCGTCGGGGTTCTCGACGACAAGTTCGACATGCCCGCGCTGGTCAAGCTGGGTGGCCAGGTGCTCGCCGCAGGCGTTGCGGTGCTTCAGGGCGTGCGGATCTACTGGATCCCGCTTCCCAATTCCATCTTCGCCCTGGACGACGCCACCAGCATCCTGGTCACGGTGTTCTTCATCGCCCTGTGCGTCAACGCCGTCAACTTCGTCGACGGCCTCGATGGCCTGGCGGCGGGCATCGTCGCCATCGGGTCGGGTGCCTTCTTCAGCTACTCCTACCTGCTGGCCTACGAGCAGGAACTCGTCCGGGCCACCACGGCCAGCCTCATCACGGTGGCGACGTGCGGCATCTGCATCGGTTTCCTCGCTCACAACTTCCACCCCGCCAAGATGTTCATGGGGGACTCCGGAGCCATGCTGCTCGGCCTGCTCATGGCCCTGAGCGCCATCTCCTTCACCGGCCAGAACGATGCCAGCGCCCTCACCGCCAGCGGCGACATCCTGCCGGCGCTGCTGCCGATCCTCCTGCCGTTCGCCGCCCTCGCGCTGCCCTTCCTCGACCTGGTGCTGGCCTACGTCCGCCGGACGCGCCGGGGCCAGTTCTGGTTCGTGGCCGACAAGCAGCACATCCACCACATGCTGGTCGCCCGCGGTCACTCCCACCGCGGAGCCGTCCTCCTGATGTACGGCTGGACCGCCGTGTTCGCGGGAGGGCTGGTCTTCATCACCGTGACCAATCGGTCCACGGCGTTGTGGGGTGTGGGGATCGCGCTCGTGCTGGTGCTGCTGCTGACCGTCTACCCCTTGAAGGCCAACCAGGGCGCGCTCGTCGCCCCGGTCGCCGCCGGGGAACTGCCCGAGGTGATGGCCGACGACACACCGAGCGAGCCGACGTCTGCCAAGGAGTCCGGCGATGGCCGTTGAGAGCAAGGTCAGCGGGGCCACCCGGAGGGCCCGGCAGATGATGATGGGCGGACTGGTGCTCGGGCACGTCGTCGGAGTCACCATCATCGGTCTGGCCCTGGCGACGGGGGGCCCCGACGCCGCCATCACGGCAGCCCTCGGATTCGCCTCCGTGGTGATCTTCTTCTCCATCGGTCAGGCCATCGAGGTCATCGCGTGCGAACTGGAGCCTGTCCAGGGAATGGGGCTAGCGCTGGCCTCCTATCTCGTGCGCGTGGTCGGGATCGGTGCGGGTCTCTGGTTCATCCTGGGGCACCCCGCCGTCGCACCCCACGTGGTGCGGGGCTGGTTGTTGCTCGCGGTGGTGGGCACTGTGATCGCCTGGATCACCGGTGTGGTGGTGGTGGCCAGCAGGCAGCGCGTCCCCATCTACGACGCCGAGTACGAGGCGCCGGTGGTCAGGGGCGAAAGTGATTAAGGGAGACTTTTCCGCTAGGCTCCATGACGACATGGGCACGAAGAGTTCTTCGGACGAGTCGCCGGAGCCCCGCCGGGGTGGCAGCACTGACGACGGAATGGTAGTGCTCAGCTACATCCTGGCCGGTCTCATCCTCTACGGGGGTCTGGGCTGGCTGGGGGACTACTTCTTGCAAACCTCGTGGTTGCTGCCGCTTGGCCTGATAGTGGGCCTGGTCACCAGCATCTACCTGATCATCAAGAGATACGGGAGACTTGAGTGAGGCCTGGACTTCTTCCGCTCGAGGAGGGTGGTGAATACACCCCTCCCGG
Source organism: Tessaracoccus sp. OS52 (assembly GCF_020687685.1). Taxonomy (GTDB): domain Bacteria; phylum Actinomycetota; class Actinomycetes; order Propionibacteriales; family Propionibacteriaceae; genus Arachnia. The sequence continues at coordinate 1,379,661 of NZ_JAJEWM010000001.1, read as the reverse complement.
TGTTGACGACTTCAAGTGGGGCGCCCTCTTCGAAGGGGCCCCGGACTGGGTCAACAAGCCCTTCCTGCAGGCCGTCATCGGTGCCGTGCTCGTCATCGGGCTGTGGCTGTGGGCCTCCCGCAACCTGAAGGTCCGCCCCACCAAGTGTCAGTTCTTCGCCGAGTACCTCTACGAGTTCGTGCGCAACGGCATCGCCCGCGACATCCTCCACCATGACTTCCGCAAGTTCCTGCCCTACCTGCTCGGGCTGTTCTCCTTCATCCTGGTGAACAACTGGTTCGGGGAGTTCTTCTACTTCATGTACCCGACGTTCTCCAACGTCGGCTACGCCTACGGTCTGGCCTTCCTGTCCTGGTGCGTGTATGTCGGCGCGGGCTTCAAGAAGTTCGGGATCTCCTTCCTCAAGCGTTCGCTGATTCCCGAGGGCGTGCCCTGGTACCTCCTGCCGCTGATCATCCCGCTGGAGTTCCTCGCCACCTTCATCACCCGGCCCATCACGCTGGCCCTGCGTCTGTTCGCCAACCTGTTCGCCGGCCACCTCGTCGTGCTGGTGTTCGTGGTCGGCGGCGGCTTCCTGATCACGATGGAGAACAACCTGTTCTACAACTTCGCAGGCGGCGTCTCCATCCTGTTCAGCTTCGCCATCTTGTTCCTGGAGTTGTTCATCGGCGCCCTGCAGGCCTACATCTTCACGGTCCTCACGGCCCAGTACGTCTCCACCTCAATCTCCGAGGCCCACTAACCAAGACCGACTTCCGGACACCCGGCCGGAAGCCACCCCGAAAGGAAAACCATGCTGTCCCTCCTTGAGATCAACGGCTCCATCAACATGATCGGCTACGCCATCGCGACCATCGCTCCGGCTCTGGGCGTGGCTTGGATCTTCGCCTCCGTGATCAACGGAACGGCCCGTCAGCCCGAGGCACGTGGCGCCATGATGAGCACCGCGTTCATCGGCTTCGCCGTGGTCGAGGCACTGGCCATCATCGCCATCGCCCTCGCCTTCGTCCTCAACTGAGCCGCAGCATGGTCCCCGCATTCGGGGTGTTGCAAGAGATCAACCTAGGGCCTCTTGCGCCCCATCATCTGTCCGAGGTCATCGTCGGCATCATCCTGATGCTGCTCATCTTCCTCGTCATGTGGAAGGCGATCGTGCCTGCCTTCGAGAAGATGTACGCGGAGCGGTCGAACCAGATCGAGGGTGGCATCCAGCGCGCTGCCGCTGCGGAGGCGAAGGCCGCCGCGGCGCTGGCGGAGTACAACGACCAGCTGGCCTCCGCTCGGGAGGAGGCTGCCCGCATCCGCGAGGACGCCAAGAACTCCAGCGCCCAGATCCTGGCCGAGGCCCGCGACAAGGCACTCAAGGAGTCCAGCCGGATCATCGAGTCCGGCCGCACCCAGCTCGAGGCCGAGCGCGCGCAGCTCATCCGTGAACTCCGCGACGACGTCGGCGGACTCGCCACGACCCTGGCCGGCAAGATCGTCGGCGAGGCCCTCACCGACGACGAACGCGCCAACCGCACCGTCGACGCCTTCCTGGCCGAGCTCGAGTCAGCGGGATCGACGCGATGAGCAAGCGCGACGCAGCCATCAGTTCCCTCGACGCCAAGGCTGATGCGATCGCACTCGACGCCGCGGCCGCCAGCGAGCTGTTCGGAGTCGTCGACCTCCTCGACGGCCAACCGCCACTGCGTCGCTCATTGTCGGACCCGTCGGCCGCGCCGGAGGCTCGCGTCCAACTGGCCGAGAAGCTGTTCGCCGGCAGGCTCAGCGCCCCGGCGCTGAGTGTCCTGTCGGCGGTGGTGGGCAGCAGCGGCCTCAGCGCGCGTCGGCTGGTCGGCGCGGTGGAGCGTCAGGGTGTGCGCGGCCTGCTGCGGGAGGCGCTTCGCTCCGGCGAACTCGCCCGCGTCCAGGCCGAGCTGCACTCCTTCGCCACCACGGTGCGTGAGGACGCGGCACTGGCCGACGCCCTGCGCAACCGTTCGATCCCGATCGCGGCCCGCCGTGAACTGATCGACCGGCTGGCCGCGGCCAAGGTCCACCCGATCACCGCCGAACTGCTGTCGCGGGCTGCCGCGGCGAGGGTGCGCAACCTGCCGGTGACCGTGTCCACCTACCTGGACATGGCTGCCGTGCTGGGCAACCAGCAGATCGCCAAGGTCACCGTCGCGCGACCGATGGATGAACAGCGGCTGGAGCGTCTCCGCAAGGCACTGGTCAACCAGGAGGGCGGGGAAATCGTCCTCCAGGTCGAGGTCGACCCCGAAGTGCTGGGCGGCATGCGCGTCCAGGTCGGCGACCACATCATCGAATCCACTGTGGCCGGGCGGCTTGAAGATGCCCGCCGGCTGCTGAACACCCAATAAATGCGAAAGTAGGACGGCAATGGCTGAACTCACCATCAGTCCGGACGAGATCCGTAGCGCACTGGACGACTTCGTCCAGTCGTACCAGCCGCAGGCTGCCAACCGGACCGAGGTTGGCATCGTCGTGACCTCGGGCGACGGCATCGCCCGCGTCGAGGGTCTGCCCTCCGCGATGGCCAACGAGCTGTTGCGCTTCGAGAACGGCACGATGGGCATCGCGCTGAACCTCGACGAGCGGGAGATCGGCGTCGTCGTGCTCGGCGACTCGGAGGGCATCGACGAGGGCTCAGTGGTCCACGGCACCGGCGAGGTCCTCTCCGTGCCGGTGGGCGACGGCTACCTGGGTCGCGTCGTCGACGCCATGGGCAACCCCATCGACGGACTGGGTGAGATCACCCCGCTCGAAGGCCGTCGCGCCCTCGAGCTCCAGGCCGCCGGCGTGATGGACCGCCAGGAGGTCCGCGAACCGCTGCAGACCGGCATCAAGGCCATCGACGCCATGACGCCGATCGGCCGTGGCCAGCGCCAGTTGATCATCGGTGACCGCAAGACCGGCAAGACCGCAATCGCGGTGGACACGATCATCAACCAGAAGGCCAACTGGGAGTCCGGCGACCCGAAGCAGCAGGTCCGCTGCATCTACGTCGCCATCGGCCAGAAGGGCTCCACGATCGCCGAGGTCCGCGGGATCCTGGAGGCCGCCGGTGCGCTCGACTACACCACGATCGTCCACTCGCCGGCCTCCGACCCGGCCGGCTTCAAGTACATCGCCCCCTACGCCGGATCCGCGATCGGGCAGCACTGGATGTACCAGGGCAAGCACGTCCTGATCGTCTTCGACGACCTCACCAAGCAGGCCGAGGCGTACCGTGCGATGTCGTTGCTGCTGCGCCGCCCCCCGGGCCGCGAGGCCTACCCGGGCGACGTGTTCTACCTCCACTCCCGTCTGCTGGAGCGTTGCGCCAAGCTCTCCGACAGGCTTGGCGGTGGCTCGATGACCGGCCTGCCGATCATCGAGACGAAGGCCAACGACGTCTCGGCCTACATCCCCACCAACGTCATCTCCATCACCGACGGACAGATCTTCCTGCAGTCCGACCTGTTCAACGCCAACCAGCGTCCCGCCGTGGACGTCGGCATCTCGGTGTCCCGCGTCGGTGGTGCGGCCCAGATCAAGGCGATGAAGGGGGTCTCCGGTTCGCTGAAGATCAACCTCGCCCAGTACCGCGACATGCAGGCGTTCGCAATGTTCGCCTCGGACCTCGACGCGACGTCGCGGCGCCAGCTGGAGCGCGGCTCCCGCCTGGTGGAACTGCTGCGCCAGGGTCAGTACGCCCCGTACCCGGTCGAGGACCAGGTCATCAGCGTGTGGAGCGGTGTCGAGGGTCACTTCGACGACGTCCCGGTTGATGACGTGCTGCGCTTCGAGCAGGAGTTCCTGGAGCACCTGCGCCACGAGACCGACGTGCTCCCCGGTATCGCCGAGAGCAAGGTCTTCTCCGACGAGGCCAAGGAGGCCACGCTCAAGGCGCTGGCCGACTTCAAGCAGATCTTCCGCACCTCCGAGGGCAAGCTGCTGGTGGGTCGCGAGGAGCACGAACCGATGGACGAAAGCGAGATCGGCCAGGAAACGATCGTCCGCAAGAAGCGGAGCTGATCGACGATGGCGAGTAGCCTGCGAGAACTGAGGCAGCGACGCAAGTCGGTGACCGCGACCAAGAAGATCACCCGCGCGATGGAACTGATCGCCGCGTCGCGGATCATCAAGGCGCAGAACATCGCACGCAGCGCGATGCCCTACACCAAGGCACTGACCGAAGCCGTCTCCACCCTCGCCGCCTACGCGGAGGTGGCCCACCCGTTGCTGGAGGACCGCCAGCCGCCCCGTCGTTCCGCGATGCTGTTGATCACGGGGGACCAGGGACTGGCCGGTGCCTACTCCTCGAACGTCATCAAGGCCGCGGAACAGCTCCACGCCAAGCTCCTGGCCGAGGGCCAGGAGAACGTGCAGTACATCACCGGGCGCAAGGGGCTGGCGTACTTCGACTTCCGCAAGCGCGAGGTGCAGAAGAGCTGGACGGGATTCTCGGCGGCTCCGCAGTACTCCCATGCCCGGGAGATCGCCGAGGAACTCGTCGACCGGTTCCTGCTCCCCTACGAGGAGGGCGGAGTCGACCAGATCCACATCGTCGGAACCCGGTTCGTCTCCATGCTCACCCAGCAGGCCACCGCGACGCGGCTGCTTCCACTGGTGGTGGCAGACGCCGAGACCACTGGTGAGCCCGAGGGCACGAGCATCCCCTACTACACCTTCGAGCCGAGCCCCGAAGCGGTTCTGGACCAGCTCCTTCCGCTCTACGTCTCCAACCGCGTCTACACGGCGCTGCTGCAGTCGAGTGCGTCGGAGCTTGCGAGTCGTCAGCGGGCGATGAAGGCGGCAACCGACAACGCGCAGCAACTGATCGAGGCACTCACGCGCGAGGCCAACCAGGCGCGTCAGGCCGAGATCACCCAGGAAATCTCTGAAATCACCGGCGGTGCCGCGGCGCTCGCCGATTCAGCCGGAAACGAGTGAGGAAACAATGACTACCACTGCAGATTCGCCGGACGTCACCGCCACCGGCGGCATCGGCCGGGTCTCCCGGGTCATCGGTGCGGTCGTGGACGTTGAGTTCGCGGCTGACGAGATGCCCGAGATCGGCAACGCGCTGCGCGTCGAGACCGAGGTCATGGGCGAGAAGCGCTCGATGATCATGGAGACGGCGCTGCACATCGGCGACAACCAGGTCCGTGCTATCGCGCTGAAGCCTACCGACGGCATGCGGCGCGGCGCCGAGGTGGTCGACACCGGCGCGCCGATCACCGTCCCCGTCGGTGACGTCACCAAGGGACACGTCTGGAACGTCACCGGTGAGGTACTCAACGTCGATCCCTCGACCATCGAGATCACCGAGCGCTGGCCCATCCACCGGGATGCGCCGAAGTTCGACGAGCTCGAGTCGCGGACCGAGATGCTGGAGACCGGCATCAAGGTCCTCGACCTGCTGACGCCATACGTGAAGGGCGGCAAGATCGGCCTCTTCGGTGGCGCGGGCGTGGGCAAGACGGTCCTCATCCAGGAGATGATCTACCGCATCGCCCACAACTTCGGCGGCACGTCGGTCTTCGCCGGGGTGGGGGAGCGGACCCGTGAGGGCAACGACCTCATCTTCGAGATGGAGGAGGCCGGCGTCCTCAAGGACACCGCCCTCGTGTTCGGCCAGATGGACGAGCCACCGGGCACCCGTCTGCGCGTCGCCCTGAGCGCACTGACGATGGCCGAGTACTTCCGCGACGTCCAGAACCAGGACGTGCTGTTGTTCATTGACAACATCTTCCGTTTCACGCAGGCGGGTTCCGAGGTCTCTACGCTGCTGGGCCGCATGCCTTCCGCCGTGGGCTACCAGCCGAACCTGGCCGACGAGATGGGCCAGCTGCAGGAGCGGATCACCTCCGTCAAGGGGCACTCGATCACCTCGATGCAGGCCATCTACGTGCCGGCTGATGACTACACCGACCCTGCCCCTGCCACGACGTTCGCCCACCTGGACGCCACCACGGAGCTGTCCCGCGAGATCGCGTCCCGCGGCCTCTACCCGGCCGTGGACCCGCTGACCTCCTCGAGCCGCATCCTGGACCCGCAGTACGTCGGCAAGGACCACTACGACACCGCGGTGCGCGTGAAGCAGATCCTCCAGCGCAACAAGGAACTCCAGGACATCATCGCCATCCTCGGCATCGACGAACTGTCGGAGGAGGACAAGATCATGGTGAACCGCGCCCGGCGCATCCAGCAGTTCCTGTCGCAGAACACCTACACCGCGGAGAAGTTCACCAACGTTCCGGGCTCGACGGTCTCGCTGGCCGACACCATCGAGGGCTTCAGCATGATCACCCGCGGCGACGTGGACCACATCGCGGAGCAGGCGTTCTTCAACGTCGGCAGCATGGAGGACGTCATGCGCAACTGGGACAAGATGAGCAAGGAATCCTGATCGTGGACCATGAACCACTGAAGGTTGAGGTCGTCGCGGCGGACCGGCAGGTGTGGAGCGGCGAGGCCGTCAACATCATCGCCCGGACCACCGAGGGCGACATCGGCATCCTGCCGGGTCACGAGGCGCTGATGGCTGCCCTCATCCCGTGCGTGGTGGAGATCGTCACCTCCGACGGGCGTGGTGAGACCCTCGCCGTCGATGGTGGGTTCATCTCGGTGGCCCAGGGTCACGTGTGGATCCTGAGCCAGCAGGCCGTGATGGGGGAGGAAGTCACCTTGGATCGGGCCCAGCGTGAGGCAGCCGAACTGCGCGCGCTGCAGGACAAGGGCGAGGCTAGCGAGGAGCAGGTGCACCACCTGCACATCCTCAATGCCCAGATCCGGGCGGGCGAGAAGGTCCGCTCCGCCTGAGCAATTGCAACGATTCCGCATCAATCTCCTGAGGCGGTCCCCGACGGGGGCCGCCTCGGATGCTGTCTGAGACAATCTCAGGTATCTTTCCATCATGGACCTTGGCGCTGCGCTCATTGTGGTGGGCGTGGCCGTGCTCCTGTGTGTTCCGTTCGTCGCCCTCTACGTCCGCCGTCGCTGGCTCACCGGCCACGGCGGACTTTTTGATTGTGCCTACCGTGCCTCCGAAGGCGTCCCGGGCAGCGGCTGGGTCCTGGGCCTGGCGCGGTACCGGGGAGACCAGCTCGAGTGGTACCGGGCCTTCTCGCTGGCGCTGCGGCCCGCCCTCGAGTTCCAGCGCGGCGTGACAACCTTCGCGCACCAGCGGCCCTCGAGCGGGCTGGAGGCCGTCGTACTGTTCGACGAGTCCCGGATCGTGACGCTGCGGGACCGGGTCACCAGCCGCGAGCACTCGCTGGCCATGGATCCGGACGCGGCCATGGCCCTGATGTCCTGGCTGGAGTCCGCACCGCCGGGCAGCCACTACCTGCCGCACAGCGCCGACTCGCCAATCTGACCCGTTCCCCCGCCGGAGCGGGTTTCGTCAGTTAGCGGGCCGGTATCGTTCCGGCCTGGGCCGGTCGGTCCCGGGGACCCAGAGCACATCGCCCTCGGTCCCGTTGGTGGCACGGCTCATGATGAACAGCAGATCGCTGAGCCGGTTGAGGTAGGTGATCGCCAGCAGGTTCACGCCCCCTTCTCCGCGCTCGTCGGAGACCTCGCTCCCATGGGCCTCGACGCAGCGCCACGCGGCGCGCTCGGCCCGGCGACACACCGTCCGGGCCACATGCAATTGCGCGGCTGAGGCGGAACCCCCCGGGAGGATGAACGAGCGCAAGTCCGGAAGCTCTTCGGAAAGCTCGTCGCACCAGCCCTCCAGCCGCTCGATGGAGGGCTGCTCGATCCGCAGCGGCGGCCACTGCGGGCTCGAGTGCAGCGGCGTCGAAAGGTCGGCTCCGACGTCGAACAACTCGTTGCGGATGAGGTCCAGCATCTCGACGACCCGGGACGGCAGTCCACCCAGGGCAACCGCGAGGGCTACTGCGGCATTGGTCTCGTCGACTGTCCCGTAGGCCTCCACCCGCAGGTCGGTCTTGCTCGTGAGGGAGTTGTCCGCGAGCCGCGTGGAGCCGGCGTCGCCGGTGCGTGTGTAGATCCGGGTCAGGTTCACCATGCCCGCCAACCTAGCCGACGAGCCGGAATCGCGGCCGGGCAGGTTCATCAATAGAGTTGGGCCGTGCCCAAGAAACTCAGCTGTCTCGCCGCCCTGTTCGCCGTCGCCGCCCTGAGCGGGTGCGCAGACGCCAACCAGTCCACTGACCCCGGTGGGGTGCGGCAGGCCACCACCTGCGAGTACCCCGGCGACGGTGAACCCGCCCGTCCCGTCGATCCGCCGGCCACCACGGACGTCCCCAACAGCGGGGAGGTGTCGGTCACCCTCCACCTGACTGCGGGCGACGTGATGATCAGCATGGACCGGGCGAAGGCGCCCTGCACGATCAACTCGTTCCTGTCCTTGGCCGAACAGGGGTTCTTCGACGACACCGACTGTCACCGGTTGGTGGACACCGGGATCTTCATCCTGCAGTGCGGGGACCCCACCGGCACCGGCACCGGCGGACCCGGCTATGTGATGGACGAGGAACTCGAACAGACCACCGAGTACCCGGCGGGGAGCGTCGCAATGGCCAAGCGGCAGCAGCCGGGCACCTCCGGCTCGCAGTTCTTCCTGGTGTGGGCTGACACGCCCCTGCCGCCTGAGTACACCGTCTTCGGGACCATGGACCAGGCCGGGCTCGACGTCGTCGGCGGCATCGCGGCCCAGGGGGTCGCGGCCGAGGACGGTATGAGCCCCATCGCCGAGGCCCACATCGATTCGGTGACCCTGGGCTGAGTCCCGCCGGATCCTAGGCCGCCAGGAAGTGGCGGACCGTGGCCGTGAACGCCTCCGGCTGGTCGGCATGGACCCAGTGGCCGGCGTTCTTGAGCGTGGCCGAGATCACCTTGGGGAACAGCGCCCGCATGGCCTCCAGGTGCTCCGGGAGGACGTACTTGGACCGGCCACCGGCGATCCAGTAGACGGTGCGCTCGAACGTGCCCTCGATGGGCGGCCAGCCCCCGATGAGGTGCAGCGAGTCGCCGAGGAGGTCGAGGTTGCACGTCCACATCCACTCGCCATGGCGACGACGCAGGTTCTGCAGCAGGAAGCCGCGAACCGCCGGGTCCGGGATCAGGACTGACAGTTGCGCATCCGCCTCGGTGCGGCTTCCCAGGTTCTCCAGCTCAAGGTTCCGCATGGCCGACACCAGCGACGAGAAGTCCTCGGTGGCGCTGTTGCGGGCCGGTGAGATGTCGGAGACGAGCAGCCGCTCCACCAGTTCTGGGTGGCGCAGCGCCAGCCGCATGGCGATCTTCCCGCCCAGGGAGTGGCCGACGACGGCGACGGGCTCGGTGAAGGTCTTGCGCAGCCAGGCCGCTACTTCGTCTGTCTGGTTGTCCAGCGTGAACTCCACGGTCCAGGTGGACTGTCCGTGGTTTGGGAGGTCCAGCAGGTGCGAGGTGGCCACCTCCGAGAGCCCGCGCGCGATGGTGGTCCAGTTCTTGCCCTGGCCGAAGAGGCCGTGGAGGAACACGACGTCGGTGGAACCGTCGCCCACCGTGGTGCTGTGCAGGGTCATCGGGGCAGCCTCCAGCAGTGCTTGTGCCAGTGCCGGCGTTGGTCGAGGCCGGAGTCGAAGCCCAGGTCCGGAGTCTCGGGCCAGGCGACGACGTGGGCCATGCCCACCGCGATGCTGTTGGAGCACCCCGGGCAGGTGTAGGGCTTCAGGGCCCTGTCGGCCGGGATCTCCCGGACCAGGAACGGGCCTGCCGCCGTCTGTCGCCTGCTGGCGTGCCGCTGGGAGTTGAGGGGCCTTGGGGGCCTGAGGTGCTTGCTCGGGCGTCTCTTGTTGGGCATCAGAAGAGCCGGTCCTCCGCGTTGTCCATGCCGCGGAGTGCGTCATAGTCGAGCAGCTGGCAGGTGATGCCACGGTCGCTGGCCAGGACGGCAGCCTGCGGCTTGATCTGCTGGGCAGCGAACACCCCGCGCACGGGTGCGAGGTGCGGGTCCCGATTCATCAGGTCGAGGTAGCGGGTCAGCTGCTCCACACCGTCGATGTCTCCGCGGCGCTTGACCTCGACCGCGACGTGGGCGCCGTTGGCGTCGCGGAGCAGCAGGTCCACGGGACCGATGGGCGTGTAGTACTCACGCTTCACCAACTGCCAGCCCTCGCCGAACGTGGAGGGGTGTTCGGCGAGCAGGGCCTGCAGGTGCGCCTCCACGCCGTCCTTCTGGAGGCCTGGGTCCTGGCCGAACTGGTGGTCTGTGTCCAGGAAGACCTCACCGATGCTCACCACGAGCGTGTCGCCGTCGCCCGAACGCACCTGCCAGACCTCGGAGATGCCCAGTTCCTCGGCGGCCGCTGCCTCCGGCTCCACGACAGTCAGGTGGCACGGTGGACTCATCCAGTTCAGCGGCTTGTAGGCGCGGTCGTCGGCATGGATCGAGACCGATCCGTCCGCCTTCACCATGATCAGCCGTTTGGCCAAGGGCAGATGGGCGGTGAGGCGACCGGAGTAGTCCACCTGACACTGGGCAATAACCAAACGCACCCCGCCAATCTACCAAGCCCGCTGCGGAAGGGCCCACCACTCAGGTGGCGTCCAGATGGGGCAGGACCACCTCGCGGTGCAGGAGGAGCACCGCGGCCGCCGTCGGGATGGCGATCAGTGCGCCGATGACGCCCAGCAGGGTGCCGCCGATGATCGCCGAGAGCACGACCAGGGCACCCGGGACCTTGACGGCACGCTTCATCACGTTGGGGTAGAGGACGTAGGCGTCGAACTGCTGGTAGATGAGGAAGTAGATGATCGTGATGATGCCGATGGTGGGATTGACGGCGAAGCCGACCAGCGCGATCACGATCATCGCCATCGAGGACCCCACCAGCGGTATGAAGCAGAACAGGGCCGTCACGAAGGCCAGGGCAAGGGAGAACTGCCCCAATCCCACGATGTTCATGAAGATGAAGGCGCAGCCGGAGGCGACGCTCACGATCAGGAACATCCCCGTGATGTAGCCGGAGATGCCGCGGAAGATCTCGTCGGCGAGGTAGCGGACCCGGGGACGCCGGCTCGCGGGGGCGAAACGGTAGATGGTCTCCTTGATCGCCGGCAACGACGCGAGGAAGTAGATGGTCAGGACCAGGGTCATGATGAGCGAGAACACGACGTTGGCCAGGAGTCGGCCCGCCCCCCAGATCCCGCCGAAGAGGTTCTGGATCAGCTCACCGGAGACGAGGAACTGCTCCACCCGGGTGAGGATCTGGTACTGCTCGTCCCAGGCGGCGATCTGGGGGTTGGTGTTCAGGTTGTCGATCAGGCTGGGGACGCTCCTGGCGAGGTCCTGGGCCTGGGTGGAGAAGATCGGCACCACAGCGGTGATGCCCAGCACGATCACGCCGAGCAGGGTCACCGCGACGACCATGACCGCCACGCCCCGGGGAACCCGGCGCCGGGTGAAGAACTCCACGGCAGGAGAGAGCCCCAGGGCCAGGAACAGCGACATCACCACCAGGATCAGGATGTTGGACACCTGGCTCACCGCCGCGAACAGCGCGACTGCCACCAGGACGCCGATGGCACCGAAGAAACCCAGGGAGAAGGGCGAGGACTTCAACAGCTTCGACTCGCCCGTGGTCACCACCGGTGGCACCGGCTCCGGGCGCGCCTCGGGCACTGGGGTGAGCAGTTGCTTCGCGCCGCGTTGGGCGTCGCCGAAGAACCGGCCGACGAACTTCGCCACCCGGGGGCGCCCGCCGCCCCCGTCCGGATTGGGTCGGTGCTTGGCGAATCGTGCCCGTCTGCCCTTCACCCTGGGGACCGCCACCTCGTCGGGAGAGGGGGGAGGATCGGCAGACGGGGAGGAGACCGGCTCCGGTTCCTGTGGGACGAGGACGTCGTCGGACTCGTCCGGCTTGGGGGGCAGCGTCACCTACTGCTCGCTCTCGGGTCTGAGGAGGACGGTCTGCTCGTCGTCGGCCTGTGCCGCCTCGGTGGCGAGTTGCCTGAGGTCTCCGAGCGTGCTCAGGGCGGCCGCACGCTTGGCGCTGAGCGCTGCGATCTCCCTCTCCAGTTGCTCCTTGCGCCAGGCCACCTGCTCCTCGACGGCGCCTTCCAGTTCCTTGGCCCGGTTGCGCATGGTCGCCAGCGTCTCCTCGGCCTCGCGCGTGGCGTTCAGCCGGATCTCCTCGGCGTCCGCGACCGCCTGGGCACGGATGCGCGCGGCCTCCTCGCGTGCCGCCGTCACGGTCTCGGAGGCGGACTTCGACGCCTGCTCCGTCCTGGCCAGTTGCTCCGCCAGCGCCTCCTCGGCGGACTTCGCCTGGCCGCTGGCCGCTGCCAGCGTCTGCTCCGCGGATTCCTGCGCCGCGAGGCTTGCGGTGGAGGCGTCGCGCTCGGCCGCCTGCAACAGGTGGGCTGCTTCGGCCCTGGCGGTCGCCACGGTCGCCTCGGCGCGTGCCCGGGCATCATCGAGGATCGCCTTGGCCCTCGACTCGGCGTCGGTGGTCACGAGTGCGGCGTCCTTCTTTGCGGCTTCGAGCGCCTGCTTGCCGGCGTCGGCCTGCTCCGAGCGGAGCTTGCGGAGCCCGGCCAGGCCGCTGAGGCGGACGTCGTCGGCCTCCTTCTGCGCCGACTCCCGCAGAGCGGCCGCCGTGCGCCGCGCCTCGGTCTTGATCCGTTCCGCTTCGTGTTCGCCGAGGCGCACGAGTTCCGCAGCTTGTGCCTCGGCGGCGTGCAGCAGGGTCTTGGCGTGGGCGCCGAGACGAGTGAAGTCGCTGGCGCCGGTCTCCGCCCGTACGAACTCCATCTCCCGACGCAACTCGCGGACCTGCACCCGGAGCTCGGTTACCTTCTGCTCCATCTCGCGGACGTAGCCGTCGACGGCCTGCCGGTCGTAGCCGAGCATGGAGTGCGGGAAGTTGCCCGCGGCTGAGGCCCGGTCCTCGAAGAGATTGAGGCCCGTCTCCTCGGTGTCCTCATAGTCCCTGTGTGAATCGGTCACCAGTATCCTCCTCGACTTCCCCCCACCAACTGACCACGAGCCTAGCGGGTGGGGGGGTGGAAACGAGGGGAGTGCCGGTCAGTGTCCCGCGTCGGCCGCGGGCTCGACGAGTTCGAGCAGCACGCCACGCGCGTCCTTCGGGTGCACGAAGTTGATGCGGCTGTTCGCGGTCCCGCGCTTGGGCTCGGGGTAGAGCAGGCGCATGCCACGCGCACGCAGCACCTCGCTGACCTTGTCGAGGTCCTTGACCCGGTAGGCCAGTTGCTGGATGCCGGGACCGTTCTTGCCGATGAACTTGCCGATCGCGGAATCCTCCCGCAGGGGCGCCAGGAGCTGGATCTTGGCGTTCTCCTCGCCCTGCTCCCCGGTGCCCAGCATCGCCTCGGCGACTCCCTGTTCCTCGTTCACCTCACGATGCAGCTCTCGCCAGCCGAAGGTCTCAGTGTGGAACTTGACGGCCTCATCGAGGTCCGGGACCGCGAGTCCCACGTGGTCGATGCAGATGAAAAGGTCTTCGTTTGCCATGCCTCCAACTCTGGCACACGGCGTCGCGCGCGGACGGGGCGGGGTGATGATCTTCCGATGCACTCACCGGCGCGTCGCCGTGGATTCCTTGGGTCGTCGGGCAGACTGTGTGGTGAACCGTTGCGTCGAACCCCGGGAGGTAGGAGTGGTGGGCTGGATCAAGAAGATCCTCGTCTTGCTGGTTGCTGCCTTCGTGGTGTTCTACCTGTTCACGCGCCCAGAGGCGGCTGCAGAAGCGGTGAAGACGTTCTTCGGGGCCTTCGAGGCGCTGGGCACGTTCTTCACCAGCCTTGCCAGCTAGGGGTTCCGGCGTGGCCTTCCTGCGGCGGTTCCTCGAACCGGACGTGAGTCGCCACCTCCTCGAAGTGGAGGGTGAGGTCGTGGTGGACGAGGTCCGCAAGCACTGGGCGGCAACCCTGTGGTGGTACGTCCTGATCGCCCTGAGTGGCGTCCTGTTCGTCCTGATGATTCCCGCCGGCAACTACTTCTGGTTTCCGCTCTCCCTGGGGCTGGTGGCGTTCTGCCTGGGGATGTGGAAGTGCCACGTCGCCTACATGGACAGGTTCGTGATCACCAACATGCGGGTCTTCCGCATCCATGGAGTGTTCAACCAGCACCTCGCCACCATGCCCATGACGCGCATCCTGGACATCTCCCTGACCCAGACGCTTGAGGGGCAATTGCTCGGCTACGGCCACTTCGTGTTCGAGTCCGCGGCCCAGGACCAGGGTCTCAAGGAGATCCGGTTCGTCGGGCGGCCCGAGGAGCGCGACCTGACCATTCAGCGCGTGATCCAGCGGGCCGGCCTGCGCAAGACGATGCAGGCCGACCAGGCCGGCTTCTAGCCCCGGGCCCGAGCCACTCAGCCAGCCAGGGTGGCGTTGACCAGCGCCTTCGCCTCCGCCTGTACCGCGGCGAGGTGGTCTGCATCCTTCAACGACTCGGCGTAGATCTTGTACTTGTCCTCGGTGCCCGAGGGCCGGGCCGCGAACCACGCGTTTGCGGTGGTCACCTTGATGCCCCCGATCGCGGCGTTGTTGCCCGGCGCCTGCGTGAGGACACCCGTGATCGGCTCCCCGGCCAGTTCGGTGGCAGACACGTCCGACGGGCTGAGGCGCCCCAGGCGGGCCTTCTGGTCACGATCCGCGTCAGCGTCGATCCGTGCGTAGTAGGACTTGCCGAACTCGGCCTCCAGGTCCGCGTAGTGCTCGCTGGGGGACCTCCCTGTTACCGCCTTGATCTCACTGGCCAGCAGCGCGAGCAGGATTCCGTCCTTGTCGGTGGTCCACGTGCTGCCGTCCTTGGCCAGGAAGGACGCGCCCGCGGACTCCTCGCCCCCGAAGCCGATTGATCCGTCGGTGAGGCCGGGCACGAACCACTTGAACCCCACCGGCACCTCCACCAGGCGACGTCCCAGTTTGGCCGCCACCTTGTCGATCAACGACGAGGAGACCAGCGTCTTGCCGATCCCGGCGTCGGGGCTCCAGCCCGGGCGGTTGGCGAACAGGTAGCCGATGGCGACGGCGAGGTACGCGTTGGGATTCATCAACCCCGCGTCCGGGGTGACGATGCCGTGGCGGTCGGAGTCGGCGTCGTTGCCCGTGGCGATGTCATAGGAGTTCCGGCTGGCGATCAGGGAAGCCATGGCGTCGGCCGACGAGCAGTCCATGCGGATCTTGCCGTCGGTGTCGAGGGTCATGAAGCGCCAGGTCGGGTCCACCGTGGGGTTGACGACCTTGAGGTTGAGCCGGGTGGTCTCGGCAAGGTATTGCCAGTACTGCACCGAGGCGCCGCCCATCGGGTCCGCGCCGATGTGCACCCCGGCGGCGATGATGGCGTCGAGGTCGATGGCGTCGGCCAGTTCCGAGCAGTAGGTGGACCGGTAGTCGTAGCGCACGACGTCGGCGGCCGCTCGCTCGTAGGGAGTCCGCGCGATCGCCGAGGGGTTTGCCAGCAGTTCGTTGGCGCGCGCCGCGATGACGCTCGTCGCGTCGGAGTCGGCCGGACCACCGTTGGGCGGGTTGTACTTGAAGCCGCCGTCGCGTGGCGGGTTGTGGGAAGGCGTGACGACGATGCCGTCGGCCAGCGCGTCGCGGTGCTCGCGGTTGTGGCGGATGATCGCACGGGAGACCGCCGGGGTGGGGGTGTACTCGTCGTCGCGTTCAGCGTGGATGGTGACTCCCGCGGCGTGCAGCACCTCGATGGCGGTGCGCCAGGCGGGACCGGACAGGGCGTGGGTGTCCTTGCCGATGTAGAGAGGGCCGGTGGTGCCCTGCTCGCGCCGGTACTCGACGATGGCCTGCGTGGTGGCGGCGATGTGCGCCTCGTTGAACGCCGTGTCCAGGCTTGATCCGCGGTGCCCGGAGGTGCCGAAGACGACCTGCTGGTCCGGGTTGGCCGGGTCGGGCGAGAGGTCGTAGTAGGCCGCGAGAACGGCGTCGACGTCGATGAGGTCGGATTCCTGCGCCGGCTGCCCGGCTCGCTCATGTGCCATGGGTCCATACTGGCACCTGGTCCGGGCGCCCGCATGCGGTGCCGTGGGATGCGTCTCGGGGTGCCCGTTTGAACCCTTCGCCGACGGCGGCAAAGATGGGACCATGACCGACCCCAACTTTTCGCGTCCCGGAGCCGTTGACCTTTCCGGGCTCTCCACGCCCACGCCTCAGGCCGGCGGGGGAGCCAGCTACGTCGTCGAGGCCGGTGAGGCCGACTTCCAGGGCCTTGCCAACCTCTCCATGCAGCACCCGGTCATCGTGGAGTTCCACTCGCCGCGGGACAACCGCGGGGCGGACCTTTCCCGGACGCTGGCGGAACTGGTCAACGCCGCGCAGGGCAGGTTCCTGCTGGCGCGGGTCGACGTCGACGCCGCGCCGCGGCTGGCCCAGCAGTTGGGGGTGCAGGCGGTCCCGATGGTGGTGGCCATCATCGGTGGCCAGCTCGCCCCGCTCTTCCAGGGCACGCGGGGCAAGGAGGAGATCCAGCCGTTGCTGGACCAGGTTGCCCAGCTGGCCGTCGCCAACGGCATGACGGGCCGTGCCCAGCCGGTGCCCGCGTCGGGCGGCGCTGAGGAGGCCGACGCGCAGCCAGCCGCCGATCCGCGCTTCGCCGCTGCCGACGATGCGCTCCAGGCGGGCGACTACGCCCGCGCGGTCGAGGAGTTCGACAAGCTCCTGGCCGCCACCCCCGGCGACGCGGAGGTCATCGCGGGCCGGGCGCAGGCAGCGTTGCTGCAGCGCAGCGTCGGCTTCGACGCCAAGGCGATCGTCACGAAGGCGGCAGCAAAGCCGAACGACGTTGCGACGCAGTTGGATGCTGCCGATCTCGAGGTGATCCAGGGGGAGTACGCGGCGGCCTTCGACCGACTTCTGGGGCTCGCGGGCGAGTTGCCCGCCGAGGAGCGCGATCCCATCCGGGTCCGGCTGCTCGAACTGTTCGAGGTTGCCGGACGGACCGATCCGGCGGTGCTCAAGGCGCGCCGCCGACTCTCGAGCCTGTTGTTCTAGGTCCTCAGGGGACTGGGTTGCCGTCCTCGGTCATCCCGCGGTAGCCGTCCAGGACCAGTTCGATGCGGCGGGCCGACAGTTCCGTTACGTGGTCGCGGAGTCCTTCGCGCGGCACCCAGTGCAGCGCCCGGATCTCGGCGTCGGAGACCAGCAGCTCGGCGGCCACATCGTCGGCCAGGGTGCCGCCGTCGAAGATGAACTCCACGGCGTCTGACCAGCCGAGGTAGGGCGGCATCCAGTCGACAATGGCAGGCTGCCCGAAGCTGACTGCCAGCCCGATCTCCTCGAGCACCTCCCGCTCGGCGCCGACGCGCGGGGTCTCGCCGGGCTCCACCACGCCGCCAGGCAGTTCCCAGTCCTCCTTGTAGACGGTCTCGGTCAGCAGGACCCGATCGGAGGTGTCCCGGAACACGGCGTGCCCGATGATGCGTTTGGTGGGCAGGACCGAGTCCATGACACCAGAGAACCCCATCGGGCCATAGACGGGGTCGATCGCCAGCCGGGCGTAGACCAGCACGTCGACGAACTCACCGGAGCTGGTCTGCTGGGCAGCGCGCAACCTGCCCTCCAGCCTGAAACCGCAGTGGTGAACCGCGATGCGTGCCGCCCGGTCCGTGGCCAGCAGGTCCACCTGCAGGCGGCGCAGGTCATGGGCGATGATCGCGTCGTCGGCGGCGAGGCTCACGGCACGCCGGAGGGTTTCCCCGTCAACCACCTGCTCGTCCCAGCGCAGGCGCCCCACCCCCGCCGCGATGTCGACGTGAACCTTGAAGTCCGTCACGACTCCTCTTGCGCGTCCGCCCCGACGGTGTGGCGCAGCCAGATGGAGCCCAGCGGCGGCACTGTCACGCGACCCTGCGCGCTGAAGTGTCCCCAGGGCTCACCGGTGGCTTCGATCGCACCAAGGTTGCCATGCTCACCGGAGCCGTCGTAGGCCGTCGAGTCGGTGTTGAGGATCTCCTCCCACGTGCCCTCTGCGGGCAGGCCGATCGAGTAGTCACGCAGGGGCTCCGCCGAGAAGTTGGTGATGCAGGCCACGTGGTTGCCTTCGGAGTCGTGGCGCACCCAGCTGATGGTGTTGTGCCCGGCGTCGTCGGCGTTGATCCAGGTGAAGCCCTCCGGTGAGGCGTCCAGTTCATAGAGGGCGGGGTTGTCCCGGTAGATGTGGTTGAGGTCGCGGAACAGGCGCTGCAGTCCACCGTGTCCCCACAGGTCCGTGACCCACCACTCCAGGCTCACGGCCTCGTTGAACTCCGGACGCTGCCCGAACTCGGATCCCATGAAGACCAGTTGCTTGCCCGGGAAGGACCACATGAACGAGTAGTAGGCCCGCAGCGTGGCGAACTGGCGCCAGTCGTCCTGCGGCACCTTGTTGATCATCGATCCCTTGCCGTGGACCACCTCGTCATGGCTGATCGGGAGGATGAAGTTCTCCGAGTAGGCGTAGACCATGGCGAAGGTCAGCAGGTTGTGGTCGTACTGGCGGTAGACGGGATCCAGCTGCAGGTAGCGCAGCGTGTCGTTCATCCAGCCCATGTTCCACTTGAAGCCGAACCCCAGTCCGCCCTCGTGTACCGGCTTGGTGACCCCGGGGAAGCTGGTGGACTCCTCGGCGATCATCAACACGCCGGGCTGGCGCTCGTAGAGGTGGCGGTTGACGTAGCGGAGGAAGTCGATGGCCTCGAGGTTCTCCCGGCCGCCGTACTGGTTGGGCACCCACTGGCCCTCGTCGCGGGAGTAGTCCAGATAGAGCATCGAGGCGACGGCGTCCACCCGCAGGCCGTCGATGTGGAACTCCTGGACCCAGTACAGGGCGTTGGACACCAGGAAGCTCTTCACCTCGTTGCGGCCGTAGTTGAAGATGTAGGTGCCCCAGTCGGTGTGCTCTCCCTGACGGGGGTCGGCGTGCTCGTAGAGCGCGGTTCCGTCGAAACGGCCCAGCGCCCACTCGTCCTTGGGGAAGTGGCCCGGAACCCAGTCCAGGATGACGCCGATACCGGCCTGGTGCAGCCGGTCGATCAGGTGGCGCAGGTCGTCGGGCTTGCCGAAACGGCTGGTGGGGGAGAAGTAGCCGGAGACCTGGTAACCCCAGGACGGCTCGAACGGGTGCTCGGCCAGGGGCATCAGCTCGACGTGCGTGTAGCCCTGCCAGGTGACGTACTCGACCAGTTCGTCGGCCAGTTCCAGGTAGGACTTGCCCTTGCGCCAGCCCCCCAGGTGCAACTCGTAGATGCTCATGGGCTCCTGGTGGGCCTTCGCGGTGGTGCGGCGCGCCATCCACTCGTCGTCGGACCAGACGTACTTCGACTCGTACACGATGCTGGCGTTGGCCGGTGCCTGCTCGCTGAAGACCGCGACGGGGTCGACCTTCTCCCGCCAGACGCCGTCGGGACCCTGGATCCGGAACTTGTACAGCGTCCCCTCTCCAAGGCCCTCGATGAACCGGCCCCAGACCCCCGAGCCGGGGATGAGCCGCATCTCGTCACCGGTCCACCAGTTGAACGGGCCGACGACCTGCACCGCCTGGGCATTGGGGGCCCAGACCGTGAACCGGACCCCGGTGACGTGCCCGGTCTCGTCGTCGTCGAGCGTCACGACGTGTGCGCCGAACCGCTTCCAGATCTCGGTGTCCCCGCCGTTGTGGAAGCCCTCGAAGTCCCAGCCGGCCAGTCCTGCGAATTGGTCGTGCGCCATTTCAGTTCTCCCTCGCGAGTGATTCCAGAAAATCTAGCGGTACGCGCAGCCACGCGGGCCGATTGCGGGCCTCGTAGAGGACCTCGTAGACCGCCTTGTCCAGTTCCAGGGCGCGCAGCAGCCTCTCCTCGATTCCCCCCGAGGCCCCGTAGCCGGCCAGGAACGCGGTGCGTGCCTCGCGCAGCCAGTCGCCGCCATCGGCGCCGGTGCTGGCGGCGGCGTAGTCGAACGAGCGCAGCATGCCGGCGACGTCTCGCCATGCGATGTCGGGCTGCTGGCGTTCCTCGATGGTCTTGAGCGGTTCGCCCTCGAAGTCGACGTAGCGCCACTCGCCCCGGGTGAGGAGGACCTGCCCGAGGTGGCAGTCGCCGTGGATGCGTTGGGTTGGAAACGCGCCGTCGCCGAGTTCAGCCAGGGTGGACTCGACCAGGCCCCGGAACCGCGACAGGTCGGGAACCTCCCGCGCCGCGAGTTCGAAGCGCTGTGTGGCGGCTCGGGCGAAGTCGGCCACCTGGGCGGTCCCGGTGGGCAGGACCGCGGCGAGCTTGTCGTGGATCTCGGCCAAGGCGTGGCCCAGGGCGCGGGCGTGGGCGGCGAAGCTCTCGCCGTCGGCCGCGCGCCGGCAGGCCAGGACGTAGCCGTCGACCGGGTCCGGCAGCGTCTCCAGGAAGATCGCCAGGTCCGTTTCCCCCTCCCGCCAGGTCCCGTAGAGCTCGGCCACCGCGCCGGTGCCCGCGAGCGCCTCGTGGAGTTCGGCATCTGGGTTGCGACCGTCCTCCAGCCGTCGGAACACCTTGCACAGCACCTCGTTGCCGAAGAACAGCGTCGTGTTGGACTGCTCGCCGCCGTACCGGCGAGCGGTGAGACCGGTGGGAATCTCGCGAACTGGGTGGAAACCGGGCGCCGACGAGGCGAGCCAGTCCAGCAGCAGCGCGGACGCCTCGGGGTCATCGAGCAGTTCGCCGACGGCGTGCGTGACGCCCCCCAGATCCACCTCCGCCAGGATCGGTGCCACCTGCTGGCCGAGCCGACGGTAGACCAGCGGGACGAGGTAGCGTTCCGCGGTGGCGCCGGGGTACTGGACCTCGATCACCGCCGTTCGCACCCCCGGTCCGGGATCCGGCTGCTGGAGCCAGTCTCCCAGCTGGACCGATCCCAGTTGTCCATTGCGGGACCTGCCGGAGTACCAGCGGGCGTCGGAGGTCAGCTTCCAGAGGGCTGCGTGGAGTTGCTCGTTCTCGGAAGGCACGCCGCATCAGTCCTTGGTGGTCACGTGGAGGACGTGGGCCACCCGGCCCGGGTGCAGTCGGACGAATGGCCGGCCGTCCCAGAAGTACTCCTCGCCGCTCAACTCGTCCAGGACGCGGAACTCCGCCGAGCCTGCGACCCCGAGCGCCTCCAGGTCGAGGTCGAGCACGCTCTCCACCCCGTTGTCCGGGTCCAGCGAGACCACCACCAGAACCACGTCGTTGCCGTCGTGCTTGGAGTAGGCGATGAGCTGGTCATGACCGGTCTCGTGGAACGCGACGTCCCGGAGCTGCTGCAGGGCGGGATGACGCTCGCGGATCTCGTTGAGCGTGCCCAGCAGCAGGTTGAGATTGGGTTCGGCGTCGAAGTCGCGGGGCCGGTACTCGTACTTCTCCGAATCCAGGTACTCCTCGCGGCCGCGGGCGTTCGGCTCGTGCTCGAAGAGCTCGTAGCCGGAGTAGACCCCCCAGGACGGCGACATGGTGGCGGCCAGAATCGCGCGGATCGCGAAGATCGAAGGGTTCCCGGACTGGAGGTGGAAGGGGTTGATGTCGGGGGTGTTGACGAAGAAGTTGGGGCGGTAGTAGGCCGCCATGTCCTTCGACAGCTCGGTCAGGTACTCCGTCAGCTCGGCCTTGGTCTCGCGCCAGGTGAAGTAGGTGTAGGACTGCTGGAAGCCCACCTTCCCCAGCGCTGCCATCATCTGCGGTCGGGTGAAGGCCTCGGCCAGGAAGATGACCTCGGGATTGGTGCCGTGGATCTCCTCCAGCAGCCAGTCCCAGAACTCGACCGGCTTGGTGTGGGGGTTGTCCACGCGAAAGACGGTGACTCCGCGACCGATCCAGAACTTCACCAGTCGCAGCACCTCGTGGTAGATGCCATGGGGGTCGTTGTCGAAGTTGATGGGGTAGATGTCCTGGTACTTCTTGGGAGGGTTCTCCGCGTAGGCGATCGTCCCGTCCAGTCTGGTGGTGAACCACTCCGGGTGGTCCCGGACCCAGGGGTGGTCCGGGGAGGCCTGCAGCGCCAGGTCCAGCGCCACCTCAAGACCCACGGAACGGGCCTTGTCCACGAAGCGGTCGAAGGCCTCGAAGTCACCCAGGTCCGGATGGATGGCGTCATGGCCGCCGGACTCCGACCCGATCGCCCAAGGTGAGCCCGGGTCGTGCTCACCGGGGGTGAG
The DNA here is from genome assembly GCF_020687685.1 of Tessaracoccus sp. OS52. Classification (GTDB taxonomy): domain Bacteria; phylum Actinomycetota; class Actinomycetes; order Propionibacteriales; family Propionibacteriaceae; genus Arachnia. The sequence goes on along the minus strand of NZ_JAJEWM010000001.1, from coordinate 1,357,553 downwards.
GGTGTTGTTGCGGCCTTTGCGGAAGGCCTTGCCGATTGGGTGGATGGGGGGCACGTAGACGATGTGGAAGCCCATGGCGGCGGCAGCGTCGAGCCGCGCGTGCGAGGAGTCGAACGTGCCCGACTCCCAGGAACCGTCCGCATGCTGGCGCGCGTACTGCGAACGGGGGAAGAACTCGTACCAGGACGAGTAGAGGGCCCGCCTGCGTTCGACGCGGATGGGGTATTCCTTGGTGGGCGTCACGTGCTCGCGGGGTCCGAAGCGCGCCATGGCCCGCGCCACCGGCCGGGACTGCAGGAGTTCCACCAGTTCCTCCGCCGGTGTTTCGGGGTGCAGCACCTCGATGACGGCCTGGAGGATGGCGGCGGCGCTGTTCACGCCCAGCGCACGCGCGTTCTCGGCGGCACGCCCGACGACCTCCCGGCCCTCCATGCACACCAGTTCGAGATCCATGGCGAGGGGAAGCTTGGCCTCGGCATGGTGGAGCCAGGTGGCCCAGGGGTCCGACCACCCCTCCACGCGGAAGGTCCAGTCGCCCTCGGAAGCCATCCGAACATGGGCCTGCCAGATGTCGAGGCCCTTCGGTTCAACCTGGTGCAGGTCAACGCGGCGCTGGGTACCGTGCGGTGCCGTCAGGATGACCGAGGCGTTCACGGCGTCGTGGCCCTCCCGGAACACGTGCGCCTGGATCAGGACGCGTTCATGGACGACCGCCTTGGCCGGGTAGGCGCCGTCGGCGATGACCGGTTGGACGTCGCACACGGGGATCCGGCCGAAGCCGCCCTCGGTGCGACGGAGGTGCTTTCCTGCGGGGCTTGTATCGCTCACGCCCCCAGCCTAGCTGCGGGTTCGACCCGCCGTCGGGCTCACTCGAGGCCTTGGGTGGTTCCCCCGAACGCCGGCGACTCGTCCTTCATCAGCTCGAGCAGCTCCGCGGCGGTGGTGGGGACCTGTGCCCGCATCACGACGACGCTGCGGGCAGGCAGCGGGAAGGGGGCCCCCGCCTGGAAACTCCCGGAGGGGATCTCGTCGTCCACCAGCGAGTGCCAGATGACGGTGTAGCTGCTGGCCCAGGGGAGCCCGGGGAGCGTGATCTCCCGGTGGCCGGCGCCGGAGTGGAACCAGATGAGGAAGGCGTCCTGGGAGTCCGACAGGTACTTGCCGAGCAGGCGGCGCTCCCCGTCGTGCCAGTCGGCCTCGCCCATCTGCCCGTGGGAACCGTTCATCCACGTGAGGTCGACGCGCTGCAGGTTCTCACCGTGGACGTTAATGACCTCCTGGTGGTAGAGGAACTCGCTGGTGCGCAGCAGTTTGTGCTCGGCACGGAGGGCCAGCAGGGAAGCGGTCCGCTCCCGCACCTTGCGCCAGCGGTCGTCGACGTCCCAGTCCACCCAGGAGATGGGGTTGTCCTGGCAGTAGGCGTTGTTGTTTCCGCGCTGGGTGCGGCCGAACTCGTCGCCGGCCAGCAGCATCGGGGTGCCGGCAGCGAGGATCTGGGTGGCCTGGAGGTTCAGCACCTGCCTGGCCCGCAGCGAGTTGATGGCGTCGTCCTCGGTCTCGCCCTCCCACCCGTGGTTCCAGGAGCGGTTGTTGTCGGTGCCGTCGCGGTTTGCCTCGCCGTTGGCGAGGTTGTGCTTGACGTCGTAGCTGACCAGGTCCCGCATCGTGAAGCCGTCGTGGGCGGTGATGAAGTTGATGCTCGACTGCGGCCGCTGGCCGGGCCTGTCGTAGAGGTCCGGGGACCCAGACAGGCGGGTGGCCAGTTCCTGGACTCCCGGCACGGCGCCGCGCCAGAAGTCCCGGGCGTGGTCGCGGAAGCGGTCGTTCCACTCCGACCAGCCGGGGCCGAACTGGCCCACCTGGTAGCCGTAGGGGCCGACGTCCCAGGGCTCGGCGATCAGCTTGATGCCGTCGAAGGCGGGGTCGGTCTCGATGGCGCGCTTCAGGGGGTGGTTCTGGTCCACATGGTGGGCTCCGTCACGCAGCAGGGTGGTTGCGAGGTCGAACCGGAAACCGTCGACGCCCATCTCCTTGACCCAGTACTTCAGCGAGTCCACCACCAGCTGCGCCACCATCGGGTTGGCGGTGTTCACCGAGTTGCCGCAGCCGGTGACGTCATAGTCGTCGCGCCGGTCGTTGGTGAGGCGGTAGTACTGGTGGTGGTCGATCCCGCGCATGGACACCGTGGGGCCCTCGTGGCCGCCTTCGGCGGTGTGGTTGTAGACCACGTCCAGGATCACCTCGATGCCAGCCTCGTGCAGCGCGCTGACCATGGTCTTGAATTCCTGGACCTGTCCGCCGGTGGTCCCATAGGTGGCGTAGAAGGCGTGCGGTGCGAAGAATCCCAGGGTGTTGTAGCCCCAGTAGTTGCCCATGCCCCGGGCGGCCACGAACGGTTCGGAGACGAAGTGGTGCACCGGCAGCAGTTCGACGGCGGTGACGCCGAGTGCCAGGAGATAGTCGATCACCCCGGGGTAGGCCAGCCCCAGGTAATTGCCGCGCAGGTGTTCGGGGACCACGGGGTGGGTCTTGGTGAAGCCGCGCAGGTGCAGTTCGTAGATGACCGACTCGTCCAGACTCCGGCGGCGCTCCAGGGGAGTGGGTGGCGGGGTGTCGGCGACGACGACCGACAACGGTACCGAACCGAAGGAGTCGGTCCCGTCCAGTTCGAAGTGGTTCCCGAGTGCGTGGTCATGGATCGGCCCCAGGTAGTCGATGCCTCCAGTGATCGCCCGGGCATAGGGGTCTACGAGCAGGCGGGCGGGGTTGAACCGGCTCCCGGCACCCGGGTCCCAAGGGCCGTGCACGCGGTACCCGTAGAGCTGCTGCGCGCCGATCCCGGGGACGAGAGTCGTCCAGATCCCACCCGGTGACGGGCTCATAGCGACGCCTGTCTGCCGGCCGTCCGCGCTGACCAGCACCAGGTCCACTCGGTCGGCGCGCGGGGCCCAGAGACCGAAGCGGACACCGCCGCGGGTCACGTGCGCTCCCAGCACGCTCGTGTCGGGAACCCCTGCTGTCATAAAAATGCTTTTCTCGCTTCGTGCTCTCAAAGGCCCATCGTTCATGAGTCCCGTACATTGTGCCGCATCCGGCCCCAGTCGCCGTCCCCGAGCGGCGCGTCGCGCTAGGTTTGCCGGCGTGAGTGCGACCAGCAGTTACCTCGACCACGCCGCCAGTTCTCCGATGCGTCCGGTCGCCATCGAGACGCTCAACCGACATCTGCGGTTGGTCGGCAATCCCTCCGCTCTCCACGTGGCGGGCCAACGGGCCAGGAGGGCGTTGGAGGAGGCACGGGAGCTCCTTGCCCAGGCGCTCGGGGCGCACCCCACGGAAGTCGTGTTCACCTCCGGGGGGTCGGAGGCCGACAGCATCGCGGTGGTGGGAGGGATGGCGTCGCGGCGGGACGAGGGGCGCACCCGCTGCCTCGTGTCAGCCATCGAACATCCCGCAGTGCTGGGAATGACCGAGCGCGGTGCCCAGACCCTTCCGGTCACCCGTTCGGGCACCGTCGATGTCGACGCGGCCACGGCGCTCATCGACGAGGCCACCGGCGTCGTGTCCGTCATGGCGGTGAACAACGAGACCGGCATCCTCCAACCGCTCGAGCCGATCCGCCGCGCCGCCCGTGCCGCAGGCGCCTGGTTCCACACCGACGCGGTGCAGGCGCTCGGCCACGTCCCGCTGGACTTCCGCGATGGCGGCTACGACCTGATGTCGGTCTCGGCGCACAAGGTCGGGGGCCCCGTCGGGGTGGGGGCCCTGGTGGTTCGGCGGGCGCTCAAGCCGGCGCCCATCGGCCTGGGCGGGGGACAGGAACGCGAGATCCGTTCCGGCACGGGGATGGTGGCCCTGGCCGCCTCGTTCGCGGCGGCTGCAGTGGAGGCTGTCGCGCAACTGGAGACCGAGGGTGCACGCCTGCGGGGCCTGGCTGCCGAGATCGTGGCACTGGCGCAGCGGTGCGAGGGCAACGTCAACACCTTGGCTGCCGAGCATGCCCCGCACATCGTCAACGTCACCTTCCCGGGCCTGCGCGCCAACGACCTGTTGTTCCTGCTGGACCAGCGGGGCATCTACGCGTCGGTCGGGTCGGCCTGCCGGGCGGGTGTGCACCAGCCCAGCGAGGTGCTGCTGGCAATGGGACGCAACGCCGACGAGGCGGCCGCGACGCTGCGGTTCTCGATAGGTCACAGCACCACGAAGCAGGACCTGGAGCGGCTGGTCGACGTCCTGCCAGGCGCCGTCGCCCGCGCCCGGGAGGCCTTCTGACTCCTCGGGTTACGATGGTGGGCCGAACCACCAACAATCCAGAGAACCGGGGATCCATCGTGAGAGTGCTGGCAGCCATGTCAGGGGGAGTGGACTCAGCCGTCGCTGCCGCCCGGATGGTCGCAGCCGGCCACGAGGTCACCGGAGTGCACCTGGCGTTGTCGAAGAACCCCCAGAGTTACCGCACGGGAGCGCGGGGCTGCTGCTCGCTGGAGGACTCTCATGACGCGCGGCGCGCCGCCGACGTGCTCGACATCCCCTTCTACGTGTGGGACTTCGCCGAGGAGTTCCAGGAGCAGGTGGTCGACGACTTCGTCGCGGAGTACCAGGCCGGCCGGACCCCGAACCCCTGCCTGCGCTGCAACGAGAAGATCAAGTTCGCAGCGGTGCTGGACCGTGGCATCGCGCTCGGCTTCGACGCCGTAGCCACCGGCCACTACGCCCGCATCGTCGACAACGGGGCGGAGGTGGAGCTGCACCGCGCCGTCGATCCCGAGAAGGACCAGTCCTACGTGCTCGGAGTCCTGAACCAGACCCAGCTGAGGCATTCGTTGTTCCCGCTCGCCGACACCCCCAAGACCCAGGTCCGCGAGGAAGCGGCGAGCCTGGGGCTCTCGGTGGCGAAGAAGCCGGACTCGCACGACATCTGTTTCATTCCCGACGGTGACACCCAGGGCTTCCTGTCGCGCTACCTGGGCCAGAGCGAGGGCGAGATCGTCGACGCCGACGGCGTCAAGCTCGGCATCCACCACGGGAGCCACAACTTCACCGTCGGCCAGCGCAAGGGCCTGGACCTCAAGATTCCCGCCCCCGATGGCAGCCCCCGCTACGTCCTGCGGATCGAACCGGTCAACAACACCGTGGTGGTGGGCTCGCGGGAGCAGCTCGCGGTATCCACGCTGCGGGGCATCCGGCCCACCTGGACGCAGCACCCCGTCGAGGGGCCTTGGCGCGGCCAGGCGCAGTACCGGGCGCACGGCGCGCCGGCCGACGCGACCATCTCCCGGCGTGCCGGGGAGCTCGTGGTCGAACTCGACGAACCCGCCACGGGAATCGCGCCCGGGCAGAGCGTCGTGGTGTTCGACGGTGACCGCGTCGTCGGCTCCGCGACGCTGGCCGACGCCCGCTGATGCGCATCACCGCTGCCGGCTCGTTGCCGGGTGACGACTTCCGCGGCGCCCTCACGGCCATGGCGGAGGCGTTGCCGGAGCTCCTCGCGTTTCCGGAGCTTCCGGCGCGCGGGCCGGGGTCGGACATGGTGGGCCGGGCGCTGGGGCTGGTCGACGGGCTCGGCTTCGACCTGCAGCCGGCGGGCTGGCGCCTGACCAGCGCCTCAAGCCCCGAACACCGCCGCGCTGCGGGGCAGTGGCGCTCCGACCTCGACGACGCCGAAGAGCTGCTCCAGGGTTTCGACGGTGTGCTGAAGGTGGCCGTCGCTGGTCCTTGGACCCTCGCTGGCAGCGTGGAGCGGCCACGGGGAGACCGGCTGCTGTCGGATCCGGGTGCGCGCCGCGAACTCGCGCAGGCGCTCACCGAGGCCGTCGGGGAACTGCGGGCGTCCCTGCAGCGCAGGCTCCCCGCCGCCACCGTGTGGCTCCAGGTGGATGAACCCCTGCTGCTCGCGGTCGCGGACGGCTCCCTGCCCACCGCCAGTGGCTTCTCGCGCCATGCGGCAGTCGACGGCCCCGAACTCGCAGGTGCGCTCCAACCGCTCGCCGACGGCGCCCTGCTGCACTGTTGCGCCGCCGGTGACTGGCTGCCGACCGCACGCCACGCGGGGTTCATGGGCGCCTCGATCGACACCCGGCTGTTCACCTCGGCAACCGCACTGGACCGCGTCGGCGAGTGGCTCGCGGACGGCCTCACGCTCGTGGCCGGTGTCGTGGACACCGCTGGCGCGCAGCGGCAGGGAACCGACGCCCTCGTGGCCGAGGCGCTGCGGCTCCTTCGACCCCTGGAGCTCGATCCCGGACTGGTCGGCCAGCGGGTGGTGCTGGGCACGGCTTGCGGCCTGGCGGGCTGGGAGCTGCGCGACGTCGGAGGACAGCTGGAGGCGCTGCGGAGCGCCGCCGCCCTGCTCGAGGAGCAGCTGGCGCGCTGAAACGACCACTGACTCGTTGACCGCGGCCGGTAGCATTGCAGCGTGCGCGTCTTCTCCGACCTGAACCTGAACGGTCCGGCCCCAATGCGGGCCCAGCCCAAGGTCGGCGAATGGGGCCCGGACCAGGTCCCCAGCACCCGGTGGAAGAAGTGGCAGCGCGTGCTCGTCCCGGTCATCGCCATCGCCCTGGCCGTCGGCGTGTTCTTCCTGGCACGCATGTTCTACCTGATGCTCACCCAACCGCAGGCGATGCTCGCCCTCGGCGGCTGATCGAAGCGTCATGAGCGAGGCAGTGGTCCGCGACTCCCGCGGTGAGAACCTCAGCCTGTTGCTCGGAGCGATCGGACTCCTCGTGGGTGCCGGCGTCGGCCGCGCCGTCCTGGACCCGCCCTCGCCCCTGTTCGGCCAGGGCTCGGTGGGGGAACTGGCTGCCTGGACCGCCTTCTTCACCGCAGGGGGGTCGTTCGTCGTCGCGATGGTGCGGATCCTGCCGCTGGTCCGGCCGTGGTTGCGCAGGCTGCCCCTCTGGCGCAAGCTCCTCGACGTCGCCGGTCTGGCACTGGTGCACGGCGCCTTCAGCTTCTTGGGCACGGCGGCCCTGTTCTCCGTGTTCGCGGAGGCCTTCAGCGGCCTTGAGACGGATAGGTGGGCCGGCGCGTTCCTGGTCTCGCTGGCCTGCGGGGTCTGCGCGTACGCCTCCGCCGGCAACGCGACCTCCATGACCACAGAGTCCCTCTCGGTACTGGTGGCCGTGTTCCTCGTGGTCGGGGCCACGGCCTCGGCCCTCTACGCCTCCGACGAGTCCTGGTGGCAGCACCACTTCTCCGCACTGGGGGCCGCGGCCGACGCGTCGGGTGTGGTGTTCAACTTCACCCTCATCCTCACCGGCGTGGTACTGACCACGGTGGCGGACTTCCTGACCCACGACCTGTCGGTCTGGGCGGAGCGGGAGGGTGAGCGTCGCTGGAAGGTCACCTTCGTCCGGCTCAGCCTGATCGCCCTGGGAGCGCTCCTGGCAGGCGTGGGCCTGGTACCCGTGAGCCTGTCGCTGTTTTGGCACAACCTGGTCACCTACGCCCTGATCGGGGTCTTCGTGCTGGCGCTGCTGGGCGCGCCGCTGCTGTTCCGACGCCTGCCCGGTGGCTTCTGGGTGGTGACCGTCGTCGTGGTCGTCCTGATCGCGGCGGCGGTCTTCCTGCACCTGGGGATCGGCTACCTGAACATCACCGCATTCGAACTGGCCGCCGTCGGGGTGGTGTTCGGATGGCTGCTGCTGTTCATCCGGACGGTCGCCGCCGCCGCGGCCACCCAGCCCGTGGAGCCGGCTTTCCTGCCGGGTGGCGGCTCGCCCTAGGATGGGGCGGAATCCCGAACACGCAAGGAGATCGACCGTGGCGTTGACCCCAGAAGAGGTCGCCCGGCTCGCGGGTCTCGCGCGCATCCAGCTCACCGAGCAGGAGTGCGCCGAACTCGCGCCAGAGCTGGACGTGATCCTGACCTCCGTACACCAGGTGGCTGAGGTGGCCGGCCCTGACGTGCCGCTGATGACCCACGCCCTGCCCCTGGTGAACGTCACCCGCCCCGACGTCGTCCAGCCCTCCCTGACCACCGCCGAGGCCCTCTCCGGTGCCCCGGCCGCCGAGGACGGCCGCTTCCGCGTTCCCCAGATCCTGAGCGAGGACTGATGACCGACACCACCCTCCTGACCCGCCCGGCCCATGAACTGGCCGGCCTGATCGCCGACGGCGAGGTCACCTCTGCCGAGTTGACGAGGCTGCACCTGGAGCAGATCGAGGCCCTCAACCCCACCCTGAACGCCTTCCTGCACGTGGACGCCGACGGTGCGCTCGCGGCCGCCCGCGCCGTCGACGACGCCCGCGCCTCGGGCGCCGACCTCGCACCCCTGGCCGGCGTCCCGATCGCGGTCAAGGACAACTTCTGCACAATCGGGCAGCCCACCACCTGCGGCTCCCGGATGCTCGAGGGCTGGATCCCGCCCTACGACGCCACCGTGGTCACCAGGCTCCGCGAGGCGGGGCTGGTGATCCTCGGCAAGACGAACATGGACGAGTTCGCGATGGGCTCCTCGACGGAGACCTCGGCCTTCGGGCCGACCCGCAATCCCTGGGACCTCGAGCGGATCCCCGGTGGCTCCGGCGGTGGCTCGTCGGCCGCTGTCGCTGGCTTCCTGGCCCCGCTGGCGGTGGGATCGGACACGGGCGGCTCGATCCGGCAGCCCGGTGCGGTGACCGGCACCGTCGGCATCAAGCCCACCTACGGCGGCGTGTCCCGCTACGGCGTGGTCGCGATGGCCTCCAGCCTGGACCAGCCGGGCCCTGTCGCCCGCACCGTCCTGGACGCCGCCCTGCTGCACCAGACCATCGGCGGGCACGACCCCCGTGACTCCACCTCCATCGCGTCCCCGCTCCCGGGGCTGGCCGAGGCCGCCCGCAGGGGTGAGGTCAAGGGGCTGCGCGTCGGAGTGGTCAAGGAGTTCGGCGGGGAAGGCTACGAGGCCGGCGTCGAGGACCGCTTCCACGAGGCGGTCGAGCTGCTGCGCGAGGGGGGTGCCGAGGTGGTCGAGGTGTCCTGCCCCAACTTCGAGTACGCGCTCAGCGCCTACTACCTGATCATGCCCTCGGAGCTCTCCAGCAACCTCGCCCGGTTCGACGCGATGCGCTACGGACTGCGGCTGGGCGACGACGGCACCCGCGGCGTCGAGGAGGTCATGTCCATCACGCGGGGCGAGGGGTTCGGGCGGGAGGCCAAGCGCCGCCTGATCATCGGCACCTACGCCCTGTCCAGCGGTTACCAGGACCAGTACTACGGCTCGGCCCAGAAGGTCCGCACCCTCGTGGCACGGGACTTCGAGGCCGCCTTCGCCAGCTGCGACGTGCTGGTCTCGCCCACGACGCCCACCGTCGCATTCCGGCTGGGGGAGCGGATGAGCGACCCGTTGGCCATGTACAAGGCGGATCTGTGCACCATCCCGTCCAACCTGGCCGGCAACGCGTCGGCGTCGTTCCCGGTGGGCACCTCCGAGGAGGGGTTGCCCGTCGGCCTCCAGGTCATCGCGCCGCCCATGGCCGATGACCGCCTCTACCGCGTCGGTGGCTTCCTCGAGGCGACGCTCGAACAACGATGGGGAGCGCCGATGCTGCACCGCATGAACCCGCTGGCCGACACGTTGGCGGTGCTGTGATGACCGAGATCCTGGACTACGACGAAGTCCTCGAGGCCTATGACCCGGCGCTGGGGCTCGAGGTGCATGTGGAACTGAACACGTTGTCCAAGATGTTCTGCGGCTGCTCGACCGCGTTCGGCGACGAGCCCAACTCCAACACCTGCCCGGTGTGCCTCGGCCTGCCGGGCGCGCTGCCGGTGGTCAACGCCAAGGCCGTCGAGAGCGCCATCCGCATCGGTCTTGCCCTGAACTGCCGGATCGCCCCCTGGGGCCGGTTCGCCCGGAAGAACTACTTCTACCCGGACATGACCAAGAACTTCCAGACCTCCCAGTACGACGAACCGATCGCCCATGACGGCTGGGTGGAGATCGAGGTCGACGGCGAGGTGGTGCGAATCGAGATCGAGCGCGCCCACATGGAGGAGGACGCGGGCAAGCTGACCCACGTCGGGGGCGCGGGCCGCATCCACGGTGCGGAGTACTCGCTCATCGACTACAACCGCGCCGGCACCCCGCTCATCGAGATCGTCACCCGCCCGGTGCTCGGGACCGGGGCGAAGGCGCCCGCCGTCGCCAAGGCCTATGTGGCGCACCTGCGCGAACTGATGCGTTCCCTGGGCGTGTCCGACGTGCGCATGGAGCAGGGTTCGCTGCGCTGCGACGCGAACCTCTCGCTCGCGCCGAGGGGAGCGGCGGGACTGGGGACCCGCACGGAGACCAAGAATGTCAACTCCCTGCGTTCGGTGGAGCGGGCGGTGCGCTACGAGATGCAGCGGCAGGCGGCGGTCCTGGCCGCGGGCGGCACGGTGGTCCAGGAGACGCGCCACTTCGACGAGGCCACCGGCACCACCAGCCCCGGCCGCCCCAAGTCCGACGCCGACGACTACCGCTACTTCGCGGAGCCGGACCTGGTGCCAGTGGCACCGTCGGCGGAATGGGTGGAGGAACTCCGGGCCACGCTGCCCGAGCCGCCCGCGGAGCGTCGCAGGCGCCTGGCGGCGGAGTGGGGCTTCGACGAGATCGCCATGAACACCCTGGTCAACCTCGGTGCTCTGGTGCTGGTGGAGGACACCGTCGCGGCAGGGGCCTCGCCCCAGGCGGCACGGAAATGGTGGGGGACCGAGCTGGCCCGGCGGGCCAACGAGGCCGGCGTCGGCGTGGACGAGCTCACGATCACTCCGGAGCAGGTGGCGCAGGTGCAGCGGATGGTCGACGACGGCAAGCTCACCGACAAGCTGGCCCGCTCGGTGTTCGACGGCGTGCTCGCCGGCGAGGGCAGCCCGGACCAGGTGGTGCAGCAGCGGGGCCTCCAGGTGGTCTCCGACGACGGCGCGCTGTCTGCTGCGGTGGACGACGTCATCGCGGCCAACCCCGACGTTGCGGCCAAGGTGCGCGACGGCAAGCACCAGGCCGCCGGCGCCCTCATCGGCCAGGTGATGAAGGCCATGCGCGGTTCTGCCGACGCCGCTCGCGTCCGCGAGCTGATCATGGAGAAACTCGGCTGAGCCTCACAATCCCCGGATCGAGGACCGGAGCGCCTCCACCGTCTCCGTCTCGCCCGTGAGTTCGACGTCGGCGTGGTCGACCCGGCCCGAGCAGAAGTAGAGGATCTCCGACGGTGCACCGCTCAGGTGCACCGGCCTGGTCCCGCTGCCTTGGGCGAAGCTCGTGCCGACGCTCGGCGTGACCACGAGCCGGCCACCGAACTCCGCGGCGGCCTTTCGGCTGAACATCCGCACGGAGGGCAGCAGTGCGCGCTCATCGGCCTCGCTGAGTTCCACTTCGATCCCGTTCGGGCGCGCCACGTCGAAGAGGTGGATGGCGTACTCGGAGCCGTTGCCGAGGTCCCCGAGCAGTCTCACGGGCAGAGGTGGGTTGCGGACGTCGTCGACCAGCCTCTTGAAGCCCAGTTCGTGCAGCTTGTCGCGCTGGATCCGCTCGGTGTGCCCCGCGAAGGCCTTCAACCCGATGCCGGGCAGCGTGTCGGGGCGGCGGTCGCGCACCCACAGGTGGGCGGCCAGGTCCTGGGCCTGCCAGCCCTCGCAATTGGTGGGCGCCAGGGCACCCACCTTCTCGAACGTGTCGCAGATGGATTGGCGCATGCGGTGGGCGAGACTCATGGCACCAATCCTATTGGGGCACAATTGCCCGCATGGAACCCACTTTCGACCTCGAACTCACGCTCGGCCCCGACGGCCTGGCGCCGGCCATCGCGCAGGATGCCCTTACCGGAGAGGTGCTCATGCTGGCTTGGATGGATGCCGAGGCGCTCCAGCGCACGCTGGTCACGCGGAAGGCGACCTACTGGTCGCGCAGCCGGCAGGAGTACTGGGTCAAGGGCGAGACGTCGGGCAACATCCAGCAGGTGGTCTCCGTCGCGCTCGACTGCGACGGCGACACGGTGCTGCTCAAGGTGAACCAGACCGGGGTGGCGTGCCACACCGGCAACCGGACCTGCTTCTTCACCGAGGTGCTCGGGCCCGTGGACGGTGCCGAGGCATGATCACCCCCTCCCTGGAGGAGTTCCGCGAACTCGCGGCTGACCGGCGGGTGATCTCGGTGCACGCCCGCCTGGTGGCCGACGACATCACCCCCGTCGGGCTCTACCACGCCCTGTGCGGGAACCGGCAGGGCACCTTTCTGTTCGAGTCGGCGGACGCAGGGGTGTGGTCTCGCTACTCGTTCGTCGGGGTGCGCACCGCGGCCACGCTCACCGAGGTGGACGGGCGGGCAAAGTGGGTGGGCCGGGAACTGGTGGGAATCGGCGACGGTGACCCGCTGGCCGTCCTGAAGGAGACGCTGAGCGAACTGGCCACCCCTGGCACGCCCGGACTGCCGCCCTTCCATGCCGGACTGGTCGGATACCTCGGCTACGACGTCGTGCGCCGCCTGGAGGCGATCCCGGACGAGAACCCGGACGACCTCCGGTTGCCCGAACTGGTCATGATGCTCACCTCAGAGCTCGCCGTCTACGACCACCACACCAGCGAGGTCTGGCTGATCGCCAACGCCATCAACTTCGACGGCGGTCCCGACGGCCTCGAGCGGGCCCATGCCGACGCCGTCGCGGCGGTGGAGGCGATGGCGGAGACGTTGCGCCAGCCCCGCACCCCCCTGGTGCCGCTGGCCCGCGAGCCCATGCCGCTGGAGGTCCGCCGCCAGCGCAGCAGCGAGGAGTACCGCGCGGCGGTGGAGGCCGCCAAGGAGGAGATCCGGGCCGGCGAGGCGTTCCAGATCGTCGTCTCGCAGCGGTTCGACGTGTCCAGCTCGGCCGACGCCCTGGACGTCTACCGGAGCCTGCGGCTGACCAACCCCAGCCCGTATCTGTACCTGCTGCGGCTGGACGGGTTCGACATCGTCGGCTCCAGCCCGGAGGCCCTCGTAACCGTCAGCGACGGCGTGGCCACCACCCGCCCCATCGCCGGCTCCAGGCCCCGCGGCCGGACCGACGCCGAGGACCAGGCCCTGGCCGCCGAGCTGCTCGCGGACCCGAAGGAGAAGGCCGAGCACCTGATGCTGGTGGACCTCGGCCGCAATGATCTGGGCCGGATCAGCAAGCCCGGCACGGTCACAGTGCACGAGTTCATGAACATCCACCGCTACAGCCACATCATGCACCTGGAGGCAGCCGTGAGCGGCGAGCTCGCGGAAGGGCGGACAGCCCTGGAGGCGACGCTGGCCTGCTTCCCGGCCGGAACCCTCTCGGGGGCCCCGAAGGTCCGGGCGATGGAGATCATCGACAAGCTGGAGACCTCCCGTCGCGGGCTCTACGGCGGCGTCGTCGGCTACTTCGACCTGGCGGGCAACTCCGACGTCGCCATCGCCATCCGGACCGCCGTGCTGGCCGACGGCGTGGCCCACGTCCAGGCCGGCGCCGGGATCGTCGCGGACTCGGTGCCGGAGACCGAGGACGCGGAGTGCAGCCACAAGGCGGCTGCGGTCATTGCCGCGCTGGGGCGCGCGGCAGCGTCTGGTCAGCGGCAGTGAAGCGGCCACTGGCTCTGGCCGTCCTGGCGGTCGGGGCGCTCGGCCTGGTCATCGTGGCGAACGTGCTGTCAGCCGGCGGGGGAGTCGCGATCGGTTGGGCGGCGGCCGCCGGCGCCTTCCTCATGCTGATGCTGCGCGGGCAGGGCCTGCGGACAATGGGGATCCTGCTGGTGCTGCTGGGGGTCGGCGCCGGCTTGCTCGGTGCCGTCCAGGGCGGTTCGGGATGGTTCCTCGTCCTGCCGGCAGCGCTGCTGGTGGTCGGCGGGGTGGCTGCCGCGCGCTGGGGTCCTGACTGGCCGGTCCGGGCGGGATCCGGGCCCCGGGATGCACCCCGGGACCAGTGGAAGCAGTTCGACGCCGGGGAGGACCCGACGGCGCCGGACGTGGTTCCCGGAGACGATCCGCGCTAATCTCTGCCGCAGGACTGACTTGGACAGAAAGGCCCACCCATGGCACGGACCCCGAAGTACTACCACCACGGACGCAGCCCCGCCGCCTGGACGGGATCGGTGCTCGGTGCCGTGGGCTTCACCATCGCTGCCGTCGGCTCGGTGCTGGGCCCGAACTGGACCGTGGTGGTGATCGGCGCTGCAATCCTGCTGATCGCTGCGGTCGTCACGATGGTCATGAAGGCCATGGGCCTCGGCCAGCCCTGATGAGCACCGTCCTCGACTCCATCATCGAAGGCGTCCGCGCGGACCTGGCCGAGCGCAAGGCTGCGACGCCGATGTTCTTCGTGGAGCGCGCGGCCGTGGAGGCGCCAGCGGCCCTGTCGCCCATGGCGCGGTTCCGGGCGCCGGAGCTGGCCGTGATCGCGGAGGTGAAGCGGCGCTCCCCGTCGAAGGGCGATCTGGCCGAGATCGTGAACCCGGCCGCGCTCGCGGCCGCCTACGCCGACGGCGGTGCGGCGGCCATCTCGGTGCTCACCGAGCGGCACCGCTTCAACGGAACCCTGGCCGACCTCGACGCCGTCCGGGCCCGCGTGGAGATCCCGGTGCTGCGCAAGGACTTCATGGTGGACGAGTACCAGTTCTTCGAGGCCCGGGCACACGGGGCGGACCTGGTCCTGCTCATCGTCGCCGCGCTGGACGACAGCGAACTGGCCCGCTTCCTCCACCTGGCAGACGAGCTGGGCCTGACCGCGCTGGTCGAGACCCACACCGAGGCCGAGGTGGACCGGGCGCTGGAGGCGGGTGCCGAGCTGATCGGCGTGAACAACCGCAACCTCAAGACCCTCGATGTGGACCTGGCCACCTTCGGTCGGCTGGCGGGCCGGATCGGCGGCAACGCCGTGAAGGTTGCGGAGTCTGGCATTCTTTCTGCTGCAGACGCTGCCCGCGTCGCTTCCGAGGGAGCCGACGTGGTGCTGGTGGGTGAAGCACTCGTGAAACACGGGTCGCCCTCCGAAGCCGTTGCGGAGATGATGAAGGGGTAACTCATGGCCGGCGGACTGGCAGCACTGCTCGACGACATCGCGGCGCTCGCACGCCTGGCGGCCGCCAGCGTCGACGACGTGGCCGCTGCGGCGGTCAAGGCGAGTTCAAAGGCGGCCGGCGTGGTGATCGACGACGCGGCGGTCACACCGCGCTTCGTGTCCGGGGTTGACCCCAGCCGGGAACTACCCATCATCCGCAAGATCGCCGTCGGCTCCGTCCGCAACAAGCTGGTCTTCATCCTCCCCGCCATCCTGCTGCTGAGCCAGTTCCTGCCCTGGCTGCTGACGCCGTTGCTGATGCTGGGCGGCACCTACCTGTGCTACGAGGGCGCCGAGAAGATCTGGGAGTTCATCACCGGGCACGAGCCGGACAAGGCTGCGCCTGCCCTGGTCAAGGGTGCCGACGCGGAGAAGAAGGTGGTCTCCGGGGCAATCACCACAGACTTCATCCTCAGCGCCGAGATCATGGTGATCTCGCTGAACGAGGTGGCCGACGAGCCCCTGCTCTCGCGGGCCATCATCCTGGTCCTGGTCGCACTGGGAATCACCGTGCTGGTCTACGGTGCGGTCGCGCTCATCGTGAAGATGGACGACATGGGGCTGGCGATGACCAAGCGCGAGTCCGAGCGCTCCCAGGCCATCGGCCGCGGGCTTGTGGCCGCCATGCCCGTGGTGCTTAAGGTGATCTCCATCGTCGGCGTATTCGCGATGCTGTGGGTGGGTGGCCACATCATCCTGGCCGGTCTGGACACGCTCGGCTGGCACGCCCCCTATGAACTCGTGCATTCGCTGGAGGGCCTCGTCTCCGGAGTCCCTGCGGTGGGCGGGGCGCTCGCGTGGCTGATCAACACGCTCTGCTCGATGGTCCTGGGTCTGGTCTGGGGAGGCGTTGTCGTCGCCATCATGCACTTCCTGCCCATCGGGAAGTCGCACGGAACCCACAAGGAATCCGACTCCGTCGTCGTCGGCGCCAGGAACACCGAGGAAGGCGTGGTGGCGGAGGTCGTGGACCGGGCGCAGCGTCCGGGTACTGCGAAGGCCGACTAGGCTGTAGCGCATGACCCAACTTCCCGATGCCTCCGGCCACTTCGGGGACTTCGGCGGAAAGTTCGTGCCCGAGGCGCTCCAGGCTGCCTTGACGGAGCTTGCCCGCGAGTTCACCGCAGCCAGTTCCGATCCCGCTTTCACGGCCGAACTCCACCGCCTGCTGCGCGACTACTCCGGGCGGCCCACGCCGATCACCGTCGCCGAGAACTTCTCCCGCGAGTGCGGCAACGCGAAGATCTTCCTCAAGCGCGAGGACCTCAACCACACCGGCGCCCACAAGATCAACAACGTGCTCGGCCAGGCGCTGCTGACCAAGCGGATGGGCAAGACCCGGGTCATCGCGGAGACCGGCGCGGGCCAGCACGGCGTAGCCACGGCGACGGCAGCGGCCCTGATGGGGCTGGAGTGCCGGGTCTACATGGGCGAGGTCGACACCTTGCGCCAAGCGCTCAACGTCGCGAGGATGCAGTTGCTCGGTGCCGAGGTGGTTGCGGTGGCCGCCGGTTCCCGCACCCTCAAGGACGCCATGAACGAGGCCATGCGCGAGTGGGTTTCCACCGTCGACAACACCCACTACCTGATCGGGACAGTCGGCGGCCCGCACCCGTTCCCGTGGATCGTTCGGGAACTGCAGCGCATCATCTCCACGGAGGCGCGCGCACAGATGATCGACGAGCACGGCGGCCTGCCAGACTACGTGGCCGCCTGCGTCGGTGGCGGCTCCAACGCGATCGGCATGTTCTACGACTTCATCGACGACCCCTCGGTGGCGCTCTACGGGTTCGAGGCGGCAGGTGAGGGGATCGAGACCACCCGCCACGCCGCCACGATCACCGCCGGGCGGCCCGGGGTGCTCCACGGCGCACGCACCTACGTGCTGCAGAACGAGGACGGCCAGACCCTCGAGTCCCACTCCATTTCCGCCGGTCTGGACTACCCGGGCGTCGGGCCCGAGCACGCTTGGCTGGCCAAGAGCGGGCGGGCCAGCTACGAGCCCGTCACCGACGCGGAGGCGATGGCGGCGTTCCGGCTGTTGACGCGCACCGAGGGGATCATTCCGGCCATCGAGTCGGCGCACGCGATCGCCGGCGTGCAGCGCCTGGCGAAGCGGCTGGCCGAGGAGCAGCCGGACCTGGAGCCCAAGATCCTCATCTGCCTCTCCGGCAGGGGGGACAAGGACGTCCACACCGCCTTCGAGTGGTTCAACATGTCGGGTGAGCCGGACGCGGTGGTCGGGGGGATGGAGTGAGCAAGTTCTCCGACGTCGCCAGGCTCGGGATCTCGGGGAGGGTGCTCGCCGCTGCTGCGGACGAGGGGCGCGCCGCCCTGATCGCCTACCTCCCGCTGGGCTACCCCTCCGTCGACGACAGCGTCACGGCCTTCCGCGCCCTCACCGAGGGTGGCGAAGGTGCCGACGTCGTCGAGATCGGCATGCCCTACAGCGACCCGGTCCTCGACGGTGAGGTCATCCAGCACGCCACCACCAAGGCGCTTCGCCGCGGTGTCCGGACCCGGGATGCGTTCAGGGCCGCCGAGGCGGTCGCCGACGCCGGACGGACCGCCGTCGTCATGACGTACTGGAACATCGTCGAGCAGTACGGACCGGACAGGTTCGCACGCGACCTCGCCGCGGCCGGGGGTGCCGGGGTGGTCACCCCGGACCTGACGCCGGACCAGGCAGAGGCCTGGATGGCGGCCAGCGACGCCCACGGCCTGGACCGCATCTTCCTGATCGCACCCTCCTCAAGCGACGAGCGGATCGCCATGACCATGGCCGCCTGTCGCGGCTGGGTGTACGCCACCAGCGTGATGGGGGTCACCGGGACGCGCACCCAGACCTCCGATGCCGCCCCGGTCATCGCCGCCCGGGCCCGGGCGGCGGACTCCGGGCTGCCGGTGGGCATCGGGCTGGGCGTGTCCAACGCCGAGCAGGCCGCCGAGGTTGCCGGGTACGCCGACGCCGTGATCGTCGGCTCCGCGCTGCTGAAGTGCCTGGCCTCCGACGGCGCCGACATGCCAGGGGACCTGGACCGGCTGCGGGGGCTGGTCTCCCAGCTGGCCGAAGGTGTGCGGAAGGGGCGCGAGTGAGGCTCGGGCGGCGCGGGTTCCTGGGCGGGGCGGCTGTCCTCCCGCTGGCCGCCTGCGTGCCCGGGGAGGCGCCCGTCGCGGAGGTGGGCGGCCAGGACGACGACGGCTACAACGGCACCGGGCTGACCGGGGGATTCCCCATGCCCGACATCGAACTCACTGACCAATTCGGTGAGTCGTACAGCCTCGCGACCACGCCCACCACGAAGGCCCTGGCGCTGTTCTTCGGGTACACGAACTGCCCCGACGTCTGCCCCGGGATCCTCGCCGACATGGCCACAGCGAGGCGGCGCCTGGAGGGCGAACTCGGCGACGAGATCACCCTCGTCATGGTGACCACCGACCCGGCCCGGGACGACCCCGAGACGTTGCGGACCTACCTGGAGCGCATCGACGAGGACTTCGTCGGGCTGACTGGCGACCTGGACGTCATCGTCGGGATCGCCGGCGACATGGGCATCCCCGTCGCGGAGGGCAAGCAGCTGCCGTCGGGCGGCTACGAGGTGGATCACGGCTCGCAGGTGCTCGGAGTGGGCGCCGACCGGCTCGTGCAGGTGGTCTGGACGGGTGGTCAAAGCATCGGCGAACTCCGGGAGGACTACGCCACCCTGATCTCGCGGCAGCCCTGAGTTACAGCCGCTTTCCCGCCGGGGAACAGTTCTGCGACGCCGAAGTTACAATCGTGAAACAGGGCTGAATCTGTTGTTTTGAGCAGCCAGCGGGTGCATATTCTCCAAGCCGGTAACGAACTTGGAGGTGCCCGCATGAACAACCCAGTCTTCCCTCGACACGAGAAGGTCGGTCTCTACGACCCGGAGTTCGAGCACGATGCCTGCGGTGTCGCCTTCGTCGCCAAGCTGGACGGAATCGCCCGTCACGAGATCGTCGAACAGGGTCTTGAAGCGCTGCGCAACCTCGATCACCGCGGCGCAACGGGCGCCGACGAGGCCGCCGGTGACGGCGCCGGCATCCTGATCCAGGTTCCGGATGCGTTCCTGCGCGCGGTGATCGACTCGAAGCTGCCCGAGAAGGGTGCCTACGCCGTCGGAATGGCCTTCCTGCCCACAGACGAGTCCGCCAGGCTCCTGGCCAAGTCCGGCATCGAGCGGATCGCCGACGAGGAGGAGCTCGACGTCATCGCGTGGCGCGAGGTCCCCGTTGAGACCGGCACGCTCTCACCCATCTCGCTGGGCGCGATGCCGCATTTCGAGCACCTGGTGATCGCAGGGCGCGACGACCAGGCCGGGATCGACCTCGACCGACTCGCGTTCGTGCTGCGACGGCGCGTCCAGCACGAGGTCGGCGTGTACTTCCCGTCCCTGTCCGCGCGGACGCTGGTCTACAAGGGCATGCTCACCACGTCCCAGTTGGAGGAGGTCTTCCCCGAACTGCACGACGAGCGGGTCGCCTCCGCCCTGGCGCTGGTGCACTCGCGCTTCTCCACCAACACCTTCCCGGCCTGGGAGCTGGCGCACCCGTACCGGATGATCGCCCACAACGGCGAGATCAACACGGTGCGCGGCAACCGGAACTGGATGCGGGCCCGCGAGGCGCTGCTCGTCTCTGACGTCATCCCCGGCTCGCTGGAGCGGCTGTTCCCCATCTGTACCCCGGACGGCTCGGACTCGGCCTCCTTCGACGAGGTGCTCGAACTGCTGCACCTCGGCGGGCGTTCCCTGCCGCACGCCGTGCTCATGATGATCCCGGAGGCGTGGGAGGGTCACGACGAGATGGACCCGGACCGCCGGGCCTTCTACGAGTACCACTCGGCCATCATGGAGCCGTGGGACGGTCCCGCCTGCATGACCTTCACCGACGGTTCCCTCATCGGCGCCTGCCTCGACCGCAATGGTCTGCGCCCGGGCCGGTTCTGGGAGACCGACGACGGCCTGGTCGTGTTCGCCTCCGAGGCCGGAGTGCTCCCGATCGCCTCGGCGTCGGTGGTGCGCAAGGGCCGCCTCCAGCCCGGTCGCATGCTGCTTGTGGACCTGGACCGGGGACAGATCCTCTCCGACGACGAGGTCAAGGGCCAGCTCGCGGCCGAGAAGCCCTACGCCGAGTGGGTGGCCGCCAACTCCATGAAGCTCGACCAGCTGCCCGGCCGCGCCCACATCGTGCACAGCCACGCCTCGGTGACGCGCCGACAGCAGGTCTTCGGGTACACCCATGAGGAACTGCGCCACATCATCGCGCCGATGGCCAACAGCGGCGGTGAGCCGCTCGGTTCCATGGGCACAGACACCCCCTTGCCGGTCCTGTCCGACCGGCCCCGGCTGGTGTTCGACTACTTCAGCCAGCTCTTCGCGCAGGTCACCAACCCGCCGCTGGACGCCATCCGTGAGGAACTGGTCACCTCGTTGACCACCAAGATCGGGCCGGAGCGCAACCTCCTGGAGCCGACCGCGGCGTCGGCGCGCCAGATCACCATGGACCGGCCCATCCTGGACTCCGAGCAGCTGGCCAAGATCGTGCGGCTGGGGGAGGTCCCCGGCTACGCGACCCACGTCGTGCGCGGCCTCTACAAGGTGGCCGGCGGGGGCCGGGCGCTCGGCGCACGCCTGGACGAGCTCTGCGAGGAGGTCTCCGCCGCAGTGCGTGGCGGGGCGCGGGCCATCGTGCTGTCGGACCGGCACTCGACGGCGGACCAGGCGCCCATCCCGTCGCTGCTGCTGACCGCCGCCATCCACCACCACCTGGTCCGGGAGAAGACCCGGACCCAGGTTGGCCTCGTGGTCGAGGCCGGCGACGTGCGCGAGGTCCACCACGTCGCGCTCCTCATCGGCTACGGCGCCGCGGCCGTGAACCCCTACCTCGCGTTCGAGACCGCGGAAGACCTCGCCCGGCGCGAGACCTTCGTCGGGGTGCTGCCCGAGGTGGCCATCAAGAACGTCGCCAAGGCACTCAGCAAGGGCGTGCTCAAGGTGATGAGCAAGATGGGCGTCTCCACCGTCGCCTCCTACTCCGGCGCCCAGATCTTCGAGGCCATCGGACTGTCGCAGGAACTCATCGACAAGTACTTCACCGGCACCACCAGCCGGATCGGCGGGCTCGGGCTCGCCGAGATCGCCGAAGAGGTCCGGCAGCGGCACCTGATGGCCTACCCGGCCGACGGCATCCCCCTGGCCCACCGCGACCTCCAGGTGGGCGGGGAGTACCAGTGGCGTCGTGAGGGCGAACCGCACCTGTTCGACCCCGAGACGGTCTTCCGCCTCCAGCACGCCACCCGCACCGGCCGCTACGACGTGTTCAAGCGCTACACCGCCCTGGTCAACGACAACTCGTCGCGGCTGATGACGCTGCGCTCGATGCTGGAGTTCCGGGAGCGCGAGCCCGTGCCCATCGAGGAGGTGGAGCCGGTCAGCGAGATCGTGAAGCGGTTCTCGACCGGCGCCATGAGCTACGGCTCCATCTCGATGGAGGCGCACGAGACGCTGGCCATCGCCATGAACAAGCTCGGCGGCAAGTCCAACACCGGCGAGGGCGGCGAGGACGCGGAGCGGTTGCACGATCCCTCGCGCCGCTCGGCCATCAAGCAGGTGGCGTCGGGGCGGTTCGGGGTGACCTCGGAGTACCTGACCTACGCAGACGACATCCAGATCAAGATGGCCCAGGGCGCCAAGCCCGGCGAGGGCGGTCAGCTGCCCGGCCCGAAGGTGTACCCGTGGGTCGCCAAGACCCGCCACTCCACGCCCGGCGTCGGCCTGATCTCCCCGCCGCCGCACCACGACATCTACTCCATCGAGGACCTCAAGCAGCTGATCCACGACCTCAAGTGCGCCAACCCGTCGGCCCGAGTCCACGTGAAGCTGGTCAGCGAGGTCGGGGTCGGCACCGTCGCGGCCGGGGTCAGCAAGGCCAAGGCCGACGTGGTGCTCATCTCCGGGCACGACGGCGGCACCGGCGCGGCGCCGCTGACGTCGCTCAAGCATGCCGGCGCGCCCTGGGAACTGGGACTGGCCGAGACGCAGCAGACGCTCCTGGTCAATGGGTTGCGCGACCGAATCGTCGTCCAGTGCGACGGGCAGCTAAAGACCGGGCGCGACGTCGTCATCGCGGCCCTGCTGGGGGCCGAGGAGTTCGGGTTCGCCACCGCCCCTCTCGTGGTGACGGGCTGCATCATGATGCGGGTTTGCCACAAGGACACCTGCCCGGTGGGGGTCGCCACCCAGAACCCGGAGCTGCGGGCCAAGTTCACCGGCGACCCGCAGCACGTGATCAACTTCTTCGAGTTCATGGCGCAGGAGGTGCGCGAGATCCTGGCCTCGCTCGGGTTCCGCACACTGGAGGAGGCCGTGGGCCGCGTGGAAGCGCTCGACGTCGCCCGCGCGGTCGGGCACTGGAAGTCCGCCGGCCTCGACCTGTCGCCGATCCTCACCGACGTCGCGGCACCGGGCGCGACCCGGCACCGGACGGTGGCACAGGACCACGGGCTGGCCGACAAGCTGGACGTCCGGCTGATCGAGCTTGCGGCCCCGGCCCTGGAGCGGGGCGAACCGGTGGCGGCGACGCTGCCGGTGCGCAACGTCGACCGCACCGTCGGCACGCTCCTCGGCCACCACGTCACGCGGGCGACCGACGGCGCGGGGCTCGAGCCCGGGACGATCCAGTTCACCCTCAACGGCACAGGCGGCCAGAGCTTCGGGGCGTTCCTGCCCAGGGGGGTGACGCTCAAGCTCGTCGGGGATGCCAACGACTACGTAGCCAAGGGGCTCTCCGGCGGTCGCGTGGTGGTCACCCCGCCGCAGGACGTGCCGTTCGACCCGCGCGAGCAGATCGTCGCGGGCAATGTCATCGCCTACGGCGCGACGTCGGGGCAGCTGTTCCTGCGCGGTCTGGTGGGGGAGCGGTTCTGCGTGCGCAACTCCGGCGCCTCCGCCGTCGTGGAGGGCGTGGGCGACCACGGCTGCGAGTACATGACCGGCGGCGAGGTGCTGGTGCTCGGGCCAACGGGCCGCAACTTCGCAGCCGGCATGTCGGGCGGCACCGCCTGGGTGCTGGACCTCGACCTGATCCGCCTCAACACAGAGTTCGTCGACCCCGTCGAACTCACCCCCCGCGACGTCGCCCGGGTCCGGGAGCTGCTGGGCGAGCACGCCGCCGAGACCGGTTCAACGGTCGCCGACGAGCTCCTCCCGCTGACGGACGCGGACCTGGTGACCAGGTTCACCAAGATCCAGCCGCGCGACTACGCGAGGATCATGGAGGTGCGGGACCGCGCCACCATCGACGGCCTCGACGAGGAACTGACCACGAAGATGATGATGGAGGCCGCTCATGGCTGATCCGAAGGGCTTCATGACCACCCCCCGGCAGGTCGCACCTCGCCGCCCGGTGGAGGAGCGGGTGCACGACTGGAAGGAGGTGTACCCGGGCAGCCCCGGGCGCGCCCTCCTGCCGATCATCTCCGAGCAGGCGGGCCGCTGCATGGACTGCGGGATCCCGTTCTGCCACAACGGCTGCCCGCTGGGCAACCTGATCCCGGAGTGGAACGACCTGGTCTGGCGCGACGACTGGCAGCCGGCGCTCGAACGGCTGCACGCCACGAACAACTTCCCCGAGTTCACCGGACGTCTGTGCCCCGCCCCGTGCGAGACCGCCTGCGTCGTCGGCATCAACCGAGACCCGGTGACCATCAAGAACGTCGAGGTCGCCATCATCGACAAGGCCTGGGACGACTCGCGGGTGTTCCCGCAGCAGCCCGAGTGGCACACCAACAAGACGGTGGCCGTGGTCGGTTCCGGCCCCGCGGGTCTAGCCGTGGCGCAGCAGCTGACCCGGGCGGGGCACACCGTCGTCGTGCACGAGCGGGCCGACGCCATCGGCGGGCTCCTGCGCTATGGCATCCCCGAGTTCAAGATGGAGAAGTCCGTCCTGAACCGCAGGCTCAAGCAGATGGTGCTGGAGGGGACGCAGTTCAAGACGAACGTCACCGTGGGCACCGACATCACCGGCCCGGAGTTGCTGGAGCGCTACGAGGCGGTCGTGCTCGCGATCGGCTCCACCGTCGGGCGCGACCTGCCGGTGCCGGGACGCGAACTCGCGGGGATCCACCAGGCCATGGAGTTCCTGCCGCAGGCCAACCGTGCGGCGCTCGGCGAGCATGTCCCGGACCAGATCACGGCCGAGGGCAAGGACGTCGTGATCATCGGCGGCGGCGACACCGGGGCGGACTGCCTCGGGACCTCCATCCGGCAGGGTGCGCGGTCCATCACGCAGCTGGAGATCATGCCGCAACCACCCGAGGCCCGGCCTGGGAGCCAGCCCTGGCCCACCTACCCCATGACGTTCCGTGTCTCGTCGGCGCACGAGGAGGGCGGCGAGCGCATGTACGCCGTGTCCACCTCGGAGTTCGTCGGCGACAGGGACGGCCACGTGGCCGGGCTGGACCTGACGGAGGTGCAGTTCTCCGAGGGCCAGTTCGTGCCGGTGGAGGGGACCCAGCGGCACATCCCGGCGCAGCTGGTGCTGCTCGCCATGGGCTTCGTCGGACCGGAGCGCACCATCGCCGAACAGCTCGGCCTTGAGTTCGACCCCAGGGGCAACCTCGCCCGCGACGACGACTACGCCACCAATGTGCCGGGCGTGTTCGTCTGCGGCGACGCGGGGCGCGGGCAGTCGCTGATCGTCTGGGCGATCGCCGAGGGCCGCTCCTGCGCGAAGGGCGTCGACGAGTTCCTTTCCGGTTCCTCCAAGCTGCCGCGAGCGATCGGGCCGGAGGTGCGCCAACTGATGGCCTGAGGCTCGCGTGCGTTGCGTGTGGCTGGTGCATCATGGCCTGCATGGGAACCGTTGATGACTACCTGTCCGAGCTGGCGGAGGTAGACCGCGAGGTGGTGGCCCGGGTCTATGCCCTCGCCCGGGAGGTGGTGCCTGATGCCGAACAGGGATTGGGCTATGGCATGCCCTGCCTGCTCCACCACGGCAAGCCACTGTTGGCGGTGATGAGGGCGAAGGGTCACGTGGGTGTGTACCCCTTCAGCCCGGAGGCAGTCGAGAGCGTCGCCGACGATCTTGCGAGCCACCCCGGGATCGGGCTGGCCAAGGGGACCATCCGGTTCCAACCGGCGAGCCCTCTGCCCGAGGAGATCGTCAAGGCGCTGGTCCGGGCCCGTGCGGAGCAGATAGCGCGCTAAGGGTGTGGCCGTCAGCGCTTGCCCCGGCGGAAACGCGTCTTCAGGCGTACGTTCGTAGGCAGCTCCGGCGCTTTCAGCCTGGGAGTGGAGCCCACGTAGCCCTTCACCCGGCCGAACCTGTCGTCCGGTGCCTCGTTCCACTCCTGCCGGAGCCGGACGATGTCGTCGTGGCTGCGGCCGATGAAGTTCCACCACATCACGATGCCCTCGTCGAACGGTTCCCCGCCGAGCAGCATGATGCGGGCGGGTTCGTCGGTGGGGTTGGTGATCCGCAGATGGTCCAGGCCCGCGTCGCGCACGCCCATGGTGCTGCGGTCCAGACGCACACCGTCGAAGTCCACGAAACCGGAGTCCACCAGCACGCCGTGCTCGAATCCGGGCGTGACCGCGAGTTCCCAGGTGACCCCTGCGTCCATGACCACTTCGGCACCCAGGAGCGGGGTCTCGGTGCGAACGGGTGACGCGACGCCGTCGAGACCGCCGACCAGGATCTTGGCGCGAACGCCGTCGCTCTCATAGAGGTCGGGGACGTGGTGCTGGAAGTCGCGGACCAGGTCCTTGTCGTGTTCGGGCAGCACCACCCACAACTGGACGCCGTGCAGCAGGTCCCGCCTCGGCGTGGACACCTCGGAGTGGGCGATGCCGTAACCAGAAGTCATCAGGTTCACCTCGCCAGGGCGCACCATCTCGTGCACCCCTCCGGAGTCCCGGTGCTCGATCTCGCCCTCGAAGAGCCAGCTCACCGTCTGCAGGCCGGTGTGTGGATGTGGCGGTACGTCCATGCACATGCCCTGCTCGGGGCCGTAGTGGTCTACGAAGCACCATGCGCCCACGAACGAGCGGGTCAGCGACGGCAGGGTGCGACGCACCTTCATCGCGTCCTCACCGCCGAGGGCCACTTCCTTGGGCTCGATGACCTGCACCTCGTCGGCGTGCGGCTGCCCGACCGCGTGGCAGTCGAGCAGGTCGGGGTGGGTGTCGATGTTGCTCATCGGGGGCCTCCTCGCAGGACCAGCCAGTGGCCCCAGCCTATGCCAGCAAGCCGAGTCGTGGACCGGAACCGTCGGCGGCCGGGGGTAGGGTGGTGGCTCGTCGGTTGAGGCGTCGGGACTTTGAGGAGATTGGGTGTCGGACCAGTTCGTCCATCTGCACTGCCACACGGAATTCTCGATGCTGGACGGTGCGGCACGCGTCCACGACCTGTTCCGGGGCGCGGAGCAGATGGGGATGCCCGCCCTCGCGATGACGGACCACGGCAACCTGTTCGGGGCCTACGAGTTCTACAAGGCGTCCAAGAGCTACGACGTCAAGCCCATCATCGGCCTTGAGGCCTACCTGACACCGCGCACGCATCGCTCCGAGCGCAAGCGGGTGCAGTTCGGCGACGGCACCGGCGACGACGTCGCCTCCAAGGGCGCCTACACCCACATGACGATGTGGGCGGCTGACAAGGCCGGCATGCACAACCTGTTCAAGCTGAGCTCCCGCAGCTCCCTGGAGGGCTTCTTCTACAAGCCGCGAGCGGACCGGGAACTGCTGCACGAGTACGGCAAGGGCCTGATCGCGACGACGGGGTGCCCCTCGGGTGAGGTCCAGACCTTCCTGCGCCTGGGGCAGTACGACAACGCCCGCGCCGCCGCGGCGGAGTTCCGCGACATCTTCGGGGCCGGCAACTTCTACGTGGAGCTGATGGACCACGGCCTGTCCATCGAGAACCGGGTCCGCCAGGATCTCCTCAAGCTCGCCCGGGACCTCCAGCTCCCGCTGGTGGCCACCAACGACCTCCACTACGTGCACGCCGACGACGCCGACGCCCACGACACGCTGCTGTGCGTCTCCGCCGGCTCCCGCAAGGCCCAGGTGGACAGGTTCAAGTTCGACGGTTCCGGCTACTACCTGAAGTCGGCGGCGGAGATGCGGGCCCTCTTCTCGGAGTTGCCCGAGGCCTGCGACAACACCCTGGCCATTGCCGAGCGCATCGAGACGGAGTTCGACGAGGGCATGGGCACCTACATGCCCCGCTACGACGTCCCCGCCGGCGAGACCGAGGACACCTGGTTCCACAAGGAGGTGGAGCGCGGTCTCCACGCCCGCTATCCCGACGGCATCAGCCGGGAGGTGCGGGACCGGGCCGAGTTCGAGACCACGATCATCGCCAAGATGGGTTTCACCGGCTACTTCCTAGTGGTGGCCGACTTCATCAACTGGGCCAAGGAGAACGGCATCCGCGTCGGTCCCGGGCGCGGGTCGGGCGCTGGCTCCATGTGCGCCTACGCGCTGCGGATCACGGACCTGGACCCCATCGCCCACGGCCTGCTGTTCGAGCGGTTCCTGAACCCCGAGCGCGTCTCCATGCCGGACTTCGACATCGACTTCGATGATCGCCGCCGCGGCGAGGTGATCAACTACGTCACCCAGAAGTACGGCTCCGACAAGGTCGCACAGATCGTCACCTACGGCTCCATCAAGGCCAAGGCAGCGGTCAAGGACTCCTCGCGGGTGCTGGACATGCCCTTCTCCGTGGGGGAGAAGATCACCAAGGCGATGCCGCCCGACATCATGGGCAAGGGCATCCCGCTGAGCCAGCTGTTCAACCCGGAGCACAAGCGCTACTCCGAGGGCAACGAGTTCCGGGAGCTCTACAACAGCGACCCGGACGTCCGCACCGTCGTGGACACGGCCAAGGGGATCGAGGACCTCAAGCGGCAATGGGGCGTCCACGCCGCCGGCGTCATCATGTCCAACACGCCGCTGCAGGAAGTCATCCCCGTCATGAAGCGCGAGGCCGACGGGGCCATCATCACCCAGTTCGACTACCCGGGCTGCGAGTCCCTGGGCCTGATCAAGATGGACTTCCTGGGTCTGCGTAACCTCACGGTCATCGACGACGCGGTGCGCAGCATCAAGGCCAACCGGGACGTCGAGCTCGTCCTCGAGGACCTTCCGCTCGACGACCCGGCCACCTACGACCTCCTCGCTGCGGGCGACACGTTGGGCGTCTTCCAGCTCGACGGTGGTCCCATGCGGGCGCTGCTGCGTTCGATGCGGCCGGACAAGTTCGAGGACATCTCCGCCGTCGGCGCGCTCTACCGCCCCGGACCCATGGGCGCCGACTCCCACAACAAGTACGCCCGCCGCAAGACCGGGCGGGAGCCCGTCGAGCCGCTCCACCCCGAGCTCGGTGAGGCCCTGGAGCCCATCCTCGGTGAGACCTACGGCCTGATCGTCTACCAGGAACAGGTCATGGCGATCGCCCAGCAGCTGGCCGGCTACACGCTCGGCAGCGCCGACATGCTGCGGCGCGCCATGGGCAAGAAGAAGAAGTCCGAGTTGGACGCCCAGTACGAGATCTTCTCCGGCGGGATGAAGGAGCGCGGCTTCTCCGCGGGCGCCATCAAGGCACTCTGGGACACCCTGCTGCCGTTCTCCGACTACGCGTTCAACAAGGCGCACTCGGCCGCCTACGGCGTCATCTCCTACTGGACCGCCTACCTCAAGGCGCACTACCCGACCGAGTACATGGCGGCGCTGCTGCAGTCGGTGCGCGACGACAAGGACAAGTCCGCGGGCTACCTCGCCGAGTGCCGGCGCATGGGGATCAGGGTGCTGCCGCCCGACGTCAACTCCTCGGAGTCCGCCTTCACCCCCGTCGGCACCGACATCCGCTACGGCCTCGGCGCAATCCGCAACGTCGGCGACAAGGTGGTGGCCGCCTGGACCGCAGAGCGCGACGTGAAGGGGCCGGCGAAGGACTTCAACGACTTCCTGGACAAGGCGCCGCTGCTGATGTGCAACAAGCGCGTCATCGAGTCCCTCATCAAGGCCGGCGCCTTCGACGAACTGGGCCACACCCGACGCAGTCTCATGAGCGTCTACGAGCACGCCGTCGACGGCATCATCGACGTCAAGAAGAACGCCGAGAACGGCCAGGACGACCTGTTCGGCGCCTTCGGGGTGGACGCCGGAGACGACTCCTACGAGCACAGTCCGATCCCAGACCTCGACGAGTGGGACCGCCGCACCAAACTGTCGTTCGAGCGCGAGATGCTGGGCCTCTACGTGTCCGACCATCCCCTCAACGGGCTTGAGCACGTGCTGGAGGCCAACGGTCAGCACTCCATCGCCTCCGTCGCGTCCCCGGACGGGTTCCGTGGCGAGACCACCGTCTGCGGACTCATCACCTCCGTGACCAGGCGCGTCAACAAGAAGGGTGCCTTCTGGGCGACGGTCACGGTGGAGGACCTGACCTCGTCGGTCGAGGTAATGGTCTTCCCCCGCGTCTACGACCAGGTGGCCATGCACCTGGCTCCCGACACCATCATCGCCGTGCGTGGCGTGGTGGACGCGGAGGAGGATCGGGTGCGGATGCGGGCGCAGGACATCGTCGCGCCGCAGGTCAACCCCGACGGGGGTTCCGGTCCGGTCCTGCTGACGCTCCCCGCGGTGCGTTGCACGCCCTCCATCGTGGGCCGCCTGAAGAAGATCCTCTCGGAGTACCCGGGATCGGCGGAGGTGCACCTCCAACTGCGCAGTGACCAGAAGATCACCACGTTCAAGCTTGGCGACGGTTACCGCGTCGCTCCCGGCTCGCCACTGTTCGCCGACCTCAAGGCCGTCCTGGGTCCCAGCGCGGTGGGCGTGGCTAGAGTTGGCTCAAATGAGTGAGATCCCCTTTTCGGCCGCGGCGCGTGGCGTCCCGGCGTGGCGGCGCGCCCTGACAGACGCCCGCTGGAGCGTGCCCGTGTACCTCCTCGGTTGCGCGGTCGCCGGGCTGATCCAGGCCGTGGTGTGGGCGTTGACCGCCGAGCGCCCCGGCTACACGGTGGGCGAGGACATGTACGCGCGGATCGGTGAGCGCGGTCTGGCCAACCTGTTCGCCCCCGACGC
This sequence comes from Tessaracoccus sp. OS52, assembly GCF_020687685.1. Lineage (GTDB taxonomy): Bacteria > Actinomycetota > Actinomycetes > Propionibacteriales > Propionibacteriaceae > Arachnia. The sequence goes on along the minus strand of NZ_JAJEWM010000001.1, from coordinate 1,327,422 downwards.
GCTGTTCACGCTGCTCGTCGGAATCCTGGGCCTGGCTGCGGGGATCGCGAGTTGGCTGCTGTTTCGCCACGTCGGTTGGTGGGTGTGCGTGCTGGCGGTGGTGGGCGCCACGATCGGGGCCCTGGTGACCTGGCAGGTGGGTCTGCTGGTGAGCGGCAACGGATTCGCGCAGCGGCTCGCCGCAGCCCAGCCGGGGGACGTCGTCCCGGTGGATCTGGTGTTGAACGCACATGCCGCGCTCCTGGTGGCTCCCTTCCTGGCGATCACGCCTGTGATGCTGTTCTCCGCGTTCTGGCCCGGGGAGAACTCGCGGGTGCCCGCGGACACCCTGGCGGGCGACGTCGTCCGGGCCGACTAGAATTCCCTGCGTGCTGAGAACCGTTGACCTGACCGGAGTGGCCGCCGACTACCGGGCCCACCTGCCGCGCGCCGACTTCAACGTCGAGGCCGCGCTGGAGGTGGTCCGTCCCATCTGCGACGACGTCCACGCCAGGGGCGAGGCCGCGCTGGCGGAGTACTCGGCCAGGTTCGACCACGTGGTGCCGGACTCGTTCCGCGTCCCGGCGGCCGTTCTCGAGAAGTGCGCCGAAGAGCTTGATACCGAGTTGGCGGCCGCGTTCGCGGAGTCCGTGCGGCGCCGTCGGCAGGTGGCCGAGGAACTCGAGCGCGACACCAACCCGACGCCGGCCCACCTCGGCGACGGCGCCAGCGTCGGCCTGCGCAACATCCCGGTGGACCGCGTCGGCCTCTACGTGCCCGGCGGTCTCGCGCCGCTGGCCTCGAGCGTCATCATGAACGTGGTACCGGCCCAGGTGGCCGGGGTCGGCAGCATCGCCGTGGCCTCACCGCCCCAGTCGGAGTTCGGTGGGTGGCCGCATCCCAACATCCTGGCGCTGTGCCACATGCTCGGCGTGGATGAGGTCTACGCCGTCGGTGGCGCCCAGGCGGTGGCCATGTTCGCGCACGGCGTCCCGGGGCTGTGTGAACCGGTCTCGCTCGTCACGGGTCCCGGCAACATCTACGTGGTGGCGGCCAAGCGGCTGCTCCGCGGCGTGGTGGGAATCGACTCCGAGGCGGGGCCCACGGAGATCGCGATCATCGCCGACTCCACCGCTCGGCCAGACTTCGTGGCTGCGGACCTCATCTCCCAGGCCGAGCACGACCCGATGGCGGCGGCCGTACTGATCACCGACTCTCCGGACCTGGCGCGTGCCGTTCACGGTGAACTGGAGGCGCAGGTGGCCGCGACCAAGCACGCGGAGCGCATCCGGACCTCGCTGGGCGGCAAGCAGAGCGCCGTCGTCCTCGTGCGCGACGAAGGCCAGGCCATCGCCGTCGCCGACGCGTACGGGGCCGAGCACCTTGAGATCCAGACGGCAGCTGCGGAGTCGGTCGCACGCCGGATTCGTAACGCCGGCGCCATTTTCGTCGGCGACTACTCGCCGGTGAGTCTCGGGGACTACTCCGCCGGGTCCACCCACGTGCTTCCCACCGCCGGTTGCGCCTGCCACAGCTCGGGCCTCACCGTCCGCAGCTTCATGCGGACCGTCCACGTGATCAACTACACCGAGCACGGACTGCTGCAGGTGGCAGACGGCGTCGAACGCTTCGCCGCAGCCGAGGACCTGCCCGGTCACGCGGCCGCCATCACGGTCAGGCGCCCGAGGTGAGCCCGGGCAGTCGGATCCGGGGTCTGTCCGATCTCCCGCTGCGCGCCGATCTCGTCGGTGCCGAACCCTACGGTGCGCCGCAACTGGTGGTGCCCGTCGTGCTCAACGTGAACGAGAACCCCTACCCGCCCTCCGAGGCGGTGCGGCGGGAGATGGCCGACGCCGTCGTCGAGGCCGCCGGGACGCTGAACCGGTACCCGGAGCGCGAGGCCCTCGAACTCCGTCGGGACCTGGCCGGCTATCTGGGCCATGGACTGGGCGCAGAGAACATCTGGGCGGCGAACGGCTCGAACGAGGTGATGACCCACCTGCTCACCGCTTTCGGTGGGCCTGGCCGGAGCGTGCTCACGTTCACGCCGACGTACTCCATGTACCCCGAGTACGCCCGCAACACCTGCACGGGCTACGTCACGGTGCCCCGCAGGCCGGACCACACCCTCGACGCGCCCCTGATCCTGGAAGCCATCGCCGAGCACGAGCCCACCGTCGTGCTGATCACCACCCCCAACAACCCCACCGGCACCAGCTGTTCGCTGGAGGTGATCGAGGAGGTGTGCCGCAGCACCGACGCGATCATCGTCGTGGACGAGGCCTACCAGGAGTTCTCCAGCCAGCCTTCGGCGCTCTCCCTGCTGGCACGGTTCGACAGGTTGGTGGTTTCCCGCACCATGAGCAAGGCCTTCGCGCTGGCCGGCGGCCGCGTCGGTTACCTGGCCGCCCACCCGGCGGTGGTCGACGCCTGCCGGATCGTCCGGTTGCCCTACCACCTGAGCGCCCAGACCCAGGCGGTGGCCCGGGTCGCGCTCGCCCATAGCGAGGAGCTGCTGTCCCGCGTGCACGAGCTCGCCGCCGAATGCCGGGCCCTGCAAGGCTGGCTGCGCGAGCAGGGCTACGACGTCGTCGAATCGGATGCCAATTTCGTGCTGTTCGGCCGGTTCGCCGACCGCCACGCCGTCTGGCAGGCCCTGTTGGACCGGGGCGTGCTGATCCGCGAGACTGGACCCGACGGCTACCTGCGGGCGTCGGCCGGCACTCCCGAGGAGATGGCCGCCCTGCGCGAGGCCCTCGTAGCTGTCGCACCGAAGCTGGAAGGAAGCCCGCAATGAACCGCACCGCCTCGAAGGAACGCTCCACGAAGGAGTCCTCCATCAGGGTCAGCATCGACCTTGACGGCACCGGCCGCTCAAGCATCTCCACGGGCGTCGGCTTCTACGACCACATGCTCACCGCGCTGAGCAAGCACTCGCTGATCGACATCGAGGTGGAGGCCTCTGGCGACCTCCACATCGACGGACACCACACCGTCGAGGACACCGCCATCGTCCTTGGCCAGGCCATCGGTGAGGCACTCGGGGACAAGTCGGGCATCCGCCGTTACGGGGACGCCATGGTCCCGCTCGATGAGGCCCTGGCCTCCTGCGTCGTGGACGTCGCCGGGCGCCCGTACGTCGTCTGCGAGGGGGAGCCCGAGGGTCAGGTCTACGCATTGATCGGCGGCTCCGGCGTCCCGTACGCGGGATCCATGACCTATCACGTCGTCGAGTCCCTGGCCCTGAATGCCGGACTCTGCGTCCACCTCAGGCTCCTGGCTGGCCGGGACCCACACCACATCGTCGAGGCCCAGTTCAAGGCGCTCGCCCGGGCGCTGCGCACCGCGGTTGAGATCGACCCCCGTCAGCAGGGCGTCCCGAGCACCAAGGGCGCGCTCTGAGCGGGCCGAGGCGCGTGGGCCTGCTCGACTACGGGTCGGGCAACCTCCACTCCGCCGCCCAGGCGCTCCGCGCGGCAGGTGCCGACGTGGTGGTCACGCCTGACCTCGATGAGTTGCGCCGGCAGGATGCCCTGGTGGTGCCGGGGGTCGGAGCGTTCGCAGCCTGCATGGCCGGGCTCGAGGCGGCCGGTGGCCGGGAACTCGTGGGGGAGTGGCTCGCCGCCGAGCGGCCCCTTCTCGGGATCTGCGTAGGTCACCAGGTGTTCTTCGAGAGCGGCACGGAGCACGGTGTCGCCTCGACGGGCCTGGGCATCTATCCCGGAAGCGTGGACCAGGTGCCCGCCGCCCGGCTGCCGCACATGGGCTGGAACACCGTCGACGTGCCCGAGGGTTCGAGCCTGTTTCGCGGTCTGGAGTCGGAACGCTTCTACTTCGTCCACTCCTACGCCGCCCTGACGCCGCCCCCCGAGGCGGTTGTCACCACCGCCCAGCACGAGGAGTCCGTCTTCGTGGCCGCCGTCGAGCGTGGCCTGGTCTCCAGCACCCAGTTCCACCCCGAGAAGTCCGGTGCGGCCGGCGCGGCGTTGCTGCGCAACTGGCTAAGCCTGGGCTGAGCGTGCGCAACAAGCACTGGTAGCGCTATTTTGTGTGGCACATTGGTCTTTGGGGGAAGGGGCACCAATGCGCAACGAGGCGCGAACGATTGACGACAACGACACCGACACCAGGGGCAGGAGTCGACCTGTCACGGGCTTGGCCTGCATGCTGGTGGGCATCGCAGCAGCCGTCCTCGGACTGCTGCCCTGGCTGGTGACCGGGGCACGCCTCCCAATCCAGGACCTGTGGCGCGGTGAGCCGGCTGCCGAGGCGATGCCAGTCGCCCTGCTGCCGTTCAGCCAGTACGAGCTGACCACGATCATCGGCCTGCTGGTCACCGGCTCCGCCGTCGCCGGACTCGTCGGCCGCAACCTGCGCCGTCGCATGCCCGCACAGGGACTGCCCCTCCTGCTGGCGGGGGTCCTGGTCGTGCAGCTCACCGCGCTCGTCCAGACCACCCTCGTCGTCCAGGCGGGACTGCAGGACAGACAGGAGTCCGCCCTCTACCTGCTGGCACTGGACTCCGTGGCCGTGCTGTCGGTACTGGTCGGCCTGTTGGCCTTCCTGTTGACGGCCATGGCTCCCAGGGCGGGCGCCCTGGTGGGCCTGGCCATGGGTGCGCTGGCGCTGGGTCCTTGGCTGACTGCGTGGGTGCAGTTGCCAGACGGTGTTCCGCCGACCACGCTGGTTCTCCTCGTGGGCGTCGCCGCGCGCTGGGTACCTCCGATCCTCGTGGGACTCGCCATCGCCTGGGCCGGACTCGAGACCTGGCGGCAGGCAGCGGCTGCGCTCGCGGTGGTGCTGCTGACTTGGGTCGTACCGCCGCTGATCACGGCCATCCAGTCCGCTGCCGGCAGCCGGGTACTGGCGGGGGACAGGGGGGAGATGCTGGACCAGGGGGTCCGGGTCTTCATCTCCGCCCTGACCCTGCCAGCCGTGGCGTTCCTCGTCCCGCTCACCGCGGCCGTGGTCGCGGCAATCGCCATGGTGGCCCAGCACTTCGTCTCTCGCAGCTGAGCAAAGGGTCGGCCCAAGGATTCAGAATTGGCGGATCAGGGACGCGTTGCGGAGGTAGGAGCGCTCCCGCAGTTCCCGCTCGCGGTCGAGCTCGAAGTCCGAGCGTTCCCGATCCTGGTCCGGCAGCGGCCGGGTGCTCCAGATGAGCAGCCACATCCCCACCCGCATCGCCAGCCGTTCCAGTCTGGTCGCGCGGGGATGGAGGTGCTCGATCCGCAATGGCTCCGCGCTTGGGGCGGGGCGCTGCGGCGCAATCATGGTGTTCACGATCTGTCTCGTTCCTGGTGAGAGGCTGGCCCGCCTCTGAATGGAGGCAGGTTTGAAAGCCGTGCCGCAGCGCGGCTGGAAGGGGAGAGCAAGCAGACGAAAGGCTCAGCTCACGTGAGCACTAGCAGGAGATGGGGCCGGGACCGTGTCCTCAGGGCCGCTTCTGGGCGATGGCCGCAGATGTCAGGCAGCGTTGAGGAGGCCGACGCGTCGTCGCAGATAAATCATCGTCAGGGGCCTCCTCTCGAATATCACTTGCCGCAGTAAAGGCTAGGAGGTCAGGGGTTCAGACGTCAACACCTTCGGGGCATTTTCACAATGAAGTGTGGGCGCGCCCGCTTTGAACTCCGCAGGCCGACAGATGGGCCGGACTTTGCTGCAGAGTCGGATAGGGTTGGCGGTCGTGGAAGCCTTGCAGTTGTTGCCCGCCGTCGACGTCCAGAACGGCCAAGCCGTCCAGTTGGTCCAGGGGGTGGCCGGCACCCAGAAGGAGTTCGGCGATCCCCTCGCCGCCGCGATGCGCTGGCAGTCGCAGGGCGCCGAGTGGATCCACCTGGTGGACCTCGACGCCGCGTTCGGGCGCGGCTCGAACGCCGACCTCCTGCGTGGGATCATCTCGGACCTGGACGTGCAGGTGGAGCTCTCCGGCGGCATCCGTGACGACGCCTCCCTCACCCGGGCGCTGGAGACGGGGTGCCGAAGGGTCAACATCGGCACAGCCGCGCTCGAGCAGCCCGAGTGGTGCGAGCGCATCATCGCCGAGCACGGCGACCGGATCGCCATCGGTCTCGACGTGCGTGGGGAGAACCTCGCCGCCCGGGGCTGGACGCGCGAGGGTGGCCCCTGGCAGGAGACGCTGGACAGGCTCTCGGCGGCGGGTTGTGAGCGGTTCGTGGTCACCGACGTCAACTCCGACGGCATGCTGACGGGGCCGAACCTCGACCTGCTGCGTGCGGTGTGCGCCCGAACGTCCGCGGCGGTGATCGCCTCCGGCGGAATCTCTTCCCTGGAGGACCTGCGGCGACTCCGGGAACTGGTGCCCGTCGGGGTGGAGGGCGCGATCATCGGAACCGCCCTCTACCTGGGCAACTTCTCCCTGCCCGAGGCCCTCGACGTCGCCGGGAGACCCTGATGGCACGGGCCCCGATGAACACCTTCGGCGTCCCAGCCACGACCGTCCACACCCCGCCACTGCTCCAGGGCCGGATCGCGGAGTTGCTGGCCGGCAAGAAGATCGTGATGACGGGTGTCACTGGCTTCATCGGCGAGCAGATGCTGTGGAAGTTCCTGGTCGAATGTCCTGACGTGCGCACCGGTGTGCTCGTTCGCAGGAAGGGCTCGGTCACCGCCGAGGAGCGGGTTGCGAGCCTGCTGAAGAAGAAGATCTTCAAGCCGGTGGTGGAAGCCGCCGGATCCGTCGAGGCCCTCATGTCCGCCCGGGTGGAGGTGATCGAGGGAGATCTTCCGAACGTGCCGGAGCTGCCCCGCGACATCGACATCCTCGTCCACTGTGCGGGTGACGTCTCCTTCGACCCGCCAATCGACCAGGCCTTCATGACCAACGTCATCGGCACCAAGGCGCTGCTGGAGCGGTTCCGCGAGTCCTGCAGCGACGCCGATGGGAACCTGGAGCGGGTGCCGTACTACGTGCACATCTCGACGGCGTACACGGCGGGTCGCCGGCGTGGCGCCATCCCCGAGGCTCCCCATGTCCACGACGTGGACTACGAGGAGGAGACCCGGGCGGCGATGGCCATGAAGGAGCACCTCGAGACCCGCTCGCGGACATCGGAGCAGCTGGCCGAGCTCCGCAAGGAGGCCGAACGGCTGCACCGCCGCGCCGGCTACCTGACCACGTCGGAGGACACCGAGCGTCGCCGCCAGGAATGGGTCACGCGGGAGCTGGTGGCCGCGGGTACCGAGCGCGCCAGGTCCCTGGGGTGGACCGACGTCTACACCTTCGCCAAGGCGATGGGGGAGCGCGTCGTGACCGACCTGGGCGGGGACATGCAGGTCTCCATAGTGCGCCCCGCCATCGTCGAATCCTCACTGGTCCATCCGTACCCCGGCTGGATCGAGGGCTTCAAGATGGCCGATCCGCTGATCCTGGCCTACGGCCGTGGCCAGCTGCCCGACGTCCCCGCGTCCCCTGACGCGGTGATCGACATCATCCCGTGTGACTACGTGGTCAACGCCATCGTCGCGGTCTGCGCCACCCAGCCGGAGGTAGGTAGGCCGGAGTTCTACCACTGCAGCTCCGGCGCTAGGAATCCCCTCACCTTCAGGGGCATCTACGAGCACGTCCACAGCTACTTCGAGAAGCATCCCTACACCGAAGGTCAGGGGTCGGTACCGCTTGCCGAGTGGAAGTTCCCCGGCGCGGAACCGATCGAGCGGCTGCTCTGGTTCGCCGAGAAGGGCGTGGCCGCCGGCAACAAGCTGCTGAGTTTCGCACCCCGTGGCAAGCGGGTGCGGGCTGCGGCGACGGCGCTGGACCGGACCTCCAAGCAACTGGACTTCTTCAACAAGTACCTGAGCCTCTACGGCGAGTACCTGCAGTCGGAGGTGCACTTCGTCGACGACTGCACGCTGGCGCTCCACAACTCGCTCCACCCCGACGACGTGGCCTCTTTCGGATTCGACTCCGGGACGGTGGACTGGACGCACTACATGGAAGAAGTCCACATCCCCGCCATCACGGATCCGGTACGACGGCTCGAGGCGGCCCGGAAGCGTCGCAGCCAGCGTTCGGCCACCTACAAGGTCCTCAAGCCGTCGCAGAAGGACACGGTGCTCGCCGCCTTCGACCTCGACGGCACGGTGGTGGCCACCAACGTCGTGGAGTCCTACCTGTGGCTCAAGCTGCCCGAGCTGTCCCTCGGGGAGCGCGTCGGGGAGGTCGCCAAGGTCCTGTGGCAGTTGCCCAACTACATCGGCGCGGAACGCAAGGACAGGGGCGTGTTCCTGCGCCAGATCTATCGTCGCTACGCCGGCGCCGACCTCGCGGAGCTGGAGCGCTTCGTCGAGGAGCACCTTTCACCCTTCATCCTCGACCGCACGTCCCCGGAGGCGATCCGCCGGATCCGGGAGCACCGGGAGGCCGGCCACACCACGATCCTCATGACCGGCGTCATCCGCCCGTTGACCCGACCCTTCGAGGGACTCTTCGACATGATCGTCGCGGCAGACCTGGCCACCGACGCCAACGGGATCTGCACGGGATACCTGACGTCGCCCCCCATGGTGGGCGAGTCCCGGGCCGCGTGGCTGAACCACTACGCGGCGCTGCACCAGCTCGACCTCACGAACTCCTTCGCCTACGCCGACAGCCACGTCGACCTGCCGATGCTGAGGGCGGTGGGCAACCCCGTGGCGGTGAATCCCGACGTCGGGCTCATGCGGGCTGCGCGGTCCAGCAGCTGGTCGATCATCGACTGGTCGTCGAACTCCCCCCAGCCCCGCTGGAAGCTTCCCCACCTGAGAGAGGAACGGTAGATGTCTCGTCCCGGTTTTGTTCTAGAGGTCGACGAGCGAACCCCGCCGCTGCTCATGCTCGCGGGTGCGGACCTGCGGTTGGAGCGGCTCGGTCTCGGCACCCAGGTCGCCTACCCGGCGGACCCGGTTGCCTCGGTCGACCCGGTCGGCCTGATCGACGCCGCCCTCGAGTCCCCGGTGGGAGCGGAGTCGCTCCCCAGCCTGCTCGGACCCGCCACCCGTCTGACGATCGTCGTCCGCGACCACCACCGGCCGGAGCCTCGGATGCGCTTCGACGTGCGCCGCAGCATCGTCGAGCGGGTCCTGGAGCATGCGGCGCGCGCCGGCGTCGACGACGTGCAGATCGTGATCGCCACAGGGCTCAACAGACGCTGGAGCGCTCCCGAGATCAGCGCGATCCTCGGGGACAGGGTTGCCACCTCCTTCATCCCCGACGGCCTCATCGGGAGCCACGACGTTTCCTCGGCAGACCTCGTCGAGGTCGGCCAGGTGGGTGGGCTGCCGGTGAAGCTCAACAAGCGGGTGGCAGAGTCCGACGTCGTGGTGAGCGTGGGCGTCGTCCACGACCATTCGCAGGGCTGCGACTTCGCACTCGGCCTCACCGACGTCGAGACGATCAACAGGTTGGACGGCCTCGGACGTGACGAGGCGACCAGCCGGGAGATAGTGGACCTGGTCGGCTCGGCCGTGCCCGCGTTCGCCGTGACCGCGGTGCTCGGACAGCCGCTGCTGGGCACTTCACTGTCGTTCCTCAACAAGCGCGAGTGGGAGTGGCGACTTCCGGAGCAGCTCGCGTTCGCGGGAGCCAGACAGCTCGGCTCGTTGCTGCCCAAGCAGAGCGCGCAGCGGTTGTTCGGGACGCCCGTGGCGGACTACGCCATCGGTGACATGATCGGCGGGGACCCCACGGCCGTCCGCGAACAGGCGCGCCAGGCCTGGACCGCCGCCAACAGCGTCGCGCTGCCGGGACAGGCGGACGTCCTGGCCATGTCCGTGTGGGGCGGGTCCTTCGACCGTGGCAACCCGGTGGGCTCGCCGCTCAACGCGGCCCGGAACGCGCTTGTCACGCAGGCGGGCAGCCATCTGGGTACCCCGTTGGTCCGCGACGGCGGGGTGGTCGTGGCGCGCCACCCGTTGGCGCGCAACTTCTCGAACCGGACCCAGTCCGCGGCTGCGGACCTGTTCGCCACGGTGCTGCCCGAGACGCTCGACCCTGAAGAGATCGCACAGCGCTTCGAAGAGGGCGCCATGCACGACCCTTGGTACCTGAACCTCTACCGGGAGCACTACGCAGACCATCCGCTGAAGGTCTTCCACACCTGGTACCGGATCAGGGAGGCCACCGCAGGGCTCGGTGACGTCATCTGGGTGGGCGCGGATCGTCACAGCGCCGCACTGATGGGGCACCGTGCGGCCACCACCTTCGCCGACGCACTCGAGATCGCCTCCAACACGGTCGGATCCCATCCCAGCGTCACCCACCTGCACGGTCCCGGCCGGTTGCTGGGGGTGATCACGTGAGCCGACAGCTGGAGTCCTGGGCCCAGAAGTCGAAGCGCAGGTGGAGTCCCAGGGTGACCTGGTTCTCGGACATGCTCGGGTTCGCGGGATCGTTGTTCGGGCTGCGCCACAGGCGACCCGTCGGCGCGCCCCCGCGGAGCCATCAGGAACGGGTGCGCCTGGGCATAGGCGAACTGCGCAAGACCCCCGACCTGCTCGAACTGGTGACCTGGCGGATCGACTACCAGGTGGTCGGTCTTGACGCGCTGGCCGGACTCCAGGCGCCGGTGATCTTCGCGGTCAACGAGGCTGGTGCCCTCGACTGGCAGGTGCTTCGGGCCGTGTTGCCGGCCGGGCTGCGGGCCAGGATCCGCAACCCCAGCAGGGAACTCGCCCGGGGCAACAGCGTGGTCCTGTTCACCGGAAACCCGGTCGTCGAGGGCGAGGTGGGCGAGTTCAGCCCGCTCGCGGCGCAGCTCGGCAGCCAGTACAACGTTCCCATCGTCCCGGTGGCAGTGGTCGGCACCTTCAAGCTCAACGAGGTCCTGGGGCTGGCGCTCAAACACAAGCCGCACGTGTCGGTCCGCTTCGGTTCACCCATCTATGTGCGCGGACGCTCCCTCGAGGAGGCGACGGGGGAGGTGCAGTCGGCCGTCGGGCAGCTGTTCCGGACCGGTGACCTCTCCTGGTGGACGGTGCAGCACGGGCGCGGCTCGAACGCGCCCATCCCGCAGCCCATGCCGCGGTGGCGCAGGCTGTGGGAGCAGACGGCACCTCGGCGGACGCGATCGCGAAGGCGGATCTGGCGCCCGACGACCGTGCGCCGTGGGTAGAGTGGGCACTGCCCGGATGAGAGGCCGCGATGGACCCTTACGTCGACAAGCACCTCAACTGGCGAGCCCTCACAGAGGCTGACCTCGACGAGGTGGCCTCCCTGCGGGACCAGATCGAGGTCCTGGATGATCCTGTCCTGTCCGCGGTGGAGCGGCTGGTCGAGATGGACGTCGCGGACCTGGCTGAGAACGCCGTCGGGGGCTGGGACGACTACGGCAGCCTGCTCGCCTACGGCTGGGACATCCCCGAGGACCGCGACGTACCACAGGTGTACCTGGTGGGCGGTGTCCATCCGACGCATCGCTACATGGGCATCGGACGTTCCCTCCTGCGCTGGCAGGAGGCGCGGGCCATCGAGTGGCGAGACGCTCACCGCCCCGATGATCCGGTCTGGCTCGGATGTTACGTGGACCACGCGCAGACGGGCCTCGGGAAGTTGCTGGAGCGCATGGGGTTCGAGCAGGAGCGCTACTTCTACGACATGCACCGCGCCCTGAAGAACCTGCCTGGTGACCTGTTCGTGGAGGGTGTCGAGATCCGTCCCTTCGACGAGAGCCAGGCGGCTGCGCTGCTGGACCTGCACAACCTCTGCTTCGGTGACCCGCTCGGCACCAGGCGGGTGGCGGCCGAGGGTTGGCACGAGTCCCTCCACCGGGAGAGCTTCCGGCCGAACTGGTCCTGGGTCGCGTTCTGCGACGGCGTCCCGGTCGGCTACGCGCTGTCGGGTCTCGACGAGGAGGCGGCGATCGACGGGCTCACCATGGGCTGGACGGACAGGGTGGGGGTGCACCCGGACTACCGCGGCCGGGGCATCGCGGTGGCGCTCCTGCAACGCACCTTGGTGGCGATGGCCTCCGATGGCTGCGACGGCGCCGGGATCGGGGTGGACACCACTGACCCGGCGAGCCCGGGCATGCTCACGCAGTCGCTCGGGTACGAGGCGCGTGACGGTCTGGTCCTGATGAGCAAGGTGGTGCCGCCGCAGGCTGCCTGAGTTGGGTAGGGTGGGGGCCGCAATCCACACGTTTCAACTGATCTAGGCAGGTCGCATGAGCGGGCACTCCAAATGGGCCACGACGAAGCACAAGAAGGCGGTCATCGACGCCAAGCGCGGCAAGCTGTTCGCCAAGCTGATCAAGAACGTCGAGGTCGCCGCGCGGCTCGGCGGTGGTGACCCCGGTGGGAACCCCACCCTCTACGACGCGATCCAGAAGGCTAAGAAGTCCTCGGTCCCCAACGACAACATCGACCGCGCCGTCAAGCGGGGCTCGGGTGCAGAGTCAGGGGGTTCCGACTACGAGACCATCATGTACGAGGCCTACGGACCCGCGGGGGTGGCCATCCTCATCGAGTGCCTGACCGACAACCGCAACCGTTCCGCCTCCGACGTCCGCGTCGCGGTGACGCGCAACGGCGGGACCATGGCCGACGTCGGCTCGGTCCAGCGCCTCTTCTCCCGCAAGGGGGTCGTCGTCGTCCCGAAGAAGCAGGACAAGGCGGAGGTGACCGAGGACGCACTGCTGGAGGCCGCGCTGGATGCCGGGCTGGAAGAGGTCAGCGACGCCGACGACTCCTGGGAGGCCATCTCGGATCCGAACGACGTCGTCGAGGTGCGCCGGGCCATCGAGGCTGCGGGGCTGGACTACGACTCCTCCGAGGTGCAGTTCGTGCCCTCCTTCGGCCAGGTGGTCGACTCGGTCGACGTCGCAGAGAAGGTGATGCGGATCGTGGACGCACTCGAGGACTCCGACGACGTGCAGAACGTCTACGACAACGTTGAACTGAGCCCCGAGGTGCAGGCCCAGCTCGCCAGCGATGACTGACCCCGGCTGGGGTGCCAGCGTGTCGCCGGTGGATCCGGCGGGGATCCGTTAGGATCCGAACTGGTGTTCGAAGGGGTGTTGGCATGCGAGTGCTCGGTATCGATCCTGGCCTGACCAGGTGCGGGGTGGGCATCATCGACGGTCAGGTGGGCCGGCAGCCCACCCTCGTTGCCGTGGGCGTGGTCCGCACCGACGCCGGCAAGGACGTGGCCAGCCGGCTCATGGAGATCGAGGCAGGCCTCGAAGCCTGGCTGGAGGAGTACCGTCCTGACGTCGTCGCCGTCGAACGCGTGTTCGCGCAGCACAACCTGGGCACCGTCATCGGCACCGCCCAGGCTTCGGGCGTCGCCGCCCTGGTGGGGGCCCGCCGGGGGCTGCCGGTGGCCTTTCACACCCCCAGCGAGGTCAAGGCCGCGGTCACCGGTTCCGGGCGGGCCGACAAGCAGCAGGTGGGTGCCATGGTTCTGAGGATCCTCCGGCTGGACCAGGTGCCCAGGCCGGCCGACGCCGCCGACGCACTCGCGCTCGCGGTGTGCCATCTCTGGCGCGGGGGCAACAGCAACAGGTACGCCGCTGCGGTGGCGCAGGCGAAGGGGATGCGATGATCGCTCAGCTCACGGGGACCGTCCTGCAGGCCGGAGCGACGTCGACGGTCCTGGACGTCGGGGGCATCGGCTACCTCGTCCAGACCACGCCCTCCACGGCTGCGGCGATGCGTCCGGGCGAGCGCGCAGTAGTCCACACCTCCTTGGTGGTCCGGGAGGACTCCCTCACGCTCTACGGGTTCCAGGACTCGGGGGAGCGTGACGCCTTTGAGCTCGTGCAGTCCGCCTCCGGTGTCGGTCCCCGGCTCGCCGCCGCCATCGTCTCGGTGCTGAGCCCCGCCGACATCCGGCGGGCCGTCCTCTCCGAGGACCTGGCGCGGCTCTGCACGGTGCCGGGGATCGGGCGCAAGGGCGCGCAGAAGCTCGTGATCGAACTGAAGGACAAGGTCCTCCTGCTCTCCGACGGCGCCGGCGTCGGCTCGGACGCCCCGCCAGTGCAGGCTGGCGGGCAACTGTGGCGCGAGCAGGTGAGCGACGGGCTGCAGAGCCTCGGCTGGTCCGCCCGGGACGCCGCCGCGGCGTGCGACAACGTGGCCCACCTCGTGGACGAGGACCCGGATCTCGCCATCGGGACGCTGATGCGGGCAGCCCTGAACTCGCTGGCGCGCCGGTGAGCGGCCAGATGGAGCACTCGGAAGTGGACCCGCTGGCCCACCCGGAGGACTCGGAGTTCGAGTCGGCCCTGCGCCCGAAGCGACTCGCAGACTTCCACGGCCAGCCCAGGGTGCGGGACCAGCTGGGGCTGGTGCTGGAGGCCGCGCGGCACCGGGGCACCAGCCCGGACCACGTCCTCCTGTCGGGCCCACCCGGCCTGGGCAAGACCACGCTGGCGATGATCATGGCGGCGGAGCTGGACTCCAACCTGCGGATCTCGTCGGGCCCGGCGATCACGCACGCGGGGGACCTGGCCGCGATCCTGACCGGCCTTGAGGCCGGCGACGTGCTCTTCCTCGATGAGATCCACCGGCTGGCCCGTCCTGCCGAGGAACTGCTCTACCTTGCCATGGAGGACTTCCGGGTGGACGTGGTGGTGGGCAAGGGCCCCGGAGCCACCGCCATCCCAATCGAGTTGCCCCCGTTCACCCTCGTGGGAGCCACGACGCGCGCCGGTCTGCTTCCCGGCCCGTTGCGGGACCGGTTCGGTTTCACCGCACAGCTGGACTTCTACGCCGCGAAGGACCTGGGCGGGATCGTGCGGACGTCGGCGCGCAAGCTGGGCGTCCAGATCCTGCCCGCGGCTGCCGACGAGATCGCCGGTCGCTCGCGTGGGACGCCCCGAATCGCCAACCGGCTCCTGCGCCGGGTTCGCGACTACGCCCAGGTCGGGGGCCACGACGTCGTCGCGCTGACCGAGGCCAGACAGGCTCTGGAACTGTACGAGGTGGACGCGCTGGGACTGGACCGGCTGGACCGCGCGGTCCTGAAGTCCCTGTGCGGTCTGTTCGCCGGCGGCCCCGTGGGCCTCTCCACGCTGGCGCTGAGCGTCGGGGAAGAGGTTGAGACGGTCTCGGAGGTGGCCGAGCCGTTCCTGATCCGCGAGGGGCTCATGATGAGGACCTCCCGCGGCCGCGTCGCCACTGCTGCAGGCTGGCGGCACGTCGGGATGGCACCCCCCGCGGGTTCGGCACCCTCGCTCTTCGACGACGGGCAGTGAAACCAGATATGGGTTTCAAGTTGCTTGGGCTATTGTGAACGACGGCAACCTGCACGTCCCAGTGAAGGAACACAATGGAACTCGTCCTTATGATCGTCGCGTTCGGCGCGATCATGTACTTCATGATGATCCGCCCGCAGCAGAAGCGGATGAAGGAACACCAGGAGCTCATCAACTCCCTTCAGCCGGGGGCCCGCGTACTGCTCACCTCGGGGATGTTCGCCACCATCCGCTACATCGGCGAGCGGCAGGCCATCGTCGAGCTCGCACCGGGGACGGAGGTGACGGTCCTGAAGGGCAACGTCGCACGTGTCCTGACCACCGACGAGGAGGAGTTCGAGTTCAGCGACGAGGTCGAGTCCGACTCCGACGAGCTCGAGGACTACAGCGCAGAGGGCCTGGAGCCACACCATTTCTCCGGTGAGGAGACTCCTGACGTCTTCGACCCCCGTCCGGAGGCCGCCGACGGCGCCATCGCCCCCGAGACGCCCGGTCCTGACGAAACCCGCAAGAACGACAACTGATCACTTGCACCATTTGTTGGTGCCCTGAGGAGATCGACGCAAAACTGTGGCCACAAGTTCCCGCAAGCCCCGCCCTGGCGTAACGCTAACGGCGTTCCTGGTCGTCATAGGCCTCATGTACACCCTGATGGCCGCAACCAGCACCTGGGCCCCCAAGCTCGGTCTGGACCTGCAGGGTGGCATGACCATCACGCTCACCGCGACCAACCAGTCGGTGCCGGCCCAGTCCCTGGAGACGGCCAAGAACATCATGCAGCAGCGCGTCGACGGCCTCGGCGTCGGCGAGGCCTCGGTCGCGACGTCGGGTGATCGCAACATCATCGTGTCGGCGCCCAACGTCCAGCGCGACGACCTCGTCGAGCTCGTGGGCGCCACCGCGCAACTCGCCTTCCGGCCGGTGCTGGCGGTGGCTCAGGCCACTGGCGCGGCTCCGCCGGCGGAGGAGGAAGGGCCGGGACTGCCCACCGCACCTCCTGACCCCGCAACCGAGGGGGAGGGGGAGCGACTGGAAATGTCCGAGGTGCTCTCCTACACCCCCAGCGGGGAGGACACGGCGGCGTTCAACGCTTACGAGTGCGGGGCTGAGACGCCCGACAAGCTGGACCAGCCGCTCTTCGCCTGCGACAGCAGCATGACCCAGAAGTACCTGCTCGGCCCGGTGGCCATCGCTGGCGAACAGGTGACCGATGCCTCCTCCGGCATCCCGCCGCAGGACGTGCAGTACGTCGTCACGCTCGACTTCAATGATGAGGGCGCCCGGCAGATGTCGGAACTGACCGGGGCGCTGCTGCCCAAGAGCGAACCACTCAACATGTTCGCCATCGTCCTCGACGGCGTCGTGGAGTCGGCGGCCACCACGAACGCCCACATCACCAACGGCGAGGCGATGATCAGCGGCAACTTCACGGCTGACTCCGCCGCGGCCCTGGCCAACGTGCTCAAGTTCGGCTCGCTGCCGCTGTCCTTCGAGCCCTCACAGGTGGAGAACGTCTCGCCCACGCTGGGTGGTGAACAGCTCCAGGTGGGACTGCTCGCTGGCCTGGTGGGCCTGATCATCGTGCTGCTGTACTGCTTCGTGTACTACCGGGGGCTCGGCATCGTGGTCCTGGGTTCCCTCGCGGTCGCCGCGATCGCCACCTACGCCTCAATGGTGCTGCTGGGGCAGGCCGTGGGCTTCTCCCTGAGCCTGCCAGCCATCGCCGGCGCCATCGTGGCGATCGGCGTGACGGCGGACTCGTTCGTGATCTACTTCGAGAGAATCCGCGACGAGATCCGCGAGGGCCGCAGCCTGCGGTCAGCCATCCAGACCGGCTGGGTGAAGGCGCGCTCCACCATCATCGTCTCCGACCTCGTCCAGCTGCTCTCCGCGACGGTGCTGTTCCTGCTCGCGGTCGGAGGCGTCCAGGGCTTCGCGTTCGCGCTCGGACTCACCACGCTCATAGACCTCGCGGTCTGCTTCTTCTTCACCAAGCCGCTGGTCAGCCTGCTGGGTCGCACGAAGTTCTTCGGCGAGGGCCACCCGCTGTCCGGACTGGACGCCGCCCACATGGGCGTCACGCGTGACTCCCTCCTCGGGCGCCGCATCCGTCGCACCAATGTCTTGAAGGAGGCGTGATGTCGGGCCCGAAGCAAGGACTGGCGCACCGGCTCTACACCGGCCAGGTATCCATCGACTTCATCAAGAAGCAGCGCGTCTGGTACATCATCTCCGGCGTCATGCTGGCGATCGCCATCCTGGCGCTGATCTTCCGCGGCCTGTCGCTGGGAATCGAGTTCCGCGGCGGAACTGACTTCCAGGCGCCGATGCAGGTGACCTCGGAGACCATCGACGACGTCCGCCAGTCAGTGGAGGAGTTCGAGGTGCAGGACCTGCAGGCCCAGGTCTTCGCGCTGGGTGACTCCGCCGTCCGGATCCAGACCCGCTCGCTGAACCCGGAGGAGACCACGTCGGTCCGGGGTGCCATCGCGGACCTGGCCGGGGTCAGCCCGGAGGACGTCACCTACAACGCCATCGGCGCCTCGTGGGGCCAGCAGGTCTCCCAGCAGGCGGGGATCGCGCTGGTGGTCTTCATCGTGCTCGTCATGGCGCTGATCTGGGCTTGGTTCCGGGACCTGAAGATGTCGATCGCCGCTGTGATCGCCCTCGCCCACGACGTGATCATCACGCTGGGCGTCTATGCCCTGGTCGGATTCACGGTCACCCCCGCGACGCTCATCGGCGTGCTCACAATCCTGGGATACTCCCTCTACGACACGGTGGTCGTCTTCGACAAGATCAAGGAGAACATCACCGGGCTGAAGGAATCCCGCGACACCTATTCGGACCGTGCGAACCTGGCCATCAACCAGGTCGTGATCCGGTCGATCAACACGAGCATCATCGGCGTGCTGCCAGTCGCGGCGCTCCTCGTCGGCGGCCTGAGCCTCGCCAGCGGCCCGCTCCAGGACCTCGGACTTGCGCTGTTCGTCGGCATGATCATCGGTGCCTACTCGTCGCTGTTCATCGCGGCACCCCTGCTGGCGCTGCTCAAGGAGCGCGAGCCCGAGCAGATCGCCCACCGTGAGACGGTCAGGCGGCGGATCGAGCGCGTACAGGCGAAGGAACAGCGTCGGCTGGAGCAGCAGGCCGCCCAAGGAGTCCCCGTCGCTGCTGGGGTTGCCAGTTCCGTGACCCCGGCGTCGGTGGCGTCGGCCTCCACCGCACCGCGCAAACCTCGCCGGAGCCACACCACGCGCGCCGAGCGGAAGAAGAGTTGACCGACTCGGGTCGGAGCGCCAGGCAGGCGGTGGTTGCCAGCCTGATCCGTGACGTTCCCGACTTCCCGAAGCCCGGGGTGGTGTTCAAGGACATCACCCCCCTTCTGGCTTCGCCCGAGGGCTTCCGGGACGCGGTGACGGAGATCATCGACTCGGCTCCCGGGGACATCGACGTCGTCGTCGGCATGGAGGCCCGAGGGTTCATTTTCGCGGCACCCGTCGCGCTCGCGCTCGGCGCCGGGTTCGTGCCGGTGCGCAAGCCCGGAAAGCTTCCGGGGGAGGTGCTGACCGAGTCCTTCGAACTGGAGTACGGCACGGAGGCACTCAGCGTCCACGCCGACGCCATCCTTCCGCACGCTCGTGTTCTCGTCGTCGACGACGTGCTCGCGACTGGCGGCACCGTCGGCGCCACCGCCGCCCTGCTCAAGAGGCTGGGTGCCGAACTCGTCCATGTCAGTGTCGTGGTCGAGCTCGCCTCGCTCGGAGGCAGGCAACGCCTGCTTGAGCGTGGCATCGACAGCTGCAGCGCGATCCTGACAGTCTGAGACCATGGCGAAGCTCAGGCAGGCAGGGTCGCGTGGCATCCACGCCACTGTAAGCATGCCCCGTCCCACCGTTCCGCCCTTCGTGGAACTGGCCCGGCGGGCCGTCATGGCGTTCTCGCTGTTGTTGTTCAGCACGCTCCTGGTCTGGGTCGACCGCGACGCCTACGCCGACAACGTGAACGGCGACGGGGTCAGCTTCATCGACGCGTTGTACTACTCGACGGTCACCATGACCACCACGGGGTATGGCGACATCACGCCCGTCGAGGCCCATGCCCGGCTCCTCAACGCCATCATCGTCACGCCCATGCGTATCGGATTCCTGGTGTTGCTGGTCGGCACCACGATCGAGGTGCTCGCCAACCAGGGCAGCCGGATCATCAGGGACCAGCAGTGGAGGAAGAGAATGCGCAACCACGTCGTCGTAATCGGCTACGGCACCAAGGGCCGCAGCGCTGTCAACACGATGCGCCGCCACGGCGTCCCGGTGGAGAAGATCGTCGTCATCGACGGCAGTTCCATCGCCGTGGAGGACGCCAACCTCGACGGCCTGGCCGCGTTCCAGGGCGACGGCACGCGACGCCAGCTCCTTCGGCGGGCTGAGATCTCCAAGGCCAAGGAGGTCATCATCTGCCTGGACCGGGACGACGCGGCCATCCTCACCACCCTCACTGTGAGGCAGCTCAACCCGTCGGCGGGCATCGTGGTGTCGGTGCGGGAGCACGAGAACGTACCTCTGGTCCGGCAGTCCGGTGCCACATCCGTCGTGACGTCCGCGGACACCGTCGGACGGCTGATGGGCCTGTCCGCAGTGGGGCCGGACCTCGGCTCGATAATCCAGGACCTGCTGACCAGCGGCACGGGACTCGAGGTCAACCAGCGCCAGGCCACGCCTGACGAGGTCGGCAAGAATCCCGCATCCTTCACGACGGAGCGCGTGATCGGGCTGGTCCGCAACGACACGCTGCGCCGGTTCTACGACCCTACGGCCGCCCGCATCGAGGCCGGGGACGAGTTGATCGTGGTCCGCAAGGGGGCCGGCCGCCTCGATGGCAAGCGCGAGCGCGAGGAGTAGTTCGACGGAGGTGCGTACAATTCCCTCCATCGAGGAAGATCGGAGGTGAACCATGGCCGAACCCAGGACTGAGCCGGGAACAGAGCAGGGTGTGCTGCGGCGGTTGACCTCGCCGGAACAGCCGCGCATGCGGATGCGCCACCGACTGGCCAGGCTCGGCGCGGTCCGCTCAAAGTCCGCGGTCCTCGATCCCTTGTTCAAGATCATCCGCACGAGTCATCCCAAGGCCGACCTCGACGTCATCGAGCGCGCCTACCGGGTGGCCGAGCACCATCATTCCGGTCAGAAGCGCAAGTCCGGCGATCCCTACATCACCCACCCGCTGGCCGTGGCCACGATCCTGGCTGAACTCGGCATGACCGAGCCCGTCATCGTGGCGGCCCTGCTCCATGACACCGTGGAGGACACCGAGTACTCGCTGGACCAGTTGCGGGAGGACTTCTCCGACGAAGTCGCGCGCATGGTCGACGGAGTCACCAAGCTGGACAAGGTCACCTACGGGGAGACGGCGAAGGCCGAGACCATCCGCAAGATGATCATGGCGACCAGCGAAGAGGTCCGGGTCCTGGTCATCAAGCTGGCAGACCGGCTCCACAACATGCGCACACTCGGCTTCCTGCCGCAGGACAAGCAGGTCCGAATCGCCACCGAGACGCTGAACATCTTCGCTCCGCTGGCCCACCGGCTGGGCATGAACACCATCAAGTGGGAACTGGAGGACCTGTCCTTCGCCGCCATCGAGCCGAAGGTGTTCAACGAGATCGCCGCCATGGTGACCGCGCAGGCGCCCGGCAGGGAGAAGTACCTGCGGGAACTCATCGCGCAGTTCCAGCAACTGATGGCGGAGAACAAGATCAAGGCCACCGTCTACGGCCGGCCGAAGCACTACTACTCGATCTACCAGAAGATGATGGTCCGTGGCCGTGACTTCAAGGACATCTACGACCTGATCGGCCTGCGCATCCTGGTCGAGGACGTGCGGGACTGCTACGCGGTGCTCGGCGTCGCGCACTCGGCGTGGAAACCCATTCCGGGCCGGTTCAAGGACTACATCGCCAACCCCAAGTTCAACATGTACCAGTCGCTGCACACGACGGTGCTGGGCGCCCGCAACGAGCCCGTCGAACTGCAGATCCGGACCCATGAGATGCACCGTCGTGCCGAATACGGTGTGGCGGCGCACTGGAAGTACAAGGCCGACCTGCGCGACGGCGTCACCCCGGAGGCTGCGGGCCTGCGGGCCATGCACCAGCTCGGTGTGATGAGCAAGGAGACCGAGGACCCGGGGGAGTTCCTGGACTCGGTCCTGTTCGAGATCAACTCCGACGAGATCTACGTCTTCACGCCGAAGGGCGAGGTGATGGCCCTGCCCACCGGCGCGACGCCCGTCGACTTCGCGTTCGCAGTGCACACCGAGGTGGGATACCGGTGCATCGGTGCCCGCGTGAACGGTCGTCTGGTCGCATTGTCAACGCCGCTTGCGCAGGGCGACAAGGTGGAGGTCCTGACGTCCAAGAGCCCCAATGCCGGGCCGAGCCGCGACTGGCTTGACTTTGTCGTCTCCAGCCGCGCGCGCCAGAAGATCAGGCAGTACTTTTCGCGCGAGCGCCGCGACGAGGCGATGGACACCGGCAAGGAGATGCTGGCCAAGCAACTGCGCCGCACCGGGCTTCCGATGCAGCGGCTGCTGACGCTGGAGAACCTGACGGCGGTCGCGAACGAACTGAGGCAGACCGATGTCCCCAATCTCTACCAGGCCATCGGGGAGGGGCACGTCAGTGCGCAGTCGGTCGTCGAACACCTGATCTCACTGCACGGCGGGGAGGACGAGGCCGTCGACACCGTCACCGAGGACGTGGTCGTCAAGCAGCGTGCCCGCCCGGACGCCTCCGGGGACGTGCGGATCCTCGTCGAGGGGGATCCCTCCATGGTGGTGAAGCTCGCCAAGTGCTGTTACCCGATGCCGGGCGACGAGATCATCGGCTTCGTCACCCGCGGCGACGGCGTCTCGGTGCACCGCGAGGACTGCACCAACGTCCCGGCGCTGCGAGAGCAGCCCGAGCGGCTCATCGGGGTGTCCTGGTCGGCCAGCACCAGCGGCTCGTTCCTGGTGACCATCCAGGTGGAGGGGATCGACCGCGCAAGGATGCTCTCCGACGTGAGCGCTGCATTCTCGGAGCAGCACATCGACATCATCTCGGCGAGCATCTCGACGAACAAGAACCGGCAGTTCATCGGACGGATCACCTTCGAGGCCCCGGACCCGACGCACCTGGGCCACGTCTTGAAGCAGGTACGTCAGGTGCCGGGCGTCTACGACGTCTACCGGATCTGATCGGATCTGGATCCGGGTGTCACATCGGGGTGCCCCGCGACGTATACCGGTTGTGAATGCAGCAAACGAGGAGCGGTTCCGGGACCTCTACGAGAGGACTTCCCGCAACGTCTACGCCTACCTGCGGCGCCACGCCGACCCGGACGTGGCGGAATCCGTGCTGGCGGAGACCTACGTCAAGGCGTGGCGACACCTGGGGGAGCTCAGCGGCGAACCAATCGGGTGGTTGATCGCGACCGCCCGCAACACCCTGCTGGACCACCACCGTTCGGCGCGCCGCCATGACCAGCTCACCGACGCGCTCTTCTCCGCGGCCCGGGACACCCAGTGGGAGACCCCCGAGTCCGCGGCCCTCACCCGTCACATGCTCCTCGACGCCCTCCGGCAACTGAGCGAGGCCGATCGCGAGGCACTCCTTCTGGTCGGGTGGGACGGTCTCGACCACGCCGCCGCGGCCCGGGTCATGAATTGTTCGGCAAACGCATTCACGAAGCGGCTCGAACGAGCCCGTCGGCGGCTCACCCAACTCGTCGCCCCATCCGTCGAGGCGCCCTTCCTGCGCCCGGTCCCGAAAGAGGTTTGAAATGCACGAACTCAGATCAATCCGCCCCACCGATGACGCCATCGACGCGGAGTTCACCCCCGCCCGGCGAAGGGCCGTCCTCGACGAGGTGCTGGCTGCCCGCCCCGTGTCGCCGCGCCGCACCTGGATCCCCATGGCGGTGGCGGCCACCGCGGGCGTCGCCGCCCTGGCCCTGGGGCTCCAGGCACTTTCGCCGGGGCAGCAGGACGTCACCACCGTCCCCGCCGTCGCGTCGACACAGCCAAGCGGGACCCCGTTCGATCCGGGCTCGGAGCAGCCCACCACCGTCGCGCCGCTCGAGCGCGGGGTGGTGGTGGCCGCCGTCCAGCTGGAGCCGGTGGCGGTGGCGGCGGGTGCCGGCCCGGCGCAGGCACAGGGTGCCTACCTGCATGTGGTCACCGTCTCCGAGCAGGATGGTGAGGTCACCGAACGAGACGGGTACGTCGACGCCGAAGGCTGGTCCTGGGTGCGTCAGGCCGGGGTGGGATCCTTCTGGGCGGTGTTCCCCCCGCTGTTGGGAACCGGGCAGGAGTGGCCGACGGACCCCGTGGCGCTGGACGCGCTGCTCCGCGCGGGTACCGGCAACAACAGCGAGGACGAGCGAGTGTTCAAGGGCGTCCACGAGATCCTGATGTCCGACTCCGCGGGGCCGGAACTGCGGGCCGCCGCCATCCGAGTACTGCAGAACCTGTCGGAGAACCCCCAGGAACCGACCACCGGTAAGGAGGGCATCCTCGCCACCCCGCAGACGGTCGTCAGCCGGGTCGCCCTGCCCGACGGCGGCACCGGCCACCGCGTCTCCTTCACCGACCCGACGTCGCGGCCCGGCATGGAGCACACGCTCGTGCTGGACGGCGAGGGGTGGATCGTGGAATCGGGTTCGACTGGCCTGGCCCCTGCGATGATCCCGGCCGACGAGGTCGGGACCAAGCCCGCCACGCCGCAGGGCACCAGCACCTTCCGCAGCGTCGTCGTGACGCGGGAATGGGTGGACGTGCTCCCCTCGGACTTCGTCGAGGTCCTCGGCACGGAGCGGGTCGCCCAGGAGATCGAGGGCTGAGGCCCATCACAGAAAAGAAGCGCTCGTGGCCGCAGGCCACGAGCGCTTCTGCGTGCTCAGGCGTTGAACTCCGCGAGCGTCTCCTGGGCCTGGTCCAGCCATGACTGGTAGGTCTCCAGGGACTTGACCGTGTCCTTGGCCTTGCGGGAGTCCCCCTTGGCCTCGGCGTCGGCGAGGTCAGCCTTCAGCTTGTCGACCTGGGACTGGAAGAGCGCGACGGTGTCGGCGGCCCGCTGACGGGCTTCGGGGTCCGTGCGGCGCCATTCCTCGGCCTCGAGCTCTGCCACCTTCTCACTGATGGTGCGCACGCGCGCGTCCAGATCTCTCATCGCCTTGCGAGGGACGTGACCCACTGCGCTGAGCTTCTCGAGGAAGTCGCGGTGGATGGACTTGGCCTGCTCGACGTCGGTGACGCCTTCGAGATCCTTCTCCACCTGCTCCACGAGCGTGGTCTTTGCTGCCAGGTTCTCCGACTCCTCGCCGTCGACCGCCTGCTGCGCGTTGGTGCGGGCATCGAAGAAGCGGTCCTGGATTGCCCGGAACCGTGCCCAGAGAGCGTCGTCGTCGCTGCGGCGCGCCGAGCCCGCAGCCTTCCAGCGGGCCATCAGGTCCCGGAAGGCCCCGGCCGTGGCGCCCCAGTCCGTGGATTCGGCCAGCGGCTCCGCCTCGGCGATGATCTGCTCCTTGACCGACTTGGCCTCGTCGCGGTGCGAGTTGACCTCGGTGAAGTGGGACTTGCGCCGGCGCGTGTACTGCGTGCGGGCGGACGAGAACCGGCGCCACAGCTCGTTGTCGGTGGCGCGGTCGATGCGTGGGAGGGCCTTCCACTCCTCCAGCAGCGTCCGGAACCGATCCACGCCACCGCGCCAGTCGTTGCCGGTGGACAGGGCCTCGGCCTCGTCGACCATGGCCTGCTTGGCGGCGATGGTGGCGGCGTTCTGTTCCGCCCGGGCAGCCTTGCGGGCCTCGATCTGCGCCGGCAGCAGCTCCTCGAGCTTCTCCAGCTGCGCGGTCAGCGCGGCCAGGTCGCCGACGGCGTTGGCCTCGGCCACGTTCGTCTTCAGGGTGTCGATGGCCTTGCGCGCGTCCTCGGGTGACATGGCCTGCGCCTCGACGCGCGAGCCCAGCAGCTTGACCTCTGCGGCGAGGTTCTCGTAGCGGCGGGTGTAGAACCCAAGAGCTTCTTCGGGGGTGGCGTCGGGAACCTGTCCGACGCTTCGTTCGGTGCCACCCACTGTGACGTAGACCGTGCCGTCCGGATCGACGCGACCGAAGTCCTGGGGCGCTTGCGTTTCACTCATGCGCCCAAATCTAGCTGGAATGAGTCACCACGTCGCATCGAAACCAGATCCGGGTAGGCTGAGGCCGAACAGCGTCGAATCCCTTAAGGTCACCTTCACCAATGGCACGTCCCAAGCCGATCTCCGGCTTCCCCGAGTACCTCCCCGCCGGCCGGTTTGTTGAGACCCAGGTGCTGCGCACCGTCTCCGAGACCTTCGAGCTCCACGGCTTCGCACCCATCGAGACCCGCGCTGTCGAGCCACTCGAGCAGCTTTCCCGAAAGGGCGAGATCGACAAGGAGATCTACGTGGTCCGGCGGCTGCACGCCGCCGAGGGCGAGGCCGACGAACTGGGCCTGCACTTCGACCTCACCGTGCCGTTCGCCCGCTACGTCCTCGAGAACGCCGGGCACCTCGCGTTCCCGTTCCGCCGCTACCAGATCCAGAAGGTCTGGCGCGGCGAGCGTCCCCAGGAGGGCCGCTACCGCGAGTTCACTCAGGCCGACATCGACATCGTCGGTCAGGACTCCCTGGCCGCCCACCACGACGTCGAGATCCCGTTGGTGGCGCTCGACGTGTTCGAGAAGCTGCACAAGGGCATGGGGCTGGCACCCGTCAGCCTGCGCGTCAACAACCGCAAGCTGCTCGAGGGGTTCTACCGCGGGCTGGGCATCACCGAGACCGCTCCGGTCCTGCAGCGGGTGGACAAGTACGACAAGATCGGTCCCGCGGCGGTCTCCGAGCTGCTGACCGCGGAACTCGGGCTCAGCAACGCCCAGGCCGACGCGTGCGTCGCGCTGGCCGGGATCAGCTCCAGTGACGAGTCCTTCGTCGACGACGTGCGCGCCCTCGGCGTCGAGGACGACCTCCTCACCACCGGCCTGGATGAGCTGGCGGCGCTCGTGCGCGTGGCCGGCCGTGCCGTGCCGGACCGGGTGGTGGCCGACCTCAAGATCGCACGGGGGCTGGACTACTACACGGGCACGGTGTACGAGACGCTGCTGACGGGTTCAGAGAAGCTCGGCTCGGTCGCCTCGGGTGGCCGCTACGACTCGCTCGCCACCGACGGCAGGACCACCTTCCCCGGAGTCGGCTACTCCTTCGGGATCACCCGCATCCTTGCCCCCCTCATCGGAAAGGGCGCACTCGGAGCTTCGAGGTCCGTGCCGTCGGCGGTGCTGGTGGCCGTCGACAACGAGGAGACCCGCGAGGAGGCCATCGCCGTGGCCGCGGCCATCCGGGCGCGCGGCATCGCCGTCGAGGTGGCACCGAAGGCGGACAAGTTCGGGAAGCAGATCCGCTACGCCGAGCGTCGGGGGATCCCGTTCGTCTGGTTCGGGGCGGATTCAGTGAAGGACATTCGCAGCGGCGAGCAGGTCTCAGCCGATCCCGCCCACTGGGAACCACCCGCAGCGGACCTTGGCGTCACCGTCGTCCCGGGCTGACTAGTTCCGTCGCTTCTCCCGCAGATGGGGCGGGGGCGACGTCCCGTCGGGTTCGACCAGGTACTCACGTCCCAGCGGTGATCTCCACGTGAGGTGGCCGAAGCTGGTCCTCATCAGCTGCCAGGCTCCGACGGTCTTGGCCCTGTGGACCAACCGGCTGAGCGGGCGAAGTCCATCGACGGCGGTCTGTCGGGAGTGCCTCCGCTGGATCCGCCAGGAGGCCAAGCGCGCTGGCCAGGCGTTCGTCCCGAGAGCGTTCGTCGCCGGCGGAGCCGAACGCACAGGCCAGGTCACCCAGCGTCTGTTCCAGTCGTCTGGCGTCCAGTGCCTCGACTGAGGCGTACATGTGCGTTGTGCCAGCGTCGGGATGCCCGAAGTGGACTCCGCGACCGTGCTGCGCGAGTTCCTCTCGCTCCTGCTGGAGTGCGGGATCTGCCTGCGCGACGAGGCCTCGTGCGAGCCGTTTCATCCGCTGGAAGGAGATCCTGCCAGCCCTGCGGGCGAGTTGGACGTCCACCCACTGCGCGGCCTCAAGCGCGAGCGCGCTCGTCAGCTCGGTGAGCTTCACCGCCTGCCAGCGAGGGATGAGACCCCTGCAGAACGCATCCCACAGGTGCGGATGCCGGTGTTTGAGGTTGAGGACGTCCGCCACGAGAAGGAGCGCAGAGCGGCGAGACAACCCGAGCGCTGCCCCGAGTTCCAGGCCAAGGAACTCGGAGACGGCAGGTGTGCCGTCATCTCCGGGGTGGACGGACTTCTCCACCAAGGCCTCGACGAGCGTGTCCACCCCTACCGAGTACGTCTCGGCAAGTTCGGCAACGGCGATGGATTCCCGGATCTCCGCGATGCGGATGGTCTCACGGGCACGCTCCACCTGGGCCAGCGCCTCGTTCGCGACCTGCTTCCTGTCCATGTGCCCACGATGTCACCCACCACTGACAAACAGCCCTCCGGGTCTTCGCCTGAGGGGTGTCGCGACGTTCGTGGTATCCGGGGGTGGGCGATAGCATGTGGGGTCGTGGGCTGCACCGTCGATGCAGTCCTCCCAGAAAGGAATAGCTCCATGCAGCGCACCCACAAGGCCGGAGAGCTCAGAGCCTCCAACACCGGCGAAACCGTAGTACTGAGTGGTTGGGTCGGCAAGCGCCGTGACCACGGCGGCGTCGCCTTCATCGATCTGCGCGACGCCTCGGGCGTGGCCCAGGTGGTCGTCCGCGACGAGGTGCTTGAGTCCTCCGGTGCCCACGACCTCCGCAACGAGTACTGCATCCAGGTCACCGGCGTCGTCGAGACCCGGCCCGAGGGCAACGCGAACCCGGACCTCCCCACCGGCGAGATCGAGGTGGCAATCAGCGAACTCAAGGTGCTCAACACCTCCGCGCCGCTGCCGTTCCAGATCGACGAGCGGGTGGAGGTGGGCGAGGAGGCCCGCCTGAAGTATCGCTACCTGGACCTGCGCCGTCCCGCGCCGGCAGCTGCCCTGAAACTGCGCTCGGCCGTGAACCGGGCCGCCCGCAAGGTCCTTGACGCGCGTGACTTCGTGGAGATCGAGACCCCCACGCTGACCCGTTCCACCCCCGAGGGTGCCCGCGACTTCCTGGTGCCCGCGCGGTTGTCGCCGGGCTCCTGGTACGCGCTGCCGCAGTCCCCGCAGTTGTTCAAGCAGTTGCTGATGGTGGCCGGCATGGAGCGCTACTACCAGATCGCCCGCTGCTACCGCGACGAGGACTTCCGCGCCGACCGCCAGCCCGAGTTCACGCAACTCGACATCGAGATGAGCTTCGTGGACCAGGACGACGTCATCGAGCTGGGCGAGGAGATCATCAAGGAGGTCTGGGCGTTGAAGGGCCACCAGTTGCAGACCCCCTTCCCGCGCATCACCTTCGCCGACTCCATGGACCGCTACGGGTCGGACAAGCCCGACCTCCGCTTCGACCTGGAGATCACCGAACTCACCGACCTGTTCGCCGACACCTCGTTTCGTGTCTTCCAGGCGCCCTACGTCGGCGCAGTGGTGATGCCGGGCGGCGGCTCACAGCCGCGTCGCCAGTTCGACGCCTGGCAGGAATGGGCCAAGCAGCGAGGCGCGAAGGGTCTGGCCTACGTGACCGTCTCGGAGACCGGTGAGCTGGGTGGCCCCGTCGCCAAGAACCTCTCCGACGCGGAGCTCGCGGCGCTGCCGGAGCGCACCGGCGCCAAGCCGGGGGACTGCATCTTCTTCGCCGCCGGTGCGCGGACCGCGTCGCAGAACCTGCTGGGCGCCGCCCGGGGCGAGATCGGCCGCCGCTGCGGACTGATCGACGAGAGTGCGTGGAGCTTCCTGTGGGTGGTCGACGCCCCACTGTTCAAGCCCACCAACGAAGCCGTGGAGGAGGGCGACGTCGCTGTGGGGGAAGGCGCCTGGACTGCGGTCCACCACGCCTTCACGTCCCCGAAGCCCGAGTGGCTCGACAACTTCGACGCCGACCCCGGGAACGCGCTGGCCTACGCCTACGACATCGTGTGCAACGGCAACGAGATCGGCGGGGGCTCAATCCGTATCCACCGCCGCGACGTGCAGGAGCGGGTCTTCAAGATCATGGGCATCGGGCAGGAGGAGGCGCAGGAGAAGTTCGGCTTCCTCCTCGACGCCTTCGCCTACGGCGCGCCGCCGCACGGTGGCATCGCATTTGGCTGGGACCGCATCGTGGCCCTGCTGAGCAAGTCGGACTCCATCCGCGACGTCATCGCGTTCCCGAAGTCGGGCGGCGGCTACGACCCGCTCACCCAAGCGCCGGCCCCGATCACGCCCCAGCAGCGCAAGGAAGCCGGAATCGACTTCAAGCCCAAGGCCGCCGAGACCGCGGCGAAGGACAAGCCGGACGCGAAGCACGGCGAGTCGGCGGACCCCATCCAGGTCCCCTGACCCGGATCAGTCGAGCTGGACCTGGAGTCTCCAGGGCCGAACGACGGTCCACAGGGCCAGCACGGCCAGCAGTGCGCAGATGAGCATGCCGGCGGCCATCGGCACGGCGCTCGTCATCGGGAAGCTTCCGATCACGGGCCCGACGATGGCCGCCAGGCCCATGTTGAGCGCGCCCATCAGCGAGGCCGCCGTGCCGGAGTCGCGCCGGTGGTGCTGCAGCGCGATCACCTGGCAACTGGGCATGGAGGACCCGAAGCCGAAGGTGTAGGCGAACATCGCAGGCACCAGGGCCCAAGGGCTCTCCGCCGTCGCACCGATCCCGAGCAGCACAGCCGCCGCCAGCACCATCACTCCGGTCCCCATCACCAGGGTCCACTGCGGACCGAACCGGTTGGCCAGACGGCTTCCGGACTGCACCCCGATGAACACGCCCACCGAGCACAGCGCGAAGATCAGGCCGAACCCGCCCTCGGAAAGGTTGAACGTCTCCTGGAACAGGACCGAGGAACTGGAGACGTAGGAGAACAGGCCGGAGAAGGCCAGCGCTGAGGTGAGCCAGACGCCCACGAAGGTCCGGTCCCCGAGCACGCGCGCATAGGCTCCCCGCAGCTCGCCCACCCCGCCACGCGTGCGTTCATGGGGCGGGCGGGTCTCGAGGATCAGCACGAACACCAGCGTGACGACGAAGGCGCCGTAGACAGCCAGCACCCAGAACACCCCTCTCCAGTCCAGCAGGACCACGAGCCAGCTCCCGACGACGGGCGCGATGATGGGTGCCAGGCCGGAGACCAGCGCGAGCCGGGAGAGCATGATCACCAGCCGCCGGCCGCTGAAGAGGTCGCGCGCCATGGCCATGGCGACGACAGCACCACCGGCGGCGGCAAATCCCTGGAGCGCCCGCATCCCGGTCAGGAACGCCACGTTCGGGGCGATCGCCACCAGCACCGAGGACAGGACGTGGATAACCGTCATCCCCACGAGCGGGACCCTGCGGCCCAACCGGTCACTCAGGGGCCCGATCAACAGCTGGCCGACGGAGAACCCGATCACGGTGGCCGACAGCGTCAGCTGCACCTGCGGGTCGTTGATGCCGAGATCAGCCTTGAGGCTGGGGAACGCGGGCAGGTAGAGGTCGATGGTGAACGGACCGAGGCCGGTGAGGAGGCCGAGGGTGAGGACGATGGCGATACGCCGGCGACTGCTGTAGCGGTCCCCGAGATTGACTTCCACGATGCTCCAGAACTGGTGCGGATCAGAAAGAGCCCACGGCGGGCACGAGGTTCCACCGCGGGCGACGTTGCGAGCAGATGCTATACCCCGCATCCAACCGTGTGGAATTGGCTTTCTCGGATGGTCACTCGCGAAGGACTCGGCTACAGTTCTCTCAACGACGATTGAGGGAATACCGATGCTGGTGGATCTGCACGCGGCACTGGCCGATCCGTCACGGCTGGCCGTCGCGCAGTTGCTGTACGCGAACGACGCCACCCCGGGTGAGTTGGGTGAACGCCTGGGCCTGCCGTCGAACCTGCTGGCCCACCACCTGAGAGCGCTCGAAGCCGCGGGGGTCACCGCACGGCACCGGAGCGAACACGACCGGCGACGCCACTACGTCACCCTGCGTATCGACCGCCCCTACGTCGGTTCATTGGTCGCGGTCGGTCTGGAAGGTGTCAAGGTTCCCAGGCGAGTCCTGTTCGTCTGCACCCGGAACTCGGCGCGCTCCAAGCTGGCGGCGGCAATCTGGCGAGCCGGGAGCGACATCCCGAGCGCAGACGCCGGGACGGCGCCCGCCCCGGGACCACATCCCTTGACCGCCCGCGTGGCCGGTCGCCTCCGGCTCCACCTGGACCAGGTAACCCGGCACGTCGACCAGGCGAGGAAACGCGGAGACCTCGTCGTCACTGTCTGCGACCACGTCCACGAGACCTGGGCGGAAGCGGACTCAGCAATGCACTGGTCCGTGCCTGACCCCGTGGCAATCGGCGATGAGGAGGCGTTCGTCTCCGCGGCCGAGATCCTCCGCACCCGCATCGCACTACTGGCAACCAACCTCCAGAAGGGAACGTCCCATGTCCGAATCTGAGAACCCTCCCAAGGCCAATCTGCTGTTCGTCTGCGTCAAGAATGGCGGCAAGTCCCAGATGGCCGCCGCCATCGCCCGCCAGATCGGCGGGTCCGCCGTCGAGGTCACCTCGGCCGGCACCAAGCCCGGTTCCTCCCTGAACCAGGAGTCCATCGACTCACTTGCTGAGGTGGGTGCGAACATGGACGGAGAGCATCCGAAAGCACTCACCGAGGAGATGCTGCGGTCCGCCAGTCACGTCATCCTCGTGGGCACCGAGGCGCAGCTGCCGCAGATGGAAGACCTCGCTGCCGACGTACGCGTGTGGGACACCGACGAGCCCAGCCTGCGCGGCATCGAGGGTGCCGAGCGGATGCGACTGGTCCGCGACGACATCTCCCGCCGGGTCATCGACCTCGTGCTCGAGGTCACCGGGCAGCCCTCCGGTCACGCCGAGCGTTACCGGAGCATCATCGACGACCTCGCAAAGCACTACGAAGGCGTCTTCACAGCCGACGAGGTGCGCGCCTTCGTCAGGGAGGCGCACGCCGCGCTGGCCGCCACCACCCGGATACCCGCCAACCTGCCCGTGTTCGTCGAACGGTTCGCCCACGACAAGCTGCGAGCGGCTGCCAAGAGCAAGGGCGAACCTCTCGACGGCAGGCCCGAACTGTTGTTCGTCTGCGTCCAGAACGCGGGCCGGTCCCAGCTGGCCGCGGCAATGGCCAAGCACTTCTCCGGTGGTCAGGTCAATGTCCGGTCGGCCGGCTCCAGGCCTTCCGGGCAGATCAACCCCGATGCGCTGAGGGTCCTCGAGGAGCGCGGTATCGAGGCCGCCTACCTGTTCTCCAAGCCCCTCACCACCGACGCGCTGCAGGCCTCCGACGTCGTGATCACCATGGGCTGCGGTGACGAGTGCCCCTTCTACCCCGGCAAGCGCTACGAGGACTGGAAGCTCGACGACCCGAACGGGCAATCGATCGAGACCGTGCGGCGGATCGCCGACGAGATCGAGGTGAAGGTCAAGGGTCTCCTCGCCGAGATCCTCTGAACTGGGCACTGATTGTGCGACGATATTGCTCCCAGAGGTCTCTCTGATCGGAGGCAAGGCAGATGACAGCCGGTGAATCGCCCAAGCCCCACCTGCTGTTCGTCTGCGTGAGCAACGGCGGCAAGTCCCAGATGGCTGCCGCACTGGCACGCCAGCTCAGCGGCGACGCGGTCGAGGTCACTTCCGCCGGGACGAATCCCGGCACAGGACTCAACCAGCAATCAGTGGAGGCGCTCCGTGAGGTGGGGGCAACCGTGGAGGGGGAGCATCCCAAGCCACTCACCGACGACATGCTCCGCTCCGCCACGCACTTGGTCATCCTGGGCACGGAGGCCAAGGTCGTGCCGGTCGCGGGGATGTCTGCCCAGGTCCAGGTCTGGGACATCGACGAGCCGAGCCTGCGCGGCATCGAGGGCGCCGCCAGGATGCGTCTGGTCCGCGACGACATCTCCCGGCGGGTGGTCGACCTGGTCATGGAGGTCACCGGTCAGCCGGCGGAACATGCCGCCGAGTACCAGCGCATCGTCGCCGACCTTGCAGCGCGCTACGCCGGCAGCTTCAGCGAGGAGGAGGTGCGCGCCCACGTCCGGGCCGCCCATGCCGAACTCGCACCCGGGAGCCACGTGCGCACCTTCCTGCCCGTCTTCGTCGAACGCCGGGCCCACGAACGCCTCAGGGCAGCGGCGCGGCGCGCCGGTTCCCTGCCCGAAGGCCGGCCGGAAGTGCTGTTCGTCTGCGTGCACAACGCGGGGCGTTCGCAGATCGCCGCGGCCATGGCCAGGCACTTCTCCCGTGAGCGCGTCGTCGTACGGTCCGCGGGTTCCAGCCCTACCGGTGCCATCAACCCCCTCGCGCTGCAGGTGCTCCAGGAGCGTGGCATCCACACGGAGTACCTGTTCAGCAAGGAGATCTCCGCCGATGCCCTGGAAGCCTCCGACATCGTGGTGTCGATGGAGCCGGGACTGCCGCCATATCCGGGCAAGCACCACCTGGAGTGGGTGATCGCGGATCCCGAGGGGCAATCGATCGAGCAGGTGCGACGGATAGCCGACGAGATCGAGGTCCGCGTCAAGGAGCTGCTGGCAGAGATCCTCTGACAGGGTTAACCCGTCAGGCCCCAGGCCTGGGCGGTCAGCTCCAGCGAGCGGAGCCGCACGGCTGGATCGTGGGCGTAGGTGACGGTGATCAGTTCGTCGGCGCCGGTCTGCTCCACGACTGACTGCATCACTTCCGCCACCTGTTCCGGCGTGCCGACCGCGCTGACCTGCAGCATCTTGTCCGCCATCATCCGTGCCATCTCTGTGACCTCGAACCCGGGCTCGCCCGGGGGCTGGAGCTTGGTGCGGCCGCCGGTGCGCTGCATCGCCAGGAACATGTTCTGCGTCACCGTGAACTGGTGGTGCGCCTCCGCCTCGTCCTCGCAGGCCATCACGTTGATCCCCACGCTGACGTAGGGCTTGTCGATCTGCGCGGTGCTGGCCTCGGCGTCGAAGTTGCTGCGGTAGACCTCGAGCGCCTGGAACAGGGCATCGGGAGCGAAATGGGAGGCGAACGAGTAGGGCAGCCCGAGCGCTGCGGCCATGGTCGCGCCCGCCGTCGAGGAGCCCAGCATCCAGATGGGAACCCTGGTGCCCTCCGCGACGCCGACGTGGATTCCCAGCCGGTCGCGGCCGCCGTCGAACCAGTTCATGAGGTCGACGACGTTCGCGACGAAGTCGTCGGGCGCGGCACTGGAGCGCGCCAGCGCTCGGGCGGTGAGCTGGTCGGTGCCCGGCGCCCGGCCCAGACCCAGGTCGATGCGGCCGGGGAACATCTGGGCCAGCGTGCCGTAGTTCTCCGCCACCATCAGGGGCGCGTGGTTGGGCAGCATCACGCCGCCGGAGCCGACGCGGATCCGCTCGGTGAGGCCCGCGGCGCGTCCGACGAGAAGCGACGTCGCCGACGACGCCACGGAGGCGGTGTTGTGGTGCTCGGCGTACCAGAGCCGCTCGTACCCGAGCCGATCCACCAGTTGCGCAGCCTCCATCGCGGCGTCGATCGCCTGCGCAGGGGTCTGGTCGGAGGAGACGGAAACGAGGTCCAGCACGGACAGGGGCACACGAGTCATGAACTCCAACGTAGCCAGTTGGGCAACTCGGTTCAGGAGCTGCCGAGCAGCTCGTCGACGAGCGTTCGATCGCCCGGTTGGAAGAGAAGGTCTTCCCGGTCCTCGGCCACCGAGACGAACTCCGCGTTCCCCGAGGGGGCGAACGCGCCCTGGTAAGTGCCGACCACCCAGTACTCGTCGGACCCGCTGCTTTCCAGGAACAGCAGCGGATCGCCCGCGAGTCGCGCGAGGTTCGAAATGTCTCCGTGCTCCCAGACCCGCACCACGTCCCCCACCTCGGCGGATCCCGCCACCACGTCGAGCACTACGGCCGTGTTGACGGTGGCCGGGGAAGCCATGGCCTCCAGCTCCGCTGCCGACGGGGTGCGTCCCGTCCCCGCGTACGGGTTGAGGAAGGGGTCGTCGGAGGAGTAGCTGGACTCATCCGGGTAGGACAGGGTCGCCTCGCTGGCCTCGACGCGGACCTGTACCACCAGGTCCGCCGCGGCTGCGAGTTCGGAGATGTCGGCGTACCAGGGCCCGTCCACCTGGATGACGGCCTCGACGAGCAGCCCCGAGGTCTGGCTCGTGGGCACTGCCCGCGGGTCGGTTTCACGCAGCGACGAGGTGCAACCGCCGAGGAGGCACAGAACTGTGATCGCGAAGACCGTGTTCTTGACGCTGATCACGGGAGCCACCGGACGCCGTCGTCCTCACAGTGCGACGTGCGCGCGAACTCCCCGTTCGCGCACCCCTCGTCGACGAGCATTCGGGCGCCCAGGGGTTCGGGCAATGCCACGGTCAAGGGCACGTACGGGTTCGAGGGGCACTCGGCGGCCTGGTTGGGGTCGATCCATTGCACCTCTGCCCGGATCGAGACGGCTTCGTCGGTGATCGTGACCTGGGGAGGCAGCACCTCACCGGTGAAGGCGCTCGCGCACTCGACCCGGGTCACCAGCAGGTCGAGCCTGGTGGTCTCGGCGGTCACTGCCGCGGGATCGGCAAGTTGCCAGACCGCGAGGGTTCCCGGCGGCTCGTCGGCCAGCGATGTCGCCTCCGGGGTGCCCGGTGCGGTGGTGGCTGCTGGATTGCTCGAGGCCGGTGCGTCAGCCACATCCAACCCCTCCGGGAGGAGCCGCGGGACGCCCAGTGCCAGGGCGCCCAGCAGCACCACCAGTCCCGCTCCCGCAGCCAGGCGCTGCCCAGCCCGCTGCCTCGATGCCCGGCGCCGAACCACAGCGAGGGGAATCGGCGGGAGATCGTCGGACCCAACGTCGGCCAGACGATCCTTGATGTCATTCATGGTCTGCTCCTTCGCCCAGGTACTGCTCGGAGAGGAGGCTCTGCAGCCGGGCCAACCCGCGTGAGGTCTGGCTCTTGACGGTGCCGACGCTTCGGCCAGTGCGCCTGGCGACCTCCTCGATCGCGAGGTCATCGACGTAGCGCAAGACCACCACCTGCCGTTGCTGCCACGGCAGCCGCGCAAGGGCGGCAGCGAGCACGTGGCGGTCCTCGACCCCATCTCCTGCGCCCGACGGCATCTCAGGCAGCTCGCCGGTCGGAATCTCGCCGCGCCACTTCCGCCGCCACCAGGCCGACTGCAGCCGGATCATCGCCGTGCGGACCCAGCCTGCGGGGTTGCTGTTGATGCCATCCCAGTGCCGGTAGGCCTTCGCGAGCGCCTCCTGCAGCAGGTCCTCCGCCACGTGACGGGAGCCTGTCAGCATCCAGGCGGTCCGAAGCAGCGCGGGGGAGTCCCGTTGCAGGAACTCCTCGAAGCCGTCGGGGTCGGGCATGGGCACCTCCTCACTCTCCCAGAGGGGCTGGACCCCGTGGGAGGTTCCATGCGAACCGCACGGTTAGGCTGATGGGCGTGAACTACGACCTCTTCGGCAACCCGGACCCGAGCCCGGTCAAGCCCGTGGGCTCGCTCGGCGACGCCCGCTTTGAGGGTGCGCCGCTCGCGGTCCGGATGCGGCCGCGCACCCTGGAGGAGATCGTCGGTCAGCAGCACCTCCTCGGGGCAGGTTCGCCACTGCGCAGGCTCGTGGCGGGACAGCCGATGAGCGTGTTCCTGTGGGGGCCGCCGGGCGTCGGCAAGACCACCCTCGCCTCCATCGTCTCCCGTGCCTCGGGCGCCCGCTTCGTCGAGGTCTCCGCTGTCAGCGCCGGCGTGAAGGAGCTGCGTGCCGAACTCGACGCCGCGCGCCGCGAACTGGAGCGCGGCAACCCCACCGTGCTGTTCATCGACGAGGTCCACCGCTTCTCCAAGACCCAGCAGGACGCGCTCCTGCCGGCGGTGGAGAACCGCATCGTCACCCTCATCGCGGCCACCACCGAGAACCCCTCGTTCTCCGTCATCTCACCGCTGCTCTCGCGGTCACTGCTCCTGCGGCTCAAGCCGCTGACCGACGACGACATCGGCGGCCTCGTGGACCGGGCGGTCGCAGACCCGCGCGGCCTCGGTGGCAACGTCGCGCTCACGAAGGCGGCCCGCTCCGACCTCATCAGGATGGCGCAGGGGGACGCACGTCGGGCGCTCACCTTCCTGGAGGAGGCAGCGGCGAGCGCCAAATCGCTGGAGACCACGGAGGTCACGCCCGAGGTGGTGGCCTCCGCCGTCGACCGCGCCACCGTCCGCTACGACCGCGACGGCGACCAGCACTACGACGTCATCAGCGCGTTCATCAAGTCCATCCGCGGTTCCGACCCGCAGGCCGCACTCCACTACCTGGCCCGGATGATCGAGGCGGGGGACGACCCCCGCTTCATCGCCCGCCGGCTGATGATCTCCGCCTCCGAGGACGTCGGAATGGCCGCCTCGGGCGTGCTCCAGACCTGCGTCGCGGCCGCCCAGGCGGTGCAGCTGCTGGGCATGCCGGAGGCGCGGATCACGCTGGCGCACGCGACGGTGGCCGCCGCGACGGCGCCGAAGTCGAATGCCGTCTACCTGGGCATCGACGAGGCCATCGCCGACGTGCGTGCGGGCAAGGGCGTCGACGTCCCGCCGCACCTGCGCGACGCCCACTACTCCGGGGCGGAGAAGCTCGGGCACGGCAAGGGCTACAAGTACCCACATGACCATCCCCACGGTCTGGTGGCGCAGCAGTACCTGCCCGACGACCTACTCGAGGCCCGCTACTACCGCCCCACCCCCAATGGTGCGGAGGCGGCGGTGGGGGAGCGCCTCGCGGCCATCGAGGAGGCCACCTCGGTGCGGCCGCGGTCAGCTAGAGTTACCGCGAAGCGTCACGAGGAGACCACAAAATGACCGTTGGACAGATCGCCGCCCTGCTGGCCGCCGTCGCACTGTGCGTGCTGGTCGCCTTCTGCGCCGTACCGCTGCTGAAGCTCGGGCGGGTGCTGGAGGAACTGCGCCTGGCGGTGCGCGACGTGGGCCACAACTCCGTGCCGATCCTGCAGGAGCTGAAGGGCACCGTCGAGGCCACCAATGACGAGATCGCCAAACTGTCGCTGGTCACAGAGGACGTCCACAAGGTGTCCGGCCACGCCAGCGTCGTCAGTGAGAACGCCGCCCAGATGTCAGCTCTGTTCGCAGCCACGCTCGGGGGCCCCTTGGTCAAGACGGCCGCGTTCACCTACGGCGTGCGCTCGGCCCTGAAGGGACGGAAGAAGAAGTGAGAAGTCTGTTCTGGCTCATCGTCGGGGCCGCCCTGGCCGCTTTCGTGATCACCCGCGGCCGCTCCCTGCTGCTCCGCCTCACCCCGGCGGGCATAGCCGAGCAGGTGGAGCGCAAGGGCAACGAGGCTGCCGTCAGCTTCGGCGACTTCTACGCCACCTTCAAGACCTCCATGGCTGCCCGCGAGGCCGAGCTCCGAGCCGAGCTCGACGTCCCGGACCGCATCTGAATCACCACCGCTAGGAACCAATCCACATGAAGACCTCCGAGATCCGGAGCCGGTTCATCGACTTCTTCGCCGCACGCGAGCACGTCGTCGTCCCGAGCGCCTCGCTGCTCTACAACGACCCGACCCTGCTGTTCGTGAACGCGGGCATGGTGCCGTTCAAGCCCTATTTCCTGGGCGACGAACCGGCGCCGTTCAAGCGGGCCGTCTCGGTCCAGAAGTGCGTCCGCACCCTGGACATCGACGAGGTGGGCAAGACCACCCGCCACGGCACCTTCTTCCAGATGAACGGCAACTTCGCCTTCGGTGACTACTTCAAGGCCGAGGCCATCCAGTACGCCTGGGACCTGGTGACCGGGAGTGTGGCCGACGGTGGCTGGGGCTTCGACGGTGACCGCATCTGGGTGACCGCACTGTACGGCGACAACGAGACGATCGACCTGTGGCAGCAGGCCGGCATCCCCAGGGAA
Source organism: Tessaracoccus sp. OS52 (assembly GCF_020687685.1). Lineage (GTDB taxonomy): Bacteria > Actinomycetota > Actinomycetes > Propionibacteriales > Propionibacteriaceae > Arachnia. The sequence continues at coordinate 1,288,202 of NZ_JAJEWM010000001.1, read as the reverse complement.
CGGATCCAGGAGCGCGGTCTCAAGGACAACTACTGGCACATGGGCGTCCCCGGTCCCGGCGGCCCCTGCTCCGAGATCTACTTCGACCGCGGTCCCGAGTTCGGCCCCGACGGCGGCCCGGAGGCCGACGAGGACCGCTTCCTCGAGATCTGGAACCTGGTGTTCCAGACCGAGGAGCTCTCCGCCGTGCGCGCCAAGGACGACTTCGACGTCCTGCGGCCCCTGGCCACCCGCAACATCGACACCGGCAACGGGCTGGAGCGCACCGCCTACCTGCTGCAGGGCGTCGCGAACATGTACGAGACCGACGAGGTCTTCCCCGTCATCGCCAAGGCCTCCGAGCTCTCGGGCAGGACCTACGGCAGCGACGAGGCCGACGACGTGCGCTTCCGCGTGGTCGCCGACCACATCCGCAGCTCCCTGATGCTGATGACCGACGGCGTGACGCCCGGCAACGAGGCGCGCGGCTACGTCCTGCGCCGCCTCCTGCGCCGCAGTATCCGCGCGATGCGGCTGCTCGGCGTGGGTGACCCGGTGCTCGGCGAACTGCTTCCCGTGAGCCGGGACGTGATGGGCATCTCCTACCCTGAGATCCATGGGGCCTGGGACCGGATCGCCCAGGTTGCCGCGACCGAGGAGGAGTCCTTCCGCCGCACCCTGCAGTCCGGCACCACCATCCTGGACACGGCCGTCGCCCGGGCGAAGCAGGAGCGAGCCTCGACCCTGCCCGGCGAGCAGGCGTTCCAGCTGCACGACACCTACGGGTTCCCGATCGACCTGACCGTCGAAATGGCTGCCGAGCAGGGTCTGGCGGTCGACCGGGAGCGGTTCAACGCCCTCATGACCGAGCAGAAGGAACGGGCACGGGCCGACGCCAAGTCCAAGAAGGGCGGCGGCGTCAGCCTGGAGGCCTACCGCGTCGTCCGCGAGCGCGGGGAGACCCCTTTCCTGGGCTACACGGACCTCGATGTCGAGACGTCGATCTCCGGCATCATCTCCGGCGGCTCCGTCGTCGACCGCGCGGGCGACGGTGACGTCGTCGAAGTGGTGCTGGCCGAGACCCCGTTCTACGCCGAGGCCGGTGGCCAGGACGCCGACCATGGCCGGATCACCGGTGACGGCTTCTCCCTCGACGTCCTCGACGTGCAGCGTCCCGTCCCGGGGCTGGTGGTGCATCGTGTCCAGGTGCTCGGCGAGCTGGCACAGGGTGCACACGCGAGCGCGCACGTGGATCCGTCCGCCCGCCACGCGGGTTCCCAGGCGCACACGGCCACCCACATCGTCCACGCGGCGCTGCGGGAACTGGTTGGCCCCACCGCAACCCAGGCCGGCTCGTACAACAAGCCGGGCTACCTGCGTTTCGACTTCGCCGCGTCCCAGGGCATGTCGGATGAGCTCAAGCTCGAGATCGAGCAGCGCGCCAACCAGGCCATCCGCGAGTCGTTCGACGTGACCGCCCAGCAGATGGAGCTTGAGGAGGCCAAGGCTCTCGGCGCCATGGCGATGTTCGGCGAGAAGTACCCACCGGTGGTGCGCATGGTGGAGCTGGCCGGAGCGTGGTCCCGTGAACTGTGCGGTGGCACGCACGTCCCCAACACCGCCCAGATCGGCGTCCTGAACCTGGTGAGCGAGCAGTCCATCGGTTCCGGCGTGCGGCGGGTCGAGGCACTGGTGGCGGGCGACGCCTTCCAGCGCTTCGCGGCCGAGCGGGCCCTGGTCAACACGCTGACCGACACCCTGCGGGTGCGGCCCGACGAACTCGTGCCCCGTATCGAGCGCCTGATCGCGCAACTCAAGGACGCCGAGAAGCAACTTGCCGCCTTCCAGTCCGCCCAGGTGCTGGCACGAGCCGGGGAACTCGTCGGCGCTGCCCGCGACATCGCGGGCGTGCGCTACCTGGGCGTGCCCGTGCCTGGCCTCGGCGGGGGAGATCTCCGCAGCCTCGCCGGCGACCTGCGCAACCGCCTGGGCAGCGGGCCCGCCGTCGTGGCGCTCGTGGGTGGCGGCGACGGCAAGGCCGCGGCCCTGGTGGCCACCAACGACGCCGCACGCGACCTGGGGCTCAAGGCCGGCCGGCTCATCTCGGTCGCCTCGGAGGCCCTCGGAGGCAAGGGCGGTGGCAGGGACGACATGGCCCAGGGTGGCGGGACGCGGCCGGAGGCCGCCGACGCGGCGCTGTCGGCCGTCGAGCGAGCCATCGCCGACGCCCTGGGTGATCGTGCCTGATCTCCCCACCGGGAACCGGCTCGGCATCGACTGGGGCAAGGCCCGCATCGGGGTGGCCGCGAGCAACAGTGGCACGAGCATCGCCTACCCAGTCGAGACCGTGCCCGCTGGCGGCAATGCCGTGCGTCGCCTGTCGGAACTGGTGGCCGAGTACGAACCGGAGATCGTCTATGTGGGGCTCCCGCTCACCCTGGGTGGCGAGCGGAGCTTCGCCGCCCAGTTCGTGCTGGAGAGGGCCCGGGAACTGGGATCGGCCATTGGGGCCAGGCCGGTGCGCCTCATAGATGAGCGGATGAGCACCGTGTCGGCATCACGTAGTCTTGGCAGTGCGGGTCAACGTGCCAAGCAGCAACGCAAGGTCATCGATCAGGCTGCTGCGGTGGAGATCCTGCAACGTGCGCTGGACCTCGAGATCAGCGCCGGCGTCCCGGCCGGTGAGCCCTTGGAAGGAGTCGACGAGTGAGGCATTCGTTCGTGGACAACGACGGCAACCTGAACTGGCGCACCATCGGATACCACGCCCGAAGCGCCTTCGCGGTCGTCTTGTCGGTGGCGGTGCTCATGGCGGGCGGCTGGTTCGTCTACAGCAAGGTCAACGAGGCCTGGGTCTCGTGGCGAACCGCCGATGACTACATCGGCGAAGGCGTGGACGACGTCTCGGTGGTGGTCCCGCCCGGTGCCACGCTGACGAACATCGGCGACATCCTCGTCGAGAACGACGTGATCAAGTCCACCAAGACCTTCCGGGAGGAAGCGGCCAAGAACCCGGATGCCGCCAAGCTGCAGGCGGGCCGTTACAACCTGAAGACCCAGATCCCCGCCGCCCGGGCGCTGGAGATGATGCTGGATCCCGCGAACCTCGACGTGATCACGATCACCATTCCGGAGGGGTACACGCTCGGGCAGCAGTGGACCACGGTCAGTCGTGAGCTCGGCATCAAACGCGAGGACATCGCCGCGGCCTTCGCAACTGGGAAGATCACCCTTCCCGATTGGGCCGGAGGCAACTTCGAGGGCTTCATGTTCCCCGACACCTACCAGGTGGCGGAGCCGGTTGACCCCCTCCAGATCGCTCAGGCACAGGTGGCCCAGTTCAACCGCGTGGTGGAGGAGATCGGGCTCCAGGAGGGCGCCGCAGCGCTGGGGCTCACCCCATACCAGGTCATCATCGTGGCCTCCATCATCGAACGTGAGGTGGCGCAGGCCGAGTACCGGCCGATGGTCGCCTCGGTCATCTACAACCGCCTCGCCGAGGGCATGAAGCTCCAGTTCGACTCCACGGTGCACTACGCCACCGGCAACTTCGACGTCGTCACCACGACGGCCGAGGAACGGGCCAATCCGTCCCCCTACAACACCTACGTGCACGTCGGGTTGCCCCCCGGCCCCATCAGCAACCCGGGGCGCGCCGCAATCGAGGCCGCGCTCAAGCCCGCGGACAGCAACTACCTGTTCTTCACAACCGTTGACCTGGACACCGGTGAGACCCGTTTCGCCGAGACCGAGGATGGTCACGCCGAGAACGTCGCCGCGTTCCAGGAATGGTGCCAGGCCAACACTGGCCGCTGCGTCTGATGCGCTGCGCAGTGATCGGGGATCCCGCCGCGCACTCGCTGTCCCCGGCCATCCACCGCGCGGGCTACGCCAGGCACGGCCTGGACTGGACCTACGAAGCCATCACGGTCACGCCCGAGGGACTCGATGCTTTCGTCACCGAGGTCCTTGCCGACGACGACTGGGCAGGTCTGAGCGTCACCGCTCCCCATAAGGAGGCCATCTGCCGCTTCGGTGAGCCGGACCACGTCACACGACTCGTCGGTGGTGGCAACACCTTGGTGAAGGGCCAGGCGCCGACCGTGCACAACACCGACGTGCCCGGCTTCGTCCGCGCCTGGCGCCACTATGGGTTGGGGCCACTCAGGCGTGCGGCCATCGTCGGAAATGGCGCGACGGCGCGGTCCCTGATGGTCGCGCTCGCGGGCCTCGACGTGGCCGAGGTGCTGGTGCTCGCGCGCAGGCCGGAGCGTGCAGGCTCGCTCGTGGAACTGGGCCTCGCCCTCGGAACGGCTGTCGAGGCGGTGGCCATCGACGAGGAGCTGCCGGAGGTCGACCTGCTGGCCTCCACCGTCCCCACCGAGGCGACGGCCCCCCACGCCGCGCGCTGGGCGAAGGCGGCCAGCGTCCTCTTCGACGCGGTCTACCACCCTTGGCCGACGCCGATGGCAGGGGCTGCCGCGCCGGGCCAGACCGTGATTACGGGGCTGGACCTGCTGGCCGGGCAGGCCGTCGACCAGTTCTACCTGCTGACCGGCCATGAGGTCACCTTCGCCGACTGCCTATCCGCGGCGCAGGACGAGCTGCGGAGTCGTCACGCAACCGTGGAAGAATGACAGCCATGCTCCGATACCTCACCGCCGGCGAGTCGCACGGCCAGGCCCTGATCGCTTCGATGGAGGGCATTCCAGCCCACGTCCGGGTGGGGGTACCCGAGCTCGAGCGTGCGCTGGCCCGCCGTCGCCTCGGCATCGGACGCGGAGCCCGGATGAAGTTCGAGGCCGACGAGCTCACCCTGCTCGCCGGCTTCCGCCACGGCGAGACGCTGGGCTCTCCGATCGCGGTCATGATCGGCAACACGGAGTGGCCGAAGTGGCAACAGGTCATGGCTCCCGGTGAGGTGGCTGCCGACGCCCTCGCGGAGATCGCCCGGAACGCCCCCCTGACCCGACCACGGCCCGGACACGCGGACCTCGCGGGGATGCAGAAGTACGACTTCGACGAGGCCCGTCCCATCCTTGAGCGCGCCTCCGCCAGGGAGACCGCGGCGCGGGTGGCCTTGGGCGCCATCGCCCACGCCTTCCTCCAGCAGACCCTGGGTGTCACGGTCCTGAGCCACGTCGTGGCGCTCGGCCCTGCGGAGTCCCGCTCGGGGCGACTCCCGACCTACGCGGATCTTGAGGCCATCGACGCCGCACCCACCCGCTGTTTCGACCCCGAGGCCGCCGCCGCGATGGAAGCGGAGGTGGAGGCTTGCCGGAAGGCGGGAGACACCCTCGGAGGTGTGGTGGAGGTGCTCGCCTGGGGCCTGCCTCCAGGCCTTGGTTCGCACATCCAGGGCGACCGACGGCTGGACGCGCGCCTGGCGGGTGCGCTCATGGGCATCCAGGCCATCAAGGGCGTCGAGGTGGGGGACGGCTTCGAGGTGGCGCGCCGCCGCGGCTCTGCGGCACACGACGAGATCCTGCCCGGGGAAACGGGCGTTGAACGGGCAACCCACCACGCGGGCGGCATCGAGGGCGGCATGACCACCGGCGAGGTGCTGCGGGTGCGCGCGGCGATGAAGCCGATCTCCACGGTGCCCCGTGCCCTTCGGACCATCGACGTCTCCACCGGTGAGGCCGCGGCCGCCCACCACCAGCGCAGCGACGTGTGCGCGGTCCCGGCCGCGGGCGTCGTCGCCGAAGCCATGGTGGCCCTCGTCCTCGCCGAGGCGGTCCTGGAGAAGTTCGGCGGGGACTCTGTCTCCGAGACGAAGCGGAACGCCGAGGCCTACCTGGCCCACCTGAGCGAGCGCGGACTGCAGGTGCACTCATGAGCATCGTCCTGGTGGGTGCCCCGGGATCGGGCAAGTCCTCGGTGGGTCGTGCCCTGGCAAGTGAACTCGGCCGAGACTTCATCGACGTCGACGCGCGCATCGAGGAGGTCGTGGGCAAGCCCATCCGCGAGATCTTCGCCGACGACGGGGAGGCGCACTTCCGCGAACTCGAGGAGTCGGCCACCCTGGAGTTGATCCAGACCGACGCCGTCGTGGCGCTGGGCGGGGGAGCGGTGCTGAGCGAGAAGGTCCGGCGTGCGCTGGCCCACCACGACGTCGTCTGGTTGCAGGTGTCCATCGGCCAGGCCACCCGGCGGGTGGGCATGAACACGGTGCGGCCACTGCTGCTCGGCAACGTCCGCGGTCGCCTGATCGAGCTGCTTCGCGAACGCACGCCGCTCTACGAGGAAGTTGCCACCACCACCATCGACACCGACGAACGCTCGGCCGAGGACGTCGCGAAGGAACTGGCGGAGAGGCGGCGTCCATGAACGTGCTCGTGGAGTCCAAGGCCGGACCCTACGACGTTCACATCGCCCGGGACGCCCTCGACCGGCTGCCGGAACTGCTGGAGGGGTCGGATCGGGTCGCCATCATCCACTCCGCGCCGTTGGGCGACATCGCACACCACGTCGCGGGCATGGCCACTGGTCAGGTGATCAGGATCGAGGTCCCCGACGCGGAGGAGGCCAAGACCCCCGGGATCCTGGCCTGGTGCTGGGACCAGCTCGCTGAGGCGGGCTTCACGCGCAACGACGTCGTCGTCGGCCTTGGTGGCGGTACCGCCACGGACCTGGCCGGGTTCGTCGCCGCGACCTGGCTGCGCGGCGTCGCCTACATCAGCGTTCCCACCTCGGTTCTGGGGATGGTGGATGCTGCCTTGGGCGGCAAGACGGGGATCAACCTCGCCGCGGGGAAGAACCTTGTAGGCGCGTTCCACGAGCCGCGCGCCGTCATCTGTGACCTCACACTTCTGGACAGCCTGCCCGCCGCCGAGATCCGGTCGGGACTGGCGGAGGTGGTCAAGTGCGGCTTCATCGCGGACCCGCAGATCCTGAAGCTGGTCTCCGACGACGTGGACGACTCCCTCGACGTCTCCTCCATCCGGTTCGCCGACCTGGTCCGGCGGGCAATCGTAGTCAAGGCAGAAGTGGTGGCCGCCGACCTGACCGAGCGCACCTCGGTCGGCTCCGACGTCGGCAGGGAGGCGCTCAACTACGGCCACACCCTTGGACACGCCATCGAGGCACGCGAACACTTCACCATGCGTCACGGCGAGGCCATCAGCATCGGAATGTGCTGGATGGCCGAGGTTTCACGCCGGCTGCTCGGACTCGACGACGAGACCGCGGCACTCCATGGGCAACTGCTGGGCGGACTTGGGTTGCCCCTGTCGTATGACCCCGATGCCTGGCCGGAACTGCGCAAACTCATGAGCCTCGACAAGAAGTCTCGCGGATCCACCCTCCGGCTGGTCGGGCTAAGGGCCCAGGGCAAGCCCGTGATCATCCGGGACCCGGATGAACGGGTGCTCGCCCAGGCGTACGCGTCCCTCTCCTGAAAGGCCGCCGCACAGCACGAGGGCGGGTGCTTGGTGCACCCGCCCTCGGCCCCGCTCATGGCGGGAAATTTCAGCTACACAAGCTGTACGTCTGAAACAGGATCAGTGACGGTGGTCACGGTCGGTGGCGTCGTTGAACGCCTCCGAAGCGCTGTCCTTCACGTCCTCCACGCCCTGCTTCACGTTGGCCTTGCCTTGTTCCAGGCGGCCTTCAGCTTCGAGCTGCTCGTTGTCAGTTGCATCGCCTACGGATTCCTTGATCTTGCCCTTGGTTTCCTCGGCTGCGTTGGAAATTTTGTCACCCAAACCCATACACAACTCCTTCCGTCGAACTCGATGCCGAATTGCACCGGAGAGGCAAGCCTACGTCGGGATGGGCCCCGATCAAGGGGAAATGTGGCAACTCGGGGCGTTTTTCGCGCCGGAGGCGGGATTGGGTAGACTCTCGCGACGGCCCAATAGGCCACCAGCTGAACGAGAGGCGAATGACGTGGCGTCGACCAACGACCTGAAGAATGGCATGGTGCTGGACCTGGACGGACAGCTCTGGCAGGTGCAGTGGTTCCAGCACCACAAGCCGGGCAAGGGCAACACCGTCGTGCGCACGAAGCTGAAGCACGTGCTGACCGGCAAGATCGTCGACCGGACCTTCAACTCCGACACCAAGGTGGACACCGCCACCGTCGACCGCCGCGAGATGCAGTACCTCTACATCGACGGCGACGACTACGTCTTCATGGACAACACCACCTACGACCAGATCCACGTCAGCGCTGACACCGTCGGCGACGCCAAGGACTACATGCTGGAGAACCAGGCCGCCACCGTCGCCATGCACGAGGGCAACCCGCTGTTCATCGAGCTCCCGGCCTCGGTGGAACTGGAGATCACCTACACCGAACCGGGACTCCAGGGCGACCGCTCGACGGGCGGCACCAAGCCGGCCACCCTCGAGACCGGCAAGGAGATCCAGGTGCCGCTGTTCATCACGACCGGGGAGAAGGTCAAGGTGGACACCCGCGACGGTTCCTACCTCGGCCGCGTCACCGGTGCCTGAGGCGCCCCACTACGGCACCCAGACGAAGGCCCGCAAGGCCGCCCTGGACGTGCTGTTCGCCGCAGAACTGCGCGGTGTCGGTCTGGTCGACCTGCTGAACCAGCAGCTGACCTTCGAGGGCAAAACGGTCCGCGAGCTCACGACCAGCATCGTCCACGGGGTCGCGGAGCACCGCGAGGAGATCGACGCGCGGATCTCCGCGGCCGTCTCAGATTCGTGGACGCTGGAACGGATGCCGGCCGTTGACCGTAATCTGGCCAGGATCGCGGTCTTCGAACTGGACCACACCCAGGTCCCGGCGTCGGTCGCCATCGCGGAGGCCGTGCGTCTGGCCTCGGACCTGTCCACCGACGAGTCACCCACCTTCCTCAACGGCCTCCTCTCGCGAGTCGCGGCCACGAGCCCAAAGCCCACTGAAAACTGACCACTGACGAGGTACGCATGAGTTCTCAACCCGCCGCAATTCTGGTTCTGGAGGACGGACGCGTTTTCCGTGGTCGATCATTCGGTGCAGCCGGCGAGACCTTCGGCGAGCTGGTGTTCAGCACCGGCATGTCCGGTTACCAGGAACTCCTCACGGACCCGAGCTACCACCGTCAGGTGGTGCTGACCACCGCGCCGCACGTCGGCAACACGGGCTGGAACGACGAGGACGACGAGTCCTCCCGCATCTGGGTGGCCGGCTTCGTCGTCCGGGACCCAGCTCCCCGGCCCTCCAACTGGCGCTCCCGCGGCAGCCTCGACGCCGAACTCGCGCGGCAGGGCATCGTCGGGATCGCCGACGTCGACACCCGCGCCATCACGCGCCACATCCGCGAGGCCGGGGCCATGCGCGTGGGGATCTCCACCCAGGACCTTGATGAGAAGTCGTTGCTGGCCAAGGTCCTGCAGCAGCCGTCCATGAAGGGTGCGGACCTGACCGGCGAGGTCACCATCTCCGAGCCCTACGTCATCCCCGCCAAGGGGGAGAAGGTCTACACCGTCGCGGTCCTTGACCTGGGCATCAAGTCCATGTCCCTGGAGCGTCTGTCGGAGTTGGGGATCGAGCAGCACGTCCTGCCCGCGACCGCCACCTGGGACGACGTCGCGGCCATCGGGCCCGACGGCGTGTTCTTCTCCAACGGCCCGGGCGACCCGGCCGCCGCCACCGGCCCCATCTCGCTGCTGCAGGAGGCGCTGGCGAACCGGGTTCCGTACTTCGGCATCTGCCTTGGCAACCAGTTGTTCGGTCACGCACTGGGCTTGCGGACCTACAAGCTGAAGTTCGGCCACCGTGGCCTGAACCAGCCGGTCAAGGAACTCGCCACGGGCAAGGTGGAGATCACCGCGCAGAACCACGGCTTCGCCGTCGACGCCCCCATCGGCGAGGACGTGGCGACGCCCTACGGCACCGCCCGCGTGAGCCACATCTGCCTCAACGACGACGTGGTGGAGGGCCTCGAGCTGCGCCGCGACGGCCGGCTCGCGGCCTTCTCGGTGCAGTACCACCCCGAGGCCGCAGCCGGCCCCCACGATTCAACCCACTTGTTCGACCGTTTCGTCGAGATGCTGGCAAACGCCGGGAAGGAAGCCTGATGCCCCGTCGCCAGGACATTCAATCGATTCTCGTCATCGGATCCGGGCCGATCGTCATCGGACAGGCCTGTGAGTTCGACTACTCCGGGACGCAGGCCTGCCGGGTGCTCAAGGAGGAAGGGTTCCGGGTCATCCTCGTCAACTCCAATCCCGCGACGATCATGACCGACCCCGACTTCGCCGACGCCACCTACGTCGAACCCATCACCCCGGAGTTCGTCGAGCGCGTCATCGCCAAGGAGCGGCCCGACGCAGTCCTCGCCACCCTGGGTGGCCAGACGGCGCTCAACACCGCCATCAAGCTGCATGAGAACGGCGTCCTTGAGCGCTACGACGTCGAACTCATCGGTGCGTCGGTGGAGGCGATCCAGCGCGGCGAGGACCGCGAGCAGTTCAAGCAGATCGTCCTCGGCCTCACCGACATCGCCGGCGGCGCGCCGGAGGTCGCCCGTTCGGCCATCTGCCACAGCATGGCGGAGGTCCTGCAGGCTGCCGACGACCTCGGCTACCCCGTGGTCGTGCGCCCGAGCTTCACGATGGGTGGCGTCGGCTCCGGCTTCGCGCACGACCCCGACGAACTCCGCCAGATCGCCGGTGCGGGCCTGTCCGCCAGCCCCGTCACCGAGGTCCTGATCGAGGAGTCAATCCTCGGCTGGAAGGAGTTCGAACTCGAACTCATGCGTGACCACAACGACAACGTCGTGGTGGTCTGCTCCATCGAGAACTTCGACCCGATGGGCGTCCACACCGGTGACTCCATCACCGTCGCCCCCGCCATGACCCTGACCGACCGCGAGTACCAGCGGATGCGCGACGTCGGCATCGCCATCATCCGTGCGGTCGGCGTCGACACGGGCGGCTGCAACATCCAGTTCGCCATCGAGCCGGCCACGGGCCGGATGATCGTCATCGAGATGAACCCCCGGGTCTCCCGTTCGTCGGCCCTGGCCTCGAAGGCCACGGGTTTCCCGATCGCCAAGATCGCCGCCAAGGTCGCCGTCGGCTACACCCTCGACGAGATCCCCAACGACATCACGCAGGCCACCCCGGCGAGTTTCGAGCCGGTCATCGACTACGTGATCGTCAAGGTGCCCAGGTTCGCGTTCGAGAAGTTCCCGGCCGCCGACTCCACCCTCACCACGCACATGAAGTCGGTCGGCGAGGTGATGGCGATCGGTCGCAACTTCACCGAGGCGCTCGGCAAGGCCCTGCGTTCCATGGAGGACCCGAAGGCGCCCTTCGACTTCACCGCCGCCCACGACCGCTCCGTGCAGGAACTGCTCGACGACGCCAGCCGCCCCCAGGATGGCCGGATCCGGCTCGTGATGCAGGCGCTGCGGCAGGGCGCGACGGTCGAGCAGGTCTACGAGGCCACCGGCATCGACCCCTGGTTCACCCACCAGCTGGAGCTCCTGCGGGATCTGGCCGACGAGGTGCGCGACGCCCCGGAACTCACCCCCGCGGTGCTCCGCAAGGCCAAGAAGCACGGCTTCTCCGACGCCCAGATCGCGGCCCTGCGCGACCTGAGCACCGACGTCATCCGCGGTGTCCGGTGGGCGCTCGGCATCCGGCCGGTGTTCAAGTCGGTGGACACCTGCGCCGCCGAGTTCGAGGCGAAGACCCCCTACATGTACTCCTCCTACGACGAGGAGAACGAGGTTCCGGCCAGGGAGAAGCCCGCGGTGCTGATCCTCGGCTCGGGTCCGAACCGGATCGGTCAGGGCATCGAGTTCGACTACTCCTGCGTCCACGCCACCATGGCCCTGCGCGACGCGGGCTACGAGACCGTCATGATCAACTGCAACCCCGAGACGGTCTCGACCGACTACGACACCTCCGACCGGCTCTACTTCGAGCCGCTGACCGCCGAGGACGTCCTCGAGATCTACCACGCCGAGGTCAAGGCCGGCCCTGTGCTGGGCGTCATCTGCCAGCTCGGCGGCCAGACCCCGCTCAAGCTTGCCCAGACGCTCAAGGACGCGGGAGTCCCGATCCTCGGAACCAGCCCGGAGGCTATCAACCTGGCCGAGGAACGCGGTGCCTTCGGACGCCTGCTGGCCCGAGCCGGACTCCCGGCTCCCAAGCACGGGATGGCCAGCTCGTTCGCCGAGGCCCAGGAGATCGCCGCGGAGATCGGCTACCCCGTCCTCGTGCGGCCCAGCTACGTACTGGGCGGTCGCGGCATGGAGATCGTCTACGACGACACTGCCCTCGAGCGCTACATCGCAGGCGCCACGGAGATCACCGAGGACTCCCCGGTGCTGGTGGACCGCTTCCTCGACGACGCCGTGGAGATCGACGTCGACGCCCTCTACGACGGTGAGGAACTCTTCCTCGGCGGCGTGATGGAGCACATCGAGGAGGCCGGCATCCACTCGGGCGACTCCGCCTGCGCGCTGCCGCCCATCACCTTGGGCGACGCCGCGGTGGAACACATCCGCCACTCGACCGAGCTGATCGCCGAGGGCGTGGGCGTGCGCGGCCTGCTGAACATCCAGTACGCGTTGCACGGTGACACCGTCTACGTGCTGGAGGCCAACCCGCGTGCATCGCGGACCGTGCCGTTCGTGAGCAAGGCGAACGACATGCCGCTGGCCAAGGCCGCCGCCCGGATCATGCTTGGGGAGAAGATCGCGGACCTGCGCACGGCCGGGCTGCTGCCCGCCACGGGCGACGGCGCCACCACCCGTCCGGGGGCGCCCGTCGCGGTGAAGGAGGCGGTGATGCCGTTCAACCGGTTCCGCACCACCACCGGTGCGTTCGTGGACACCGTCCTCGGCCCGGAGATGCGCTCCACCGGTGAGGTCATGGGGCTGGCCCACGACTTCGGCACCGCCTACGCGAAGGCCCAGGCAGCCTCCGGAGGGCCGCTGCCCACCACCGGCACCGTGTTCGTCTCCGTGGCCAACCGGCACAAGCGGCACGCGCTGTGGCCCATCAAGCGCCTCGCGGATCTCGGCTTCAAGCTGCTGGCCACCAGCGGCACCGCCTCGGTGCTGCGGCGCAACGGCGTCGAGGTCACCGAGGTGCACAAGCTTTCCGAGCGCGAGGACGGCGACGAGGCACCCACCATCGTCGAGCTGATCAACAGCGGCGAGATCGACCTGGTGTTCAACACGCCCCAGGGCAACAACGTCGACGGCGCCTCACCGCGCCTGGACGGGTACCTGATCCGCACGGCGGCGGTGCTCGCCGACGTCCCCTGCGTCACCACGGTGCCCGGACTGGCCGCCGCGGTGCAGGGCATCGAGGCGCTGCGCCGAGGCGGGCTCGAGGTGCAGTCCCTGCAGGAATGGGCGGCCGCGACCCGATGAAGCAGCCGTCCGTGGGCACCCGGCTGATGCGCTCTGCGTACCAGCTGGGCCTGCGGCCAGTGCTCTTCCGGCTGCACGGGGGAGACCCGGAGCGGATCCATGAGGACATGGTCCACCTGCTTTCCAGGCTCCCGGTCGGCGCCCGTGGCCGGGTCGCGGATCCGGTGACCGTGGCCGGGATCCGATTCCCGAACCGTGTGGGCTTGGCGGCCGGCATGGACAAGGACGGCCTGGCGGCGGCGGCCTGGGCCCGGCTGGGTTTCGGGTTCGCGGAGTTGGGTACCGTCACGGGCCGTCCGCAGCCGGGCAATCCGTTGCCCCGCGTCTTCCGGCTGCGGGCGTCGAAGGCCATCATCAACCGGATGGGTTTCAACAACGCCGGGGCCGACGCCATGGCCGCCCACCTGCACCGGCTCGGGGTGCGGCGGGGCAACAACGCCGTCGGCATCCCGTTGGGGATCTCGATCGGCAAGACCAAGCTCGTGGCGCTGGACCACGCCGTCGACGACTACCTGCACTCCCTGCGGACGCTGCACCCCTACGCCGACTACTTCGCCGTCAACGTCTCCAGCCCGAACACCCCGGGGCTCCGCAGCCTGCAGGGTGCCGAGGAGTTGGCCGCGCTCCTGGCCGCACTCGTCGGCGAAGCGCGGACGCTGTCCGGCCGGCCCACCCCGATCCTGGTCAAGCTCGCCCCGGACCTCGACGCGGCCCAGCTCCGCGAGACCCTGGCCGTCATCGACGACTCCGGTGCCGCGGGCATCATCGCCACCAACACCACGCTCTCGCGCGCTGGGCTTGCGGCACCCGACAGGGCGCTGGCCCAGGAGGCGGGCGGGCTCAGCGGAGCCCCGCTGACCGAGCGGTCCCTGCGGTTCGTGGAGCGCGTCGCGGCGGGATCCCGGCTACCGGTGGTGGGCGTGGGCGGCATCATGGCGCCCTGCGACGCCGCCCGGATGTTCGACGCCGGTGCGCAGCTGGTCCAGTTGTACACGGGTTTCATCTACTCCGGGACCGCGCTGGTGCGCGGCATCCGCGAACTGGAAGGCAGGTGAGCCGGTGACCGGCTACAAGCAGCGGCTGGACGACCTGACAGCGACCCGCGGCAGGCTCTGCGTGGGGATCGACCCGATGCCCTCGGTGCTGGGCGCCTGGGGCCTGGACACGACGGTGGCCGGGCTCGAGGCCTGCGCCCGTGGCATCGTGGAGGAACTCGCCTCAACGGTGGCCGTCTTCAAGCCGCAGTCGGCCTTTTTCGAGGCCTTCGGGTCAGCAGGCGTGGCCGTCCTGGAGCGCGTCCTTGCCGACATCCGCGGAGCGGGGGCGTTGTCCCTGCTGGACGTGAAGCGCGGCGACATCGGCTCTTCGATGGCCGGTTACGCCACCGCGTTCCTCGACGACGCCTCCCCGCTGCGTGCCGACGCCATCACCCTGAGCCCCTACCTGGGTGTGGGGTCGCTGGTGCCGGCGATCGAGCGCGCCGTCGACTCCGGAAGGGGCGTCTACGTCCTGGCCCGCACCTCCAACCCCGACGGCCTCGCCATCCAGACCGCCGTCGTCGCGGGTGGCACGGTGGCGCAGCACGTGGTGGACGAGGTGGCCGCGGGCAACCCGGGCTGGGACCACGCCGTCGGGCTGGTCGTCGGGGCGACGCACGCGGCGCTGGGCTGCGACGTGTCGGCGTTCAACGGGTCCGTCCTGGTGCCCGGAATCGGGGCCCAGGGCGGCACCATCGAGGCAGTCCGCGAACGCTTCGGACAAGCGGCCTCGCTGGTGCTGCCCACGGCCAGCCGGGAGGTCATCGGTGCCGGTAGGGCCGAACTGCTGGCAAGGGCGTCGGCCCTGCAGGAACAGGCCTTGTCGCTGTCCTGAGAGCGTTCTCCTGGGCCCTCCGATGAAACTCACGGCAACTTTTTCGTGTTCGCGCTAACACCGGTTGTCAGGGGCTAGATTGCAGCCAAGCGTTGGAACACCCCGTCTGGGGGTGACGTTGAACTGGAGTCCCATGGCCATACCGCAGCTGAGCCCTGAACAGCTCGAATCCGCACGCAGTGCCGCAACAGCGGCCCGCCGCGCCCGCGCCAACCTGAAGGAACAGGTGCGCACCGGCGAGGTCTCACTGGGTGCCGCGCTCGAGCGGGCGATGGACGACGACGTCCTGTCCCGAGTGAAGGTGGTGGATCTGCTCCGCGCCCTGCCCAGGGTCGGAATCACAAGATCGCAGGAGATCATGCAGAGCCTCCAGATCGCGCCGAATCGTCGCATCCGCGGTCTCGGCCGCCACCAGGTGGAGCGCCTCAAGGAGTTGTTCTCCTAAGCTGTCGGGGTGACGAAGAACAAAGCAGCAGTCTGGGTGATCTCCGGCCCCAGTGGAGTCGGCAAGGGAACGGTGTGCGCGAGGTTGCGCGAGCTCCGCCCAGAGGTGTTCTTCTCGGTCTCGATGACCACGCGCCCACCGCGGCCCAGTGAGGTGCCTGGGGTGAGCTACCACTTCGTGACGGACGAACTTTTCTGTGAACTGATCGATTCCGGACAGCTCCTCGAACACGCGGTCGTGCACGGGCTGCACCGCTACGGCACGCCGCGTCGTCCGGTCGTGGAGGCACTTGCCGCGGGCCGCACCGTCGTGCTCGAGATCGACCTGCAGGGTGCGCGCCAGGTCAAGCGGAACCTGCCCGAGGCGAAACTGGTCTTCCTGCAGCCGCCCTCATGGGACGAGCTCGTCAACCGGTTGCGGGGCAGGGGCACGGAGGACGAGGAGGCCCAGCAACGTCGCCTCGAGACCGCGAAACTGGAACTGGAAGCCATCACCGAGGCCGACGAAATCGTGGAGAACGACGACGTCGAGAAGACCGTCGCGCATTTGATAGGCTTGATGGGCTTGTGACCACAGGCAAACCCCGTTTCTTGATCAGAGGTCAATCTTGAGCATCCAACCCGAAGGCATCACCAATCCGCCGATCGACGACCTGCTGGAGTCCATCGACTCCAAGTACCGGCTGGTGATTTTCGCGGCCAAGCGCGCTCGCCAGATCAATGCCTACTACTCGCAGCTCGGTGAGGGGCTGCTGGAGAACGTCGGACCGCTGGTTTCAGCCGCTCCGCAGGAGAAGCCGCTGTCGATCGCCCTTCGGGAGATCAAGGACGGCCTGCTCGAGTACACGCAGATCGACCCCGAGGAAGAGGCCGAGCGCGCCGCGGAGGCCGACGCCGATCCGGCTTTCTCGTTCGTCGATCCGTTCGCTGACACCGACCCAGCTTCCTGACCTCCTAGGTTGCAGACTCCCCGCGCCTGCGGGGTCCAGGGCCCAGTGCCTTGGTTGGTGGCTTGTTGCCACCCAAAAACACACGACGTGGCTTGTCGCCACAACAAGGAGTACCAATGAGTCGTCTGTTCACCTCAGAATCGGTCACCGAGGGACACCCCGACAAGGTCGCTGACTCCATCTCCGACGCGGTCCTCGACGCGTTGCTGGAGCAGGACCCCGCCTCGCGTGTCGCCGTCGAGACACTGGTGACCACCGGCCTGGTGGTGGTGGCCGGTGAGGTCACCACCTCGGGTTTCGCCGACGTCGCCCAGATCGCACGCCAGCGGGTCCTGGACATCGGTTACACGTCCTCGGCAATGGGCTTCGACGGCGCCTCCTGCGGTGTGTCCGTTGCCATCGGCGCCCAGTCCCCGGACATCGCACAGGGCGTCGACTCGGCCTACGAGGAACGGGTCGAGAACGACACCGACACGATCAGCCACCAAGGCGCCGGCGACCAGGGCCTGATGTTCGGCTACGCCTGTGACGAGACGCCATCCCTGATGCCGCTGCCCATCGAGTTGTCGCACCGGCTGGCGCAGCGGCTCGCTGAGGTTCGCAAGGACGGAACGCTCGAGTACGTGCGGCCCGACGGCAAGACGCAGGCCTCGGTCCAGTACGTGGACGGCCGCGCCAGCAGCGTCGAGACGGTGGTGGTCTCCACCCAGCACGCCGCAGGCGTCTCGCTCGAGCAGACCATCCGACCGGACATCGAGCGACACGTCATCCTGCCCGTCCTCGAACGCTACGGCTTCGGGTCCCCGGAGCGGGTGCTGGTGAACCCCACCGGCAAGTTCGTGATCGGCGGACCGATGGGGGACGCGGGGCTCACCGGCCGGAAGGTGATCGTCGACACCTACGGTGGCATGGCCCGCCACGGTGGCGGTGCCTTCTCCGGCAAGGACCCCTCGAAGGTCGACCGCTCCGCGGCCTATGCGATGCGGTGGGTTGCCAAGAACGTGGTGGCCGCTGGCCTGGCCAAGCGTTGCGAGGTGCAGGTGGCCTACGCCATCGGCAAGGCCCACCCCGTGGGTTTCTACCTTGACACCTTCGGCACCAGCGCGGTCCCTCACGACCAGATCCGCGACGCCGTCCTGGCGACCTTCGACCTGCGCCCGGGCGCGATCATCCGCGACCTGGACCTCCTGCGCCCGATCTACGCCCAGTTCAGCGCGTACGGCCACTTCGGCCGCGAGGAAGAGGCAGCTTCGTGGGAGCGCACCGACCGCGCCGACGCCCTGGCCAGGGCGGTGAAGGGCTGAGGATGCCGCGATGTCGGCGGACGCGCCAGCCCTGATCGACGACCCGCAGCCACCGCGTGTGGCGCGGGTCGCCGTCGACACACCCCTGGCGCACCTCGACCGGCTCTTCGACTACACGGTGCCGGACAAGTTGGCCGAAGAGGCAGTCCCGGGTGTCCGGGTCCGGGTCCCGTTCTCAGGCCGCGTGCTCGACGGCTGGCTGATCGAGTTCGGTCAGCCGGAGCCCGGCATGAAGCTGCTGCCCATCGGCCGAGTCGTCTCCCCGGAGCAGATCGTCACCCCCGAGCTCTACGAGCTGCTGCGCATGGTGGCCGATCACTACGCGGGTGTTTGGCCCGACGTCGCACGGTTCGCCATCCCGCCGCGGCACGGTGCCACGGAGAAGGCCGCCCAACGGGAGTGGCCCGAGCCGAAACCCCTGCCGGCGGCGTCGGTGCTCCCGGGCTTTGAAGGCGGTGGCGGCTTCCTCGAAGCCATCGCGTCCGGTCTCGGCCCACGCGCGTTCTGGCAGGTGCCGGCCGTAGGGGGAGCGGCGGGGGACCTGCTCGGGGGAGTTGTCGAGGCGGTTGGCGCCGCCGTCGCTTCTGGCCGGGGAGCCGTGGTGGTGGTCCCGACCGCCCGCGAGCTGGAACAGGCCCTGAAACGGCTGGGCCAGGCTTTCGGCAACTCAGCCGTGGCGACCCTGAGTGCGGAGCTTGGGCCGTCGTCGCGTTACCGCAACTACCTGGCCACCGTGCGCGGTCAGGCCCGGATCATCGTCGGTACCCGGAGCGCCGTGTTCGCACCGGTCAAGGACCTGGGACTGGTCGTCGTGGTGGACGACGGCTCCGACTCCCACTCGGAGCAGAAGGCGCCCTACCCGCACACCCGCACCGTGGCGGTACTGCGCACCGTCCAGTCGGGTTCCGCGCTGCTGTTCGCCTCCCACGCCCGGTCGGCCGAGGCGCAGGCCCTGATCACGCGCGGCTGGATGCACCCGATCGGTCACCCCCCGGCGCTCACCAGACGGCTCACGCCACCGGTGAGGATCGTCGGCGACAACCCGTCCCGGGAACCCACCGCCGCCCGCCTCCGCCTGCCCTCCGACGCCTTCAGGTTCCTGCGGGAACGGCTGCCGCAAGGCCCGGTGCTGGTCCAGGTGCCGCGCGCCGGACATTCGGCGGGGCTGAGCTGCCGACGCTGCGGCAACCGGGCCCAGTGCCCCAAGTGCCATGCCCCGCTGCGGATGCCTGCCAGGGGCGTCACAGCTTGTTCGCTCTGCGGACACCAGCCCACCCGATGGGAGTGCGACCACTGCCACGGCACCGAGGTCCGCGCCACCGTGGTGGGTGCTACCCGCACCGCTGAGGAACTCGCGCGCGCCTTCCCGGGAGTGCTGGCGGTCAACAGTTCCGCCGACGCCATCCGCTCCGAGGTCACCGACGCCTCCGCCATCGTCGTGGCAACCCCCGGCGCCGAACCCGTCGCGAACGGGGGGTACGCAGGCGTGCTGCTCCTGGACACCGGCCTCATGCTCGCCCGCGCCGACCTGCGCGTCGAGGAGGAGTCGCTTCGTCGCTGGCTCAACGCCATGGCGCTGTGCCGCCCGCCCGAGGAGGGTGGCACCGTCATGGCAGTGACTGCCTCCACCGCGGATGGGCCCCAGCACCCCACCCTGCAGGCCCTCGTGCGGGGCGACGTCGGCGGGTTCATGGAACGGGAACTCGCCGAGCGCGCCGCTGTGGGCCTGCCGCCCGCGGCGAAGGTGGTTCGCGTGGGAGGAGATCCCGACGCCCTCACCGAGTTCCTGGACAACGACCCCTTCGAGGGGGTCGACATCCTCGGTCCGACGGAGCTGCGTGGCGGTCCCGAGCCCGAGTTCGCCGCCCTGCTGCGAGTGCCGCTGGAACGCGGCAAGGACTTGGTCACGAGTGTGAAGGCGGCCGCGGCGATCCGCTCGGCGCGCAAGGAGGGTGGCAGGCTGTACCTCCAGGTCGATCCCGAAGTGATGGAGTGAGCATGAGACTGGTCTTCGCAGGCACGCCGGAGGTGGCGCTGCCCTCGCTGGAGGCGCTGCTGGGCTCCAGCCACGAGGTGGTCGCCGTCGTCACCCGGCCGGATGCGCCCGCCGGCCGGGGCCGCAAGCTGACCCCCTCACCGGTGGCGCAGCGTGCCCAGGAGCTGGGACTGGAGGTGCTCAAACCGGGCAAGCCGTCGCAGGATGACTTCAAGCAGCGCCTCCGGGAACTGGCTCCGGACGCGTGTCCGGTGGTGGCCTACGGCGCGCTGTTGCCGCAGTCGGTCCTGGACATCCCGCGGCTGGGGTGGGTCAACCTGCACTTCTCGCTGCTGCCGCGCTGGCGTGGCGCGGCGCCGGTCCAGCGCGCGATCATGGCCGGTGACGCTGAGATCGGCACAGCGTGTTTCCGGATCGTGCGGGAGCTGGACGCCGGCGACGTCTACCGGATGGCAGCGATCCCGACGCCGGACGCCACCGCCGGTGAAGTGCTGGCCATGCTCGCAGCCACGGGCGCCTCACAACTGGTCGAGGCGCTCGACGCGATGGCGGCGGGTGAGCAGCCGACGCCGCAGGCCAACGTGGGCGTGACGGTCGCGCCGAAGGTGACGGTGGAGGAGGCCCGCCTCGACTTCACCCGCCCCGCCCGCGAGCTCCGCAACCTCGTCATGGGCTGTTCCCCGGACCCCGGTTCCTGGTGCGAGCTGGATGGCGAGCGCTTCAAGGTGTACCGCGCCACCGTCGCCGAAGATGACGTGGCGCTGAAGCCCGGTGAACTGCTTCTGCTCAAGAATCGGGTCCTGGCCGGCACCGGCCTGGGCGTACTGGAACTGCAGGAGGTGCAGGCCGCCGGCAAGCGCCGGATGAACGCCGCCGACTGGGCCCGCGGCGGACACTCCGGGGCGGTGCTGAGGTGACCGCCCCCTCCCCCCGACGGGTGGCCTTCGACGTCTTGCGCCAGGTAACCGGCGAGGACGCCTACGCCAACCTCGCCCTCTCCAAACGACTCGCGACTGCGGGACTCGACAGCCGCGACGCAGGCTTCGTCACCGAGCTGGTCTCCGGCACCTGCCGCCTGCTGGGCACCTACGACCGCATCATCGAGGCGGCCGGAGGCCGTGCGCTCAGCACTCTCCAGCCAGCCGTCGTCGACCTGCTGCGGTTGGGCAGCCACCAAGCCCTGAGCATGGACGTGCCCGGGCGGGCGGCGGTTGCCACCACCGTCGACCTCGCTCGCGAGACCGTGGGGCAGCGGGTCACTGGCGTGATCAACGCCATCCTGCGGAAGGTCGCCGCCAAGAGCCTCGACGAGTGGACCCGGCAGTTGGCAGACGGGGCCCAGGGAGTGGAGCGGCTCGCCGTCGAGGGGCACCATCCCGTCTGGGTGGCACAGGCCTACGCCGATGTCCTGCCTGACGGGGAACTTTCCGCCGCGCTGGCCGCCAACAACGTCGCGCCTACCCCCACGCTGGTGGTGCGGCCGGGCCTGCTCGAGCGCGACGAGCTGGTCCGACTTGGCGGCGAACCCACCGGGTTCTCACCGTTCGGCGCCAGCTTCGATGGCCAGCCGGGTTCTCTCGAGCCCGTCCGGGACGGCCGAGCGGGGGTGCAGGACGAGGGCTCGCAACTGGTGGCCTGGGCCCTGGCCCGCGTCGATGCACCGGCGGGGCCGTGGCTGGACCTGTGCGCCGGCCCGGGGGGCAAGGCCGCGCTCCTGGCCGGTCTGGCCCGGGAGTCCGGCGAGGCCCTCGTCGCCAACGAGGTGGCCGAGCACCGGGCGCAACTCGTGGAGCAGGCGCTCTCCGCCTACCCGGAAGGCACGGCCACGGTGGTCTGTTCCGACGGCCGCCGCCCCGAGGCACTCGCCGACCGCGGACCCTACGCCCGCGTCATGGTGGACGCACCCTGCACCGGTCTGGGCGCCCTGCGCCGTCGGCCGGAATCACGGTGGCGCCGCAGCCCCGACGACGTGGCGCAGCTCGCAGGACTGCAGCGCGACCTGCTGCGCTCCGCGATCTCGCTCACCGCGCCCGGGGGAGTGGTCGCCTATGTGACCTGCTCGCCGCACCGGGCCGAGACCCGCGACGTCGTCGCGGAAGTGCTGGCCGACGGCGGCCTCGTCGAGCTGCTCCACGCCTCCGACTACCTGCCACCCGACGCGGACGCGGGCGAGGGCGACTTCGTGCAGCTGTGGCCGCACCGCCACGGCACAGACGCGATGTTCCTGGCGCTGCTGAGGTTCCCGGCCTAGCTCAGTGGGAGCAGGCGGCGACGGCGAGGTCGCGCAGCCTGTTGACCATGGCGTTCGGATCATCGGCGCTGTAGACGGCCGAGCCGGCGACGAAGGTGTCGGCCCCGGCCTCGGCGCAGCGCTCGATGGTCTCGGCCGAGACGCCGCCGTCGACCTGGACCCAGATGTCGCGATGGCCGACGAGTTCGCGGGTGCGGCGGATCTTGGGCAGCACGAGGTCGAGGAACTTCTGGCCGCCGAAGCCCGGCTCCACCGTCATGAGCAGGACCATGTCAACCTCGCCGAGCATTCCGGCGTAGGAGTCGATGGCCGTGGCCGGGTTCAGCGCCATCGACGCGCGCGCGCCCAGTCGTCGAAGTTCACGCGCCAACCTGACCGGTGCCCTGGCGGCCTCCACGTGGAAGGTCACCGACTCGGCTCCGGCCTCGGCGTAGGCAGGGGCCCAACGGTCCGGGTCGGCGATCATGAGGTGGATGTCCAGCATCTGGTCGGTGCTTCGGCGGATGGCCTCGACCACCGGCAGGCCGATCGACAGGTTGGGCACGAAGTGGTAGTCCATGACGTCGACGTGGATGGCCTCGGCGTCGGGGATGCGGCCGATCTCGGCACCGAGGTTGGCGAAGTCCGCGTTGAGGATGCTGGGGGTGATGCGCATGGCACCAACCCTATTCCAGACCGCCCTCAGTTCTTGTTCCAGGGGTCGTCGCCACGACGACCCTCGCCCCGCCCGCGCAGGTAGCGCTCGAACTCCGCAGCGATGGCATCTCCCGTGGCACCCTCCACGTCGGAGGCGTCCTTGGCCTCCTCGAGCTGCTCGATGTACTCGGCCACGTCCGGATCCTCCTGGCTGAGTTCATCGACGGCCGCGGTCCACTTGTCCGCCTCCGCGGGGAGGTCGTCCAGGTCAACGGCGATCTCCAGCGCGTCGGACAGCTGGGTCAGGACCGCGTGCTGCGCCTTCGGGTTCGGCGGGGTGGCCACGTAGTGGGGGACCGAGACCCACAGCGACACCGTCGGCACGTTCTCCGACATCAGGACCTGGTTGATGACCCCGACGATTCCCGTGGGGCCCTCGTACTCCGAGGTGCTGAGCCCGAACCGTGCCTGCAGGTCCGGGTCATAGCTGTACATGTTGACCGGCAGCGGGCGGGAGTGGGGAGTGTCGCTGAGCATCGCGCCAAGGAGCACGACGATGCCGGGGGCCACGGCCTTGATCTGCTGGACCAGGTCCCGCACGAACGAGCGCCACAGCAGACTCGGTTCGGGGCCGACGACGACGATCAGGTCCCGGTCCGGGTGCCTGACCAGTTGCAGGGTGGTGTGCGGCCACTGCAGCCACGGACCGTCGGGGGAGCGTCGGACGTTGGGGCGGGTGGCCTGGAAGTCGTAGTAGCGCTCGTCGTCGATGCGCCCCAGTTCCTCGTTGGGATACTTCTCCAGGAAGTACAGGGCGCTGTCGCTCGCAGCGTTGCCCGCGTCGTTCCAGCCGCTGAAGGCTATGACGACGGCGGGGTCACGCAGATTGCCCAGACGCTCGTACTGCATTCCCCAATCATATGACGCTGTCACTGCCCACCCCAGCAGGCGCGGCGAGGGGTGACGCTGAGCGCGAACGGATTCATTCGCACAGGTGCAGGCCCAGTACCCTTGGGCAGCATGTCGACCTCCATCCTGAATGACCTGAAGTCCCGTGTCCTTGTCGCCGACGGCGCCATGGGCACGATGCTGCAGTCGTTCGAGGAGTTGAGCGTCGAGGAGGACTTCCAGGGCCTTGAGGGCTGCAACGAGATCCTCAACGTCACCCGGCCCGACGTCGTCGCAGCCATCCACCGCGCCTACTTCGAGGCCGGGGCGGACTGCGTGGAGACCAACAGCTTCGGGACCAACCTCGCGGCCCTGGGCGAGTACGACATCACCGACCGCCTGGAGGAACTCGCGGAGGCGGCCGCACGGATCGCCCGGGGTGTCGCCGACGAGTTCTCCACGCCGGAGAAGCCGCGCTACGTGCTGGGTTCCGTGGGCCCGGGCACGAAGTTGCCCAGCCTCGGACACATCTCGTTCACGGCCATCCGCGATGCCTACCAGCTCCAGGTCGAGGCAATGGTGGCCGGCGGCATCGACGCCGTGCAGATCGAGACCGCCCAGGACCTGCTGCAGGCCAAGGCCGCCGTCATCGCGGCCAAGCGGGCCCGCGCCAAGCTCGGCGTCGACCTGCCGATCTTCGTCAACGTCACCGTGGAGACCACCGGCACGATGCTGCTCGGGTCCGAGATCGGTGCCGCGCTGACCACCCTGGAGGCGCTCGGCGTCGACGTCATCGGGCTCAACTGCGCCACCGGCCCCGCCGAGATGAGCGAACACCTGCGTCACCTGTCACGGCGCTCCGGCGTGGGGATCGGCGTCATGCCCAACGCCGGCCTGCCGGAGCTCACCGCCGACGGTGCCCGCTACCCGCTGAGCCCCGACGGCCTTGCCGACGCGCTGGGCCAGTACCTCGACGAGTTCGGGATGAACCTCATCGGCGGGTGCTGCGGCACCACGCCGGAGCACATCCGCCTGCTGGCCGAACGCTTCAGCGGCCAGCCGGTGAAGGAGCGCACGCCCGAACTCGAACGGTCCGCCTCCAGCCTCTACATCGAGGTGCCCTTCGAGCAGGACGCCAGCTACCTCAACATCGGCGAGCGGACCAACGCCAACGGTTCCAAGGCCTTCAAGGACGCGATGCTTGCCGAGAACTGGGACGAGTGCGTGGAGATCGCCAAGTCCCAGGCCCGCGACGGCGCCCACGTGCTCGACCTGTGCATCGACTACGTCGGCCGCGACGGCGTGCGGGACATGGACATCCTGGCCTCCCGGCTCGCAACCTCCGTGACCCTTCCGATCGTGCTGGACTCCACCGAGCCACCGGTCATCCAGGCCGGGCTGGAGCGCCTCGCCGGGCGCTGCATCATCAACTCCGTCAACTACGAGGACGGCGACGGACCGGAGTCGCGTTTCGCCAAGGTGATGCCCATGGTCGCCGAGCACGGCGCGGGCGTCGTCGCGCTGACCATCGACGAGGAGGGGCAGGCCCGTACCGCAGAGTGGAAGGTGCGCGTCGCCTCCCGACTGATCGAGGACCTGACCGGCAACTGGGGCCTCGACGTCGGCGACATCCTGGTGGACTGCCTGACGTTCCCGATCGCAACCGGTCAGGAGGAGACCCGTCGCGACGGGATCGAGACCATCGAGGCCATCCGCGAACTCAAGCAGCGCTACCCGGGCGTCCACACCACGCTGGGCGTCTCCAACGTGTCCTTCGGGCTCAACCCAGCCGCCCGCATCGTGCTGAACTCGGTGTTCCTGAACGAGTGCGTCGCCGCCGGACTGGACTCGGCCATCGTGCACAGCGCCAAGATCCTGCCGATGGACCGGATCCCCGACGAGCAGCGTGAGGTGGCACTGAACCTGGTCTACGACCGCCGCCGCGAGGGCTATGACCCCCTCACCAAGTTCCTCGAGCTCTTCGAGGGCGTCACCGCCGCCGACGTTCGAGCCAGCCGGGCCGCCGAGCTGGCTGCCCTGCCGCTTGCGGAGCGGCTGCAGCGCCGCATCATCGACGGCGAGGGCAAGGGCCTGGCCGCCGACCTTGACGAGGCGCTCAAGACCAAGCCCGCGCTGGAGATCATCAACGAGGACCTGCTGGCCGGCATGAAGGTGGTCGGGGAACTGTTCGGGTCCGGCCAGATGCAGTTGCCCTTCGTTCTCCAGTCCGCCGAGGTGATGAAGACCGCCGTCGCGCACCTGGAACCCCACATGGAGAAGGTGGCCGACTCTGCGGGCAAGGGGACGCTGGTGCTCGCGACGGTGCGCGGCGACGTCCACGACATCGGCAAGAACCTGGTGGACATCATCGTCAGCAACAACGGCTACACGGTTATCAACATCGGCATCAAGCAGCCGATAAACGCCATCGTCGAGGCCGCCGAGGCCAACAAGGCCGACGTCATCGGCATGTCCGGCCTGCTGGTGAAGTCGACGCTGGTGATGAAGGACAACCTGGCCGAACTCAACCGGCTCGGGCTCGCCCAGAAGTACCCGGTCCTGCTGGGTGGCGCTGCCCTGACCCGCACCTTCGTCGAGCATGACCTGGGCGACATGTTCGACGGCGAGGTCCGCTACGCCAAGGACGCCTTCGAGGGGCTCGCGCTCATGGACGCCGTCATGGCCGTCAAACAGGGCGTGCCCGGGGCCAAGCTGCCGGAGGCGCGCAAGCGGCGGTACGCCAAGACCTTCGTCGAGGAGGAGGTGGACATGGACGCGCTGCCGCGTTCCGACGTCGCCCGCCGCGTCGACGTGCCCACCCCGCCGTTCTGGGGCTCGCGGGTCGTCAAGGGGATCGCGCTCGCCGACGTCGCGCAGTGGCTGGACCACCGCGCCACCTTCATGGGCCAGTGGGGCCTGAAGGCGCTCAAGGGCGGGCCGAGCTACGACGAGCTGGTGGCCACCGAGGGCCTGCCGCGGTTGCGGATGTGGCTGGACCGGATCAAGACGGAGAACCTGGCGAACTTCGCGGTTGTCCACGGCTACTGGCCGGTCTACAGCGAGGGCCGCACGCTCATCGTCGGCGACCCCGAGGACTGGACGCGCGAGATCACCCGGTTCACGTTCCCGCGGCAGCGACGCGACCGGCACCTGTGCCTGGCGGACTTCTTCCGCGACAAGGAGGAGGCCCAGGAGCTCGGGCCCGACGTGCTGGCGATGCAGTTGGTGACGATGGGTGCGGAGGTGGCCAAGGGCACCGCCAAGCTGTTCGAGGCAAACGCCTACCGCGACTACCTGGAACTCCACGGCCTCTCGGTGCAACTGACCGAGGCGCTGGCGGAATTCTGGCACGCCCGCACCCGGCAGGAGCTGGGGCTGGAGGGCGACGGCGAAGTGGAGGCCGCCATCAGGGACCAGGCCTACCGCGGCTCCCGTTACTCCTTCGGGTACCCCGCGTGCCCGGACCTGGAGGACCGTGCCAAGCTCGTCAAGCTGCTGGAGCCGCACCGCATCGGGGTCGAATTGAGCGAGGAACTCCAGTTGCACCCGGAACAGTCCACCGACGCCATCGTGCTCCACCACCCGGAGGCCAAGTACTTCAATGCCAAGTAACCTCTCCGGGGTCTCCACCGGCCCGCTCCAGGTGGGCGACCGCGTCACCCTCACCGACCCGAAGGGCCGCCGCAAGTCCATCCTCCTCAAGGAGGGTGGGGTGTGGCACACCACGCGCGGAGCGGTCAGCCACGACGACCTGATCGGCCGCCCCGACGCGGTCACCGTGAAATCGGTGGGTGGGGTCGAGTACCTCGCGATGCGTCCGCTGCTGAGCGAGTTCATGGTCTCCATGCCGCGCGAGGCAGCCGTCATCTACCCCAAGGACGCCGCGCAGATCCTGATGTGGGCCGACATCTTCCCGGGTGCCCGCGTGCTCGAGGCCGGTGTCGGGTCCGGTGCATTGTCGCTGGCGCTGCTGCGCGCCATCGGTGCCGAGGGCCGGCTCCACTCCTACGAGCGCCGTGAGAAGTTCGCCGACGTCGCGCGCGGGAATGTGGAGACCTTCCTCGGCGGCCCACACCCGGCCTGGACCCTGACCGTGGGAGACCTCGTTGAGTCCATCACCGACGAGCCCATCGACCGAGCGATCCTGGACATGCTCGCCCCCTGGGAGTGCATCGACGCCGTGGGGGAGCGGCTGGTCGCCGGAGGCGTCGTCTGCTGCTACGTCGCGACGTCCACCCAGCTCGGCCGCGTCGCCGACACCCTGCGTGCCCACGGCGGGTTCACCGAACCCCACCTCACCGAGACGACGGTGCGCGACTGGCACGCCGAGGGCCTGGCCATCCGGCCGGGCCACGGCACCTCCGGGCACACGGGTTTCCTTGTGATCTCCCGTCGGCTCGCCCCCGGGGTGACCGCCCCCATGCGCAAGCGGCGTCCCGCACCGGGCGCCTATGGTCCCGACTACTCGGGCCCGCGGCCCGCCAACATCCCGGGGTTCGAGGCGTCGGAGGACTGAGAGCGGCCCTTCAGCAGGCGGTAACCGAGCCGCCAGCCGAACAGGAACGCGGCCAGCACCAGCGTCGCGACCACCACGAAGGCCATCGCGGCACCACCGCCGACGACGATGCGCAGACCCATGCCACCGAGCACCGTGACCAGCCACACCACCAGCGCGGCGCGCAGGCCGAAGCCGTCGTCGTCGAGGAGGTTAAGTACGACCCAACCGAACAGGCAGGCCAGGAGGAACGGCCAGGCCGTCTCCAGGATGCCGAGGAAGCTGAGCCCGTTGGCGTGGGTGGCGCGTCCGATGACGGCGAACACCAGCACTAGGAACAGGTCAATGGCGGCCGGCACGATGCGCATCATGGAAATCAACCTACTGCCTCGGTCCACTAGGATCGACTGAGCACGCGAACGTTGAGGAAGGGCTGATCGATGGACGAGGGCAACCCAGCGTCGTTCCGGGACTTCATGGCCCGGGTGGCTCCGGATGCACTCCCACGAGGCGCCGGTGTCCCCGACGGCGCGGTGCACGGCACCACGATCGTCGCCGCGGCCTTCGACGGCGGGGTCCTGATGGCTGGCGACCGGCGCGCCACGCTCGGCTCCACGATCGCCATGCGGGACATCGAGAAGGTCTTCGGCGCGGACCACCAGTCAGTGATCGGCGTCGCCGGCGTAGCCGGCGTGGCTGTGGACCTGGTACGGCTGTTCCAGGTGGAACTTGAGCACTACGAGAAGGTCGAGTTCGCCGAGCTCAGCCTGGACGGCAAGGCCAACCGCCTGGGTGCGCTGCTGCGGGCCAACCTCCCGCAGGCCATGCAGGGTCTGGCTGTCCTCCCGATCTTCGTCGGCTGGGACACGCAGGCCGGGCGCGGCCGGATGTTCTCCTACGACGCCACCGGAGGCCGCTACGAGGAGCAGAGCTTCGCGGCCGTCGGCTCCGGGGCGGTGTTCGCACGCGGTGCGCTGAAGAAACTGCACGATCCACGCGCCGGTGAGCGGGAAGCGGCCATCGCGCTGCTGCAGGCCCTCTACGACGCTGCCGACGACGACTCCGCCACCTCCGGCCTCGACCTCACCCGCGGCATCCTGCCCTTGGTGATGAGCGTCACCTCAGCCGGGGTGCGCCGCTTCGACGCCGACGAACTGCGCCCCCTGGCAGAGGAGATCCTCGCCGCTCGGGCCCAGCGCCCCGACGGCCCCCGGGCAGGAGCACTGTGATGTCGGCACCGTTCTACGTCTCGCCGGAGCAGTTGATGCAGGACCGGGCCGAGTTCGCCCGCAAGGGCATCTCGCGGGGCCGCTCGGTCGTCGCGCTGAGCAGCACCTTGGGCATCGCACTGGTGGCGGAGAACCGTTCCCCGAGCCTGCACAAGGTGGCCGAGATCTACGACCGGATCGGCTTCATCGCCGTCGGACGTTACAACGAATTCGAGGCGTTGCGCGTCGCCGGCATCCGGCAGGCGGATCTGCGCGGCTACTCCTACGACCGCCGCGACGTCACCGCCCGCGGCCTGGCGGGGCAGTACTCGCAGTTGCTGGGCGCGGCGTTCTCCGCAGCCGAGAAGCCCTACGAGGGGGAGTTGGTCGTCGCGGAACTGGGATTCGAGCCTGCCGCGGACGTTCTCTTCCACGTCTCCTACGACGGCAGCATCTCCGAGCACCGGTCCTTCGCCGTGCTCGGCAGGGATTCCGACGGCGTGGCCGCGAGGATCCGCTCCGGCATCGCGGCCGACGGCGCAGCCGATCTTCCTGCTGCCGTCCGGCTGGCCCGCACGGCGCTGTCCGAAGAGGCCCCGCTGGAGGCCGAGAGCCTGGAGGTGGCGGTGCTGGAGCGCGGTCGCGGGACGCGCCGGACCTTCCGTCGGATCACCGGCGAGGTCCTCATCGATTGGCTGGCCGGTCCCGCATGACTTCGGTGCTGATCATCGGGGCCGGGCTGGTCGGCTCCTCGCTGGGCCTGGCACTGACCAAGGCCGGCCTGGATGTCCACCTGGAGGATCGCGCGTCCTCGCACGCCAGGGTGGCCGCGGGTATGGGCGCCGGCCGGATCTCGCACCTGGGACCCGACGACGTCGACGTCGTGGTGGTGGCGACGCCGCCGTCGGTGATCCCGGAGGTGGTGTGCCGGGCGCTGGAACGGTTCCCCCGCGCCGTGGTGACCGACGTCGGATCGGTGAAGGCGCCCATCATCGCGGCGGTGGAGAGGGGCAGCGAGCACCACGCGCGCTACGTGCCGTCGCACCCCATGGCCGGGTCCCAGTTCACCGGACCGCTGACTGCCTCCTCGGAGCTGTTCCGCGAGCGCACCTGGGTGCTCACCCCATCGGTCGACAATGCCCCCGAGCACGTCGAGGCCGTCCGCGAACTGGCGCGCACGGCCGGCGCGCGGATCGTGGAACTGGACCCGGCGGCCCACGACGAGGCCGTCGCACAGGTCAGCCACGTGCCGCACCTGATGAGCATCCTGACCGCCAGTCACCTGCGCGAAGTGCCGGGCGACCACCTACTGCTCGCCGGTCAGGGCATCCGCGACGTCACCCGGATCGCCGGTTCGGACACGTCCTTGTGGCGCCAGATCATCACCACCAACGCGGCGGCGGTCCGCGAGGAACTGGAGGAGGTGGCCGAGGACCTGGCCTACCTCATCTCGGTGCTGGACCAGCCAGACCTGCTGGAGGAGTGCCTGCGGATCGGGCAGAGCGGCGCCCGGTCGCTCACCGGCAAGCACGGGCGGGCGCCCCTGGACGTGGTGGTGGTGACCGTCGAGATCCCCGACGAACCCCGCGCCCTTGCACGCCTGTTCGGCGACGTCGGCGAGATGGGATTCAACGTCGAGGACTTCGACCTCACCCACGACGTCGTGCGTGAGGTCGGCTACCTCTCGATCTCCGTGGAGGCCGCCAAGGGCGAGCAGTTCCGTGACGACCTTGCTGACCGGGGCTGGAACGCCTGGTCCGACCAGATGGAGGCCCACATGTCAGGACCAATGGTGATCGCGATCGACGGGCCCAGCGGTTCCGGGAAGTCGACGACCGCGAGGCTGCTCGCTGAGCGCCTGGGCCTGGCCTACCTCGACACCGGCGCCATGTACCGGGCGGTGGCGTGGCAGTTCCTGCGCTCGGGTCTTGATGCCTCGGACAGCGAGGGCATCTTCAAGCTCGCCGCAGCCACTGACCTGCGGATCGCCACCATCCCGGACAAGCCGAGGGTCAGCGTCGACGGCGAAGTCATCACCGACGCCATCCGAGAGCCCCGGATCTCGGAGAAGGTCTCCATCGTGGCCGCCATCCCGGAGATCCGGAAACACCTGACGCGCAGGATGCGGGAGATCATCGCGGCGCACGGGCGTCGCATCGTCGTCGAAGGCCGCGACATCACCACGGTCGTCGCGCCGGATGCGGACGTGCGGGTGCTGCTGGTGGCGGATCCCGAGGCGCGAGTGGCACGTCGCAGCGTAGAGCTGGGGGACAAGGCCGATGCCGCCGCGGTCACGGACCAGGTGATCCGCCGCGACCGCGACGACTCCCGGCACACGAACTTCACCGAGGCCGCCCATGGCGTGGTCGTGATCGACTCCACCCACCAGACGCCGGACGAGGTGGTCGAGCAGATCGTCGCCCTGACGCGCGCGCAATAGGCTCACCCCATGACCCTCGACGTCCTCGTTTTCTACGTTCCGGTGGCGGACACCGACGGCGTGCTCGCGGCGTTGTTCGCCGTCGGGGCAGGCCGGGTCGGCAACTACGACGAGTGCGCCTTCGTCTCTCCCGGCCGCGGGCAGTTTCGGCCGCTGGAGGGCGCCGACCCCACAGTGGGACACGTGGGGGAGCTGGAGTACGTGGAGGAGAACCGGGTGGAGCTCACCTTCCCCCGTGACCTGCGCGATCGCGTCGTCGCCGTGCTGCGCGAGGCGCATCCCTACGAGGAGCCGGCCTTCCACGTGCTTGAGAACCATGCCGCCGACTGACCGTCAGGGCACCGTCAGCGTCCCGTCGGGCCCCAGCTCCACCACCTCGTCGAGTTCCAGCCGGTCGAGCAGGTGCTGGTCGTGGCTGACCACGAGCAGGGCGCCACGGTAGCTGCGCAATCCCTGGATGAGCTGCTCCACGCTGTCGAGATCGAGGTTGTTGGTCGGCTCGTCGAGGATCAGCAACTCCGGCGGGGGATCTGCCAGCAGCAGCCGAGCGAACGCCACCCGGAACCGCTCGCCGCCCGAGAGCGACCCCACTGGTCGCTCGACGATGTCGCCACGCAGCAGGAATCGCGCGAGCCCGCCGCGGATCTCCTGTGGCTGCCGGCGGGGGGCTGCCGCTTGCACCACCTGGAGTGCCGAGGCTGCTCCGTCGAGGGCGAGGGTCTGGTCGAGGTACCCGAAACGCGTGGTCAGAAGCCTCCCGCGCGCGGGTAGCTGGCTTGGTGCGTCGGGGTGGAGCATCGTCCTCAGCAGCGCTGTCTTCCCCACGCCGTTGTTCCCGATCAGGGCCAGCCGCAGGCCGCCGGTGACGTGGACGGTCCGGTCGGTCCCGGCGAGCTCGGCCAACAGCCGACCAGCTGCGACGCCCGGGTCCACGATCTCCACCCTGATGGAGCTGTCGTCGCGGATCCGTTCCTCCGCCGCACCGAGCGCCGACTGCGCCTCTGCCACCTTCGCCGCAGCCTTGTGCATCTCCGCCGCGCGGACCTTCTCGGACTTCTGTCCCCAGGCATTCATCACTATTCGCGGAGCCCGCTTGTTGAGGAAGTCCTTCTTGCTCTTCTGCTTGCGTCTGGCCATCGCCGTCTGGATGTGGTCGCGTTCGCGACTCTCCGCGCGTACCTTCTGCTCGGCGGCTCTCACAGCTTGCTCGGCGGCCGCCTGCTCGGCATCCAGCCGCTGGGTGTAGTCGTCGTAGTTGCCGCCAAACACCCTCAGGCCGCCGTCGTGGATTTCCAGAATGGCGTCCATGAGGTTCAGCAGGGCGACGTCGTGGCTGACCACGAGGAGTGTCCCCTTCCAATCCTTGACGGCCGCGTAGAGCGCCTCGCGGGACCGGGCGTCGAGGTTGTTCGTCGGTTCGTCCAGGACGGAAATGGGTGCACCCGACAGCTCGAGCCCGCACATTGCCACCAGCATGAGTTCGCCCCCCGAGAGCGACCCTGCGGGGCGGTCGAGGACGCCGTCGGGTTGGAGGCTGGGCAGGCGTTTCGCCAGCAGTGCGACCGCGCGGGACTCGACGTCCCAGTGGTCGGCCACCGCGTCGAAGTTCTGCTGCGCGAGGCTGCCCGCCTCGATGGCGCGCAGGGCCGACAAGGTGTCGTCGATGCCCAGCAGCTGGGCGACGGTGATCTCAGGGCGCTGGAACAGGTCCTGGCGGACATGGGCCACTTCGCCGGGGACCAGCAAGTCACCGGAGGTGGGAGGCAGCTCTCCTGAGATCAGTCGCAGCAGCGTGGTCTTGCCGGTTCCGTTGCGGCCGACGACGCCCGTGCGGCCAGGCGGGATGGTGGCGCTCAGGCCCTGGAGCAGGGGTGCGTCGAGGGGATCGAAGCCGAAGCTGACGTCGGAAAGGACGATGGATTGCGGCGTGGGCATGGGTCTCCTGGTCGGTTGGCGTGCGCCGGACCGGAGCGGACATGCTCGAACGGTGCAGCGCGGGTCAGCGGTGCGACCAGGACTCCACGGAATTTCCAATCGTCGGGGACAGAAGCGCAAATACATTAACCGATAGGATGGGCTGATGCCAAGAGCACGAGGAGCGCAGTGAGCGAAGAACAAACACCGATCAAGCCCGTGGTGGCCGTGGTCGGCAGGCCCAACGTGGGCAAGTCGTCCCTCGTCAACCGCATCCTCGGCCGTCGCGAGGCTGTCGTGCAGGACGTTCCCGGCGTGACGCGCGACCGCGTTTCCTACGACGCCAACTGGAACGGCCGCGAGTTCGTCCTGGTGGACACCGGCGGCTGGATGTCCGATGCACGCGGCATGTCCCAGCAGATCGCCGAGCAGGCCGAACTGGCCATCTCCCTCGCCGATGCAGTCCTGTTCGTGGTCGACGCCACCGTCGGGACCCTCGACGAGGACGAGGCTGTCGTGCGGATCCTGCGCCAGTCGAAGAAGCCCGTCATCCTGGCGGCCAACAAGGTCGACGACCAGCGTCACGAGGCAATGGCCGCGACCATGTGGAACCTGGGGCTGGGGGAGCCGTACCCGGTCTCGGCGATGCACGGCCGCGGCTCGGGAGACCTGCTCGACGCCCTGCTGGACGCCCTCCCCGAGGCTCCCAAGGAGCGGTTCGTGGACGAGGCCGGCCCCCGCCGGGTGGCCATCGTCGGCAAGCCGAACGTGGGAAAGTCGTCGCTGCTGAACAAGATCGCGGCCCAGCAGCGGGTGGTGGTCTCCGATATCTCCGGCACCACGGTCGACCCCGTTGACGAGATCGTCGAGGTCGGGGGCCGGATCTACAACTTCATCGATACCGCCGGTATTCGTCGTCGGATCAAGGAGGCCTCCGGACACGAGTTCTACGCCTCGTTGCGCACCCAGACGGCGATCGAGCGGGCGCAGGTCTGCGTCGCCGTCATCGACGCGTCGGAGCCGCTGACCGAGCAGGACCTGCGCATCCTCACCAACGTGGAGGAGACCGGGCGGGCGCTGGTGGTGGCGTTCAACAAGTGGGACCTGACCGACGAGGAACGCCGTCGCTACCTGGACCGTGAGATCGAGCGGGACATGGTGGGGTTCACCTGGGCGCCGAAGGTCAACATCTCCGCCCTCACCGGCCGCAACGTCGACAAGCTCAGCAAGGCGATCGAGGAGGCTGCCGAGGGCTGGGAGACGCGGATCTCCACGGGCAAGCTCAACGCCTTCCTGGGGCGCATCGCAGCCTCGCACCCGCACCCCGTCCGCGGTGGCAAGCAGCCGAGGGTGCTCTTCGGGACCCAGGCGCAGAACTGCCCGCCGACCTTCGTGCTGTTCACCAGCGGTCTGCTGGACCCGGGCTACGTGCGCTTCGTCGAGCGCAGGCTCCGCGAGGAGTTCGGGTTCTCCGGGTCCCCGATCCACATCGAGGTGCGCGCCCGCGAGAAGCACAAGGACCGCAAGTAGGTCCTCGGTCTGCTAATCCCGTCTTCGTGTGCCGTGGTGCGCGCTGACCTCGTAGCGGAAACCGAGTGGACTGGTCCATTCAAGAATCCCGGCGCGGGGCTGTTTCACCTTCCAGATCCCGGCGGTCTTCGCGCGATGGGCGCGTCTGCTCAGTGGGGCCAGGTTGCCGAGCCGCGTCTGGCCCCCGCCGCCGGGCCGATACGGGACCGTGTGGTCCACGTCCAGCCCTCGTTGGCTGCGGTTGGAGAAGGGGAACAGTTCCTGAGGCAGCGACAGCCCCAGTGCCATGCGCAGCCGCGTCGACGGCACGTAACTGTCCTCGGCGGGCAATTCGTTGAGATCGATGACCGGTTGCAGGACCACCTCTGCTCCTTGGAGCATGTCGGCCAAGGACCCGACGGCGAGGTGACCCGCGCCCTCAACACGGGCCGAACCCTTTGCTTCCCCCAGAGCGTCGATGTTCACATGAACAGCCATGCCGAGCCTGGGGCGCAGCTTGCTCAGCGGGACCGTGATGCGGCCACACAGGTGCCCGAGACAGGCATGGGGGTTCCCACGCCGGTCCGCGGCTTGAGGTGCCTCACCCGGCAGAGCGGGTTGTGCTGCGCCCTGTAGCAGTGCGAGGGCATATGCAGGATTGGCCAGAATCCCGAGAGCCCGGGCCCGGAGAGCGTCACGAGTTGCATCCGGACTGGCTTCGCGGAGGATCTCGGCAATCCGGGTGACGGCTGCATCGACGTAGCGTGCGTCCAGCGTGCCGAGACGGCCCTTGATGTTCATGGTGCCGTTGTGATGCCCCCACACATGGATGCCGAGGTGCTCGCGCGACTGGCGTTCCTTCTCAGCGGCCACCTCCGGGTCCGCATCGATGATGAGCCTTGCCAGTAGGTTGAAGGCGGCAGTCCAACTGAGGCGGTGCTGGGTGCGCAACCACTCTGAGGTGACCCGCTCCGCGACGTCCCCCGGCAGGTCCGAGCACTTCGCCGCAGCTCGGCAGGCGCGGTCCGCGTCGATCTGCAGGTCTGTCAACGCGTGGAAGAGCGTGGGGTGGCGGTGCTTGAGGTTAACCGCGTCAGCGATCCTGCCCGCTGCGGCGGTGGGGGTGCAGCCGAGGAGGCCCGCCACCTCCAGACAGAGGAACTCCGAGACCGTCGGGCCATCCAGGCCGACGCGCAGCCTGCGTTCAGCCAGGACCGGGAGGACGTCGTCGAAGCCGACCCCATAGGTGTCCGCCAGCGCAGCCAGGACGATGACCTTGCGTGCCTCGGCGAGGCGCGACAACCGAGCTGCCTCCTTGAGGTCCTCGGCGAG
The DNA here is from genome assembly GCF_020687685.1 of Tessaracoccus sp. OS52. Classification (GTDB taxonomy): domain Bacteria; phylum Actinomycetota; class Actinomycetes; order Propionibacteriales; family Propionibacteriaceae; genus Arachnia. Next base: position 1,251,638 of record NZ_JAJEWM010000001.1, on the reverse strand, counting down.
CGTCCGTGCGATGTGCTCCATGCCACACACACTATTCGGGACCACTGACAGAATGAGACAGGTGTGCGATTCCCGGTGCGGGCGAGCCCGGACCCCGCCGCCGACCGGGTCCATGGGCGGCCCCCTGTCGATGTGCCAATTCGGCAAGAACTCGCTAAGCTGTGCGGGTTGTCTCACGACGACGGCGGGCTGTAGCGCAGCTTGGTAGCGCACTTGACTGGGGGTCAAGGGGTCGCAGGTTCAAATCCTGTCAGCCCGACCGCAAAAGGCCTTGTCAGAGGCTAACTCTGGAGCCACTGGCTCCCGTGCCTGACGGTGAAGACGACGTGATGGCAGGTCGTGTCAATCATGCCGAGACCTTCCAGCATGGTCGGCCACACCTGAAGCATCGAAAGGCTCTGGATGATGACGATCCCGATGATCGCCATGCGTGACGAAAGCCCCCGGGTCTCCTTTGCGTGAGAGCCACGGAGGCTTTCGGCCGCCGGGCGGGCGCCTGGCGTCTTGGGATATCAGCTGGCGCAGTGAGGGGACTCGGCGATCGTCTTCGCCGTCATCCTTGCGCCCTCATGGGCTGCCTTACCGGCCTTGATCGCCGCACCCACGGACTTGTCGAGGCAGTCCTGGACGATGACGCCGTACCCCCGATGGTGACTTTCGGTTGCCTGGGCTGCTGGCGCAGCTCCGGCGAAGGCGACGAGACCGATGGCTGTGCCTATCAGGAACTTCTTCATTGATGACCCCTTTGGCTTAGTGCCCGCGGCGCGGGCGATGGCATGACACTACGTTGCTGTGCAATGTTTGTCTAGGGTCGTGTCGAATGTTTGTAGAGTCTAGGGTGCGCATGACAACCCGCGACCCGTATCTGCCCCGGATTCAGGCTGCGGTCAGGGCAGCCACCTCGTCGTCGGTCAGCTCCAGATCTGCGGCGGCGAGGTTGGCCTCGAGGTGTGCCACCTTGCTGGTTCCGGGGATGGGCAGCATCACGGGGGAGCGACGCAGCAACCAGGCCAGGGCGACCTGGGCCGGCGTCGCGCCGCTGTGGGCCCTGACGACGTCGTCGACGGGGCCGCCCTGGTCAGCGAGGCGGCCAGCGTCGATCGGCGCCCATGGGATGAAGCCGATGCCCTCGCGTTCGCAGAAGTCCAGGACGTCCTCGCTGGAGCGGTCCACCAGGTTGTATCTGTTCTGGACCGAGGCCACTTGCAGGCCAGCCTCCTGGGCCGCGACGATCTCCTCGACGCTCACCTGCGAGAGGCCCACGAGGCGAACGAGGCCTTCGTCGACGAACTCCTTCATGGCACCGAACTGTTCCTCGCGGGGCACCTGCGGGTCGATCCTGTGCAGCTGCCACAGCGGGATCTGTTCGAGCCCCAGCCGGCGCAGCGACATGAGCACGCATTGCCGCAGGTACTCGGGCCGTCCCACCTGGGCCCAGATGTTCGGGCCGTGGCGCGTGTGGGCGCCTTTGGTCGCGATCGTGACATTCCCGTACCCACCGTCGCGGTGCAGGGCTTCGAAGATGAGGTCTTCGGATACGAACGGGCCGTAGGAGTCGGCGGTGTCGATGAAGTCGACGCCCAGTTCGACGGCGCGGCGGAGTACCCGGATCGCCTCGTCGTGGTCCCCCGGGGGACCCCAGATCCCGGGACCGGTGATGCGCATGGCGCCGAAGCCGAGGCGGGTGACCTCCAGTTGCCCGGCGAGCCGGAATGATCCAGAAGCGGAAACGGTCATGCTGCCACCCTAATGTCAGTTGGTGTTCCCGGGGACGGAGTCGTAGTCGGAGTGGGAGATCGCGGTCATCGGGACGTCGAAGTCCGTGACGGCCAGCATCCAGTTTGCGAACGCCTTGTCGCCGCGCTCCTGGAGGATGGAGTGCAGGCGGGTCGCCAAGGTCTTGCGAATGTCGTCGAAGTCTGGATCTGCGTAGCGGTTGACCAGTTCGTGGGGGTCGTTGCGGCGGTCGTAGAGCTCGTTGACGGATTCCGGTGAGACCACGAGCTTGTAGTCCCTCGTGATCAGCGTCCGCTGCTGCAGCGGGAAGTGGTGGCCGTGGAACTCGCACACGATGTCCTCGCGCCAGTTTGCCTGCCCGTCTTCCCCTGCTAGATGTAGCAACGAGCGCCCGTCGACCACCTGCCCGGCATCGAGCCCGGCCAGTTCCATGATGGTGGCCGGGATGTCAAGCAGAGATACGAACGCGTCGGAGCGGCCGTGGTGCGAGATCCCGGGCACGTGCGCGAGCAGGGGGATGTTGAGGATGTCGTCGTAGGCGGCCGGCCCCTTGTCGTTCAGCCGGTGTGCGCCGGTGAACTCGCCATGGTCGGCGGTGAAGAAGATGCTGGTGTCCTCGGCGAGCCCCAGACGCTCCAACTCAGCCAGGAGCAGCCCGACCTCCTGGTCGATGAGCGCCACGTAGCCCCGGTAGACGGCGACGATGCGGCGCCACTCGTCACGGGAGAACGAGTCAGCTGACCAGTAGGTCGAGTAGTTCTGCTGAACGGGAGGCTTGCCCTCGAACGTCTCGTCGAATGAAGCGGGGAGCTCGACGTCGTCGGGGTCGATGAGGTCGAAGAACTCGTCTGGGATGAAGTACGGCAGGTGCGGTCCGAAGTAGTGGACGTGCAGGCAGAACGGCTGCTCATGCCGGTCCCAGTCTGCGGCGTATGACCGCAGCCTCTCGATCCCGAGCTCGGTCAGGAACCGCTCGAAGGTGGCCTCGACCGGCTGCTGGAGCCGCGCCGCCAGAACGTGACCGGGCCGGTTTCCGGGCAGGACTCCGCGCACGGGATCGGTGACCCGCACCGGCGGGTGACCGTTGAGTTCCAGCCACCCGGTGTACCGGGGATCGGCCACAGGGTTGATCGCGCCCACGAAGGAGTCGTCGTCCATGCCGAAATCCGACGGCGGGTGCAGCTCACCGACGTGGAACTTGCCTACGAGCCCGACGTTGTAGCCCGCGTCACGCAGCGCCTGCGTATAGGTCCAGCTCGTGGTGGGGAGCTCGGTCTGGTAGCCGATGTTCCACTCGTGGTTGGCGAGGACCTTGTGACGAAAAGGTGCAGCCCCCGTCAGCAGGCTGGTGCGGGCGGGCGTGCAGATGGGAGTGGGGGTCATGGCCTGCGTGAACGCGAACCCCTCGGAGGCGAGCCTGTCGATGTTGGGGGTGTGGACGCCACGGGCGCCGTCGCCCACCAGAGCGGCGATGGTGTCCACGCGATGCTGGTCGGTCATGATCACCAGGACGTTGCGCGGGCGCATGGTTGCCGGCTGCGGCATCTTCTACTTCTCCTAGATTGGTCGTCGCCTGCCGAGAGAGTGTCAGGTGGGCGCTGACCATGACGCTGCCCTTGTGTTGGGCAAGTTGTCAATGACCGCACAACATCTGTGGCGCCGCGGGCGCCTATCGGACTGACCCAGCGCACCGCTGGGCGGTCAGGGCGCCAACCGCTCACGACCTGTCCGAACTCCTTGACACGTTTCATATTGCGTGTTGGGATGGACAGCACCGCGGCATCAACGGACGATGCCCCTTGCGAACAGGTGCCCTGCATGCCTCGATCCCTCCGGGTGTTTCTTGTTGTCCTCCTCGCCGCACTCATCGGCCCAGCAGCGCTCGTCCAGACCGTCGCCTCTGCCGACGAAGGTGGCAAACCCTCGAACCTGACGATCGCCCAGCTCGAGTCCCCACGAGACCTGGAGGAGCTGGGATCACCGCTGCTGGCCTGGAACGTGCCGTTCGCACGTCAGAGCGCCTACCGGGTCCAGGTGGCGGAGATCACGCACGGCATCGGAGCAGCAAGGGTTTGGGACTCCGGAAGGGTGGCCTCCTCAGTCAGCACGAACGTGGCGTACGGGGGGCCTGAACTGAGGCCCGAGCAGACCTACAAGTGGCGCGTGCGCGTCTGGGACGAGGCGGGCAAGGCCTCTGACTGGTCGGACACGGCGGTCTTCGGGACGGGGCCGGGACAGGCGTGGGGCGAGGCCAGGACCATCTGGCTCGCGCCGTCGGAGTCGACGGTGTGGAGCGACGTCGTCATCGACACGACGTTCCGGATCGACAACCAGAACGCCACCATCGTCTTCAGGGCGAAGGACCTCAACAACTACTACATGTGGCAGTTCCGGGGCAACGGGGTCAACACCTTCGCGCCGCACAAGCGGGTGGGGGGCGGTTTCACTGTGCTGGGGACCGTTCCGCTCGCAACCCCGCTGGTCACCGGCCAGTCCTACAGGCTCCGCATCGAGGCCATCGGCTCCCGGATCAGTACCTGGCTCGACGGCGCCCTGATCGACACCCGGACGCTCACGGACTTCGCGAACGGGACCATCGGATTCCGTACGGGAGGCACTGAGCGCAACTCATGGGATGCGATCACCGTGACTGACCCGGCGGGCGCGACACTCTACTCGAACGACTTCTCCCAGCCATCTTCGGACTTCAGCTGCGGCACGGTCTCCGGCGGCTGGCTCAGGATCGGAACGGGAGCGAACTGCATCTACGGCGTGGAGTCCAACGACTGGGCGTTCCTGCGCACGGAGTTCGACGTCCCGGACAAAGAGATCGCCGCGGCCACCTTCTTCGCCACGGCGTCCTCGACGGCTCCTGGCAAGCAGTACGTCTACAAGGCCTGGCTCAATGGTGAGTTCGTCGGCCTCGGGCCGACGCAGCCGATCAAGGGCGAGGCCCGCTACGACGGCTTCGACGTCACGCCTCAACTGAGGCGTGGGGCGGCCAATGCCATCGGGATCCTGGGCTGGACCAGCTCGGACCGGCGTTTCCTTGGTCGCCTGGTGATCGAGTACGCCGACGGCACCCGGGACGCGATCGTCACCGACTCGTCCTGGCAGTCGCTGACAGGCGCGCCTGTGTTCCCCCAAGCCGGGAGCATCGGCACCAGCGTCTACACCGCTCCGCGCGAGAACGTGCAGGTGGCCCGCTGGCCCGAGGGCTTCGCGCTGCCCGGCTTCGACGCCACCGGGTGGCGAGGCGTCGAGGTCAAGGCGCCCTTCGCCAAGCTGGCCGCTGCGCCGATGGCAAAGGTGGAGCAGCAACTCCGGCTGCCGGAGTCGGTGGTGGAGAAGGCCCCCGGCCACTACTTCATCGACTACGGCAGGACCTGGCTGGGCGGCCTTTCACTGGACCTCAACGGGAGCGCCGGCCAGGTCCTCGACATCCGGTTCGGTGAGGAACTCAGCGCGCCCATGACAGTGCGCTTCGCCATGCGTACCGGCAACACCTACCAGGACCGGCCGACACTTCGCGAGGGACAACAGCACCTGGAAACCTGGGGAATGAGGGTCTTCCGCTACGCCGAGGTGATCGGTGCTCCGCAGGGACTTGGGCGCGATGACTTCCCCGCCCTCGCTCAGGTGTATCCCTTCGACACCAGTGAGGCGATCTTCGAATCATCCGACGACGGTCTCAACCAGGTGTGGGAACTTTCGCGCAACACCATCGAGGCCACCAACCACAACCTCTATGTCGACTCCTGGACGCGTGAACGGATCGCCTACGAGGCGGACTCCTATCTCCAGATGATGGCGAACTTCTTCGTCTCCAGCGACCCGACGCTCGGCAACTACTCCCTGGAGTACTTGCTCACCGGGCGGACCTGGCCCACCGAGTGGCCGATCTACACCATCCTCGCCTTCCACGACTCCTGGCTTCAGACCGGCGACACCAGCGCCCTGGCGCGGAATTACGACGCGCTGCGGAGCAAGCTGCCCACAAGGTGGCTCGAGGCGTCGACCGGCCTCATCCGCAAGGACACCGGTTCCAGTGGCGCCGGATCCTGCACCGACTGTGACATCGTGGACTGGCCCACCTCCGAGCGCGACGGTTACGTCTTCCGCCCTTACAACACAGTGATCAATGCCATCAGCCATCAGGCATACCGCGACATGGCAGACATCGCGACCGCCCTCGGCAACGATGCGGATGCCGCTGACTACACCGCCATCGCGGAGCGGCTGCAGGCGGCCGCCGTCGAACGGCTGTGGGATGCTGACAAGGGCGCCTTCAGGGACGGGCTGAACGCGGACGGGACACCGGTTCAGCATTGGGCAGTCCACGCGACCGTCTTCGCCACCGCGTTCGGACTGGCAGAGGGCGACGTCGCCGAGCGGTCTGCGGACTACCTCGGCACACGCGGCATGGCATGCAGTGTCTACTGTGCGGCATTCGTGTTGGAGGCCCTCTACGACGGTGATCGCGGCGACGTCGCGCATCAACTGCTCACGAGCACCGGCCTGCGCAGCTGGCTGAACATGATCGCCAAGGGTGCCGGCGCGACGGCGGAGGCGTGGGACACGTCCTTGAAGGGCAACATGACGTGGTCGCATCCCTGGGCGGCCTCACCGGCGTACAACATCCCGCAGGGAATGTTCGGCATCGAGCCCCGGACTCCCGGCTACTCGGAGTTCCTCGTGCGTCCGCAGCCTGGCCCGGTTTCCACGGCTCACGTCACGCTGCCCACGCTGCGGGGCAAGATCGGAGCCTCGTACGCAGTCGTCAATGGCAAGACCGACGTAGGGGTCCGTGTCCCGGGCAACAGCGTTGCGGATGTCTACGTTCCGGCTGCGGATTCCGACGAGGTGTATCTCGACGGGACCTTGGTCCCAGCGATCCGCGAGGGTGCGTACCTGCGCGTCGACGGCGTACCGACCGGTTGCCACGTCCTGCGGACCGGCCCAGGGACCAGCGAGGCGAGCGCACAGCTGCGGGAGGTCTGCTGACAGGGGATGAGGCGCCGGCCCCGACGGGTGTGGGTGGCCAGGGCTCGCGGTCGATTCAGTCCTCGCCGATCTCGAGAAGAGCCCGGGGGAGTTCCCCGGGGAGCTCACCGGCCAGATAACCAGTCGGGCCGAACCTGGATGCGAGCCGGCCACCGACGGTGCCATGCAGGTAGGCGGCCCACACGGCAGCCTGCTCCGGGGGAGCTCCGCGGGCCGCGAGCCCCAGCATGACGCCGGCCTTGACGTCGCCCGAGCCGCTGACCCCCAGCCCGCGGCTGCCCTCGTCGCTGCGCCAGAGGTCGCCTGCCGGGGTGGCGATCCAGGTGCTGGAGCCCCCGCACGTGACCACGGCGCCAGTGAGTTCCGCGAGCCGTCGGACGGCGGCTACGGGGTCGGACTCGACGGCATCCGCCTCCTCGCCCAACGTGATGGCGAGCTCGCTGAGGTTGGGCGACAGCAGGAGCGAGTCCAGACGTCTGCCCCTGGTGGGGTCCTCGGTCAGCCAGGCGAGTGCGAGCGCGTCCAGTACGACGGTGCCCCGGAGGCTGGACGAAGCAGCTTCCATCAGTTCGGCGGCGAGCCGGGGTTCCAACATTCCCGGACCCACGAGCACGGCGTCCGCGCCGTCGGTCATCTCCTGGATCACGGGCAGCGCGTCAGGTGACAGGTCCCCGTCGGAGGTGCAGGCAGCGCCCTTGACCATCGCCTCCGGCATCGCGATCGCGAGCGGGATGGCCACGGGCTCCGGAACGACGAGCCGGATCTTGCCGGCACCGGAGCGCATGGCCGCCCGGGCGGCGAGCATGGCGCCCCCGGGGTTTGAGACGCTGCCGCCGATCACCAGCGCACGCCCGCGCGAGTTCTTGTCCGCATCCGAGCGTGGCAGCGGCCACTGCCGCAGAACTGCGGGCGTCACGACGGTGGGGGGGTCCTCACGCTGCGCCATCGGGTTCCGCTCCGTCCCGGCCGCGCCCTGGCTCGTGGGTCACGTCCACCCCCGCCTTCTCCATGGCGCTGGAGTCCTCCCTGGCCACGAGTTCGAGACCATCGGCTCTGCGGAGATAGCGCGTCAGGGAGCAGTTGGCGATCGGCTCCTCCTTCTGCAGAGCGACGACTCGCTGCGCGTCGAGTCCTTCGACCACATACCGGAAGGCCAGGATGACGGCTTCGTGGGTGAACAGCCAGACCCGTTCACCGGAGTAGCGGGCCTGGAGTTCCACGAGCAGGCTGCGGATCCGCAGGACGACGTCGGCCCAGCTCTCGCCGCCCGGCGGGCGGTAGTAGAACTTGCCGACCCGGTCCCGACGGACGGACTCCTCAGGATGCATTGCCTGGATGCCATACCAGGTGATGCCGTCGAAGATGCCGAGCTCGCGCTCGCGCAACCGTTCGTCGAGCAGGACGTCCAGACCACTGTCTGCGAGCGCGCGCTGAGCAGTGGCATGGGCGCGACGGTAGGGGGAGCTGATCGCGACCGTGGGCCGCTGGTCCTCCGGGAACGAGGTCAACTGCTGGGCCAGGGCGTCCGCCTGGTCCCGGCCCTTGTCCGAGAGGTCAACCTGCTCGTCGCTGGCGTCGATGTCGAGCCGGTGCGCGCGAGCAGCGATCGCGGCCCTGTCTGCGACGTTGCCGAGGCTCTCGCCGTGGCGGATCAGCACCAGCTCCGCGGGCCCCGCATTGGAACCCTGGGTCGCGACGGTGTCCTGACTCATGCGAGACCCGGCCCTCACGCGGCAGTGGTGTCGAGTCGTTGCAGCGGCGAGCCGGTCCGTGCGAGCACGCGTCGGTACACCCGCTCATACCCATGGGCCATCACGGGCAGGTCGAAGCGGGCTTCGGCGTCGGCGCGGCACGCGGCCGGATCGATCTCCGAGATCCGCTGGAGCGCCTGCACCAGTCCGTCCAGGTCCTCCGCGATGAAGCCGGTGCGCCCGGGGCGCACGATCTCGGGCACCGATCCCCGTGGCGTGGCCACCACCGGGGTGCCGCAGGCGAGTGCTTCGGCCATCACCATGCCGAACGGTTCCTCCCACTGGATGGGGAACAGCAGGCAGGCAGCGTCCGCGAACAGCTCGCGCTTCATGGCCGCGTCGGCCTCCCCGACGTACTCGACGCCGGGACCGAGCAGCGGCTCGATGACCTCGTCGAAGTACTCCCGCTCGGCCGTCTCGTTGAGCTTGCCGGCCAGGATGATTCGCCGACCAGCGCGCCTGGCGGTCTCGATCGCGAGGTGTGCCCCCTTGTCGGGACTGAACCGCCCCAGCCACAGGACGTGGTCGGACTTTTCGGCCTTGAACGGGAAGGAAGCGACGTCGACAGCGTTGTGGACGGTGCCCACCCAGTTCATGTCCCTGGCCTGGCGCCGCTGCGCCCCGGAGATCGCCACCAACTGGATGGTGCGACCGAGGCTGCGGTAGTACTCCCCGTTGGTCCCGGCCACCGGTCCGTGCATGGTCACCACGGTGGGGCAGCGTCGCGCGGTGGCGCTCAGGGGTCCGGCCGCCGAGTGGTCGTGGATCACATCGAGTTCGAGGTCGGCCAGCGCCAGCTGGGTCTTGGCCGCATTGACCAGTTCGGGCATGACGTCGGAGCCCAGCAGGTGCGACGGCGGCTCCTCGTAGATCTGGACGAATCCCTGCGCCGACGTCCCGGGCTCACCCGAGGCAACGAGCGTCACGTGATGACCAAGCTTGACCAGCTGGTCCACCAAGGAGCCGACGACGACCTCGATGCCTCCGTAGCCCTTCGGCGGGATGGAGTACCAAGGCGGCGCGACCATCCCGATGCGGAGGGACTTGACCACGGGCTGGACTGGCTCGGGTTCTGCCTCGGTGATGAGCGACATGCTTGGACCTCCTCATCCGCTCGTGTTGATTCGCGGTTGACATTCGAGGGGCTCCGCCTTGGAGCCCGACCCTACAATCGAACTGTAACTTCCACGTCCAAGGAATTTGACCGAACATCGTTACAGAGGTTGTGCAATGACAGATACCAACCTGACCCACGCCCACATCGACGGTGACGTGACCCGGCCACGGGGGATCAACACGGTGTTCCAGCCCCACACTTCGGTGACGGTCGTGGAGGGATCCACCTTCTGCGTCTCCGAGACCAACGCCGACATCTCGCCGCACAACAGCGACGGCTTGTTCGTGCACGACACGCGGGTCATCTCCAAGTGGCACCTCCGCGTGGACGGCAAGGAGGTGGAGCCGCTGGGCTTCATCCCGGCCGAACCCTATGACTGTCTATTCGTCGGCCGGCTGCCCGCCCGCCCGGGATACATCGAGCCCACACTGATCGTGGAACGACACCGCATGGTCGGCATGGGCATGCGTGAGGACATCACGATTCGCAACCAGGGTGCCGAGGCAGCCGGCCTGGACATCAGCCTCGCGGTCGAGAGCGACTTCGCCGACCTGTTCGAGGTCAAGGAACGCCGTTACCAACGGCTCCTGCAGGTCGACTCCGAGGCGGGGCAGCACGAACTCGTACTGACACTGCGCTCCGGAGCGTCGCAGCGGCGCACCGTGCGGGTCAAGGCGAACGGCGCCACGGCGGTGCCGGGGGCACTGCTGTTCCAGGTTGTCGTGCCGCCCCGCGGGAGCTGGGAGGTGAGCGTCCAGGTCAGCACCTCCGTCGAGGGCAGTGAACTGCAGACCTCCTTCCCGCTGGACCACCCGCTTGACTCCGCCCGGCCGGCGCTCCGGATGAAGGACTGGCGGCAGCACGCCGCATCGGTCACGGTCGCCAACAGTGTGCTGGCAGATGCCGTCCGCACCAGCCTCCGGGATCTCGGCGCGCTGCGGATCTGGGATGCCGACCATCCAGACGACGACGTCGTCGCAGCCGGGGCCCCGTGGTTCATGGCGCTGTTCGGCCGGGACTCACTGCTCACCTCCGCCATGCTGATGCCGTTCGCGCCCAGGCTGGCGATGGGAACGCTGCGAACGCTGGCCCGTCTGCAGGGTCGCGCGGAGAACCCGATGAGCGAGGAACAACCGGGCCGTATCCTCCACGAGGTACGCCTCGGAACGGATGCGTCGCTCGCGCTCGGCGGCGAGAAGGTCTACTACGGTTCCATCGACTCGACGCCGCTGTTCGTGATGCTGGTGGGCATGGCGCTGCGAGCCGGCGCCTCCACCGAGGAACTGCAGGGCCTCAAGCCGGCCGTGGACGCGGCCGTCGCCTGGATCGGCAAGTACGGTGACTTCGACGGCGACGGGTTCGTCGAGTACCAGCGCTCCAGCGATCGCGGACTGCTGAACCAGGGCTGGAAGGACAGCGCCGACTCGATGGTGCACCGCGACGGCACGCTCGCCTCCCCACCCATCGCCCTGGCCGAGGTTCAGGGCTACACCTACGCCGCCTTGCTGGCAGCCGCGGACCTCGAGCAGGCCCTGACGGGTGACAGCGCGCGAGCCGACGAACTGCGGGCCCGGGCCGCCACGCTGAAGGCCCGGTTCCACGAGGCCTTCTGGATGGAGGACGAGGGGTTCTACGCACTGGGCCTCGACGCCCGGAAACGGCCGATGAAGTCGATCACGTCAAATATCGGCCACTGCCTGTGGACCGGCATCGTCGACGACGGCGTGGCGGATCGCGTGGTGGCGCGGCTCAGCGCCCCGGACATGTTCACGGGGTTCGGCATCCGCACCCTGTCGTCGCACTCGCTGCGCTACAACCCGGCCAGCTACCACGACGGTTCGGTCTGGCCCCATGACACCATCATCGGCGCCTCGGGAATGGCGAAGTACGGCCACAAGGACGCGGCGATGCAAGTGGTGAGCGGGCTGCTTGACGCCCTGGAGGCGTTCGATGGCCGTCTCCCGGAGCTGTTCTGCGGTTTTGGCCGCGATGACAAGGCTGTCCCGATTCCGTACCCGACGTCGTGCTCGCCCCAGGCGTGGGCCGCCGCCGTGCCCTTCGAGATGCTGCGGATCGCCTTAGGCCTCGAAGCGGACCTGACGCGAAACACCGTGCACGTCGAGCCGGTCCCGGCACTGATCGGCTCCGTCGCGATGTCCAGCAGCCCGTTGGGCGCTGACGAGGTCACCCTGCTGGCGAACACCCAGGAGGTCACCCTCGTCGGGGTCCCGGAGCACGTCCATGTGAAGGGGGCCAGGGTCGTCGACCCGGCGCAGGCTTGACCGGAGGCGGGGCTTCCTCGGCAGTGGACACGAGCTTGAGTCCGATGACGGCTGCGATGATCCCGCCGATGAAGACGAGTTTCGGCAAGCTGGCCGCCTCGGTCCCGGTGAGCATGGCCCACGCCACTGTGAGGGCAGCACCGACGCCGGTCCACACCGCGTAGGCGGTGCCGATGGAAATGGACTTCGTCGCCCAACCGAGACCAAGCATGCTGAGCGTGAGTGCGACCAGGAACACCACCGTGGGCCACAGCTCGGTGAAACCCTCGGATCTGCCGAGCGCGGTGGCCCACACGGCCTCGAAAACCGCACTGATGACGAGCACGAGCCACGCCACGTCAGCTCACCTGCTTGAGACCGATGACGCAGGCAACGAGCAGCACCAGCAGCGCGACCCGGGCAAGGGTGGCTCGCTCCTGGCCGGAGACGATTCCCCAGACCACCGTGAGCGAGGCTCCGATCCCCACCCACACGGCGTAGGCGGTGCCGGTGGGCAGCCAGAGCATGGCCCACGCCAGCCCAGCCATGCTCAGGGCGGACGCGCCCAGGAACAAAAGGGTGGGCCGCAGCCGTTTGAAGCCCTTGGAGGCGGACAGAGCTCCGGCCCAGACGGCCTCCAGTGCTCCGGAGATGATGAGTACGATCCACGCCATGACGAGTCACTCCTTGTTATGAGTCAGTCTTGTCGTGGTGCGGGTACTGCTCCCTCGTCCGCGAATCCGGGCGCCGGACTCCGCCGCCATCCTACCCTCGGCTGAACGTCTTGACACTTCTCCGTGGGCGCCCTAGCTTCACAGCATGACCGACGATTTCCGCGGAACCTGGACCCACCAACCCGCTGCCGTGGAGAGGACCGAATCGGGCCTGCGGGTCACCGCCGTCGAGGGCTCTGATGCGTGGCGGCTCACCTCCTACGGCTTCATCCATGACTCCGAACACGCGCTCCTGGCGGACCTCGCGCATGGCAACGCAGTGCAGGTCAGCTTCTCGGGCGACTTCACTGAGCAGTTCGACCAGGCAGGCATCTTCCTGCGCGCGTCCGAGAAGCGCTGGGTGAAGGCCGGCGTCGAGTTCTCCGACGGTGTCCTCCAGCTCGGCGCCGTGGTGACCGACGAGTACTCCGACTGGTCACTGGCCCCCGTCCCGGACTGGCACGGACACGAGATCACGATCAGGGCGAGCTGGGCCGACGACGCCCTCACCATTCGCGCTCGGGTGGGCCAGGAACCGTTCCGGCTGGTCCGGGTGCTGCCGTTCAGTGCGGAGCTCGACGTCCAGGCCGGCCCGTTGGTCTGCGCACCCACCCGCGCGGGCCTGGTGGTGACCTTCACCGGCTGGGAAGTGACAGCCCCCGACGACGCCCTGCACTGACCGGCGGTGGGCGGAACCACCCTTGAGGGAGGCGTAGAATATCGGGCAGAGGAGGCCTATTCATGGCAGTCGCCCAGGCCAAGTGCCCCATCAGGCTCGGTGAGCCCTGCACGCTTTGTTTCCCCGGTGCCGACGGACCGCAGAACTGCGGCCTCGTGTACCTCGTCCAGTCGGACGAGGATCTTCGCGAGGCCCGAACCGCGTACCGCAAGGTCCAGCGCGAGCGGGCGAGCGCACCGTCTGCAGCCAGCTGACCGGCCCGGGTAAGTTCTCACCCATGGCAGATTCACCCTCCCAAACGCGTGCGGTCGTCTTCGACCTCGACGGCACCCTCGCTGACAGCGTCACCCTCATCGAGGAGAGCATGGTCTCCAGCCTGACGCCACACCTCGACGACATCGATCGTGGCGTGGTCCGCTCCTACATCGGTCAGCCGTTGGAGATCGCCCTGAGCGACATGACCGGCTTTCCCCTTGACGATGAGCGCATAGCGCAGATGCGCGAGCACTACCGCCTCAGCTACTTCCCGGGGGTGGAGGCAGCCGGGGAGGAACTCCTGCTGCCGGGCGTCATCGAGATGCTGACGGAGCTCAGGCAGCGCGGGTACGCGATCGCCGTCGTGACCGCCAAGCGGACCGACTCCGCCGAACACCTCCTCGACAGCATCGGCATCCGGGACCTCGTGGACGTGCTCGTCGGCACCGACCAGGTGGCGAACGGCAAACCGGCACCCGACTCCGCGCTGCTGGCGATGGAGAAGCTGGGCGCCGACGTCGGCCAGACGTGGTACGTCGGCGATGCCACGAGCGACATGATGATGGCGTTGGCCGCCGGGATGCGGCCGATGGGAGTCACCACGGGTGTGGCCACGGCTTCGGAACTCGCCGGGGCGGGCGCGCTCGCCGTTGCGGAGGACGCCTCGCACATCGTCGAACTGGTCACTGCCGGCTGAGAGTCACTTGAGGCCTTGCCAGAGCCGCCCGAGCGTGGTTAGGGTGGTCTAGTCATCTAGAACTCTGCTCGCCGAGGAGCGAAATGCTGACCCGCCTGAGACGAAGGCTCCACCGTGCCGCACAGGAGAAGCGGGGCATCCTGCTGGGCTTCCTGCCTGCCGGTTACCCGACCCGGGAGCGGTTCACCGCCGCCGTCGGCGCCGCTTTCGACGCGGGACTCGACGCCATGGAAGTCAGCATGCCGGGCCCCGCGCCGGCGCTGGACGGGGAGCGCATCCAGCAGGCAGCGACGGTGGCCTCGGCCCAGGTGCGCGACGTCCACGACGCGCTGGCGCTGGCCGCCGCGGGTCGCCGCGAAGCCGACGACACCATCATCGCCATGGCATACGCCGAACTCTTCGAGCGCATCAGCGCCGAGCAGTTCCTCGACGCACTGGTGGCGGCCGACATCGACGCCTTCCTGCTGCCGCAGGCCACGGTGGCCGAACAGCTCGAACTGGCCCTGCGCGCCCGCCCACGGGGCATCGAGGCGTTCATCTTCCTGCACCTGCAGGAGGACCTCGACCGACTGGCCGCCAGCGAACTGGAGGAGCCCGTGATCTATCTGCAGTCCGCGGACCTGCGCACCGGGGGCGCGTTCAACCCGGACAAGGCCGCCGAACGGCTCACCGAGTTGGCGGACGCCATGGGGGACAAGCGCTACTTCGTGGCCGTGGGATTCGGCGTGCGCGGTTTCGACGAGGCCGCGCTGCTGATGGCCGCCGGAGCCGACGGCATCATCATCGGAACCCGGCTGGTCGCGGCGGCCGAGGCCGGTCCCGAAGAGGTCGCGCTCCTGGTGGACGAGGTGGCACCCGCGCTGGTGCGGCGTGAGGAGCTCCGGTCATGACGGAGCCGACGCCCTGGTCACCGCAGCGGATCTCCTTCAACCGGGACGACGGCCTTCCCAAGTACGTCGCCATCGCCCGGGCGCTCGCGCTGGCCATCACCGAGCAGGAACTGCAGCCGGGCGCCACGCTGCCGTCCCAGAAGGAACTCGCCGAGAGCTTCGGCGTCACCATCATGACCGTTCGGCAGGCGCTCCAGACGCTGACCGAACAAGGGCTCGTCAGCACCGAGCAGGGCAAGGGCACCTACGTCCGCATGCAGCCCTACCGCCTGGCGATGGGACCGCTCGCATCGTTCGCGGAGCAGATCCGCGCCTCGGGCCGTGAGCTGGTGACGAAGGTGCTCGGCCACGGGCCCATCACGGTCTCGCCGCTGGAGCAGCGACGCATGCAGCTCGAGTCCCCCGAGGCGTTCGAGCTGGTGCGGCTCCGGGTGGTGGACGGTGAGCCGCTGGTGCTGCAGAGTTCCCTGCTGCCGCTGGCGGTGGCGGAGCGACTCGACGTCGAGCAGCTCGCCTCGCGTTCCCTCTACGAGATGCTGCTGACCGACGCCGGCATCCGGGTGGGACGCGCCACCGAGACCGTCCAGGCCACCAACCTCGACGCCGAGTCGGCCCGGCTGCTGCGTCGCGAACAGGGTGAGGCGGCCCTGCTGTCCGCACGCCTCACCTTCGACACCGACGACCACGCAGTCGTCGACGACCGGGCGCTGACCGCGGGGGACAGCGTGGTGGTGGCCGCGGATCGTCGGCTCGACGAACGCGGCCTTGAGCTGGTGCTCTCCGACGACGCGGCCGGCATCGCCGACCGGTCGCCCTTCACCCGGGGCGACGTCCGATGACAGCGGTCCTGGCCACCCGCAACCTCAGCAAGGACTACGGCCCCGTGCGTGTGGTCTCCGAAATCTCGCTGGAGTTCCACAGCGGGTCGATCCACGCGCTGCTGGGCGAGAACGGGGCAGGCAAGTCGACGCTGATCGGGATGCTGGCGGGGCTCCGGCAGCCCAGCGACGGCAGCGTCCTCGTCGATGGCCAGGAGGTGCGTTTCCGATCGGTCAAGGACGGGCAGGCCGCCGGTGTGGTGGCGCTCCCGCAGGAACTCCTCCTCGTCGGCACCCTCGGCGCCGCGGAGAACATCTTCCTGGGCATGAAGCGTCCCGGACTGCGGGGGACGCTGAACCGGCGCATCCTGAACCGCGACGCGCGTGCCCAGCTGGCGCGGCTCGGTCAGGAACTCGACGTTGACAGGCCAGTGGCAGAGCTGTCCGCCGTCCAGCAGACGATGGTGGCGATCGCCAGGGCACTGGTGAGGCAGGCGCGGGTGCTGGTGCTCGACGAGCCCACCGCAGCACTCACCGACACCGAGACCGAGCAGTTGTTCGCCGTGCTGCGTCGCCTCCGGGACGACGGCACGGCCATCATCTACGTATCGCACCGCCTCAAGGAGGTGTTCCAGCTCGCCGACGTGGCCACGGTGATGCGCAATGGGCAGCATGTCTGGACCCGGCCAATCACCCAGACTGACGCCGCCGGCGTCGTCGCCGCGATGATCGGCCGCTCCCCGGACAGTGCGTTCCCGGACCGCTCGGCCGACGCGGGGGATCCGGTGCTGCGCGTGCGCGAGTTGACGGGGCACAAGCTGTCCGGGGTCACGCTTCAGGCCCGCTCCGGTCGGGTGCTGGGGGTCGCGGGGCTGGCGGGCTCGGGCCGCTCCGAACTGCTGCGGCTCATCTCCGGCGCGGAGAGGCCGCAGTCGGGCTTCGTGGAACTCCACGGTGCCGACGTCACGCACCACTCACTGGCGCGCCGCATGGACGAGGGCCTCGGGTATGTGCCTGAGGAGCGACGCAGCCAGGGGTTGGTGATGAACGGCACCGTCGCCTCCAACATCGCCCTGGCCAGCCTCCGGGGCCTGAGCCGGCTCGGGGTGATGGACACCCGCAGGGAGCGGGCGCGGGCCACCGAGCTGGCCACGGACCTGCGCGTACGTGCGACCGCCGTGGCACAACCGGTGACCGAGCTCAGCGGCGGCAACCAACAGAAGGTGGTGCTGGCCAAGTACCTGGCCCGCAAGCCGTCGGTACTGCTCCTGGACGAACCCACCCGGGGTATCGACGTCGGCACCAAGACCGAGATCTACCAGCTCGTGCGCCGCCTCACCGAGCACGGCGTAGCGGTGGTCATGGTTTCGAGCGAGATCCCGGAACTGCTGGGCGTGGCCGATGACATCGCGGTGCTGCACGAGGGGTCACTGACCGGTCAGGTGCTCGCCGCCGACGCCGACGAAGAATCCATCCTCCACCTCTGTTACGGGAAGCCAGAACGATGACCGAGACCTCCACCACCGCCACGGGACCGCAGCGCGCGCCGCGCAGGCCGTCCGCCGCCCTGTCCCGGGTGGCCTCGCTGGGGACCTTGCTGGGCCTCGTGGCACTCGTCGTGCTGTTCACGGCACTGGACGAGCGTGGCATCTTCCTGACCACCGGGAACTTCACCAACATCCTTGAGCAGATCGCCGTGCTCGCGATGGTGGCAGCTGTCCAGACCGTGGTCATGGTCGTCGGCGACTTCGACCTTTCCGTCGGAACCCTGGCGAGCCTCGTCGGGGTCATCACGGCGCAGCTGCTCGTGGGGGGCACGCCGGTCCCGCTCGCCGTGGCCGCCGGACTTCTCATCGGCCTCGCGGCGGGCGCCCTGAACGGGCTGCTCGTGGCCTACCTCGGACTGTCGGCCTTCATCGCGACGCTGGCGACGATGACCTCCTTCTCCGGGCTGGCCCTGCTGGTCTCCAACGGGTCCACCGTGTTCGGGCTCCCGGAGGGCTTCGTCGCCATCGGCCAGGGACGGTTGGGTCCCATCCCGATGCCCGTCGTGATCGCCGTGGTCCTGGCCGCGCTGGTGTGGTTCGTGCTGGCGCGCACCGTGCTCGGGCGGCAGTGGTACGCCGTCGGGGGCAACGCGGAGGCCGCCCGCCTTTCGGGCGTGAACGTGCGGGCCGTGCGCTTCAGCGCGTTCCTGGTGTCCGGTTGCGGTGCAGCCCTGGCGGGCATGGTGCTGACCGCGCGGCTCGCCTCGGGCCACCCGAACGCGGGCGACCCGATGATGCTGATGTCGATCGCGGCCGTCTTCCTCGGCGTCACGCTGTCCCGCGCGGGGCAGCCCTTGATCGGCGGCACCGTCGTGGGGCTCATGATCGTCGGCGTGCTCAGCAACGGGCTGAACCTCCTGGCGGTCAACAGCTACGTCCAGCAGGTGCTGACCGGCGTGATCATCGTGCTCGCCGTCAGCCTCTCCCAGTTCAGCCGGAGACGACGGTGACCGCGCTCGTCGCCGGACTCGACCTCGGCACGTCGAGCGCGAAGCTCGTGGTCGTCTCCCCGGACGGAGCCGTGCTGGCGGAGGCGAGCGAGCCCTACGCCACCCACACCGCCGGGGCGGGCGTGGTCGAGCAGGACGCCGAGCACTGGTGGCGGGCGGCGTGCGCGGTGCTGGGCCGCAGCGGGCTGGCGGCCGACATCGTCGCGGTCGGCATCACCGGGCAGATGCAGGACCTCGTCCCTGTCGCGGGGGGCCGGGCGCTGCGCCCGGCGCTGCTGTACTCCGACACGCGGGCGGGGGAGCAGCACCGCCGGCTGGTGGGCGCCGTGGCCGACTGGGAACTGAGGACCGGCAACCACCAGGACGTCACGAACGTCGCGGCCAAGCTCGCCTGGCTCGTGGAGCATGAACCAGACGCCATCCGCGCCGCCGAGCACCTGCTGTTCAGCCCGGCCGGGTACGTCGCCCACCGGGCGGGCGCCTCCGCGGCCTGCGACGTGACGACCGCGTCGGCCACCGGGCTGCTCGACGTCGAGGCGCGCAGCTGGTTGACCGACGCCGTCGTCGCAGCCGGAGCCGACCCCCGGCTGTTGCCCGCGCTGACGGGCGCGTCACGGGGGGACGCGGTGGTCGGGGAGGTGTCGGAGGTCGCTGCGCGCGAGCTCGGCCTCCGCGCAGGGACCCCGCTGGTCCTCGCCATGGGAGATGCCGGCGCCACGACGGCGGGACTGGTGGGCACCGAACCGGGTGAGGCCTACCTCTACCTGGGCACCACCGGCTGGCTCGCCGGCATCACCGTCGCAGGGGAAACCGAACCGTCGCCGATCCATTCGCTCGTGCTGCCGGGCTGGGGGGAGCGACTGCGGATCGGCGCGGCGCAGTCGGCGGGATCCGCGGCCGCGTGGGCGCTGGCCAACTTGCTCGGCGAAACGTCGTTCGCAGAGGCGGAACGGCGGGTGATGCCCAGACTCGGGCACGTGGCCGAGCGGCCGCTGTGCCTGCCGGGACTCGCCGGAGAGCGAACACCGGTGCGCGACGGTGACCTGCGCGGGGCCTTCGTCGGCGTCCAGGAGGGCACCACGTCGGAGGACCTCTACCTCGCGGTCCTGACCGGGGTCGCACTCGGCCTGCGTCACGCCGCCGCTGAAATGGGGATCTCGCAGACCCGGATCCCTCTGGTCGGGGGTGCTGCCCGCAGCGGAGTCTGGCGCCAGCTGCTTGCCGACGTCTTCGGCGCCACCATCCTCACGGGCACCGCGGATGCACCCGGAGCGCACCACGCGGCGAAGGTGGCAGCCGATGAGATCGGTCTGCCCAACTCGTTGCGGCCGGTATTTTCCACCCAGAATCATCGGGAGACTGCGCCGTCGGATGTCCACGGCGGCTACGCCCGGCTCGTGGAGGTCCACCGGGGCCTCTACGATGCGCTGAAGCCCACTTTCCACCAGCTGGCCGAGATCCGGTCAGCCGCACAGCCGAGAAGTTGAGGGAGTCAAAATGTCGAAGAAGCTCTGGAGCTCGATCGCTGTCACCGTCGCCGCGACCGTTGCCCTGACCGCCTGCGGGTCACAGACCCCGTCCACCGACGAGGAGCCCGCGGCCACCGGCAGCGCGTCGGCGTCCGGTGAAAGCGTCGAGGTGGTCGTCCTGACTCCCTACCTCGCCAACGCGGCCACCAAGGAGGTCATCGAGCTCTTTGAGGCCGAGGGGGCTGAGCGGGGCTGGGACGTCAGCGTCGTCGACACCGCCGGTGACTTCAACCGCCTCAACAGCGCCTTCCAGGACGCCGCTGCTCAGGCGCCGGACGCGATCGTCCTGGGCACCGGAGACCCGACGCAGATCACGCTGGGCCTCGACGCGGCTGCCGAGGCGGGCGTGCCGGTCTTCGCGATCGACGCCGGTGCCGCCGAGGGCATCGCGGCCAACGTCACCAGCGACAACGTGGACCTGGGCGAGCAGAGCGCAGAGGCGCTGATCGAGGCAATGGGCGGCGAGGGCGCCATCGTGATGCTGACCCACGACCCGCACCCCGGCGTCCGTGCGCGCGCCGAGGGCGCCAAGGCCGTCTTCGAGGAGGCCGGGATCGAGATCCTGGAGTCAAAGCACGTGGAGGTGCCGGGTCCCGTCGAGAACGCGCGCGCCTCGGTGCAGGACATCATCTCCGCCCGTGCCGATGACCTGACCGGCATCTGGGGCGGCTGGGACGAGCCCGCACTGGGCGCCACCCAGGCACTGGAAGCTGCCGGCGTCACCGACGTTCCCGTCGTCGGAGTCGATGGGCAGGACTTCGCGCTGGCCGAGATCGAGAAGGGCGGCCCGTTCGTCGCCACCGTCAAGCAGGACTGGCAGGCCATTGCGGCCAAGGTGGCCGAACTCGTGGAGGCGAAGGTCGTGGACGGCGAGGATCCGGCCGAGAACAACGTGGAGATGCCGGGGACCCTGATCACCGGCGAGTGAGCAGCAGTGGGCATACTGGATCCATGGACTCCCACGACCCAGTCCCGCAACGGATCGGCGACGCCGAGCGTGACTTCGCGGTCCAGCAACTCCAGGAGCACCACTCCCAGGGTCGGCTGGACGCGTCGGAGTTCGAGGAGCGAATGACCCTGGCGCTCCAGGCCAAGACAGCTCCCGAGCTGGCGCGGCTGTTCCGGGACCTGCCGGGTCCCAACCCCGGGGCGCCGACGCCGGTGCCATCACCCCTGCCGCCGCAGGGTTTCGCACCGACCTTCGTGCCGCACCCGCCGGTACCCAACCAGGCCCCGCCCACCCCTTGGTACGCCCAGTGGTGGATGATCCTGGTGGCCGTCGGCATCACTGCCAGCACCGGTGGTCGGATGGGGATGATCGTGCCGATGATGGCCATCTGGCTGTGGATCGTCTATCCCAGCATCGCGGCCAACCGGAACCGCCAGGCAGCAGCCGGTCAGGGGCGACGCATCCTGACCGAGTGGGAGCGTCAGCAGGTGATCGGAGAGCTGGGGAGGGGTCGAAAGATCCACGCGGTCAAGCTGTATCGGGAGTTCACCGGTGTCGGCCTCAAGGAGGCCAAGGACGACGTCGAGGCCATGCAGAGGCAGATCGAGGGCCGCGGGTACTGAATCACCCGCGGCCCCCGGTGCTTGGCGTCAGACCTTGAACCTGACGAGGTTGTTGAACACCCAGCCCTCCACCACACTGTGGGTCCAGCTTCCAGAACTCGTCTGCTGGGACGCGACGTAGCGGGTCCAGATGAACGAACGACAGCCATTTCGGCCTGTCAGGGGAGTGTCGCACTCGGTCCGCCAAAGGCGCCCGTCGCTGGTGAACTGGCCGGGCACCCCGAGAGGATTGCCCGCCCACTGCGCCCTGGTCATCCGGGGCAGGTAGGTGAGGTTGTTGAAGTGCCAGCCGGTGTCGGACACGAACCTGCCTCCCTGCAACTCCACCTGGGTTGACCAGATGTCGGTGCGGCAGCGGACCGTCTGCGAGTAGGGCTCGCACTCGGTGTACCACCACCGCCCGTTCACGCTGTGGAAGCCGGGGGTGGAATAGGGGTCCCGGTCCTGGGGTCGCGGCGCCACAGTGGCGGTGGCCGTTGCGGTAGCCGTTGCGGTGGCGGTGACCGTCGGGGCGGGCGTCGTGGGGGCGGGTTCCAGGCCATCGAGCGCAGCCTGCACCTCCGCGATGGCGGCAGCCACGGCTGCGGCCGTCGGTGCGTCGGCCGACAGGACCACCTGGGCCTTGGCCAGCGCCTCGTCAAGGGCCGCGACCGCGCTCGCGGGGTACTGGTCCCGGTCGACGGCCTCGGCCTGTGCGACCAGAGCCTCCAGTTCGCTGGTGTCCGCGCCGACGCCGCCCGAGCCCACGAGCGCGAAGTCGTCCACGGTGCCCCAGGCGCCCGCGGGGAGGCTCATCGTGACGGTGACGACGACGTCCTCGCCCTCAGCCACCTCGATCGGCCCCGCCGTCGGAGTGGACCAGGCCCGCCAGCCGTTCAACTCGAAGTCCGCCGACGCGCTCGCCCCGCCCGGCACGGCCACGGTGAGTTGCATCACGCTGTCGGCGGCCTCACCGTCGCCCTGCATGGCCGCGCTGGCCTGGTAGGAACCGGCTGCCACGTTGCTCACCGTCTGGCTCACGGTGAACTGGTAGGCAGTGCCGCTGTAGAAGTGCGTCGAGAACAGCCCGCTGTGCGGGTCGTCGGTGGCGCGGACCGTGACGCCTGTGCCGGTGGTCTCCCACATGCTCACGTCCTCGGCCTCGAAACCGGGGTTGGCCAGCAGGTTCGGTGCCGTCACGACGATGTGGGCCGAGGTCTCCAGCCCGGACGAGGTGACACCGCCGATGGTGTAGTCACCGGGGCCCTCTATCCACTGGACCGCCTCGGACCACGTGACCGGATGCTGCTCGACGGTGCCGTCGTTGTACGTGACCCCAACGCGGACCGGCAGGCTGATGCGCTCACCCTGCGTCACCTCGATCGAGATCGTCTCGACCTCCGTTACCGCGCGCGGTGCCAGCGAACCGGTTCGGGCGTAGGCGAACACGTTGAGCGACTCCAGCGGATTGCCCTCGAAGTCGAACAGGGCCTGGTTGTCCCAGGCGGTGCCGCCGTACCAGACGCCTGCGTCCACGGGGTCGTACTCGGCGGCGTAGCTGGTGGCCCAGCCGGAACCGTACTGTTCCCACAGCAGCTTGTTGGCCTCCACCTCCGACGGCGGCCCGACCGGCAGCCAGGCCGGCTCCCAGTAGTAGACCCCGATGCCGGCGTCCCCGACGTTGACGACCGCCTCGATGACGTCCCGGACGGCAGTGGCCTGACCCTGGACGCTGACCGGGTACGCCGTCGCCTCGGAGGCCTGGTCGATGGTGTTGGTGTGGCCGTCGCCGTCGGCGAGGGTGTACGCCCACGACGTCTCGGCCACGATGACCTGCTTGCCGTAGGTGTCGGCAACCTGCGACAGCACTGTGGTCAGGTTCTCCAGCGAACCGTGCCAGAACGGGTAGTAGGAGGAGGCGAAGACGTCGTAGTCGACATCCGCCGCGTCGAGATTGGCGGCCAGGGTGGCGTAGCGCCCGGTCGTCTCCGGATTGGTGAAGTGGATCGCCACGAGCGCGTCCGGCAGTACCTCCCGGACCGCCGCCGCGCCGGCGGAGAACACCAGCGCCATGTCCGGCCAGCCGGTGACGCCCGCGACGGCGTTGTTGGTCTCGTTGCCGATCTGGACCATCCGGACGTCCACGCCCGCGGTCTCGAACTGGGTCAGGGCGTCTCGAGTGAAGTCACCGACGGCGGCAGCTGTTTGCGCGGCGTCGAAACCCTCCCAGGCCTTCGGGGCCTGTTGCTTGCCGGGGTCTGCCCAGAAGTCGGAGTAGTGGAAGTCCACCAGCACCCGGAGGCCGGCCTCGGTGGCGCGGGTGCCGATCTCGACCGCCCGGTCGACGTCGACGTTGCCGCCGCCGTAGCCGTGGCCCTCAGCGTCGAACGGGTCGTTCCAGACCCGGACGCGCACGTCGGTGATGCCGGCGTCGGCAAGGACGTCGAACAGGTCGGCGGGAGCGCCGGTGGTGTCACGGAAAATCACGCCGGACTCCTCCAGCGAAAGGACCGACGACACGTCGACCCCGTTGATGAAGTCCTCGGGCAGGCCAGTCACCTGCTCGACGGTGATGCCCGCGGCGACGGGTTCCGCCGACGCCGTCGGCGTCAGTGCGAACATCGGCACCAGCAGCGCCGCGGCGGCCGCGATCAGCGGCAATCTTCTTCGGGTCACTTCTCCTCCATCTGCGTTGATGTGTGAGTTGAGAGGGGGTTGTTTGGTGGTCAGCCCTTCACGGAGCCGGCGGTCAGGCCCCCGACGATGTAGCGCTGGAGGGCGAGGAACAGCACGAGGACCGGGATGGCGGCGAGCACCACACCGGCAGCGAACAGGCCCCATCTTGAGGTCAGCTGGTTTGAGACCCATTGGTACATGCCCACCGAGAGGGTCCAGTTCTCCTCGGAGGTCAGCACGATCTTGGCGAGGATGAAGTCGCCGAACGCCGAGATGAACGCCATCAGCCCGACGACGGCCAGGACGGGCGCCACCAGCGGCATGATGAGGCGCCAGAAGATCTGGGCGTGCGAGGCGCCGTCCATCTTCGCCGACTCGTCGATCTCGATGGGGATCGTGTTGAAGAAGCCGTACATCAGGAAGGTGTTGGCACCCAGTGCCCCGCCGAGGTAGACGCAGATCAGCGCGAGCCTGGAGTTGATGCCCAGGACAGGCATCACCTCGCCAAGGCCAAGCAGGAGCAGGAACACCGCGACGAATGCGATGGTCTGGGGGAACATCTGGACGATCAGCAACGCCGTCAGGCTGGTGCGTCGGCCCCTGAACCGGAAGCGCGAGAACGCGTAGGCGGCGGCCGCTCCCATGAGGACGGCCCCGATGGCGGCAGACCCCGCGACATAGAGGGTGTTGAGGAACCACTGCCAGAAGCGGGTCTCGGACAGCGCCTGGAAGTTCTGGAGGGAGAAGGCGCTGAACAGGCTGTTGCTCGCGGCCAGGCTGCCGCGTGGATTGAAGGCCGCCGAGATGATGTAGAGCAGCGGAAACACCGCGTAGAAGATCAGCAGGATCGCCAGCGGGTACTTCCACCCGACCTCGGCCAGCCAGCGTCCTCGCCTTGCCTTCAGGCGCTCGGCGGGGAGCAGATTGCGCGTCGTGGTCATCAGAACTCCTCGAGCTTTCGGGTCTGGCGGAACGCCAGGGCGGAGATGATGCCGATCACGATGAACACCATGATCGACAGGGCGCTCGCCATGCCGTAGTCGGCCACGCCTCCGGAGACGCCGGAGATCTTGTAGATGGCAGAGATCAGGATGTCGGTGGCCCCCAGCCGGGACGGACTGTTGACGAACCCGGGCCCACCCTCGGTGAGCATGTAGATGATCGTGAAGTTGTTGAAGCTGAAGGCGAACGACGAGATCGCCAGCGGCGCCGTCGAGACCAGCAGCAGCGGCAGCACGATGGCCTGGAAGCGTCGCCACTTGCCGGCGCCGTCGATGGTGGCGGCCTCGAGCGTGTCCGCAGGCAGGGCCTGGAGCGCTCCCGTGGTGACCAGGAACCAGTATGGGTAGGTCAGCCACACGTTGACGAACAGCACCGCCAGCTTCGCCAGCCATGGATCGGCCAGCCAGGTGATGTTCGAACCGAAGAAGAAGACCTCGTTCACCACTCCGAACTCGGCGTTGAACATGCCCCGCCACAGCAGCGCGGACATGAAGGCCGGGAATGCGTAAGGCAGGATCAGCAGGGTGCGGATGATCTTGCGGCCGCGGACCCGCTCGTCGTTGTAGATGAGCGCGAAGAACAGCCCGATCGCGAACGGGATCACCACGGACAGGAACGCGAACACGAAGGTCCAGATCGTGACCTGCAGCAGGTCCCCGGCCAGCGCGCCGTCGGTGAAGGCGCGCACGAAGTTGTCGATCCCCACGAAGACGTACCAGCCGGTGGCCAGCCTGGTTCCGTCGGGCGCGGCGAACTCGCCGGTAGGGGTGGGGGAGTAGACGACGTCGTTCTCGGTGTCGGTGAGCGTCTGCGCGTCGGGGTCCCAGACCATCGAGGAGCGGTAGATGGTGCCCCGGGTTCCTTCCCTGGTGCGCAATGAACCTGCGTCGGCCTCATCGGAGACCGGCACCCGCAGGCTGAGCACCTGCTCCTGCAACTGGGCGTCGGAGTAGAGCTGGGCGCGGGGCACCACCTCCCAGCCGGGAACGACGGTGGGAGTGCCGTTGTCAGCCACCTCCGCGCCATCGACGTCTGCGAGAGGCTGGGTCTCGGTGCCGACGCGGACCGTGCCTTCGTCGTTGATCGCGAACCCGACGACGTCGGGCGCCTGGGTGACCACGGCCAGCGGGTAGGTCGGGGAGTCCTCCACCCGGCGTTCGTCCTGGATCAGGGCCGCCTCGGCGGCCTGCTGCATCGAGCCGGCGTGGCCGGTGCCGTAGTTGGTCAGCGCCACGTAGGCGGTGTAGCCCATCGTGAAGATCTGGAAGACGAACAGGAAGACCAGGCCGGGGTAGAGATACTTCAGCGGCACCGCGCGCTTGGAGAAGTAGACGAAGTCCGCGATGAGCAGCAGGACTATCGATGAGACCAGGATCCCCCAGGCCTCGACGTTCCAGGCCGACAGGATGACCGTGATGCCGAAGGCGTTGACTAGGGCCATCAGGATCAGTTTGACGATGAATCCCGCGCCGCTGCCCCGCCACTTGCGGGCGTGGGACTCCGGCTTGCTGACCGGGCTGCCGGTCTGGGGCTGCGCTGCCCCGGTGAGTTGCGCCACTGGTTTGCCTATCTGTGCGGCCGTCAGGGGACTGGAAGTGGGGGGGCCCCCCGGGGCGCCCCCACCACGAGCCGGGTTCAGCTACCGAGTTCGGCCTGGAGGTTGGTGATCATCGTGTTCCAGGTGGTCTTCGGGTCGGCACCACCCAGGATCTGGACCTCTGCTGCGTTCCAGAAGTCCCAGACCGCACCCATCTCCGGGATGGACGGCATCGGAACGCCGTTCTCCGAGGATGCGAGGAAGCCGGCGATGATCGGATCCGAGGCTGCCTCTTCGGCGATGGCGCTCAGAGCCGGGATGCGCGGGTCGGCGTCGTAGAGCGCCTGTTGGCCCTCTTCTGAACCGAGGTAGTTGACGAGGAAGTCGGTGGCCAGCAGTGCGTTCTGGCTCTGCGAGCTCAGGAAGAAGCCCTGCACGCCGACGAAGGGGGCAGCGGGCTCGCCACCGGCCGACGGGATGGGGTTCACCTTGATGTTGACATCGGGGAACGCGGAGATGGCCCAAGGTCCCTGGATCGTGTAGGGAGCCGCTCCGGAGTTGAACAGTTCGTTGTTGATGTCGTAGTCGACGGTGGTGCTGATGTAGCCCGTGCCGGCGGAGCCGTTGTCGTAGAGCCACTGCGCGAACGCCTCACCGGGGGCGCCTCCCATGCCCACCTCGGTGGTGTAGGAACCGGACTCGTCCTGGACGAACACCGGTGCTCCGAAGGAGGTCTGGAAGCCGTACATGGTGTAGGCATCGCCGGTCTCACCTGCGGTGTTGATGGCGATGGGCCGCTCGGCGCCAGACTCCAGGCCCTTGGCGATCATCTCGTCCCACGTGGCCGGGGCTTCCTCGCCGACCAGGTCGACGTTCTGGATCAGGGCGACAGTCTCCAGCGAGTAGGGCAGAGCGTAGAGCTGCCCGTCGTAGGTCATCGCCTCGATTGCGACTTCCTGGAAGTCGCCGGCGGTGTCGCCCAGGTCGACGGTGTCGACGACGCCAGCGGTGACGAGGGCGCCGAGCCAGTCATGGGCGCCGACGGTGATGTCCGGACCCTCACCGGTGGGGACCTGGGCGATGAAGTCGTTGCGGAGGTCCTCGAAGTTCTTCTGGACCACGGTGACGGTGGCGCCGGTGTCGGCGGCGAACCGGTCGGCCTGTTCCTGGATCGCGCCCTCGCGCTCGGCGTCGGTCCAGATGGTCACCTCGCCGGCCGCGCCGGGTTCCGAGGCGTCAGGGCTCTCAGCCTCGCTGGGCGAGGCGGATTCGGTGGCGTCGGTCGTCTCCTCGGCGACGGTCTCCGTCGTCGTGGGATCCGCCTCTTCCGGGGTGCCGGAGCAGCCGGCGATCAGCATCGCCGACCCCAGCACAATTGCTCCAAGTGCAAGTGGCTTGCGCATCTTCATTCCTTTCACAGGTTGGTCCCGCTGGACCGGTTGGCGAGGGAGGCAGGTCGCTCCGTCGCGTGGGTTGAATCCCCGCGGTCGCTGCGGACGACGGCAACGTCGCCCCCGTCCACCCGCAGGTTGCCACCGGTGGGTTCACCGGTGAGGATCTCGATGCCGTGGAGTGCGACCTCCGCGGGCTCCTCGCCGTGGTTGATGACGACGGTGTAGTCGGCGGCGTCGCCGCGACGGGTGACCAGCTCAAGCCGATTCGCCAGGCCCAGCGGCGCCATCCCGGCGTCGGCATAGACCTCGGCCATGACGGTGGCCAGTGCGTCGGCGTCCAGCCGGGTGCTGATGTACCAGCCGGTGCCCGAACCGTGCCGGTGGCGAGTGATGGCGGGTTTCCCCGAACCGGGGCCGTCGAGGTAGGTGGCCCGGACCTGCGCGCCGTGGAGCTGAAGGTCCTCCTGCCAGGTGTCGGCGCCCAGGGGCTCGGTCCCGGTTCCATGCCAGGCCAGCTGCGTGCGCTCTGACTCCCGCAGTGGCAGGAACTCTTCCACCACCACTCCCAGGGACTCCTTGAGCGGACCCATGAAGCCATCCTCGTGCACGGCGTCGTGCTCGTCGACGATTCCGGAGAAGAAGGACACCAGCAGGGTGCCACCCTGCGCCACGTAGTCGTTCAGGTTGGCGGCATCCGAGCGGCTCAACAGGTACTGGGCCGGGGCCACGACGAGGCGGTAACGCGAGAGGTCCTGGCCGGGCAGGGCGAAGTCCACCGTGATCTGGTCACGCCAGAGGCGCTCGTAGAAGGCGCGGATGCGTTCGGTGTGGCTGACGGCCTCCGACGGCCGCCAGTCCAGGTCCTGTGCCCACATCGACTCGAAATCCCACAGCACGGCGACGTCGGCGCGCACCCGCGAGGACTTGAGCTCCTGAAGGTGGCGCAGACGGTCACCAAGCTCCACGACCTCACGCCAGATCCTGGAGTTCGTCCCGGCGTGGGGGAGCATGGCGGAATGGAACTTCTCGGCACCCTTGCGGGAAGCGCGCCACTGGAAGAACATGACGGCGTCGGCGCCCCGGGCGACGTGCGCCAGTGAGTTGCGGGCCATCTCGCCTGGACGCTTCGCGACGTTGCGGGGTTGCCAGTTCACCGCCGAGGTGGAGTGCTCCATGAGCATCCATGGGCCACCGCCTCCGACCGACCGGGACAGGTCCGCTGCGATCGCCAGCCCGATCTCGGGCTCGGTGTCGGCCGCCCACAGGTAGTGGTCGTCGGAGACGACGTCGACCTCACGGCCCCACGCCCACAGGTCGGTGGTCCAGCTCTGGTTGGCCATGAAGTTCGTCGTGATCGGCTGGTCCGCATGGGCGCGGATGGCGTCGCGCTCGGCGATGAAGCACTGCCGCAGCGCGTGGTCGGTGAACCGGGCGAAGTCCAGCCGTTGAGCCGGGTTCACGGCCGACGGCGCGGCCGCAGGCGCGCCGATGTGGTCCCACTGCCGGTAGGTCTGGCCCCAGAACGCGGTACCCCAGGCGTCGTTCAGTGCCTCCAGCGAGCCGTACCGATCCCGCAGCCAGGCCCTGAACGCAGTAACGGCCGCGGGGGAGTAGTCCTCTCCCACCGGGACCCCGTACTCGTTGTGCACGTGCCAGAGCACGACGGCAGGGTGGGTGGCGTAGCGCTCCGCCAGCTTGCCGGCGATCCCGACCGAGGCGGCCTGGTAGGCCGGGTGCGAGTGGGAGGCCATGCCGCGGGAACCGAATCCCAGCACGGTGCCGTCCCGGGTGACCACCCGTGCGTCCGGGTGGTTGGCGAAGAACCAGGCCGGCGGCGAGGCCGTCGGGGTCCCGAGGTCCACGGAGATGCCGTTGGCGTGAAGGAGGTCCAGCAGTTCGTCGAGCCAGGAGAAGTCGAAGACCGACTCCTCGACCTCCAGCAGGGCCCAGGCGAAGATGCCGACGCTGACCAGGTTGACACCGGCCTCCCGCATCAGGGCGACGTCGGCGTCCCAGACCTCCCGCGACCACTGCTCCGGGGTGTAGTCACCGCCGTAGGCGATTCCGCCAACGGCCGGCCAGGCTTCGGTTCGGGTCATGCCACTCCATCGGGTTCGTCTTCGGACCTTGTCGTCCATGTTGGCACCGGGGGACGCTGCGAATCGGTCATCCGCCCTGATAGTTATCCAACTGTAACCGTTTACGGGACGTGCAGGTCAAGTCCGGGTAGAGTCCGTCTTCGTGGTGACAACAGACTCAGGCGCCGCACCCCGGAAGCCGACCATCCGCGACGTGGCTCGCGCCGCCGGGGTGTCCTATGCCACGGTTTCGCGCGCGATCAACGGTGCCAACTGGGTGTCCCCGCAGGCTCGGGAGGCAGTCGAGAAGGCAATCATCGCCACCGGCTACACCGCCAACGCCCACGCCCGCAGCCTCGCCACCGGGCGGGCCAACAGCGTCGCCTTCCTCCTCACCGAGGAGTACCAGCTGCTGTTCGCCGACCCGACGTTCTCCCTCCTGCTGCGCGACATCGCAGAAGCCGTCGGTCGCCGCTCCACGACGCTGGTGCTGCTGGTGGCCGGGACGGACCAGGAGCGCCGCAACGTGCTGCGCTACCTCAGCGAGGGCCACGTCGACGGCGTGATGCTGTTCTCGACCCACGAGCGCGACCCGCTACTGCCGTCCCTGCTCGCCCACGGTCTGCCGACGGTGTCCTGCGGCCTGCCCCTGGGCCACGAGAACGACTTCTCGTCGGTGTCGGTCAACGAGGCAGGCTCGGCGGCCACGATGACCCGCTACCTGCGCAGCAAGGGGCACCGCAGGATCGCGATGATCGCCGGTCCCCCCGACACCCCCGGCGGGCACTTTCGACTCGAGGGTTTCCGGCAGGAGATGGGGAGCGCTTTCGACCCGGACCTCGTGGAGGCCGGCGACTACAGTTCCGCCTCCGGTGCCCGCGCCATGCGGCGACTGCTGGCCCGCCGCGACGACATCGACGCCGTGTTCGCAGCCAACGACCTGATGGCCGCCGGCGCCGTCGCGGAACTGCGTGCCGCCGGGCTGGAGGTCCCCACCGACATCGCCGTGGCGGGTTTCGACGACTCCGGCATCGCGGCCGAGCACGACCCACCGCTGACCACGATGCGGCAGCCCTGGCGGGAACTCTCGGAGAAGCTCGCCGCGGTGATGCTGGACGTGATCGGCGGCGCAGGGGTGCGCCACGTCACGCTACCGACAGAACTGGTGGTCCGCCGGTCGGCCTGAGCCGTTCAGTCCTCGGCGGTCCAGTCGGGGTCCGCCTCGGCCACCGGCACCCGGTCGACGTCCGGCACGCCGTCGGCGTTCATGTCCGGTCCGCGCACCTTGCGGGAGTTGCGCGCAAGAGACGTCGCGGCCAGAGCCGCTGCGATGAAGGTGCCTCCGAGCACCCCAACCTTCGCGGCGGCCGTGTGGACCTCGTCGGGGAAGCTGAGTTCCGTGATGAGCAGCGAGACTGTGAAACCGATGCCCGCCAGGAACCCGATCGGCATCAGGTCCCGGAGCCCGACGGCGTCGGGCAGGCGGAGGCGTGTGACCCTGGTCACCAGGGCGGTGGTGCCCATGACACCGACCAGCTTTCCGACGACCAGACCAGCCGCTACGGCGTGCACCACTGGTTGCCCGAGGACGGCCATCACGGAGCCGGAGTCGACCACCGTGACGGCGGCCGAGAAGACAGCGAACAGCGGCAGGGCGAGGCCGGCGGAGATGGGCCGGATGTGATGCTCCATCAGGTGGGTCCGGGTGTCCGATTCGCCGTGAACCCGCCGCGCGGGCACGGCCAGGCCAAGCAGGACCCCCGCGATCGTCGCGTGCACCCCGGACTCGTGCATGAGGTACCAGGAGATGAGGCCCACGGGCAGCAGTAGCCACCAGATCAGCCTGCGCCGGCCGGCCAGCCACCAGAAGGCGCCGACGGCCACGAGGCTCCCCAGCAGCGGAATGAAGGACACCTCGTCGGTGTAGAACACAGCGATTACGACAATGGCCAGCAGGTCGTCGACCACCGCGAGCGTCAAGAGGAAAGTTCGCAGCGCAACGGGCAGCCGGCTGCCGAAGATGGCGAGCACCGCCAGCGCGAAGGCGATGTCGGTGGCCGCCGGGATGGCCCACCCGGACAGCGCAGTGGGATCCAGCCAGCCGGTGATCGCGGAGTAGATCAGGGCCGGCACGACCATCCCGCCGACGGCGGCCACGATCGGTACCGCCGCCCTGGCGGGGGAGCGGAGCGTGCCCGCGACGAGTTCGTGCTTGAGTTCCAGGCCGACCACGAAGAAGAAGATCGCCAGCAGGCCATCGGCGGCCCAGGTGGCCAAGGTCAGGTCCAGGTGGAGGGAGGCAGGCCCGACGCGGGTGCTGGCGAGCGCGGCGAAACCTTCCCTGACCGGTGAGTTCGCCAGGACGAGACCCACCAGGGCCGCGCCGATGACGATCAGCCCGCTGACCTTGTCGCCTGTGATGAAGTCGCGGATCCGTTGGTACATGCTGCTCCGAGGTGTCGTGATTGCGCACCGCCCGGTTGGACGGTGCCGCGTCGACCAGACTTCCCGACTCACCTGATCGGAAACCCTACCGGGAATAGGTCCACGGACGGCACGGTTGTCCAGGGCGGGCGCCGGTAGCCTTCAGGCACCATCTGCCCGCCAAGAGCCGACGGATAACCGACCAAGGAGCACAATGACGTATCGCCCCGAGACCCTGGCCGTTCAG
Source organism: Tessaracoccus sp. OS52 (assembly GCF_020687685.1). Classification (GTDB taxonomy): domain Bacteria; phylum Actinomycetota; class Actinomycetes; order Propionibacteriales; family Propionibacteriaceae; genus Arachnia. Next base: position 1,218,781 of record NZ_JAJEWM010000001.1, on the reverse strand, counting down.
GCCGGGCAGGAAACCGCAGACAGCGCCACCAACTCGCGCGCAGTCCCCATCTACCAGACCACCTCCTATGTGTTCGACGACACCGAGCACGCGGCCGACCTGTTCGCCCTGCGCAAGCCCGGCAACATCTACACGCGCATCATGAACCCCACCCAGGACGTCTTCGAGACCAGGATGAACGCACTCGAGGGCGGCGTCGGAGCGCTGGCGACCGCCTCGGGGTCGGCCGCGACGACCTACGCGGTCCTGAACCTCACCTACGCAGGCGACAACATCGTCGCCCTGTCCACCCTCTACGGTGGGACCTACGCCCTCTTCGCGCACACCCTGCCCCAGTTCGGCATCGAGGTGCGGTTCGTGGACCCGACCAGGCCGGAGGACCTGGCCCAGCACGTCGACGAGCACACCAAGCTGGTCTTCGGCGAGATCATCGGCAACCCCGCCATCAACGTGATCGACCTGGACGCGTGGACCAGCGCCGCGCACGACCTGGGCCTCCCGTTCATCCTCGACAACACCGTCGCGACGCCGTACCTGACCCGCGCGTTCGACCATGGGGTCGACATCGTCGTCCACGCCGCCACCAAGTACATCGGTGGCCACGGGACCTCGCTCGGCGGCGTCATCGTCGACTCCGGCAAGTTCGACTGGGCCGCCCACTCCGAACGGTTCCCGGGACTGACCAAGCCCGACGACGCCTACCACGGGGCCGTCTGGACCGAGGCCGCCGGCCCGGCCGCCTACATCATCCGCGCCCGCACCGTGCTGTTGCGCAACACCGGGGCGGCCATCGCGCCGCTGAACTCCTGGCTGATGCTGCAGGGGCTGGAGACGCTGCACCTGCGGATGGAGCGGCACAGCGACAACGCGATGAAGATCGCCCGCTACCTCGAGGGCCATGAGGCCGTCTCCTGGGTGAACTACCCCGGGCTGGAGTCAAGCCCCAGCCACGAGATCGCCAAGCGCATCCTGAAGGAGGGCTACTTCGGCGGACTGCTCTCCTTCGGGCTGAAGGCGGGCCGCGAAGCCGGATCGACGTTCGTGGAGAGCCTCGACCTGTTCAGCCACCTCGCCAACATCGGCGACGTCAAGTCGCTGGTGATCCACAACGCATCGACGACCCACTCCCAGCTCTCCGACGAAGAACTGGTGCAGGCCGGGGTGCCAGCTGAGCTGGTGCGGCTGTCGGTGGGCGTGGAGAACGTCGAGGACCTGATTGCCGACCTGGAGCAAGCACTGGCCAAGGTAGGACAAAAGGCCTAGTCAGCGAGGTAGGAAAGGCTTGGCTTGCTTGCGTGGGGACCGGGGCGGTGGAAAGCTGAACCCATGTCGACCACCGCTCCGAGTACCCAGCAGGCAGAGGTGAATCACTCCGCACGGTTCGCCGAGCGCCTGAACTGGCTGCGCGCCGGTGTCCTGGGCGCGAACGACGGCATCGTCTCGGTCGCGGCCACCGTCGTGGGCGTCGCCGCCGCCACGAACACCGTCACGCCCGTTCTCATCGCTGGAGTCGCGGCGGTGCTGGCCGGCGCACTGTCGATGGCGCTGGGGGAGTACGTCTCGGTATCGAGTGCCTCGGACTCGCAGCGCAGCGTCATCCGCAAGTTGCGGCGGGAGCTGAAGCATGACCCGGCTGCGGCCAAGCTCGCCCTCCGGGACGCCTATCTGTCCCAGGGCCTGACGCCCACCACGGCCGAACTGGTGGCGGCCGAGCTCACGGAGAAGAACCCGATCGCCTCCCACCTCACCACCCGGTTCCACCTGGCCGAGGACGAGGTCCTCAGCCCCTGGCACGCAGCGATCGCATCGGGCATCTCGTTCCTCGCCGGCGCGGCGCTGCCGCTGGCCACCATCCTGCTGGCCCCGCTGCAGTGGCGCATCCCCGTCACGTTCGCAGCGGTGCTGGTCGCCCTCGCCCTCACCGGCGGCCTGGGTGCCATGCTGGGTCGCTCGCCCGTGGCGCCGGCCGTAATACGCGTGGTTCTGGGCGGGGTGCTGGCGCTGGCCGCCACCTGGGCGGTGGGCAGCCTGCTGGGCGTCAGCGTCGCCTGAGACACCTGACACAATGGGGGGGTGGAAACCTCCTGTGACGACGCGCTCCTGTTCACCCCGGAGCAGCCGCTGCACCTTCGCAGCGGTGCGACGCTGGACGAGGTAACCGTTCGTTACGAGACCTACGGCACCCTGAACGCCGACGGGTCCAACGCAGTGTTCATCTGCCACGCACTGACCGGGGACGCCCACGCCGCCGGCCAGCGTCCGGGCGACAAGCGGCCAGGATGGTGGGACACGCTGATCGGTCCTGGCAAGCCCATCGACACCGACGTGTGGTTCGTGGTGTGCCCGAACCTGCTGGGGGGCTGCCAGGGCACCACGGGACCGTCGTCGCCTAACCCAGCCACCGGGCAGCCCTACGGACTGGACTTCCCGCTGCTGGCCATGTCGGACTTCGTGACGGTGCACCGTCGGCTCTCCGAGCACCTCGGCATCTCCCGGTGGGCGGCGCTCGTCGGCGGCTCGCTGGGCGGCATGCAGGTGCTGGAGTGGGTGCTCACGCATCCGGAGGACGCCGCCAACGCCATCATCATCGCCGCGTCGGCCAGGCTCACAGCACAGAACATCGCCTTCTCCGCCGTCGGACGCCAGGCCATCATGAGGGACCCCGACTTCCACGACGGTGACTTCCAGCTGCGGGACACCGCGCCGGACCGAGGCCTGAGCGTCGCGCGGATGATGGCCCACATCACCTACCTCTCCGAGGACGGGTTCCAGGCCAAGTTCGGCCGCCAGGCGCAGTCAGGGGAACTCGGCCACCAGTTCGGGGTGGACTTCGCCGTCGAGAGCTACCTGGAACATCAGGGCAACTCGTTCCTCGCCCGGTTCGACGCGCTCAGCTACCTGTACCTGACCCGCGTGATGGATTACTTCGACGCCTTCGCTGACGCCGACGCCACCGCGCTGCTGGCGGCCAGCCCGGTCAAGATCCTCGTGATCAGCTTCGACACCGACTGGCGGTTCTCCACCGCGCACTCCCGGCGGATCGTGCGCCACCTTGAGGGAGCCCGTGTGCCGACCTCCTTCCGGGAGATCAAATCACAGTGGGGCCACGACTCGTTCCTGCTGTCCATCCCCGACTACCACGCCACGGTATCGGCCTTCATGGAGCGTGCCGCGTCATGACGGTGGAACTGCGTCCAGACCTCCAGCTCATCGCCCGCCTCATCCCGGAGCGCTCCCGCGTACTGGATCTGGGCTGTGGCGCCGGAGAACTCCTGAAGCTGCTGGAGGGCAAGGGCTGCAACGGGACAGGTGTGGAGATGGAGCCCGGCCAGCTGATCAGCGCCATCCGGGCAGGCGTGAACGTGATCGAACTTGACCTGAACACCCAACTGTCGGAGTTCGCCGACGACTCCTACGACGTCGTAGTCCTGTCCCGCACCCTGCAGAACGTCCACAAGCCGCGGGAGGTGCTGCGCCAGATCAGCCGGATCGCGGTGCACAGCGTCGTCTCCATGCCCAACTTCGCCCACTGGCGGAACCGGGCGCGGCTGCTGCGGGGTCGCATGCCGATGTCGCGCGACCTGCCTTTCGAGTGGTACGACACCCCGAACCTGCACTACACGTCACTGGCGGACCTGGAGCCGCTGTTCCGCAGCCTCGACCTCAAGGTGGACCGACGCATCCCTCTGGACGAGCACGGCAACCCCCACAAGCTCGGCTGGCTGGGCGCCAACGCTTTCGCAAGCTCCGCGGTGTACCTGCTTCACGCGCCCCGCTGAGTCAGGGCCGCGACGATTCGGTCCATCGTCCCGCCCAGGCCCAGCCGCTGCTTGATCTCGCGGGCCACCTCCGCGTCGACCGCCACCGGAAGGGAGGTGGGGCTGGCGAGTTCCAGGTCTTTGACCACCTCCACCACCACCTCGGCCTTGAGGATGTACTCGGCGGCCTCGACGATGCGGGCCCGGGTGGCCGGCGGCATCACGCCCCTGCCCGTGAGCGCGGCCTCCACGAGCTCGGTCAGCGAGGCGAAGTCCCCGACGAGTTTGGCCGCGGACTTCTCGCCGATGCCCTTGACACCCGGGAGTCCGTCGGAGGGGTCGCCCCGCAGCACCGCGAAGTCCACGTAACGGCTGGCCGGGAGTCCGTACTTGGTCACCAGCCAGGCGTCGTCGACCAGGGCGTGCTTGGCCACGCCCTGGCCCACGTAGACGACAGTGGTGTCGTCGTCGACCAGCTGGAACAGGTCGCGGTCCCCGGTCACCACGAGTGAGCGTCCCCGATGTTGAGCGGCCAGGGAGGCGAGCACGTCGTCGGCCTCGTGTTCGGGCGTGCCGATGACAGCGATCCCGAGTGCTTCGAGGACCTCCCGGATCACGGGCACCTGCATGGACAGCTCGTCGGGCACCACCTCCTGGTCCACGCCCAGGGGGACTTCCGCCACCACGCGGTGCGCCTTGTAGGACGGCACCAGTTCGGTGCGCCAGGCGGGACGCCAGTCGTCGTCCCAGGCGCAGGCCACCTGGTCGGGGGAGTACTGGTCCACGAGCCTGGCGATGGAGTCCAGCAGGCCCTTGACCGCATTGATGGGGCTGCCGTCCGGGGCTCGCATCGAGGACGGCACCCCGAAGAAGGCTCGGAAGTACAGATAGGAGGTGTCGAAGGCCATCAAAGTGCTCACGGGGCCATCGTTACACAGGCGGCGTCCCGGTAGGCTGGCGATCGTGTCACCCCTCCACGCCCGAACCCTTCCCCGACTGCAGTCCTTCGGGCTCGCGGTGCTGACGGGCCTCCTGATCGGGCTGGGGTTCGCCCCCATGGGCATCTGGCCGGCCACCATCGTCGGGGTGGCACTGTTCACCTGGCTGCTGGGCGGGCGGCAGGCCCGGAGTGCGGCCGCCCACGGCCTGGTGGTGGGACTGGCCATGAACGCTCTGACCATCCACTGGATCGGAGTGCTCGGCGCAGCCGTGGCCGTGGGGCTGGTGGCCGTGATGTCGCTGTGGTTGCTGGTGCTGGGAGTCGCCACCGCGTTCCTCACCCGGATCCGGGCCTGGGTGCTCTGGGTCCCGGCAGCCTGGGTGGCGGTGGAACTGGCCGCCGGATCCGTCCCCTTCGGCGGTTTCCCGTGGGTCCGGTTGGGATACACGGGGCTGGACCAGCCGTTGTCGGGCTGGTTCGGCTGGGTCGGGTCGGTGGGTGTGACGGCGCTCGTGGCACTGACGGCCAACCTGTTCCTGGTGGCGGTCTGTGAGCGGGCCTTCCGCCTGCGGGCTGTCGCGCTGGCACTGGCCATCTTCGTCATGGGTGCGGCGCTGACGCTGGTTCCGCACGCCCAGCCCGAGCAACAGGTGAGCGTCGGCGTCGTGCAGGGAAACGTCAACCGAGCCGAGAAGGGCACGGGCACCTACGCCCGCTCCGTGACCAACAACCACCTGAGCGAGACGATCTTCCTGCTGGCCTCCCACCGGGCAGGTGGGGGAGAGCCGCTGGACTTCATCGTGTGGCCGGAGAACGCCACCGACGTGGACCCGATCGTCGACGCCGAGACGCGGGCGACCATCGAGACCGCGATCGCCCTCGCGGGCGTGCCCATCTTCGTCGGTGCCGTCATGGACGGACCAGTCCCGGACTCGCGTCAGACCTCCAGTCTCTGGTGGCATCCGGAGACCGGTCCGGGGGACCGCTACGACAAGCGCAACCTCGTTCCCTTCGGGGAGTGGATTCCCTTCCGGGAGTTCCTGCGGCCCCGGCTTCCCATCCTCAAGCAGATCGGCAGGCAGTCCATCCCGGGGGAGCAGCCCGGGGTGGTTGACGCGCCGACGTCGGACTTCCGGTTCCTGCGGGTCGGCACCATCATCTGCTTCGAACTGGCCTGGGACTCCACGTCCTACGACACGATCCGCGACGGCGCGCAGGTGCTGGTGAGCCAGAGCAACACCAACACCTACGCGGGCACCTTCGAGGTGCACCAGCAGATGGCCCTGAACCGGATCCGAGCACTGGAGACCGGCCGCGAAGTGGTGGTCTCCACGCTCAACGGGCTGTCCGGACTCGTCGACGTCGACGGCCGGGTGCACGAGCGTACCGAGGAGCTCACCTCCGCCAGCCGCGTCTTCACCGTTCCGTTGCGCACCAACGTCAACCTGGCCGTCACCCTGAGCCCGTGGCTTGGCTTCGCGCTCTCGCTGGTGGCAGTCGCGGCGCTCGGCTACGCCGTGGCGACCCGGGTGGGGCGCGGTCCCTCCGGTAGAATGTCAGTTCCCGAACAATCGATTGGAACCACGTATGAAGGACTACCCGCCGCTGGGGAAGGTTCTGGTGATCATCCCGACCTACAACGAGGCGCAGAACGTCGAGAGCATCACGCGGAGACTGCGCACCTCGGTCCCCGAGGCCCACGTCCTGATCGCGGATGACAACTCACCCGACGGAACCGGCGAGATCGCAGATCGGCTCGCCGTCGACGACGACCACGTGCACGTCCTCCACCGCAAGGGGAAGGAGGGCTTGGGTGCCGCCTACCTGGCGGGCTTCCACTGGGGTCTCGACAACGGTTACGGAGTGCTCGTGGAGCACGACGCCGACGGTTCCCACCAGCCCGAGCAGCTCCCCCTGCTCCTGAAGGCGCTCGAGAGCGCGGACATGGTGAAGGGTTCCCGGTGGGTCCGGGGCGGGAGCGTGGTCAACTGGCCCAAGTCGCGCGAGGTGCTCTCCAGAGGCGGCAACCTGTGGACCCGGCTGTGGCTCGGTGTGCCCCTGAAGGACGCGACCGGCGGTTTCAACGCGTTCCGGGCCGAGACGCTTCGGGGCATCGGCCTGGACGAGGTTGCCTCCGCGGGCTACTGCTTCCAGGTGGACCTGGCCTGGCGCGCGCTGAAGGCCGGCTACAAGGTGGTTGAGGTCCCGATCGAGTTCGTCGAGCGGGAGTTCGGCGACTCCAAGATGAGCAAGGGCATCGTCGTCGAGGCGATGGCACGGACCGCCGCGTGGGGGGTCGAGCACCGTGGCAGGCAACTGCAACGGTTCCTGGCCGGCCTGGTCGGCCGCGGGAAGCGCCATGCCTGATCGCAGCCCACGCATCCCCGGCCTGACGGGACTGTTGTTGATCGTCGTCCCGTTCCTGCTCTTCGTCATCGCCGAGGCCGCGGTGCTGATCTGGGTGGCCGACCAGCTGGGGTGGTGGACCCTGGCGATTCTGCTGATCAGCACGCTGGCTGGCGGCTATCTCCTCCAGCGGGAGTGGCGCAAGGCGTGGAGCGGGTTGTCCGACTCACTGAAGACGGGCGCACTGCCACCCGGCAGGGCAGCCGACGCGGTGCTCGTCCTGCTCGGGGGCGTGCTGCTCATCGCGCCGGGTTTCATCAGTGACGCCGTGGGCCTGCTCCTCCTGCTGCCGTTCACCCGGCCGATGGTGCGCTCGACGATCGGCTGGTGGGCGGGCAAGACCATCCGGGACAAGACGACCCCGCCCCGACCACAGGTGATCAGGGGCGAGGTCGTGGAGCCGGACGCGGATCAGTAGGGTTTCTCGGACTCCCGCAGCTTCTCGAGCTGCTCGTCGAGGATCTCCTCCAGCTCCGGGATGGAGCGACGCTCGCGCAGCATGTCCCAGTGGGTTCGCTGCGGTTTGGTCTCCTTCTCCTCGCCGACTGAGCCGTCGGAGCGAACGGCCATCAGGCCGCACTTCTTGCATTCCCACTCCGTGGGGAGTTCAGCTTCGACGGCGAAGGTCACCTCGAAGTGGTGGCCCTTGGGGCAGTCGAACCCGATCTGGAAGCGATCGGCGAACTCTATACCCTGCTCGTCCTCGAAGCTCTTGGCGCCCAGTCCGACGCCTCTCAGTGCACGATCAGCCATATTGTTTGCCTCCTGCCGGATGAACGAACGGCGCGGCCGAAGGGTTCCACGGCCACCGCGTCCGCGCGGTCAGTTCCGAGTAGACCACATCCCCCGGTCGCGGAGTACGCCTTTCAACAGATCCGGCCGGTCGGTGATGAGACCGTCGACGCCCCAGTCGATGAGCTGGTGCATGACCAGGGGATCGTCGATGGTCCAGACATGGATCTTCGAGCCGGCCGCATGGATGGCGCGCACGCGCTCCGGGGTGACGATCCTCACCCTTACCGGACCGAACTGGTGGGTCAACGGGACCTGGAACAGACGCGGGACCCCGAAAGGGCGCCGGCCAAGGACTCCCAGCACCGCTGCAGCCACCCCCACCGGGGAGGCCGACGTCGCGACGCCGGGGAGCAGCCGACGGAACCTGCGCAGTCGTGCTGTCGAGAAGGAGCCGACGCACACCCGGGCCACCATGTCGTGTCGGCGGATCACCCGGGCGAGTGGCTCCACGGCATCGCCTGCCTTGAGGTCGAGGTTGAACAGGCAGCCGGGGAAGGCGTCGAACAGTTCCTCGAGCGTCGGGATGGAGGCCCGCCCACCCACCTTGAACTCGCGCAACTCGGCCAACGTCAGGTCGGAGATCTCGGCCTCGGTGTCCGTGACCCGGGCCAGGTTGGCGTCGTGGAAGGCCACGAGGTGCCCGTCGCGCGTGGCGTGGACGTCGGTCTCGAGGTACTCGAAGCCCAGGTCGACGGCGTTGGCGAAGGCTTCCAGGGTGTTCTCGATGCCGAGATTCTCCGGCAGGAGCGCCCCGCCTCTGTGAGCCATCGGTGTGAACCGGGGGGCGAGGAATGAAGCCTGCATTGACGCCATGGACGCCATTATGCCCATCCCGGCAGCGGTGACACACTTTGGGGAATGCGCACTGTCTTGTCCATTCAGTCAGCGGTTGCCTACGGTCACGCGGGCAACTCCTCGGCCGTGTTCCCGCTGCAGCGCAGCGGGGTCGACGTGTGGCCGGTCTACACCGTCAACTTCAGCAATCACACCGGTTACGGCGCCTGGAGAGGGCCGCTGATCCCGGCCGCCGACGTCGCCGATGTGGTGCAAGGGATCGACGAGCGGGGAGTGCTGGACCGGGTGGATGCCCTGCTCGCCGGTTACCAGGGCTCTCCCCAGGTGGGGCAGGTCATCCTCGATGCCGCAGAACTGGTGAGGCGTCGCAATCCTCAGGCCATCTTCTGCGCTGATCCCGTGCTGGGCGACGTCGGCCGCGGGTTCTTCGCGGCGCCAGGCATCCCGGAGTTCATGCGCGACCATGTCGTCCCCGCCGCGGACATCATGACCCCCAACCTGTTCGAACTGGAGTTCCTGACCGGCCGGCGGACCGACTCCCTGGAGGGCGTGCTGGCGGCAGCGGGCGAGCTCCGTTCCAGGGGACCGGGCATCGTGCTGGTGACCTCCGTCGTGGGCTCGGACATGGCCGGTGACGTGATGCGGATGCTCGCCGTGGGGCCGGGAGGTGCCCACGTCGTCGAGACCCCGGTGCTGGATCGTGGCTTCGTCGGTTCCGGAGACCTGACCACAGCGGTGTTCCTCGCGCACTGGCTGCGCAGCGGAGACTTGGCGGAGACCCTGTCGATGACGGCGTCGGTGGTCTACTCGATCCTTGAGGTCACGGCCGCCAGCGGGGACCCTGAGCTGCAGCTGGTGGCCGCGCAGGGCGACATCGTGGACCCCAGACACCGGTTCGAGTCAGCGCCGCTCGCCTGAGCCGCGACGTCACACCTCTTCGCTGGACTTCTCACCCCAGAAGACGTTGATCCTGGCGCCCAGCTTGTTCAGGCGCTGCGGCAGGTCCTCGTAACCCCGGTTGATGACGTAGACGTCGGTCAGGTTGGTCGTGCCGCGGGCGGCCATGGCGGCCAGCAGCAGGCACACCGCCGGGCGCAGCGCAGGCGGGCACTCGACGTCGCGGCCCCGCCACCTGGTGGGCCCGATGATCATGAGCCGGTGCGCGTCCATGAGGGTGACGTTTGCCCCCAGGTCCTCCAGCTTCTTCAGGTGGATGGCGCGGTTGTCATAGACCCAGTCGTAGATGATCGACTGGCCCTGGGCGGTGGCGCAGATGACTGCGAAGAACGGCAGGTTGTCGATGTTGAGGCCGGGGAACGGCATCGGATGGATCTTGTCCAGCGGTGCCACGAGCCTGGAGGGGTGGACCGTGATGTCCACCAGGCGGGTCTTGCCGTTGCGGCTGGTGTACTCCGGGCTCAGGGTGAGGCGCTGGCCCATCTCGTCGAGCACCGCGACCTCCACCTCGAGGAACTCGATGGGGCAGCGACGCACGGTGATCTCCGAACCGGTCACGATGCCGGCGGTGAGCAGGCTCATGGCCTCGATCGGGTCCTCGGAGATGTGGTACTCAATGTCGACGTTGATGTCCCGCACGCCCTCGACGCGCAGCGTCGTGGTGCCGATGCCTTCGATCTTCACCCCGAGCAGCTCGAGGAAGAAGCAGAGGTCCTGGACCATGTAGTTGCCCGATGCGTTCCGCAGCACGGTCACGCCCGGGGTCCGGGCGGCTGCCATCAACGCGTTCTCGGTGACGGTGTCGCCACGCTCCACCAGCGTCACGTGCCGCTCGGTCACGCCCTCGCGATTCACGGAGGCGTGGTACTGGCCGTCGGTGGCCTCGACGGAAAGGCCGAAACGGTGGAGGGCCGACATGTGGGGATGGACGGTGCGGGCGCCCAGGTCACAGCCGCCGGCATACGGCAGCCGGAACTCGTCGAAGTCGTGCAGGAGCGGCCCCAGGAACATCAGGATGCTGCGGGTCCGGCGTGCGGCACGCTGGTCGATGTTCTCCCAGTCGAGGACGTCGGGGCGCACGAGTTCGAGGTCCTGACCGTCGCCGGTCCAGGTCATCTTCATCCCCAGGGACTCGAGCACCTCGTAGATCCGGTCGACCTCCTCGATCCTGGCGATGCCCCGCAGCAGGGTGCGGCCGCGGTTGAGCATGCTCGCACACAGGAGGGCGACGGCCGCGTTCTTCGAACTGCGGACCTCGATCTCGCCGGCGAGCTTCGTCGGGCCCTGGACCTCGAAGTTCATCTGTCCGGCCGTCGCCGTCTGGATCAGGGGCATCTCCAGCGCCTCGGCGAGCCTGCCGATCATGTTGAGCGAGAGGTTCTGCTGGCCGTTCTCGATCCGGTGGACGGCGCTCTGGGCGGTGCCCACCTCGTCGGCGAGCCGCTGCTGGGACCAGCCACGCGAGACGCGGGCCTCACGGATCATGATCCCCAGGGACTGACTTGTAGCACTCATCCGACGAGTCTATCTCATATCTGAGATGATCGACCCAGCTGTGGGGGCCAGCCACTGCGGGGGCGCTCGGCAAGCACTACAGTGGTCGGCATGACCCACGACTTTGACGTAGTAGTCCTCGGGGCGGGACCGGGCGGTTACGTGGCCGCTATCCGCGCCTCCCAGCTCGGACTGAAGACCGCAATCATCGAGAAGAAGTACTGGGGCGGTGTCTGCCTCAACGTCGGGTGCATCCCCACCAAGTCGCTGCTGCGCAACGCGGAGATCGCGCACATCGTCACGAAAGAGGCGGACACCTTCGGGATGGAGGTGGACGGCTCGGTCAGGTTCGACTACCGCAAGGCCTACCAGCGCAGTCGTGCGGTCTCCGAGCGCATGACCAAGGGCGTGCACTTCCTGATGAAGAAGAACAAGATCACCGAGTTCGACGGCTGGGGGACCTTCGTCGACGCCAACACCATCGAGGTGGCCGACGACAACGGCCAGACCCGGAAGGTCACCTTCACCAACGCCATCATCGCCGCCGGCGCCGTCACGAAGATGCTGCCCGGCACCACGGTCTCCGAGAACGTGGTGACCTACGAGGAGCAGATCCTCGCCGAGCAGGTACCGGACTCCATCATCATCGGCGGTTCGGGCGCCATCGGTACCGAGTTCGCCTACGTGCTGCGCAACTACGGCGCCGAGGTCACCATCGTGGAGTACCTGGACCGCATGGTGCCCACCGAGGACGCCGAGATCTCGGCCGAACTCGCCAAGGCCTACAAGGCGCTCGGGGTCAAGGTCATGACCTCGACGAAGGTGGAGAGCATCGAGGACACCGGTTCCGGCGTGCGCGTCACCGTCAGTCCCGCAAAGGGCGGCGAGCAGCAGGTCCTCGAGGCGAGCAGGTTCCTCTCGGCCGTCGGGTTCGCCCCGCGCACGGAGGGCTACGGTCTCGAGAAGCTCGGCGTCGAGCTCACGGAGCGCGGCGCCGTCGCCATCGACGACTACATGCGCACCAACGTCGAGGGCATCTACGCCATCGGGGACTGCACCGGCAAGCTGATGCTGGCGCACACTGCGGAGGCGCAGGGTGTCGTGGCCGCCGAGACGATCGCCGGCGCGGAGACCCAGCCCATCAACTACGACATGATCCCGCGGGCCACCTACTCACAGCCGCAGGTGGCCTCGTTCGGCTACTCGGAGCAGCAGGCCAAGGACAAGGGCTTCGACGTCAAGGTGTCCAAGTTCCCGTTCGCCGCCAACGGCAAGGCCTGGGGGCTCGGGGACGCCAAGGGCTTCGTCAAGATCGTGGCCGACGCCCGCTACAACGAGATCCTGGGCGCCCACATGATCGGGCCTGACGTGACCGAACTCCTGCCCGAACTGACCCTGGCACAAGCCTACGATCTGACCACAGAGGAGATCGGACGCAACATCCACGCCCACCCGACGCTGTCGGAGGCCCTCAAGGAGGCCGCCGAGGGCATCGGTGGCCACATGATCAACTACTGAGCAGGAGAGACCATGGAAGACCAAGGCCGCAAGCCCTACGTGATCGACATCGAGTCCACCACTCTCGACAACCCCAACTTCCGCACCACGTTGTGGACCGGTGAGCACCTGCAGTTGACCGTCATGAGCATCCCTGCCGGCGGCGACATCGGCCTCGAGGTGCACGAGGGCAACGACCAGTTCCTCCGCATCGAAGCCGGCCGCGGCAAGTGTGAGATGGGCAAGTCCGAGGACAACCTGGACTTCGTCAGAGACGTGGCCGACGACGACGTGATCCTCGTCCCCGCCGGGTACTGGCACAACGTCACCAACACAGGTGACAAGGAGCTCAAGCTGTACGCGCTCTACGGGCCGGCGGACCACGAGCCGGGGACAGTGCACCCCACCAAGGAAGACGCCGAGGCAGACCCGAACGAGGACTGAGTCGTGTCGCACCGGGCACAGCTCTGGCTGGTTCGCCACGGAGCCACCGAGTGGTCGGAATCCGGCCAGCACACCTCGGTGACTGACCTTCCACTGCTCGACAAGGGCCGAGAAGATGCGCGCCGCGTCGGCTCGGCCCTGGCCGGGCATGACTTCGGGATGGTCCTGTCGAGCCCGCGGCGTCGGGCCCGGGAGACCGCGGAGCTGGCAGGTCTGACTCCCCAGATCGACGACGACCTCGTCGAGTGGGCCTACGGTCCGGGGGAAGGGCTGACGTCGCCGCAGATCCGGGAGATCATCCCCGGATGGCGGATCTGGAGCCACGGGGCCCCGGAGTTCGAACGCGACGGCTACGCACCAGGTGAGACCGAGTCCCAGGTCGCCGAACGGCTCCGCCGCGTCGTGGACCGGGTGCGGGCCTCGGGGGAGTCCGACGCCATCGCCTTCGGGCACGGGCACGCGCTGCGCGCCCTGGCCATGGTCTGGCTGGATCAGCCGATCTCACTGGCCCGCCACTTCCCGCTCGAAACCGGCACGGTTTGCGTGCTCGGTTACGAGAAGGAGAACGCGGCCATCGTGCGCTGGAACGCCGAGGTCCGCTGAACCGCTCAGCTGGTGATCGCGCCGTGCGCGGCGGACTGCACGATCTTCGCGTACTTGCCGAGCACTCCCCGCGTGTACTTGGGGGGCCTGGGTTCCCAGCCGATTCTGCGCTCGTCCAACTCTGTCTGGTCGACGCCCACCTCCAGCAGCCGATTGGCGACGTCGAGGGTGATCTGGTCGCCGTCGCGGACGAAGGCGATCGGTCCGGCGTCGACCGCCTCCGGCGCGATGTGCCCGACGCACAACCCCGTGGTTCCGCCGGAGAAGCGTCCGTCGGTGATCAGCAGGACGTCCTTGCCCAGCCCGGCGCCCTTGATGGCACCCGTGATGGCGAGCATCTCGCGCATTCCGGGACCACCCTTGGGGCCTTCGTAACGGATGACGACCACATCGCCCGCGACGATGCGGCCCTCGGCCAGCGCGTCGAGGGCGCTCCGTTCCCCGTCGAAAACACGCGCGGTGCCGGTGAACACGTCGTTGTCGAAGCCCGCGGTCTTCACCACGGCTCCCTCCGGCGCCAGGCTGCCCTTCAGGATCGTCAGGCCACCGGTCGCGTGGATCGGGTTCTCCAGCCGGCGGATGACGTCGCCGTCCAGGGGTGGGGGAGCGATGTCGGCCAGGTTCTCAGCCATCGTCCTTCCGGTGACCGTCAGAACGTCGCCGTGCATCAGACCGGCCTCGAGGAGGGCCTTCATGACCATCGGGATGCCGCCGACGCGATCGACGTCGGTCATCACGTACTTGCCGAAAGGCTTGAGGTCACCCAGGTGAGGGACCTTCTCGCCGATGCGGTTGAAGTCGTCGATGCTCAGGTCGACGTCGGCCTCGCGCGCGATCGCCAACAGGTGCAACACCGCATTCGTGGAGCCGCCGAGCGCCATCACCACGGCGATGGCGTTCTCGAAGGCCGGCTTGGTCATGATGTCGCGGGCGGTGATGCCCTTGCGCAGCATTCCGACGACGGCCTCCCCGGACGCGATGGCGTACTTGTCGCGTCGGCGGTCCGGGGCCGGGGGAGCGGCGGAGCCGGGCAGCGACATCCCCAGCGCCTCGCCCACCGAGGCCATGGTGTTGGCCGTGTACATGCCACCGCAGGCACCCTCCCCCGGGCAGATCGCGCGCTCCACCCGGTCCACCTGCTCCCGTGTCATCCGGCCTGCCAGGCAGGCGCCGACAGCCTCGAAGGCGTCGATGATCGTGACGTCCTCACCGTCGAGCTTCCCCGGCAGTGTGGAACCCGCGTAGAGGAAGACGGCTGCCAGGTCCAGCCGCGCAGCGGCCATGAGCATGCCGGGCAGGGACTTGTCGCAGCCGGCCAGGAGGACCGAACCGTCGAGGCGTTCGGCCATCATCACCGTCTCGACGGAGTCGGCGATCACCTCTCGGGAGACCAGGGAGAAGTGCATGCCCTCGTGGCCCATGGAGATGCCGTCGGAGACCGAGATGGTGCCGAACTCCAGCGGGAACCCGCCAGCGGCGCGCACGCCCTCCTTCGCGGCCTTCGCGAGCCGGTCGAGCGACAGGTTGCAAGGCGTGATCTCGTTCCAGGACGACGCCACACCGATCTGCGGCTTCTCCCAGTCCTCGTCGCCCATGCCGACCGCGCGGAGCATGCCGCGCGCGGCCGTGCGCTCGAGGCCGTCGGTGACGTCGCGGGACCGGGGCTTCAGGTCGGGGCGCTGCCCTTCGTCAGGATGGTTCATGGCCGCAAGCCTAGTGCGGACGCGCAGGAGCGCGTCAGAACGTGGACAGGTTGACCGGCGGCTCCGCCGTCGCGAACAGCCGCGAGAGCCTGGCGATCGGATCCCGCTCTCCGTGGACCAGCCCGCCCAGTGCCAGCTCGGCGGCGGTACGGTCCCCGAACCACATCCTCGCCAAGGACTCGACGTCGAGCCTCACCTCCGGATCTGCCTGCGTCTCGACGGCCTGGCCGCGGCCTTCGTGGACGCTGAGCCGCCAGGAGCCCGAGCAGTAGCCCATGGCGTCGGTGAGTCCGATCGTGACCTCGCCATCGGACTCGAACCCGCGCTGGGAGACGGCCTTCGGCAGGTCCAGGATGCGCAACCAGACCCAGTCGTGTGCGCCCTTGACCTTCACGGCCCAGGGGTCGACGAGCGCGAGCGGAAGCGGGTCGCCCGGGTGGGACAGACCGTAATCGAGGTTCTCCACCAGGTCCGTGGTGGCCAGCGCGTGCCACAGGGCGCGGTCGATGGCGGCCTCCGGTGAGCACAGCAACTGCACGCTGGTGGTGATCGGCTCGGTGTCCCAGCCCTTGAACTTGAACAGGGCGAAACCGTCGGGCTCGCCGTCGGTGTCGAAGTGCACCACCGCCCGCAGTCCCCGCGAGGGGCCCTCCTCGTCCCGGTCCCAGGCGCCCGTGCCCACCAGGCGATGGGCGTGCTGGATGCCTGCGGCCCCGCGGTAGCGGGCCTGGTGGGACAGCCAGATGCGCTCCAGGTGGGGTTCGAGGAACGCGGGCGCCACGAACTCGACGGTGCCCTCGGCCGGTTCGACCTCCTCCCGGAAGCGCAGCCTGCGAGTGTCCACCTGGACCTCCAGCCGACGGTTGCACACGCCGAAGCCGTAGCGTCCGTAGATGGTGCCCTCGCTGGCGGTCAGGACGGCAAGGGCGCGGCCCTCGGCCCGGGCAGCATCGAGGTGCCTGCGCATCATCTCCGTGAGCAGCCCGCGACGCCGATGGCTGGGTCGCACCGCGATGGTGTTGATGACCAGGGCGGGCACGATTCCGGCGCCATCGTTGAGCGTGAAGGGGGCGCTGACGAAAGCGCCCACGGGCTGGCGGCCGTCGAGTCCGGGGCCCTCGGCGGTGACCATGCCCAGGGTGGCGGAGTCGGCACGGCGTGAGGCGCGGTACATGCCCAGGCCGGCGTCAGAGGCGCGGCGGTCCAGGAAGCCGTGGCGGAAGACGTCGAGGAGCTGGGCCCAGCGGGGGTCCTCATCGGGCGTCTCGAGCGGCAGTGTCTCGTAACGGTATGGCTCTTGCACGGGAAACAACCTACAGCGCGAGTGTGCCCAACCCGCTGACAACCGGCCCCCCAGCAGGCAAGATGCTGCAGGGAGGGAAGGACTGCATGGTTTCCAGCAGGGCACACCAGGTGGAGGTCGATGGCCGGCGGGTGCGCGTCACCAACGTCGACAAGGTCATCTACCCGACCACCGGGACCACCAAGGGCGAGGTCATCGCTTACTACCAGCAGGTGGCCCCGTGGTTCGTCCCGCATGCCCGCCGTCGTCCCGCCACCCGCAAGCGGTGGCCGAATGGCGTGGGCACTGAGTCGGACCCTGCGGGTTCCTTCTTCGAGAAGAACCTCCAGTCGAAGTCGACCCCCGAGTGGGTGGCGACCGCCACGATCGAGCACGGCGGGGGCCCCAACACCTATCCGCTGATCGACGACGCAGCCACCCTCACCTGGCTGGGGCAGCTGGCCGCTCTCGAACTGCACGTGCCGCAGTGGCGCTTCGACACCGCCCTGAAACGGCAGAACCCGGACCGGCTGGTGCTGGACCTGGACCCGGGGCCGGGATCGTCGGTGGCGCAGCTGGTGGAGCTGGCGCACCTGCTCCGGGAAGTGCTCGAGGGCGTCGGCTTCGATTCGGTACCGGTCACCAGCGGCAGCAAGGGCATCCATCTCTATTCGTCCCTCGACGGCTCCATGACCTGCGACGGCGCCTCCGACTTCGCCCGGGAGCTGGCCCGCCAGCTGGAGACGCTCCGCCCCGACCTGGTGGTCAGCGACATGAAGAAAACGCTGCGCGAAGGCAAGATCCTTCTGGACTGGAGTCAGAACAACGGCAACAAGACCACGGTGGCGCCGTACTCGCTTCGTGGCCGCGCCCACCCGACGGTTGCGGTCCCGCGCGACTGGGACGAGATCACCGAGGACCTGCGGCAACTGGAGTTCACCGAGGTCCTCGAACGCCTCGAGGGCGGCAACGACCCCCTAGCGCGCCTCCTGCCCCGGGCGTCGAGGCGCCCTGGCGACAGGTTGAACAAGTATCGCTCCATGAGGGACGCCGCGAGGACTCCCGAGCCCGTGCCGGAAGCTGCGCCGAGCGCGGGCAGCGGAAACTGCTTCGTCATCCAGGAGCACCACGCACGGCGGCTCCACTACGACTTCCGGCTCGAGCACGACGGCGTCCTCGTGTCCTGGGCGGTCCCCAAGGGTCCGCCGATGGACGGCGGCAAGAACCACCTCGCGGTCCAGACCGAGGACCACCCACTGGAGTACGGGACCTTCGAGGGCCGGATACCCAAGGGGGAGTACGGCGCGGGAGTGGTCCGGATCTGGGACCACGGCACCTACGAACTGGAGAAGTGGCGCGATGGCTCGGAGGTCATAGCCACGCTCACGGGTCAGCCCGACGGCGGACTGGGTGGCGTCCCCAGAAAGTACGCTCTGCTGGCGACCAAGCTGGGCGGCGAGCAGCAGAACTGGTTGATCCATCTCATGGAGCCGAGCGCGGACCTCGTCGCGACGGAGCCCGGGCCGGCTGAAGTGGTCCAGCTCTCCGACGAGCGCGCCGCGCGTGAGCCCGGAGCGGAGTTGCGCGGGCTGCCGGACGTCGAGCCGATGCTGGCGAGCGCCGCCGAGGAGGGGGATCTGCAGGGACCGGGGTGGCACTTCGAGATCAAGTGGGACGGCTATCGAGCGATCGCGAAGGTGGCCCGCGGTGCGTTCTCGCTGACCAGCCGCAAGGGGCAGGACCTGACCCCGCAGTACCCGGAACTCGGCGAGCTGACGACCCTGTTGAAGGGGCACGAGGTGGTGCTTGACGGCGAGGTCGTGGTGCTCGACGAGCATGGTGTCTCACACTTCGAACTGCTCCAGAGGCACAGCGCCAGCCCCGGGACCGCGCACTTCATGGTCTTCGACCTGCTCCACCTCGACGGCGCCTCCCTGCTGCGGGCCCCATACAAGCAGCGCCGGGAGATGCTCGAAGGTCTGCTGGGCGGCGGGGGCAAACACGTCCACATCCCCGACACACTGGGGGCCGACGCCGGCGTCGCCCTGGCCGTCAGCCGTGACCTCGGTCTCGAAGGCGTCATCGCGAAGCGCGTCACCAGCGTGTACCAGTCCGGGAAGCGGGCCAGGACCTGGTTGAAGGTGAAACACGTCCGCACCCAGGAGGCCGTGGTGGTGGGGTGGTCACCCGGCCAGAACGGCCGGTCCACCACCATCGGCTCCCTATTGTTGGCGGTCAACCAGGACGGCCATTTGACCTACATCGGCAAGGTCGGGTCCGGCTTCAGCGACGAGGCGTTGCGCGTGGCGTGGAAGGTGCTCACCGAGATCGAGCGCGACGACCCGCCCGTCGACGACGTCCCCCGGCTGGACGCCCGCGGCGCCCGGTGGGTGGAGCCGCTGATGGTGGGTGAGGTCACCTTCTCCGAGTGGACTGCCTCGGGCCGGTTGCGTCAGCCGGTGTGGCGGGGCTGGCGCCCCGACGTCCACGCAGAGGACGTGACCCGCACCGACTGACTCGCCAGCCTCAGCGGCCGGTGCTGGGCAGTCCCGGCCGTCCGACGTTGCCCGGCCCTGCGGTCGCGCTCGCGCTCGCGCTCGGCGAGGCGCTCGCAGTCGGGGAGGCGGTGGGAGCCGTCGCCGTGGGCCACACCGTCACGATGGAGGGCCGAGGTGCGGAGTCACCGCCGTCGGGCCAGTGCGAGGCCTGAACATCGAAGGTGGCCTCGTCGGTCTCGCCGGGGTGCTGGATGGCGACGTTGACGCGCTGGTCGGTGACCCACGGTCCGCAGCACTCCGCGCCGATGGGCACCGAGAGGAACTGCCGCACCCTGCCCCTGTTGTCGCCGTCGACGATTACCTCGTAGAGCCCGTCGTGGGCACCGAGCTTGTTGCCGTCGGTGGAGATCCACAGGTTCCCGTTGGCGTCGAAGGTGACGTTGTCCGGGCAGGAAATGGGCGAGACCTGGGACTTGTCGAAACCGCCGAAGTAGGTGCCCGGATCCTCCGGGTCACCCGCGAGCAGCAGGATGTTCCAGCCGAACGTCAGCGCACCCGCGTCGCCGCCTGCCTCGGTGAGTTCGATGACGTGCCCGTGCTTGTTGGCCGAGCGCGGGTTGGCCTCGTCCACCTGCTCCGCGGTGCGGTTGGTGTTGTTGGTGAGTGCGATGTAGACCCGGCCGTTGACTGGGTTGGTCTCCACGTCCTCCGGGCGGTCCATCTTGGTGGCACCGACGGTGTCGGCTGCCAGGCGCGTGAACAGCAGCACCTCGGCGGCGGTGAAGCCGTCCACGAAGGACTCGTCGCCGTGGACCAGCGGGATCCACTCGCCGGTGCCGTCGAAGGCGCCGTCGGAGGGCATCTCACCGTCGCTGATCGTGCCGGAGTCGCCGCTGAAGCGGGCGACGTAAAGGGTGCCGTTGTCCAGCAGGTCCGCGTTGGCCGAGGCCCCGCCGTCGAGGTCGGCCACCGCGTCGGAGACGAACTTGTAGATGTAGTCGAACCGCTCGTCGTCGCCGGAGTAGACGACGGCGCGGCCGTCGGCGGCGATGGCCGCGGTACCCGCCTCATGCTTGAAACGGCCCAGGGCGGTGCGCTTCTTCGGGGTGGAGTCGGGATCGAACGGGTCCACCTCCACCACCCAGCCGAAGCGGTTGGGCTCATTGGGCTCCTGGGCGATGTCGAAGCGGGTGTGGAAGAGCTCCCAGCCACGCTCCGTGGCGCCGCCCCGCAGGCCGTAACGGTTCAGGCGCGTGACTGTCTCCTCGTCGGTGACCTGGTCGGCGTTGGCGAAGTACTGGTTGAAGTTCTCCTCGGCCGTCAACCAGGTGCCCCATGGGGTGAGGCCACCGGCGCAGTTGTTGAGGGTGCCGAGCACGCGCGTACCCGTTGGGTCGTCGGAGGTCTGGAGCAACTCGTGCCCAGCTGCGGGGCCGGTCAGCTCGAACTCGGACTGGGCGGTGAAGCGCCGGTTCAGTTCATGGTCCAGGATCGGCGTGAGGCGGCCCGTGCCTGCCTCCTTGGCGACGGCGACCACCGAGAGTCCGTGGGCCGCGAGCCCGATGTTGACCTGCTCCTCGGTTGGGGCCCCGGCAACGTAGTCGGGGAACATGATGTACTCGTCGGTGTACTCGTGGTTCACCATCATCAGTTCGGTGTTGTCGTCCAGGTCGAAGAAGCCCAGGAAGTCACAGTTGTAGCCGAACTGGGTGGCCTGTGCGGCCGCCGTCTGGTTCATGATGTCGAACTCGGACGCGTCGGTGAAGAGCTTGTCACCCCAGCGCATGACCACCTCGGTCTCCCACCCCTCAGGGACGAAGACCGAGTCGGTGGTCTGGGGGGCGATGGCCTCGAAGTCCAGCGCCGGCTCGGCCGCGAACGCCGACGGGGCCACCCGCTCCGCGATGACCGATCCGCCGACCGCAACCGCTCCCACGACGGCGCCGGCCTTGAGGAAACCGCGACGCGAGACCACCTTGGCCACGACGTCGGCGAAGTACTCGTTGCCGGAGGTGTTGGGGACTTCGTGGAAACAGGCATCGCCGCAGCGCATCTTGCACGTCATTGACGAGCGGTTGCCGTGCACGGGGGCGCCCACCACGGGCAGCATTTTGCGAAGGTGCATCGCTTGGGTTCCTCTCAGGGGTGGATGACAGCGAACCAAGCCAACCCCGCAAACCCCTCCCGTAGGAGATCGTCCAGGTGAACTTCACCTGAACATCAGGTGATCGGCACCGCCAGTTGCTGCAGGTCGCTCAGGTGGGGTGGTGGCAACTGCGCGCGCTTGCAGGCGAACGCCACGCGCTCCTGCAGGCCCACCTTCACACCGGGCCAGTCGTTCACGAGGATGGAGTAGACGACGGTGTCGCGCCACGTGCCGTCGAGGCGGCGGATGTCGCGCCGCACGATGCCCTCGAACTGCGCGCCGAGACGCGTGATGGCGCCCCGGGAGCGGGTGTTGTTGATGTCGGCCTGGATCTTCACCCGGCCGAAACCACACCACTCGAAAGCGTGCTGCAGCGTGAGGAGCTTCGTCTCCACGTTGATGCCCGTTCCCCAGAACTCGCGCCCGATGAACGTGCCCCCGAGGTGCACCTTCTCGTTGATCAGATCCATCTCGCTCAGCGACGTCGTGCCCACGATGCAGCCCGGATCACCGAACATCGGGTTGGAGAGCCGGATGGCATAGACGGCCGTGCCCATGTCGAGGCGACCTCTCACCCAGGCCGCGGTCTCCTCAGGGTAGGCGTGGGGCCGCTCGAAGGGGAACCCGCCACCGCAGGCCGCCGCGTCGGACATGACGGTGAACAGGTCTCCGATGTCCTCGTGGGTGATGGGATCAAGACGGACGATGTCGCCCACAAGCGACTCACCGGATGGCCGGCGGCAGAGGTCGTTTCGACTCACGCGGATCAGTATCGGGCCTGAGTGGTCGCGTCGCAAAATGCGGAATAGCGGGGCGTGGCTCGGCGTTGTGACTGGCGTGGGACAAGCACTTTCATCGATCGTGATCGGGGCCGGCCAGGCCGGCCTGTCCGCTGCCCACCACCTCAAGCGTCTCGGTCTGGAGCCCTGGCGGGAATTCGTCGTCCTGGACCGCAACGAGGCCCCTGGAGGGGCCTGGCAGCATCGGTGGGACACGCTCACCATGCGTGATGTCCACGGGGTCGCTGCGCTGCCGGGGGAGGAGGAGCCGTCGAGCTCACCGGCGGAGCGCGCCAACGTCGCCGTGCCGGAGTACTTCGCCGCCTACGAGTCCGGGCACGGGCTGCCGGTGGAGCGTCCCGTCCGGGTGGACCGGGTGACCTCCGAGGGCGCCCTGCTGCGGGTGAGGGCGGGGGAGCGGAGCTGGCTCACCCACACGCTGGTCAACGCCACCGGAACGTGGAACAGGCCGTTCCTGCCCTACTACCCAGGAGTCGAGACGTTCACGGGCAGGCACCTCCACACCCATGACTACGGCCACCCCAGCGACTTCGCGGGCCAGCACGTGGTTGTCGTCGGCGGGGGAGCCTCGGCCGTGCAGTTGCTGGCGGAGGTGAGCGAGTACGCGACCACCACCTGGGTGACCCGCCGCGAGCCGATCTGGCGCACCGAGGACTTCACGCCGGAGGCCGGGCGGGCCGCCGTCGCCCTGGTCGAGGAGCGGGTGCGTCAGGGACTGCCTGCCCAGAGCGTGGTGAGTGTGACCGGACTGATGCTGCGCGAGCAGGAACTGCCGGCGTTTCGCAGGGGTGTCTACGACCGGCACCCGATGTTCGAGCGCATCGACGGCGGCGACGTCGTGTGGCCCGACGGAACCAGGGTGCACGCCGACGCCATCATCTGGGCCACCGGATTCAGACCCGACGTGGCGCACCTGGCTCCGCTCGGGTTGACCTCGGAGTTCGGGGGGATCCAGTTGGAGGGTACCGAGGCCGTCGTGGATCCGCGGATCCAGCTGGTGGGATACGGTCCGTCGTCGAGCACCATCGGCGCGAACCGGGCGGGCCGGACCGCCGCCGTCAACGTCCTGAGGCAGCTCGGCCGCTAGCCGACAGGGAGAACGAGGAACGAAAGCAGGGCACCGGCAAGCATGGCCGGGCCGAACGGCACACCCGTCTTGCGCGACGCCCTCCCGCTGATCAGGAAACCCAGCGCGACCACCGCGCTCAGGGCGAACGCCAGCAGCGTGCCCGTGCCGACGTGGCGCCAGCTGAACCAGCCGAGGAAGGCCCCGATCACGGCGGCGAACTTGACGTCGCCGAGCCCAAGCCCGGACGGGGAGATCCAGGCCAGCGCGAAGTATCCCGCCAGGCAGGCCGCGGAGGCCAGGACGGACCTGCCGAAGTCGGGCCAGGCTCCGGTGGTGGCAGCAGCCACCGCCAGTGGAACGAGGAGTGCCCCCAGTGCGGCGAGGACGAACTTGTCCGGCAACCGGAGTTCTGTGAGGTCTATCACCACCAGCAACGCGCACAGCGTGCCCGCCGCCGCGAAGGCAACCAGTTCCGGGGCGTCGGAGGCGAGCGCGGCCGCACCGGCGCCCAGGGCACCGGCCAGGGCCACATGGATCCACAGGGAGACCAGGCTGGTGTCCTGGGTGGTCTCGGAGCGGACCAGCGGGGTCAGCAGCGCGGCTGCGACGGCGCAGACAATCGCCGTCATCACCACGACCGCGGTTTGGGTCACGCACACCTCACATGTTGCTGAAGGCCTCGACCATACCCATCACCGCGGGTCCGAGGACGACGATGAACAGGACGGGGAGGATGAACAGCATCAGTGGCATGAGAACCTTGACCGGGATCTTCTGGGCCTTCTCTTCTGCTCGCTGGCGCCGCTTTAGCCGCATCTCGGTGGCCTGGGTGCGCAGCACGTCGCTGATGGAGATGCCGTAGGCGTCAGCCTGGATGACCGCCCGGACGAAGCGCCGCAGGTCGTTCACCGTGGTTCGCTGGGTGAGGGCCTCGAAGGCCTGCCGGCGGGAGCGGCCGATCTGGATGTCCTGGAAGGTGCGCTTCAACTCTTCGGCCAGCGGGCCCTTGCCGTTGTGCGCGGCGAGTGACATCGAGGCGTCGAAGCCCAGCCCCGCCTCCACGGAGATCATCATCTGGTCCAGCGTGTCTGCGAGTTCGAGCTCGATGGTCTCGTTGCGCTTCTGCCCGTTGCTGTTGAGGAGCAGTTCCGGGAGGAAGTAGCCCACCAGCGAGACCACGAGCGCGACCAGGGTGAGCAGCGGCGGGCCCTCGGAGCGAATCACGAGTGAGGTCAGGATGGCTGCCGTCGGAATCCACAAGAGCTTGAGGATGAGCAGCTTCTCCAGTGGCCAGGCGGTCGGTCGGCCCGCGAGCAGATACTGCCGCTCGAGGACCCGGCGGATGAGCCCCGGCGTCGCCCTGTGCGCCATGGCCGCGAGGAAGTTGCCGCGGGGGCGGGGCGCGCTGCCACCGGAGTCCTGCTCTTCTTCATTCGCCTTGGCCATCGTGCCCCGGTGGAGGTTGGACATGATGCGTCGCCGCACCGGATCGAAGGCGTCCCACGCCAGCCAGGCGGCGCCGCCGAGCGCGGCCCCCGCGAGGACGGCGGCGAGGATGATGTTCCAGGGAATGTCCATGTCAGAACTTGATCTTGACCGTGTTGTTGAGCCACACGGCGCCGATGATCAGCATGATCACGCCGAGGACGATGAGGCCGTAGCCGATCACGCTTTCGGTGAAGGGCGCCAGGTAGCCGGGGTTGGTGATGAGCAGGAACCCGGTGATGACGAACGGCAGCAGGATGAGAATCATCGCTGAGAGTCGACCCTCGGCGCTCAACGTCGCCACGAGCCTGCGCACCTCGTTGCGCTGTCGGATGGTGGTGGCCACGCGGTCCAGGACCTCGGCGAGGTTGCCACCGACCTCCCGGTTGATGCCAATGGCTTGCGACACCCAGGAGAAGTCGTCACTCTGCATCCGCGCAGCGGTGTCGTTGAGGGAGTCCGTCAGCGGCCGCCCCACACGGGTCTCGTTTACCACGCGCCAGAACTCGTCGGAGGTGGGACTGTCAGCCTCGCTGGCCACGGACGAGAGGGCTTGCGCCAGACTGTGGCCGGCGCGCAGGTTCGAGGCCATGAGCACGAGAGTGTCGTCGAGCTGGTCGGCGAAGGCCTTCTGCCGCTTGCTGACGCGCATCCCGAGCCAGAGTCGGGCCAGGATGGGCGCGACGATCGCCAGCGCGACCCCCAGCAGGGGGCCTTGGAGCAGCACCCCCGCGGCCAGACCGACGAGGGAGCCGACGATGATGAGGAAGACGAAGTCCTGCGGGCGCATCTTCACCGCGGCCAGCTCGAAGACGGTGGCCCCGACGGGAGTGCCCTTGCGGTGCATGAGCCGGGCGACGAGGGCGGTCGCCGTCGCCGTGGCCTTCTCAAGGGCACTCGGCTGGGGCGGCAGGCCAGGGCGGCGTCGCTCTATCGGGACCTTGATCGGTGGCGGGGAGGCCAACAGGTAAACCACCACCGCGAGCGCCATCGCGCCGGTCACTGCTGCCACCGCCAGGACCGGGTTCTCGAGGAAGAAGTCGATCATCGAGCGGGACCCTGGTTGCGAGGGCTGAAGATCCCCGGCGGAAGGTGGATGCCGAGCTCTTCGAACCGCTCGGTGAACCTGGGCCGGATCCCGGTGGAGACCGGCCGGCCGAGGAAGCGGCCGGTGCTGTCGACACCCGCCGAGTAGTCGAACACGAAGACGTCCTGGAGCGTGACGGTCTGGCCCTCCATCCCGTGCACCTCGGTGACGGCGGTCACTCGGCGCGTGCCGTCGCGCAGGCGGGTGAGCTGGATGATCAGGTCGACGGCGGAGGCGATCTGCTCCCGGATTGCGCGCAAGGGGAGTTCCATGCCCGCCATCAGGACCAGGGTCTCCAGCCTCGAGATGGCATCGCGGGGGGAGTTGGAGTGGACCGTGGACAGCGAGCCGTCATGGCCGGTGTTCATCGCCTGCAGCATGTCGAGGGACTCGCCACCGCGGACCTCAGGTCCGCAGCAAGGTCCACCAAGTCAGCATTGAGCTGCGCCAACTGGCCGGCGACGACACCGGCGCGCGCGGTCATCGCGTCCCACTGCTCGATGTCCACGCTCATGGGTTAATAGTACAGGTGTGCGATACCGTGGCACAAGGGTTTTGGCCACGTGGGTTATGGCCTGGGGTTTTGGCCATGTGGATCGTAACGTGGGCGGACCAGTGCCTCCGGCGGTCGAATCGCTCGTCGAACGGCAGAACTCGGCAGGGCGGGAGTGAACTCGCCATGGGCCCGAGGGGGCCGGCAAGGCAAGCTTCCTCGGGGACAAATCCGGTATGTCCAGTGCGCGCCCAGGAAGAAGATTCGCGGACACATGCAACAGTCCGATAAGCAGCATTATGTCACCTCACGGTCTGGGTCCCACGGTCTCCACATGTAGGCCCTTAAGTGTGGAGGGATGGACGAATGACCGACCTTGGGGCCACACCCAAGGCGTCGACGATCGCGCATGACGCCCATGTGACCAGGCCTCGCGTTACTCTCATGAGATCCGACTTAGGAGAGCACGAAGATGGGATCACTTCGCTACTCGATCAACGTCACACTCGATGGCTGCTGCCACCACGAGGCAGGGCTGCCCCCGGACGAGGAGTCGATGCGGTACTGGACCGATCAGATGCGACGCGACGACGCCCTGCTGTTGGGCCGGGTCACCTACGAGATGATGCAGGCAGCGTGGCGGAAGCCGACCACGGGACCGTGGCCCGAGTGGATGGAGACCTGGGACATTCCCTTCGCCGAGGCCATCGACCAGGCGAAGAAGTACGTCGTGTCGAGCACACTGGACAGTGTCGACTGGAACGCAGAACTGGTGCGGGGAGACCTCGGGTCAGCCGTCGAACGGCTCAAGACTGAGACGAGCGGGAGCCTGTCGGTTGGTGGTGTGACACTCCCCCTCGCGCTGGCGGATCTCGGTCTGATCGATGAGTACGAGTTCGTCGTGCATCCTGTTCTTGCCGGGCACGGCCCGACCTTGCTGTCAGGACTCCGTGAGCGCATCCAGCTGGAGCTTCTGGACCGCCGCGAGTTTCGCTCAGGGGCCGTGGCCATGCGGTACCGGCCCAAGCGCTGACAGGGATTGTGGCAAGATCTCGCCCCGCTGCTGCGAGCAGGTGGTAGAAAGTCCTCATGGATCATTTGTTGCACCGCAAGACCAATGCGTGCCTGCTCCTCCGCTCCGCCTCCGGGGATCCGCTCGCCGACGCACGCGTCACCGTCGAGCAGATAGACCACGCCTTCGGCTTCGGCAACATCGGATTCGAGTTCGTTGACTGGATCGCCGGCCCCCCGGCAGGCGTCGAGCGCTCCAACCATCAGCCAGCCCCGGACATGGACACGCTGAGCAAGCTCTGGCTCGAGCTGTTCAACCAAGCCACCCTTCCGTTCTACTGGCGCCAGTTCGAACCCACTCCTGGAAGCACTGACACGGAGCGACTGCTGGCTACCGCACTCTGGTTCAGGCAGCGCGGCGTTCGACCGAAGGGGCACCCACTGCTGTGGCACACGCTTGCCCCCAAATGGTTGCTCGACCTCGACGACGTCGGCGTCGAGGCGGCCATCCGTGAGCGGATCACCCGAGACGTGACGGCGTTCGCGGGCCTCGTCGACCACTGGGACGCAATCAACGAGGTGGTGATCCTCCCGGTCTTCACGGCCGAGCAGAACGCGGTCACCCGCCTCGCGCAGAAGCTCGGCCGCGTCGCGATGGTCCGGCTCGCGTTCGAAGCTGCCCGCGACGCGAACCCGAACGCCCGGCTGGTGGTCAACGACTTCGAGCTCACCCAGGACTACGTCGATCTGATCCGCGATTGTCTGCAAGCAGGCATCGAGATCGACGCCATCGGGCTGCAGACCCACATGCATCAGGGCTTCCGGGGCGCAGAAGAGATCCACGAACGCATCGAGCGGTTCGCGCAGTTCGGGATCCCCATCCAGCTCACCGAGACAACACTGGTCTCAGGAGACCTCATGCCCGCCCACATCGTCGACCTCAACGACTTCGAGGTGGACGACTGGCCCACCACGCCCGAGGGCGAGGCCCGCCAGGCCGACGACCTGGTGCAGCACTACACCACCGCGTTCGCGCACCCGGCGGTGGAATCCATCACCTACTGGGGCATCACCGATCACGGCGCCTGGCTGGGTGCCCCCTGTGGATTGCTGCGCAGAGACGGCTCCCCGAAGCCCGGCTACGACGCCCTCCGGAACCTGATCAAGGGCGACTGGTGGTACGGCTCCAGGGAACTCATCACGGACTTCGACGGCCGCGTCCGCGTCGACTCGTTCGCAGGCCGGTACCGCATCACCGCCGCCGACGGCATGGCTGAGGTGGAACTGCCGGCCGGGTTCCAGGGCGAGGTCGTCGTGCCAATCGGGACCGGACAGGTGCTGAGTCGTCGGTGAACCCCGCCTACTCGCCGGATTGACTGGGGCCGGGTTTCCCCTCGTCCTCCTCAGCCCCCGACTCGGTACCCTGGCTCGACTCACGCAGCGCCCGACCGTCGGCCTCGAACTTGTCGCGGGCCTTCTTCATCTTCTCGACCTTGGTGGTGCCCCGGGGCGGCAGCTGGATGCTCGCCTCCGCCTCGATGCCGCCCTGGAGCTCACGCGCCCGCTCGACCTCAGCGTCGACCTCCGCGCCCAGCAGCAGCACGATGTTGAACACCCACAGGGCGAACAGGAGCGCCATGACGGTGCCGATGGCCCCGTAGGAGCTGTAGCCCGCCAGGAACGTGAAGTACAGGGCGAGCAGGCCCCCTGCGATGGCGATGCCGACGATGGCGACGATCGCACCCAGGCTGATCCAGCGGAACTTGGGTTGCTTCACATTCGGGGTGAAGTAGTAGAGCACCGCGATCATCACGACCATGATCCCCAGGATCACCGGCCACTTCACCCAGGCCCAGATGGGCAGGAACGTGCGCATCATGAAGTCCAGCACCCCGCCCAGTCCCAACGGCTCGGCGATGGGCCCGAACAGCCCGCCCACCAGTTCCTCGTTGAGTGCCAAGGAAACCAGGATGAGCACGACGCCCAGCAGCATCACCAGCGTGGTGCCGAGCATCGTCAGGGTCTGCGTCACCAGTCCCCTCCCCTCCTCGCGACCATAGATGGTGTTGGTGCTGCGCGAGAAGGCCTTGACGTAGGCCGAAGACGACCAGAGCGCGGTTGCGACGCCGATGACGAGTGCGATGACGCCACCGGTGGCCGACGTCGTGGCGGTCTCCACCAGATCGACGACGAGGCCCTGGTAGTCAGGAGGGACGCTCTGGCGAACGAGGTCGTCGACGAGCGTGGTCACCATCTCGGCGTTGTTGGCCAGTACGAGCGCAACGATGGAGAAGATCGCGAGCAACGCCGGGGCCAGCGACAACACGGTGTAGTAGGTGAGCATCGCGGCCAGGTCCGTGCCGCCGTCGGCGGAGAACTCGCGCAGGGCGCGTCTGATTGCGTACTTCCAGCTGGCTCCGGTCAGCTTCGGAGGGGCTTCTGGCTTCTTCGGGCTGTCCGGAGCCGGCGCATCAGCAGCGTCGAGGGTTTCGTCTATGTGTTCCTGCGTCGACATCGGGCTGTCCTTTCATGCGCGTTTCCCGATCGGCTCAAGCTTCATTCGGTCGCGTTGTCCTCCCACTCCTTGAACGACGCGACCTCCTCCTCGGAGACGGGCTGGTCCTGCGGATCGCCGTGCACCTCGGGGTTCTCGTGCTCCGCCTCCTCCTGGGAACGGCGAAGCGGGGCATCCACCACCTGGCGCGACTCGACCTCGTGGGCTGTGCTGTCTCCGGTCTGCTCAGTACTCATCTGCAAAGCCTGTCATGAATGAGCGGCATCCGCGCCCAGTCGGATGTAGCCGCCCGGACCAGGAACGGGACAGGCCCGCGGGTTGATCCCACGGGCCTGCCTCGTCAGAAACAGTTACTCACCTGAACCGGACGATGTTGTTGAACAACCAGTTCTGGTCCCGGAAGAAGATGCGGTTGCCTGCGGAATCGATCCTCGAGGTCACGAATCCCGCCCAAACGTAGCTCCTGCAGCCATTCCTCCCGCTCACGGCGGTGTCGCACTCAGTACGCCACCGGCGACCATCCGTCGCCCTCCACTCCCCCGTGAAACCGAGCGGGTTGCTGGCCCACTGTTCCCTTTTCATCATCGGCAGGTACGTCAGGTTGTTGAAGTGCCAGCCGGTGCTCTGGACGTACTTGCTGCCGTCGAAGGCCACCTGTGTGGACCAGATGCTGGTGCGGCACCTGATCGTCTGCGAGTACGGCTCGCACTGGGTGAACCACTGCCGCCCGTTGACCCAGTGGAAACCAGGGGTGGAGTACAGGTCCCGGTGCGGGTTGTACCAGCCCGGCCTTGACGGCGTGGCGCTGGGGATCCCGGTCGGACGCTGGGTCGGCGTGGCGCTGGGGATCGGCGACGGGCGCCTGTCGACCCCGTCCACCAACAGCGCAGCCGTGCGGGCGGGGATCGTCAACTCGCCGCTGGCGGTGACCCACCTCGTCGCCTTGACGACGTCGTCGTGGCCGTCGGCCTGGACGTCGCTGAGCTCATACCCGCGGCCGGCCAACTCGGGCACCGGCACGGTGATCTGCTCGGGTGTGGCGTTGATCGCCACCAGGACGCCGTCGAGTTCGGAATCGACGTCGACGTCGTACTCGCCAGCCCGGTCATCGACTGCCAGCAGCAACAGACCTGGCACGGACTCATCGCCCGCGCCGGGGAAACTGACCCGTTCGTGGATGAGATCGGCTGTCCCCAGCGTGAGCAGTGGCGTCGACTTGCGCAGGCGCAGCAGGTCGAGCGACTGCGCAAACGCCTCCTCCATGTCGGCCTGCCCCGGCTTCAGGGCCGGGTCTGCCAGCAGCGGCTCCATGATCGGCCACTTCGCCTCGTTGTCGGCCGCCATGGGCAGTCCGGTTCCGAACACGTTGGACTCCAGCGTGAAGTCCAGCGCGTTGAAGTGGTCTCCGGAGTTGTAGGAGTTCCGGTCCAGCGACTTCGAGCGCAGGACCTCGGTGCCGGCGTGCCAGAACGACGGCGACTGTCCCAGCGCCACCGTGGCAAGGGCCACCGTGTTCATGCGGATCCTCTCGGCCATCGGGGTGTCCACGGGCAACTTGAACACGTTCGAGTCGAACAGCGTCTCGTTGTCGTGGGCGTCGACGTAGTTGACCGACTCGGTCGGCTCGGTCGCGTACGCAGCGGGCTGGCCGTTGTAGTCCAGCTGGTCGCCACGCTTGAGCGTGCCGTCGGCTGCCTCGAAGGTGAAGTCCACGAGGTTGCCGGCCATCCCGATGCGGATGAGGTCCTGGCTGTGCCGCAGCCTGGCCAACTGCTCCTCCGGAGTCCCAACGGCAACGGCGTTCGGATCCGTGTACAGACCGGATCCGAAGCCCTGGTTGATGCGGTGGTCCTCGTCGAAGGGTCCCCCGCCCCGGACGGCGTCGCGGAGCCGGTCGTTGAAGGCACCGATGCCGGTGCCGTCGAGCTGGCCCTGCGTGGCCTGGTAGAACTGGGCGTTGTTCGCGACCTCGCCGAAGTTCCAGCCCTCGCCGTAGAGGTAGATGGCCGAGCCATCCACGCCGTCCTCGGCAAGCGTCAGCTCATCGAGGGCGGCCCGCACCGCCTCCATGTTCTCGCGGGAATGGTGACCCATCAGATCGAAGCGGAAGCCGTCGACCTTGTAGTCCCTGGCCCACGTCACCACCGAGTCCACCATCAGCTTCTCGGCCACCTCGTGCTCCGTGGCGACGTTCTGGCAGCAGGTCGAGGTCTCCACCGTCCCGGAGGGTGAAAGCCGGTGGTAGTACCCGGGAACCACCTTGTCCAGCACCGACTTCTCGCCCTGTCCGGAAGCGGCTGTGTGGTTGTAGACCTCGTCGAGGACGACCTGCAGCCCGGTGGCGTGCAGCGCCCCGACCATCTCACGGAACTCGAAGCTCCGGGCACCGCCCACCTGGTTGCCCTCAGTGGCGTAGGAGCCCTCGGGAGTCGTGTAATGGAACGGGTCATAGCCCCAGTTGAAGCCGTCCTCGTCAGCGACGGCGGAGACCGCGGCCTGCTGCTCGGAGGAGGCGGGACCCGCGTCGGGAATCACCGGATCCACCTGCAGGTCATGATCCTCCTCGATCGTGGCGATGTCGAAGGTCGGCAGCAGGTGCACGGTGTCCATGCCCGCGTCGGCGAGCTGTGCCAAGTGCTGCATGCCGTTGGAGTCCGCGCGGGTGAAGGCCTTGTACGTCCCCCGTTCCGCCTCCGGCACTGACTCGTCGGCGATTGAGAAGTCCCGCACATGCAACTCCCAGATGGTGCGAGAGGCATCGTTGCGCACCTCGGGCGAGGGCACCTCGGCCCACTGGTCCGGAGCAAGGTCGGGGTCGGCCAGGTCCACCAGCACCGAACGCTCGGAGTTGAGAGTCAGTCCCAGCGAGTACGGGTCGGTCACCCGGTTGGTGACCACTGCGTCCTCGGAGGCGACGTAGACGTCGATCGCCCAGAGGTACTGCGAGTCCTGCCAGTCGGCCTCCCCGCTCACCGACCACGTGCCGTCGTCGGCCGCCGTGGCAGGCACCTCAACGGGGTCGCCGGACCCATCGGCCGGCCAACGCAACAGCGAGACGTCGTTGGCCGTCGGCGCCCAGACGCGCAGCGTCGGCACGCCCGCATTCCAGACCGGACCCAGTTCGACGTCGGCCAGGTCATCGGCGTACAGCGTGTCGAGGACCCACGGGATCTGAACCCCGGTGGCCGCACGCGGGACGTCACCCTCGCTCGCGCTGACCACGAGCTCGTGGCCGACGACCTGCTCGGCCAGCGCCGCGTCGACGGTGAGGGCCACGTAGTTGGCCAGGTGCGGGTGCTCCTGGACCAGGGCGGCAGGAAGGTCGCCCCCGAAGGTCAGGGTGACGGCCTCTCCCCCGGCGACGCCGTCGGTCACCTCCACGGCGCCGGTCGGGTCATGGTGGAGCCGCCAGGTCAGGGACGCCAGGTCCCCGGTGATGAGCGACTTCGGCCAGGCGATCACCGTGGGCGTCAGCCACTGGGCCCAGGCCTGGCCTACGCCGGCCAGCGGTGGGTTTGCGACCTCGATCGTGAGGACGTGGGTGGTCTCGTCGTAGATGACCGTGACCACCTCGCCCGCGTTGGTGCTGAAGGTGTAGTTGGCGCCGTCCCGCACGCCTCCGACGCCGTAGTTCTCCGCCCACGAACCGCCGACGGCGGCCTTGATCTCGTAGCTGCCGGCCGGGAGGTCGTCGGTGGAGAACACCCAGGTGCCGTCGCCCAAGGGGCGCATGGCGGTGGCGAGGCACTCCGGCTGCCAGTCACCCGGGCAACCCAGGGCCGCCTGCCAGGATCCGGGGAGGGTCACCATGCCGCTGGTGTGGACCACCCAGGAAAGCTTGCTTTCCGGGTCGTGGAAGAAGCGCAGCGTAGTGCCGTCGGAGGTGTAGGTCAGGTTCGGGCCGCCGGGCACGCCGTCGGCGCCGTAGTTCTCGTCCCAGCTGCCGTTGTAGGCCACCTTCCACTCGTAGGTGCCCGCAGGGACGGTGAACACCCCGGTGTAGAGCCCGGAGTTCTCATCAAGGGTCAGTGCAGCCTCCTGGCAGTCGGGCTGCCAGTCGCCGGTGCAGCCCATGGCCGCGTTGTGGCTTCCAGGAATGGTGACCAGCAGCCCGCCCGGGGGCTCCTCGCCGTCGGCGGTGGGGACCAGGGAGAGGTCCTGACCCACCCAGACGAGCGCGGAGTCGCCGCCGGCCACCCCGTCGGCGTCGGTCAGCACGCTGCGGACCTCCAGCGGGGTGCCCAGAGCATGGGCAGAGAAGTCGGCGTAGACCCGAGGGGTGTCATCCTCGGCGATCCCGATGGTGTTGAACTGCGCGCCCGACTCGTAGGTGCGGTACGCGAATGTGGTCTCCGCCCAGCGATCTGCGGGCACCGTGGCGGTGAGCGGAACGAGGTTTCCGGAGACCGGGGAACCATTGGCCAGGTCCAGTTCGACCTCACCGGTCCCGGCCGGCACCGGCGTCCCGGCCTTGAGCACGACAGCCGACAGCGCCGGGACGCCCAGGGTGACCAGGCCGTCGGCGTCGGCGGTGACAGCCGAGCCGCCGCCGTATACCGGGGTGTAGGTGGCTCCAGGCGTGAGCGTGGTGAACTCTGCACTCGCGTCGGAGGTCGCGTTGTTGAGCGCGACGAGGTACTCGGTCTTCTCACCCGCTTCGACTCTCGAGAACGCGTAGATCCCGGCGCCGTCGCTGGCGTGGAGTTCGTACTGCGCGCCGTCGGCGAGGGCAGGGTTGTCCTGGCGCAGCTGGGCGAGGGCGGCGATGGCGTCGTAGAGCACGACGTCGGTCCCGTAATGGTCCTGGGACCCGAGCGTGCTGCCGTCCAAGAGGGGCTGGTTCTGGTAGGACTCCACCTGGCTGGCGAACAGCGACTGACGCGCCGCCTTGTCCCCGCCGGTGCCCGCAAAGCCCTGCTCGTCGCCGTAGTAGACGACCGGTTGCCCGCGCGTGAGGTACATGAGTTCATGCGCAAGCACGGAGCGGTCCTGCGCCTGTCCCGAACCGCTCACGAAGAAGCCGATGCGTCCCATGTCGTGGTTGCCGAGGAACGTGGGCAGGGCTGCGGCCGAGGAGTCGTCGGTCAGGTAGAGGTCATCACCGGAGAAGAGCGCGGACAGGCCCCTGGTGGTGAAACCCTTGGCGAAGTTCGCGGCCGAGGACTGGAACGCGAAGTCCAAGGTGGCGTCCATCTCGGTCCCACGGACGTACGGTGCGAGCAACTCGGGATCGGCGTCGTAGACCTCGCCGAACATGAAGAAGTCGGGATTGGTCGCGTCGGCGTGGTCTGAAATGGCAGCCGTCCACTCCTCCCAGAACTCGAAATTGACGTGCTTGACGGTGTCGATGCGGAAGCCGTCGATGCCAAGGTCCATCCAGGTCTTGTAGATGTCGATCATGGCGGCCACGACGTCGGGGTGCTCTGTCATCAGGTCGTCGAGACCGACGAAGTCGCCGAGCGTGACGGACTCCCCCGTCCAGGTCGAGTCGCCGCGGTTGTGGTAGAGCGTCACGTCGTTCAGCGACGCCGGGGTGATGTCAGCGCCTTCCCTGCGGATCGGCGTGTACGGGAAGGACACCTCCGGGTCGAGCTCAGGCCAGTCGGAGGTGCCGGCCAACGCGGCGATGTCGATGACGTTGCCGGCGGCGTCGCGGTAGGGCGAGGTGGCAGTATCCACGTAGCTGTACTGGTTCTCGGCGTAGGCGATGGCGTCGGCGGTGTGGTTGGTGATGATGTCGAAGTACACCTTCATGCCGCGGGCGTGCGCCGCTTCGATGAGCTGTGCCAATTCCTCGTTTGTGCCAAGGTGCGGGTCGATCGTGGTGAAGTCGGTGATCCAGTAGCCGTGGTAGCCGGCGGAGGCGTTCTCACCGGTGCCCTGCACGGGACGGTTCATGAACGACGGGGTGAGCCAGATCGCCGTGGTGCCGAGCCCCTCGATGTAGTCCAGTTGCTGCATCAGTCCCGCGATGTCGCCACCGTTGTAGAAGCCCTCGTTGGTCGGGTCGAAGCCGTGGGCCAGGGCATCACCGGCGATCCCGGCGGTGTCGTTCCCAGTGTCGCCGTTGGCGAAGCGGTCGGTCATCACGAAGTAGAAGTTCTCCACCTCGGCGTTCCGGACGGCGGGCTGCGCGATCGTGGCGTCCTCGGCGACGTCGGCGCCCGAGGCAAGGGTGGCCGCCGTGACCCCGACCCGGTTGGTGCTGGAGTCGAAGGAGAAGGTGAGGTCCATCTCGACCGGAAGATTGATCACGGCGTCCTGGCCAGGGTCGTTGTTGGCGCCGAACGCCTGGTTCCAGGCCGGATCGAGGACCACCTTGAACTTCTGCTCCCCGGCCGGCACCGTGAACGTCGCGGAGAAGATGCCACTCCCGGCGGCCGTCTCCAGCAGTTCGGTGTCGCGGCAGTCCGCCTGCCAGTCCCCCGAGCAGCCGAGCTCGGACTGGAAGGTGCCCGCGACGATGGGGTCCCCCTCCGCTGCGACGGCGGGGTTGAGCGCTCCGGGCGAGGCCAAGCCCGCCACCACGAGGGGAAGGGCCGCGATCAGCGCAAGCGACCGCCGGGATCGGTTTTTGAGTGGCACTTGAAGACTCCTTCGTCCAGGACGCACGACTGTGCCCAGATAGTAAGCAGAATCTTCGGGCGCATGGGAAGTTTCCAAGAACCCGGAAAATGTTGCGGTAAAATTGCAACATTCTATCCCGGGAATAGAAGGAAGCCGGTTGGCGCTTGGTGGTCAGCTCTTCCGGTAGAGCTTCTTGGTCTGGTACTCGGGCTCGCTCGTGACGTGGACGCCAAGGTTGCGGAAGATCCCCTCGTCGACCGGGCCCAGGATCACGCTCGAGTGGACGTCGCAACCACGCAACTGCTGCAGTTCGTCCAGGGCACGACGTGCGTATTCGTCGGAATTCGCGCTCACGGACAACGCGATCAGCACCTCGTCGGTGTGCAACCGAGGGTTGTGGCTGCCCAGGTGGTCGGTCTTCAGCCGCTGGATGGGCTCGATCAACTCCGGCGCCAGCAGTGTCACGGAGTCGTCGATGCCGGCGAGGACCTTCAGCGCGTTGAGGAGCATGGCCGAGCACGCTCCGAGGAGCGCTGAGGTCTTTCCGGTGACGAGCTGTCCGTCGGGCAGTTCGATGCCGGCTGCGGGTGCCTTGGTCCGGGCCGCGAGGTCAAGGGTGGGCAGCACCACCGGCCGGTCCTCCTTGGTGATGGCCAAGGTGTTCATCAAGAGGCCGATCCGGTCCGAGACGGCTGGATCCAGTTCCTCGCGCTTCTCGTGGACCAGCGCCTTGTAGTAGCGCCGGATCACCTCCTGGGAGGATGCCGCGCGGCACACGTCGTCGTCCGAGATGCAGTGCCCGGCCATGTTGACGCCCATGTCCGTCGGCGATTTGTACGGGGAGTCACCCAGCAGCCGCTCGAACAGCATGTTGAGAACGGGGAAGACCTCGACGTCCCGGTTGTAGTTGACCACCTGCTCGCCGTAGGCCGACAGGTGGAACGGGTCGATCATGTTGACGTCGTCCAGGTCCGCCGTCGCGGCCTCATAGGCGACGTTGACCGGGTGGTCCAGAGGGAGGTTCCAGATCGGGAAAGTCTCGTACTTCGCGTACCCGGACCGGATGCCGCGGAGATGGTCGTGGTAGAGCTGCGAGAGGCAGGTGGCCATCTTGCCGCTGCCCGGGCCGGGAGCGGTGACCACCACGAGGTCGCGGCTGGTCTCGATGTAGTCGTTGCGGCCGTAGCCCTGCTCGCTGATGATGAGCGGGACGTCGTTGGGGTAGCCCTTGATCGGGTAATGCCGGTAGACCTTGATCCCGAGACGTTCAAGTTTGCGCTTGAAGGCCCTGGCGAGGCGATTGTCCTCGGTCACGTGTGAGATCACCACGGAGCCGACGTAGAGCCCGTAGGAGCGGAACACGTCGATGTGGCGCAGCACGTCTGCCTCGTAGGGAATGCCGAGGTCCCCTCGATGCTTGTTCCTGGCCAGGTCGAGCGCACTGATGACTATCAGGATCTCGACCTCGTCGGCCAACTGCTCAAGCATGAGGACCTTGTTGTCCGGGGTGAATCCAGGCAGGACCCGGGAAGCGTGGTTGTCGTCGAAGAGCTTCCCGCCGAACTCGAGGTAGAGCTTGCCACCGAACTGCCTGCGTCGCTGGTCGATGTGCTGGGACTGCAACGCCAGGTACTTGTCTCGGTCGAAGCCGGTTTTCCTCATTCGCTCCCTTTCCGCCGCTGGGATACTACCCGTGCCAGCGACGGATGCCCCGCCAGGGGCCTGGGTGGGTCAGCCGAACGCGACCATGGCCGGCCACATGGCCACGGTCAGCGTGATCAGGGCGAGGACCGGCGCCAGCACCCCGAGGACGATGCCCATGATCCCGAAGCCGCGGCCACGTCGCGTCGCGGTGGCGACGATGCTCATGATCCAACCGACGAGGCCTCCGACCACTGCCAACGACGCGATGAGCCACTGCCCGCTCGCCTGGTTCGCGAACTCCTGGAAGCGCGGGTCCCTGGCGAGTTCCTCGCTGTTGATCGCCGTTGGATCCTGGCCGATGGCTAGGAACAGGTCAC
The DNA here is from genome assembly GCF_020687685.1 of Tessaracoccus sp. OS52. Taxonomy (GTDB): domain Bacteria; phylum Actinomycetota; class Actinomycetes; order Propionibacteriales; family Propionibacteriaceae; genus Arachnia. The sequence goes on along the minus strand of NZ_JAJEWM010000001.1, from coordinate 1,180,415 downwards.
TGAGCGCCTGCCCGAGGAGCCAGGAACAGATGAGCAGGGCGACGGCAGCGACGATGACGATGACCAGACCGACCACGCCCAGCGTGCCGGAACGCTCGACAGGGGCCTCGTCGTAGAGGCCGTTGGGTCCGTAGGCGCCGTAGGGCGCCTGTCCTGGGTACTGGGCCGGTTGTCCGTAGGGAGCCTGCTGGGGGTAAGTGGGCTGCTGGCCGTACTGAGTCGGCTGGCCGTAGGGACTCGGCTGCCCGTAGGGGTTCTGCTGCCCGTAGGGGGCGCCCGGCTGGTTGTGCGGGTTGTCGCTCATCTAGAAATCTCCCATTCGAAGCCTGCCAACATGGTGGCACGGCCGCTGGTCACTTGAGCGGACCGGGGTCCGTGTCGCTCTCGCTCGTCCGGTTCGCGGAAGCTTCCAGGGTGCGCCGTTTCAGGTTGCGCCGAACGCGGGCGACCACGAACCACAGCACCAGCAGAGCGATGATCACATAGATGGCATTGGACAGCAGGTCCGTGTATGGCTCGATGACGTGCCAGTTGTCACCCAGGACGTAACCGAACGAGACGAAGATGGTGTTCCAGATGGCGGAGCCGGCGGTGGTGAGGCCGGTGAACTTCCAGATCGGCATCCTGTAGACCCCGGCCGGGATCGAGATCAGCGAGCGGATCCCGGGGACCATCCGGCCGAAGAAGATTCCGGCGGTGCCGTGCTTTGCGAACCAGGCCACCGACTTGTCGAAGTCCTCGACCTCGAGCAGCGGGAGTTTGTCGCACAGCCACCGTACGCGGGCACCACCAAGTCCGTAGCCGAGCCCGTAGAGCAACCACGCCCCGGTGACCGAGCCGACGATGGTCCACGCCAGGATCACCCAGTAGTTGTGGACGCCCTGTCCCGCGGTCACTCCGGCCAGCGGCAGGATGACCTCGGACGGAATCGGCGGGAACACGTTCTCAAGGAACAGCAGCAGCGCGACGCCCGGGCCTCCGAGCAGCGCCATGACCTCCACAGCCCAGTCAACAATGTTCATCAAGTTCCTCCCGAGGGTTCCGCGCCATCCTATGGCGTGGTGCCATCCCCGCCCGCCGGCCCCGGATAGGTGAGGCGCGCGCCCTCGACGACGGCGAACTCCCGCAGGCTGGCGGGCACGAGCCTGCCATCGGGCATGATGTGCGACACGTCGTGTCCTCGGACCAGCATGGCTTCGGCCACCATCGAGCGGTGGCAGCGCCACCAGACCGCCTCCGCACACATGATGGCCACCGTGTGTTCCGACGTGCGGTGCTCCAGTTCGGCAAGCGCCTCACCGAACTCCGCACTGGCCATGTGGTCCGCGTAGCCCTGGAAGGACTTGTTGCGCCAGGCGGTGTTCACCGAGTCGGCCCGGACCTTCCGCAGCCCACCCAGGCCCTTCAGGTACTCGTGTCCGATTCCGTGCTTCGCCAGCGACTCGGGCAGGGCGTCCAGGTTGTACTGGGGATTGGTCCTCGAACGCGGCACGGTGCGGATGTCGACGAGGTGGTCGACACCGTGCATCCTCAGGAGCCCGACGAACTCGTCGAGGGGATGGGTGGAATGCCCGATGGTGAACATGGTCACGTGGCCGCTCCCGGCCAGTAGTCGTCAGGGTTCAATCGGGCCCCGAAGATCGCCTGACCGACCCGGACGCACGTGGCCCCGTGCGCGATCGCCAGCTCGAAGTCCCCCGACATGCCCATGGACAGTTCGCCCCAGCCACCCCCGTCGGCGTCCCGCAGGTTGCGCTGGACCTCGCGCATCACCTGGAAGCAGTGCGCAACCCGCACCGCGTCGTCGCTGAAGACAGCCAGCGTCATCAATCCCCTCACGTCGAGGGCGTCGAAGGCCGACAGTTGCCGCGTGAACGACAGCACTTCCTCCGGCGGCAGCCCGAACTTCTGGTCCTCCCCCGAAGAGTTGACCTGCACCAGGACCTCCAGGCGACGCCCCTCGGCGTGCAGCCGCTTGTCGAGTTCGGCAGCCTGTTTCACTGACGCCAACGCCTGGAACTCGGAGGCGAACCTGGCGACGAAACGGGCCTTGTTCGTCTGGAGATGGCCGATGATGGCCCACTCGATGTCCGCGACGTCGCGGAGTTCCTCCCACTTGGCCTGCGCCTCCTGGACCTTGTTCTCGCCGAAGCGGCGGTAGCCACAGTCATGGGCCTCCAGCACGTCGGCAGGCGACTTGGTCTTGGTGACCGGCAGCAGCCGAATGTCTGCGACGTCCCGCCCCGCAGCTGCCGCGGCCGCTGCGATCCGGGCCTGGACGGCGGCGAGATTGGCGGCGATCTGACTGGTCATGGATCATGACTACACCAATCGGCAACGCAATTCGACAAGGTGAGGAGCCCCCCAGTGCTGATCAGTCGTGTCAGGCTCCTGCCAGAACTCGCCCGGATGACCGGCGTCGACACCTCGGCAGCGCCGGGACTGGCCGACGTCGAGGTGACCCACGCCACCATCTCGGGAGTTCGCCCCAGCCACGGGCCGGGTGGGGACGTCGATGCCGAGGGCGCCACCCTTCTCCCGGGACTGTGGGACCACCACACCCACTTCGGGACCCATTCCCTGATCTCAGGATGTCTGGGCCTGTCGGGCGACGACTCCCCCGAACAGATCGCGGAGCAGTTGCGGCGCCACCTCGTCACCGCTCCTCCTGGTGATCCCGTCCTGGGCTTCGGGTTCCGTTCAGGACACTGGCCGTCGCCGCCCACGGCGGGGATGTTGGATGCGCTCTCCCCTGCCCCGATCGCACTGATCGCGGCCGACATGCACTCGGTGTGGCTGAGCAGTTCCGCCCTCGCGGCCGCGGGGCTCGGTGGGCGCACGACCGCGGGGTTCCTCGTCGAGGACGACGCCTTCACGGCGATCTCGAACCTGATGGATTCCCAATCCCAACTGCTGGACCGTGCCGTCGCGAGGGCTTCCAGGACGGCCGCCTCCCGTGGCGTAGTGGGGATCGTCGACATGGAAATGCGGTGGGCGGTCGGGTCGTGGGCCCGTCGAGCCGCTGCCGGTCCAATCGGCCTGCGCGTGGAGGCGGCGACCTATCCGCAGGATCTGGAGCGACTCATCTCCGAGGGCCTTCGCAGCGGCGACCCGCTCGGTGGCCTGGCCAGCGTTGGGCCGCTGAAGGTCATCTTCGACGGTTCCATGAACTCCCGCACGGCGTTGTCCATGGAGCCCTACGCGCATCCGCTGCCCGAGCTACCCCACGGGACGACGAACTTCACCCCCGAGGAGCTGTGCGAACTGCTCTCCCGGGCCCGCTCGAACGGCATCTCGGCTGCGGTCCACGCCATCGGTGACGAGGCCTGCCGGCTGGTCCTCGACGCGTTCGCGGCCACCGGCGCGACGGGGACGGTGGAGCACGCTCAACTGGTCGCGCCCGCCGACGTCGCACGCTTCCGGGAGCGGGGGGTCGCCGCCAGCGTGCAGCCCTCGCACCTGCTCGACGACCAGCGGCTGGTCTCACAGATCTGGCCCGGAGCAGGATCGAACCTGTTCCCCCTGCGAGCGCTGCTGGACGCGGGTGCCGAACTGCGCTTCGGTTCCGACGCGCCGGTCGCTCCGCTCGACCCCTGGCTCTCGATGGACGCGGCCGTGAACCGGACGCATCATCCCGACCAGGCCATCACCCCGCTGGAGGCGATCACGGCAAGCGTGCGGACGCGGATCGCAAAGGGGCAGCCCGCAGATCTCACTTTGGTGCCCAGCTCACCCGAGGCGCTCCTGGCTGGCGAGTTCACCGTCGCCGAGACACTCGCAACCATGGTCGCCGGGGAGTGGACCCACTCATCGATGTGAAGTCCGCATGAATCCCGGCTGTCGTAGCCAAACCGACGCAGAATGGACCCATGACCAAGCTCTCGCAGCAAGACATCTCCGAGGCGAACCTGCCGGACTGGCGCCACGCCGAGGGCGAGTTGCACGCTCGCTACCAAACCGGTGACTTCGCCAACGGACTCGCCTTCGTCAACGCCGTCGGCGAGGTGGCGGAAGAAGCCAACCACCACCCCGACGTGCTGCTCAGCTACGACCACGTCGAGCTCCACCTGATGAGCCACGACGTCGGTGCCCTCACCGAACGCGACGTCCAGCTCGCCCGGCGCATCAGCGGAATCGCCCAGACGCGTGGCATCGCTGCGGAGCCGGAGGCGGAACAGGGCCATTGAGCCACTCCGATCGTTCCCGCTGATCGCTCGCAACGGAGCGCCAGGTTCGTCGCGCTGTTGCCCATTCGAGGGCCTACGCTGGAGGGGTTGGCCAGGATCGCCTTGCCCCGCGCCCCGCGTAACTGGCACACCAGCACACAAGGAGCAGCAGTGACCGAACACGACAATCCTGGGCACAGTGGCCGCAACGACGACGCATGGGACCCCTACAAGGCCTTCGATGACGCCATGGCGGAGGGCCAGCCGTCCGACGACACCGTCGAGGAGGAGGCGGAGGAGTTGGGATTCATGTCCGACGACCATGACTCCGCCCCCAACCAGCCCTCGCTGGGTGGCGACCCGCATACCGTGGCCGCGGCAAATCCCCAGGGGCACCCTTCGGCCGACCCCTACGCTCCGCCATCAGCCGCCCAGTACGCTCCGCCTCCAGCCGACCCCTACGGCCAGCACGCCTACGGGCAGCAGTCCGGTCAGTACCTCCAGAGTGGGTACGGAGCGCCAGCCGCCTACGGTGCGGGTCAGCTGAACCCGGCCTGGACCCAGGGCCCCACCGAAGCCGGGGCCAGCACGGTGACGCTGAACTACTGGCTGAGCGTGTTCTTCTCCTGGATCCCCGCACTGATCTTCTACCTGAGCGAGAAGGACAAGAACGCGTTGGTGGCGGACCACGTGAAGGAGAACATGAACTTCCAGCTGACCCGGGTCATCGCCGGCCTGGTGGCCACGATCCCCGTCGTGGGGTGGATAGTGGGCGGCATCGCGAGCCTGGTGCTGTTCGTGTTCGCCGTGATGGGTGCCGTCCAGGGCCCGCAGGCCTACCGGTCAGGGCGGGCCTATCGCTTCCCCTTCTCTCTGCGGATCATCAACTGACCTGGTGGACGCTTACTCGAAGGGGGCCGGGTCGCCTGCGCCTACCCGCACGATCTCGGGAACCTCGCCGGTGAAGTCCACCACGGTGGTCGGTTCCACACCGCAGTCCCCGGAGTCGAGGACCGCGTCCACTTCGTGATCCAGCAACTCCTTGACCGTCCAGCCGTCCACCGGCGGATCCTCCTGCCCCGGCAGCAGCAGCGTCGAGGACATCAGCGGCGCCCCCAAGGTCTCCAGCAGTGACAAGGTGGTCCGGTGGTCCGGGATCCGCACTCCCACCGACCTCTTCTTGGGATGCTGCATCATCTTGGGCACCTCCTTGGTGGCGTGCAGGATGAAGGTGTAGCGGCCCGGGGTCGCCGCTTTGACGGCGCGGAAGACCCGGTTGTCCATGTCGACGTAGGGCCCCAGTTTCGCGAACTCGTCCACGACGAGCGTGAAATGGTGCTTGTCGTCCAGCTTGCGGATCCGACGGATTCGCTGAAGTCCCTCTGCGTTTCCGAGCAGGCAGCCCAGCGCGTAGCAGGAGTCCGTCGGATAGGCGACCAGGCCGCCGTCTTCCAGGATGCTGCTCACCTGGGCCAGCGACCTGGGCTGCGGGTTGTCAGGGTGAACGTCGTAGTACTGAGCCATTTCGAAAGCCTACGCGCCCGCGGGGCCGAACGTTGCGGCTCAGCGCTCCTCGCCTCGGATCACGGTGGTAACGCCAGCGGCGGCCTCGCCTCTGACCGGTAGGGAGTCGACGCCCAGCATCCCCAGGAACAGCGTCCGGTAGCTGCCCGTGACGCCGACGCGGATCTCGCCCCCGGCGACGACGGCCGAGCCGTCGAAGTCCGACGCCTCAACGTAGGCCGTGGCGGCGCGTACCGCACGCGGCGTGTCGGCATACGGGCTGATGCCGGGTGTGACCACCAGGTACTGTCCGGCCGCCCTGGCCGCCTCCTGTGCCACCGCCCGAGCATCCTGTTGTGCGCCTGCATGACCGGCCAGGTCCACTCCCAGTCCGACGCACGCCACGAACGCTGGCAGGGCCAGGCTGGCCCATACGGCGATGGCACCGCGCTCCCGGTCCCCGAAGGTAGGCATCATCTGCCCCGGTAGGTGTCCACCGGGGACTGGCGGGTGGCGACGATGGTTCGCGACGACGGAAAGCCCGGGAAGGACAGCTCGCCCGGCACCGTGCAAGTGATCGTCACGGCCACCGTCGATGGTTGCCCGAGCGGCGCCTGAACCCCCGCGGCGTCGACTTGGACCGATTCGTCGCCGCACTGCAGGTCGGCGTCCTCCAGTGCGCCCACGGCCGTGCTGCGGGCCGCCGATCGAGCATCCGTCACGTTGCGCTCAAGCGACGCGGCGCGCGCGGCCTGGACCGCGGCGGCGCTCACCGCCTGGTCGGCCAGCGCCACCCGAGCCATCAGGACCACCAGGCCGACGAACAGCACCAGCGCGGGAACCAGGACGGCTGCCTCCACGGCCACAGCGCCACCGCGCTCGTTCAGGCGTCGACTCATGACTGTGTGATCCTCTCCGTCGGAACCTCGACCGTCCGCGATATGCGGGGCTCCCAGCCGGGCACCACCGAATGCGCGGTGCCCGTCACCGTGACCACCGTCAGGCGCGGACCCCGGTCCACCGTGACGCTCGGTGCCTGCAGGCCGCCGTCCGCGGCTGCCCTCCCAGCCGCATGCCTGCCCTCGCCCCCGCTGCTGCGGTGGGCAGCGGCCACCCGGGCTCCATCCTGTGCGGCGGCCAATGCGGTGGCTTCCGCCCACGAGACGAGTGCCCATTGCAGGGTCAACAGCAGGACACTGATGGCCAAGGGCAGCAGGAGTGTCACCTGGATGCCGCCGCCAAGCCCCCGCTCGTCGTGCATGAACCGAATCCTGCCAGCCGGGGAGGTCAGCCGACGGCGCGCGGCGGTGGCCTGTGGACAACTTTCCACGAGGCCGGTCCTTGGCCCTGCCCAGGTGGGCTGGACGGCTTGCAATAGGCTTGGCACGAAAGACCCTCACTTGCTTTCAAGGAAAGGACCCCCATGGTCAACAAGGTAGCCATTCTCACCGCCGGCGGTTTCGCCCCGTGCCTCTCGTCCGCCATCGGTGGACTCATCGAGCGCTACACCGAAGTTGCTCCCGAGGTGGAGATCATCGCCTACCGGCACGGTTACCAGGGCCTGCTGAAGGGTGACTACCTCGAGGTGACCGATACCGTGCGCCGCAACGCCGGACTGCTGCACAAGTTCGGCGGCTCCCCCGTGGGAAACTCCCGCGTCAAGCTCACCAACGTGAAGGACCTCGTCAAGCGCGGCCTCGTCCAGGAGGGTCAGGATCCGCTGAAGGTGGCAGCTGACAGGCTTGTGGCCGACGGCGTCGACGTCCTCCACACCATTGGCGGCGACGACACCAACACCACCGCCGCGGACCTGGCGGCCTTCCTCGCGGAGAACGACTACCCCCTCACCGTCGTCGGTCTGCCGAAGACGATCGACAACGACGTGATCCCGATCAAGCAGTCGCTCGGGGCCTGGACGGCGGCTGAGCAGGGGGCGATCTTCGCCAAGAACATCGTCGCCGAGCACAACTCCGGCTCCCGCATGCTCATCATCCACGAGGTCATGGGGCGCCACTGCGGTTGGCTCACGGCCGCCACGGCCGCCGAGTACCGCAAGTGGCTCGACACCCAGGAGTGGCTGCCGGAGATCGGCCTCAGCCGCGAGGCCTGGGACGTCCACGCGGTCTACGTACCCGAGGCCGAGATCGACATCGACCGCGAGGCCGAGCGCCTCGGCAAGGTCATGGACGAGGTCGGCAACGTCACCATCTTCCTGTCCGAGGGCGCTGGCCTCGACGCCATCGTCGCGGCCATCGAGGCCTCTGGCGAGTCCGTCCCCCGTGACCCGTTCGGTCACGTCCGGCTCGACGAGGTCAACCCCGGCAAGTGGTTCGGCGACAAGTTCGCCAAGCGACTCGGCGCCGAGAAGGTCATGGTGCAGAAGTCCGGCTACTTCTCCCGCTCCGCCGCGGCCAACGACGCCGACCTTGCCCTCATCCGGCAGTGCACCGACCTGGCCGTGGACTGTGCCCTGCGCGGCGAGCCGGGCGTCATCGGCCAGGACGAGGAGAACGGCGACAAGCTCAGCGCGATCGCCTTCGACCGTATCGCGGGCGGCAAGGCGTTCGACATCACCACGGACTGGTACCTGGAGATGGTCGATGCGATCGGGCAGGACGCGCCGAAGGCTGCAGCCGCGCACTGATCTGAACGAAAAGCGCTACGCCCGCGGTCCACGATGGACCGCGGGCGTCGTGTTTTGTCACAGCCGCCGTCCCGCGCTAGCTTGAGCCCGGACGCACATCGAGGAGGATGTCTGTGACGAACCGTAACGCTCTTGGCCCGGAGTTCGCCCGCTCGTGGCTGCTGGTCAACGGCACCCACACCAACCGCTTCCGCATCGCCGAGAAGTCCCGGGCCGACTCCAACGTCCTGGACATCGAGGACGGCGTCGCCCCCACCCGCAAGGCTGAGGCGCTGGGCAACGTGGTGGAGTGGTTGTCGACCGGGCACGAGGCGTGGGTGCGTATCAACGGTTTCGGCACCGAGTTCTGGGAGCGGGACTGTCGGGAACTCGCGGGCTGTGCGGGGCTCCAGGGCGTGATGCTCGCGATGGTCGAGTCGCCCGAGGCGATCCTGCGGACTTCCGAGTTGCTGCCGGGCACGAGAATCGTGGCCCTGGTCGAGACCGCCCGGGGCGTCCAGCAGCTCCAGGCCATCGCAGAGGCCCGCCCCACCTTCCGGCTGGGATTCGGGCTGGGCGACTACCGTCGCGACACCGGCTTCGACGACGACCCGATGATCCTGGCCTACACGCGGTCCCAGTTCACCATCGCCTCGCGCGGGGCCGGACTGCCCGGTCCCATCGACGGCCCGGCCGTCGGAGCGCTCGGGGTTGCACTGGCCGACGCCGCCGGCGTCACCGCGCAGTTCGGGATGACGGGCAAGATCTGCCTCAACCCGGAGCAGGCCCCGATCGTGAACGAGATCCTGTCCCCCTCGCAGGCGGACATCTCCTGGGCGAACTCTTTCCTGCGCGAGTTCGAAGCAGAGGGCGGGGAGATCCGGGACGGCTCGGACATCCCGCGCCTGGCGAGGGCGCGCAAGATCCTGCATCTGGCAGAGCTGTACGGAATCGAGGCCGCCGAGGGCTACACCGTGTGGAACGACCCGACTGAGGTCCACCACTCCTGAGGCATCACCGGCCGGTGATCTTCGCCACCAAGGCCGCCAGCGCGGCCCCCAGCCCGATGCCGGTCGCGGCGCCGACGCCCCAGCCGACGCCCATGCCGACCTTCACGCTGCGGGCGGCGATGTCTGGTGGCACGTCCGGTGCCGGCTCCTGCTCCGGCGGGGCCTCCGGGTCATAGTTGGCCACCCGCAGTTGCTCCAGCGGCTTGCGCGCCGCCCAGCGTTCCCTGCGCCGCTTGTCCGCCCACGACTTCGGCGTGTCGGGCTCCGGGCTGGGTAGCACTTCCTCGGAGTCGTCCTCGCCCTCCACCTCGACCTCATCCCTCCGCTTTACGCCTGCCACCTTCTCGGCGTCGTGCTTGGCCTGCTCCTGTTGCCAGGTGTCGGCGGTCCCCACCCAAGCGGCCACCATCATGATGATCGTGGCGAGGATGTTGAACATCAGCATCACGACGATGACCGGGCCGAAGATGGACGCGGCGGCGTTTCCGGAGAAGATGCCGATCACCAGACTGGCGACCTGCTGGAGGGCTGTGACCAGAACAGCTCCGGAGAAGGTGCCAACGAGCCAGGTGCGGACCTTGGTGCCCTGCCCTGGCAGGACGATGAACAGGAACGAGAACAGCAGCCAGCTGGCCGCCAGGACCAGCGCGATGGTGACGATGCGGAAGAAGACCCCGATGCCGGGCACCTGCGCTAGTCCCAGCCACTCGATCACGACGTGGGAGAAGGAACTTCCCGCCGAGGTCATACCGAATGCAACGGCCATGATCACGAGCAGCGCGAGGAAGATGAAGAAGTTCTCGATGATCTCCACCAGGAGGTTCTTCCCCACCGACGCGTCGGAGAACCGGTCCCGCCACATCACACGGAAGGCCTTCTTCAGGTTTCCGACCCAGTTGGTGCCGGAGTAGGCGGCCGTGAGCAACGCCACGAGACCGATGCCCTGCCAGTTGGCGAAGGCGTGGTCGATGACCTCCTTGATGGACTTGGCCATCGAGTTGTCGCCGAGTTCGGCGGTGATCGACTCCTGTACCAGTTCCAGCCAGTCGGGTCTCAGCACGGTGAGGGTCATGCCGAGCATCGATACCCCGAACATCAGGATGGGCACCATCGACAGCACGGAGAAGTAGGTGACCGCCGCAGCGAACTGCGGGCCGAGTCGGCGGTTGTAGCGGTCGTTGGCGGCCAAAATGTGGGCGACCGCGGGTTTCCGCAGGATCTTGTCGATGCGCTCCTTCATGCCAGCGACCCTAGCCGTCAGGGTTCCAGTATCTGTCCCACCGGCTCGCGCTTCTCGGCCTGGAACCGGTCCTCGGTGCGCCCGTAGGCCCAGTAGCCGGAGATGGAGACCTGGGAGCGCTCGAGTCCATGGGTGACGAAGAACACGTCCCGCTGCGCCTTGACCGACTCCCGCTCACCGTGGGCGAACACCTGTACGCGGCCCGGCCGCCACGAGAAGTCGGCGACGGCGTCGACGAGGACCGTGGAAGTGCCCGGCTCCGCTGCTCCCCGATGCAGCCAGTGCAGGTTCAGCCCGGGCGGTGCGGTCAGGGCGAGTTCGTCGTCGGCTCCGGTGACCTCGATGAAGGCGTCCCCGACGGCGTCAGCGGGCAGCGCCTCAAGGGCGGCGCTGATGGCAGGCAGCGCGCTCTCGTCTCCGGTGAACAGGTACCAGTCAGCGTCGGGTTCCGGCGCGTAGGCTCCCCCTGGCCCCGTGAAGCAGACGCGTTCGCCCGGTTGGGCCCGCACTGCCCATGGCCCAGCGATGCCCTCGTCACCGTGGACGACGAAGTCCAGGCAGATCCAACCTTGCTCGACGTCGACCTTGCGCACCGTGTAGGTGCGGGTCACCGGCAGTTGTCCGGGCTGAAGTTGCTCGCGCAGTCTCGCCAGGTCATACGGCGGTTCCAGGCCGAGACTCGGATCGGCGAAGAGGATCTTGACGTACTTGTCGGTGAAGTCATTGTTTCGGAACTGCGCGAAACCGCTGCCGCCGAGGTAGACCCGCACCATGTGCGGGCCGAGGCGCTCGGTCCGGAGGACTTCGAGGACCGTCTGTGGTTTGGCTGGACGGGCGTTCGGCTGGCTCACTGCGCTCCTTGGACGGCTGCGGAACCGGTCGGTCCCAATTACAACCCTAGAGCATTGCCAAATTCGCTGGGATCTAGACCGCTCGGAGGCCTCGGCGAGCCGCGAGCTCGTCACCGGCGCCGTCAGGGGCTTGCCCACCTTCGACCGTGTTCTCGGCGCGCTCGGTCGGCAGGGAACTCAGGGTTCCCTCGATCTCCTTCCAGACGCTGGAGACCGAGATCAGGAACATCCCCTGACCACCCTTGGAGAGGTCGTACAGTTCATTGGCCGAGGTGCATTCATAGACGCTGAACCCATCGCTGAGGAGCGTGATCTCCGTCAGGTCCTCGACGCCGCGAGCGCGCAGATGGTCGATCGCGACCCGGATCTGCTGGAGGGAGATCCCCACGTCCAGGAAGCGCTTGACCACGCGCAGCAGCAGGATGTCGCGGAAGGAGTAGAGGCGCTGCGTGCCCGAACCGCCGGCTTGGCGGATCTCGGGGACGACGAGTCCCGTGCGCGCCCAGTAGTCGAGCTGGCGGTAGGTGATGCCTGCGACCCGGTGAGCGACCGGCCCGCGGTAGCCGGAGTCCACCGGCAGGGGTGAGAAGTCGCCCTCGATGAGCAGATCCTGCAGCGGTGGCTGCCCACTTGCACTTCCTGCGTTCTGTGACACTGCGTTTCCCTCGCTCTGCCCGTAATGACACCGACGTAACAACGTCGATGCAATGACGCTAACCCCCGGCCGCGCCGTCGGTCAACGACACGCCCAAGACACACCGCGAACGGTGGCCCTGCACCCACAACCCTCAACCTCTGCTTCAAACCCTCAACTGTCGTCGTTCTCGAAGTCATCCGGGTTGACCGAGTCGAGGAACTCGCGGAAGCGCTCGACCTCGTCGGTGCCACCCTCGTCAACCTCCACGCCCACTTGGTCCATCAGTTGCTCGGCGCACTCGACGGACCATCCGAGGCGCAGCGCCAGGTTTATCCCGTCACTGGGACGGGCATCGAAGACGTACTCCCCAACCTCGAGGACCGCATGGAACACGCCGTCACGCATCTCGGTGATGCGCACCACACCGGGCTCTTCCTTGTCATTCAGCTCCGCGACCATCGCAGCGAGCAGGTCGTGGGTCAGCGGGCGGTGGAAGGAGTCGTCGCCGTCCAGCAGGAGAGCGATGCCAGCGGCGTCCACCGATGAGATCCAGATCGGCAGCAGCCTGGAGCCGGTCCGCTCGCGCAACAGCAGAACCGGCGAATCCTCCGGACTGGTCAGCCTTATGCCGATGACGTCGAGCTTGATCATGCCCCCAAGCCTATTACTCGTGGATCTGGCTGTGGAGCAGTGCGGCATGTGCCTGCAGCACCTGCCGGTAGACGTCGGCCAGGACGTCCTTGGGGATCCCGCTGCGACGTCGGTATGGCAGCAGGGCCTGCTCCAGCAGTGCCGCCTCCATGACCGCGGCTTGCTGGACTACGCGCAACTGTCGCGGGTCCACCCCGAAGCTGCCCAGGTTCTTGGCTGCGGCGGCGATGGCCACGGCCTCCCTGCCATACAGGCTGGAGCCCCGCCGCGGGGCGATGATCTTCAGCCGCTCCAGTTCGATCAGCGATGCCTCACCCAGACCGGATTCGGACAGGAGTTGCCGCCTGGTCACAAGCCTGCTGCCGGCGGCGGCGCGCTGGCGGGGCTGCTTTGGCGCCTCTGGCGTGTCGACGGCGGCCTCGGGTGACGCAGGGGCCTCCAGTGGGACTTCCTCCCCGCGGTCCAGCGCTTCGAGCTGTTCCCTGATCACCTTCAGTGGCAGGTAACGGTCGCGCTGGGCCCGGAGGACGAACAGCAACCGGTCCACGTCCTCGGCCCGGAACCGCCTGTAGCCGGACGGCTGGTCGCGCTCGGGTGAGACCAGCCCTTCCGATTCCAGGTAGCGCAACTTCGATACGGAGATGTCCGGGAACTCGGGGCGGAGCAACTCCAGGACCTGGCCGATGGTGCGGGGGGCACTCGGCATTAGCGCAGCCCGGGCTCGCTCAGGCTGATCGTTGCCCTGTACTTGCCGATCTGGATCTCGTCGCCCTGCTTGAGCTGGGTGCGCTCCTCCACGAGTTTGCGGTTGACATAGGTGCCGTTGAGACTGCCCAGGTCCTCGATGAAGAGGTCCCCGCCCGTACGGATGAACTTCGCGTGATGCCGGGAGACCGTGATGTCGTCGAGGAACACGTCGGACTGCGGGTGTCGCCCGACCGTTGTGACGTCGGAATCGATCAGGATCCGGGAGCTCCCGGAACCACCGCGATTGATGATCAGCAGCGCGTCGCCGCCGGAGAGTCCGCGGACCGCTTCCAGGTCATCGGCGGTCAGTTCGCCGTCGTGGTCATCCGTGATCGCCCCGAGGACGGTGGTGGTGTCCCCCATGCTGTCGTAGAGCGGCGCGCCACAATTGCTGCAGAACTTGGCTCCTGCCTGGCTGACGTTTCCGCACTGACGGCACTTCATCGTGGACTTCCTCTCGCTGGCTCCGTGAAACAGGGGCTGACGAGGGCCCGCCCTCGCTGTCCCACAACACTATCCGTGGCCTGAGCATATCCAACGCACGACCCGTCAGTTGGGAAGGGCGAACTCATTCTCCTTGGGCACCACGACCGAATCGATCTCCACGTCGTCCAGCTGTTCGATCGTCACGATCCCCTCGACGCGCGGACCCTCGATCTCGCTGACCAGGCCGCCACGGAACCGGGCTCCGGCCTCCAGCGTTGCGGGGTCCCCGATGGCGTCAATGACCACTGGGTCCTCCAGGACGGTGCCGTCTGCCACGATCCTGCCCTGGCCGTCCAGACCGAGCCAGGTCGAGGCCACCACCCTGACCGAGTCGTTGAACTCGACCACTTCGGCACCCGCGTCGCGGAGTTCCTCAAGACCGTCCAGCAGCAGCTCCGGGCTCACCTTGTTGGCGGGATCATCGATGCGCAGCCGGATGCCCTGCCCGTGCACCGGCACCGTGCCGCTGATGATCTGCAACTGGTCGAGCCGGCGCTGCGCCTCGTCCTCGGCTGCCTGGGCTCCCTCCGCGCCGCTGGCCAGGTCATCCCGGGTGCCCTGAAGCTCCCTGACCTCGGTCTCCAGCCGACGCGTCTCCGCCGAGAGGTTGTCCAGCAACTGGATCAACTCCGCCCGCCGCAGATTGGAGTAGTCCGGCTGCGCGGCCTGCGATCGAAGCGTCAGCACAACGAGCATTGCTGTCAGGGCCAGGACGACGGCCAGCACCAGCTGCCCCCGGTTGGGTCTCAGGAAGTCCATCAGGTGTTCCCGGGCACCGCGGCGTACGGGGTGGACGTCGGCAGCCGACCCGCCGTCGGCCGGGCTGGAGGGCTCGGGCGGGGCGTCGTCGGCGATGCCCCGGCGTGGTCGGGTCTCCTCAGGCATGCAGGATCTTCCGCCTTATGGCCGCCGCATTGTTGAAGATGCGGATGCCGAGCACCACCACCACGCCGGTGGACAGCTGCGAGCCGACACCGATCTGGTCGCCCACGAACACGATCAGCCCGGCGATCAGTACGTTCGAGATGAACGACACCGCGAAGACCCGGTCCGAGAACACCCCGTCGAAGTGGGCGCGCGTGGCACCGAGAATGGCGTCGATGGCCGCGACGATGGCGATTGGTAGGTAGGGCTCGAGGAACGGGGGCAGGCTGGGCTCCAGGAGCAGCCCGAGGGCCACACCCACGATGAGTCCGATCACAGCCAGCATCCGTTTCCTCCCCCTCGAATCACTTCTCGGCGAACCGCAGGATCATGCCGGGGTCCGCGGGTAGCTGCAGTTCCTCCTCGGCTTCCCGGATGCTGAATCCTACGCCGTAATTGTCGCTGATGTACTTCCACCACACCATCGCCGAAGTGCGCGCGAACCGGGCCTGGAGCGTTCCCGGGTCGCCGATGGCCTCCACCACGTAGGGCGGGTTCAGGGACACGTAGTCGACGGTGATGGCGGAGCCCGCGGAGCGGATCGGGGTCAGCGGAGTGATCCGACGCCCGTTGATGGCGATGGCTTCCGCTCCCGCCTGCCGCAGGCCGTTCACCAGCCGGGACAGATCACTGTCGAAAACCACGCCCTCCGCGCCCCCGGCGGAGGCTGCGTCGTCCACCTGCACGACGATTCCCGGCCCGCTGACAGGCACGTCACCCACCAGGGGCGCCAGGAGATCCAGCTGTGCCCGGGTGGCCGGGTCGATCACCTGTTGGTCGCTCAGGGTCTGGATCTCGGCCTCAAGTTCCCGCGACTCCTGCTCGAGTTGCGAGAGCCTGGTCTCAGCATCCGCGATGTGACCCAGCAGTTCGTCGCGCTCGGAGGCGGCGTCGGCCGACGAGCGGAAGGTGTTGGCCCCAGCCAGGGCGAGGAGGGCCGCGATGATCGCGACGGTGAGGACCAGGAGCGCGGGAGAGCGCTTCTCGCCGCGTTCGGTGGCCTCCCGGTACTCCGGTTCCAGCGCGTTGTCCTGCAGGTCGGTGAGCAGGCTCATGCTCTGGTCAGGACGAGGCATCGATGGCGTCCCTGTGTTCGCGGGTCACCTCTGCGGTCTTCCTGATGTAGAGGCCACCCGCCACCCAGTACAGGACCCCACCCACCACGGCGAACGCCCAGCCGCTCCAGAAGGCGACGTCGATCCCGTAGGACTTCTCCGAGCCGATCAGCACGAGTGGGAAGGCGAACAGCAGGAAGGCCGTCGCAGCCTTGCCCACCAGGTTGACCGGAAGGGCCAGTTTTCCGGTGGAGCGTCGGATCAACGGCACGAGCAACAACAGCGCCACGTCGCGTGCGAGGAGCACGGCCAGCAGCCACCAGGGAACGATGCCGCGCACCACCAGCGCGACGAGCGCCATGAGGATGTAGAGGCGGTCCGCGATCGGGTCGAGCCGGATGCCCAGGGGCGAGCGCTGCTTCAGCTTGCGCGCGATCAGCCCGTCGAGCCAGTCCGTGCCGCCGAAGACCACCAGCGTCACGACCGCCCACAGGTCCCGGCCGTCGATGATCAGCCAGCCGAAGAGCGGAACGCCGAGCAGCCGGATGAAGGACAACACGTTGGGAATTGTCAGCACCCGGTCGGTGTCCCACTCGGGGCCCGGCAGGTCTGCGCTCATTGCCCAAGCCTAGGCCATCGGGCAACCGCGCCGTAGACGCGGAGGACCCTCGGACCCACCTCCTCCCAGCTCCATCGCGATGCTGCCCGGTGGGCGGCCAGCGGATCGATCGGGGACCCCAGCCGTGCGCGCAGGACGCGAGCCGCATCCCGGGGTTCGCCCGTTGAGAACTGCGCCCCGACGCCCGCCTCGGACAGCACCCGGCGGAACGCCGGCAGGTCGCTGGCCACGACGTCGCAACCGGCGGCGAGCGCCTCGATCAGCACCAGCCCGAAGCTCTCTCCCCCGAGGTTGGGCGCCACGAGCACGTCGATGGAGCCCAGGAACTCGGCTCGCTGACTGTTAGTCAGCGCCCCTGCCATCCGCACGTCGCCCGGTTGCGCGGCCCCGGGGCCGGCGGCGACGAACTCGGCGTCGATCCCCTCGGATGCAGCGCGGTCCGCAAGGCCACGGAAGACCTCGAAGCCCTTACGCGGCTCGTCGATGCGACCGAGGAACCCGACGCGTGGCCGGGAGCCCCCGCGAGGACCGTTCCGGGGCGGTGGCGCGGGCGGCAGGTCGATCCCGTTCGGGATGATCTCCGGCACGGAACCGGTGACACTCCGAGCGGTTCGGGCCGCCGCTTCGGAGACGGCGATGACCTCGCGGCGTCCCAGCCGACTGGCTCGGATGCGCAGCGCGGCCGCGACCGGAGGGGACACCCCGAAGCTGGCGTGATGGGTGACCACCAACGGGCCCGCCACACGAGCGGCCGCGAACGCCGCTCCGGGCGTGAGGGGCTCGTGGACGTGGACCACGTCGGCATCCGCGCACGCGCCGACGGCCCGCCGTGCCTGCCAGGGGCGCACCGCGAGGTTGGCCACCGAGCCGTTGAACGCCAGCCCCAGCGTCGGGCCCAGCAGTTCGACGGCGACGCCCCCGGGAACCTCCGGGGCGGTGGAGCCGGGGGCGACCACCGTCGGTGCATGGCCGGCGCGGGCCAGCCAGCCTGCAAGGCCGAGGACGTGGTTGCCAACTCCGCCCGGCACGTCCAGGGAGTACGGGCAGACCAGCACCACGCGCAGGTTCATCTCCGCGTGAGCGGTTGCAGCATGAGCCAGCTGGTGGGAGCGGCGTCGACGCCCTCGGCGAAGGCGGCCACGACGTCGGTCATCGTCTCCCTCGGGGACTCGACGTCGATCCGCTCCGAGACCCGCATCTCGACGCTGTCTCCCCGGAAGATCGTGACCACCGCCCGCAGGTCCGCTCCCGTCTGGGCGGCCAGTAGGGCAGGCCCGGGCGGGACGCTGACCACGAGCGGGTGGTCGTCGGTGGGCCAGGGGACCTCGATCCCGCGGCGCGAGAGATCCCGGTCGCTGAGCAGGCACACCATCCTGCCGGCGCGGACGTCCTGGGCGAGCTTGGCCATCAATCCGGGTTCTCCTGCGGGATAGATGTCCATCCCCATGCCCTCCCGCGCTTGCCGGAACTTCTCGTAGAGCCCGGCCGGCAGCCGTTCGGCCACGCTCACCACCTTGATCCCCATGCGGGCGCACCAGGCGCCGGCGAAGTCCCAGCTGCCCATGTGGGGCAGCGCGATCACCAGTCCGGGCCCGGCCAGGGACTCGCGGAGACGCTTCAGGTGGTGTTCGGAGATGATGCCCCGGGAGAGGACGTCCTCGTCGCTCCAGTGCGCCAGCGACAACGACATCAGGTTGTTGCGCAACCAGGATTCGACGAGCCCGCGACGTTCGCGCATCGTCGGTGGGCGACCCATGACGCTGCGGAAGTTCGCGTCCCACTGCCGCAGGCCACCGATGGGGAGTCGGTGCAGCAGCAGCCCGCCGACGACACTGATGGAGTCGCGCAGCCAGTGCGGCACGCGACGACCCACGGCCCAGATGACATTCACAAGGACCCGCCTCAGGCCTCCGCGCGTGGGCACTGGCTCACCTCTCCCAGGCCGCTGCCAACTGGGAG
Source organism: Tessaracoccus sp. OS52 (assembly GCF_020687685.1). Taxonomy (GTDB): domain Bacteria; phylum Actinomycetota; class Actinomycetes; order Propionibacteriales; family Propionibacteriaceae; genus Arachnia. Next base: position 1,161,944 of record NZ_JAJEWM010000001.1, on the reverse strand, counting down.
CGGGCGTCGTCCAGCAGTTGCGGCAGCGCACGCGTGCGGCCGACGACGGGCATGAAGTTCATGTCACCGCTCCAGCGCGGGACGACGTGCTGGTGCAGGTGCATGGCGATCCCGGCGCCTGCCACCTCACCCTGGTTCATGCCGAGGTTGAAGCCGTCCGGCCCACTGACCCGGCGCAGCACGCGCATCGCCTGCTGGGTGAGCTCCGCCACTTCCCTGGTCTCGTCGACGGTGAGGTCGGTGTAGTCCGAGACGTGCCGGTAGGGGCACACCAGCAGGTGACCCGGTGAGTACGGGAACAGGTTCATCACCACGTAGGCGTGTTCGCCGCGCGCCACGACCAGCCCCTCCGCGTCGCCGCGGGTCGGCGAGGAGCAGAAGGGGCAGTCACCCTCCCCCGACGGCTTGCCCTCGCCCTGTATGTAGACCATCCGGTGCGGGGTCCACAGCCGCTGGAAGGCGTCCGGGACCCCAGCGAAATTCGCGGACGACTCGGGTTCAGCCATCCTGCGGGTCCGTCTCCCCCGCGCTCGGGGCTGCGTTGGAGCGCGAGCGCACGAAGTCGACGATCTCGGCCACGGCATCAGCCGCGGGCACGCCGTTGCGCTGGGAGCCGTCACGGTAGCGGAAGGACACCGCACCGGCGTCGCGGTCCTCTCCTCCGGCGATCAGCATGAACGGCACCTTCAGCTTCTGCGCGTTGCGGATCTTCTTGCCGAAGCGGTCGTCGGAGGAGTCGAGTTCCGCCCGGATGCCCTGCGCCCTGAGCTGGTCCATGATTCCGCCGAGGTACTCGTCGAACTCGGCTGCGACCGGGATGCCCAGCACCTGGGTCGGGGCGAGCCAGGCGGGGAAGGCGCCGGCGTAGTGCTCGGTGAGAACGCCGAAGAACCGCTCGATGGAGCCGAACAGTGCCCGGTGGATCATGACGGGGCGCTGGCGCGTGCCGTCGGATGCCTGGTACTCGAGCTTGAACAGCTCAGGCAGGAAGAAGTCGAGCTGGATCGTCGAGAGCTGCCAGGTGCGGCCGATCGCGTCCTTGGCCTGGACCGAGATCTTGGGGCCGTAGAACGCCGCGCCGCCTGGGTCGGGCACGAGCGCCAGGCCTGATGCCTCCGCCACCTCCGCGAGCGTTTGGGTGGCCTCCGCCCAGGTCTCCTCGTCGCCCACCGACTTCTCCGGGTCGCGGGTGGACAGCTCAAGGTAGAACTCGTCGAGGCCGTAGTCCTTGAGCAGTTCCAGCACGAAGCTGAGCAGCGAGGTGAGCTCATCCTTCATCTGGTCGCGGGCGCAGTAGATGTGGGCGTCGTCCTGGGTGAACCCGCGGGCGCGGGTGAGGCCGTGGACCACCCCCGACTTCTCGTAGCGGTAGACGGTCCCGAACTCGAACAGGCGCAGCGGCAACTCTCGGTAGGAACGTCCCCTGCTGGCGAAGACCAGGTTGTGCATCGGGCAGTTCATCGGCTTGAGGTAGTAGTCGGCGCCCTGCTTGGTGATGTTGCCTTCGGCGTCGCGCTCCTCGTCCAGGTGCATGGGCGGGTACATGCCGTCGGCGTACCACTCCAGGTGCCTGGAGGTCTCGAACAGGTTCGCCTTGGTGATGTGTGGCGTGCTGACGAAGGAGTACCCGGCCTCGACGTGGCGGCGTCGGCTGTAGTCCTCCATCTCCATCTTCACGGTGGCGCCCTTGGGATGGAACACCGGGAGACCGGAGCCGATCTCGTCGGGGAAGCTGAACAGGTCCAGCTCCGCACCGAGCTTGCGGTGGTCGCGCAGCGCGGCCTCTGCCATCCGCGTCTGGTAGGCCTTCAGGTCCTCCTTGGTGGCCCACGCCGTGCCGTAGACGCGCTGCAGGCCGGCGTTGCGCTGGTCCCCGCGCCAGTAAGCGGCCGAGACCTTCGTGAGGGCGACGGCCTGGATGTAGCCGGTGTGCGGCACATGGGGGCCACGGCACAAGTCCTTCCAGGCGACGCTGCCGTCGCGGCGGACGTTGTCATAGATGGTCAACTCACCCGTACCGACCTCGACCGAGGAGCCGTCGTCGGCCGACGCACTTCCCTTGTCGGCGATCAACTCGAGCTTGAACGGCTCCGTCGCCAGCTCATCGCGCGCCTCGTCGTCGGAGACGGCCCGACGCACGAACCGCTGCTTCTCCCGCACGATCTGGCCCATCTGCTTCTCGATGGCCTTCAGATCTTCCGGGGTAAGCGGAGCGGTGTCGAAGTCGTAGTAGAAACCGTCGACGATCGGCGGTCCGATCCCCAGCTTCGCCTCCGAGAAAAGGTTCTGCACGGCCTGGGCGGTGACGTGGGCGGCCGAGTGGCGCAGGATGGACAGGCCCTCGGGGCTGTCCATCCCGACGGGCTCGACGACGTCGCCGTCGGAAAGCTCCCGCTGGAGGTCGAGCACCTGCTCCCCCACGCGCATTGCGACGACGGTCCTGTCGGCGCCGAAGAGGTCGAGCCCGGTGGTCGTGGTGGTCAGCTCAACCTGTTCCGCTCGGTCTGGGTGGCGGACGGTGATGACTCCACTCATCGGTACTCCTCGGGTGCGTCGTGGACGGTTACGGGTTTCATTGTGCCGCACTTGCAGCCGTGCTCGCCCCGGCCCCGTCGCCGCGCAGCCGCGCCGACCAGGTGGCGCCCATGGAGGCAGCAACGACGCAGGCCATCGCAACCCACTCCTGCCAGCCGAGCAGCTCGCCGACGATCAGCCACGCCAGCAGGGCGGCTGCCCCGGGCTCCAGACTCATGAGGATGCTGAAGGTGGACGACCTGATGCTCCGCCGGGCGTGCATCTCAAGTCCGTAAGGGATGACCGTGGCCAGCAGGGCAACCAGCGCCCCCAGTCCGAGCACCTCCCAACGGGACAACTCCGGACCTGAGAACATCAGACCCGGCCCCAGCAGCGCGACGGTGGCCAACCCGCTGGCGACCGTCACGCCACTCGCCCCGCTCCAGCGTCGTCCAACGGGACCGGCAAGCAGGATGTAGGCGGCCCAGAACCCACCGGCAGCCACCGCAAGCAGCATTCCCGCGAGATCCACGTCCGTCGGGAACGCGCCCAGAAGCGCCACTCCGACGGCGGCCAGCAGCACCCAACCGAAGTCGGCCAGCCGTCGCGCTCCCCTGAGTGCCAGGAGCAACGGACCGATGAATTCCAGCGTCACCGCCAAGCCGATGGGGATCCGCTCGATCGCGAGGTAGAACAGCAGGTTCATGGCCGCCAGGCTCAGTCCGTAGGCGGCCACGACGACCCAGTCGGCGCGTTCCCGGCCCCGGAGCCGAGGGGGCGATACCAACAGCAGCACCACCGTCGCGAACGCGGAGCGCAACAGCGTCACCCCGTAGGGGGTGGTGGCCTCGAACAGGACCTTCGCGAACGACGAACCCGTCTGCACGGAGACGATGGCGACCAGCACCAGCGCCACGGGACTGAGCCGTGGACGCTCCCTCAACACCGACGCGTCCGGCGCACGGTCAGTCAGCGGCGACGAGAGTGCCGTACTCCGGGTTGCGGTCGATGTGCTTCGCCACGAAGCCACACGTCGGGCGCACCAGAAGACCCGTGTCGCGAATGTCTGCCAGCGCGTAGTCGGCCAGCTTCTGGGCGTAGCCCTTTCCGCCGTGGGCCGGTTCCACCTCGGTGTGGACCAGGTCGATGACGTCGACGTCGCGCACGTAGTCGATGAAGCCGATGCGTTCCCCGTCGACGTGGACCTCGTAGCGGTTGTCGTCCTCGTTCTTGACCAGTTCAGTCTCTGACATGCGCCTCAGCCTACTGCGCGCGCGATCAACCAGGATGCGCGATGGGCAAGAAGCCCCTACCCGATGCTTTGCCACAACGGGTGATGGCTTACGATGAGCCAACGCAGTGCGCCAGTGGTGCCGGTGCCGTCGCTGGACCGGCTTGGGGGAACCGCACGCCTGTCGGTCCCCATCCCGGCTGTCCTCGCTTCCCCCGGCCCGTACACAACCGGAGCACCACCTTGTTGAGAAGATTCCCTGCCGTTCTGGCTGCCATGGTCATCCTCGCCGCTGGCCTCTTGGTGCCAAGCAATCCGGCTGCCGCTGCGGTGAACGTCTACACGACCCCGGGATATCACACCGTCAACGGACGTGACTGGCACACCACCTGTGCACCCTACGACGCGAACATCACCAGGTGCCGTGCAGACATCAAGTCCCGAGGGGTCTGGGTGTTCAACAACCTGACCTACCTAGCCACCGACCGGGCCAACTGGTTCGACAACAACCTGGCCAAGTCCGGGTTCTTCACGTCGGCCAACCGCAACTGGGTGACGTCCTGCAATGACTCCTGGACAGGTCCGAACGCATGCCGCTCGTTCATCTCCTCCGGGGGGAAGTGGGTCTTCAACAACCTCGTCTACTTCACTCCCGGCACCGCGAACAACCCGCCGGCGACCTTCGACCCAGCCACCGGCGTCCTTACCGTGGACGAACGCCTGTTCGCCTCGCCGGACTCCTTGAACCGCGGATACTCCACCGGGCTCCACCTCACCAACTACAACGTACAGGCGATCGCTCTCCACACGTGGACGACCTGGCCGCAGATCAAGACGATGTACGGGTGGCGGCAGGACGTCACCCCGGACCACCCAGCCGGCCGCGCCGTCGACATCATGATCCCCAACTGGAAGCTGGACGAAGGGAACCTCCTGGGATGGGAGATCGCAACCTACTACCGGGAGCACGCCGGCGAGTTCGGCATCAACTACATCATCTTCGACCAACAGATCTGGTCAGTTGGGCGTGACAAGGAGGGTTGGCGCCCAATGGCGGACCGGGGAGGCGCCACCGCCAATCACCTGGACCACGTCCACGTGAACACCTACGACGTCTGAGTCCTCCTCCGCTGTGGGTTCTTTGCTCCAGGCATGGGCCAACTTCCCCCACTGGAGCATCGGCCCCTGCGGATCAGTAGGTACCGCCGACGGCGCGCACCAGACCGTCGCGGGCGGTGATGGCGGAGTAGTGGTCGCTCACGTCGATCGGGTACTCGATGGTGATGGCCGCGCCCCTCGTGGTGGCGTTCACCCACTGCGTCATGGTCCCGCGGCAGTCGCCACCACAGTCGAGACTGCGGGAGGGCAGGCCCAGTTCCCTGACCAGGGCATCGTGGAGACCTCGGTCCTTGATCTTGTAGTTGTCGACGCCGGTGAGCGGCTGGTGGATCGAGACCATCTGCTGTGGTTGGACGGCTGCGATGAACTCGGACATCGCCTTCGACTCCGGCTCGCTGAGGGGTCCCGTGCCCGCGTAGTACCGGGTGCCCGGCTCGTTGGCCTCGTAGTTGATGGGCCAGTTGCGGTTCAGGTCAACGCCGTTGGCGTTCTGGCGCTTTCTGACAGCTGCGCCGTCGGGGTTCATGCTGGGGACCACCCACAGCTGGATGCCCTTGACTGATCGATGGTCGTTGATGATCCCCCAGGCGCTCAGCGTCCCGGCCGGCTCCTCGCCATGCATCTGGCCAAGGATCAGTGCCACCTTCGTGGCGCTCGGGTCGCCGACCTGGTAGGCCCAGATCTCGCGGCCCTGGACAGAATGGCCAATCAGCTGCCGCGACTCGTAGGGAACCGGTGCGACTCCCGGCTCCTGGATGACCCCTTCCGCGAACAGCACGATGTTGTTGAAAACCAGCTTCGTCTCCTGGACGAACCCGTGCCCCTGCCTCGCGACGACACTCGCCTCCGCCCAGGTGCGGCAACCGTTGCGCCCTGTCTCGGCGGTGTCACACTCGGTGCGCCACCGGCGGCCGTCGTCCGCCGTCCATTCCCTGTTCTCTGCCAGCGGGTTGCCGCTCCAGTTCTTGCGGGGTGACGCCAGATAGGTGAGGTTGTTGAACACGTACGCGGTGCGCTGGACGTAGCGGCCACCGGAGCGGACGACGGTGTCGGCCAGGATTTCGGTGCGGCAGCGCCACACCGTCGAGGAGTACTGCTCGCAGGCCGTCCGCCACTCCCGTCCGTTCACCGAGTGCTTGCCCGGAGTGGTGTAGACCCAGGAACCGTCGCTGGTGTCGGCCGTCGCGGGGACCGGACGCACCAGCCCCAGGGCGGCGATCACCAGCAGAGCGACCAGCAGCGCCAACGGGCGACGGGCTGCTCGACGAGATGCTCGGAGGGCATGGGCAGGAGCGGGTGGGGTGACTGTCTGTGGCACGCGCGCCAGCCTACGCAAGCTGCGGTCCACGTCGTAGGAGCGACATTCGCAGTCCTCCGACGCCGGACAGGGACCCGCACATGGGATATTGACGTCACCCACACCTCCAGGAGGATGAGTGAAGCTCAAGTCGGCCCAGACGGGACGAAGGTTCCTGATAGGACAACTCTCCGTACCCCTTCGTCGCTATGTGGCGACCGAGTCCGGGAGCGCCGCGCTGCTGGTGGGGGCGACAGTTCTGGCCCTGGGCTGGGCCAACTCGCCCTGGACCGGCCAGTACGCCCGGCTGTGGGAGACGGAGCTCGCCGTCGAGTTGGGCGAACTGGCCCTCCGCATGGACCTGTCTCACTGGATCAACGATGGCCTCATGGCAATGTTCTTCCTGGTCATCGGGCTCGAGGTCCGCCGGGACCTCGCCGTCGGGGAGCTCACCGACCGACGGCGACTCGTACTGCCTCTGGTCGCCGGGATCGGCGGCATGGTCGTGCCCGCTCTGCTGTACCTGCTCATCAACCCCGGCGGCGAGGCCGCGAACGGCTGGGGCGTGGTGATCGGCACCGACACCGCCTTCCTGCTCGGTGCCCTCGCGCTGGTGGGTCCCCGCACCTCCACGCAGTTGCGGGTGTTCCTGCTCACGCTGACCGTCGTCGATGACATCGTCGCGGTGAGCGTCATCGGGATCGTCTATTCCGACGATCTCGACGTCGGGGCACTGGTGGCGGCGGCGGTCTGTGTGCTGGTGCTGGTGGGTCTGGGCCGCGCCCGCGTCTGGCGCACCTGGCCCTACGTCGCCGCGATCCTCGCCCTTTGGCTCGCGACGTTGACCTCCGGGTTGCACGCCTCCGTCGCGGGCATGGTCGCGGGGTTGCTGGTGCCCGCCTACGAGCCACGCCGGACCGCGGTGGAGCACGCGGCCCGACGCGTCCACGCGTTCCGGCAGTCCCCGCTGGCCGACGTCGGCAGGTCTGCCCAGGAGGCCCTGATCCGCGCGGTCTCCGTGAACGAGCGGATGCAGTTGGTCCTGCACCCTTGGACAAGCTTCGTCGTGGTCCCGTTGTTCGCCCTGGCCAACGCCGGCGTGGACCTTCGGGGCGGAGTGCTGCAGGAAGCTCTGGGGTCCCCGGTCACGTGGGGCATCGTCGTGGGTCTGGTGGCCGGCAAGTTCCTCGGTATCGGAGGCTTCGCCCTGGTGGGCGCCCGCCTGGGGATCGGAAGACTGCCGCAAGGGGTGGGTCCGGGCCAGGTCCTCGGCGGTGCCGCGTTGTCAGGGATCGGGTTCACGGTGTCGTTGCTCATCGTGGGGCTGGCCTTCGGTCCGGAACTGCGCGAGGAGGCGACGGTGGGCGTCCTGCTCGCGCTCGTGTTCGCGACGGCGCTGGGCTGGCTGGTGTTCAAGCTGGCCGCAGTCCTGCACGGTGAGACGTCGGCGGGACTTCCCACCGTCCTCGATACGCCGGTGGATCCCGCGCGTGACCACATCCGGGGACGCCACGACGCACCCCTGACCCTGGTGGAGTACGCAGACTTCGAGTGTCCGTTCTGCGGCCGGGCGACCGGCGTCGTGAAAGAGGTGCGCGAGCACTTCGGCGACGAATTGCGCTACGTGATGCGCCACCTCCCCCTCCCGGACGTGCACCCGCAGGCCGAACTCGCGGCCGCGGCGGCGGAGGCCGCCGCTGCGCAGGGACGGTTCTGGGAGATGCACGACCTGCTCTTCGAGCACCAGGATCAGCTCGAGCTGGAGGACCTGGCCGGGTACGCCGGGGACCTCGGCCTGGACATCGAGGAGTTCCTGCGCGACGTCCATGAACTGGCCCACGCCGTGCGTATCCGCGACGACGTCCAGAGCGCCGAGGCCAGCGGTGCACGGGGCACACCGACGTTCTTCGTCGGCGACCAACGCCACCTCGGCCCTTACGACGCCCAGACGCTGATCGCCGAACTCGAGCAGAGCCGGACCGTCAACGAGCGCTGAGCGGCGCTCACCAACTGGGCCGCAGCGGGAATCCGTTGGAGCCTTCGTCGGAGGCCTTCACGGCGAGAACGTGGTGGAGTTGCACGTGGTTGCGCTCGAAATTGAGCCGCGAGCCGGCCATGTAGAGGCCCCACGTGCGCGCCGTCGGCTCCCCGGCAGCGGCCACGCACTCGTCCCAGTGGTCGACGAGGTTACGGCACCAGGAGGTGAGGGTGCGGGCGTAGTGCATGCGGAAGTTCTCTTCGTGCATGACCTCCAGACCCGCGTCCTGAGCCTCCTTGATGATGGTGCCGGAGCCTGTCAGTTCGCCGTCTGGGAACACGTAGCGGTCCATGAACGGCCCCATGTCGGCGCGCCCGTTGTGGGCGACGGTGATGCAGTGGTTCAGCAACCGCCCCTCGGGACGGAGTCGGCTGCGCAGGAAGGTGAAGTACGCGGGGTAGTTCCGCAAGCCGATGTGCTCTGTGAGCCCGATCGAGCTGACGGCGTCGAAGCCCGCCTCGGTGATGTCGCGGTAGTCGCCGTGGCGGACCTCGGCGAGTCCGGCCAGCCCCTCGCGGGCGATGGCCTCGGCGGCCCAGACCGCCTGCTGGCGGGACAGGGTGACCCCGAGCGCCTTGACGCCGTAGTGCGTGGCCGCGTGGCGGACCATACCACCCCAGCCGCATCCGACGTCCAGCAGCCGCATCCCGGGTTTCAGCGCCAGCTTGCGGCAGATCAGGTCGTACTTCTCGGCCTGGGCCTCTTCGAGCGTGGCCTCCTCATGCGGGTACACGGCGCAGGTGTAGGTCATCGAGGGGCCCAGGACGTGCTCGTAGAAGGTGTTGGACACGTCGTAATGGTGTGAGATCGCGGCGGCGTCGCGGGATCTCGAATGGCGCAGGCCGTGCGTGACGCGGCGCCAGGCGGGTGGGCGTTCCAGCGCCGGGGGTGGCGGTGGGCGCAGGCTGGCCAGGCCCAGACCCTGCATCAGCTCCAGAGCCTCGGAGGCTGCGGGCATTCGGAACTCCAACCGCCCTTGCACCAACTTGAGCAGTTCGTATGGGTCGCCCGGGTGGACGCCGCGCAGTTCAAGGTCACCAGACAGGTAGGCCCTGACCATGCCCAGTTCGCCGGGAGCGGTCAACAGAAACGCCAGACCCCGTCGGTTGCACAGCACGAGTTCGAGCGACGACTCGGGGGCCCCTGCCGTGCTGCCGTCATAGGCCGAGAAGCGCAGGGGCAGGCCGTCGCGCAGGAGTGAGTTGACCGCGTCGGCGACGGCGGTCCGCCTGGTCTGGATTGTGGTCATCTTCTACCCACCGCCTTTTCGTAGAGGCTGGTAAGCCGGTTGTCAGGGTCGTACCGCTGCTTCACGGCGGCCAGATTGGCGCCGCCGTAGAGCTCATCGAATGTGTCAGGGTCGTAGAACGCCTCGGAGTAGAGCGACTTGTGACCGCCCAGCTCGTGCACCTTGGCCTCGATCGCGCGGTTCCGCGGAGCACGGGAGGCCTCTGGCCCAACTGGGACGGCACCCCAGAAGCCGGCGTTTACGTAGGTGGTGCCGCTCTGCAGCGGGTAGGAGGGCCAGGGGCGCCCGCCCGACTGCTCGTCGGCCGTGGCTCTCAGCCGAAGCGGGCAGAGCCACACCGGACGCATGCCGACGGCGTCGTCGAACCAGGAGAGGAACTCCACGAGGCGATCCACCGGAACCTCGACGTCCTGGATCACGCGCTCGAGCCGCGGCCGCCCCCGCAGCGCGTCCAAGCGGTCGACCAGTCCGAGTCGCCGGTCCAGCCCGACCAAGCGGTGGTAGACGTCCGAGCGGCGCCATCGTCGCGGCCACAGCCTTCGCACGAAGGGATGTTGCACCCCGAAGGCGGCCGAACACCAGAACCAGTCGGTGTCCCAGCGCCACAGGTAGTCGTACATTCTCAGGTGGTCGATGCCGCGGGTGCGAATGGATCGGTAGTAGATCTCCTGGCCTGTGTAGTCGCTGGGCCCGGCCTGGGAACGCGCGGTCCAGGTGGCGAGGGTCAGGAAGTACTCCCCCGGTTCAAAGGCGACGCCGTCCAGGCCGTCCACCCGGATGCCTTCGTAGGCTCCCGTGGCCACGATCTGTGCGATCGTGGCCGCCAGCGCCGTCGCGTCGGTCAGGTGGAGGTGGCGGAGGTCGACGAAGGGCGGCACCTGCTCCAGCTCGATTCTGAGCCGCGTCGCGTAACCCAGCGAGCCGTAGGAGTTCGGGAAGGCGTCGAAGAGCTCGTCGCCGGGGCGCGTGGTCACCACCTCTCCTGCGCCCGTGAAAACGTCCATCTCCAGGACCGACTCGTGCGGCATACCGCTGCGGAAGCTCGTGGACTCTATGCCCAGGCCGCTGACCGCGCCACCCAGCGTGATGGTCCGAAGCTGCGGGACCACCAGCGGAATCAGACCGTGCGGCAGGGTCGCGTCGACCAGGTCCTCATAGGTGCACATGCCCTGGACCTCTGCGGTGCGCGTCTCGGGGTCGACCGCAAGCACGCCAGTGAGCCCGGAGACGTCGAGACCCGAGGCCGTCGAATGGCGGGGCCGGAAAAGATTCGACGTGGACTTCTTGAGGCGCACGGGCGCGTCGGCCGGGATCGCCTCGTAGGAGGCCCTCAGCCGTGCGATGGCCCGGTCGTGGTCGGTCCGGACACGTGACTGTGTCACCCCAACAACCTAACCCCCAATCCGTGCGCATGCGACGGGACGGACGGAAGAGGCCGGCTCGACGGCGGCAACTCAGGCCGGGGTGAGCTCCGCATCGTGGGTCTCGCCGTGGGTGGTGACCCAGAAGAAGCTGGCCACGACGAGCCCGAACAGCAGCAGCGACGACGTCAGCAGGAAGGGCCAGCTGCGGTCCATGCCCGAAAGCCAACCGCTGATCCAGCCGAAGGGTGCGGTGACCAGCATCACGCACGTGCGTTGGATGGCCATCACCCGCGACCGCTCGTTGCGGTCCACGTGCAGTGCCACCAGCGATTCGGCCAGCATGAACAGGATCCCGCCGCCGAAGGCGTCCAGCACCAGGCACACGGCGAGCAGGGCGTAGGTGGTTGCCGCGGCCGCGCCGTCGGGGGCAGGTATGCCGACCAGCAGCAACTGTCCGGCCAGGTAGACCACGAAGCCGATGAGGGTCGGCGCCTTGAGGTGGCGGGCGTGGGTGAGCAGCGGGATCAGGGTGAAGAAGAACAGCACCGACAGCAGCGAGCGCACCATTGGGAAGAACGGCAGCAACGCGTCGGGGACGCCCAGTCGCTGGCTGATGACGACCTGCCAGAACGTGCCGTTAACGAGGGCGACCGCTCCCACGACGGCGGAGATGACCAGCGCGAAGATCGTGCCCCTGGAGCGCACGATCAGGCCGAGCACGCCGCGGTACTCGGACAAGGACTTCCAGATGCTCACGCCGTGGGTTTCCGCCATCCGCACGCGACCCGTAGCGGTCTCCGTGGTGTAGCGGTAGAGCAGCCAGATCTTGACGCACATGATGAAGAAGGCGTTCAGGTAGAGGATCCTGACCGCCAGTTCCAATCCGAGGCTGGAGACGAGCAGCGCGGCGATCGGCGCGAACAGGGCGGAGAACTCGGCTGCCACCTTCACCAAGGAGTACACCTTGGGGATCTCGGCTCGGTCCACGTCCTCGACCAGCAGGCAGTCCCAGGAGTTCTGCGTCACCTGCCATGCGCCGTTGATCAAGGACGCGACGAGGAACCACCAGAAGTTCTGCGCGAAGGCCCAGATCACACACGGGATCACCCAGGCGATCACGTCGAAGACGGCCGTGGTCACGCGGCGCCCCAGCTTGTCGGTGATGACGCCGCTGAGCAGGCCGAAGACCACCTGCGAGAGCATCGAGATGGTGGCCAGCAGGCCGATCTGGGCGTCGCGAACGCCCAACGCCAGCATGAACACCGACGCGTAGGGCAGGACCAGCATCATTGAGAGCCCCCACATGGGCTCGGTGTAGATGGCCGCGCGGCCGTTCCCGCGCAGCCCGAGCAGGGTCACGATCATGGGGTTGCGTCCGCGTAGCACCGGATCAGTCAACCCCTGCCGGCACTTGTTGTCCAACCGGACAAACCCCTCCTGGCCCGGACCAGAAAGCCTCTGGACCGACGCGATGCCCGCGACTAGCGTGGGCATCGGAAGGGAGCACGACATGGGCATCCTGGCGGTGGACCTGTTCATCACGCTCGACGGTGTGTACCAAGCTCCGGGCGGTCCCGACGAGGACCCCAGCGGCGGCTTCGGGTTCGGCGGCTGGCAGGCGCCGTACTTCGACGAGGAGTCCGGGGCCATGATCGGCGCGGGCATCCAGCGGCTCGACGCCCTGCTACTCGGCCGGGTGACCTATGACATCTTCGCAAGCTACTGGCCCCACCAGAAGGACAACCCGATCGCCGAGAAGTTCAGCGCGGTGCCCAAGTTCGTCGTCTCCCGCACGATCAAGGACGCCTCGTGGGAGGGGACGAGCGTGGTCTCGGATGTCCCCGGCGAGATACCGTCCCTGAAGGAGAGGTTTGACGAGATCCACGTGATTGGCAGCGGTGCCCTGGCGAGAAGCCTTCTGGCCGCAGACCTGGTCGACAGGCTCAACCTGTACCTCTACCCCATCGCGTTCGGTGCAGGGAAGCGCCTGTTCGACGGTGCGGCACCCGCCGCGTTCCGCTTGGCCGAACCCCCCGTCGTCTTCCCGAAGGGCGCCATCTCGCTGGTCTACGAACGTGCGGGTATGCCCGTGACCGGGATCCCCATTGACGAGTGACCGACGCTCGGGCGGGTCCGCACCCACCACGGACTCGTGCAACAGTGTCGGGGTGCATGTCTCGAGAATCGGCTTCGCCACCCTGAAGGGTGTACGTCATGCGAGTCGGCAGTCCGTCGACCTGACCCTGGACGGACCGGTCGGGGACCGGATTTTCTGTCTGGTCGACCCTGCCCGCGGGCGGGTGCTGCGCACCATCGAGAACCCGACTCTCATGCAGACCGCGGCCACCTGGGACGGTGACCTCCTGACCGTGATGCTCCCGGATGCCACAGCCCAGGGCGCGCCCACCCTGACCGGCGACGTCCAGACGGTCGACTACTGGGGGCGCCCCGTGGCGCTCGAACTCGTCGACGGACCTTGGGCAGCTGCCTTTTCCGCCCACCTGGGCTACGACGTCGTGCTGGCTCGGGCCGGCAAGGGCGACGTCGTGTACGGCGCCAGCGTCAGCGTCATCACCACCGGTTCCCTCGATGAGTTGTCCCGGCGGGTGGGGACGCGCGTGCTGGAGGCACAGCTGCGCGCGACGTTCACCGTCGCCACGGATACGCCACACCTCGAGGACGACTGGGTCGGCCGTCGACTGAGTCTGGGCGAGACCGAGATCGAGGTGCGCAGCGCGATCGCCCGCTGCGCGGTGGTCGACCTGGACCCGGACAGTGGGATTCGTCGCACCGACGCGATGAAGGCGCTGGCGGAATACCGGCGGCAGCCGCACGGGCTCGTGTTCGGGGTGGACGCCGTCGTCACCAGACCCGGACGGGTCGACGTCGGTGACGCAGTGGAACTCATGGCCCCCGCGGACTGAGCCGACGACTCGTCGAAGTCGACGCCACCTCTGGCGGTTCATCGACCTCTGCCCAAGAATGGGTGCGCGAGCAAATCGTTTCGGAGCTACCAGGAGGAGTCACCATGGCACGGCTGGCAACCTACATCAGCTTTCCCGGCAACGCGCGCGAGGCGTTCACCTACTACCAGGAGGTGTTCGGCGGAGAACTCAACATCACTGGCTACGAAGGTATGGACACCTCCGGGTTTCCCTTCCAGCCTGCCCCCGACGCGGTGGGCCACGCGTCGCTCCTGTTGCCCGGTGGTGAACTCGCCGGCGGCGACGTCGTCGACGACAAGGAATACCCGATCCGGGACACCGCATACTCGCTGCTGTACACCCTTGACAATCCTGACGAGGCTCGGGCGCTCTTCGAGAGGTTGGTCGACGACGGAGGCTCCCAGGGCATGCCCTTCGACCTGGCACCTTGGGGCGATTGGTACGGTCAGGCCTTCGACCGTTTCGGCGTGATGTGGGCGTTCTCCGTCCCCTCGGGTGGCGCGAACAGCTGATCCGTGTTCGTCCACCTCGGCGTGGCCGGGGCCTCCAGCGAGCGGTTCAGGAAGTCAGACACGAGAGCTATGTATGCCGCCCTATCTGCGAAGTAGCCGCCACAGTGGTCCGCGCCGGCGAAAGATTTGAACTCAACTGGCCCCGGCACCGCAGCCTGGGCCAACTGCAGTGCGTGCTCATAGGGGATGATCCTGTCTTCGGTCCCATGCAGCAGCAGGAGTGGACGCGGCGAGATTGCGGCGACCATGTCAAGAGGGCGGACCTCGGCGAACGCATAGCCGTAGCGCAATCGGTTGACGAGATCGGCCACCGGGATGAGCGCCTCACTTGGCAGTCGGTATCGGCGATAGCCGGTGGCGACGACGTCGCTGAGCGTTGCGAAGGGTGAGTCGGCGACGAGAGCCTCGATCCGGGAGTCCTGCGCCGCAGTGAGGATGGCCGTGGAAGCTCCCATCGAGAACGAAACGACCGCGATGCGGGCATCCGGGCGGCGCTCGCAGACCAGGTCCAGAGCGGCACTGAGGTCCCGCTGCTCGTGGTGAGCCAAGGACTGCGGGCCGTCGCCGGAATCTCCATTCCCACGGAAATCGAAAAGCAGAACGCTGTAGCCGGCCCTCCAGAGACCTGAGCCGATCCCCAACATGTCCGCTTTGTTCCCCCGATGGCCATGGGCGCAGATGACTACGGTGGACGACGCAGGTCGGTCGAGCCACCAGCCAGCCAGCGGCACTCCGTCGGCTGCGGTGAATGCGACATCCTCCGACGGGACACCCACCTCGAACGGGGTGAAGGTGTAGTTCGGCCAGGGACGCCTCGGCCCGTTCAGAGTCCAGGCGGTGAACCCGGCGAGCGCGCCGACGCCGAGCGCGACGCCCATCGACACCCATCCGGCTGCACCCAACACCTTTTTCATCCGAATCCACCCTCTCGATGCCCACAAACCTAGTTCACCGCGCACCGACATGGTTGAGAGCGAGGTCAGGGCTACCTTGGTCGTCCCACATGCTGCAGGATGAATGCAAGCGAGAGGAAGCCCGGTGAAGTTACTCCTGACCTCCGGTGGCGTGACCAACGCCTCCATCCGCAGCGAATTGGTCGACCTTGTCGGCAAGCCGATCGATGAGTGCGACGCGCTCTTCATTCCCACAGCGCAGTGGGGCCACCCGATGTGTTCCCCGCAGACCGCATTGATGTCTGTGGCTGGCCGCACGCCAGGAACGCAAGACCTCGTCGAACTCGGGTGGAGGTCGGTCGGCCTCCTGGAACTCGCAGCGCTGCCGAGCATCGCCTCGGAGCGGTGGAAGCGCTGGATTCGCGATGCCGACGTGCTCCTTGTGGGTGGCGGGGAGGCGATGTACCTGGTGCACTGGATACGGGAGTCGGGTCTTGCCGACCTTCTGCCCGCGCTCGCGCAGACGGTCTGGGTCGGCGTCAGCGCAGGCAGCATGGCGCTGACGCCACGGGTAGGCACTGAGTTCGTGAGCTGGAACCCGCACGCTGGAGACGAAGCGCTCGGGCTCGTGGACTTCTCCCTGTTCCCGCACCTGGACTACCCGGGCTGGTCTTCGAACACGACGGCGAGCGCGCGACGGTGGGCGACGAAGATCGATGGGCCGGCGTATGCCATCGACGATCAGACCGCGATCGCCGTCGTGGACGGAGACGTGAGGATTGTCTCCGAAGGGAGCTGGGAGTCGTTCAACCTTGAGACTAGCTGACCAAGACGTCGCAGCTCCCCGCGGCCTCAATCCCAGGGTCATGTGGTCGCTAGACGAGCGCGGCGATAAGGGCGATGAGCGGCGGGCCGCTCTGACCGATCATGCTGCGCCAGAGCTTTCGGTTCGAGATGAACAAGACGATGCCGCATCCGGCCATGAAGGCACACCCGTAGACAACCAGAGCGCGGCCGACTTCGGTGTATCCGCCATAGTGAGCGATCAGACCCGCGGCCGGACCTGCGGCAAGGAAGAGGTTGTAGAAGCCTTGGTTGAAGGCCCACAGCCGCACGCCTTCCGACGGTTCGGGCCTCCCGAGCAAGAAGGTCTGCACGTCGGTGCGATGGAACAAGAAGCTCTCCAGGACGAAGGCCGTCACACCGAAGAGCACGGCGACAATCGCGAAGGCCTGAGTCACGATATTCATAGGCCATTCTGCATGATCCTCCAGGGCAGGTCCACCGCTCCGCGTTCAGCTGGAGGCACACACGGTCGGCGGGTATCCGCTCAAGTTGCGCGGCAATTGGCGAGGACTCAGCCGCTGGCCGAAGGGACTAACCGCCACCAGTCGCGGCGACGTAGCTGCGGTTCGACAAGTACGTAGGCGATGGGGATCCCATGCCCACAGCGATGCGCCAACAGCGGGGAACGTATCTGTCGCGGCGGCTGAATGCCGGATAGGGTCCCGAACATGGACATGCTGACCGGGAACGAGCTCGCCGAGGCAAAGCTGACCGACTGGCGCAAGCTGGCCCAGGGATTGCACGCCCGATATCTGGTAGACGACTTCAGCACGGGCGCCCGGTTCGTCGCCGCGGTGGGCGAGGCGGGCGATTCGCTCGGACACCACCCGAGCGTGTCGATGGGCAACGGGTACGTCGACCTCAAGCTGGTCAGTGCCGACGCCATCTACCGTGACGCTGAGGGCACCGAGCACGTCGTCGAATGGGTGACACAACGAGACCTCGACCTCGCGCGCAGGATCACCGAGATCGCCGCCGACCACAACCTCGACGCCGATCCAGCCTGAGTCCCAATCGACCAAGGGCTGAGGCCTCACCATCCGGGCGTGCCATGACGGATGAGGGATATCCCGGCGCGCCGAGGCCGGACAGGGTTCAGGACGGCTCCACCGCCTGCATCGCCTTGGCTATGGTGACGTTCCGGGTGATCCACTCGTGCGGCGTCCCGGCAGGTCCACCAGTAGGATCCGCTTCGCTCACTTGCCACGCCACGTTGATCATCGCGCGGACCACCACCCAGTCGCGGGCGCGACGCTCATCCAGGCCCGCGGTGTCCACGATCGTGTAGAACCGCTCACGGATCGCCTCCCCGGTGTTTCCCGTAACCTCGAGCTGGTCCCACCGGTTCCACAGCAGTGGTGCCGGCTCGTAGCACGGGTCGCCGTTGAGGCCCTTGGGGTCGATGGCGACCCACTCGCCGTCCCTGCCCATCACGTTGAGGTCGTGCAGGTCGCCATGCAGGACGTGGGTGCCGGGACCTGAGGCCAGTCGGCGTCCCGCCGTGATCGCCTGCTCGACGAGGCGGGGCGGGGCCGGGACGTCGCGGCGGAGTGCGGCGAGCGAGTCCAGCCAGCGGTTCACCAGCTGGTGGAGCTCCGGCAACTGCGGCGCGGCGGCACGGTGCAGGTGGCGGTACAGGCCGGCGACGATGCGCGTGGCCTCCTCGGCGTCGGGATGACTGCCGAGTTGCTCGTCGCACCATTCCAGCACCATCGCCCCGCGCTTCGGGTCGGCCCGCAGCAGACGGACGGTGTGGCGTCCACCCCAGAGCTGGAGGGTCGGGATCTCCCCGGCGTTGTCCGCCTCGACGAAGCCGACCTTCAGCGCCCTGCGGACTCCGTCGGCGTCGAGCACTGGCAGGACCAGCGCCGTGTGGCCCGCCAGGGCGGCGCCGTCGGGAGTGAGGTGCCATCGCTGCAGGAGGTCGGAGATCAAGCGTGGGAGTCCGTCCAGCCAAGCCGTCCAATCCGTCCCGAGCGCGCGTCGGGCGTCCAGTGCGGGCGGGATCGGGACTTGCACGCCACCACCCTACGGCGGCCCCCACGGTTCGAGTCCCCCTCGGCCCAACGGAAGTCGAGGGGCGCCGTCGGTTCATCCGCAGGACCTCGCAACATTCGACGACGCCCACGTCGGCCCGTACCGGATCGAAGCGGCCGACGGTACGCTGCTGGCCATCTCACGCTGAACGACTGCCCCCTCGCGCGAGGAAGCGGAACCGGACCCCGACGAAGGAGCCAGCATCAACAAGCACGACGACCCAGCCAGCCCTGGCGCGCAGTTGACCGGGCAGCAGGTGGCTGACCTGCTGGGTGCCACGATCCCGGATGCTGCAGGGGAAGCTACCTGGTCACCGGTCCAGTCACCGACGCCGACGGCTGACCTCTTCGAGGGTTCGGTCTGCAACCCCATCAACGGCATGGCCATCCCCTGCCTCCTGTACCGGCCCGCCAACGGGAACAGCCGGGGTGGGGTGGTGGCCATCCACCAGCACAACGACGAGTACGAGCTCGGCAAGAGCGAGCCCGCCGGCCTGTCGGGAAACCCCGACGCCGCCTATGGACGGACGATGGCCGAGAAGGGCTTCACCGTGATCATGCCGGATCTCGACTGCTTCGAGAGTCGCGCGGACCCGGCCGGCAATCACGCCAAGTACGAGCTCTCGCGCGCGCTCAACGCCGTCGCCCTCGGCCGGTCGCTCCATGCCGAGTATGTACAGGACGTGTTGGCCTGCGCCCGCTACCTGGAGGGGCTGAACGGGGTGACCGGCGTCGGCCTGATCGGGCACTCCCTCGGCGGGCAGATTGCGTTCCTGTGCCTGGCAATTGATCCCCGCATCGAGATGGGCGTGATCAGTTGCGGCTTGACGACGTTCGAGGCGTGCCGCAGCCACGACGTCGTGCACAATCCCGGCTGGTACATCCCCGGGCTCGAGGCCGAGGGCGGCTACGAGGCGATCGCGGCAGGCATACGGGGCAAACAGATCCTGGCCACCGCCGCGCAGGACGACGTGCCCTTCCCGGCCGAGGGCGCCAGACGCGTCCAACAAGCCTTCGCCGACGGTGTGCTGCACACCGTCTGGCGCGAAGGGCCCCACGACCTCACCCCGGACGCCCTGGCGCACATGACCGACTGGCTCGAAGCCGCGATCACCCGGCCACGGGTCGGTAGGCCGCCGAGAGTGGCCTCACCACGTACTGGTTGAGGCTGAGGGTTTTCGGCGGCTTCGATTGCGAGCTGCGGTCCGTGACGGCTGAAAGACCGTAGAAGCGACAAAACCCCTAGTCACCTAGGGGTTCTACGTGGGCGATGCCGGGTTTGAACCGGCGACCTCTTCCGTGTCAGGGAAGCGCGCTACCACTGCGCCAACCGCCCGAGGTGGAGACGGGATTTGAACCCGTGTACACGGATTTGCAGTCCGTTGCCTCGCCTCTCGGCCACTCCACCCGGTGGAGTTCAACTCCCCATGTGGGACTGGGAGAGGTTTCTCCGAGCGGACGACGAGATTCGAACTCGCGACCCTCACCTTGGCAAGGTGATGCTCTACCAACTGAGCCACGTCCGCATGCGCCGTTTCCGACGCGTGGAAAACCATAGCGCAGCATTCGGGAGGAAGCCAAATCATGCCTGATGGCGCGTTGCGACCGCGGTCACAGCGGCCCCCAGGACACCGGACCAGCTCTTCCGCGGCCGCACTGAGCCCCCTCGTCAACTGTTCCGGTTGGGAAACGGGCCCAAGTTGCGCTAAGCTCCCTAGCTGCACGGGCGATTGGCGCAGTGG
Source organism: Tessaracoccus sp. OS52 (assembly GCF_020687685.1). Taxonomy (GTDB): domain Bacteria; phylum Actinomycetota; class Actinomycetes; order Propionibacteriales; family Propionibacteriaceae; genus Arachnia. The sequence goes on along the minus strand of NZ_JAJEWM010000001.1, from coordinate 1,142,158 downwards.
TAGCGCGCTTCGTTCACACCGAAGAGGTCGGCGGTTCGAAACCGCCATCGCCCACCGCGCAGGAACCCCCTCAGGCCCTTGGCTTCCGAGGGGGTTTCGCGTTTCCCCTGACCGCAGCCGGGTTGCGCAATTCACCCCAACGTCCCAAAATGTGGGACAGAAGTCTTGACCAGCAGACCTGCCCGGGAGGAGATCAGCCAGTGGCTGCACCCGCGATCGTCCTAGTTGCCCTTGGCGACGAGGATCCAGCGGTCGGTGCGGCTCTCGGCTCGATCGCCCAGAAGCTGAGCGCCCTCCGGCCGGACCTCGACGTCAGCCTGGGCATGCTGGGTCCCGGCGGTCCGGGCGTAATCGAAGTGGTCCAGCGCCTCGCCGGGGAGGGCGCCGTCGAGATCGCGATCGTCCCCCTCGACCTGGTCTCGGCCGCGGACCACTCCCCCATCGTCAGCAAGGCCCGGGACGCCGTCGAGAGTCTCAACCGCAGCGTCAACGTCGTGATCTCCCGTCCCATCGGACCTGCCGCCGAATTGCTGAACGTGCTCGACGACAAGGTCCGCGAGGCCCTCCACCGAGCCAACGCCGTCGAGATCGACGCACTGGTCCTGGCAGCCCCCGAGGGCGGAGATGTGCGCGGCACGTCGCTCCTGGCCAGACGGGCCCGGCAATGGGCGGCGCACCACAAGCTACCCGTCCAGCTAGCGGTCAATGACACCACCGGCCGGGGTACCGCCACGGCCGTGGCCGCCCTCCGCGCGCAAGGGCGCCGCCACATCGCCGTCGGATCACTGTTCCTCACCCCCGGGCCGGTGTACCGGGCGCACCACCAAGCGGCTCTGCGGGCCGGTGCGCTCGCGGTGGGCGACCCGATAGGTGCGGATCCCCGGCTGGTGGAACTGACCCTGGCAAGGTACGCCTTCGCCGCCATGGACCTCCTCGACGCCGAGCCGCTCGAATCCCCTGACGAAGACGACTGAACGCGCCATTCACGATTCGGCGTCGTCCTCCGGCTTCCTCGCCCGGGACGGCTGAACCCGAATCGGTTCGCCCTCCATCTTGGGGTACTCCGGCGGATACGGCAGTTCCCCCTCGCCGTTTTCGGCGTCGCGCTCGTACCAGGCCAGAGCCACCGAGGCGTCCCCCGCAACGGTCTCGTAGTAGGGCGCCCACACGTCGCCCAGTTCTGCATACCGGGTCAGCATCGTCGGGACGGTGAACTGGTCCGGCGAGACCTCGCCGACCTCTTCCCACGCGAGGGGCGCGGAAACCCGTGCTTGGGGGACGGGGCGGATTGAGTAGGCCGAGGCCATCAGGCGGTCACGGGCCATCTGGTTGAAGTCGATGAAGATGCGCTCGCCGCGCTCCTCCTTCCACCAGTTCACCGTCACCTCGTCCGGCATCCGCCGGGCCAGCTCGCGTCCCAGCGCGATGGTGGCGTGCCTGGCGTCGATGAAGTCCAACGGCTCGATGGGGACGAACACATGCAATCCCCGACCGCCACTCGTCTTGGGAAACCCGGCCAGACCCGCCTCAGCCAGGACCTCCCGCAGCACCAGTGAGGCCTTGGCTGCGTCGGCGTAGTCGGTCCCCGGCTGCGGGTCGAGGTCGATGCGCAACTGGTCCACCGCATCGGGTGCCGACGCTCGCACAGGCCAGGCGTGGAACCGGAGAGTGCCCAGGTTCACCATCCACACGAGGGTCGCGACGTCCGCCGGCGCCACGGTCTCGGCGGTTCTGCCCGACGGGAACGTGATGGTGGCGCGCTGGACCCAGTCTGGCGCGCCCTTCGGAGTCCGCTTCTGGTAGAAGGCGTCACCGCGGTTGTCCTGACGCGTGGAGATGACCGCTCCCTCCACCACACCGCCGGGCCAGCGTTCCATCGTCGTGGGCCGGTCCTGCAGAGCCGCGATCATGCCGTCACCGACGGCGATCACGTACTCAGCAACGTCCCGCTTGGTCAGTCCCAGTTCCGGGAAGTACGGCTTGTCAGGGCTGGAGAGCCGCACCGCCCGCCCGTTGACCTCGAGTTCGATCGCATCGGATTTGGCCATGGGCGTAAGCGTAGTCAGGCCGTCGGACAACGCACCTAGACTGGAGCGAAAAGGAGGATCACATGACCACCGACGACATCTACGTCGCTCCGCTGTCCAAGCCCGACACGGCCTGGCGGGAGCAGTTGAACGATCTCGAGTACCACGTGCTCCGCCAGGGTGGCACCGAGCGCCCCTTCGTCGGCGAGTACACCGACACGGAAACAGAGGGTGTGTACGCGTGCAAAGGATGCGGCGCGGAACTGTTCCGCAGCGACCAGAAGTTCTCGTCTCACTGCGGTTGGCCAAGCTTCTTCGAGCCGCTCGCCGAGGACCGCGTCCGCTACCTGGAGGACAGGTCGCTGCCGGGTCCCCCGCGGGTCGAGGTCCGCTGCGCCACCTGCGACGGCCACCTGGGTCACGTGTTCAAGGGTGAGGGTTACGACACCCCCACGGACCTGCGCTACTGCATCAACTCGGTGAGCCTCACCCTGCAGCCGAAGGCGCATTAGCACGGGGCCCGTGCGGCGCGCCACCCGGGCATTGTCAGTGCCGCGGCCTAGGCTGCTCAGGTGGGCGAAACCAGATCCAGCAACCCTCCCGCGGGTTTCCGGCGGGCGGTTGAAGAACTGTCTGCCATGACCTGGAGGAAAGGCCTGACGGTGGAGGAGATCGGCTCCCCGCAGCGCATCGCTCCGTTCTCCGTCGCGCTGTCCGCCGAGTTCTCCGACGGTGACGAACTGGTGGCGAGCGGTCGTCTCATCCTGCTCCATGACCCACTGGGAAACGACGCCTGGCACGGGACCTTCCGGGTGGTGTCCTTCGCCCGGGCGGAGGTGGACATGGAAATGGTCACCGATCCGCTGTTGCCCGACGTCGCCTGGTCCTGGATGACCGACGCGCTCGACGCCCGCGGAGCCAGGCACACTGCGCTCGCCGGCACGGTGACGGCGTCCTACGGCAAGAGTTTCGGAGAGATGTCGGACACAGCGGACCAGGCCGACGTGGAGATTCGATCCTCCTGGACCCCCGAACTTGATGAGCACAACCCGCTGACCGGCCATCTGTACGCCTGGCAGGACCTGCTCGGTCACGTCGGAGGACGCCCACCGCTGCCACCCGGAGTGGTCCAGTTCCCGGGGCGCGCGTGACCGGTTTCGTCGAACAGTCGCGGGAGGAACTGCGCCCGGTGGTCTCCACCGGTGCCCAGCTGGAGGAGTGCCTGGCAGCGCTTTCAGCAGCGGAGGGGCCCGTCGCCTTCGACGCCGAGCGCGCCCACGGGCACCGATACTGGCCCAAGGCCTACCTGTTCCAGATCCGTCGGGAGGGCGCAGGTACCTGGTTGATCGACCCGGTCGAATTCGAGACCGACGGCGTCGCCCAGCTCAGCAGCCTCGTCGACGTCTGCGGCGACGCCACCTGGGTGGTGCACGCGGCCAGCCAGGACCTCACCTCGATGCGGGAGGCCGGCGTCGTCCCTCCGAGGCTCTTCGACACCGAGCTGGGTGCCCGGCTGCTCGGAGAACCGGGGGTGAGCCTCGGCGCACTGTTGGAGTCGAAACTGGGAATCTCGCTGCGCAAGGCCCACTCGGCCCAGAACTGGTCCACCCGGCCCCTGCCGACGGACTGGCTCATCTACGCAGCCCTGGACGTGGACTACCTGCTGGAGCTAGCAGAGGTGATCCACTCCGAGCTCGCCGCTGCAGGCCGGCTGGAGTGGGCCGAGCAGGAGTTCGCGGCCACCTTGGAGCACTTCAGGATGCCTGCCGCTCCCCGTCAGGACCCTTGGCGTCGACTCAGCGGGGTCACATCACTGCGCAGCCCGCGCCAGTTGGCGGTGGCCAGGGAACTGTGGCAGGAGCGCGACAGGATCGCGAGGGAACGTGACCGTCCCCCGGGCAGGATCCTGCATGACTCGGCCATCATCGAATTGGCGGCGCGGGCCAAGGCGGAGGCTCCCCTGCCGGGCGCTGCGGACGTCTCATCGATCCCCGGATTCCGCCATCGCGGAAGCCAGCGTTACCGCACCAACTGGCTGCAGGCGCTGGAGCGCGTGACGCAGTTGAAGCCCGGACAGTACCCGGCCCGGCGTCCGCCAGCGACCGGAATCCCGCACCCGAAGAACTGGGACCGGACCCATCCTGAGGCTGCCGAACTCTGGCCCCGGGTGCGTGCGGCAGTGGATGAGCTGGCCTGCGAACTGATGCTGCAGCCCAGCCTCATCGCGCCGCCGGCCATCCTGCAGGAAGTCGTCTACCACCACGTCCAGGAACCCGACTTCGGGGACTCACTCCGACGGCGCGGCGCCCGTGCCTGGCAGGTCGAGTTCCTCGAGCCGTTGCTCCTGGAGGTCTCCGGACGAGTCTGAGCCCGTCAGGACGCGCTCAAGCACTCTCCTGGCGATGTCCTTGCTGTTGAGTCCCACCGCTTCCAGGACCTCGTCGCGGGACCCGTGGGCCAGGTAGCTCTGCGGGATCCCGAACGCCATGACTGGAACGTCGACGCCAGCGGCAGCCAGTTCGGCCCGCAGGCGCTCACCCAGGCCGCCCTGCAGCAGGTTGTCCTCGATGCTGACCGCGAGTTCGTGCTCGGCCACCAGGGAGACGAGTTCCGGGCTGACCGGAACGCACCACAGCGGATCCGCCACCGTGCTGGCAAAGCCCTGCTTCGCCAGCCTGGAGGCCACCTCCATGCCGATCCCGGCGAACTGGCCGTAGCCGACCACCAGGACGCTCGGTGACTGGTCCAGCCGCAGGATGTCCACCTGGTCCCGCCCGCTGCCACGCTGGGTCACGGCCGGCAGCGCGTCGGGTAGGCGTTCCTTGGAGTAGCGCACCACCGTCGGCCGGTCATCGATGCTGACGGACCTCTCCAGTGCGTCCACGAGGCGGGTCTGGTCCCGCGGTGAGGCGATCTCCAGGCCGGGCACGAGTCCCAGCAGGGAGATGTCCCACATGCCGTTGTGGCTGGCCCCGTCGGTGCCCGTGATGCCGGAACGGTCCAGGGCGAACGTGACCCCGAGGCCGTGCAGTCCCGCGTCCATCAGGACCTGGTCGAAGGCGCGGTTGACGAAGGTGGCGTAGAGGGCCACCACCGGGTGCATTCCGGCGGCCGCGAGACCCGCGGCGGAGACCACCGCGTGCTGCTCGGCGATTCCGACGTCGAAGGTGCGGTCCGGGAACGCGGCGGCGAACCGGCCGAGCCCCGTGGGGTTGAGCATTGCGGCGGTGATGGCCACGACGTCGGGGCGGCGCCGCCCGATCTGCACCATGGCCTCGGCGAAGGCGTCGGTCCAGGTGGCCTGTACCGCGGCCGACAGCGGCTCGCCCGTGAACTCGTTGATCTTGCCGACGGCGTGGAACCGGTCCTCCTCGTTCTCCTCGGCCGCCCGGAACCCCTTGCCCTTGCGCGTCATGGCATGGACGATCACTGGACCGCCGTACTGGCGCGCCGCCTCGAGATGGGAGATCACCGCGCCGATGTCGTGGCCGTCGATCGGTCCGGTGTACTTGATACCCAGGTCGGAGAACATGCCCTGCGGGGCGAGGACGTCCTTCACCCCTGTCTTGAAGCCGTGCAGCAGGTCATATACGGGGCGGCCCATCACCGGCATCCCGGTCACGCGCCGCTTGATGAAGCTGAGGGTGCGCTCGTAGCGCTTGTCGGTGCGCAACGCTGCGAGGTGCTTGGCCAGGCCGCCGACGGTTGGGGTGTAGGAGCGTCCGTTGTCGTTGACGACGATGACGATGCGCAGGTCGTCGCGGGTGGCGATGTTGTTGAGCGCCTCCCAGGCCATGCCGCCGGTCAGGGCGCCGTCACCCACCACCACGACGACCGTGCGGTCCTCGCCGCGGAGCTTGAACCCCTTGGCCAGTCCCTCTCCCCAGGAAAGCGAGGTGGAGGCATGGGAGTTCTCCACCCAGTCGTGCTCCGACTCCGCGCGGCTGGGGTATCCCGACAGACCGCCGCTCTGACGGAGACCGTCGAATCCACCGCTGCGGCCGGTGAGCAGCTTGTGGACGTAGCTCTGGTGACCGGTGTCGAAGATGATCGGGTCCTTGGGCGAATCGAAGACCCGGTGCAGGCCGATGGTGAGTTCCACGACGCCCAGATTGGGGCCCAGGTGGCCGCCGGTGCGGCTGACCTTGGTGACCAGGAATCCCCGGATCTCGTCCGCCAGAAGGATCAGCTGGCGCTTGGTCAGCGCTCGCAGGTCCTTCGGCGTGCGGATGGATTCCAGGAGTGACATGGACTCAATACTAGGGCGTCACCCACGAATGGCTCACAGCTTGGGCACGAAACGCACGTCCCGGAGGGCCTGCTCCACCAGTTCCACCGCCCGGGCGACACGCACCAGCCGAGCCTCCTCCTGCTGCAGCACCCCCACCACGGCGTCGGCTGTGGACGTGTCGACCAGCCCTGAGAGATCCGGACGGGACCCGGCGAGGTTGTCGCGCGTCGACGCCAATTGACCGGCCACGAACTGGCGGGCGAAGCGGGCCAGGACGACGGGGTGGCGCAGGACCACCGGGTAGCCGCGGTACTCGGCGGGACAGCAGTCGAGCAGGAATGCAGTGGCAGACTTCAACCATCCCGGAGCCCCCGGTGGCCGAACCGATGCAGGCCAGCCCGGTGGCACGTAGACGCGAATCACTTCATCTTCATCGAACATGTGTTCGATTAAACACCCGACGCTGGAAAGAGTCCAGCCCTGCGGCGGTTCGCCGCAGGGGCTGGTACTTCTCAAAGCGGAAGCGTCAGGCAGCCGCTGCGAGGTTGCGCAGGACGTACTGCATGATGCCGCCGTTGAGGTAGTAGTTCCGCTCCCCCGGCGTGTCGATCCGGACGACGGCGTCGAAGGAGACCTCGCTGCCGTCCTCCTTCCGAGCCGTCACCTTGACGGTCTTGGGCGTGCGGCCCTCATTCAGCTCGGAGATCCCGGATACCGAGAAAACCTCCTCGCCAGTGAGGCCGAGCGAGTCAGCGCTCTCCCCCTCGGGGAACTGCACCGGCAGGACGCCCATCCCGATGAGGTTGGAGCGGTGGATCCGCTCGTAGCTCTCTGCGATGACGAGCCGGACCCCGAGCAGCGAGGTGCCCTTGGCCGCCCAGTCGCGCGACGAGCCGGAGCCGTACTCCTTGCCCGCCAGGACCACCAGCGGCGTGCCCTGCCCGGCGTAGTTCATCGCCGCGTCGTAGACAGTGGTGACGGGTGCGTCGGCGACGGTGAAGTCCCGGGTGAAGCCGCCTTCGGTGCCCGGCGCCAGCTGGTTGCGCAGCCGGATGTTGGCGAACGTGCCGCGGATCATGACCTCGTGGTTGCCGCGCCGGGAGCCGTAGGAGTTGAAGTCCTTGCGCTCCACGCCGTGCTCGGTGAGGTACTTGCCTGCCGGCGAGTCGGCCTTGATGGCACCGGCCGGCGAGATGTGGTCGGTGGTCACGGAGTCCCCGAGCTTGAGGAGGACGCGCGCGCCGTCGATGTCACCGACGGGCTCCGGCTGGGCGGGCATGCCGTCGAAGTACGGAGGCTTGCGGACGTAGGTGGAGTCCTCCTCCCACTCGAAGGTGTCGCCCTCCGGCGTCGGCAGGGTCTGCCACCGCTCGTCCCCGGCAAACACGTCGGCGTACCGGGAGGTGAACATATCGGCGTTGATCGACGATGCCACGACCTCCTCGATCTCGGCCTGGGTGGGCCAGATGTCGCGCATGTAGACGTCGTTGCCCTCCTGGTCCTGCCCGATCGGGTCGTTGAAGAGATCGATGTCCATGGTCCCGGCCAGTGCGTAGACGATGACGAGCATCGGCGAGGCGAGGTAGTTCATCTTGACGTCGGGGTTGATGCGGCCCTCGAAGTTGCGGTTCCCGGACAGGACGGCCGAAACGGCCAGGTCGTTGTCATTGATCGCCTTGGAGACCTGCGGGATCAGCGGCCCGGAGTTGCCGATGCACGTGGTGCAGCCGTACCCGACGAGGTTGAAACCGATGGCGTCGAGGTACTCGGTGAGCCCGGCCTTCTCGTAGTAGTCGGTGACCACCTGGGAGCCCGGCGCGAGCGAGGTCTTGACCCACGGCTTGCGGTTCAGGCCCTTCTCGACCGCCTTCTTGGCCACGAGCGCGGCGCCGATCATGACGCTCGGGTTGGAGGTGTTGGTGCACGAGGTGATCGAGGCGATGGTGACGGCCCCGTGGTCCAGCTCGAACTTGCTGCCGTCGGGGAGCTCGACCGGCACGAGGTTGTGCACTCGGGACTTGAGTCCCGAGTGGCCCTGGTCCGCGGGTGCGGGCGAGTCGTCGCGCAGGTGCGGGTCCGGCCCCGTGGGATCGGAGGCAGGCATGGTGTCCTCGACGGCGGCGTCGTAGCCGTTGTACTCGCGCAGGTGGTGGTGGTCGGGCTCGCCGCAGTAGTCCGCGACGGCCTCCCGGAAGGCAACCCGGGACTCGTCGAGCCGGATGCGGTCCTGGGGACGCTTGGGGCCTGCGATGGAAGGCACGACGGTGGACAGGTCCAGTTCGATGTACTCGGAGTAGACCGGCTCCGTGCTCGGGTCGTGCCAGAGACCCTGCTCCTTGGCGTAAGCCTCGACGAGAGCCAGCTGGTCCTCGTCGCGGCCGGTGAGGCGCATGTAGTCGATGGTCAGCTGGTCGATCGGGAAGATGGCGATGGTGGAGCCGTACTCGGGGCTCATGTTGCCGATGGTGGCGCGGTTGGCCAGCGGCACCTGGGTGACGCCGTCGCCGTAGAACTCGACGAACTTGCCGACGACCTTGTGCTCTCGCAGCATCTCGGTGATGGTGAGGACCAGGTCCGTGGCCGTGGTGCCCTCGTTGAGCTTGCCGGTGAGCTTGAAGCCCACGACTCGCGGCAGGAGCATGGAGACGGGCTGGCCCAGCATGGCCGCCTCGGCCTCGATGCCGCCGACGCCCCACCCCACGACACCGAGGCCGTTGACCATGGTGGTGTGCGAGTCGGTGCCCACGCAGGTGTCCGGGTAGGCCTGCAGAGCGCCGTCGACCGTGCGCGTGTAGACCACGCGTGCGAGGTGCTCGATGTTGACCTGGTGCACGATGCCGGTGCCCGGGGGGACCACCTTGAAGTCGTCGAAGGCGGTCTGGCCCCAGCGCAGGAACTGGTAGCGCTCGCGGTTGCGCTCGTACTCGATATCCACGTTGGCCTCGAACGCGCCAGCGATGCCGAACACCTCGGTGATGACGGAGTGGTCGATCACCATCTCCGCCGGGGACAGCGGGTTGATCTTCGCCGGGTCTCCGCCCAGGTCGGCCATGGCCTCACGCATCGTCGCGAGGTCCACCACACAGGGCACGCCGGTGAAGTCCTGCATGATGACGCGCGCGGGGGTGAACTGGATCTCGTGGTCGGAGTCTCCCGTCGGGTCCCAGTTGCCGATGGCCGAGATGTCATCCGCGGTGATGTTGGAGCCATCCTCCGTTCGGAGCAGGTTCTCGAGGAGCACCTTCATACTGAAGGGCAACTTCTCGTGGCCGGGCACCGCGTCCACCCGGAAGATCTCGTAGGACGTGCCGTTGACGTCCAGGCCTGCTTTGGCTCCGAAGCTGTTGACGCTCATCGCTCTCCTCTGCTCACTTGTCTTGATATCAAGATATCACTAGTCCACCGTTACTGCCACCGTTGTCAAGCAGTCTAGGACCGCAGGCCCTTCAGCGTCGCAGGATGGCCACGCACTCGACGTGGTGCGTCATCGGGAAGAGGTCCCAGGCCTCGATGCTGTCGGGGTGATACCCCAACGCCGCGAACGTTGCGAGGTCGCGTGCCAGCGCGGCGGGGTCGCACGCGACGTAGGCGACCGCCCGCGCGCCGAGGCCGGCGATCGCCGTCACCACCTCCGAACCCGCTCCCTTGCGGGGCGGATCCAGGACGACGAGATCTGCCGCAGCCGGGAAGGCGTCGAGCGCCCCCGCGAGCGGGGCCGCCAGGAACCGGGCCTCGGGAACGTTGCGGCGGGCGTGGTTGATCGCCTCGCGGCTCAGTTCGATGCCCAGGACGTCGCAGCCGCGGTCGGCCAGGGCACCCGCGAACGGGCCCACTCCGCAGTAGAGGTCGAGCGCGGTCTCCCCCGGCCTCGGCCCAAGGCCTTCCAGGACGGCGCCGGTCAGCAGCTCCGCCGCGCTGGGATGGACCTGCCAGAAGCCCGACGCCGAGACCCGGTAGTCGCGCCCGCGTACCCGCTGGGTAACCGTCCGCGAGCCGACCACCGGCCGGCCGTCGGCCAGCACCGTCAGGCGGCCGTCGGCGTTCACCACCTGCAGTTCGCTCCTGCCAGCCCCGAGCCGGCGCAACTCTGCCGTGCGGGGTCCGTCGGCGGCCACCAGGCACCCCTGCTCGGGCAGCGCGACGACGTCATGACTGCGGCGGCCTCGCAGTCCCACCCGACCCTCTTCGTCGACGGCGTAGCGCATCCGCGTCCTGGAACCGACGGCGCTGCCGACCGACTGCACGCTTCCGTCCCAGGCGATTCCGGCCAGCCGCTCCAGTTGCTCGGCGACTACGGCCGTCTTGAGCTCGAGCTGGAGTTCGGGAGAGGCGTGCTGCCAGTCGCAGCCCCCGCATTCCTCGGCGATCGGGCAGGGCGGCACCACCCTCCCCGGAGACGGCCGCAGCACCTCGACCACGCGGGCACGGTCGAACCGCTTGGCGCGCGAGACCACCTCGGCGCGCACGAATTCACCAGGTAGGCCACCGGTTACGAAGACCACCTTCTCGTCGGCGCGCGCCACGACGAAGCCCCCATGGGCGACGCGTTCGAGTTCCAGTTCCAGCACGGTCAAGACGTGATCCCCCGGTTGCGCGGACGCGAGGCCTTGTTGACCCGCTCCTTCGCCAGCCCGGACGAGCGCAACTGGTAGGGGACGCTGATGACCATGACGCCCGGCATGAAGTGCAGCCTCGTCCGTATGAAGAAGGCCGTCTGGTTGTGCAGGATGGTCTCCCACCAGTGCCCCACGACGTACTCGGGGATGTAGACCGCCACGACGTCGCGGGGGTTGGAGGTGCGCAGGTCCGACACGTAGCGGATGAACGGGCCGGTGATCTCACGGTAGGGCGATGCAACCACCGTGAGCGGGATCCCGAAGTCCTCCGCATGCCAGGCATCGAGGATCCGCTGGGTCTCCTCCGGGTCGACGGCGACCATCACCGCCGCGATCGAGTTGTTCCGCCCGGCCTTGGCGAAGTTGACGGCCTTCATCGTCGGCAGGTTGACCTCCTGCACGAGGACGACGGCCCGCACGCGGCTGGGCAGGGCGCGGTCGGAGTCGTCGGTGAGCGCGACCTCACGCTCCACCGCCCGGTAGTGGCGGCTGATGAACGTCATCAGCAGGTACATGACGGCCATCGCCACCAGCGCCAGGTAGGCGCCGTGGGTGAACTTCGAAATCAGCACGATGACGAGCACGACGCCGGTGATGGCGGCGCCGACGGCGTTGACCAGCCGTGAGCGCTGCATCCGGCGACGTTCGCCACCGTCGGTGACCCCCACCAGTTCCCGGTTCCAGTGCCGGACCATCCCGGCCTGCCCGACGGTGAAGGAGATGAACACGCCGACGACGTAGAGCTGGATCAGCGCGGTGACCGAGGCGTCGAAGATCCACACCAGCGCGATCGCGCTGATCGAGAGGGTCACGATGCCGTTGGAGTAGGCGAGCCGGTCGCCACGGGAGTGGAGCTGGCGGGGCAGGAAGCCGTCCTTGGCCAGGATCGACGCCAGGCTGGGGAAGCCGTTGAACGCGGTGTTGGCGGCCAGGAAGAGGATCACCATCGTCGCGGTCAGCACGACGTAGAACGCCACGGGCAGCCAGTCTCCGAAGACCACGCGGGCAAGCTGGGCGATGACGGTCACCGCGGCGGTGTGGATCTCGTTGCCGGCCGGATCCACGTAGTGGGCGCCCGTCAGTTCATCGATCAGGTGCACGTTGGTCAGCTTGGCCAGCGCCATGATGCCGAGGATCATCGTGACCGCGAGGCCGCCGAGCAGGGCGAGCACCGTCGCGGCGTTGCGGCTCTTCGGGGGCCGGAAGGCGGGCACACCGTTGCTGATGGCCTCCACACCCGTCAGCGCTGCGCAACCGGAGGAGAAGGCCCGGGCCAGCACGGCCACCAGCACCCAGCCCACGGCTTCCCCGGACCCCTCGGGCGCAACCACTATCAGGTGGGCCGTCTCGCTCACGAGGTCGTGCCCGAGTACGAGGATGCGGAACAGGCCGATGCCGAGCATCAACAGCATCGAGGCCATGAACACATAGGTGGGGACGGCGAAGAACGTTCCCGACTCGCGGACGCCACGCAGGTTCATGACGGTGATCACGATGATCACGACAGCCGCCACCAGTGCCTCGCGCCCCTCGATCCAGCCGATCATCGCCTGCGCGTTGATGACCCCGGCGGACACCGAGACCGCAACGGTGAGGACGTAGTCCACCATCAGCGCGGATGCGACGGTCAGGGCCGCCGGGCGGCCGAGGTTGGCCGCGGCCACCTCGTAGTCGCCGCCCCCGGTGGGGTAGGCGCGCACCGTCTGCCGGTAGGACCACACGACCACGGCGACCACCACGGCAACCGCCACACCGATCTGCCACGAGAACAGGTAGCCCGCCATGCCCGCCAGCGAGAGGGTGATCAGGATCTCGTCCGGGGCATAGGCGACGGAACTGAGCGCGTCTGAGGCGAAGACCGGCAGCGCCAGTCGTTTCGGCAAGAGGGTCTCACCCAGTTGTTCGTTGGGAAGCCTGCGTCCGACGACAACGCGCTTGAACCCGGAGAGGATGGTCACTGACAAAAGGTAGTCCCGTCGCCAGTCCTGCGGAAATCCCCCGCTCACTGGCCGATCACCGCCGCGCCGGCGTCCTCCTCGGTCAACTTCGGTGGCCGGGGGCCCGGCTGGCTAGGATGGCGGCACGAACTGGTCGAACCCGGAGGAGACGGCAGTGCACATCGTCATCATGGGGTGCGGACGCGTGGGGGCGGGCCTGGCCCGCGGACTCGAGAAGCGCGGCCACAGCGTCGCCGTGATCGACGTCAACGTCGAGGCCTTCCGAAGGCTCGGCAGCGACTTCCAGGGAACCACCGTCAAGGGCGTCGGCTTCGACCGCGAGGTCCTTGAGGCCGCCGGGATCAGGCAGGCCGACGGTTTCGCCGCCGTCTCCAGCGGTGACAACTCCAACATCCTGGCCGCACGCGTGGTGCGGGAGGGTTACGCGATCGACAACGTCGTCGCGCGCATCTACGACCAAGGGCGGGCCCTGGTCTACGAACGGCTCGGGATCCCCACCGTCGCGACCGTGCGCTGGACCGTCGGGCAGGTGCTGCGCCGACTGCTGCCGGAGGGAAGCGAGCCGGTGTGGCGGGACCCGTCCGGTCAGGTCAGGCTCATCCAGGTCTTCGTCCACAGTGGCTGGGTGGGCAAACGGATTCGGGATCTCTCGGCGGCCGTGCACGCCCCCATCCCGTTCATCTCCCGCGTCGGGCGGGGCATGGTGCCGGACAGCGAGACGGTCTACCAGGACGGGGACATCATCTTCGTCGGGTGCGAGACCGAACGCACCTCCGACATCGAGACCACCTTCGCCGTTCCTCCCACGAAGCACTAGGAGTCCACATGCGCGTCGCAATCGCAGGGGCCGGCAACGTCGGGCGTTCCATCGCCCGGGAGCTAATCTCCAACGGCCATCAGGTCCTGCTCATCGACAGGGACCCGCACGCCATCAAGCCGGACTCGGTCCCCGGTGCGGAGTGGTTCCAGGCCGATGCCTGTGAGTTGCAGAGCCTGGAGGAGGCGGAACTGGAGAACTGCGACGTCGCGATCGCCGCAACCGGGGATGACAAGGCCAACCTGGTGCACTCCCTGCTCGCCAAGACCGAGTTCGGCGTACCCCGCACCGTCGGCCGGGTCAACCATCCCGGCAACGAGTGGATGTTCGACGAGGTCTGGGGGGTCGACGTCGCAGTCTCCACACCCCGCATCATGTCCGCCCTCGTGGAGGAGGCCGTCTCCACCGGTGACCTGGTGCGGCTGTTCACGTTCAACCAGTCGACGACGAACCTGTCCGAGATCAGACTGCCGGAGGGCAGCCCCTTCGTCGGCCGCCGTATCGGAGATCTCGACCTGCCCCGCGACGTCGCCCTCGTGGCCATCATTCGTGACGGCCTGCCGATGGTTCCCGAGCGCGAGGGTGCCCTCGAAGCCGCCGACGAGATGCTGTTCGTCGTCTCCCAGGACTCACAGGCCAGACTTGCCGCGATGTTCGAGCAGGGCGGGCCCGGCCACGACTACGACACCACCTCGAACTCCGGGTTGTAGATCACCCCGGCACCAGCGTCGCCCGCCAGCCTGCCGGAGACCAGCAGGTCCGAGCCTGGCACGACGCATTCGAGCCGGTGGTGACCCATCCAGACAAGCTTCACCGTGCCGGTCCCGTCGTTCAGGACCGCCTCCAGCCAGCCCGAGTCCGGCGCCGTCGTGATCGACGTGACCGTGCCCCGGAACTTCACCCTGGAGCGCGGAGCAGCGCCGGCGATGTGCTCGGCGCCGCTTTCCAGCGAGCGCTCCTCCAGGTCTTCCGCCTCCAGTTGCTCGGCGGTGGAGAAGAGCCTGCGCACCCGGTCACCGAAGGACCGATGGGCAGCGGATCTCTGAGACATCACTCCTCCGTCTGGTTCTCCGCAGTGGGCACCGACATGGGCAACAGGCTTCCGGGTGCGGCGGGCTTCGTGCCGCGTCGCACCACGAGGTTGCTGAAGAACTCGAACAAGGTGAGCTGGGCCTCCTCGTCCTTGGGGTTCAGGGCCGCTTTGCCCATCAGCACGCCACGCAGCACCCACCCGGGTCCGTCGACGAGCCAGGTGCGGGAGACGTGGATGGCCGGGTTGCCCTTCGGGTCCGTCACTGGGAGCCGTCGGCGCAGTTCCGCACCGAAGGGTCCCCTGACCACCTGGACCTGACCCTTCTCCCGCTCGGTGGCGGCGATGATCTCCTCGCGGATCTCCGGCAGCAGCGACGTCCGCACGGGACCGGCGAACACGGCCACCTCCAGCGCGGAGGCGCCATCGGCGACGAGGATGGCCTGGACCCTCTCCTTGGCCTTGTCCACCTGGAGCTGCATCGTCATCTTCTCGAAGGGGGTGACCACGAGGGTCCCGAGGTCCAGGCGCTTGACGTCGTCGGCCTCCAGGTCGACCTCCTCGAAGTCGAAGGGGCCCCACTCCCGATCGAAGGCGGCATCCATCTCGGCCCACGCGGAGGCATCATCCGACTCGCCGGAGTCCGCCACGGTCTGGCTGTCCGAGTCGTCGGCCTCGAGGGCCTCCTCCAGCACCGTGAGGTCCTCGGAGGCGTCCGCCTCGACGTCCGCTTCGACGGCCTCGTCGTTCTTGCGTCCGAAAATCACTGTTGCAGCCTCCCTGGCTTGACGGGGATTTGTCGCCCCACTCCTGTTGAACCATAACCACCCGCACCGCGCTCCGTCTCGTCGAGGCTGGCCACGGGTGAAAAGCTAGCGCTCACGAAGGGCACCACCACCAGTTGGGCGATCCGGTCCCCTGCCCGCAGTGTGATCGGCTCGCGCGGGTCGTGGTTGACCAGGCAGACCATCACCTCGCCGCGATACCCGGAGTCGATGACTCCCGGCGAGTTGACGATCCCCAACCCCTGGCGCGCCGCAAGACCTGATCTGGGTGTCACCAGCCCCACCGTGCCCTCCGGCAGCGCCAGTCGGACGCCGGTGCCCACGAGAACCCGCTCACCGGGCCCCAGCACGACGTCGGTGGTGCTTCGCAGGTCGGCTCCCGCATCCCCCGGACGGGCGTAGGCGGGCATCAGGTCAGGGGCATCAACCACCACCGGGATGTTCACGGACGCCCACCTCCAGCGATGGCACGGATGGCGCTGGCGAGTTCGTCGGGGTTGCGGGAGCTGACCAGCCAGTGCGGGTGCGGGTCCGCCGGATCCGCCAGGTCCACCCTGACCAGGTCCCGGACGTAGGGTCGGGTCTGGAGGAAGTCCCTCGTGTCCGCCTCGGGCCCCAGGGCTGCGACGGCCGCGTCGCCCTGGAGTGCCTCCGCACCCCGGATCCACTTCCCCTCCACGCTGAAGCGTCCGACACTGAGCCGGTCACCCGAGACGCTGACCGCGGCGTTGCCGTAGGAGTACGCCACCGCGCCCACCGCGAACGCGAACAGCACAACCACCGCGGTGGCCAACGGGACGGTCAGGTAGGCGAACAGGGCGACGGCGAGGCTGCCGACCGCTAGGAGGGCTACGAACCACCACCACCAGGGGACCCGCAGACGTTCTTGATAAGCCACACCCCAAATCTAGCCCGCGTTCTGCACCATAATGAACTGCAGTCAGGCTACGAAAGGAACACCATGGCCGTGTCCGAGAAGATCTTCTGGAAGATCTACGCCGGCGTGCTGGGGGCGACCACCACCCTCGTCGCGCAGAAGCTGGTCACCAAGATCTGGGAAGCCACCACGGGCGACGAGCCACCGGACCCCAACGATCCCGAGACCCCGCTGAGCAGCGCCCTGATCTGGGCGATCTCGAGCGGTCTGGGCGTCGGAGTCTCCCAGCTGGTGATGAACCGGTTCATCCAGCGCCGTTGGCTCCGCAACATGGGCCACAACGCACCGGGCCGGCTCATCAACAAGCTGGACCTTCCGAGGAGGTAGGACTCAGACGCAGTCGACGCAGTAAGGCAGGCCGTCCTTGGTCTCGGCGAGCTGACTCTGGGACTTCACCAGGAAGCAGGATGCGCACGTGAACTCGTTGGCCTGCCGGGGCAGGACCTTGACGGTCAGTTCTTCGTGCGACAGGTCCGCGCCGGGGAGTTCGAAGGACTCAGCGGCCTCCACCTCGTCCTCGTCGACCTTGCCGGAGTTCTTGTCGTTGCGTCGGGACTTCAGCTCCTCGATGGAGTCCTCGTTGAGTTCTTCGTCCGTCTTGCGAGGGGCGTCGTAATCTGTGGCCATTTGTCAGGTCCTTTCCCTGCGACGTCGGACCCAGCCGACGCGTAACGGCGACATGTGTACCACAAGTTCGCCCTGAATGGCGAAGAACGGCCCGCGCGGTTTCAGTTGGGCCGCCGTCCACGCTGATAGGTTGTCAGCCAACACACGTACAGGAGAGCCAATGGAGAGTGCACTCAGCCCACGCGAGATCCAGGCGCGCATCCGCAGCGGAGCCTCGATCGCCGAGGTGGCGGAGGCGGCTGGCGTGGACGTCGATCGCGTCGAGGGGTTCGCGGGCCCCGTCCTCGCCGAGCGGGAGCACATGGCCCGCACGGCGCTCGTCGCGACGGTGCGCCGTCGCGGGGACGGGACGGGGCATCGCAAGCTCGGCGACATCATCCGCGAGCGACTCCAGGCCCGCGGCATCGACGCGGACCTGGTCTCCTGGGACGCCTGGCGCCTGCCGGACCTGCGCTGGGCACTGATCGGCAGGCTTGAGGATGACGACGAAGCGGCCTCCCGCGAGGCGGAGTTCCTGTTCGACCCGAAGGGACGCTTCAACGTCGCGGTCAACGCCGATGCCCGCTGGATGATCGGCGAGCAGCTGCCCGGCGTCGAGAGCCCCGACAACGAGAACACCGTCGACTTCCAGGACGAGCTTGCGCTGGTGCGTGCAACGCAGGACCAGGCGAGCGTGCCCGGCGACGACGTCCCCAACCGCGACCCGCTCTACGACGACGCCAGGCAGACCTCCGAGCTCGACGACCTCTACGACATGATGAGCGGCATCAGCGAGGACTCGGTCCGCATCTACGTGGGCCTCTCGGAGGACTCCGATGCCGAAGGGGCTGGAGGATCCGAGAGCGGGGACACCCCGGCGCAGCAGCCGGCCGATCACCCGTCGGAAGGGGCCGCCGCCGGGGAGACCGGGGAGTCCGAGGAGGAGCCCGACGCTGGTGCCTACGAGATCCAGGAATCCCAGGTGACCCCCGATCCCGAGCCCGAGGTGCTGGAGCCGGAGCAGGACGCGCTCGTGGAGGTTCCCGAGGAGACCGCCCCGGAGTCCAGGCCGAAGAGCAGGCGGCGTAGCCGTGCGAAGATCCCCAGCTGGGACGAGATAATGTTCGGCGGCCCCACCAAGGAGACCTGAGCCGCCCCGCGCCGGCTGCGCGAACCGTCAGCCGAACGGCAGCGGGTCTGGTGACAGGGTCGCCTTCGCGCGCGTGGCCGTGACCCTCCGACGGTGGTGAGCCCTGCAGAGCACTTCGTAGCGCACCTCGGCGTCGCCCACGGTGTCACCCACCACCACCTGGGAGCCCTCGGTGACCATCTCGCCACCGACGGTGCGGGCGTTGTGGGTGCCCTTCTTGCCGCACCAGCACAGCGGCCCGATGGGCAGGGTCTCGACCCGGTCGGCCAGTTCCACCATCCGCTTGGAGCCGGGGAACAGCTGGGTCCGGAAGTCGGCCAGAATGCCGAACCCGTAGACGTCGAGTTGCAGTTCGTCGACCACCCGGGCCAGCTGGTCGATGTGCTCGGCGGTGTAGAACTGCACCTCGTCGCAGACCAGGTAGTCGACCCGCTTGCCAGTGGTGAGTTCGGAGATGATGTAGCGCCAGAAGTCGAAGTCGGCCACCACCTCGATTGCGTCGACCTCCAGACCAAGCCTCGAGGTGATGCGCGGGGTACCGGAGCGGTCCCTGCTCGTGAACACCCTGCCCGCCCGGCCATGGGTGGACTGGGTGTGGTTGAGCTGCAACGCAAGGGTCGACTTGCCGCAGTCCATCGGGCCCGTGTGGAACACCAGTTCAGCCAACGCTTCCAACCTCTCCTGCCAGCAGCGCCTCGTAGGCTGCCTCGTACGCCTCCCCCGTCCTGCGTGGCGCGAGCGCCGGGAGCAGGTCCGCGGTGGCCGCCGACATCCGGCGGCGCAGGTCCGGATCCATCATGCGGCGCATTCCAGCGGCCATCGCGGCCGCGCCCGGGCCGGTCAGCAGCGAAGTCTCCTCCGACAGGCCGACGGTCAGCCGGTCGTCACACAGGAGTACCGGCAGCCCCGCTGCCACCCCTTCGGCGATGACCAGCGCCTGGGAGTCGAAACGATAACTGCTGAGGGCCAGCACGTCGGCGTTGACGAGCTCATAGGCGATCGCGTCGAGCGAACTGAGGTGGCCACGCATGTCGATGTTGTCCGCCCCACGTGCAAGTGAGCGCAGGAGGTCGCGCTGGTCGCCGTCGCCGACGATGACGAGCTCCGCGTTGGGCAGGTCCGCCTGCCGGAAGGCGCGGATGAGGACGTCGAGCCGCTTCTCCTTCGCAAGGCGCCCCACGGAGAGGAACCGGACCACGTCGTCGGTGCGCTCCCGCTTGGCGTGCCTGATGGCCTCCAGCATGCCCCGGTTGACGCCGGTGGGCACCACGAATCCGCGCAGCTGCCTGCCTGCTGCCTCCGTGATGAGGTCATGCATGAAAGGCGACGGTACGGTGTAGCCGTCCACCTTGGCGGCGATGTCGGCGAAGGAAGCCCAATCCATCCTGGCCGCAACCCCGCCGGTCTCCCGATTGCGGTGCGGGAGCCTGGAGCGCGGCGTCGCCTTCCTGCTCGCGCGGGTCAGGAACGGGTTGATCAGCACCTGGTAGGACAGGGTCCCGAACACCGAGGCCACCGGGACGCTCTGGTGCGTGCCCGCGATGTTGGCGTGGAACGTGTGCAGGTGCGGGACGCCCTGCAGCCGTGCCAGCCGCGAGCCCAGCACGAGCGCACCCCTGTCGGTCTGGGTGTGGATGATGTCGAACTCGGCCTGACCCGCGATCAGTTGTGCGCGCCGCTCGGTGCAGTGCAGGACGCTCAGATGCGCCGGCAAGCCCTCCAGGTAGATGGTGGGACACTCGATGATGCGGCAGTGCCTGGGCTTCTCAAGGTGCCGGTCCGGTGCGATCAGGGTCACCTCGTGGCCCAGCGCGGTGAGTTCCTCCAACTGGGTCTGGACCGACCGCGAGATCCCGCCCGAGGACGGGAAGAAGTCGTCGATGAGGATGCCGATCCGCATCATCGGGGTCCGATCGCGAACAGGGGCACCAGCATCTCGGCGGCAGTCAGGGACCCGTGCATGCCGACCAGGCCGAACTCGCCCGGGTAGTCGGTGCTCATGATTGCCCAGTCGTCGTGCATCGCGACGAGGACGTCGCCGATGCGCGGCACGGCCACCGGGTCCGGGTCGGGACCGAACCAGCCCGCGGCGAGGGCATCCTCGCGGAGGACGACGCTCGCGCGGTCGCCGAGGAACCGCGACCACCCGGCGGCCACACGCGCCGCGTCGTCGGTGTACAGCTGCCGGAACCGCCCCTCCCCCGCGATGTGGCGGAACCCGGCGAGTTCCGGATGGTTCTCGGCGATGATCTTGCGCTCGACCGGTACGTTGACCATGCCGTGGTCTCCCGTGACGAGCAGGCAGACCCCGTCCGGCAGCTCTGCAGCGAGGTCCTTGACGAGGTCGTCGATACGGGCGAGCTCGTCCAGCCACTGCCAGGACCCGACGCCGTGCCCGTGACCATGGTGGTCCAGCAGCCTCTCGTAGCAGTAGATGACGTCGCTGTCCTCGAGGGCGCGTCCCACCAGTTCGACGAAGTGCTCCGGGTCCGACTCGAACTCCACCCCGTGGTGGTCCGTCCCCCCGAAAGCCATTCGCGTCAGCGCGCTCTCGGAGAAGCGCGTCAGGCTGACAGCCGCCGCCCCGTGCCCCTGTCTGCCGAGGCGCTCGAAGACGGTCTCGGTCAGGGTGAACGCGGCGACGTCGTCGGGACCGCCCTCCCAGCTCAGCGCGTTCAGCACGGAATCGGCCGCCGGATCCAGGAAGGTGTAGCCGACGACGCCGTGCCGGCCCGGCGGGACGCCGCAGCCCAGGCTGGTGAGCGAGGTGGCCGTCGTGGAGGGCACCGAGCAGGTCAGGCGACGCGCGCCGGGGAGCAGCCCGGAGAGGTACTCCGCGTGGTCTGCATGTGCGGCGAGCGGATGCCAGCCGAGGCCATCGACGAGGAAGACGACGTACTTGTGCGCCCTCGGGAGATCGAGCACCGGGTCCCCGCCGACCAGCCTGGCCTCGATGCTGGGCAGCAGGTTGGCCAGCGTCGCCCCGGCGTAGTCAGGCAGGATGAACTCCGCGCTCATCATCCGATCCGACGCTGCAACAGAGCCCCGAACTCGAGCAGGCGTCTGGTGTTGCTGTCACCGTCGCCGGCCGGGCTCATCCGCAGGGTCAGGTCGTTGGGGACGTCCATGCCGGTGAAACCGTGTTCCGCCTCGCACTCCGGGTCCTCACACGCGGCGGGACCCAGGTCCAGCCGCCTGGTGCCGCCCCACACCAACGTCAGCCAGGTCTCCACCAGCTGCGCCTCGGGTGCGGGGAAGACCTCCGGATGGGCGATCGAGCGCGTCACCACGACCGAGTCGATTGCGCGCAGTGCCACCACCTCGGAGGTGGTCAGGGCCCTTCCGGGGACGCCGTTGTCGCCGTCGTCGGTGTGGCAGATCAGCAACTGGTTGTGGGTCAGCACCAGCACCGTCATGTGCCGCTGCACCTCATGGCCGGCGAACGTGGCCTCGTGGTGCACCAAGTGGCCCTGCACCTGGGCGTCACCCAGGCCGCCGGCGATGGTGTCTGCCACCAACTGGGGGTAGAACCCGCACTCCGCGATCTCGGCCACCAGGTCCGCTGGCAGAGGGGTTCGGGTCAGGCTGGAGCGGGTCACCCGGCCATTGTTCCATGCCTTCGCTAAGTTGTGGTCCATGAAGTCCCGACCCTTCCTGGCCGCCCGGATCGAGGATCGCCTCAACCGGATGCTCAACAGACTGCTGATCCGGCTCGGCTGGCAGGAGTCGGTCGTCGCCTACACCGGATTCGGCACGCAGGAGCAGATCCGCGTCCTGGGCCGGGTGGTGCTGCGCCCACCGAGCCAGCTCGGCATCGTCCAGGCCGCCACCGAGATCATCAACCGGAGGGGCTGGCGCAACTTCATCGCCGCCCCCAAGGTCAACGCGGCGGCCACCGTCGTGATCGGCGAGGAACGGATCGGGATCGTCGCCGACCGGGGCGGCTACGTCGACGTGCGACTCCGCAACCCCGGTCTGCGTCCCGGCTGGCACAGCATCCAGATCGACGGTGCCGCCGGCGCGTCCACGCTCGCACCGGTCCAGGTCATCGACTCCGAGGAGACCTTCGGAATCGTCAGCGACATCGACGACACCATCATCTCGACGTGGCTGCCGCGGCCAATGGTGGCGGCGTGGAACTCCTTCGTGCTCACCGAGCAGGCCAGGCAGGCGGTTCCGGGCATGGCCCGGCTGTACCAGCAGTTGCTGGCAGAACACCCGGGCGCCCCCATCATCTTCGTCTCCACCGGCGCCTGGAACACCTACCCGATGGTGAGGCGGTTCTGCGCCCGTCACGGCATCCCCGACGGCGCCATGCTCCTGACGGACTGGGGCCCAACCAACACCGGCTGGTTCCGCAAGGGCCCGGAGCACAAGCGCACCTGCCTGCGGGAACTCGCCCGTGACCTGCCCAACATCAGATGGCTGCTGGTGGGTGACGACGGCCAGCACGACCCGAGCCTGTACGCCGAGTTCGCAACCCTTCAGCCCGACCACGTCCGCGCCCGGGCCATCCGCGAACTCAGCCCAGCGGAGCACGCACTGGCCCACGGCACGCTCACCGAGCAGGCCAGCGATGACCAGACGTGGAACCCCGACACGGCGCCGGAGGTTCGTGCACCCGACGGAGACGGTCTGGCCGATAAGCTGCGCAGGATCATCTGAAAGGAAACCCCTGCCACATGGCGACCAAGACGCCCGAGGACGACACCTTCACAGAGCACATCCTGGATGTGAACGTCACCGAGGAGATGGAGACGAGCTTCCTGGAGTACGCCTACTCCGTCATCTACTCCAGGGCGCTTCCCGACGCCCGCGACGGGCTGAAGCCCGTCCAGCGGCGCATCCTGTTCTCGATGGACGAGATGGGCATCCGCCCGGACCGCGGCCACGTGAAGTGTGCCCGCGTCGTAGGCCAGGTGATGGGTGTCCTCCACCCACACGGCGACACCGCCATCTACGACGCCCTCGTGCGGCTCGCCCAGCCCTGGGCCATGCGCCTGCCGCTGATCGACGGGCACGGCAACTTCGGCTCCCTCGACGCCGGCCCGGCCGCCATGCGCTACACCGAGTGCCGGATGGGCGCCGCGGCGCTGGCCATGACCCGCGGCCTGGACCAGGACACCGTCGACTTCAAGCCGAACTACGACGGCCGCGAGTCCGAGCCCTCCGTCCTGCCCGCAGCCTTCCCGAACCTGCTGGTCAACGGGGCCACCGGCATCGCCGTCGGCATGGCCACCAACATCGCACCGCACAACCTCGTCGAAGTGGTCGGGGCCCTCAAGCAACTGCTCAAGAAGCCCGACATCGGGCTCGACGAGCTGATGCGCTACATCCCCGGCCCCGACTTCCCCGGCGGCGGCAAGATCATCGGACTCGACGGCATCCGCGACGCCTACGAGACCGGCCGCGGCACCTTCCGGGTCCGCGCCACCGCTCGCATCGAGAAGGTCAGCGCCCGTCGGCAGGGCATCGTCGTCACCGAACTGCCCTACATGGTCGGGCCCGAGAAGATCATCGAGCAGATCCGCAAGGGCGTGCAGGACAAGAAGCTCACAGGAATCGCCGACGTCAAGGACCTCACGGACCTGGCCCACGGCACGCGGCTGCTGGTGGAGGTCAAGAACGGCATCAACCCCGAAGCGCTGCTGGAACAGCTCTACAAGCAGACCAAGCTCGAGGACACCTTCGCCATCAACGCCGTCGCGCTGGTCGAGGGCGAGCCCAGGACGCTGTCGCTGAAGGACCTGCTGCAGGTCTACCTGGCCCACCGCCTGGACGTCGTCCTGCGCCGCAGCCGTTTCCAGCTCGGCAAGGCCGCCGACAGGCTCCACCTGGTCCGGGGCCTGATCACGGCCATCGCCGACATCGACGACGTGATCGCCATCATCCGCACCTCCGACGACGCCGCCCAGGCTCGCACCCGCCTCATCGCCGCCTTCGACCTCGACGAGGTCCAGGCCAACTACATCCTCGACATGCAGCTGCGGCGGCTCACCAAGTACTCCACCATCGAGCTGGAGAAGGAGTCCGACGAGCTGGCCCAGACCATCGCGGGGCTGAAGGAGATCATCGAGGACCCGGCCGTCCTGCACCGGGTCGTCGGCTCCGAACTCGACGCCGTGGCCAAGGAGTTCGGCACTCCCCGGCGGACAGTCCTGCTGGCCTCGAGTGGCCAGGTCAGCGCCGTGTCGGCCCCGCTCGAGGTGCCTGACGAACCCTGCTGGGTGCTGTTGTCCGGCACCGGCCTCGTGGCCCGCACCGACGTCGCCACCCCGCTCCCCACGGGCGGCCGGGCCGCGCACGACGTCATCGTCTCGGCCACCCGCACCACGGCCCACTCGGAGTTCGGCATCATCACCAACCGTGGCCGGGTGGTCAAGGCTCGCGCCATCGAATTGCCGACGGTGCCGCTGACCGCCAGTGCCCCCTCGCTGCAGGGCGGCTCGCTGGCCAGCGAGCTGTGGCCGCTGGAACCCGGCGAGCGTCCCCTTTGCGTCACCACCCTGGACCCGTCCTCACCCGGCCTGGCGGTGGGGACCAGGGACGGCATCGTCAAGCGGGTGAAGGCCGAGATCATCTCCAAGGACTCCTGGGACGTCATCCGGCTCGACGACGGGGACGAGCTCGTCGGCGCCGTGGAGTTGTTCGACGAGGCCAGCCACCTTGCCTTCATCACCTCCGACGCCCAGCTCCTCCACTTCCCCGCCGCCGCGGTCAGGCCGCAGGGACGCACGGGCGGTGGTGTCGCCGGCGTCAAGCTGGCACCAGGCGCGAAGGTGGTCTGGTTCGGCACCGCCACGCCGGCCCACGACGAGGTGGTCACCATCTCCGGCAGCTCCTCGGCCCTGCCCGGGACCGAGCCCGGCTCGGTGAAGGTCACGCCGATGAGCGAGTACCCCGCCAAGGGCAGGGCCACCGGCGGCGTGCGCTGCCACCGCTTCCTGAAGGGCGAGGACACCCTGCTGCTGGCGGCCATCGGCAGGGCCCCGGTCGTGGCCTCGGCTGCCAGTGGTTCGCCCGTCGCGCTCCCTGAGCCCACCGGACGGCGGGACGGCTCGGGGGCCGCACTCCCCCAGCCGGTCACCTCCCTCGCGGGACGCCATGACGGTGGGGCGGCGGCGGGCAGCTGAGGTGGGGGCTCGGAACACTGCTGTAGCATCACGCCTCGAAGGAGAGTGATACATGAGCTTCGACGACCTGATTGCAGCCAACCGCGCCTACGCCGAGAACTTCCCACACGGGGGCTTCGACGGCATCGCCCACGCAGGGGTGCTGATCATCACCTGCATGGACTCCCGGATCGACCCG
Source organism: Tessaracoccus sp. OS52 (assembly GCF_020687685.1). Lineage (GTDB taxonomy): Bacteria > Actinomycetota > Actinomycetes > Propionibacteriales > Propionibacteriaceae > Arachnia. The sequence goes on along the minus strand of NZ_JAJEWM010000001.1, from coordinate 1,116,690 downwards.
CTGGACATGGTAGGGCTGGGACACGGGGACGCGAAGATCCTGCGGACACCCGGAGGCGCGGTCTCCAGCACCACCCTCACCGGGTGCGTGCTGAGCGTTCAGCTGCTGAACGTCAAGCGAATCATGATCGTGCCGCACACCAAGTGTGCGATGGCGTCGGGAACCGACGCGGACATCCGCCAGGTCATCAACGAACGCAGCGGCCTGGACACCAGCTGGGTCAACTTCGGTGCGTCCCCTGACCAGCTGCAGCGCCTCAGGCGGGACTACGAGATGGTCACCAACCATCCGCTGATCAAGGACCGCGCGGAAGTGGGCGGATTCATGTACGACGTGGACACCGGCATGCTGGAGCAGCTCATCTGAGCGCTCCCGTCCCGGACTGCTACGCGTCGATCCGGTCGGCTTCCAGCGAGTAGGCACCGCGCACGATGAACTCCTTGCGCGGGGCCACGTCGTTGCCCATCAGCATCTCGAAGACGCCCTCGGCCTCCGCGGCGTCGTCGACGGTGAGCCTGCGCAAGGTACGGTGCCGCGGGTCCATCGTCGTCTCAGCCAACTGGTGGGCGTCCATCTCACCCAGGCCCTTGTAGCGCTGGGGTTCCTTGAAGTTGATGCCCTTCTTGGTGAGCTCGGCCGCCTTCCGCTGGTACTCGGCATCGGTGTAGGTGTAGATGTACTTCTCCATGCCGCGCTTCGGGTTGGTGAGCTCGAAGCGGTGCAGCGGCGGCACGGCGGAGAAGACCCGGCCCGCCTCCACCATCGGCCGCATGTAGCGGAAGAAGAGGGTGGCCAGCAGGCAACGGATGTGGGCGCCGTCTGAGTCCGCGTCGGCCATGAAGATGATCTTGCCGTAGCGGGCGTTGTCGACGTCGAACGTGCGGCCGGACCCCGCCCCAAGCACCTGGATGATGTTCGCGCATTCGACGTTCTTGAGCATGTCCCCGACGGAGGCTTTCTGCACGTTGAGGATCTTGCCGCGGATGGGCAGCAGCGCCTGGAACTCGGAGTTGCGTGCCACGTTGGCGGTGCCGAGTGCGGAGTCGCCCTCGACGATGAACAGTTCGGTGAGCTCACCGTCGGTGGAACGGCAGTCCTTCAGCTTGGCAGGCAGCGTCGAGGACTCCAGGGCGTTCTTGCGACGCTGGTTCTCCTTGTGGGCGCGGGCCTGCATACGGGTGCGGCCCGCGGCGACGACCTTCTCCATCAGCGTGCGGGCCACCGGCTTGATGGCGGCCTTGGAACTGGTCAGCCAGGCACCCAGTTCCTCCTCGACGATGCGCGTGACGAGTCGCTGCACCGGCGGGGTGCCGAGGACCTCCTTGGTCTGGCCCTCGAACTGCGGTTCCGCGAGCCGAACCGTCACGACGGCGGTCAGGCCCTCCATGCAGTCGTCGCGGATGACCTCGTCGCCGTTCTTCAGGATGCCCCGCGTGCCCTCCAGCGACTTGATGAAGGCCTTGGTCAGGCCACGCTCGAAGCCAGAGACGTGGGTGCCACCCTTCGGGGTGGCGATGATGTTGACGAACGACTTCAGGACAGTGTCGTACCCGGTGCCCCACCGTACGGCGATGTCCACCTCGAGCTCGCGCTCGACGTCGGTTGCCGTCATGGACCCGGATGAGTCGAGCATCGGGACCGTCTCGGTGAACTTGTCGCGCCCCTGCAGCCGGATGACGTCGGTCAGGGGGGCGTCAGGTGCCAGGTAGTCGGCGAACTCGGTGATGCCGCCGATGTGGAGGAACTCCTCCGAGGTCTCCTGCGCTGTGCGGCGGTCATGGACGACGATCTTCAGACCCGGGACGAGGAACGAGGTCTGCCGCGCCCGGTCGAGCAGGTGGGTGAGGGAGAGCTCGGCGTCCTTCAGGAAGATCTGGTCATCGGTCCAGTAGCGGACGCGCGTGCCCGTCCGCCCCTTGGGGACCTTGGCAACCTTGCGCAGGCCACTGGTCGGTGTGAAGGTCGCTGCGGGGCCGTCGCCGTCGAACACTCCGGGCACGCCGCGCTTGAAGCTCATCGCCCAAGTCGCGCCGTTGCGGTCCACCTCGACGTCGAGCCGGACCGAGAGGGCGTTCACCACCGAAGCGCCGACGCCATGGAGGCCACCGGTGGCGTTGTAGGAGGAGTTCCCGAACTTCCCGCCGGCGTGCAGCTTGGTGTAGACCACCTCGACGCCGCTCAGCCCGGTGCGTGGTTCCTTGTCGACGGGAATGCCACGGGCCTTGTCCACCACCAGCACCGAGCCGTCGCGGCCCAGAGTGATCTCGATCTCCTCACCGAAGCCGGAGAGGGCCTCGTCGACGGAGTTGTCGATGATCTCCCAGAGGCAGTGCATGAGTCCCCGGGTGTCCGTGGAACCGATGTACATCGCGGGGCGCTTGCGAACCGCCTCGAGGCCTTCGAGCACCAGCAGGTTCTTGGCCTCGTAGTCGCGTGGGGTGTGGGAGATGTTCTTCTGGGACTGCACCCGCCCCACGTTACCCGCAGCCGCCCCCGCAACCGTGCAGCGGCGCGGGTCCGGAGCGCAACCTGAGCGCGTTCGCCGCCCGCGAATAACACACCTGTCATCCAAGGCTTGGAACAATCCGGGAACCCGGTACGTTGTTAACTATCAAGAAGCATCCAAGAGAGCGAGGCGAGCATGACCGAGACCGCAATTGACCCCGCCCTGACCGCCCTGGACCGTTGTGACCGGTGCGGCGCCCAGGCGTACCTGCGAGTAATCCTTCCCAGCGGTGGCGAGCTCATGTTCTGCGCTCACCACGCCAACGCGCACCGGGACAAGCTGACCCAGGTCGCGGCACGGATCCAGGACGAGACCAACAAGCTGCAGGCCTGAGGGCCAGTAATAAACAGCGCAACAGGCCCCGGGGAAACCCGGGGCCCTGTCGTGCCCCGGCTCAATCCGTGACGGTCACCCTGATGGTGTGCCAGCCGGTGGCGCCGTCCGGGGCGGGGTCGGCAAGGGCCTCGGTCTGCACCTCGCCGAAACCGTCGGTGGCACGGACCGCGATCTCGTACTCGCCAGGGTCGGCCTGCCAGGTGAACATCCACTGCCGCCACGAGTCGATGGACGGCTCCGCCGCCAGCGTCGTCTCCTGCCACTGGCCCTCGCCGATGCGCACCTCCACGCGGCTGATGCCTCGGTGCTGCGCCCACGCCACTCCTGCCAGCACCACGGAACCGGCGCTCACGTTGCCGGACTTGGGAACGTCGATCCTGGCTGCCGTCTTCACCGGCCCCAGCGCCGACCAGCCGCGCGGTGTCCAGTAGCCCTCGTCTGCAGCAAAGGTGGTCACCTTCAGCTCGGTGACCCACTTGGTGGCCGAGACATACCCATAGAGTCCGGGCACCACGAGCCGTACCGGGAAGCCGTGCTGGGCAGGGAGTGCCTCGCCGTTCATGGCGACGGCCAGCAGCGCGTTGCGGTCATCCGTCATCGCCACCAGAGGCGTGCCGGCGGTGAATCCGTCGACGCTGGTGGAAAGCACCATGTCTGCCCCGTCCTCCACCCCCGCCCGGGCCAGCAGTTCGCGAACGGGTAGCCCAGTCCAGACGGCGTTGCCAACAAGGTCCCCTCCGACGTAGTTGGAGACGCAGGCGAGCGTCACGAGCGCTTCCACGAGTTCCTCGCCCAGCAGTTCGTCGAACGTGAACTCGATCTCACGCTCCACCATCCCGGTCACCCTCAGGCGCCAGGAGTCCGGATCCACTTGGGGCACCACGACCGCGGTGTCGATGCGGTAGAACGAGTCGTTCGGCGTGATGAAGTCCGCCTGTCCCGGGACCCCTTGAATGGCCGCAGCGGGAACGACCACAGGCTTGAGCACCCGCAGTCCCGTCAGTCGATCCCGGGCGGCCTCGACCACTTCCCGAGCCTGGCTGAGCGCCCGGCCGGCAAGGACGGCGGCCAGCCCGGCAACGGTCACCCCGCCGGCCCAGAGCAGTGCCGAGCGGCGGCTCACCCCGTCGGCCTGGTCCCGGACGGCCATTGCCGCGACGCCGCCCAGGCGAGCCAGGGCCCAGAGGCCGGCCAGCAGACCGGCCGCGGTCGGGACCGCTGCACCCCAACCGGTGTCAGGGCGGGTCAGGACGGCCGCCGTCCCCACCAGACCACCCAGGAGGAAGAGTCCGATCCCCATTGGCCGCGACTGGTGGTACAGCGTCCCCACCAGTGCGCAGCCGAGGACCAGCACCACGGCCATCCCGACGCCGAGCGCCAGCTTGTCGGCCGTGCCGAACGCTGCCACCGCGAAGTCCTTCAGCCAAGGCGGGGTCAGGTCGATGAAGGCGCTCGCCACCGCAACCAGAGGGGAAGCGCTCGTGGAGACGAGCCCCGCTCGGGCGAGGAGCGCTGCTCCCAGTTCTGCGACGCCCAGGGTCACGGCCCCGGCTGCGACGCCGGTGAGCGCTCCGGGCAGGCGGCTCGTCATCCACCAAGTCTGCCACCTGATGCCGAGCCACCCGTTCGGCGTGTCAGTGCTTTCAGCCGGCCTCTGGCCGCTGGAGTTCGCCTGAGAGCCAAGCGTCCACAAGCTGCCTGGCTATCGAAGCCCCGCCGGGCAGGGTCAGCTCCCCGGCTGCGACGGCTCGGGTGAGCTCGTCCCGCTCCCAGTAACGTGCCTCCACGATCTCGTCGCCGTCCGGCTGGAGCCGGGCGTCGGAAGCTGCCGCGACGAAGCCCAGCATGAGCGAGCGCGGCATCGGCCACGGCTGGGATGACACGTAACGCACCGCGGACAGTGCGACGCCCACCTCCTCAGCCACCTCACGCCACACCGCCTGTTCGAGCGACTCCCCCGCCTCCACGAACCCCGCGATCACCGAGACCCGGCTTTCGGGCCAGATCGACTGGCGGGCGAGGAGCAGCCGGTCGGAGGGGTCGAGGATGGCGACGATGACGGCGGGATCCTGCCGGGCGAAGGCCAGCGCCCCACACTCCGGGCACCGCCGTCTGGCGCCTCCCGAGTCCGGGATCGTCGGCTCGCCGCAGCGGTCGCAACGCGGCCGGGTGCCGTGCCAGCGGACGAGGGCGACGGCGGCCGCCGTCAGGTCCCAGTACCCGGGCCGGGTCTCACGCCACGGCGTCGGATCGCCTGCCGTCAGCTCCGTCGTCGGCCGGGCGAACCACGTCCGCCCACCGTGGTTGCCGAGCAGGATGTCGTCGGGCTGCAGCTCGCCGGGTTCCCGGAGAGGCACGGGTGCTCCCTGGTCGCCGGAGAACCGCCCGTCGCGGTCCACCTCGAGGACGAGCGCCTGCTGCCAGCTGGTAGCCACTGCTTCCCCGGACCGGGACAGCGCGACACGGTCCAGCGTTGAGGGTGCCGACCAATGGTTCAAGTTCTTCCTCCCGTGACAGCCCGCCCGAGGACGCCTGGAGCGAGGTGCCCGTCCTGACGCTACACGCTCTCCCGCCCGCTCAGACGTGCAGCCGACGGTGGAGGGCCTCGCCCAGTTCGCGTCGCTTGAGCCCCACCATCAGGCTCAGCAGCACCAGGCTGAAGCCAACGCAGACCACGGACGGCAGGACGGTGGTGACCCACCCCAGCGCCACGAAGAGGCCCGGCACCAGCCCGAACACCAGCACCAGCAACGCCTTGCCGAGGTGCTCCAGCGGCTCGAGGCGCACCACCCAGACCACGATCCCGAGCGCGACGTTGGCGAAGGTGCAGATGGCAGGGATGGCCCAGGTGGTGGCCCAGGACCCGCCACCGGAGACCTGCGCCCACGCGGCAGCCGCGGCGGACAGCAGCACCACGAGCCAGATGACAAGGCTCCCCACGTTGCGTCTGCGATACGCGGCGGCCAGCACCACCAGCCAGAGGGTGGCTACAGAGAGCCACACGGTGCGCACAGGGGCCATCAAGTTCGGCACCAGCAGCTGCGCGGCGAACGAGAGCACGACAGCCACCACTGACAGCGCGACCAGGACCCTCCTGACCTGACGCCTGTCGAACCGCAACGGTGGCGCCGGGTAGAGCTCCGCCTCCCCGGAGGCTGCTTCGGCTCGCTGCAGTGGGACCCGGCAGAGCGGGCAGTCCTCCCATCGACCCAGCACCTGGGCCCCGCAAGAGGGGCAGCGGCCGATGTGGTCCGTCGGGCCCGACGGCGCGGTCACGCGAGTTCCTCTGGCGTCACCCTGCTGACGTTGAGGGTCACCGGCACGCCCCGCTCGGTGAGGTGGCGGACGAACGCGGCGTGGTAGTCGGTCTCCACGAACGGGCTGGTGAAGGAGATCGTGAGTACGCCGTCGTGGCTCATCATGCAGAACTGGGGCCGGGCCGCAGAGACGTGGAACAGCAGTTCCCGCACGTGGGCCGCGACGGCGCCCGGCAGGTCCACCCGACCCAGGTTCGAGATCGCCGCCGTCAGGCCGCGGTTGTTGACCCAGTTCACGACGGCCAGTACCCGGTCCTTCAACGGGCGCGGGAACACCCGCAGCAGCGGGTTCCGCTCGAAGCGGACCAGCCTGTGGATCTTGCGAGCGAGGCGCTCGCGGGTGATCTGGGCGCCGAACTGCGCTGCGAGGTCGAGGCAGACGGCCTCCAGGGTGTCGCCCTCCGGGTTGTCCCCATAGCGGTGTGCCAGGCGGGTGGTGGCGAAGAAGTTGCGGCCCGACCCAGTCGGGAAGAACTGCCGGAGGTTGACCGGCACGGAGACTGTCATGATCCTGGCCCGGTGCGGGGTGGGCCGCACGGTCCTGACCGACTGGAAGAACAACGCGGTCATGAAGATCGTCAAGGACACGCCGGCGGCACGCGCCAGGGCCAGCGCTGGGCCCACGGGCATCGAGAGTTCCACCACCCGGGTGCGCAGGTCGGGAGTGGGGGTGCCAGAGATCTGCACGACGTCGCGGCCGGCGATGCGACGCGGACGGATCTCGGGGCGGTCATCGCTTCCGACGGAGGCCGGCAGCGCGGTGGACTCGACTGCGGAAGCGGCCTCGTCCTCGAACGGCACACGGCGCGTGCCCGCCCGGAACCAGTGGGTGAACGCGTCGATGTCAAGTGCCTGCTTCACTCCGCCCGTGGCGGGCGCCGGGGCGCTGAAGTCCTCGGGGTGCCGGAGCCCGACGTACTCGGTGAGGAGGTCCTGGAAGAACCAGAGGGCGCCGGTGCCGTCGGTGAGTGCATGGAAGATCTCCAGCGAGATGCGACGACCCCGGTGCAGAACCCGGAACAGCAGTTCCCGGCTGTCGTCGCGGTAGAGGTGCGTCACCGAGGGCGCATCGTCGGTGGTGACGGATGGGTGCAGCGCCGACTGCTGCAGGTAGTACCAGAACACCCCCCGCCGCAGGACCGCGCTGAACAGCGGGTACTGGGCGTAGACGCGGTCCAGTGCCTCCTGCAGCACCGCCGGATCGATCGTCTCGTCCAGGTCGGCCGAAAGCCTGAACACCTTGCTGTCCACCTCGTTGCGGGCGGCCAGGAAGATGCTCGCCGAATTGTCCAGCCGCACCCAACTGCGCCCCGTCGTCGGTTGCGGGTTCGCGAGCTTCACGACGGGCCCTCCATGGCGGGTCCCGCGGTCAGGTCACGGCTGTCTGTGAGGTCGCCGTCGAGGAAGGAACAGATGTGCTCATAGCCCCTGGTGGGTGCCCTCAGGAACCGTGGCAGGGCGATGAAGCCGTGCAGGGCCCCGTCCACGCGCTCAAGCCGGGTGGGGGTGCCAGCGGCGCGCAGGGCATGGGCGAAGGCCTCGCCCTCGTCGCGCAAGAGGTCGTACTCGGCCGTGACGACGAGGGTCCGGGGAAGCCCGGACAGATCGTCTGCGGCCAGTGGCGACACCAGCGGGGAGTCCCGCTGGGCGGGGTCCGGCTGGTACATGGAAAGGTAATCGCGGACCTCGCGCGCCGTCAGGCGCAGACCGGTGCCGTACTGCGCGACCGAGGCGAACGGTGAGGTTTCCGGGTCGTGGTCCCATTGGGTAACCGGATAAAGAAGTGTTTGTGTCCGTGGGAGAGGCCCGCCCTCCTCACGCAGCACCAGACACACCGCCGCCGCGAGGTTGGCACCCGCGGAGTCCCCGATCAGGTGGATGTCCGCCGCGGTCTCGAGTCCTACGAGCGACGGTTGCTCGAGCACGAGCTGCGCCACCCGTAGGCAGTCCCTCAGTCCCGCTGGGTACGGGTTCTCGGGGGCGAGCCGGTAGTCCACCGAGCACACCACCCGCCCCGTGACGTCAGCCATCGTCAGGCAGGTGCTGGTGTAGGTGTCGATGTCTCCTGTCACCCAGCCGCCCCCGTGGAAGAACAGCAGCACACCGGGACGCTCACCGGAGCGTGGCAGGAAGAGCCGGACCGGAATCCGCGTGCCGTCCTCTCCGAGTACGGTCTGGTCCAGGAGCCTGCTGGGGTCGTGCGGAGTCCAGGCCAGCGCCCGCTGCGCGCGACGAACCAGCTGGTAGTCGTCGCGCATGTTGATGCGAGGGGCGGCGAACAGGCTGAGGACGGCCTGGGCCAGCCGCCCTATCGGCGGACCCTCGGAGGCCTGGCTTCCCGTCATGGTCCCACCCTACGGGGAACAACCAGCCGCCCGATCAGCTGTCCCCCGCCGTCGCGAGCGCGTCGTCGATCAGCTTCGCGGGGGCATCGGAGACAACCAGGGTGTCGGAGAGCACATGGTAGAACGCCGCCCCGACGCGCTCGGGATCCAGCCCCTTGGAGCGGGCCCAGGCCTGCCGGTAGATGGCGAGTTGGAGTGGGTCGGCGGGACTGTTGGAGGTCTTCCAGTCCACGACGAGGTGGTCGTAGGCGTCCCCGTCCCACTGGTGCACGGCGTCGATCCGGCCACGCAGCACATGCCCACCCCATCGCAGCAGGAACGGCACCTCCACCTCCAGGGGCTGGCGGTGGGCGAACTGCCCCCGCTCGAAGGCTGCGACGAGCGCGTCGAACCCCGGCGGCTCGGCCCCCCGGGGGGCCTCCAATTCCTCGAAGGTCGGTGCGGAGGTGGCGAACCGCCGCTGGATCCAGTCGTGGAACCGCGTTCCCAGAGTGGCGGCAGCCGATGGTGGCCGGGGCATGGGCCGCAGCAGCCTCTCCGCGAATTCCTCGGGATCGGTGGCCATCGCCATCACGGCGGTTGCCGAGAGTCCCTCCGGGATGGCGACGTCGCGCGCCCGGCGCCTTCGATGCTGCTCCACCAGCAGCCGGGCATCCGAGTCCCAACCCGCAAGACGCTCGGCAGCTCCGACCTCCATGGTCCCGGAGGCCCACACCCACTCCTCGAGCGTCGCGTCGTCCGCGCCCGCCGCGACCAGCCGGGCAGCGTCTGCGACGAGACGGGCCGCGTCCCGGCGCGCGGAGAGCTCCGTTTCGTCCTGCGCTGCCGGCCAAGCGGCCACTACGTCGTCGTGCGGGTGTGGGTTCTCGGCGGAGGCCACCATCCCTGCCGCGTCGGCGCCTGCGGCCTCGGCGATCTGTTCGAAGTAGTCGGACACCCCTCGTGGGCGTTTCAAGCCAGGGGTCCACACGTGGCCGCTGGCCACCAGCAACTGCTTTGCCCGCGTGGCGGCGACGTAGGCCAGGCGGTCCTCGGATTTGCGGTGTTCCGCCTTCGTCTCGGCCTTGAAGGCTTCCATCCCCTTCTTCGAGTAGTCGCGCAGTTGCGGAATGCCGGACGCGTCGCCCCGCAGCGGCGAGGGCAGGCTGGCGGCCCTCGTCGGCCAGATGCCGCCGCGGTCCTCGGAGGGGAACGTGCGATCTGCCAGAGCCGGGATGAACACCGTGTGCCATTCCAACCCCTTGGCCCGGTGCATCGTCAGGAGCTTGACCGAGTCCGCCTCGCTGGGGACGGCCTGCTCAAGGCCCACCCCATGTCTGTCCTCTGCGTCCAGGTAGGCGAGGAAACCACCGAGGCTGCCGTCGCCGTCGACGTCCACGTACTCGCTGACCGCTGCGAGGAACCTGGAAAGCTGGGACGAGTCTCCGCCCGGCCTGGCCAACAGCTCGACCTCCAGGCCCAGCCTGCTGATCACCCGCCGCACCAGGTCGACCACCGGTTCGGCCACATGACGTCGTAGGTCGGCAAGTTCGGCCGCGAACTGCGCCACCCTGGACCTGCCCTCGTCGCTCAACGGTGCGTCCCCCGGATCCGTGACCGCATCCAGGAGGGAGACCACCTCGCCCGGGTCCGCATCCGTCACTACGTCCTCGAGCTGCTCCGACAACGTCGGGGGGGCCCCGCGGGGGTCCGACGCGGCACTGAGTTCTCGAGCCCGACGTCCGAGCACCTCGAGGTCCCGCAGCCCGACGCGCCACCTGCTGCTGGTGAGCAACGTGGCGACGTCCGGGTTGGCCGAGATGTCGTCCAGAACCCGCAGGGTGGCCACCACCGGCACCACTTCCGGCAGATGGATCAGCCCCCCGAGCCCGACGATCTCGGTCGGGACGTCACGGTCGCGCAGCACCTCGTAGACCTGGGCAAGGGTCGCGTTGCGGCGCACCAGCACGGCGATCTCCGGCCAGGGGGTTCCCCCCTCATGCTCCGCCACCACCCGCTCCGCCAGCGCGTCCAGTTCCTCGGCCAAGGTGTCGAACAGGGCGGCATCCACCGTGCCGGGCGGAGTCCCTTCCGGGGCGACCAGACGCACCCCCTCCACCTGCCGGGGAGTGGTCAGCGATTCGGCCAGCCTGTTTCCCACGTCCAGGATGCGCTGCCCGCTGCGACGGTTGATACGCAACGTGAGCTGGGGCGAGTCCGCGCCGTCGGGGCCCGGAAACAGCCGGGGGAAGTCAAGGATGTTGTTGGCCGCGGCGCCACGCCATCCGTAGATCGCCTGGTTCGGGTCGCCGACGGCGGTCACGGGAAACCCCTCCCCGAACAGGGTCCGCAGGAGGACTGCCTGCGCTGCGGAGGTGTCCTGGTACTCGTCGAGCAGGACCACCCGGAAGCGACGGCGCAGCGCGGCCGCCACGTCGGGGACGGCGCAGGCCAGTTGCACCGCGCGACGCAACTGGTCTGCGTACTCAACCAGTCCTAGACCGGCCTTGAGCCGCTGGTAGTCCCCGACGAGCTGCAGCAGCTCCAGCCGTTCGTCGAGGGCCGCCAGTGCGGCGGCCACGTCCTTCGTCGGCCCGCCACGGTACAAGGGCGCGTTCTCGAACCGCTCCCGCGCGGTGTGCGTCAGTTCGACCACCTGTTCCGGATCCACAAGATGGCTCTGCAACTGGGAGTCCAGTTCCAGCACCCGTTCGGGAATGGTCTGGTGAGACAACCGGCTGATGCTGGTGAAAGGGCCCGGTGCCGCGGCGACGGCTCGCGCGGCGAGCCTGAATCGCGACGCTCCCGTCAGCATGACCGGGTCCGAGTCGAGGCCGAGCAGCAGGCCGAACTCGGCGACCAGCCGGGCCGCGAAGGAATCGTAGGTCTGGATGACTTCGGCGCCCTCGGAATCGTCACCCGTGAGGACTCCCGCCCTCTCGAGGGCCGTAGCGACCCGCCCGGCGAGTTCCTGCGCGGCTTTCCGTGTGAAGGTGAGGCCCAGCACTTCCTCGGGACGCACCTGGCCGGTGCCTACGAGCCAGACCACTCGCGCAGCCATGACGGTCGTCTTGCCGGTGCCCGCCCCGGCGATGATCACGGCGGGAGCCAGCGGAGCTGTGATGGCCTCCAGTTGCTCCTCCGAGAACGGGACGCCCAGCGCGTCACACAGGTCCTGGCGAGTACGCAGCGCGGGACTCATGCGCCGATCTCCTTTCCGCTTGTGTGGAGGGCGGGACACGAGGCCGCGAACTGGCAGTAGTTGCAGGCGCTGCACTGGGTGGCGGGAAACTCCCCCGAGTCGATGATCGTGACGGCCCGCGCCAGCCTGTCGTGCACCCACGTCGGTCCGACCTGAAGCTCCTCGCCCTCGAGTGCGGCCTGGTCCTGGATGGATGGTTGTTCCACCAGTTCCGGCCAGACCTCACCGTGGCGCAGGAACAGCAGAGCCGGGGCAGCCACCTGGCGCACTCCGGGTGCGAACTCCTCGAACGCTCCCAGCGTGGCTGCGAGCTGGTACACGCCGAGTTGCGCGTGGTCGGCAACGTCTCGTTGCCGCAGCAGGCTCCTGCCGGTCTTGAGATCAACCACTTTCAACCGCCCTCCACTCAGTTGCAGGCGGTCCACGGTGCCGGAGAGCTCCACGCTGCGGCCCGCGACGTCCAGCGTCACCCTGAAGGGCACCTCGACCGCCACCACGTCGTCGACGGAGGCGTCGTGCCAGGCCGAGAAACGCTCGACGGCGGCCTCGATCTCGGCGCGCTCGGAGACCGACAGCCATTCCGCCTCGAACGGGATCCGATCCCAGACCCGCGCCAGCTCTTCCTTGAGTCGCTCGGCGTCCAGCCCGTCGGTCACTGCCCGCTGGGCGAGCAGGTGGACGACGTCGCCCACCGAGGCCCGCGACCTCCGGCCGGCTTCCGCCCCTGCCCGGCGGGAGAGGAACCACCGTCGCGGACAGCTCAGCAGCGTTTCCAGTTGCGAGCCGCTGATCCGGACGGTCCGGGGAGCCTCAGGCGGCCCGGAGGAGTCCTCACGCACCCCCCACCAGGTTCGCGGGTCCGCGGCGGAGAACGGCTGGTGCCCGTCCGCGTCGGTGACCGCGGCGAACTGCGCCAGGCGGAGAGCCGCGGCGCGGCGCAGACCCGCACCCACACCGGGATCACCGGCGACCGTGCGCAGCTCAGCCACCAGAGCAGCGGCGGTCAGCCGCTGGGCCGGCCTGCCGTGCACCCGCTCAGCCGGGACCCCCAGCTCGTCGAGGAACCGGGAGGGTCTTCCGGCCTCACCTTCGACACCCTGGGAGGCAGAGACGTGCAGTTCCTCAGCCGCCCGCCCGATGGCGACGTGGAAGAGCCGTCGCTCGTCCCCCAGCACCGTGGCAGGGCTGACGGCGTCGAGGTGGTCCGGCGCGAGCCGGTCAGGATCCAGCAGGAGACTGCGTCGGGCGAGCTGCGGCCACCGGCCCTCCTGCACCCCCACCACCCAGATGCGCCGCCACTGGTCGCTGGCTGCCCGGTGCGCCGTCAGCAGCCTGACCCCGCGTCCCACGAGTTCCAGTTCGCGTCCGGTGTCGGCCGGGATCTCCTGGCCAGAGACCTCGGTGATGAACGTCCGCGCCCCAGCGACCCCGACGAGGTCCTCACGACGTGCGGCGAGCTCGAAGAGCTCCACGATGGCGTCGAGATCATGGTTGGCGCGCCGCGACCCGGCCAGCGCCGCCTGCCTGAGGCTCCGCGGCCAGTTGGTTGCGTCCCACACCTGCCAGAGAGCCTCCCGCACGCTGCGCCCCTTGGCCAGCGCGTCCGCGGCGTCGTGGAGCAGCAGGGCCAGCCGTCTTGCCAGGTCAGCCTCCTCGCCGACCACCCCCTCCAGGAGGTCCGGCTCCACCAGACAGCGACCCAGCAGCTGTACTGAGTTGCCCGCCCCCGGGTGGGACTCGAGCAACTTGCGACCGAGCCTGCGTTGTCCGATGCTGTCGAGTCCGCTGAGCGGCGACGTGAACAGCCTGTTGGTCTCGTCCGCGTCGGGGCGACCGCCCCTGGCCGCCACGCCCAGAGCCAGGAGGAGCACCTGGACCGCCAACTGACCTGCCAGCGCGATCTCGTCGCCGGCCACCTCAACGGGAACCCCGTAGCGGCTGAGCTCGCGCGCCAGTGGCCCCAGCTGTGACCTGCCCGCGCGCACCACCACTGCCAGGTCCGACCACTGCAGCCCGTCACGCAGGACAGCCTGTCGCAGAAGCTGTGCCAGGTGGGCCTGCTCGGCTGCCTCGTCGTCGTAGACGCGCACGCTCACCCTGCCCACGGGCCCCGGGGCCGGCGACGGGGAGGGTGCGGCTCCCAGCGGCGATAGCCGCCGCCGCAGGCTGTCAAGGGAGGAGGCGACCGCGGCCGAGTTGCGGAAGCCTTCCGTCAGGTCGAACCGGAGCGCGTTCTGCTCGGCCAGCAACGTGGGAACTGCCTGGGCCGTGGCGCCCCTGAAACCGTGGATGCGTTGCTGCGGATCTCCGAAGGCGTGCAGGGCGATGCCCGAGCGGGCGCAGTCAACCAGAAGCGCGAGCTGTGCGGCGTCGAGGGACTGCACATCGTCGACGATGATCGCGTCAATCCGGGACGACAGACTGGCCGCGACCGCGGTGTCAGTCAACAGCAGCCTTGCCCGATAGACCAGCTCCGCGTAGTCGAGGGAGCCGTCGAAGTCACAGATGGTCAGGTACTCCTCGAAGAACTCGGCCACCCGCTCGAACAGCCGGTCCTGACCGTCCCCGGCGATCCGTGCCACGTCGGAAGGGTCCAACGAGAGTTGCCTCGCGCGCGCCAGGACCTCGCGCACCTGCCGTGCGAACGCCCGCGTGGGGACGGCCTCCCGAAGGTCCTCGGGCCAGAAGGCTGGGCCCAGCTGGTCCAGCAGCTCCCGGATCCGCAGTTCCTGCTCCGGTGCCCGCAGGAGCCGCCACGGCACGTCGCTGTCCCCCAGCTCCCGCAACCAGCCCAACGCGAGGCCATGCACCGTCGTGACACGGGCGGACACCTGGGCACCGCCGGTGCGCCGGACGATCTCCCGGCGGAGGCGCTGTGCGTCCGCACGGGAGGAGGCCAGGACCGCCATCCGCTCCAGCGATCCGCCGGTCTCGATCCGCGCCGCCACGCTCGAGACCAGCGCCAGCGTCTTGCCCGTTCCCGGCCCCCCGACGACCACCCGGATGCCGGGCCCGGGACTCGCCGCCAACTCTTGGGCAGGGGTCAGCGGAGGCACAGGGGGCGGGCTCTGGCGCACGAGGCGCCAGCCAGTCTCGGGTCGGGAGGTCACGTCACCATGCAAGCAGGTGCCTCCGACAAGTTCATCTCAGCGGGAGGATTTCTCGCGTTTCATTAGACCTGAACCCGATGCTGTGAAAGAGTGGACCCACCCAGCCGGTGGAGAACAGGCTGAGGGCCTGGGGCACGAGGTGTGCAACGGGAGTTTCAAAAGGAGAAGGCAGTAATGGCACAGGGAACCGTCAAGTGGTTCAACGCCGAGAAGGGCTACGGCTTCATCGCCGTCGATGGTGGCGAGAGCGAAGACGTATTCGTGCACTGGAAGTCCATTGAGGCAAGCGGCTTCCGCTCGCTGGAAGAGAACCAGCGCGTGGAGTTCGACATTGTCCAGGGTCAGAAGGGCATGCAGGCGGATCACGTTCAGGTGATCTGACCAAGTAACCAGACCAAACTTCAAGCACCACAGGGGCACCAGAGACCATCTGGCTGCCCCTGTGGCTTGTCCGGGGGTGCTTAATATGAGTCACAACCCGTACAGACGAGGAGAACATGACCCAGCCCACTCAGCCCACGAAGGGTGAGCGCAGTCACTACGTGCGCGTCCCTGCACCTTGGATCGCGGGATGCAGCGACGTCGGGTTGAAGCACAGGAGCAACCAGGACGCGTTCTGCCTCGCCGCGCGGCCGGGCGATGAGCGCACCGCCGTACTCGCCGTGGCCGACGGCGTGAGCACCGCCGCCGGATCCGAGCTGGCCTCCCTGGTGGCTTCTGAAGCTGCTTGCATGCACCTGGCCAATCGCATCGAGGAGGGCACCGCACCCAACCTCGCGTTCGTACAGGCCTTCGCGGAGGCGCAGGATGCCGTGCTTTCCGCCAGGCAGGGTGACGACGCCGCGGCCTGCACGCTGGTGGCCGGAATCATGACGCCCGACAGCATCGCGGTGGGCAACGTCGGTGACTCGCGGGCCTACTGGCTGGGAGACGACGGCCTCTGCCTCCTGCTCAGCACGGATGACTCCATGGCACAGGCCCGGATCATGCTCGGGATGTCGCGCGCGGAGGCGGAACAGTCGAACCAGGCCCACTCGATCACGAAGTGGCTCGGTCGGGACGCCGCGAACGTCACCCCATCGGTCATCACCCACCAGCCCACGACGAACGGCTGGCTCCTGCTGTGCACCGACGGATTGTGGAACTACGCCAGTTCTCCCGAGGAGATGCACCACCTGGTGAAGGGATTCGTGGAGCGTACCGCTTCCCCCGGGGCGATCGCCGAAGGACTCGTTGACTGGGCAAACAGCAAGGGCGGCCGGGACAACATCACGGTAGCGGTCGCCCGTTACGAGGCCTGATCCGGTTCTCCTGCCCGGGTAGGGTGGGAAACAACCAACGAATCTGGAGATCAAATGGAAGTGAAGATCGGCATCGCCGACGTACCCCGCGAACTCACCGTCCGGACCGAATCGGGGGCGGACGAACTCGTCGCCGCGCTGAGCAGCGCCGTGGCCGACAGCGGACTGTTCGAGCTGACCGACACCAAGGGCCGTCGCGTGGTGGTACCCGCGGCGAAGGTCGCCTACCTCGATCTCGGTGCCGTCGAGGAGCGCCCCGTCGGTTTCGGCGCCGTCTGAGCGCGCGGGTGGCGGTGCAGTAGAGTGGGGCTGGTAAATCCCCCACGGCGCTTGCGCGCCGCTCCCCGCCGCCTGCGAGGCCTCCGCCCCGGGCCGGCCCGAATGTAAGGTCTTACGCTGAGCGAACAAGAGCAGCCGGGCGAACAGACGTTCGCCGATCTGGGCATCAAGGAAGAAATCACCTCCGCACTCGCCGCCTCCGGCATCGTGCACCCGTTCCCCATCCAAACGCTGGCGGTCCCGCTGGCCATCGGCGGTGCTGACCTCATCGGTCAGGCCCGCACCGGCACCGGCAAGACGCTGGCTTTCGGCGTCAGCCTCCTGCACCGCCTGGAGATCCTGGCAGAAGCCGAAGGACAGCAACCGACCCACGGCAAACCCCGCGCCCTGGTCATCGCCCCCACCCGCGAACTCGCACTGCAGGTGGCCCGGGACCTTGCGCTGGCCGGGACCAACCTCAAGACCCGGGTCCTCACCATCTACGGCGGAACCAGCTACGACGAGCAACTCTCGTCCCTGGAGGAGGGCATCGACGTCGCCGTCGGCACCCCGGGCCGTCTGCTCGACCTGGCGAACCGCCGCGCCCTGGACCTCTCCGAGGTCCAGGTTCTCGTACTCGACGAGGCCGACGAGATGCTCGACCTCGGGTTCCTGCCTGACATCGAGCGAATCCTGGCCAAGGTCCCCAAGGGTCGGCAGACACTGCTGTTCTCAGCCACGATGCCGGCCCCCATCCTGGCACTGGCGCGGGCGACGCTGAACCGCCCGATCAACATCCGGGCCGAGGGTCACGACGCCAAGGCGACGGTTCCTGACATCGACCAGTTCGTCTACCAGGCGCACGACCTGGACAAGCCGGAGATGGTCGCACGCATCCTCCAGTCCACCGACGCCACGAAGGTCATGATCTTCTGCCGCACCAAGCGAGCGGCGCAACGGCTGGCCGACGAGCTGGTGGATCGTGGCTTCGCTGCCGCCCCCATCCACGGCGACCTGAACCAGGCGGCCCGCGAGCGTGCCCTCAAGAAGTTCCGGGCCGGCACGATCAACACCCTCGTGGCCACCGACGTCGCCGCCCGCGGCATCGACATCTCCGGTATCAGCCACGTCATCAACTACGAGTGCCCCGACACCGACGCCACCTACGTCCACCGCATCGGACGCACCGGTCGTGCCGGCAACGCCGGCGTGTCGGTGACCCTCGTGGACTGGGCCGACGTCACCCGCTGGAAGGTCATCGACAAGGAACTCGAGCTTGAGCTGGGCGTCCCGGCCGAGACCTACTCGTCGTCCCCCCACTTCTATGAAGAGCTGAACATCCCGGCGGGCACCAAGGGACGGCTCCCCGGGGCGAAGCCGGTGGAGCGGGAGCGTCCGAAGCGAACCGAATCCCATCGCGAACGCGACTCCGGAGACGCCTCACACCGTCGCCGTCGTCGCACGACCGAACCCGCGGGAGACCGGCCCCCGAAGGACGAGGCCGTCGCCTCCAAGCCGCGCAGGCGCAGGACGCGGCGCCGCGGTGGTGTCGAGCTGACCGGCGGCGGTTCCCAGACGGCCGCGGAGCCGGCGTCGGAGTAGGCTTCCACACCCCGGCGCCCGGGGCGAGCTCTCAGTAGGCCATGTTCATGGCCCGACGCACCTCGTCCAGGGTGGCCTCGGCCACCTCGCTGGCGCGGCGGTTTCCGTCGGCGAGGATCTGGCTGAGCGCGCCCGGGTCCGACATCAGCTCCGCCCTGCGTGCGCGGTGTCCGGCGAAGTGATCGTTGACGGCCTCAGTGACCAGCTTCTTCAAGCCGCCGCCGCCGGCGTCGCCCAGTTCGTCGGCGACGTCGACCGGGTCCCGGTCAAGGCACAAGGCGGCGATGTTGACCAGGTTGGAAACCTCGGGCCGGTTCACCGGGTCATAGGTGATGTGGCGCTCCGAGTCCGTCACCGCGCGCTTCAGCAGTTTCGCGGTCTCGTCCGCGGTCATGCCAAGTTCGATCGTGTTGTTCTTCGACTTGCTCATCTTCGTCCCGTCCAGGCCCAGGATGATGCCGCTGCGGCTCAACAGCGCGTCGGGCTCGGGAAACACCGGCCGCTCAGCGTCGGCACGTCCGTAGCGCTCGTCGAAGCGACGCGCGATCACGCGGGCCTGTTCGATGTGGGGCAGCTGGTCCTTGCCGACGGGCACGAGGTTGGCCTTGCAGAACAGGATGTCGGCGGCCTGGTGGACGGGGAAGGTCAGCATCAGTCCCGACATGGGGCGGCTGGAACCGGCGAGTTCGTCCTTGACCGTCGGGTTCCTGCGCAACTCGGCGTCAGTGACCAGCGCCAGGAACGGGAGCATCAGCTGGTTCAAGGCGGTCACCGTCGAGTGGGTGAAGATGACGGTGCGCTCGGGATCAATGCCGGCCGCCACGTAGTCGGCCAGCGCGTTGCGGACGTTGTCGGCCAGGTCGTCGAGCCCGTCACGGTCGTAGATGACCTGGTAGTCGGCGATCAGCAGGAACGTCTCGATCCCCAGGTTCTGCAAACGCACGCGGTTGGCAAGCGACCCGAAGTGATGGCCGATGTGGAGACGCCCCGTGGGCCGGTCCCCCGTCAGCATCCGGAATTGGGTCGGGTCCTTCGCCAGCTGGCTCTCGATCTCCTGGCTGCGGGCCGTGGCGGCGCGCAGTGAAGCGTCGGTGTCTGTGGTGGGTTCCATGCGGTTGCTCCTGATCTCGTGCGCCACCAACCCTATCGTCCGGCGCTCCGACGGGCACCCATGCGCCTCACCAGCTCGTTGAACGCCGATTCCCGGGTCAGGTTGGCGGCCAAGGGATTGTCCTTCTTCCCCGAGCCGTGGTAATCGCTCGACCCCGTGCGTACCAGGCCGAGCCGCGCTCCGAGTTCCGAGAGGAGTCCCCTGGTGTGCTGGTCGTGGTCGGGGTGCAGGACCTCGATGCCGTCGAGCCCGTGCTCGCGCACCAGTGACTCGATCACCTCCGCGGTGGCGACCCGCGCGTTGCCGCGACCCCACGGGTGGGCCAGGACCGCCACCCCCCGGGCGCCGTGCACCAGGTCGATTGCCCTTCCGACCTCAGTTGCGTACCGCCCGACGTACCCCGGACGATCCTCGGCGAGGTAGCGGCTGAACGCCTCGTCGCGGTCCTTCACGTAACCCTTCGCCACCATCGCATCGGCGAAATGCGGTCTACCGATGGACGGCGCGCCCTTCGCGGCAGCGAGTACCTCGTCCATCGTCACGCCCACCCCGGCCGCCTCCAGCCGGGCGCACATCTGCGGCAACCGTTCCGTGCGTCCCACGCGAACCCGGGTCAGTTCGGCCAGCAGGTCGTGGTCATGGGTGTCGCACCCGTACCCCAGCAGATGGACCGACCTCCCGTTCAGTTCGGTGGAGATCTCGATTCCCGCCACGACGCGGATCCCGAGCCTGCGTCCCGCCTCCTGCGCCTCGGCGACGCCGTCGAAGGTGTCATGGTCGGTCAGCGCGATGACGTCGAGTCCTGCCTCCGCCGCCTTCATCACCAGACCCGTCGGGGTGTCGGTTCCGTCGCTCACCCTGGAGTGGGTGTGGAGATCAATCCTCATGGCCGCAATCCTAGGTACATTGGGGGACATGCAGCTGACCTACCACCACACTTACAACGGCACGCCCGAGCAGGTCGTCGCCCTGATGCGCAACAAGGACTTCATCGCGGATGTGGCCAAGCACGCCGGGGCGACCAGCCACGAGGTCACAGTCGAGGGCACTGTGGTGACCTTGCGGATGTCGCTTCCGGTCCCGGGAGAAGTAGCCCGGTTCGTCGGCAAGGACGTCAACATGGTGCAGCGGTTCGAGTGGGGTTCGCCCCAGGCCGACGGGACGAGCCGCGGGAACGTGGACGTCGACGTCAAGGGGATGCCCATCAACGTCGCAGCCGTGGCGGTGCTCAAGCCGCTGGGCGAGGCCACGGCCGGGGACTACTCCGGGGACCTCAATGTCAAGCTCCCGCTCGTCGGAGGCAAGGTCGAGAAGATGGTGGCTCCCTTCATCGAGAAGGCCTTCGCAGGCATCGAGCGGCGCGCCCAGGAGTGGCTCGCGCGCGACCAGCAGGGCTGACCGGCCAGTACCCAGAGCGCCTCCTGACGGCTTCCGGATCGGAAGGGTCAGGAGGCCTTCTTCTTGCCCTCCGCACGTCGCTTCTTCGCGGCCTCGACCGACGCCTTGAGCGTTGCCATGAGGTCCACCACCTCACCGCTGGGCTCCTGGTCCCCGGACGGCTCCGGAAGGGGCGTGCCCGCCAGTTTCGCCTCCACAACCTCGGTGACCGCTTCCCGATAGGAGTCCGTGAAGGCCTCCGGGTCGAAGCTTCCCTCGAGTTGCGCGATCAGGAGGTTCGCCATCTCCAGTTCCGCCGTGGAGACCTTCACTTCCTCGGAGGGGCGCGCGAACTCTCCGTCGCGCAGTTCGTCCGGCCAGAACATCGTGTGCATCACCAGCAGGTCGTCCTTGGGCCGGATCAGGGCCAGCGACTCCCGATTGCGCAGCGCCACCTTCACCACCGCCACCTTGTCCTGCTTGGCCAGCGCGTCCCGGAGCAGGACGTATGGCTTCTGCCCCATGTTCTGGGGCTCAAGGAAGTAGGACTTCTGCAGGTAGGACTCGTCGATCTCGGACTCGTCGACGAACTGCACCACGTCGACGGTCTTGAGCGTGCTCAGCGGCAGGGCGTTGAAGTCCTCGTCGGTCAGGATGGC
Organism: Tessaracoccus sp. OS52; assembly: GCF_020687685.1. Classification (GTDB taxonomy): domain Bacteria; phylum Actinomycetota; class Actinomycetes; order Propionibacteriales; family Propionibacteriaceae; genus Arachnia. The sequence goes on along the minus strand of NZ_JAJEWM010000001.1, from coordinate 1,095,587 downwards.
CATGCGGCCGTCGGACGACTCGAAGCCCTTGGCGATGTCGCCCCATTGCAGCACCTCGCCGCACTTCTCGCACACGCGCTGGTAACGCACGCGGCCACCATCTGCTGCATGGACCTGGCGGAAGCTCACGTCCTTGTCCTCGGTGGCCCCGTACAGCTTCACCGGGATGGTCACCAGCCCGAATGAGATCGAGCCGTTCCAGATCGCTCTGGGCATGGCGTTCCTCCTTGCTCACCACGACGTGGGCGACAGCCGCACCAGACAATGATTACACCCGGGAGCCGACCGGGACGTCCATCGATGAAGTTCCTAGTGGCCGGAGGCCGCTTGTCTGCGGTACTCCTCGACGTCGTTCCAGAGCAGATCGTGGTCGTGCAGCAGGTCCTGAACCTCAGTGAAGTCCCAGGCGGTGTCGATGTCGAGGCCAGAGGCTGCCGCGGCCGCATCAGCGACGTCAACGCCGTCGGCCTCCGAGAACCAGCAGGTCATGGAGGTGGGCGGCACCTCGGCCACGACGCAGCCCCCGTTGGCCGGATCCTCACCCGGCAGGATGGATGAGGCGTCCAGCTCGGCCACCAGTACGAGCCTTCGGCCGTATCGCGCCAGCGCCGCAACCGAGGCGATGACCAGTGCCGCGTACTCCGCGTCCTCCAGCTGCTCCGACGTGTACCCGAGGGCCGCGAGCAGCTCAGGGGTGACCGTGTGCGCTTCCCGCCCTGCCAGGCTCGTCCCGCCTTCGATGGCGTCGAGTTCGTTGCTGGGCACGGGGATGAATACGAGTTGGCGTTCCACGCCCCCAGCCTAGGGCTGCGGCCCGGCCGTTGGCGGTAGGTTGACTGGGGAGTCCCACAGGCCAACCGGAAGGAACAGATACCGCGATGTACACCGCCGCCCGATGCCTGGCACTGGCCGTGTTCGCCCTGATGGCCCTGGTCGGTTGCGGCACGGCCGCCGAAGCCGAACCAGTGAGCCTGCGACTGGTCGTCACCTCTGCCGTCCCCGACGACGTCCTCAGGTGGGAGGTGCCCTTGGGGTCGGAGGTGACGATCGAGATCTCATCCGAGGTCAGTGAGGAACTGCACCTGCACGGCTACGAACTGACCGCCGACCTGCAGCCTGGCAGCACCACGACCATGGAGTTCACCACGGACATGACGGGCGCGTTCGAGATCGAAACCCATGGCGACCAGGTCATCTGGGCGAAGCTGGTGGTGCAATGATCCCGCTGCACGGGATCGCCACCCGGGAAGACCTGCCCCTTCCATTCCCCCTCGTGGTCGCCGCGGCCGCCGCAGTTCTGGTCGTCACGTTCTGGATCCTCCTGTTCGCCTGGCGGGAGCCCCGCTACCGGAGGAGAACCGGTCGGGAACTGCCTCGGCTCGGGAAGTTCATCGACTCCCCCGCGTTCTCCCGGCCGCTGCGGATGGCGGCCGGAGCGGTCTGGCTCGTGGCCGCCGTCGCGCTGGCGCTCGGAGCGGACAGGATCGACAATCCCGTGTTCGGTTTCGTCTTCGTATGGCTTTGGGTGGGGCTGGTGCCCGTCGCCTTGCTGTTCGGCGCCGTCTACCGGCGCACGAACCCCGCGCGACTCCTCCTGAGGCTCACGGGCACCACCGACGCCCCAGCAAGGCAGAACCTAGATTCAAGGCTCCCGGCTGCTCTGGCATTGCTCGTGTTCCTCTACGCGGAACTTGTGGAGCCCCTCTCCCTGACCCTGCCGGTGCTGCGCGGCTTTGCCGCATTGTGGCTCGCGTGGGCGCTCCTGGGCACAATGGCCACCTCACGTGAATGGATCGAGCGGGCGGATCCCTTCGAGAGCTTCGCCACCACCGTGGCGCAGCTGTCACCGTGGAGTCGGTCGGCCTCGGGCACCCTCATGATCATCAATCCGTTGCGCAATCTGGCCGCCTGGCAGGCCCCGAAGCATCAGACGGCCTTGGCGGTGGTCCTGCTGTCTGGAACCCTGTTCGACGCCGTGGCCGCCTCTGCGTGGTGGGTGAAGTTGACCCAGGCAAGTGACATCTCACCGCGCGTCCTCGGCAGCCTCGGGCTCTTGGGGACGGTGGCGGTGATCGGAGGGCTGTTCCTCCTCTGCGCTCTCCCCCTGCGCCCGCCGGAGCGTGGCCTGCTGCCGACGGCGGACAGGCTGGCACCCAGCCTGGTGCCGCTGATCGCTGGTTACTTCCTGGCCCACTACGCCACGATGCTCTACCTGGAGGGGCAGCGCACTGCCATCAGGTTCGCGGACCCGCTCGGTCTGGGATGGGACCTGTTCGGTCTGGCCGAGTCTGGCCCCGACACGACGCTGCTGGCCTACCCGATGCTGGTCGCCGTGGTGCAGGTGCTCCTGATCGTCGGTGGTCACGTGGCAGCGGCGCTGGTGTGCCACGACATCGCGCTGAGGGGAGCCCACGCGGCCAGCGCCGTGCTTCGGCAGACCCCGATGTTGGTCTTCATGGTGGGGCTAACCATTGCGGGCATGCTGCTGATGTTCGGGCAGTGAGCCGATCCCGACTTGTTGTCCGGGCCGGGGGCGGTGTTGTCACCCGAACCGAATGTGTTGTCACTCCCCTGATCGGTGTTGCCGCGAACCGAGGCTTTGGCCGGTTGTGCGCCGTGAAGACCATAGCGTCCACGTCATGACCGCCACGCAGATCAGATTCTCTCGCAGCAACGCGCCAACCCAGCGAGTCCCCCAGCAAGCGCTCGGGATAGTGATCGCCACCATGGAAGCCCTTCGCGGGCGCCGGGCGCTCCACCAGGTTCGCCCCCGGATGACCCGTCCGGCCTTTGAATCGCTCGTGGCGGCACTGGACGACGCTCGACTCGCAATCGCGTCAGTCGGGCGCATCACCACCCAGATGCCCACGCCCTACGCCGTGGAGGCCACCGTCAGTATCCACGTCCGCGGCCGCTGGCTGGCCTGCGCCTTGCGCGTCGACGGCACCCGGTCGGGACATTGGACGTGCTCAGAGGTTGCCGTCGTTGGCCTGAGTTGATCAGGAAGCAGTCACGGCCTTGCCGTGGCAGGCCTTGTACTTCTTTCCGGAGCCGCAGTAGCAGGGCTGGTTGCGGCCAGGCCGCTGCGGAGCCGCCGCCTGTGCCGTGGCCGTGGACTGCGCCTCGCCAGTCTCGTCGGGCGCCGTGTAGGAGAGGTTCTCCTGCTCGCGCGCCTCGAGCCCCTTCGCGAGGGGGGTGCGCGGCGTCGGCTCGTCAGCAGGGGCGCCGTCGACATCCTCGCCCGCGCCTCGGGACACCTTGCCCAGCACGTCCACCGGCGCGCCCTCGCCATCGGTCACGAGCCCGACGCTGACCGCCGGTTCCGGCTTGTTGACCTCGAGGTTGAACAGCAGCCCCACAACCTGCTCGAAGGAGGCTTCACGCATGGCGATGAACATGTCGCCGCCCTCGCGCTGGTACTCCACCAGCGGGTCTCGTTGCGCCATGGCGCGCAGGCCGATGCCCTCGCGGAGATAGTCCATCTCGTAGAGGTGTTCCCGCCAGTTACGGTCAACCACCGACAGCAGCACCTGACGCTCGAGCTCGCGCATGGTCTCGGCGCCGAGCTCTTCCTCGCGCTGGTCGTAGGCGCGCTTGACGTCCTCGGTGAACAGTTCGATGAGTTCGGACTGGCTCGGCAGATCCTCGGGCAGGTCCTCGTGGGCGATCCCGACGGGGTAGAGCGTGCGCAGTTCGTTCAGGAGCATGTCGATGTCCCAGTCCTCCGGAACCCCTACCGTGTGGGTGCGTACCACCTGGGCCACCACGGACTCGGCCCGTTCGCGCAACTGTTCCTCCAGATCGGCGCCGTCCAGGACGCGACGGCGGTCACGGTAGACGACGTGCCGCTGACGGTTCATGACGTCGTCGTACTTCAGGACGTTCTTGCGCATCTCGAAGTTGCGGGCTTCCATCTCCTTCTGCGCGGACTCGATGGTGTTGCTCACGGACTTGTTGTCTATCGGCACGTCATCCGGGACCTTCAGCATCAGCAGCGCACGCTCGAGCAACTCGGGTCGGAACAACCGCATCAGGTCGTCGGACAGGGAGAGATAGAAGCGGCTCTCCCCCGGGTCGCCCTGACGACCGGAACGGCCTCGCAACTGATTGTCGATACGGCGCGACTCATGGCGCTCGGACCCGACGACGTACAGGCCGCCGGCGGCCACGACCTCCTCGTGCTCGGCCTTGACCTGGTCCTCCAGCGTACGCAGCGTGTCAGGCCACTGCGCCTCGTACTCCTCGGGGGTCTCCACCGGATCGAGTCCCTGCTTGCGCAACTGGAGGTCGGCGAGGAACTCGGGGTTGCCGCCGAGCATGATGTCGGTGCCACGACCCGCCATGTTCGTGGAAACTGTGACCGCGCCCTTCCGGCCGGCCTGCGCCACTATCTCGGCTTCCTTCTGGTGCTGCTTGGCGTTCAGCACATTGTGCGGGATGCCTGCCTGCTTCAGGAGCTTTGAGAGGATCTCGGACTTGGCCACCGAAGCGGTTCCGATGAGGACCGGCTGACCGGCGGCGTGCCGCTCCACGACGTCGGCGATGATGGCCTGGTACTTGGCTTCCTCAGTCCGGTAGATCAGGTCCCGCTGGTCGATGCGGATCATCGGACGGTTCGTGGGGATCGAGATCACGCCGAGCCCGTAGATCTTCTGGAACTCCGACTCCTCGGTCTTGGCCGTGCCCGTCATGCCCGCGAGCTTCTCGTACATGCGGAAGTAGTTCTGCAGCGTGACGGTGGCCAAGGTCTGGTACTCGTCGCGGATCTGGACGCCCTCCTTGGCCTCCAGCGCCTGGTGCAGCCCCTCGTTGTAGCGGCGTCCGGCCAGGGATCGGCCGGTGTGCTCGTCGACGATCAGGATCTCGCCGTCGATGACGACGTAGTCCTTGTCCTTCTTGAACAGTTCCTTGGCCTTGATGGCGTTGTTCAGGTAGCTGATCAACGGAGTGTTGGCCGACTCATACAAATTGTCGATCCCGAGGCGGTCCTCGACGTGCTCGATGCCCGAGGCGTTGATGGCCACGGTGCGCTTCTTCTCGTCGACCTCGTAGTCCTCGTCCCGGGCGAGCTGGCGAACCAGCTTGGCGAAGACCGGGTACCACTCGTGGGTGTCCTGGGCCGGCCCGGAGATGATCAAGGGGGTGCGGGCCTCGTCGACGAGGATGGAGTCCACCTCGTCGACAATCGCGAAGTGGTGTCCCCGCTGGACGAGGTCCTCCTTCTTGAGCGCCATGTTGTCGCGCAGGTAGTCGAACCCGAACTCGTTGTTGGTGCCGTAGGTGATGTCGGCGTTGTAGGCCACGCGGCGCTCCGCCGGGGTCATCTTGGACAGGATGACCCCCACGTCCAGTCCGAGGAAGTGGTGGATGCGGCCCATCTGCTCGGACTGGTACTGCGCGAGGTAGTCGTTGGTGGTGACGACGTGTACGCCCTTGCCAGTCAGCGCATTCAGGTACGACGGCAGGGTGGCGACGTGGGTCTTGCCCTCACCGGTCTTCATCTCGGCGATGTTGCCCCAGTGCAGCGCGGCCCCGCCCATGAGCTGGACGTCGAAGAGGCGCTTGTTGACGACCCGGACCGTGGCCTCCCGGACGACGGCGAAGGCCTCCGGCATGATCTTGTCGAGGTCCTCACCGTCAGCGAGCCGCTGCCTGAACTCGTCGGTCATGGCACGCAGTTCGGCGTCCGACATCGCCTGGAAGTCCTCCTCGATGAGGTTGACCTGGTTGGCGATCTTCTCAAGCTTCTTCAACTGCGATCCTGAACCAATGTTGGTCAGGAAGTCCATGAATCCCACGTCGTCGGTCCTTTGGTTGACGTCATCTCAGCGCATGAAAGCACCAAGGGTGGCCGCGCGCCGCTGACCATCCTAGCCAGCAGCGGCGAACCACCCAAGGTGCGTGTCGAGGTTGCGCGTCAGTCTTCGACGTCCAGATGGATCACACCGTAGTTGTAGGCCTTTCGCCGGTAGACCACCGACGGTCTGCCGGTGGCCGCGTCCTGGTACAGGAAGAAGTCATGGCCGACGAGTTCCATCTCGTCAAGGGCCTGTGCGAGGGTCAGCGGTGCGGCTTGGAAGACCTTCTCGCGCACTACGAGAGGACCGTCCCCGGTGACAACCAGACCGGCCACCTCGTGGGTCTGGTCGTCGGAGGTCTCCTGTTCCACCGGCGGCATGAGTCCGGCGTCCTGGCTCGTGTTCGAGGACCTGAGTCCACGATGGGTCTTGCGTCGATCAGCCGCCTTTCGCAGTTGTGCCTTCAACCGGTCGAAGGCGGATTCGAAGGCGAGCGTCTTGTCGTTGGCCCTGGCCTCGGCACGGATCACGGGACCTTTGCTCCGCAAGGTGATCTGCACGGCGATGGCGTCTGAGGGGTTCTTGGTGCCGTCGGTGGCGGAGAACTCCACCTCACCACGAATGACACGATCCTTCAGCTTCTCCACAGACGTCAGACGGTCATTCACCAAGCCCTTCAGCTCGGGTCCGACCGTGCAGTGCCTGCCGGTGACGACGATGTCCATCGTTCCTCCTATCGGCGCCGAAGCGCTTTGTCCAGAAACACAAGCGCCCCCGAACCGGCCTGGAATCCAGGGCCTGCGTTCGAAGGCGTCTCCATTCCCCAACGTTACCCACTCCAGTCAACCATTGGGGGATTTGGTACCAGCCGATTTTCGTGGCCGGTCCGCGTCCCCCACCACGGCTGCACCCAGCACCTCATTGCCTGCAGCGCGGAGCGCCCGCACTGCCTCCGCAAGCGACGAACCGGTTGTCACCACGTCGTCGCACACCACCACGGGACCTGCCAATGAACGGGCCCGCATCGAGCCTGCTACGTTGCGGCGCCTGTCGCCCCGAGACAGCACTCGCTGGTCACCGCCCGGTCCAGTCCTCGTCAGAATTGGCCGCCAACCCAGCCCCAGCCGTCGTGCCGTGGCTGCAGCCAGACGACGCCCATGGTCATACCCACGGGCCCTGACCGCCGACCGGAGCGACGGCACTGGCACCAGCACCACATCCGGCTCCGGGAGCAGTTCGGCGACGGAGACCGCAAGTCTTGCAGCGAGATCGTCCACGAGGTGCAGGGCCCCGTCATCCTTCATCGCCGGCACCAGCCGCTCCAGCAGCGGACGGTAATCGTTCGCGGCCACGAGCGGCACGTCGAGCATCGGGCGCGACGCGATGTGTGGGGCTTCCTGGGACAGCGCCAGCCTGCAGGACGTGCACAATGCCAGGGCTGGCGAGTGACAGCCCGGACACGCGGCCCCCAGGAACAGGTGTGCCGCCGCGTCGATGAGGTTCTTCACGCACCTCCACTCTGGTCGCCTGCCAGGCTCGACCACCAGATTCCACAGGTCAGCCGGGATAGCTCACCGACGACAACTCGATCCCCAGCGGGGACCACCGCGTACGGACCTCGTAGCGCCGGACGGCGTCGGCCTCACTGCGGATGGTGACGGCGTCACCTCCGATGCGCGGCAGCGCGGTGATCTGTACCGGAACCTCGCCCACGGGACCCAGATGCTCCACGAGCGAGCCGTCGACGTGTACGAGGTAGACCGAAGGGTTCTCCTCCGCCCTGGCAATCAGGGCGATCTCCGTCTCACCGCTCCAGCTCAGATCCTCGAACCCGCTCAGGACGACGTTCGACTCGTCGGCCAGCAGCAGTTCGGAGTAGCTCTCGATCCTGGGCTGGGGACCGGTGGCCAGCGCCGCCATCCCGAAGGTCCGACCGCCACCACGAGTTGTGACGAGCGCGATCCGGGCACCGACCTGCGAGATCGAGAACTCGACGATGGGTCCGCCTGCGCCCGAGGTGTCGACGATCGTGATACGCCCCTGGGAGTCGATCTGCATCAACTGGGTTGCGCCCTGCGGCGAGTCGGCAAGCACCCAGAGGCTTCCGAGGACGAACTGGGCCGAACGGATGTTGCCGGACTCCGGGACGACTGCGGTCAGTTGACCCCCCATGGGGCCTATCAGCACCAGGCTGCGGGACTCGTCGACGAACGCCACGAGAGAGGCGTCGATGGAGACCGCCACCTCCGCCACCCGCTCGCTGGCGGACTCCATGGCCACGAAGGCGCCCGTGGTGGACAATCGCCCCGCCACTCCCCTGCGCACCCCGAACAGGTCAGGAGTGGTTGCCCGCGAGAGCACCTGGTAGCCCTGCTGGGATGCCAGCTCCAGCACACCGTCGGCCCCCTGTCCCGGAAGAGCCAGCGGTGTCGAGCCGTTCAAGACCTGGAGGCCGCTCATACGCGGGATCGCCGTCAGCGACCAGACCAGTTGCGCCCCCAGCTCGCGCCTTCGGTGTTCGCTGAGCTCCTGCGGCAGCCCGACGAGCGAGACCCGCGCGGTACCATCGGCGTCCAGACTCGCTCCCTCGGGGCCAAGACGGGTACCGGCCGGGATCGCGTTGCGGACCACCCTCGCCACTGCGGGGCTCGGGCCGGCCAGCTGCGCCTCCACCACACGGCTGGGCGTGAGCTGGGCCTCGGGCAGGTGGATCACGTCGGGCACCACGTGGTTTCCGGAGCGGGCCATGAAGTAGGTGGTCACGTGTGCGTAGTAGCGCTCGAAGATGAACCTTGAGATCAGCAGCCCCTGAGGGGGGCGGCTGATTCGCCATTCGCCGCCTTCCTGGACCAACTGGAACGGGAAGCTCAGCGGAGTCCTGGTCGGGGTGAATCGTCCCAGCTCGTCGAGGGTCCCCGTTGCGGTGCCCACCGCAGCAAAGGCGCCATCGGCCTCGCTGACGAATCCGTCGTAGACCACGGCCCCGGACTCCGGCTGCCAGGACTCTGCCGCGTCCACCGACAGGTACTGGCGGGCCACCTCGTAGTCCGCCTCAGGGTCCGCCATAGCTTGCAGGAAGCCGTCGATGAGTCTGGCTCGGCTGACACCCGGCTGTGGCGGTTCCGGTGCGATCTCGACGCCGCGTGGTGGCGCGCTGACCGGGACGCTCTCCACCGGACCAGCCGTGGGAACCGTCGTGCAGCCGACGCACAACAGAATGAGGCCGATCACGGCTAGGCGGAGTCGAGAACTCACTGGGTCCTCCTCGCGGTGATGTCGGTCGGGATCACGGGCAGCGGCGAGCTGGTCAACTGGTGGTCCGGTTCCCTGGGCAGGGTCAGACGGAACTGGGCGCCGCGTCCCGGGCGGCCCCAAGCGCTCAGCCAGCCCTTGTGCAGGCGGGCGTCCTCCATGGAGATCGCCAGCCCAAGACCGGTCCCGCCCACCACGCGAGTCCTTGAAGGATCCGCCCGCCAGAACCGCTCGAACACGTGTGAGGCGTGCGCAGCGGGGAATCCGACCCCCCGGTCACGGACGGTCACAGCCACGGCGTCGTCGTCGGCGGCCACTGTGACGTCGACGGGCCTGCCCTCGCCGTGCTCGATGGCATTCACGAGCAGGTTACGCAGGATGCGCCGGATCCTGCGGGAGTCCATCATGGCTGTTTCATCACCGGCGGTGCTGAACCGGATGGTGGTGCCCTCCCTCTCGGCCAGTGCCTTGTGTGCCTCCACCTCTGACCTGACCAGTTCTGAGAAGTTCACTTCGTCCAGGGTGAGCACCGCCGCGCCGGCATCGAAGCGAGATATCTCGAGCAGGTCCTGCAGCATGGAGTCGAAGCGCTCGATCTCGGAGTACATCAGTTCGGCAGCACGTGCCGGCTGCGGCGGGAACGCCCCCCTGGCGTCGTGAATCACCTCGGCGGCCATCCGCATGGTGGTCAGCGGTGTTCGGAGCTCGTGGGAGACGTCGCTGACGAACCGGCGCTGCACTGCGGAGAGGGTCTCCAGTTCGCGGATGCGCTGCTGCAGGTCGTCGGCCATCTCGTTCATCGACTCGGCCAGGGAAGCGATGTCGTCGGTGCCCCGGACCACCATGCGTTCGTCCAGATTCCCCGATGCCAGCCGCAGGGCCGTCTGACTGGCCTTGCGCACCGGCCTCACGACGGTGACCGTCACCAGGTACGCGATGCCCGCGAGCGCCCCGAGGAGCGCCAGTCCAGTGCTGACCACCGCCCCCTGCAGCGCCTGGATCGTGGAGACCTCGCTGGTCATCGGGAAGATGTAGTAGACCGGGAACCGTTCCCCGCTGCTGTCCACCAGGACGGTGCCGACGGCCCAGCCCGGCTCGGAGGGCCTTGCCTCATCGGTGAAGACCACCCGGGTGGGTGTGACGAACATGCCGGTTCCAGCCTCCACAGCGGACACCAGCGAGGGCGGCACCGATTCCGAGCGGATGTCGGCCGACACGAGCACCGACGCAGGTCCCTGGATGACCACCTTGTAGCGGCCTGATTGTGCGCCGGCGAGATCCGCGAGCCGGCTCAGTTGCTCGTAGACGGCGACATTGCGGGACTCAGGGAGCCGGAGTTGCTGCTGCATGAAGGCGTGGATGCCGGTGGCCTCCGCGACCGATGCGTCCTTCTTCGTCTCCACGATGCCCGCCGTGGCCTGGTTCAGCAGTAGCAGGCCGGCCAGGACGAGCACGATGAAGGAGGACCCGAGAGTGAGGAACAGGACCCGCAGCGGGAGGGAACTGCCCCACAGGTTTCGGATACCTGAGTGGCTGCGTTCAGGACGCCTGTGTCGCTTCACCGGCTCGATACCCGATCCCCCGGACTGTCACGATGATCTCCGGATGTTCGGGGTCCTTCTCCACCTTGGAGCGGAGCCGTTGGACGTGCACGTTCACCAGTCTGGTGTCGGCCGCATTCCGGTAGCCCCACACCTCGTCGAGGAGAGCTTCCCTGCTGAAAACGGTGGTCGGGCGCTTGGCCAGCGCCAGTAGGAGGTCGAACTCAAGTGGCGTCAACTGCAACTGGGTGGTGCCCCGCTTGACGGTGTGGGCCGCGACCGAGATGCTCAGGTCCCCGATGCTCAGTTCGTCGGCGCCCGGGTCCGCACTGATGCGCCGCAGTCGGGTCCGGATCCTGGCCACCAGTTCCTTGGACTTGAACGGCTTGGCGATGTAGTCGTCGGCCCCCGCTTCGAGTCCGGCCACCACGTCGGAGGTGTCCGACTTGGCGGTCAGCATCACGATTGGTACGTCGGACTCGGCCCGGATGTCCTTGCACACGGAGACGCCGTCGCGGCCCGGGAGCATGAGGTCCAGTAGGACGAGGTCGGGCCTGCTCTCCCTGAGGACACCCAGCGCGCTGCTGCCTGAGGCGCAGTGCACGGTCTCGAAGCCCTCCTGACCCAGCACTATCTGCAGCATTTCAGACAGCGCCGCATCGTCGTCGACGATCAGGATGCGGCCGCGGGTCCTTTCCGTCACAGTCCCTCCCTGGTTCACCTGTGGCCACACTCTAGCCCCTCGCCCGAACAGGACGTATCCAGCTGGGATAGGCTCACGGGCCATGACGACGTGGTCCCGGTGGTTGACACGTCGTGCGCGCGCCTCCGGAGTACTGATCCTCACCCAGCTGGTGCTCGTGGTGGTCACGACCGCCCTCGTGGCCGGAGCCATGGGCTGGTCTGATGCGACGGCTACCACGGCGGCTCGCTCCGCCCTGGCCGCCGGAAGTGACTCCGAGGCCACGGTCGTCCAGGTCAGGATGCGACGCGGGGATGATCCCCGGGCCCAGGACCACCTCGCCCGGGAACGCCTTGCCCAAGGCTTCGCGCCGGCACCTGTGTCGATCTTCACGCGCGAGGAACCTGACCCGAGGGGTGGCACGGGTTTCGTCGTGTGGGTCGTGGCGCCCGACGTGGGATCGATCCTCCCCGGCCACCTCGGCGCCCTTGCCGACGGCGCCGCCGAGGCCACCCGCGTGGCCGTGGCCGCGGACCTGACTGGCCGGGGGGTCACGGTCGAAGGGGACCTGGCGCCCATCGCTCGCGCGGCGGCCGCCAGATGGGCGTCGGCACGCGCCTTGGCCTGGGTGCCGCTCGGCGTGCTCTTCGTAATAACGGTGATCGCGGTGGCCCAAGTGGCTGCCCTGTTGGCGGCGGCGCGGGAGCGGGAGGTCCACCTCCTGCTTGCCCGCGGCGCCCGCCCTGCCCAGCTGCTGTGGGCGGAGGCGGCAGAGTCCACGGCCGTGACCGGGGCGGGCACCCTGGTGGGGCTCCTCGCCGCGTTGGCGGTGGTGCGGGTCGTCAGCGGCGCCGTCAATGACGTCACACCGATCATCGCGGGAGCCCTCGGCACCGGTGCGCTCATCGTCATCACCCTGGCGATCAGCACCGAACTCCAGATCCGGCGCACCACCAACCCGGCCACCCGTCCCGACCGGGTCCCCGCGATCGCCGGTGCAGCGTCAGCGCTCGCGGTGGCCACCGGTGCGGCGGTGTCCCTGTGGCAACTCAACAGCACCGGCTCCGTCGTGGTCGCGGGACCCGACGGCGAACGCTCACCCGACCTGGTGGCCGCGATGGCCCCCGCCCTCCTCCTCCTTGCGGCCGCGGTACTCGGGATGGTGCTGCTGGGTCCCCTGACGCGCCTCGTCGAACGCCTGGCGCACTCCGTCGGCTCGGCCGCGTTTCCGCTGGCTGCCTCCCAATTGAGTCGTCAGCTCGCCCACCAGGCCGTCTCGGTGGTGCTCACGATTCTGGCCGTGGGCACCATCACGCTGGCCTCCCTCTTCGCCGGCAGCGCATCGGAGCTGGAGCAGGACCACCGCACACTCCTCGCCGCCACCGACGTGCGGGCGTCGATCTCACCGCCGCCCAAAGCTCCCGTCGCGCCCAGGTCGGTTCCGCAGATCGTCGGCCACGGCGGCGTGACGGCGTCGGTCCCCGTATGGCTCGATGAGACGGCGGGGATCGGAGACATGACCCTGAAAGCCGTAGCCGCACCTCTCGCAGCCCTGGCGCAGGTGGCCACCCTTCCCCAGGACTACGCCGTACCGTCCCTGTCACCCGAAGCGCCCACCGTCGGCGCCCCCGGCCCGATCGAGGTACCGGCGAGGACGTCGACGCTGAGGCTGGAGCTGAAGGCCACCGTTTCGTTCGACGAGTGGCAGTCGGAGGCCATCCGCCTGGGCTACGAATACGGCGAAGCCCAGGCCCTTGCCGAGGCCGAGGGCCAGGAGCCCTCGGAAGATGAGCTCCGCGTCATGGCCGTCCAGTTCGCCAGCCACCTCTGGGATGCCGCGGCCGCGCCGCTCGAACTCGAACCCGCCCTGCTGGTGCGCGATCTGGAATCCGGGCAGGCAGAACTGGTGAGGGGCGACACGCTCACCCTGCAGCCGGGTTTGGAGGTCGACGAGGCAGACCTGCGCAATCCCAAACCGGTTGCGGACTCAGGAACGGCCGTCCTGGAGGTGCCACTGGACCCGACGAGAAGAATCGCCGTCGACGCGGTCCACGTCACGCTCGCTGACGGGGGTGACCCGGGGTCCAGGACGCTTGGGTTCAACATCGGGCTGAGCGTCGACAGCGGCGATCCCCTGGATGCCGATGCCGGGTGGAGTTCCAACTACGCCGTCCCAGCCGACCTCGCCCGTCCCTATGAGGACCAGCGGTCCGCCGCACTGCCCGCGAGCGTCACCGTGGATACCTGGGACTTCCACGGGTTCGCCAGAGTGGACCTGAAGTCGAACAAACCGGACCTTCCCGCCGTCCTTGAGGTCACGGACACCGGGTTCGCATGGCGCGGCGACACCCTCGGCACCGAGCAGCTGCGCCTTGCAGCGGGCCAGCCACTCCTCGGTCGGGATCCGCTCGCGGTGACGGCCGAGCGCGAGGTACCGGTGCCAACCCCGGTACCTGTCGGACTGACCAGGGCAGCCGCCGATGCCGCACAGCTCGACGTCGGGGACACCTTCCAGCTGCAGGTGCTGGAGCGTGCCGTGCCGGCGGTCCTGCAGCAGCTGGTGGAGGTGGTGCCCGGGGTGGACAGCCCCAGAGCGGCGATCCTGGACTCCTCCTTGCTCGCAGCGCACCGCTCCCTCAGCTCCGGCACGTTGCCGTGGCCCCAGGAGGTCTGGGCCAGTGCCCCCGATCCGGTCGCCGCTGCCCGCGCGCTGGAGAAACTGGACGGCGTGGAGCACGTGAGCTTCACCGACGACGCCCCCGATGGGAGTGCGGCGACGGACACCGCCACCACGTTCTGGGTGGCCGCTGGTGGTGCAGTGTTGCTCATGCTCGTCGGGGTGGGCGGTGCAGCCTCCACGGCGCTGGAGCACCGCCGCCCCGAGGTTGCCGTCCTGCGTGCCCTTGGCATGGGGACGGACGCCCAGGCGCTCAGTCGGTCCCTGGAAGTGGCCCTCGCCCTATGGCCCGCTGCGCTGTTCGGGATGGTCGGCGGCTGGCTCGTCGGCCGTCTTGTGGTCGTTGAGCTGGCATCCTCGGCCGTTCCGGAAGCCGGGGCGCTGGTTCCCAGTCTTGAGCTGTCCTGGACGCCCCTGGCGCTCTTGCTCACTGCCGTCGTCATTGGTCTGGGTCTGGTCAACTTCGCGGTGGGCGCGCTCGTCGCGCGCCAGGCGCGGGACAAGACCTACCGGGAGGAGGTGCGATGAGCCCCGCACGGCTGCTGTGGCGCCAGTTCAGGTCGAACTCCACTGGGCTGGTCCTGGTGTCCCTGATGGTCACATTGATGGCAGGCCTCCTCGTTGCCGGGCCCCGTTACGCGGCCAACCTCGCGGATGCGCAGTTGGGGCATCGTCTGCAAGCGCTGTCGGCGGAGCAGGGGGACGTTGCCTCGTCGTGGCAGTCCACCGTGTCGTCTTCGACCATCGAGGCCTACGAGAACCCTTGGGAGCCTTACCGGCTCGCGGCGGAGGCCATCCGGCAGTCCCAGCCCGAACCGCTCCGCTCGATTCTCCAGCCGGCACAGTTTCGAGCCACCACCTCACAGGTGAGCAGGTTCACTCCCCCTCTGCAGACCGGGTATTTCGAGGTGACTCTCGAGGCCGAGATCGACCCGCAGTTGCGCGAGCACGCCGAGCTCGTGGCGGGCGAGTGGCCGCAGCCGGCCCGGCTGGCACCCGGCGAGGGCCTTGAGAACGTCGAGGTCACCGTCGTGGAAGACGTGGCCCGCGCGCTCTCGTGGGAGGTCGGACAACAGATTCCGGCAGGACCAACGGTGACCGGGATCCACCGCCCGATCGACGTGGAGGACTCACGCTGGCAGCACATCCCGGGCGGTGTCGGCTACACCGAACTGGTCAGTTCCGACCGCGGGGTCGCGTTGCTCGGGAGCGTCTTCCTGAGCCCCGAGAGCAGCGGGCACTTCTTCCCCGGCCAGCCCGAGTCCCAGCAGGTGGACCTGTGGTTCGGTGTCGACCTTGGTCTCGCGTCGGCGGTTGATGTCAGTGTCCTGGGCAGCCAGCTGACTGGCCTGTTGGCGCGGCAGTACCCCGTGCCTTCGCCACAACCTTCGGGCGAGGCTGGCGTCGTTGAGATCGACCTGCAGTCTGAGCTGGGCGGCGCTCTGGCGGAGGTGGCCGTCCAGCAGCGCACCACCAGCTCGTTGTTCTTGGTCATGGCGGCTGGTCCGTCCGCGACCGGGCTGGTGCTGCTGGGGCTGTCCGCCCGGTTCGTGACGCACCGTAGGGTCCCCACTCTTCGATTGGCGCACGCGCGGGGCGCCTCGCTGCCACAACTGCGGCTGCTCGCAGGACTGGAGGGACTCGTACTCACGCTGCCAGCAGCAGCGTTCGGCCACGCCATGGGCTCGACGCTGGTTGCTGGAACCGAGCGCTGGTGGGAATGGCTGCCCACACTCCTTCTCGCAGGACTCGCGAGTGGACTGCTGGCGCTGGGGGCCGGTGCCCGTCCGCCCGACGGCTCCCGGGCCGACCTGGGTCCCGGAGGCGGCCGGTTGCGGATCGCAGCTGAGGCCGTGCTGCTCGCGGTTGGGGTCGCGGCGCTCTGGCGACTCTCACTGGGACAACGCGACATCGCATGGGATGCCTCAGCCGGCCCAGACCTCCTTGCCCTCGCGGCGCCCCTGCTCGTCGCCATCGCTGGGTGCGCGTTTGCCATGCGGCTCTACCCGTTGCCCCTGCGAGCGCTGCTCGCCGCGTTCCGACGCGGCCGCGGACTCGTCGGCTTCCTCGGCACGGCACGCGCACTTCGCGGACCCGCCGGAGGCTTGGTGCCAGTATTTGCGGTTGTGCTGGGCACGACGGTGGCTTCTCTGGGAACCGTTCTTCTCAGCACCGTGACCGTGGGGCTGGAGGAGGCCGCCTGGGACCGCAACGGCGCCGACGTGAACCTGAGCGGACCCGCCGTCACTGACGACCTGCTCACCGATCTGCGGTCCCTCGACGGCGTTGCCAGCGTTTCCCGGCTCTTCGACACGAGGGAGCGGCGCCGGCTCACAAGCGCCGACGGTGAAACCGCCGTGACCGTGTGGGTGGCCGAGCCCAGCCTCACCGATGTCTACGGCTCGGCGACGGCGGGGTTGCCGGTGCTCCCGGAGGGCTTCTTCAACGACTCCAAGCCGCCCGTGGTCGTGGCCGGAGGGTCGCTCCCCCATGCCGCAACGGCGGTGCTGGCAGGGGTCGGCACGGTGGAAGTGGGCGCCCACTGGGGGTCCCTGCCGGGTTCTCCGGCCCGGGGCGACTGGATACTGATCGACGCCGGACACTGGCTCGCGCTCGGCGGCGACGTCGGGCTCTCCCGACTGGCACTGGTGGACGTCAGCGACGGGGCCGATCCGACGGCGGTCGCCGAGGCCGTCACGGTCACGGCGGGTGGCGGACTGGTGACCACCGCGAAGGACCAGCTGGATGCTGCCCGCAGCCAGCCGGTGGTGGTCAACCTGGGCCGAGTTGTGACGGTGGTCTCGGGGCTCGCGGTGGCGGCGTTGGCAGGAGCGGTAGTGGTTTCACACGGCATGGGCAATCGTGAACGGGCGCAGCTGGCGCGGATTCTGGGAGTGCTTGGGGCGCCGCCCCGGGCCACGGGTGCGATGGCCGCGTGGGAACTCATCCCCGTCGTCGCAGTGTCCTTGGTCACCGGGCTCACGTTCGGCATCGCCATCGCGGCCATCTTGCTGACGTCCTTGGACTTCAGCAGCCTGACCGGGGGCCTGGGCAATCCGGTGATGGTGTTGAACGGGCCCTGGCTGGGTCTGGTGGCAGCCGTCGTGGCAGCAGTGACCACAGCAGCGGTGGGCGTGACTTCTTGGTCGGCGGCACGCGCCGGCCTCGCGGTGGTAACGAGGACCGGGGAGGACAAATGACGCAATCATCGCCGCGTCGGGGGCGAGCACTATTCGCCCGCGAGCACTCAGGGCCCGACATCTGGTGCGAGGACCTGGTGCGGATCTACTCGACCGAGGGCGTTGAGGTTCAGGCTCTGCAAGGGCTCGGCCTGGTCGTCGATCCCGGCGAGATCGTGGCGATCGTCGGAGCCTCCGGCTCTGGGAAGTCAACCCTGCTGAACATCCTCTCGGGGCTCGACCGTCCCACGGGAGGTCGGGCACGTGTCGCTGGGCACGACCTGGCTACGATGAACAGCCGCCAGCGCGTCGACTACCGCCGCCACACCGTGGGATTCGTCTGGCAGCAGACGTCCAGGAATCTGGTGGGATTCCTCACCGCCGAGGAGAACGTCGCCCTGCCGATGCTCGTGACGAACCGGCCGGACAGGAACTCCAGGCCCCGAGAGCTGCTGGAGCTGCTCGGGGTGGCCGACTGCGCAGGACGCCGACCACATGAACTCTCCGGCGGGCAACAGCAGCGGGTGGCGATCGCGATCGCGCTCGCCAACAACCCCGTGGTTCTGCTCGCGGACGAGCCCACCGGTGAACTGGATGAGGACAGCTCCATACAGGTTCTCGATGCGATGCGCAGCGCGGCCACTGAGCTCGGCGCCACCATGCTCGTGGTCACGCACAACCCGATGGTGGGCGAGCACGTCCAGCGCACGATCCAGATCCGCGACGGCCGCACCTCCACCGAGGTGCTGCGCAACCGCTACGTCGACGCAGAAGGCAATGTCAGGGTCGAGTCCACGGAGTACACAGTGTTGGACAGCAACGGCCGACTCCAACTGCCGCGTGCACACGTCGAGGAACTGGGTCTGGAGAACCGGGTACGCATCTCCAGGCACAGCAACCACGTCTCCGTCTGGCCTGACGACGCGGCCGCGCGTCGCGCGACTTCAGCAGAAGGAGAACCCAGGTGAACCGAGGAGCGATCGCGCTGCGTGGCAGGAACCTCCACCGCACCTTCGGCAGCGGCCAGACTGCGGTCCGGGCCCTGAGGGGAGTCGAAATCGACGTCACCCACGGCCAGTTGACAGTCGTCACCGGCCCTTCCGGGGCGGGCAAGACCACTCTGCTCAATCTGTTGTGCGGTCTGGACCTGCCCGACGTCGGAGAGGTCACCCTCGCCGACGGACAGAGCCTCTCGGCCATGCCGGAGGCGGACCGACTCGCCCTGCGCAGGCAGCGGTTCGGCTACGTGTTCCAGTCGTTCGGGCTGATCCCGGTCCTTTCGGCGGCCGAGAACGTCGAGGTACCGCTGCGCCTGCAGAGGATCTCCCCGGCCGAGCGGGGCCGCCGCGTCAGTGCGCACCTGGAGCGCGTCGGTCTCGCCCGTCATGCGAAGCAACGTCCGGGTGAACTGTCCGGCGGTCAGCAGCAACGCGTCGGAATTGCCCGGGCGCTCGTGACCGACCCCGACGTCCTTGTCGCCGATGAACCAACCGGGCAGCTCGACTCCGACACTGCGACCGCGGTGATGCAGTTGATCGTCGAGCTCACCCACGAGCGTGGGCTGGCTGCGGTTGTGTCCACACACGACCCAGTGATGCTGTCGCTGGCAGACCGCCGCGTCGCTCTGCTCGACGGCGCGGTGGCCACTGCCTGAGCGCCACCGTCTCAGTTCAGTTCTGGCGTCTCGGTCCAGGTTGACCATCTCCCCACGGCGCCTCCGACCCGCCGCAGGGTCCTGCGCCAAAGGTCTTCCGGAGTGCCGAAGATTTCCTCGGCCCGCGCGGGTGCACGGAACCAGGAACCACGGATCAGCTCACCCTCGAGCTGCCCGGCCTCCCAGCCCGACAACCCCACGAAGATCCGCAGGTGGGAGAAGGCCCCCGACACCAGTTCGATGGGCGTTTCCAGGTCCAGGATCCCGATGTCGTCGTAGACCCGTCGCCAACCGGGAGGCTCCTCCCATGGGTTCGCAACCTTGGCGAGCGAAACCGCAGCCTGCTGGGACACCGGCCCACCCTCGAACAGAATCGCAGGCGGCGAGAGGTACTGCGTGAAGTGCGCCAGCGGCTCCACCATCTCCAGTTCGGCAACCTTGTGAAGGCAGACGCCTAGAGAACCAGACTCGTTGTGGTCCAGCAGCAGCACGACGCTGCGGTCGAAGTAGCCACCCTTGCCTGGTTCGGTGGCAATCAGGACCTGACCTGCCGCTGGTGGGCTACCGCTGCGCATGAACCCATTCTGGCACGGGGCCGTCGCCGAGCCCGGGACTCAGCGGAGCGCCTGAAGAATTTCCCCCAGCCAACTGGCAGGGCCGAACCCCGAAAGTGGGTCTGTGATCCGTAGTCCCTAGGGACCCAGTTGTGCCCGGACGCACAAGACCCCCAGATCCGCGAGCGGAATCTGGGGGTCGATGTGCGACAACCTGAACAGGTTTGGCAGGGGTGGAGGTGGCGGGAATTGAACCCGCGTCCTTGAAAGGCGAACCAGGTCTTCTCCGGGCGCAGCCGACTAGGCGTTCTACTTGGCTCCTGCACTCACGTCGGCATGTCGCAGACGAGCCCAGTTCCTGTTGAGTCCCGAGCAGCCCCAGAAACCAAAGCTACTCAGCAAGCCTTCTAAATGAGGCCAGGGAACGGGCGGAAGGCGCGCCCGTGCTGACCCTTCGGTCGCTGATCAGGCAGCGAGAGCGAAGTCAGTGCGGTTGTTGTTGGCACTTATTGGTTTCCATGCAGCGTTTGACGAGATGAGCATGGATCCTCGGCCCGCTTCTCCTGGGACTACCGTCCCAAGTCGAAACCAGTCACCCCCTGTTGAGTTGTTCAGCATCCATCGTATCACCCGCGAACGGACCGACTGGTCAGCGTCGCGGTGGCGCCTTGGGCCCGAAGAGCATGAGGTGGCCCAGCCTGCCGGTGCTGTCCTCGCCGTTGAACGCTCGGACGGAGAACACCACCGTGCCGACGAACCAGGCGAGACCGGCGAGGAAGATCGGGGCCGCCATGTCGAGCACGATCGATCCGATCACGACGGCGATGAAGCCGAGCAGGGACGAGATCTGCCAACTCATGGCTCTGCTGGCCTCCCACCACAGGCGCGAACCAGGGGTGGCGGCAGCCTTCACGATGGCGGGTCCGATGAAGCCGGTGGGAAGTCCGGCGAGATGGACCAGGCCGGAGCCGACGTTCTGAACACCCACCGGCACCGGCGGCATGGCTACGGGAGCGGGTGCCATGGCCATCGAGGGGGTCTCCGCAATCCGGGCGATACCCCGCAATGAGGAGTTGAGTTCGCTCCGGGTGCTGGCTGTCAGGGCTTGGGAGAGCCTTTCGTCAAACTCCTCGGCCTCGAGGGCTCCGTTGGCGTAGGCACGCTGGAGGTAGTCGACGGCTCGGTCGCGCTGGGCGTCAGTCACGAGGTTGGGGCGCATCGACTCACTCATCATGGAGCCAAGTGTGCCCCCCGCCGGGCGCCTACGAAATTGGGGTTAGCCCTGAGCTTTCCCCAGATCGAGGCTGGACGCTGGACCGAGCAGACCGGCTAGGGTTGCGGGCATGGAAAAGCCAAACATTGATGTACCCGCCGGCGACGCGCCGACCGAACTCGTGATCGAGGACCTCACCGTCGGCGACGGCGCCGAGGTCACTCCTGGTGACCTCGCCGACGTCCACTACGTAGGAGTCGCCTACAGCACGGGCAAGGAGTTCGACAGCTCCTGGGGACGCGGTCCGCTGCAGTTCCGGCCCGGAACCGGCCAGGTCATCCGCGGCTGGGACGAGGGCCTGATCGGCATGAAGGTGGGCGGCCGTCGCAAGCTCACCATTCCCCCGCACCTGGCCTACGGCGACAGGGGCGCCGGTGGCGTGATCGCTCCCGGCGAGACGCTGATCTTCGTGTGCGACCTCGTCGCCGTCAACTGACCCGAAACCAACTGACCGCCTGCCCGCTGATCTCAGCGGCGCAGGCGGTTTCTCGTCGCCAGCGCCCGCTGGGCCTCGCGATCAGCGTCGCGCTGTGCGATGGTCTGCCTCTTGTCCCAGTCCTTCTTGCCGGTGGCGACGGCGATCTCCACCTTGGCGTAGCCGTCGGAGAAGTACAGGGACAACGGGACGATGGTCTTGCCCGAGTCGCCAACTTCCTTGGCGAGCTTGTCGATCTCCTTGCGGTTCAGCAGGAGCTTCCGGGTGCGCCGCGTCGCGTGGTTCTTCCAGGTGCCGAACGCATACTCCGGGATGTGGGCGTTGAGCAGCCACACCTCCCCGGCCTCGATGGTGGCGTAGGCCTCCGCAAGGCTGGCACGGCCCAGCCGCAGGCTCTTGACCTCCGTGCCGGTCAGCACCAGACCGGCCTCGAACACGTCACCGATGTGGTAATCGTGCCGGGCCTTCTTGTTCTGAGCGACGAGCTTTCGTCCGGTCTCCCTGGGCATCCGTCAATGATGCCACAGGCTCACTTGAACCACTTCGCCATGGGGTTGGTGACCGAGCCGTTCTGCCACACCATCAGGTGGAGGTGGCAGCCGGTGGAGTAGCCGGTGGTGCCGACGTACCCGATGACCTGTCCGGCGCTCACCCATTGCCCGACGCCGACGACGTACTTCGAGGCGTGGTTGTAGCCGGTGGTCACGTAGGTGCCGTTGACGCGACCGTGGTCGATCATGAGGCGGTTGCCGTACCCGGCGTTGTAATAGCGCTCCGCCACTCGGCCGGAGTAGGCGGCCTTGATCGGCGTGCCACATGCGGCCGCGAAGTCAGTGCCGTCGTGCAGCTTGCGGTAACCGAGCACGGGGTGCAGCCGCATTCCGTAGCGAGAGCTGAGACGGCCGTTGACGGGTCGGATGAAGCCGGTCGAACTGGCCGCCGGCTTCGCAGCGGCCTTCGGCTTGGCCGCGGGCTTGGGTGCGGCTGCCTGCGGCTTCGCTGCCGGCGCCGGCTTGGCTGCTGCCTTCTTGGCTGCCGCTGCCCGGTTCGCCGCGGCCTGGGCTGCCGCCCTGTCCGCAGCTGCCTTTTCCGCAGCCTTACGGGCGGCCGCCTCACGGGCGGCCTTCTCCGCTGCGGCCTTCCTCGCCGCTTCCTCGCGCGCGATTCGCTCGGCAATACGGCGATCCACGTCGACGGCCTCCTGCTCGAGCGCTGCCTGCCGTGCGGTCTCTGCCTTGAGTTGCTCCTCAGCGGCAGCGCGGGCCTGGTCGCGCGCCGCGACCTTTGCCGCGACGTCGGTGCGCAGCGCCTCGGCTTCAGCCTCGCGCGCCACGGTCTCCTCCAACTGCTTGGCCGCTGCCTCGCGTGCGCTCTGCGCTGCGTTGCGCGCCTCGTCAGCCGCTGCCTTGGCGGCGTCAAGCTTGAACCGGCGCTCCAGCAGTTCGTCGAGTTCCAGGGCTGACGCGTCGAACAGCGTCTCGCCGAGCTGTGCCCGCTGGTTCAGGTCGGACATGCTGACGTCGGTGAACAGCAGTGCCAGGTCCACCAGCGGCCCGCTCTGCTGCGTGATGACCGTGATCTCCTCCGTGGTGCGGGCGTCGACGGAGTCGTAGGCGGCCTGCGCCGCAGCGACGTCGGCTTCGGCCTGCTTCACCTTGTGTTCAGCGTCGGCCAGTTCATCAGCACGCTGCTTGTCGAGGGCACGCGCTTTATCGGTGGCCTCCTCTGCTGCCTTCAGCGCACTTTCGGCCGATTCGAGCTCGGACTGAGCGGCCTCATAGGCAGCGACTGCGGCCTGGACGTCGGTCGAGGCGCCGTCGACGGCGGCCTTGGCCTGCGCGATCTCCGTCTTCAGTTCGTCCCGGCGCTCGTCCAGATCATCAGCGCGGGCGCCGGCGGCACCCATGGAGACAGCCAGCGCCAGCACCACTGCGGCGACGATGCCACGGACGGTGTGTCGGCTGGAGTTCTCGGGCAGAGGGGGAAGGTCCCGATTCACGTTTGTTCTCCTAGTGGCTTCCTAGATGCGGAGGTACTTCCTGGTTGCCAGCAACGTCGGGATGATCGCGAGTGCGATGCCCACCGCTGTCATGGCAAGAATGGCAGTTGTGACGTGGGACCAGTCAATCCAGGGTAAAGCCTGGATTGAGGTCTTGGCGTTGCGCTCGATGACCAGGTAGTACCCGGTGGCGAGCGTGACGCTGGCGGCCAGCACACCTATCAGACCTGCAATGAGGCTCTCGAGCAGGAACGGCAGGACGATGTAGAAGTTGGATGCGCCGACGAGTCGCATGATGCCGATTTCGCGGCGGCGGGTGAATGCGGCCATGCGGATGGTGTTGGCGATCTGGAGGGACGCAGCGAGCAGCAGCAGGACGCTCATCCCTATGGTTGCCCACTGCAGGGCGTTGAGCCAGCTGAACATCGGGTCAAGGACCCGGTGGAGATCCTGGACGTTCTGGACGCCCTGCAATCCTTGGGCCTCGCTCACGACGCCGGAATAGTTCTCCGGGTTCTCGAGCTTCAGGCGGAATGAGTCCTGCATCTGGTCCACCGTGCGGGAACCAAGGATGGGCGAGTCGGCGAAGACGCGCTGGAACTCCTCGAAGGCAGCCTCCTTGGACTCGTAGAACACTTCCGCGACCTCGGGGTTTGCCTCCAAGGTCTGGCGGATGCTCTCCCGCTGGGCCGCGGTGGTCGCCTTGCCCTCCTCGCACATGCCGCCCTGCGTGTGCTCGGTGCAGAGGAAGACCGAGATCTCGATCCTGTCGTACCAGCGACCCTTGACCAGGTCCACCTCCATCGAGGTGAGCAGCCCAGCCCCGAACAGGGAAAGGGAGACGCCCATGGTCACGATGACGGCAATCGTCATCGCAAGGTTCCGCCGGAGGCCGGACCAGGTTTCCCGGAGTGTGTGTCGCATTCGTTCCTCTCGATCTCAGGCGGTGCCGTAGACGCCCTTGGTCTGGTCGCGCACAAGTTCTCCTTGGCGCAACTCCAGAACGCGACGGCGCATCTGATCCACGATCGAGGAGTCGTGGGTTGCCATGATGACGGTGGTGTCAGTCCGGTTGATCCGGTCAAGCAGTTTCATGATTCCCACCGAAGTCTCCGGATCCAGGTTGCCGGTGGGCTCGTCCGCTATGAGGATCTTGGGCCGGTTCACGAAGGCACGGGCGATCGCGACCCGCTGCTGCTCTCCCCCGGAGAGCTCCTCGTTCTGCCGGTTCTCCTTTCCAGCCAGGCCCACCATCTCCAACGTCTCCGGAACCAGCCTGCGGATCTCCTTCTGCGGCTTGCCGATCACCTGCAGCGCGAAGGCCACGTTCTCGAAGACAGTCTTGCCGGGCAGCAGGCGGAAGTCCTGGAACACGGTTCCGATCTGGCGACGCAGGGCCGGCACCTTCCACTGGTTCATCGTGGTCAGGTTCTTGCCTGCGACGTAGAGCGTGCCCTTGGTTGGCCGGTACTCCCGCAGGATCAGGCGGAGGAAGGTGGACTTGCCCGAGCCTGACTGACCGACGAGGAAGACGAATTCTCCCTTGGCGATCTCCAGGTTGATGTTACGAAGCGCAGCCCGGTCCTGACCGGGATAGAACTTCGTGACGTCTTCGAACGTGATCAATGCCAGACTCCGACCGTACGGGGAAGTTTCTGAGGAATTCTCAGTTGGTCACTCGCGAGTCTAGGTCAGAACTCAACTGGTCACCGTTTCAACACGCCGCGACGGGCTCACTGGGAGGCGGCGGTCTCCGACTGCTTGCGCCAGCGGATGCCGGCATCGATGAAGCCGTCGATCTCCCCGTCGAAGACCGCCTCCGGATTACCCACCTCGTAATCGGTGCGCAGATCCTTGACCATCTGGTACGGGTTCATGACGTAGGAGCGCATCTGGGCACCCCAGGAGTTGCCGCCGTCGCCCTTGAGCGCGTTCATTTCCTTCTCGCGGTCCTGGCGAGCACGCTCCAGCAGCCTCGACTGCAGCACCCGGAGCGCGGCGGCCTTGTTCTGGATCTGCGACTTCTCGTTCTGGCAGCTGACGACGATGCCGGAGGGCAGGTGCGTGATGCGCACCGCGGAGTCCGTGGTGTTGACCGACTGGCCACCCGGACCCGAGGAGCGGAAAACGTCCACCCTGATGTCGGACTCGGGGATGTCGACGTGGTCGGTCTCCTCAGTGACGGGCAGCACCTCCACACCGGCGAACGAGGTCTGACGGCGGCCCTGGTTGTCGAACGGCGAGATCCTGACCAGCCGGTGGGTGCCCTGCTCGACCGAGAGGGTGCCGTAGGCGTACGGAGCCTTGACCGCGAAGGTGACGGACTTGAGTCCCGCCTCTTCGGCGAAGGAGGTGTCGTAGACCTCGACGCCGTAGCCGTGACGCTCCGCCCAGCGCAGGTACATGCGCATCAGCTTCTCGGTGAAGTCGGCCGCGTCGACGCCGCCCGCCTCCGCGCGAATGGTGATCAGTGCGTCACGGGGGTCGTAGTCGCCGGACAGCAGGGTGCGCACCTCGAGGGCCGCGATCTCCTTGCCGAGGCCGCGCAACTCGTTCGCGACCTCGTCGTGCACCGACTTGTCGCCCTCCTCGTCTGCCATCTCGAGCATCAGAGCGGCGTCGTCCAGGCGTGAGCGCAGCTTCTCGAGCCGCTCCACCTCGGCCTGCTTGACAGACAGTTGCGACGTGACGCGCTGGGCGTTGTCCTGGTCGTCCCAAAGATCCGGTGCCGCGACCTCCTGCTCAAGGACGGAGATCTCCGAACGCAGTTTCGGCAGGTCGGCAACAGCCTCGATCGAGGTCAGGGACCGGTCGAGGTCGGCGATGGTTTGGGAGAGATCTTCAGCAGCCACAATGTGACATGCTACCAACCATGGGAGCTTCCAAGGAACGACTCAGGACTGACCTGGCCGCCGCACTGCGCGCCAAGGATGAACTGGCCAAGACCAACATCCGCGCACTTCTTGCGGCGATCGGCCACGAGGAAGTGGCCGGGGACGTGGCCCGCGAACTGAGCGACGAGGAGGAGTTGGCTGTCATCACCCGCGAGCAGCGCAAGCGCCGCGACTCCGCCCAGACCTACGCCGATGCCGGCCGCAAGGACCTCGCGGACAACGAGACGGCGGAGGCCGAGTTCATCGCGCGCTACCTCCCCCAGCCCCTGACCGACGCTGAACTCCAGGCGCTGGTCGATGAGGAGGTCCAAGCTCTACGGGATGGGGGTGACTCCCCCACCATGAAGCAGATGGGCAGCATCGTGAAGGCGGTCAATGTGAGGGCGGCGGGCCGGGCCGACGGCGCCACCGTCGCCAGACTCGTGAGGGCGGCACTAGGCGCCTGACCAGCGCGGGAACCCTAAAGCTGAGGTTTCGTTCTGTGTGCCAGCAGCGCTGGTGATGCCTAGAGTGCAGAGCACCCCCGAAGTCTCAACCCCCCGGAGTGAAAACGTGCGCGGCTCTTCCCGATTCATCCGCATTCTCCTGGTTCTGGCCGTTGGCCTCGCCTGGACGCTGTCCCTGACCCCACAGCAGGCCGCCGCTGAAACCAAGGTGGCCAAGTCCGCCCAGCAGGTCTACACCGAGACCGGCACCTGGGCCTACAACGGCCGTACCTGGGTGACGAACTGCACCAAGTACTCGACCACCGTGGACCGGTGCGAGACCAAGATCTGGGGAACGCAGGTCACCTACGCCAACGGAAAGTTCACGCAGAAGAGCCAGTGGGTCTTCAACAACCTCACCTACCTCACCAGCCCTCGCTCCACCTGGGAGACGTGGAATCCGCTGGTGACGCCGGGCGAGCACACCATCAATGGCCGCAAGTGGCGCACGCAGTGCGACACCCCTTGGACTGGCCGCAACGGCTGCCGCTCCGAGATCTGGGCGACCATCGCGGGCGTGAAGGACGGGAAGTTCCAGAACCTCAACCAGTGGGTCTTCAACAACATCGTCCACGTGACCCCCGTCTCCTGCCCCGTCAGACAGGACACCATCCGCGACATCATCGCCGACCAGAGCATCGTGACCGACTCCTGCCTCCAGTCGAAGGTCGACCCGAACTGGTTGGCCGTGCAGTACGTCGTCACCGCCAAGGACAGGGATGGGAACAAGGACCTGTTCATGGAGACGGCCTTCTTCAACAAGAAGCCCGCCGGCTGGGGCTTCGGTGGCCGCGGCGGCCTCCATGCGGCCTCCATCTGCACCTATTACGAGGACGCGGGCGTGCCGCACGACCTTGCCGACACGGTCAGCTACTGCTTCCCCAACGGCTGATCTGCCACAATGGTGGGCGCGGGGCGCATAGCTCAGTTGGTTAGAGCGCTTGCCTTACAAGCAAGATGTCGGGGGTTCGAGTCCCTCTGCGCCCACCACGACTGCTGGTCATTTCTTGACGTTGCCACCTGCGACCCGTGGGTCTAGCCGCGCCGGCTCGCCGCGCTCGTCAGGTGCCCTCGCTTGGGATTGAGGGGTCCTGCCCGGCAATCCTGGCCCTGCCGCCCCTACTTCGCTGTCCCGATGAGGATGGTCAGCCGCGCGACGAGTCGCAGCATCGTGCGGATCCCCCGGCAGGTGACCGGGACGCCGACCAGCCGTGTCAGTACCGGTCCGGCGGAGATCCCAGCGCCGGTGGCACTCGTGACCGCGTGGGCGCAGGTGAGTGCGTGCACCACGAGTTCGCCGGTAGCAGCGCGTTCGACGTGAGGCAGCACGAGTTCCGGGAGCAGGATGGCGTCGAAGAGGGCAACTTCCCCCGCGGGTACTTCAGGGTCAAGGTGTCCGAGTGTGTCGATGAGCCAGTCGGCGGAGCGGACCACGACAAGGTCGGTGTAGCCCGTGGCTGCTGTGAGGCGGTTCACGACGGATTCCGCGAGTGCAGCTGGTTGCTCGCCGGTGAAGATCACGGTGCCGTTGGTCTGGAAGTTCACTGCACTGCTCGCCCCGGCGGCTGCGAAGGCATCGAGAAGCTCGGAGCTGCGCGGGGATCGGCTCCGCGCCTGGCCGAGGTTCATGTTCCGGAAGAACGCCACCTGGTAACTCACGTTCCGATCGTCCCATGGCAGCACCCGTCGAATATCCGCTTCTGCGGAGTCTGGCGCCTCGCGTCGGTATGACTGACAATTGCCGGATGAGCATCGACGCGTGGTGGCCGAAGCTGCGCCAGCAGTCCCGTGACTACCTGATAGCCAACAACGGTGATGAGGTCCCGCCCGACCTCGTCGAAGAAATAGCCGAAGCCGGCGGCACCATCGGCATTGATCCCCGGTGGGTCGGCAAGAGCGGACCGGCTGGCCTCTTCCTGTCGGACGAGGCGGTCGACTGGATTGAAGCGGTCGCCAACGGCGAAACGCCTGAACCCCTCACAGATGACCGGACCCCAACCTCCTGATCTGCCGTCTTCCGGGGGTTCTTGAGGCGAAGTCTCTGCACAGATCCCTGTGAGCCCTTTGCTGCTGGTCCCCGCCCCTGCATGCTGGCGTCCGCTCATGAGTGATGCCGAGATGGCAGCAGGCCCTGCGTGGCGGGACATCGACCGATCCTGTAGCGAATATCGGCGCGACTCGCCCCTGACCAATACCATCTCAGTACTGCTGTGCCCCACGTGGCCAAGGGAGGCCACTCCACGAGGAGGTTCGATGACAGTCGGCGAGCACCGGAGCGGCGGAACTTTCAGTGGTTGGCTGATGCTTCTGATCGGGCTCCTGGTCGGCATTGCGTTGGCCGTGGCTGCCGGAGTCTTCCTCCTCGGCGTCGGGTGGGCCACCCCGATGGAGGCGCAGTCCGTGATCAGCGCCAGCGCGAGCCCGTCGCCGACGCCGGAGCGCACGACCACGGAGACGGGAGACGTTTCAGATGCGTGCGTGCGGGCGGCCGAGTACAACCTCGTCGTCGACCAGGGCATCGATGACCTGGCCAAGGGCGCGGAGGCACAGGATGCGCGTGCCCTGCAGGAGACCCTCGACCGTCTCCAGGACGCCCGTGAGACGGCAGACGGGGCGTCCGAGGAATGCCTTGCCCAAGCCGGGAAGGCCCCCGAGACCACTGAGTCCGCCTCTGCGGAGCCCAGCCCCAGCGGCACGCCATGAGTGCAGCGCCTGCGTCGGTGGAGGCGGAGCCCCGCCGCGGCCTGATGGCCAAACTCTGGTACGGCTACGCCCGGGCGATGGTCGCGTTGCGCTGGTTCATCGTCCTCGGATGGGTGGCCGCGGCTGTCGCAGCGACGTTGTTCCTGCCCCCTATGCAGGGTTCTGCCAATGACATCGAGGCGCTCGGGGCCGACGATTCCAGCTTCGCGGCCGAGCAGCGGTCGTTGGAGCTTTTTGGATTTCCCCTCCTGAGCCGGGCGGCGATCGTGCAGCGCAATCCTGATGGCCTGCCCCCACTGGTTCAGGCCGAAGCGGTCATGCGTGGCATCGCCATCAACCAGGGTCAGTACGACACTGAGCTACTCGGTGCAATTCCGGTGCCAAATGCCGAGGGAGCGTTCCCCGGCGCCGCCGAGACGAACACGACAGTGGTCACCTTCCTTTTCGCGGACCCCACGCTGAACTTCTTCGAGCAGAGCCAGATCGCCGAGGACTTCGCAGCCGAACAGCTCACGGACGCTTCCGACGGCTATGTGGGCGTCACCGGCTCCATCCCGGCGCGCGCCGCCCAGGGCAGGGTCCTGACCTCCTACGTCCACATCGTCGAGGTGGTGACCGTCCTTGCGGTGCTCACCATCGTGGCCCTCACGTTCGGCTCGCTGGTGGCGCCGGCCCTGACGCTGATCTCCGTGGGGGCTGCAGTGTTCGTCACCCTCGGCGTGTCCGGCTGGGCCGCGACGATGATGGATGTGTCGATCCCGGCCGACCTGCGGCCCCTGATCGTCGCACTCCTCCTCGGCATCGTCACCGACTACTGCATCTTCTACATCTCCGGTCTGCGCGCCCGGCTCAGGGAGGGCCACGAACGCCTCGAGGCGGCCCGTCTCGCCACCGCTTCCGTCACACCGATCGTCACTGTCGCGGGCGTAACGGTCGCAGCGGGAACGGCCTCGCTCCTCGTCGCCGAGTCCCCGCTCTTCAGCGGGTTCGGGCCCGCCCTCGCGCTCACGGTCCTGACCGGACTCGTGGTGGCAGTCACGCTCGTGCCAGCCTTGCTCGCCATCTTCGGCCGAGCCGTGTTCTGGCCTCGGAATCTCGTGGCGCAACCCGCGAAGGCGCGCCAGCGGCCTTCCCTCCTCACCCGAGCCGTCGCGCACCGCGGCTCCGCCTTCGTCCTGGTACTGCTGTGCGTGGCCGGCTTGGGGACGGCGGCCTACCAGGCACGCAACCTCGACCTCGGCCTTGGATTCGTCCAGTCCCTGCCCGAAAACACGGGCGTGCAGCGCGCCGCAGACGCCGCCGGGAAGGGCTTCGCCCCGGGCATCGTCTCCCCCACTGAGATCGTGCTCGAAGCACCGGGAATCGGGGAAAGGACCGATGAGCTCGCCAAGTTCGGCGAGGTCCTCAAAGCCCAACCGGGAGTGGCGGGCCTGATTGGTCCGGGCGACCTCCGCGCGGCAGACGACGTCGGCGCCTTCACCGCGAAATCGGGCGACGCCGTCCGCTTCCTTGTCGTCCTCAGCAACACACCCCTCGAGTCGACGGCGATCGCTTCGCTCGGGCGCGTCGAAGGGGCACTTCCGCAGTTCGCCGCAGACGCGGGTCTGGGCGAGGTCACCGCCTACGTCGCCGGCGACACCGCACTCGCCGCGGGCATCATCGCGGACACCACCAACGACCTCCTGCGGATCGGGCTCGTCGCGCTGGCCGTGAACCTACTTCTACTCGTCATCTTCCTCCGGGCGCTGGTCGCCCCCTTGTACCTCCTCGCGTCGAGCGTGCTCGCGCTCGGCGCCACTCTGGGTCTGTCAGTGCTGTTCTTCCAGGGCTACCTCGGGCACGACGGGCTCACGTTCTACGTCCCGTTTGCGGGGTCGGTGCTCCTTTTGTCCCTCGGGTCCGACTACAACATCTTCGCCGTCGGCCACGTCTGGCAGAAGGCCCGCAACCTCTCGATGCGGGATGCCCTCCTCGTCGCCACCCCGGAATCGACCCGAGCGATCACCTCGGCTGGCCTGGCGCTGGCCGCCAGCTTCGGGCTCCTCGCCCTGGTCCCGCTTGGGCCGTTTCACGAACTTGGCTTCCTGCTCGGGGTCGGCATCCTGATCGACGTGTTCATCGTTCGAGCGCTGCTCGTGCCATCAC
This sequence comes from Tessaracoccus sp. OS52, assembly GCF_020687685.1. Classification (GTDB taxonomy): domain Bacteria; phylum Actinomycetota; class Actinomycetes; order Propionibacteriales; family Propionibacteriaceae; genus Arachnia. The sequence goes on along the minus strand of NZ_JAJEWM010000001.1, from coordinate 1,064,315 downwards.
TGATCACGCTGGTGGGTCCGCTGAGCAGTTGGCCGTCGGGCATCCTGCAGCGGGAGAGGCGCACCCGCGTCAGGAAAGCGCGGGTGAATCCCTGAGCGGAAGACGGACCTCTCCTCCTTTGGAGGGGACTCCAGGCCTCCGTCTTCCGCTCCTGGACTGGACTCAGACGATGACGATGAGCTCTGCCTCGTCGGCTGCCGAGGAGGCTGCCACCGTGTCCAGGATCCACTGCTGGGCCGCCACAGTGTCGACGCGGTAGGCGAAGTCGACTCCACGACAGTAGGAGTTCAGCCCGAACGACGTCACAGCCACGATCAGGTTGGACTCGTAACCGCCGAGGAAGATCGGACCACCGGAGTCACCCGAGCAGGTGCCGCCCCGGCCCTTGCCCTTGCCGACCGTCTGGACGTTGAACCCGGCATTGTTCTGGCTTTCAAGGTTGACGATCTTGCCCTCCGCCATCAGGCGGCTGCGGAACGACTCGACCGCGACGGGGCTGCTGTAGGACAGCCCGTACCCGCTGGCGGTCACGGTGAGATCCTGGCCTCCCCTGGCGGTGGCAAGGGGGTCCAGAGTTCCTGCTTCCGCCAGCTGACCGTACTCGCTCACTGTGATCGGCTGGTCGAGGATCACCAGACCCAGGTCCTTGGTGTCGGGGAACGTGGCGAAGTCGTCGAACCCCCAGTTGTAGAGCTCGTCCGACGTCGCACACATGATTCCCAACGTCCCCTGGGCGCAGCCGTCGGGGTACCCGCTGCTCGCAGGGGCGCCAGTCTCCGGGTCGTAGTCGGCACCGGCGTCCTGCTGGAACCACACCACCGCGGTGGCTGCCCCGTCGGTGCAGTGGCCGGCTGTCAGGAAGACGCTGGGTGACAGCAGCGAGCCAGAGCAGCGCCCCGCGAACTCCCCGTTTTCGTCATAGAACGCAACGAGTCCAACGAAAGGGTGCTCGTCGTCGGCGACGTAGTTGCCGGTGATGGCATGGCTGGGCGTGATCGTGGCGGCGAGCAGGGCAAGGGCCCCGACCAGGCTCGTCAGTATTCTTCGCATTCTTCGCCTCTCCTGTGGGGAGCGCTTTGGAGGGCTCCCGGTGGTATGGAGTGAGGGTAGGCGGTCGCCCCGCCATCGGCTGCCGAATCGCGAAGTCGGTCCGCACGCCTACGCAGACGGGTGATGTGCGTTACTGAACTTCTGCACGACTTCGGCAGATCTGGCCCCGCCGAATCCTTCGACGCTTAGTGTGTGTCCACTCATCGTAGAAGGGGGAACCATGGGCACCAATCTTTCGCGACGTCTCGGCGTCGCCCTGTCGGCTGGCGTGCTGCTGGCAGGAGTCGCAGGCGCGCCGACCGCGTCCGCGGCTCGTAGCGAACACATCGTGAACACCATCAGTGACGTCTCGTGCGTCTTCGAGACGGCCGAGACGGACCTGGTCTACTTCGGCGCTTCGACGTCCTCCGATACAGGCGAATCGGGATCGTTCATGTTCGTCGAAACCCTTGATTATCAGATGGTCCTGGACAGCCTCGACGGGACAGCCGTCTTCGGCGTGGACGGCACTCTGTCGGCCGAGGTGGAGCTGGTCGACGTCAGCACCGGCGAACCGGTGGGCACCGCCACCGTGGAAGCCGTGCGCACCGTAGTAGGTGAACCGGTCGTGGATGAGGTGCGAGACCGCCCCGGCAACAGCTGGGAGGAGAAGGGCACCGTCACCACCACCGAATACCAGGTGGACGTGATCTCGGTCACCGTCCCGGGCTACGACGTGCTGATCGGGCAGGACGACTGCACCTCACAGGACCTGGCCTTCGACGTCAGGACCACCAACCCGGAGGGAGCGGTCTTCCGCGACACCGGATTCGAGTCCGACATCTGCCCACTGGAGGGTCTGGACTTCGGGGCTGTGAGGTTGAGCGGCACGCTCAAGGAGCCGGTGTTCGAAGTGGTCATCGACGACGGCGCCAACCCACAGATGGCCGAGGGCACCATTCGGATGCGGGGCAGCTCGGGTGAGGCGACGGCGCAGTTGATCGACCTCGTCACCGGCGACCCAGTAGGCGACCTGACGATCTCGGTCGACCTTGCCAGGGACGGCACCCGGGAGATCGAGACCGAGTCCTTCGATGGCGTCACGGTCCGGATGGCCAGGACCAGTTTCGTGGCCGACATATCCGTCTCCACCACGGATAGCCGCAGCGGGACCGCCGAGTGCCTTGCCGTGGAGTTCACCGAGACCATCATCATCCGGCCCGGATCTGGCGACGACGGACACTGAACCAACACCGAGCGACGACGGGTTTCGCTCAGGTTTCCGAAGAGTGGGATAGAGGATGCGCATGACGGCTGACGCGGTGTACCTCGTGGCCGGGATTGCGCTCTTCATCGCCGTCGTCGCGCCGGTTCTGGTCAGATCGGTGGCACTCTCGGCGCCGCTCATATTGCTGGTGCTAGGCCTGCTGATCGGCCTGTTTCCGATGCCCGAGGGGTGGTCACTGGACCCGGTCGGCGGCCGTAAGGTGATCGAGCACGTCACGGAGGTAGCCGTGCTGGTGGCGCTCATGGGCGTCGGCCTGGCCCTGGACCGCCCGCTGAACCGGAGCACCTGGCGGTCATGGTCACCCACCTGGCGGCTGCTGATTGTGGCGATGCCGCTCACGATCGCGGCCGTTTTCCTTCTCGGCTGGAGCGCCCTTGGCCTCGCCGCGCCGGTCGCCCTGTTGCTGGGTGCCTGTCTGGCCCCAACCGATCCGGTGCTCGCAGGCGATGTGCAGGTGGACGGGCCGAAGACGGCCGGCTCGCCGGAGGAGGCCGAACCCGAGGAACGCGACGAGGTGAGGTTCTCGCTCACGTCGGAGGCAGGTCTCAACGACGGCTTGGCCTTCCCGTTCGTCTACGCCGCCGTCTACCTCGCTTCTCGAGGTCCGGTGGCGCAATGGGGCGGAGCGTGGATCGCCTGGGACCTGCTGGGGAAGATCGCAGTCGGTGTCCTGGTAGGAGCCCTCGTGGGGTGGGGTCTGGGACGCTTTTCCTTTCGAGCGGCGGACCACCGGCTCCGTCTGGCAGAGCGTGGCGAGCCTCTCCTCGCGGTCGCCGCGCTGGTGCTGTCCTACGGCGCCACGGAGGTCGTCGGTGGCTACGGGTTCCTCGGAGTGTTCGCCTGCGGGGTGGCGCTCCGCAGCGTCGAGCGCCATCATGACCACCATCGGGCCATGCACCAAGTGATCGGTTACCTGGAACGGCTGCTCATCCTCGTCATCCTGTTGTTCCTCGGGATGGCGCTGACCCGCACACTGCTTGCGGGACTCGACTGGCGCGCCGGAGTCATAGCCGTTGTTCTCGTGTTCGTGATCCGACCGGCAGCGGCTTGGGTCTCGCTCACGGTTGCGGCCCGGGACCAGACGCTGCCCGGCGGCCTGACGCCTGCTGAACGCGCTGTCACAGCCTTCTTCGGCGTTCGAGGCGTCGGATCGCTGTACTACCTCGCCTATGCAGGCGGCCTTGCCACCCTCCCCGACGAGTCCTGGCTGTGGTCGACGGTTGCATTCACCATCCTGCTGTCGGTTCTGGTCCACGGGATGGCATCCACTCCGGTCCTGCGGCGACTGTCGCAGCGAAGCCCATCCTGAGCCCGGTACCATGCGCCCGTGACTGACGAACCATCCCCAGGGCGAGGACGAGGTCTGGCGTGTCTGGTGCTGGCCGCGGGATTCGGTACCCGGATGCGCCCGTTCACGGACAAAGTGCCCAAGCCGCTGCTCACCGTCGACAACGAGGAAATCCTTGCGCGGGCGCTCCATCACGGGGGTCGGCTGGCGAGCAGGAGCATCGTCAACGCCCATTATCTGGCGCGCCAGATCGAGGAGTTCGTGCCTCCGCTGGACGTCGAGGTGTCGAGGGAGCCTGGGGTGCTGGGGACCGCCGGGGCGGTAGGGCGGATCCGTGACTGGCTCGGCGATGACGACCTCCTGATCCTCAACGGTGACACGTGGATCGGAGAGATCGGCCATTCCTTCGTCCAGGACTGGGACCGCGAACGCCCGCGACTCCTCGTCCAGGACACCGGCCGCGAGGCCGACTTCGGAACCGGCCGCTTCATCGGCGCCAGCCTGCTGCCAAATGGGGCGGCAAGAAGGCTGGAGGAACGCGAATCGGGCCTGTACGAGGAGGTCTGGAGGTCAGCCCCCTCCTTGGACCTCGTCGCTACGAATACGCCGGCCTTCGACTGCGGCACGCCCGAGGAGTTCCTGGCGGCCAACCTGAGCGTCAGCGGGAAGCCCGCGGTCATCCACCCGACGGCCCGGCCCGGCGGGCCGGTGATCCGGTCGGTGTTGCTGCGGGAAGCGAGCACGGAGCCCGGCAGCACCTGCATCGGGGAGATCCGCGACGGCTACGGGCACCGCTACGTCAGCCGAGCCCTCCAGCAGGGACCGGTCCGCCCACCAGTTCCCTGATCCTGTCGATGGCGTCCCAGTCGTTGAGGTGCATCCCCGCCAGCACCTTCTGGTCCCGGATCCAGTACGCGGTCAGACCATCGGCCGGTTCGCCCTTGAGCACCACCTCGTCATAACCTTCGCCGCCGACGTGGCCGACGTACTCCATCCCCCAGTCGTACTGGTCGGTGAAGAAGTAGGGCTGCACCTCGTACGGTTGCTGCGAACCAAGCATCGCGCGGGCCGCGTGCTTGCCTTGGTTGATGGCCACGTCCCAGTGCTCCACCCTGATCCTGCCGAGCAGCGGGTGGTCATGGTTTGCGATGTCACCGGCCGCCCACACGTGCGGATCGCTCGTGCGCAACGTCGCATCCACGAGTACGCCGTTGTCCACCTCAAGCCCTGCGGCCTCGGCGAGACTGACGTCGGGAACCACACCCACCCCGACCACGACCAGGTCCACCTCGAGGGTCTGCCCATCGGACAGGCGAACCCGGGTCACACCGTCGTCGTGAGTGATGCCCTCCACGCCGCTGCCGAGCCTCAGGTCGACGCCGTGGTCGCGGTGGAGCCCGGCGAACACCTCGCCCAGTTCATCACCCAGGACCTTCTGCAGCGGCACGTCCGCGGGGTCCACGACGGTGACCTCGGCCCCGGCCTGACGAGCTGCCGAGGCCACCTCCAACCCGATCCAGCCGGCCCCGATGATCAGCACATGTCCCGAGAGCCGTTCGCGCAGCGACAGGGAGTCCTCGAACGTCCGCATGTAGGCGACGGGGGCGCCCGAGTCGTCGGCCATCCGGAGCTTCCTCGGGATCGCCCCCGTGGCCAGCAGGAGCCGGTCGTACCCAAGCGTCCTCGCCCCGACGGTCACCGTCTGGTCCACGGTGTCGATCGCGGACGCCGCAGTTCCCAGGACGAGCTCCACGTCGTGCTCCTCGTACCACTCTGCCGTGTGGACGAACACACTCTCGGGCGGATCGTTTCCCAGGAGGACCGACTTCGACAGGGGCGGCCGCTCGTAGGGCACGTGCTGCTCGGAACCCACGAGCGTCACGGACCCTGTGAACCCACGTTCACGCAACTCCTCGACGGCGTTGGCCGCTGCCAGCCCGCCTCCCACAATGACGATGCGCTCCACCTCGTCCATCGGTCCTCCTCGGCTGATCAGGTCCTCGTGGCACAACCGTAGTGCCGGATGGCTGCGGGTAGGCTCGGTCATCGGAAGTAGCAGTCGGTGAGTGGAGGAGCGCGTCATGGGCACCAAGCCGCGCCGGGCACTCCCACCCGAACCCGACGAGCGCGATCAGCGCGGCAGGCCGCGAGCCTTCCTGCTGGCAACTTCCGTCGTCGCGCTGCTGACCGTGATGGTCGCGTACCTGGTGTTCGGGCCACGGCCGAGCACGACCACGCAGCCGAGCCCGCTACCGCCACAGCAGACGACGTCCAGCCCGAGCCAGACGAGTCCCACGCCTTCCCCGGCTGTGTCCCAGTCTCCAATCCCGGCGACGTCGAACCCTCCGCTTCCCGCTCCGGACCCCAGCGCACCGGCTGAATCACCCACGCCAGGCACGACGTCAAATGCGAGCGCCACCCCCTCTTCCGCAGGCGCCGAGTCCCCGCCCGCTTCCACCGCGCCGCCCGCGGGTTCCGTCGTCCTCAACGACACCCAGTTCACGGCCCCGGAGGGCTGGGTTCTATACGGAGACGAGTTCATCGAGGAGGATCGACGCGTTGTCCGGCTCAGCGACACGCGAACCGATGCCAGGCTGCAGGCACTTACCCTGCTGCAGGACCAGGACCTGACCGCATCCTGCGCCGCGCTCATCGCGGCACAGAAGGTGCAGTTCGCCGTCACGAGCGAGCAGTTGGCCCGCCCGGTCGGCGTCGCTCCAGAGTCAGGCGAGGGCGTCACATGCGGCTTCGCCGGAGTCCGGACCAGCGATGGTGTCGCCAACGCCGTCTCCTTCACCCTGCTGAGGCGGGCTGCCGACGCCCATGTGCTGGTGCTGCGGACCACGATTCCGGAGTCCGTACCCGTTGGCGACCGCGCCCGGAGCGACCTCTCCGGCATGATGTGCCAGGCCAGCGTCGGGTTCGGGGTGGCTCTGCCCCTGTGCTGAGCTCCCCTGGCCACGCGGCACCCGCACTTGTCAGCGACGGCGGCTAGGCTCAGTCGCATGAGCTACCTCGTACTCGTTGCCAATGCAGGTGATGGATCCATCTCGACGCTCCGCCAGGACGGCGAGACGCTGGAGCGGCTGACTGACTCCCCCGTCGGCAACGGTTGCAACGCCTTCGCGTTCGACGCCGACCGGAACCTGGTCCACGTCGCCACCGAGGACGCCGTCGTGACCCTCAGCCTCGACCGGGAGACAGGGAGACTCTCAGAGGTCTCCCGTCGGCATGACGCGGGCGCCATGGTCTACCTTGCTCTCGCCCATGGCGGCACGGTCCTGGCCGGCGCGTCGTACCACGAGGGTTACGCCACGGCGTGGCCGGTCATCGACGGCGTGCTCGGCGACGCGCCGAGCCGACACGAACTCGCCAACGCGCACTGCGTCGTGGCTGAGGGCGACGTGGCCTACGTCGCATCCCTTGGCCAAGACGTCGTCGCGCAGTTCCGGCTCGGTCCGGAAGCCACGCTTACCCCGCTGGACCCTCCCAGCGTCGCCGCACCCGACGGCAGTGGGCCCCGCCACCTCGTGCTGTCCGAGCATGGCGCCTACCTGGTGACCGAGTTCTCCGCGGAGGCCATCCGCTTCGACGTCGCCGCCGACGCCACCCTTAGCCGCGCCGAGGCGGTCCGCTTCGACGACCCGGACGCGAACCTGGCCCACAGCCGCTATGGCGCCGACCCTCGGGCAGAACACCTCCGCTGGGGAGCCGACGTGCACGTCGCGGGCAACTGGCTGCTGTGCTCCGAGCGGACGGCCTCCACGATCGCGTCGGTGCGCATCGGGCGCGACGGTCGGCTCGGCGAGGTCGGCGCCATCACCAAGGTGCCCGAGCAGCCCCGCGGTTTCGGCGTCTCCCCGGACCAGGCCCTGGTGGTCGCCGTCGGCGAACGCTCGCCAGATGCGGTGCTCTACCGAGTTTCTGAGGACGGTTCGCTGGTGGAACTGGACCGGACCACCGTGGGAGCCAAGGCCCGCTGGGCGCGTTTCGTCTGATCAGTCCTGGCCGGGGCGGCGGCTCAACTGCTCGAACACGGGGCGCAGCCCCAGCCACCACTGCTCGTAGGGGCGCTGCCTTTCCCAGTCCATGCCGTCGGTGATGTCACGCAACGGAGCGAAGTAGCCCTCGGCGTCCACCGAGGCCGCAAAGTACCCGGCGCGGCCGGCCTTGAACTGCTTGTCGAGGTGCTGGATCGCACTCCACGCCAGCCGGGTCGCGTTGATCCGGTCGAAGGGGGACGGGGCCCCACCCTGCTGCACGTGGCCCACCACGCTGTCCCGGACGGTGAACTTGCCTTTGCCCTCGGCCTCGAAAAGGCGGCGCAGCACGTCAGTGGTGTAGTACTCGCTGGCGCCCTCCCCCACTACCGCGAGGTAGAAGCTGCGGCCGGTGTCGAAGGCGTCGACGAGTGCCGCGATGTCCTGCTCCAATTCGCTCAGGGTGATGCCCAGTTCGGGCAGGTAGGCCTTCTCCGCACCCCCCGCGATGCCGCCGAGCAACGGCAGGAATCCGCAGCCGCGGCCCATGGTCTCGACGATGAAGGCCCGCAGGGACGCCGACGCCGACATCCGCACCATGTCGATCGAGCGCACGACGGTGTTGAGTGCTGTGTCCGCACCGACCGCCATGGTCCACCCGGGGAGATTGTTGTCTATGCTCGCCGGGACCACGACGATGGGGATGTCGAAGGCGGGGTAGCGCCGCTTCTCGCGCTCGAGCATGTCCACGGTCGCGTAGGCGTGGAACCCGCCCACGACGAGCATCGCGTCGATCCGGTGCTCCTCGATCTGCCGAGCGATGGCGTACAGGTCCTTCTCGTCGGGGACGTAGCGGCGGGTTCCCAGATCGGCTCCTCCGGTGTGTGCCATTCCCTCGACGTCGGCCCAGGCCAGGTCGGACACGTTCCCCGCGATGAGCCCGGGCACGCCTCCGTGCACGGCCATCATGTGGTAGCCCAGGTCGATGCCGGTGCGCACGGCGACACGTGCGAGCGGATTCATGCCGGGCGCCAGCGCTCCTGCGTTCATCACGGCGATCCGGCGCGAGACCTGCGGATCCACCACTGTTGGCCGGGCCTCGGTGATGGTGCGGTAGATCTGGATCATCGTCTGGAAGCCATGGCCCCGGGCCCCGACGGCGGCGTCGTAGTCCCCGTCCTCGATGTGGTCGGCGACCGCGCGGGTGGCTGCAACCGCCTCGATGAGCGGGACGGCGCGCACGGCGTCGCGGTGCATGCCCACGAGCACGGGCTCATCTCCGGGCTGGGCGGCCAGCACCTGTCGTACCGCCTCCACCCCGCAGACCGTCGCCATCCAGCGGTCGTAGGCGCTCGGCACCCCGCCGCGCTGCACATGTCCCAGAATGGTGATGCGGGCGTCCTCGCCCGCGCGCTCGGCGAGGATCTGCTTGATCCGCTCCGCGGTGATGGGATGGCCCTCCCTGTCCGCAGCTCCCTCGGCGACGATGAGGATGGAGTCGCGCCGCCCGGCCTCTCGTCCGTGGCGGAGGACCTCCACCATCCGGTCCTCCCAACCCTCGCGGGGCGGGGACTCGGGCAGGAAGGTGTAGTCGGCGCCGCCGGCGATGGCACTCATCAGCGCCAGGTAACCGCAACGCCGTCCCATCACCTCGACGATGAACGTGCGCTGATGGGACTCGGCGGTGGAGCTGATGGCGTCCAGCGCCTCGGTTATCCGGTGGAGGGCGGAATCGGTTCCGATGGTCATGTCGGTTCCGACCATGTCGTTGTCGATGCTGCCGACGAGGCCGACCACACGCAGGGCCGGGTACGCTTCCGCCTGCGACTGGGTCAACTCCCCGGAGGCCACCAACTCTGCGAGCAGGTCCGTCCAACCCAGGCTGAGTTCACGGGTGCCGGTGAGGGAGCCGTCGCCGCCGATCACGATGAGCCGGTCGATGCCGCTCTCCACCAGATGCTTGACAGCCGTTCGCTGACCGTCCCGGTTGCGGAACTCCGACGACCGGGCGGTCCCGATGACCGTGCCGCCCTTGCTCAGGATCCCGGACACGTCACTCCAGCCCAGCCGGACGATGTGGTCGCCACCGGAGACGGCACCCTGCCAGCCCTCGCGAATGGCGTAGACCTCGGCGTCATCGTGGATGGCCGCCCGGGTGATGGCGCGCACGGCGGCGTTCATACCGGGTGCGTCACCTCCTGAAGTGAGCACTCCGATACGAGGCAAGTGACGCTCCTGGCTGTTCAGCTGTGGATGGGACTGGTCAACGACGCGCTGTCTTCGGCGGAACCACCTTGTGCGCCTGCCAGTCAGGACTGACGTTGGCGGTGCGGGTCAGTTGCAGCCCGGCAGTGGTGGTGGCCTCGGCGATGGCGGCCGGCTCGATGAACTGCGGACGCCCCACCTTGGGCGTCAGCAGCCAGATGTAGCCATCACGAGCCAGGTCCGTTCGGGCATCGACCAGCCCGTCGACCACGTCACCGTCGTCCTCTCGCCACCACAGGAGGACCACGTCGACTGCCTCGACGGCTTCCTCGACCATGTCGCCGTCGATGATGTCCATGATGTCGTCCCGCAGATCCGCGTCGACGTCGTCGTCCCAGCCGATCTCCTGGACGATCTGCCCGGGTACCAGCCCCAGGAGGTCAGCCCCATCGTGACCCTCAGCCACGCTCACCGTTCATTCCCTTCAAAGATGCTTACCACGAGCCCAAGCCTGCCAGATGGGAACCGCAAGTGCACCACCGGCCCCAACATCTCCCCCGGCGGAGATGAGAACGGGGGCCGGGTGGGTACCCGGCCCCCGCGTTGCGCGTCGACGGCGCCGCATCCGCTCAGGCGTCGCCGCCAGCGTTCCCGGAGGTCCCGGCGGTCACGTCGTCGATGCGGTACTTGGCCGCCGCCTCGGTTGCCCATTCCTTCGGGACCTCTCCGTTGCGGGCGAGGCGCTGCAGCACCGCGACAGCGATGGACGGTCCGTCGATGTTGTAGAACCGGCGAGCCGCGGCGCGGGTGTCGGAGAAGCCGAAGCCGTCGGCACCCAGCGTGGTGTAGTCGCCCGGAACCCACTGCCGGATCTGGTCTGGCACCGCCCGCATGTAGTCGGACACCGCGACGACAGGGCCGTCGGCCTCTCCCAGCTTGGCCTCCACCCAGGTGGGGCCGTGGTCGGAGAACGGATCGCGGAACAGTTCCTCGTCGCGTTCCAGGCCTTCGCGTCGGAGTTCGCCCCAGGAGGTGACGCTCCAGAGGTCGGCGACGATCCCGTAGTCCGCCTTGAGCAGTTCCTGCGCCTCGAGGGCCCACGGCACCGCGACGCCGGACGCCAGGATCTGCGCGCGCCTGGCATCCTCACCAACGCCTTCGAAGGATCCGGGCTTGAGCAGGTACATGCCCCGCAGGATGCCCTCGACGTCGACTCCCTCAGGCTCGGCCGGCTGCACGATCGGCTCGTTGTACACCGTGAGGTAGTACATGATGTCCTCCGGCTGCTCCCCGTACATGCGGCGCAGACCGTCGCGGACGATGTGCGCGATCTCGTAGCTGTAGGCCGGGTCGTAGGACACGACGGCGGTGTTGGTCGACGCCAGCACCGGCGAGTGGCCGTCCATGTGCTGCGTGCCCTCACCGGTCAGGGTCGTGCGACCCGCGGTTGCGCCGATGAGGAAACCGCGCGCGAGCTGGTCGGCCGCCGCCCAGATGAAGTCACCGGTGCGCTGGAACCCGAACATCGAGTAGAAGACGTAGATCGGGACCATGGGGATGCCGTGCGTCGCGTACGACGTGCCGGCGGCGGTGAAGGCGGCGACGGACCCGGCCTCATTGATGCCGGTGTGCTGGATCTGCCCGTTCTTGGCCTCCCGGTAGCTGAGGAACAGCTCGTTGTCCACGGGGGTGTAGTTCTGGCCGTGCGGGTTGTAGATCTTGATCGTGGGGAAGAAGGCGTCCATGCCGAACGTGCGCGCCTCGTCGGGGATGATCGGCACCACGTGCGGGGCGAACTCCTTGTCCCGCATCAGGTCCTTCAGGAGCCGCACGAAGGCCATCGTCGTGGCGATCTGCTGGTTGCCTGAACCCTTGCGCACCGAGGCGTAGCTCTTCTCCGACGGCAGCGAGATGAACTTGCGGTCCCCCCGACGTTCGGGAAGGTAGCCACCGAGCTCCCGGCGGCGCTCGTGCAGGTACTGGATGCGAGGGTCGTCGTCGGCGGGCTTGAAGTACGGCGGACGGTACGGGTCGGCTTCCAGCACCTTGTCGTCGATGGGAACGTTGACCCGGTCGCGGAACACCTTAAGGTCCTCCAGCGCGAGCTTCTTCATCTGGTGGGTGGCGTTGCGGCCCGCGAAGTGCTTGCCCAGGAAGTAGCCCTTGATGGTGTGGGCCAGCACGACGGTGGGGGCGCCGGTGAACTGGGTGGCGGCCTTGTAGGCGGAGTACACCTTGCGGTAGTCGTGGCCACCGCGGGTGAGCCGCCAGATCTCGTCGTCGGACCAGTCCTTGACCATGGCGGCGGTGCGCGGGTCGCGCTCGAAGAAGTGCTTGCGCACGTAGGCGCCGTCGTTGGCCTTGAAGGTCTGGTAGTCGCCGTCGCTGGTGGCGTTCATCAGGTTCACCAGCGCGCCGTCGGTGTCATTTGCCAGCAGGGGGTCCCAGCCGCGGCCCCAGACGACCTTGATCACGTTCCAGCCGGCCCCCCGGAAGAAGGCCTCCAGCTCCTGCATGATCTTTCCGTTGCCTCGTACGGGACCGTCGAGGCGCTGCAGGTTGCAGTTCACCACGAAGGTCAGGTTGTCGAGTTCCTCGTTGGCCGCCACCTGCAGGAGGCCCCGCGACTCCGGCTCGTCCATCTCTCCGTCGCCGAGGAACGCCCAGACGTGCTGGTCGGAGGTGTCCTTGATGCCCCGGTTGTGCAGGTAACGGTTGAACTGCGCCTGGTAGATGGCGTTCATCGGACCGATGCCCATGGACACCGTCGGGAACTCCCAGAACTTCGGCATCTGGCGCGGGTGCGGGTACGACGGCAGCGCCCTGAGGTCGCCGTCGACGTAGTGGCTGTGCTCCTGCCGGAAGCCGTCCAGGTCGTTCTCGTCGAGCCGGCCCTCGAGGAAGGCGCGGGCATACATGCCCGGCGACGCGTGGCCCTGGAAGTAGATCTGGTCTCCACCACCGGGGTGGTCCTTGCCTCGGAAGAAGTGGTTGAAGCCCACCTCGTACAGCGTCGCGGAGGACGCGTAGGAGGCGATGTGTCCACCCACCCCGATGCCCGGACGCTGGGCGCGATGCACGGTGATCGCGGCGTTCCAGCGCAGCATCCTGCGGATCTGGCGCTCCATGTCCTCGTCACCGGGGAAGTTCGGTTCCTCGGAAGCCGGGATGGTGTTGACGTAGTCGGTACCGGTCAGCGACGGGACGCCGATGTGGCGTTCCCTGGCCCGCTCCAGCAACTTCAACATCACGTAGCGAGCCCGGTTCAGTCCACCCTGCTCGATGACCCCATCGAGCGACTCCAGCCACTCGGCGGTCTCGTCTGGGTCGCTGTCGGGAAGATTGGTGGGGAGCCCGTTGAGGATCGGCCCGGCCTCTTCAGTCACGTGAGTCCTCTCATCTTTCGTCCTCGCGCCTTCGCGCGCGTTGGCACCACCCAAACTTAGCGCCACGGTCCATGTGCCAAAGACAGTGCCACAAGAACGCGCTCTCCTCGCCTGCAAACTTGCAGAGAATTCGTTACGAGATCGTGACCCCAATCCATCGATGGAACTCTTGCCAGTGAGCCCGCTTGCGGCTTGCATGGGTCTATCAAACTCGTATGGGAAGGGACAAGGATGTTCAACCAGAAGAAGCGACTGGCGGCTGCCGCCGCCGCGGGACTCTCGCTGCTCCTCATGGCGGCTTGCAGCGGAGACACCGAGCCGGGAGCCACCGAGGAACCCACTGGTGGCGACACCGACTGCGCCGCCTTCGAGGAGTACGGCGACCTCTCCGGCAAGGAGATCAGCGTCTACACCTCGATCGTCAGCCCCGAGGACCAGCCCCACATCGACTCCTACAAGCTTTTCGAGGAGTGCACGGGTGCGACGGTGAACTACGAGGGGTCGCGCGAGTTCGAGGCCCAGCTGCCCGTGAAGATCGAGGCCGGTTCGCCGCCCGACATCGCCTACATCCCCCAGCCCGGCCTGCTCGCCACCCTCGTGGACAGGTTCCCCGACGCGGTGCAGCCGGTCTCGGAGGCCGCCGCGGCCAACGTCGACCAGTACTTCAACGAGGCCTGGAAGGGCTACGGCACAGTCGACGGCACTTACTACGCGGTGCCCGTGGGCGCCAACGCGAAGTCCTTCGTGTGGTACTCCCCCAGCGCGTTCGAGGAGAACGGCTACGAGATCCCGGAGACCTGGGATGACCTGCTGGCCCTCACCGAGCAGATGATCCAGGACAACCCCGACGTGAAGCCCTGGTGTGCCGGTATCGAGTCAGGCGGCGCCACTGGCTGGCCCGCGACGGACTGGCTCGAGGACATGATGCTGCGCACCGTGACCCCGGAGGAGTACGACCAGTGGGTCAGCGGTGAACTGCCGTTCAACGACCCGAAGGTCCTCGAGGCCCTTGAGATGGCCGGCTCCATCCTCAAGAACGACGCCTACGTCAACGGTGGCTTCGGCAACGTGGCGAGCATCGCGACGACGCCCTTCGGCGACGCCGGCCTGCCCATCCTGGACGGCACCTGCTTCCTGCACCGCCAGGCGTCCTTCTACCAGGCCAACTGGCCCGAGGGCACCGAGGTGGCAGAGGACGGGGACGTCTTCGCCTTCTACCTCCCGGGCACCAGCGCTGACACCAAGCCCATGCTGGGTGGTGGCGAGTTCGCGACGGCCTTCAGCGATCGTGAAGAGGTGGCCGCGTTCCAGGCCTACCTGACCTCCCCCGAGTGGTCCAACGAGAAGGCCCGCGTCTCCACCCCCGGATGGCTGTCGGCCAACAACGAACTGGACCCGGCCAACCTGAAGTCCCCCATCGACCAGCTCGCCTTCGAACTGCTCACCGATGAGTCGACCGTCTTCCGCTTCGACGCCTCGGACCTCATGCCGGGCGCGGTGGGTTCGGGCTCGTTCTGGACCGGGATGACCGACTGGATCGCACTCGACAAGGACGGCCAGGCGGTTCTCGACGACATCGCAGCCAGCTGGCCGAACTGATCCACGGCCCTCTCGAGCAATCCCATGGATTGGTTGCTGAACGCGTCATCACCCGCTGAGAAGATCCTCGTGATGGTTTTCGCCATCGCCCTCTTCTCAGCGGTGATGGCGGCCGTTCTGTTTCTCTCGGACAGACTGCCCAAGTGGTTGCCGGCCATCGGCTTCCTCCTGCCCACAGTGCTGATGCTCACCTTCGGCCTGCTGTGGCCTGCCATCAAGACCATCTACGACTCCTTCCTCGACGCGGCCAGTCGGGAGTCCGTCGGGTTCGACAACTACACGGAGGTCCTGACCGAGCCCAACTTCCAGGTCATCCTCGTCAACACGCTGGTGTGGACCATCTCGGTCCCGCTGTTCTCGACGGTGTTCGGACTGCTCTACGCCGTCCTGGTGGACCGGACGCGCTTCGAGAAGTTCGCCAAGACGCTGATCTTCCTGCCCATGGCCATCTCGATGGTGGGCGCGTCGATCATCTGGAAGTTCATGTACGAGTACCGGCCGGCCAACGTCGGACAGACCGGACTGATAAACCAGTTCCTCGTCTGGCTGGGCCTTGAGCCCTACCAGTTCCTGTTGAACCCGCCGTGGAACACTGGCTTCCTCATCGTCATCATGATCTGGATCCAGACCGGTTTCGCCATGACCATCCTGTCGGCCTCCATCAAGGCGGTGCCCGACGAGATCAACGAGGCGGCCTCCATCGACGGCGCCACAGGCCTGAACACCTTCTTCTTCGTGACCGTGCCGTCCATTCGGCCGGCCCTGATCGTGGTCATCACCACCATCGCGATGGCCACCCTGAAGGTGTTCGACATCGTGCGAACAGCCACCGGCGGCAACTTCCAGACCTCGGTCATAGCCAACGAGTTCTACAGCCAGAAGTTCTCACAGAACAACAACGGCATCTCTGCCGCCCTCGCGGTGATCCTGTTCGTCCTGGTGATCCCGATCGTGGTCTACAACGTCCGCCAGATGAGAATTTCGGAGACCGAGCGATGACCGCCGCCGTGGAGACCAAGAAGGACCGCAAGCTCACCCGGGTGGAGAAGCGAGCCATCGAGGCCAAGGGCAAGCTGTCCTCGCCCTGGGCGTCGGCGTTCGCCCTCATCCTGGCCCTGCTCTGGACGGTCCCGACGTTCGGGCTCTTCCTGACGTCGTTCCGCCCTGAGCGTTCGATCCGCACAACGGGCTGGTGGACCTGGTTCACCAATCCGGAACTCACGCTGGCCAACTACGAGGAGACGATGTTCGGGTCGAGCACCGACCTGAGCACCTTCTTCCTGAACTCGTTCGTCGTGACCATCCCGGCCGTGATCATCCCGATCACCATCGCACTGGTCGCTGCCTATGCGTTCGCCTGGATCGAGTTCCCGGGCCGCGACATCCTGTTCGTCGCGGTGTTCGCCCTCCAGGTGGTGCCCATCCAGGTCACGCTGGTCCCCCTGCTGACGCAGTACGTCAACTGGGGTCTGGCGGGTTCGTTCTGGACGGTCTGGTTGTCGCACTCGATCTTCGCGCTGCCACTGGCCATCTTCCTGCTGCACAACTTCATGAAGGAGATCCCGCGGTCGCTGATCGAAGCGGCGCGGGTCGACGGTGCCGGACACGTCCGCATCTTCTTCACAGTGCTCATGCCCCTGCTGGTTCCCGCGATCGCTTCCTTCGGGATCTACCAGTTCCTGTGGGTGTGGAACGACCTCCTGGTGTCACTGACCTTCGCAGGTGGCAGCAAGGACGTCGCTCCGCTGACGGTTCGGGTCGCCGAACTTGCCGGCTCCAGGGGCTCCGCGTGGCACCTCCTGAGTTCCGGTGCGTTCATCTCGATGATCGTTCCCGCGATCGTCTTCCTCGCGCTGCAGCGGTACTTCGTCCGCGGGATGCTGAGCGGGGCGGTCAAGGGCTGAATGGCAGTCACCCTCCGTCAGGCCCGCCCCGAGGAGTGGGAACAGGCGCGTCGCCTGCGTCTTGAGATGCTGGGCGACGCGCCTCACTCGTTCAACGATCGACTCGCGGACGCCGAGGGCTGGGACGACGCGCGGTGGCGCTCCCGGCTCTCCTCGGCCGTCCTGGATGACTCCGTCCTGTTCGTCGCCGTCGACGCCGCAGGGGACTGGCAGGCGCAGATGGGCGCCCGTGAGTACCTCAACCACCAGCCGGCAAGGGTCTGGCTGCTGGAGGTCTACGTCTCGCCCGCGCATCGTGGCACGGGCGTCGCCGCGGAGCTGCTGGCAGCCGTGGAACGCTGGGCCGTGACACGCGGCCACGCGCGGCTGTACCTCGACGTCCATGAGGATGCCGAACCTGCCAGACGCTTCTACCGCCGGGCGGGATTCGTCGAGACCGGAACCAGACGGCCCTACCCCAACGACCCCCGCAAACAGGAGCTGGAGATGGTCAAGGAACTCTCCCGGTAGGGGGCGGCTCCGGGGCAGCTCAGGGGTAAACCCAATGGTGACCGGGTCCCCCCGGGAGGACCATCAGTGCATGACCACTTCCGCAGCCCATTTTCGCGTGTCCGACCAGGAACGCAACGGTGCCATCGCGGCCATCCAGGCTGCATACGCCGACGGCCGGCTCGACGAGTCCAACCTTGAACGCCGCCTCGACCTCGCCTTCTCCGCGCGAACCCGTCTCGAGCTCAACCAATCCCTCGACGGGCTGGTTCGGCCGCAGTTCCAGAGCCCGTTCTCGTCCCCCGGCATGCCGGTGGTCCATCCTGGGTTCGCCAGCTCGGCCATCCAGCACACGCGTCAGTCCGAGGGCGCCGCATCGGGGTTGACCCACCTGTCAGCGCTCCCGTTCGGCCCCTTCGGCCCCGGCGCCGTGTGGCTGTTCTCGACCAAGGGATCCGCGGTGAATCGTCAGGCCGCCAAGGCCCTGAACTTCCAGGTGATCGCCGCCGTCGTCGGGATCGTCCTCGGGATCGTCACTGGCATCTTCAACATCGGCTTCATCGCCGGTCTCTGGGGGATGACCTGGTTCGTGCTGACCGTGATCTCCGGGGTCAAGGCGTGGAAGGGCGAGGACTGGGAGAACCCGGTCACCGCGATCGTTGACAAGCGCCTTGTCGACGAGGGTCGCCCGACCAGCCGGTGATCGGCAACCACTAGTCTGGGCGGATGGACTCAACTCAGCGTGTCAGGGCCGGCACCCTGCCGGCTCAGGTGGGCTCGGCGCGCACCCGCGCCGCCATCCTGAAGCGACTCCGGGCCGCCACCGCCACCATGAACACCGCCACCCTGGCGGCGATGGAGTCCCGCCACAAGTGGTTCCCGAAGCTCGACGCAGAGTCCCGCTCCTGGATCAGCGTCCTTGCCCGCAGCGGCATCGACGGCTTCGTCACGTGGCTCTCCGGTGAGGACTTCGAGCCTGAGTCGGTCTTCGCCGCAGCCCCCCGTGCCATGGCAGGACGGATCACATTGCGCCAGACCGTCGACCTGGTCCGGACGACCACCGAGGTGGTCGAGGAACAGATCCAGCACCTGCTCCCACGCGGTGACCGGCAAGCCCTCCTGCTCGGGATCGTGCACTACTCCCGGGAGATCGCCTTCGGCGCGGCGGCCATCTACGCGAAGGCCGCCGAGGCGCGCGGGGCCTGGGACTCGCGCATCGAGGCCACTGTCGTCGACGCCGTCGTGCGGGCCGAGACCGACGAATCCGTGCTCTCTCGGGCATCGACGCTGGGCTGGCCGACCAACTCGAAGGTCGCCGTCGCGATTGCGGCCACCCCCAAGGAAGCAGGCATCGACGAGCTCCGCCGCGCAGCCCGGCACCTCGGGTTGGAGATGCTGGCCGCACCCCAGGGCGACCGGCTGGTGTGCATCTTCGGCGGCGACGGTGTCACCGACCCCGTCGCAACCTGCGACCTGATCTCTCAACTCGAGGTCCACTTCGCCGACGGTCCAGTCGTGGTCGGCCCCATCGCGGACAGCCTCTCCGGGGCTCCCGCCTCTGCACGGGCAGCCGCCTCCGGGTACCGCGCCGCCAAGGCTTGGCCCGAAGGACCACGCACGATGCTTTCGGTCGACCTGCTGCCGGAGCGGGCCCTCTCCGGCGACGGGCACGCGCGCCGCACGCTTGCGCACGACATCTACGGATCCCTGCGGGGGTCCAAGGAATTGTTGGAAACCTGCGTGGGCTTCCTGGACTCCGGATCCTCCACCGAGGCCACTGCCCGGGCCCTGTTCATCCACCCCAACACCGTGCGCTACCGCGTGAAACGCATCCAGGACGTCACCGGCTACAACCCCTCCGACGCCCGCGAGGCCTACATCCTGCGGATGGCGATCACCCTTGGCCGGCTTGTGGAGACCCCACAAACCGCCCCCTGAGAAATTCGTCGCATCCGGTCCGGCACTCCTGGCACCTCAGGGGGCAGAGTAGGAACGTGCTTGCAATCGTCGCCCCGGGACAGGGTGCCCAGACCCCCGGCTTCCTCTCCGCCTGGCTCGCTGAACCCCAGTTCGCGGAGAAACTCACCGAGTTGGGCGAGGCAGCCGAACTGGACCTTGCGCGCTACGGCACCGAGGCCGATGCCGAGACCATCCGGGACACCGCCGTCGCGCAACCGCTCCTGGTGGCCGCCGGCATCATCACCGCACTGCCGCTGACCGACGCTGGCGCCTTCCGCCCTGAGACCGTACTGGCGGGCCACTCCGTCGGAGAACTGACCGTGGCCGCGTTGAGCGGAGTGGTTTCCGAGTCCCAGGCGATGGTGCTGGTGCGCGAACGCGGCAGGGCGATGGCAGAGGCCTCAGCCCTGCGCCCGACCTCCATGACCGCCGTCGTCGGCGGCGAGGTCGAGGATGTGCTGGCCGCGTTGGAGCGAGCCGGCCTGACACCTGCCAACAACAACGGGCGCGGCCAGATCGTCGCGGCCGGCACCGTCGAGCAGCTCGAGGCGCTGGCCGCCGATGCCCCCCGCCGTGCCCGGCTGGTCCCGCTCAGCGTCGCGGGCGCCTTCCACACGGTTCACATGGAGCCGGCCGTCGCACGTCTGCGAGCCCTGGTTTCGGGCACCACTCCCGGGGAACCGAGGACCAGACTGCTCAGCAACGCCGACGGCGCCGTCGTGACCAGCGGGCGGGAGGTCCTGGACCGGATCGTCGCCCAGGTGGCCAACCCCGTCCGCTGGGACCTGTGCATGGCGACGATGGCCGACCTCGGCGTGACCGGTCTGCTGGAGCTCACGCCGTCGGGTACGCTCACGGGGATCGCCAAGCGCAACCTGCAGGGCGTGGAGTTGTTCTCCCTGAACACACCGGACCAGATCGACGACGCTCGGACCTTCGTGGACAACCACGCCGGCTCGTCCGCAGCGAACGCCTGAGGAGGCTGACTTGACCATCACACCGTCGCAGGGTGCCCAGTACGCACGCATCATGTCGGTTGGGGGCGCCCGCGGGAGCCGCGTCGTCGACAACGAGGAGATGTGCACCATGATCGACTCGACCGACGAGTGGATCACGCAGCGCACCGGCATCAAGGAACGCCGCTGGGCCACCGAGGACGAGACGGCCACCTCCCTGTCAGTGGCGGCCGCGCGCAAGGCCATCGAGCGCGCCGGGCTGGAACTCGCCGACATCGACGCCGTCGTGGTCAGCACCGTGTCGCACTTCCAGCAGACCCCCTCGCTCGCCGCGATCGTCGCATCCGAGCTCGGCCTTCCCAGCAACCCGGCCGCCTACGACATTTCCGCCGCCTGCGCAGGCTTCAGCTACGGCGTCGCCTCCGGGGAGGCGATGGTGCGCACCGGACAGGCCAAGCACGTCCTGGTGATCGGGGTCGAGCTGCTCTCGCGGTTCATCGACATCAAGGACCGCTCCACCGCCTTCCTGTTCTCCGACGGCGCGGGCGCGGCCATCATCGGCCCCAGCGACACCCCGGCGATCGGACCCGTGGTGTGGGGCTCCAATCCTGACCAGCACGAGATCATCACCATCGATGACTGGCGCGAGGACCGGGGCGGCGAGCCGCCCTACATCCACATGGAGGGCCGCACGGTCTTCAAGTGGGCAACCACCTACATCGCCACCAAGGCGCTGGAAGCGCTCGAGGTCGCCGGACTCGAACCCGAGGACCTCGACGTCTTCATCCCCCACCAGGCCAACAACCGGATCACCGATTCGATGTTGCGCCACCTCAAGCTGCCCGAGGGCGTTGTCGTCGCGCGCGACATCGTGAACATGGGCAATTCGTCTGCGGCCTCCGTTCCGCTGGCGATGGAGGCACTGCTCGAAACGGGCGAGGCCACCAGCGGTCAGACCGCACTGATCATAGGGTTCGGCGCTGGACTGGTCTTCGCGGGCCAGACCGTCATCCTGCCCTGATCACAACCACCACCACCTGAAAAGGAGCCACCAATGGCAAGCACCGAGGAAATCCGCACCGACCTGGCCGAGATCGTCAACGACGTTGCCGGCGTCGCACCCGAGGACGTCCAGCTGGACAAGTCCTTCGTCGACGATCTGGGCGTCGACTCGCTGTCGATGGTCGAGATCATCTACGCCTGCGAGGACAAGTTCGGCGTCTCCATCCCCGACGAGGACTCCAAGAACCTCAAGACGGTCGGCGACGCCGTCGCCTACATCGAGCGCGCAGCCAACTGAGCCCTTGAGCCCCCAGCCGTTCAAGACCAGGAGCACAACATGCCAGCGACCACCGTTGTAATCACGGGTTTCGGTGCTACCACCCCTTTGGGTGGGACCGCCCCTGACACCTGGGAGGGCCTGCTCGCAGGCCGCTCCGGCGTGAAGGCCCTCACCCAGGACTGGGTTTCGGACCTGCCGGTGAGCATCGCGGCGAGCGCGGCGGTGGAGCCCACCGAGGTGATCGACCGCGTCGAGGCCCGCCGCCTCGACCGTGCCTCGCAGCTCGCGCTCGTGGCCGGGCTCGAGGCCTGGCGCGACGCCGGTTTCGGTCTCGGCGAGGAGAACCCGGTCGAACGCGACCGGCTGGGGGTGGCCTGCGCCACCGGAATCGGCGGCCTGCAGTCGCTGCTCGGACAGTGGGACGTCCAGAAGGAGAAGGGCTCCCGGCGGGTCTCACCCTTCACCATCCCGATGCTGATGGCCAACGCCCCGGCCGCCAACATCGGCCTCAAGCTCGGCGCCCGCGCCGGGATCCACACCCCCGTCTCAGCTTGTGCGTCCTCCAACGAGGCGATCTCGCTGGGACTCGACATGTTGCGCCTGGGGCGTGCGGACGTCGCAGTCGTGGGTGGCACCGAAGCGGTCATCCACCCGCTGCCCATCGCATCGTTCGCCAACATGCAGGCGCTTTCACGCCGCAACGACGACCCCGAGCGCGCGTCGCGTCCCTGGGACGTCAACCGGGACGGGTTCGTCCTTGGTGAGGGTGCCGTCCTGATGGTGATCGAGACCCTCGAGCACGCACAGGCTCGCGGCGCACGCATCTACGGCACGCTGGCCGGCGCCGGGATCTCCGCGGACTCCCACGACATGGTCCAGCCCGACCCGATCGGCTACGGACAGTCCCTGGCCATGAAGCGCGCTCTCACCGAGGCCGGATTGGACGCCACCGACATCGTCCACATCAACGCGCACGCGACCTCCACGCCGCAGGGCGACGTGACGGAGGCCGGCTCCATCCGCAAGGCCCTCGGGGACCATGCGGCGAAGGTCATCGTCAACGGCACCAAGTCCATGACCGGACACCTGCTGGGTGGCGCCGGCGCACTGGAGACGTTCGCAACCGTCATGGCGCTGCACGAGCGGGTAGTGCCCGGCACCATCAACGTGGACGAACTCGAACCGGACCTGGGCATCGACGTCGCCACCGAGAACCGCCAGTTGCCCGACGGCGACCTCGCGGCGATCAACAACTCGTTCGGCTTCGGCGGTCACAACGTCGCCATCGCGGTCACCAACGAGAACATCACAGCCTGAACAACCGACGGCCGTCCAGCTGCGCCTCCCACGACATGATGTCGTGGGAGGCGCTTCGTCATGGAGGAACACTCTGGGGTGAACTGGCCGACGCTCAGCCTCTCTGATTGATGCGGAAGAGCCGCTGCGCCACCACCCACCATCCGATGGCGGCCACCATGAGGGTGACGACCATGCCCAGTCGCCCGATGTAGTCGCCCAGCAGCAGGCCCACGACGATGAACGTCACGACCACCAGCACCGTGGTGAACAGCGTCGCCATCAGGATGCGCACGATCGGTGAGTCCATCGAGCCAGCCTAGTGGGCGGCCCGTCCCCTGTCGTCCGGGGACAACCGCTCACACCACTTGGTGCAGCCAGCGCACCGGCACGTCGTCGCTTGCATAGCGGAACACGTCGAGTTCGTCGTCCCATGGAATCCCAAGCAGCTTCTCAAGCGCCTGATGGATGCTCTCTCCTCCGAGCGCATCGTTCGCCACGGCCCGCTTGATGCGGTCCTCGCCGACGAGGATGTCGCCGTGAACCCCGACGGTCGCGCTGAACGCACCGAGGGAGGGGGTGTAGCTGAACCTCTGGCCGTCGGCACCCGGAGACGGGTCCTCGGTCACCTCGAAGCGGAGGCGCTGGAAACCGGCCAACTTGCTGGCCAGCTCCGCGCCGGCGCCGGCGCGCCCCACCCACGAGACCTCGGCGCGACGGGAGCCGCGCTCGGCCGGCTGTTCGGACCAGTCGAAATTGATCTGGCAATCCAGAATGGCGCCAACTGCCCATTCAACATGAGGGCACAGCGCAGCCGGCGTCGAGTGGATGAACAGCATCCCTCGCGCCTTTGGCTGACTCACAGCAGTCATGCGTGCGGCCATGTTCAGTTTCCTCCTGGTGTCGGCGGGATTGCCTTCCCCTGCGATCCATCCGTACCAGTTATTGCCCATCTTGCCCCACCGCCGCCGCGCTTACAACCGTGGGGTTTCCTGCTGTCCCGTGACCTCCTGATGGTCTTGGGGTATACATGAGGACCGTGACCCCACACATCTCGCTCGACGACGCCCTCACCGGGACGGACCAGATCCGCCAGGTCCGCGCCACCGGTTCCGGCATCCACTGG
Organism: Tessaracoccus sp. OS52; assembly: GCF_020687685.1. Taxonomy (GTDB): domain Bacteria; phylum Actinomycetota; class Actinomycetes; order Propionibacteriales; family Propionibacteriaceae; genus Arachnia. Next base: position 1,040,528 of record NZ_JAJEWM010000001.1, on the reverse strand, counting down.
CTCGCCAGCATCGCTGCCGAGGACAAGCGCACCACCATCAGGCGGCTGCGGGACGGTGAGGTCGTGGATCTCACTCCAGGGGCCAGCGTAAGGTCTCGGGTGATGGAGTACGGCGGCGGCGCCTACGACGCGGCCGACGACCTGGTCGCCTACGTCGACGACCTCTCCAGGCAGCTGTGGCTGATCGACGGCGAGGACCACCGCCCGATCACGCCACCACAGGAGCGCTATCGGTACGGGGGGCTGCACCTGGCCCCGCACCGCCGAATCCTGGTCGCCGTCCGGGAGGATCACGCCGTCTCACCGGAACCCCGCACGGAGATCGTCTCGCTGGACCTGGACGGCGACAACGGCGACGGCGGCACCGTGCTGGTGACGGGCGCGGACTTCTACGCGGGTCCCCAGGTGAGGGGCGACGAGCTTGCCTGGTTCCAGTGGATGCACCCGGACATGAGCTGGGACTCCTCGGAGGTCATGCTCGGTTCCCTCGACGACACCCAGGACCTCCGCGTCGTCGCCGGGGGTCACGGCGTGAGTGCGCAGCACCCGCTCTGGCTTGGCAACGCGCTGGCCTGGTGTTCCGACGAGTCGGGGTACTGGAACTGGTACCACGGGGACGGCGAGCAGCGGACACAACTTGCGCTGGAGCGTGACTGTGACATCCCGACGTGGGTGCTGGACTCCCCGCCGGCGTGCGTGGTCAACGACGACCTGATCGCCACCGTCGAGATCGGCGACGGCGCGGGCGCACTCACCCTCTGGCAGCCGAGCACCGGCGGTATCACCCGTCTCTTGCCCGGCACCTCGTTCGTGGAATCCATCTCCGCTCTCGGTGAGGACATCTACGTCATCGCGGCCTGGCCGGACCGCCCCGAGACCCTCGTCCACATCTCCCCAGGCGGGACCGTCGCTGAGGTCGTCGGCGGTGCCGCGCTGCCCGATCCGGTCGCACCCGAGGCCCGCTGGGCCGACGGCGACGCCGGGGCCGTCCAGTCCTGGTTCTATGCTCCTCCCGCAGTGGAGAACCCACCCCTGCTCGTCCGGACCCACGGTGGACCGACCAGCGCCAGCCTGTCGGCCTACGACCGCGAGTTCCAGTTCTGGGTCTCCCGCGGCTTCGCGGTCCTGGACGTCAACTACTCGGGCTCGACCGGGTTCGGACGCGCGTACCGGGACCGCCTCAAGGGTCGGTGGGGCCTGTTGGACGTGTCCGACGTCGTCGCGGCGGTCGGGGAGGTCACGGGCTCCGGGTTGGCCGATCCTGCTCGCGTAGCCATCATGGGAGGCAGCGCCGGTGGCTACACGACGCTGCAGGCCCTGGTGACCACCGACGTCTTCGCCGCCGGGATCAGCTCCTACGGGATCGCCGACCTGCGAACGCTCGCAACCGACACCCACAAGGCCGAATCCCACTACACCGACTCGCTCGTCGGACCGTGGCCGGAGGCCGAGCAGACCTACTTGGAGCGCTCCCCCATCACGCAACTGGAGCACCTGGCCACGCCGATGCTGATCCTGCAGGGGCTGGACGACAAGGTGGTCCCGCCCAACCAGGCCTTCGACATGGCCGAGGCGGTCCGCGCCAAAGGCCAGCCGCTGGCCCTCATCACGTTCGACGGCGAGGGCCACGGCTTCCGCTCGATGGCCGCCCGGCGGCAGGCGCTGGAAGCCAAGGTCTCGTTCCTGCAGCAGGTCTTCGGGATGGAGCACAGCTCCGACGTGCCGGTGCTCCCGATCGAGAACCTGGCCTGACCGCAGACCCGGATCAGGGCCAGCGGGCCCCGAGCGAGATCACGCCCAGCGCGGCGGCGATCGCGAAGATGATGGCCAGGCCGGCGTAGCGGTCGGTCACCTCCATCGGGACCTTCTCGTACCCGATGTCGGAGCGGATGGCCTCGTAGATCTCCCGCAGCTGACTCGCGGTCTCCGCCGAGAACTTCTTGCCGCCCGAGCGCTTGGCGATCTCGGAGAGTTCGTAATGGTCCACCGCGACTCGCTGCCGCTGGCCGTTGGACTCCACCCACCCGTCCTGTGTGCCATAGGCGATGGTGTAGATGGGGACGCCTTGCTGTTTGGCCTGCTCGGCCGCACCCGCGGACGCGCGGCCCATGTTCGTCGCGCCGTCGGCGAGCAGGACGATCGCAGCCGGCGGCACCGAGTCCGGGTCGTCGGGGTTGGGCGGCACCATCTTGAGTGCTTCGAGACTCGCGTAGATGCCCTCCCCTGTCGCGGTCGACGGGGCCATCTGCAGCGCCTCGATGGCTCTGGTGACGGCACCACGGTCGGTGGTCGGCGGCACCGCCACGTTCGCCGTCCCCGCGAACGAGACCAGTGCCACGTTGAAGCGCTCCGGCAGGTTCATCACGAACTGCTTGGCCGAGTCCTTGGCCGCCAGCAGCCGGTTTGGTTCGACGTCGGTGGCCTCCATGGACCAGGAGACGTCGATGACGACCACCACCGAGGCCCGGTCCCGGGGGACGTTGGCGTAGTCCTTGGGCATGGCCCAGGCGAGGATCAAGGACGCCAGGCTCAGCAGCGCCAGCAGGACGGCGCCGTGGCGCTTCCAGGCGGCGTCCTTGGGGATCACGAGCTTGAGGCGGTTGGAGACGTTGGCCTTGGTCCGCCTGCCGGACAGGAAGACGTAGAGCACGGCGATGGCGGGGATCACCAGCAGTGCCCACAACCTCCCGGGTGCCAGGAACTCCAGGGCGAGCGGCAGCATCATCGCGGCCACCTCGCAGCCATCATCACTGCGCCCAGCGCAGCCACGATCGCGAACCCCAGCGCCCCGAACGCGTACTGGGCCGTGATCGGCTTGGACACCTCTTCGTAACCGACGGAGGAGCCGATCTCCTTGTAGGCGTCGGCGAGCGAGTCCGCACTGTCAGCCGTCACCGCCTCACCCCCCGTCTCCTCGGCGATCGCCTTGAGCGTCGCGACGTCGGGGGCCACGTTCTCACGCTGGCCGTCGACGTCGACGTAACCATTCTGCGTCCCGTAGGCAATTGTGAAGATGGGGATCTCGGCCTCGGCGGCCTGGTTGGCGGGTGCCTGCGGTCCGCCACCGACGGTGTTGGTCCCGTCTGAGAGCATGACGATCATCGCCGGCGGCGCCTCCTCGCCCTCGCCCACGGGGGCCTGGTCGATGGCGTCCAGGGACACCTTGATGGCTTCACCCAGCGCCGTGCCCTCCTCCAGCTTCAATGCCATGAGGGCGCGTTCGAAGGCACCTCGGTCTATGGAGGGCGGCATCTTGATCGACGGGGTCCCGCTGAGCGAGACGAGCGCGACGTTGTAGCCGTCCGGCAGGCCGTTGACGAACGCCATGGCGCTCTCCTTGGCCGCGGTCAACCGGTCAGGAGGCACGTCCTCGGCCTGCATGGACAGCGAGGTGTCAACCACCATCACGACCGTGGCCCGCTCCCGCGGCACGCGTTCGGTGCCCAGTGGTTGGGCCCAGGCCAGCCCGAGTGCCACCAGCGAGCACAACGACATCGCGACGGCGAGGTGGCGCGTCCACCGTCGCTGCGAACCCACCACGGACCCGAGCACGCCCGTGTTGGTGAAGCGGAGCGAGACCCTGCCCTTGAGCCGCATCAGCAGGAGGTAGAGCAGCACCAGAACGGGCAGCGCCAACAGCACCCAGAGCCGCTCGGGCGACTTGAACTCCGGCAGGAGCAGCGGAACCAGCAGGCCGGTCACTTGCTCACTCCCTGCGGGGGCTGGTGCAGCATGCTGGCCACGCGGCGGTAGTTCAGCACGAACCGCGCGATGTCGGCCACCCAGTCGCGGTCGGTGCGCAGCTGGATGTGACCGGCACCCGCACGGCGGATGGCGACCTTCACCCGCTCGCGCTGGGCCCTGGTGGCCGCGTCCATGCGGGCGCGCGCCTCGGCGTCGGAGGTGTTGATGTAGCGGCGAAACGAGGTCTCCGGGTCCCGGATGAGCATCTCGCCCACATCAGGGAACTCCATCTCGTGGCGGTCGATGACCTCGACGCACAGCACCTGGTTGCGCACCGCGAGGCGCCGGATGGCGCGCTCCCAGGAGGGCTCGACGTCGGGGTTGAGCTCGTGGTCGCCCGCGGTCAGGAAGTCCGAGACCACCACCCGCATGCCGCGGCGCCGCTGGGAGCGGGCCAGTTGCTCGATCCCGTCGGCGAGTTCCAGCTGGCCGGGAGCGTTGTCCGGGACGATCGGCTCGGTCAGGAGCTTGCGCAGCAGCCCGTAGAGCGCGTTGCGGCCGGACCTCGCGGGGAGGCGCTTCACCTTGTCGGGCAGCATCATCATGCCGCCGAAGCGGTCCCCCATCCGCTGGCTGAGGAAGCCGACGGTGGCGATGGCCGCGATCCCCAGGTCCCGCTTGGTGATGCCCTCGGTTCCCCAGTTCATCGACGGCGTGACGTCCAGGAGCGCCCAGATCTCCAGCTCCCGGTCCGCCATCGTGTCGCGCACATGGGGCACGGTGGTGCGGGCAGTCACAGCCCAGTCGATCTTGCGGACGTCGTCCTGGCCGGGCTGGTAGACGCGGGCGTCGTTGGTGTCCGACCCTGGCCCGGGCAGCAGGCCGAGGTGGTCACCGTGCAGGAAACCCTCGAGCCGGCGCACGACGGTCAGCTCCAGGCGGCGCAGCGCGGCCTCGGGCGCCAGTCGGTTCAGGGGGATGGTGGGCCCCACCGGGACCTTGAGGACCGACGTCGCGGCGCCCGGATCCGTCCGGGAGGGAACCGCCAGCATCGGTGCACCCGTGGGGGGTGTGAAGGAGACCTGCGCCAAGACAGACCCCTTACCTGCGGACAGGCTGGTGGGCGTGTTGCTGGTGGCTGGCCTGGCGCTGCTCGGAGTTCCACACCGGAGTCGGGGCGGGCACCATCGCGAGGATTCTCTCGACGACGTCGGCGGTGCTGATGTTGTCGGCCACCGCGTCGAAGCCCAGGGTGATGCGGTGGGCCATGACGTCGCGGGCGACAGCCTGGACGTCGGTTGGCAGGACGTAGTCCCGGCCATTGATGAGGGCAAGCGCCCTGGAGGCGGCCACCAGCCCCAGCGTCGCGCGCGGTGAGCAGCCGATCTGGATGACGGACTCAAGGTCCGGCATGCCGAACTCCGTCGGCGTGCGCGAGGCCAGCACAAGGCGCACGATGTACTCGGCCACCAGGTTGTGCACGAAGACGTTTGAGGCCATGTCCTGCAGGTGGCGCACCAGGTCAGGGTTCAGGACCGGCTCGGCCACCGGGGGCTTGACGCTCATGCGCCGCAGGATCTCGAACTCCTCGTTCCCGCGCGGGTAGGGCACGTCCACCTTCAGCAGGAACCGGTCACGCTGCGCCTCGGGCAGCGGGTAGACGCCCTCCGACTCGACTGGGTTCTGGGTGGCGATCACGATGAAGGGGTCCGGCGCGGGGTAGGTCTTGCCGCCGATCGACACCTGCTTCTCGGCCATGATCTCCAGCATCGCGGACTGCACCTTGGCGGGTGCGCGGTTGATCTCGTCGGCCAGGACGAAGTTCACGAACACCGGTCCCAGTTCGATCTCGAACGTCTCGCCCTTGGCGGAGTAGATCCGGGTACCGACGATGTCGGAGGGCACCAGGTCCGGGGTGAACTGCACGCGTGCGAAGTCCCCACCGACCACCGTTGCGAAGGACCGCACGGCCAACGTCTTGGCGACGCCGGGGACACCCTCGAGCAGGCAGTGGCCCTTCGCGAGCAGGGACACCATCAGTTGCTGCACCATGTGCTCCTGGCCGACGATGACGCGCTGGACCATGCTGATGGAAGTTCCCAGCAGCTTGGCTGCATCGGCGACGTTGGCCGGAAGTGCCGGACTGACGGCTGGTGTGCTCACTACTTGACTCCTGTGGTGCCTCGCGGACGGGATCCCTGTTCCCGCAGCCACCTTACAGCCCGCGCAATCCACGTGGCTGCGCAATGTGGTGTCATAGGGGGTGATGAGCCAGCCATCCGAACCCCAACCGCCCGCCGACCCCCTGTCGGGGCTCGCGGACCATTACCCCTTGTCGCCGGAGGACCCCGTCAGGATCGGGGACTACTGGCTGGACTCCCGCTTAACGGCGACGCGCGCCGGTATGGCGTTCTCCGCCCATGAGAACGACGGCGACTCCGTCATGGTCGTCCTGCTGGCCGAAGGCGCTGCCGGGGACCCGGCGGCGCGGGCCCGGTTCTCGGGCGAGATCAATGCCATGCACATCGACACCGTCGTGGCCCGGGGCGGTGAGGGCCAGGACGACGGCCGCACGGCCGTGCGCTTCCGCGACGAGTCCGACGACCCGCTCGTCGCCGAGCACGAGCCGCTGGCGCCCTGGGTGGCGCTGGCCTTCGACGGCACCGTCCGCGCGGTGCGGGAAGCCGAGCGCGTGCTGCACGCCGTCGACCTAGAACGCACGGCGCCGCTTGGCCGGCCCGCGGGGCCCGACTACAAGCTCCACTGGGCGGAGAACACCGCGCACGGCACCACCCGGGTGTGGCCGCTTCCGTGGCCGGGCCGCGCGGACCGTGCCGGCTGGATCAGCGTGCTGGTCTCATGGCTGCTGATGATGCTGATCGCCGCCGTCGCGGTGCTCCTGGCAATCCTGGTGTTCCAGAACCAGCCGCCCGTCAGCCCACCGCCGCCGATCCCCAGCGAGGGCTCCGGTTCGCCGCAATCAGCAGAACCCACCAGCGGTCAGCCCACCGACAGCCAGTCCCCCAGCGGGTCGCCGACGCAATCAGGCAACCAACCGCCGCCGTCGGACAACCCGTCGATGCAGCAGCCCTCGGGCGACGAGTCCGGCCCGGGTGACCCGTCGCCGAACAAGAAGCTGTAGGTAGGCTTCAGGGCATGAGACCCCTGCTTGTGGCCACCGATCTCGACGGCACCTTCCTCGGCGCCGAGGGGATGGTCCATCCCGGGAACCTGGAGGCGGCACGCGAGGTGCACGCCGCCGGAATCGAGCTGGTGATCGCCACCGGACGTCCCCGTCGCAACCTTGCGGCGCTCTCTCCCCTGCTGGACATTGACCCCATCCTGATCGCCAGCAACGGCGCCTCCATCGGGCGGTTGGGGGCACAGGAGCCCGACATCATCCACCCGATGGACGCCGACACCGTCCTGGAGTTCGCACGCGGCCTGCCAGCGGACCTGGAGGCCGTTTTCGGGGTGGAGTACGTCCACGACTGGGGCGTGGAGGAACATTTCCCCCACATCCCGGACCGGCAGCCCATCGTCGCGACCTTGGAGGAGTTGGTGGCACGGGAGCCGATCATCAAGTTTCTGGTCCACACCAGGCGCGCCAACACCGAGGAACTGGCCGAGGTGGTGTTCGAGGCCGCCGGCGAGGGCCTCACCCCGACGTTCTCCTGGGCAGCCGACCACGGCACCGTCGAGATCAGCGCTCCCGGAGTCACCAAGGGCGCGGCGCTGGCCGAGGTGATCGCCGAACTGGGCATCGATCCCGCAGATTGTGCGGCTTTCGGCGACATGCCGAACGACCTCGAGATGTTGCGCCTTGTGGGCGGCCCGTTCGTGATGGCCAACGCCCACCCCAGCATGTTCGAGCACGGTTTCACCGTCATCGGCCCCCACCACGAGGGCGCCGTCGGTCAGCAGTGGCGCAGCTACCTCGTCTGACGCCGAACCCGTTCGGCCGGTAGCCGACGGCGCGCGGCGGCGCGCGGGCCAACTATTGCGCGTCGCGTCGTCGAGACGCAGAATTTTCCCACAGGTGCGACGTCAATCGGGGGATTGCTCCGCTCGCGCGAAGGGGGCTGGATCAGATGGTCGACTTCTACAGTGCCGCGCCGGGCGAGACCGCGCCGCCCGTCCCACCGGGACCAGCGCTGTGCGATTCGGGTGAGATGCGGATAGTGCACAACATGTTCCTGTTCGTGTTCTCGGAGGCACCCGGCCTGATCCGCCAGACGGCCGACTGGGACCGGGAGCGGGCGGACTTCGTCGGTGCCTGGCTGGCCGACTGGCACGCCTCGCTCCACACCCACCACGAGCACGAGGACGCGAGTCTGTGGTCACGGCTGGAGGAGCGGGCGCCGGGTTGCGCGCTCCACGTCGGCCAGATGCGCGCCCACCACGCCAAGGTTGTCGAACTGCTGGACATGATCGATCCCGAGCTGGATTCCTGGCGCATGGACGGCAATCCCGAGGTCAGGGACCGCCTCGCTGTCGCATACGACGAACTGTTGGACGTTCTCAAGCTGCACCTGCGGCGCGAGGTGGTCGAGGTCATGCCGGTGGCGGAGAAGGTGATCACCGCCGAGGAGTGGAATGCGATGGCCGCTGCCAGCCAGGGCGCCATCCCGATGAAGCGGATGCTCCCGCTGATGGGGTACTTCATCTCAAGTTCGCCCCGCGAACTCGTGGCTCCGATCATGAGGGAGCTTCCAGCGCCGCTGAAGCTGCTCTACCGGTTCGTGGGCAAACGGCAGTTCGAACGCCAGTTCCGCGAACTGTTCCCGGGCAGGCCGGTACCGACGACCCTCTGACGGAGTGTCACCACTCGGTGGCTGCCACAGGTGCCAGAGGGGTGTACCCGACGCCGACGCGCGGCTCGGCCATCATCGGCGCGACGGTCTCCCGCCAGCGCAGGTAGTGCGCGGTGTGCTTGTGCGCGTCGGCGGCGGCCTGCGACGCGTAGACCTCATACAGCATGAACTCGGCCTCGTCCTGCGTCGACGACAGGACGTCGAAGCGGAGGTTGCCGGGCTCCTGGACGGAGTTGCGGTGGTTCTCGAGCGTCGCCTCGACGAACTCGTCCACCGAATCGGGATTGACCTTCACGTGAACAGCGGTGACCACGACCATGCGGCCAGCCTAGGCCTCAGTTGGTCGCCGCGTCGACGGCTGCCCAGTCGAGTCCCTGCGGGGCCTTGGCGAGGATCGTCGCGAGCAGACCCAGCCGGGCCGCGCGGACGTCCGGGTCCTCCGCCATGACCAGGGTCTCGTCGAAGAACTTCGCGATGGGAGCGACCAGTGACTGCCCGCCGCCGGCGAAGGCCCGCAGGTCGGTGCTGGCCCCAAGGCCTGCGACGGCGTCGTGCAGCTCACGCTCGGCGGGCTCCGTGAGGCGCGTCTCGTCGTAGCCCGGGGCAGTCCCCTTCGGGACGATCCGAGAGATCCGTACCACGCCCTCCACCAGGGCACGGAAGCCCTCCTCGCGGGCAAGTTCCACCAGGGCCTTTGCCTGGGCGTCGGCCACGCCGGGCCTGCCGGCGCATGGCGCGACGGCGTTGACGACGTCGGCAGAGAGGCCCTCGTCGCGCTGGAACTGGGCGAAACGACCGATGGTGAACTCCTCGGCGGCGTCGAGCGACTCCTCACCGACCTCGATCCCCTGCTGCCGGAGCCGTTCGGCAGCCGCCTCCAGCCCGGAGCGGATGGTGACTTCCGACAGTTCGGGAAGCTCACGCAGGATACGGACCACGCCCAGGGCGGCGCGGCGCAGGCCGTACGGATCGGAGGACCCGCTCGGCTTGGCGCCAAGGCCGAACATGGCCGCGAGCAGATCGAACCGGTCGGCCAGCGCGAGCAGCGCCCCCGGCGGCGAGGACGGGACGGCACCGGCCGTGGTGTGGGGCTGTTCCATCTCGTAGAGAGCCTCGGCCACCGCTTTCGGCTCGCCCTTGCGGACGGCGTACTCGCGTGCGACGAACCCGGCCAGGCTGGTCATCTCCGTCACCAGTGCGGTGGCGAGGTCGAATTTCGCCAGCTTCCCGGCACGGGTCAGGGTGGCGCGGTCGTCGTCGGAGATCCCGACGGCGTCGGCGAGGCTGGCCGCGACGTCGGCGATTCGTCGCGCGCGCTCCCCCACGGAACCGAGGCGGTTCTCGAAGGTGAGCTGCTCGAGCCCGGGCACGAAGCTCTCGACGGATTCGGCCTGGAGGTCCTGGTTCCAGAAGAACAGCGCGTCCTCGTAGCGTGCGCGCAGCACGGACTCGTTGCCCGCGCGCACCACGTCGTCGACGCAGTGGCCGTTGGCCATGGTCACGAAGTACGGCATCAACGTGCCGTCGGCCGAGCGGACGGGCAGGTAGCGCTGGTGCTTTGCCATCACCGAGGTCAGGATCCGGTCGGGCAGGTCAAGGTAGCGCTGGTCGAAGCCGCCGAGGACACCGTGCGGCTCCTCCACGAGGTTGGTGATCTCGTCGACGAGTCCCGAGTTGGATTCGACGTCGATGCTGCCGCCAACTCCCTCAGCCAGCCTCGTGGCCTGCTCGACGACGCTGGCGCGGCGACGCTCGGTGAAGGCGTGGATGCGCCCGGACTGGAGCACGTCGAGGTACTCGGAGGCGGAGGCTACCTCGCGGAATCCCACGAGCGTGCCGTCGGGGCGTGCCTCCGGGGAGGCCCCGGTACCGCGCTGCAGGTAGGTCCGGCGGCCGGTCCGGAGGCTGGAGACTTTGGCCGGCACCACGCTGCTCCCCCACAGGGCGAGCACCCAGCGGATGGCGCGGCTGAAGGACAGGCTGGCGTCCGACCAGCGCATGTTCTTCTCGGCGCGCAGGCCGGTGATGGTGGCCTCGACGATGCCGGCGAGTACCTCGTGGACCCCGCGGCCGGGCGCGGGTACCCGCACGCAGGCGTGTTCGTTGCCGCCGACCTCTGCCTTGACGACGGCGTCGAGCGCCACCCCCTGGCCCCGCATGAAGCCCAGGAGGGGCTTGGTGGGGTTGCCGTCGGCGTCGAAGGCGGCAGACCACTTTGGTCCCTTGCGCAGGGACTCGGCGTCGGGCTCGCGGGCGGCCACGCCTTCGACCACGACGAAGACGCGGCGCGGGGTGCCGTCGACGGTGATGGCGCCGTGCTCGAGGCGGGAGGCCGCTAGTCCTGACGTCACGGCCTCGCGGACCGCGTCGACGGTCTGGGGCAGCACGTGGGGCGGCAGTTCCTCGACGCCGATCTCGAAGGCGAACGTCTCGCTCCCCTGGTGCCCTGCGTCCGTCGAAGGGGCGGGGGTGGTCTGCGGCTCGGGCTCGGCGACGTCGTCGTCCTTGAGCAGCGGGAAGCCGAGCTCCTCACGGCGTTCGATCCACAGAGCCGCGGTCTCGCGCATCAGGCGCCGCATGGTGCCGAAGGCCTTTGCGCGTTCGGTGGTGGAGATGGCGCCGCGGGCGTCCAGGACGTTGAAGGCGTGGGAAGACTTGAGGATGTACTGGTGTGCGGGGACGGGCAGCCGCGCCTCCACCATTCGCGTGGCCTCGGAGACGTAGGCGTCGTAGAGCTTCTGGTTGACCTCGACGTCGGCGTCGTCGAGGTAGTAGCGGCTCATCTCGTACTCCTGCTGGCCGAAGGCCTCGCCGTAGGAGATGACGGTGCCGTCAGGCTTGCGCGAGTAGGCGATGTCTCGGAAGTGGGTTACGCCCTGCAGTGCCATCAGGATGCGCTCGACGCCGTAGGTGAGTTCCACCGGAATCGGGTCCAGGTCCTGGCCACCCACCTGCTGGAAGTAGGTGAACTGGGTGATCTCCATGCCGTCGAGCCAGACCTCCCAGCCAAGACCCCAGGCACCGATGGCCGGCTGTGCCCAGTTGTCCTCGACGAAGCGCACGTCGTGGGCGTCGAGATCGATCCCGAGCGCCTCCAGTGAGCCGAGGTAGAGCTCCTGCGGATTGCCGGGCTCGGGCTTGAGGATCACCTGGAACTGCGTGTGCATCTGCAGCCGGTTGGGGTTCTCGCCGTAGCGCGAGTCATCCGGGCGGACCGACGGCTCCACGTAGGCGACGTCCCACGGTTCCGGACCCAACACCCGCAGCACGGTGGCAGGGTTCATCGTTCCGGCGCCGACCTCGGTGTTGAAGGGCTGCCAGGTGAGGCACCCGCGGGAGGTCCAGTAGTCGGAGAGAGTACGGAGGGCATCTTGCATCGTCAGCACGGGCGTGAGTCTAGCCCTCCAGCGGCGGGCTTAGCCCGTCAGGACGGCCGCGATCACCTGCACCGCCAGGATCTTCACGATGATGCCCAGCGCGAACAGGGCCGCGTAGCCGGCCTCGACCCGCTCGTCGTCCACCCGGGAGGTGGCGAAGGTCAGGATGGCCGGCTGGCCGATGAAGCCGGCGAACCCGCCGGCGGCCCGCGGTGCGCTCAGGCCGAGCAGCCGGGCGCCCGTGAGGAAGGCCACCGCAGCGGAGGCGAGAACGACGACGGCCAGGGCCCCCACCTTCAGGCCGGTGAGGCTGAAGGCCTGCGATGCGAACATGGGGCCGGAGGCGAGCCCGACGGTGGCCAGGAACAGCAGGAGGCCCAGTTGGCGGATGGTGAGGTTGGCCGAATGCGGGATGTCCCAGTTGAGCGGGCCCGTGCGGTGCACTGCCCCGAGCACCATGCCGACGACGAGTGGCCCGGCCGCGGCGCCCAGCGAGAACTCGATGCCCCCGGGGAGCTGGATGGTGACGGTGCCCAGCAATAGGCCCAGGGTGACACCCAGGCCCATGGCAAGGGCGTCGACCTCTGAGACCTTGCGTTCGGAGTCGCCGAAGAACTTGCTGACGTTCGGCAGTTCGCGCTGCGGCACGACGGCGAGCACCCGGTCGCCCAGCTGGAGGACCAGTTCGTCGCGGGCCAGCAGGTCGACGTCGCCGCGGCGCACGCGGGTGAGGACGCCACCGAACCGGCTGGGGAGGTTCAGCTGGGACACCGTGCGGCCCGCCACCGACGGGTCCGACAGCACGAAGCGCTTGAAGTCGACGTTGGCGCGGTCGTCGGTGAGCTCCTTGTCCAGCTGCGTGCCCAGGTAGGCGATGGCCTCCTCGACGGCGGCCTTGGAGCCGACCACGAGGACCTTGTCCCCCGGCTCGAGATCCTCCCCTGGAGCGACGACGCGGGTGCGGTCGTCGCGGATCAGGTAGCTGAACTTGATGGTCTGCTCCGGCCAACCGGGGACTGCCCGCAGCGACGTCGGGCGGTCCACCTGGACGGACTCGGCCACGATCCCCTCGCTGGCCGGCGAGGCTGGGTCCTTGGGGGCAGGCCACTTGCGCTGTGCCACGACGGCCACTGCCAGGATGGCGAGCACCACGCCCACGGGGTAACCCATGGAGTAGCCGACGGCGGCCTCGGGGCTGCCGGTGGCCGACGTCGCGGCGGCCAGTGCGGGTGTGGAGGTGAGCGCCCCGGCGAGGGTGCCGGCGATCAGTCCCTCGCCCAGCCCGAGCGCCAGGCCCACGACGACCGCCAGCACGGCCACCGTCGTGATCACCGCGATCCCGAGGCCCATGAGGGGAAGCTGCCGGCGCAGGTCGGAGAAGAAGGTCTCCCCCGCCGCCACCCCGACGGTGTAGACGAACAATGCCAAGCCCAACGACTGCACCAGTCCCAGGCCCTCGCCGAGCGCAGGGTCGAGGGCGCCGACGGCGAGGCCGACGAAGAGCGCACCCGCGGCTCCGAAGCGCAGCGGCCCGAACGGGATGACGCCCACTGCGGCACCCAGCGCAACGACGAGCATGATCGTCAGGAGCGGGGAGGCCGCGAGCAGTTCGAGCATGACCCAACGGTAGTGGCGCCCTGTGACAAGCTCAGGGAAACGGCCACCCCCCGCCGTGCTGAACCTGCTCTTGCGTCGCGCAGACCTTGCCCCAGCACGCGCCCCCGGGCTCAGGGCGACGGGACGGCGAGCGCCTCCGGTTGCCAGCTGCACGTCGGGTCGCTGGCCAGGGGGTCGCCCAGCATGGCGTGGGCACGGGCGCGGGATCCGCCGCAGACCCAGTTGAACTCGCAGACGCCGCACTTCCCGGAGTAGCCCGACGGGTCCCGCAACGCCTTCATCATGGGGGCCTGCGCGTAGATGGTGCTGAACGGCTCGTCCTTCACCGAACCACAGCGGTGCGGCAGGAAACCGGAGGGGTAGACGTCGCCGACGTGGTCGACGAAGGCAAAGCCGCGCCCGGAGTTGACCCCGATCGGCGGACGCGCCGGCCGCCGCTCGAGCACCGGCCCGAGGAGATGCTCGGTCTCGGCCGTCAGCCGGGCATGGAGTTCACCGGTGGGCGGCATGGGGAGCCCTGCCGTGCGGGCGTCGTCGCGCTGGATGGCTACGCGGCGGTAGTTGGGGGCCTCCGTGACCTTGATGGCGATCCGGTCGGAGACGTCGTGGAGCCAGTGCAGCACGTCCTCCATCTCGTCGGCGTCGAGGCTCTCCAGGTTGGAGCCCCGGCCCATTGGCACGAGGAACAGCAGGTACCACATGTTCGCGCCCATCCGCATGACGGTCTGCAGGATGCGGGGCAGCTCATGGAGGTTGTTGCGGCAGATCGTCGTGTTCACCTGGAACCGGAAACCGTGCTTGACCACCAACTCCGCGGCTTTGAGCGAATCCTCGAACGTGCCGTCGATGCCCCGGAAGGAGTCGTGGGTGGCGGCGGTGGCGCCATCGAGCGAGATGGAGAACGCCTTGACGCCGGCCTCACGGACCGAGGCCAGCCGCTGGTCGGTCAGCAGCGGCGTGACCGACGGCGACAGCGCGATGGGCAGCCCGAGCGAGGTGCCGTAGGCGATGAGCTCCTCGAGGTCGGGCCTTTCGAAGGCGTCCCCGCCGGAGAGGATCACGATGGGGCGCGGGGTGCCGTAGGAGGCGAAGTCATCGAGCAGGGCCTTGCCCTCGGCCGTGGTGAGCTGGCGCGGGTCGGGCTTGGTGAAGGCGTCGGCGCGGCAGTGCAGACATGCGAGCTGGCAGGCGCGCGTGACCTCCCACACGACGACGTGGGGGCGCTCGCCCGGGTCGTGGTGGAGGGTCCGGACCACGCCCTTTCGTGCGGTGTGCGGGTGGGCGGCGGGGTGGGAATCCATGGCCCGCACACTACAAACGGCCGTTGTGGACGATTCGCCCGGGGTCGGTCAGAGCACGGGGCCCTGCAGCCAGGGCACGAACTCCTGGCTGCCGTAGCCGAGGTCCTCGCTCGCGGTGCGCTGGCCGGAGGCGACGTCGAGGATCCGCTCGTAGATCTCTTCACCCTTGGACTCGACGCTGACGCCGTCGGTGATCATGTCTCCCGCGTTGAGGTCCATGTCGTCGCGCATCCGCTCGTAGAGCGGTGTGTTGGTGGAGACCTTGATCACTGGCGCGAGCGCGTAGCCCAGCGCCGAGCCTCTTCCAGTGGTGAACACGACGACGTTCGCGCCCCCCGCTATCAGTCCTGTGACCGAGACGGGGTCGTAGCCGGGGGTGTCCATGAAGCCCAAACCGGGGACATCGATGGCTTGGGCGTACTCGTAGACGGCCGCCAGCGGCGCATGCCCGGACTTCGAGGCGGCACCGAGGGACTTCTCGAGGATGGTGGTGATGCCACCGGCCTTGTTGCCCGGCGACGGATTGTTGTCCAGGCTGTCCCCTGAGGCTGCGACGTCGCGCTCCCAGCGCGTGATGAGGGACTGGAATTTCTCGGCCACCTGAGGGTTCACGGCGCGCTCCAGCAGCAGGTCCTCGGCTCCGTAGATCTCGGGCGTCTCCGCCAGCACGGATCGGCCACCGGCCGCCACCAGCAGGTCCGAGGCGTGCCCCAGCGCAGGGTTGGCCGTGATGCCGGACCAGCCGTCGGAGCCGCCGCAGTTGAGCCCGAGTACGAGTTCGCTGACGTCGATCGGCTCGCGGGCCACGTCGCGCAGCTGCTCGGCCACCTCCCGCACGGCAGCGACGCCGGCCGCGACCGTGCTGCGGGTGCCACCCTGGTCCTGGATGGCCAGCTGGACGATGGGCAGGTCGTCGCGGCGCGGGACCTGCGCCATGAAGTCGACCATCTGGTTCACCTCGCAGCCCAGCGCGACGACCACGAGTCCCCCGACGTTGGCGTGGCCTGCATAGCCTGCCAGGGTGCGGCGGAGGCGATCCAGGTTGCCGCCGTCGGAGGAGAGCCCGCAGCCGCTGGTGTGGGTGACCGGCACGACGGCGTCGACGGTCGGGAACTCATCGAGCAGCCCCTCGCGCTCGACGGCGGAGCTGATCTGCTGGCAGACCGTGGCCGAGCAGTTCACCGTCGAGACCACTGCGATCACGTTCCGCGTGGCCGCGCGGCCGTCGCTGCGCCGGATGCCCATGAACGTGCGGCGCCCGGGCATAGGAAGTTCGGCGGGAGCGGTCCGCTGGTCCGCCGGCTCGCCACCGTCGGGATCTGCGTGCTCGCCGAAGACCAGGTTGTGGGAGTGGACGTGGTCCCCCGGGGCGATGTCCTGGGTTGCCCAGCCGATGACGTGCCCGTACTTGCGCACCGGCTGGCCCTTGGCAACGGCCCGGACCGCCACCTTGTGGCCGATCGGGACCGCGCCGCCGTCCGCGACGACCACCCCGACGTCGTCGCCGGGGCCCAGGACGTGCAGGCCTTCCATGGCTGTGCTCGACACTTGGTTCCTCCTGTGGCTCAGCGGTCCACCCGGGCGCTGCCGCCGGCGGCGAGCTGGACCACGTCGGAGGCGGTCACCATCGACGTGTCGCCGGGCGTGGTCATCGCCAGGGCACCGTGTGCCGCACCGTACTCCACTGCCGTCTGGAGGGACTCGCCGGTGATCAGTCCGTAGATGAGGCCGGAGGCGAAGGAGTCGCCGCCGCCGACGCGGTCCAGGATCTCGACGTCCTTGCGGTCAGCAGCCTGCACGACCCCTTCCTCCGCGGACCAGGCGATGGCGCTCCAGTCGTTGACGGAGGCGCTGGTGACGGCCCGCAGCGTGGTGCCGATCACCTGGAAGTTGTCGAACTCCGCCGATACGTCCTGAATCATGCGCTTGAAGCCCTCGATCGGGAGTTCGGTGAGGTGCTCGTCGACCCCCTCGATCTCGAAGCCGAGCGCGGCGGTGAAGTCCTCCTCGTTGCCAAGCATCACGTCGACGTGGCGCGCCAGCTCCCGGTTCACCTCCCGTGCCCGTTCCTGGCCGCCGATGGAGTTCCACAGGCTTGGGCGGTAGTTGAGGTCGTAGGAAACGACGGTGCCGTGGCGCTTGGCGGCCTTCACTGCGGCCAGCGCGGTCTCGGCGGCCTGCTCGGACAGCGCGGCGTAGATGCCGCCGGTGTGGAGCCAGCGGACACCGAGTTCGCCGAAGATGTGGTCGAAGTCGACGTCGTCGGGGCGCAACTGGGAGATGGCGGTGTGGCCGCGGTCAGAGACACCCTTGGCCTTGCGCAGGCCGTAGCCACGTTCGGTGAAGTTGAGTCCGTTGCGGACGGTGCGGCCGATGCCGTCGCTCTTGACCCACTTGAGGTGCGACGTGTCGACGCCGCCGGCGAGCATCATGCCCTCGACGAGGTGTCCCACCTCGTCGTCGACGAACGCCGAGATGGCCGCAGCCCGAAGCCCGAACACGCGCGACAGGCCGCGCACGACGTTGTACTCGCCGCCGCCCTCCCACGCCTCGAAGCGTCGGGCCGTGCGGATGCGGAAGTCTCCCGGGTCCAGCCGAAGCATGATCTCGCCCAGGGAGACGGCGTCGTAGCGGCACTCGGAGGCCGGCCTCAGGTCGAGGGTCATCACTTCTCCTTCACGGACTTCGCGGCCGCGACGGCCGCCCGGGACAGTTCGGTGACGGCCGAGAAGTCGCCGTCGGCGAACAGCGACGGCTTCACCATCCAGGAGCCGCCCGCCGCCACGACGTTGGACAGCGACAGGTAGTCCGCGAGATTCTCCGCGGAGACGCCGCCCGTGGGGATGAAGCTGACCTGGCGGAACGGGGCGCCGAGGGCCTTGATGGCGGCAGCACCCCCGAAGACGTCGGCAGGGAAGAACTTCAGGGTGTCCAGTCCGAGGCTGAGTGCGGTCATGATCTCCGACGGCGTCACCGCCCCGGGGACGATGACCACTCCGCGCTCCTTGGCCCGCTTCACAACCTCCGGCAGCAGGCCCGGGCTCACGATGAACCTGGCACCCGCGTCGACGGCGCGGTCCACCTGTTCGGAGCTGATGACCGTGCCGGCGCCCACCAGCAGGTCCGACCTGCCCGCCAGCGCCCGGATCGCGTCGGGTGCTGCGGCTGTCCGGAAGGTCACTTCCGCGACCGGAATCCCACCGGCCACCAGTGCGTCGCCGAGCGGCGAGGCGTCGTCACTCCGCTCCAGGACCACCACGGGTACCAGCCGCGCGGTCACCATCTCCTCGAGAACGCCCATCCTTGGACTCCGTTTCACTGATTGAAATGCCACTTTTCGTTAGCTGCAACCTAGCATGACGCAGGGCCGGGTGCCAGACTGGGGGGATGAGCGAGCCCATCCGGATCGAGGCCATAGATCGAGCACTGGCCCTGCTCTCGGCACTCGCCGAGGCCGGGCCTGCCGGCGCGAGCCTCGCGCGGCTGTCGGAGCTGACCGGGGTGAACAAGTCGACCGCCCATCGCGCCCTTTCGACGTTCCGCGTCCGCGAGTACGCCACCCAGCTTCCAAATGGGGATTACAGGCTCGGCCCGGGTGCCGTGGGACTGGCCGACCGGTTCCTCAGCCGGGACAACCTCGTTGCCGTCCTGCATCCGGCACTCGTGCAGCTCTCACGGCAGGCCGAGGAACTCGTCCACCTGGGCTCCTGGTCCGACGACCAGGTGGTCTACCTGGACAAGGTGGAGCCGGCCACCCGCGCGATCCGGGTTTGGTCGGCGGTGGGCCAGCGTGTGCCGATTGCGACGACCGCTCTGGGACGCGCGCTTCTCGCAGCAAGGGGCACCCCCGACAGCCAGCTGGACATCTACCTCCACGGCGTCCCGCAGGACCGCGACCTCTCCGTCATGCACCTCCGCGAACAGATCTCGATGGCCCGGGAACGCGGCTACTCCACGGAGAACGAGGAGAACGAGCCGGGGGTGGCGTGCGTCGGGATGGCGCTCATGCGGGGCGACGACGCCGTCGCAGCCCTGTCCGTGACCTCGCTGGCGGCGCGGATGACGCCGGACCGGCAGGCGGAACTGGCCGCGATGATCCGAGAGGAACTACCGGCGCTCCTGCCCCAGGGAATCACCCTCTTCACTGGACTGGCCAAATAGTCAGGGCTCCCGCCTCCCCGGCTACGAGCGCCTGCGAGGTATGATCACCCCCACACCAGTCGGGGGCGTTGGCGCAGCCGGTTAGCGCAGGTGGCTCATAACCACTCGGTCGCGGGTTCGAGCCCCGCACGCCCCACCAGCAGTAAAAACCCTTGTCAGTTCGGTCTTTCTTGTGCGGCACGACCCGGATCCCGAATCGGGGAGGGGGCCGAGTGCTTGGAGGTAGCAATCAAATAGGATTCACATATGACCCGGGTCACGCCTCAAGTTGCTCTACTGGTGGATGCTGACAACGCCGCCCTCGGCAGCCTCAACCAAGTCCTGACGATCCTCGGCGAGCACGGAGAGGTAAATATCCGGCGCGCGTACGGCAACTGGTTCAAGTCCGCCCTCAGGGCCTGGGACACCGAACTGAACCGGAGAGGCATCCGGCCGATACAGCAGTCGGACCCCGTGAAAGGCAAGAACGCAACCGACCTCGCACTGGTGATCGACGCCATTGAACTTCACCACACCGTGACTCCGGACGTTTATGGGCCGGTTTCCAGCGACAGCGACTACACGCCGCTGGCGCATTTCCTGCGCGAGCGCGGCGCGAAGGTAATTGGGTTCGGAAACGCTAACACGGCCGCGTCGTTCCAAGCGGCATGCACGTTGTTCTGCGTCCTGGCGGATCCGAACGTTGGCAAGCCGAAGACCGAGCCAAAGCGACAGCCGACCTTGGCCCAGCTCCTCTCGGGAGCAATCACGAAGAACGCTGACAAGCAGGGGTGGGCTCGGGTCAGCGCAGTTGCGAACCACATGCGCCAGCAACACGGGCAGGCAGCCAAGGACCACGGGAAGTCGACGTGGACCAAGGTGCTCAAAGCCACGCCCGATTACGAGTTCCGCAACGAGGGCACGACGAACGTGGCCGTCCGCCCAGCAAGCCGCTGAAGTCGTCGCCTATTCCTGCCCCATGGCAGTCAGTGCTGCCTGGTCGCCCGAGGTGATGACGTGGCGGTCCTGCCGTCCTATCGTGGGGTGATGGCAAGGATCAAACGGCGCGAGGACACCAATCCTGACGAGGGAGAGCGCAAGTACGGCGACGTGGAGTTCGCCGATCCGGTGAACAACAAGTACCCGATCGACACCGAAGAGCATGTCAGGGCGGCGTGGTCCTACATCAACAAGGAAGGCAACGCTGACAAGTATTCCTCCGCGGAGGAGGTCGACCGGATAAAGGAACGAATCAAGACCGCGGGGAAACGGTTCGGCATTGAGTTCAGCGACGACTGATACGTCACCTGAGCGAAAGCGCGTGCTTGTGCTCCGAGTGATCTCAAACGCCCGCTGCGTGCCCAAACCTCATCCGCGGCACCCGGAACGACGGGTTTGGGACGCACACTGGGTACATGGTTCGGATCATCAGATTCATGTTCGACTGGGGTCACCCCTGGCCTCGCTCACCTGCCCGAGCAACATGGCACTCTCACTCGACAGGCTTGCCCGGCTGGCGGAACCCCCAGGGTCGGCTGCCGCTGCCACTGGTGACTCAAAGGCGGCAGAGTCGCAGACCGTCGATGGCCGAGACTTCAAACTGTGCGGCTCGATCCCCACAACGTCATCGGTAACGCTTTGCCGTGACGGTGAGCTGCACGTAGTGAAGGTCACTCAGCCGGGAACCGTATTCCGGTCACCTAGGATCATCGACATGGCCATCACCCGGGAAGAACTGACTGCGATTCTGGCCGAGGCCGACCCCGTTGGACTGGTCGCGGGCGGTGCGCCCCGCGACGAGTACGCCGCAGAGGCCGACGCCATCCTCGCCCTCAAAGGCGTCCCCACACTGACCGAGATCACCGGGGTCTTCGCGGTGAGCTTCAGTGAGCCAGGTGCGTGCTCCAGGGAGAAGGCGCGTTGGATCGCCGAGGAGATCGAACGCCGCGCCTCCCGCTGACGTTGGTCCTGCGCCAACCCGCGACGCCCGACGAGGGCCCGCCACACCTTCCCGTCAGAGATGAACTTCGACGTCCGCCGGGTTCTCGATCACGAGGAACAGGAAACTGATGAAACGGCGCGTCCCGGACGACGGCAGCAGTTCCTCGGGGGTGTCGTCGGCGACCGGCGGCTCGTGCAGCGAAGTGATCCGCAGCCCCGAGCCATTGACCGCCCGGTAGATGTCCTCAAGGGTGCGGTGCCACATGAACAGGCTCGCCTCCCGGCCAGCGAAGTCGTGCTTCAACTCGTACTGCTCGATTCCGAAGTATCTGTTCTCGGTCATCGCGAAGGCGAGCGGGTGGTTGACGGCCGCGATCAGCCGTCCCCCTGGTCGCAACACCCGCCTGACCTCCTGCAACGGGGCCTCCCAGTCCCGTAGGTAATGCAGAACGAGCGAGGCGCAGGCGACATCGAAACTGTCGTCGTCATACGGCAGCGGATCGGCGAGGTCTGCCACGCGCAGGTCCGCGGAGTCGCCGAGGCGACGCCTGGCGATGTCCAGCATGGCGGGGCTCAGGTCAAAGCCGGCAACTCGGGCACCTCGCTGCACCAACTGCTCGGCCATCGGACCGGCTCCGCATCCGATGTCGAGCACATCCAGCCCCTCCACGTCGCCCGCGAGGTCCAGCATCGCTGGACGCGCGTAGTAGGCGTTGAGGAGGCTGCGTTCATTCTCGGCGTTGTAGTGCTCAGCGAAACTGTCGTAGTCGGTCTCCATCAATCTCCCCGGACGGCGCGCTCGATCGTCGCGACATCGATCTTCTGCATTTCCAGCATCGCAGCGAACGCGCGCGCGGACACGCCGGGTTCGTCCGACTCCATGGCTTCGCTGAGGACCCGCGGGGTGATCTGCCACGAGACACCCCACCGGTCCTTGCACCAACCGCAGGCGCTCTCCTGCCCGCCGTTGCCGACGATGGCGTCCCAGTAACGGTCGGTCTCCGCTTGATCATCCGTGGCGATCTGGAAAGAGAAGGCCTCGCTCTGCTTGAACTCGGGGCCACCGTTCAGTCCCAGGCAGGGTATGCCACAGACCGTGAAGTTGACCGTCAGGACCTCACCCGCCTCGCCGCCGGGGAAGTCTCCGGGCGCCCGCTGCACGGCACCAACCTCGCTGTCGGGGAACACCGAGGCGTAGAACTCAGCCGCCGCCTCCGCATCCTTGTCGTACCACAAGCAGATCGTGTTCTTGGGGATCGCCATCACCATCTCCTTCGACTGGACAGGCCGACACAATAACTCGCCAAGGGACCACGGGACAGGGGGCAGCACGGATAGGTTGGCTGGAGAAGAACGTGACGGATCTCGCTGTCAAGTTTCGCGGAGGTCTATCAATGTATACCCCCCGGGGGTATGGTCAAGGCAGGAGGTACACCCATGAGCCACCAGCACCAGCATCCCGACCCTGAAACACGACATGACGGCCACGTGGAGCACACCGGAAGCCGGGTCGAAGACTCCAGACCTGAAGTCGACGTCGCCACAGCCGGACACGACGACCACACCCAACACACCGGACACGACGACCACACCCAACACACCGGACACGACGACCACACCCAACACACCGGACACGACGACCACACCCAACACGCCGGACACGGTGGGCATGCCGGGCACGGCGACCATGTGGGTCAGTTCCGTCGGCTCTTCTGGATCATGCTGGTCATCGGCATCCCTGTCGTCGGGTTCTCCGCGATGTTCGCCTCGTTGGTCGGCTACAGCGTCCCGGATTGGGCGATGTGGTTCTCCCCCTTGCTGGGCACGGTCATGTACGTGTGGGGCGGCAGGCCCTTCCTGACTGGCGCCGTCGGCGAGATCCGAGCGCGCAAGCCGGGGATGATGCTGCTCATCGGGCTCGCCATCACCGTCGCGTTCGTCGCTTCCTGGGGAGCGAGCCTCGGGCTGCTCCCTCACCAGCTCGACTTCTGGTGGGAACTCGCCCTCCTGATCGTCATCATGCTGCTGGGCCACTGGATCGAGATGCGGTCGCTGGCCCAGACCACGTCGGCACTGGACTCCCTCGCTGCACTGCTGCCTGACGAGGCCGAGCGGCTTGTCGGCGACGCGGTCGAGACCGTAGCGCCGTCCGAGCTGAGGGTCGGCGACCTGGTGCTCGTCCGTCCGGGTGGTCGCGTCCCCGCAGACGGGCGGGTGGCCGGCGGCTCGGCGAGCATGGACGAATCGATGATCACCGGTGAGTCGAAGACCGTGCGGCGGGCCGAGGGCGACACCGTCGTGGCCGGCACCGTCGCCACCGACTCCGGACTGCGCGTCGAGGTCACCGCCATCGGCGACGACACCACGCTCGCGGGCATCCAGAAGCTGGTGGCAGACGCCCAGTCCTCAACGTCCCGGGCGCAACGCATCGCGGACCGCGCAGCCGGCTGGCTGTTCTGGTTCGCCCTCGTCGCGGCAGTCATCACCGCCATAGTCTGGGGCATCCTGGGCCTCCCACAGGCAGGAGTGGTCCGTACCATCACGGTCCTGGTCATCGCCTGCCCCCACGCACTTGGGCTCGCCATCCCGCTGGTGGTCTCGATCGCAACTGAGCGGGCCGCCCGTGGCGGCGTCCTCGTCAAGGACCGGTTGGCACTGGAGAGCATGCGCACGGTGGACACCGTGCTGTTCGACAAGACCGGAACGCTCACCAAGGGAACGCCGGCCGTGACCGCGATCGAACCAGCCGACGGCTTCGATTCCGACGAGTTGCTCGCCCTCGCGGCAGCTGCAGAAACCTACTCCGAGCACCCGCTCGCGACAGCCATCACCAAGGCGGCGGCCGCCAGGGACCTGAGGGTTCCCAGGGCCAGCGACTTCTCGTCGTCCCCCGCCGTCGGCGTGAGCGCGGAGGTCGACGGCCGAAGTGTCAAGGTCGGCGGTCCTTACCTGCTCGAGCAGGAGGGCGCCCGCGAACTGGTCGTCGCCGAGCAGTGGCGAGGCGAAGGCGCCATCATCCTGCACGTCCTGGTGGACGGACAGGTGGCCGGCGCACTGAGGCTCGCCGACGAAGTACGACAGGAGTCGTTGGCGGCCGTCCGGCAGTTGCACGAGCGCGACGTCCAGGTGGTCATGATCACAGGCGACGCCGAGGCCGTCGCGGCCTCCGTGGCTGCCGAGCTGGGCATCGACCGGTACTTCGCGGGCGTCCGGCCCGAGGACAAGGCGCAGAAGGTGGCCCAACTCCAGGACGAGGGCCGCAAGGTGGCCATGGTGGGCGACGGCGTGAACGACGCTCCGGCGCTGGCCCAGGCCGACGTCGGCATCGCGATCGGTGCCGGCACTGACGTGGCGATCGCCTCGGCGGGTGTGATCCTCGCCAGCGACGACCCGCGCTCGGTGGTGTCAGTGATCAGGCTCTCCGAGGCCAGCTACGCCAAGATGAAGCAGAACCTGTGGTGGGCGGCGGGCTACAACCTGCTGGCTGTTCCGCTGGCGGCCGGTGTGTTGGCACCGTTCGGGTTCGTGCTGCCGATGTCGGTCGGCGCCATCCTGATGTCGCTGTCCACAGTGATCGTCGCCCTCAACGCGCAACTGCTGCGTCGACTGGACCTGACCCCCGGGGCAGCTGACTGACGCTTCACTGAGGGACGGGAGGAGGCCCGCTCTCGTCCCTCAGTGAAGCCGATGTGGCCGCGTTGAGCCTGTCGACTGCGCGCTCAATCCGTCGGGCGCGGCTGGTGTCACTGGGGGCGGTCACCACACTGTGCAGGACTGAGTACCTCTCCTGCTTGCCCAGTGCATCGAAGGCGGCCTGCGCGCCGGGCGACGCAGCGAGAGCCGCGGCCAGGTCGTCGGGGACCTCCACAGTGGAGGGCCCCGCGTAGGCACGTTGCCAGCGCCCATCGGCCTTGGCGCGTGCGACCTCAGCCTGGCCGCGTTGCCGCATCCGGCCCTCGTCGATCAGTCGCCCGACGATTCCCACGTTGCGCTGTGACCACAGCGACGCCTTGCGCCGTGGGGTGAACCTGACTCGGTAGACCGCGTCGTCGATTCTCTTGCTCTGGCCATCGATCCACCCGCTGCACAGCGCCTCCTCCACCGCCTGCGCGTAGCTGAGTGATGTCGGCGCTGTGGTCCCCTTCTTGGCCAGGAACAGCCAGACGCCGTCGGACTCCCCTTCGTTCCGGTCCAGCCACGCCCGCCAGGCATCCTGGTCCGGAAGGATCAGGACCTCAGGTTCTTCACCGGTCATGGCTGTGGCCTCAACTCCCCGACGTGCCAGCGTCCTCAGGACTTGACTAGCCGCGCGATCGCCGTCGACGCCTCTTTGAGCATCGCGTCCGCTTCCGGGCCACCGCCCTTGGCGGCGTCGACGACGCAGTGGGCGATGTGGTCATCCAGGAGCGCGAGGGCAACGTTTTCTAGGGCGGCCGTCATCGCGCTGATCTGGGTGAGGATGTCGATGCAGTACACGTCCTCGCTGATCATCCGGTGGACGCCGCGGGCCTGGCCCTCGATCCGCCGCAGGCGCGCGAGGTAGCGCTCCTTGTCACTCATGTAGCCGTGGTGGTGACCGTGCTCATGGTCCGGCTCGTGCGTGTGACCGGCAGCATGGTCGTGCCCCTGCGCGTCATCGGTGGACGCCTTCTCGGTGGTCTCGCTCATCCCAGTCTCCTCGCCAGCTCCTCCAGCCAGTCGGCCACACCGTCGGGCCCGTCACAGATGACGTCGGCCACCTCGACGAGGGCTGGCTGCTCTTCAGAAGAGCTTACGACGGCGCAGCAATCGATCCCCGCCGCCCTCAGCTCCGGGAGCAACTCGAAGGCCGGCAAATCCCCCAGGTCGTCTCCGACCATGGCCACCGCCGTGGGACGAAACTCCTCGACAAGGTCACGCAGCGCGTCGCCCTTGGTCTTGTTGGAGGCTCGCAGTTCCAGGACCAGCTTGCCGGGTTCGGCGTGCAGGCCGTGGCGCTCCCCGATGCGGCGGATCTCCGGCTCCAGCAGTCTTAGGGCGCCCACCGGGTCGTCGGCGCGTCGGGTGTGCACCCCGATCGCACGGCCCTTGTCCTCGAGGTGCACCCCGGCCACACCGCTCCCGCGGGCCGCGTGGTCCGCGAGCAGGGCGACGAGTTCCCGCTTCGCCGCCACCACGGCCCCTGGCGTCTCCGGCGCGTGCAACTCGCCTGTGGCCGCGTCGTATCGCTCAACCCCGTACTGGCCGAGCACCAGCACCCTCTCGAGGCCCGGCCGCCCGTCGAGCTCACCGAGCCGCCGCACCGCCTCGACGCCCCGGCCGGTGATGATGGCGATCTGTCCCAGACGCCCTCCCAGCTTCCCAAGGGCGTCGGCAGCCGCGTCGTGCATCCGCGAGTCCTCGGGGTCCGGGACCAGATTGGCCAACGTGCCGTCGAAGTCCAGGGCGAGCAGCGTCCGACGCGGCGCGGCGGTGACCTGGTCAGGGAAATCGGTGCCGGCTTGGGTCGAGGCATGCCATGTGGATGGGAGCATGACTCCAGCGTGCCACGTCACCCCGGTAGGGTGAACCAAACACATGGAGGTAGACAAGTGAACGACGAGAGGCCCATCGCTGAAGCTGGCGCAACGTTCGTGGTTGTGGCCAACCGGCTTTCCGTGGACCGGATCACAGACCCCGAGGGCGAGGTCTCCTGGCGAACCGCCCCCGGCGGCCTTGTGACCGCACTCGAGCCCGTGATGCGCAAACGGGGCGGCGCGTGGGTCGGATGGCACGGCGCCCCCGACGAGGAGGTGGAGCCCTTCCACCACGACGGCTACATCATCGAACCAGTTGCCCTCAGCACCGAGGAGGTGGAGGAGTACTACGAGGGGATGTCGAACGCGACCCTGTGGCCGCTGTTCCACGACGGCGTCGCCTTCCCCGAGTTCCACCGTGAGTGGTGGGATTCCTACGTCAAGGTCAACCAGCGCTTCGCGGACCACGCGGCACAGGTGTCCGCCAAGGGTGCGACAGTGTGGGTGCAGGACTACCAGCTACTCCTGGTCCCCCAGATGCTGCGGGACCAGCGCCCCGACCTGAAGATCGGGTTCTTCCTGCACATCCCGTTCCCACCCACCGAATTGTTCCTGCAACTCCCCTGGCGCAAGGAACTCATTGAGGGGATGCTCGGCGCCGACCTTGTTGGGTTCCAGGTGCCCGGCGGCGCCAGCAACTTCCTGAGGCTCGTCCGGACGCGCACCACCCACAAGGTGGACCGCGACCGCGTCCGCGTCGATGCCACCCACGTCTGCGTCGCACGGGCATTCCCGATCTCGATCGACACCGAGGGGTTCCGCGAGCTCGCGGAGTCGCCCGAGGTGATCGCTGAGGCCGAGGCGATCCGCGCTGAGCTCGGCAACCCGAAGACGATCTTCCTGGGCGTCGATCGCCTCGACTACACCAAGGGCCTGCGGCAACGGGTGCGAGCGATGGGCGAGCTGTTCACCGAGGGCGAGCTTGATCCCGAGAACACGGTGTTCTTCCAGATCGCCACTCCGTCACGGGAGCGCGTCGAGGAGTACCGACGCCTTCGCGACGACATCGACCTGCTGGTGGGCCGCATCAATTCCGAGGTGGGCGGCGTCGGCCGCCCGGCCATCGTGTACCGCCACTCGTCCTTCCCGCGCACCACGATGGCGGCCCTCTACCGGATCGCCGACGTCATGGTGGTCACGCCGCTACGCGATGGCATGAACCTGGTGGCCAAGGAGTACATCGCCTGTCATCCCACCGACACCGGCGCCCTGGTGCTCAGCGAGTTCGCCGGCGCCGCCCGCGAACTCCGCCAGGCCTACCTCGTGAACCCGTATGACCTGAACGGGATGAAGGAGGTGCTGATGCAGGCCTACACCGACGCACCGGCGGCCAAGCGTCGTCGGATGCGTGCACTGCGCAGGCAGGTAAACGAGCACACCATCAACCACTGGGCCGATGCCTTCCTGTCGGAACTGGACGAGATCGGGACCAACCGCGCCCGCCAGTCCTGATTTCTCACCGGCGCGGGAGGTCTGGTAACGTAACTGCTCGCGCGGTTGTTCACAGCCGCCGATCCCTGGTAGCTCAATTGGCAGAGCATTCGACTGTTAATCGAAGGGTTACTGGTTCGAGTCCAGTCCGGGGAGCCAGCAGGAGTTCATCTCCGACAAGGCGTTTCACCCTTCCGCCAGCACTTTCATCTTCCAGGGTGCAATCTGTCCACCCACCCGCACACGCGTCGAGCCGCTACGCTCTTGGCAACCTGTGGACGAGACCAAGGAGCTGGGCCATGGCCAAGATTTCAGTGATCGGTGGAACCGGATTTGCCGGCGGGGCGGTGGTCCGGGAGGCGGCCCGACGAGGCCACGAAGTGATTTGCCTGAGCCGCCACGAACCGGAGCCCCAGGTGCCCGGGGTCGAGTACCTGACCGGTTCTGCGCTGGATCATGATGTCCTGGCGCGGGTCGTGTCAGAGGCCGACGTCGTCTTCGAAGCCTTGTCGCCACGCGGTGACATGGCCGGCCGGGTGGAGGCCGTGTTCGAGGATCTCCTGACCCTGGCCGCGGAACACGGTTCGCGTCTGGGCGTGCTCGGCGGAGCGTCCTCGCTGCTGGTGTCAGAGAATGGCCCACGGCTGTTCGATGCCGGACCGGTGGCCCCTGAGGTCCTGCCGGAGGTTGAGTTGGGGATGCACAAACTCGAGAGACTTCTCGCAGCCCCGGAAGGCCTGGACTGGTTCTACTTGAGCCCGCCAGCGGAGTTCGGAGCCTGGGTGCCCAGCACCGAGACGGGCCAGTACCGCACCAGCGACGACGTCCTGCTCAGGGACAGCGAGGGCAAGTCGGAGATCTCCGCCGCAGACCTGGCCATCGCCGTCCTGGACGAGATCGAGCAGCCGGCACACCGTCGTCGGCGATTCCACGTCGCGCACTGATCCCCACGCGAGCCGAGCGGTCTCAGCCCAGCTTGATCGGCTTGCCGAATGAGGCCCGTTCAACCACCGGGTGGTGGCTGAGGATCGACACCCTGTTGAACGCGTTGATCGTGGTAGCGGCGTAGATCAGCAGGGCCAACTGGTCATCGGTGAGGTCCTCACGCATCGAGTCGTACTCCACCTCGGTCAGCCGCAGCTGGGAGACCAGCGACACCGCCTCCGCGATGTTCAGGGCTGCCTTCTCGATTCGGTTGAAAAGGTCCGTTTCCCGCCAGGTGGCCAGCACCGCGATCCGCTGTGGTGACTCGCCGGCACGCAGGGCGAGATGCGTGTGCAGGTGCAGGCAGTACGCGCACCCGTTGATCTGTGAAGCCCGCAGGTTGACGAGTTCGAGGGTCGACTTCTCGATCCCGAGTTCCGCGGCTCTCGCGCGCACCTCCGTGGCTACGGCGGTCATGGCCGAGTGAATGGTGGGAAGTTGCCTGTCGATGAAGACCCAGCGAGGTGCGTCCGCCATGAACGGACCCTACCGCCATTGGAGATCGCCGGGGGAGAGTCAGATACGCTCGGGACCCGGGCTCACCAGGCAGCGGATCTCCGGGTCAGGCACGGGGAATCAGGCCCACTCCGCCTTCAGGGCATCGGTGCGCTCGACGACGAAAGCCGCGGTGGCCGGATCGGCAAGACTCGCTCCCCCGCTCGCCGAGGCGTACCAGGTGATCTCGTCGCTGCCGTCGAGTCGTCTGCGACCAACGATCTGCACCGTGCCCCTGGTCAGGTCGTGCGATTCGGTGGCGACGGTGGAGGCCTGCACCCGCTCCCTGAACAGCTCCGGGAGCCTGCCGACAGAGTCCAATTCAGCCTCGATCCGGCGCCCATCCGTGATCGTCCACGTGAACGTCGAGACGTCGGCACGCCACGCTCCCCTGAGGACCTCCTCCCAACCCCAGATCTCCCACTCCCCCAAGTGGCGTCGCGCCAGGATTTCCCGGGCAGCGACAACGGTGGTCTCCGGCCCAGACCCGTGGGCAAGGACGGTGACGCTGCGACCCGCCGCCTGCTCGAGTTCTCGCAGGAGGGACTTGTCCAGGCGCGGCGAAATGAAACTCATGGCACCCATTGTGCCCCTCACGAGGGAGGCAGATAGATTCAGCAGAATCAGAAAGGACTGATCGTGCTGCTGGAGACACAGCTGGACCTCGCCTGGTGGACGGTGTTGCCCTTCGTCGCCTTGCTGTTGTGCATCGCGATCCTGCCGCTGGTGCCCGCCACCGAGCACTGGTGGGAGAAGAACAGCAGCAAGCTCATTGTCGCTCTCGCGCTCGGATTGCCCGTGGCCGTCTACATGACCGTGCTGGCTGGTTCTTCCCCAGTGGTTCACGCCATGGTTGAGTACGCACAGTTCATCATCCTGCTGCTGGCGCTGTTCACCATCTCCGGCGGCATCCACCTGTCCGGTGACATCGAGGCCAAGCCTCGCACCAACGTGACGTTCATAGCCATCGGTGCCGTTGTGGCGTCGTTCATCGGGACGACGGGCGCCGCGATGCTGCTGATCCGCCCACTTCTGAAGACCAATGCCGAGCGCAAGCTCAAGACCCACACGGTCATCTTCTTCATCTTCTCCGTCGCCAACGCAGGCGGCCTCCTGACCCCCCTGGGAGACCCGCCGCTGTTCCTCGGCCTGCTGCGCGGCGTCCCCTTCGAATGGACCTTCACGCTGTTCCCCCAGTGGCTGTTCGTCAACGCGCTGCTGCTGATCTCCTATTACGCCCTTGACAAGGTCATGTACGCGAGGGAGGATCCCAGCGACATCGCCTTTGACCACGAGAACGTGCAGTCCCTGCTCCTCTTGGGACGCCGTCACTTCATCTTCATCACGATGGTGGTGATCGGCGTTGCCGTGGTCCCCTCGGTGGACCTGCACACCATCGAGGAGGGCACCGCCGCATGGTTCCAATACGTGCCCTGGCGTGAGGCCTTGATGCTCACCGCAGCCGGAATGTCCCTCGCCTTCGGTGACCGCCGGACGCGCTATCAGGACAACCAGTTCAGCTGGACACCCATCGTCGAGGTCGCCGCGCTGTTCGTGGGGATCTTCCTGACCATGATCCCAGCGCTGCGGGTACTGGGCCAACTGGCGCCCTCGCTGCCCCTCACCGACATCACCTTCTACCTGTTCACCGGCGGCCTGTCCGCGTTCCTGGACAACGCGCCCACATACGCGACGTTCTTCGAGATGGCGCAAACGCTTGGAGAGGTCACGCCTGGGGCCGTGATGGTCGCGGGAGTACAGTCCTCCTTCCTGACGGCGATCAGCCTCGGTGCAGTCTTCTTCGGCGCCATGACCTACATAGGCAACGGGCCGAACTTCATGGTCAAGGCTGTCGCGGAGGGGGCTGGCGTCAAGATGCCCAGCTTCGGCGGCTACATCGGGTGGTCCTGCCGGTACTTGCTGCCCATTCTGCTGGCCATGATGTGCCTGTTCATCGCGGGCCAGTGGTGGGCGAAGGGGATCGGTGTGCTGCTGACCGCCGGGATCCTCGTCCTTGCCTACCGGAACTCCCGCAACGCCGTGGTCCGGGAGCCGATCACCGTCTGAGTGTTGCCCTCGGGGGTCCCGGTGTTGTCAGCCACTCCCAAGATGTTGGCAGTTGGCGGGTTCGTGTTGCCGGACCGTCAAGCCGCACCCGCCGGCGGCCCTTCGAACGGCGAGGCTTGCCGTCATGAACCTCTCCGTCACCCGAATCGATGACAAGCTCCTCACAGGTGAGGAGGAGGTGGACCTGGCTCGCGCGATCGAGGCCGGCGTCTATGCCGAACATCTCCTCGGCAACGGGGACACCTCCCGGCCGCGGGACGGTGATGCCCTGCAGGTGATCGCGGCGGCTGGACGCCTCGCATGGCAGGAGCTGTGGACCGGCAACCTGCGGCTGGTCATGCACCATGCCTCCGACTTCTCGCGCAGGCACGGTCTTCCCTTCGAGGAGCTATTCCAGGAGGGCTGCCTCGGCCTGGCCGGAGCGATGCAGCGCTACGACTTCCGGCGGGGGCTGCGCTTCACCACCCTCGCACACGAGTACGTGCTTCGCGCCGTAGCCGCCAGCGCAGCCAGGAGATGCGGCATGCTGGAAGGTCCCCTGCACCGGCAGCGAATTCGGCAGCGGATCCGCAAGACCGCGGAACACGTCGGTGAGACCGGGATCCGGGAGCTGGCGCGACTGGCCGGCGTCAGCGTCGAGGCGGCAGTGGCGGCCCAGAGCCGCACCACGACCCTGGACGAGATCCCATCTGCGCTCGCGGTCTACGTCCAGGAGTACGACAGGGTCGACGGCGTCGGGACAGATTTCCTCAACCTGATCGGCGACGAGGCGGGAGAGTTCCTCAGGCTCCGGTTTGGGGTCGGACGCCCGGAACACAGCCTGCGACAGCTGGCGACGAAGCTCGGGATCTCGGAGTCGACCGCGCGCAGGCTGGAGGCAGGTGCCCTGGACCTTGCCAGGACGGTGCTCTCGCAGGACGACGAACGCTGCGTGCTTCCAAGCAGCACCCGAACGGACCCGACGATGAAGGCGATGGGCAGCCGGTTGTGGGCGTTGTCGGCGGGAGGTTCCTGAGGGAGACCAGACCTTCGACAGCTCAGGGCAAACGGGGGCGCTACTCGCCGGCGCTGGCCGTCAGCAGATGTTTGCGCTGCATCTCCAGCCGGGTAAGTTCCGCGAACTGACTGCGGTGCCCGGCGGGGTCCTTCACCGGGTCCGTGCGCTGAAGCTTGGACTTGCAGTCGGCGATCTCCCTCACGACCCTGGTCAGCTGGAGCCGGCTGGTGTGCGCCAGCGAGTACGCGTCGGTGGCCTCGCGGACCAGCGGCTCCACCAGGAGTGAGACCAGCAGCTGCTTGACGAGGTCGTTGGGCGCGGCTGAGCGTAGGTGGTCCGCCCACCCCTCGGCCAGGGGTGTGGCACTGATCACGCGGAACACCGCGGCGTAGCCGGGGTGGGTGAAGTCGTCCGGGAGGACGCCGTTCCAGGCGGCGTCGAAGGTCAGTGGGTGCTGCAGCATCAGCTTCAGGGTGTCGCGTTGCAGCCGCAGGGTCCGGTCGTTCGGGTCGGGCCAGTTGACGTCGACCTCGGGGGGCGCCTCCTCCTCGGCGATCGCATCGGCCTGTGAACCCCTGCGCTGGCTGCTCAACACCTCCCGCCGGACGTCCTCGATGTCCATGCCGAGCATTCCCGCCAGCTCACGCAGGTACTGGCTCACCAGGGAACCGTCGCGGATAGAACCGACGAGTCCCGCGGCCTCGCGCAGGGCCCCGAGGCGGCCGTCAGCGCGGTCGAGGTCGTATCCCGCCAGGACGTTGGCCATCACGAACCGGTACAGCGGGACGCGTCGACCCACGAGCTCCCGGACGGCTGCGTCGCCGTGCTCCAGGCGCAGGTCGCAGGGATCGAGGCCCGAGGGCTCGACGGCGACGTAGGTCTGCGCGATGAAGTTCTGGTCCCCCTTGAACACCTTCAGGGCCGCCTTCTGGCCCGCGGCGTCGCCGTCGAAGGTGAAGATGACCTCACCGTGCAGGCCGTCCTGGGTGCCCATCAAGCGCTGCAGCAGCCGCGCGTGGTCGTCGCCGAAGGCGGTGCCGCAACTGGCGACGGCGGTGTCGACGCCGGACAGGTGTGCGGCCATGACGTCGGTGTAGCCCTCGACGATCACCGCCTGCGAACGCTTCCCGATGCTCTGGCGGGCAAGGTCCAGGCCGTAGAGGACGTGCGACTTCTTGTAGACGGGGGTCTCAGCGGTGTTGATGTACTTGGCGGGCAGCCGGTCGTCGTCGTGGATCCGCCTGGCGCCGAAGCCGAGCACGGCCTGCCCGGAGTCGCGGATGGGCCACAGCAGGCGGCCGACGAAGAAGTCGCGGCCGTTGTCCCGGATCAGTCCCGCCGCCTTGAGGGTGGCGTCGTCGAAACCCTTGGACCTCAGGGCGTGCCTCAGCGCCTGGCCGTGGCGCGGTGCGTAACCCACCCGGAAGCGGAGCGCGGCCGCCCGGTCGAAACCGCGCCCGTCGAGGAACTGCCTGCCGACAACAGCCTCCGGCGTCTCCAATTGCGTCGCGAAGAACTCCTCGGCGGCCTCGTTCGCCTCCAGGATCCGCTTGCGCATGCCCGGCGGCTGACCCGGCCCGGTGCCGTCGTCGACCGTCCTGAGCTGGATTCCGGCTCGGTCGGCCAGCACCTGGATGGCCTCGGTGAAGCTCAGGTTCTGCTGGCGCTGGAGGAACGTGATGACGTCGCCGCCCTCGCCGCAGCCGAAGCAGTAGTAGAACCCCCGCGAAGGTGTGACGGTGAAGCTGGGGGTCTTCTCGTCGTGGAACGGGCAGAGTCCCTTGAGGGAGCCGCCGCCAGCGTTGCGCAGAGCGACGTACTCGGAGACGACCTCGTCGATCCTGGTCCGCTCACGGACCGACGCGATGTCGTCCTCGTTGATGCGGCCAGCCATGGCGGGAAGTCTAGCCGCTGGCGGGTAGCCGCCCGCACACGGCCTCGATCAACCTCAAGGAGTCTCAGGCGCCGCGTCCGATACCCCTGGGGAGTTGCGCCGGATCCCAGCCAAGGAGCTTCTGGGCCTTCTTGAAGGCGAACCGGTCAGTCATGCCACCCACGTAGGTGACCACACCACGGACGGCGTCCTCGGTGCGGTAGCCGTCCGGCAGCGCCCCCGGGTGCTGCAGGTAGTACTCGACCAGTCCACGCAGCACCCGCACCACCGTCTGGGACTGCAGCACGGACTCCGGCCGGGTGTAGATGCGCTCGTAGTTGAACCGCCGCAGCTCCCCCAGCGCCTCGCCGGATTCCTTGTCCATGCCCACCACGCCGGTCTCCGAGGTGGTGGCAATGACCGCGTTGATGAACGTCGAGAGCTGTTCGCGACGGGTGGTCCCGGCCACCTCACGCACCACTGGCGGGATGTCGGACTCCGACACGATGCCGGCGTGGATGGCGTCCTCGAGGTCGTGGGCGCAGTACGCGATCCGGTCCGCCCAGCTGACGATCTCTCCCTCGATCGTCGACGGCGCGGGCCTGGACCAGGAGTGGTTGCGGATGCCGTCGAGCGTCTCTGCACACAGGTTCAGGTCCGCCAGCACCACGTCGGCTCCCCACGGCCCGTGGTCGTAGCCGCCCGGGATGAACTCGTCGAAGGCGTCCTCCGACGCGTGACCACCCGGTCCGTGGCCGCAGTCGTGGCCCAGCGCCATCGCGTCGGCGAGGGTGACGTTTACGCCCACCCCGCGGGCCATGGCGACGGCGCACTGCGCCACCTCGATGGCGTGGGTCAGGCGGGTGCGCTGGTGGTCGTTGGGGAAGACCACTACCTGCGTCTTGCCAGCCAGCCGGCGGAATGCCGCGGAATGGACGATCCGGTCCCGGTCCCGCTCGAAACAGGTGCGGAACGGATCGGGTTCCTCCTCGCGGGCCCGATTGCCGGCCCCGACGGAGAAAGTGGCGTGCGGGTCCAGCAGTGCCCGCTCCGCCTCCTCCCGGCGCTCTCGCACGCGGGCACCACCGCCCGCGAGGGTCGCGCTGGAGCCGCGATGGGCCGTGACGACGTCGTCGCCGTGACCGTGCATCGTCTGGGCCCACAACCGGGTCCGGGGCAGGAGGTGTTCGTCCATTTCAGCGACCAACCTACCCAATCCTGCCCGCGTTCAGCGCTCCTCCCGCGGCTGCCACTGGGTGAGTTGGTTGCCGACGTAGACCTGGCGGGGACGCTGGATGCGCTGGTTGGGGTTGTCGTGGACCTCTTTCCAGTGCGCGATCCAGCCGGGCGTGCGGCCGATCGCGAACAGGACGGTGAAGAAGTCCTTCGGGATCCCCAGCGCCCGCAGGATGAGGCCGGAGTAGAAGTCGACGTTCGGGTAGAGCCTGCGCTCCCGGAAGTAGTCGTCGGACAGCGCAGCCTCTTCCACCTCCCGGGCGATGTCGAGCAGTGGGTCGCTCACGTGCATGGACTCCAGCAAATCGTGGGCCGCAGTCTTGAGGATCTTCGCGCGGGGGTCGAAGTTGCGGTAGATGCGGTGGCCGAAGCCCATCAGCCTCACCCCGGAGGACTTGTCCTTCGCCTGGCTGATGTAGCGCGAGACGGGGATCCCACGGTCGTGGATGCCTTCCAGCATGTCCACCACCGCCATGTTCGCACCACCGTGCAGGGGGCCCCACAGCGCCGTGACGCCCGCCGAGACGGACGTGAACAGGTTCGCACCGCCCGAGGCGACCATCCGCACTGTCGAGGTGGAGCAGTTCTGCTCGTGGTCAGCGTGCAGCACCAGGAACATGTTGAGCGCGTGCGCCTGCTCCGGCGTCGCCTCGAACTCCCGGTAGGGCTGGGAGAACATCATGTGCAGGAAGTTCTCCGCATACGGCAGGTCCGGGCGGGGGAACGCGATGGCCTGTCCCACGTGGGACTTGTAGGTTGCGGCGGCGATGGTGCGGGTCTTCGAGATCAGGGCGGCTGCGGCCCTGCGGAAGCCGACCTCGTCGGTGATGTGGATCTCGGGCAGGTCGTAGGCCTGGATCGCGTTGATCATCGCCGACAACACGGCCATCGGGTGCGCGTCGATCGGGAAGCCGTCGAAGTGCTTGCGCATGTCTCGGTGAAGGGCGGCGCTCTCCGTGAGCAGCCCGCGGAAGTCGTCGCGCTCCTGGGTGTCCGGGAGCTCGCCGAAGATCAGGAGCTCAGCGGTCTCGATGAACGAGGACCGCTCGGCGAGGTCCTCGATGGGGACGCCCCGGTAGCGCAGGATCCCGCGCTCTCCGTCGATGAAAGTGATGGCCGAGCGGCAGGATCCCGTGTTGCCGTAGCCGTCGTCGAGGGTGATGAGTCCCGTGGTCCTGCGGAGCCCGGAGATGTCGATGGCGCGCTCGCCCTCGGTCCCGGTGATGATGGGCAGTTCGTGGCTGACGCCGTCGATGGTCAGGATTGCTGTGCTTTCCATTGGTGCCTCCTTCGGTTTCCGCAGCCTAGCCACCGGGCCGCGCACCGATTGCGGCGCCCCCGCTCAACCGCCGCTGGTGTCCAGTTCCGCGTCGCCCAGGTCGAGATCGGTCCCCGAGGTGTCGTCGTACCAGCCGTGGGGCACGACCACCTTCGAGCGGGGTGTTCCCTGCCTGCCACGAGGTGTTCCCAGTTCCGACGTCGGGAAGGCGGCATCTGCGTCGAGCTGTTCGACGAGGTCGCGCAGTTCTCCCATGGTCGAGACCATGGCGAACCGGCGCCGCGGCTCCCCCACGGGGTAACCCTTGAAGTACCAGGCCATGTGCTTGCGGATGTCGACAAGCCCGCGCTCGCCCATGATGCCCACGAGCAGTTCGGCGTGGCGGATGATCATCCGGCCCACCTCCCCGAGGGTGGGGCGGCGACGGTGGGCCTGTCCGGTGAACGCGGCGGCGAGGTCGCCGAACAGCCATGGCCGCCCAAGGCATCCCCGACCGATGACGACGCCGTCGCAGCCCGTCCGGCGCATCATCTCCAGCGCGTCTTCTGCCTCCCAGATGTCGCCGTTGCCCAGCACAGGGATGTCGACGGCGGCCTTGAGTTCCGCGATCCGCTCCCAGTCCGCCTCGCCGGAGTAGGCCTGCTGCACCGTACGGCCATGCAGCGCGATGGCGGCTGCGCCCTCCTCCTGTGCGATGCGGCCGGCATCCAGGAAGGTGTGGTGGTCGTCGTCGATCCCGACACGGGTCTTGATGGTGACCGGCACCCCGAACTCGTCGGCGGCCCTCACCGTCTCACGCACGATGGCCCGCAACCGGTCCCGCTTGTAGGGCAGCACTCCCCCACCGCCCTTGCGGGTCACCTTGGGTACAGGGCAGCCGAAGTTGAGGTCGATGTGCCCGACGGCGTAGTCGCGCGCCAGGATCCGGGCGGCCTCCGCCATCACCCCGGGGTCCACGCCGTAGAGCTGGACCGAGCGCGTGGTCTCTCCTGGGTCGAACTGGAGCATGTCACGCGTCTTGTGGTCCCCCACGACGAGGCCGCGGGAAGTGATCATCTCGCACACGTAGAGACCGGCGCCCTGCTCCCGGCACAGCTGCCTGTAGGCCGCATTGGTCACGCCCGCCATGGGCGCGAGCACCACGGGGAGGTCGACGACGACGGCGTCCGCGCGGCTGGGCGCGCTGAGCCGAAGCGGTCTGTACGCAGTGACGGTATCGGCGGTCATGGTCCTCCAAGCTTGGCAACCACACGATTCTACGACGCGAGACCCCGTTGTCCGACTTCTTGAAATGTGGCCCGCTGGGATGGAACGGTGTACCCATGAGCATCAACGCCGCTACCCAGCCGATCAATGTGCACCGCTTCGGCAACCCCGACGCGCCCCCGTTGGTGCTGGTGCACGGCCTCACCGAGGACGGCACCGCCTGGCCGGATGCCGTCTTCCGGTGGGCCTTCCACTGGGACATCCACGCCGTCGACCTGCGCGGCCACGGCCTCTCACCCCGCTTCACCGAGGAAGACGTGGCGAGCAGCAACCAGCTCTGGCTGGAGGACCTACTGACCATCCTGCGTGGACTGCCTCGGCCAGCGGTCCTGGTCGGTCACTCGCTGGGCGGGTTGATCACGCTCCTGGCCGCCGTCGAGGCGCCGGAACTCGTGCGGGCGGTGGTCCTGGAGGATCCCGCAAAGACGAGCGACGGACCGGACCCCGCCTTTGTGCGAGAGCAGCAGGAGTTCCTGTCCGCCTTCCCCGATCGAACCGCCTCCGAGATCGAGCGGATGAGACGTGAGACCAACTGGTCGGAGTCGGAGATCCTGGCCTGGGCGAACTCAAAGGCCCTCGTGGACCCGCTGATGATCGAGCGCGCCCTCTGGCTCAGCGAACCCGAGTGGGAGTCGTTGTTCGGCCGCCTGACGGTGCCGACGCTGTTGGTCCTGCCGACCGACGGCGGGATGGGCCCCGACCCGGACGGTTACGACAACCCGCTGGTGGAGCGGGTGCTGATCGCCGACGCCGGGCACTGCGTCCGGCGCGACGCGCCCGGGCAGTACTACGCGGTCGTCGAAGAGTTCCTTGCACGCCACCGCGTCACGGTTCAGGAGCCGATCACCTCGAGCAATCCCGACGTGTAGTCGCTTTCGCCGTCCACCGCCTTGCCCGATGCGGTTTGATGGGGCAATGACGAATTCGCTGTTGCATCCCTCCGAGCTTGAGTTCCGCCTTCCCGACTACGCCAACCTCACCGACTCGGACTACCGGGAGGCGCTCCTCGTGGGCATGGCCGAGCAGCTGACGGTGCTGGACGCGATCGCCACCAACTCGAACGCTCCGACGGTGGCCAACACCCTGGCCGACTGGGAGCGCAGCGAGGCAACCCTGAGGCGTGGCCTCAACGCGTTCTGGGTGGCGAAGTCCGCAGACACCAACCCGGAACGCGATGCCATCTACGAGGAGTTCGCGCCCAAGTTGGCTGCGCACAGTGACAAGATCCTGCTCGATGCCCGCCTGTACGAGCGCCTGACCGCACTTCGGGACCGTGCGGATTCGGGCTCGGAGACCCTCGACGAGCAGGACTCCCACCTCCTGCAGGAGCGGTTGCGCGAGTACGTCCGCGGCGGCATCACCCTGTCCGAGGACGACCAGACCCGGTTGCGCGAGATCAACGTCGAGCTGGCCAGGCTCTCGGCCCAGTTCCAGGAAAAGGTCGTGGCCGGTCGCAACGCCGCAGGGGTGCACGTCACCGACGAGTCGGAACTCGACGGCCTGCCCGAGGACGACCGTGCCACTGCCCGCGCTTCGGCCGAGGCCGCCGGCCTCGACGGCTGGCTCCTCGACATCGTCAACACCACCGGCCAGCCGGCGCTGGACTACCTGACCAATCGGTCCCTGCGCGAGCGGATCTTCCGCGCCTCCATCAGCCGCGGCCTGGAGGGCGAGCACGACACCCGCGAACTCGTCATCCGAAGCGTCCGCCTACGGCACGAACGCGCCCGCCTGCTCGGGTTCGAGCACCACGCCGCCTACGTCGCCGACGACGGCTGCGCCCGCACCACGAAGGCCGTCAACGACCTGCTCGCACGCGTCGCCCCCGGGGTCCTCGAGCTCGTGGAGCGAGAGGCCGTCGAACTGCAGCGCCTGCTGGCCGAAGACGTCCCGGGCGCGACCCTGGAGCCGTGGGACTGGCAGTTCTACGCCGCCCGCGCCGCTGCTGCGAACGCCGTCGACCAGCAGGCGCTCCGTCCGTACCTGGAGTTCGAGCGGGTACTGCAGGAAGGCGTCTTCGCGGCGGCCACCGCGCTGTACGGGATCACCTTCCACGAGCGGCCCGAGCTCGTGGGCTACACCCCGGACGCGCGGGTCTTTGAGGTCCGGGAGGCCGACGGCGCCGCCGTCGGCGTGGTCGTGATCGACCCGTTCACGCGGCCAACCAAGCAGGGCGGCGCCTGGATGACCAGCATCGTGGACCAGTCCCACCTGCTCGGCGACCTGCCGGTGGTCACCAACACCTGCAACTTCCCCAAGCCCGCCGAGGGCTCACCCAGCCTGCTTTCGTGGGACAACGTCATCACGCTGTTCCACGAGTTCGGACACGACCTCCACGGGTTGTTGTCGGACGTGAAGTACCCCTCGCGGTCGGGAACAGCTGTGCCGCGCGACTTCGTGGAGTTCCCCTCGCAGGTCAACGAGATCTGGGCCTGGGAGCCCCAGCTGATTGCCCGCTTCGCCGTCCACCACGAGACGGGCGAGCCGATCCCGTCGGAATGGATCGACGCCCTTGTGGCCGGTCGGCGTCAGGGCCTCGGCTACTCAACCTTCGAGGCGCTGGCCGCGCAGTTCCTCGACCAGGTTTGGCACCAGACCCCAGCCGAGTCCCTCCCAACCAGCGCGGAGGACGTCGAGACGTTCGAAGCCGCTGCGCTGGAGGAAGCGGGCGTCAACTTCCCACTGGTCCCGCCGCGGTACCGGAGCACCTACTTCCAGCACATCTTCGCCAGCGGCTACTCCGCGGCGTACTACTCCTACCTGTGGTCGGAGGTGATGGACGCCGACACCGTCGCCTGGTTCAACGAGTTCGGCGGCCTGTCACGAGAAGCCGGGGAGCGTTTCCGACGCCGGTTGCTGGCCCCGGGCGGTTCCGTGGAGGCGATGGACTCCTATCGCGACTTCCGCGGCGCCGATCCCGACGTGGCGCACCTCCTGGAGCGGCTCGGCCTGGAGTGAGGCCTCGCCCGCAGGCGCTGGCTCAGCCCGGGCGGCGCTCTGTCACCGTGGCGGCGATGGTCCTGAAGACCTGGTCGTCGACGACGACTCCCACGTGTCTCAGGGCGATGACACACGCTCCCACGATCCCGTCAGGGACCGGTTGGAGTCTACTCGCCACCGGCTCGCCCAGCTCGCGGGCGAGCCTTTCCAGCAAGCCCGTGGGGTTCGCCAGCAGGCCCCCGCCGGCGATCACGGGACCGTCCAGCGTCGGGACCATCACCGTGCGCAGGGTGGCGGCCAGTCCCCGTGCGGCACCTGAAAGGATCTCTTCGGCCACCGGGTCACCGGGGACCCGGAAACAGATGGATGCGAATCGGGCGGCGCGTACCGGCAGATCTCCGTAAAGGGCCATCTCAATGGCTCTCATGACCCTCGGTCGGCCCTTCCCGTCGAGGCTGCGATCATCGGGGTCCAGTCCCAACTCGGCCAGCAACAGCGGCGACATCGCAGTGCGCGGACCGCGTCCGTCGAGGTCGAAGAGTACCGCCCTCGCGACGTGGAGCCCGATCCAGAATCCGGACCCCACGTCGCCCAGAAGCCACCCGAGCCCGTCGGAGTGGCGCACGGACCGGCCGCTCTCGATGCGATGCGCCACGGCACCGGTTCCGGAGACGATCACGTAGCCGGACTCCAGGTGCGTTCCGGAGGCGAAAGCCGCGTGACCATCGGCGGCCAGGACCACTGGAGCCGAGACTCCGAGTGGGGCGAGGGTCTCTGCCACCAATCCGGTGAACGCAGGGCGATGGCCGCCGCCGGCTGCCGCCACCACCACGACGGCGACGGAGTCAGGGTCCACACCGCCCGCTGCGAGTGCTGCCGAGGTACCGGACCCGATTGACTCGGCCGCCTTCGGATCCCCGGAGGACAGCGGGTTGGCGGAACCGGCGAAGCCCAGACCCAGGCATGCACCGTCGGTGCCGACGACAGCGGTACGGGAGCTGGTCCCGCCGGCGTCGACGGCGATCACCACCGGCCCCGCTGCATGGTAGGTGCTCATGTTGTTGACACCCCGAACGGTACGAAAGTAGCTTTCACAAGGACAGGCTACAGACGAACACCGCCCGCGGCCCGGCCGGTACCCGGCGGGCCAGGCAACGTCGAAGTGCCAGCCTCGCCGTCGTCCATCAATCCACGCAAGGAGCACCATGCACAGCCTGACCACCGCCTTCGCAACCGAGGTCGCCGACCGACTCCGCACCCTGGACGCCGAGGCCGCGAGCGGACGCTTCGACCGCGCGATCGCCATCATGGTGGAGACGTTCGCCCGCGGCGGTGTGCTGCACGCCTTCGGCACCGGGCACTCCGAGGCCTTCGCGATGGAGATCGCGGGTCGCGCAGGAGGGTTCATCCCCACCCATCACATGATGCTGAAGGACCTGTTCCTGATCGGCTCCCGCAAAAGCGTCTCGGAAATCGGGGGTGCCGAGCTCGAGCGCGACGACAGCGTCGCCGACGAGCTGTACGACCTCTACGACATCCGCGCCGACGACGCGTTCATCATCGCGTCCAACTCCGGAGCCAACGGCTCCACGGTGGGCCTTGCGCGGCGGGCCAGGGCCGAGGGCCTGCCGGTGATCGCCGTCACGAGTCTGGAGCACAGCAAGGGCGTCACCTCCAAGCACCCCAGCGGCAAGCGCCTGTTCGAGGTGGCCGATGTGGTGATCGACAACCATGCCCCCTACGGCGACGCCACCCTCGAGCTCACCGACGGACTCAAGGTCGGGCCGGTCTCCTCCCTCACGGCCGCCTACATCGCGCAACTGCTCACCATCGAGACCGCGGCGCAGCTCCAGGAGCGCGGGACCCTGCCGCCGATGTTCATCTCCGCCAACATCCCTGGTGGCGACGAGCACAACCATGACCTGCAGGAGCGCTACGGGGCCCGCATCCGCCCCCACGCCTACCTGAAGTGAGACCGCGTCGCCGGGCTCAGCCCTGACCGCGAGGCACGTTTGGTCCGAGCTCCGTGGGGTCGAGGTAGGCCGACGGTTCATCGATGGCCCGGCTCAGCACTGGGGTGAGGACGACCTTGGCGTCGTAGCCGCTGAACGAGCGCCGGTAGTCACCGACGGATTCCCAGCGGCTGAGGATGGCCCAAAGACCTGGGTCATCCAGGTTCCGGACCAGTTCAGCGCCGAGGCATCCGGGCCTGCCCAGCCAGAACCGGATGACTTCACCAGCCTGCGCCTCGAAGGCGGCATCGACGTGGCGGAATCGGGAGATGGCCAGGAGCATGGGTTGGAGCCTAGCCCAGCTGCGCTTGACATCTCCCCCATCCCTTATTGATACTGATTCTCATGCGAAGCAATCGTCTTTCCGTGCCCCTGGCGGCAGCCGCCCTCCTCCTTTCGGCCTGTGGGGCGGACGCGCCGACCGGACCGGACTCGGAGGAAGGCCTGCAGGTCGCAGCGGCGTTCTACCCCCTCGCCTACGCCGCCGAACTGGCAGGGGGTGAGGGCGTCACCGTCTCCAACCTCACCACCCCCGGCGTCGAAGCACACGACCTTGAACTGTCACCGCAGCAGATCGTCGCTCTCACAGAGGCCGACGTCGTGGTCTACCTCGAAGGCTTCCAGCCCGCCGTCGACGACGCCATCGCCCAGGCCGGGCCGGCCAAGGTGATCGAGGTGTCGCAATTCGCTGAGCTGACCGAAGGGCCGGCCGGGGAGAGCGACGAGGGGCATGCGGACGAGGAAGAGCACACGGACCTGGATCCGCACTTCTGGCTCGATCCAGCCAGGCTCGCCGACGTCACCTCCGCCATCTCCGAGGAACTGGCGGCCGTTGCGCCTGAGCAGGCCGAGAAGTTCGCCGCCAACGCCTCCCGTGGCACCGACGAACTGGCGGTCCTGGACGAGGAGTTCACCTCCGGACTGGCCGAGTGCGAGCGCCGCGAGATCTTCGTCGCCCACGCCGCCTTCGGCTACCTGACCGAGCGCTACGACCTCGAGCAGATCTCCGTCGCCGGGCTCTCCCCCGAGTCCGAGCCCTCCCCAGCCCGCGTGGCGGAGGTCCAGGCGCTGGCACGGGAGCACGGCGCCACCACCATCTTCTTCGAGTCCCAGGCCTCGGATGCAGTCGCCCAGTCGATCGCTGGCGACCTCGGCCTCAAGACCGCCGTCCTCGACCCCATCGAGTCCGTCGGACCCGACTCGGCGGGCCAGGACTATCCTTCGATCATGCGCGCCAACCTCCAGGCCATCAGGGACGCCAATGGCTGCTCCTGATGCTGACCTGATCGCCGCCGACGGGATCTTCGTCTCACTCGGAGGGCTACCCATCCTGCGCGACGTGAGCCTCCACGTCGCCCCCCGTGAGGCCGTGGCCGTGCTCGGCGGCAACGGATCTGGCAAGTCAACACTGATCCGAGCGGTCGTCGGGCTGAACCCCATCCAGGAGGGCAGCGTGCGCCTCTTCGGTGAACCGCTGGAGGCCTTCAGGGACTGGGCGCGGATCGGCTACGTGCCGCAGCACTCGACCCTCAACGTCAATAACGCCACGGTGACCGAGATCGCGTCGTCGGGCCGACTGTCCCACCACAAGCCCTTCCGGTGGTTCCGCAAGGCAGACCGGGTCGCCGTCGAACACGCCCTGGAACTCGTCGGTCTCGCGGACCGCGCGAAGTGGCCTTTCCGGACCTTGTCCGGGGGGCAGAAGCAACGGACGCTGATCGCCAGGGCCCTGTCCACGGAGCCGGAGCTGCTGGTCATGGACGAGCCGTTCGCGGGCG
Organism: Tessaracoccus sp. OS52; assembly: GCF_020687685.1. Taxonomy (GTDB): domain Bacteria; phylum Actinomycetota; class Actinomycetes; order Propionibacteriales; family Propionibacteriaceae; genus Arachnia. The sequence goes on along the minus strand of NZ_JAJEWM010000001.1, from coordinate 995,741 downwards.
TGGACCTCCACAGCCAGGCCGGCCTGGCCAACCTCCTGGCCGGGCTGCGTGCCGACGGCATGGGGATGGCGGTGGTGCTGCACGAACTGGGCCCAATGGCCCCGGTGCTGGACCGCAGCATCACGCTGTGCGACGGCCGCGTCGTCGAACACGAGCGGGCAGGCTCGGCGGCCAACTGCGAGCCCAGCAGCTTCGAGGACTCCGCCGTGGGCCTCCTCGACCCGGTTCCCAGGGGCCAGTGATGGAGGTCTTCTCCTACCCGTTCATGCAGCGGGCACTGCTCGCCGCGGTGCTGAGTGGTCTGGTGGCGCCCGCGATCGGCATCTACATCGTGCAGCGCAAGCTCAGCCTCCTGGGCGACGGTCTGGGGCACGTGGCGATCATGGGCGTCGGACTGGCGTTCCTGACGAACACCTCTCCGTTGCCGATGGCGATCATCGTCAGCGTCCTCGGGGCCGTGGCTGTGGAACTGGCGCGGCAGCACGGCAAGGCCTCCGGCGACCTCGGGCTCGCGATCCTGTTCTACGGTGGCCTCGCGGCAGGCGCGATGATGGCCGGCATCTCCGGCCAGGGCGCCGCAGGCCTGTCTGCCTTTCTGTTCGGCTCCCTGACCTCGGTGACCAACACCGACCTCTGGGTGATCCTCGGCCTCGCCGTGGTGATCCTCGCGCTCACCATCGGGTTGTCGCCCCGCCTGTTCGCCGTCGCGGCCGACGAGGACTACGCCCGGGTGCTCGGGGTGCGGGTCAACCTGCTGAACCTCATGGTCGTGGTGCTGGCCGCGGTAACGGTCAGCCTGTCGATGCGCACCGTCGGGCTGCTGCTCATCAGCGCTCTCATGGTCATCCCGGTGGCGACGTCGCAGCAGCTGTTCGTCGGCTTCAAGGCGGCCTTCTACGGCGCCATGGGAGTCGGGGTGGTCGCGGCGATCATCGGCACCGTCGGCTCCTTCTACCTGGACACCGCATCGGGCGCGACCATCGTCGTCGTGGCCATCGGCCTGCTCGGGGTCGGCTGGCTGGTGGCCGGGCCCATCCAGCGGTCCCGCCGGTTCATCCCCTACATCGAGGACCACGGCGACCACCTGCACGAGCCCGCCGAGAACCACGACGACGAGTTCGCCCACCGCGAGGGTGTCCAGGTGATCCAGCACGGCGACCATCTCGACTTCGTGCACGACGGCCACCGACACGCACGCCACGGAGACCACTATGACGAGCACTGAACCCGACCGCCCCAGTCCGATGACCCGCCAGACCTGGCAGCGGGCAGCGGTGCGGGACCTGCTCGGCCGCATGCCGGAGTTCCGCACCGCGGCCCAGGTCCACGACGACCTCAAACAGCTCGGCGACAAGGTCGGGCTGGCCACCGTGTACCGGGCTCTGCAGGCGATGGCCGACGCAGGCGAGGTGGACGTCCTGCGCACCCCGGACGGGGAGTCGGCCTACCGCCGCTGCTCCGGCGGGCACCACCACCATCTGGTCTGCCGCGAATGCGCCGCCACCGTGGAGATTTCGGCCAGGTCGGTCGAGGACTGGGCCCACAACGTCGCGGCCGAGCACGGCTTCACCGACGCCGGCCACGAGATCGAGATCTTCGGGCTGTGCGCGGAGTGCTCAGCGCTCAAGGAACGGGATTGAGCGCAACGCCCTGTCGAGGTGCCAGTTCGCGAACGCCACCACCAGCCCGTGGCAGCGCCTGACCACCGACGGATCCGCGGCCCCCACCGTCGCCCAGTCCCCGGTCAGCAGCGCAGTAAGGTGCCGCAGGGTCTCAGCATCCACCCGCGCCGACGACGGCGGCCGGCACCGGACGCACACCATGCCGCCGCCCTGCGGATTGAACCAGCCGACGTCCTGGGTGATGCCGCAGCTGGAACAGGACTCCAGCACCACCGCCCACCCGGCGATGGCCAGTGAGCGCAGGAGGTAGGAGTCGACCACGGCCGCCGGAGACATCTCCGGCTTGCCCATGGCGAGAACGGCTCCGAGAAGGAGACGGTACTGGGGCAGGGACGGGACCCCGTCCTCGGCGACAAGACGTTCGGCGGCCTCCACCAGGACCTGGCCGGCGGTGAACCGGTCGTAGTCGCTCCCCAGCAGGCTGGGGTGCAGCGTCTCGGCCTGGGTGACCACCTCCAGCGAACCGCGACCCTCCGCGAACTGGACGTCGATGTGGCTGAAGGGCTCCAGCCGGGAGCCGAACTTGCTGCTGGTGCGCCGCACCCCTTTGGCGACCGCGCGGACCTTCCCGTGGCTGCGCGTCAGCAGGCAGATGATCCGGTCGGCCTCGCCCAGCTGGTACGTGCGCAGCACAACTGCTTCGTCACGGTAGGTGGCCACCGGCCCAGTCTACGAGCCGCCCCCACGCCGTCCCGGTAGGCTCGGCGCGTGGCAGACTCCTACCGGCCCCCGCCCCCTCATCCCAGCGGTGCACAGGCGCCGAAGATTCCGGCGAAGGCCCTGCCGAGGCACGTCGCGATAGTGATGGACGGAAACGGGCGGTGGGCCAAGCAGCGTGGCCTGAAGCGGACCGAGGGGCACGCCCGGGGTGAGAGCTCGCTGCTCGACGTCATCCACGGCGCCCTCGAACTCGGCATCCCCTACCTGTCGGCCTATGCCTTCTCCACCGAGAACTGGAAGCGTTCGCCGGACGAGGTGCGCTGGCTGATGGGCTTCAACCGGGACGTGATCCACCGTCGCCGCGATGAGTTGGACGCGATGGGCGTGCGGATCCGGTGGGCGGGTCGTCGGCCGAGGCTCTGGGGGTCGGTGATCCGGGAACTGGAGACCGCCGAGGCGCAGAGCCGGGACAACGACAAGCTGACCCTCCAGTTCTGCGTCAACTACGGCGGGCGGGCCGAGATCGTCGACGCCGCCCGGGAGATCGCACGCGAGGCGGCGGCAGGGAGACTCGACCCGGATCGGCTCACCGAGGCCAGGTTCGCCAAGTTCCTCGACGAGCCGGACATCCCCGACGTCGACCTGTTCCTGCGCAGCTCCGGCGAGCAACGCACGTCGAACTTCCTGCTGTGGCAGTCCGCCTACGCCGAGTTCATCTTCCTCGACCGCCTCTGGCCCGACTTCGACCGCCGGGACCTGTGGGCCGCCGTCGAGCAGTACAGCACCCGCGAGCGACGCTTCGGCAGCGCCTGATTCGGCTCCGGAACGCATTCTCTAAGGGACCCACACGACGCGAGCGGTCAGGTGGTCCACTTCCGAGGCGCGGGGACCCGTAACTGCCGGGCGCAAACCGTCAGCCTTGCGGGCCTACGACGTGCAGGGTGATCTGGGACTGGTTCAACAACCGGACCGGGGGCCCGGTCACCCCGATGCCCGAATCGATGTACATGGTGGTGGCGCCCTGGCGATAGGCACCCTTGTCGAACCTGGGGAACATCTCCCCGGGTGTGTACAGGGCACCGACGAGCGGGAGTCTCACCTGGCCACCGTGGGTGTGACCGCAGACCGCGTAGTCCACACCGTGCTCCACAAGCTCCGGGAAGATCTGCGGGGAGTGGGTGATTACGAACCTGAACCCGTCCCTCGGCACGCTCTCGAGGCTGGCGGCCAGGTCACCGTGCCCGGAATAGTAGTCGTCCACGCCCACCAACGACAACGTCCCCCAGCGCCCCGAGATCGGCACAGCCTCGTTAACCAGGTGTTCGACGCCCAGTTCGCGCAGTAGCTGGTGCTCCGCTGACTGCTCCGGCGACCAGTGGTCATGGTTGCCGTCGACGTAGAACACCGGTGGCCCGAGCGAGACCAGTCCCTCGATCAGCCGCCGGGCCGGGTCGAGCGATGCGTTGTGCGTGTTCACCAGGTCACCAGTCACCGCGATCACGTCGGCCTCGGCAGCGCGGGCGAGCTCGATGATCTCGTCGATCTGCCCGGGCCGCGACAGATTGTGGAAGTCGGTCAGCTGGAGCAGCCGGAACTCGCCACCCAGTTCGCCGGTGGAGTGGGTGACCGTGGTCAACCGGGTGTTGGACACCTCCCATTGCATCCGGACGAACAGCGCCACGACGCCGACCAGGGCAAGCACGATCGCAAAGAACAGCAGTTGCCGTCGGCTTCCGTCCCGCTGCGCTTCGACGGCTCCCCCGGCAGAGGTCACCTGGCTCAAGCCCTGTCGGCGCGGTTCAGGGCGCTCAGGATTGCCTTCATCGATGCGCTCGTGATGCTCGGGTCGATCCCGACGCCCCAGAACACTCGCGCGTCCTCGCCCTCGCCCACCTCGCACTCGACGTAGGCCGCGGCTTTCGCGTCCCCGCCGGATTCCATGGCGTGCTCGGCGTAGTCGAGGACGCGCACATGCGCACCCGCCTCGACCAGCGCGTCGACGAACGCTGAGACCGGGCCGTTGCCCTCGCCCTCGAGTTCGGTCTCGCCGTCGGGTCCCACCACGGTTGCCCGGATGTGGAACTCGCCGTTCTGCGAAGTGGAACCAGCCGAGGACAGGGACCACTTTCCGGGCGTGAGGTACTCGCTGTGGAAGAAGTCAACCATCTGCGCGGCGGTGACCTCACCGCCCTCGGTGTCGGTGTGGCTCTGCACGACGCGGCTGAACTCCATCTGCAGCCGACGGGGCAGGTCCAGTTTCGCCTCGGACTTCATCAGGTAGGCCATGCCGCCCTTGCCCGACTGCGAGTTGACCCGGATGACGGCCTCGTAGGTGCGCCCGACGTCGTGCGGGTCGATGGGCAGGTATGGCGCCTCCCAGTCGATCTCGTCGACGCTCTTGCCCTGCTTGCCGGCCTCGACCTCCAGATACTCCAGGCCCTTCTTGATCGCATCCTGATGGGAGCCGGAGAATGCCGTGTAGACCAGGTCGCCAGCGTACGGGTGGCGCGGGTGCACCGGCAGGCCGGTGCAGTATTCGACGGTGCGGCGCACGTGGTCGATGTCGGAGAAGTCCAGCTGTGGGTCGACGCCCTGGGTGTACAGGTTCAGCGCCAGCGTCACCAGGTCGACGTTGCCGGTGCGCTCACCGTGCCCGAACAGGCAGCCCTCGACCCGGTCCGCTCCGGCCATCTGCCCCAGTTCGGCGGCGGCGACGGCGGTGCCGCGATCATTGTGGGGGTGCAGGGACACCGACACGTTCTCGCGGTTGCGGACGTGGCGGCAGAAGTACTCGATCTGGTCGGCGTAAGTGTTGGGAGTGGAACGCTCCACCGTCGCTGGCAGGTTGAAGATGATCTCCCGGTCCGCGCTCGGCTGCCAGACGTCGGCCACTGCGTTGCAGACCTCGATGGCGAAATCTGTGGGGGTCTGGGTGAAGATCTCGGGTGAGTACTGGTAGCCGAACTCGACGTCGCGCAGCAGCTGGTCGGCGTACCTCATGACGTGCTCCGTGCCGCGTACGGCCATGTCGACGCACTCGGCCTCCGACATCCGGAACACCACCCGGCGGAAGAGTTCCGCCGTCGCGTTGTACATGTGGATGTTGGCGCGCTTGGCCCCCACCAGCGACTCAGCCGTCCGGCTGATCAGGTCCTCGCGGGCCTGGGTCAGTACGGTGATCGTGACGTCGTCGGGAACCCGGTCACCGTCGATGAGCTGGCGGATGAAGTCGAAGTCTGTCAGTGAAGCGGACGGAAAGCCGACCTCGATCTCCTTGAAGCCCAGGTCCACCAGCATCTCGAACATTCGCAGCTTGCGGGCGGGGGTCATCGGGTCGATCAGTGCCTGGTTGCCGTCGCGCAGGTCGGTGGAGAGCCAGCGTGGCGCCTTGGTGATCTTCTGGTCCGGCCAGGTGCGGTCGGGGACCGTGACGGGCTGGAATGGCTTGTAGCGACCCACGGGCATTGGGGTGGGCTGCTGCACGGGCTTGGACTGGATGCGGGTGTTGATTTCCATGGGAGGTGCTCCTCAGCTGGGGGTGGTGGGCGCCAGACACGACAAGGCTCCGCAGCGAGGGGGCTGGCCTGATGGAATCAGTTTCGGACCCCGCTGCGGCAACCAAGGAGCAGAAGCTGCTGTGCCACGCCCGCGACTCTAACCGCCAAGCGGGTCGCGGGCAAGCACGAACCGCATGCTGGACGGGGTCGGCCGACTCGTCGTCGCGGTCTTCAGGGGTCCGTGCCGGACTCGCCCACCTGTTCCCGTTCGTGGTTGACCAGCGTTATCGCTCGCCACCAGCCGTAGAGCGCTGGTGGGCAGCAACAACGCTGGTGAACCGCCGAAAGCGCTGGTCAACGGCCCGAAGCGCTGGTGACCCCAGGGAGAATCGCGCCCGGGCTCGACGGCGACAGCCCGCTCCCCTTCGTGGTTGACCAGCGTTATCGCTCGCCACCAGCCGTATAGCGCTGGTGGGCAGCAACAACGCTGGTCAACCGCCGAAAGCGCTGGTCAACCGCTGGAAGCGCTGGCGAACCCAGGAAAGCGCCGGTGAACCCGGAGAGACGCTGGTGAACGCCCCGCCGACGCGTCGCCGCGGCGTCGGCTGCCACAGGCGCGGGGAAAACAGCCCTCAGAAGCCGAGCCGGTTCAGGTACTTGGGGTCGCGCTGCCACTCTTTGAGCACCTTGACATGCAGGCTCAGATGGACGGGCGTGCCCAGCAGGCTGTTGATCTGCCCACGGGCGCGCGTACCGATGTCCTTGAGCCGCTCCCCCTTGTGGCCGATCACGATGCCCTTCTGCGACTCGCGCTCCACGACGATGGACGCGAACACGTCCAGCAGCGGCTTGTCCTCCGGCCGGTCGGGACGCGGCAGGATCTCGTCGATGACGACGGCGATGGAGTGGGGCAGTTCGTCGCGCACTCCCTCCAGGGCGGCCTCGCGAATCAGTTCCGCGATGAGGGTCTCCTCGGGCTCGTCGGTGATCTCACCGTCCGGGTAGTAGGCGGGACCCTCCGGCAGCAGCCCCAGCAGGACCTCCTCGACGTCCTCGAGTTGTTCCCCCGTCTCCGCGGAGCAGGGCACGACGGCGGCCCAGTCGATTCCCAGTTCCTCGCCGAGCTTGGAGATGTCGACGAGGTGGGACAGCACCCGTTCCTTGCTCACCAGGTCCGTCTTCGTGGCGAGGGCGACGATGGTCGGTTTGTTCTCAAGCTCGGCGATCTGCTTGGCGATGAACGTGTCCCCAGGCCCGATCCGCTGGTCACAGGGGAGGCAGATGCCGACGATGTCGACCGCACCCCAGGTCTCGGCCACCAGGTCGTTGAGCCGCTCCCCCAGGAGGGTGCGCGGCTTGTGCAGCCCGGGTGTGTCGATCAGGACGAGCTGTCCACCGGGTCGTGTGATGATCCCCCGAACGGCGTGCCTGGTGGTTTGCGGCTTCGACGACGCGATGGCGATCTTCTGCCCCACCAGCGCGTTGGTGAGGGTCGACTTGCCGGCGTTGGGCCTGCCGACGAAGCAGGCGAAGCCCGAGCGGAAGCCCTCGTTGGTGGTTGTCTCAGTCATCGTCCTCAGCATCCCCTTCTGGGTGGGCCGGCTGGAGTTCCTCCGCCGTGAGTTGGCGCACCAGCACTGTGCCTACCTGGTGGCGACGGCCGACGGCGCGGTCTGCGACCATCTCGATACCGTCGAAGATCACTTTCGAACCCGGGATCGGGACGACGTTGAGCAGTTTGGCCATGAGTCCGCCGACGGTCTCGACGTCCTCGTCGTCCCATTCCAGGTGGAACAGGTCTCCGAGCTCGTCCAGCGGCAACCGCGACGACACCCGGTAGCGCCCCTCCCCGAGCTCGACGACGTTGGGGATCTCCTCGTCGTACTCGTCGACGATCTCGCCCACGATCTCCTCGACGACATCCTCCATCGTGCACAGTCCCGCGGTTCCTCCGAACTCGTCTATGACGATGACGAGGTGCGAGTGACGAAGCTGCATGTCGCGCAGGAGTTCGCCCGCGGGCTTGGAATCCGGGACGAACGTGGCCGGACGCATGTGCTCCCCCACCGTCTCGGTCCGCTCCGCGTCGGGGAAGTCGTAGATCCGCTTGCTGACGTCCTTCATGTAGACGACGCCGAGGACGTCGTCGATGCCACCTTCACCGACCACCGGGATCCGGGAGAAACCGGAGCGCAGGGACAGCGACAGGAGCTGGCGCAGCGTCCGGTCCGCCGGGATGTAGACCATGTCCGGGCGCGGGACCATGACTTCCTTGACCAGCGTGTCGCCCAGCTCGAAGACCGAGTGGATCATCTTCGACTCGCGGGCCTCGATCAGGTCATTGGCCTCGGCCAGGTCGACGTACTCGCGCAACTCAGCCTCAGAGGCGAACGGCCCGTCGGCGAAGCCCCGACCGGGGGTGAGCGCGTTCCCGAGCAGGACCATCAGCGCAGCCACCGGACCCAGCACTGTCGTGAGAACCGAGACCATGAGCGCGAAGGCGCGCATGACGGACTCCGGCTTCTGACGGCCGATGGTGCGGGGGGCCACCCCCCAGAAGATGAACGAGACCAGCAGCATGACACCCACCGTGAGGCCGACCCGGCCCCACAACCCCGATACGTTGTCGAACACCACCAACGCCACGAGCACGATCGTCGAGATCTCGAGCAACATGCGGGTGAACATCACCGCGTTGATCGACGGCGCAGGATCCTGCGCCATCTCCCTGATCCTGCCCGCGCCGGGGATCCCCTCGTCAACCATCCGCTCGGCGCGCCCACGGGAAATGACGGACAGCGCGGTCTCGATTGCTGCCAGCAGGGATGCGATGATCGCGCAGACCAGCGCGACGGCCAGTGTTGTCCACTCCGACGGCGTCACGGTGCGGGATCAACTCTCTTCCACGAAGGGGCTAGGGGCTGGGCCAGTCTATAGGAGAAGGCCGCAACTCCGGGGGCTGCGCCAGGAGGGTGGGCGTGCGGGAGTTGACGTTTCCAGCACCGCGTGACCCGCGTGGGTCTAGTGTTGAAAGACCACGCAGTCTCACGGACGGAGAAACAACCATGCCGGACTGGCCGATTTGGGTATGGGTGATCATCGCGCTGGTGCTGATCGCCCTTGTGATTGGAATCATCGTGGCCGCCACTCGCGGCAACCGGAGCGCCAATCTCGAACGCGCCCAGGAACTACGCGCAAAAGCACATGAGAACGATCGGGTCGTCGAGGCCCGCCAGCAGCGTGCGGATGACCTCGCCGCCCGCGCCGAAGCAGTACGGCAGGAAGCCCGCACTGAGGGTGAGCGAGCCGAGGCGCTGCGCCTGCAGGCCGCCGAGGCCGAGGAGCGGGCCGCGGCAGCGGCAGAGGTTGCCGAGGTTCGCGACGACGAGGCGCAGCACAGCCGCGAACGGCTGGCTGAGGTTCAACGCGAACGGGAAGAGGCACTCCGCAAGGCGGACGAACTCGACCCGCGAACGGACCGCACTGACCACCGCGACGACCTCCATGATCGCGACGACCTCACGGACCGCCGCGACGACCTGTCCGACGGCGTCCCGGGGGCACGACGGGACGACCTTCACGACGACCGCGACGCTCCCTTGGGCGACGAGCGGCGCGATGACGTTGAGCAGCCCCACGAGGTGCGCCACGGTGATGGCACCCGCACCGGCGACGAGGACGTTCGCCACGACGTCGACGACGTGCCGCGCGACGAGCAGGGACGCAGGCTGGACCCCTACGGCAACCCGGTCGACGAAGACCGGCACTGAGAAGGAAGCAGGAGGAGCAGATGACCACCAACCGTGGCGACGACTTCGTCGCTGACGACCGCAACCTCGACAACCCCGGACCCGACATCCCCGGTACCGGTACCGGAGACCCGGCCTACGCGGGCGGGCGCAATCTGGACAACCCCGGGCCCGACGGTCCGCACACGGGCGTCGGGGAGCCGCTGATCGCCGACGAGGAGAACGCGTCCAATCCCGGACCCGACGACTCACACGTCGGCGTCGGCGATCCGATCATCGCCGACGAGGAGAACGTCTCCAACCCCGGTCCCGACCTGACCCGTCAGGGCACCGTCGACGATCCGTATGGCGGTCCCGGAACGCCCGAGTCCCCGGACTCGGCTGACTCGCCCTACTCCCCCTACACGCCGGAGTCACCGGCCTCGCCGCCCAGGGTGGAGGAGACGACCACCGGCGGCATCCTCGGCACCGAGGTCAACAGGCAGCGCGATGCCGACGGCTTCTACCGCGACGAGTTCGGCAACCGCGTCGACGACTCCGGCAACCGCGTGGACGAGGACGGCAACCCCGTCGACGCCAGCGGGAACCCCGTCGATCCGCTCACAGCGGCGGATCCCTACGCCCGAAACCCTCTGCCTGACGACGATGACAGCGGCGCCCCGCCGATCCCACCGATCCCGCCGGGATCGCGCTGACGATTGAACACCAAGCGCCCGGTGCCTGCCGTGAGCAGGCACCGGGCGCTTCGTTGGTCCTGGAACTCAGAAGATCGGCTTGCCGCCGGTGACGCCCAGCACGGTGCCCGAGACGTAGCTGGCCTCGTCGGAGGCCAGGAAGACGAAGGCAGCCGCCACCTCCACGGGATGCCCGGCCCGGCCCAGCGGCGTGTCGGAACCGAAGCCGTCCACCTTCTTCTCACTCATCGTCGCAGGGATGAGCGGGGTCCAGATGGGTCCGGGTGCGACGGCGTTCACGCGCGTGTTCTGCGGGCCAAGCTCAGCCGCCAGGTTGACCGCCAGGTTGTTGAGGGCCGCCTTCGTCGCTGCGTAGTCCAGCAACTGCTCCGAGGGGCTGAAGGCCTGCACGGAGGTGGTGATGATGATGCTGCCGTCGCGGAGTTCGTCCTCGAGTGCCTTGGTCAGCCAGAACGGGCCGAAGACGTTGGTCTCGAAGGTACGCACCACCTGCTCGTCGGGGAACTCCCCGATCTCGTCATGGGTCATCTGGAACGCCGCGTTGCACACCAGGACGTCAATGCCACCGAGCAACTCCACGGCCTTGGCGGCCAGCTCGCGGTTGGCCTTGGCGTCGCGGAGGTCGGTGGCGACGGCCTCGCCCTTGCGCCCCTGCGCCCGGACCAGTTCGACGGTGTCCTGGGCGTCCTCGGCCTCCTGCGGGAGGTGGGCGATGACGACGTCGGCGCCCTCCTTGGCGAAGGTGATGGCGACGGCGCGGCCGATGCCGGAGTCACCACCGGTGATGAGGGCCCGCTTGCCCTCCAGGCGACCACGGCCGACCCAGGACTGCTCGCCGTGGTCGGGCTGGGGGTCGAGCTCGGCCGTCCGGCCGGGCCACGCCTGCTGCTGCGCGGGGATACTGGTCAGGTCTGCTCTATCCATATCCCCATCTTGCTTGCCAGCGGGATCAGTTGGCAGCGGGTACGGCAATTCGGCCCGCACGGATCCTCAACAGCCGAAGCACGACGCCGGCCACGAGAACCACCACGCCGGCCACCACTGACTGCCACGGCAACGTCGCCACGAGCACCAAGCAGGCCAGAGCCCCGGCAACCTGCAGCCAGCGCGGGTATCGACGGTATGCCGCGTCCTGGGTGTGGGCGGCCACGTTGGCGACGAAGTAGTACAGCAGGACCCCGAAGGACGAGAAGCCGATGGCACCGCGGAGATCGGCAAGGAGGATGACCAACGTCAGGATGCCGCCCAGCACGAGGTCCACTCGATGTGGCACCTTGTGCACCGGGTGGGTGGTGGCGAACCAGACGGGAAGGTCGGCGTTGCGGGCCATCGCGAGCCACGTCCGGCCGATACCGCTCAGCAGTCCCAGCAGCGCGCCCGCGCTCGCCGCCAGAGCGGCCGCGACCAGCACCGCCTTCGCCCAGGGCGACGACGCCACCAGCAGCATCAGCGGCGCGCTCGCCGTCGCCAGCGCCTCCGAGCCGACCAGCATCAGCAGCGTCACGGCCACCCCGGCGTAGAGCACCAGCGTCACCAGCAAAGCTGACACGATGGCCAGCGGGATGGTGCGTTCCGGTGCCCGGACCTCCTCTCCCATCGTCGCGATCCGTGCGTAGCCGGCGAAGGCGAAGAACATCAGGCCGGCTGACTGCAGCAGCCCGTACCAGCCACCGAGGCCGGCGGGAACCGCGATCGGGGATGCAGCTGCAATGGGCAGGCTCCCCCACCCGACCCCGAGCGCGACGAGCAGCCCCGCGAGGGCGATGACCACAAGCACCTTCGCGACCTGGGCAGTTCTGGTGACCCCGAAGTAGTTGATGCCCACCAGCACCCACACGACCGCGATGGCCACCGGCTTGTGCCAGGCCTGCGGCGCCCAGTAGGCGGCGAAGGTCATGGCCATGGCCGCGCAGGAGGCGGTCTTCCCGATGACGAAGCTCCAGCCAGCAAAGTAGCCGGGCCACTGTCCCAGCCGCTGCCGTCCGTAGAGGTAGGTGCCACCGGCGCTCGGGTACTGGGCGGCCAACTGCGCAGACGACGTGGCGTTGCACCAAGCGACGAACCCGGCGATCAACAGGCCCAGGAGCAGCGCCTCCCCAGCCGCGGCTGCCGCCGGCGCGAACACGGCGAACACCCCCGCGCCCACCATGGAGGCGACACCGATGAAGAACGCATCCTCGACGCCCAGACGCCGGCTGAGTTCGCTGGTTGCCACAGCGCTGGCGTCAGCGCGACCGGTCGGCCCGGGCAATGTCCCAGGCTGCGATGATCTTGTCGTTCAGGCCGAACATGACCGCCTTCTCCTCGGGCTCGGCATGGTCGTGTCCGAGCAGGTGGAGCAGCCCATGGACCAGCAGGTACTCGGCCTCGGCGTCGGGCTCGCGACCATTCTCCGCCGCCTGGCGCCGCGTCACCTGGGGACACAGGACGATGTCACCCAGCAGGCCCATCGGCGGGTCCTCGTCCTCGTCGGGCGCACGGAGCTCGTCCATTGGGAAGCTCATCACGTCGGTGGGGCCGGGAAGATCCATGAACCGTTCGTGGTAGCCCGCCATGGTTTCCTCGTCGACGAGGAGAATGGAGAGCTCTGCCTGCGGGTGGATCCGCAGCTTCTCGAGCGCGAAGGAGGCCAGCGCGACGAGGCCCTGCTCGTCGGCCGCCATGCCGGACTCGTTGTTGATGTCGATCATCGGCCGGTCCTCGGACGGTGTTCGGCGGGGGGCGCGTTGAGGCTGTCGAACTGGTCATAGGCGGCGACGATCTTGCCGACCAGCCGGTGCCGCACGACGTCGCGTGCCGTCAGCGTGCAGAAGGCGATGTCCTCTACGCCGTCGAGGATGCCCTGCACCTGCCGCAGGCCGCTGCGGATGCCGCCGGGGAGGTCAACCTGGGTGACGTCGCCGGTGACCACCACCTTGGAGTTGAACCCCAGCCTGGTCAGGAACATCTTCATCTGCTCGCTCGAGGTGTTCTGTGCCTCGTCCAGGATGATGAACGCGTCGTTGAGGGTGCGTCCGCGCATGTAGGCGAGGGGGGCCACTTCGACGGTGCCGGAGGTCAGGAGCTTCGGCACGGCGTCGGGTTCCACCATGTCGTGCAGGGCGTCGTAAAGCGGCCGCAGGTACGGGTCGATCTTGTCGCTGAGGGTGCCGGGAAGGAACCCGAGGCGCTCGCCGGCCTCGATGGCGGGGCGGGTGAGGATGATACGGCTGACCTGCTTGGCCTGCAGGGCTTGCACGGCTTTGGCCATCGCCAGGTAGGTCTTGCCCGTGCCCGCGGGGCCGATCCCGAACACGACGGTGTGGGCGTCGATGGCATCGACGTAGCGCTTCTGGTTCAGCGTCTTGGGGCGCACCGTCTTGCCGCGGGCGGAGATGATGTCCGCGGTGAGGATCTCGCTGGGGCTGGCGTCGGGGTCCCTCGACATGCCGACGACGCGTTCCACGTCCTCGCCAGTGAGGCCTTGGCCAGTGCGGATGATCGTGATCAGCTCGGTGATGACGTCGGCCGCGTGGGCGACGTCGGCGGTGTTGCCGCTGAGGGTGATCTGTCCGCCGCGGACATGGATCTCCGCGTCCAGTTCCCGCTCGAGGATTCGCAGGAAGTCATCCCGCGGGCCGAGCAGATTCACCATGTCCATGGAGGCCGGCACGTGCACGGTACGCGTTCCGAGCTGGGTCTCCAGTGCGTTCGAGGGAGTCAGGGCTGGCCTTCCTCTGGTCCGTCGTGAGCGCCGCCCGCCCACGTGGCAGCCAGTCTAGGCCACGGCCGAAGGCTCCGGGATGACTCAGTCGTCGAGTTGGTCCTCGTCTTCGTCGGAGATCACATGCATCGCGGCCTCCTCGGCGCTTGCGGCACCGCCGGAGTAGCCAACGTCGACGCCCAGGGTGTGCTGCCGACCACCCGGGCCCTGCACGCCCATCAGGCGACCGGCACGCTCCGTCCCGACCTGCCGCTTCTCGTCGCCGTTGTGCCACTTCTCGCCGTCGTCGGTGTTCGTCGGATCCTCTTCGGGGACCTCCTGCTTGACGCGCATCTCGAGGGTCTCGCCCTGACGCATCTCGGCCGGGGTGTTGCCGAAGCGCTGTGCTGGCGACCAGCCCTCGGGGGCGGTGTAGCCCTCGTCGAGGACGTCGGCGACCCCACGGTCGATGAGCGAGTCACCCTCCTGCAGCTGGTCCAGCTGTTCGGACTCGTCAGGCACCTGTTCGTTGGTGAAATCGTCGGCTTCCATGGAGCAATCCTGCCACCCCTCTATGGTTGACCGGTGACAAACCCCTCCGATTCCCAGTTCGCGCGCCCCGCGCGGGGCAACTTCGACCTGATCGTGGCGCTGTTCTGCGCTTTTCTGCTGATCTCGAACGTCTCGGCCGTGAAGCTCATCCAGTTCGGTCCCGACGTCGAGCTGTTCGGCTTCCCCGTGCTGCCGATCATCACCGACGGAGGCGCCTTCCTCTTCCCCCTGACCTACATCCTCGGCGATGTCCTGGCGGAGGTGTTCGGGCTGAGGGGTGCGCGGCGCGCGATCCTGATCGGGTTCGCGGTCTCGATCCTTGCCTCGGTGGTCTTCCTCGTCGTGGGGGCCGCTCCCCCGGCGGCGGACTGGGGCGGTCAGGAGGCCTTCAGCACCATCCTCGGGTTCGTGCCCAGGATCGTGCTCGCGAGCGCACTGGGCTACCTGGCTGGGCAGTTCCTGAACGCGTTCGTCCTGGTCAAGCTGAAGGAGCGTTCGCACGAGGGCTCGCTGTGGGCGCGGCTGCTGGGCTCCACCCTCGTCGGCGAGGCGGCCGACACCGTCATCTTCTGCGTCGTCGCCTTCGGCGGCGTCGTCGGGCTTGGCACGCTGGGCAACTACATCATCGTGGGCTACGTCTACAAGGTTCTGGTGGAGATCATCTTCCTGCCGGTGACCTACCGGGTGATCGCGCTGGTCAAGAAGCACGAGCCCACCTACGGGACGGTGCCCGACTCAGCCAGGGCCCAGTAGCGCGGAGATGACCAGCAGCGAAGCGACAGACGCGATGGTCGACCAGAACACGGAGTCGCGCGCCAGCAGTTCGCTCTCGTCGTAGCGCGTGGCGATGACGTGGACGTTCTGCGCGGCCGGTAGGGCTCCGAGCACCACGACGGCGTAGAGCTCAGCACCCTCGAGGCCGAACGCCCGCCCGATCAGCCAGGCGGCCAGCGGATGGAGAACCACCTTCAGCGCCACCGTGAACCAGGCCTGGGCGCTGTGCGCTCCGATACCCGGCAGCGGGTCCAGGCGCAGCGAGACTCCGAAGGCCATCAGCATCAGTGGGACGGCGATCCCGCCCACCATGTCGATGGGCGCCCAGACCGGATCGGGGATCGTGATCCCGGCGAGATTGAACAGCAGTCCGGCGATGATGGCGATCGTGATGGGGTTGCGAAACGGCAGCGACAGGTAGCGGACCAGCCCCATCCGGGTGCCGGCGGCCCGGGCACTGGCAACGTCCAGGATGGCCAGGCAGGCGGGCATGATGATGGCCACCTGGAGCAGGAGGATGGGCGCCATCCAGGTGGCATCGCCGAGCAGCGCCAACGCCACCGGGAGGCCGAAGTTCGCGGCGTTGGTGTAGGAGCTGGCCATGAACCCGATCACGGAGCCGCCGAGGGTGGGACGGAAGACGGTCTTGGCGACGGCCAGGTAGACCAGTCCCGCAGCCACGATCGCGAGTGCCGAGACCAGCACCGTGCCGGAGAAGACGTGGGTCAGCGACGCCCGTGCCACGAGCCCGAACAACAGCGCGGGCGATCCGACGTTGAACGCGAGCACGGCCATCAGCTTTCGGCCCTTCTGGTCACTCAGACCGAGGTGCGCCACGAGCCAACCGACACCGATCACCACCCAGATGGTCGAGATTCCCGCGATGGCGTCCTGCACGCCCTGAGACTATCGGGGGCTTGCCCGTGCTGCGCATTCCGTGCGCCCCCACCTCCACAGCGCTGGCTTGGGCCGGCAACGGTGGCGCGGAGGCACAACAGTGGCGCGGACCAGCGACGGTGGCGCGGACCGTCAGGAACCCTCTGGCCAGCTGTCGGGCACCCCGGCACCGCCCTCGACCACGTGTTCCTCCGCACCGGGCAGATCAGACCACGAGTCCTCGGGGCGGTAGCCCAGCTCGAGCATCGTGTTGGTCAGGTCCCAGCGCCGGTTGGGGTTGTCTGAGACCGCGTAGTACAGGCCGAAGCGGACTTCGGCCTCGATCGATCTCCGGAAGACCCGCTCGGTGTCGTCGGGGCTGAGCCACATGGCGCGCAACACGTCCTCGTCGGCGGCCAGCGGGTCCTCGGTGACCCATCCGATCCGCAGGGCGATGAAGTCCAGGCCATGCTCGTCGTGGTAGAAGCGCCCGAGCAGTTCACCGAAGCCCTTGGACACCCCGTAGAGCGAGTCGCCCCTGGGAAGGTGGTGCGGGTACACCGGCCACTGCTCAAGCCGGTCGTACATTCCCATGGCGTGGTTGGAGGAGGCATAGACCACACGCCGGACCCCTGCCAGGCGGGCTGCCTCCAGCACGTTGCGGGTGCCGATGATGTTGGCGCTCAGGACGTCATCCCAGTCCGACTCGGGCGACGCGGCCCCAGCCAGGTGGCAGACGGTGTCGACCCCCTCCATGAGCGGCACGATGTCGTCCAGCCGGGTGACGTCTGCTTTGCGGAGCACCCGCTCCTGTTCCTCATTGGCAGGGGTCCTGCCGTGTTGGATGAGCTCGTAGTCCCCCGCCAACCGCTCGACGAGCAGCAGCCCGATCCCCCCGGTGGCTCCGGTGATCAGTACTCGGCGCTTGTTCGGCATCCGGCCTCCTTCGGTAGGCCCCCGACTCTACGACGCGCCGCGTCCGGCGTGGCGGCGTACGTGGCTGCGGGCGTGCTCGACCGCCGGTCCCAACTCGTCGAACAGGTGCTTGTGGTGGCGCAGCGCCTTGACGACACCGACCCTGCTCACCATCCGCAGGTGGCGGGGCTGGACGCCCTTCACCAGGACGGTGATGCCTCGCGCTTCGAGGGCCTCGATGATCTCCACCAGGGCGTGCGCACCCGTCGCGTCCAGCAGCTTCAGGTGCGACATCCGCAGGATGACCACCTCGACGTCGCGGACGCTGGAGATCTCGGTCATGATCCTGTCCGCGGCCCCGAAGAACATCGAGCCCTCGAGCCGGAACAGGGCAATCCGATCGTCTCCCTCCACGGGCTCGCCCGGCAGTGTCTCGCGAGTCACGCCGGAGATCTTGGCGACGGCACGCAGCGCGAAGAACGCGGCGGCCAGGACGCCGATCTGGATGGCCTGGATCAGGTCGAACGCGACGGTGACGAACGCCGTCACCACGAACAGCAGCGCCGAGGTGCGCGACGCCCGGAGGATGGCCCTGGCAGTGCTCGCCGAGACCATCCGGGAAGCAGTCACCATGAGCACACCGGCCAGCGCCGCCAGCGGGATCCGTCCGACGAGTGACGAACCGGCGTAGACCACCACCAGCAGCAGCAAGGCGTGAACCACAGAGGAGAGCCGGGTCCGGCCACCGCTGCGGACGTTGACGGCGGTCCGGGCGATGGCGCCGGTGGCGGGCATGCCGCCGAACATGCCGGCCGCCACCGACGCGAGGCCCTGGCCGACGAGCTCACGGTCCGGTTGGTAGGGGCCGGTGCCGCCCTGGGGGCCCTGCATCCCGGAGGCGACGCGCGCCGACAGCAAGGACTCGATCGCCGCCAGCAGTGCGACGGCGAACGCTGGGCCGGAGAGCTGGGTCAGGAGGTCCAGGGACACCGTCGGGAACGCGGGCGCGGGCAGGGCGCTGGGCAGCGCGCCGATCCTGGGGATGTCCATGGCCGCCACTTCGGCCACGACCGTCGCCACGATGACGGCGATGAGGCTCGCGGGAAGCGCCTTGTGGATGCGCGGGACCAGCACCATCATCGCGACCACCGACGCCACTACAGCGAGGGTGAGCCCCACCGTGGGCCACTGCGACGACGACGCGGACAGCCACGCCGCCACCGCGGCGTTGACGCCCGGTTCGGCCTCCGTCCCCGTGGCCAGCGGCACCTGCTGCAGGAAGATGATGACGGCGATGCCGAGGGTGAAGCCCTCCACAACTGGCCAAGGGATGAATGCGACGGCGCGTCCGAGTCCGCTCAGGCCCAGCAGCAGCACGAGCACGCCCGCCATGAGGCTGACCAGCGCCATGCTCCCGACCCCGTGGCTGGCCACGATGGGGGCCAGCACGACGACCATCGCCCCGGTCGGTCCCGACACCTGCACGTGGCTGCCGCCGAAGATCGCGGCCACCAGTCCTGCCACCACCGCGGTCACCAAACCGGCCGCCGCGCCCACTCCGGAGGAGACTCCGAAGGCCAGCGCCAGTGGCAGCGCCACGATGCCGATGGTGAGGCCCGCGAAGATGTCCCCCCGCCAGGTGCGCGGGAGTTCCGCGTAGTCGTCCCGGGAGGGCAGCAGCTCGCGGACCTTTCGGCCCAACGTCCCCAGCCGCTGGTTCACGACGCGCGCCTGGTGGCGTAGAACCGGCCCAGGAACTCGCTGCGGTGGGCGTCGAAGTCCCCGGACCGCATCGAGGCGCGGATGTCGTCGACCAGGCGGACGGTGAAGCGTTCGTTGTGGATGGTCGCGAGGGTGGAGGCCAGGATCTCCTTGGCCTTGAAGAGGTGGTGCAGGTAGGCCCGGGTGTAGTGGGTGCAGGTGTAGCAGTCGCAGCCGTCCTCGAGGGGCTCGAAGGCCCTGCGGGAGGCCGCGGTGTTGACGTTGTAACGGCCGTCGGCTGTGTAGATGGCAGCGTTGCGTGCCACGCGTGAGGGGTTGACGCAGTCGAAAGTGTCGGCTCCGGCTGCGACGGCGGCGAACAGGTCGTCGGGCTCGGAGATGCCGAGCAGGTGGCGCGGTTTGTCCTCGGGAAGTTCGTCGGCCATCCAGCCGACGATGGTCCCCAGGTTCTGCTTCTCCAGCGCCCCGCCCAGACCGTAGCCGTCGAAGCCCTGGCCCTCCACCTCGAGTTCTGCCAGCCCTCGGGCGGCGGAGCGGCGCAGGTCCTCGTACTGGGCGCCCTGCACCACCCCGAACAGCGCCTGGTAAGGCTTGTCGGAACGTTCGCCGGTGAGGCGCACGTGTTCGACGAGGCAGCGCTGCGCCCAGCGATGGGTGCGCTCCACCGACTCCTCCTGGTACTGGCGGGTGTTCATCAGGGTGGTCAGCTCGTCGAAGGCGAAGATGATGTCTGCCCCCAGCTGGTGCTGGATGCCCATCGACACCTCGGGCGTGAAGCGGTGCGGGTCCCCGTTGAGGTGGCTGTTGAAGGTGACCCCGTCGTCGTCGACATGGGCGAGGCGGGTCTTGCCGTCGGCGATCACCTCGTCGTCGGCCAGGCCCTCGGTGTCCATCGCGAGGACCTTCTTGAAGCCGGACCCCAGGCTCATCACCTGGAAACCGCCGGAGTCTGTGAACGTGGGACCCGCCCAGTTCATGAACGCGCCCAGGCCGCCCGCCTCGTCGACGATGTCGGGTCCCGGCTGCAGGTAGAGGTGGTAGGCGTTGGCCAGCACGGCTTGGGCGCCGAGTTGGGCCAACGCCTCGGGCAGCACGCCCTTGACCGTGGCTTTGGTGCCCACGACGATGAACGCGGGCGTCTCGATGTCGCCGTGCGGGGTGTGGATGACGCCGGTGCGGCCGTGGCGGTCAAGGCGGGAGGTGATGTCGAATCCGAAGCTCATCTCGCCTGCCTCGCCAGCACCTCGAGCTGTGCGACGGCGACGGCACCGGCCGTGGAGGTGCGCAGGACGCCGTCGGAGATGAGCACCGGACGGGCGCCCGCGTCGGTGAAGGCGGCCAGCTCGTCTGGTGAGATTCCACCCTCGGGTCCGACGATGACCGCCACGCTCCCGCTCGCGGGCAGGGTCACGTCGGCGATGTGGTCGGTGGCCTCCTCGTGCAGGACGAGTGCCAGGTCGACGTCAGCGACGAGGGCCGCGACCTCCCGGGTGCTGGCTGAGCTCACCTGCGGCAGGAAGCTGCGGCGGGACTGCTTCATGGCCTCGCGGGCGGTCGCCTGCCACTTGGCCAGGGACTTGGCACCCCGGTCGCCCTGCCAGCGCACGATGGAGCGGGACGCCTGCCAGGCAACGATCCGCCTGACCCCCACCTCTGTGAGCATCTCCACCGCCAGATCCGACCGGTCCCCCTTGGCGAGGGCCTGGACCGCCACGAACTCCAGACCGGGTGGCGGAGTGTTGTCGATCCTGACCACCTCCACGAGCAGTTCCCCGGCTTCGGTGGAGGTCACGGGCCCCCAGACCCGGCGGCCGAGGCCGTCAGCCAGGAAGACCGTCTCCCCCGGGCGGATCCGTTTGACCGAGATCGCGTGGCGGGCCTCGTCCCCCGTGACCCTGACCGCTTCGCCGACAGCGACGTCTCCGAAGGAGGCCAGGAAGAGGGGGTCGCTCACTTGAAGGTCTCCCGCAACCAGCCCAGGACGCCGCCCTTGTGGCCGCTGTGGGCCTCCACCTCGCCGAGGGTCTCGTTGCGGGCCTCGGCCAGCTCCCGAATGATTTCGCGCTGGCGGTCGTCGAGCTTGGTCGGCGTCTGGACCAACAGGGTGATGCCGAGGTCTCCCCGGCCGCCGCCACGCAGCTTGGGGACGCCCCGGTTCTTGATGGCGATCCGTGTGCCCGACTGCGTGCCTGCCGGAACCTCGACGGCCACCGAGCGGTCGGCCTCGTCGGAGTTCTCCCACTCGGCCTCCAGGGTGGCCACGTCGACCGTGGTACCGAGCGCCGCAGCGGTCATCGGCAGTTTCACGACCATTTCGAGGTTGTCGCCGTCGCGCCGGAACGTCTCGTGCTCGGCCACCTGGATCTCGACGTACAGGTCGCCCGCGGGACCGCCACCCGGCCCGACCTCGCCCTGGCTCTCCAGGTGGATGCGGATGCCGGTGCTCACACCCGCGGGGATTCGCACCGAGATGTTGCGCACGGAACGCACCCGCCCCTCGCCGGAGCACTCACCGCAGGGGCGCGGGATGATGGTTCCGTAACCGCGACAGGTGGGGCAGGGTTGTGAGGTGCGGATGTCGCCGATGAAGCTGCGCTGGATCTGGGAGACCTCACCGTTGCCGTCACAGGTGGCGCAGGTCACCGGCTCGGAGCCTGGCTCGCCGCCGCGGCCCTGGCACTTCGGACAGACCACCGCGGTGTCGACCTTGATGGACTTCGTGGTGCCGAAAACCGCCTCGTGGAGCTGGAGCCGGACCCGGATCAGCGCGTCCTGACCCTGACGCACCCGGGATCGAGGCCCGCGCGTGCCCTGGGCACCGAACATGGCGTCGACGAGGTTGGAGAAGTCGAACCCGCCCGCGAAGCCGCCACCGAAGCCGGAGAACCCGGCGCCCTGGTTGGACATCGGATCCCCGCCGCGGTCGTAGACGGCGCGCTTGTTCGGGTCGCTCAGGACCTCGTAGGCCTCGTTGAGTTCCTTGAACTTGTCCGCGGCGTCGTCGTCCTGGGCGACGTCGGGGTGCACCTTCATCGCCTGCTTGCGGTAGGCCTTCTTGATCTGCTCGGCGGTTGCGTCCTGGTCGAGCCCGAGAATGCCGTAGTAGTCCTTGCTCATGCGGGTTGGTTCAGCCTTCCGTCAGGAATCGGCTCACGTACCGCGCGACGGCGCGGACGGATGCGATGGTCGTTGGGTAGTCCATGCGGGTGGGTCCGACGATCCCGAGGCTGGCGCTCAGGTCGCCTCCGGAACCGTACCCGGAGGCCACGAGGGAGGTGGACTGGAAACCCTCGGCCTTGTTCTCCTGCCCGATCCGGATGGTCACGTCGTCGCCGGAGGCCTCGCTCAGCAGGCGAAGCAGGACCACCTGCTCCTCCAGCGCCTCCAGCAGCGGCCGAAAATTGTTCTGGAAGTTGGCGTCGAAGGACGCGACGTTGGGGACACCGGCGACCACGACGTGGGCGGCGTGCTCCGGGCCCAGCAGCTCCAGCAGCGTGGCGACGATGGGCGCGGCGAGCGCGCGGTCCGACGGCGAGAACTCGTCGAGGGCCCGCCCCAGTGCCTGGGCCGCATCGGCGGCGGTGTGCCCGACGACGGCCTCCAGCAACCGGCCACGGATCGGGGCCAGGAGCTGCTCGTCGGGCACCTGGAACTCCAGCACGGTCTGGTCCACGCGGCCCGCGGAGTTGACCACCAGCACCAGCAGGCGGTCGTTGGTGAGCGGGACCAGTTCCACGTGGCGGACGACCGCGCGCTGCGCGATCGGGTACTGCACGATTGCCACCTGGCGGGTGAGCTGTGCCAGCAGCCGCACCGTCCGGGTGACGAGGTCGTCCATGTCCATGGCCCCGGACAGGAAGGTGGAGATGGCGCGACGCTCGGCGGGCGACAGCGGCTTGATCCCTGCCAGGCGGTCCACGAACAGCCGATAGCCCTTGTCCGTGGGGATCCGACCAGCGCTGGTGTGGGGCTGCATGATGTAGCCCTCCTCCTCCAGCACGGCCATGTCGTTGCGCACGGTGGCCGAGGACACGTCCAGTTGGTGGCGGTCGACGAGGGCCTTGGACCCCACGGGCTCGCGACGGTCCACGTAGTCGGTGACGATGGCGCGCAGCACGGCCAGCTTGCGGTCGTCGAGCATCTTCACCTCCGGTCTGATTCTGGCACTCACGGGATGCGAGTGCCAGTGTAGTTCCGGTTGCGCGTGCTTTCCGAATCGTAAGGGGAGGTAGGCCAATCCGCGCGGGAGTGCCTCAGGCCGCCGCGATCAGCCCGACGCCGGCCCCGATCACCCCGAGCACCACCGCCACCCCGCCCGCCACTATTGACCACCTCATGGCGTTGGGCTCCTTCGGATCCTCGCCGAGGACCGACAGGAAGAACCCCAGTGGCATCAGGATGGCACCTACCAGCACCCCGCTCGCCAGCGCTTCGGCCCATCCGGGGACGCCCTGGTCACGCAGGAGGAGCTGGACCACCAGCCCGAGGATCACCAGCACCCCGGCGTGGGCGTGACCGGCCCGGAAGTAGGCCCGTTGCAGTTCGTTCGTGCGCACCTTGCCGCTCACCACGCGAAGCAGGAAGGACCCGCCCCACGCGATCGCGACCACGGTCAGCAGGACGATTCCGATGGCTTGGTTGGACATCAAAGTGCCTCTCTTGGGATTGGGATGTTGGCTGCGAGGGTTCCAAGGCGGTCGTGGTCATCGGCCGGAGTAGAGCATCGCCGCGGCGCGCCGGGCGAGGTCCGCGAGCTCCTCCGGCGACTCCGGGGCGACCTTGGCGCGCGCGAGGCTGCCGGTGAGAGCGAGCGTCGAGAGCCCGTGGACCAGGGACCAGCCGGCTACGACGGCCGCACGTTCGTCCGCCGCTGTAGCGCCCTCACCCAACGATTCGACCCCACCGCGCAGCTTCGAGAAGGCGCGCTCCCCGGCCCTGGTCAGTTCGGGGTCCTCCAACAGCAGGTCAGGGCGGAACATGACCGCGAAGTGGGCGGGATGCGAGACGGCGAACTCGACGTAGGCCACACCCAGGTCAAGCAGGGACCCGCCACGGGAGCTGGTTGTGTCCAAAGCATCGGAGAGTGCGTCGAAGCCCTCGATGGCGATCGCCGTCAGGACGCCGTCGCGGGATCCGAAGTGGTGCCTGGGGGCGGTGTGCGAGACCCCCAGGTCCTGGGCGATCCCCCGCAGCGAGAGGTGCTCCGGACCGGCCCCGGCGATCACCTGCAGAGCCCGGTCCAGGACAGCGCGACGCAGGTCGCCGTGGTGATAGGTGTCAGCCATGACTGAAACTTTACAGTGGCAACTTTCCGTTGTAAAGATGCAGTTCGGCATAGTCTGGCCTCATGTCAGCAACCCCCGCCATCAACTGGCTCGAACTCACGCCCCGCGTCTTCGTCACCACCCTGGAGCCGGCCGCGGTCAACGTCGGGCTCGTCGTCGGCGACGCTGCCGCGATGCTCGTGGACGCCGGCTCCTCACCCGAGCAGGGGGAAGCGCTGCTGTCGTCGGCGACGGCCAGGGCGGGCGTTCCGGTCACGCACGTCGCGGTGACCCACAACCACTGGGACCACTGGTTCGGGATCGCGGGCATGGGAGCAGTCACCAGCATCGCGCACGAGAACCTTGCGATCACCGAACCGTCGTCGGAGACGCTCGCGAAGGCCGCGGAACAGGGGCTGCAGGAGCTGCCTCGCCCCACGGAGACCTTCTCGATCGCCCGTGCCGTGGATCTCGGCGGGCAGCGGGTTGAACTCGTCCACTTCGGCGGCGGCCACACCAACTGCGACGTGTTCGTCCTCGTCCCCGGGGAGAACATCACGTTCGCCGGAGACATGCTCGAGGAGGGCGCGGATCCGCAGTTCGACCCGACCTCCAACATCAGCAACTGGCCGACCGCCCTCGACGGCGTGCTGGGGGCGGCCAATGAGCACACCAGATTCGTCCCCGGCCACGGCGACGTCGTCGACCGCAACTTCGGCTTCATCCAGCGAGCCCACGTCGGGATGCTCTACGGAAACACCGAGTACCTGATCCAGCAGGGAACCAAGCTCTCCGACGCCGCGGCCGCGGCCGAGTGGCCCTTCAGCACCGAGACGCTGGCCGTAGCACTCCCGCTGGTCTACGCCGAGCTCGAGGCCAAGGGAATCAAGCCCCGCACGCAGCTGCCGATCACGGGGCTGTGAGTCAGAGCTTCCAGTGCTGCTGGGCCGCCATCCAGACGAGCACGTCGTTGGCCACCAGAAGTCCCCGGGAACGGGACAGCACCGAGTAGGCCAACCCGTCCATGGTGCGGCTCACGCCGCCGTTCTCGGTCAGCATCAGGGACCCCGCCAGATGGTCCCAGGGCTGCAGTGACATGTAGTAGACGTAGTCGAACTCCCCGTGCAGCACCGCCGGGTAGTCGAAGCAGCACGCGAACTTGGTGTGCACCACGGGGCTCAGTGCGCCGTCGCCGGTGAACCCAAGATGGGCGTTCTTGGAGGAGGCCCCGAGCGGCAGGCGGTCGTGCTTCTCAGGGACGACCGCCTCGTCGTTCATCCGCAGGCCCGCGCCGCGCTCGGCGACGTAGGCGCGCCCGGTCTGCGGCTGCCAGATCCAGCCGCGGGTGGTCACGCCACCACGCGTCTCGGCGATGATCACGCCGTGCTCGTCCTTGCCGCGCACGAAGTTCGCGGTGCCGTCGATGGGGTCGATGATGAAGGCGTGGTCCGCGTTCGGCAGCAGGTCCCGCAGTTTGGGGTCGGCGAAGATGGCCTCCTCCCCCACCACCAGCGCATCCGGATTGGCCGCGCGCAGGCGTGCCGTGATCAGCTCCTCGGCCTCCTTGTCGGCGATCGTGACGAAGTCGGCCTCGTGGGTCTTGGTCTCGATGTCGGCAGCGGCGAGGCTCCTGAACCGGGGCGTGATCACCTCCTCGGCGGTCTCCTTCATCAACTCGAGGACGGCGGCGGTATCCATGCGCCCCACCCTATCGTCGTGCTCGGGAGGCCCTGCGCCCCTGGCATCGCACGAGGTCAGCCATCCTGCGGGTGGTCCTGGGTGACGAAGTCGATGAGCCGTTCCACCAGGGTGTTGAAGTGCGGTTCGAGGTCCCGCCAACTGCCCACGCGGGCCAGGATGGCCTGCCACCCCCGGGCGATGTCGGCCTGGTCGTGATGCGGCAGCCCGAGGGCGGCCAGGGTGCCCTTCTTGAAATCGACGTCGCGTGGGATCTGGGGCCAGGCCTTGAGACCGACACGGGCGGGCTTCACGGCGTGCCAGACGTCGATGTACTCATGCCCCTCGACCAGCACGACGTCGCGGAACCCGGCCTTGTGCACCTGGGCGACGATCCGCGACTCCTTGCTCCCCGGCACGAGGTGGTCCACCAGCACCCCCAGACGACGGCCGGGCTCGGGGCGGAACTCCGCGACGACGTCGGGCAGGTCGTCGATCCCGCCGAGGAACTCGACGACGACGCCGACGTGGCGGAGGTCGTCGCCCCAGACCTTCTCCACCAGTTCGGCGTCGTGGCGTCCTTCGACGTAGATGCGGCTGGGCAGGGCCACCCGCGCTTGCGCCGGCTCAGTCGTGGCCCGGGAGCCCGAGGCGGTGTACTTGGGCTTGCGCGGGGCGTTGCGCAGGGGCGGACGCAGGGCCACCGGCTGGCCCTCCAACAGGAACCCGGGGCCGAAGGGGAAGCTGCGACGCTTGCCGCGACGATCCTCCAGGACCACGATCCCGTTCTCCCAGCCGACGACCGCGCCAACGAAGTCGTCGAACTCCACGACGAGGTCCAACTCGACGGGGACATCGCGGGTCTGCTTCAGATGGGCCTTCTGCCAGCCGGGTGCGAGCACATCAGATGAGTATCGATCCACCCGGTGAAGGCTAGGCCCGCCCGGCCTCCAATCGCAGGAACGCCACCCCACCTCCCGGGAATCGCCTCTGCCGTGTGCAGACTGGGGACATGACTGTCCACGACCTGCGGAACCGACGGCTCAACTACGACTCAGCAACGCTGGCTGACGGTCAGGCCTCCGACCCCTTCGAGCTGTTCGCCCGTTGGATGGACGACGCAACCCACGCCCAGGACGCGGGGAGCCTGTTCGAGGCGACGGCGATGACGCTGGCCACCGCTCACCCGGGACCTGACGGCAACTGGCAGCCGGAGACGCGGGTGGTGCTGCTGAAGGCCTGGGATCCGACGGGATTCCTGTTCTTCACCAACTACGACTCGGCCAAGGGCCGCGAGGTGGACGCGAACCCGCGGGGGTGTCTGCATTTCCACTGGCCGGAACTCCACCGCCAGGTTCGCATCGACGGCCCTGTCCGCAGGTCGTCGGCGGCTGTGTCCGAGGAGTACTTCTCGATGCGCCCCCGGGGCTCGCAGATCGGCGCCTGGGCATCCCGGCAGAGCCAGCCGATCGCGTCACGGCAGGAACTTGAAGCGAGGGTGGCCGAGGCCGAGGCCCGGTTCGAGGGTGCCGAGGTGCCGCGCCCGCCGTTCTGGGGTGGCCTCGTCGTCGCACCGGAGAAGATCGAGTTCTGGCAGGGTCGCCCGTCGCGCCTGCACGACCGGATCCAGTTCACCTCGGTTGCGCGCGGGTGGGAGTCGGTCAGACTGGCGCCCTGAGCGCGACGCCTCCCCACAGCCCTGGGCTGCGGGGAGGCGTCAGACCTGCATCAGGCCAGGCTGACCTACCGGTTCCAGGAGACGGTCGTGCGCCAGACCAGGATCACCGCAGCGATCAGGAAGCCCGGGATGAACCCGATCGGCATCGCCGCCGGATCATCGCCGGTGACCATCACGTCGAGGAAGTTGAGACCGACCAGCCCCAGGGTGTCACCGTCCATCCCGAATCCGAGCGGGATGACGATCATGAACGCCATCAATGCCAGCTGCATGGCCACGTACAGCAGCACCCACACGACGATCGGCCCGCCGATTCCCATGGAGTTGAACCGCTTCTCGCTGCCAACCGAAGCGCAGAAGAAGTACTGGACGAGAGTCATCGTCAGCACGAGCAGCACCAGGAGCGGCACCACGAACCAGGCCCACCCGGGCATGAGTGCGGCGGCCTCGGTCAGGAAGTCCCCGACGATGTCGAAGACGTCGAAAGGCCGCAGGCCCAGGGACGCGGCGTTCCCGAAGAACGTCACCAGCCCCAGCAGAAGCCCCCACACCACCGAGCCGATCACCACGACCACTGCCCAGGCCAGCTTCGCCCAGTAGATGGTTGAGCCCCTGATGGGCAGGGTCTGGGTGAAGTAACCGGTGCGGCGGTAGCTGGAGGTCCAGTAGTCGATCCCAAGCGCCAGCTGGATGGCCGGGACCAGCCCGATGGTGGCCAACAGGCCCATCACCAGGCCGAGTTGGGCGATCATGGGCCACTGCGTCGCGGCGAACAGTGCTCCGGCCGCGGCCAGCAGCGTAGCCACCCCGAGGATCTGCAGGACCAGCCCACGCGTGCGGATGGCCTCGTGCTTGATCAGTTTGCCGACCATTGGTAGACCTCCTTGAACAGTTGGTCGATGCTCTTGTTGTGCTCGTGGCGCAGGTCGTCGACCTGGCCGGTGAGCTGGACCTTGCCGTAGCGCATCATCACGACGGCGTCGAGGATCGGCTCGAGGTCGTGGATGAGGTGGGTGGAGACCAGCAGCAGGGAGTCCTCGGAAACGTTGCGCAGGATCCCCTTGAGGATGACGTCCCGAGCCGCCGGGTCGACGCCCGAGATGGGCTCGTCCAACAGGTAGACGTGAGCCTTGCGCGACATCGCGAGCGCGATCTGCACCTTCTCCCGCATGCCCTTTGACATCTGCTTGAGCTTCATCGACTGCTCCAGCCCGAAGAAGCCGACCAGGTCGGCGGCAGCATCGCGGTCGAAGTCGGCGAAGAAGTCGGCGTAGAGGTCCAGGCAGTAGCTCACCCTTGCCGAGTCGGGCAGGAAGCTCGCATCCGGCAGGAACGAGACCCGCGCCTTCGACTCCGGGCCCAGTTGGCTGCCTGCGATCCACACGGACCCTTCGTGGTCCTGCAGAACGCCCGCGAGGACCTTGAGCAGCGTGGTCTTGCCGCACCCGTTCTCGCCCAGCAGCCCCACCACCTGCCCGTAGGGCAGGGTCAGGTCAAGTGAGTCCAGCGCGCGCAGCGGCCCGTAGGTCTTCGTGAGCCCCCTCACCTCGATGGCGTTGCCGGTCATCGCCTCAGCCTCCTTGCCGGGTGTTGGTCTCGTAGTGGTCGTGGTCATCTGTCCACCTCTCCTCCAGAAGTGATTGGGCGTCCCTCAGGCTCATCCCGAACCCGCGCCCGCGTTGTACGAAGTCATCTGCAGCCTGGGTCGCCAACCGTCGCCGCAAGCTCTTGATGAGCTGCTGGTCCTCGGTCACGAACCTTCCCGTGGTGCGTTCGGAGCGAACGAGGTTGTCGCGCTCGAGTTCTCCGAAGGCCCGCTGGACCGTGTTGGGATTGACGCCCAACTCGAGGGCGAGGTCCCTGACCCCAGCGATCCGCTCGCCCGCCGGCCAGATGCCGACGGCGATGCGGCGCGAGAACTCCGCGATCAGCTGGAGCCAGATCGGCTGGGTGCTGTCGAACTCCATGACCACCTCCTCGTTGTACCGCTGTACTAGGTGCTTAATACAGTAGTACGCCAAGGACCCCGGGTCAAGAGCCATGCTTGGGAGGTTGGCGCGCTCCGCTCACGCTGGTTGCCACCGTCGGCGGCCGACGCCACCGCTCACGCTGGTTGCCACCGTCGGCGGCCGACGCCACCGCTCACGCTGGATGCCACCGCTTCGGGCTCTCGCCACCACTGTGGCGGTGGCCAGCCGTGCAACCGGTGGCGAACCGGTTGCCGGCGGCGGCTCCGGCGAGCAGACCCGGTTTGGTGAGCTCGACTCAGTCGAGCAGGTCCCGCACCACGCCGTCGGCCAGCAGTCGGCCATCGAGGGTCAGCACGAGCCGGTCAGCCGTCACGACGGCGAGACCGGCGGAGACGACGTCGGCCACCCTCCCGCGCTCCGACGGCGTGAGCACCTCCAGCGGCAGGCCCTCGGCCAGGCGCAGCTCGAGCAGCACGCGCTCGACCCTGCGGTCCGCGTCCGTCAGGTGCTCGCCCGCCTGGGCCGGTGACCGGCCCTGTTCGAGCTCCTGCACCCAGGACCGGGGGTGCTTCCGGTTCCAGAACCGCACGCCGCCGACGTGGCTGTGCGCTCCGGGCCCGACGCCCCACCAGTTGGATCCGCGCCAGTAGGCGAGGTTGTGCCGGCACCGCCCCGACTCCCGCGTGGCCCAGTTGCTCACCTCGTAGTTGGCGAATCCTTGCCCTGTCAGGTACTGCTCGGCCATCAGGTACTTGTCTGCCAGGACGTCGTCGTCGGGCATGGGGACCTCACCCCGCCTGACCTGCAGGGCCAGCCGGGTCCCCTCCTCCACGATGAGGGAGTAGGCCGAGACGTGGTCCACCGGCGTCGCGGCCACCGCTTCCAGGGAACGGCGCCAGTCGTCGGTTGACTCCCCCGGGGTGCCGTAGATGAGGTCGAGGCTGACATGCTCGAAGCCGGCCTCGCTCGCCCAGCGGGCCGCATCCAGCCCCCGGCCAGCGGTATGCACCCGCTCCAGGACCTGCAGGACGTGCGGGACCACCGACTGCATACCCAGCGAGATGCGCGTGAAGCCCGCCTCCCGCAGCGCTGAGAAGTAGTGGGGGTCGACGGTGTCAGGATTGGCCTCGGTCGTGACCTCCGCGTCCGGCACCAACCCGAACTCCTCGCGCACCGCACCGAGAAGGAGCGCGAGGTCTGAGGACGGCAGCATCGTGGGGGTGCCGCCACCGAAGAAGACCGTGCTGACGGGGGGTGCGTCGTCGCCCAGGACCCGGCGCGCCAACCTGATCTCGGCCAGAGCGCCGGCGACGTAGCCCGAGGTGGTCATACCGGGCAGTTCCGAGGCGGTGTAGGTGTTGAAGTCGCAGTAGCCGCACCTGGTCCGGCAGAAGGGCACGTGGAGGTAGAACGACAGCGGTGCGGACCCAACCGTGGACAGCGCGGAGGCCGGGAGGGCGCCGTCGGACGGGAGGGACACGCCGTCGGGCAGTTGGGAGGGCATCTCCCAAGCCTACGTTTCCCTTCCGCCGCTGGCGAACGGGTGTGGGCGCGGTGGCAGTATCACCCCTCAGGTGGGAAGCTGGGCGCCATGAAGCTGAATCGACGCACCCTACTGACCTTCGGCGGCGGACTGGCGGCCACCGCCACACTGGCCGCCTGCGGGAACAACAACCCGCTGGCATCCCAGACCCCGACCTCCGGGGAGACCAGCGCGGACGCCACCGGCACCCCTGCCGATGTCACGCTCCAGCAGTGGTACCACGAGTACGGCGAGGCCGGCGTGAAGGAAGCCGTGGAGGGTTACGCGGCCGACTACTCAGGAGCCACCGTCGAGGTGAAGTGGACCCCCGGTGACTACGCCAGCATCCTCGCTGCGCAGCTCCTCACCGACGACGTTCCCGACGTCTTCGAGGTGGAACAGGGCGGTTCTCTCGACATGATCCGAAGCGGGCAGCTCGCCGACCTCACGGACCTGATCGAGCCCGTGCGCGACCAGTTCAACGCCTCGGTCATGGAGCGCTTCACGTTCGACGGCTTGGTCCACGGCATCCCGCAGACCATCGACATGCAGCTGCTCTACTACCGGCCCTCCCTCCTGGACGCGGCCGGCGTCCAGCCGCCCAAGACCTTCGACGAGCTCGTAGCGGCCATCAACGCCGTCAAGACCGACGACATCGGCGGCCTGTTCGCGGGCAACGACGGCGGCGTCGGAGTGCTGGGCACCCTGTTCATCTGGGCCTCCGGCCACGACCAGCTGAACGAGGAGCGCACCGAGGCAGCCTTCCTCACCGACGACTTCTACAACGCACTGATCGCCTACCGCGACCTCTCCGAGTCCGGTGGTGTGGTCCAGGCGGCTTCGGCGGAATGGTACTCCGGCGACGCCTTCATCAACGGTGAGGCAGCGTTCCAGTGGGGTGGCCTGTGGTCCCTGCCCGACATCCAGGCCGCCCATGGCGACGACGTCGGCGTGCTCCCGTTCCCCGCGATCGGCCCGAACGGGCGCGTCGCCGTGCCGTTCGGCGCCTTCGGGGCCTGCGTGGCCGCCAAGGGCAAGAACGTGGAGGCCGCGAAGGAGTTCGTGAAGTGGCTGTGGATCGACCAGGAGGACAAGCAGGTCGACTTCTCCAACTCCTACGGCACCCACATCCCCGCCAAGGACGCCCTCGTCGCTAAGGCCGACAAGCTCTCCGAGGGTCCGGGGGCCGACGCCGCACGGTTCGTCGCCGAGAGCGGCTTCGCCAACGACATCATGTGGTCTGGCGCCCTGGGTGACGCTTTCGGGGCAGCGGTCAGCAACGTGATCAAGCAGGGGGCCGACCCCGCCGCTGAGTTCGCCGACTTCCAGGCGCTGGCCGTCAGCGAGCTGGAGAAGCTCAAGGGCTGATGCCCGGCACCACCGTCCAGGGCCCGGCCACGTCGCAGCCGAACGTGGCCGGGCCCTGGCGTCGGCTGAAGGGGCGACAGGGCCGCAACCTGTGGTTCGCGGCGTTCGTCGCGCCGTTCTTCCTGGGGTTGGTGATGTTCGTCTACCTGCCCATCGCCTGGAGTGCCTACCTGTCGTTCTTCGAGGCCCGCAACACCGTCACCCCAACCCGCTTCGTCGGCTGGGACAACTACCTGCGCCTGCTCGGCGACGAGTTGTTCACCGACTCGCTGCTGGTCTTCGTCGGTTTCGCGGTGTTCATTGTCCCGCTGACCTACGTCTGCTCACTGGGGCTGGCGCTGCTGCTGAACAACCTGCGTTGGGGTCAGGCCTTCTTCCGCTCGGTGTTCTTCCTGCCCACGGCCGTCTCCTACGTGGTGGCCGCCATCGTGTGGCGGTTCGTGTTCTTCAACGGCGCCCGGTTCGGGTTCCTGAACTCCATCATCCGATCCCTGGGCGGCGACCCGGTCAACTGGCTGGGGGGCACCAACAACCTGTACTGGGTGGCGCTGGTGAGCGTGCGCCTGTGGCTTCAGGTGGGTTTCTACATGATCCTGTTCATCGCCGGCCTGCAGCGGATACCGCACGAGACCTATGAGGCCGCCGCGCTGGACGGCGCCTCCGGCTGGCGGCTGCTGAGGTGGATCACGCTCCCGCAGTTGCGCGCCACGAGCGTCGCAGTCGTCATGCTGTTGCTGATCAACGCCTTCCAGGCCTTCGACGAGTTCTACAACATGCTCGGCTCGATCGGCTCCTACCCACCCTATGGGCGCCCGCCGCTGGTGCACCTCTACATCACAGCGCTGGGCGGGGGCCAGCAGGACCTTGGAGTCGGCGGTGCTGGCACGATGATCCTGACCTCGATCATCGTGGTGTTCGGCCTGGCCCAGAACTGGATCCTGAACCGAGGTGCCAACCGATGAGGACCAGACGCTGGACGACGGGGTTGCGCTACGCGGCGCTCACGCTGCTCGCGCTGCTGTTCTGCCTGCCGTTCTACGTGATCGTTCGCAACGCCCTCTCCACCAACTCCAACATCACCTCCACCCAGTGGAACTGGCTGCCGGACCAGTTGGGCCCCACCAACCTCCAGTCGCTGGTGGCCAACGACACCATCGGGATCTGGCGAGCGATGTTCAACTCCGCGGTGATGGCCTCGCTGCAGACGGTCGGCACCGTCGTCGTGTCCCTGCTGGCCGGTTACGCCCTGGCCCGCTACACCCACCGGTTCTCACGAGCACTGTTGACGGTGACCCTGTTCACACTCATGGTTCCCGCGGCCACGACGTTCGTCCCGAGCTTCATCATCACCGCCCAGCTCGGCTGGATCGACACCTTCCGGGGCCTGGTCATTCCGGGCATGTTCTCGGCCTTCGCCACCTACCTGTTCCGACAGTTCTTCCTCGACTTCCCCACCGAGCTCGAGGACGCCTCACTGATCGACGGCTGCAACCCGTGGTCGAGCTTCTGGCGCGTCGTCGTACCGAACTCCAAGGGGATCATCGCCGCCGTCGGCACCATCGTCCTGATCGGCTCCTGGAACGCGTTCCTGTGGCCCAGCCTCGTGGGCCGCGACGCCACCCGCACCGTGCAGGTGGCCCTCAGCCAGTTCATGACCAGCCAGGGCGTGCGCTACCCGGAACTGTTCATGGGCTCACTGGTGGCGATCATCCCCATGGTCTTCGTGTTCCTGTTCCTGCAGCGCTACCTGGTGCAGGGCCTCACCACCTCGGGCCTCCGCTAGCCTCCTCAGACGGTGGAGCGATCGCCCTGCACGTAGTGGAACAGCTGACTCGTCTCGTCCTCGAGTTCGTCGAGTCGGTGCTTGACCACGTCACCGATCGACACGATTGCGACCAGGCGGTCGTCCTCGATGACGGGCAGGTGGCGAACCCGGTGCTCGGTCATCTGGATCGCGAGCGTCTTGAGGTCGTCGTCGAGCCCGCAGGTCTGCACGTCGCCTGTCATGATGGCGCTGACCGGCTCCTCCAGCACCTTCATCCCACGTTCGTGGATGGCGATGACGACGTCGCGTTCGCTGACGATGCCTGCAACGGTCTGGCCCTGGTCGTTGCTGACCACGACGGCACCGATCCGGTTGTCGTAAAGGGACTTGAGGAGATCCGCCACCGTGGCATCCGGGGCGATCGTGACTACATGGCTGCCCTTGCGATGAATTACCTCTGAGATCCTCATGCCCAAGCGTAACCCCGTTGACACCTGTTGGAGCCTGAATCAGGCCCCCCGCAACCAGCGACGCACGGCGGTGATCCGCTCGTCCACCTGCTCCTGGGTGGCCTCGGCCACCTTCGGACCGCCGCACTCCCGCCGCAGGTTGGCGTGGACGTGGCTGTGCGGAATCCCCTCGGAGCGGGCGAACTGCGCCACCAGGGAGTTCAGTTCCTTGCGCTTGCCGGCCAGAGCCCGGTGGAGGGCCACGGACGGCTCCGCCCGGTCCTTCCGGTCCTGCCGTTCGCGACGGCGCAACTGTCGGCTCTGGCGCTCCGAGAGCAGGGAATGGACCTGGTCCGGCTCCAGCAGTCCCGGGAGCCCCAGGTAGTCCTGTTCGTCCTCGGAGAGGGGTTCGGCGTGCATGCCGAAGGCCTGGGAGTCGAACAGGACGTGGTCGAAGGTGGCCTGGGACTCCAGCGCCTCGAACTCCCCCAGGAGGTCATCGCCGGCGCTGGCGCTGCTGTTGGCCTCGGCCATCAGCGCCTCGGATTCGCTCCAGAGGCCGTCGTCCCCGCGGGGGCGGCCCAGGACGTGGTCACGCTGGCGTTCCAGACTGGCCGCGTGGCTGAGGAGGATCGGCACCGTCGGCAGGAACACGGTGGCCACCTCGCCTCGGCGTCTGGAGCGGACGAACCGGCCGACCGCCTGGGCGAAGAACAGCGGCGTGGAGGTGGCGGTGGCGTAGACGCCCACGGCCAGTCGCGGGACGTCGACCCCCTCTGACACCATCCTGACCGCCACCATCCAGCGATCCTCCGACTGCGAGAACTCATCGATCCGGGAGCTCGCGTTCGCGTCGTCGGACAGCACGACGCAGGGTTTCTCACCCGTGATGGATTGCAGGATCCTGGCGTAGGCGCGGGCCTGGGTCTGGTTGGTTGCGATCACGAGCGCCCCGGCGTCGTGGACGTGGCGGCGGGCCTCGGTGAGCCGGGTGTTCGCGGCCCCGAGCACCGCGGGGATCCACTCCCCCGTCGGCGCCAGCGCGGTACGCCAGGCCTGTGCGGTCAGGTCCTTGGTCAGCGGGGTGCCGAGGTCGACGGCGAGTTCGTCGCCCGCCTTGGTTCGCCACCGCATGGGCCCGCCGTAGTTCATGAACAACACCGGCCGCACCACGTGGTCCGCCAGCGCTTCGGCGTAGCCGTAGGTGTAGTCGGCGCGGGAGGTCTTCACCCCGCCTGCACCCTCCTCGTAGGTGACGAAGGGGATGGGGTGGTCGTCGGAGCGGAACGGCGTTCCCGTGAGGGACAGCCGCCTCGCGGCCGCGGCGAACGACTCCGCGATGGCATCTCCCCAGGAACGCGAGTCGCCGGCGTGGTGGACCTCGTCGAAGATGACCAGCACGTCGGTGCCATGACAGATCGCCTCGTAGGCGTACGCGCGCAGGGCGACACCGGCGTAGGTGACGACGGAGCCGTCGTACTCCCTGGAGCGTCCCCGTCTGGTGCCGCCGGTGCCCGGGTCGAGCTGGATGCCCACGCGCGCCGCGGCGTCGGCCCACTGCACCTTGAGGTGTTCCGTGGGGGTGACGACGATGATCCGCTTGACCTTGCGGGTGCTGAGCAGGTGGTGCGCGACGCGCAGCGCGAACGTGGTCTTGCCCGCACCAGGGGTGGCGACGCAGAGGAAGTCCCGCGGCTCGCTCTCGCAGTACTGGGAGAAGGCTTCCTGCTGCCACGCGCGCAGGCTGGAAGCGGTTCCCCAAGCGGCCCGCCCTGGATAGGCGGGTGGCAGGGACTCGAACGGAGAAGCGCGCATACGGCTCGTGACTCTACTGGCTGGCTGGAGCGGCGGGTCAACCCCGACACGCGCCCCGGCTTCCAGGGCGGCCTGCATTTCGAGAGTGCCGCCCGGGACCCACCTGCGAGCTACTTCTTCGTGGGCTCCGAGGTGGACAACGCGGCCACGAAAGCCTCCTGGGGGACCTCAACGCGACCCACCATCTTCATGCGCTTCTTGCCCTCCTTCTGCTTCTCGAGCAGCTTGCGCTTTCGGGAGATGTCGCCGCCGTAGCACTTGGCCAGCACGTCCTTGCGGATCGCGCGGATGGTCTCGCGTGCGATCACGCGGGACCCGATGGCCGCCTGGATCGGCACCTCGAACTGCTGCCGCGGGATGAGTTCCTTGAGCTTGGCGGCCATCTCAAGACCGTAGGCGTAGGCCTTGTCCTTGTGGACGATGGCCGAGAACGCGTCGACGGGCTCGCCCTGCAGCAGGATGTCGACCTTCACCAGGTCAGAGGACTCCACACCGTCAGGCTCGTAGTCCAGCGAGGCGTAGCCCTTGGTGCGGGACTTGAGCGCGTCGAAGAAGTCGAAGACGATCTCGGCCAGTGGCAGCGTGTAGCGGATCTCCACCCGGTCCTCGCTCAGGTAGTCCAGTCCGCGCTGGATGCCACGCCGGTTCTGGCAGAGTTCGAGGATGGTGCCGATGTACTCCGCAGGCGCAAGGATGGTCGCCCGCACCACCGGCTCCCTGACCTCGGCGATCTTGCCCTCCGGGTACTCCGACGGGTTGGTGACCACGTGCTCCTTCCCGTCCTCCATCAAGACGGTGTAGACCACGTTGGGCGCGGTGGAGATGAGGTCCAGGTTGAACTCGCGCTCCAGGCGCTCCCGCACGATCTCCATGTGCAGCAGGCCCAGGAAGCCGATCCGGAAACCGAAGCCGAGGGCCCCGGAGTTCTCCGGCTCGTAGGTCAGCGCCGCGTCGTTCAACTGCAGCTTCTCCAGGGCCTCGCGGAGCTCGCCGAAGTCGTCGCCGTCGATGGGGAACAGGCCGGCGTAGACCATGGGGTTGGGGTGACGGTAGCCGCCGAGGTCGCTCTCTGCGGGCTTGTTCAACGTGGTGACGGTGTCACCGACGCGGGACTGGCGCACGTCCTTCACCCCGGTGATCAGGTAACCCACCTCACCCACACCGATGGCGTCGGACTTGATCGGTTCCGGGGAGATGACACCCACCTCGAGCAGTTCGTGCTGGCCCTTGGTGGACATCATCAGGATGCGCTCGCGGTGGCTCAGCTCACCGTCGACGACGCGGACGTAGGTGACGACGCCGCGGTAGGTGTCGTAGACCGAGTCGAAGATGAGCGCCCGCGCCGGGGCGTCGGGATCGCCCACTGGCGGGGGGATCTGGCTGACGATCTGGTCCAGCAGGCCAGAGACTCCCTCGCCGGTCTTCGCGGACACCCGCAGGACGTCGGAGGGGTCGCAGCCGATGATGCCCGCGAGTTCCTCGGCGAACTTCTCCGGCTGCGCGCCGGGCAGGTCGATCTTGTTGAGGACCGGGACGATGTGGAGGTCGGCTTCCAGCGCGAGGTAGAGGTTGGCCAGCGTCTGGGCCTCGATGCCCTGGGCGGCGTCCACCAGCAGCAGCGCACCCTCACACGCCTGGAGCGAGCGGGAGACCTCGTAGGTGAAGTCCACGTGACCGGGGGTGTCGATCATGTTGAGGACGTAGACCTTGCCGTCCACCGTCCAGGGCATCCGCACGGCCTGGGACTTGATGGTGATGCCGCGCTCGCGCTCGATGTCCATCCGGTCCAGGTACTGGGCGCGCATGCTGCGGTTGTCCACCACCCCCGTCAGCTGGAGCATCCGGTCCGCGAGCGTCGACTTGCCGTGGTCGATGTGGGCGATGATGCTGAAGTTGCGGATGATCTCCGGCGGGGTGCTGCCGGGGTTCGGTGCGCGCATTCAATTCCTCGTCGGTCTCAGGGGAACTCACATTCTCGCACGGAACCGCCGAGCGGCGAAACGCCACGGCTCCTGCGCCGGAGCCTGCGCGGGTCGCCTTCCGAACGCCCCCTGGCTGGTCACTGCAGCGTGGAACACTCGGGTGAGAGCTGCATTGGAATGCTCCGAGGGAGTTTCTCATCCTCCTGATTTGGCCCATGCCGCAGACCGTAGGTAGTATGGGTCGTCGCGCCGAGTGCGCACACAAAATCCGAGTAGCTAGAACAATCAAGCGAGGCTTGCCAAGTGGCGAACATCAAGTCCCAGAAGAAGCGCAACAAGACCAACGAGAAGTCGCGCCTGCGCAACAAGGCTGTGAAGTCGCAGCTGCGTACCCACACGCGCGCGTTCCGCGAGGCCGTGGCCGCCGGCGACAACGAGAAGGCCGTGGAGCTTTCGAAGGCCGCCACGCGCGCCCTGGACAAGGCCGTGAGCAAGGGTGTCATCCACAAGAACCAGGCTGCCAACCGCAAGTCGGCCATCTCGGCCACTGCCGCCGCGCTCGCCTGAGAACCCAATACCGCGCTGAACTGAGCCAGCGCCCCGGCCCACTCGGTGGTCGGGGCGCTGTTTCACGTCCCCGGGATCCTGCCTATCCAGCAGCGTTGCGACGCTGCGCGAGGACCCCGAGGACCATCCGCTCGAGTGCGTACTCGGCACTCGTGGCGGCTCCCTTGACGTCAGCGTCGGCGGCTGCCACGAGTTTTATCGCGGTGGCGACTCCCCCGGACTGCCAGTGGCGCGAGTTGCGTGAGTAGTCCTTCAGCTTCCAGGGCGGCACGCCCAGCTGGCGCGCCAGATCGTACTCGCCCAGGCGCTGCCCCTGAGCGTCCAGGTACTTGCCCATGCCCCTGAACGCCGCAGCCATGGCACTGGTGACCAGGACCGGGGCGGCCCCGGTGGTCAGCGCCCAGCGCAGCCGCTCCATGGCCAGAGCAGAGTTACCGGCCAGGACGGCGTCGGCCACGGCGAACGACGTCACATCCGCCCGCCCGGCGAAGTAGCGACTGATCAGTTTCGCGTCGATCTCCTCGCCGCCGGCGTCGTCGGCAAGTTGGGAGATGGCCGACACCAGCGCCCGTAGATCAGTGCCAATGGCCGATATCAGGGCGTTGGCCGCATCGGTGGTCAGGCTGACCCGATGGTGCCTGGCCTCGGCCTGGCAGAACTTCGGCAGTTCCCAGGCCTTGACGGGTGCCACCGACTCAACGGGCACCTTCGCCTTCTTCAGCTTGTCCAGCAGCCCCTTGCCCTTGTTGCCACCCTGGTGGACCAGGATGAGACACAGGTCCGGGCCAGGATTCACTGCGGTGGCGACGAGCTGGTCCACCACCTCGGGTGGAGTGGCGCCGACGTCGTCGATGATGGCCACGATGTGGCTGGAGAACAGCGAGCCCCCCACCACCTCCGCAAGCATGGAACCCTGCAGTTCGGAGGCGTCCAGACGGTTGACCTCCGCGTCGGGTTGTTCCACCATGGCCGCCTTCCGTCGAGCGTCCACGATGCGCGCGGCCAGCAGTTGCTCCGTGCCGCTGACAAGCAGCGAGGTTCCGAAGGCGGTCATGCCGACAAGCATGCCAGCTACCGCCGACAAGCACCCAAGCGCCAGGGCCTAGACTGACCGGGCAGGACAACTTACGAGAGGACATCGATGTCGCACACCGAACCGCTGAGGATTGGGATTCTTGGAGCTGCGGGGATCACCCCGCTCGCACTGATCGAACCGGCAAGCGCCAATCGGGACGTGCGGCTGGTCGCGGTGGCGGCCCGTAACCGCTCCCGCGCCGAGGAGTTCGCGCTTGAGCATGGCATCGAACGCGTCGTCGAGTCCTACGAGGCCCTGATCAACGACCCGGAGATCGAAGCCGTCTACATCCCTCTGCCCAACTCCCACCATGCCCACTGGACCATCAAGGCCCTGGATGCGGGACGCCACGTGCTCGTGGAGAAGCCTTTCGCGTCCAACCTCGCCGAGGCCGAAGGTGTGGCCGACGTCGCCAGCCGCTCCAATTTCGTCCTGATGGAGGCGTTCCACTACCGCTACCACGCGCTGGTGGCCAAGCTCGAGGAACTGCTCGCCGACGGTGTGATCGGAGAAGTCACGGCCGCCGACGCCACGTTCAACATCTCACTGGCCGACCGCACCGACATCCGCTACAGCTACGATCTGTCCGGCGGCGCGACGATGGACCTGGGGTGCTACGCCATCCACCTGCTGCGCACCCTGTTCGGGGAGCCCGAGGTACTCTCGGCCGAGGCCCGCACCACTGACCATCCCAAGGTGGACGAGGCGTTGAGCGCGAAGTTGGAGTTCCCGGGCGGCATCAGTTCCACGATCTCCAGCTCCTTGCTCGAGGACCAGGAGATCCAGCACGCGCGGATCACGGGTACCCGAGGCAGCATCGAGGTGGACGGGTTCGTGAAGCCCCAGGAGGGCAACGAGATCCGCGTGAGCGCCGACGGCGAGACCACCGTGCACCGGGTTCCGGCCGAGCCGACCAGCTACGCGGCGCAGCTCGCGGTCTTCGTGAGCGCCGTCCGCGACGGCGCCCCCGTCCTCACCGGCCCGGACGACTCGCTGGCCACCATGAAGGTGATCGACGACATGTATGTGGCAGCAGGGCTCGGACCCCGGCCGACCGTCACCGTGGAGGACTGAGGTCCCCGGCCCCCTCCCCCCTTGGCAGTCTCAGGTGGACCGCGGCATGGCGGTCCGCGGATTGACCTGACTGGTCAGTCTGGCGTCAATCGCTCTGGGCTCCAGCCCGCCGCACCTCCAGAACACCATCTGTGAGTGAGACCGCAACGGAACCATCCACGTCCGTCCGCGCCACGGCCATCCCATGCCGTGATGCCAGCCGGAGTGCGGCATCGGCGGGATGGCCGTAGTCGTTGTCCCGCCCTGCGGAGGCGACCGCGAGGGCAGCCTCGCTGGCCGCGAAGAACTCCTCCTCCTGCCGCGATGAACCGTGGTGTGGAAACTTGAGGACGTGCGCTGACAGGTCGAGGCCGTGATCCGCGGCCGCCGCCAAGGCACGACGTTGGCCCTCCGGCTCCGCGTCGCCCGGGAGCAGGACCCTCAGACCATCCACGTCCGCGACACCGACCACGGATGAGTCGTTCTCGCCGCTGCTCTCCCCACCGTCGCTTGATTCGATGATCCGCGGCTGGTGGCTGGACACCGTGGTCCAGTTGACCTCACCCAGGCTCAGCACCTGACCGGGCACGGCGGTCAAGAGCCGCGCGCCCACAGAGTCAGCGGCGGCCGATACGGCGGCCGCTGCATGGGGCGGCGACGCCAGCGGACTTACCACTACGATCCTCGGCCGGTACCTGGTGATGACGGCGACTGCACCACCGACATGGTCGGCGTGGTAGTGGGTCAGCACCAGGAGGGGCACGGAACTGATCCCGACGGAAGCCAAGCAGGACTCCACGGGCGCGGGGTCGGCGCCCGTGTCCACCACCACCGCAACGCCTTCGGCCGCCCTGAGCAGAGTGGCATCGCCCTGCCCTACGTCGCAGAAGACCGCCCGCCAGTCGCCCGGCCACCCCAACGGGACTGGCCGCACAGTTGCCGCGAGCAAGAGGGTGGCCAGCAGCGCGATGACCGCGGGTGGCGACCTGAGGAGGTGGCCGGCCAGTTGCGACAGCACCAGGCACGCGACGATGCAGAGCGCCACACCGAGCGCGTCCGCCGGCCAGCTCCAGGACGCCGCGGGCAGTGCGGAGCCGAACCCTGCGATCCACAGGATCGGCTGGACGCACCAGCCCGCCGCCCACGCCAGGGCTGTCACCGCCGGGGGGAACCAGACGAGGCAAGTTGCTGCGAGGCCCAGTACCGTGGCGGGCCCCACGAACGGCCCGGCCAGCATGTTTGCCAGCAGCCCGACGACCGACACCTGCCCACTCAGGGCGGTGATGATCGGCTGGGTGGCAAGTTGCGCGGCCAGCGGGATGGCGAGCGCCTCGGCCAGGGGGCGGGGCAACCAGACCATCGCACGGGTCCAGCCCGGGGAGAGGAGCGCGATCCCGGAGCAGGCGGCGACCGACAGCGCGAAGCCCCAGGAGCGCGACAGCCACGGGTCGATCATCATCAGGCACAAGACGGCGAGGCACAAGTGGCGCACCGATCGCTTCCCGCGTCCGACCCCCATCGCGGACAGCGTTACCAGCCCCATGGCGGCGGCCCGGACCACGGATGGCTCACTGCGGCACACCACTACGAACAACCCGACACACACCACGGCCAGGATGCGCACGGACCAACCGCGGATACCGACGAGGCGGGCGAAGCCCAGGACCACCGTCAGCATCAGCGTCAGGTTCGCGCCGGAGACCGCCAGCAGGTGGCTGAGGGACGTGGCCCGGAACTGGTCGGAGAGATCCTCGGTGATGCCGGCGGTGTCACCCACCACCAGCGACGGCACCAGCGCGGCCTGGGTGGGTGGCGACAGCGCGGTCGCGTCCCTGAGGCCCGCGCGCAGCGCATTCACCATTGCGTCCAATGGTCCCGGTGGCGCAAGTTCACCGGAGACCCGCCGGGCCCTGATCACGAGTGCCTCCGGAGCCGTCGGGTCCGCTGGGCCCAAGGACCCGCGCAGCTCCACCACAGACCCGGGCGGGGTCGCGACGAGGCGCTCA
The DNA here is from genome assembly GCF_020687685.1 of Tessaracoccus sp. OS52. GTDB lineage: Bacteria > Actinomycetota > Actinomycetes > Propionibacteriales > Propionibacteriaceae > Arachnia. The sequence goes on along the minus strand of NZ_JAJEWM010000001.1, from coordinate 952,806 downwards.
CCAGCCTCTCCCGAGGCGAACACCAGCACCTGCTGCGCCGTCTGCACCGCCGAGGTCCGGACCTCGAGCCTCAACAACTGAGCGGTGGCCACCACCAAGGACGGCCGCGGCCCCTGAGCCACCTCCCTGGGGTCCCCGAGCAGCCGCACCGAAGCGATCCCGGCCGTGTGTTCGGCAGCAAGCATGGCAGGGGATCCGGTGTGGAGTTGGAGCTCACGGACCCCCGACATGAGGCTCGTGGCCCCTAGAACCACGGCCGCCATCAGGACCCAGGTTCTCCTCGAACGCACCGCCCAGACCACGACGAGCGCCAAGGAGGCGTAGGCGGCGAAGAGGATGGGACCCTCGGGACGTAGCCCGGCGGTTCCCAGCCACGCCCCGCACCAGCCCGCGACAGCCAGGGGCAGCAGCCGCCAGTCATGGCCGGGCCTCACACGGTGACCAGTGGCTCGAGGGCGGCGAACGTCTTGGGACCGACCCCGGAGACCTCCTCCAGGTCTGCCACCGACGCGAACCCTCCGTTTCCCTCGCGCCAGGCGATGATCTCCCCGGCCAGGACCGGACCAACCCCGGGCAACTCCTCGAGTTGTCCCTGGCTGGCGGTGTTCAGGTTCACGAGCGCCCCCTCGCTGCCGGGAGTCCCTGCTGCACCCGTTGGTCCCGAGGTGCCGGGCTGGTCCCGGACGTCGCCCATGGGCTCCGAGGTGGTTCCGACGATCACCTGCTGGCCGTCGGCCAGGCGGGCAGCCAGGTTCAGTTCAGCGGGATCAGCTTCCGGCAGCAGTCCGCCTGCTGCGTCGAGGGCGTCGGCGACGATGCTCCCGTCGGGAACGGTGACCACCCCGGGCTCGGCGACGGCGCCGAGCACGTGGATGCGCAGCTGCACCGGAGACGACACGCTGGGCGACGGAGCGGTCGGGACAACCGTCTGCACCACGGGCGTGGGCTCCAGCGCGATCTGCGACGCGGAACTGCGCCCGAGAACAGCCATGGTGATGCCAAGTCCCGCGAGGAGCAGCAGCAGGATCGCCACCACGTAGCGGCGCCGCAGGGTCCCGTCCGGAATCCACGGGAGTGCCGACGCTCGGGGCTCTGGCTCCGCAAGCCGCCCTGGTGCCGTAGCCGGAGGCTGGGGTTCCTCAACCACACCGCCGGCGCTCGAGGTCACAGCCTGGGAGGCGGCGGCCAAGGCCCTCCTGGGCGCGGACAGCGCCGGCTGGCCGGCGCTGATGTAGGCGAGGCGGGCACGGGCGAGTTCATCTGTCCCAGAGGAATCGGGCATACCCACACTCTGGTTGTGCGGGAGCCTGATCCTTCAGGGAAGGCGTGGCCTGTGGATTACTTCCCGGGGACGAGGCTGAGCATCTTCGGCAGTCGAGCGATCACCTTGACAACTGGGCGGCCGTCGAGGGATCGCTGTACCCCCGGGTCAGCCAGGGCGAGACCAAGGGCGTCGTCCTCGGTGATGTCGGTGGGCACGTCCAGCTTCGCGCGGATCTTGCCCTGGATCTGCACCACCATCGTGACGGAGTCCTCCACCAGCAGGACCTCGTCAGCCGTCGGCCAGGTGCTGCTGGCAACCGAGGGGGGCAGGCCCAGCAGTTCCCAGATCTCCTCGGCCACGTAGGGAGCCACCAGGCTCAGCGACTGGGCCACGAACATGACCGCCTCACGGACTGCGGGATCCCCTCCGCCAGCCCCACCGTCCACGGTCTTGCGGGTGGCGTTGACCAGTTCCATGGTGCGGGCAACCGCGACGTTGAACCGGCCGGACTCCACCAGGTTCGTAATCTCCGCGATCGTCTTGTGGGTGACGTGGCGCAGCGACTTGTCGCCTGTGGCGAAGTCGACCCCTGGTTCGCTGCTCACGTCGCAGGCCAGGCGGTAGGCCCGTTGCAGGAACTTCAGCGACGACGCCGGCGAGACCTCGGCCCAGTCGATGTCATCCTCGGGCGGGCCCGCGAAGACCATGGTGAGGCGAACGGCGTCGACGCCGAACTTGTCTATCTGCTGCCCCAGGTCGACACCGTTACCCAGCGACTTGCTCATGGCCTTGCCCTGGTTGACGACCTGTCCTTGGTTCATCAGGCGCAGCATGGGCTCGTCGAAGGTGACCAGGCCGAGGTCCCGCAGCACCTTGGAGAAGAACCGCATGTAGAGCAGGTGCAAGATGGCGTGCTCGACGCCGCCGACGTACTGGGCCACCGGCATCCAGTTCGCGACATCCTCAGGGTTGAAGGGACCCTCCGTGTAACCGGGTGAGCAGTAGCGGAAGAAGTACCACGACGAGTCCACGAACGTGTCCATGGTGTCGGTGTCGCGCTTCGCGGGTCCCCCGCAGTTGGGGCACTCCACGTTCACCCAGTCCGTTGCGGACGCCAAGGGCGAGGTGCCCTTTGGTGCGAGCGCCGATCCGCGCAGGTCGGGCAGTCTCACGGGCAGTTGCTCGTCCGGCACCAGTACCTCGCCGCAGTGCTCGCAGTGCACCACCGGGATGGGGCAACCCCAGAACCGCTGGCGGCTCAGCAGCCAGTCCCGCAGCCGGAACTGGACGGTACCGGTTCCCTTGCCGTCGGTCTCCAGTTGCTCGATGATCCTGGAGACGCCGGTGGCCTTGTCAGCCAGGCCGTCCAGGATGCCGGAGTTGAGGTAGGCGCCGTCGCCCGTCGTCGCCAGTCCGGTCTCAGCCGGGTCCGTACCGTCGACGTCGATGACGGTGCGGACCGGCAGTCCGAACTTGCGGGCGAAGTCGAGGTCCCGCTGGTCATGGGCGGGGACGGCCATGATGGCGCCGGTGCCATAGTCGGCCAGCACGTAGTCAGCTGCCCAGACCTGGACCTTCTCACCATTGACCGGATTGGTGGCATGTACTCCAAGCCAGACGCCGGTCTTCTCGTGCTCGGTCGACTGTCGCTCAATCTCGGTCTCACGCTTCACGCGCTCGACGTAGCGCTCGAATTCGGGGCGCTGTTCGTCGGAGACCAGTTCGGCGGCAAGTGGCGCATCCGGTGCCACCACCATGAACGTCGCACCGAACAGGGTGTCGGGGCGGGTGGTGAAAACGGTGACCGGCTCCTCGCGGCCGTCGACGGTGAAGTCCACGTGGGCGCCTTCGGAGCGCCCGATCCAGTTGCGCTGCATGGCCAGCACGTGGTCCGGCCAGCCGCCCTCGAGCTGTGACATGTCGTCGAGCAACTGCTGCGCGTAGTCGGTGATCCGGAAGTACCACTGGTTCAGCTTGCGCTTGGTGACCTCGGACTTGCAGCGCTCACAGCGTCCGTCCACGACCTGTTCGTTGGCGAGCACCGTCTGGTCCTGAGGGCACCAGTTGACGAAGGAGTCCTTCCGGTAGGCCAGGCCCCTCTCATGGAATCGGGCGAACAGCCACTGCGTCCAGCGGTAGTACTCCTCATCCGAGGTGTGCAGGCGACGCGACCAGTCCAGGCTGAGGCCGTAGCGCTTGAAGGAACGGGCCTGCGTCTCGATGTTGGCGTAGGTCCACTCCGCCGGGTGCGCGTCGGCGCGGATCGCGGCGTTCTCCGCCGGAAGCCCGAAGGAGTCCCAGCCGATGGGGTGCATGACGTCGTAACCCCGCAGCTTCAGGAAGCGTGCGACCACGTCGCCCATGGCGTAGGCCTCGGCGTGGCCCATGTGGAGGTCTCCCGAGGGGTAGGGGAACATGTCGAGCACGTACCGACGCTCGCGGCTGCCGTCGTCGAGCGGCTGGAAGGTCTTGTCCCGCTCCCAGAAAGCCTGCCACTTCTCCTGCGCGGCCTGGCTGTCGTAGGTGCCGCTGCCCGGCTCCGCGTGACTCGTCACGAGCTTGCTCCTCTGGTCCCCGTGCGCCCTGCGACGCACGGTCGCCCAATATACCGCCGCACCGCAGGGCTGGCCTCCTCAGGCCAGGAAGGCCAGGACCTCCTCCAAGGTGGGAGGGTTCGCTCCCTTTCGCGTGCACACGAGAGCGGATGCGGCGATTCCCTGCTCCAACGCCAGTTCGAGGTCCTCGGGATTCTGGGCGTACTGGGTCAGGAACCCAGCCATGAAGGTATCCCCGGCGCCGACGGTGTCCACCAGTTCGACCCGGCGTCCCTTCACCGAGACGTGCCTTCCGTCCGGCTTCACGGCGACCGCCCCGTGTTCACCCAGTGTCACGACGAACATCGACAAATCGTACTCGACCGCCCATGCCTCCGCGTAGGCGAGGGCGTTGTCGTCGTCGACGAGCCAATTGATGTCCTCGTCGCTGGCCTTGACGATCCCGCCCGAGCGGCCCACGGCTGCCATCAGCGGGCTGACGAGTTCGTAGTACTCGGAACGGTCGGGGATCACGGTGGGGCGCACGTTCAGGTCGAAGCTGACAGCTGCCTCGGTGCTTCCCACGAAGTCCAGCAGGGGACGGACTCCGGATCCGACGACCGACCCGATGGAGCCGAAGTGGAGCCAGTCGTCGTCGGTGAGTTCGGGGAACTCGCCCGGGCGCCAGCTGAACCCCGCCGTGCCCCTCAGGTGGAAGTTGTAGGAGGCCTTGCCGAACTCGTCGAGCGACACGATCCCGAGCGCAGTCGGGTCCTCCGAGCGTACGGCCAGGTCCAGTTGCACGCCGTTGGCGAGGAGGTGCTCCTCGATCTGCCGCCCGAAGGCGTCGGCACCGATCCGGCCCAGGTAATGGGTGTCGGCGCCCAGCTTGGCGAGCGCCACCGACGTGTTGAGCGGCCCCCCGCCCGCGAGCGCCGACCACCTGCTCTCAGCGGTGGACACCACCTCTGCCGGGATGAGGTCGATCAGGTTCTCCCCGCAGACAACGAAGCGCATGGGAGCACAATAGCGGCCCTCACCTGCCGTCCCACCAACTGGGCGGCAACGCCTTGTGATGCAACTCCTCGAGCAGCAGGAGAACAGGATGTCGCGGTTCCAGCTCCTGCAACTGCGTCATGCACTCGTTCTGCTGGGCCCCCTCCCCCGCCAGCCAGCAGGCCACGGCGAGGGCGGCCAGGACGTCGGGCTCGCATTCGGGGTCCGCCGTGGCCCTCGCCTGGAGCAGCCGGGGGTGAGCGCGCCGGGCAGACTCGGTGGTGACCTGTGCCAGGAACTCGGCAAGGCACTCCGGCAGCTGGAGGAGCACCGCCAGCTCAGCCGCGTCGTCGGGTGTGAGTGCCTCGTCCGACTCAAGGAGGCCACGGAACAGCCGCATGGCCTCGTCCAGGTCCAGCCGCATCACTCGGGCGAACGCCTGGTCCACCCGTTCCGCGATCTCGGCGCGTTCGTGCGCAGGGGGTGGCATCACTGCGGCAACGGCCTCCTCACGACTGCCCCTGACAGCCATGCCTTCGAAGACCGCCTGTGCCGCGAGCGCGCTGGCGGAGAATTCGAAGGGGATACCTTCCTGGGGGGTCGGGGCGCAGTTGTCAAGGTTCCAGTAGCGGGTCCCGTTCGTGATGACGGCGTCCGTGACGAGGTCTCCCAGGATGGACGTCAGGTGGTTCACGACGCCTGTTACCTCCGTCACCTCCCGTCCGAAGCCGAGCAGCACGAAGTTGGTACCCGGCTTGTTGTCCCGGGCGTTGAGGATCTGCTCGATGGCGCCACGGAGCTCGTCGGCCGACTGCACCAGATCAAGCCGGGCGCAGAACTCCACTCGTTTGCCGTGCATGCCGACCACGACGACCGACTCCGCCGGATGGAACCCGAGCATGATTGAAGGGATGCACAGGAGGTCAGCTCTCGAGCTGCCCCGCAGGATGGTTTGCGATGTCATGACCGACACTCTGGTTGCGGTGGAGCCGGATCCGTCAGCGTCCGGTCTGCCTGTGGAGAACCCACCGCTTGTATCGTGGGGGGCACCATGAGCAACGAAGACTCCCCGTGGGCGCACCAGGACCCCCGCTGGCAACCGCAGAGCTACCGCGACGCCGTCGGACGTAACCCCCGGCAGCCGTTCGGCCAGCCGTCCTCGGGCGCGAACCAACCGCCCCAGACGTCCATTGAGGACTTCCGTGAGCAGGGCAGGGGAGGTCCGCCGTGGTGGCTCGTCATGGTGGCCGTGATCGCGGCAGTCGGCCTGGTCCTGGTCGTCCTGCAACTGGTCACGGGAGACGAGGAGCCGCCTCCTTCCGCGACAGCCTCACCCTCACCGTCGGTGAGCGTCGGCCAGGAGGACACTCCCGGCTCCAGCGCAACCGGCGGCAACTCGATCCCCTTCGAGGGCAACGGCACGGGCCTCTTCGAACTCCTCGGCGAAACCTGGACGGCTGAAGGTCTGGAAGTCACCTTCCGGGTCACCGTGGATTCGGGCGAGCACAGCTTCGGGCTCTACATGTTCAACAACACGACGATGGAGCTTGCTGATCCCCTGGACATGTCGCCCTTCTACGCCTCCGAGGGCAGTCCGTACACGGGTACGGCACGCTTCGCGGTGGACAGGAGTGCGGGCACTCTGGTCCTGACCACGGGATTCGGGCGAGCTATCACGGCTCTGCCGGTCAAGGGTTGACGGAGGCCTCGCTCGCAGCCTGTGCGTCCAGGCGGCGCTCTGCCATCGCGTCAGGATGGTCGCGGGAGAGCAGGAGAACACCGAAGACCGCCACGGCGCCGGAGAGGGCCATGCCGACGGCGGGGAGCGGGCCCATGCCGGCGCCCTCACCGAGGATGAACAGGCCGAAGATCACGGCCACAAAGGGATCCACCGTCGTCATGGTGCCAACCGTGATCTCGGCCGGCCCCGACGCGTAGCCCTGCTGGATCATCCAGACGCCCAGTCCGTAACAGGCGATCATGAAGCCGATCACCACGAGGACCTGCCAGTGGAACAGGTCGAAACCACCGCCCTGGACGAGGTTCATGGCTGCCTTCATCATGCCGGAGGCCAGGCCGTAGAAGATCGCGCCCACCGACGACCACAGCATCGCTTTGGCCCATGCCACGGCGCGCGACGCGAAGAACGAGAGAACGCCACAGAGGACGCAGACCACCAGGAAGGAGACCACAACGCCCTGGAAGCTGAACTCCTTCTCCCCCTTGGCGAACACTGACGAGAAGATCGTGAATCCCACGACTCCCAGAACGGTGATGCCGACGGCCATCCAGATCCGGCTCGGGATCTTGTGACCGTGAATCTTGGAGGCCAGCATCACCGACCACGGGACGGCCAGGATCCCCACTGGCTGGACCACTGCGACGGGGGCCATGCTCAGCGCCACCAGGTGGAGGCCAGCTCCGGCCAGGACACACAGCAGACCGAGCAACCACTTCGGGATCAGGAACAGGCGCAGCATCCCCCCGAATGACAGCTTGTTCGAGGACTGGCGCCCGGTGGGGTCGAAGGTGCTCTTGACGCCCAGGTGCTGCAGGGTGGCCCCGCTCGCGAACAGGAACGAGGAGATGACCTGCAGGCCGATTGCCAGGACGATGTCCACCAGGATTTGCCTTTCGCGAGACTCACTCGGAACGATAGCCGAACACACAGCGATTGCCGATCAGACCGTGGTCTGATCGGCAATCGGGGTTCAGCCTGCGTAAACCACTACCTTGTCACCCGTTCGCGCGGTGTCGAACAGCGTCGCAACAGCTTGCTTGTCGCGGACGTTGACGCAGCCGTGCGAGGAGCCGTTGTAGCCCCGGGCGGCGAAGTCGGCCGAGTAGTGCACCGCCTGGCCGCCGGAGAAGAACATCGCGTAGGGCATCGGGGTGTCATAGAGGCTCGAGACGTGGTCCCTGGACTTCCACTCCACCTTCCACGTTCCGTTGCGCGTCTCCCTGGAGGTGCCCTCGGTGCCGAACCGGACGTCCATCGTCATCCGGATCTCGCCGTCGACAACCCAGGCCAGCTTGCGCTGTGCCTTCGAGATGCAGATGACCCGCCCCTGCAGGCACCTGTCATCCAATGTCATCGACCCGGTCGAGGGTCGGTTGTTGAGTTCCGCACTGGAGGGCTTGCGCGTCATTCCGTGAAGACGGTCGAGTGTGCGCTGGTCGACCTCGCCGGTGACGGGGATTTCCCGCTTGCCCTGGAAGCCCTTCACGGCCTCCACCGTGTTGGCGCCGTACACCCCGTCGACGGCGTCGAAGTACCACGCCAGTTGCTTGAGCCTGGCCTGCAGGTCCTTCACGGCGTCGCCCTTGGCGCCCTGGGCGAGGATCGCAGGGCCGGGCTTGAGGACGTTGTACATCTCATCCTGGCTCGGCATCCTGGTCATCGCCACGAGCTTGTCCCAGGTGACTTGGTCGACGTAACCAAGTACGGCGATCCCGCGCTTGGCCTGGAAGCCCTCGACAGCGGCCTTCGTCTGCTCACCGTAGGTGGGGGTGATCTTGCCTTGGTACCAGTCGATCTGCAGGAGACGGTGCTGGAGTTCGCGGACCTTGTCGCCCTCGTCGCCGACCTTGATGATGGCCGGGGGTGGCGGCGGTGGAGCCGGCTTGGTGGGGGTCGGGGCCACCGTCGGGGCTGGGGTGCCCTCCGGCGCGGGCTGGGGGGCGGGCTGCTCGGTGGGCTCTTCGGTCGGCTGCTCCGTCGGAAGCTTGCTCGGCTGCTCGGTGGGCGCGGGGCGCTCAGCCGGGACAGAGACCTCCTGCGTGGGGCTTCCCTCGTCCTCGGGAGGCTGCGCGAGTACATCTGGTGCGCACCCGGAAAGGGCGAGCATGAAGACCGCGATGGCGGCGGGAATGATGCGTCGGTACTGATGTGTCACGGGGAAGCCTTCCGTCGTTGAGCCGTTTCGGTGACGGTGACGCGCCAAGGGTAAGTCCGCGAACCGTCTTCTATCCGCGTACACGCCCTGACTTGACGGAATCGTTGCCAAGGTTCCCCATCAGCTGGCGAGGAGTTGCTCCACCACCGCCAGCAACCGCCGCCGGATGGGCGCTGCGCGCTCCGCGAATGCGCGCTGCAAGGACGCATACTGGGCCCTGCCCTCGGGCGTCTCCACCTTCACGGGCTCGTAACCCCACTCGGAGAGGTCGTAGGCGGAGGCGCGCATGTCCACCTCCCGAATGTCGCGGGCGAGCAGGAAGGTCTCCAGCAGCAGTTCCGACGAGGTGGCCGGGTGCAGCTTGCCCGCCCACTTGTACAGGTCCATGTTGACGTGCAGGCAGCCGGGCTGGTCCAGTTCGGCCTGGCTCTCCCTGGACGGCTGCAGCAGATTGAGTGGCCTGGCGGCGGGGGTGAAGAACCGGAACGCGTCGTAGTGGGAGCACTTGCAGCCCACCTCCTCGACGATCCGGGCGGTCTCGGCGCGGGAGAACCGCAGTGGCAGGTAGGGGTGTCTGGTCTCGCCGTCGTCGAGCTGGTAGACCATCGCCCACTCATGCATGCCGAAGCAGCCGAACCGCGGGGCGGCGGCCTGTGCCGCCGAGAGCAACCCGTGGGCGGTCTTGACGGTGCTGGCCCGTTTGGCGAGGAACGCCGACGCGTCGAAGGCTGGCCTGCCGTGCGCCTCACCGTCGGCCAGTTCCACCCCAATTCCTGGATGCCACTGCCGGAGTTGGCCGGGACGAAGGTTGTAGTAGTGCCACAGGAAGTCGTCGACGGGATGCTTCTGCCCCCGTTCGCGACGGTGGATGACGTCGGCCAGCAACGCGGAGACCTCACGCTCGTGGGAAGCGGCGCGGCGTTGCCACTCGCGCAGCGGCAGCAGCGTCACAGCCGGCCCTTCAGCTGCGCGTCCCGACTGCGCCAGTCGGGCAACATCGCTCCCAGATGGGCCTTGAAGTCAGGACCGTGGTTGGCCTCCAGCAGATGGGCCAACTCGTGCACGACGACGTATTCGAGCTGTTCGCGCGGGCGCTCCGCGAGCGCGATGCTGAACGACATGGCACCGGTCACCTGGTTGCAGCTCCCCCACCGGGACCGCATCCGAGCCAACCGGATCCTGCTCGGCCCACGCCCCACGTAAGGGGAATGGAGCTGCAGGTAGTGGTCGATGGCCGGGGCCAGTTCCCGACGGTGCAGCGCGGTGAGGGCTCGGCGTGCGGCGTCCTCGTCACCCTCCGGGCGAGTGATCCGGATCCGATCCTCCTCGAAGGCAGCCACAGCACGCGCACCGTCGACGACCACCAGCTCGTGCCACCTCCCCCACAGTCTCGCCCGCCCCCCCGAGACGAGCCGCTCGGGAGCATTCATCCGGGCGCGGGTCTGGGCCTCGACGGCCCACGCGGCGTTGCGTCCGACGAACTCCTCGATCTCGGCGCGGCCCACATGCCACGGAGCCGACACACGGATGCTCGCATCGCTCGGGTCCACGCGCATGCGCAGGTTCTTCATGCGCTTGAGGGTGACCTGCACCTCCACGCCGGAGGTCCGCAACAGATAGCGCGAACCGATCCTGGACATGCGTCGAATGCTATTCGCAAGGACCCTGCTGCTCCAAGGTTGAAGACTCCGGTCCGCCGTCACGACGGCATCCGGTCGGCAGTCCTGAACCTCTTGGGCGCCTTCCTCTCCGTCGAGGTGGCACTGACCGTGACCAACGCCGTCGTCAACATCCAGGACTCCAGGGGAGCACCCCGGACCGAACTTCTGCCCTTGGCTCGGGAGTGGGCAAGCGCGGCGCCAAGGTGAACTGGAAAGTGGCGGGACGCATGCTTGTCGCCTGGGCCATCACCCTCCCTGCCGCAGGCCTGGTCGGGGCGTTGGTGTGGTTCATCGGACACAACATCGGCAGCCTGTTCGGCGCGCTGGTGGTCTTCGGGATACTGGTGGCATCGTCTCTGTGGATGTACCACCGTTCGCAACAGTCGCGGGTCGACCACCGCAACGTCAACGACGAATGGGTCGAGAAGGTGGCGGGTGCACAAGAGGACCCGGTCCTCGCAGTGAAGGGCAAGAAAAGAGCCAAGAAGAAGCGTAGGAAGTTGAGGGTGGGCTCCTGATGGAACTTTTCGGATTGCTGCTTGAAGGTGGTTGGCGGGTCCTGCTGGCAGGGTTGGTACTCGGCGCGGGGTTGCCCGCCGTTTTCGCAGTCGGGATCCGTACCCTCTCCTACGGGGCGGTTGACGGCCAAGAGGTCTCCGACCATCAGCCACATCCCTGGGCACGTGTGATCGCCGTGGTCTGCTTCGCCATCGTCCTGGCTGCGGTTGCGTTGGGCATCGGGATCGTCGTCGCCTCCGGTTTCGGAATGCGCGTCGAGTACGGCTGGCCGCTGTTCGTTCCTAAGTAGCGTTTTCTCCGCCAACAGCACTGGGGAGCCAACCCGGGAGATCTTCCCGGCGCGACGAGGAACATGCCCCATCCACACGGGGAGTGCGCGGCGCACTGTGGTGTCAGCGGACCATTCAGGTCCCTCACCACAGGAGGAGACATGTACACAGCACTACCACCCAGCACGGCCGCCCCCCGGGTGGCCGGAGCACTGGGCCTGGTTCACGTCGTGTTGATGATCGGCGGCCTGGCGATCACCGGCGGCGGCGCCCTCATCGAGGATGGAACCGAGGGAATCGAGCGGGCATACGTGAGGGGCGACCTCACGATCATCTTCGCTGGCTGGTTCGTGGAGTCGATCGGCTTCGTCCTTCTCCTCCCCGTGGCCGTCTTCCTGGCGCGATCTCTGGGCCGGACGACGACGCTCGGACGTTGGGCCGCGCTGACAGGCTTGATCCTCGTCTCCGGGTACGTCACCATCACTCTCGCCGTGGGCTTCCCGGCAGGGGCTGCGGCGGCATTCGGCGTGAAGAACGGACTGGATCTCGAGACAGCAGCGGCCATGAACTCCATGCGCGTCTTCGCGTACTTGCTGAGCCTGCTCTGCCTCGGAGCGCACGTCGTCTGCGTGGCGCTGTCAGCACTCGCGGACGGCTTCTCGCGTTGGTTCACCGGGATCCTGGGACTCGTCACGGGAGCGTCCCTGCTGGCTGCCGCTCCTCTGGCACGGCTCGGCCTGCAAGACATCCCCACGCTCGTCTACCTCGTGTGGTGGATCGGGCTCTGCGTCATCCTGCTTCGCGGCCATCCTGTGGTGACGGAGACTTTGCCGGAACCCCTCGTGGGGAAAGCCGAGTTGCGGCAGGCTTGAGCGGTGAGTGCAGCGGCACTGCGGATCCCCGCGCTGGTCGCCACGGCGACCGGCGCCGGGCTCGCGGGCGCCCTCCCCATCGTGTGGGCAACGCCGGGGGACCTGCCTGACCGGGCGGCCGTCGCCCTCGTGATCGCCTCTTACGCCGTGACCGCGACGGTGATCCTGGGCGCCCGGCCCGGCAACCGGGTTGGCCGCATCATTCTCTTGGGCACCGTCACGTGGGCTGTGGGAGAGCTGTTCATCGCCTGGGGGGCACAGGGCTGGGTGAGGACCGGCCCGACCATTCCATTCGCCGCACACATCACAGTCGTGGGAACCGCCCTGCGTTCCGGCTGGCTGCTGCTCATCCTGGGCGTCCCCCTCACCTTCCCCGATGGGAAGACAGCGTGGCCGCACCGGCGCGCTCCGAAGGTGCTGACGGGGCTGTCGATCGGCCTGCTTGCTCTGGGATGTCTGCTCGCCCCCTACCCGCTGGACGCCCGGGTGGAGCATCTGTCCAGCCCGACGGGACTCCCTCCTCACCTGCGGGCGGTCGCAGATCTGACAGCACTGTCCGCAGTCCTTCTCACATTCATCACGCTCGTCATCGCCGTCGTCGGCCTGAGGGTCAAGTGGCGACGCGCTCACGCCTTGGAGCGCCAGCAGCTGCTCTGGTTCGCCCTCGCATTCGCCCCACCCCTCCTCTGTCTGCCGCTGGTGGCCACTCCTTGGGCGGCCCCATGGCTGTTCGCCGCTGTGTCGGCGCCCACGCCGGTGGCGTTGGCGGTCGCCCTGCTCCAACGTCGGCTCTACGACATCAGGGTTGTGATGTCCCGGTCCCTCACCTATGCCGTGGTCTCGGTGGTGGCGGTGGCGGTCTACGCGGGCACCGTCGCCGCCGTGGGGATCCTGTTGCGTCGTCCCGGAGCGGATTGGCTACCGTGGGTCGGTGCGGCGGTGATCGCCCTCGTGTTCACCCCGTTGCGACTCGGAGTGCGGTCCGTCGCCAACCGGCTGACCTATGGCCACTGGTCGACACCGGTCGAGGTGCTGGCGGCCACCGAGGGACGTCTGCGCGACGCCACTGACCTCCCGGCGCTCGTCGCCGTCATGGTCGACAAGCTGGCTGAACTGCTGCGACTGCCTGGGCTGGAAATCGTTGACCTTGAGGGTCGCACCTTGTGTCGTGCCGAAACACCGGAGGGAGGCCGCGTCGGGCAATCCCCAGCCGGGCCGGCGTTCGAGGAGGTGGGATTGACCGCTTACGGCACCCAGGTCGCGACGATGCGGTGGGCCCGCACCCCGCTGCGGAGCGGTGATCGCCGGCTGCTTGAGGCGGTTGGTCGCCAGCTTGGCGAGGCCTTGCACGCCGCGGCCCTGGTCGAGGAGTTGCGGCGCGCGCAGGAGCGACTGGTCAGCGCCCGCGAGGAGGAGCGCAAACGCCTGCGCCGTGACCTCCATGACGGTCTGGGCCCCAGCCTGGCCGCGCTGGGCCTGGAGGTGGACAGCCTGCGCAACCGAATCCCCTCGCTCCCTGCCGCGCGGGCGGACGCGGAACTCGTCGCCCTGCGCTCGGGCATCCAGAGCACGGTGGCTGAGGTGCGACGGGTGGTGGAGGGCCTCAGGCCACCCGCTCTCGACGAACTGGGACTCGGCGGGGCGGTCACGCAGCTCGCCCGGCGGCTCACAGGAACGCCGTCGGAAACGGCTGGGGCGCACGGGGAAGCAGTCCCGCAAGTCACTGTCCAGGTCGGTGAGCTCCCCGCCCTCCCCGCAGCGACCGAAGTGGCCGCCTTCCGCATATCCCAAGAGGCGCTGACCAACGTGGTCCGGCACGCGATGGCGCGCCGCGTGTGGCTGGGTGTCAATGTCGAGGAGGGCGACCTCGTGGTGCGCGTACAGGACGACGGCAACGGTCAGGTCGCCTCCCGCGACGGCGGCGTCGGGCTGGTGGGGATGCGGGAGCGTGCCGAGGAGGTGGGCGGCGACGTGGCGGTGGAGGCACACCCCGGGCTCGGCACCACCATCACCGCACGCCTTCCCCTCCCGTCACTCCACCAGGTCCCGGCTCCCGAGCGGTCGAGTTCATGATCCGCATACTCGTTGTCGATGACCATCCATTGTTCCGTCGCGGACTGGTCGGTCTGCTGGGCAGCGTCGAGGGAGTATCGGTGGTCGGTGAGGCCGGCGACGGCGAGGCAGCCGTACAGGCAGCGGCCGAGCTCCACCCGGACGTCGTCCTCCTCGACCTCGGGTTACCGAGGATGCCGGGTATCGAGGCCGCCCGCCGGATGGCGGCCATGGATCCAGCCCCGGCGGTCCTGATCATCACGATGGTCGACGACGACGACACTGTCGTGACCGCGCTCCAGGTGGGGGCGCGGGGCTACCTGTTGAAGGGGGCCTCACAGGAGCAGGTCCTCGAAGCTGTCCGTACTGTCGCCGCGGGCGGTGCCGTGCTGGGTCCGGGCCTGGCCCAGGGGTTGCTCATCGGCGACCGCCGCCGGTGGTCCCACGACCTGACCGAGCGCGAGGCGCAGGTGCTGAGTGGCATCGCGGCAGGGCACTCCAACCCAGAGATCGCCCGCGAACTGGGCCTGAGCCTCAAGACCGTGCAGAACCACGTGTCGCACGTCCTTACCAAGCTCCAGGTGCGGGACCGGACCCAGGCCGCACTGCGCATTCGTGGGCTGGGTCCGAACTCATCGCCCTCACCCCGATGATGATCCACCCCGGCGTCCAGCCCGATCCGCGAGGGCGGATCGCAAGATCACGTGCACCCCGCCTGTCTGGCTAAGCTGGCGGCAGCCACCCACCCGAAGGAAACGCCGTGAAGATCCTGCTCCCGGACTCCCTCCCACTGTCCCCAGCACTGCCCGACGGCGTCACCGCCGCCACCTATGCGGCGCGGGAACCGATCCCGGCCGAGCACCGGGACGCGGAGGTCCTGGTGGTCTGGGAGAACCGTCAGGAGGACCTGGAAACCGCTGCCCGCAAGATGCCGAACCTCCGCCTGGTGCAGGGACTCATGGCTGGTCCGGATTCCCTCTTGCGAGCCGGGTTCGCCGACGACGTCGCCCTGGCCAACGGCGTGGGCCTGCACGACGCGACCGTCGCGGAGCACGCCCTGGCACTGTTGCTCGCCCTGGTGCGCCACCTGCCCGAGGCACGCCGGGCGCAGTCGGAGCACCGCTGGGCCGGGGAGTTCAACGACGTGCAGAAGTTCGACGGGCAAGGGCCGATCACGAGTCTCATCGGGACCAACGTCGTCATCTGGGGATTCGGCAGCATCGCAGCCCACTTGGCACCGATCCTTGCCGCACTGGGCGCGCGGGTTCGAGGCATCGCCCGCAGCTCGGGCCCAAGGTCCGGCTTCGACGTCGGGGCCGACAGCGAGCTGCTCTCCGTGTTGCCCGGGGCCGACGTGCTGGTCATGATCCTCCCCAGCACCCCTGAGACCGCCGGGGCGCTCGGCCGACAGGAGATCGAGGCACTGCCGGACCACGCGCTCCTGGTGAACGTCGGCCGCGGGTCCACCGTCGACGAGGAGGCCTTGATGGCCGCACTCACGCAGGGTCGGCTCGCCGGTGCGGGTCTCGACGTCACCGCCGTCGAGCCGCTGCCAGCCGAGTCGCCGCTGTGGGACGCCCCGAACACGATCATCACCCCGCATGTCGCCGGCGGACGCCCACTGAACGCGGAGCGCCTCATCGTCGCCAACGTCGCGGCCCTGTTGGCCGGCGAGCCGCTGCGGAACCTGGTGCAACGCTGACGTGACGGCGACTTCCGCGAGTGAGCCGGCGACCGGGGAGGTCCGGGCCGGGGTGAGGATCGCCCTTCCTGCGATCCTCGGGATCGCTCCCATGGGCATGGCGCTCGGCGTCCTGGTCGTCCAGGCTGGACTCGACTGGTGGTGGGCTCCGGTGTTCGCCGCCGTCATCTTCGCAGGCTCCCTGGAGTTCCTCGTTCTTGGGCTGGTGACGGCGATGGCACCGCTGGCGACCATCGCGAGCACGGCTTTCCTGGTCAATTTCCGGCACGCCTTCTACGCCCTGTCGTTCCCGCTGCACCGAGTTCAGGGCCGGGCGGCCAAGGCCTACAGCACGTTCGCCCTGACCGACGAGGCCTGGGCCTTGACGTCCTCGTCGGTTGCGCAGGGCTGGTCCAGCCGCAGGATCCTGGCCCTGCAGTCGTCGTTCCATCTCGGGTGGACTGTCTCGGTGACGACGGGAGCGCTGGCGGGCAGCCTGATCCCCGAGAGCGTCGTGGGCCTCGACTTCGCCATGTCCGCGTTCTTCCTCGTGCTGACCATCGAGGCCTTCCGCGTGCGCAGGAGCATCCCGCTGCCGATCATCGCCCTTGTGTGCGCACTCGTGGCGCACCTGATGTTCGGCGACGGCATGCTGCCCGCGGCCATGGGCTCATTCGTAGCCGTGCTGGTGCTGGTGTACCTCGTCAGGAGGAGGACCCGTGGCTGACTGGCCTTACTTGCTGGGAGCGGTCCTGGTGAGCGCAGGGATCACATGGGCGCTGCGTGGCCTGCCATTCCTGTTCCTCGGGCGCCTCCGCGACAGCCAGCTGTTGCCCCACCTCGCGGCCGTGATGCCGGTGGGCATCATGACGATCCTGGTCTTCTACACGCTGCGGCACACCGACGTCGGAGCCAACGCGGTCACGATCGCCGTCGCGGTTGGTCTGGCCGTGACCGCGGCGCTGCACCTGTGGCGGCGAAACGCGGTACTGAGTGTCCTGGGTGGGACCGCGGTTCACGTACTGATCATGTCGACCATCGCCTGACTCGCCGGCCGTCGAGGCCCGACCGGTAGAATCACTTGATGGTCGGAACTGGAGACGACCTCGAGCGCGAGGCCGAGGTGGAGCGCAAGTACGCCGTCGGGAAGTCTGACCAAGTCCCCGACTTCAGCGCCCTTGGCCCCACCTCTCCCGCGCGCACCACCGAACTCGTGGCCCACTACTACGACACCCCCCGACTGGACCTCCTCGGCGCGGGGATCACCCTGCGACGGCGAACCGGCGGCCACGACGCCGGCTGGCACCTGAAGCTTCCGCGCGACGGCGACAGCCGCACCGAACTCCGCCTACCGCTGCAGCGCGGCCACGCGATCCCGCCAGAGCTGCGCGACGAGGTGGCGGGCCTTGTGGGCAGACGCCCGCTGCTGCCGGTCGTCAGGATGAACACCACCCGCACCACCGTCGAGCTGTTCGACGACGACGGGAATGCGCGCGCCGAGATCGTGTCGGACCGGGTCGCCGCAGAGGTGCTGCGCGCCGACGTCGACTCCTCCCAGCAGTGGCGGGAACTGGAGGTCGAACTGCAACCGGGTGAAGCGGAATCCACCTTCGACGCGGTCGAGGAGCTCCTCTCTGCGGCCGGGATCCGCCGCTCCCAGTCCGCTTCGAAGCTCTCCCAGGTCCTCCGCGGGATCCCCCCGCAGTCGAAACCGGGCAGGAAGGACTCCGCCGCCACCGCTGCGGCCTCCGCCTTCGCGAAACACTACGGACGGTTCCAGGCGCTCGAACGTGGCGCGGCTGAGGACGCTCCTGACGCGGTGCACCAGGCGCGGGTGGCGCTGCGACGGATGCGCAGCATTCTCCAGGTCTACGGGAAGGTGTTCGACAGCTCGGCCAGCCGGAGACTGCGGGACGAGCTCAGGTGGGCCGGGGCTGTGTTGGGAGCGCCCCGCGATGCCGAGGTCATCCGCGACGAGCTCCTGCGCCTGCTCGATGAGCTCGATTCCGAGACCCTGGTGGGGCCGGTGCGGGCGCGCATCACCAATGATCTGGACCTCAGGCACGGGGAGGCACTCACGACTCTGCAGGAGGTGATGTCCTCGTCCCGGTGGGACGCACTGCACGAGCGGATCAGTGGGTTCCTCACCGCTCCCACCGTCGGCAAGAAGGGCCGCCGGCCAGCAGCCAAGGCCCTCTGCAAGCTGGCCTTGAAAGCCGAGCGGAAGGTGGCCCGACGGCTGGACACCGCACGGGGACACGCCGCCCATCTGGAGAGCTGGCACGAGGTGCGCAAAGCGGCCAAGGGCGCGCGCTACGCCCAGGAGGTACTGCAGGGGATCGGCATCAAGCCCGCCAAGCAACGCCGGAAGACCTGGAAGGCGGTGGCTGGGGGGTTCGGCGAGGTACAGGACGCTGTCATCCTTGACGAGCAGCTCACCGCGCTGAAGGCCTCTGCGCGGGCGGCTGGGGAGCCCGTGGACACCTACCAGGTCATGAGCGACAAGCTCGCAGCGAAGCGAGAGGCCGGGCTGGCCGACGCCTGGGCCCGGGTGGAGGAAGCGCTGGGCAGCTGACGAGCAGGTCGGGAAACAGATTGGGCTGCGGATCGATGTCGCACGATCCCGCAGCCCAAGATGTTGGTGGAGCTAAGGGGATTCGAACCCCTGGCCTCTTCCATGCCATGGAAGCGCGCTACCAACTGCGCCATAGCCCCGCAGCCGTCGAAACGGCAACCAGAACAGACTAGCGCATCGCTGCGCCCGCACCGAAATCGGTGCCCTCTCATGCCCCGGGCAGCCTCCCAAGGTCAGGCGTTGCGCTCCGCGACGAGTTCCCGCAGCTTCGCCAGCACGTCCTGCGGGCGGTAGGAATCCGACGTCTTGGCCACCGGCACGTGTGCCCGTCGCAGCACGGCGGCTGCGGACTCCCCCACCGCGACGACGGGGATGTCGGGGTTCCAGCCGAGCAGTTCGCCCACGGCGAGGGCGTTGGAGCCGGAGGCGATGATCACCGCGTCGTAGAGGCCCTCCCGCCAGGCCTGCGTCACCTCAGCGGGAGCCTCGGGCATGGTCTGCATCGTGTAGACGGGGACCAGGTGTGCGGTGTATCCCTTGGCCTGGAGCCGGGCCAGGAAGCTCGGTGCCAGCAACGCCGACCCCGGGACGAAAACCGTCCCCTCACCATCGGGCCAGATCTCCAGCAGCGCGTTCACACCCGCCGCCTTCTGCGGCACCAGGTCGACGTCGTACCCCATGGCCTCAAGCGCATCGGCCGTGCCTGATCCGACGGCTGCGACCTTCGCACCTTCGGGCAGAGTCCAGCCGAGTTCACG
The DNA here is from genome assembly GCF_020687685.1 of Tessaracoccus sp. OS52. Classification (GTDB taxonomy): domain Bacteria; phylum Actinomycetota; class Actinomycetes; order Propionibacteriales; family Propionibacteriaceae; genus Arachnia. The sequence continues at coordinate 933,729 of NZ_JAJEWM010000001.1, read as the reverse complement.
GATGGAGGCGACGGCGCGCGTTGAGGTGAAGGCGATCCAGTCGGCGTCCTCGAGCGTGGTGCTGACGTTGAGCAACTCACGGGTCTGCAGCGGCACGGCGTCGACCTGCAGCCCGGCCGACCGCAGTCCCACTGACATGCGGCCCTCCTCGCGGGCGACGAGCACGCGCATCTCCGTGACGTCGGAGATCCTGCGCGGTTCGTCGGGCACCGGCTCGGGAGCCGGATCGCGGCCGATGTCTTCTGCACCCCGAAGCCGAAGGGCCTGCGCCAGGCGCTTGCCAGTGCGGATGGCGTGGAACTCCGAGGTGGGCATCCCCATGGTGAGCGAGATGATCTTCGAGCCGTCGTGGGGGTACACGTCGGCGCGCAGCGACATCACGCCCTCCCTGGTGGCGCGCGCTCCCAGGGAGGCGGCCTCGGACAGGTTCAGCGACTCCTTGACCGCGCGCTCGGCGGCGACGCAGATCCGGGTGTCCGGATGGTCGAACTCGGACAGGATGGCGATCATCTCCGAGTCGTCCTGCCTGCACTCGTAGCCGAGGGCGCCCTGACCAGGTGCGGGTGGGTTCTCCCAGAACTCGGTGATCTCCTCGGTGCGGTCCAGGAACGCCACGTCAGCGGCGCCGCAGACCACGCCGTCGAGCTCGCCGGCGGCCACCCTGTCCAGGCACCCCGCCAGGTCGGGCTTCAGGTCCACGACCCCCATCCCGGGGCGCAGGCGCTTCAGCTTCGCCCTGCGCAGGGGGGTGGCGGTGGCGATGGTGGCGCTGTCACCCAGCGCCGAGAGGGTCATCTGGTTGCGCCCCACGAAGACGTCGCGAAGGTCCCCCCGTTCCGGCACGGCCGCGAGCACCACACCCGACACCTTCCCGTCGGGAACGCGGTTCATCCGGTGGATGACGACGTCGAAGTCGTCGCGCAGCAGCCCGAGCCGCAGTTGTCCGATGCTCTCGAAGTCCCCGACGTTGGGGAGCTTGATGATTTCGGTCTCGTGGCCGCGTTCCTGCAACTCGGCCACGAGCGCTTCGGCGCGCAGCATGGCAAGCGTGGAATCCTTGGTACCTAGCCTGATCTTCACACTCGCCACCCTACCGACCGGCGCCGCAGTGAGGGCAACTGGGGTGGACGCGCCTACCCCGCTGCGGCCCTTGCCGCTGCGGGCAGCGCCCCGACGATGCGGTCGAGCACGGCGTCGTCGTGCGCCGCCGAGAGGAACCACGCCTCGAAGGCCGACGGCGGCAGCGCCACCCCCTGCTCCAGCATGGCGCCGAAGAACCGACCGAACGCGGCGGTGTCCTGGGTCTGGGCATCGGCGTAGTTGCGGACCGGGTCCTCGCGGAAGAACACCGAGAACAGGCTGCCCGCGTGCTGCACGACGTGCGGCACCCCGGCGGCCGCGAGCTCCGCGGTTACCGCGTCCTGCAGCAGGGCGGCAGCCCGGTCCACGTGGGCGTACACCGAGGAGTCCGCGAGCCGCAGCGTGGCGATTCCGGCGGCTGTCGCCAACGGGTTCCCCGAGAGGGTGCCCGCCTGGTACACCGGCCCCAGCGGGGCGAGCAGCCTCATGATCTCGGCCCTGCCCGCGACGGCGGCCAGCGGCATGCCGCCGCCCACGACCTTCCCGAAGGCGAACAGGTCCGGCGTCCAGGACGGTGCGTCGACGCCCGCCTCCAGCCCCCACCAGCCCGCCGCCCCGACCCGGAAGCCGGTGAGGACCTCGTCGAGGATCATGAGGGCGCCGTGTTCGGCGGTGAGGCGGCGAATCTCGGCGTTGAAGCCGTCCTCGGGTGGGACGACGCCCATGTTCGCCGGCGCCGCCTCCGTGATGACGGCCGCCACCCGGTCGCCGAGTTCGGCGAAAGCCCCCCGCAGGGCGTCTGCGTCGTTGTACTCGAGCACGACGGTGTCGGCCGTCGCCGCGGCGGTCACGCCCGCCGAACCGGGCAGGCCCTGGGTTGCCACGCCGGAGCCCGCAGCGGCGAGCAGCGCGTCGCTGTGGCCGTGGTAGCAGCCGGAGAACTTGATGATGACGTCCCGGCCGGTGGCCCCTCGCGCCAGCCGGACGGCGGTCATGGTGGCCTCGGTCCCGGTGGAGACGAACCGGACGAGTTCGGCCGCCGGAACCCGCTCCCGCACCAGTTCCGCGAGCTCCACCTCCGCGTTCGTCGGCGCCCCGAACGACAGTCCTCGGGCGGCCGCGTCCTGCACGGCGGCAACCACCTGCGGGTGGGCGTGCCCGAGCAGTGCAGGCCCCCAGGAGCACACCAGGTCCACGTACTCGCGCCCGTCCTCCCCAGACAGGTACGGACCAGCGGCGGACTTGACGAACACGGGAGCGCCGCCGACGGCGCGGAAGGCCCGCACCGGGGACGAGACCCCGCCGGGGATGACGCGGGTGGCCCTCTCCATGAGTCGTTCGTTGGTGCTCAATTCAGCCATTCGGCGATCTCCTCTGCCCAGTAGGTCAACACGACGTCCGCGCCTGCCCGCACGATCCCGGTCACGGATTCCAGCACCGCCGCGCGACGGTCGATCCAGCCGCGCTCGGCCGCGGCCTCGATCATCGAGTACTCACCCGACACCTGGTAGGCGGCCACCGGCACGTCGGCGACGGCGGCGACGTCGGCGAGCACGTCAAGGTAGTGGCTGGCCGGCTTCACCATGACCATGTCGGCACCCTCGGCCAGGTCCAGCAGCGCCTCACGGAGCCCCTCGCGACGGTTGGCAGGGTCCTGCTGGTAGGTCCGCCGGTCCCCCTGCAGCGACGACGAGACGGCCTCCCGGAACGGCCCGTAGAAGGCGGAGGCGTACTTGGCGGAGTAGGCCAGGATCGAGACGTCGGTGAAACCCTCGCCATCGAGCGCGGACCGGATCCCGGCCACCTGGGCGTCCATCATCCCCGACGGCGCGACGACGTGCGCACCGGCCCGGGCCTGCGCGACGGCCATCCGCTGGTAGGCCTCGACGGTGGCGTCGTTGTCCACCCGACCGCGCGCATCCAGGAGCCCGCAGTGACCGTGGCTGGTGAACTCATCCAGGCAGGTGTCGGCCATCACTACGACGGCGTCGCCCACCCGCGAACGCACCCGCTCCAGGGCGCGCTGGAGGATGCCGTCGGGAGCGATTCCGGCGGACCCGGTCTCGTCCTTCTGGTGCTCCTCCGGGACCCCGAAGAGCATGATCCCGCCGAGCCCCGCCTCGGCCACGCGGGCGGCGACGCCGTCGATCTCCGAGAGGGAGTGGCGCGAGACCCCGGGCATCGAGGAGATCGGCGCGCCGGAATCCCCCACGAACACCGGCAGCACGAGTTGCTGGGGGCTGATGCGGGTCTCCCGGACCAGGGCCCGCATGGCGGGGGTGGTGCGAAGCCTGCGCGGTCGCTGGGTCATCGGCTCTCCTCCTGTGACGACTTCTGCTCGGGCAGCAGCCTGCGCAATGCTGCCACGACCCCCTCGGCGTCCTGGGTATCGGCGACGGCGGCCGAGACCCCCAGCCGGTCCAGCACGGCGGCGCTGGGGCGGCCCAGTGCTACCACCCGCACCGCCTCCGGCCAGCCGAGGGAGGCAGCGATGCTCTCTGCCACCGAGCCTGAGGTGACCACGACCGCGTCGATGGCGCCCCGCGACCAGGCGTCCGCCAGGGCTCCGGAGGGCGGCACGGGCTCGGTGGTGTAGATGGGCAGCGCCCGGGCGTCCCAGCCCCTTTCGCGCAGACCATCGACCAGGACTGGCCGGGAGCGCGCCGAGCCGGGTACCAGCACGCTGCCGGAGCCCTCGGGCCAGGCCGCCAGCAGGTCCTCGGCGCTGGAGCGGGGGCCGGGCTGCAGGTCCACACGGTAACCCGCCTCCTCCAGCGCTGCTGCCGTGGCCGGACCGACCGCCGCGATGCGCGCGGTCCCGGGGATGGTCCAGCCGAGTTCGGCCAGGACCGCCACAGTCGTGGCCGAGGTGATCGCCACCCAGTCGGCCGCCGGCAGCTCATCGCCCGCAGGGAGGACCACCGGTTGCTGCACCGGCTCACACCAGACCCGGGCCCCAGCCCGCTGGAGTCCCTCGGAGAGCACTCCGGCCCGCCGCGGCACGAGCACCGTGAGTCCTTCCAGTGGCCCGGCTCCCCAGAGACTGGAGTCGTCGTGGAACTCCGCGAGCCGCGACGCGCGGGTCTCGTCCAGCTTTGTCACCGACGCCGCGCCGTCGGCGATCAGGAGACCTGCCAACCGACGTCCGGCCGACAGCGCATCCCCAGGGCCGAACCGGACCTCAGCGGCGGTGGCGGCGACGCCGTCGGCCGCGAACACGCCGGCGCGGAGGAGGAGTTCGTCCCCGGAGCCTGCCGCCAGGGCACCGATGGGTGCCGCACAACCCCCGCCGAGCTCAGCCAGGACGGCTCGTTCGGCGTCGGCGGCGGCGCGGGCCGCCGGGTCCTCCAGGGCGCCGACGGCAGCGCGAGTGGCCTCGTCGTCGGCGCGGCACTCGACGGCGAGGGCGCCCTGCCCTGGCGCGGGCAGGATCTGCAGGTACTCGGTGACCGCACCCGCCAGGCCGAGGCGGCTCAGTCCCGCGGCCGCCAGCACCACTGCGTCGAGGTCTCCGGGAGCGACGCGCCCGAGCCGGGTGCCGACGTTGCCGCGGATGTCCACGAACTCGCAGTCGGGCCGCAACGCCCGCAGTTGTGCGACGCGGCGTGGGGATCCGGTCCCGATCCTGGCTCCGGGCGGCAGTTCCATGAGCGTCAGACCGTCACGTGCGCACAACGCGTCCCGCGGGTCCTCGCGGCCTGGAACGGCGGCCACCACCAGGCCCGGTACTCCCGCGACTGGCAGGTCCTTGTAGGAGTGGACAGCAAGGTCGCACTCGCCCTCCAGAAGTGCGCTGCGCAGTTCGGCAGCGAAGACCCCCAGCCCGGCCAGCGCGGTCAGGGAAGCGCGCTCGCGGTCGCCGCGGGTGCGGATGACCACCAGTTCCACGTCGTGGCCTGCCGCGCGCAGCGCCTCCGCGACGGTCGTGGACTGCGTGACGGCGAGTTCGGAACCCCTGGTGCCGAGACGCAGCCTCATGCCGTCGCATCCTTGGCCGACTGCACGACGGCGGCGAGGCCGTTGCCGGCCACCCACGCTCCCGCGATCGTGAGGCCCGGGAACCTGGCGAGCGCCTCCTGGAGCGACGCCCGCTCAGCGGCCGGCAGCACCCGCGGCATCTCGGTCCAGGTGGCCTCGTAGGAGTCGACGACGTCGTCAGCGCCGAGTTCGACTCCGAGGATCAGCGACGCGTCGGCCAGGACCTGCTGGAGTTCCGGCTCCCGGTCCGGCGGGAGCGCCACCCGCATGATCTCGACGCCATCACGCCGCGCCCAGGGCCACTTCGCCGAGTAGTGCGTCAGGGAGCGGGCCACCATGCCTGGTGGCCGCTCGCCAAGGAGTGCGCCCGAGCCCACCGGCTGCGCCGCCAGGCCGGGATGTGACAGGGCGAACAACAGGTTGCGGGTGACCACGGTGCGCGGCGGGTTGAAGTGCACGCCCTGTGGGCGCAGCAGCCTCGAGGCGACGCGCGCGGGCACGGCCAGCACCACCCGTTCGGCCTCGAGTTCACCACCGGGGACGTCGAGGACCCAGCCGCTCGAACGGCGGCGCATCGCTGCCACTCGCGACTCGGTGAGCGTGGTGACGCCGCTGGCCCGGAGCGAGGTGAGCAGTGCGGGCACGAGCCGGTGCATACCTCCGACCGGCTGCTCCACGGGGGCCCCGGATCCCACGCGTTCGGCAACGGCCCGGGTCAGTGAGCCGAGCCTGCGAGTGTCCTCGGCCAGCCCAGGAGCGAACTGCTCGGCCGGCATGACGTCGGGCGCGAGCCCGTTGACGCCCTTGGTGAGCGGCGCGACGAGCCGTTCCAGCACCGCCTCACCCAGCCGCGCGCGGACGAGGTCGGCAAGCGTGTGCCCCAGGTCGCCGACGGGCTCGGTGAGGTCGAGGCGCGCCCGGTCCAGTTCCGCGGGCGTCAGGGCGGCCAGGGCGTCGTCATCGAGACTGGCCGGGATGCCCAGGAAACCATGGGCCAGCGGCAGCGCACCCCGCTCCGGCCACCACACATGACTGCGCCCGACCGGAGCGGCGACGCTGAGGCCCAGTTCGGCGCACAGGTCACGGACCAGAGGCGTCCGCGTGGCGTAGGCCTCGGCCCCGGCGTCGACGAGGAGACCCGCGAGGGGTACCCCGTGCACCATGCCACCGAAGCGTTCAGTGGACTCGACAAGGGTGACCTCCCGGCCCTGCAGGGCAAGTTCCCGGGCCGCCACGAGGCCAGCCACACCACCCCCGACGACTACCGCGCTCACAGCTCGTGCACCAGTCCGACGAGTTCGGTCAGGACGCCGGGGTCGGTGGTCGGCGGGACGCCGTGGCCGAGGTTCACGATGTGGGCGGGTGCCTTGCGGCCCCGCTCGACCACGTCCCGGACGTGCCGCTCCAGCGGTCCCCAGCCGGCGGCCAGCATCGCGGGGTCGATATTGCCCTGGAGGGGCAGTCCGGGGAGGATCCCGGCGGCGTCGTCGAGCGGCGTCCGGTAGTCGATGCCCATGGCCTCGACTCCACAGGCAGCCATGTCGGGCAACAGGTGGCGCGTGCCGGTTCCGAAGTGGATGCGGGGCACCCTGCCGGCGACCGCCGCGAGGGCGGTGCGGGAGTGGGGCGCGACGTGCTCGGCGTAGTCGTCGCGACGCAGCGAGCCGGCCCACGAGTCGAACAACTGCACCACCCGCGCACCTGCGTCGACCTGCACCTCGAGGAAGGACGCGGACAACTCGGCGCACCAGCCCAGCAGCCGGTGCCAGGCGGCGGGGTCTGCGTGCATGAGGGCGCGGGCGGCCAGGTGGTCCCGACTGCCTCGCCCCTCGACCAGGTAGGCGGCCAGTGTGAAGGGGGCGCCGGCGAAACCGATCAGAGGCACCTGCTCCCCCAGTTCGGCCACCACCATCCTCACGGCACTGGTGATCGCTTCGGCATCGCCGAGCCCTCGGTCCACCAGCCGGTCCACGTCCGCCGCTGAGCGGACGGGGTCGGCCACCACGGGGCCGATGCCGGGCTGGATGTCGACGTCGACGCCCGCCAGGACCAGCGGCACCATGATGTCGGAGAAGAAGATCGCGGCGTCGACGCCGTGGCGACGCACCGGCTGGAGGGTGATCTCGGCCGCCAGCTCCGGCATCAGGCAGGCCTGCAGGATGGTGTTGCCCTCCCGCACCTCCCGATACTCGGGCAGGGAACGGCCCGCCTGGCGCATGAACCACACGGGAAGCCGATCGGGTCGCTGTCCTGACAATGCCTGCAACAGGGTGCTCTGGTGGGAGTTGGTCACACAGGCGATTCTGCCCCATCGGCAAACTGGTGGTTCAATGGGCGCCACTGTGAACTTAGCCATCCTCTCCGTCCAGCACCGCCACCACGGACTCGTGGAGGTGGAACGGATCGTGGACAGCGCCGAGGAGATCGCAGCCCGGCTGCGTGCCGTCCCCGGCGTCGAGTCGGTCCTGCCCCTGACCACCTGCAACCGGGTGGAGTTCGTCGTCGACGCCCCTGGACGCTCCACCGCGGAGCTCGTCGAGTCGCTCGCACCCGAACTGGACCTGCCGCCATCCTGGGACCGCTACGACGACGACGAGGCCATCGGCCACCTGTTCCGGGTGTGCGCCGGGCTGGACTCCATGGTGGTGGGTGAGCGTGAGATCGCGGGCCAGGTCCGCCGGGCCCTCGCCGAGGCACAGGACGCCGAACTCGCCTCCCCGCACCTCAGCCTCGCCGTCGAGGAGGCCCTGCGCTCGTCGCGGCGCGTCGCCCGCGAGACGACGCTCGCCGAAGCCGGGCGCTCGGTCGTCTCCGTGGCCCTTGACCTCGCGAACGTGGCGGACTGGCCCTCGGCCCGCGTGCTGCTTGTCGGTACGGGCGCCTTCGCCGGTGCGAGCGTCGCGGCACTGAGAACCCGCGGCGCCCACGCCATCCGAGTGCATTCGGCCAGCGGCCGGGGCGACGACTTCGCCACCAGCCACCACCTCGCCGTCGCCGGCGACCTGGCCCAGGCCCTGCGGGAGGTGGACCTCGTGGTCGCGTGCCGGGGAACCGGGGTGCCCGCAATCACCGCGGCCGACGTGGATCCCGGCGCACAGCTGACCATCCTGGACCTGGCGCTCCACAGCGACGTCGCACCAAGCGTCGCCGCCCTTCCCGGCGTCGACGTGATCAGCCTCGCCACACTCCAGGAGGCGCTCTCGGCACGCTGGGACCCCGACACCTCCAAGGCTGAGCAGATCGTGGCTGAAGGCTGCGAGGCCCTGCGCACCAAGCTGCAGACCAGGGTGCTGGATCCCGCCGTCGTGAGTCTCCGGGAGGCCGTCCTGGAACTCGTCGACGACGAAGTGGCCCGGCTCCCGCAGGGTAGGCCCCTCGACCATGCCGACGCGGCCCACGCGCTGCGTCGGCTCGCCACCCGGCTGCTGCACGTGCCCTCCTCGCGCGCGAAGCTGGCTGCGGCGTCGGGGCGGACCACCGAGTACCTGTCCGCGATGGCTGAGCTTTACGGGATCGGCGGTTCGGACGAGGCGCTCGACGAGGGTTCCTGCCCGGCTACGGGCCTGACCGTGGAAGACCTGGACACCGGCTCGGAACAGAGCCCGGGAGAACCGAGACAAGGCAAGGTTGGATGAACCACTCGCTGCACCCCTACACCGCGGTTCTGGTGGCCTCCTACGGAGGCCCCGACAAGCCCGACGACGTCCTGCCCTTCATGCGCAACGCGACCGCCGGCCGCGGGATCCCCGACGAACGGCTCCTGGAGGTCTCGGAGCACTACATGCTCTTCGGCGGGAAGTCGCCCATCAACGAGCGCAACGCCGAACTGCTGGAGGCGCTGCGCGCGGAACTGGCCTTCCGGAACATCGACGTCCCCGTCGTGATCGGTAACCGCAACTGGCATCCGTTCCATTCGGAGACCGTCCCCGCCCTGGTGGCCGAGGGCCACACCCGCGTCCTGGGACTGGCCACCTCCGCCTACAGCAGTTACTCCAGCTGTCGGCAGTACGCCGAGGACCTGCAGCGGGCCACCGAAGGGGTCGACGGAGCCATCAGGATCGACAAGATCGCCCCCTTCGCCGAGTCCGAGGGGTTCGTGACCGCCAACGCCGACGCCGTGGTGGCGGCCCTGACGAAGCTGCGCGAACAGCCGATCGACGGTGCCGTCCGCGTGCTGTTCGTGACCCACTCGATCCCCACTGCCATGAACGCGGCCTCCGGCGACGGCTCGCCGGCCTGCACCACCTACGACCAGCAGCACCTCCGGGTGGCCGAGCGCGTGGCCGCGCGGGTCGAGCAACTGACGGGCGAGCAGATCGCCTGGGAGCTGACGTTCTGCTCCCGCTCCGGCTCACCCCACACCCCCTGGCTGGAACCCGACGTCAACGACCGACTGGCCCAACTGCAGGCCGAGGGAGTCGGCGGTGTCGTCGCCTCCCCCATCGGTTTCATCACCGACCACATGGAGGTGGTCTACGACCTCGACACCGAGGCCGTGGCCACCGCCACCGAGCTCGAACTCCCGTTCGTGCGCGCCGCCACCGTGGGCACGCACCCCGCGTTCGTGCGGATGCTCGTCGACAAGCTCGAGGCACGGGCGGAACTGGCGCGCTCCGGCGCGGCGGAACTGACGCTCGCCGACTACCTCGCCAGGCCCTGCTGCCTGCTGCGCCCCGCCGAAGTGAAGGAGCACGCATGAGTCACCCGTCCCGCGACCACCGAGACGCGACCGACGCCGATCTCGAGGCCATCAACTCCCAGACGCTGTATGCGATGTACTCGGTCTTCCTCACGGCCGACCCGCTGCCCGAGGGCCTGGATTTCCAGGCCGTCCAGTCGGGTCTCGAGGCCGCCGATGTGGAGGTGAGGGGCTTCTACGATGTCGGCGGCTTCCGCGCTGACGCGGACCTGCTGGTCTGGACCACGGCCGACAGCGCGGAGAAGCTCCAGGCGGCCTACCACGCGCTGCGGGCCAGCGATCTCGGGGCCCATCTGGAACCGGTGTGGTCCGTGGTGGCCGTCCACCGTCCAGCCGAGTTCAACCGCTCCCACGTGCCTGCCTGCTTCGCGGGCTTCGCGCCCAGGCCCTGGGTGTGCGTCTACCCGTTCGTGCGCAGCTTCGAGTGGTACAGCCTCCCGGAGGCCGACCGCTCCCGGATGCTGCGCGAGCACGGCATGGCCGGGCGGGAGTACCCGGACGTCATCGCCTCCACGCTCTCCAGCTTCGCACTCGGCGACTACGAGTGGATCCTGGCGTTCGAGGCGGACGAACTCCACCGCCTCACCGACGTCATGCGCCACCAGCGCAGCGTGGAGGCACGGCTGCATGTGCGCGAGGAGACCCCCTTCTTCACCGGGCCCCGTGTGGAACTGGCCGAGTGGGCGGCGCGTCAGCCCAAGGGCTGATCACCTCTCTGCAGGGCGCATCAGCCCTTCGGGATCGATGCGATCCAGGATCTGGTCGGCGATCTGGTGCAGCTGCTGCACCTGCTGCGGTGTCAGCGCGTCGATGACGTTCTCACGCACATTGGTGACGTGCCCGGGAGCTGACTCCACAACCTTGTCCCAACCAGCCTCGGTGAGTTGCGCGTTCGTCGCCCGCCGGTCCCCCGGACATGGGAACCGTCGCACCAGACCCCGGTCCTCAAGGCGGCTGACGACGTGGGACAGTCGCGACAGCGTCGCGTTCACCCTGCCCGCCAGGGCGGTCATGCGCAGGGTGCGCTCCGGCGCCTCGGAGAGCATGGCCAAGCTGAAGTACTCGAAGTGCGTCAGGTCTGCGTCCCGCCGCAGTTGGGTGTCCAGAACCCCGGGTAGTAGTTCCACCAGCGCGGCCAACCGCACCCACGCCGCGCGCTCGTCATTGTCCAGCCATTTCGTACTCATGGACCAATCCTAGCAAAACACTTGACACTTCAACTTATCGTGCTAGAGTTTTACTTGAAGGATCAACCAACAACGGAAGGCAAGACATGGCACACGTCTCAATCATCGGCAAGGGCAACATGGGCTCGGCTATCGCCGGCATCGTCACCAAGGGCGGCAACACCGTCGAGCTGTTCGACAGCAACGACACCAACAAGACCGTCACGGGCGACGTCGTGGTCCTCGCGGTGCCCTACCCGGCTGTCGACCAGATCCTGGCCGAGCGCGCCGGGCAGTTCGACGGCAAGATCGTCGTCGACATCACCAACCCCCTCAACTTCGAGACCTTCGACTCCCTCGTGGTTCCGGCCGACGGCTCCGCGGCCGCCGAGATCGCCGCGAAGCTCCCCCAGTCCAAGGTGCTGAAGGCCTTCAACACCAACTTCGCCGGCACGCTGGCCTCCGGCTCCGTCGGTGGTCAGGTTCCCACCACCGTGCTGGTCGCCGGGGATGACGCCGACGCCAAGAACACCCTCGTCGGCATCGTGTCCGCCGGTGGCCTGAAGGCCGTCGACGCCGGCTCCCTGAAGCGGGCACGTGAGCTGGAGGCCGTCGGCTTCCTGCAGCTCACCCTCGCCGCCACCGAGAAGGTCGCCTGGACCTCCGGTTTCGGAGTCATCGCCTGATCCGTCCTCCCGAGGACCTCACGGATCCCCCGCCCTTCCCGGCGGGGGATCCGCTGTTTCCGCCCCGGAGCGCATGGAAGATCACGATTGCGCAACATCGCCAGCGATTCGGGTCAACATCCGGTCACGCAAGTGCGCCGACGGGCCAAAGGTGCTTAGGTTACTCACCATGAAGGCGATCAGCGCGTGCGATCGCGGAAACAATCTTTAGGAGTGATCTACATGCAGCTCTCGCGTCGTGCGCTTTTGGGAACGACCGCGGCGGTGGCCGTCGCGGGGACCCTGACCGCCTGCTCCGCCTCACCGCAGGGCAACAACGGCTCCGACGGGGACACCATCAAGCTCGGGGTCAACTACGAGCTCTCCGGCGACGTGGCCACCTACGGTCAGGCATCCGTGGCGGGCATCAAGATGGCCATCGACGAGGTCAACGAAGCCGGCGGCATCGACGGCAAGCAGATCGAGCTCGTCGAGGTGGACAACAAGTCCGAGGCTGCGGAGGCCACCACCCTGGCCACCCGCCTGATGTCCTCCGACGGCGTCCTCGCCTGCATGGGTCCGGCCACCTCAGGCAACTTCAAGGCCACCATCCCGGTCGCCCAGGACAACCAGGTGCCAGTCGTCTCCGGCTCCGCGACGGCCGACGACGTCACCGTCGATGCCGACGGCGTCAAGGAGTACGCGTTCCGCATCTGCTTCAACGACTCCTTCCAGGGCACGATCATGGCCAAGTTCGCGGCCGAGAACCTCGGCGCCGGAACAGCGGTGATCGTGCAGGACAACAGCTCCGACTACGCCACCGGCCTTGCTGCGGCGTTCCAGTCCGAGTTCGAGAACCTGGGCGGCTCCATCGCAGGGACGGAGGGCTTCACGGCGGGCGACACCGACTTCAACTCCATCCTCACCCGCCTGCGCGGCCAGGACTTCGACCTCGTCTACCTGCCGGGCTACTACTCCGAGGCCGGCCTCATCATCAAGCAGGCGCGCGAACTCGGCATCGACGCCCCGATCCTGGGCGCGGACGGCTTCGACTCCCCCACGCTCCTCGAACTGGCCGGCCCCGAAGCGCTGAACGACGTCTACTTCACCAACCACTACAGCCCGATCGACGAGGACCCGAAGGTGGCCGAGTTCATCGCCGCCTTCAAGGACGCCAACGGCGAGGAGCCCAACGCCTTCCACGCACTCGGCTACGACCTCGGCAAGTTCGTCGCCGACGCTGTCGGCCGCGCCTCCGAGCTCACCGGTGAGGCCGTCAAGAACGCCATGGCCGAGACCAAGGGATTCGTCGGCGTCACCGGCACCTTCGACATGGACGAGAACCACAACCCCGTCAAGTCGATCGTGGTGATCGGACTGGCCGACGGCGCCCAGGACACCAGCGAGAAGGTCGGCTGAGTCGGAACTTGAGTGATCGCAGGTGGGCCGCACACACCACGGCCCGCCGCCGATCCGAGGGAGGTGAATGGTGACGGAATTCCTGCAGCAGGCGATGAACGCCCTGTCGCTGGGCAGCATCTATGCGCTGATCGCGCTCGGTTACACGATGGTCTACGGGATCATCAAGCTGATCAACTTCGCCCACGGCGAGGTCTACATGATCGGCGCCTTCGTCGGGTACGCCACGATGTCGGTGCTCCGGCTGGGTGTTGTCGAGGCACTGCTGCTCGCCATGATCGTGTGCACGGTCCTCGGGGTGCTCATCGAGCGGATCGCCTACCGGCCGTTGCGCAACTCCACCCGGCTCGCCTCCCTCATCACCGCCATCGGCGTTTCACTCCTCCTGCAGTACACGATGATGTACTTCGTCGGCGCTGACCCGCGGGCCTATCCGGCGATGCCGGACTACATGAACGTCTCGTTCAACTTTGGCGGGGTCATCGTCAAGAGCCAGCAGTTAGTCATCATCGGCATCTCGGTGCTGTTGATGGTGCTGCTGCAGTTCATCGTCAAGACCACAAAAATGGGCAAGGCGATGCGGGCGGTTTCCCAGGACCCGGAGGCCGCCCAGCTGATGGGAATCAGCGTGGACCGCACCATCTCGTTCACCTTCGCCCTGGGTTCGGCGCTGGCCGGGGCCGCCGGGGTGCTGGTGGGCGTCTACTACAACTCCATCAACCCCTTCATGGGGATCATGCCGGGCCTCAAGGCCTTCGTCGCCGCCGTCTTCGGAGGCATCGGAATCATCCCCGGCGCCCTGATCGGCGCCTACGTGATCGGCGGGGCGGAGACCCTGGTGTCCTCCGTCGGCTACTCGCTGCTGCGTGACGGGGTGGTCTTCGCCATCCTGATCGCCATCCTCATCGTCAAGCCGACCGGGCTGCTGGGCAAGAACGTGCGGGAGAAGGTGTGAGCATGGCCACCGTCAAGAACGTCCTGCGCTGGGTGGTCCCGCTCGCCGTCGCCTACGGCCTGGTGCTGCTGCTCATCTCCGTCGGGGTCATCAACAACTACCTGTTCGCCACGATGATGACCATCTGCATCAACATCATCCTCGCGGCCTCGCTCAACCTCGTCGTCGGGTTCACCGGCCAACTCGCACTGGGGCACGCCGGATTCATGGCCATCGGCGCCTACACCTGCGCGATCATCACCATGCGCGTCGACGGTGTGGGCGGCTTCCTGCTGGGTGTGCTCGCCGGGGCTGTGCTCGCGGCCATCGTCGGGGCCCTCGTGGGGCTGCCGACGCTGCGGTTGCGCGGCGACTACCTGGCAATCGCGACGCTGGGCATGGCCGAGATCATCCGGGTGGTCATCCTCAACCTGGACATCACCAACGGCGCCGCCGGCCTCTCGGGCGTCCCCAGGTACGTGGACTGGAACTGGATGTTCGGGTTCCTCGCCATCACCCTCATCTTCCTGTGGAACTACATCCGCAGCTCCCACGGTCGCCGTGCGATCGCGGTGCGCGAGGACGAGATCGCGGCGGAGGCGATCGGCATCAACACCACGCGGGTGAAGGTACAGACCTTCACCATTGCCGCGTTCTTCGCGGGCGTCGGCGGCGCGCTCTACGCCTCCTACTTCTACGTCCTGCAGCCGGACCAGTTCGGGTTCCTCAAGTCCATCGACATCCTGGTGATCGTTGTCCTGGGGGGTCTGGGTTCCATCACGGGCACCATCATCGCGGCGATCCTGCTGGCGGTGCTCTCGACGGCGTTGGCCTCGGTGTCCGACATCCGCATGATCATCTACGCCCTCATCCTGGTCCTCATCATGATCTTCCGCCCGGGCGGTCTCATGGGTTCACGCGAGTTGAGCCTGAGGATCTTCGGGAAGGCCTTCGGCGGCGGGCGGAACCAGACCGCAGCCGCCGCCCCGGTCATCACCAAGGACCCCGACGATGCTCTTCCGACCGACGAGGGGGTCCGGTGATGAGTCTGCTCAAAGTGTCGGAACTGACGCGAAACTTCGGCGGCCTCACCGCCGTGTCAAGGGCGAACCTCCACGTGGACGAGGGTGAACTGGTGGGCCTAATCGGCCCGAACGGGGCTGGCAAGACCACCCTGTTCAACGTCCTGACCGGCGTGTACCCGCCGTCCTCGGGCACGGTCGAACTCAACATCGACGGCACGACCATCTCAATCGGCGGCAAGCGGCCCAACGTCATCTGCCGCGCCGGGGTGGGACGCACCTTCCAGAACATCCGCCTGTTCAAGGACCTGAGCGTGCTGGACAACGTGCGCATCGCGATGCAGCAGAACGTGCCCTACGGCCTGTTCTCCGCTTTCACCCACGCCGGCCGCTTCGGCTCCAGCGAGCGTGAGATCGAGGCCGAGAGCATGGAACTGCTGGAGGTGATGGGGTTGGCGTCGAAGTCCGGCGAGCTGTCGCGGAACCTGTCCTACGGAGACCAGCGGCACCTGGAGATCGCGCGCGCCCTCGCCGTGAAGCCGAAGCTGTTGCTGCTCGACGAGCCAGCAGCCGGCATGAACCCCAACGAGACCCGCGACCTCACGTCGCTGATCTCCCAGCTGCGCAAGGACTTCGGCCTGACCGTGCTGCTCATCGAGCACGACATGAGTCTGGTGATGCGGATCTGCGAGCGGATCTACGTCCTCGACCACGGCGTCATCATCAGCGACGGCTCGCCGGAGCACGTGCGCAACGACCCCAAGGTCATCGAGGCCTATCTCGGCGAGGAGGCACCCAATGCTTGAGGTCAGGGACCTCCACGTCCACTTCGGGGTCATCCACGCCATCAAGGGCATCTCGTTCACGGTGGACGAGGGCGAGATCGTCACGCTGATCGGTGCCAACGGTGCGGGCAAGACCACAACCCTACGGTCGGTCTCGGGGTTGAAGCGGCCGACGTCGGGTTCCATCACGCTCGAAGGCGACGACATCACCGGCCTGTCGCCGCAGAACCGGGTCTCGCGGGGCCTGTCCCAGGTGCCTGAAGGGCGACGCGTGTTCCCGGAGATGAGCGTGCTGGAGAATCTCCAGCTCGGCGCGTTCCAGCGCAAGGACGTCGCATCCGCCGACTACGACGAGGTCTACGACCGCTTCCCGATCCTCGCGGAGCGTCGCAAGCAACTGGCCGGCACCCTTTCCGGAGGCGAGCAGCAGATGCTGGCCATGGGGCGTGCCCTGATGGCCAAACCCAAGGTGCTGTTGCTGGACGAGCCATCGATGGGTCTGGCGCCACTGCTGGTGCAGGAGATCTTCGACATCATCGCCCGCATCAACGCTGCGGGCACGACGGTGCTGCTGGTGGAGCAGAACGCCAACATCGCCCTGCAGATCGCCGACCGGGCCTACGTCCTGGAGACCGGCTCGGTAGTCTTGTCGGGCGAGGCGAGGGCCCTCGCACAGACCGACGAGGTCAAGCGCGCCTACCTGGGAGGGTGACATGTTCGTCAAGCAGAGGATGACCACCAACCCCTTCACGGTGACCCCCGGGACGAGCCTGCCAGAGGCCCAGGAGACGATGGCCAGGCACAACGTGCGGCACCTGCCAGTGGTCGACGACGGTCGTGTCGTCGGCGTCATCTCCAACAACGACATCGCGGCGGCGCTGCCGTCCAAGGCAACCACCCTCAGCGCCCAGGAGGCCACCTACCTGGTGTCGCGACTGACGGTCGCCAAGGTGATGTCGAAGCCGGCCCTGACCATCGGCCTCGGAGCCCTCCTGGAGGAGGCCGCCGTGCTGATGCGGGACCGCAAGATCGAGATGTTGCCCGTCGTCGAGAACGGCGAGCTGATCGGCGTCATCACGGAGAGCGACCTGCTGGACGCCTTCATCGACGTCCTGGGCTTCCGAGACCACGGCACCCGCCTCACCATCGAGGCCCGCGACGAGCCGGGCGTGCTGTCGCAACTGACGGGGATCATGGCAAGGCACCACGCCAACATCGAACACCTCGCGGTGCACCGGGGCAGCCTCGAGACCAGCGTCGTCGTCGTCGGCGTGAACACCCTCAACACCCAGCAGATCGAGGACGACCTGGCAGCCGCCGGCATGCGGGTGGTCGGCCGGCTGAGCAACGAGCACGACCAGGCGCGCGCATAGGCGCGGCTCAGGCCAGGGCGTGCCTGACCCAGACGTTGGGCTCGACGTAGACGGCGGTGGTCAGGCCTTGAGCTCGTAGATCAGGCGAGCGAACTGACCGTGCGCCGTCGCCGAGACCAACCGGAGCCGGTCGGACTCCAGTCGCCGAGGCAGGAGCGGTGCGCCGCCGGTGAGGGCCACCGGCGCAACAGAGAGGGCGATCTCGTCCAGCAGACCTGCGTCGATGAACTGGCCGGCGAGGTCCCCGCCACCGACCACCCAGATGTTGCCCTCACCCGCCGCCTCGCGGATGGCGGGCATCGCGTCGGCCACAGGTCCGGAGACGAACCGGACGTCGGCCCCGTCCGGAACCGGCAGGTCACGGCTGGTGAACACGAACGCCGGCCGCTCGCCGTGGAAGTTCTGCCACCGCTCGGGATGGGCAAGGATGTCATCGTGCGCAAGCACCCATTCGTAGGTGGTGGACCCCTCCACCAGCACGGTGACGCCCTCAGGAAACAGGCCCTCGTCCGGCTGCTCGCCGCCCTCCACCGAGAACAGCCAGTCCAGCGAGTTGGACTCATCGGCGATCCAGCCGTTTATGGTGGTCGCGGTGTCGAATATCACTCTGCTCATGCACGAACGCTACCTTCCGGGGATTCACACGTTCAGATCCGCGTGCGACACTCACTTAATGAAGATCCGCATGCAGGTCGTCGTCTTCGATGCCGCAGACATCGCCGCCGAGAGCGCCTTCTGGGCCGGGGTGCTGGGCGGGGAGGTTGCCGCCGAGGACGACTGGCACATGATCCTCGTGGAGGGGGAGCCGGCTGCGGCGGTCCAGCTTGCCCCGGACCACGTATCGCCCAACTGGCCCAATGGCCATCCTCAGCAGATCCACCTGGATCTCTGGGTGGATGACATCGACGAGGCCCACGAAGAAGTCCTGACCCTCGGCGCGACGCTCCTCCAGGGCCCGCAGGGCGGCGACGGTCCCGATGACTACCAGGTCTACGCGGACCCGGCGGGGCACCCGTTCTGCCTGTGCTGGAACCGATGAGGGCGGCTCACGAGCGGTTGCCAAGGGCGGCTCACGAGCGGTTGCCCAGCGATGCTCGTCGGTGCGGGGAGTTCTCCGGGTAGCGCCGAAGCACCAGGGTCAATGCCGCAGCCACGAGGCAGAGGACCATGACGGGCAGGAGCGCCCGCCGCAGGCCGCCGAGTTCGCCGAGCAGACCCAGCACCGGTGGCCCCGCCAGGAAGGCGATGTAGCCGATGGTCGCCACGAACGAGACCCGCCTGGCGGAGTCGGGCCCAGACTGCCCGGCCGCCGAGACGGCCACGGGGAATCCCAACGCGGCACCCAGGCCCCATGCCACCACAGCCGCGGCTGCGACCACCTGGTTGTCCACGAGGATCACGAGCGCCAGTCCGAGCGCCCCGGCGAGGGAACTGACGAGCAACACGTTGCGCTGCCCCAGCCGCGCCACCAAGGGGCCTCCGAACAGGCGGCCCACCGTCATGCAGGCCGCGAAGATCGCGTAGCTCAGGGATCCGATGGCCGGGTCGAAGCCATGACCGTCGACCATGACCAACGGCAGCCAGTCATTGGCCGACCCCTCCGCGAGGGCCAGAGCCAGCATGACGGCACCGATCAGGAGCAGGGGCGCCTCCTTGAACAGCGTCCGTTCACGCCCTGCGCCGGCAGGTCGGGGAAGGGCCACACCCACGCCTGGCGGGATGTGCCTGACGGCCGCAGGGACGAGCACGAACGCCAGCACGGCCACGCAGGCCAGGTGCACCGGCACCGGGACCCGGTAATGGGTGAAGGCGATGCCCAGCGAGGCCCCGGTCGTGGCCCCGAGGGAGAAGAAGGCGTGCAGTTTGGGGAGGAACGGCCTGGCCCCGATCATCTCGACCTCGGCGCCCTCGACGTTCAGCGCGACTTCACCACCGCCCATCGCCAGGCCGCTCAGTCCGAGTCCGAAGGCGAGCAGCCACGGCGATGCGAGACCGGCACCGGCGGCGATCACCGGGACGCTGAGGGCGGTCGGCGTTGCGGCGACCGCGATGACCTTGCGGGTGCCGAAGCGCATGGTCAACCGGCCGGAGGCGAGGATGCCCGCCATCGATCCCACCGACAGGCCCATGAGCACCAGCCCCATCTGCGCCGGTGAGGCGCCTAGGGCGTCGCGGATGTCAGGGGTCCTGCTGACCCAGCTCGCCAGCACGATGCCCGGCAGGAAGAGCAGTGCCATCAGCGCGCGACTACGGGCAACGAGTTCACGAGACTCGGCGGAGTGCATCGGCTCACCCTAGGGCCCTCGGATGAAACAGGGCGAATCCCGCTCCCCTCCTGTGCATCCCGTCCGAAACCGGTCCAGACTGTAGGCACGGGTACCAACGTTGGGAGAATCATGTCGCGCAGGACCCTGCTGGTGGGAAACAACACCGACGCCTCGGGCGAGGGCGGCCTCCAGGTCTTCGGACTCGATGACGCCGACGTGGTCCCCGGTCCCGTACTCGAATTGCCCTCGCCAACCTATCTGGTGCTGCACCCGCAGCGTGACCTGGTCTGCGCAATCTCGTCGGGGCCTCGCAGCCTCGTCCACTCCCTGCAGGTGGACCGGACCGCCTTCCCCGCCCAGCTCGAACTCGTCTCGAGCGCTCCCGTCGAACGGGCGGGGGCCTGCCACCTCGCCGTCTCCCCCGACGGTGGGCACGTCCTGGTCGCCTCCTACGACGCGGGAGCGCTCACCAGCTTCGCGATCGACGAGCGCGGCGGGCTCTCGCGCCTGCTGGACGTGATCGACTTCGACGGCTCCGGGCCCCACCCGGACAGGCAGGAGGCGGCGCACGCGCACCAGGTGGTGTTCGACGGCGACGTCGCCCTGGTGACCGACCTTGGCGCCGACCGGGTCCACCGCGTCCGGCTCGGAGCCGATGGCACCCTTGTCGAGCTGGAGCCGATAGTCCTGCCGGCAGGCATGGGACCGAGGCACCTGGTGCTCCGGGAGGACCGCCTGGTGGTGGTGGGCGAGCTCAACGGCAGGCTCTGGGTCGGAGACCGCCAAGGCGAGACGTTCACCGAGGCCGTCTCCGTCAGAGCCTCCGTCAACGACGAGACGTATCCCGCTGCCCTGCGGCTCCGCGACGACCTGCTCCTCGTTTCGCTGCGCGGTTGCGACACCGTCGCCGAGTTCCTCCTCACCGGGGACCAGCCCGAGTGGCTTCGGGAGTTCCCGGTGGGCGCCTGGCCCAGGGACTTCGTCGTGGACGGGGACTCCTTGTGGGTGGCGCATGAGCACGGCGCGACGGTGGGTCGCTACGACCTCAGGGCTGAGGCACCCGAGGCGCAGGACGTCCTGGCCTCCGTCTCTCCGGCGTCCTTGCTGCTGCTGCCCGCGCGGTGACGCTCAGTCGCGTCGGCCATGGCCCTCTGGGCGGCTGTGTCTTCCGCTGCCGCCCCTCTGCCATGGGCGGGGACCATCCAGTGGGCGATAGTTGACCCCGGCCGCATCCAGCCGTCCCAGGTGGGCGCGCAGGCGTGGCTCGAGCTCGGCGGGGTCCGTCGGGCCACACCAGGCTGCCTCAGCCAGCACGGCAGCGCGCGGGAACGCCATGTATTCCACCCCCGTCGGCGTCGGTATGAACTCCGTCCAGAGTTGGCCCTGGATTCCCAGCAGGTTGTGCAGGTGCTCCTCCGCAACGCCGTCAGCCGGGTCGAAGCTCGCGACCTCCTCCCACCGCGCCGTCACGGGCTGCGCGAAGGGCTCGTCCGGAGAGTCCGACTGGTAGTAGTCGAAGTAGTACGGCTGGTTCGCCGACATCACCACTTGGTGACCGGCGGCCAGCGCACGACGGCCGGGCTCGCCACCACGCCAGGACATGACGACCGCACCCGGCATCGCGCCGCGGTCGATGATCTCGTCCCAGCCGACGGTGACGCGGTCGCGCTGCGCCAGCCAGTCGCGCAGGTGCTCGGTGAACCAGGGCTGCAGTCCGTCCACGCCGTCGAGGCCACGCTCGGCAGCGAGCCGGGCCGCGTCGTCGCTCCGGCGCCACTGGGCAGTGGGGCACTCGTCGCCCCCGACGTGGATCCAAGGAGAGTCGAACACGTCCAGCAGTTCGGTCAGAACGGCCTCGACCATCTCGAGGGTCCGCTCGCCGAGGTGGAGCACCTCCTCGAAGATCCCGGGCCCCGTCGGAACCGCCAGCCCTTCGGAGTCCTCGCCGAACTCCGGGTAGGCGGCCAGCAGGGCTCTGGTGTGGCCGGGGACGTCGATCTCCGGGACGATGGTGACGCCGCGCCCACGGGCGTAGGAGTTCAGCGCCCGCAGCTGGTCCTGCGTGTAGAAGCCACCGTGTGGGGTGCCATCCCCGTCGCCCGCCGGCAGGAACCGGGTCTCCGCACGGTGGCCGCCGACCTCGGTCAGCCCGGGGTACTGCTTGACCTCGAACCGCCAGCCCTGGTCGTCGTTGAGGTGGAGGTGGAAGCGGTTGAGCTTGTGCAGCCACAGCAGGTCCACGAACCGGTAGAGGAACGGCAACGGCATGAAGTGGCGGGCGACGTCCAGGTGCATTCCGCGCCAGCCGAACCTCGGCTCGTCGACTATCCGCACGAACGGAAGGGAGAGCCGTGCGCCGGGCAGCGGAGCGGGCGCGTACACCCAGGCGGGCATGAGCTGGAGCAGCGTCGCCAGTCCGGCCACGAGGCCCTCGTCGTCGGCAGCCCGAAGGACCACGCCGACGGGGGTGGTCTCCAGCGAGTAGCTCGAGGGCGTGTCGCCACCACGGGTGAGCGTGAGGAAACCGGTGTCTCCGTCCCCCCGCACGAGGCGAATCCCGGTTCCGCCTTCCAGGAGGGAGGCGGCTGTCGCGATCCACTCCTGCGGGCCGACAACCTCAACTACGGCCGGAACCTCGAGCGCCCCGTCGGAGGTGATCTGCGCGGACCTGGGTCGAGGGACGAGTCCAATGGCGGACGAGGGAAATGCGGTTGGCACGCTGTCTGGCACCGGTGGTCAACTCCTGCGTTGGATGGTGACGAACCGGCGGGCCAAGGACACTGGCCACCGGACTGGCACCTGACAACCTACAACACCGGTCTGGCAGACGTCGCGGCCCCGGCGACGTATCCTGCTGGGACTGCCCATCATCGAGAAGCGGGAGCGCGACGTGAGTGATGTTCCAGTGATCGACAAGCTTCGCCGCTCTGGCGCCGAAGCCATCGAAGCGGGGGCCGTGGCAGGGGGGAGCCCCATCCCATTGGCCACCGACGGCGTGGTGTTCCGCCAGATGTTCGAGTACGCGGTCTCCGACTTCGAGGCGGAGGTGGGCTTCTACGCGGAGGTGTTCGGGTTGGACACCGTCGCGCTGACGGCCGGGTACGCGCTCTTCGAGCATCCCGGCGAGGGGTTCTGCCTCAGCTTCCGCAGGCTCCCGGACAGCCCACCGCCCGCGACCGTCGGGCTCAAGCTCCTGCTGATGACCACGGACCTGGACGCCGCCGAGCGGCACCTCGAGGAGACCGAACTCGTGTCGGAGCGCGAGACCCGGGAGGGCAGCGCCAGCCAGCGCGTGATCCACTTCGAGTCGCCCGGCGGGGTGGCCGTGGAGATCTGGGAGCACGCTGCCACGCGCTCCTGACAACGTGGGAAGCCTCGCGGGCCTAGGGTTGAGCCATGCACCAATACTTCGAAGGGGATCCCCGCACGCACCGGGAGCGGATGCTGGCAGGCGACCTGTACCTCGCCGAGGACCCAGAACTGGCAGAACGCCACGACCGAGCCATGCGGCTGCAGGCGGAGTACAACCGGGCTTTCCCTGCAGGAGACGCAAGGGCGGCGGAACTGCTGGCCGAACTCATACCGGACCGGGCTGACGGGGTCGTCATCACCGCCCCTGTCTTCGTCGACTACGGGGACCAGATCTCCATCGGTGCGAGAACCTACGTCAACTACAACCTGACCGCCCTCGACGTTGCGCGGATCACGATAGGGGCGGACTGCCTGATCGGTCCAGGGGTCCAGTTGCTTACCCCCACTCATCCGCTTGACCCGCAGACTCGGCGGGACAAGCTGGAGGCGGCACGGCCCATCACCTTGGGCGACAACGTCTGGCTCGGTGGGGGCGTGATCGTTTGTCCGGGCGTGACCATCGGAGACAACTCGGTCATCGGGGCGGGCTCCGTGGTGACCAAGGACGTGCCGCCCAACGTGGTCGCCGTCGGAAACCCGGCGCGCGTCATCCGGGAGTTGTGACGCCTGGTCGCTCGATTTTGCGCTGATATACCCCCTGGGGTATCTTTGGGTCATGCCTCAGACCAAGACCGAGCCGAACGACCCGAAGCGGATCGTCGTCGTCGGCGGGGTCGCCGGCGGCATGAGTTTCGCCGCCCGCGCCCGTCGCCTCGACGAAGAAGCCGACATCATCATCCTCGAGAGGGGCCAGCATGTCTCATTCGCGAACTGCGGGCTCCCCTACTTCGTGGGTGGCGAGATCACCAACCCCGGGTCATTGCTCGTGCAGACCCCGGAGTCGCTGCGGGCCGCACTCAACCTTGACGTCCGTACCGGGCACGACGTCGTCGCGATCGACGTGGAGCGTCGGGTCGTAACCGCCCGCACCGCCGATGGCGATCAGACCTTCCCCTATGACGCCCTGGTCCTCGCCCCCGGCGCCAAGGCGGCTCGCCCGCCGATCGACGGGCTGGACTCGCCGCGGGTGCGGACCCTCCGGACCGTCGACGACGCGCTTGGCCTGCGTGACCGCGTGGAGACGGGGGCGCGCCGCGCCGTCGTGCTGGGTGCCGGATTCATAGGGTTGGAGGCAGCGGAGGCGCTCGCCGGCCAGGGGCTGGCGGTCGACGTCGTCGAGATGGCCGCCCACGTCCTGCCTCCCCTCGACGAGGAGATCGCCGAGCACGTGACTGCCGAGCTGGAGCGGATCGGCATCACCGTCCGGGCAGGCGTTTCCGCCGAGACCATCGAGCACGGGACCGAGGAGGACATCGTCACGCTTTCAGACGGCTCCAGGCTGCCCGCCGACGTCGTGGTGCTCTCCGTCGGCGTCCGTCCCGACACCGAGCCGTTCGAGGCGGCGGGCATCACCTGCGAGCGGGGCGCCATCATCACCGACGAACACGGCCGCACCTCCGCCGAAGGCGTCTGGGCAGTCGGGGACGCCGTCACCTCCACCGACCCGATCACCGGCGTGCGCCGCCCCGTGGCCCTCGCCGGGCCGGCGAACCGCGCCGGCCGCCTCGTGGCCGACGACATCCTGCGGCCCGCGAGCGCCCGACCCATCCCCGCTCCCCTCGGCACCGCCATCGTGCGCGTGGGAGAACTGACCGCAGCGATGACCGGAGCCTCCAGGAACGCGCTGGAGTCCGCAGGCATGCCGCACCGCACCATCCACCTGCACCCCAACCAGCACGCCGGGTACTTCCCCGGCGCCACCCAGGTCCACCTGATGGTGCACTTCGCGCCCGACGGAAGGCTCTTGGGGGCACAGGCGGTGGGTCGGGATGGCGTTGACAAGCGCATTGACGTGCTGGCGACGGCGATCCGCGCCGGCCTGGACGTCACCGACCTGATCGACCTGGACCTGTCCTACTCCCCGCCGTACGGCCAGGCGAAGGATCCCGTCAACCTCGCCGGCATGGTGGGCGCCAACGTCCTCGACGGGACGTTGCGCCTTTGGTACCGGGAGGACGTGGAACAGGTGCTGGCGACGTCTCTGGTACTCGACGTACGCAGTGCTGCCGAGTACGCCACCGGGCACCTGCCACACTCGGTCAACATCCCCCACACCGAGTTGCGGCAACGCCTCGACGAGGTCCGCGGCGCAGCCGCCGGACGTCCGGTGCGGGTGTTGTGCGCCTCGGGCGTACGTTCAGCCATCGCACACCGGGTCCTCACCCAGGCGGGCTTCGACTCCGCATCCCTCTCCGGAGGCATGCTCACCTACAACCTCAACCGGAAGGAAGACCAATGGCCAGCCAAGACACAGACGCCCAGCGCCGCATCCTCAACCGACTCCGCCGCGCTCGTGGGCAGCTCGACGGCGTAATTCGCGCCGTGGAGGAGGGCGGGTCGTGCCGGGACGTCGTCACCCAGCTCGCGGCTGTCTCCAGCGCACTCGACAAGGCCGGATTCGCCGTTGTCGCCTCGGCGATGAAGGACTGCGTCTCCGAGCCTGACGGCACCCACCCCACCGAGGGGATCACAACCGAGGAGCTCGAGAAGCTGTTCCTCACCCTCGCCTGAACCGCAACAAACAAACCCGAACAACGAAAAGGAAGACGAAACATGTGTTCTGCAGTCACCTGCAAGAAGTGCGGAAAGACCACCTGGGCCGGCTGTGGCCAGCACGTCGACAGCGTCATGCGCGGCGTCCCGAAGTCCCAGCGCTGCGAGGGACACCAGAATGAGCCCTCCACCAGCTTCTTCGGCAAGCTCATGGGGCGCTGACCACACTCCCCCGCCAGAACCCCGGTTCCGTACGGAGCCGGGGTTCTTCGCGCCCCGCGCCGCACCTGCCCCGGTGGTCCTTCGTCCTTGGCGACCGCCGGATTCTGCACGGCGTCGTCGGTAAGGTGGCAACACGGCAAAGCGCCGGCGGCGGGGACCGTCCCGCGCCGCGTACGAAGGAGGCAACATGCCCAACCCGATCGTCAACAGCGCAACCACCGTGTGGAAGGGCGACCTTCCCAGCGGATCCGGCAACGTCACGCTCGACACCTCCGGCACCGGTACCTTCCAGGCGAACTGGAAGGCCCGCTCGGAGGAGTCCGGCGGCACCACCACCCCGGAGGAGCTCATCGCTGCCGCCTATGCCACGTGTTACTCCATGCAGTTCTCCAGCGAACTCTCGAAGAACGGCACCGCGCCGACGCAGCTTGACACGAACGCGAAGGTGACGTTCATCGTCGGCTCCGGCATCACGAAGATCGACCTGGAGGTGAAGGGCCAGGTGGACGGCATCTCGCAGGAGGACTTCGTCCGGATCGCGGAGTCGGCGAAGCGCAACTGCCCGGTCTCAGCAGCCTTGGCGAGCGTCCCGGAGATCAACCTCTCGGCGAACCTCGCCTGAGTCGAAACCCCGGACAAGTATCGGGACCGGTCCCGGGAGCGCGCGGCCTCTGTCCCGAGGATCGCGCGCGACCGGGGCCTGAGACCAGAGTCCGCCGGTTTGGGTTCCAGCCCCGCCCGAGTATAGTTGATTTCTCAATCACATTCTTCGGGACAGGTGACGATGAACAAGATCGCAGTACTGGGCGTGGGGCGCGTCGGAGCAGCGGTGGCGCGGACCGCGCTCCGTGCCGGTTACGACGTGGAAGTCGCGGGATCCGGGCCTGCGGAGGACATCGAACTCATTGCGGAGATCGTCATCCCCGGGGCCACTGCCAGGACCGCAGCCGAAGCCGTCAGGGACGCTGACATCGTCGTCGTGGCTGTGCCACTGCACAAGCACCGCACGGTGGACCCGGCCATCCTGGACGGCAAGATCGTGGTCGACGCCATGAACTACTGGCGCGAGGTGGACGGAACCATCCCCGATTTCGAGCGCGATCTGTCCAGCAGTGAGGTCGTGGCCCGACACTTCCGCGGGGCACGGCTCGTTAAGACCCTGAACCACATCGGCTACCGGGACCTCGAGGACCACGCGCGCCCTGCCGGCGCCCCGGGGCGCCGCGCGCTCGCCGTCGCCTCCGACGACGACGCCGCCGCGGCCGCCGTGCTCGAGGTGATCGACCGGTTCGGCTTCGACGGCGTCCACAGCGGACCACTGGACTCCGGAGCTGCCTTCCAGACCGGAACGGCGATCTTCAACGGCAGCTTCACGGCTTCCGAGCTCGAACGGGAACTCGGACTCGACGCCAGGACCGAGGCAGCCTGACCATGGAGATCGGCGCCTATTCCTTCGGGGACACCCAGCGGAACGACGACGGGACGCTCGGCCCGACTCACGAAGCCATCCGCAACCTCTTCGACGCAATCGTCCTGGCCGACAAGGCTGGGCTGGACTACTTCGCGGTTGGCGAGCACCACACGCTCGAGATGCCTGCCTCCTCGCCGGGCTCGCTCATCAACGCCGCGGCGGGCGCCACCGAGCGGATCCGGCTCGGCTCCGGCGTCAGCATCATCAGCACCGACGACCCGGTCCGGGTCTACCAGCAGTTCGCCACCGCCGACGCCATCTCCGGGGGACGTGTGGAGATAACGGCCGGCAGGGGGTCGTCGGTGGAGTCATTCCCGCTCTTCGGCCATGACCTGGCTGCCTACGACGTGCTCTACGCGGAGAAGTTGGACCTGTTGCTCCGGATCAACGAGTCGGAGCGCGTGACGTGGGACGGCAGCGTCCGCCCGGCGATCAACGACCTGGTCGTAGTACCGCGTCCGGCGCAGCGCAAGCTCCCGATCTGGCTCGGCACCGGTGGGAACGCACCGTCGACGGTGCGCGCCGGCAAGCTCGGCCTCCCAGTCTCCTACGGCATCATCGGCGGGGCGCCCGCCAGGTTCGCTCCTCTCGCAGAGCTCTACCGGCGCACGGCCCAGAAGTACGGCCACACAGGAGACGACATCAAGGTGTCGGTGGCAGCGCTGGGACTGGTGGCACCCACCAAGCAGGAGGCCCTGGACCGGATGTATCCGGGCTGGCGGCGGCTCAACGTGGAGATGGGCAAGCTGCGGGGCTGGCCACCTCCCGACGACCAGGCCTACCTGGCCCAGGCCCATGGCGCCGGGGCCTACTACGTCGGGGACCCCGACGACGTGGCCGAGCGCATCGTCGACCTCCACCGCCACCTGGGCCACGTCCGGCACTTCCTGCAGATGGACATCGGCGGCCTGCCGCAAGAGCACTTCCTGGAGTCCCTGACCCTGCTGGCCACCGAGGTCAAACCACGCGTCGAACGGCTCCTGGCCAAGGACTGACACCGCCTCAGTGCTCGTTGACCACCGTCAGCATCAACACCGAGTCCTCGAGAGCAGCCAGGGCGTGGCGCCGTCTGGGAATGACCACGAAGTCCCCGGCGGTCCCCTCCCAGGGCTCCGTGTTCACCTTGAGCAGGATCCGGCCCTGCAGGACCATGAGGGTCGCCTCGCCGGGGCTGTCGTGCTCGGCCATCTCCTTGCTGGCGGCGAGCGCCACGACGGTCTGGCGCAGCCGCCGGTCCTGACCCCCATGGATGGTCTTGGCGGCCCGGCCCGCGGTGGCCGCACGGGCCTGCCCGAGCAGGTCGTCGGCAAGGGCGGAAAGTGAATGCGAATCCATGTGTGCTCTCCCTTGGTCCTCAGGACCCCCATTCAAACGCACTTGGGGCCGGTGGGCCGGGTTCCCTGAAAAGTCGCCGCACCGCAGCCCGAGAGTCGCGCAAGTCGTGGCAGAGTCGAGCCATGTCGGATCAAGCACTCGACCCCCACCCGATCACCGGACGACTCTTCCCATCCCCGGTACCGCCGGGCAGTGGCTGGCCCGGTGATCCCGCGGACCCGTTGACGCCTGTCGCCACCACTGCTGCGGAGGTGGCGCGACTGGCCGGCGCCGCTGGCTCCGTGGCGGAGCTCGACGCCCGCGTCTCGGTCTGCCGGGCCTGCCCGCGGTTGGTCGACTGGCGCGAGGCGGTGGCCACCACGGGGCGGCGGGCGTCGTTCGCCGACCAGCCCTACTGGGGTCGGCCGGCCCATTCCTTCGGGGACCCAGAGGCCGCGGTTCTGATCGTCGGGCTCGCCCCGGCCGCCAACGGCGCCAACCGCACGGGACGGATGTTCACCGGCGACCGCTCCGGTGACTGGCTGTACGCGGCCCTCCATCGGGCTCGCTACGCCTCCCAGCCGACGGCGGTCGCCGCCGGGGACGGGCTTGAACTGCGCGGGATCCGGATCGTGGCAGCGGTGCGGTGTGCCCCGCCGGCCAACCAGCCGACCACGGAAGAGAAGGCCACCTGCGCACCCTGGCTGGACCGGGACCTGGAACTGGCCACCCCGCGACTTCGCTCGATCCTCGCGCTTGGCTCGATCGGCTGGGACGCCGCTCTCAAGGCGGCGCGCCGGCTGGGTTGGCAGGTGCCCGCACCCAAGCCGCGGTTCGGCCATGGCGCAGAGGCGCTCCTCACCACCCCACAGGGTTCGCCGATCCGGTTGGTCGGCAGCTACCACGTCAGCCAGCAGAACACCTTCACGGGGAAGCTCACCGAAGAGATGCTCGACGCCGTCCTCGCGCGCCTGTGAGGTCGGGGCAGAATTGGGGCATGCCACCCAAGATCACGGCCGTCCAAGGGGACATCACCACGCAGGAGGTCGACGTCGTCGTCAACGCCGCCAACAATGCGATGCGGGGTGGCGGTGGAGTCGACGGCGCCATCCACCGGGCGGGCGGTCCGGACGTACTCGCCGACTGCATCCGGCGCTTTCCCCACGGCCTGGCCACCGGCGACGCCGGCTGGACCACCGCGGGCAGGATGCCGGCCCGCTGGGTGGTCCACACCGTCGGGCCCAACTACGCGGCCGGCCAACGGGACCGTTCACTGCTGGAATCCTGCTACCGGAGGTCGCTGGAGGTGGCCGACGAGCTGGGCGCCGACAGCGTCGCCTTCCCGCTCATCAGCGCAGGGATCTACGGCTGGCCCAAGGACGACGCCATCGCGGCGGCGATCGAGACGGTCGCGGAGGCCGACACGGCCGTGGAAGACGTCAGGCTTGTCGCCTATGACGCGGCGACCTACGACATGATCCGCGCGGCGCTGGATCGCTAGGGGGCAGTTCTCAGTCGTCCAGGTCCTCTCCCGCCAGCGCCTTCGCCGCAAGGTTCTCCTCCTCGGCCACCTCCCAGACCTCCTTGGCGGCCGAGAGGTTCAGCGCCACGAGGAACAGGCCAAGGACGATGTCGGGCCAGCCCGACGTCCACAGCATCGTGATGAACCCGACGGCGATGATCGCCGCATTGGCGTAGACGTCGTTGCGGGCAGCCAGGAACGCGGCCCTGGACATGGAGCCGACGTCGTGGCGCTGGCGGGCCAGGAGATAGGCGCAGATGCCGTTGACCACGATCGCGCCGCCCGCCGTCACCACCAGCGAGAGGGGGTCCGGCGCCTCGGGGTTGGCGAACTTCGCGACGGCGGTGACGATGGCCGCGAGCGCGGGGACGGTGATGATGACCGCCATCAACTTGCCCGCCACGGCACGACGCTGCAGCGTCCACCCGAGCGCGATGAAGATCAGCAGGTTGACGGCGGTATCCTCCAGGAAGTCCACCGAGTCCGCGAACAGCGACACCGAGCCGATCGCGAGCGCCACAGCGTTCTCGACGAAGAAGTACGACAGGTTCAGCGCGACGACGATCAGCGAGGTGCGGCGCAGCGCCCGCACTGCCGACGCGGAAGCGTCGATGTTGCCGGCGGGGGTGATCGGAAGGTTGTCAGGCACTGCTGAAGGCTACCGCTCGCCGTCGGCGGCGACATCGGCGAGGCGGTCCAGCAGACGGACGGCGTCCCAGGGCGCGTGCCCGTGGGCGTCGTTGTCGAAGTACACGTAGGTGTCGAGCCCTTCGGCGAGCCACGTCCTGCACTGGTCCGCCCAGCGGTCGAGGGACTCGTCGGTGTAGCCACTGGTGTAGAGCTGCTGCTCCCCGTGGAGGCGGACGTAGCGGATGTCACTGGTGGCGTCCGGCATCGTCGGCCACTCCCCCGCGCTGTCGGCGATCACCATGCACACGCCTTGCTGGGCGAGGAGTTCATGGGCCTCCTGCGAAGCGAAACTCGGGTGCCGCGGCTCCAAGGCGTGCTGGACGGGACGGTCCGCGGCGACGCCGGGTGCGACGTCGGTGAGTGTCCGTTCGGGGGCGAGCTTGTCGTCGTGCCGCCGCGCCAGCTCCGCAACCTCCCCGAGGGTGCGCGGCAGCATCCGCAGGAAGTGGTCCAGGCGTTCGGCGTGGAAGGACATGCGAGGCGGGAGTTGCCACAACACGGGCCCAAGCCGGTTGCCGAGCGCGAGCACGCCGGAGGCGAAGAAGTGCGCAAGCGGCGCCTCGATGTCATGCAACTGCTTCATGTGCGTGAGGTAGCGGCCGCCCTTGACCGCGAACACGAAGCCCTCCGGAGTGTCGGACGCCCATGCGGCGTAGGAACTGGGCCGCTGCAGCGAGTAGAAGGAGCCGTTGATCTCCACCGAAGTCATCCGCTCGGCCACGTAGCGGAGCTCGTCGCGCTGCCGCAAGCCCTCGGGATAGAAGTCCCCGCGCCAGCCGCGGTACCGCCACCCGGAGACCCCGATGTAGTAGCCGGTCATGAACCGAATACTAGGCAATGGGGTGTGGCCGGGATTGGTGCTCGCTCCCGCACCGGCCTCTGCGCGTTGGGAATCTGGAACGCAAACTCGGCGTGTCGTGGATGGTGAGTGTCCATGACACGCCGTGTTCGCGTCCTGGTTTCTCAACGGTCCGACCGGAGTCAGCCGGCGAGCGGTTCGGTGGAGCTAAGGGGATTCGAACCCCTGACCTCTTCCATGCCATGGAAGCGCGCTACCAACTGCGCCATAGCCCCAGTTCCGCTTCTCAGCGGGGCTTCGCAATGCTAACGCAACCACGTCGCGTGGGGCCAATCGAAACCGGACTCGAGCCCGCCGCCACTGGGGCCATCGGGCCTCAAGTGTGGCGCATGCGGGTCGGCAGTCGGACCCTCAAGCGCCACCCTTGGATGGTGCGGTCACAGGTCTTCGATGACGTGCGGCGGTACGTTGTGGGCGATCAGCCAGGCGTTGTCGTCCGGAGCGATCCCTACCTCCGACCAGTGTGCGTTCCTGAGCCCACCCAGGACCCGGGCGTGCGCCGTGATGCCGACGAGGTTCTGGACGAGCTGGGCCAGCATGAACCCGTGCCCCACCACCAGGACCTGGTGGCCGCGATGGCGCTCGATGATCTCGCGAAGGGCGGGCATGGAGCGCTCCACCATCTCAGCGATCGTCTCCCCCTCCGGCGACCGGCGGAAGTCCTTGCCCTCCCAGTAGAGCGTGGCGAACTCGGGGAACTCCGCCTCCACCTCGGCGCGGGTCTTTCCGCTCCAGCTGCCCATGTGGATTTCCTGCAGGCGCGGATCCACCACGACGGGGAGTCCCAGGTCTGCCGCGACGGTGTCCGCCGTCGCCTTGGCCCGCACCAGGTCCGAGGAGTACACGGCGTCGAAGTGCCGAGAGGCAAGGGCCCTGGCCGCCGCGTGGGCCTGGGTGATCCCGGTCGCATCGAGGTGGACGTCGGCCTGGCCCTGCATCCTGTCGATGTGGTTCCACTCCGTCTGCCCATGCCGGAGGAGCACCAGGTGAGTGAGGTTCACCACCCCCGCAGTTCCTCTTCGAACGCATCGGGCTCGGGCTGCTCGGGCAGGTCGATCTCAAGGGGGATCTGCGGGCAGTCCTTCCAGAGCCGCTCCAGGTTGTACAGGGAGCGCTCCTCGGTGTGCTGCACGTGGACCACGAAGTCGATGTAGTCCAGCAGCACCCAGCGGTTCTCCCGATCACCCTCGCGCCGCACGGGCTTGACGCCCACCTTGAGCAGGGACTCCTCCACGCCGTCGACGACGGCGCCCACCTGACGCTCGTTGCGCGCGCTGGCGATGAGGAAGACGTCGGTGATGGCCAGCTGCTCGCTGACGTCGAAGGCGACGATCTGGGTGGCGAGCTTGTCGGCCGCGGCCTGGGCCGCCTGCCGCACCGGGACGAGGACTTCTTCAGTTACTGGCAACAGATTCTCCTGCGGTTGGGTCCTGCTCGACTTCGAAGCCGGCGTACAGGCCGCGCTTCTGGATGTACTGGACGATACCGTCAGGCACCAGGTACCAGATCGGTTCGGCGGCGTGGACCCTTGCGCGGCAGTCGGTGGACGAGATGGCCAGCGCCGGAACCTCCAGCATCGTCACGCGGTCCTCCGGCAGGTGCTTCAGGTCCTCGACGGTCATCGGAACCCCGGGACGCGTCACCCCGACGAACTGGGCCAGGTCGAACAGTTCGTCGGCCCCACGCCACGTGAGGATCTGGCGGACGGCGTCGGCGCCGGTGATGAAGAACAGTTCGGTGTTGGTGCCGCGCTCAGCCCGCAGATCCTTCAGCGTGTCGACGGTGTAGGTATTGCCCGGGCGATCGATGTCGACGCGCGAGACCGAGAACCGGGGGTTCGATGCCGTGGCGATGACGGTCATCAGGTAGCGGTCCTCAGCCAGCGAGACGTCGCGATGCGCCTTCTGCCAGGGGACGCCGGTGGGGACGAACACCACCTCGTCGAGTTGGAACTTGGCCGCGACCTCACTGGCGGCCACCAGGTGGCCGTGGTGGATCGGGTCGAAGGTGCCGCCCATCACACCGAGCCGGTAGCGCCGGCCGTTCGGCGCTGTCCGCAGTGGGATGTTGTTCACCTGGAGTTGGGCCGACCCGAACCCATACCGGTGACCCAGAGCAGGGCCGCCATCAGGAGGGCGAAGGCGATCACGCCGGCGAGGATGGTGGGCAGCGAGCCGGAACTGGTCGTTTCCAGAAGAGTTGCGAGAACCATGAACGGGATCCTATCCGCATGCCGCGCCTCAGGCGCGAACTTGCCCGTCGCCCTCGACGATGTACTTCGTGGACGTCATCTCCGGCAGGGCCATCGGTCCGCGGGCGTGCAACTTCTGCGTGGAAATGCCGATCTCCGCGCCGAAGCCGAACTCCCCGCCGTCGATGAAGCGGCTGGAGGCGTTGACCAGTACCGCAGCCGCGTCGACCTCCGCCACGAAGCGGTCCGCCGCGGCCTTGTCAGAGGTGACGATGGTCTCCGAGTGCCCGGTGGTGTACCGGCGGATGTGGTCCAGCGCCTCGTCGATGGAGTCGACGACCCTGGCGGAGATGTCCAGACTGAGCCATTCGGCCTCGAAGTCCTCGGGGTTGGCGGCCACCACCTCGGAGGCGGCCTGCACGAAGGCCTCGTCGCCGTGCACCACCACGCCGTGCTCCGTGAGCGCCGCCACTGCCTTGGGCAGGAACTCGTCGGCGATCTCGCGGTGGACGAGCAGCGTTTCCAAGGCGTTGCAGACGCTGCACCGCTGGGTCTTGGCGTTGAGTATGATCTCGATCGCCATGTCCTGGTCCGCCGAGGCGTCGACGAACAGGTGGCAGTTGCCGGTGCCGGTCTCGATCACGGGCACCTTGGAGCCGTCCACGACCGCCTGGATGAGGCCGGCGCCACCGCGCGGGATCAGCACGTCCACGAGCCCGCGCGCCTGCATCATCTCCGTGGTGACCTCCCGTCCCCCTTCCACGAGATTTACCGCGTCGGGGTTCACTCCGGCGCTCCGCAGCCCTTCCCGAAGCGCGGCGACGCTGGCCTGGTTGGTGTTGAACGCCGAACCGGATCCGCGCAGGAGCGCTGCGTTGCCGGACTTCAGGGCGATGCCCGCTGCGTCCGCCGTGACGTTTGGACGTGCCTCGTAGATGATGCCGACCACTCCGAACGGCACCCGGGTCTGGGTGACCTTGACACCGTTGGGCAGGCGCCAGCCTCGCACGACGTCGCCGACGGGGTCAGGCAGTGCGGCCAGGTCACGCAGCCCCTGCACCATGCCGGCGATGCGCGACGGGTTGAGTGCCAGTCGGTCGATGATCGATTCCGACGTGCCGTTGGCACGCGCGGCTTCGATGTCGCGGCCGTTGGCCTCGAGCAGGTCGGCCTCGGCCGCGGCAAGTGCGTCGGCCATGGCGTGGAGGGCGGCATCCTTGGCGGCACGATTCAGGCGGACCAGTTCGATGCTCGCGGCGCGGGCGGCGCGGGCCTGCGTTGTGAAATCCATGTCCCGCAGTCTAGGCGAGGATCCCTGCGCGGCCCGTCCCGTGGTCATTGGGTGACCACGCCCGAACGGGGACGTCAGCCGGCGGTCGCGGGTGCGAGTGTGTCGACGGCGAGCTGCTCCGCCAGCACCGGCGGACCAACCGTGCCTCGCGCGCCGCGCCAGCCGTAGTAGGCGAGGTTCACCACACAGAGCGTGCCCATCAGGACCGAGCAGACCAGGATCGCCGCATCCCCGACGCCGATGCCCCAGACGAGCCAGAGGGCCTGCACGAGCACGTTAACGGCGAGGGTGGGGACCGAGACCCCGGAGAGGTCAGCGGAACGCCGCATGAACAGCAACTGCGAGATCTGACCGAAAACGAGGGGAAGGGCCACGAGCGTCCCGAACACGACGGGGCCGAGCCACAGGTCCAGCCCGAAGAGCGCAAGACCCAGGACGGTCGGGAGGACGAGCCGCGGCAGGAACCGCTCGCCACGGTCGCGAACGATGAAGGCGAGGATGCCCAGCGCGAGCACCGTGCAAACGATGTTGGGCACCTGCATCTGGACGGCTCCGACGAGGAAGCCGTGCATGGTCCAGGCGAAGGTGGCGGCCGCGCTGAACTGCCACATCCTGGTGGAAAGACCGGCGCTGGTGCGGGTGCGGCGCAAACGCAGGATCTGGGGCACGCTGCCGGACATGCCGAAGGCAGCGGCAACCCAGCCGAGGATGTCGAAGAATGTCACAGCAGCCCTTTCAAGAAGCGCTCGCCGGTTCGGCTGTGGCCGGTCACCAGTCCCCCAATTCTAGGCTTTCGTATCCTCTCCGGCCAAACCGATGAGCGGAGCCTCGATCTCGATCCCACCGTTGCGAACCAGCCAACTCACGGACTCCAGGATCGCCTGCTCGGGCTCGTACCGGGGGGCGTACCCGATGACGGCGCGGGCCTTGTCGATGCTGACGTAATGGCTGCGGACCAGGTGCTCCCAGCTCGCATCGGCGTGTTCGGGGGAGGTGAGGTCGCGGAACTCCTCCCAGCCGACGTGCCGCAGCTTCGCCTCCTTGCCGAACCACGCAGCCGCCGTTCTCGCATACCCGCGCACGTTCAGCGCTGACGGCGCGACGACGTCGAAGTCTTCCCCAGCGGCCTCGTCACGCCGGTCGATGGCGGCCTCGAAGGCCTGGGCCACGTCGTCGGCGTGCACGTGCTGCATCAGTTCGGCGCCAAGCCCGGGCACGGCCAGCTCCCGACCCGCGGACAAGGTCCGCCAGACTGAAGGGTCGAAGTTGCCCAGCGGCCCGACCGGATGCCACCCCGGGCCGACGATGTGGCCGGGGTGGAGCGAAGTGGTCACCAGCCCACCCGCCCGGGTTTCCTCCCGCAGCAGTTCCGCGATGGCAGCCTTCGCGATCCCGTAGTCCCCCAACGGCGGCTCCTGGCTGTGCTCCCGCACTGGCAGCCGCTCGCTGGGGCCGTGGCGCCAGATGGAGCCGCAGTGCAGGAGATGGCCGCTGACTCCGCGCAGCGCCTCCACGAGCGCCTTGGCGGACTGGGGCGTGAAACAGATCAGGTCCACCACGACGTCGGCGCCCAGGCCCGCGATGCGCTCGCCGAAGATACCCTCGCGCTCCTCCTGCGTCCGGTCGACGGTCACGGGGCGGACGTCCTGCCAGGCGGCGTCGGCCACGTAGCTGTCCCGCTGCCCACGGCTGACGTTGCGCACCTCATGCCCGGAGCGCACCAGTCTGGGGATCAGGAAACTGCCGATGTGTCCACTGCCACCGATGACGACGACTCGCATGCCGCAAGCCTATGGCCCCGGCGCCGCCGCCGCGCGCTCACAACAGGATCAGGCGGTTGCGGTGCACGACCGCGCGGCCCCGGTCCTCGGGTGAGGACAGTTCGTCGGAGCCGTACTCGACGAAGCCCCTGGCGAACGGTTCACCCTCGGGACCGACGATGGCCACCGGGTCACCGGCGTTGAAGTTGCCCTCGATGCGCACCACGCCCGCTGACAGCAGGGACGCGTGGGTCTGGGTGAGTGCCCGGACCGCCCCGGCGTCGACGTGCAGCTGGCCCCGGATCTTGGCCGCGTGCGCGAGCCAGAGCAGCCGACGCCTGCGACGCTTGCCGACAGGTGAGAAGTGCGTCCCCACTTCCTCGCCCTCCAGGATCTGGTGCAGCTGGTCCGCATGGCCGAGAACCACCTCGATGCCGGCCTGCGCCGCGATCTGGGCGGCTTCCAGCTTCGTGCGCATGCCGCCGGTGCCCACCTTGGAGCCCACCCGAGAGGTGTCTACGACGAGCTTCGTGATGTCGTCGACCTGGGCGATCCTCTCGCTGCCGGACTCACTCGGGTGCGCGGTGTAGAGGCCGTCGACGTCGGTCAGCAGGATTAGTGCGTCGGCCCGCACCAGGTGCGCCACCAGCGCCGCGAGCCGGTCGTTGTCGCCGAAGCGGATCTCGTGCGTCGCGGTGGTGTCGTTCTCGTTGATGATCGGCACCACACCCAGCCGGAACAGCCGCGAGATGGTGTTGAGGGCGTTGCGGTAGGTGGTGCCGCGCAGGACGTCGTCGACGGTGAGCAGCAACTGTGCGACCAGGACGCCGTGGCGCGCGAACGCCTGCGTGTACTGGTGGACCAGCAGCCCCTGACCCACCGCCGCGGCAGCCTGCTGGGTCTCGAGGTCATTGGGTCGCTTGCCCAGACCAAGCGGTCCGATCCCGGCGGCGATGGCGCCCGAGGTGACCAGCACCACCCGGCGGCCGCCGCGATGCAGCGCCGACAGCTCGGCGGCGAGCGTCTCGACCCGCTCGTGGTCGAAGCCGCCACTGGGCGTCGTCAGGGAGGACGAACCGACCTTCACCACCAATCTGGACGCGTCGCGGACGCTACTGCGCATCGTCAGCCTTGCGTGCGTGGTACTCGGCATCCAGCTTGCGCCGCCGCGCGACTGCCGGACGCTCCTCCTCCAGACGGGCATCCTCGCCGCGGCGGGACAGGATCTCCGCGCCGACGTCCACCTGCGGGGCGAAGTCGAACACGACGGCATCCTCGCCGCCGATCGCGACGGCGTCCCCGGGCTGTGCGCCGATGCGCAGCAACTCGGTCTCGACGCCGAGGCGGTTCAGCCGGTCGGCCAGGTAGCCGACGGCCTCGGGGTTGTTGAAGTCCGTCTGCCGGATCCAGCGCTCGGGCTTCTCACCCTGCACGCGCCAGACGAAACCGCCCTCACCGTCACCCTTCCTGGCAATGGTGAAGTCGGCCTCCTTCGTCGCCGCACGGCCCACGGACCTGGGCCTGATGACGGGCCGCTCGGCCGCGGGTTCGGGCAGGGAGGCGCGTCTGGCCGCCACCACCTTGGCCATCGCGAACTTCAGCTCGCCGAGGCCCTCGCCGGTCTTCGTGGAGATCTCGAACACTCTGTGGCCCGCCTTCTCCAACTCGGCGCGCGCCATCTCAGCCAGGAGCGGCGCATCGGGGAGGTCCACCTTGTTCAGCGCGACGAGCCGGACCCGGTCCTCCAGGCCGCCGTGGGCCTCGAGCTCGGACTCGATGACCTCGAGGTCGGCCAGGGGATCGCGGCCGGGCTCGTAGGTGCCCAGGTCGATGACGTGGACGATCGCCTGACAGCGCTCGATGTGGCGCAGGAAGTCGAAGCCGAGGCCCTTGCCCAGTGAGGCGCCCTCGATGAGGCCGGGGACATCGGCCACCGTGTAGGTGACATCCCCGGCCACGACGACGCCCAGGTTGGGCACCAGCGTGGTGAAGGGGTAGTCGGCAATCTTGGGACGGGCTCTGGAGATGGCTGCCACCAGCGAGGACTTGCCCGCCGAGGGGAACCCGACGAGGCCGACGTCGGCCACCACCTTGAGCTCGAGCTGCAACAGCCGACTCTCCCCCTCCTCACCGAGGAGCGCGAATCCGGGGGCCTTGCGCGCCGACGACGCGAGCGCGGAGTTGCCCAGACCGCCCCGGCCGCCGGCGGCC
Source organism: Tessaracoccus sp. OS52 (assembly GCF_020687685.1). Taxonomy (GTDB): domain Bacteria; phylum Actinomycetota; class Actinomycetes; order Propionibacteriales; family Propionibacteriaceae; genus Arachnia. Next base: position 894,846 of record NZ_JAJEWM010000001.1, on the reverse strand, counting down.
GCGACGAACTCGGCACCGGCAGTGGTCAGGTCTGCGAGGACCTCACCGGTCTCGGCGTCAGAGATCACAGTGCCCGGGGGCACCGCGAGGACGATGTCGTCACCGTTCGCGCCATGCTGGTGGTCGCCCTTGCCGGGCTGCCCGTTGGTCGCCTTGCGGACCGACTGGCGGTGGTACTCCACCAAGGTGGTCAGGTTGTCGTCGACCCGGAAGATGATGGACCCACCCTGACCGCCGTTGCCGCCGTCGGGCCCTCCCAGTGGCTTGAACTTCTCGCGGTGGACGGAGGCGCAGCCGTGCCCGCCGTTGCCGGCCTGGACGGTCAGCTTCACGCGGTCGACGAATGACGGGATGGCCATGGATCCTCCTGGGAACTCTTGCGGGACAACGCTACCGCGTCGGCCGCAAATCAAAGGAGGGGCAGCCGTGCGGCTGCCCCTCCCTGATGAATGATGTGGTTGCTCAGGCCTCGACCGGAGCGACGTTGACGACGCGGCGTCCACGCTTGACACCGAACTCCACGGCGCCGGGAACCAGCGCGAAGAGGGTGTCATCCTTGCCACGTCCGACACCGACGCCAGGGTGGAAGTGGGTGCCGCGCTGACGGACGATGATCTCACCGGCGCCGACGACCTGACCGCCGAAGCGCTTCACGCCGAGGCGCTGGGCGTTCGAGTCACGACCATTGCGCGTCGAGGACGCGCCCTTCTTGTGTGCCATGTCAGCTCCCTCAGCTCTCGATGCCGGTGATCTTCACCTGGGTGTACCGCTGACGGTGCCCCTGGCGCTTCTTGTACCCGGTCTTGTTCTTGTACTTGATGATCCGGATCTTGGGACCCTTGGTGGCGCCGATGACCTCGGCGGTCACGGTGACCTTGCCCAGATCCTTGGCTGCCGAGGTGATGGACTCGCCATCGACCAGCAGCAAAGGCTGCAGGTTGACGGTACCGCCGACCTCTTCGGACACCAGATCGATGTCCAGGATGTCGCCAACAGCAACCTTGTGCTGGCGTCCGCCGTTGCGCACGATCGCGTACACGCCTGACCTACCTTCTCAGCTCTTTGACTTCAATGCTCGGAAACCTGTTGGAGTCCGATTCGTCGGGGTGGAGGCCGCACGCGGAGAACCGCGGAGCCAAATGCACCGATCGACAACTCTACGGGGCTGCCCCGGATCGGTCAAACTGACCAGATCCGGGACCCCAACCCACACTCAGGACTTGCCACCGTTGCGACGGCCGCGGCTGCCGCTGCGGCTGCCACGGCGCTGGTCGCGGTCACCGCCGTCGGCCTGCTCCTGGGAGTCCACCGGCTCGTCGTGGCGGACGTAGCCGGCGCCGTGGCAGTGCTCGCACTCCTCCGTGAACGCCTCCGCCAGGCCCGTGCCGATCCGCTTGCGGGTCAGCTGGACCAGGCCCAGGCTCGTCACCTCGGCCACTTGGTGGCGCGTCCGGTCCCGTGCCAGGCACTCCACCAGCCGGCGCAGCAGCAGGTCGCGGTTGCTCGGAAGGACCATGTCAATGAAGTCGATCACGATGATCCCGCCCAGGTCCCGCAGCCGGAGCTGGCGCACGATCTCCTCGGCAGCCTCCAGGTTGTTGCTGGTCACCGTGGCCTCGAGGTTGCCCCCGGTGCCGGTGAACTTGCCCGTGTTGACGTCGATGACCGTCATGGCCTCGGTGCGGTCGATCACCAGGGATCCACCCGAGGGCAGGTAGACCTTGCGGTCGAGGGCCTTGGCGATCTGCTCGTCGATCCGGAACTCGGTGAAGACGTCCCTGCCATCCTCAGCCGGCGCGTAGCGCTCCAGGCGCTCGGCCAGGTGCGGGGCCACATGGCCGACGTAGTTCTCGATGGCCTCGTACTGGTCATCGGGTCCACCATTGCCCTGCACGATGAGCCTGCCGAAGTCCTCGGTGAACAAGTCACGCACGATCCGCAGCGTCAGGTCAGGCTCGCTGTAGAGGGCCTCGGGGGCCTTGCCGAGCTTGACCTTCTTCTCGATCACTTCCCACTGCGCCTTCAGGCGGTTCACGTCCCGGACGAGCTCCTCCGAGCTGGCACCCTCGGCTGCAGTGCGCACGATCACGGACTCGTCGTCGGAGATGAGCTCCCCGAGGATCTCGCGCAGGCGGGCACGCTCGGCGTCGGGCAGCTTCCGGGAGATCCCGGAGAGGTGGCCACCCGGCGAGTAGACGATGTAGCGGCCGGGCAGCGAGATGTGGCCGGTGAGCCGGGCACCCTTGGCCCCGACCGGGTCCTTGGTGACCTGCACCAGGACCGTCTGCCCGGACTTGAACACCTTCTCGACCTTGCGATCCTCCGCCGAGACGCCGAAGCCGTCCCAGTCGACCTCGCCCGCATAGATCACGGCGTTGCGCCCACGACCGATGTCGACGAAGGCGGCCTCCATGCTGGGGAGCACGTTCTGCACCCGCCCCAGGTAGACGTTGCCGATGAGCGAGGTGGCCGACGCCCGATCGACGTAATGCTCGACGAGGATCCCGTCCTCGATGACGGCCAGTTGGGTGTAGTCCTCACCCTGCCGGATCACGAGCTTGCGGTCCACGGCCTCTCGCCGGGCCAGGAACTCCGCCTCGCTCAGGATCGGTGCCCGACGGCGGCCTGCGGCACGGTTCTCCTTGCGGCGCTGCCGTTTGGCCTCCATGCGGGTGGAACCCTCGATGCCGGTGATCTCGTCGTTGGAGGTACCGAGTTCCCGGTCGTCGGAGCGGCCACCGCGGCGACGGCGGCGGCGACGGCGCGTGCCGCCACCGTCGTCGGCTTCGCTGTCGCCGTTGTCACCCTCATCACCCTCTGCAGGCTCCTCGGTGCTGGGCCGGTCGGGCTCCTCCTCGGAGTCCTCGGCCTCGGCTGAGTCAGCATCCTCAGCATCCTGACGGGATCCGCCGCGACGGCGTCTGCGCCCACCGCGACGGCGGCGACGGCGGGAGGGACGGTCGGAGTCGTCCCCCGCCTCAGAGTCCTCCGATTCCTCCGACTCCTCGTCGGTCTGCTCGTCGTCGTCCTCGTCTTGGGACTCCTCGTCGCCCGCTTCCTCGTCCTCGTCCTCTGCCTCGTCCTGGTCGTCGTCCACAGCTTGACCCGAGGCGATCGCGTCGGCGAGTGAGTCCAGGGCGTTCTGGCGACGGCCGGCGGGAACGCTGAACGGGTCCGCGATGAGCGCCTTGCGCGCCTGGGCAGCCTCCTCGGCCATCCTCAGCGCGGCAGCGATGGAGTCCTCCGCCACCGGCTCCCGGTCCTCTTCCGTGGCCACCGGCTCGGGCGTCGGCTCCGCAGCGGCGGCGGTGCGGGTGGCCCGGCGTCGGCGTCCGGCCGGTCGCTCGGGTGCCTCGTCGGCCGCGGGGGCTTCGGATTCGGGCTGCCGGTCCGACGGCGCGGCCACGGCGGCCGCCTGGGTCTCGGCAGCCATCTCGGCGATCGGGTCGGGCTCGGGGGCGGCGGTGCCGCGGGTCGCACGTCGACGACGGGTGGCGGGCTTGGTATCGGCCTGCTCGCCGTGAGTCTGCGAGGACGACTCCTCCGGCGCCGGCTCCCCCGACGGAGCGGCAGCCGCCGCGGAAGCGGTGTCAGCGGCCATCTCGACGATGGGGTCCTGCTCGGGCGCGGCCGTGCTGCGGCTCGCGCGGCGGCGACGGGTGGCGGGCTTGCCTTCTGCTTGCACGTCGATGTCCGGGGAAACCTCGGCTCCCACGCCAGCCGGAGCGGCCTGGGCGGCAGCGGCCGTGTCCTCGGCGATTCCAGCGATGGGATCCTCCGCAGGGGTGGCGCTGGTGGCCCTACGACGACGGGTGGCGGGCTTCTTCGCCGGCGGCTCAGCAGCGGGAGCGCCAGCACCCTCTGGCTCGGCCGCGAGGGCTCCTTCACCAGCCGGGGCCGCCGCGACGGCGGCAGCGGTGTCACTGGCGAGTTCGGCGACCGGGTCTGCCGGAGCGGCGGGACGGGTGGCTCGACGGCGCCTGGCCGGGGCCGGCTGCTCGGGGTGGCTGGGGGCCACTTCGGGAGTGCCTGCGGGCTTGTCCTCCGAGGTGGGCGCGACCGCGGCCGCGGCAGTGGTCTGCGGAACCTCAAGCGGGGCCGCCACTGCGGGGGGCGGGCCAGCCGGCCTGGAGGCGGCGCGGCGGCGACGGGTGGGCTGGGAGGGGTTCGATTCGGCGACGTTGTTGCCGTTCTGGTTCTCGGCCATGTGGCTCCTCATGCGCACGGTGTGCGCGGAAGTGGCGCAGACAAGCTGCGTACCAAGTTCAACGGTCTACGGGGAACTGCTCCGAGCTGCCGCGGTCGAAAACTTCGTCGCGGTACAAACTCAAGCGGCCTCCGGCGGCACCGGCGGTGCGTGACCTGTCCACATTGTTTCACACGCCCCGTCAAAGCGCCGCATCGACGTGCCGCCCGTGGAGGATCTGACGGAAACCCCGCTTTCCCTGCAGAGCTGTGCGAAGAAAACGGGGTTTCCGTCAGATCCTCCCTCCGACCCGAGGGCTCACGCCTCACGCATGCGCGGACTGGGGACGCAGTGGATCGGCAATCTGGCCGTCGACCAGTGGTCCCTGCGCCAACCGGGTCAGCAGCGGCAGCCCGGCGGGCACGCGCGGGTCCACCTCACGCAGCGCCGTCAGCACGTCGTCGGGCCTGACCAGCGGGGTCTGGTGCAGCGACTGCAACGCGATCTCGTCGTCGGAGAGGGCGACCATCGAGATGATCGCTGAACGCACGTCGAAGGTGCGCATGCCGTTCTTGGTCAGCCGCTGAACCTTCAGTTCAGGCGTGGCCAGCAGTGCGGCCACGGCCTCATCCAGCACACCGGGGGCCGCACCGTCGATGCGGATCCGCCACTGCGAGGCCTGCAGGAGATCACCCAGTGAGTCCTTCACGGCGTCGGCGGCATCGATGACGACGAAGCCGTGAGGCAGTACCTCGTTCATGGCCGCCATCACCTTGGCGGGGTCGCAGCGCTCGCTCAGTCCCAGTTCCACGTACTCCGCCTCCGACGCGGCGGAGGTCGGGGCGGCGCTGCCGTAGGCGATCCGGGGATGCGGTGTGAAGCCCGACGAATAGGCCATGGGGATCTCGGCCCGCCGCAACGCCCGCTCCAGGGCCCTGCCGAAATCGCGGTGCGACGTGAACCTCGCCACCCCGCGCTTGGTGTAGCGCAGGCGGAGTTTCTGAACGGGCGGCGGCTGCTGGACCGGAGGCTGTCTACTTCCCACCCGGGTGAGTCTACGTAAGACCGCCGGGTGCGGGCGCACGGTGCCGGCCCCGGACGCACCGACCAGGGGCCGCAGTCAGGGACCCTCGTGCCCGATCGCACCGAGCACAGCAGCGCGGAACTCGTCCGGACGCTCCAGGTGGGGTGAGTGGCCGACGCCCTCAAGCAGCACCTCGGTGACCAGGCCGCCCGCCGCTGCGTAGGCGTCGAGCACGTCGCGAGTCTGTGACACCATCTCCTGCGCCGGGGAGACGTCGGCGCCGGGCCACCCTGGAATCACACCCAGTGCACCGAGGTTGGAGATGTCGAAAAAGGAGGAGTCGGACACGATCGCGTCAGCGTCCCCGTGGATCCACACGATCGGGGGCTTATTCTCCAGTGCGACGATGCCGGAGACGTCGAAGTACTTGGGGACCATGGTGTTGAGTACGCCAGAGTCACCGGCGGCAAACCCCGGCCAACTGGAGGTCACCACGGAGTTGCCCGGGTAGTTCCCCTCCCCCGTGGCCGTGGTGAGCATCGATTCCACCCACAGGTCCTCGTGGTCGGTCTGGAATCCCGGCGCCACGTAGCCGGTCCGGAACACGGAGCGGGGCGACGTCGGCGCGTCGTCGGTCATGTCTCCCGCCTCAAGCCGCGAAATGAAGTCCGGATTGGCGCCGCCGCCGCCGCAACCTGCGTCGTCATCGCTGACTCGGGAGCCGTCGCGACGCGTGCCGCCGAACCCGTAGGGCGAGACCGGCGCCTGCAGCGCCAGGCTGAGCACAGGGTGGTCGAGCGCGTACTGCATCACCACTCCCCCACCCATGGACCAACCGACCAGGTGTGCGGCCTCCAAACCGAGCGACTGCAGGGTGGCGTGCAGGTCGTCGGAGAAGTCACGAACGCCGCGCGTGGCGTCGACGGGCAGGGTCTGTGTGCCGCCGAAACCGCGCAGGTCGACGGCAAGGACCCGCAGGTCGCGTGGGAGTTCGAGCATCGCCGGCTGCCAGAACAGTGCCGAGGAGACGTTGCCGTGCACCAGGACGACGGTCCGTTCCGGCGGTGTGGATTCGTCGTCACCGGCCCGCTCCAGGATGTTGACGTCGAGGCGTGGGGTCGCAACGGTGCGTGAGGTGATGCCTTCCAGAAGGGTCATTCGTGCTCCAGGTGCCTCCGGGGGAGCCCCGTCGCTCCCGACAGCGCGACTATAACCGAAAACGACGGCGACCTGAATGGACTTTCAGTTTTCTCGAAGGGCACTATGGTTGCCGCCATGACGACAGCCGGGACCCCAGCAGCCGGGGGCCGCACCCACTGGCTCGCCCTCATCGCGGTGCTCGTGCTGGCTTTCAACCTGCGACCGGTGGCGGTCTCGGTCGGACCGGTGCTGACCGACATCAGCGCCGATCTCGGTCTCACCGGAACCACGGCCGGTCTGCTGACCTCCCTGCCGTCGGTGTGCTTCGCGGTTTTCGGCGCCCTGACCCCGGAGATCTCGCGACGGCTGGGAATGCACTACACCGTCGGCCTGGCACTGGCCGCGCTGATCGCCGGGCAGCTCGCACGCGCCTGGGTGACGTCGGGGTGGGCATTCCTGCTGCTTTCGATCCTCGCGCTCGCGGGCATGGCCACCTGCAACATCCTGCTGCCCAGTCTGGTCAGGCACCACTTCCCCCTCAAGGTGGGGCTGGCGACGTCGCTGTACTCGCTGACGCTCTCGATCGGGGTGACCGCGGCCAGCATCGGGACGGTGCCGCTGGCGAACGCACTCGGCGGATGGCGGGCAGCCTTCACTGCGGGCATTGCGATCGCCGTCGCCGCCGCCATCTGCTGGATCCCGATGTTGCGGCACAACGCCGGGAGGCACGGCAGGACCCGCTCGACCGAACACGTCGGGTTCGGGTCCGTCGCACGCACCCGGATGGGCTGGGTGATGGCGGTGTTCTTCGGGCTCCAGAGCACCCATGCCTACACGATCTTCGGCTGGTTGCCCACCGTCTACATGGACGCCGGCATGAGTCAGTTCGACGCGGGGCTGATGCTCGGCATCGCGACCGGCGTCGGGATCGTACCCGCCTTCATGGTGCCCCGCTACGCAGCCCGCGTGGCGGAACCCGTCAGCCTGTTCCTCGTCATCATGGCGTTCCTGGCCGCAGGCTTCATAGGGCTACTGGTGGATCCGATGACACTGCCGTGGCTTTGGTCTGTGTTCCTTGCGCTGGGCACCTCATCATTCCCGCTGATCCTCGCGCTGTTGGGGCTGCGGTCGCGGACGCCGTCTGGCACCACCGCGTTGTCCGGCTTCACCCAGTCGCTGGGCTACACCATCGCGGCGTTCGGCCCATTGCTGTTCGGCGCACTCGGCGGCGTGACCGGGAGCTGGACCCTGTCGCTGTCCATCCAACTCGCGCTGGTGGTGCCGATGACGATCGCGGGCTACTTCGCGTGCCGGCGCTGGTACATCGAGGACGAGGTCAGGCCAGAGCGGGCTTGACGACGGTCAACGGCAGCAACTGCCTGCCTGTCGGGCCGATCTGGATCTGGGTGTCCAGGTCGGGGCAGACGCCGCAGTCGAAGCACGGGGTCCACCGGCAGTCCTCCACCGGAACCTCATCGAGCGAGTCCTGCCAGTCCTCCCACAGCCAGTCCCGGTCCAGACCTGCGTCGAGATGGTCCCAGGGCAGGACCTCCTCGTAGGACCGCTCGCGGGTGGTGTACCAGTCCAGGTCGATCCCGAACTCGGCGAGTTCCTCCGCCGCCACGCGGGTCCACCGCTCGTAGCTGAAGTGTTCGCTCCAGCCGTCGAACTTGCCCCCCTCGCGCCAGACCCGTTCGATGACCCGGCCAACGCGCCGGTCCCCGCGGGAGAGCAGGCCCTCGATGATGCCGGGCTGGCCGTCGTGGTAGCGCAGCCCGATGGCCTTGCCGTAGTTGCGGTCCTGGCGGATCTTGTCCTTGAGAAGCTGGAGGCGCCGGTCGATCGTCTCGACGTCTGCCTGCGCGGCCCACTGGAAGGGGGTGTGCGGCTTGGGCACGAAGCCACCGATGGAGACCGTGCAGCGGATGTCCTTGGTGCCCGACTTCTCTCGCCCCACCTGGACCACCTTGCTGGCGAGTTCGGCGATCTCGAGGACGTCCTCGTCGGTCTCGGTCGGGAGCCCACACATGAAATACAGCTTGACCTGCCGCCAGCCGTTGCTGAAGGCGGCGGCGACGGTGTTGATCAGGTCCTCCTCGGAGACCATCTTGTTGATGACCTTGCGCATGCGCTCGCTGCCGCCCTCGGGTGCGAAGGTCAAACCTGAGCGCCGCCCGTTGCGGGAGAGTTCGTTGGCGAGGTCGATGTTGAAGGCGTCCACCCGGGTGGACGGGAGCGAGAGGGAGACGTTGGTGCCCTCGTAGCGGTCCGCGAGTTGCTTGGTGACCTCGGCGATCTCGGAGTGGTCCGCGCTCGAGAGGCTGAGCAGCCCGATCTCCTCCAGCCCGGTTGCCTTGAGGCCGCCGGCCACCATCTTCCCGATGGTCTCGATGTTGCGCTCTCGAACTGGACGCGTGATCATGCCTGCCTGGCAGAAGCGGCAGCCGCGGGTGCAGCCGCGGAAGATCTCCACGGAGTAGCGCTCGTGGACCGTCTCCGCCATCGGCACGATCGGCTTGGCCGGGTAGGGCCACTCGTCGAGGTTCATCAGCGTGTGCTTGCGAACCTGGAACGGCACCGTCGGCAGGTTTGGTGCCACGCGCTGGATGCGGCCGTCGGGCAGGTAGTCGACGTCGTAGAACTTGGGCACATAGAACGCCCCGGTCTCGGCGAGCCGCAGCAGGACGCCGTCGCGGCCGCCGGGCCGGCCCTCTGCCTTCCACTCCTGCACGATCTGGGAGATCAACAGCGAGGCCTCTTCGCCGTCACCGAGGACCGCGAGGTCGATGAAGTCCGCGATCGGCTCCGGGTTGAAGGCGGCGTGCCCGCCGGCAACGACGAGCGGCTCGCCGTCCCCCCTCTGGGCCGCGTGCAGGGTCATCCCTGCCAGGTCGATGATGTTGAGCAGGTTGGTGTAACCAAGCTCGGTGGCGAACGAGACCCCGAGCAGGTCGAAGGAGCCGACGGGGCGGTGCGCGTCCAGGGTGAACTGCGGGATGCCGTGCTCACGCATCGCCGCCTCCATGTCCGGCCAGACCGCATAGGTGCGCTCGGCGAGGATCCAGTCCGCCTCGTTGAGGATCTCGTAGAGGATGGCCACGCCCTGGTTGGGCTGCCCGACCTCGTACGCGTCGGGGTAGCTCAGGCACCAGCGCACGTCGACCGCATCCCAGTCCTTGACGACGCTGTTGTGCTCACCCCCGACGTACTGGATGGGCTTGTTGACGCTCGCGAGAAGCGGCTCGAGCCTGGGGAACAGGGAGTGCTGTGGCGTTGTGACAGTCATGGCGGGTTCAGGATAACCCGGCGTTGTGGAAATGCCCACGGGTGTCAGTGGCCCGTCCTAGCGTTGGGACCATGACGCAAGAAGGAGTCATCGACTGGCTGCTGGACTCGGACCCTGCCCTGCGCTGGCAGGTGGAGCGGGACCTGCTCGGGGCACCGGACGAGGTCTGGCAGGGCACCCGGGCTCGCGTGCCGACGGAGGGCTTCGGCCGGCAGCTGTTGGCTAGGCAGGACCCCGACGGCCAGTGGGCCGGGGGCGCCTACTTCCCGGCCGACGCCACCCCGGAGGAGTACGAGAACCGGGGGCAGCCGTGGACGGCCACCACCTGGTCGCTCCTCACGCTGCGGGAATGGGGCGTGGACGCCGACGTGCTCGGAGACACTGCTGAGAAGCTGGCGGTCAACTCCCACTGGGAGTACGAAGGGCTCCCCTACTGGGGTGGAGAGGTGGACGCCTGCATAAACGGCTACACCTTCGCCAATGGCGCCTGGCTGGGCGCGGACGTGTCCGCCATCGGGGACTGGTTCCTGGAGCACGAAGCTGCAGAGGGTGGCTGGAACTGCGAGTGGGTTGAAGGTTCCACTAGAGCCTCGTTCCACTCCACCCTCAACTCCGTCCGAGGCATCCTGGAACACGAGCGCTACACCGGAGGAAGCGAGGATCTACGCGCGGCCCGTCACCGCGGCGAGGAGTACCTGCTTCGTCGCCACCTGCTGCGGCGGTTGTCCGACGGCGAGATCGTCGGTCCCTGGGCCACCCACTTCGGGTTCCCCTTCCGCTGGACCTACAGCGCACTCAACGCCGCCGACTACTTCCGCTCGGCGTCGCCCCTGGACGGGTCACCTCCCGACCCACGCCTGTCGGAGGCGGTCGAGTTCATCCGCACCGCGCGCCGTGGGGACGGCCGGTGGGTGCAGGAACGGGTGCCGCGGGGGCGGGTCTGGTTCGATGTCGATGTGCCCGACGGGGAGCCCTCCAAGTGGCTCACCATGATCTCGCTGCGCGTTCTGAAGTGGTGGGACGAGCGGTGATCGGTTCCGGATTGCTGGACTGGCTCCTGGACTCGGATCCCGCCCTCCGCTGGCAGGTGCAGAGGGACCTCGCCGACGAACCTGAGGACGTGTGGCGTGGAACTCGGGCGCTGGTCGCCCGGCAGGGCTTCGGAGCGGCCCTGCTGGCCAAGCAGGACCCGGACGGGCAGTGGGCGGGTGGGGCCTTCTTCCCGCCCGACGTCACCGAGGCCGACTTCGACCACGGCGGTCAACCCTGGAACACGACGACGTGGTCGCTAACGTCCCTGCGGGAGTGGGGCGTCGACGCCTCGGCTCTCGCCGACACCGCTGAACGCCTGGCGGCCAATTGCCGCTGGGAGTTCGAGAACCTGCCGTACTGGGGCGGGGAGACAGACGTCTGCATCAACGCCTTCACCCTGGCCAACGGCGCGTGGCTGGGTGCCGACGTCTCCGAGCTCGCACAGTTCTTCCTGGACCACGAGATGGCCGAGGGGGGCTGGAACTGCGAATGGGTCGAGGGTTCGCGGCGGGCATCGTTCCATTCCACTCTGAACGCCGTCCGGGGCCTGCTCGAACATGAGCGCTACACCGGCGGGAGCGACGCCCTGCGCGCGGCCCGTCGTCGCGGTGAGGAGTACCTGCTGCAACGCGAACTCCTGCGGCGCCGGAGCGACGGCGAGATCGTCGGGCCGTGGGTGGACCATTTCGGGTATCCCTTCCGGGCCGAGTACAGCGCGCTCAACGCGCTGGACTACCTCCGGGCCGCCTCGCTGTTCGACGGCACTGCCCCTGACAGGAGAGCCGCCCCGGCGGTCGAACTGATCCGCTCGAAGCAGGGTGACGACGGGCGCTGGCTGCAGGAGCGCGCCCGCCACGGCCGCGTCTGGTTCGAGTTGGACGTCAACGATGGCCAGCCCTCCAAGTGGCTCACGTTCCACGCCCTTCGGGTGCTCCGCTGGTGGGACGACGTGGCGTGAGTCGGGCGGCCGCCGGCCGAGATCGCCTAGCGCCAACCGCCAGATAGCTCTGGCGGAGGGGCAGGTGCGGGCGGGGCGGCGGGGGCGGCCACGGTCACCATGGCGCGGCGTCTGGCCAGCACCTCGATCACTGCCGCGGCCACCAGGAGCAGCACCAGCTGGACGAGCACGATTGGCCCGGCGACGCCGGCACTGCGGTCGAAGATGCCGCCCCATTCCTGGAACGGCACGAAGGTGAGGCCGACGAGGTTGTTGGCCGCATGCATCGCGATCGCGGCCTCCAGACCCCCGGTACGCCAGGTGAGGTAGCAGAACAACAGGCCCATGCAGAAGTACATGAGGTTCAGCCAAGGATCGGCCGCACCGTGCAGGAGCATGAACACGAAGCTGCTGACAGCCGCGCCCAGCCCGAGCGCCACCCACCTGTGGGGCACCAGGGACCCCGCAGCGCGGAACAGCACGCCGCGGATCAGGTACTCCTCACCCGCCGCCTGGAATGGGGTGACCACGAGGATCGCCGCCAGCAGCGGGAGCCAGCCGGGTCTCAGCTCGAGGCCGAGCGCGGCCCACCCGCCGAGTCCCAGTTCGATGGCGGTGAGCGCAGCGACGGCCAGCAGCGAGATCCAGAAACACGTCAGCAACCATCCCCAGCGGGTCCGTCCGACCACTGAGCTGAGGAATCCCGCCGGCTGCCCGGTGAAACGCTGCAGCAGGAAGGCGAGCGGGATCATCAGCCCGAGCGCGACGCTGTTGGCGATGAAAACCAACCGCGAGACCTCCCCGGCCAGGAGATCGTTGGACACTTCCGTGAACCCGCCGGGCGTCAGGAGACCATCGATCACCACGGCTGCCAGAGTGATCACCAAGGAGATGGCGAAGAAGCCGACCGCCCCGAGGATGACCACCACGAAGGGCTTCCACATGGGGATCCCGGGAGTTCGCCAGAACTCCTGGTACTCCCGCTCGACCACGGGCAGCGTCGGCAAGCGGGCTGGCCGCTGACCGGGACCCGGACCGTACTGAAGCGGTTGCCACGGTGGTCCGGTCGGACCGTAGCCGGGAGGCGGTACCTGGCCGGGGCGCGACGGATGGTATCCGGGAGTCGGCACCTGACCCGGCGCCGGCCAGGTCCCTGGCGGCGCCCAGTTCGAGGGGCCGGGTGAGGGCGTGACCCACCCAGACGGCGCCTGCGCCCCGGGTGGTGTCACCGGCTGCCGAGGCACGCCGATCGGGTGTCCTTGCGGTCCCTCACCGGGGCGCGGTTCGCTCACGGCTTCGGGAACCAGAGCGCAATTTCGGAGGCGGCAGAATCCGCAGAGTCTGATCCGTGCACGCAGTTCTGCCTGGTGGAGGTGGCGAAATCGGCGCGGATGGTCCCGGGCTCGGCCTTCGCGGGATCCGTGGCGCCGTTGATCTCGCGCACGCGCGAGACCGCGTCCTCACCCTTCAGGATCCCCGCGATCAACGGACCCGACGTCATGAACTCCCGCAAGGGTGGGTAGAAGTCCCGCTCCAGGTGCTCGGCGTAGTGGCGGTCAGAGAACTCGCCGTCGATGGTGCGCATGTCGAGTTCGGCTATCCGAAGACCCGCGCTCTCATAGCGGGACAGGATGTTGCCCACGTAGCCGCTGGCAACGGCGTCCGGCTTGATGATGACGAAGGTCTGCTCTGACATTGCGCTCCTCAGGCTTGGTCGACTGCCGAGCGTCGGTCCAGACGCTTCCCCAGCACGAACGACATGATCCAGATCAATGCGAAAACGATACCCATTGCATACATCCAGGGCGTCAGGAGCCCCAGCGCAATGCCCGCGCCCTGTGTGGCCCAGCCGAACCAGTACCCCCAGCCGCGACGCAGCCCGACGGCGCCCAGCAACGCCAACACCGTCGCCGCCGTCGTCCACAGGACCGCCGTGCCGACGGGAACCTTCGACAGCTGCACCATCCCCGCGAAGGCGAGCCAGAACACGACGATGTCGAACACAAGGATCGACATCATCGCAGCGCGGATGGGGTTGCCGGCCGACAGGGTCATGCCTCGTCCACCTCAGTGTCTGCAGGCTTGTCCGAGACGAGCAGGTCGCGAGCCTCGCCGGCGGCGATGACGGAGCCGGCGATGAGCACCCCGGAGTGGGAGCCGGCTGCGTCGGCCAAGGTGGCGGCAAGCTCGATGGCGTCGGCCATCCGGTCAGCGCGCCGGACCCTGCCGGCCGGCCAGATGTCCTCCGCGAGCGCAGCGAGATCCTCAATGGGCAGCGCTCGTGGCGAGTTCGCGGTACGGGTGATCACCACCTGCTCCATCTGCTCGGCGAATATCTGCAGGACCGACTCGGCGTCCTTGTCCCGCATCATCGCGACCACACCGACGAGCGGCGCGAAGGCGAAGGACTCGGTCACGGCGTCGATGGTGGCCCGTGCAGCATGGGGGTTGTGGGCGGTGTCCACCACGATGGGTGGAGAGGTGCGCACGAGCTCGAGCCTCGCCGGTGCGACGACCGCACCCAGACCCTCGTTGATGATCTCCGGACTGAGTGGCTTTCCCCCGAGGAAGGCCTCGACCGCGGCCACCGCCAGCGCGGCGTTGCGGGCCATGTGCTCCCCGTACAGGGGCAGGAATACATCCGGGACCGGTCCGCCGGCGGTGTCGATCCGCAGCAGCTGACCCCCGACGGCCACCCGCCGGTCCAGCAGTGAGAAGTCGACGCCCTCCGCGCGCACCTGGGCGCCGACGTCGACGGCGCGGGAGAGCAGCACCTTCGCGGCCTCAGGGTCCTGGCCAGCCAGCACTGCGGTGGAACCCTCCTTTATGATTCCCGCCTTCTCCGCGGCGACCTCCGTGAGGGTGTTGCCGAGGATGTGCGTGTGGTCCAGCGCCACCGGGCAGACGACTGCGACCTTGGGACTGACCACGCTGGTGGCGTCCCAGCGTCCTCCCAACCCCACCTCCACCACAGCAACGTCGACGGGGGCGTCGGCGAAGGCGGCGTAGGCCATCCCTGTGATCACCTCGAAGAACGTCATGTCCACGCCGTCGAGCTTCTGCTCGTCCACCATGGCGACGAAGGGCTCCACCTCGCGCCAGATCTCGCCGAAGCGCTCCTCGCTGATCGGGTCGCCGTCGATGCTGATCCGCTCCCGGGCATCGCTGAGGTGCGGGCTCGCGAAGCGACCCACCCGGAGCCCAGCGGCACGGAGCAGGAAGTCGATCATGATGGCCGTGCTGCCCTTGCCGTTGGTGCCGGCCACCTGGATGACCGGCACCGAGTGCTGCGGGTCCCCGAGCAGGTCCATCAGCGCGCCGATGCGATTCAGGCTCGGGGCAACCCGGTGCTCAGGCCACCGGCTGGTGAGGTCAGCGACGAGGTCCGCGTGAGTCTGGTTCATGGTGTCCCCAAGCCTAGCGTTCGGCCAAGGCGATGCCGCTGCCCCCGGATGGCCCCGCTTCGGGACACTTGTCCGCTCAAGTTAGGATGTCCCCCGTGCGTAGTGCGCACCCACCAGGCAACCGGACGGCACAGGAGTAGGAACGAGATATGGCCAACAATTCAGGGCTGAGCAAGCGCGCTGCCCTCAAGCAGCAGCAGGAACTCGAGGAACGTCGCAAGCGCAATTCGAGGATTCTTGGCTTCAGCCTCGGCGGCATCGGACTCGTGGTGGTCGTCATCGTGGCCATCGTCATCTTTCAGACGATCGGCCAGAGCGGCAGCCGGAGCGAGAACCAGATAGCCCCGCCGAACGCCACCGAGGGGTACGGCATCGAACTGGTCTCGCAGGACGCCGAACCTGCGGCCGATGCACCGCACGTCGTCCTCTACGAGGACTTCCAGTGCCCCGCGTGCAAGGCCCGCGAGGAGGCCTACGGTCCTGCGTTCAACCAGCTCATCGACCAGGGTGAGATCACCCTTGAGATCCGGTTCGCCACCTTCCTTGAGATCAACCACGGCAACGACGCCTCCACGCGTGCGGCGCAGGCAGCTGCAGCCGCGGATTCGGTGGGCAAGTTCCGCGAGTACCACTCCTACGTCTACTCCCAGCAAGGCGTGAACACCGCCGGGTACAGCGACCAGCAGCTGCGCGTCGACTTCCCCGCCGCCGTCGGCATCGAGGGCGAGGACCTGACCAAGTTCCAGGAGCTCTACGACACCGAGGCGTTCGCAGACTTCGTCGAGAACTCCAACGAGATGTTCAACACCGAGGGCATCGGCTCCACGCCCACGTACCTCGTGGGTGACAAGAGGCTGGAGTTCTTCGACACCACGACGGAGGAGATCCTGATCCAGCCCACGCCGGACGACGTCCTCCGCGCCATCAAGGAACTCGCTGGCTGAGCCTCCCCCGCCGATCGCACACCGCCGCCCCCGCCAGCCGGGGGCGGCGGTTTCGCGTCCGTGTGGCGGGGGTCGTTAAGATCGCACGCATGACTGCAAACGCCGATCAGCGCGGCCTGCCCGACAAGCCCGTCCTCGAAGGACTCGAGGCCAAGTGGAGCAAGGTCTGGCGCGACGAGAAGACGTACGCCTTCCAGCGGCCGGATTCCCGCGACGACGTATTCAGCATCGACACGCCCCCTCCGACGGTCTCGGGTTCGCTCCACGTCGGTCACGTCTTCAGCTACACCCACACCGACGTCGTCGCGCGCTACCAGCGCATGAAGGGCAAGCAGGTCTTCTACCCGATGGGCTGGGACGACAACGGCCTGCCCACGGAGCGCCGGGTCCAGAACTTCTACGGTGTCCGCTGCGACCCCTCCCTGCCCTTTGACCCGGATTTCACCCCTCCGGCCAAGCCGGACCCGAAGCGGCAGGTGCCGATCAGCCGCCCGAATTTCGTGCAGCTGTGCCACGAACTGACCCAGATCGACGAGCAGGCCTTCGAGGCCCTCTGGCGCGAGCTGGGGCTGTCGGTGGACTGGGACAGCCTCTACACCACCATCTCCGACGACGCCCAGACCGTCGCGCAGCGGGCCTTCCTGCGCAACTGCGAACGGGGCGAGGCCTACATGTCCTACGCGCCGACGCTGTGGGACGTGACGTTCCAGACCGCGGTCGCCCAGGCGGAGCTCGAGGCCAGGGACTACCCCGGGCATTACCATCGCGTCGCCTTCCACCGCGACGGCGCCGACCCGGTCCACATCGAGACCACGCGGCCCGAGCTGCTGGTCAGTGTCTGCGCGCTCATCGCCCATCCCGACGACGAGCGCTACCAGCCGCTGTTCGGGACGACCGTGAAGTCACCCCTGTTCGGCGTCGAGATCCCGGTCCTGTCGCACCCCGATGCCGAGCCCGACAAGGGCGCCGGCATCGCCATGTGCTGCACCTTCGGCGACCTCACCGATGTCACCTGGTGGCGGGAACTGGACCTCCCCACCCGGACGGTCATCGGCAGGGACGGCCGCTTCGCCACCGAGACCCCGGACTGGGTGGTCAACACCGAAGCCTACGAGCCGCTCGCCGGCAAGACCGTCTTCGGCGCCCGTGAGGCGACCGTGGCCGCGCTGCGGGATGCTGGGGACCTCGTCGGTGAGCCGACCCCCACCACCCGCATGGCGAACTTCTACGAGCGCGGCGAGAAGCCGCTGGAGATCGTCGCAACCCGCCAGTGGTACATCAAGAACGGCGGCCGGGACAAGCAGTTGCGCGACGAGTTGCTGGCCCGCGGGGAGGAACTCAGGTGGACGCCCGAGCACATGCGGCACCGCTACGAGAACTGGGTGTCCGGCCTGAACGGCGACTGGCTGATCTCCCGCCAGCGGTTCTTCGGCGTCCCGTTCCCGCTTTGGTACCAACTCGACATGGAGGGACAGCCGGACTACGACTCCCCCATCCTCGCCGAAGAGGCCACGCTCCCCATCGACCCGATGACCGACGTCCCGCCGGGCTACTCCGAGGACCAGCGTGACGTGCCGGGTGGGTTCATGGCGGACCCGGACATCATGGACACCTGGGCCACTTCGTCGCTCACCCCGCAGATCGCTGCGGGCTGGGAACGCGACGACGAGCTGTTCAACCTGGTCTTCCCGATGGACATGGCACCGCAGGCGCACGACATCATCCGCACCTGGCTGTTCAGCCGCATCGTGCGCTCGAACTTCGAGCACCACACGCTGCCCTGGAAGCGGGCCACCATCTCCGGTTTCGTGGTGGATCCCGACCGCAAGAAGATGAGCAAGTCCAAGGGCAACGTCGTGGTCCCCACCGAGATCCTGGAGAAGTTCGGGTCCGACGCTGTGCGCTGGCGTGCCGCGATGGCCCGCCCCGGCCTCGACTCGCCGTTCGACGAGTCACAGATGAAGGTGGGTCGTCGCCTGGCCATGAAGGTGCTCAACGCGAGCAAGTTCGTGCTGTCCATGGCCACTGGAGCCCCTGACGCCACCGCCATCACGAACCCCGTGGACAAGGCCATGCTCGCGGCGCTGTCCGGCGTCGTGACCGAGGCGACGGCAGCCTTCGAGAACTTCGACTACACCGGAGCCCTGGAAAAGACGGAGACCTTCTTCTGGGCGTTCTGCGACGACTACCTCGAACTGGTCAAGGAGCGCGCCTACGGTGGCCAGTCCGCCGCCGAGCAGGCCTCCGCCCAGGCCGCCCTTGCGCTCGCGCTCGAGGTGCAGTTGCGGCTGTTCGCGCCGTTCCTGCCCTTCGTGACGGAGGAGACCTGGAGCTGGACCCACTCGGGCTCCATCCACCGCGCACAGTGGCCCACCGTCGAGGAGATCGAGGGCGGAGGGGACCCGGTTCTCCTTGCCGACGTCGCCGCGGCCCTGATCGCCATCAGGGGGGCCAAGTCGAACGCAAAGGTCTCCATGAAGACCGAGGTCTCCCGCGCCGTGTTCTCGGGACCCGCCGACGTCATCTCCCGGCTGCGGCCCATCGAGCCGGACCTGCGCGCCGTCGGCCGCATCACCGGTGAGGTGGCGTGGGTGGAGTCCCAGGAGCCGCTCTCGGTCGACGTCGAACTGGCCGCCCCCACCGAGTAGGGGCGGCCCCTCGAACGTCGTCGGTTGGCCGGTGGGCCCTGACACACGATGACGTCACGCGTCGCGCAACATCCCTGAGCGGTCGCGCGAATTCCCTTGAAGGTGACCCTGTGCGCCACCTAGCGTCCATGGCAGCTCAATATTCGGCACACGGACGTGCAGATCCAGAGGAGTTCCCAAGTGACCCACGGCATTGTTTTGAAACGGTTCAGGTCGGCGCTCGCCGGTGCGCTCGCAGTAGGGCTGGCGCTCGGCCTGACAGCAGCCCCGTTGCCCGCACACGCGGCCGACTTCGACATCTTCGCCTCGGACCCCCATCTGCCCGAGGGTCTGGTGAACCTCGCGGAGGGCAAGCGGGCCACAAGTTCGTCGGCCTATGAGAAGGCGGACGAGGGCTGGGCCACGTCGTTCGTCAACGACGGGAGGATCGGCACCGGTGCCCTGGCCTACGGCTGGTCCACGAACCCGATCGGCAACACTGCCACCGTGACCACGCCTGCCTGGACACAACTGGACCTGATCGCTCCCAGCACCATCGAGTCCGTGGCCGTCTGGCCGCGCATGGATGCCGCCGCGATCGGCCAGAACTTCCCCGTGGACTACGCCGTGGAGGTCTCCGGCGACGGACGCGCGTGGACGACTGCGGCCACGAGCACCGGCAACTCGTCGGTGACCTCGGCGCAGGTTCTGGAGTTCGAGCCGGTCGATGGGCGCTTCATCAGGATCCACGCCACGCGGCGCGCACCCGGCGGGGCCGACGGCCCCCTCGTCCAGGTGGCGGAGTTCGCCGTGTACGGGACCGCACAAGGGTCACTGCTGGAGGTGGACAAGCCCGCCCTCGAACTCCTGCCGGGCGAGTCCGACAGGCTGACCGCGCTTGTCAACGGCACCCCGGCGGATCCGAGCGGACTGACCTGGAAGTCTGCTGATCCTTCCGTCGCCACCGTGGACGCCACCGGACTGGTTCAGGCCGTCGCGCTCGGATCGACGACGATTCTCGCCACCCTTGAGGGCAGCGATCCGGTTGCGGTGCCCGTCGAAGTCATCGCCGAGCGCGTCCACACCGACTCGGAGTTCATGATCTCCGCGTTCTGGCCGCCCACAGCGCAGTACACCACTGCCGAGCAGTACGACCTCCTGGCCGATGCCCACGTCGACTACGTCCAGAACGTCGACAGCACCGACCTGCAGGGGCGCTCGCTGAACCTGGAGATGGCCGCACTCGCCGCGGAGCGCGGCATGCGGGTGGGCATCTCGGATCCTCGGTTGAACGAGTCGCTGGGCCTCAGCGACGCCGAGATCCGGGAGATCGTCGCCTCATACGAGAACGTCCCCGGGGTGGGCGGCTTCTACCTGAAGGACGAACCGTTCAACGCCAACCCCTATGCCCGGGTCCACCGGGCAGTCAAGGACGAAGCGCCCTGGCTGTACCCGTACCTCAACTTCCTGCCCATGTTCGCCTACCCGGACCGGGCCACTTACGAGAGCCAGATGGACGACTTCGTGGAACTCGCGGGCACCGATGAGGTCGACTACCTGATGTATGACCACTACCCGTTCGGCGATGCCCCCAACTCGCTCAACTACCGCTCGATGCTGGAGAACATGGGCGCAGTGCGCACGGTCGGCCTCGAGAACGACGTCAAGACCGGTCTGTACCTCCAGTCGATCGGGCGCGTCAACGCCGACGGCAGCCCGGCGGGCTTCCGGCGCCCCAACGCTGCCGAGATCCGCTACGAGGTCAACGCCGCACTGGCACACGGCTTCAAGCAGATCTCCTACTTCACCTGGTTCACCCCGACGGGCCGGCCCGAGACGTTCACCGACGCCATCATCGCGCCCGACGGCACCCCCACCGACCTCTATGGACCGGTCAAGCAGGTCAACGCCGAGGTCAAGGCGCTCGGCCCCACCCTCATGGGTCTGGACGCCGTCGAGGTCTACCTCGCCGGGCCGGACACCTATGGACAGCCCACCATTCCCGACGGATTCATCGGACAGGTGGGCGAGGACGACAACGTGATCATCTCCCGGATGGTCAACGAGGAAACCGGTCGGCAGTACCTGATGGTGGTGAACAACGACTTCACCGCTGCCCAGAGCGTCGACCTCCACGTGCTTCGTGGCGTGAAGCAGCTGCAGGTCGTCAGCCGCATCGACGGTGCGCTGGAGACCCGCCAGTCCAGGAACGGCCAGTTCAGGTTCGAACTCGACAGGGGCGACGCCGTCCTGCTGGCCCTGCCTGCAGGCGTGAACTACGCCGAGACGCCGGGGGCCGAGGATCCCGTGAACCTGGCCCTGAACGCCGACGTGACGGCGCCAACCTCGGAGGGCGCGGGCGGCTGGTACATGGACAAGCTGACCGACGGCGTCCGGTTCTCCACGGCCGGGAGCCGGGGCTGGCGCGCGACCGAGGCGGCTGAGGGGGAACTCTCGACGGTGACGCTGGACCTGCGCGAGGCCCGCAGCCTCAACCGGATCGACCTCTACCCCACCGGCAGCGTGTTCGGCTTCGGGCAGGGCTTCCCGGGCAGCGTCACGGTCTCGGCCTCCAGCGACGGTCACTCCTGGACAGAGCTGGCCACCGCAGACCTGGACATCGCCCCGGGTGCACCGGTACCGAGTCTGACGTTCGCCGACACGAAGGCACGCCACCTGCGCTTCGAGTTCGCAGACCTGGACCGGATGGGCTCGGAGCCGGCCCTGCAGCTCGGCGAAATCGAGGTGTTCTCCGACGACGGCACCCTGCCCCCGCCGGCGAGCATCGACCCAGGTGTTGACGACGAGCCCTGGTTCGAGGGCAAGAACCTGGCGCAGGGGCGCCCCGTCGAGGCTTCCAGTTCCACCGAGGCCCCCCAGTGGGGTTGGTCGACCGCGTTCGTGGTGGACGGCCAGTCCGGCCCGACCGCAGGCACCAACGGCTGGACCTCACAGGTGGCGGTCAACTGGAACGAGAACGAGCAGGAATGGGTGGCCGTCTACCTCGGTGGGCCGTACCTCCTCGACCAGGTGGTTGCCCACCCGCGGAACGCGGCAACCGACCAGGCCAACGCAGGACTCGGGTTCCCCACCGACTACCGCGTGGAGACGTCGCTGGATGGACGCACGTGGGAGGTGGCCGCAGAGGTGACCGGCGACGTCGCCATCTCGGCAGAGCCCAGGGTCCTGGCCCTGGACCAGCCGGTGGCGGCCGCCTACGTCCGACTGGTGGGCACACGCCTGAAGCTCAGCCAGCACGCTGCGGACGGGTACCTGATGCAGATCGGCGAACTGCAGGCCTACGGAACGCCGGCCTGAGCCGCCCGCCCCAGTTCACCGCTGCGGCAGAATTGGACGGATGGACGACCTGATGCCCCTGCCGCGGTCCTTCTTCCAGCGCCCCGCGCGGGAACTGGGACCGCGGCTGCTGGGGTGTCACCTCGTCGCCGGCGAGGTGGTGATCCGGATCACCGAGGTGGAGGCCTACGAGGGCGACACAGATCCGGGGTCCCATGCCTATCGCGGCAGGACCAACCGGAACGCCACCATGTTCGGGGAGCCCGGTCACCTGTACGTGTACCGGCACATGGGGCTGCATTCCTGCTGCAACATCGTCGCCTCCACCACTGACCACGCCAACGGTTGCCTGCTCCGCGCGGGCGAAGTCGTCCGTGGCGTGGAGACGGCCAGGGCCCGCCGCGCGGCCGCAGGAGTCACCAGGTCAGACAGAGATCTGGCGCAGGGACCGGGACGAATGACCGTCGCGCTCGGGATCAACTGGCTCGACGACGGTCTGGACCTGTGCGATCCAGCCAGTGGAATGCATCTCGCGGACCGGAGCGGAGCGGATCCCGAGATCGTGGCAGGCCCCCGGATCGGGCTGCGGCCGGAAGCGACGGAACCGCAGCACCTGTGGCTGCGGTTCCATGTGGCCGGCGAACCGACGGTCTCAGGCCGGCGCTGAAGTCAGCGCGGGTCTCACAGGAAGGCCGGCGCCCAGCGGATGACCTCGAGGACAACCACGAAGGCGAGCCAGCCGATCAGGATGATCGTGATCCATCCGCCCTTGGCGAACGCGACCGCCTTTTGGTGTGTCTCCGGCTTCAGGAACAGGTTGTTCTCGAGGATGTTCCAGTGCGTCATGGAGATGAAGACGAAGGTGGTTGAGATGGTCACCAGGATGCACCAGGGGCAGAGGGCGCCGATCTCATAGGTGGACTGGAACAGCAGCCAGTAGGCGAAGATCACGCCCAGCAGGTACACCGCGTTCGCGGTGAACATGAACCAGCGCGGGAACCGGACGCCGGAGAGGGAGGCGACGGCGATGGTCATGACCACCGGCTCCGAGATCAGGCCGAGGAAGGCGTTGGGGAAGCCGAACACCGACGCCTGCCATGTCAGCGCCACCTTGGCGCAGTCCAGGAACGGGTTGATCGAGCAGGCCAGCTCCGCGCCCGGGTCGGCCGCCAGGACAATGGCGTCGTAGGACAGGACGAAGGACGCGATCAGGCTCAGGGTGGCGAACAGCAGCATCTCCCCGAACAGGAAGCGCCTGGCCCGGCGCCACTGCCCCGCGCTGAGGAGTCCGTCGTCGGTCTCCTCCGGCTCCAACACGGCCGTATCACTCTGAGTCATGCGGCTGTCCTTTCTGGTCTTGTCAGGGCACCCGCCTGGCCGGGTCCGGAAACAAAGGTACCTGCGAGTTCCCCCACAGAAGCATTGGGCTGACCCATCAGCTCCAACGAGCGGGAGCCGAAATGAATTCCCGCGACCCCTTGCCTTGGTTCGTGGACCGGTCTACACTTTCTTTGTAGATTGATCTACACGCTCAACGTGGAGGTGTCGTGCAGAAGAGTTCGGTGACCATCGCGGACGTGGCCCTGGAGGCCGGCGTCTCCCGGGCAGCCGTATCCAAGGTGATCCGCAGCGCCTACGGGGTCAGCGAGGACATGCGCAGCCGCGTCCAGGCAGCCATCGATTCACTCGGATACCGTCCCAGCGTCGCTGCCAGGGCCATGCGGGGTTCGAGCTACACGATGGGCATCGAGATCCCCACCATCTCCAACCACTTCTTCGACAAGCTCGTGGAGGGCGCCGTCGCGGAACTGGAGGGCACGAAGTACCAGGTGATCATCGCACCCGCCGGCCCCAACCACGACAACGGGCCGAGGGCAATCCAGGCACTGGCGGACCGGCAGGTGGATGGCATCCTCGCAGTGTCGCCCGCGGTCCCACCGGCGTGGCTCGAGAACCTGGCCAGGCGCATCCCCCTGGTGATGATCGGTCGCCACGACGAGTCTGTGGGCTACGACATCGTCGTCGACGATGACGTCCTGGGCAGCCGACTGGCGGTTGAGCACCTCTACCAACTCGGCCACCGCGACATCGCCCATCTGACCCTCGACCCCGGTGCGGAGAACAAGCTCCCGCAGGCCCCGCACGCACTGCGCACCAAGAGTTACCTGGCCACCATGGAAGAACTGGGTCTGGAGTCCCGGGCGCGCATCCTCTACAACGCACCCACCGAGGAGGCGACCTACACCCACACCCTGGAGATCCTCGACTCCGCGGACAGGCCCACCGCGATCTTCGCGGGACACGACGAACTTGCCCTCGGCGCGCTGCGCGCCGTCGCAGAACGCGGCCTCACCGCCGCCGACGTCTCGGTGATCGGCTACGACGACGTCGAACTCGCATCCCACCCCCTCGTGTCCCTCAGCACCATCCACCAGCCGGCAGTGGAGATGGGCGCCACGAGCATGAGACTGCTCCTCGAGCGGATCGCCGGAAGGACGACACCCGTCCACGAAGTCTTCACCCCCACGCTCCGGGCCCGCGGATCCTCCGCGGCTCCCGTGTCTGACCAACACCCACACAAGTAACCGGGAAGCACTCACCGTGCACCCGCCTAACAGGAGGAACGAAGAAGTGTCCTTTGCCAAGATGAAGCTGTCACTCGTGGCCGGCGTGGCCGGCGCGATAGCACTCAGCGCCTGCTCCCCCGGCTCGCTCGGCACCACCGACGAGACCACCGCCGGACCCGACGGGGCCGTGGAGGCCATCGAACTCACCCTGCTGGTGGACAACTCCCCGCAGACCGTCAGCACCACCAACGCAATGGTGGATGCCTTCAACGAAACCCAGGACGAGGTCGTCGTCAAGGTGGAGACCCGGCCGCAGGGGGCCGACGGCGACAACCTCGTCAAGACGCGCCTGGCCACCGGGGAGATGACCGACATCTTCCAGTACAACTCCGGCTCGCTCATGGCGGCCCTGGACCCGGGCACGAACATGGTGCCGCTCACCGACGACGAATACATGTCGTCGATCCAGGACGCCTTCAAGCCAGCTGTCACCAGCGGTGAGGACGTCTACGGCGTTCCCTTCGGACAGGCAATGGGCGGCGGGATCCTTTACAACAAGTCGGTCTACGCAGACCTTGGGTTGGAGACCCCGAAAACCTGGGACCAGTTCATGGAGAACAACGCCAGGATCAAGGAGGCAGGTATCGATCCCGTCATCCAGACCTACGGCGACACCTGGACCTCCCAGCTGTTCGTGCTGGCCGACTTCCACAACGTCACCAGCGCCCAGCCCGACT
Organism: Tessaracoccus sp. OS52; assembly: GCF_020687685.1. Lineage (GTDB taxonomy): Bacteria > Actinomycetota > Actinomycetes > Propionibacteriales > Propionibacteriaceae > Arachnia. The sequence continues at coordinate 869,665 of NZ_JAJEWM010000001.1, read as the reverse complement.
GGGCCGAGAAGTACACCGCCAACCAGGCCAAGTACGTGGACCAGCCCGCGCTCGCCGGTTTCGAACGCCTGCAGGAGATCCATGAGGCCGGGTACATGAACAAGGACTTCGCCTCGGCGAAACTGCCCCAGGGCCTGCAACAGCTGGTTGACGGCACTGGCGCCCACTACCCGATGCTCACCTTCGCCATCTCCTCCTACCTTGAACTTGCCGACGACGCCGCCGAGAACATCGGCTTCTTCGCACAGCCAGGCGACGATGAGGCCAGCTACGGGCTGACCGCCTGGACGCCCGCGGCCATCTACATCCCCAGCACCACCACCGGGGAGAAGCTGGATGCCGCCAAGAAGTTCTTCGCTTGGGTTGCCACCCCTGAGGCGTGCGACGCACAGAGCGAGGCGATGCCGCCCACCGGTCCCTACATGATCGTCGACAGCACGCTGCCCGATGGTCTGCCGGCTGCGGTCAACGACCTGCAGCAGTACTTCACCGACGGCAACCTGAGCCCGGCGCTGGAGTTCCTGTCCCCGATCAAGGGTCCCAACCTCGAGAAGATCACCGTCGAGGTCGGCTCCGGCATCACCACTGCGGCCGAGGGCGCAGCGCGCTACGACGAGGACGTCAAGAAGCAGGCCCAGCAGCTCGGCCTCGAGGGCTGGTGACCTGACGGGTGGGGGCCGGATCACACGGCCCCCACCCCTCCCCTCCGGCCAACCGTTGGCCCTCCCCACCGTGAGGAGTTACCCGATGACCTCAACCGCGCCGGCGTCGCCGCCGACACTGAACCCCGAGCCGCCACCAGTTCGTCGCAAGACCGGCCATGTGGAGCGGACCTACCCCCTGTGGTTCTACATCCCGGGAGGCCTCGTCTACCTTGTGCTATTCCTGGTCCCAACAGCGTTCTCGTTCTACTTCGCGTTCACCCGCTGGACCCTGTTCGAGTCCCATTTCGTAGGCTTCGAGAACTTCGTCATGTTCTTCAGCGAGCCCGGCCTGATCGGCTCGCTGCGCAACACCCTGGTCTACGGTTTCATCACGTCATTGGCCAAGGTGGTGCTGGGCATGTTGCTCGCCGTCGTGCTGTCAGCGCCGATCATCGCCCGCGGCTACCTGCGCTCGGTCACCTTCTTCCCCGTCCTGCTGAGTGCCGTCGGGGTCGGACTCACCTTCCAGGTGCTGCTGGACCCGTTCAACGGCGTGGTCAACAAGGCCTGGACCGCTGTCCTCGGCGGTGACGGTCCCGGCTGGCTGACCAACCCCGACATCGCACTGCTGAGCGTGGCCGCCATCGACGTGTGGAAGGGCGTCGGCCTCGCCACCCTCATCTACATCGCCGGCATCGCCGCCATCCCCAACGAGTACTTCGAAGCAGCCCGCGTCGACGGCGCCAACAGCTGGCAGGTGTTCCGCGGGGTCATCCTGCCCCTGTCCTTCCCCGCCACCTCTACGGTCATCATCTTGTCCCTCATCGGCGGCCTGCGGTCGTTCGACCTGATCTGGACCACAACCCAGGGAGGGCCCGGCTTCGCCTCCGACGTCATCGCGTCGGTGATCTACAAGCAGTACCAGGCCGGCTTCTACGGCCTGTCCACAGCCGGCAACGTGATCCTGTTCATCGTCGTGACCGCGATCATCTACCCACTGTCCCGCTGGCTGAACTCGAAGGAGACTGACCTGTGAACACCATGCGCAAGTCCAGCAGCTGGACGGTCGGCATCACCGGCATCCTCCTCACCAGCGTCCTGTTCCTGGTGCCCTTCGCCTTCGTGTTCACCATGGCATCCAAGACCGCCCCGGAGGCGGCGCGCCTGGAGTTCAGCTGGCCGACGGAATTCGTGCTCTGGAGCAACGTCGTCGAGGTGTTCCAGGCGCGGGACTTCATGCTCATCATCGCCTTCATCAACTCGACGATCCTCACCGTCGCCAGCGTCTTCGGAATGGTCCTGTTCGGGGCGATGATCGCCTACGTCCTGTCGCGCCGCAAGAGCCGCGTCAACCCATGGGTCAATGGGCTCGTCCTGGCCGGCCTGATCATCCCGCCGGCAGTGGTGCCAACCATCTGGGTGATGCAGTCGCTCGGCCTGTTCAAGACCCTCCCGGGACTCATCCTCATCGAGATCGCGTTCGGGCTGTCGTTCACCGTCCTTACGATGAGGGCTTTCATCGGGACCATCCCCCGGGAGATCGACGAGGCCGCCATCGTCGACGGCGCGGGCCCACTGCGGCTGTTCTTCCAGGTGGTGTTCCCGCTGCTGAGATCCGTCATCGTGACCATCGTCGTGGTCCAGTCGATCTTCGTGTTCAACGACTTCCAGAACCCGCTCTACTTCCTCCCGGGAGACCAGAACGCCACCGTCCAGTTGACGCTGTTCAACTTCCAGAGCCAGTTCACCACCAGCTACAACCTGCTGTTCGCCAACATCCTGATCATCACCATCCCGATGTTGCTCATGTACCTGCTGTTCCAACGCCAGATCGTCTCCGGCATGACCGCCGGCGCGGTCAAGGGCTGAACGCAGACCACCTCCTAGCGTGCGAAAGGCGCTGAAACCAATGTCATTGGCAGTCGATCCTCCCCGTCTCGAGTACGGCCTGGACTCACACCTCGTACCCGTCCCAGCCCCACGGTTGTCCTGGGTGGTCCGGACCAACCACGCCGACTGGCGTCAGCGCTCCGCCGAGGTGAAGCTCACCTCCGGAGGAGAAGAGGCCACAGCCGGGATCGCCGGTGACGAGTCTGTATTCATCGGGTGGCCCTTCGAGGCGCTCTCGCCGCGGCAGCGGGGTGAGGTCCGCGTCAGGGTGGAGGGGCCGCAGGGCTGGTCGGATTGGAGTGACCCGACGCCCTTCCTCACAAGCTTCCTGGCCCCCGGCGAGTGGCTCGGCCAGTTCGTGGGGCTACCCGCACCCGCCGAGCACGCCCAGCCCTTGCTGCTCCGACGGGACTTCAGCGTCGGGTCGGGTCTGCTTCGTGCCAACTGGTACGCCACGGCACAGGGCACCTACCAAACGTGGTTCAACGGATCCGAGGTGGACGACCAGATCCTCAAGCCCGGCTGGACCTCCTACCAATACCGGATGGTGCACGACACCACCGACGTGACGCACCTCCTGACCGAGGGCGAGAACGCCGTCGGCATCGCACTGGCCGGAGGTTGGTTCACCGAACGATACGGATTCCAGGGGCAGGCGAGTCCCTTCTACGGCACTCAGCCTGCCGTGGCTGGGCAACTCTGCCTTGAGTACCTCGACGGTCGGGTCGAGTGGCTCAGCACCGACGAGACCTGGAGGTGCGACCCCGAGGGGCCCTGGGTTGCGGCGGGCATCTATCTCGGCGAGGACTACGACGCCCGACGTGCGCAAGCCGGCTGGAACCAACCCGGGTTCGATGCCGCCGGCTGGGTCCAGCCCGAGCTGCGGGAGGCGGCTGGTCCCACCCCGCAGGCGCGCAACGCGCCCGTCGTGCGAGTGACGGGGACGGTCGCTGTCAAGGATGTGCTCACCTCCCCCACCGGGGCGCTGCTGCTGGACTTCGGCCAGAATCTGGTCGGCCGGCTGCGGATCCGCGTCAACGGAGAGGCCGGCCAGCGTGTCAGCCTGAGGCACGCGGAGGTCCTCGAGGCCGGCGAACTGGGTGTGCGGCCGCTTCGGGTAGCGCGGGCGAGCGACAACTACATCCTGTCCGGCGAAGCCGACGGCGAGCAGTACGCCCCGACGTTCACATTCCATGGCTTCCGATATGCCGAGATCACCGGCTGGCCCGGGGAGTTCGACCCGTCCGACGTCGTCGCCGAGGTCGTCGGCTCCGACATGCAGCGGACCGGTTGGTTCGAATGCTCCGACCCGCTGGTCAACCGCCTCCACGAGAACGTCGTGTGGGGCATGCGGGGCAACTTCCTCTACATTCCCACCGACTGCCCCCAGCGCGACGAACGGCTGGGCTGGACCGGCGACATCCAGATCTTCGCGCCCACTGCGAGCTTCCTGTACGACTGTGACAGCTTCCTCGCATCCTGGCTGAAGGACCTCGCGCTTGAACAGCAGGCGGCCGACGGCAGCGTACCGTTCACCGTCCCGGACGTGCTGGGCTCCGCCCGGGTCCCGGCCGCGGCCTGGGGTGACGCCGCCACGATCGTGCCGCGGGTGCTCTTCGACCGGTTCGGCGACCGCGCCGTCCTGGAGGAGCAGTACCCGTCGATGAAGGCGTGGGTGGACCTCCTGCTGGGCCTGGCCGGTGAGCGCTACCTGTGGGAGGGTGGCTTCCAGTTCGGCGACTGGGTGGATCCGGACTCCCCGCCGGAGGACCCGGCTCGCGCAAAGACCGACGCCGACCTGGTGGCCAGCGCCTTCCTGTTCCGCTCGACGGCGCTGCTCGCGGAGACTGCCGAACTGCTCGGCATCTCCGAGGACGCCCGCCATTACGGCTCAGCTGCTGAGAAGGCCCGCCAGGCGTGGCTGAGGGAGTACGTGACACCGTCCGGCCGGATCGTCTCCGATGCGCAGACGGCCTATGCCCTGGCCATCGAGTTCGGGATAGCCCAAGGTGAGCTCCGTTCCCGGCTCGGAGATCGGCTGGGCTGGTTGGCTCGCAGGGACGGTTACCGCATCAGCACAGGTTTCGTCGGCACCCCCTTGGTCACCGACGCCCTCACCCACACCGGACACCTCGACCAGGCGGCCCGGATGTTGTTCCAGACCGAGTGCCCCTCGTGGTTGTACTCGGTTCTCATGGGCGCCACCACCATCTGGGAGCGCTGGGACTCGCTGCTGCCAGACGGCTCGATCAACCCCGGCGAAATGACCTCCTTCAACCACTACGCCCTCGGCGCCGTGGCCGATTGGCTGCACCGGGAGGTGGCCGGCATCGCAGCCGTCGAGCCCGGGCACCGGAGGGTCAGGATCGCTCCCCACCCGCTGCCCGGCCTGGAGCATGCCTCAGCCCGCTTCGACGGGCCGTACGGACGCATCGAAGTCGCGTGGCGTCGCGACGGTGTGAGGGTCGTCGTCGACGCCACCGTCCCAGCCAACTCAGGCGCCGTGGTCCGACTTCCTGAACGGCAGGAGTTCCACGTGGGTTCGGGCAAACATCAGTGGGTGTTCGACGCGCCGATCGAGCGCGACGGGTCCGCACCGCTCGGGATGGACACCCCCCTGGCGGAGATCATCGACGACCAGGACGCCTATCAGGCAGTGGTGGCCGCCTTCGACGCGATCGCACCTCACGTCGGGGAGGACTTCCGTCGCAGGACCCGCTGGATCCCCAACCAGCCGCTGTCCACCACCGTCGCGCTGCTGTCCACCGAGGCAGCCAAACTGGTCACCCAGCGCGTCGCCGAGTTCAATTCCCGCCGTGGGATCTGACGAGCGCGGCCCGCTCTGGCTGCAGAAGTGGGCGGCCATCGAGGACAGGGTCGACGCGCTTATGGCGGACCTGACCGGCGAGAACGTGGCACAAGTGCTGCTGGGCGACTTCACCCCTTTCCAGCAGCGGGGCGTCCCCGAGCCGAACTACGTGGACTCAGGCACGGGGCTGCGCGGCGTGGACGGCGCCACCGCATTCCCTGCCGGGATCGCGCTCGCGGCGTCGTTCGACGAGGACCTCGCGGCCGAGTACGGGGCCGCGGTGGGCCGGGAAGCGCGCAGGGCCGGTTTCAACGTCGTCCTCGGGCCCACGGTTGACCTCGCGCGCGACCCGCTCGGCGGGCGGATCGCTGAGGCCTTCGGGGAGGACCCGGTACTGGCCGGCCGCATGGGGGCAGCCCATCTCAGTGCCATGCAGGCCCAGCACGTCGTCGCGCAGGTGAAGCACTACGTCGCATACACCACCGAGACGCGACGCACGGGCCACGGGCTGGCGGTCCGTGGAGACGCGCTGGACGTGAGGGCCTCCGACGCGTTGCTGCACGACCTCTACCTGAGGCCTTTCGAATCCGTGGTGAGGGCCGGCGCCTGGTCGCTGATGGGGTCCTACAACCGGTTGAACGGCCGCTACGTCTGCCAGTCTGCGACCGTGCTGGACATTCCCCGACGGCTCTGGGGCTGGCGCGGGTTCTACTGTCCGGACTTCCTCTTCGCGGTCCGGGACCCGCAGCTCGCCCTACAGGCGGGTCTGGACCTGCCGGCCCTCGGCGGCGACGGCGGACGCACGCGCGCGATGGTTGACGAGGCGGAGCCGGGAGGGGCGCGCGAATCGGTTGCACGAGTCGCACGCGCGCTCATCGCCAGCGGTGTCGTCGACGACGCACCCGCTGTCCGGCCGGAGGTGTCCACCGCCGAACACCAGGCGGTCGCGCACAGGGCCGCAGTCGGCGGCACGGTAGCCCTGCGCAACACCGGTTTGCTGCCGCTGTCCAGTGACGTCGGCCGCGTCGCGGTGATCGGCCCGGCAGGTGCCGACGCCTTCCACGTCGGCGGGGGCGCGGCGTCAGTCTCCCTCACCCCGGAACGCATCACCACGCCCTTGGACGCGATCCGTTCGAGAGCCGGGACCCGCACCAGCGTTGTCCACGCCCAAGGCAGCTGGGGCGACGTCCCGCTTCCGGCTGTTCCCGCAGGTGTCCTCAGCGTGCCAGGACTGGACGCGGAAGGGGTTGCGGTGCAGTTCTTCGACGCCGAGTCCACCCGCACGCAGGTCCTGCCACAGGTTGCCCACAACAGCGACGTCGCAGTGCCCGAGCGCGACTGGCCGGCCCAGTGGCGGACCCGCCTCACACCCCGCGAGTCGGGACCCCATCGTTTCAGCCTCACCTTGGGTGGCCTGGCCAGGATGCGCATCGACGGACGCCAGGTGCTCGCGGGCAGCCGGGAGGCGCACCAGTTCATCAGCGGCCCGCAGTACCCGCTGCAAGCTGTTGCGGAACTGCGGGCCGGGCAACCGGTTGACATCGAGATCGACTACGAACCCGGTCCGGCCATCGTGATCGGCCAGATGGGACTCGGACCCAGCCTGCACCTTGGGTGGCAGGAACCCGATTCGCTCATCGACGACGCGGTGGCCGCGGCCGCCGACGCCGAAGTCGCCGTCGTGTTCGCGAACATGGCCAGCGGGGAGGGGATGGACCGCACCAGCATGACGCTTCCCGGCGACCAGGACGAGTTGATCCGCCGGGTGGCCGGGGCAAACCGAAACACCGTGGTGGTCCTCAACACCCCGGGGGCCGTGGAGATGCCATGGCTGGAGCAGGTGGCCGCCGTCCTGCAGGTCTGGTACCCGGGAGAGTGCTTCGGAGCGGCTGTCGCGGCCATCCTCTTCGGCGACGAGGAGCCGGGAGGGCGACTCCCGCTGACCTTCCCCCGAAAACGAGACCACCTGCCCGCCACTGCTTCGGGTGCGCTGGTCCCGATGGAGGTGGACTATGACGCCGACGGCGGGATCGGCTACCGCTCCCCCGCCGTGCTGGACCAAGGTGCGCTCTTCCCGTTCGGATTCGGCCTGGGTTACAGCCCGACGGAGGCGGATTCCTCGATCGATCAGGTTGACGACGACGAGCAGCAACTGACGGTCCGGGTGCGCAATCTCGGCGTCCGCGACACCGTGCACGTCGCCCAGATCTATGCCGCTGTCGACGGCGTCGAACCATGGGAACTGCTCAGCTGGATCCGGATTCCCGTGGAGTCGGGTGCAACCGCCCAGTCGCAGGTGTCCCTGACACCGGACCTGCTGAGACGCTGGGATGGAACTGCACAGGCTCGTCTCCCCAGGCCCGGGACACACCGACTGAAGGTTTGCGCCCACGCGGAGGACCCGGGTCAGCAGTTCGACTGGGTGATCGCGGGCGCTGCCGCACCCTGAGGGGAGCCCGGGGCGGAGGCGCCGACCTTCGGTTGGTCCGTCGGCCCCCGGGTGGAATCTCGGCTCAGCCGACGCGCGGCGGATCGAATTGCGGCGGGGTCGCCGCAGGTGCCTCGTCCAGCCGCCGCAGTGCCTCCGTGATGGCCCGGTCGAGCTGGATGTCGGCGTCCGACTCCCAGTCCGCCGGTCCCATCCCGACCTCGATGTCAGGCTCGGTGCCGTGGTTCTCGAGCGCGAAGCCGCGGTCGTTGAACGCGTGCGCGTACCTGGGCTGCGTCACCTCCGTGCCGTCGACGAGGCTGAACCGGCCGTCGATTCCGACGGTGCCTCCCCAGCTCCGCTCCCCGATCACAGGGCCGAGGCCGAGGTTCTGGGCGGCGGCGGTGACGATGTCGCCGTCGGACCCGGCAAACGGGTTGGTCACGAACACCAAGGGTCCGCGCAGTCCCTGGAACGGGTAGGTGAACGGCCGGTCGTAGTGCCGCCCGAAGCCCCAGCCGATCACGCGTCGGGACAACCGCTCGATGATCAGCTCCGAGGTGTGGCCACCACCGTTGAACCGGACGTCGGCGATCACCGCCTCGCAGCGGGTCGCCTCCTCGATGAGCCGGTGGAACTCCGCCCAGCCGTGCGCCGCCATGTCAGGGATGTGCACGTAGCCCACGCGCCCGCCGGACTTCTCACGCACGTAGGCCGCACACCTGGCCACCCATTCGTGGTAGCGCAGACCGGCCTCGCTGGCGATGGGCACCACGGCGACCCGCCGCTTCATCCTGCCCCGGACCAGGGTCAGCTCGACGACCTTCTCCGCCGATCCCTGCAACAGGGCGCCAATGTCTGGGGCTTCCGCGGTCAGGCGCCCGTCGACGGCCAGGATCACGTCGCCCGGCTGCGCAGCCACACCGGCGGCGCGGAGCGGCGAACGCGCCGTCGGATCCGATGACTCGCCGGAGAGGATCCGGGAGATGACCACCTCACCCTTGGCGTTCCGGCCGAATTCGGCACCCAGCAGGCCGACCCGTGCGGTCTCCTCGGCATGTTCGGGGGGATCGACGTAGGCGTGGGAGGTGTTGAGTTCACCGACGGTCTCCCACAGCACGTCCACGAGGTCGTCATGGCTGGCGATCCGCTCCACCAGCGGCCGGTAGGCGGCGGTGATGGCAGCCCAGTCGTTGCCGTCCATGTCGTCGCGCCAGTAGTGGTCGCGCATCAGGCGGGCGTTCTCGTCGAACATCTGCCGCCACTCGTCACGGGGCCGCAGCTCGCGACGCAGCCGGGCCAGGTCGACGTGGATCTTGGCGTCGTCGTCCTCTGCCGGCTTCGCCTCGGCCGCCTGGACCCAGACCTCCTCCCCGTTTCGCACCACCAGCTGCTTCCCATCGCCACTGACCCAAGCAGCATCACAGGCCTCAACGACCACCGCGAGCTTGCGCTTTCCGACGTCGTAGAACTCGATGGAGTCCTTCAGCTCGTCGCCTGGTACCTTGCCGGCGCCCAGCTCTCCGGTGTAGCTGGAGAGCCTCCGCCACAGCACCCCGTCCTTGCTGGCCTGCAACGCGGTGTAGCGCCCCGACGGGACGGGCAGTGGTGCCAGCCGGCTCTCCGCTCCCTCGAGGTCGAACACGACCGCGTCGGTCTTGTGCTCCTCGTCGCCCTCCTTCTTCGGCTCGTCCTCCTCCTCGCTGATGTTCCAGCCATCGGCGGAGGGGCCGAATGGGGCCGGGTCCTCCGCCCGCAACGGGATGACGAACGGGCGGATGGTGTGGGTGAAGGCGAGGTCGAAACCGAGTTCGTCGTAGGTCGGATCGATCGTGCGGCTCGAGAGGAAGTACAGGTACTTGCCGTCCAGGCTGAACGCCGGGCTGAAATCGTTGAACTGGCCCCGGGTGATCGTGAAGGCCTTGTCATCGGTGAGGTCGTAGCCCACCAGCCGGCCCAGTTGTCCCTCATTGGCCACCGCTTCGCGCCAGATGAGGTAGCGACCGTCGGGCGAGAACACCAGACCCGTCGGCTCACCCTCCCCGGAGCGACCGACCGCCTTGACGGTCCCCTTGGAGGTGTCGACCACGCTGATGGTGCCGTCGTGACTCGCGACGCCGACCAGCGCGCCGTCCGCGCTGGACGCGATGGAGAGCACTCGCCCGAGCTTGCCCTGGGCGATCCGGCGGGGATCGCCGTCGCCGTCCAGTTGCATGATCTCCAGGCAGTCATCGCCTTCTGCGTCGCTGGCCCAGACGGCCTTCCCGGAGTCGCCCAGGATCTGGGGTTCGCGGATCCGCACCCCGGGAAGGTCGCTGAGCGCCCGGGCAGGACCGCCCCGATGGGTGAGGAACCATGCGGTGCCGCGCCAGTCCAGCAGTGATCCGTCGCCGCCGTGGTCGGGGACTATGGCCTCCAGCCGATCGGTCGGCGCCAACTGCACCGGGGCGGGGTCGCCGAGCGCCACGTTGAGGTCGATTCGCCTCGGTTCGGAATCCAGGCCGGCCATCCGGAAAAGTTGTCCACGGGCGTGGAACACGATGCTCGTGCCGTCGGTGACCGCGTCGCGGACATAGCCGTCGTCAAAGCCATGGTTGGTGTGGCGGCGCAGATCCCGGCCCTTGAAGTCGGTGGACCACACCTGGGCCTGGAGTTCACGCGAGCGCCTGAGGACATCCCCGGGTTCTCCGGAGTGCTTCTTCTTGGCGCCCTTGTCCGGGGACTGTCCCGCCGGGTCGAGGTCGGAGGTGAAGATCAGCCGATCCCCGAACCATCCCGGGGTCTGCAGGCTGGCTGGCTCATCCGGCAGGATCCTGGTCCAGTTGCGGCGCTTGGTGTCCGAGACCCAGAGCTTGACGGCCATCCCGCCCCGGTAACGCTTCCATCCCTCGGGCCCGCGGAAGTTGGGCGAGGCGACGACCACCCGGCCGTCGGGATGCACCGCGGCAGCCATTGCCGGCCCCCACGGCAGCCGCTCGAGGTCACCGTCGAGGGACACCGAGTAGAGGCTGGTGAGGGGCCGGTTGCCCTCCAGGTGGTTGGAGGCGAGCAGCACGTGCTCCTCATCCAGCCAGCCGGAGACCAGCATCCGGGAGGCACCGAGCCAGGTCAGCCGACGCCGCCCGCCATTGAGTTCCACGACGTGGAGGTCGAAGCCGCCGTTTACGTCGCTGACGAACGCAACTCGCCCGCCGTCGGGAGAGAACCGCGGACTGCGGGGGGGATGCCCGTCGGCCGTCAGCCGGTGGGCTCGGCCGCCCTCGACCGAGGCCAACCAGATGTCGTCATCGGCGACGAAAACGAGCTGGTCTCCCCGGACATGCGGATAGCGCAGATAGCCAGAAGTCATGCGCTCAAACCTACTCGGTGAACAGCGCCGTTTCGAACCGCCCGGCGCCGGCCGGTGTCAGGCGGACAAGTCCCGCCGACGGGCAAGCTTTGCCCGCGGAACCAGCTCCGGAGAGGCCTTCCCGACCACGGCGTCCCCCGTGATGACCACCTGTGCGACGTCCTCGTCCGAGGGGACGTCGAACATTACGTCCAAGAGCAGTTCCTCCAGGATCGCGCGAAGGCCTCGGGCGCCAGTGCCGCGCTCGAGCGCATTCTCCGCGACTGCCTCGATGGCGTCGTCGGTGAAATCCAGGCGGACCCCGTCCAACTCGAACAACCGGGCGAACTGCTTGATGAGCGCGTTGCGGGGCTCCACGAGGATCCGGACCAGGGCCTCCTTGTCGAGGGGAGAGACGCTGGAGATCATCGGCAGGCGCCCGATGAACTCCGGGATGAGCCCGAACTTGTGGAGGTCCTCCGGACGCACCTGGGACATCGGGTCCGTGGCGTCCACCTTCGCGCCGCTGGCCTTGCTGAAGCCCAGCGGGCGCTTGCCCACGCGGGCGTTGATGATGTCCTCCAGGCCGGAGAACGCGCCACCGACGATGAACAGCACCTTCGTCGTGTCGATCTGCAGGAACTCCTGGTGGGGGTGCTTGCGGCCGCCCTGCGGCGGGACCGAGGCGACGGTGCCCTCAAGGATCTTCAGGAGCGCCTGCTGCACGCCCTCACCCGACACGTCACGCGTGATCGAGGGGTTCTCGCTCTTGCGGGCCACCTTGTCGATCTCGTCTATGTAGATGATCCCGGTCTCGGCCTTCTTGATGTCGAAGTCCGCAGCCTGGATGAGCTTGAGCAGAATGTTCTCGACGTCCTCGCCGACGTAGCCCGCCTCCGTGAGCGCGGTGGCATCCGCCATCGCGAACGGCACGTTGAGCATCTTGGCGAGGGTTTGCGCAAGGTAGGTCTTGCCGCAGCCCGTCGGGCCGATGAGCAGGATGTTCGACTTGCCGACCTCTACGGGCTCGCTGTCGCCCCCGTGCCGGGCGGGCACGTGGGTGTCGGACTGGATGCGCTTGTAGTGGTTGTACACGGCGACGCTCAGGGCCTTCTTCGCCGACTCCTGGCCGATCACGTAGGTGTCGAGGAAGTCCCGGATCTCCCGGGGCTTGGGAAGCTCCTCGACGAGGCCGTGATCCTCGGTCTCCGGGAACTCCTCCTCGATGATCTCGTTGCACAAGCCGATGCACTCGTCACAGATGTAGACCCCCGGCCCGGCGATCAGCTTCTTGACCTGCTTCTGGCTCTTGCCACAGAAGTTGCACTTGAAGAGTTCGCTGGATTCTCCGATCCGCGCCATGCCCTCACCTCCCCGGTGTCCCAGTTGACTTCGTCATGCCTTGTATGCAGCCACACTACCCGCCGTCGAAGCGGCTGACGCGTGAACCCAGCGGCGCGTCAGCCGATCCGAAATAACGATTAGGACTCGATGTCCTTCAGCGAGGTCAGGATGTCGTCGATGATCCCGTACTCGACCGCTTCAGGTGCGGTCAGGTACTTGTCACGCTCGATGTCCTTGCTCACCTTCTCCCTGCTCTGTCCGGTGTCCTCCGCCAGCATGTTCTCCATGAGTTCACGGATGCGCATGATCTCGCGGGCCTGGATCTCCAGGTCCGAGGACTGACCGTAGCCACCTTCAGTGGCTGGCTGGTGGATCAGGATCCGCGAGTTGGGCAGCGCGAGCCGCTTGCCCTTGGTGCCGGCGGCCAGCAGCAGGGCGGCAGCCGAGGCCGCCTGGCCCAGGCAAACCGTCTGGATGTCCGGCTTGATGTAGCGCATGGTGTCGTAGATGGCCGTCAGGGCCGTGAAAGAGCCACCGGGCGAGTTGATGTAGATGGAGATCTGCCGCTCGGAGTCCATCGACTGCAGACACAGCAGCTGCGCCATCACGGCGTTCGCGATGTCGTCGGAGATTGGCGAGCCGAGGAAGATGATGCGGTCCTCGAACAGCTTCGTGTAGGGGTCCACCCGGCGGACGCCGTAGCTGGTGCGCTCCTCCCACTGCGGGATGTAGTAGTCCATCGAGGGCCCGGCCGGGGCGAATCCCCCGGGCAGCTGTGGCATTGGGAAGTTGTTCACTGGTTCGGAGCCTCCGAGTCGATCTGGGACGCACGCTCGTAGACGTGGTCGATGAAGCCGTACTCCTGCGCCTGCAGGGCGGTGAACCAACGGTCCCGATCCGAGTCCGCCTCGATCTGGTCGACCGTCTGTCCGGTGTGCTGGGCGATGAGCTGCGCCATGGTCTTCTTGATGTGCAGGGACTGCTCGGCCTGGATCCGGATGTCCGAGGCAGTTCCCCCCAGGCCGCCGGAGGGCTGGTGCATCATGATCCGGCTGTGCGGAAGCGCGAAGCGCTTGCCGGGAGTGCCCGCGGAGAGCAGGAACTGTCCCATGGAGGCCGCGAGTCCCATGGCCACCGTGGCGACGTCGTTGCTGATCCACTGCATGGTGTCGAAGATGGCCATGCCCGAGTCGACTGAGCCGCCGGGTGAGTTGATGTAGAGGTAGATGTCCTTGGTGGGGTCCTCCGCGTTGAGCAGGAGCATCTGCGCGCAGATCGCGTTCGCGTTCTCGTCCCGCACCTCGGAGCCCAGGAAGATGATCCGGTTCGCCAGCAGGGACGAGTAGACGTTGTCACTAAGTCCGAAGGGGGTCCCGCCGGCGGGACCAGCCATCGTCAGGTCGTTGATTCGCTTTTCGGTCACGTCCCCAAACCTACCGGGTCGCTCCGACAACCGAAGGGCACAGGCCGTTGTTCGCGCAGCGAGTAACCTCACCCCCGAATGGGGCACCCCTCAGTCCGGGGGTGCCTCCAGGACGGGCTCCCGGTCCAGGACACGGCCGCCATCGGGAACGGCCGTCTGCGGGTTGGCGGCGATGATGGCGTTGAGCCACCGGAGCTTCGGATCGTTGTCGATGAGCATGGCCTTGATCATGAGTGTGAACGGCAGCGCGAGCAACGCCCCGAGCGCCCCGAAAACAGCGGTCCACAGAAGGAGCGACAGAAACGACATGGTCGGCGTGATGCCTACGGACTCGCCGGTGTACTTGGGTTGGATGATCGACTGGATCACGAAGTTCAGCACGCTGTAGGCGATCACCACGACCAGCGCCGTGACCGGCCCCCTCTCGAACAGCGCCAGCAGCGCCGGCGGCACGAGGCCGATGATGAAGCCGACGTTGGGGATGTAGTTCGTGATGAAGCTGAGCATCGCCCAGACCAGCGGCAGCGGGATCCCCAGCACTACGAGCACCAGACCGTCCAGGGCCGCCACGATGAGGCCGAAGAGCGTCGTCACCAACCAGTACCTGCGGATGCCGACGACGAAGGACTCAAGCCCGGCGGTGAACTGCGGGTGCAGGTGGTGGGTGATACCGAAGCGCGCGTGGATGGAGGGCAGGTCCATGACCATGAAGACCAGCGCGACCACCACGACCGCCACCATCCCCGTCACACTGGAGCCGGCCGAGGCGACGTCGCCGAGCAGCCCAAGCACGCTCGACGGAGAGATGGACCGCAGTTGCGCGAGCAGGGCCTCCCTGTCGAAGCCCAGTTGCGCGAGGAAGTCGATGGTGGCCTGGTACATGGCGGTGAAGTCGGAGCTGTAGTCACCGAGCGAGGTGACCATAGAAGTCACCGACCACACGATGGCCCCCACGCCGGCGATCAGGACGAGGAACACCGTCAGGCCGGTGGCGAGCGCACCGAGCCAGCGTGGCACGCCCTGCCCGGTGAGCCAGGTGAACACCGGAAAGGCCGTCACGAGCAGGTTGATGCCGAGGAACACGGGTGCGATGATCGCGCTGTACTCGTGGAAGAGCGTGAGCGTCAGCGCCATGGCTCCCAGGACGATGGCCACCCTGCCCAGCCGCGACATGCGCGAGACCGGCAGGGCGGCGCCTGCCGTCGGGTTCCCGTCCTGGACCACCGCGGCCTCGTCGGGGAGCGGGGGCTCAGCGGGGGCCACGCCAGTTGCCTGCGGCGGCTGCGGGTTCTGCGTCATCGGGTCCTCCAGTCCAATCCCCTGCTGCGCTCGGGTCGGACAAGAGTCTATTGCCGGTCAACACCACCTGAAGTCCGGCGATTCCGCCCCCGGACGCGACGACGCCGCCGGGTTCTCCCGGCGGCGTCGTGTGCGCTATCTCAGCTCAGCTCTTGGCGTCCTCGTCGGACCCCTCATCGGGCTCCGGCTCGTCGGCCGCGCTGTCCTGTGCGTCGGCTGCGACGGTGGAGCCGCCGGCGATCTCGCTGGCGGACTTTTCGGCACCCTCCACGACCTTCTCAAGCTCCTCGACCTCCGCGGGCGCGTCGGCCTGGGGTTCGGGGAACTTGATCTGGTTGCCCTGCGAGTCCTTGACGGTGGCGGCCAGGCACATGGCGGCCAGGGCCTTGCCGCGACGGATCTCCTGCATCCAGTCGCCCATGTGGTTGTGCTCCATCATGTGGTTGATCTCGTCCTGCGGAGAGGTGCGGTTCTCCTGCGCCTTGCGGAAGATCAGCTCGGTGAGTTCCTGCTGCGAGACGTCGAGGCTGTTGTCGTCGGCGTACTTGTCAAGCAGGATCTGGGCACGCACGGCCTGCTCGGAGCGCTCGTCGATGGCTGCCCAGAACTCCTCTGGGGTCTCGGCCTCCTCCTCCTCGGCGGTCTCCAGGTAGTCCTCGACGCTCATCCCGCCCTGCGCGAGCTGGCGCTCGATCTGCTGCCGGCGGGCAGCTAGCTCGTCAGCGAGGAGCTTCTCCGGGACGTCGAACCCGGTGGCGGCGATGACGGCTTCCAGCACCTTGTCGCGGGCGTCGGCGAGCTGCTCGGCCTCGCCCTGCTCACGCACGGCGCGGCGCAGGTCCTCGCGCATCTCCTCGACGGTGTCGAACTCGGAGACCAGCTGGGCGAACTCGTCGTCGACCGCGGGCAGCTCCTGCTCCTGGACCTTGTTCACGGTGACCTCGATCTCGGCCTCCTGGCCGCGGAACGCGCCACCCACGAGGGTGGAGGTGAAGGTCTTGCTCTCGCCGGCCTTCAGACCGGTCACGGCCTCGTCGAGGCCCTCGAGCATCCCCTTGCCGTCACCGATCTTGTAGGTCACGTCGTCGGCGGTGGCCTCGGCCAGGGGTTCACCGTTCTGCGAGGCGACCAGGCTGATGGACAGCACGTCGCCATCCTTGGCGGCGCGATCCACGACCGTGTTGGTGGCGAAGCGCTGGCGCAGCAGCTCGATGCGCTCGTCCACGGCCTCATCGCCCATCTCAACGTCGTCGACGGTGGCGACGACGGCATCGAGGTCGGGCAGGTCGAACTCCGGACGGACGTCGACCTCAGCGGTGAACTCGACCAACTCGTTGTCCTCGAGCTTCGTCACGTCCACCTCCGGCTGACCCATCGGCTTGATCTTGGACTCGACGACGGCGTTCTGGTAGGCGTTGGGGAGTGCCTCGTTGATGGCCTCCTGGAGAACCACCCCGCGGCCGAAACGCTGGTCGATGACGGCGGCCGGCACCTTGCCCTTGCGGAAGCCCGGGATGTTGACCTGTTCTGCGATCTCCTTGTAGGCCTTCTCCAGATGGGGCTTGAGGTCTGCGAACGGGATCTCGACGGTGAGCTTCACCCGCGTGGGGCTGAGCTGCTCTAGGGTGCTGGGCACGAAAGTTGTCTCCTGTGAGTTGGTAGTTCCGCCCAATCCTAGCGACGCGGCCCCCCTGGGCAACAATTGATTGGACCGCCCGGCCGCCGCTCCCACGCGGCGATTGGTCCCCGACCCGACTCCCCCTGTAGGATGTGGGCGGTTCTGCGGATGTAGCTCAATGGTAGAGCCCTAGTCTTCCAAACTAGCTACGCGGGTTCGATTCCCGTCATCCGCTCCACTCAGAGGCCTCCGCCGCGCACCAGCGCGCGACGGGGGCCTCTTCTCGCCTCCGCCCGAGGGTTTCCCCGGTCGCGAGAGAGTCCGCCCAGCACCTCGCGCGGGATGGTATCGTGCCGTGAAACGATTCATTCCCGATTGGACGATGGAGCCCTCATGGACGATGCTGCCGCCCTCCACGAACAACTCATTCGGTTGGCCAACCACTTCGGCTCCCAGACGGACTACGCCCGCGCCGGCGGTGGGAACGCGTCGGTGAAGCACGACGGCGTCCTCCACATCAAGCCGTCCGGAACCACGCTTGCCGACCTGCGCGACGCGGACCTCGTCCCCTTGAGGATCGACGTCCTGATGGCCGCGCTGACCTCCGATGACCCGGTTGATGGAGACCCGGTGATCGCGGCTGCCAACGCGGCACGGATCGGGGACTCAGGAGGACGCCGCCCGAGCGTCGAGATCCTGTTCCACGCCCTCATCCCCGACGACTTGGTACTCCACCTTCATCCCCTGGTGGCGAACGCCGTCACCTGCAACGAGTCCGGCAAGGCGCTGGCCCGGCAGTTGCTCGACGACGAGGCGGTCTGGGTGGACTACATCGATCCAGGCGTGCCGCTGGCCCGCGGAATCAACGAGGCGCGCAAGGCCTGCGAGACCCGAACGGGAAGACCGGCACCCAGCATCACCCTGCTGGGCAACCACGGGATCATCGTCTCCGGCAACACCTATCAGGAGGTGGCCGAGCGCACCGAATGGCTCACGACCACCATTCAGGCGGCCATCGACCAGGCCCCCGCGCCGCAGGTCCACCTCAGCCAGGTGAGCGTTGACGTCGAAGCCATGGCCGAGGCGTTCCGATCAGCCGTCGGGGCGGCCGCTGTGACCGGCAGCTCCGAGGAGTTCGTGCGCGCCAACTCTTCGCTCGCCTCCGGCCCGGTCTCGCGCGGCCCCCTCATCCCAGACCAGATCGTCTACTCGGGCTCCCTGCCGGTACGCCTCCCCGAGGACGCGGCGCGCGTGGCAGCCACCGTGGCCGAGTTCGAAACCGAGCGCGGCCGCACGCCTGTGGTCGCAGTGGTTCCCGGGCAGGCCGTGTTCGCCGTCGGGGCCACCGACAGGGCGGCGCGCAACGCCCTCGACACCTTCCTGGACGCGCTTCGGGTGGCACGCGACGCCGACCGGCTCGGCGAGGTGCGCGTCATGGACGCGCGCGAACGCCACTTCATCGAGACCTGGGAGGCGGAGGCCTACCGCCAGTCCGTCGCCGCCGAGGCCTGAGCCTCAGGCGATCCTCGCGGCCGCACGGTCCCAGTCGGCCGTTGCGCCGACGGGCTGGTAGGTCCGGAGCTCCGACGACGCTCGCACCACGTCGCGGAGTTCGGACAACCCGCCCTCCAGCAGCCCGACGGCCCGCGCCTGGACCACCAGGTTGCCCAGCGCCGTGCCCTCCACCGGGCCCGCGATGACGGGCAGGCCGGTCGCGTCGGAGGTCAGCTGGCAGAGCAGTTCGTTGCGCACTCCCCCACCCACCATGTGGATCACACCGACGTCGCGCCCCGCCACCTCAGCGCTGCGCCGGACGGCCCGGGCGTAGGCGATCGCCAGGGAATCGAAGATGCAGCGCGCGAACTCGGCGGGCGACGTCGGCTGCGGCTGCCCGGTGCGGCGGGCGACCTCCGCGATCCGCTCCGGCATGTCACCCGGCGCGAAGAACACCGGGTCGTCGACGTCCACGACGGTTCGCAGGGCTGGGACCGCGGCCGCCTGCTTCACGAGCGTCGGGATGTCCACCGTTGTCCGCCGGGACTCCCAGGTACGCACGGCCTCGTTGAACACCCACAGGCCCATCACGTTCTTGAGGAAGCGGACCGTGCCGTCGACGCCGAGTTCGTTGGTCAGGTTCGCCTCCCGCGCGGCAGGTGTCACGACGGGCCGCTGCAGTTCAAGGCCAACCAGGGACCAGGTGCCGCAGGAGATGTAGGCGAAGTCCTCGCGCTCCGCCGGGATCGCCACGACGGCCGAGGCGGTGTCATGCGTCCCCACGGCCACCAACGGTGTGGGGGCACCTGAGGCTGTGGTCAGCTCGGCGGCACCCGAATTGATTGGCCCCACGACGTGCCCCGGTTCCACGAGGTCCCCCAGCAGGGGCCGAATGTCCTTGGAGAACGCGCCGGCCAGCACGTCGATGACCTCCGCGCGCCACCGTCGCGTCATCGGGTCCAGCAGGCCCGTGGTCGAGGCGTTGGTGACCTCCGCCACCCGGCGGCCCGTCAGCCAGTAGCCCAGCAGGTCCGGGATCAGCAGGAGGTCACGGGCACTGGCGAGCCGCTCGGGCCGCTCGGCCACCAGCTGGAAGACGGTGTTGAACGGCTGCACCTGGAGTCCCACCATCGAGTACAGGTCCTCGGCGGGCAGCTGGGAGAACAGCCGTGCGGGCGCGTCGACGGTGCGCTGGCAGCGGTAGCTCGACGGATTGCCCAGGAGCTCGCCGTCGGCGTCCAGAAGCCCGTAGTCAACTGCCCAGGTGTCGATGCCGACGCTCTCCAGCGGCCCGACGTCGTGGCTGGCGGCGCGAAGGCCACCGACGACCGAATCCCACAGCCTCAGCACATCCCAGTACAGGCGGGGGCCCAGCTGCGTCGGCACCGCAACGGGACCGTTCGGGAAACGGGCGGCCTCCTTGAGGACGAAGCGCCCCCGCTCGAGTGTCCCTGCGATCACACGGCCGCTGGAGGCACCGAGGTCGACTGCCGCCATCGTCGTCATTGTCAGGCCTTTCGTGAAACGTTTCACGAATGATAGCCCATGCCCGGACCTCTGGGACAGCCCGCCGGCTAACCGGCGGCGCGCCCAACCGTGGAGTCGCGGACGACCAGCTCGGGCCGGTGGACGACCGCACGGTGTTCGTGCGCGCCACCCTCGACGATCTCCGATTCCAGCAGCGTGACCGCCTCGCGCCCGAGCGCCTCGGCCGGCTGCCGCACCGACGTGATGGGCACCACTGCACTGGAGCAGAAGTCGATGTCGTCGTAGCCCACGAGCGCGACGTCCCCCGGCACGTCGACGCGCCGGTTCATCACCAACGACTGGAGGACGCCGGTGGCCAGCAGGTCGTTCATCGCGAAGATGGCATCGGGCAGCGGGTCCCCGCCGTCGAGGATCTGATCACCGAGGGCCCGGCCAGCGAGGATGCTCATCTCGGTCGGCTCGAGGTAGCTGACCTCGACGCCGGTACCCTCAGCCGC
This sequence comes from Tessaracoccus sp. OS52, assembly GCF_020687685.1. GTDB lineage: Bacteria > Actinomycetota > Actinomycetes > Propionibacteriales > Propionibacteriaceae > Arachnia. The sequence goes on along the minus strand of NZ_JAJEWM010000001.1, from coordinate 849,403 downwards.
GCTGAGGGCACCCGCCCGGCGTCGGCCGATCTGACGGAAGTGGCCCGGGCCGCCAAGGATGGTGATCCGCCTCCTCCCGAGCTCCACCAGGTGGCCCACCGCGAGGCGACCACCCTCGAAGTCGTCGGCGGACACCGTGCAGAAATCAGGCTCCGGTTCCACGGAGTCCACCAGCACCACCCGGGTGCCCCTGGAGGCGACCGCGCGGTGGCGTGTCAGGTCCGCCGACGCTGGGGTCACCAGGATGCCGCGGGCGCGCTGCTGCTCGAACTGGGAGAGGTAGAACTCCTCCTTGGAGTGGCGTCGGTGACTGTTGGCGACGAACAACCCGAGCCCCTGCTCCTCCGAGGCGTCCTCCGCCGCAAGTGCGATCGTGCCGTAGAACGGGTTGGAGGTGTCCACCACCACCAGCCCCACGGTGCGGCTGATGCCCGCCTTGAGCTGGCGGGCGGCGTCGTTGGGCACGTAGCCCAGTTGGGTGATCGCCTCCAGCACCCGGTTCCGCTTGGCCTCCGAGACCAGCTCCGGCTTGTTGAGCACGTTCGACACAGTGCCCACAGAAACCCCCGCCGCGCGCGCGACGTCCTTGATGCCCGCGCCGTTTTCTCGTGGCACCGACCCACCTCCAGAACTCAACTACAAAGGACCCACCGAGCAGCAGCGGCCAAAGGTCTCGATTGGGACTCAATCTGGGGACCCGCGTTGACTACTTCAATCCCGGTGTGGTTCCATCATCCCACACCCTGAATCGTTTCATCCTCATTGTGGAGGAACCCTTGAGCCAAGCAGCAGCACCCATCGTCTCCCTCCGGGACGCCGTCAAGACCTTCGGTCCCGTCGTGGCCCTGGCCGAGGGGACGATCGACCTGTATCCCGGCGAGATCCATGCCCTGGCGGGCGAGAACGGCGCAGGGAAGTCGACCATGGTCAAGATCCTCTCCGGGCTCTACCACCGCGACGCCGGCACGTTCGAGATGGAGGGCAGGCCGGTTGCTTTCCACACCGTCGCCGGCAGCCGCGAGGCCGGCATCTCGGTCATCTACCAGGAACCGACACTGTTTCCGGACCTGACCGTCGCCGAGAACATCTTCGTCGGGCGCCAGCCGCGCGGCAGGTTCGGGATGATCGACCACGGCGCCATGCGGGAACAGGCCGCTGCGATCTTCGCCTCGCTCGAAGTGCCGATCGACCCGGCACGCTCCGCCGCGGGCCTCTCGATCGCCGACCAGCAGATCATCGAGATCGCCAAGGCCATCTCGCTGGATGCGAAGGTCCTCATCATGGACGAGCCCACGGCCGCACTGAGCGGGCACGAGGTGGAGCGCCTGTTCACCGTCGCCAGGGCGATCCGTGACCGCGGTGCCGCGCTCATGTTCATCTCACACCGCATGGACGAGGTCTTCGACCTGTGCGACCGGGTCACGGTCATGCGCGACGGCCGCTACGTCACCTCGTACCTGACGGCTGAGACCACCCCGTCCCAGATCGTGCGGGACATGGTTGGGCGCGACATCGACCAGCTGTTCCCGAAGCTGGACGCGGAGGTCGGGGAACCGGTCCTGACCGTCGAGGGCCTCAATCGCGTCGGCGTCTTCCGCGACATCTCCTTCGAAGTCCGAGCCGGTGAGATCGTCGCGCTCGCGGGTCTGGTGGGAGCCGGCCGTTCCGAGGTGGCCCGCGCCGTGATGGGGATCGATCCGATCGACTCCGGCACCGTGACTCTCCTGGGCAACCGGCTGAAGGCCGGCGATCCCATGGCCGCCATCCGCGGGGGCATCGGCTTCGTGCCGGAGGACCGCCGCAAGCAGGGTCTGGTCATGGAACTGTCTGTTCTGCGCAACATCACCCTGACGCTGCGCGACCGACTCGCCAGGTTCGGCATCATCCGAGCCAGCGACGAGGCGGACGCTGCCGACGAGTGGGCCAAGAAGCTGCAGGTGAAGACCGCCAGCCCCCAGCACTCGGTCTCCACTCTCTCGGGCGGGAACCAGCAGAAGGTGGTCCTCGCCAAGTGGCTGGCCACCAAACCGAAGTTGTTGATCGTCGACGAGCCGACCCGCGGCATCGACGTCGGCACCAAGGCGGAGGTGCACCGCCTGCTTTCCCAGTTGGCCGTCGACGGCGTGGCCGTCCTGATGATCTCCTCCGAACTGCCCGAGGTCCTCGGTATGGCGGACCGCGTTCTGGTGATGTGCGAGGGCGCCATCACCGGCCGCTTCACCCGGGCGGAGGCCACCGCCGAGCGCGTCCTCGAGGCCGCCAGCGACCACGCCGGAGCAGCCGCATGAACGCCGCGAGCAAGGGATGGCGCTCAGTTCTAGGCATGCGGGAGTTCCCCGTCACCATGGCACTGGTCCTGCTCGTGCTGTTCACGTGGCTGGCCAACCCAAGATTCCTGTCCGAGCAGGGCCTGAAGGACCTCCTGCTCAACGCGACCATCATGATGATCATGGCCGCTGGCCAGGCGCTGATCATCTCGACCAAGAGCGTCGACCTGTCCGCGGGATCGATGCTCGGCCTCACCGCGTTTCTCACCGGCACGCTGTTCCACCAGTTCCCTGACATCCCCATCATCGTGGTCTTCCTGGCGGGTACCGCGTTCGGGGCGGTCCTCGGCTCCATCAACGGCGCCCTGGTCACCACCGCACACGTCCCCGCCATGGTCATCACCCTGGGAACGCTGTACGTGTTCCGGGGCGTCAACAACTGGTGGGCCGGATCCACCCAGTACTTCGCTGGCGACCGCCCCGAGGCGTTCGGCAACCTGAGCGTGAGCACCGTCGTCGGAGTCCCGATCATCACGATCATCGCCATCATCGTGATCGTGCTGGTCACCCTGACCCAGCGCTACACCCGGTCCGGAAGAGACCTCTACGCCATCGGATCGGACCCGTCGGCCGCAGTGGTCTACGGCATCCCCGTGGGCAAGCGGGTGTTCTCCGCGTTCGTGCTCAACGGTGCCCTGGTCGGACTGGCCGGCGTGCTCTACGCCAGCCGGTTCAACTCGGTCGGCGCCACCACGGGAACCGGCATGGAACTGGAGGTCGTGGCCGCCGCCGTCGTCGGCGGCGTCGCGATCGTCGGCGGCGTCGGCACCGCGGCAGGAGCCGCCATCGGCGCCCTGCTGCTGACCACCATCACGGGGGCACTCACGGCGGTCGGCGTCGACAAGTTCTGGCAGCAGGCGGTCGTCGGCGCACTGATCCTCGCCTCGATCCTCATCGACCGGCTCGCTGTCCTCCGCCGTGACACCAAGCTCAGGAAGGCGGTAGCGGCATGACCGAGACCGAAACGCTGGTCCTGCCGTCCACCAAGCCTGCCGCGCACGGGCTGCGGCGCCTGTTCACCAGCCGCGACGCCCTCATGACCTACATCCTGGTCGCGTTGGTCCTGTTCGCGGTGCTGATGATCCCCCGGTTCGCGCAGCCCAGGACGGCGACCTTCCTGCTGCTCGACGTCGTCGCCACCCTGCTGATGGCCATGCCGATGACGCTTGTCATGATCAACGGTGACATCGACCTCTCGGTGGCCAGCGTCGCCGGACTCTCCAGCGCGGTCCTCGGCGTCCTCTACGCCGGCGGGACGCCGTTCTGGCTGGCCGTGGTGACGTGCCTGGTCATCGGTCTCGCGTGTGGCGTGTTCAACGGTCTGATGTCGGCGTACGTGGGTCTGCCCGCGCTGGCCGTGACCATCGGCACCCTCGCACTGTTCCGAGGGCTGGCGCTCGTCGTGATCGGTGACAACGCCGTCGCGAACTTCCCCGACGCGGCGACGGCCTACGTCACCTCGCCCCTCGGCGGAACCGGGATCCCGCAGATCGTCATCCCCGTCGCGCTGATAGTGATCGTCTTCGCCGTCGCGCTGCACCTGACCCCCTACGGCCGTGGGCTGTTCGCACTGGGGAACAGCATCGAGGCAGCGCGGTTCGTCGGTGTCAACACCAAGGCCTCGCGGCTGTACGCGCTGGCCGCCTCCGGCTTCATCGCCGCGCTCGCCGGCATCTTCTGGACCCTGCGCTACTCCAGCGCCCGCAGCGACAACGCCACCGGGCTGGAACTGACCGTCATCGCGGCCGTCGTCCTCGGAGGCGTCTCGGTCTTCGGCGGCAGGGGTTCCATCTGGGGCTCGGTCTGTGGCGTCCTCATCATCGGCGTGATCAACTACGCCCTTCGTCTCAACAGGATCCCCGAGGTGGTGCTGGTCACCATCACCGGTCTCCTGCTGATCATCTCCGTCGTGGCCCCGTCGATCGCGGCCTCGTGGAGTTCATGGCGGCACCGCCGCCGAGGTTCCCGGGGTCTGACCCCGGGTACAACATCAGCTGACGCCGTCGGCGTCTGAAAGGAATGGGAAAAATGTCCAGCAAGTACCGCCTGTCAATGAGGATCGGCGCGCTCCTGGCGGTCGCGTCGTTGGCTCTGACCGCCTGCGGCGGGGAGACATCGGAGCCGGGAGCGACCCCGGATGCCACCGACACCGCAGCCACGGGTGACACGGCCGCTCCCCCGGCCGAGGACCTCACCATCACGTTCATCCCCAAGCAGCTCAACAACCCCTACACCGACGTCGTTCTCGGCGGCGGCGAGACCGGTGCCGAGGAGGCGGGCTTCGTCGAGGCCAACGTCGTCGGCCCCCTGGACGCGTCCGCGTCCAGCCAGGTGTCGTTCATCAACGCCGAGACGCAGGCCGGCACCAACGTGATCGTGATCGCGGCCAACGACCCCGATGCCGTCTGCTCGGCACTTGAGGAGGCCCGCGCCGGTGGCGCCAAGATCGTCGCGTTCGACTCCGACGCCAACCCTGACTGCCGCGACGTGTTCGTCAGCCAGGTGGTGGCCGAGGACGTGGCAAAGATCCAGGTGGAGATGATCGCCGAGCAGATCGGCGGGGAGGGCGACATCGCCATCCTCTCGGCCACCGCGAACGCCACCAACCAGAACGAGTGGATCAAGTTCATGGAGGAGGAGTTGGCGAGCAACCCTGACTACGCCGACATCAACCTCGTGGCGAAGGTCTACGGCGACGACGACGACACCAAGTCGTTCCAGGAGGCCCAGGGACTCCTGCAGGCCCACCCGGACCTCAAGGGCATCATCTCCCCCACCACCGTCGGCATCGCAGCCACCGCACGTTACCTGTCGACGTCGGAGTACAAGGGCAAGGTCGCACTCACCGGACTCGGCCTGCCCAACGAGATGCGCTCGTTCGTGAAGGACGGGACCGTCACCGAGTTCGCACTCTGGGATCCGGCACAGCTGGGCTATGTGTCCGCCTACGCGGGCATGGCACTGGCCACCGGTGAGATGACCGGAGCCGTCGGCGACAAGTTCACCGCCGGAGAGATGGGCGAGCGCGAGGTCGGCGAGAACAGCGTCATCATCGTCGGTCCCCCGGTTCGCTTCAACGCGGACAACATCGACGACTACGACTTCTGAGCCATCGGCCCGCCGGATCCTTCCCCCGAGGATCCGGCGGGCCCCACCCCGCCACAGCAACCAAGAAGGACGACCATGGGCACGGACGCTCTCGACAACCTGCCGAAACCGGCACGCCCAGCTCTGCGGATCGGGCTGGTCAGTGGTGGACTGGGCGCCTACTGGGACCAGTTCCCCCACCTGCTGCCACAACTCAAGGAGTGCGTGGCCTACGTGGCCGGCCGCTTCGAGGAACTGGACGCCGAGGTCGTCGACGCGGGGTTCGTGTCGGACCCGCACGACTCGCTCGCCGCCGCTGAGAAGCTGCGTCTGGCCGACTGTGACCTCGTGGTCATCCACCTGACCACCTACCTGACCTCGTCCATGGTGCTGCCCATCGCGCAGCGCGTCGGAGCGCCGGTGCTGTGCATCGACCTGCAGCCCACCGAGAAGATGGACCACAACACTTTCGGCACCGGTGAGTGGCTGGCCTACTGCGGCCAGTGCCCGGTCCCCGAGATGGCCAACACGTTCCGCCGGGCCGGCATCGAGTTCCGCTCAGTCAGCGGATGGCTCCGTCAGGACCGGGCGTGGGAGCGGATCCTGCAGTGGGTGCGTGCCGCCGGCGCGCGTTCGCGCCTGCGCCGTGCCCGTCATGGTCTGATGGGGCACCTCTACCCGGGCATGCTCGACGTCTCCACCGACCTCACGACGGTCTCCACCACCTTCGGCAGCCACGTCGAGGTCCTGGAGTTCGACGACCTGCGCGAGCGCGTGATGGCCGTCGAGGCCTCCGAGATCGACGAGCGGATGGACCTGGCCCGCCAGGTGTTCACGCTGGATGATTCGGTCGTCGACGAAGACTTCCGCTGGGCCGCGCAGGTGTCGGTCGGGCTGGACCGCCTGGTGGCGGACTTCGACCTTGACTCCCTGGCCTACTACCATCGCGGGCTGGCTGGCGAACTGCATGAGCGTCTTGGTGCAGGCATGATCCTGGGCGCTTCCCTGCTCACCGCCCGCGGGGTTCCGATGGCGGGTGAGTACGAACTGCGCACCTCCGTTGCGATGCTGATCGCCCAGAGCCTCGGCGCCGGCGGCTCCTTCACAGAAATCCAGGCACTCAACTACCTCGACGAGGTGGTGGAGATGGGACACGACGGCCCCGCCCACCTCGCCATCTCCGCCAACAAGCCGCTGCTCCGGGGCCTGGGGGTCTACCACGGCAAGCGCGGGTGGGGCGTATCCGTCGAGTTCGACGTCGCCCACGGTCCGGTCACCACACTGGGCCTCGGACAGCACCGGGACGGCTCGTACGTGCTGGTGACCTCCGAGGGCACTGTCGTCGACGGCCCGCTGCTGCAGATCGGAAACACCACCTCCCGCGTCGACTTCGGACGCGACCCCGGCGAGTGGGTGGACCACTGGAGCACCACAGGCGTCGGACACCACTGGGCGCTGTGCACCGGCCACCAGGCGGCCACCGTCGCGGCTGCCGCATCACTTCTTGGAATCGAGCACCGACATGTCTGAACTTCGCCGTTATTGCCTGTACGCGCAGGTGGACCCCGCCCGCCTCGACGAGTACAAGCAGCGCCACGCCGCCGTCTGGCCCGAGATGCTGCGCGCCCTCAAGGACTCGGGCTGGCACAACTACTCCCTGTTCCTCCGGCCGGACGGGTTGCTCATCGCCTACGTGGAGAGCGAGGACCTGGCGGCCGCGCAGGCGGCCATGGCCGCCACGGAGGTGAACGCGCGCTGGCAGGCCGAGATGAGCGCGTTCTTCGTCGGCCTGGACTCCACCCCGGACGTCGGCTTCCAGCCGATCGAAGAGGTCTTCCACCTGGAGACCCAACTTGAGAGCGTCACCGATGCTCAGAAGGAGAGCTGAGAACACCATGACCATCCCCCAAGAGACCCTGGACATCCTGGCTCGCCAGAGCATCGAGGTGCCGTCCTGGGCCTACGGAAACTCGGGCACGCGCTTCAAGGTGTTCGGCACGCCCGGCACCCCCCGGACGGTCCAGGAGAAGCTGGCCGACGCCGCCCAGGTGCACAAGTACACCGGGCTCGCACCCGCAGTGGCGCTCCACATCCCCTGGGACAAGGTGGAGGACTACGCCGAACTCCGGCGCTACGCCGAGGATCTGGGAGTTGGCCTCGGCACGGTCAACTCCAACACGTTCCAGGATGACATCTACAAGTTCGGGTCCCTGACACATTCTGATCCCGCGGTGCGGCAGCAGGCCGTCGACCACCACCTCGAGTGCCTCGACATCATGGACGCCACCGGCTCCCGTGACCTCAAGATCTGGCTCGCCGACGGCAGCAACTACCCCGGCCAGGTGAGCATCCGTGCCCGGCAGGACCTGCTCCACGACTCGCTGGTGAAGATCTACGAACGCCTGGGTGAGGACCAGCGTCTCGTCCTGGAGTACAAGTTCTTCGAGCCGGCGTTCTACCACACCGATGTCCCGGACTGGGGCACCTCCTACGTCCAGGTCGCCGCCCTGGGTGACAAGGCGATGGTCTGCCTGGACACCGGGCACCACGCGCCCGGCACCAACATCGAGTTCATCGTGGCCCAGCTGCTGCGGCTCGGCAAGCTCGGCTCGTTCGACTTCAACTCACGCTTCTACGCCGACGACGACCTCATCGTCGGGGCCGCGGATCCCTTCCAGCTGTTCCGGATCATGTTCGAGGTGGTCAACGGGGGTGGCCTTGATGAGGACAGTCCCGTCGCCTTCATGCTGGACCAGTGCCACAACATCGAGGACAAGATCCCCGGCCAGATCCGCTCCGTGCTGAACGTGCAGGAAATGACCGCCAAGGCCTTGCTGGTGGACCGCGAGGCGTTGGCCGAGGCACAGCACTCGGGCGACGTGCTGGGGGCCAATGGGATCCTGATGGACGCCTTCTACACCGACGTCCGCGCGGATCTGGCGCAGTGGCGCGTGTCGCGCGGGTTGCCCGCCGATCCGATGCGGGCGTTCGCCGAATCGGGATACCTGGCCAAGATCTCCGAGGAGCGCGTCGGTGGCCAGCAGGCAGGCTGGGGAGCCTGAGGGAGGTTCCCTGACCCTCGACCAGCTCGGGGACGCGAGTTGGGGAAGAGTCCGGTCAGGCTTCTGGCCGGCTCTCCCGCAGCCAGTCCGCTGCGGTCTGGACGATGACGCTCGGGTGTTCGATGATGTCGAAGACCCGACCTTGCTCATCATCTCCGAGCAGTTCGAGGGTCGCAAGCTGCGAGTCCAGGAGGCTGGCCGGCATGAAGTGCCCGGGCCTGACCTGCATCCGCTCCCAGAGCAGTTCCTTGGTGCCGTGCAGGTGCACGAAGATGGTGTCCGGCGCCCCGGCGCGGATGATGTCCCGGTAACTCCGCTTGAGGGCGGAGCAACCCAGCACCAGGGTCCGGCCCTGGCTTCGGGCCTCGCCCAGTCGGGCGCCGCACTCCGCGAGCCACGGCGCGCGATCGTCGTCGTCGAGGGGAATGCCGCGGCTCATCTTGTCGATGTTGGCCTGTGGGTGCAGGGCGTCACCATCGAGGAACGCGCCCTGCAGTTCCGCAGCCAGCAGCGCCCCGACGGTGGACTTCCCGCAGCCGGACACCCCCATGACGACCACGCGGAAACCCGCGGCCTCGGCCGCGGGCTCCGCATCATGAATGGTCACCAGTCGTGGACCGTTCCGTCGACGAGCCGGTTGTAGGGCAGGTAGGCCTGCTGATACGGGAACGACTCAGCGGCCTCCACGTTGAACTCGACGCCCAGGCCGGGGTTGTCACCCGGGTGCAGGTAACCGTCGATGAACGTCATGGACTGCTCGAACACCTGGTTGGTGGCGTCGGAGTGCTGCATGTACTCCTGGATGCCGTAGTTGTGGATGGAAAGCCCGACGTGCAGCTGTGCGGCGAACCCGATGGGAGAGATGTCCGTGGGACCGTGGAATCCGGACTTGATCTGGTACTGCTCGGCGTAGGCCATCACCTTCTTCAACGGCGAGATGCCACCGAAGTGGGTGGAAGCGGCCCGCACGTAGTCGATGAGCTGTTCCTTGATGAGCAGCTGGAAGTCCCAGATGGTGTTGAAGATCTCGCCGATGGCCAGTGGCGTGGTGGTGTGGTTGCGCACGTGGCGCAGCCCCTCCTGGTTCTCGGCAGGGGTGCAGTCCTCGAGCCAGAACAGGTCGTAGGGCTCCAGCGCCTTGCCCAGCTTGGCAGCCTGGTTCGGGGTCATCCGGTGATGTCCGTCATGGAGCAGCGGGAGCTCGGGTCCGAACTCGTTGCGCACGGCCTCGAAGACCGTGGGCAGGTGGCGCAGGTACGCACGCGTGTCCCAGTCCTCCTCCGTGGGGAACGCCCCGCGCCCGGCCGGCTCGTAGTCGTAGCGCGCGCCGGAGGCCTGCGCCTGGGCGGCCACGCCGTAGACGGCCTTGATGCCGGGAACTGCGGTCTGGACCCGGACCGACTTGTAGCCGAGCTCAAGGTGCTCATTGATGGAGTCGAACAGCGACGGCAGGTCGGTGCCTGAGGCGTGGCCGTAGGCGCGCAGACCGCGGCGGGAAGCGCCCCCGAGCAACTGGTAGACCGGCAGGTTGGCCACCTTGCCCTTGATGTCCCACAGTGCCATGTCGACTGCGGCGATCGCCGCCATCGTGACCGGGCCCCGCCGCCAGTACGAGGAGCGGTAGAGGAACTGCCAGGTGTCCTCGATCAGGTGGGGATCCTTGCCGATCAGGAGCTGGGCGACGTGGTCCTTGAGGTAGCTGGCGACGGCGAGCTCACGGCCGTTGAGCGTGGCGTCGCCGATGCCGACGAATCCCTCGTCGGTCTCCACGCGCAACGTGACGAAGTTCCGCGACGGGCTGGTCACGAATACTTCGGCCTTGGTGATCTTCATTCACTGTTCCTTTCGGCGGTGGCGCTGCCGTGCGCCGGTGGTGGCTGGCTGTTCAGTCCTTGAAGGTCCCGCGGAGGGACTTGAGCGCAGCCACGACGGCGTCGTCGGCAGCCAGGTTCTCGTCGATCACCGCAAGCAGGGCGCGGGTCTGTTCGTCGTTGCCGGCGGCGATCGCGATGCGCGGGCCGGCTGGGTCCTTGACGGTCTCACCCGCGGTCACCTGTTCGGTGACCCGGTCCATCCAAGCGGCGACAGGCCGCAGGGCAGCCGTCCCGTCACGCCCGGCTTCCCTCTCGGCTGCGAAGACCGGGAGCGCACGTGCCGCGAGCTTGAGCGAACCATCCATGCCGATCTGGGCGAGGTAGTGCGCGATCCGCGGATTGTTGAACCGCTCGCGGAGCGCTGCGCGATAACCGGGGATGTCCAGGACAGGGTCGGTGAGGTGGTTGGCCGCGGCGTCCCAGAACTGCTCCACCCACTCCGAGACCTTGGGGTCGGAAAGGGCTGCGGCGACGGTGGCGTGCCCGCGCAGCGCCCCCGCATACGCCATGAGCGAATGCGAACCGTTGAGCAGCCAGAGCTTGCGTCGCTCGAAGGCCTCCAGGTCATCGACGATGACCGCGCCCGCGTTCTCCCACGCCGGGCGACCACCGGGGAAGTCGCCGGCGAGCACCCAGGACGAGAACGGTTCGGTGATGACCGGTGAGGCATCCTCATACCCGGTGGCCTCGGCCACCGCCTGCCGGTCCTCATCGGTGGTGCGGGGAGTGATGCGGTCGATGGAGGTGTCCACGAACGAGACGTTCTCACTGATCCAGTTGGCCAGCAACGGGTCCACCAACTCGGCGATCCCGAGCACGGCGGCCTTGGCGGCAGTGCCGTTGCTGGGAAGGTTGTCGCACGGGACGATGGCGATGGGCCAGCCGTCGGCGGCGCGGCGCGCGGCCAGGCCGACGACCAGGCGCGCGGGAGCGGTCTTCACCTTGCGGCCGTCGAAACCGTGACCGAGGGTGAAGTGGGTGGTCTCGTAGTTCTGGCAGAGGGCGGCGACGTCGGATCTGACCTGTTCGTCGTCGACGTCCAACTCGGTGTTCCCCGGGCGCAGCCGGTAGCCGGCCTCCGTGATCGTGAGGGTGACGATCCCGACCTCCGCCTGGGCCATCAGGGTGGCGAGCGTGGTGAGGTCGGCGCCGTCATGGGCCTCCACGAGATGGCTGATGATGGTCATCTTGTCCTCGACGGGGCCACGCTCGACGAGCGTGTAGAGACCATCCTGCGCGGACAGCGTCTCGGCCGCCTCCGGGCTACGCCCCGTGAAGGAGGCGATTCCCCAGCCGTCGTGGGCCTGCTCGGTGTACCAGACTTGGTGTGCCCGGTGGAAGGCACCCAGACCGAGGTGCACGATCCGGACCCGCGGCCGCTCGCCTGCGTCGTAGGTGGTGGCGTTGAGGGGTTGGGCGCCGACGGCGGTGGCCGTCTCTCCGGCGGGCACCGTGTCTGCAAGGGGTTTGGTGGCGGTCACAGCTTGAAGACCCTTCTGGGCGATGCGTCAACGAGGTCGACGATGATTTCGGCAGCGCGTTCCTCTGTGATCCTGTGCTCGGCCACCAGCCTGGCGAGGAAGCCAGCCTCTACCCTGCGGCTGGCGTCATGCCTGGCCGGGATGGAGCAGAACGCGCGGGTGTCGTCGATGAATCCGGACGACCGGGAGAAACCAGCGGTCTCCGTGACCGCGGCTCGGAAGCGCATCATGGCGTCCGGCGCGTCCAGGAACCACCACGGTGCGCCGATGTAGACACTCGGGTAGAAGCCGGCCAGCGGAGCCAGTTCGCGGGAATAGACCGTTTCATCGATGGTGAACGGCAGGAAGTGGAAGCCCGGAGCGGTTCCGAAGTCCGCCAGCAGCGGCTTCAGACCTGTCGAGAAGTCAACGGCGTGGGGGATGTCGGCGCCCGTGTCCGGGCCGAAGGTCTCCAGCGTGGCGGGGTGGGTGTCGCGATGGACACCGGCATGCATGGTCATCACGAGGCCGTCGTCCACGGCCATGGCGGCCTGCGCGTACATCATGTGGGCCTCGAACGCGAGCGCCTCCGCGTACGTGGCGGAGCCTGCAACGCCCTTGTCGAACAGGGCGGCTGCGTCGTCACGGCCAAGCTTGAGGGTGTTTGCGGTCTGTGTGCCGTGGTCGGACGAGACCGCGCCGTGCTCGACGAAGTAGCGACGGCGGTTCGCCATGGCCGTGAGGTAGCCGTCGTAGCCGGACTTCCCGTCGCCCGCGGCCTGGATGAGGCGGTCGACGTTGTCGGCGAAGCCCTTGGCCCAGAACTTGATGTAGGCATCCGGACGGAAGGTGGGCAGGACGCGGGGCTGGAACGACTCGTCCGCAGCAATCACGTCATGCGAGGCGAGGTCGGCCAACGGGTCATCGGTGGTCGCGAGCACCTCGATGCCGAACTGCTCCATCAGCGCCCTCGGGCGGAACCCCGGCTCGTCGATCTTGACCTGGATGGCGTCGTAGACCTCGTCGGCCGACTCCTCGCGGATGTCGAGGTCGTCAACGCCGAAGACCGTGACGAATTCCTGGCGCAGCCAGTAGCCCGAAGCGGTGCCGTCGTAGAGCGGCCAGTGGCGGCAGAAGGTGCGCCAGGCTTCACGCGGGCTGGCTCCTTCGGAGCCTCCAACCCGCAGTTGGTCCAGCGGGACACCGGCGGAGTGCATTACCCGGGTCACGTAGTGGTCCGGGCTGATCAGTAGGGCGGTCGGGTCCGGGAACGGAGCGTCATCAGCGATGATGGCGGCGTCGACGTGACCGTGGGGGGAGATGATCGGCAGGCTCTCCACTTCCGTGTGGAGGCGACGTGCGATCTCTCGCACCCCGGGGTCTGCGGGCAGGAGCCGATCGGGGTGGTTCGCGATTGCAGAGGGCATGGGGACATGCTTCTGAATACCACCCCTTGTGGGCAACAAGTTGCCGCCGGTTGCCTCACCCACGGGGTTTGCCCGTCGATCCGCGCATCACCAGACGCGTCGGGAGAACGATCGGTTTGAACGGATCGGGCACATTTCCGTTCGACAGGCCGAGCAGATGCCGGACCGCCGTGACACCCAGGGCGTGCAGCGGAGCGGCGACGCTCGTGAGTCCGGGCGTCGTGAGGCCGGCGAAGGCCGAGTTGTCGAAACCGACGACGGAGATGTGTCCCGGGACGTCGCAGCCGAGTTCCTGGGCGCGCATCATGAACCCGAGGGCAAGTTGGTCGTTGTAGCCGACGACAGCCGTGGCGCTCGAGGCGAGCACGGTTTCTGCGACGGCGGCACCACCCTCACGCGTGGGCGCCGGGCTCTCGACGAGACTGACCGTGAGCCCGAGTTCCATGGCTCCCTCTTTGAGTGCCCGCCAGCGCATGCCGTGGGCCCACGACGCGTCCGGTCCGCCGAGGTAGGCGATGTCCTGATGCCCCAGCTCACCCAGATGCTCGATCGCACGACGCATGCCACGCGCGTTGTCGGTCACGACGCTCGCGACCCCGGTCACGCCACGGTTCATCACCAGGGTCGGCTTCTGCTTGGCCATCGCCCGGATCGCCGAGTCCGACATGCGCGAGCTGCTGAGCACGATGCCGTCGACCATCCCGACCACCCGCTCCAGCGCCTCGCGCTCCACGATGGCCGATTCGCGCGTGTGCGCCAGAAGCGTCGTGTACTTGTTGCGCGCGGCCTCCTCCTCGGCGCCTCGGATCATGTCGAAGAAAACCGGGTTGGTGATGTCTGCGACGACCAGCGCGATGGTCCCGTGCCGCTGGGCGCCCTCCCCGAGTTTGACGCGGAGTTCGACGGAGCGGTACCCAAGCCGGGTGGCGACGGACTTGATCCGCTCGGCCGTGGCGAAACTGACACGACCCGGACGCGCGAACGTGCGCGACACGGTTGAGGCGGAGACTCCGGCGGCCCGCGCGACGTCGTAGATCGTCACCGGCTTGGTGACATCTTCGTCTTCTCCCATTCCAACATTGTCGACCATAGATCCCAATGATGCTGCAACCGGCGGCAACAAGCGTGTTCACGGTCCCGCTATCCGGGCCACGTGGGCGTGGCGCTCCTGTCCACTGAGCCCGTCCCCGTCGCCCCCTCCAATGGGTAGCCTTGCCAGCATGCAACTCGTACTGAAGTTGATCGCTGGAGCCCTGGCCACCGCGCTGGCCGTTTGGCTTGTCCCCGGAATCACCATCACTGCGTCCGACAGCGGCGAGTACATCTTCACCCTGCTGGCGGTGGCCGCCATCCTGGGGGTGGTCAACGCGGTGGTGAAACCATTCGCCAAGGTCGTCGGGTTCTGCCTGATCGTGCTGACCCTCGGGCTGTTCCTCGTGGTGATCAACGCGTTGATGCTACTGCTCGTGTCCTGGCTGTCGGCCCAGCTGGGACTCGGCTTCGCGGTGGACGGGTTCTGGCCGGCGCTCTTCGGCTCGATCATCATCACGATTGCCACTGCTCTGGTCGGCGGCATCTTCGGAGTCAACGACAAGAAGTCCTGACGCACCTCGCCGTCTGCCTCCGGACGCCAGAGTGCGACTGTCTGCCTCGGCGCCGCGGTCGTGGCGCGCAGCCCGACCCCGCTCGGACGTCGCTCACGTTGGCTTCGAACCCTTCCGGTGCAGTAGACTCGCCGGAGCCCGCTCGCGGGTGGACGGGGCGTAGCGTAGTGGCTAGCGCGCCTGCTTTGGGAGCAGGAGACCGCAGGTTCGAGTCCTGTCGCCCCGACCATCGAACGCCTAGTCAACCGGACACTCGCGGGGACAGGTGTCATTTCGTGCCAGATCCGTGCCAGTTCGCATGCAGGGTGGTGGCCCACGCTGAGCGTGTTGTGGCACGTGGTCAAGTGGTTGATCCCCATTCCGGCGTCTAGGGGCTGTTGAGCTTTACGAGGTAGCGGTACATGTCTGCCCGTGCTGCCGACCTGGCTACCGCGAAGGGTTGACCTCGCTCGTCGTGGGCATAGCGCAGGCCGGCGCCGCGTTCGGTGAGGTCCTGGACGAGGTTGACCAGGTCCCGCAGGTCACGGCCGAGCCGGTCCAGTTTCCAAACCACGACGGTGTCGCCGGGGCGGACCGCTTCCAATCAGACAGCTAGTTGGGGTCGGTCGTCTAGTTTTCCGAGGGCGTGGTCCTCGTAGAGGTGGTCTGTGGTGACGCCGGCAGCTTCGAGGGCGTCACTCTGCAACAATGTGCTTTGCGTCCCGTCCGCTTCCGGCACGCGCGCGTACCCGACCAGCATCCCGCAACCCTCTGTTACCTAAACGAACGTTTCTGTGGCACCCCACCTGTGGCTCCAGACCATGCGCAGGGTGTCACTCAAGTCGTCACGCAGTCCATGTCACGTCAACCCACGTTGACGGCACTTTAGTAACACCCTCCCCATCTGTAACCTGCCGGTATGGATGTCCGGTTCCTGTGGGGAGTTAACCGCCGAACCGGCGACCCGTGGTTCCTGCCCGACGACACCGCCATCACCAACCGTGACCACGTCAAAGCCCACATCGGCTGCCCCGTCCCCGGCTGCGACGCACCCTTGACGACGGTGTCCCTCAGCCGCGGCCGTGACCATCTGCGGCACCTCACTCACGGTCTCGCCGTGCACAGCCTCGAGTCCCGAGTCCATTCGCAGGGCTGCTCGGCCGTGCACGCCTGGCTGCAGGACCGGTACCCGCGCTCGAAGGTGACCCGGGAGGAGTACACCACCGCTGACGGGGAACGCCGAGCCGACGTCCTCCTCACGGGAACGAGGGGTGACCGGGTCGCGTTCGAGGTGCAGTACTCGCCCCTGACACCGAACGCATGGCGGGCACGGCACCACTCATACCTGCAGCAAGGGATCGTCGACGTGTGGCTGTTCGGGTCGACGACCGCGAAGATCGACAAGGTCGGCTGGTTCACACCAGCACCGATGCATGAGGCGTCGCTGCAGACCGGAGCTCCACTGCTGCTGATCGACGCCACGTCCCCCGCCGACGTCACCGTCACCGTCGTCGCCAGCCGCACCTGGCTGCCGGACCCAGCCGACTACGACATCGACCACGGCAACTGCAAGCCGACGTGGGAGCCTGGCGCAGCCACGACAGTGATCCAGGACCGCGCCGGCATGGTGGCCACGTCCACGCACCCTCTCGTCGAGTTCGACGCACACCCCGACTGGGGGATCACCCATCCGCCGTTGGAGGGGTTGCGTGCCCGCACGAAGCAGTTGAACTCTGCCCGCGGCGCCATCGCGGGCTGGGAACGGAAGAAGACGGAGCGGTACGCCGCCCTCCACGCCCGCCGAGAAGCGCAGGTGCGTCACATCGGCGAGCTCCTGGAGGCTCACCGCGGTGACTGGGCAGGCAGCGCACTCCACCGCGCGATCAGCGCGTACTGGCGGGACGGGCAGTATCTGAAGGGCCGCATCGACGTCGCCGACGGTGTCCTCGAGCAGTGGCAGAGCATCATCTACTTCACCCGGATCGCTGGCCGGCAGAGAACGCAGTTCACCGTCAAGGATGCGTTCAGTGAGATCCGCCAGCGCGGTATCCGCATCGAGAGCCAGTCACCGTTCCAGACAATCTCGGCGTGGCTGCGACACCTGTACGACCTCGACCTCGTGGACAAGGCCCCCGGTGAGGACGGGTACCCCGTGTACTGGGCGGTCACCGCCGGGTCGATGTGGTGACCGCGACGCACCCCTGCAGCTGACGGGTGGTGCGTTGCACTGGTTCGAGTCCAGTCCGGGGAGCAGACAAAGGACGCTGTGATAAGGGGAAACACTTCTCACTGCGAAACTTGGGCAGGAACAGGGCAGGTTTTCAAGTCGAAGACCTGCCCCTCTTGGTGAGCTGCTCCGGTAGAGCAAGGATGCCCCCCCACCACGACCCACCACTTCCCCTCAGTTCACAGGTCGAGCCAGACCAGCAGCAAACCAGCGACGGCCAGCCGCTCATCCCCCGAACGGCCATGTGAGACGTCATCCCCCGTACGCCGCCAGCTGCAACCACTGCCTGCCCCAAAAGTCGTGTCGCGCGCTCGCTGCGATCATAAAGGCGAGACTCGTCTCTGTGGAGGTTGGCATCATACCCGCGGGGAGCAGCTAGCTACCCACATCGTCCTGCCGGACAAGACCCCAGTTGGACCGGCTGCTGCCGCTGATCCGCGAACGTACGAGAGCGGCTAGATGCGTCTCTGCAAACTCGCTGACCGTCGGGGTGTTAATGGGAGTCTCCTGGCGCTTGGACAGAAGCCAGCGCGCTACCGCATCCCTATTCCCCCCGCTGCGTGGCCAGGAACTGTCATCTTTCCGTGCATCGGATCCAGGATGCAGGGAAACCGGTTGGCTCGGCGGTGGCGTCGGACTTTGCCGAGGGCTTTTTGTGCTCGGCGTCAGATCCAGTCTTCAGCCACAGGCGCCTCCAATAACGGCCCCAGTGCGGATGGTATGAGTGTTGCTTGCCGCGGGATTGCTTGCGCGAAGCCAAGCGGTGCTCGGCTGGATTGCCGCCTAGCGTAGGGCCTCGAAAGCCTCAACCATCGGATCTACCTCAGCTCTATAGTTGGAATGTTCGACGGCCGCAAGAAGCTGCTGAGGCCGACGCACGGCCCGCTCCGCTATGAGTACGGCCTCGGGCTCGTGGTATATCCAGTCGACCTCCTCTACGTACTCGTCCGAGCTGTTCAGATGTTCACTGAAGATGCGAATAAGATCTGCTTCGGTCTCGTTGACGAAGGCTTCAATCTGGGCCGGTAGCGAGTCAGCATCTTCGACAAAAACGGTGAGGAGGGTTTCCAGTAGACCCTCTGGCCTTGAGGTTGATGTCTGCCCTTTCGTAAGGCGTTCGGAGGTGGTTATCAGGCTCTCATACAGACGATCTTTCGCGAACTCCGGATCCTCACGCCGTTTGCGCTCCACTTCTCCCACCTCCTGGTCGAAGAGCTCAGTAAGAACGATGAGGCGATTGAGTTTACGCTGCATGTCCTCAGTTGGAGGTACGACAGTCTTGTACTTGAAGCGGTGGTCGACCACGTACCAGGCGTCGACAGCCGACGTCCGAACTTGGACCTCAATCTTGAGAGGTTGGCCTTTGCTGTCGGTGACGTCGTGGGAGTACAGGTCAAACTGCTTCGACCTATACTTCAGTTCGTGCGGTTCACACAGCTTGTCGTCAAGGACGGGATGCCACTGGTCTTGCTCCGAAAGCCACACGGTGAATTGATCGGCTCCGGCTGGAGTCGGGAAGATGGCCTTGAAGGCGACTAGATCGCCGAGCGAGTCCCATGTTCTGGGGGAATCAGGATTCCGTCGAAGCTTGCCGTAAACGCTCCTGTAGGACTTGATCCGGCCAGACACGCGGGCGCCCCGGTCGAACTGCTCAGCCTGCGGTAGCAGGCGGTCCAGCCAGACGTCGTATGCCGCCTGAAGAGACGGCTCCTCTGCCTCATACCGAGCCCAAACCTCGCCGCTAGGCACTAGTCGTCCATCTTTGGCGCACTGCCGTACTGGTACCTCGTGACCCGGCCACGGATCTGGATGGTCACGGAGTCGTCCTCCTGTGCCACGATCTTGAGGTCTCCTCTCTCCAAAGCGAGAGAGTTGGCCGATACAATCACACCGTGAGCGTATAGGCGCAGGCCGCCGCCGCGTCCAGGCACGAGGGACAGGTTCTTTGAGACGACGTTCTTCCGAAGGTCCTCAGGCAGGTCATCGATGAAGGCGTCCCTGTCCTCTGGTTCGAGGAACTGCTGGGCGAACTCGGTGGCTTGGAACGTGTCGGCAGGGGACTGTATGTATGCGGTGACGGCTTGAACGTATTTCATCCGCTTCGCCTCGTCGGTTATCCCCGAACTGAAGAAGTCCAGGGCCCCGTCCATGAAGGCCTTCGTCTGGACTTCCGCGTCGTCGGCCAACCGGCAACCCAAGAAGGCGGAGAGGAAGAACGCAGCATATGCGTCACCGTTCTGTTGATCAACCATCTGACCGATGAGCGTCCCGTCGGCGCCGCCTGTGAGCACAGCCACCTTGTAAACGCGCGTGTTCTGTCCGACTACTAGGTCATCCAAGAGTTGAAGCCCAAAGACGCCGTCACGCTTCTGGAGGCGAATTCCGGCCTGGTGCTCGGCCTTCATGATCAGAAGGGATTGCGAGGCGCCCTCTTTGACGATAGCGACGATTAGGATCCCCGCTGGACTATTGCCGGTTTGTGCTGCGAAGAGGTTCTGAGCGATCCCTTGGGAGGTGTCTACGAAGCGCTTGTCGGGGTCGGTCATGGCGTCCCGAACAAGCTGCGGCGTCGAAGATGAAATCCTGTCGTCTTCAACGATCTGGCGGGGACCCTTTAGCGCGAAGGCGACCATGCTTTCTTCAATGAAGCGCTTCGTTCTCGCGTCCAAATGCAGTTCGGCGGAGGAAGTCTCTACCTGATCCTTTGCCCCTGCCGCGTACTTCCCCCGAGGGATCTCATGGACAATCGCTCGAACGATCTTGTGAGTCACGTGCTTCCTCGCAGACTTCTCTAACTCCCTGCGGGTGAGGCTATCAGGAACACATGCTGAGGGATGCAACTGCGTCCGCGAATCGCCTAAGCCGCGTCCCTAGTGCACTGGAACCCCCGAAGCTTGACGCTGCTGGGGTTCGAATCGTGGTCCTCCGAACCTTTGATCGAAGCCACATGGAGTCCCGCCCTGACGGGTCGAGCACCCAGCCTAGACAGGTCGATCTCCTGGCCCTCAATTCTCCCACGGGCGGTCCCGCAGCCAGCCGTGGATGGTGAGCGAAGGCGTCTTCACGGGATGGGCGCTTGGATTCGGCCTTGACGCCGTTCCGAATGAGCCCTGCCACAAACCCGAGCGCCACCAACAGCACGCCACCAACGGTTGCCATGAGGAAACCGTCCATGTTGGCCAGCCAGCAGCAGCCCCGCACCGGATCGCCGGTTGGCCCTCTACCGCTGGGGATCGCTGCCCTCAGCGCGTCAGAGCTCCGCGAGTGACGTTTACGCCGGTCATCTGTCCTCGGATTGACCCAGAGAACTCACGAACCCGAGGAGCCATGAAGTTCAGCCCCTTCCGAAGGCGCTGTTCAAGCCAGACCCATGTTGCCTGCAGCCTCAACCTTGGCGCGATCTCCTGCCCTCCGCAAGAGATGCTTCGCATGGGATACAGCGTTGGGTGTCCAGTCCCCGGGCATCCCGTTGCCCACATACTCGCCAGGTCATCACGTGGGACACCTCGGCAACCGCTACTTGTGCTAGGTGCTGGCCACTCCAGGGCTCTCCTGGCCCAGAGCATCCTAGCTAGGATGCTTCTCAGGGCATCGTGGGATCGTAGACAGGACGCGTATTGGTGCCCCAGACAACACCGGCCCCCGCCAGGTCACCGCTGGTGAGTAGCTGTCCTTCGACGATCTCCTCCAAAAGGGCAGCTTGCGCCGGTTCCATCTTGGTCAACCGGTCTAGGACGGTGAGCAGGTCTATAAGTTCACCGGTCCAGGCGTGTTCCCAGTGGGTGGGGTTGATGTAGTCAAGCGGAGTGGACTTCTTGCCCGCTGGATCTTCCTTGCGGTAGTCAACCCATCCCTTGATCACGTTCCGACCGCCCACGCCGTACCCGAACGCGGCAGGTGACACCGGTCCGAACCGACCCGTGCCCAGCACCATTTCCGCGCGCTCGGCGTCATACTCATGCCCTGATGGGAGTCCCTGCACCGGCACTAGGGCTCGTATCCGCGCGGGGTCGTCGGGGGAATAGCGGATGTTCCCGACCTCCCGGCCGTTTACTGCGAAGGCCTCCCCGTATGTCTGAACCCAGAGCACTTCGCGCCCGAGTTCAACAGCTTCGGACCATATTCGGCTGTCAGCCGTGATGGGAACGCGGACACCAGGAGTCTCCAGGTCCGCGGCGAACTGCTTAGTGAACGCCGGGTTAGCAGTGGTCGCCGCGACGTAGGCCAGGACGTCGTCGTGATGCACCTCGACTCCCAGCAGCGTGGCCAGCGCTCTAGTGAGTCCGTCGGGGAGGTTGGGCGATGCGTTGGGGTGCAGCCAAGGCATGGTCCGTCCGCCTTCACTACCCTTGAAGTAGTCGAAATCCGGAATCAAGTGGCTGAAGACCAGCGCTGGCCCGCTGGTGAGTTTCCGCCGGTGCTGTTCCACCACGAACACCTGCCCTGGCTGACGGGCGTGCCACAACGGAAGGCGCGGCATGTCGAGAAGGCGACGGTCCGGGATTACGTGTTGTCTATCGAAGGCCCGATACCCAACACGAATCGTCTTGGTGTCTGTGCGCGTCTCCCATTCGAGTCGCGTCTCGGTGCCCGTGACCACGTCTGTTCCCGGCAAGGGCGGGAAGGTCTTGGTGGCGTGCGCGTCGCGTCCGGCCTTCATCAGCGCGTTCTTGGCCTCCGCACCGGGCTCGGCCACCAATCGTCCCCATCGCTGCTGGAGAGCGTCCGGGCTTGGCGAGTAAACCCAAGTTCGCGTGGGGAACAAGCCCGGTGAGTACCACGGCAGGAGGTCCGACACCGCTGGCCACGTGTCCCAATGGCCCAAGGGTGCGGGCGTGAACGGCGCAGACCAGGCGGTGCGTACGGTCTGCCAGTTCGCGCCGCTGAGTTGTAGGCCAGCCAGGGAAGAGAACTTGTCCGCCTGCAACCCAGTCAATGCGGTGTAGTGCAGTGCGGCGGGAGTGGCGGTGTCGTTGTCTGTGGTGCGCACGAACAGGCCAATGGCTAGCGGCTGGCGGACTCCAGGGAAGATGCGCGTGGGTATATCGGGGGTCTGGCCCTCGGGTGTGAGGTCGATTATCCATCCCTCGGTGGATTCGCGCCGGAGGTAGGAACGCATGGCGGTGAAAGCGGGGCCGGTGAGGTAGCCGGATGTCGTGATGAAGCACACAACCCCGGCCTGATCCGTCGGGGTGGACTCCCAGACCTTCCAGGTGGCCCATCGGTAGAAGTAGACGTACAGATTCTTCAATTTGGCCGACAACTTGCCAGGAACGCCGAGTAGGAAGTCCTGCAGGATGCCCTGTACATGCTTGTCTTTGGGCGAGTCGGACCCATGCTCGACCCATCCGCCGCCTCCGGCCGCGAGTTCGCGGTAGGGAGGGTTGCCGATGACAACGGTTACAGGTTGCTCGGACTTGATCTTGTTCGCTTGCCGTCGGGCCTTCGCGATGGTCGCCAACCCCGAAGCCAGCTGAGTCTCTGCGGCGTAGGGGTCGTCCAAGGTGTCAGTCACGAAGAGACGGAGGCCATCCTTTGGTACCTGCGCCCCCAAGGATGCGAGTAGTTCAGTGATTCGCAGCTCAGCAACGGCGTAGGGACCCATCTGGATCTCAAATCCAGCCAAGCGAGCAGCCAGCTCGGTGATCGCTCCAGGCACTGCGCCAAGCCCATCGGCAGCCTCCACGGCACCGTTCACCCTGTCGATGATGGTATGGAGGTAGGTGCCAGTGCCCATGGCCGGATCTACCGTGGTGACTTGATGGGAACGGAACCCCTCCGGGATAAGGAGCTTGTCCGTGAGCACGTTTTCCACCAGTCGTACCATCTCGACAACCAGTTCGCGAGGGGTGTAATAGGTGCCCGAAGCCTGCCGTTTGGCTGGATCGTAGTTCTCTAGGAACTGCTCATACAGGTACAGGTAAACGTCCCGCTTGCCCTTACGGATGCGCTCCCACTGCACGGCACCGACGACCGTAACCAGCAGGTCAAGGACCACCTTGAAGTCTGCAGCCACGTCGTCCGTGAGCAACTGCAATGCGCGCCCCATAAGCGAATGCTCGGCTCCGAGGCGGCGTCCGATGTCGTGAAGGCTGCGGCCTGTCAGATCGATGTTCTCCGTGCGGGCCAACAAAAGAGCAAAGGTGACCGCCTGCGCGTAGCCATCGGCGAAGGTGTCGTCATCGGCCTGAGGGAACAGCAGTTGCCGCCAGTCCGAGGCCAAACCAGTGAAAGGCTGATCCTCACGTGCGGCCCCTCCGCGCATGCTGCGCTTCTCTTGGGTGAGCTGGTCCAGGACCTCACCGCGGAGCAGCCGCGTGAGCGGAGCCACCGCGCGCACCAAGGCAGCAACAGACGTGATGGGCGCGGCCTTCCACTGGAGGAAGTCAGTCAGGAGCCCTTCAAAGTCGGGCTGACCAGCCAGTTGGCTTCCAACATCCTCCAGCGGTTGATCGCTCAGCACTACGGGCCCGCGGACGAGTCCACCGTCACGGAAGAGACGCCAGTGGGTGCCGTTGGTGTAAATCAGGTTCGGGAGGTCCCGTTGTCGCTGCCACTGCTCCTTGTCGTGTCCGGTAAATTGCGCCGGATCGATCCCACGCCCCGGAGCTTTGACCTCGATGTAGCCCATGATGGCTTTGTTTACGCTGACGCCGTAGTCAGGTCTGACTTGGCGGTCCGCGTCTCGGACTTCATCATGTAGTACAGCGGGAACGCCGATAAGCCGTCCCACGCCTTGAATGAGGCCCTCCAGGGGCGCCCGGATGGCCGCCTCGGCCTCACCCGGCCCCGCCAACTTTTGAGCGCACCGGGCGCCAAACCCGCTCACCAAGGCATCAAAGCCGTCCACGTTGCTCACGATTCGAGCTTGCCAGCGACCAGGGACTACGGAGCGGTGGACGCGCCGGAAGGCGGGAGTCCGGGGCCCGGGGACGCCCACTCGTCGCCCCACGCCCAGCAGTCTCGCTCCGCAGGTAGTCCAAACGTGAATCCCACAGGTTACTGTTGATCTATCATATTACATGTGGCGTCGGCGCGTTCTTAGTTGCCGGTTCGCCAGCGGTCCGGCATTGGTCGGGCAAGGGCTCCGATTGCTCGGATCAGGTGTGGGTGTCCGGGCAAGCATGGTGGGATCTGATCGGTCGGGAACCAGGTGTGTTGGCTGTTGAACCACCCTACGAGCGGTCAAGTCCAGCGGAGTGGTGTAGCGGTTCCTTCGTTTAGGCGGTGAGGGCGAGGGGTTCGCTCACCTCCTCGGTGTTGGTGATGGTGGTGAGTCGGCAGCGGGCGAGGATCTCGAGGCCGAGGTAGCGGCGGCCTTCGGCCCACTCGTCGGTTTGTTCGGCCAGGACTGCCCCGACGAGGCGGATGATGGCTTCCCGGTTCGGGAAGATCCCCACGGAGTCGGTGCGGCGTCGGATCTCCCGGTTCAGGCGTTCGGCGGGGTTGTTCGACCAGATCTGCGTCCACACGTCCTTGGGGAAGGAGGTGAACGCCAGCACGTCAGCTCGGGCCTGCTCGAGGTGTTCGGCGACGGCGGGGAGCTTCTCGCTCTCCTTTGAGAGAGCTTTGGTAGGTGAACTCGAAGGATCCCACGGTGACCGCGCTCCCGTCTGCGACGGACACGGCCACCGGGGCCTACACCACTATGAGGGACTTAACTCTACGAGCTCGGAGCCACCGCGAGGTGTCTCGTCGGAGTTCTGGGTCGTGGATGCTGGGGATGTCCCAGAGTTGGGATGATTTCGACCCTCGCCACGAGCGCGCCCGCCGACAGCCCGTCACACGTGGGGTGGGATCGCTGGACTGTGGTCCCGAGGAATGCGAGGCCTGAGGTGACCCGGCGTGGTTTCATGATCTCGTGTGGGACGAGGGCTGTGCGGCATACCTGTGCTCCAGCAGGGCGGCACCAGGAAGTGGATTTTGCCCTGAGCATGAGACCACCCTTGACCGCGGTGGTTGGCTTCCTACTCCTCGTCCGTTGGCAATGGGAGACGCGTCTGGGCATGGCCGGTACGGTGTCGTGGACTGTGACGAGTTCGGGGTGCTGTGTCACGAGTGTGGGGGCGCTTCGCGAGGTTGGCCAGCCATGTGCGCAGGTCCCATCAGATGACGATCGTCAGCTACCGGCGGCTGCACGGTATCCCCGGCCATGTTGGGGTGGCGGCTCCCCCGCGCGCCGATGGTCTGCGTCAGCGGCGGGCTCGTACTTGTCGTCGGTGTGGTCGCACCTACAACACGGTCGGGAAGATCTGCCTGGACTGCAAGGGCGTGCGGGTCAAAGAGTTGGAGGAGCGTCGCGAGACCAAAGCTAGGGCGGTGAAGCGTCCGAGGTGGGCTGAGCTGAGCGAGGCCGATCGCGGCGCGTTGCTCACGGCTGCTGCGGAGGAGCTGCCGGAGTTGGTCCGTCGGCTTCAGGTCGCGCGGGTCCCCTCCAAGGTGATTGGTGAGGTGCTGGGGCGTGGCCCGGGGTGGATGGTGCGGCAGTTCCCGCGACCGGAGTGGACTCCTGGCAAACGAGCTGCCGACGGCGATGAGCGCACAGGGAGCGCATCATGACGGCTCTGCACCCGACGCGGGTCCCGCGGTGTCCATGTGGCGGGGTTCAGGTGGGTGGTAGGGCGCGCAGTGTGGGGTGATGGGAGGCTTTCAGCGCTTCGATGTCGGCGTTGATGCTGGCACGCCGTGCCTGCTGGTTTTCCAGATTGAGATGGCGGTTGTGGGCGGCGCGGCCGGGCCAGGGGGTGTGTTTGTCTTCGCAGTTTCCGCGGGCGGGGCGGGTGCGTTCGAGGAAGAGGGGGACGGTGTAGCGGTGCCACTCGTCGAGGGGGGTGCTGGTGAGGGCCTCGCCGGCGGCGCGGCGTTGGTCGGCGAGCGCGGCGATGTCTCTGACGAGGTGGGGGTGTTCGGTCCAGCAGGCGGGGATCTGGTCTTGGGAGAACCAGGTTTGTTGGCTGTTGAACCAGATGGCGAATTTCTCGAGCCAGTTCCAGGTGTCGAGTCGGAGGTGGGGGTCGTGGATTGTGGTGAGGTCCCAGAGCCGGGGAAGGATTTCGCCGGTTGACAGGATCACGTCGGCGGCTCGGCCGCCTTGCTGCAGCATCCCTAGTTGGGTGAGGACGGTGGCCATGCGATCGGTGACGTCTGGGAACTCGATGAGATGGCTGGGTGGTGTGGTCATGGCGGGCTCCGTCAGTCGGTGGTGAGGCCCAGCTCGCGGGAGATCGCCACTGCCGCCGCGGCCCTTTCCACCGACCGGGTGGCTGGGCCAGTGTGGGGTTGAACATGCGTGCGCAGCTGGGTTTGTTGCTGGAGCAGCTGTCTGCCTCTCTTTCCGTCGATGGAGCGGGTGAGGGTGGCGATGATGGGTTTGCCGTTCTCGGCCACGATCAGTGCGGCGCCGGTGTGGAGTTCTCGGATCTGTTCGGGGCGGATGACTGGGATGTCTTCGCCGTGGCTGGAGCTGCTGGTGTGGGGGCCGTGCTGGTGGTTGCGTCGGGTGATGCGGCGGGTGCCGAGGAGTTCGGAGAGTTCCTTGTTGAAGGGCTGGTCTTTGGAGCCGCCGAACACAACCAGGGTGTTGCTCAACCCGAGGATGGAGCGGGCTTGGGGTCCGTAGACCTGTTCGAGTTGTGAGCGGGTTTGGGATGCCCACAGGATGCTGATCCCCATGGCGCGTTCGTTGGCCATCCGGGTCGCCAACGTGGGTAGCGGGGCGGTGGAGGGGAGTTCGTCGAGGCATGCCAGCAGCGGTGGGCAGAGCCTGCCGTGGCGGCTGGTGTTGGCGAGCCGGAGGGCGGTGTCGAGGAAGTCTTCCGCGACGGCGGTCATCAGCGGGGACGCGGAGACGTAGGGGTCTTCGCGTCCGAGAAGGTAAAGGGTGCCGCCGCGGCGGATGAGGGCGGCGAGGTCGGTTGCTGGCCGGCCGGGGCCGG
The DNA here is from genome assembly GCF_020687685.1 of Tessaracoccus sp. OS52. Lineage (GTDB taxonomy): Bacteria > Actinomycetota > Actinomycetes > Propionibacteriales > Propionibacteriaceae > Arachnia. Next base: position 822,421 of record NZ_JAJEWM010000001.1, on the reverse strand, counting down.
GGATGCATCGTTCGCGGCGGTCCCTGATGGTGAACAGGGCCAGGGCTTGTTCGACTGTGGTTTTGGTGTTGCCTGAGGTGCGGTCGTCGGCGTTGTGGATAGCACCGGCCAGGAGGCCGTGCCAGTTGGGTTCGGCGTGGGGGTGGTTGAGCAGTACCTCGCTGGGGAGGGTGGCGTTTCGGGGGTTGGCTACCCAGCCGAGGACGTCATCGAGGGTGCCGCCTGTGAGGGCGGCGGCGTGTAGGTAGCACTGGATGACTTTGGCGGCTTCGCCGGCGTAGAACTGGGCGGCGGAGTCGTTGACGCTGCCGGACTTGGCGATGGTGCCGGCGCAGAACGCCTTGGCCCGGCGTTCGGCGACGGCGGCATCGACGCAGCCGGCGATCGGGTCCCACACCAATCGCGGCAGTCCCGGGGATGCGTTGAACGGGTCCAGCACCAGACATGGCCGATCCCGAGTGGAGCGTGCGGTGAAGGTGAGGAGCAGGTCCACCGGTTTGGTGAGGGTGACCAGCGCCGCGCCCGGGGCCTGCAGTAGCGCGGGGGTGAGGATGTCGAGGGTCTTGCCAGAGCCCTGCGGCCCGATCACTCCGGCGGTGCGGTCCCAAGGCTGCCACAGCTCGACGCCCCGGGGCAGTTTGCTGCGACCGATCCGCCAGCCGACGTCGGTGGGGTTGAACCTCATCGCTGCGCCTTCGGGTACAGGTCAGGGCGGATGAGCTTGCGGTTCCTGCGGAGGCGACTGATCCCGAGCAGCTGCTCTGCCTGACCCGGGGTGGCCATCCCCCTCGACGCGCCGCCGCGGATTCGCCAGATGATCCAGCCACAGCCTGCCCACATAGCCGCCGCGATCACCGCCGCCGCACCCCAGACCAGCCCGCCAGGGACCGCGGTCTGGGCTGGCAGCGGGAGCCCAGCCGTGATGTCGCCTCGGATGATCCCCCAGCTGCTGGTCACCAGCTCCTCGGGCGGGGGCCACCACGTCCCGGCGCCGGTGATGATCAACGCGGCGCAGCGACCCAGTTGCAGCGCGAGCACGGAGATGCACGCGACCAGAAGCACGGCGGCCGCGGCCGGTTCCCAAGTCCACGGGTACTCATCCCGATGTTGGCTGTCATCCATTCCCTCTCCTCCAATCAGCGCGGGCTGGTCCCGTATTTGGATCAGGCCCGCTTGGCGTCGTTCTCAGCGCAGGACCCCGGTCCCGGGATGCTGAGGGCCGGCTTGTGGACCGTGGATTCCTCCGTGGGCACGCAGGAGCGCGCCGCGGAGGAGGGACGTTGTTACGGTTGTAGGCCTTGGTCGCGGAGCCAGGTGAGTGGGTCCACGGGTCGGCCTCTGTTTCGAATCTCGAGGTGCAAGTGTGGACCGGAGGCATTACCCGTGGCGCCTACCGCTCCGATGGGTTGGCCGGCCGTGACCTGTTGGCCTTCGGTGACGGTCATCCGGGATTGATGGGCATACCAGACTTGGGTGCCGTCGGAGGCTTGGATCTTGGTGAGGTTCCCCCACGGGCCGCCGGTGCTGCGGGCAGAGACCACTGTTCCGGCAGTGACGGCACGGATGGGTGTGCCTGCGCGGGCGGCGAAGTCCAGCCCCGTGTGGGTGCTTGCCCAGCGAGAACCGCTCTGCCCAAAGTACGCCGAGATCCGGTAGGAACCCTTGGCTACCGGCAACACCGCCCGCGAGTCACCGGGGGCAGTTGGGCCGGTGTATTGGTTGCCGGCGACGCTGATGTGGACGTGGTCCAGGTGCGCGGCGGATGGGTCGGGTCCGGCGTAGCAGGCGCCGGTCGAGCAGGGGCGCCAGCCCTCCGGGTTGCGGGCTTGGCTCCAGATCTTGCGGTCCCAGATGACGTAGGTGACCCCGAATGTGTGGGCGTTTGCGTGTGCCCATTCGGCAATCTGCTGGCCGAGGGCTCGGCCGGTCGGGGTGCGCCAGTTGGGGATAATGACGTCGACGGCGCGGCCGCTGCCGTGGTCTCGTGGATCGCCGGGCCGGAGGCCGCCGATGGTGCGGATCTGGGGCCAGCCGGCGGCGACGCATCTCATCACCATGACCGCATCCGACGTTTGGCCGTATTCGCTGCCCACCGACGACGGAGTCGCCGGACAGTCCACACCCGTCTCGGCAGGTGCACAGCTACTGGTAGCTGCTTCGAGGTCGGCGACGATCGCGCGGGCGACGGGTTCGTGTCGGTCATAGACGTCGGGGAAGGCCGATCGCTGGGGCTGCCGGGCGGCCTGGGTGCTGCTCGGCTGCCCGCCGAGGCCGACGGGTGGGTACGGCTTCTGCCCCCGGTTGATGCAGTACGTCGCTGATTGAGTGGCGTGCTGGTCGGCTTGGACGCCTCCTGCGAGCACCGGCACGAGCAACGAGAGGGCAAGGAGCGGGACTGTCAGGAACGCTGCGGCAGCGGCGGCGAGGGGTTTCATGTCGCGTGCAGGTGCTGGTTGGTGTGGGTGAGCGGTAGTTCCAGGTCGGGGTGCAGGGCGAGTTGGACTTTGTGGGTGCGGGGTCCGACGCAGACGAGGGCTCGGCCTTTGTGGTTCATGGCCCAGCCGGTGACGGCGTCGCGTGCGACCGGGCCGAGGTCGAGCAGTCCTTCGAGGTCGTCGGCGACCTGCGCGTCCTGGCCGTAGAGGACTTTGATGTCGGCCAGGTGGAGCAGGTCCTTGGCGATCTCCTGGGTTTGGGAGCCGGTGTGGCCGGCGCTTTGGTAGTCGGAGGGTTTGTGGGACACGGCCAGTTCGATGTCACCGTGGGCTCGGCTGAGGCGCAGGTCGGCGTCGAAGGCGGCGACCGCATCTGGGCCGAGACGCAGCTGCTTCCAGGCCTCGTCGCGCACGTTGATCCGGTTCCCACCAGCGCCGGTGGAGCGCGTCGCCGCCCCCCACGACGACAGGCACGTCAACGCAGTCCCGGTGGCTTGGTCCCCGAGGTCCGCGAGCCGGGACAGCGACAGCGACTGGACGGGTGCGGTCCAGTCGATCCGGATGGTGGTTTCGGAGTCGAAGATGCCCGCCAGGACTCCTGTGGTGAGTTGCGCGGTGGCGTCGCGCAGCAGCCGGGTGTCGTCGAGGAACCGTTGCCGGTCCTGGAACCGGGTGTGGGTCACGAGGTCGGGGGTGGGGTCGTTGAGGGCGGCCCAGATCTGCGGCAGCGTGATCGGCCGCAGTTGGCGGGAGTCGCTGGCGTGGCGGGTGAGTGATTCCAGCACTGCTTTGAGGACCTGCTCCTCGCTCGGCCCGACCGGTACGTGTTGGTCGCCGATGGTCTGGGATCCGATCAGGCCGCGCAGCAGCACCAGCCACCGGCCGAAGATGATGCGTGAGCGTGATTCCCTCTCGAGGCGGTCCATCCGGTCCCACCCGGCTGCGAGGGGGCCGGGGTCGAGTGGGTTGAGCCTTGCCGACATCCCCGGCCCGATCCGGAACGGCTCGACGTCGAAGTGGTGGCATAGCGCCTCGTATTCGTCTTTGGGGTCGCCGAGGATCAGGGCGCGGTAGCCGAAGGCGAACATCCTGTTCAGGAAGGCCTTCACCCACGCCGACTTCCCCCGGCCGGGTTTGCCGAAGATGAAGATGTTCGGGTTCGTCACGGGGACCTGGTCGTCTTGTACCCAGCCGTGGGGGTCGACGTAGAAGGTGGCGCCGGAAGAGACGTCGGTCCCCATCGGCGCGCCGGTCGGGGCGGTCGCAGCCGGAGCTGTGAAGGGCCAGTACAACCCGGCTTGGTCCGACGTCATCCGGTACCGCCTCACCGGCGGCCGGGAGGCTGCCCACCCGGCGCCGGGCCAGCGGCGTCCCCGCCACGACGGGACAGCTGTGAACGGACTCCGAGTGTGGGTGGGGGTTGGTGTGTCGGGCCTGGTTGGCAGGTCGTGGCCGAAGTCGGCCAGGAGTTCGGCGATGCGGCGGCCCATCACAGTCCCTTCGCTGCCAGTGAGATGCCCAGGGGGATGTTGGCGGTGACGAAGGCTGTGTCCTGGGCGAGGTCGAGGCGTTGGGGGGCGAACCCGGCCTGCCGGATGGATGCGTCCAGCCGTCGGCCGTATTCGTTGATGGGGGCGGTGGCGGGGACGGTTGTGGAGCACAGGGCGTAGGGGTGGGTGAGGGCGGCGCCGAGTGAGAGTTGGTTCTCGACCTGTTCGATCTTGTCCTGTTGGCGGCGGTCCTTGATGCCGGTGCGGATCCCGAGCCGGTCGCGGAGTCCCTGGCCGAGACTGCTGGTGAACTCGGTCTGGGAGGCTTTCCGGTCGGCGGCCGACTGCTGCTCGATGGGGAACACCACAGCGACGCTGCGCCGCTCCGCCGCTGATGTGGGGACCAGGATGTCGGCCAGGGCACCCATGGCGGTGCCGCGTTCGGGCAGCTTCAGGGTGGAGGTGACGCTGTGCCAGGCGTCGTGGGTCCAGTGCCGCACCGCCGGGGTGGCGTGTGAGGGACCCGCAAGCGCCCATGGCACATCAGCGTTCACCGTGGGGTTGCTGGCTTGCTGCGCCTGGGCGTGCACGATGCCGGCCCGGTCGCCGGGTGCGAACCCGGTCCGCACCGCCACTGCGAGTTCCGGGGAGGTGAGCCAATCGACGCTGGTCGCGCCAACGGGGCCGGTCAGGGTCGTTTCGATCTCGGCGGCGACCGCGACCAGGGCACTCATCCGGCCGGCGACCTGTCCGCCTAGGTGTTTGGCCTCCCGCGCGAGCCGGGTTTCCGGTATCACGAGGGTGAGGAAGTACTCGTTGCGGGTGCCGGCCTGTCCCCACCGGAGCAGCTCGATGTTGGTGGCCACCGACGCATCGGGTGCATCGTCGGCGATGTGGGCGCGGAGCCACAGTTCCCGCTCGGCGCAGTCGTCGGGGGTGGCTCGCACCATCAGATGGATCTCGGTCACGAGTTCACCGCGGGCGGCGGCGTCGACCAGCTCCGACAAACCGGCGGCGAACCGCGCCAACACCGCTGAGTCGGACATGGCGGTCCCGTCGTGCTGGAGTCGGGCGGTGATCGCCCAGGTCCGTGCGGCGGAGTTCTTGATCACAGCGATCCGGTGCTGCTCCAACCCCGTGGGTGGGCCCTCCAACACCTCGACCGGCTGCAGGCACCCAGGCATGTCCAACTCCGACAGGTCCCGCAACCGGCCGCGTTCAGCCCGGGACGTGAACTCCGACCAACCGGTGAGGGCGGAGATCCCGAACGCGGCCGCTGCCGCCATCCACCCGATGCTGGGCCGGCCCCCCAGCGGCACCACCGTCAGCAGCACCACTACCCCCCACACCAGCACGAACACCCCTGCCGCGGTCCAGCGCTGCGCGCTGATCGAGACCCAGACCGGGAACGAGGCGGCGATGATGATCCCCAACTGGGCTGGTCCCTGGCCCAGTAGCCAGCCGTTCCGGGGCTGGGTGTAGTTCCTAAACGTCGTTGGCATTGTCGTGCTCCTGGCTGATCACGGCCGATCGGTGCCTCGCCGGGGTGCGGCGGCTGGTGTGGTGCGGGCGGCGGGTGTCCCCGGCCGGGTCGTAGGGGTAGCTCGGATCCCCCGATCCCATCCCGCTGGCCGAGTCCGCGACGATCCCCGTCGTAGCCGCCCCGGCAGCCTTGAAAGCCCTCACCAACGCCGTCGCCCCGGCCAGCGCGCCCACCGCAACCACCCCGGCCGCCCCGCCCGGAACCCGAGCACCGCCGGACGCCCCAGCACCACCCGCCCCAGCGGTGCCGGCCCCTGCACCACCCGCCCCAGCGACGGGTGCTGCTGCGGCTGGGCCGGTGGTCGCAGCGGGCGCCGCAGCCGGTTTCGCGCCACCAGGTGCGCCGGATGGGGAGATGCTGCTGGTCTGGGCGTTGCTGGTTCGGGTGGCGGTGGTGGCTTCGGCGCTGCTCGCTTGGCCGGTGGCCTTCTCTGTGGCGTGTTCGGTGAGCTTGTCCTGGAGCTGTCCGAGCCGGTGGCTGGAGGAATGGCTGGGTTGCAGGGCCGCGCGGAAGTTCGCGCCAGATGTGGTGCCGGGGTCGACGAAGGCGAGCAGCCGGAACAGGGCGAACGGGCTCCAGGAGGCGACCAGGATCATCGCCACCGCCGGCACGGCCATCGCGGCTGCCTTCTGGACGTCGTTTTCCTGGCCGAGGGCGACGCTGTTGGCGATCTGGATCCCGATCCCCAACATCAGCGTCATCAGGATCGGTGCCAGCGCGGCGGCGTGGAACCAGCGGAACGTCTTCCAGAACCAACCCTTCAGCGGCTCATACAACAACCCGGCAGCCGCGATCGGGGCGGTCGCGGTGAGGACCACCAACGCCACCGACCTGCCCAGCAGCACGACGATGTGGCTCAACGCGGCCAGCCACAACACCAACCCCAGTGCCAGCAACACCGTCGCCACCACTGCGGAGACGGCGGTCTCGGCGATGTTGAAGCCTGGAACCTCCAGATCCCGCATCGTCGTGATCCCGAGCACCTCCCGCATCAACGCCTGGTTGATCCCGGCGACAGCAGTCACCACGGCCGCGGCGTAACCGAACGCCACAGTCGACACCAGCAGGAACTGCACAGCCCCCAACAGCAGCGATCCCAGGGACTTGGCGTCGCGGCGGATCACCGCGGCAATCAGATGCACCACCGTCAGCAGCAACGCCAACGCCAGCGCGAACCACAGCGTGACGCTGTATGCGTAGGTCAACGACGTCGCAGAACCATCCCGATTGGTGGCCGACAGCGGTGGTGTCAGGAGCCACTCACCCACCTCCAGCACAACCCGGAACACCCACAGCCCGGCTCCCCACACGCCCATGCAGATGCTGATCCACAGGCTGGTCACGATCGCGCCGCCGGCGGCGGCGAGGTCGGAGAAGATGTCCAACACCGTGTCCCACGGCACGCCTCAGCCCTCCACCCAGGTCAGCCAGCCGGCCTCACGGGCCAGGTCGGTGCCCGGCCACGTCGAGGGCGCCGGGGGCGGATGGGAACCTTCCGCGACCACCCACCGCCCCCCGGTCCAGGCCATTCGCTCGCAATGCCCATACGCCATCCGGGCCGTCTGCACGTGGGTGTAGGTGACATCGAGCAGCACGCACGCCACTGTCCAGTCGGGCCCGTCGGAGCCCTTGACCTGCGCCCCAACCGGGGCCACGGTCAGGGTCGCCGGGGCCTCCAACCCAAGCGGCATCCCCGCCTCCTCCAAGAAGCGCTGCACCAGCAGCATCACCGGCCACACCCCATCCGAGTCCGGATCCTCGAACCAGGCTTCGCGGACCTCGCGGGCATGCTCCAGGTCCATCCGCCCCAACGCCGAGACCAGGATCTGGGCCAGCTGCGCAATCGCGCCCTCCGCCGTGTTGGGGAACCCGGCCGGGATCCCCGCCGGCCCCAGCACCGTCGGCGGCGGCAGCGTCATCGCCGCGGCCGGGACCAGCGCAGGGGTGCCGCCGGTGGCATCCTCAGGTGAAACCTGCGGCATCGGCTGCTCAGCGATCCGGTCCCGCACCCCCACCCCCGACGGCGGCGTGGAGTGGGCGGCGGTGTCAGTGGGGGCGGGTGCGGTGTCGGTGAAGGCGAAGTAAAAGGCCAGCGCCAGCCCGGAGACCAGGATTGCGGCGATGGTTGCTGCGGCCGCTACCAGCTTCACCGCTGCGGCTCTGTTCGGGTTCATGTCAGGACCCGTCCGTTAGCGGGTGACGCAGCCGTCGCCGAGGAAGCCGGCCAGGATTCCAGGCACGACCAGGTAGAGCAGCGCGGCTCCCAGCACCACGAACAATCCGATCAAGCCGGCCTTGCCGACGTGGGCCATCGAGAAGATCTTGCCGAACACGATCATCCCGACAGCGGCGAGGATGCCGGTGGGGAACGCCACCCACACCAGGAACCATGCGAACCAGCCAAGGAACTGATCCACCAACGGCTGCGCACCGGCCGGGGCCATCGGACACACCCTGCCCCGCGGCGGCGGCTCCGCAGCCGGGAACCCGACCACACCGAGCACGGTGCCGACGGTGTGGAGGAACGCAAGTTCCAGACGGGTGAAGAGAATGGAAACGGTCAGCATGGCGGGTCGACCTCCAGGTCCTTGACGAGACGGGTGGTGGCAGCAAGCAGGCTCTTGGGCAGCGGCTGGCCGGTGATCCCGGCACGGCGCAGCACCGGGTACTCAGGAAGCGCGTGCACCAGCCCATCCGCCAGCGCCGACCGCAGCAGCGGCCCGATCCTGGCCATCACGGGCCTCGGCCACCCTCGGGTAGGTGCCCCAACCACCGCGCACACAGCCGACAGGTCAGGCAGGGACTCCAACACGTTCGACAGCCTCCGCAGGCTCGGGATGTTGTGGCGGGCAACAACAACCAGGTTCGAGAACTGGTCGATGGCTGCCGGTGGGCTGCCGTCCCAAGCTCCGGCGTCGACCACCGCAAGGCCGGGCAGGTCACGCATCGCGGCAGCGGGGTCATGGAGCCGCTCGACCAGCAGGTCCCCACGCTTACCGAGCCGCCACCCCTCCTCCAGCCCCAGTTCAGCTGTGGTGGCATCCGCCAGACCCGACGCCCACGGCGGACACAACTCGACCAGCCGCGCAGCGCGCGTGACCTCCGCGACCGCCAACGCCGTCACCGTGGCACCAACCCCGCCACCAACACCCATCACCCCGATCGCAGACACACCCGCAGGCAACGGGCCCGGCCGCACTGAAGCGCGAGGGTGCTCCGTCCTGAAGACGCCGGCGTCCAAGCTGTGTACCGCGGCCCGCAGTTCCTGTAGCGAGAAGGTGGTGGGGCTCATCGGCTTGCCCTCAGCGCTTCCCGCAGGTCGGCCGGTGGCAGCTGCGCCAGCATCGTGCGGGCCTCGTGAGCCGCACGCAGCGTCTCTGCCCAGCGGGTGATCTGCCGGGCAGCCTCCGCGTCCCGCCTCGCCTCAGCCATCAGCGCCGCCACATCAGTTGCACCCATCACAGGGGCCTCCTTTCCCACCCCAGACAGGCCCCCCAGCCACCCCGCACCGCGCACGCCGTCCTCTCAGCGCCGCACCCCAGCGGCCTCGCGCAGCACACCCAACGTCTGCCGGGCCCGGTACTGGACCTGGTTGACCGTCAAGCCGCGCGCCTCCGCCAGCCGCTGGCACGCTGTCCTTGACGTGATCCCCGCGCTCGTGCGGCTCGTGACCCCCTCATCGGTGGCGATCACCGCCAACTGCAGCAACACATCCAGATCCGCAGCAGCCACCCCACCATCGCGCAGCGCCCACCAGTAGACGTCGCTGGCCTGCAACGCCCGGTCCCCATGCGACATGGATGGGATCCGTCCGAGGTCCTCCGCCGGCAGGTGTACCCGCTCCCGCCAGGTGCCGTCGCCGCGATCTCCCCACCCGAACTCCCTGTCCACCGCCCGGCCCACCGACCGCAGCAGAGCAGCCGGGATCCAGGAATCAGGAGGAGACTGCCACGGATAGTCCAGGATCGTGGTCCACACGTAGCCGGCGACGACCGACTCCACCTCCGCCGCGTCCACGTCCCCGCGGCGCCGCCGAGCCGCCAACGCAGCCACCCCCGGCCCCAACAGGTGAGCCATCACCGCCACCGCCCGATGGGACGAACCCGGCTCCTGCACCAGCCGTCCCAACGCCCGGAACCCGGCCTCGATCTCGGCATGGCCAGCACCATCGCGCCACTCCACCATCCCGGCCACCGACCCCAACCCTGAAACCCACTCCTCCGAGGCAGTCCACTCCAGCCAGGAAGCATCAGCCTCCTCAACCAACCCCGCGATACCCAACGCCTGTCGCACGCACATGACAACGGTCCCTCCAGCTCGACTGATCTCGTGGCTGGAGACTCCCCCACCGACCTCACCCTTTCCGTACCCCCCGCGGCGAGAAACCCGAGGGGTACGCGAACCCAACAGTCGGTTGACAAGGACCGCAGAACATACCCCCGAGAGTTCGAGCGGGAGGTGCCGGGTGGAGCCTGAATGCTGTGGAAACGCAGCACCGGTAGGGAGAACGACCAGTCAGCGGGAACCAGGAAACGGGTCAGCCACACCACCCGGATCGCGGTGGTCGCAACGATCGCAGATCGGAACGAAGACCGGATCGAGGCTCCGTCAATCATCGATGCTCCACTCTGCTTCTTGAGAGCCCCGACCCGGCCAGTCCTCGGCAGCGTCGCTTGACATGTAGCAAACCCATGAATACTATTTCAGTATGCACCCTTTAGGTGAGGCGGAGATGGACGGTCTGCACTCGGTGGCTGATGCCATCCGCGAAGAGGTAGAGAGTTACCTCCATACGATCGACAAGGCGCTGGAACTGCACCCCGCTTACCGGGAAACGCAGCACATAACGAGCGAGATGGTCCGAAGTCTGGTGGTGCACGCTGCACGTTCATCTGGAGGCGAGGTACGGCTTCCACTTGCCTCCACCCTCGGAGGGTTCGACCTCGTGTGGTCGGATGATCACGTGTTCCGTAAGTACCGCGTCAAGAAGGCAACAAGGAACGACGAGTCCGGCGAGTTTGAGATGCTTGTCGGACCAAATTCGGGCCTTCTTACTTCGTGCACCGAACCTGACCCCCTCTTTGCGGAGGAGCAATGGGTCTTCGGTTACACGGTCTCACCGCTACGAACGATCGACGAAGTGTTCGTCGCCGAAGTTCTCGGATCCACCGCCGCGAAGGTGGGTCACTTGCTGCTCGGGACGCCCATCGTGCTGGCCCGGACTGCGCCGCCTGACGACGGGCGCTTCCACTCGGACGAGGAGGACCATCTCCCCGGCTACGACGAGGGTCTGTTCGGCTGGGGCAACCAGCCAGAGGTTGCGAGGTGACATCGAAGTGATAGATAGCGCCTCCCTAGGAGAACGTGTACGTCGTCTGAGAATGGCCACCGGGCTGTCGCAGACTGACTTGAGCCGACAGCTGGGCGTGTCCGGAAACGCCGTAGTGTCGAAGCTCGAGACCGGACGGCTTGCCCCAGATGAAGGGTTACTGAATGAATTGGCAGACTGTCTTGGATGCACGACCGGCTACCTAAGTCGGTCGGGTTTCGACGGGGTGTCGACCAAGCCCTGGCTCCGGGCCTACGCGGACGCTTCCGCGAAGGTGGTCGACAGAGTACTGGCTGACAACCTGCTGGCTCATGAGTTTGTGGACGCCGTCGGGCTGCAGCCGGTTCCAGACAGCCTTCCCCTCATGACCGGTGACGCAAACGATGACGATGCGATCGAGGAGTTCGCTGGGGAGGTCCGAACTGCGGCGGGCGTTCCGGAAGGCGGTGTCGTCCGGAACGTCATCCGAGCTTCCGAGCGGGTCGGTGTCACGGTCTTGCCGATGGAGTCAGAGTTGGGCAGGCATCTAGGGCTATCTCAACGGATCGACGGGAGGCCCATCATCAGGGTTGCCGGGCCCGGACGGGCAGGCGTCCCCGGGGATCGTCAACGGTTTACCGTCGCCCATGAGCTGGGTCATCTGGCCTTGCACTCGGAGCTGCCGCCACCGCGTACCCCCGAAGAGGGTAAGAGGCTCGAGAAGCAGGCCCACCGATTCGCGGCCGCCTTTCTCACCCCCGCCGCTCCCCTCCTGGACGACTGGCAGGCATCTGGTTCCCGCGTCACCTTGGGAGCGCTGCAGAAGCTGAAGACGACCTGGGGGGTGGCAATCAAGATGCTGGTGACCAGATTCCGTCACCTGAATGTCATCGACGATGATCACGCGCGCAGTCTGTACCGTCAAATCTCTGCCCGAGGCTGGAACCGGAATGAGCCCGTCGAGGTGTCCACTGAGGGAGCCGTCTGGTTCGGCAAGGCGCTCTCAAGGGCTTTCCCAAGCAAGGATTTGGAGGAGAGTATGCACCGCGCCGCCGGCCACCATGGGCTGAATTTCCGCTACATCGCCGGTTGGGCGATGTGGGATCACGGCAGTTCAACGGTAATCCGACTGGAACCGAACGGCTCGGAGCTCTCCCAAACACCAGCGGGACACCTTGCAGAGGTAGTCCATCTGACACGAAACCGTGACCGATAGGGGTACCAGGATGAGCTTGATTGAAATCGGATCTGTGCTCGGCAGCTTCTTTGATCGTGGCCAAGGCCCCTCTCACGACGAGTTGGATCGCGCAGTCGAGCGCTTTGGCTTGCGGACCGGAGATCCAGCGCCCTCGGGACGCTCGCCGGAAGGCGGCACTATCGGCAAGACAAAGAGAATCCGTCAGATACTGATGTACGCCGAGGATCAGGATCCAACTGCAGGGCTCCGACTCTGCGAGCATCTAGTGGCGCTCCTGCGTGCGGATGGGATGTTCACACCCAACTTGGACACTTTTGCAGGTACTGACAAGGTATCTCGATTGCAGGCCGCTCTCAGCAGGGCTGGGTACACCTTGACCACTGACGGCGTCCTCCACCAGACGGTCATCGACAACCTCAGCGGAACAGAGGTATCAGCCGTTCTCAAGGCGTACATCAACCGCGTTAACCTCAACCCTGACGATGCCCCGCTCCAAATCGGCACCGGAAAGGAACTCGATGAGGCAGCCGCCCGTCATGTACTCATCGAGAAGCAAGGGTCGTACGCCGTCAGCGGCCGTGACAGCAGCTTTCCCGTCACTCTTGCGGCGGCGTTCACGGCACTTGGGCTCGAGATCGCGCCGGACCTCAGCACGCACCTCCACTCAAATCCCCATAAACACCTTCAACAGTGTCTTTTCATGTTGGGTCTCGCCGTCAACCGTCTGCGCAATGATGCAGGCACCGGTCATGGACGTCCGGACGAACCCAATCGCTCCGGATCTCTAACGCCTGCAGAGGGGCGCCTTGTTGCACGGACGACCGCACTCCTCGCCGGGATGCTGCTGGACTCATAAGAGGACAGGCCACGATTGTGAAGGTTCCTGGGAAGAAGTGCTACGCGTGAGATTCGCATGGCAGCACCCTGATGCCGTTTCACAACAGATCGAGGCACCGGCCTCGATCCTTCCCCCTTCCTACATTGAGGCTCTCCCGATCGGTGGTGTTGTTCCGGTCTAGAGCCGCCTGTCCCGACGCGCGAACCGCCGAGGGGCAGTTCGTTGGACGACCACCGGGCAACCGCCGCCATCGCTGGATGAAGCGGGGGTACTGGGCAGGTAGTGGACGGGGGTCTTGACGTTGGGGCTTAGTCTCGATCTTCACGTTGGCGCTTAGTCTCGACACCGCCGATGTCACCTCGCCTGCGCGCTCGACGGTGGTGGTTGCCGGCGATGGTTGCGCCGCGGCGCCGCGCGAGTCCCTGCGTCCTCGGTTGCGGTGGGGTGAGGAGCGGGAACGAGTTGGCGGACCAGGGTCAGAGCTTGGTGGTAGTACCGTTCAACGCTGGTCCGCGACATTCCGAGTTCCTCGCTGATCTCCTGGTTTGTCCGGGCTGGCTTGCCGTCGAGGCCGTGTCGGGCGAGCAGCACGGCCGCGACGACGGGGGTGAGCTGGTCGGGGACCAACTGTTCGATCTGGTGAACCAGGTGCTTGTGTTCGGAGCGGTCACGCCGCTGTTCGAGAGCCTCCGGCGGCTCGGGCACGGGTGAGTTGGTGTTCACGCGGCGGTTGAGGCTGACGTCGTTCATTTCGCTGGGGATCGGAAGATTCTCCACGTCACGTCTGGAGTGTGCTGCCGCCCAATTCGACACGCGGATGGCGTAGCTCAGCCAGCGTGCCTTGGCGGGATCCCACTCGGCAGCGGCCTTGGTGACGTCGAGTGCCGCGTTCTGCATCGCATCGGCCATCAAACGGCGCGGGATCCCGTGATGCTGTGACTGCATCGCGGGGACGACAGAGATCACCATCTGGCTCAGGGCGTTGCGGCCGTCGGCGACCAGCGCTATCAACTCCTGTTCGGAGGCTGTGCTGGTGATGGCACGCGCGTCGGGATCGCCGCGGAGGGCGGCTTCGGCGAGGATCCCGACGTCGCGTCGTCTTGCCAGCCCCATTTCGACCTCCCTCGTGAGGAGGATCGGCTCTGAATGGATCCCGGAACGCCCCTTCGCGTCCCCGCTTGGTGACTCCGTCAGCGAAGTCGCCTTGCGTGTTGTGGCAGGTGTCGATCCGTTGGCTGGTGGAGTGGCCTGCGGTTGGATGTCTTGGAACCGGTCTCCGAAGCGGCGGTTGGTGAGCGGGTCGGCGGTTAGTTCCAGTTCGTGCGCCGCCATGACCGCTTCGGAGGATCCCCGGAGGCCGGGGGAAGCGGCTACGAGGCTGGCGACGAGATTGCCGCCGAAACCAGTCTGGAGAAGGGCATCGAGTTGCGCGCTGGCGGGGGTGTTCGTTGCCAGGGCGGTGCGGAGTGAGGCGGAGGCGGCCGCCAGCCCTCTGATGGTGTCTGTGTCCGCATCGGCCGGGGGTTCAAGGATGGTGTCGTAAAGGTTCTGGGCTATCTGCTGCCACGCGCTGGCGCTGGCCTCCGTCCGGGTAGTGAGCCGGTTCATCGCTGCGGCGCCGTCGTTGGAAAGCTCCACCTTCCTGAAGAGTTCTTGTGTGTGTTTGAGGAGTCGAAGCTGAACCAGTGTGATGGCGGTGAGTACTTGCGCGGAGGGTTGCCGGCTGGGGTGGCCCGCAGTGGCCACCATGGCCTGCCAGCGCAACAGTGCCGGTTCCAGTTCGATCGTCGCGATAGAACTGGGCGAGAGCTCTCTCTCTACGCCCGCGAGAAGGGTGCGCGTGACGCCTCGGGCGCTGCGGGCGGCGGCATGCGTGGCGAACCACAACGCCCTCCGCCCCTCCGAGTGGGCTGCTTCCCTCTCCTCGCCGCCGACGGTGGAACTCGACGCCGCGAGAATCGCCCGGGCCATGGGACCCCATTCTCCTCTCGGGCCGATGAGGGTTGCGATCGCTGCAGCGGATGTGACTGCTTCGTCGCGGATCGTGAGGGCGTTGAAGGCGTGGGCGCAAGCCACGGCCACGGTCGACCATTGCGTCACTGTCGGCCCGTCACCGTTCACGCTCGCCGTGGCCAGGCCCAGGGCGTCGTGGAAGGGGCCGGTCACGGTCGGCCCGAATCGGTGATTGCCTGCCGGATCTCGGCGATGGCCGCGGCGACGCCCTTGGACTCGGGCGACAGGGTGGAGTGGTCCCAAGCAGCGGTCTGTTGGGCTGCGAGTTCGACCGTCTCAGTCAGCGTCGCCGGGTGCTCGATGACCAGGAGACGGTGGCGGGGCACCAATGCCAGGACCTCGAGGTGAAGGGACGCGATGCCGAACTGAGGGACTGTGTCCAGGTCCTCCCCGTCCGCTCGAAGCAGCATCATGGACGCGTGCCTCAGCAACAGATAGGTGCGCTCGACCGCTTCGTCGGAAGCTGTGGTGGTGGTCATGGACTTTCCCTTCTTGGGTTTGGTTCACCTTCACCATGTCGTCGACGTCGTCGTGGACGTCAGGTCGGCCGACTTGTGCACAACGGCATCCGTGCCCGGTTGCGGCTGGCCGGGCAGCAAGGATCGTGCTCCATGCCGCCGCGACAGCAGCGAGGCGCGTACTGCCCGGCCTGACGATCCACCCGCCCCCCGTCCGTGTAGGTAGACCTCCCCCTCCGGACGGGCTGATCGCAGCCCCTCCTTCGACTTTGTTCCGCGGCGCGGGTGGGAGGTTCCGGCGGGTGCGCTGGCTCATGGTGGGTTTCCTCATTACTGCCCCGGGTCCGGTGAGGTGCTCGCGGTCACCTGAGATGGGCCACCGGAGGTGGGTTGTGGCGTGACCGGGACATCCATCTGCGCCTCAGCGGTGACTCGGCGGCGCTATAGGGGCATGGGAGAACTCGAATCGGAGACGGAACCGCACGAACTGGACAGTGACGTGCTTGTGGTGCTGGAAGACGTCCTGCTCCAGATAGAAGAGCAGGAAACCGGTGGTGGAGACCCGGCGGAAATCGCGGCGCTGCGAACCACCGCTTCCGAGCTGCTGGAGCAGCTGTGACCCGCCGACAGCTGAGCGACCACGACCAGGCTCGGTTCACGGCCCAACGCGAGGAAAAGCTCCAAGCCCTCCAGGCCCAGCTGGCCACCGGGCTCCAGCAGCTGATGCAGTCCGACGCCTGGCTCGCGTGGCTGCAGGTAGCGCGGAACTTCCACACTTACTCCTTCCGGAACCAGCTCCTGATCGCCATGCAAGACCCGGATGCCACCCGGGTCGCCGGCTACCGCGCCTGGCAGGCCATCGGCCGCCAAGTCCGAAGAGGCGAGAAGGCGATCACGATTATGGCGCCGGTCACCAAACCCCTCACCACACCCGACGGCGCCCCGGTCCTGGACGCCGCAGGCAACACCAAACGCGAGATCGTGGGCGTCAAACCCGCCAGCGTCTTCGACATATCCCAGACCGACGGCCCCCCACTCCCCCAGGCCGACCACCCGACCACCCATCTCAGCGGGCACGCCCCCGAAGGCATGTGGGACAACCTCCACCACTACGCCACCCGGGCCGGCTTCACCGTTCAAATAGGGCCGTGCCGGCCTGAAGGGCTGACCAGCTTCACGCAGCGGGCCATCCTCGTACGTGAAGGATTCGAACCAGCCCATGCCGCCTCTGTGCTGGCCCACGAAATCGGGCACGTCAGCATGCACGACCCCGGCGCGCTCGGAACCCGGGACGGCGGCTACTGCCGCGGCATGGTCGAGGTTGAAGCCGAGTCATTCGCGTGGCTGGTCAACAACGAATGGGGACTGGACTCCAGCACCGACTCATTCCAATACCTCGCAGGCTGGGCCACCCGGGCGGCGCAACAGGAGCGCAAGACTCCCGAGGAAGTTCTCACCGCCAGCGCCGAACGCGTCCGCGCAGCCGTCAGCCGCTACCTCGACTACCGCCACCCCGAGCCCCCCGAGCACCCAACCACCGCGCTGGCAGACCAGGTGAAACACCAAGTCGGCATCAACCCCACGCAAGCCACAAGAACGGCCCCACCGGCCCCAGAGACCACCCGCGGTCGAGCATCCCGGCGCGCGGCGGCACCCACACGCTGAGATCCCGGTACCCACGCCACACCATCCGCGGCTCGGGGATCCAATCGGCACCGTGCAGGTGAAGATGTCCGCCGGGGCACGGGACCTGTGGGAAGCAATCCACCACCAGCCAGAGACGACACGCCGATGGATGACGTGACCGCCCCAATTGACGACCTGCGCCAGTGGGCCCGCGGCGCTTACCCGCTGGAGGCCGCTGTCGAACTCTTGGGCCGCGCATTCGGCGGCAGGTTCGCCGAACCGAACAATCCATGGATCCGCATCGGCGATGCCGGCCACCTGTGGCTCGATGCTGAACTGATCATCGACGCAACCATCAACCGGTACTCCGGTGGGGAGCAGCGTGTTTTGCGGATCGTCGCTTCGCTGGCCGGTGCCCTGCCTGTGGCACTGAACGAGGTGCTCTCCGGCAATGACAGCGAGGTCACCAACCTGGTGTTCGCCGCGATGTCGCATGCCGGCGGCGGCCACGGCGGCGAGACGGTCGAACATCCACGCGCCATCGACAGCGTCAACTGGGGCGCGCCCTACCCAACTCCATGACCGCACTTCATTCATGAGAGCTCAGGTGCGCTGCTCGACGCTGCCGCCATAGTCCTGGTAAGTGCCCCTTGCGCGCTTTCCGGATCTCGACGGCTCATGCCGACGCAGTTCCGGCGAGTCGGCCGGGCCGATGCCGGGCATCAGGCTTGACCAGAGTTCGTCGAAGTCGTGGTAGGTCGTCTGGGCCGTCAACGGCTCCTCACAAACGGCGGTGAAGCCAGCCCCGGACGGGAGCCGGCTGTGTTCACCTTGCCGACCGAAGCGGATGACCTCAAGTTCGTCGGGGACATCGGGGTCGAGTGAGACCGCAGCGTCCCAGAGGCGCGCAGCATCTCCATGCCCCCTCGAGGTCCCACAAGCACAAGGCCGCCCGGCCGCCGGGGCGGATGACCCGTCGTAGCTCCAGTGCGGCCGCCTCGGGGTCATCGACGACGTGGAACACGAGCTGGGCCAGCGCAAAGTCGAGGCAGTCGTCACGGAAGGGCAGCGCCTCGCCCGGCTCTCCCGGAGGTCGACGCCGGGGAGACGCTGACGACATGACGCGAGGAAGCTCGCAGACGGATCACAGCCCACGACGTTCGCCGCGCCGACGATCCGGGACCAGTTCGGTCGTCAATGCTCCCGGACCGCACCCGACGTCGAGCACCCGCAGCACAGGAGCGACACCGGCGAATCGGGCGGAAGTGGGGCGAGGGCGATCGAGTAGCGCCCCATGACCGCGTCGTAGGCGTCGCACCCGCGGTGAAGGTCCGAGCTCCGGTGGCCGCTCCCATTCGTCCAGTATGTGACCGGCCCGCGGACGGGTCAATGACGGTGCTTCTAGCGCACCGGTGCCGCCGGGCCCGGCTGGTGAGCCCGCCATCTGCGTCTCGCAGTCATCGTGTCCGGGGCGCCGACGGTTCTGTGAGGTGGAGGGTTCTGTCTGGGTTCTGTGAAGTCGATCAATAGCGCCAGCGCCAGTTCGGGCGGGGAGGTCTGGAGTTGTGGGATTAGCGTGGCGGGGTCGACCCCGACTGTTGTGCCGAGGAGGTGCAGCTGCTTGGCGATTGTCGGCCAGTGTTCGCTTTGCAGTAGCAGGGGGTTGGTGCGTCTTGCCCAAATGATCCACTGCTCTTGGGGTGCCTGCTGCATCCGTTCTCGGAGTTGGCGGGTCTGTTCCCGCCGCGCCAACTCCGCTGCCTTCTCCGGCTGGTCGGTCCACCTGTCGACGGCATCCAATAGGGCGCGCTTGGCGTCCACCTCTCGACAGCCGACGTCGCGGGCCAAGGTCGTCAACCGGGCCCAAGTCCCGGCGGGGCGTGCGGCGAGGATCTCGGAGATCTGCTGCAATGCCTGCGGCTGCGCCAGGTGCATGAGTCGCTCATCGGCCATGACTTCGCCTTGGCTGCGAGCAGTTTCGAGGGCCCGGAGGAGCGCTCGCGGGCCTCGGGTTTGGAGAAGTTCAGCTGGATCGGAGCCGGGCGGCAGCAGGGCGCGGCCGGGGTCAAAGCGGTGGGCTGCTAGGAGCCAGAAGGCGTTCTCGGCGGCTATGCGGCCGGCGGCGTCCGGGTCGGTGGCAATGACCGGGGTTGAGCCACCCGCAAGGACAACGGCCTGTTCGGCTGTGAGTGCGGTACCAAGGGGTGCCACACCGACAAAACGGCCAGCACCGGCCAGGGTGACAGCCATCGCATCCATCGGGCCCTCCACGATCACCGGCACCGCGTCCGGGGCGAGCTGGTCTTGACCGAACAGCACGTCGCGCTTGCAGTACAGGGGTGTGATGGCGGTGTTCAGGTACTTCGGACCAGCCTGCTCCTGAGTGCGGTCTGGGTTGCGGCGGCCGACGAACCCCAAGATCGTGTTGTTGGCGATGATCGGGAACATGAGCCGGTCGCGGAACTTGTCGATCAGCCGACCATCCCGGGTGCGTGCCGCAACCCCTGCTGTGAGCATCTCCTCCTCGCTGATCCCCTGACCGCGGAGGTGGTTGACGAGGATGCTCCACCCGGCTGGTGCGTAGCCGGGGAGGAAACGCAGGTCGCCGACCAGGTCCGTGCCGAACCGCTCCACCAGGTGGCGCTGCGACCAGGAATCTGGAAGCTGGTTGGCGTAGAAGGTGGCGGTCAGGTCGTTGACGTGGACGAGGCGCTGCGGAGCGTGCTGGGTCGCTTCCCATCTGTCGGCGGCCTCGAAAGCCTGCTGCAGCCGGGTTTCGGTGAGGTCGGGTTCGGTGATCTCGCGGCGTTGGGCTGCATGTTTCAGCTCGGCGTCGAGGTCGGGGGCGGCGTCCCAGTCGATCAGGTGCAGGTCCGCAGGTGGGAGTTCGTCTGGGTGAGGAGGTGGTTCCAGCTCCGGGTCCTCAGGTGCGGTGGTGAGCTGTTGCGTCCGCCACATCAAGGCCTGGCAGAGATCCTCGAAGCCGGAGAGGTCCCCGGCCCGGGTCGTGAAGTCACGTAGCGGGATGCCGGCCGCGACGCCTTCGTCGACGGCCCCGACCAGGGCGGGCCACCATGGGCTGGACTCAAGCTCGACAACCCTCCCCTCCCCAACCAGGGCTGCCAGCTCCCCAATCCACGGAACCGACCGGACCTCTTGGGCGGCGGCCTGATGGCGCGGGGCGAGGTGGCGGGTGAGGCGCCACCAGAGGGCTGCGGCGGGGTGTTCGGCTGGGAGTGGTCCGTCGGCTGCGGCTTGGGCGAGCAGTGCTGAGATGGGGACGCCGTTGTTGTGGAGTGCGGCGATGCGGTGGCTGAGTGCCGTGGCGTAGGGGTCGTTGTGGATGTGGGGGTGGAGGTCGGTGAGCATGTCGGCCCAGACACCGCTGATGGCGGGTTGTAGCCGTTGCTGGAGTTGCTTCTGCCACGCCCTCGGTGCGGTGCCGAGTTGGGCCGGTCCCGTGGGGCGCCGGTCGGTGGGGTCGACGGCGGTGGCGGCGCGCCAAACCTCCACATCGGCGACCAGTGCAGGGGTGAGGTGCTGGCCGGGCAGCGCCCACACCGGCCGACCTTTAGTGTCGGCTGCGTCTCTTGTGGTGGCGGCGCACTGTTGGACGAGGGTGGCGCGGGCGGCCAGGTACGGCCCCCAATCGGGATCGGTGCGGAGCTTTTCGGGAACGGCAGGTAGCCATGGCAGCGGCCCTTTCCCGGTTGGGGTTGGGATGCGCCAGGTCAGCACAGCTGCAGGATCGTGAGCAGAGTCCAGTTCCCTGACGGCGACCGCAGCGCTGAGCTCGTCTAGCGGGTCACGGCCGTCGGCGGCGTTGACGATCAGGGTGGCCCGCAGGGTTGGCCAGGCCGCACAAGCGGTGAGCCCGGGGTGGATGTGGTCGGCGCCCCGGTCAAGGTTGCCGAAGATGGCCGGGTCGAGGGTGGTTTCGGCGGCGGCGTGGAGCGCGTCTGTGTAGCGGGCGGCAGCGGCGGTCAGCTGTGCGGCCGGGGTGGTGGCCTGCCGGGTCTGGGTGGTGGCGGAGACGGGGGCGCCGTCGCGGCCGAGGGTGGCCTCGAGCACGTCGACAGCGGTCTCCGGCCGGAGGGTGGTGGGGTGCAGCAGGGTGTGTTCCTCCCCGTCGCCGACCACGGGGGCGTAGAGGTGGTTGGCGTGGCGGCCGCGGGTCAGCATCACATACAGCTGCTGCCTCGATTCGGCCCCGGTCAGGACACTGTGCGTGGAATCGACGGTGATTCCTTGGGCGGTGTGGGCGGTGACGGCGTAGCCGAGCTGCACATGCCCGGCCACATAGCCGGCCGGCAGCGTCACGGACAAACCAGAACCCTGATGCCTGGCCCTGACACCCCCCGCCGCGGCTACTTTCTCGATGGTCCAGCGGTCGCCGTTCTTCACCCAGTCCGTCGCCGAGACCCGCAGCCTGCGGTCATTCAACCTCGTGATGATCAGATCGCCGGCCGAGGCCTCGTTCCCGTCCCCCAACCAGACGCTCGGGACGTCTGTCTCGGCTGCCGACGCGAGGCGGGTTTCGCGGGCGCGGCGGTTGAGTTCGGTGACGGTGTCGCGGGTGCTGGCCAGCATCAGGCTGTCCTGGCCGGCGGCCCGGTCTCGGGTCCAGGCGTGGAAGGCGGCCTCGATGCTGGTTTGGTGGGTGCCGGGGTGGATGCGGTCGTTGTCGAGGTAGAACCCGAGCGCCTCGCCGCGGCCTTCGCGCAGCGCCAGCGAGGCGGCGGCTTCAGCGGGGTCGGTGAAGCGAAGCAGCTCGGTCAACTCCACCGCCCCGTGGATGCGGGCGATGTCGCGCAGCACCCCACCGGCGCTGATCGCCGCCAACTGCTGATCATCCCCCACCAACCGGACCGAACCCCCACGACCCACGACATGATCGATCACGGCGCCCAGGGCGATGGTGTCGGCCATCCCGGCCTCATCGACGATCACCAAAGTCCCCGGCCCAATCCGGACGTCACCGGCTCGACCGTGTGTCAGGTCCCACACCAGTTTCGCCACCGTGGTCGCTTCCCCGACCTGGTCACCAAGCATCCGGGCGGCGACCGCCGACGGTGCCAACCCCAGCACCTCTCCCCCGCCCTCGCGCCAGGCGTCGGCCAGCACCCGCAGCGCGGTGGTCTTCCCCGACCCGGCGGCTGCGAGCGCCAGCTGGACCCGGGCGCCGCTGGTTGCCATGGCCCGGACCAGAGCGGTCTGTCCGGCATTCAATGTGATGCCGTTCGCCTGCGAGGCGAGCAACGCCAACGACACCTGCAACTCCCCCACCCGGCGGCCGTCGCTGCGGCCGGCGAGTTCGATGATCCGCTGCTCGGCGTGCATGATCCGGGCCGAGGTGAACAACTGCGCCCCGGAGACTGAGTACACCGAGGCGCCGTCCCGGCGCCGCAACACCGCAGGCTCGCTGATCCCATCCCCCACTCCATCCAATCGCACGCAAAGCCCGGTGGCGCGGCGCAGCACCTCCCCCGTCAACGCCTCCGCCACCACCGGATCGGTGGCGTGCTGCCGGGCCCTGCGGGAGGCTTCGGCGCGCAGGTGCCACACCTGCCAAGTCGCCCGCGACCCCCCCACCGCCGCAACCACCCCCGCGGCAGTCTCATCAATCCAGGAGTCGGCCACCGGGGTGCGTGTCCGGGTGTGGGAGGTGGCCGCCGCGACCATGCAAGCGACCCCCGCGTCCCCGAGCACCGACTGGGCCTCAGCCAGCCAGGACTGGCGTTGCTGGGCGATGGTGCGGGGTTCGTGTTTGGCGGCCCGGGTCTCCAACGTCGCCTGCTGCGCCAACCGCAGCGCCTCCACCGGCGTGGGCGGCCGGCCATGACCGGCCTGGAAGTCCGCGGCGAGCTGCTGCTGGCGGGTGGTGATCGCCGCCCGCCGCGACGACCACCGCGCAGTCAACACCCCCGGCACCCCCACGATCTCCCGCACCGGCGCCTTGCCCGGGTCGCCACCGGAACGCTCCACGAACCCGATCCCCAGTCTGGCCAGGTGGGCTTCCAGTTGGGTGTTGTAGGTCTCCGAGATCGACACCATCGCCTTGAACACCAGCCGGCCGTCGATCGCCAACCACTTCCCCGCCAGAGTTTGCACCTTGTTCGCCACCGCCACATGCGTATGCAAATTCGGATCCCCAGCCCGCGAATCCCGGTGCACGAACACCGCCGCCACCAAACCGGTCACATCAACCTGCCGAACCCCACCGGCCCCCTCCCGCGAAAACAACGCGTGCCGCTCCCAGAACCGCAACGCGTCCGCCACCGCAGCGTGGTGGGCCTGCTCGATCCGGGCCGCAAGTTCCAGCGGAGCCACCGCCCACAACGCCGACACCGACTTCACCGGCGTGAACGTCACATCAAACCCAGCACACGTTGTCGACGGATCCCGCGACAACCGCGCCACCTCCGACGACAACTCCAACCCCGACGGCAACCGACCCAACCGCCGCACGAAACCCTCCCGGGCGACGTCGTTGCGGATCCCAGCCAACACCGCGACCGGCACCTCCAACGCGTCGGGATGCTGCTGCTGCCACCGGCCGCAACGGGCCGCGACCTCCCGCTGGAACCCGGTGACGGCAGGACCCACCTGGAACGGTCGCCCCAACCGCGACGCCTGGTTGATCTGGTCTGGGGTGGCGTCGGTCGGCAGGTCGGCGAGCCTGGCGGCCATGTTCGGGTGGAACCCGCCACCGAACAGCGCTTTCATCTGCTCCGCCGACACAGGGCCACCGACCGCGACATCCCCCAACCCCGCCACACCAGCGCCCCGCCAGGAGCCGGGGACCTCACCCTTCTCCGAGTAGTACGACGCCAACGACACGTGGCCCTTCTCCGTCCAATCCTGCACAGCCACCTGCCGAGTCAGGTAGTCATAGCCCGACCCAGCCGTCAGCTTGTGAACAGAAGCAACCACACCCCCAGATGGCCCACCCGACCACGGCTACAGCCCACGTACCCCCAAAACTTGAAGAGCCACACACCTCTTGCACTACCGGAGGAAGGGTCCCGAATCAACCCTGGGTTGATCGGTGCGGAGTGCGCGTTCACCCAATGGGTCGTGAGTGGTCCGTCTCCGGTTTCGTCAGGGCCTTGTGGCGTTCGGGTCGCCATGATGACCGTGGTCACTTTCCATTGTCATCGTCACTTCTAAGTTTACGGCTGGGGTGGGTGGTGACCGTTCCCGGTGCTGCACATCTGGTCCTGGCCCCCGGCATCGCGCACTTGAACGAGCCCGTCGCGGTATTCGAGGCGATGGTGTCGGGTTGGGCTCGGCAGCAGCGTTCCCGACTGCTGGTGGATGCGACGGTCGAGCCCAGGATCGCGTTGATCCGCAGGTCCACCTAGGTGACCGACTCGTTCCCCTGGGTGTGGACCGCGGGCGATGTCGAGACTTCACAGCAGGCTTGGTGATCGGCCCTGATCGGTTGGCACCCTCGACGATCCGCGGCTACCACCAGACCCTGCGGTTGTTCTGTAACTATCTGCTCGATGGACGCTACGGCTGGGTGGAACAGTGTGAACGACGCTTCGGGATGATCCCCTCCCAGGCGTGCCACGACTTCAACACCGCCGCCCATCTGGTCGAGTACGAAGGGCGACCCGAACGCCGACCGTTCACCTACGACGAACTGCAACACCTGTTCGACCACGTCGACACCCGCATCGAGCGCGCGCAACGCTCGGGCCGCAAGGGTGCGTTGGCGGCGCTCCGCGACGCGCAGATGATCAAGACCGCCTACGCGTTCGGGCTACGAAGACGCGAGTTGTGCATGCTGGACGTGGCCGATCTTCGGCCGAACCCGAGCATGCCGGCCTGGGGCACCTACGGCGCGATACATGTGCGCTACGGCAAGTCCAGCGGCGGTGGGGTCCCCCGGCGACGCACCGTGCTGTCGGTTCCCGAGTTCGACTGGGTGATCGAGGGGCTGCGTCAATGGGTCGACCAGGCCCGGCCGCTGCTTCAACCAGGGCCACGCCAAGAGCTGTGGTTGACCGAGCGCCGACAGCGGGTCTCGGTCAAGACGATGGACCACAGGTTCGCCTACCTGCGCCAACAGGCCGAACTTCCGGCCGAGTTGACTCTGCACTGCCTGCGGCACTCGTATGTGACCCACCTGGTCGAGTTCGGCTACCCCGAACGGTTCGGCACCGAACAGGTCGGCCACTCATATGCGTCGACGACAGCGATCTACACCTCGGTATCGAACAATTTCAAGACCAAGACGCTCCAAGCCGCGCTCTCGCGCGTCTACGGGGCCAAGGAGGACTGATGACCACACGGGTGAGTTTCTACTGGCACCTGCGTCAGGTGATGGCCGAGAACGGCATCTTCCAGACCACCGACCTGGTCGCCCCGCTGGCAGAGCGCGGCATCCACCTGTCCCGTCAAATGATCCACCGGTCGTGACGAAAACACCACAACGGATCAACGTCGAGCTGCTCGCCGCCCTGTGTGACATCCTCAACTGCAACGCTGGCGACCTGCTGCAGCTGCGCCGCGAACACGTCCGCGACCTCCCCGTCGCGGTCAACGACAGCCAGCCGGGGATCGGCACCTGAAGCCCGTCAGGGCCACCATCCGTCGCCCCCACGAGTGAGCGAACGGGCCTGCTGGGACTGCGGCGGGAACCGTCACTCCTTCACCACCGCCCCCGGGGGTCAGCTGTGTCTGGCCTGCCGGCGACGCCGCCACTACCACCCAGCGACCTGCCCGCAATGCGGAGACCTGCACCACCCCAGACGCCCTCCTGGCAGACAAGCCACCCGCGACCGGGCAACCCCACGACGGCGCCGCCCTTACGGCGGCATGAGGATGTCGGCTTGCGATGTCGCGGACTGCTTCATTGGCGGACGGTAGCGTCGAGCGCGCGATCGTTTGGCTGAGTGGCGCCCATGGCGCAGGCAAGACGACCACCAGCGCGCTGGTCCAGCAACTGATCCCGAACTCAAGGGTGTTCGACGCAGAGAATGTGGGCAAGACACTCATGGACATCACACCGCGACTGCCCATCACTGACAACTTCCAGCACTAGCCGCCGTAGCGACCCTTGGTTGTTGAAACCGCCCGACGCGTGGACTACGTCGGCGGCACGTTGGTGATCCCGGTGACTGCCTTGGCCGAGCGTATTGGCGTGAGATCAGCGAGGGCCTTGCCGGACACGGCATTACCATACGCATTTCATCCTGCACGCTGACCAGGTCACGCTCCGCCGTCGCATCGAGAGGGACCGTCCCTTCCCGTCCCCATTCCGTCTCCAGCATCTTGAGCTGTACTGCCAGGCTGCCCGCACGCGGCTGCGCGGAGTGGTCGAGGTTGTCGACACCACCGATCTCGCAGCTGCCGAAGCTGCCGGGCAGACGCCTCGCCCTCCTCAGCTGGAGCCCCGGCGTCGGCCGGCTGCCTGACCTCCACCGGGAGGCCCTCGACGATGAGCGGCACGACAGGGAGCGGGAACTCGGGTTCACTCACGGACGTACCCCCGTGACCGGGAGTTCCTGCGGCTCCATGACCTCCTGGTCGGCCGCGGCCGAGGTCGCGATGGACTCCCCCTCGCCGCCCGCCCCGGCGCCGTTCGGCGCAACACGATCCGCACCTCCCGGTCGATGACCTGGACGGGGTCGGCGTGGAAGTCGAGCTCGCGTCCCCGGCGTCCGACCAAGTCCTGGATTGAGCGGAACCTGCGCGTTTGCGCTATTCGTAGCCGCCTCCTGGGTGGAGGATGTCGCTCCCGTCGGGACCACATAGCGGGGGACCGAACCTCTTCGGTGGACAAGAGGCGCGCCCCATGTCACGAACCGACATCCGTGCACAGCAGTGCTGAGTATGTAGAGGAATGGAAAGCTT
Organism: Tessaracoccus sp. OS52; assembly: GCF_020687685.1. Classification (GTDB taxonomy): domain Bacteria; phylum Actinomycetota; class Actinomycetes; order Propionibacteriales; family Propionibacteriaceae; genus Arachnia. The sequence goes on along the minus strand of NZ_JAJEWM010000001.1, from coordinate 795,648 downwards.
GGAAGGTTTGATATAGTTAATCTATGACGGGTGACGAGCGAGAGTTGAAGTCGGAGTTCAAGCAGGAGTTCCTGCGCGTCGCGGCGGCCGCCGAGTACGTGGGCGTGTCCGCCCAGACGCTGCGACGCTGGGACCGTGATGGGCGACTTCCCGCGGTCAAGCGCCCGGGCAGCAGCCATCGCTACTACCGGGAGGCTGACCTGGAGGAGTTCAGATTGGAGTACCGGCGTGCGCAGGACGCGAGCGGCAAGGTGTCGGTCTTTGCCACCGCGAACGCAGACATTGAGGCGAACGAACTGCTGCGCGAGCCGCAACGGGAGGCGCACCGCGCAGTGCGCGAGCACTTCGCCTCGTCGAACGAACCGGGAATCCTGCAGATCCCCGTGGGCTGCGGCAAGACCGGCATCATGTCGACCCTCCCGTTCGGAATCGCCGACGGCCGGGTGCTCGTCATCACGCCAAATCTGACTATCCGCAAGGGGGTGCAGGATGCCCTCGACATAACCAGCCGCGAATGCTTCTGGACAAAGACCCGGGTCCTGTCTGACTTTACAGCCGGACCATGGACTGCAGTGCTCGACGGTCCAGCGGCCAACGTCCATGACGCTATCGAGAGCGACTTCGTAGTGACCAATGTGCAGCAGCTCGCGAGCCGCGCCGACCGGTGGCTACCGAAGTTCCCACAGGACTTCTTTGACATGATCCTGGTCGACGAGGGCCACCACGCGCCTGCGGAGAGCTGGCAGAAGGTGCTCCGGCGGTTCCCGCATGCGAAGGTAGTGAGCCTGACCGCGACACCCTTCCGCGCCGACGACAAACAGATGCACGGCCAACTGCTGTACAAGTTCTCCTTCACCAAGGCGATGGTGCAGGGGTACATCAAGCAGATCCATTCCCGGAATGTCGCGCCGGCCGAGCTGTACTTCACCTACAGCGACGACAAATCCGTCAAACACACCTTGGACGAGGTGCTTGAACTACGCGAGGAGGCGTGGTTCCGTCGCGGTGTCGCGTTGAGCCCGGAGTGCAACCGACACATCGTGGAGGCCAGCATCCAGCAGTGCGAGGCAATGCGCGCGCAGACCGGGGTGAAGCACCAGGTGATCGCCGCAGCATGCTCGGTCGACCACGCGCGCCAGGTCGCGGCTCTGTATGAGGAGTGCGGCTACGACGCCGCGGAGATCCACTCGGACATGGACGAGGACGAGCAGGAAGCAGTTCTTGAGCGCCTGCGGACTGGGACTCTGGACTGCATTGTGCAGGTCCAGATGCTCGGCGAGGGGTTCGACCACCCACGGCTCAGCGTGGGCGCGATCTTCCGGCCGTTCCGGTCGTTGGCCCCATATATCCAGTTCGTCGGGCGGGTCATGCGCGTGGTCCAGCAGAACAAGCCCGACCACCCTGACAACCAAGGCACCGTGGTCTCGCACGTGGGCTTGAACAACGACGGGCGGTGGTCTGAGTTCCGGGAACTTGACCTCGATGATCAGGAACTTATCCACGGGTGGGTTGTTGGCGAGGAGATCAACCTAGAACCGACCGAGCCGACCGGCGAACCTCGTTCTCGGCGTTTCGACGGCGGCATGCTGGTGAATGATGAGATCCTGACCAGCTTCATCGACCAGGCCTACCTGGATCCGAGCGACGACCGCGTCCTGGAGGAGATGCTCGCCAAAGAGGTCGCCCCAGGCCTGACGCTCGGCGACATCGTGCCTTTGGAGCAGTTGCGAGCGGCCCTCCTGGAGCAACAGGCCGCGCGAGCCGCCCACGTACCGACCGCCATCCCGGTATCTCCGCAGCGTCGTCGCCAGTCGGCTCGGAAGCGGCTCAACCAACGGGCCGGGGCGGTCGCGAACAGGGTCCTTGACGAGCTGCATCTGCCGCGGCAGGGACGGCAGCTCGCGAAGCTGCTGAAGGGGCCGATGGCCCCGAACAGCCAAGTCGTGATTCGGCAGCTGAACAAAGCGGTCACCGCAGAGGTCAACAACGACCGCGGTGAAGCGTCCGTCGACGACCTTGAGCGCGCGTACAAGAAGCTTGACGCCATCGCGGACGAGGTTCGTGACGACATTGCCAAGAGGCTCTAGAAGGAGTGGTTCATGCCCCAGATCAAGTCCGTTCTCCGCCACGTTTCTGTGCAGACCGCCAAGCGAAAGCGGGACTGCTATCGCCACCGTACCGGCAAAGCAGCCCACGCCATCATCCAGGGAGAGGGGTGCCTGGTCATTCACGGCCCCGACGGCAGCGACCGCAACTACTGTCGTGATGCCGCCGAGGAAATCCTGGGCAAGGCGCAGGTCGATCTCGACGCGCTCAAAAGGGCTCTCGGTCTGTGAGGAGAATCAGACCTGATCGCCTGAGGGGGCTCACCCGTCAGGTCCCCGAACCTGTGCTCGGCCGAGTGAAGGTGGATGTTTGCTCGAACAGGCGCTGCGCCCGTTCCAGGGGACAGGCCGGTGCCCTTGGGGAAGTACTGGCGGAGCAGTTCGTTGGTGTTCTCGTTCCTCCCGCGCTGCCAAGGGCTGTGAGGGTTGGCGAAGTAGACCGGGATGCCGGTGTCGATCTTGAATGCCGCATGGGCTGAGAGTTCCTTGCCACGATCCCAGGTCAGCGACCGGATGAGCTGGTTGGGCATCGTCGTCATCATCGCCGACAACGCCTTGTTCATCGACACGGCCCCGTAGCCGCTGAGCGCGGGGCCGTTCTTCACCGGAGCTGTTGCGGCCCAGCCTTCCTCACGAGGGAGGTGGACGAGCATCGTGAACCTGGTCGTGCGCTCGACGATGGTGCCGATCGCCGAGCGTCCGGTGCCGATGATGAGGTCGCCCTCCCAGTGGCCGGGACCGCGCGATCTTCGGCCTCAGCGACGCCTCCACGGCGCCTACGTTCCGAGAAAGGCGGCGGCCGTTTGGTGACCGGGCCGGGGAACTCGTTCAAGAGGGCTTGCTGAGTCTAGAAATGGACCCACGGTTCGCGGTCTCCTCCGGGGGTACGGTCAGCGGCGCCCCGACGGAAGCTCGGCACTTTTCGACAGCGGTGCCCCCCGCCAAGCCACGCGCGCGAGCAGGAGACCAGCCCCTCCCAGTACGACGAGTATCGCTGCGGTGGGCGCGAGCCCGAGCACGGCTCCGAGCGTCCCTGCAAGGGGGTAGGTGATGAGGAAACAGGCGTGGGACAGGGAGAACTGCGCGGCGTACACCGCTGGACGTGACCGCTCGGTGGAGTTGCGTTGCAGGATGCGGGCCGACGGGGTGAGGGTCGCCGACGTCGCCGCGCCGATGATGAACCACAGCGCGAGCAGCAGTGGCCAGGCGCTGCCGGCGTCGGTCCAGGCGAGCATCCCCGCCACCGCTGCCAGGCCGATCGGTAGTGCGGCAGCACCAACGAGCATGACTCCCCTGTCCGGCAGACGATCGAGGAGCGGGGGCATCGTTAGTGCGACGATCATGGATCCGGCACCGTTGGCTGCCAGCAGGATCGCCAGATCCGTTTGGCCGAGTCCCAGATGAGTCCGCACCACCACGACCGAGTTGACGATCACCATGGCCGTCGTCGTTGCGACGACAAGGTTCAAGCCCAACAGACCTCTCAGTTCGAGGTTGGTCCAGAACTGGCGGGCTCCACTGGTGAGGCGCTGCAGGAACGGGGAGGCCGGGGGTGGTTCGATGTTTGGCAGCCTGCTGACAGCTACCAGCGACGCGGAACCGATGAAGCCCACTACCGTACCCACGAAGAGGTTCTGGTATCCGATGACCGCTAGCAGCGCAGCGGCGATCATCGGGCTCACGAGCGCCTCCATGTCGTAGGCCAACCGCGACAGCGAGAGTGCGAGCGTGTACTCACGCTCGCCGGGTAGCACGGAGGGGATGAGCGCCTGGAATGCTGGTGTGAACGTCGCCGATGCCGCCTGCAGGAAGAAGATGAGGAGGTGTATCTGCCACGGTTGGCTTACGAAAGGCAAAGAAAGGGCGACGGCGGCACGCACCAGGTCAGCTGTGATGAGCAGAGGTTTGCGCGGCACCCGGGCCAGGACAGCCGAGACGAGTGGCGCGACCCCGACGTAGGCGACCATTTTGATGGTCATCGCCAGCCCCATCACCGCGCCGGCGTCGTCCTGGGCTATGTCGAAGGCCAACAGCCCGAGGGCGACGGTGAGCAGGCCAGTTCCGAGGAGAGCGATCACCTGGGCGGAGAACAGCTTCCGGTAGGTGGCGTTCCGGAGGGTGTTGATCAAGGGATTCCCCTGGCTGGGTCAGGCGTCGCTGGTGTGGTGCAGTGGGATCTGTCCGGTGGCTGCCACCGAATGCTCCGCTTGCTTGACGGCTTCGAGGATCACGCGTGACGCATGCTCGTCTGCCAGCTTGTAAAGGACTCGGGTCCCCTCGTGGCGGGTGGTGACCATGCGTGCCATCCGGAGCCTTGCCAAGTGCTGGGAAACGCTCGAGGGGGCCCTGTCCACCGTGGCCGCCAACTCTCCCACCGACATCTCTTTGGCCGCTTCGAGAGCCAGAACGAGGCGGATGCGCGTCGGGTCGGAGAGCAGCGCGAGCACTTCCGCCGCGAGGGCAATGTCCTACGGACACTGGGCGGGATGTTTCATTTTCCGCATTCAAACGCACATGTTGACACAGTTCGATGCCGATGTCCCAATCCGGGGGTATTCTCGAGCCGAAACCGATGGGTTCTCTACGGTGGTGACCTCGGCGATCCGAGCGGAGCTACTGCCGGAATCACTGCAGACAAACCCGGCAGCCCCAGCATGCTCGAACCCGTACACATGCAACGGCTCGGCCGGTCGCTCGGCGCCGACGCGTGAACCTCCAAGGATGTCATCCCGCACAACGTGACAAAGGGTTCACGCAGCGCAGCAGGAGAGTCTGGCGACGTCTCTGGTGAATGACTGAGCAGTGAGTTTCAGCCCTTCTGCCATGGTCAGGTATGGGCTCCAGAGGTTGGCGACCTGGTCCACCGTCATTCCTGCGGCAAGGATGTAGACGCCCGCGGCGGCGATCTCTCCTGCGTCCTTCGCGAGGGCGGTGATGCCGAGGATGCGGCCGGTGTCCGCGTCGGCGACCATCTTGATGAACCCTCGGGTGTCCCTGTTCACGATGGCCCGGGGTACGTGTTCCAAGTGCACGACACGGCATTCGCATCGGATCCCGGCCTCGGCCGCCTGCCTGTGGGTCATGCCGACGGCGGCGAGGGCCGGGCTGGTGAAGATCACCCGGGGCAGGTGGCTGTAGTCGACCTGACGGTTGGCGCCGGAGAAGGCGTTGTCGACGGCCAGGGTGCCGTGGGATGCGGCTACGTAGACGAACTCGCGGTGCCCGGTGACGTCACCCGCCGCCCAGACCCGCGGGTGGGTGGTCCGCAACTGCGAGTCCACGACAACTTTCCCCAGGTCCTCGGTATCCACCCCGATCCCCTTGAGGCCGAGCCGGTCGGTGACCGGGCGCCGGCCGGTGGCGACGAGCAGTTGCGAGGCGCGAAGTTCTTCGATGGTGCCGTCTGTGAACGCGGCTGCGACCAATATGTCCCCCGAGGAGTCGTCACGGCGGGCAGCGAGCGGCGTGGCGTGTTGGAGCACGCGGATGCCCTCGTCGGCGAAGATCTCCAGGAGGGCCTCGGAGGCTTCGGGCTCCTCGTGGGAGGCCAGGCGTGAGCGAACCAACATGGTCACGCGTGAACCGAGGCGGGCGAAGAGTTGGGCCTGCTCCAGTGCGACGTAGCCGCCGCCGATCACCAGGAGGGAGTCGGGAACCTGCTGGAGTTCCATGGCGGTTGTGGAAGTGAGATGGCCGACGCTGTCGAGCCCTTCAACTGGTGGGGCCCACGGGGCAGAGCCGGTTGCGATCAGGTAATGCTTCGCACGCACGGCCCGGACCGAACCATCCGGCGTGGTTATCTGCAGTCCGGGCGACGTGGCGGAGCCGGTGAACGTGGCTTCGCCTCGGAGCAGGTGCCATCCGTACTCGGCCGCCAGGTCCAGGTATTTCTCTGCGCGCATGGCACGGACCAAGTAGTCCTTGCCTGCCGCCAGGGCAGGCATGTCGACCCGGCCGGCGTTGGTGGTGATCCCGGGGAAACGTGAATCATCCAGCGCGCCGTGCCGAGCCTCTGCCGCCGCGAGCAACGCCTTCGACGGCACGCAGCCAGTGTTCACGCAGGTTCCCCCGATGGTGCCGCGTTCGATCATCACCACCCGCTTGCCGAGTGTGGTGGCGCGGATCGCGGCGGCGAACGCTGCGCCACCGGATCCGATCACCGCGAGGTCGTAGTCGTCTTGATCGGTCATCGTCATGGGCCGTTTCCTCCAAAGTCGTTGTTGGAGTAGCCTCTACCTTCCAGTGCACTGGAAGGTCAAGCGGAGGATGCAGGCATGCGAATCGGACAGGTGGCCCAGGCCGCTGGAGTGACCACAAAGACGCTGCGCTTCTACGAGGACGTCGGGCTGTTACGGCCCGCTGGACGCACATCGGCCGGGTACAGGGACTTCGACCCGGACGTGCTCGAGCGTCTGGACTTCATCCGCCGCGGCCAGGCAGCCGGTTTGACCCTTGCCCAGGTCCGTCAGGTACTGCAGATCCGCGATGACGGCCAAGCACCCTGCGGGCATGTGACGCAACTGCTGACCAGTCGGCTCGAGGACATTGACCGGCAGGTCGCCCAGCTGGAGCGACTGCGCGCCACCGTCGCCGACCTGCGTGACCAAGCTGCCGGAGCGGACCCTACGGCCTGCCTACCCGAAGACGTCTGCCGCTACCTGTGAGAGTTCCTCAGTGGCGGTGACCTGAACCCATGAACTTGTGCATGACCATCATCATGGCCATGCAGGCCAGCCCGACGAGGAGGCCGCGGCCACCGCCCCCGCTGAAGAGCGACCAGAGTCCGATCGCGACCAGCGGCAGGCACATCAGGAGCATGTGCCACTTGTGTCCTCCATGGGAACTGTGGCGATGCTCGGCCGGGGTCCCGGCCTGAGTATGCGTCTCAGTGTGACTGGCCCGGTCGTCGGCGATTCGATGTTGGCTGTGGAGACTCATGGTCGGGTCCTCTCGGGTTGCTCCCTCAACTCTGCGGTGTCGGGCTGTGGATTCCGTTGCGGAAGGGTCAGCATGCGGTCAAGAATTCGCGGGAGGGAGACCTGGGACCGCCATTCGGAGCCGTTTGGGTCCGATCGCGTCCTGCAACCCAGCGTCCCTGCGACCCGGCCGCAACACGGTTGAGATCGGATCCGGCGGCTCGGATGCGCTCGCTGTGGGTGTCTCAGCCAACGGCCGGACCGGCTTTTCGGCTGACCTCCGCACACACCGAACTCGATTTGGTCGCACGCCCCACCGACGACCTGCCGGCCGGCATGCACCGGCCTCACAGCGACCGCTGCGGCCGTGCTTCGCCCTTGGCAAGAGACATCAGGCGTGCGCGGTTGATCGCCGACGCGAGAGCGGCGTGACTGTGGGCGCCGATGTAGCGGCGGCCGTTGACAAAGAAGGTGGGCGTGCCGGCGGCGCCGCTGTCGTCGGCACTGGCTACGTCGCGTTCGACGCGCAGTGCGTGACGGCGTTCCTCCAGGTCGTCTGCGAACCGGTCGCGGTCGAGACCAAGCGTGCCGGCGTAGCTGGCCAAGTCGCCAGGGGCGAGGGCGTCCTGGTGGTCGAAGAGGGTGGCGTGCATCTCCCAGAACCGCCCGTGCGCCGCGGCGGACTCGGCGGCCTCGGCGGCGAGCTGGGCGTGGGGATGGATCTCGGGTATGGGCAGGTGGCGGAAGGCCACCGTCAGGGTCGCCCGCGGATGCCTGCCGGAGGCGCTCCACGACGGGGCGGGACGCGCGACAGTGGCCGCACTCAAAGTCCCCGTACCACACGAGGGTGACCGGCGCGTCGGGGGCGCCTTGGAGATGGTCGATGTCGGGATCGACCGGTTCGGATAGATCGCTCAGCGGTGCGGCGAGCCGACCCGAGCCGGCCGAGCGTAAGGAGTGTGGTAGGTGCTCGATGATCCGGAAGATGACCCAAGTCAGGACCGCGGCGAGCCCGGACGCGACGAGAATCCCTGCCTTCGCGGCCTGCAGGTCGGTCCCGGTGAAGGAAGTGTCGGCGATGAGCAGGGAGACGGTGAAGCCGATGCCTGCGACCGAGGACGCTCCTACCAGCGCCGGCCACGGCAGCGGCAGCGGGAATGCCCCACCCAACCGGCGGGTGACGAGCCAGGTGGTCGCGCTGATGCCCACCAGCTTGCCCACCACGAGCCCGATCACAATCTCGAGCGTGATCGGCGACGTCGTCGCCCGCGCGATGGTGTCGGCGTCCAAGGGGATCCCGGCGTTGGCCAGGGCGAAGACGGGGACGACAAGGTAGCTGGCCCACGGGTGGAACAGGTTCTGGTAGCGCTCGTTGGGCGAGACGGCCCGGACCATGGCCCGGCCCGCCTGACGGGCGCGCACAGGAGAGGGATCCATGCGGAACCGCTGCCACACCGTCCCGGCACGGCGCAGCCCGGCGCGGCCGGGCGGGTACGCAGTGAACAGGCGGGGCTGATGACGGGGAGCCTGCGGTGCGGTCACGGCCCTCGCTCCAGCAGTCTCGTGCACGCCGACCCGCAGCCTGACACACGCGTCAGGCCAGGCAAGGCTGGCCTGTGACAGGCGGGGTGCCATCGTCGATCGAGTCCCGGAGGCGTTGCCCGCGCTGCCTCAGACGCAAGCTGAGGATGGGTGTGCAGCCCGCCCGGCACAGCGCTGTCCAAGTCCCCGGCCGTAGTATTCTCAGAGACCTGCGGCGGGACGCCCCGGTCGAGGCAGAGGTGACGGTGTCCGGCGTCGGGTGCGTCCTCCGGTATGTCAAGGTCCTCCCCCTGTCGGCGAGTCGGGTCTAGCGGCCGTCCCACGGCCCACGCCGCGGAACAAGTTCTGGTCCGACAACCGTCGGGAGCGCGGTGGTCGAAGGGTGATCCACATGGCCACCAGCACCGCGAACAGCCCGGCGGCGTTCCATCCGCCCGGGCGCTCCCCCAGTGCGACGGCACCCAGCACGACACCAAGCACCGGAGTGAGAAACGTCCACGCCGTCAACCTGTCGAGCCGGCTGCGGCGCGCCTCGGCGAACCACGCCAGGGTCGTCGCCGCGGTACCAACAAAGGCCAAGAACGCCAGAGAGAAGGTGAAGCGGGGGGTCCACGCGATCGCCGGCGCGCCCTCGACGGCAGCCGCGAGCACCATAAGTCCAGCCGCCCCAATCAGCAGGTGCCACGCGGTAGCCGTGACCAGATCCAACCCGGTCAACCGACGGGAAAGCAGCGTGCCGGCGGTCACAGCGGCAGCCGACACCAGCGACAATGCCGCGCCGCTGCCCCCGCCGCCGGGCAGCGCAACGACGACCAGTCCGGCGAAACCGACGATCAGGGCGGCCGACGTCCTGAGGGAGAGTTTCTCGCCGTGGAGCCACCAGGCAGGTAGCAGGATCAGCAGGGGTTGGGCGTTGGCCAGCACTGCGGCGGTGCCGGTCGCGCCACCGGCGACCCCGGCGAACATCGCGGCGAAAGCCACCGTGACGTTGACCAAGCCCAGGACGGTGAGGAGTCCCCATGCACGCCGGCCACGGGGAACCGGGCGGTGCAAGGCCGCACCCAAAACCAGCAGAGCCGCCCCCGCGACCAAGGCACGCAACGCGGCGAACCACAGCAGGGGGGCGTCGCGCAGGCCCCAGTCGATCGCTACGAAGCACGTCCCCCAGGCCGCTGTGATCCACAGCATCCGCAAAGGCTTCGGCCGCAGCCGTTCTCCGGCCACCGCTCCCGTCGCCGGAGCGGCCGGAGCGGTGGGGCCAACGGGGACGTCCACGCCGACCCCGGTCAGCGGGTGCCGACCGGTACCGGTGCGTTGGGCTCCGGCTCCCGAGCGGCGCGCTGCGGCGCGGCCGGGTCCTGCTGCGTGGGCAGCCTGAGCCGTTTGAGCAGCAGCGCGTTGATCGTGACGATGACCGTGGAACCCGACATCGTCAACGCCGCGATCTCCGGACGCAGCATCAGGCCGAAGGCGGGGTAGAACACCCCCGCAGCGATGGGCAGCGCGATGGCGTTGTACCCGACCGCCCACGCCAAGTTCTGGCGCTCCTTGCGCACCGTACCCTTGCCGATGCGCAGTGCGACGGAGACGTCCAGCGGGTCCGAGCGCATCAGGACGATGTCCGCGGTCTCGATCGCCACGTCCGTGCCGGCACCGATCGCGATGCCGATGTCGGCCTTGGCCAGCGCCGGCGCGTCGTTGACGCCGTCGCCGACCATCGCCACCGTCCTCCCCGCCTGCTGCAGCTCGGCGATCTTCTCGGCCTTGTCCCCCGGCAGGACCTCGGCGATGACGGTGTCGATGCTGAGCTGCTCGGCGATGCGCAGGGCGGTGGCCTCGTTGTCGCCGGTCAGCATGACGACCTCGACCCCGGACTCGTGCAGGGCGGCGACGGCCGCCGCGGCCGTGTCCCGGGCGGCGTCAGCCAGCGCGATCACACCCACCGCGCGCCCGCCCACCGCGGCGAGCACCGCAGTGCGCCCGGACGCGGCCAGCTCGTTCCGCCGCTCGGCCAGGTCGCCCAGGTCGACGTTCTCCGTGGCCATGAGGCGCAGGTTACCCACCAGGACTCGACGCCCATCGACCGTAGCCGTGGCGCCGTGGCCGGGGACGTTGAGGAACTCGCTCACAGCCAGCACGGGCACGCCGCGCTGGGCGGCGTGGCTGTCGATGGCGCGGGCCAGGGGGTGCTCAGACTCACGTTCAACGGCAGCGACCAGGGCCAGCATCTCCTCCTCGCTCATGCCGACCGCGATGATGTCGGTGACCTCCGGCTCGCCCTTGGTCAGGGTGCCGGTCTTGTCCATCACCACCGTGTCGATCTTCGCCGTCCCCTCCAGGGCGGAGGCGTTCTTGAACAGCACCCCCCGCTTGGCGCCGAGCCCGGTGCCGACCATGATCGCCATCGGTGTGGCCAGACCCAGTGCATCGGGGCAGGTGACGACCACGACGGTGATCGCGAACAGCATCGCCAGAGGCACACCCGCGCCGGCGAGCATCCACACGGTGAAGGTCACGGTGCCGCCGATGAGAGCGACGAACACCAGCCAGAACGCGGCCCGGTCGGCCAGCCGCTGGCCGGGGGCTTTGGAGTTCTGGGCCTCCTGGACCATCTTTACGATCTGCGCCAGCGCGGTGTCCGCGCCGACCTTCGTGGCCCGGGCCCGCAAGGTGCCAGTGGTGTTGATCGAGGCGCCGATCACCTCCGCACCGGGCGCCTTCTCCACCGGCATGGACTCTCCGGTCACCATCGACTCATCGACCTCGGACTCCCCCTCCTCCACCACCGCATCGGTGGGGATCTTCGAGCCCGGCCGTACCAGCAGCAGATCACCGACGACGACCTCGGCGGTGGGAACCTCCACGGGCTGGCCGTCACGAATCACGAGTGCCTGTGAGGGCGCCAGCTGCAGAAGCGTACGCACCGCGTCGTTCGCGCCGCCTCGGGCTCGCATCTCCAGCCAGTGCCCCAGCAGCACGAACGTGGTCAGCACGGTGACCGCCTCGTAGAAGACCTCACCACCGCCGGTGAGGGTGACCACCAGACTGTAGAGCCAACCGGCCCCCACTGCGACCGCCACCAGGACCATCATGTCCAGCGTCTTCGCCCGCAGCGCCCGGTAGGCGCCGTCGAAGAAGATCCACGCCGAGTAGAACACCACGGGCAGCGACAGGATCAAGGTGAAGACATCATCGCGCAGCCCGAACGCCAGCGGCGGGTTCAGCCCCAGCACATCACGCCCGAGCGGGGACCAGATCGTGATGGGGATCGACAGGATCAAGGCAACCAGGAACCGGTTCCGCATGTCCCTGGCCATGTCCTCCATCGACCCACCATGACCGCCGTGGCCCATCGCTGCCTGTGCGGAGCTGTCAGCCTCGTCCTCACCGCCCCTGTGCCCGGTATGCACTTCGTGGTGGTCGGCCTGGGCGTCATCGCCGGCGTTGGCATTGTGGCCGGTGGGGACCGGTTCTTCCATGGGGTGGCAGATGTGGCCCGGTACCGACTGTCCGGTGCAGTGGTAGCCGCAGTCGTTGATCCAGTCGACCAGCTGGGTGACCGAGGTCTTGTCCGGGTCGTAGGTGACCGTTGCGGTCTGGGAGACGGCGCTGGCCTCGACGGCCAACACGCCGGGCAGCCCCAGTAACGTCTTCTCGATCACCGATTCGGAGGTGGCCCAGTGCAGGCCACCGGCTTCCAGGACCGTGGTTTGACTCTTCATGATCGGGTCTTCCTTTCCGGCCGTGTGGCCGACGGGTCATGCGACGGGCTGGGCGGATGTTGGCCCGGCGGTCGGGTCTCAGGCCGTTGTCGCTGGGACCGGAGCGGGGAGGAATGCCCGCCGCATGCCCAGGGCCTGGTCAGTCATGGTGATCGAGGTGGCGCCGTCGGTCACGGCGCCGACCAGAGCGCGGATGGCGTCGATGGTCTCCGGGACAACGATGGCCTCGTTGTAGACTTGGTAGGTCAGGTAGGCCTCGTCCCCCTCGACGGTCAGGACGTCTTCCCACAGTGCGACCTCCCACATGTCCCCCCGCGGCCGGCCCAGGTCGCGCATGAGTTCGACCGTGGTGTTCAGGGCCGTCAGTCCGTCGGCCATGCGGATGAACGCGATCCTCGGTGCGGACCGCAGCGCATCGAGAATCTCCTCGCGGCCGGCCGGTCGGGTCAGTTGCAGCGTCCAGTAGTGGTTGTGGGTCTGGGTGTGGGCGGCCTTCGCGGCTATGGTCACCACGTCTAGGTCAGGCAGGACTGTGCGGGCGTCCGGGCCCTGGTGGGACGGGATGGACCCCTCGGGGACCATGGTGTTCATGATGCCGCTCTGATGGGACTCGCCGGGGTCGGTGGCCCGGCGGATGAGCACCCCTCGTGCGCGGGAGAGGAGCTCGGCGTTCTGCAGCGCGCCGAGGACACGCACGATGCTGGCGGTGTTGCACGACACCACCCGGGTCGTGTCCCGGCCGAGCGCAGTGGCGTAGTTGGCCTGAGCGACGAAGGAGTGCCCGATGGTGGCGTGGGACTCCCCACCTTGGAAGATGGCCTTGACTCCCGCGGCACGGTAGGCATCCAGGTTGGTGGCGGCGACCTTCTTCGGCGTGGTGTCCACTACCACGTCCACCCGGTCTAGCAGGTTCGGCAGGGTGCCAGCCAGGGGCACCCCAGCTGCCTGCATCGCGGTGCGCGCGTTCTCGGTCGCCGCGAACACCTCGAAGCCGAGCCCAACAGCGGTGCGCACGTGCCAGTCCGTTGCGATGTCTGCCACCCCGACGAGGTTCATGTCGGGCATTGCCAGGACCGCGTCTGCGACCCGCTTGCCGATCACTCCGTAGCCGTTGACGGCAACTTGGGTATTCATGACAGCCTCCGGTGCTTGTTTCGTGTCGTGTGTTCTCTGAGCCGTGCGTGGTGGTCGGTCGATAGGGCAGCGTGCAACCGTGAGCTCAGGTGCGCCGAGGCCCCCTGGTGCTCTGCCCCCGAGGCGGGGGTGGGGCAGAGCGCAGGGGGGCTGCCCTGTTCAGCTGCGCAGGAGTCGTCCGATCGCTTCGGATGCCTCCACGACTTTGGCTTCGTGGAAGTCATGATCTCCTGACTGGACCGCCTCGGCGAGGCAATGCTGAATGTGGTCCTCGAGCAGTGCCAGGGCGACCGACCGCAAGGCGCTCGATGCTGCGGAGATCTGAGTGAGGGTCTCGATGCAGTAGGCGTCACGCCCAATCATTCGGGTGATGCCTCGTACCTGACCCTCGATCCGGTTGAGCCGGGTGACGAGCGCGTCGCGGTCTGTGCCGGTTTCGGGCATGTCCTGCACCTCCTCTTGCGATACTTCCTAGCTGTGGCTGTGCCCCGTGCCGTGTCCGGGGGTGTGGGACTGCGGCTGCGGGTGGCCGTAGGTGTGTGGGTCGGCGTCGAACGTCTCGGCGCAGTGGGTTGAGCAGAAGTAGAAGGTGTTCCCGTCGTGATCACGGGTCGCGGCGGCCTTGGCGGGTTGGACCTTCATCCCGCAGACGGGATCGATCTGGGCGGTGCTGGACTTCTTCTTTCCGAACATGGTTGGTTCCTTTCCATTGAGTTGGGTGGGTTCGGTATTGGTGCCGCCGATTTCGACGGTCGGGATGTCGGTGGATGCGGGCCGGGTGGCGGCTGGGATCAGTTGGGGTTCCCATCGGCGTAGTCGGTTGGCGTTGGCGACCACCGACAGCGACGAGAGCGCCATGGCGCCGGCGGCGACCATGGGGCTCAGCAGGATCCCGAAGAACGGGTAGAGCACGCCGGCGGCGATGGGGATGCCGAGGGTGTTGTAGAGGAAGGCGAACACCAGGTTCTGTTTGATGTTGCGCATCGTGGCTCGTGACAGGTCGACGGCGGTGACCACCCCGGACAGTGCACCGGAGATGAGGGTGATGTCAGAGGATTCGATGGCGACGTCGGTTCCGGTGCCGATGGCGGAGCCGACGTCGGCCTGGGCCAGCGCTGGGGCGTCGTTGATGCCGTCGCCGACCATGCCCACGACCTTGCCCTCGTCCTGCAGGCGGCGAACCTCCGCGGCCTTGTGCTCGGGCATGACCTCTGCGACCACCCGGCGGATCCCGACCTGGCTCGCGATTGCCGCGGCAGTGGCACGGTTGTCGCCTGTCATCATGATCACCTCGATACCGCGCTCCTGCAGTGCCGCCACCGCCGCCGGAGATCCTTCCTTGATGGTGTCGGCCACCGCGATGACGCCTGCAGCTCGGCCGTCGACGGCCACCAGCATCGGGGTCTTGCCCTGGGAGGCGAGGGCGTCGTGAAGTGGAGTGAGGTTGTGGGTGGGCACGCCGGCTCCTTCCAGCAGCCTCCGGTTGCCGACCAGGATTTCGCGGCCACCGATGAGGCCTCGAACTCCTTGACCGGTGATCGAGTCGAAGCCGGTGACCTCTGGCAGTGTGAGTTCGCGATCGGCTGCACCGGTGACGATGGCCGCGGCGAGCGGGTGCTCGGAGCTCTTCTCTACGGCAGCCACCCACCCGAGCAGCTGGTTCTCGTCCAGTACGCCGACCACCGCGACGTCGGTCAGGGCGGGGACGCCCTTGGTGATGGTGCCGGTCTTGTCGAGGATGATGGCATCGAGCTTGTGGGCGGTTTCCAATGCCTCGGCCGAGCGGATCAGGATGCCGTGTTCGGCCCCCTTGCCGGTGCCGACGGTGATGGACATCGGGGTTGCCAGCCCCAGGGCGCAGGGGCAGGCGATGATCAGGACCGAGACGGCCGCGACGAGCGCGAACACGAACACTGGCGGGGGCCCGACCAGGAGCCAGATCGCCAGGGTCCAGACGGCGATCACGATGACGGCCGGGACGAAGTAGCTGGAGACCTTGTCCACCAGCCGCTGGATGGGGGCCTTGGATCCCTGGGCCTCCCGGACGAGCTTGATGATCTGGGCGAGCATGGTGTCGGATCCGACGCGGGTGGCGATGTAGCGCAGGGCGCCGGTGGAGTTGATCGTGGCGCCTATCACCGCGTCGCCGACGGTTTTTGTGACCGGTATGGACTCCCCCGTGACCATGGACTCATCGACCGCGGAGGACCCGCTGATCACCTGACCGTCGACCGGCAGCTTCTCGCCGGGCCGGATCAGCACGACGTCCCCGACGACCACGTCCTCGACGGGGACCTCTACCTCGGTGTCGTTGCGAAGCACGCGGGCGGTTCGCGGTTGCAGGCCGATGAGCTTGCGGATGGCTTCACCGGTGCCGGCCTTTGCCTTGGTCTCCAGGAGCCTGCCGAGCAGGATCAGGGTGATGATGACGCCGACGGCTTCGTAGTACACCTGCCTGAGCTCCTCAGGCAGGATCCCGGGCACAAACGTGACCACGAGGCTGTAGCCGAACGCCGCCACCGTCCCGAGGGTGATCAGCGAGTTCATGTCCGCGGTCCGGTGCGACAGCGCCCGCCACCCGACGCGATGGATCGGCCAACCCGACCAGAACATCACCGGCGCGATCAGGGCCAGCTGCAGCCACGGGCTCATCAGGATCTCAGGCACCCAGCCGGCACCGAACAACTCCACGGCCATCACCGCGATCAGCGCGGGGAGGGTCAGCAGGGCACCGATACTCAACCGACGCGTCAGGTCCCGGATCTCCGCGGCCCGTTCCGCCTCGTCGTCCTCCGATATCGCCGTCGACGCTTCGGCTGACGAGACTTGGCTCTCACTGTTGTCGTGTGCCTTGGCCGCGGTTGGGGCCGGTGATGCAGGAGGATCGCCGGTGACACGGATCAGGCCGGAGACCATGTTCATGCCGCAGGCGAAGCGGTACTCGCCGGCTGCGGCGGGCACGAACTCGACTGCCGTGGTGCGGAAGGCGGGCAGCCCGGCGTTGATCTTGAAGTCGGGCATCACCACCCGGGAGGTGCACTCGCCGCTCTCCTTGCGGTCGAACAGCATCCGGACGGGCATCCCGGGGCGGACCCCTTCGATCACTGCGGGGTTGTAGCCACCGTCGACCGTGACATCAACAACCTGGACTCCATCCTCGATGCGAACATTGCCGGCCCGCTTGGGGCCGAAGAAGTACCAGATCAGCAATCCCGTCAGGACGACCGCCCCGCCAATCACTAGCCAGACCATCACGCCTATCCCCTCACTCCTTTGATACCCGGGGGGGGTATCTCTATGAGGTGATGCTACGCCGGTGGTTCTCGGGAAACCACCAAGCTTGGGTCAGGATTTGATCAAGGTTGGAACTGCTGAGCGGGACTAGGTCCGGCGCTGTCGGTACGGAACGAAGGTCTCCCAGCCGCGGTGCTGCTCGCGACGCCGTCGGGTGAGCTCGAACCCTGCGGTTCCCAGGCTGGCGCGCACTTGGTCGCCGGTCACGGCGTCGGCCGGGGCGACGGTGAGTAGCGACTCACCCGACGGCACGAGATCCATCGCCACCGCCCGGACGCCGGGCAGCGCGCGCACGGCATCGAGCGCGCTCACCAGGCACCGCTGGCAGCTGAGTCCCCGCACCCCGTACGTGGTCTGAGTCATCTTCCGCATCTAGCACTCCTTTCGCGATTCGTCCCCGCTGTACCCATGATCACCCGACCGGTGTTGAAAGCCGGTAAGGCTTCGATCAAGATCCCGTCAACACCCGACGGCCCCATGGATCTTGACCAAGCCTTGGCAAGATCTGACCTGATGCTTGATCCGGCCGGCCGAGACTGGGGTCGGCTCCCCAGCACGGGGGCGCGACAAGACGGGTGTTCTCAACGATGGGAGTTGGCCGTGTGGCCTGAGCTGTTCTCGGTATTCGGATTCCAAGTCCAATCCTATGGAGTCAGCAAGGCCCTGGCCCTGTTGGTCGGGGGCTTCCTGCTCGGCCGCACCTTCCAGCGGATCGGCTACGACAGGGACCTCGCCTACTCGCTTGCGTTGTGGGCAACGGTATGGGGATTTGTGGGGGCAAAGTTGTACTTCCTAGTGGCGAACCTCGACCACTTGAGTTGGCACATGCTGGGTGGCTCCGGATTCGTCTGGTACGGGGGACTGATCGGCGGCTCACTAGCGGTTCTCGTGCTCACCCGCCGCAACCACCTGTCCCTTGCCAAGGTCGTCGGCGCGATGGCAGCGCCACTGTCGGTGGCCTACGGCATCGGCAGGATCGGCTGCTTCCTCGCCGGCGACGGCACCTACGGCAAACCCACCGACCTGCCCTGGGGCATGGCATTCCCCAACGGCGCAGTCCCCATCAACGTGCCCGTCCACCCCGCCCAGCTCTACGAGGCCGCCGGAGCGTTCCTGATCGCCGGAATCCTGTGGATCATCGCTCGTCGAATGCAGCCGGCCGCGGTGTTCGGGTCCTACCTGATCCTCAGCGGCTTGGCCAGGCTGCTCGTCGAGTTCGTCCGGATCAACAACCCGATCCTGCTCGGACTCACCGAGGCGCAAGTGTTCGGTGCCGCAAGCATCCTCGGCGGCGCAATTCTGCTGGTTCGCTACGCCCTGCACGGGCAGGCCACGACTCCAGAAGCCGACAGGACAAGCGAACCAGAGATTCCAGCTGTCCCGGTAGTGGCCGCACGCACGTCTGCGCTTCAGGGCTGAGCACCCGCCGGAGCGGCCGAGCCGATTGGACGCGAGTTCGCCGACCACGTCCGCATGTCCCAGACCCACATGGGCTTCAACGGCACGCACAACCCCGGCGTCATGCACCAGGGAGTGTCCGGCTGGGAAACTCATCACTCTTCCTGAACGGTTGGTCCGTGCGATATCAACTTCCCGATGCTGCTCGGACTCACAGCGTCGCTGGTCTTTTGCGCCGCCAGGATCCTCGGTGGCAGGTTCCCGCTGATCCGGTGCGCCGTGCAGTGGCGGCCACGTCTCCATGAGAGGACGAGATCATAACCGGGATAGATCAGGCTGTCGATGTCGTGGCCGCGTCCACGCCGGCGCCTCTGCGCTCACTATGGATCGGGCTCACAGGATCGTTTCGAAGGCCGAGGCCCACTGCCGCAGATAGGCGACGAGAATGGTCCACAGACCGGTCACCATGGCCAGACCGACCCCCACGAGCAGCCCGCCGCCGACGCGTTGGAGGATGCGTTGGTGGCGTTTGAGCCACTCGAGATGCCCAGCGAGCTTGGTGAAGGCCATCGCGAAGGCCAAGAAGGGCAGGCCAAGCCCCAGCGCATAGGCGAAAGCCAGCAGCCCGCCGCGAGCCGCTGAGCCTTCACTGAGAGCCAAGGTCAGTACCACCGACAGGGTGGGTCCGATACACGGCGTCCACCCCAGGCCGAATGCAATGCCCAGAAGGGGGGATGCGAGTGCTCCGGCGCGGGGGGTCCGCGGCCGTCGCTGTGCGGGTAGTGGGAGCCATCCGACGAAACCGAGTCCCATGACGATGATGAGGATCCCGGCAATGATGGTGATGAGGCGCTCGTGGGTGAGCAGCACCGCGCCGAGGCCTCCCAGGGCCGCGCCGGTGAGCACGAAAACGAGCGCGAACCCAAGCACGAAACCGACGGTACCGAGCACCAGTAGTCGGCGGTTGCCGGTGCCTTCGGTGATCTCGGCGGCCCCGAGACCCGAGGCGTAGGACAGATAGCCGGGCAGCAGGGGAAGGATGCACGGTGAAGCGAACGAGATGATGCCGGCCAACATCGCTACCGGGATCGCGAGGAACAGCGACGAGGACATCGCCTCGTTGGCCCAGGACTCAAGAAGGATCACGCGCCCTCCTGGGTGTCCTGGATTACGCCGGCCAGTGTGGACGCTGTTGTCTCGCCCAGTATCCGCGCTGCGACCTGCCCCTGCGCGTCGATGATCAGGGTGCTCGGGATCGCCTTGGGTGGCAGTTGTCCGAAGTCGAGCAGCAGCGCACCGTCGGGGTCATAGATGTTGGGGTAGGGGATGTCGAAGGCACGCACGAACGCTTGCGCCGGTGCTGGGTCGAGGTCGCGGGTGTTGATGCCGATGAACTGGACCTCGGGCAGCTGCGTGGCTACCTCCACGAGGGCGGGCGCTTCGGCCCGACAGGGGGCGCACCATGATCCCCACACGTTGAGTACGAGGGTCTGGCCACTGAAGTCGCCTGTGGACAGCGGCTCACCCTCCAGAGTCTGACCGGCCAGCACCGGTGCCTCCTGTCGGTGTTCAGGCGGGATGATCGTGACTGATCCATCACCTACCTGGAAGCCGACGGTGTCGGCGTCCACCCCTACTCCTCGGGGATCTGAGCAGGCTCCGAGGAGCATGGCGGCGGCTGCTGTCAGCCACACCACGGCGGCCTTCACGGGCTGCATCACGGCAGCACCCCGTGACAGTTGTTGCTCCTGGCCGCCAGATGGTGCGTTACGGGTGTGGGATGGCAGACGGCAGCGACAGCAACTGGCACCGACGGTGCACTGAGCGACGTCGGCGCGCTGCTTCTGGGATCAGATTCAGGAACCTGCCCATGTCCTACGGCATGGATGGTGCAGTGATTGGGGCCCACTGGTGCCTACCTCCAGAGTTGTGATTGTGCATGGGGGAAATGTGTCGTTCGGTGATGGGTTCCGCGCCGGGCATGCGGGGCTGGACAGCTGGTCAGGTGAGCTGGAGCGTCGTCAGACAGGTTGGGTCTTCAGGGTTTGCGGTGGAGATCGTCGTGCTCGCCGACTGCCCACCTGTTTCAACTGTGAGGGTCGCGTCGACGCCTCGGGGGAGCCAAAGGCCGAGGAAACCGTTGTCGTAGGTTCTGCGGGATTCGTCGATCAAGGTTTCGCCGGTGTCGTTGTCAGTCACAGTGACCTGGACGTCGATGTTCGCCAGTTCACCCTGACAGGTGGTGAGGCTGTGGAAATAGCAGTCGTGTGTCTGGCTGCGGAATGGGGCCAGCGACAAGTAGAACTCGTCGTCCGGCATCGGCAGGCTCGCCCCGGCCTGATCGTCGGTGAGGACGAGTTCATCCGGACGTACGGAGGCGATCAGACTGGGCCGTTGCGAGACCGGCATCGTGTCGAGCATTTCTATGATCTGCCTGGCGTCCAGTCCGGCGAGACCGTGGTCAGCCAGGTATGAGTCGGTGCCGCTGGGCGGTTCAACGGCCACGTCGGTGGTTGCTGTGGCGCAGCTGGCCAGGATGAGAGTTGCCAACAGCGAGGCGATGATGGCGTGGGACCGCCAGCGTGGGCGTGCGTGTTGGAGTGACATCGGGATCCTTTTGAGGGTTGGGAGAGGTTGTCAGAAAGATGGTGCGACCGCCAATTGAAAGGCCGCGCTGGATAGGTCACGGCTGCGATGGGAGAGTCGCATCGAGGGCCGCTGGACCAGGCGGTGCAGGGCCGTGGCCGTACCTGGCCCCAAAGCCTGGGGTTGCGGATCCTGACCGATCAGATGCGGCTGACGCAGAGAACGTGCAGCGATGGGGCACGGTTGAGAAGTCGTGTGACGACGGCGAGAGGGCTGGCCCTTCCGGCGCCGCTCATCCACGCTGGAAGAAGGACCGGGGGCGGAACCACAAGCAGGAGTATCACTAGTGCAAGCACGCAGGCTATCGCGATGCCCAAGTGGTCACCGGGGGTTCCACAGTCGGCGCATGACGCAACTGCGGGACCTGCCTGATGGTGTTGTTCCGCCGCGCCAGCGCCGAGGGGGGTCCCCTGAGTCGTGGAGATGGTCAGCATGGAGGGTCCGCGTGCGGCCGGGGTGCCGTGCAGGTTCAGAGTGTGCATCGTAAGCAGCCCCAGGATGACGGCGATCACCGAGAGGCTGGCGAGCAGCACGAAGGCGCGCACGAACCGGGGACGACCGCCGGTTCGCGCTGCCATCATCGATGCCATGGCGGCCAGTATATGGGTGCGCCATCGGTGCCGGGCTGCTGCGCCTTGCCGGGGCTGGGGAAGGTGCCTCGGAGCACCCCTATCGCCCAAGTCGTGGCCAAGGGAGGGACTCAGGAAACCGGTGCGCTTCCTACAGTTGAGGAGGCTGTGTTCCAAGTCGGCGAGTCGGGACTGCCTGCCCCCGAGCACTTTGGAGCCTTCCGCGACGCCGTGAACACCCAGGCCTGAAGGTTGCCTGCACAACCTTGGTGTCCACGTCGTCACCGCACCCCACCTGCCGAGACGTATGGCGAGACAGACGATGCAACTGCCAGGATGAAGGTGCTTTGCTTCTTGGCCGGATCTTGACCCAGTCGATGCCCTTCCCTGATGTCATCGCCGGATGCTTCAGACATGGACGCCACATCAGTCGAAAGCGGTCAAACCAACCCTGTTGTGGTTGTCCGTGCGCGGGGACGCTTGGGGACGATCTGGGCCGGCACACGCGCCACCGTCGGGGCATTGATGGGGCTCGCTCCCCACGTCATGCACCACGTCGGTTTCCTCGCCGGCGCCGCGATCCTCACCGGCTTCCTGGGCAACACAATCCTATATGTGGTCGGGCTCCTGTTGAGCATTCCCCTCCTGCGGCGCATCCGCCGTCGCTTCGGCACCTGGAAAGCACCGGCCATCGGGGTGGCGGTGTTCTCGGCATTGTTCGCCTTCTCGGCTTTCGTCATTGGCCCACTGTTCAACCCTGTCGCGCCCAGTGCCCCCGAGTCCCAGGTGCCCACACCCACAGCGACCACCCCCGACGAGCACACCGGCCATCACGAGTGACCGCTGTGCTGACTCACAGAAAACCCCCAGAGATCGAAAGGAAATCAGATGAAGAATCATCAGTGCAGCGAAGGGAACCACAGCGGGTGCTGTGGCGATTCGGGAGCCCACGGCGGCCACCCGCACGGTCACCGTCAGCGCCATGACGTGGTTGCGGGGCCGGGCGACGAGGTCGTCAGCTGTGTGGTGCGTGGCAACGCCACGCTCAGGTCCAGGGCCGAGGCTGACGGACTGGTTCGCGACGTCGGCGACCAACGGTATTTCTTCTGCTGCAGAGACTGTGTTGACCTGTTCGACGCCGATCCCACGTCTGCAGTCCCGGCAGCCTGATCCCGGGGCACCTGCTCAAGACGCCCCGCCCCGCCCCCGCTCGTCCAAGGACGCGTCTGCCCAGCACGGGGAAGAACCGCACCCACTCCGGCGGACGGCCGGGATGGGTGCGGTTCCTTGGGTGAGACGTGTCATAGCCCCGCGAGCAGTTCCTCCATCTCGGTGATCTCTGCTTGCTGGTCGGCGATGATCTTTTCGGCCAGCGCCAGTGCTTCGGGGTTCTGACCGTCGGCGAGTTCCTTTTCGGCCATCTCGACGGCGCCCAGGTGGTGGGCGAGCATCCCTTCCAGGAAAGCTTTGTCGAACTCGGCACCTGAAAGGCTTTCGAGTTCGCCCATCATCTCCTCCTGGCTCATGCCGTTCATGTCCATGCCGCCCATGTCCATCCCGCCGTGCCCTGACGGCGTGGTCTCCTCGCCCCAAGCTGTGAGCCAGGCGCTCATCTGCTCGATTTCGGGGCCCTGGGCGGTGGCGATCCGCTCCGCGAGCGCCTCGACCTCGGGGGTTTCGGCTCGCTCGATGGCCAGTTCGGACATCTCGATCGCGCCCTCGTGGTGGACGATCATCATCTGCGCGAACGTGGTGTCGGCCTGGTTGTGCTCGGTTGAGACGTCCGCGGTCGGATCAGACGTGGTGTTCGGGGACTCCGATGCCGTGGCCGAGGATGAGGCCGTGGGCGTGGCGGTGTCCGACGTGGTCGTTGGGGCTGCGCAGGCCGAGAGAGTAGCCGCGACCAGCAGACCGCCCAGAGTGGCTGCGATCTGGTTCTTGCGAGACATTTCTGGCTCCATTCCTGGCCGACGGGGGTGCCGGTCCGCAGTGGATGCTACGAAAGGTGGGTCAGGGTTGCGTCTGCGAATGGTCAAGATTCGGTCAAGAAGCGTCCCGGTTCGGAGACGCGCGGAAGATGCAGCGTGAACGTCGAGCCGCGGCCCGGTCCCGGGCTGGATGCCGTGAGGGAGCCGCCGTGTGCGAGCGCGAGGCTGCGTGAAATGGTGAGCCCGATACCTGACCCCCCGGCGTCCCGTGCGCGGGCCGTGTCGGCACGGTAGAACCGGTCGAACACCCGCACCAGCTGGTCTGCGAAGAGACCGTCCCCTGAGTCCCTGACCGTGATAACGGCATCCTCGCGGGCTTCTCGCGCCTCGATGCGCACGTGACCACCGGGAGGGGTGTGCCGTAACGCGTTGTCCAGCAGGTTCCCGAGGATCTGGCCGACTCGCTGCGGGTCCGCGGCGACGATGCTGCCGTCCGAATCGGACTCCAGGTCCACGCCCTTGGACACAAACCTGGCTTCGAATGAGGCGACGGCGTGGTCGGCGAGTTCGGCCACCGACAACGGCTGGGTGTCCAGTGAGAATCTGCCCTCTTCGGCGCGGGAGACGTCGTGCAGGTCGAGGGCGACCTTCTGGAGCCTGGCCGCCTGCAGCGCCAGGAGGTTCTCGCTGTCCTCGTCCCACGGGATCACGCCGTCGGCCAGGGCCTCGAGTTCGGCCGTGAGCGTTGCCAAGGGTGTGCGGAGTTCGTGCGCGACGTCGGACAGCAGCCGCCGCCGGCTCTCCTCTGTTGAGTCCAGCCTGCCTGCCATGTCGTTGAACGCTTTCCCGAGGGCTTCGAACTCCGGGCTCGTCCCACCCGCCGCGACCCGCGCCGAGTAGTCACCTGCCTCGAGCAGGCTGGCGGCGGCGGTCAGTTGCTCGAGCGGTAGTTGCAACCGTCTGGTCTCCAGCCACGCGAGGCCCAAAGCCAAGGTGAGCGCCACGACAAGTCCCATGCCCAGCGACCTGACACCGGCGTCGAGGAAGGCCTCCTCGACGTGCGCCATCTCCGCCGACCCGCCCGAGTGCCCGAGTTTCAGCAGGTGCTCGTGGAACAGGGGCGGCCCGACGACGACCGCGACGAGTGCGGCGGTGATCACGCTGGCCGTCACCACCAGCGCCTGGGTCAGGAACGTCCGGGTGCCCCACCGCAAACTGCCCACGAACTCCCCCGGCCGCCTCATCCCGCGCCCATCCGGTAGCCCACCCCGCGGACCGTGAGGATGTAGGCGGGTTCAGCCGGCGGGTCACCGAGCTTCTTGCGGAGGTTGGCCACGTGGACGTCGACGACGTGATCGTCGCCGACCCAGCCCGGCCCCCACACCTCGTCGATGATCTGGCGCCTGCTCAGCGCGAGGTTCGGGCGGGAGGACAGGACGTCGAGGATGTCGAACTCGGTCCGAGTCAGCAACACCAACTCTTCCCCGACCCACGCGTCGCGGCCACCCGGATCCACGCGCAACCCACCAAATTCGCGCCAGGGTTCGCCCGCCGCTCCATTCGGGGGTCGTCGGGGTCGTCGGAGCACCGTCTTCACCCGGGCGACGAGTTCCCTCGGGCTGAACGGTTTGGTGAGGTAGTCGTCCGCACCGACGGACAGTCCGATGAGTCTGTCGACCTCGTCGACGCGGGCGGTCAGCATCAGGATGTAGCAGTCCGAGAACGTCCGGACCTGCCGACATACCTCGATCCCGTCCAGTCCCGGCAGCCCGAGGTCGAGGATGATCACGTCTGGGTCGAGTTCCCGGGCCAGCGCGACGCCGTCGGGTCCGGTGTAGGCCTCGGCGATCCGGAACCCATCTTGCCGCAGGTAGGAGGAGACGATCCCTACCAGCGCGCGCTCATCATCGACCACCAACACCCGTGCACCCGTTGACTCAACCATGAAGACAAGTATTAGCCCAGGTTGACACCGCGTATGGCCTCCGCTGGTCGGACCATGATGGACCTTGGCTGAACCTTGACCGCACGTGGACCGATACCAGACTTCCGCCCGCGAGTCTGGACCCATGGACGAGATCACGGCATCGCCGCCCGACGTCGTGGAGGTCACACTGGTCACCACGACGGCGTGCCACTTCTGCGAAGACGCGCACGCGCGCCTCGGCGAACTCGCCGGCAGGGGGCTCCTGAAGCTGTCGACGGTGCCCGCGGACTCCCCCGCCGGCCAGGCCCTGATCGGTGAACATCGCCCCCGGATGTTCCCGCTCACCCTGGTCGGGGGGCGGTTCTTCAACGACGGCAGGATCTCCCGCGGCAAGCTCGCCCGGCTCGTCGAACAGCTGGACGCGCGCTGATGGGTGCCGACCTGCTGAGCGCCGGGGGCCCTGGTGTCGGTCTTCGTCCTGGCGACCCTGCGGGACCGCAGCAAGCACTCCCTCGCCCCGCCGTCGAAGAGCACGCCTGCTGCGACGACACGGAATCCGCCCCGGTCCCCGCCGGAACCCAGCCCTTGGCAACCGCCCCGTCGAAGGAGCACAGATGAGCCAGACCAAGCCCGAACGTTCCCGGCGGACGCAGCTCCGGGTCCAGCAGGAGGCCGAACAGGCACGCAACCGACGGAACCGCACGTTGACGCGCGCGCTCAGCGCCGTCGTCGCGGTGGTGGTGCTGGCCATCACCGGCTACGGCCTCTGGACGGCGGTCCCCGAGCAGGGCGACACCTCGCGCCTGGCTCCTGACTTCACGCTCCCCACCACCGACGGGGGCACGGTCACGCTCAGCGCGCTCCGGCCCAGCCCGGTCATCATCTACTTCAACGAGGGCGCGGGTTGCGCGTCGTGCACCATGCAGATGGCCGAGATCGAGAAGCATCCGGGCTTCGCAGAGGCCGGCATCGAGGTGATCCCGATCGTCATGAACACCGCAGAGCAGATCCTGCCTGACATGCAGCAGTTCGGCGTCACCACGCCCTACCTCCTCGACGACGGGACCGTCTCCAAGGCCTACGACGTCCTCGACAAGGGAATGCACCCCGGAATGCCCGGGCACGGCTTCGTACTCATCGACGGCGAGGGCGTCCAGCGCTGGAACGGCAACTACCCCTCGATGTGGCTCGAGCCGCAAGAACTCCTCGACGAGGCTGTCAAGCGACTCAGCTGATCTCGACTCTCCCTTGCGCCGAGATCAGGAAGGGTGCAGCGGCGGTCAATCTGTCACCAGCGCTGTGACGAGCGGGGCCTTACCCAATCGGGTTCGGCGCAACCCATCGACTGCGACAACCTCTATCGGCATCGTCTCGACCCCGAGATTCCGTAGCGCCTTCTCAACTTCTACCCCTGCCTGGTGCGGGTCGTCGACTGGGGAAACCAGACGGACGAGAAGGTGGTCGGAATGCTGTTCCACCTGCCAACCGTTGGGCGCCGAGTTCTGCAGCGCGGTGGCGAACACCACCGGATGGACCCTGACCTCCCGATCGTGGCCGGGCAGTGTCAAGGTGTCTTGGCTGCGTCCATCAACCGATTCGAGCAGGGCGAAGGGGAGACCGCACGAGCAATTCGCGGTTGACAGGCGAACACTGTCGGTGAGTTCGTAGCGGATCAGTGGGAGCGTGCGGGAGAACAGGACTGTGACGAGAACTCGTTCAGAGGGGCTGCCCGCAGGCACCGGCTGGTAGGAGGAGTCGACAGGCTCGATGATGACGAAATCCTCGTACAAGTGCCATCCGCCCCGCGAGCAGGTCGAGGCGATCCCTGCAGTCTCCGTCGCAGCGTAGGTATCCACCAGCGCGTGGTGCCCCCAGGCCGACATCGCTGCGGCGCGGGCCGGTGCGGGCAGGACTTCGGAGGCGGCGACAACCTTCTCAGGCGAGATCTGAAGGGTTCCTTCAAGTTGGGCGTTCGCCAGCGGCCCGACGAGGGAAGAATATGCCACCAGCAGGCGAGGCTGGAACGCGTTGATCTGGGCCACCATTTCCTTCACGGGGAGGTGGGCGTCCAGCCGCAGGGTGGGAACAATGCCGGACCGGAGGCTGGCTCCGACCACTGCTGACTGGTGGCTCGGGTCGCGGGAACTGACGATCACGGTCCGCAACGGTGCGCCGGGGCCAACGTGGACATCGGCCCAGTCATTCACCCGCGCGTAGGAGGCCAAGACCCTGGTCCACTCTCGTCTGTTCCACGCGAACGTCGCACGCACTCCGGTGGTGCCGCCCGTCGCCGCCAGCCACCGACGCCGCCACGCCCGCGCCGGGTCATCACCGGTGGTCTGGAGATCGCGCAGCCGCTGTTCGACATCAGCCAGCCGTAGATCGGCGGACGTGCAGATCCGATCCCAGTGCCTCATCAGGTCCTTCTTGGTCAGCACCGGCAGCGCTGATAGCGGCGCGCCTTCCTTCCCATCCAAGACCTCGCTGTAGTAGGGCGAGTGCGCCCTGGCGTAGTCCAGCAGGCGCCGAAGCTGAGCGTGCTGGAACCCCAGCAGCCGGCGCCGATCCCAGCGGTCACGGCGCCGCACCCGAGAGCGCATGACCAGCACTCCGCCGAGCAGGAAGAGATTGGGGTTCATCCGGCAACTCCTGCCCCCGCCGGCAGTAGCGGCCCGGCCTCACATCCACACCGCACGGGTGTGCTGACCAGGGTCCTGCTCAAGTGCTCCACGGCCACTGTGATCACCCCGTCGAGACGGTCGTTGATGCACCCCCAGGGTGGGGATGGGACCTATTGTGCGCCCCCGGCACCCGTGCATTCGCCAACGATCCGACGAAGTTTCGGTCAAGGTAGGCCGCGTCCGCGGTCAGTGCTCATCGTGGCTGCCCCCGGTTCCCGTGGCGTACTCAGGGACAACAACCTCCACGGCCGACGGACCGGCCGCGGGCGGCAGGGGGCTATAGCTGATGCCGTTGGGCTTGTCCCCGACAGGCACGGAGGCCACGCTCTCGTCCGTGGTCAGGTCGATGACGGAGACGGTGTCGTCGTAGAGGTTGGTGACCCAGGCACGCTTTCCGGTCGGTTCGATGACGACGCCGTGCGGACCAGACCCTGCGGCGATGGTGGCCTCCACCGTCATGGAGTCCGGGTCGATGACGGAGACGGTACTGCCCGGGGTGTCGTCGGTGCCTTGGTCGGCCGACAGCAGCCGCGTCCCGTCATCAGTCAGGTACAGCTGGACCGGCGGCGCCGGAACGGCGACCTCGCCGGTCACTTTCTGTTCCTCCAGGTCGACCTTCACAACCGAGCTGGTTCCGATGAGGCTGACGTAGGCGTATCGCCCGTCGGCGCTGACCGCCACCTGTGGTGGGGAGTCCCCAACCGGGATGGTGGCGGTGACCTGGTTCGTGGCCGTGTCCACGACGTCGACGGTGCCAGCGGTGGTGTTGGCC
Organism: Tessaracoccus sp. OS52; assembly: GCF_020687685.1. Classification (GTDB taxonomy): domain Bacteria; phylum Actinomycetota; class Actinomycetes; order Propionibacteriales; family Propionibacteriaceae; genus Arachnia. The sequence continues at coordinate 767,014 of NZ_JAJEWM010000001.1, read as the reverse complement.
ACGACCACCGCCGAGCCGTCCATGGTGGGGCGCAGGCCGTGGGGCCCCGCGCTGAGGTCAACGGTGGCGCGGACTTCGAGCGAGGCGGCGTCATAGACGGTGAGCGTGTCGTCCCCGGCGTTGGTGACGTAGACCCGATCGCCGTCGGGTGTCAGGACCACGTGGGCGGGGCTGGCTCCGGTGGGGGCGGTGCCCCGCAGCTCGTAGGTTTCAGCGTTCAACGCGACCAGCGCATTGTTGTGGCCGCTGACCGCCCATACGGTGGAACCGTCGGGGCTCACCTGCACGTTGTGCGGGCTCTCGATCCCCGTCACCGTGGTCACCACTTCACCGGTCGCCGCGTCGATGGCAGTCAGGGAATCACCGTCCTCGTTGGCGACCCACACCGTGCCCGTGATCCCAGCCGCGTCCTCGGACTGCCCCGGCTCCCGCCCCTGGTCGTTCGCCCGGGTGGCCGCGGATTGGCTGGCCCGCGTCGGGGCGGTGCTGGTCGGTTCGAGTGTCGAGCCTGGCTCTGTTGCGCTCTGCCCGCAGGCCGTCAGCGACAGGGCTACCGTCGCGATGAGAGTGGCCTGTAACGCTGGGCGGCGCCAGCCGCGTTGAACATGAATCACCGAATTTCTCCTTGTTTCTTGTAAGAACTCTGCAGGGACAGCATCGCGCCCCGTCCTGTGCGGCAGGTCCTGATTCGATCAAGGTCCCGTCAAGACCGGACGTTCGCATCGGAACCAAGCAGTCGAAGTAGGAGGCACATGAAACCTTGACCATTCCTGAACCTTCCGGGGATGGCTTCTCCGTGAGCGGGAGGCAGTATCGAATACATGAACTACCTGAATCGACGCCAGCTGCTCCTGGCGGGCCTCGGAGTCGCTGGCGGCGGCCTGTCGGCGTGCGCTGCCCCCTCAGAGCCGGCGACGCCGGGGGCACCGCCATCCAGCGCACCTCCCCCGTCCATCAGTCGGACGCCCGCGTTGAGTCCGGCGCCCGGTGGAAGCACCGTTGAATCTGTCCTGCGCCCACGACCCGTCACCCTCGACCTCGGCGGCGTCACCGCCAAGACCTGGGCCTACGACGACTCGGGCGCCACTGTCCTGCGCGGGACTGCTGGAGACCTGTTCCGCATCAACGTCGAAAACCAGTTGCCGACGTCGACCAGCGTGCACTGGCACGGCATCCGCCTCCACAATGCTGCCGATGGCGTGCCCGGCGTAACGCAGCAACCCATCGAGCCGGGTACCACCTTCAACTACGAGTTCGTCGCGCCCGATCCCGGCACCTACTTCTTCCACCCCCACTCGGGAGTCCAGCTCGACCGGGGTCTGTATGCGCCGCTGATCATCGACGACCCTGCCGAGCCGGGTGACTACGACGACGAGTGGATCGTCGTCCTCGACGACTGGACCGACGGAGTCGGCCGGAGCCCGGATGAGATCTTCGAGGAGTTCGCCGCCAAGGACGGCTCAGTTTCCATGGGCATGGGCCATGGAAACATGGGCGACATGGGGCACGGATCCGGTTCCGCTCTGGGAGATGCTGGAGACGTGGCCTACCCCCATTACCTGATCAACGGCCGCGTCCCCGACGCCCCAGCCAGCTTCGACGGCGAACCCGGACAGCGGGTCCGGCTACGGATGATCAACGCCGGTTCCGACACGATCTTCAAGATCGCGCTCGGCGGCCACACCATGACAGTCACGCACTCCGACGGCTTCCCCGTCGAGCCCCGCGACACCGCATCCCTCTACATCGCCATGGGTGAACGCTACGACGCCACCGTCACCCTCGGCGACGGAGCATTCCCGCTCGTAGCAAGACCAGAAGGGAAGCAGGGGCTGGCACTGGCGGTAGTACGAACCGCATCCGGGACCGCGCCCACCGCAGAGACACCCGTCCCTGAGCTCGACGGCGACGCGCTGCTCGGCACGCAGCTACGGGCCGCAGACGGTTCGCGGCTGACTGACGGCGATGTCGACCTCTCGTTCGGCGTAGAACTAAATGGCCAAATGGACCCCTACGGGTGGGGCATCAACGGCCGAAAATTCGGCGACCACGAGCCCCTCGAAGTTGCAGCCAACAACCGGGTGAGGATGCGGATGACCAATATGACCATGATGGCGCACCCAATGCACATCCACGGCCACACCTGGGGACTCCCAGACAGCGGGGGGCTGCGCAAAGACACCGTCCTGCTGACCCCGATGCAGACCCTGGAACTGGATCTGATCGCCGACAACCCAGGCGAGTGGATGCTGCACTGCCACAACATCTACCACGCAGAAGTCGGGATGATGACGTCCATGCGCTACCTCTGATCGCCGGACCTCTGGGGTGGCCAACCCGGCTCCGGCGCCTGTTCCAGCGCCAGCAGTCCAGCGAGATTCGTTAGCGCTCCAGCCAGGCAACGGCCGGCCTTGGGTTTCGGACCACCTGCTCGTCTCCGTGCGATTCAATCACCGTGCAAGTCTCCCTGACCGACACCATCAAGCCCGGCGTCGCCCGCGCCATCGCAGCCCGCCGCAAGCAGGGCTGGAGACGGTGCTGCTCACCGGGGGACTGGGCATCGGCTACAACGTCGCCGCAATCCCCATCGCAGCCGCCGGACTCCTCAACCCCCTCATCGCCGCCGCAGCGATGTCATTGTCCTGGGTGCTCGTTGTCCACAACAGCCTCCGCCTCCAGAACTACGGCAGCCACCGCTGAGCCGCCGCACCACGAACGGCCGTCCACTCTGACCGGGGACGGTCAGCGCACGCCGGGTTCACTCGTGTGTGGTGTATTCGTGTTCGGCGTGGGAGGCTGCTTCGAACTGGATGGTGGAGTGCTCTACCGCGAAGTCGTCGCGGATCTTGGCTTGGACGTCGTCGAGCATTTGTTGGAGGTGGCCGTCGTGGAAGCAGGAGTCGACGACGACCACGTGGGCTGTGAGGACGGGGACGCCGGTGGCGACCTGCGTGGCGTGCAGGTCGTGGACGTCGTGCACGTGGGGCAGGCCTTGGATGCTGGTCCGGACTGCTTCCAGGTCCAGGCCCGGTGGTGTTGATTCCAGGAGCACGTGTAGTGCGTCTCGTGCGATGCGGATGGTCCTGGGGACGATGAGGGCGACGATGACGAGGGAGGCGATCGCGTCTGCGCGTTGGAATCCTGTGGTGGCGATCACCAAGGCGGCGACCAGGACCGCGACTGAGCCGAGGGCGTCGTTGACGACCTCGAGGAACGCTGCGCGCATGTTCAGGTTGGCCTGCCGGGACTTTGCCAGGATCAGCATCCCGATGATGTTGCCGGCCAGGCCGATCAGCCCGAACACGACCATCCCCGTGGTCGTGACCTCGGGCGGGTCGAGGAGGCGCTGCATGCCCTCGAAGAGGATAAACATCCCGACTCCGAACAGCAGCAGCGCCTGTGCGGCGGCGCTGAGGATCTCCACCCGAAGGAACCCCCAGGTTCTGAACGGTGTAGCGGGGCGCCGGCCGAGCACGGCAGCCACGAGCGCCATCGCCAGGCCAGCCACGTCGGTGAGCATGTGTCCCGCATCGGCTAGAAGCGCCAGGCTCCCGGTGAGGGCGGCCCCGACCACCTCCACCAGCAGGACCGTGGCGGTGACCGTCAGGACCACGGCCAGCGGCTTCCTGTGGTCGTCTGGACTGGTGTTCTGGTTGTGGTTGTGGTTGCCGCTCATGCTGCAACCTCTTCTCGTGTGGTTTCCACGGTAGCTGCCGACCGGGAACGCAGGCCGGTTGCTCGGCCGGCGCGCATGCCGTTGCCGATCACGACCACCTCGGCCAGCTCGTGGATGAGGACTACTGCGGCCAGTCCGAGGACCCCGAACAGCGCCAGCGGGATCAGGATCGCGATCAAGGCGAGGGACAGGGTCACGTTCTGCAGCATGATCCGGCGGACTCGGCGGGCGTGGTCGAATGCCTGAGGCAGCAGCCGCAGGTCGTCGCCCATGAGCGCGACATCTGCGGTCTCGATGGCCACGTCGGTGCCCATCGCCCCCATAGCTACGCCGAGATCAGCCGTGGCCAGGGCGGGGGCGTCGTTGACGCCGTCACCGACCATGGCCGTTGCGCGACCCGACCGCCGTAGGCGGTCGATGCTGGCTGACTTGTCCTCGGGACGCAACTCGGCATAAACCTGACCGATCCCCGCCTCACGGGCGAGTCCGCGGGCGGTGAGTTCGTTGTCCCCGGTGAGCATCACGACCTGGTATCCCGCCACCTGCAACAGCGCCACCACCCCGGGCGCTTCGGGTCGCAGTTCATCACGCACCGCGATCGCTCCGACCACTTCCCTGTCGACCTCCAACAACACAGCCGTCGCTCCAGCCTGCTGCATCCGGGCCACATTGTCGGCCAGAGCGCCCGGCTCGATCCAGCCAGGGCGCCCGAGCCGCACCCTGCGCCCGTCCACGTGTCCGAGCAGCCCGGCACCGACCTCTGCTGCGACATCGTCTGCAGGCCACACATCCTCGGCCGCAGCGAGGATCGCACGGGCCAACGGGTGTTCGCTGCGGACCTCCAGTGAGGCAGCAAGCCCAAGGACACCACTGCGGGTGTGGCCTGGTGTGGTGACGACGTCGATGACAGCGGGCTTGTTGCGGGTGAGGGTGCCGGTTTTGTCCAGTGCGACGATCCTGATCCGGCCCAGGGTCTCCATGGCTGCCCCGCCCTTGATCAGGATTCCGCGGCGGCTCGCCGCACCGATCGAAGCCACCACTGTCACCGGCACCGAAATCGCCAACGCGCATGGTGAGGCCGCTACCACCATCACCAACGCCCGAGCCAACCACACCGACGGATCACCCAGGAGAGAGCCGATGATTGCGGTGAGCGCGGCGGCGATCAGGATGCCGGGCACCAGCGGCTTGGCGATCCGGTCCGCGAGCCTCTGCGTGTCGCCCTTGCGGGACTGCTCAGCCTCCACGATGTGCACGATCCGCGCCAACGAGTTGTCCTGCGCGCCTGCGGTCACGTCCACCTCGAGGGCACCGGAGCCGTTGATCGAACCCGCGAACACCTCGGCGCCGGGTCCGACCTCGACGGGCATGGACTCACCGGTGATCGCCGAGGTGTCCAACGCTGTCCGGCCCGCCTGAACCCGGCCGTCCGTCGCCAGCCGCTCACCCGGCCTCACGATCAGCAGGTCACCCACCGCCAGGTCACCGGCCGCCACCTCCACATCCCGACCCCCGCGCCGGATCGTCGCTTCACGCGGGACCAGATCCAGCAGGGCCCGCAGCCCGTGGCGGGTCTTGGTGATCGAGTAGTCCTCCAGGCCCTCGGCCAGGGAGAACAGGAACGCCAACATGGCCGCCTCTTCGACCCGACCCAGCAGCGTGGCACCGACCGCGCCGATCGTCATGAGCAGGCCGACACCGACCTTGCCCCGAATCAGCTTCTTCAGGGCGCCCGGGACGAACGTCGACGCCCCCACCACCAACGCAACAGCGCTCAACACCAGCTCAGCGGTCTCCCAGCCCAGCTTTCCCGAGACGAAACCGGCCAAGAGGAACGCACCCGAGACCAGCCCGAACTGGATGTCCCTGATCTGCCACCAACGCTCCACGCCCTCGTCAGCGCCGCTGCCACCAGGCTTGACAGGGTCTGGTGCCTCGCATCCGCAGGCGCCCTCGTTCCCGGCGGGTTCCCCATCGCCACGGCCGGTCATCGCTCCACCCCTTGGGAATCGTGGGGCCTCAGCTGCTCGACACTCGGGTTCGTGCCGGTTCCCACGCCGTAGTTCGGGCACAGCGCCACCCCCTGACCCGTCGCCTCCAACAGACGCTCCGCCGCCGCCAACACCCCCAACACCTCCGGGGCACTGGTCAGCGAGAACACAGACGCCCGACCCTCCGGCCGCGACACCACCAGCCCACACTCCCGCAGGCACGCCAAGTGACCGCTCACAGTCGACTGCGCAAGCCCGAGATGCTCGGTCAGGTCTCGGACCCGATGCTCACCCAACGTCAGATGCTGCAGAATCGCCAACCTCGAAGGATCAGACAAACCATGGAACAAGGCCGCCGCAACCGGCAAACCCTCCAACAAAGACACATCCCCACCCGCCGTTAACATCGTCATATGGCGATGCTAGCACGTGGGCGGCGGCGGGCTGGAATCGACGGCGCTGACCGGCGCCTGGAGGTCCATGCGGTTTCGGCCGAGCCCCGGTGGCTGTACAGGCATGGCCGATGTTCCCTGTGCCCGCTTCGACGCCCTCTGAGGCGTTTATGCTGATCAGCGGCGGATTGGTAGGTTCACTGCTATGGACCCGGTCACGCTTGCACGGTGGCAGTTCGGCATCACCACCGTGTATCACTACTTGTTCGTCCCGATCACCATCGCGCTGGCGATGATCGTGGCCGTCATCCAGACTGTCTGGGTGCGCACGGGCCACGACAAGTACCTGCAGTTGACAAAGTTCTTCGGCAAGTTGTTCCTCATCAACTTCGCTCTGGGGGTTGTGACCGGCATTGTGCAGGAGTTCCAGTTCGGCATGAACTGGTCGGAGTACTCGCGATTCGTCGGGGACGTCTTCGGCGCCCCGCTGGCGTTGGAGGCGCTGCTCGCGTTCTTCCTGGAGTCGACCTTCTTGGGGCTGTGGATCTTCGGCTGGGACAAGTTGCCCAGGCTGGTCCACCTCGCCTCGATCTACATGGTGGCGTTCGGGACGGTGCTTTCGGCGGTGTTCATCCTGGCCGCGAACTCTTGGATGCAGAACCCGGTCGGGGCCAGGTTCCGAAACGGCCGCGCCGAGATCGACGGCATCGACGGCTTCCTTCAGGTGCTGACGAATCCGGTGTTCCTGGTGACGTTCCCGCACGTCAACTTCGCCGCCTACATGGTCGGCGGGGCTGTGGTGGCAGGCGTCAGCGGCTGGCACCTCGCCAGGCTCAGCGGGCTCGGCACCGAGGCGTCGGCCGACGAGATCTCGGTCTTCCGTTTCGGTGTCAAGCTCGGCGCCTGGATCCTCATCGGCGCCTCCGCCCTGACCGCGCTGACCGGCGACTTCCAGTCCAAGGTGATGATCCAGGTCCAGCCGATGAAGATGGCGGCGGCAGAGGGGCTCTACGACACCGAAACCAATGCCGGGTTCTCCGTGCTGACCATCGGCAACCTCGATGGCACGGAGGAAGTGTGGGCCCTCAAGATCCCCGGCCTGCTGTCATTCATGTCCGGCCACGAGACCGTCAAGGGCATCAACGACCTGCGCGCAGACTTCGCCGAGGAGGGCTTCAAACGCTTCGACGGGAGCCGAACCACCCTCCAATCCGAGTTCGCAGAGGAGTTGGCCGCCAACTACCCCCAAATCGACCCGACACCGAACATCTTCCTGTCCTACTGGACGTTCCGGCTGATGATCACCTTGGGCATGCTGGGCGCCGTCGTGGGTGCGTTCCTGTTGTTTGTCGTACGCAGGGACCGGTTGCCGACGCCGAGCAAGTGGTGGACCGGCCTGATGTTGGCGATGCCGCTCTTGCCGATGCTCGGCAACTCCTTCGGCTGGATCTTCACGGAGATGGGCCGCCAACCGTGGGTGGTGGCTGGAGTCCTGCCCACCGCAGCCGGTATCTCACCAACCGTCAGCGTCGCCGAAGTGTGGACGTCGATGATCGTCTACACGCTGCTCTACGGGGCTCTGGCCGTCATCGAGGTGTGGTTGTTCCTCAAGTTCAGCCGGCTCGGGTTGCCCGACGTCACGGCGCCCGCCCCCCGCCCCGATGATGATCTCGACGCCCCCGCCACGTTCGCCTACTGACAAGGGTCCAGAACTTCCATGATGTTCCTTGAAACAGTCCCCGCACTCACTTCCGTCTGGTTCGCCCTGATCGCAGTCCTGTGGATCGGGTTCTTCTTCCTCGAAGGATTCGACTTCGGCGTCGCCATGCTCATGCCCGTCATCGGTCGCTCCGAGAAGGAACGACGCCTGATGATCAACACCATCGGCCCGGTGTGGGATGGCAACGAGGTTTGGCTCATCACCGCCGGCGGTGCCATGTTCGCGGCGTTCCCGGGGTGGTACGCCACCACCTTCTCGGCCCTCTACTTGCCGCTGCTGCTGGTGCTGGTCGGATTGATCCTCCGGGGCGTCGCGTTCGAGTACCGGCAAAAGGTCTCCGACCCTCGTTGGAAGACGATGATGGACACCTTCGCGATCGTCGGTTCCTTCCTGCCAGCGTTGGTGTTCGGGATCGGGTTCGCGAACTTCGTGGTCGGTCTGCCCAACGACGGGCTGCTGTGGGACGGCACCCTCCTGACCGTCTTCAACCCGTTCGGCCTCCTCGGCGGACTCATGCTCGTGCTCGTGTGCCTGAACCACGGCGCGACGTTCCTCACGCTCAAGACCCGCGGCTCGGTACGCGACAAGGCCCGCCTGGTCGCCGGCCGCGTCGGCTGGGTCACAGCCGCTGTGGTGACCGCGTTCGTGGTGCTCCAAAACACCTTCTGGCCCGCGCACAGCGAGTTCGGCCACTTCGGGTCGCTCGGGTGGATCACGGCGGTCGTCGCGATTGTCGCCACCGCCGCCTCGGTGACCCTCACCCGCGTCCGCCGGGAGGGCTGGGCGTTCCTGCTGGGCGGGCTCGGCATCATCGCGATCTTCAGCGGCATCTTCCTGCGGATGTACGGCAACCTGGGATTCGCCCAGGACACCACCGTCCCTGCGGGCGAACGGCTCAACATCCTCACTGCGGCATCGTCGGAGACCACGCTGGTGATCATGACGTGGGCAACGGTGATCTTCCTGCCGCTCGTGCTGGCCTACCAAGCCTGGACCTACTGGGTGTTCAGGAAACGGATCAGCACCAAGAACATCCCCGACGAGGTCCACCTCGAAGCTGCCGCCTGACCCGTGGCCGGCCCCATCCATCCGCGCCTGCTGCGACGTGCCCGCGCCACCAGGAACTACCTGGTGGCTTCTATCGTCGTCGGCATCCTCACCGCCGGTCTGTTGATCGGGCAGGCCTTGTTGCTCTCGCGGAGCATCGTCACGGTGTTCACTGCTGGGGCTTTCCCCAACGACTGGCCCCAGATGCTGACCGGGCTCGGGGCCATTTTCGTGGCCCGCGGGGCCCTGGTTTGGGTGAACTCGGTGCTGGCGCACCGCTCCGCCGCCGCTGTGAAGTCGCAACTGCGCCGCGAAGTAGTGGCCGCCCGGGCGTCCCGTCCACTTTCGACACGGGTGTCGTCGGCCACCCTCGTGCACGTAGCCACCACCGGACTTGACGCCCTGGACGGCTACTTCTCCAAGTACCTGCCGCAGCTCGGGCTGGCAGCAACGGTGCCGTTCCTCATCGGAGGTGCGATCCTCCTCACGGACTGGCCCTCGGCAATCATCGTCGCCTTCACCCTGCCGCTCATCCCCATCTTCATGGTCCTGATCGGGTGGACCACCGAGGCCGCGACCAGACGGAGCTTCGCCGTCGCCGAACGGCTGGGCAACCACTTCGCCGACCTGATCCAGGGGCTGCCCACGCTGCAGGCATTCGCACGCGCCCGTGCGCAACGCGTCGGCGTTGACCTGAACGAGTCGAATTACCGCGACGCCACCATGCGGGTGCTATACGTGTCGTTCCTGTCCGCCCTGGCGCTGGAACTGCTGGCCTCGCTGTCGGTGGCGGTGGTGGCCGTCACCGTCGGGTTCCGGCTCGTCTACGGTGACGTCGGGTTCGAAGCCGCGCTTTTCGTACTCATCCTGGCACCAGAGGCCTTCCTCCCGGTGCGGCAAGTGGGGGTCCACTTCCACGACTCAGCCGACGGTGTCGCCGCCGCTGACCGGGCGTTCACCATCATCGAGGAGGCCACCACGGCCGCCGGCTCGGACCGAGTCGCGGACCTGCGGGATGAGGTGATCACGCTGGAGGACGTCGACTTCACCCACGACGGTGCTCCCGCCCCGATACTGGACGGGTTCAGCCTGCGGCTTGCCCCCGGCGAGGTCGTGGCGCTGACCGGCCGCTCGGGCGCAGGCAAGTCGACGGTCCTGGGACTGCTCATGGGGTTCCTGGTCCCGGACCGCGGGCGGGTGCTGCTCGGCGGACAGGACCTTGCCTCCAGCGATCCTGCTCAGTGGCGCCGCAGCGTGGCCTGGGTGGCGCAGGAGCCGGGCCTCGTGCACGGCAGCGTCGCCGCCAACGTCCTGCTCGGGGACCCTGCTGCCGGCCCGGACGCGGTCGCCGAGGCGCTACGCCGCGCCGGAGCCGACTTCGCACCGGACAAGCCCGTCGGAGACGATGGGGAGGGACTCTCGGGCGGCGAACGGCGGCGGGTGGCCGTGGCGCGGGCGCTGCTGCGCATCGAAGCCGGCGGGACGCGGCTGCTGGTGCTCGACGAACCGACTGCCGGGCTGGACTCCCACACCGAGTCCGCCATCATCGACGCCGTGCGCGCCACCGGTGTGGGCGCCCTCATCGTGACCCACCGCCCGCAAGTGCTGGCGCGTGTGGACCGCGTCGTGGAACTCGAACCGGTCGGCGCCGAGGCAGGCGCGTCGTGATGGCACGTCCGCTGTCCACGTCCCGGCTGTGGCGCCTACTGCGCGACCTGATCGACGCAGTCCCCGGTGGCCGGATGCGGTTCCTGCTGGCCACGCTACTGGCCGCGCTGGCGTCGGCTTCGTCGGTGGCGCTCTTGGGCACCTCAGCGTTCCTCATCAGCTTCGCCGCGCTCACACCCCCTGTGCTGTTCCTTCAGGCCCCCGCTGTGCTGGTGCGGGCGTTCGGCATCTCCCGGGGTGTCTTGCGCTACCTCGAGCGGGTCGTGGGCCACGACATCGCCCTGCGGATGCAGTCCACCCTCAGGCTACGGATTTACGACAAGCTCGCGTCCACCACGTTGATCGGACGCCGCCGCGGCGACCTGCTGACCCGCATCGTCGCCGACGTCGCGGCAATCCAGGACCTTGTGGTGCGGGTGGTGATCCCCGTGCTGGCTGCTGCACTGGTGCTACTCGGCACCACCGTGATGCTGGCCTTCTTCGACCTCGGCTCGGCAGCCGTGCTGCTGCTCACTGCCATCCTCGGCGGCCTCATAGTTCCCTGGATCGCGCAGCGCGCCTCCCAACGCGTCGACCTGGCAGCCGTCCCCACCCGTGGCAGGCTCGCCGACAATGTGCGCGAGTTCTCCCGCACCGCCCCCGATCTGGTTGCCTACGGCGCAACCGACGCGGCACTGACCCAACTGCTGGACATCGACGACGAGCTACGTCGGCAGGAGTCCCACGGCGCCTGGGTACGGGGCATCGCGACCGGAGCACAGGTGGTGGCCGCCGGGATCGCCGTGGTGGCAGCCCTGGTGCTCGGCGGCTCCGCCGTGGTGGCCGGCACGATGGATCCCAGACTGCTGGGGGTGCTGGCCCTGACCCCACTGGCGCTCCACGAAGTGCTGGGCACCTTCACCCAGTCCGCACAGACCTACACCCGAGCCTGGGCAGCCCTGCAACGCGTCGCCGATACTCTGGACGCCGATCCCGTCGGTGCCGGCGACGTCACACTCGCCAACCGATCGGAACCCGGGCTGCTGCTCGACGACGTCACCGTCGGCTGGCCCGGCGGCAGCACCGTGCAGACCCGGCTGAACCTGCAGGTTCTCCCCGGGGAGCGGGTGGCGCTGGTCGGGCCGTCAGGGGTAGGCAAGACCACTGTCGCAGCCACCGTGATGGGACTGATCCCGCCGCTCGCTGGCACCATCCACCGCGGTGGCCGGGTCGGTTACCTGGCCCAGGATGCCCACATCTTCGCCACCTCCATCGCCGAGAACGTGCGGATCGGCAACAAGGAAGCCAGCAACGATGAGGTGCTGACGGCCCTGGCCCGCGCCGGTCTGGACCTCTCCCCGGACCACGTCGTAGGCGAGGGCGGCCACAACCTGTCCGGCGGTGAACGGCGCCGCCTCGCCTTCGCCCGTGTCATCGCAGCCGAGCGCGACCTACTCGTTCTCGACGAGCCCACCGAACATCTGGACCGCGCCACCGCCATCGCCCTCGTCGACGACATCCTCGCCACCACGCGCCATGACGCCGTGCTCGTACTGACCCACGACCAAGAACTGATCGCCCGCTGCAATCGTCAAGTCCGCCTTCGAAGCCCAGCGCCTGTCGCCCGGAGCGCACCATCGCCCGTCCGCCCCTGGCAGGGCAATCCGGTCTCACGGCGGCAGGTCACCTAGCGACCAAGCCGGCCCGGACGGGAATCCGGAAAGTGACTGACACCGTGGGTCAGGTGAAATGCCACCGGGGCCTTGCCATGTGGTGCCGTGCACGTGGGCGGGTCGGGGCTGGCCACGTCAGGCGGTCTTGAGGTAGTCCGCGCCAAGGAGGATTTCGACGGCCCTGGCGCTGGGATCGACCGGGTCTCCGCTGGTTCTCTCACCGAGTGCATCGGCGAGAAGTTCGTGCGCAGCGTGACTGTTGCCCTCCTGGACCATGATGCCGGCTAGGTCCAGGGCGGCGGTCTCCGACTCGGGACACACGCTCAGCGCTGTTTGGGCTGCCTGTCGGGCTGCCGTGGGGTTCCCGGCGTGGAGGTGGTGGGTGACGAGGGTGTGGGCGACGTCCCCGACAGCGGCGACCATGTGGTGGTCGATGCGGTCGCCCTGGGCGAGCCATGCCCAGCCGGTGGGTCGGAGTTGTTCGAATGGTCTTCCGGTTACAAGTCGGAGTGCGGTTTCGAGGTCCGGAATGCCTGCGGGACCGCGGGCGTGGGCTCGGGTCCGCAAGCGGCGGAACAGGTCGGCATCAATCAGGAGGTCATCGACGAGATAGAGCCCAACTCCTCTGGTGATTGCTTGAGGGGATGCCTTGGCGTCAGGGATGAGCGGCTTCCCAGTGGCGGGGTTGATGCCGACCCATTGCCGCAGGTTCGATATGACCGTGCGGGCGCGTTCTGGGGTGATGCTGAAGGCGTCGACGAGTTCGTCGTTGGTGACGCCATTGGGGTGGGCGGCGAGGTAGGACAACACTTCGGTGTAGTAGGCCTTCGACTTGGTAGGCGGCCTACCGTGGCAGCGGGCCTTGACCGGCCCCAGCCATGTGAGGCGGGGACGGGAGCAGCGGTCGGAGAACCAGTCCTCGACGTCCCGGTCGAGGTCCGGGTCACGCTCCATGATCTTCTCGGTGACCTTCGGGCTGGTGCGGGGCGCCAGAAGCTGCAGGTCAGTGGCGGTGACCGGGGCGGCGGCGATGAAATCCTCATCGGGAGCTGGCAGGACTGAGTTGCTGCTGCCGCTGGCGCTTGCTCCCCTGGGGACGGTGACTTCGGGTAACAGGTTGCCTGTCTTGTCGGTGAGGTCGTCGGCGGGCGGGACGGGCTCTCCAGGGGAGATCTCCTCTGCCGCGACGGCGAGGAGCGCGGCGCAGCCGGCTGCTTCATCGACTGTGAGCCCGACGGCCACCAGGTCGAACCCAAGTCCGGTGACTCGCCCGGACGACGTGACAACGAGGTCTGCGCCTTGCTCGACACATTGAAGGAGCGCCGCTCCGCTGCATCCGGCGTGGTCATCGATGAGCCGTCGGAACTCGTCGGCGGGGACGGTTTCGCTGCTGATCACGAGAATCGCTGGCCACGCTTCGTCTTCGAGCTGGTGCAGGCGGCCGGAAGCGGCGTCGGTGCCGGTGCGTGTGGCGCGATTCACGTTGTCTGCGGCCAGTCGCGTCACGCGGTCGGGTGTGGTGGTGAACCGCTCGGGTGCCATGGGGACGGTTTCGGTGGCGATGCCAAGGCAGGCGACTTGAACGTCGCCGGCCCAGGGGTTGACTGCCAGTTCTGCTGCGATGTATCGGAGTAAGTCGTCTCGCATCAGCGGGTCCCCGCCGATGGTGATCAGGCCGACGGTTTCGAGGTTCAGTAGCCAGGCTCCGTCGGAATCGTCGGCGCCGATGGTCACCAGCAGCGGGTACGGGGCGGGCTTGTCGGGGTTGAGCGGGCCGACGTCGGCGGGGGCTGCTTCTGTGGGGAGTTGCCATCCTTCAGGGACTGGCAGCCACGGTTCCTGCAGTTCACTGCTGGTGTGGAGGGTGATCGTGCCGTCGCGGGCGACGCAAACTGCTGTCACGGCCGGTGGGGCGGGGTGGGTGGCTGCGAGGCGGCGCAGGGTTGAGTCGAGGTGCGCGAGCCGGTCGGCTGTCAATCCGGCTGCTACGGTGGCGGTCATTTCGATGGGTGCGGTCACCGGGTCGGGCACGGCAATCGTGAGGCCGGGCTGGCGCTGCCGGAACTGGTCGCGTCGTTGGCGGGACAGCACCGCCAGTACCCCTGCTCCGAGGAACGCCCCGGCACCGAGCAGGCCAGCGACGTGCCAACCCGGAGCCGTGGGTGACTCAGCCACTTCCTGGAGCTCGTCACCTGGTGGCATGGTCGCCGCGGTGGGCCTGGCGGTCGGCACATTGGTCGGTGTGGACGGTGTGGCTGCCGGCGTTGGTGGCGGCGTTGCTGGCGATTCCGGTTCAGGCGTTTCCGGCCGGATGGTCTCCTCGCTGCCGGCGTCGGCCGGGTGCCCCGGAGGTGCTGGGACAGGCTGTACGACACCGTCGGGTTGCGGCGCGACGGCCGCGGGGATGGTGAGGACCCAGCCAGGGTGGATGATGTCGGGATCGGTGAGGACGTGCCCGTCTACTTGCTGGATGCCCTCGTTCGCGTCGAAGATCTCAGGCCAGCGGGCACCGTCGTGCAGGTGCCGCTCGGCCAGGTCCCAGAGCGTGTCCCCCGGGCCCACAATCACCCTCCACTCCCCTGCATCCCCGGCGCCGCCCACGGCAGTGGACTTTGCCGACGGTGGGATGGCCAGTTTCCAGCCTTCGTTGAGCAGGTCAGGGTCGGTGAGGGTGTTTCCGTCGAGTTGTGGGCGGCCGCGGTTGGCTTCGAAGATCTCGGGCCACCTGCCTCCGTGGCCGAGGTGTTCCGCTGCGTACTCCCACAGGGTGTCGCCAGGATTGACGGTGACTTCGACCGTGTCGGCCTTGTGGGCGGGCGCGACTGTCACCGCCGTTGGCTCACCCCCAGGATCTGCGGCAGCTGCGGGGGCGGCTCCGCTCACGGCAATGGGTGCGGCCACGAATAGCATCGCCGCGGTGACCACCATTTGGCGGACGAGACCTTGGGGCACGGAAAGCGCCCGGAGACGTGGGGCTTCTAGGCCGCGGACGGCGGCGATGATCTCGACGCAGATCAGCCAGCTCAGCGCCAGCCACGCGATCCAGCTGACGGTCCACAAGAACACCAGCATCAGCCGGCCGTCATCGGGAGAGATCAGCGCCACCTGAAGTCTGTCCCAGGTCGGGAAGAAGCCGGGCTTCAGCGCGAGCTGAAGCAGCACTACCGGGACTCCCGCCAGGATTCCCAGGATCGCGAGGCAGGCGGCCAACCCCTTGAGTCTGGATGCCATGGTCAGCTCTCCTCCCCGTCGATCACGGGCGTCACCGCGGCGGCGCCGTCGCCGCGCAGCGGCAGCGAGTCGACCCCGATGATGCCCAGGAACTGGGTGCGGTAGCTGCCGCTGACGCTGACCCGGATGACACCCGCGTCAACGGTGGCCGATCCGGTGAAGTCGGAGGCGGCAACATATGCAGTCGCGGCGCGGGTGGCTGCATACACATCCGGTCGGGGCCTTGTGCCGGGGCGGGTTTCGAGAAACTGCCCCCCGGCACGCGCCGCCTCCGCCGCGACGGCACGGACGTGTTGCTCCGCGGCGGCATGGCCGGCGAAGTCGACCCCCAACCCGACGCACACGACGAACCCAACCATCGCCACGCTCACCCACACGCTGATCGCGCCACGATCACCCTCGGAACGTGTCATGGCTCCCCCTCCCGCCTTCGGCAAGTCCCGACCTTGCAGTGCCGACATGCCATCAGTTGCTCCGGTAGGTGTCGACAGGGGAAGAGCGGGTGGCCGTCACCGAGCTGGTGTTCGGGAACCCCGGCAGCGTGACATCGTGCTGGACGAGGCACTGGACAGTCACCGACACCGCCGCCGGTGTCCCCGGCGCAGAGTTGACGGCCGCTGCGTCCACCGAAACCGTCCGGCTGGAACAGCTGATGCTCGACTCACGTAGCGCCGTCGTGACCGTTGACGTCGCAGCCGCCGTGGCCTCTGCGGTGCTGCGTTCGATGGAGGCGGCGCGGGCGGCGCTGGCCGCTGCGGAACCCACAGCCTGTTCAGCCAACGCGTCGCGTCCAAGCACGATCACCAACCCAACAATAAGGAACAGCACGGGCAACAGGATCGCTGCCTCAACCCCCACCATGCTGCCCCGCTCACAACGATCCCGTCGCACCGCCGCCCTGGTCCCAGTCATCGTTGCCTCACTGGGATGTTGACCACTTGGATTTCGGCGATGGAGAGCTGCTCCGAGGCGGTGAGCTGCATAGGGATCGTTCCGGACTGGCCGATGCCGACCCAGTTGATCTCCCAGTATGCGGTGGCCGAGAGGGTGTAGTGCCCGTCACTGGAGTAGAGGTAACCGCAGTCCGGCGAAGCCGGGTCGTCTTCTGTGCTCGCTGGGTACGGGGTGCCGCCGCCGCAGTTCACGCTGTCACCGTTACCCATATCCCACACCACCTCAACGACGCTGGCGGTTGCAGTGACGGTGAAGCCTCGCTCAGTCACAGACCGGGTAATCGGACCGAACGTCGAGGCAGACGGCCCATCCACCCACATCCACACATTCCGGCCGACCACACCCAACGACATTGGAGACCGATCCACCGTGTGCGGGAACGAACCGATCCTAATAGCTGAGAGGTTCATACGGGAGATCGCTGCCTGGGCCAGCACCCCGGGGTCTGGCGGTGGCGGTTCGTCGCGCTCCGCCAAGTAGTACGTTTCCAAACCACTCTGGCGCGTGCACTGCATCAAGACCCACTCCTCGGCCAGTGCCGGATCCACCGGGATGGCGTTCTGGTTGGGAGAGACCCTGCTGTAGCAGCCGCGTTCACCGTTCCACGAGCCGAGCTGCGAGCTGCATGGGATGACGGCGCCTGTCTGGGAGTTACAGGTACGAGATTCACTCCGGTCACCCGCAGAAGGGCGGTCTCCTCCGCTTGGGTTTTCCGGGCATCGGAGTGTTTGAATGACTTCCCCAGCTAGGTCGGTGTACCGAACGAGAACGCCACCCTCGCATGCGTACGCCGGGGTTGAAAGCACCGTGCCCGACAGACATAGCGCCATGCACGCCATGAGAAGGAGCCTCAGCCGAATGTTCACGGGCATGCCTCGATGGGCGTAGACGCGATGGTGCTGATAAGCCATGACTGGTTCTCGTTGATGACATTCAGGTGCAGCAGGTTCACAGGCGTGCGGTCCTCCGAGAGGACGGATTCTCCGGTGTCTTTGCTCACGATGTCGGTTCCGGTGGCATCGGTGCAGACTTCGACCTGAACGGTCTCGCCTCCTTCGTCCTGAACTGCGTGTCCGATCGTCAAGATCGTCGATTCAACCGGTGCCGTCATCTCCGCGTTGAGTTCGCGGTACTTCTCAACCGATGCGATGGTCAGCAGTTGCGCGTCACCCGTCGTAATGCTCGAGATCGCTGTCAGGTCCTTTAGCGTGCTGTCCATAAGGAACTCATTCTGGAGTTGATAGAACTCCTGGACGACGTCCCTGGCGGCGGTCTGTGCCTCGTCGAGGGAGGGCGACGGGGCTGACGTGGTGGGCGTGGGCGTTTGCGACTCGGACGGGGTTGGCTCAGGGGGGCTCGGGGACGCCGACGACGGGATCGCCGTGGTGGCCTCCGTGGCTGTCGGTGTTGGTGCGGGGTTGTCGTTGGTGCAGGCTGTGAGTCCACCGAGCGCCAGTGCGAGGGTGATGAGTGTTGTGGTGGTGGGTTTCATGGCGCTCCTGGGTGGTTTCAGGATTGGGTGAGGCGTTCGGTGGGTGCTTGGGCGGACTTGGTGATGGTGGGTGTGTAGCCGGGGATGATGCTGAGCGCTGTGCCGGTGACGGTGGCTGCTGTCTGTGTGGGGCCTCGGTTGATGGTGGTGGTGACGGCGGTGAGTGATCCGTTGTTGGCGGCTGCTGCGGCGGCTGCTTGGCCTGCTGCGGCGGTGGAGTGGCGTGCTGCGGCGAGCCGGGCGCCGTCTTGGGCGGCTGCGAGTGCGGTGGCGTCGGCCCACGTGATCATGGCCCATTGCAGCGTGGCCAGGAACGCTGCGAAGACCAAGGGGAACAGGAGCGTCAGTTGGACGCTGCTGCTCATGCCCCTTTCGTCAGCCGGGGAGATTGGCCTGAACATATCCGGTGATGGCTGCGACGATGAGGCTGGCGATGAGGACTGCGCCGGCGAGCAGGATGGCGTTCTCGGTGGACTGGGACAGCCCGCGCTCATCTCCCCTCCCGGCGGGGGTAAGGGCGGTGGTGAGGGTGCCGATGATGAGGTTGAGGATGGACATGGCGGTGTCTGCCTTTCGCTGCTAGAGCATCATCCGCAGGAATGCGGGGGTGATGAGGGTGACGGCCAACACGAGGACGAGGAGGCCGACGGGGATGGCGATGCGTTCGCCAGCTTGGTTCGCTCGGGCGATGTGGCTGTTGAGGAGGGCGTTGCGCATGCTGGCGCCGCGGGCGCGGAGCGAGTTGTAAACCTGGGTGCCGGCACCCGCCAGACGCATGATGTCTGCGAGGTCGACCAGATCGGTGAGGTTCAGTTCCTTGCCGAGGTCGGCCAGGGCGTCCCAGGGGTTGCGGCCGGTGTACTGGGTCCGTTTGAGGGTGGTAGAGATCCGTTTGAATGCCCAGGAGTCGCCGACGTCGGCTGCCCGCTGCAGGGCTTGCGGGACCCCGGATCCCGACAGGCGCTCCAGGGCGACCATCTCCACGAAGGCGCCGAGCGCGTGGGAGAACTCTGCTCGTGCCTCCCGGGCCTTGTCCTTGACTTCCGAGCCTGGAAGCGTCCACATCACGGCGGCAAGGGCGAGGGATCCCAGAACCGGAACCGCGAACGGTAGTTGGAAGCTGGCAAGGGCGGCCAGGACTGTGATGAGCGGGCCGATGACGAGCCCGATGGCGCCGGTGATGATCCTGGCTCCGTGGAGGGAGGCGCGGCTGCGTTGGAGGATCGCCAAGTCGGCCTCTGCGGGTGCGCCCCAGGTGATGGCGGGGAGGTGCTTCAAGGCCCAGGCTCCGATGCGGGTTTCGATGTCGGGTCCGCCGTCGTCGGTGTTTGGGGTGGCGGTGTCGACGGT
Organism: Tessaracoccus sp. OS52; assembly: GCF_020687685.1. Lineage (GTDB taxonomy): Bacteria > Actinomycetota > Actinomycetes > Propionibacteriales > Propionibacteriaceae > Arachnia. The sequence goes on along the minus strand of NZ_JAJEWM010000001.1, from coordinate 747,841 downwards.
GATGGGGCTTAGGCGGTTCAGGGCGTCGCCGAGGTGGGTCGGTGCCGGGACCAGGCGCATCAGTGCGAGCGTGATGCCGGCGGCGAACAGGGCGCCGGAGGCGATGGCGAGTTGGAGTCCGGTGATCATCACTGCCCCCGCGGTTGGGTGGTGGTGCCGAGGAAGCGTGGGATGGGTTGTTCCTTGGTCATGTGGGCCATCCATCCCAGGACCGCGAGATAGGCCGCCAGATACGTGGTGAGCAGTAGCTGCCCGAATGGTGTGCTGTAGGGGGCGATGTAGTCGCCGGTCACCACCAGGCCAAGGAGCAGGGTGGTGGTGATGAGGGTGATCATGCCGGCGGCGGTGCGGGGTTTCTGCTGCTCGGTCTCGACCTCCCGGCGGGCCCTGACCTCCTGGTCGACCGATGCGGCGATGTCCTGCATCACCGCGGCCAGACCCGGGCCGCGGCGCTCGGAGGCGAGCAGCAGGGTCGCCACGAACAGGTCCGCCGTGGCGTCGTCGAAGTCGTCGGCGAACGCGCACAGCGCCCGCTCGATCTCCCAATTCGCCCGAATCCTGGCCGCGAGTTTCGCGACCTCTGGCTCGATCGCCTGCGGCGCGGACAGCGCGGCCTGCAGGATGGCCTGCTCGATACCGCGACCTGCCTCAAGCACCCCGGCGATACCGCGGGCGAACTCCGCCAGCGCATCCAGCCGTGCGGTACGCGGCCGTGCCCGACGCGTGACCACCCGCCGCACCAACACGAGAACAGCCGGCAGGATCACGACCGCGACCAGCCACCCCGTGACCAGCGCGATCACCACTCCCCCGCCGACCCCCAGCACGATCATGGTCCGGGAATCGGCACTGAACCGCGGCCGCCGGATCCTAGGCCGGGGTTCGGGCGCGGGTTGGAACGCCCACATCGCAGCGACGACGCCCGCGGCGACGAGGGCGCCCGAGATGGTTGCCACGAGGGTCATGCGACTGCGCCCCGTTCCGCGTTGAACGCGTCGAGGTCGAATCCCCAGCGGGTGAGGTCCTGCAGCCGGGCGGGCAGCTGGTGCGCCACCGCATGGCGTTGCCCGGGCGGGGTGCTGAAGACAGTGGTGGCGGCGTAGCCCTTTGCCTGTTCGCCCGGTTCGACGGCGATGATCTCTGATACCCAGCGGTGTTTGCGCCACGTCCCCTCAGGCATGGGGATGGTGTCGACTTGGAGTTGGATGATGATGTCGATGTCCTCGGCGATGACGTTGAGTGCGTACTCGCGGGTTATGTTCGCTCCGGCTTGGGTGGCGCAGGTGACGAGTTTGCGGATCGCCCCCTCAGCGGAGCGGGCGTGGGTGGTCGACATCGACCCGCTGCCCGATTGCATGCACTTGAACATCGTCACCACCTCGTCGCCGCGGACCTCCCCGACGATGGTGTAGGCTAGGTTCGCCCGCAGTGAGTCCTCCAAGGCGTCACGGACCGTGTACTCCCCCGCCTTGCGGCCGGTCGGTCCGATCTCCCCGGACCCGGGGTTGGCCTGCCACTCGTGCACCACCTGGTGGCGGCCGGTGTCCTTCAGGAACAGCTCGAACTCGGTTTCGATCGTCCCGATCTGGACATGCGCCGGCAGCTCGTGCGCCAGCGCCCGCAACATCGTGGTCTTGCCCGTGCCCTGGTCACCCGAGACCACCAAAGACATCCGCCCCTTCACCGCCGCCGAAAGGAAACTCGCCGCGACCGGCGACATCGACCCAAGGGCGACCAGGTCGGAAAGGCCTGCGTGGGCGAGCCGGTTGCGGCGGATGATGACAGTCGGGCGGGATGTCACCCAGGCGGCGGCGAACAGCCTGGCCCGGCCAGGCAGGGCGAGGTGGAGTTTGGAGTCGGTCTCGCTGAACTGCCGCGGCCGGGGCTGGTGGGAGGCGACAAACTGGAGGTAGCGGATCAGGTCCTCGTCGGAGTCCGCGACCGGGTCACCGGGGACGAGGCTGCCGTCGGCGCGCTCGAGCAGGACGTTGTCGTGGCCGGAGATGATGATGTTCTCCAACCCATCGTCATCCAGGTAGGGCTGCAATCGGCCGAGCCCGAACACCGAATCGAACAAGGCTGCGGCCAGCCGGGTCTGCTGCTGCAGCGTCCACGTTTCCTGACCGTTGCTGGTGGCCGCCCGGGACTCCCTGGAGAGCACCTCCGAGATGACCTCCCGCCCGACCGCTTCCCGATCCACATCACCGGTGAGATCACGCTGGGCGAGTTCGTCGGAGACCTGCTCCCGCAACGAGTCCACCAGCCCCCAGTCCACCGGTCCGGTGACGGTCCGAGACACCCGAGGACGCAACTCCTGCCGACCCGTGGGTGCGGGCGGTGGCTGCGCGGCCACGGGCGGGGCGGGCTCTGGGTTCATAGAGAATGTGCCTCTGCGCCGGCCGGGCAGTTCGGTGCGGAACAGGGGTAGCGCGGCCAAGTCGGCAGCATCCATCGTCTGGTCAGACATTGAGTTCCTCCCGCCGCTGCTCCGCGCGCCACTGCAGGCCCTGCGCCACAGTTCGAAACTGCTGCCGCAGCAGCTGCCGAGGCCGCCCCAACATTCCCTTGCCCTCCAGGGTTCCGTGGCTCAGGACCGTCGCCTCCCGTGGTTCCCAAGGCAGCTCCACCTCCACCGGCAGCTTCAGCGCATTCCCGATCGCAGCGGCGCTGTAGCAGCTGGGCCGTCCGGCGCCGATCACCGCGGCCGCCGCCGGTACCTGCGTTGGCAACTCGGTCATCGCCGCCACCGCAGCGACGCTCACCAAGTCGGCGCGCATCACCACCAGCACCTGGTCGGCCACCTTCAACAACGGGACCGCAGAACAAGCATGGCCGATGCGGCCGTAGTCGATGATCACATCCACCCCGAGTGTCTGCAGGCCTCTGAGTTCGTATGCCAGCGCTGGCCACAAACCGCTTATGGAGGCTGCCTGCGCTGCGCCGGCAGGGCCGGGGATGAAGTCGACCAACTCCCCCATCCTGAGCACCGACTCGGTCAACAGTTCCGGCAGCCGGCCCTGGCGCTGCGCCACCCACAAGTCCACCAACGTGCCCGGGTTGGCCACCCCACCCCGGTAGTGCCCGGCCAGGATCGCAGATCCCCCGACCGGGTCGGCCTCCACCAGCAGCACTTGCCGTCCCCACTGCAGTGCCAACCCCACCGCAGTAGTCGTCACCCCCGGTGACCCGGAGGCAGACGCCAGCACCAGGATGGCCACAGTTCAGCGCTCCCTGCTCTCCAGCACCACCGCAGCCTTCCCCAACGCCGCCGCGGAAGCAGCCAACCCCGCCGCCTCCTGCTTCACCTGAACGCCAAGGAACAACTGCGAACTCGCCGGATCCTGCGACACCGACACCACCCGACCCGGCACCGTGAGAGCATCTCCGATGCAATCGCTGGCCGGGGCGGCGGTCTCAGCCGCGCCATCACTCACAGGTGCCGCGGCGCAGGCATAGCTCGGCTCCACCAGCACGATCCGCACCTCGTCGCCAACCAACAACTCCAACCCAGGGTGGAACCCGGGCCCCAGGGACAAACCGATGACTGTCTCCCCCGCAGGTGGCAGCAACTCATCTACGGCGACCGAACCTGGAACCAGTCCACCAGCCGCGACGTCGTGGGCAGCCCGCTTGCCCAGCAGGTCCGGGATCCGCTCCGGTGGGAGCAGCTGCAGCTGCGGGTCGGGGTTGACCTGGACAACCACAAAGTCATCGGCCGCAAGCACCTGCCCGCGTTCAATCGCGGCGCGTGCCACCACGGCCTCCACCGCTGTGCCGATCGAGAACCAAGCCAACGCCCCACCGGCCGCGCCCAGAAGCACCAGCAACACCGACGCCACGATCAGCAACGGCCGCCGCTGCGGCCGCGCCGCGACCGGCGTGAGGAGGGCGCGTTCCTGCGGTGGGTGGGTGGCCGTCGCGTTCGTCATGCCCATATCCCCTATGGCCCGCCGGAGAGTCCCTGTGGCGCAAAACAGCTTTTGCGCCGGTACACCCACAACCTGGGTGCAAATCCCAAACAAGAAGGGTGGGGATCACCGACAGCAACTCGGCCACGGTGAGCTTCTGTGCTCCCCGGTGTCCGGACTTCCCAGCCGACGGCGGTGCAGTTGTTGGAGACCCCTACCGCGGCTGCCAGTCAACCACTGACAGTCGTTGCAGAATGATAGAACCCCACAGGGTCACCCCGGGCCTGCCACCCGCTTCCGTCGGAAGTTTGTCCGGCGCCGGATGATCCCGGTCCGCTTCCTTCGTCACCACCTTGGGCGGCGGTTCATCGTGAGCCTGACCGCACTCGACTCCATCACGGCATCCAACTCGTCCAGATCCACCAGCACCCGACGTCCCATCCGGTAGCGACTGAGCGTGCCGTCACTGAAACGACGAGTGATCGTCTTCGGATGGCAGCACACATACTGAGCCGCCTCCTTCAACGTCGCCCACCGGCGCGAGCGACCCGCCGACGACCCCGGCGCCCTCATCGCCCCAACCCTCCCACAACAGGTGCAAGCAAGTGCCCGGACTGCGAAGGCCTGGAACACCCACCATTCGCGTAAGGCACCAGCCGGCGCGGTATCTCGCCGAACACCCGAACGAGGACTTGGCCGAAGCTCACCATGCCAACAAATGGCCCACCCCGCGATCAATGTGGCGCACCAAAACAGTGAACCCGGCTCCCAAGGGGACAGCGGACAAGGTGGGCCAAAGCGTGCCACTCCTCCCCGGGGAAGGCTCCGGTCGTCAGATCCGGTCCCGCAGTCTCCTCGCATCTGAGGCGTCGTCACTCGCAGGCGACGCCATCCCCATCGCGATCCAACCCACTCCGGTACCCGGGATCTCCACGGAACTCGGTGCCGCGCCCGCGGCCCTCGCGGCCTTACAGTCCCCGAAGTAAACACTCCGGACAGGATCTTCCTCCTCAACCGGCTCCACGGCAGTCGATGCCGGAGCCAGCGGCACCTCCGGTGAAGCAGACACCTCCGCCTCTGCCGGGGACGGAGTAGTTGGTGATGGGGAAGAGCTGATGATCGTCGTCACAGCCGTGTCACTGCCGGGAACGGTCTGGCTCGGGCAGGTCCGGAGAATGCGTTCGACAGCGTCGTGCTCGGCTCGGGTCATCCACAACTGGTACCTGTGCTTGACCGCCACCTGCCGGGCGACGTTTCGCACCTGAAGGCCTTGTTAGGCGGCAGCCAGGTTGCAGCATCACCATCGCCCTTGGCACGCATTCTGCCGACCGTCGACCGCGAGCAGGTTGACAGGGTCATTAGCGAACAGGGTCCGAGTCTCGATCGTGAGCTGCTGAGCACCCTTCTGCCACGCATCGGACAATGCGACCACATGATCAATCTGAACCGCATTGGAGGTGTCCTCAAGTCAGCATCCTTCTCACGGGACAGCAGGTGTCCAGAGGAGGCCTGCCGCCACGAGGCCGAAGGTGATCACGCCTGCAATCACACCCAAGCCTTGCGCCACGATGCCGCAAGTCAGAGCGAGTGCCTTGACGTTGTTTCCCGGCCGGAGCCGTTCCAACGTCGTGACGTTGAGCCACGCCGCGAAGTTGCGGCTCGTGATCTCTGTATCTATCCAGTGCTCGGCGGCCAGCATCTTCTTCAGCGTGGAGGGAGTCGCCATGCGGTAGCGGAAGAGGACCGTGGTCACGACGCCACCGAGGAAAGATACGACGAGGAGCGCGACGGTCACAACGAACATCGTGAGCCCGCCGCCGGTGAGGTGCTGATCCTTCCCAAGGAGCATGCCGAGGGCCGCCACGAACAGCCCTACCGTGACGCTCGCTGACTGCTGGAGCTTGGAACCGCGCTCGTCGAGAGAGGTGCGCCTGGAAAGCTCGGCCTTCAGTTGTTCCTCGATGAAGGCTGTATAGACGCTCCCTTGGTCCCTACTCACTCGCGGTCGCGGCGCTTGTGGGTGATGCCGCCGTGGTCACTGTCAAACGTGATGCCGCGGTCGGGATCGGAAGCGCGGAGGGACTCGGTTTCGAGCCACTCGCGCCCCACCGGGGGCGCCTCAGGTTGAGAAGCGCCCTGGCTGGTCTGCTGGGTGGGCGGCGATGGATCGTTGTCGTCGGCCATCACTTCTCCAAGACATCAGGCGGGGTGGGTGACGGCAGGCGCGGGCTCTCCTTGATGAACTCGGTCTGCAACCACGTGTAGTCTTGGGGAGGCGGCTCCGGCATCGAGGCCGGATGCGGCGGCTGAGGTTGGTCTGCCGTGGAATTGTCATCACTCATGCGCTCATTGTCACCCACGCGGCTCACAGATCACGGCAGGTGGTCGGCGCGCCATTCTGGCTGAGCGCTTCCACCAAAGCCTCAACATCCCGCCGATGCCCCCTCCACCTGTGGTTGCCATACAGACCGACAAGGACAGCGAGTGCGTGGGGAAAGAGAATACCGCGCCCGTGACCGAAGATCACCTACATATCAAGCTACTTGTTTCTTTGACGTCAGGGTCGGTCCTGGCCAAGGCTCGACCTAGGTGCCTGGGGTTGTCGCTCTCACTTCGGCTGCCGCCCCTGCGGGCTGGCTCTCATTTGGCATGCGCAACCCCGGGCTCCGCACCATGATGGGCGGGAGTGGCTCAAGAGGGGTTTGCCCACCGGAACCACCCTCACCCAGCTGAACGGGATCGGGCCGTCGGCCGCCGCTCGGCTCCTGGTCGAGGTCGGCGACATCACCCGGTTCCCAGACCGCAACCACTTCGCGTCCTGGAATGGCACCGCACCCATCGACGCGTCCTCCGGCGAGCACACCCGCCACCGACTCTCCCGGGCCGGGAACCGACAGATCAACCGAGCCATCCACATCATGGCCATCGTCCAGCTCCGCAACCCCAGCGAAGGCCGGACCTACTACGACCAACGCAAAGCCGCAGGCAAGACCTCCATGGAAGCCATGCGCAGCCTCAAACGCAGGCTCTCCGACGTCCTGTATCGCACCATGCTCCACGACGCCATCGCCACCGGAGCGAGCCCGGGAGGGCAACGGGGCAACGACTCTGACTCCAGCGCGGCCAGCCCAACACCCCACACCGGCACTTCGGACAAGCCACAACCCGGACCCGCCAACCCCAGCCTACGACCACCCCTCCCCACCGCCCCTTGACACAGAGGGGAGCCATGAGCGTTCGGATCTCCTCGACTCGGCGGCCCTCCCGGCAGGTGGCTCCTTAAGCGCGACTGGACGCTCACCAGCGGCCCCAAGACCGCTCAACCGCGCTCCGCGCCCGCGCCCTCGCCCGCCAACAGTGACAGCCTACGAGCGATCTCCGCTTGACGTCCCTCGGCAACGTGCTGATAGCGCATCGCCATCTCGGCGGTCGTATGTCCAAGTCGATCCATCAGTTCACGGGTGGTCGCGCCCGCCTGTGCTGCGAACACCGCTCCCGTATGTCGTAGGTCGTGGAGTCTCAGGTCCGGTCGGCCTGCAGCTGCCCTGGCCTTTCGGTAGTGCTTGTGGAATGTGCCATGGTTCAGATGGCCCCCTCGGGCAGCTGGAAAGACGAGGCCGTTCACCGTCGGCTCTGCCCATTGCTTGAGATGCCGCAGCAGGGGTGCCAGAAGATGCGGCGGAACAGTTACGTCACGAGCACCCGCCTCGGACTTCGGAGGCCCGACGATGGGCTGTCCGTTCAGCCACGTTACCCCTCGCCTGATCTTCAGCACGGAGCCGTCGACTGTCACGTCCTTGCGGCGAAGTTCAGTTGCCTCTCCAAATCGGAGCGCACACCAGGCCGCCAGTTCGACGAGCATGGCCCAGCGCTCGGGTACGCCAGCGACAACGACGCGCAACTCGTCGAGAGTCGCCGGCTCGATACGTCTCACTCGCTTCGCTTTGCCTGCACCCCTGATCTGGCATGGGTTCGTTGCGATGAGTTCATCCTCGACAGCGTTGCCAAGAATCGTCCTGAGCAACGCGTACAGATGGGCGCGTCTCGTAGGTGTGGCAGCCCCGAGTCCTCGGTGCCAGGACCTGACTGCTTGGGGAACAATCGCTTCGAGTGTTGAGTCGCCGAACTCGTCCAGCAACGTCACCGCCGACTTGGCTGGTTGACGAACAACTCCCTGCCCATCCCTTGGCAGCCCAAGAAGCTTGCGGTACTCATCACGCGTTCTAGGCTTGAGTTCCCGGGTTACGAGCCAGCTGCTCGCGTACTGCCGGAAGGTCAACCGCTCTCGGGGCTCTCGGTCTGGGAGCTTCGGCTTCCACCGCCGTTCAGTGATAGCGGCCGATTCCATCGCCAACCACGCTTGGGCGTCCGCCTTTGTCTCGAACGTGGTTGGCGCTTTGTGCTCCCGGCCGTCGGGACCCGTGAATCGCGCCTGATAGCGTTTGGAAGGCAACCGGCGCACGCTGCCGAACCCGGCCCTGGTCCCCCGGCGGTTTCCTCCTCCGCGCTTCGCCTTGGCCGACGCTGAGCCCGCAGTCCGTTCCACTGTCGCCTCCATCCGTGCCAGATTCGTGCCAGATTGAGTGTACATCTCTGTCCACTCCAGACATCGGGAGTACCGACCCCTGGACGATCATCAGTGCTTGTGGAGTTAGGTTTGGAAGCATCTACGCCTGTCAGCGCAGTGTTGCGAATTGGCGCTTTACGCAACTTCGAGTCCTGTCGCCCCGACCAACCAGACCTGCCACCATCGACACGGCAATCCCGGATGCGACATGGCCGTTGAGTGTGGAGATGTTGACGGTCAACCTTCAAATCCGCCACACCCAATTCACCGCGCCTACGATTGGCCCATGTCGTCACCCATACCCGGGTTGTCCCGGCGAAGTCGGCCCGCAAGCGCCCCGGAAGGTCTGACATGGTTCTCCTCCCCCGGTTCCTCGCGCGCATCTGCGCAACCTTCGTCTTCGGTGTGACCATGTCGGCCTGCTCACAGACCCCAGCCACCTACTCGCTCGTGAACCTCGGAGACTCGTTCTCCGCCGGCGTCGGTGCCGGTGGGGTCACCCAGTCCCCGGTCGTTCCCGACTGCCTGCATGGCGAGGGCCCCGACCACATCTCCGAACTCGACAACCACCCTCGCGTCGAGGTGATCCTGAACGCGGCCTGCAGCGGACTGGACAGCGCGGCCATCAGCGCCGTCGTGGATCGCCCCGAGGTCAACGAAGCGCTTTCGCGAGCGGAGGTCGTCACCTTGACGATCGGGGGCAACGACGTGGCCTGGGTGCAGACCATACTGGCCTGCTCGACCTTCGGCTCCGAGGACGCCTGCGAGACTGCGATCCTCGATGTCTCCACTTCAATCGCCGCCGCGGCGCAGGCCGCGGGCACCACCGTCGAGAAGATCGCCGACGTCGGATCCGGCCGGATCCTGGTGCTCGGCTACCCGCACCTCATCGACCCGGCTCCCGGCACGCTCCCCGTCACCACCGCCCGGGCGGCGCAGGTCAACGCCCTGACCGACGAACTCAATGCCGCCCTGCGAGCTTCCGTGGAGAGCAAAGGTGCCACGTTCATCGACGTCACCGATCGATTCGCGGGGCACGGGCTGGGTTCGGCGGAGCCGTGGATCAACCTGGACCTGAGCAACTTCTCCGACTCCAACAACCTGCACCCAACGCAGGATGGCTATCTCCTCGGCTACCTGCCCGCACTCATGGCAGAACTGGGCATCCAGGAGTAGCCGGCCTGCGTCCCCCCACGCTGGCTACGATGAAGGGGCCGTCGAGCAGAAGGAATCAGCCCAATGGAGTACCGCCGACTCGGAAAGTCTGGACTTGTCGTCTCCGCCGTGGGACTGGGCTGCAACAACCTGGGAAGGGCCGGCACGGCCACGGAAACCCAGGAAGGCACCGACGCCGTGATCCAGGCTGCGCTGGACGCCGGCGTCACGCTCTTCGACGTCGCCGACACCTACGGCAAGGAACAGGGACTGTCCGAAACCCTGCTCGGCAAGGCCCTTGGGCCTCATCGCGACGAGGTCGTCCTGGCCACCAAGTTCGGCATGCCCATGAACGGAATCAACGGTGAGGACTTCGGGGCACGCGGTTCGCGTCGCTACATCGCGCGTGCGGTGGAGGCATCGCTGCGACGGCTGGGAACCGACCACATCGATCTCTACCAGTTCCACACCCCAGACCCCCTCACCCCGATCGAGGAGACCCTGGACGCGCTCGACGACCTCGTCCGCGCAGGCAAGGTCCGCTACATCGGCCACTCCAACCGTGCCGGCTGGCAGATCGCCGAGGCCGAGTTCGTCGCGCGAATCCGCGGCGGCGCCCGCTTCATCTCCAGCCAGAACAACTACAACCTGCTTGACCGTCGGGCCGAACTCGAGGTGACCCCCGCCGCGGAGGCCTACGGGCTGGGCGTCCTGCCCTACTTCCCGCTGGCCAACGGCCTCCTGACGGGCAAGTACTCCGGGGGCAAGGCCCCAGAGGGCAGCCGCCTGACCCATTCGCGCAAGTATCTGCTGGAGCAGGGTGACTCGGACCAGCTCAAGGCGTTCGGGAAGTTCGCCGCGGACCGCGGCCTCAGCGAGATCGAGGTGGCATTCTCCTGGCTCGCCTCGCGCAAGTCGGTCGCCAGCGTCATCGCCGGGGCGACCAGGCCCGAACAGATCAGGCAGAACGCGGCGTCGGCCGGATGGGTCCCCACCCCTGCCGATGAGGCAGCACTCGACGAGATCTTCCCGCCGGTCAAGAAGGTTGCCCTGTTCTGACCACCGGGCAAGAGGGAAGCCCGGCCTCAGGCCTCGAACAGCCAGGAGTCCGCGAGCAGCAACCACGCCACCTCGATCGGATCGGGCTCCACCGAGTTGAGCGCCAGGAGGTGAGCCAGGGTTTCAGCGGTGGCCCGGGCCACCTCCAGTTGCCCCTCGGAAGTCTCCCGCGTCACCAGCCACAGACTGGCCAGCGCCACGCCGCGGGCGCCGTGGACCGGCGGCAGCGAACTCACCGCGCCGTAGCCGACCCACTCGAGCACCTGACGGCGCAGGGCTTCGTCGTCGCGGGTGAGGACCGCCCACCAGTCGTCCGCAGGGCCGCCCGACGGGCTGTCGGGTCCGACGGGCACCGTCATCGCCTGCGAGACGAGGATCGGCCCCAACTCGGAGCCCGGGTCCGCGGCGAGCAGCCGTCCGGCCGCTGCCTCGGCTTCCGCCCGGACGGGCAGTTCGGTGGTGGCCGCAGCGCGCAGCCCTGCCAGCACGCCCCACATCGTCGGTTCCTCGAACGCCTCACCGAGCAGCATGTCCAGTTCGTCGAGCACGTTCGGGTCGTCGATGCCGCGGGCCGAGGCGGCCACGTGCAGCCAGGCGGCCAAGTCCCCCTGCCTGACGGCTCCAAGTGCCTCGGCCGCGATCTCCTCGGGCCCAAGGTGCCAGCCCACGTTGAACCTCGTGGTCCCGCGGGCGTCCGACAGCCGCACCTCATGGACGCCGGCAGGGCCGCTCAGAGTGGTGGACTCACCGTCCGACGTCGCCCTGATTCCGGCGACGGAGACGGCCGCGTCGGGAGCGGCCAGGTTGATCTCCTCCCCCACCGGCACGAAACTGCGCTCGGGGAGCCAACTGGGTTCCGCCGGCAGGTCGTCGCCCAGTTCCAGACGCCAACCTGCGCCAAGGGCCTGTCTGGGCCGCACCCACGCAGCGTCGCCGAACAGCGCCACGCCGTCGGCCGCGGTCCCTCCCGCCGGCGCCGAGCAGTACCCGCGCCACTGCCGAAACACCCCGGTCCCGAACCGCGACGGCAACAGCACCCGGCCAGTTGCACCTCCGACCCAGGGGATCTGCGGCCCATCCGACTCGAGCACGAACAAGGGTGAATCGTCCACCAGGACGTCGCTTGCTCCGGTGTTGTCGATCTCCACGTCCAGACCGAACCTCGGCGAGACCCTCACACGGACCCGCATGAGGAGGGCACCGAAGGCATAGGCGATCACGTCGGCGTCCGGCTCCTCGACGCGACTCCAGCCCTGCGGGACGACGAACTGCAGCGCGGTGAGAGGGCTGCTACCGAGGCTGACGCCGAACCCGGTAGGTGTCTCCTGGAGATGCACGCTCAATCGACGAACCCCGAGATGAACTGCTCGTGGGACTCGGGCACGTTCGCGGTGATGACCGAGCCGTCGGCCCGCCGCCCGCCGGTGACAGGGTGTTTGGCGTCCAGCGACGGCAACTCCTCGCCCTGGTGCTCCAGGGACACCACGACGGGCCCGTCAGATCCGACGACTACCGTGGCCCCCCGCACGGACAGTTCCACCTCGCCACCCCGCTCCAGGGTGAACGTGATCTCATCGCGCTCCAGGCGCACCCGGATGCGGGAACCCCGGATCTGGAGCGGGAAGCTCAAACTTGACCAGTCCTTGGGCAGGCGCGGGTCGAAGGTGATGCGGCCGCGGTAGTCCCGCAGGCCTCCGAATCCGTAGACCAGTGCGTTCCACACCCCACCCGCGGAGGCCACGTGGACGCCGTCGCGGGCGTTCTGGTGCAGGTCGGCGAGGTCAACGAACAGCCCGTCGAGGAAGTACTCCATTGCCATCTCCTGATAGCCGACCTCTGCGGCGATCACGGACTGCACCACGCCCGAGAGGGAGGAGTCGCCGGTTGTGATGGGATCGTAGTACTCGAAGTCGGCGCGCTTCTCAGCCCGGCTGAACTGGTCGCCCTGCAGGAACAGTGCCAGCACGACGTCGGCCTGCTTCAGGATCTGGAACCGGTAGATGACCAGCGGGTGGTAGTGCAGGAGCAGCGGGTACTTGTCCGGCGGCGTGTTCTCCTGGTCCCACAGCTCGCTCTGCAGGAACTTCTCGTCCTGCGGGTGGATGCCCAGGGTCTCGTCGAAGAGCACCACCATGCCCCTGGCGCAGCGTTCCCAGTCCACGACTTCCTCCGGGCGGACTCCCAGGGTGTCCTGGATCCGCTGGTAGGCCAAGGGGTCCTCGTTCTGAAGTTCCCTGACAAGGGACACTGCGGCCTGGAGGTTCCCGCGGGCCATCACGTTGGTGTACATGTTGTTGTTCACGACGGCGGTGTATTCATCCGGGCCCGTGACGCCATGGATGTGGAAGGTGCGCCTTCCGTCGCCCTCGGTCCGCCAGAATCCCAGGTCGGCCCACATCCGGGCGGTCTCGATGAGCACGGCGGCACCGTCGCGGTGCATGAACTCCGTGTCCCCGGTGACGTCGCGGTACTTGGAGAAGGCGAAGGCCACGTCGGCGTCGATGTGGTACTGCGCCGTGCCGGCGGCGTAGTAGGCAGACGCCTCCTCGCCGTTGATCGTGCGCCACGGGAACAGTGCCCCTGCCTGGGAGAGCACCCGGGCCCGTTCCCTGGCCTGCGGGAGGATGTTCACGCGGAACCTGAGGGCATTCCTGGCCATCACCGGGTTGGTGTAGATCAGGAACGGAACCAGGTACACCTCGCTGTCCCAGAAATAGTGCCCCTCGTACCCGGAGCCGGTGACCCCCTTGGCCGGTATGCCCATCTGGTCGCTGCGCGCGGCGGCCTGGGCCAGCTGCAGCAGGTTCCAGCGCACCGCCTGCTGGACCGCCGGCTTGCCCTCGACTTCCACGTCGGAATTGGCCCAGAACTCCTCCATCCAGGCGCGCTGGAGGTCGTAGTAGTACTCGAACCCCTTGTCCTGCACCCGGTCGAGGGTCCGGCGGCATCGGTCGAACAACTCCGGGACCGGCACGCCGCGCGACGTGTGGTAGGTCACGGCCTTCCGGATGATGGTCGGCACGCCCTCCCGGGCCTCCACCCGGAACACCTGCTTGCCGAGGTCGTCGTCGGTGGAGATGATCGACTCGAACTCGTTCTCGGTGTCGACGTAGTTGTCGGCGGCCACGGCCAACGTCATGCCCGAGTTGCTCGTCTCGTAGCCGAGCGCCATCCGGGAGCCTTGGTACCAGTGTCCTTTGGGCTGCAGGACGCGGCCGTTGAACTTCGCCGAACGGCGGGGGTCGAATCCCTCCTCGCTGGTGGGTCTGCGGTAGTCGTCGAACCCGTCCTGCCGGTTCACGATCTGGGAGCTCACCACCAACGGCGCGTCCCCTGCGAGCATCGTCACCTCGAGTTCGTAGAGCACCAGGTGCCTGTCGGTGAAACTCGTCATTCGCCTGGAGCGCACGCGGACTCGCTTGCCTGCCGGGGTTCGCCAGATCAGGTCGCGCTCCAGCCGCGCGCTGCGGAAGTCGAGTGCCCGCTCGTAGTTGTCCAGGTCAGCCACGGACAAGGTCAACGGCTCGTCGTCGACGTAGAGCTTGATCAACTTGCTGTCGGGGACGTGGACGATCGTCTGCCCAGTGTGGGCGAACCCGAAGGCCTCCTCGGCGTGCTTGATCTTCCAGGTCTCGTGGAAACCGTTGATGAAGGTGCCGTGGGCGTAGGAGGTCCGACCCTCCTCCGGATTCCCGCGCATGCCGATGTAGCCGTTTCCGACGGCGAACAAGGTCTCCGTCGTGCCCACGTCGAGTGCGGACGGCTCGCGCTCGACCAGACGCCACTCGTCGACGGGGAACCTCGAGCGGTTCAGCGGATCCGCGGAGACCACCCTGCGCATCAGGCCACCACCAGTTCAGCCAGGTCCTGCACCACGAGCGCGGCGCCTGCGGCCACGAGCGGGTCCCGCCCCACCCCCCGGTCGACGCCCACCACCAGCCCGAAACCACCAGCCGACGCAGCCATCACGCCCGAGATCGCATCCTCGAAGACGACGGCGTCAGGGGCTTCCACACCCAGTTCGCGGGCGGCGTGGAGGAAGGTGTCCGGCGCCGGCTTGCCCGGCAGCGCCAGGTCACGCGCGACGTTGCCGTCGACGACCACCGGGAAGAACTCGGCCAGGCCGGCAGCCCGCAGGATCGAGGGAGTGTTCTTCGATGACGACACGACCGCCAGCTTCGCGCCCACGTCGACCAGTTGCCGGATGAGGGCCACCGACCCGGGGTAGGCCTCCACGCCGTCGCGGTCGATGATCTGGTTGAAGACCTCGTTCTTGCGATTGCCGAGCCCGCGTACGGTGAGTTCCGTGGGAGCGTCGGCGGAGGCGCCCTCCGGGAGCGCGATCCCTCGGGAAATCAGGAAGTCGCGGACCCCGTCGTAGCGCGGCTTGCCGTCCACGAATCGGAAGTAGTCGTCGTCGGTGTAGGGCAACTGCCCGTCAAGGGTCGCCAGAAAGCCGTTGAACATCTCCGACCACGCCAACATGTGGACCTTGGCGGTGGGGGTTATGACGCCGTCGAGGTCGAACAGGTATGCCGAGTACGAGCCCAGGTCCATGCCTTCCACACTAGCGACCGTTGCCCGTAATGGAAGCAGACCCGGCCACCCCGGCTCAGCGGTTGATCAGGTGCCGCCAGTTCTCCGGGACCCGGCCCAGGGGCCCCGGGGTGGGCTGGTCCACGGGGTGGGAGTGCGGCGGTGCGAGTTCGGGTCCCTCGCTGTAGTCCTCGGCGACGTAGTCCCACATCCACTCCTCGCCCGGTTCGAAGCTCTGGATGACCGGGTGGGAGGTGGCGCGGTAGTGCGCCGTGGCGTGCTGGCTGGGGGACGTGTCGCAACAGCCGATGTGCCCACACGTGGCGCAGCGCCTCAGGTGAACCCACCAGCCGCCGCTCTCGAGGCACTCCAGGCAACCGGTACCGCTGGGCGGCACCTCGATGTTGATCGCCGTTTCACTCATGCGCCGACGATACGCCGTGATCAGCGAGCTCGACGGCGTCTCTGACAGTTGGCGCACCAGTACAGGTTTCGCCCTTCGAGAACGGCGGTCCGCGCCGGTCGGCCGCAGACCAGGCAGGGGTCACCCGCGCGGCGATAGACGTAGACCTCACCGCCGTGCCGGTCGACGCGCGGCGGCCTGCCCTGCGCCTCCGGGGTGTGGTCGTCGGTGACGGTGTCGATCCGCCCGACCTCGACCGCGGCGTTCATCAGGAGCACGAGGTCCTCCCAGATCACCTGCCAGGTGTGCCGATCGATGTTCCTGCCCGGTGTGGAGGGTGCCAGACGGTGCCGGAACAGGACCTCGGCTCGGAAGATGTTGCCGACACCGGCGGCGATCCGCTGGTCCATGAGCAGGGCCGCGATCGTTTTGCCGGATCTGCGCAACCGCTCGTACCCGACCCAGGGATCGGCGTCGGGCCGCAGTGGATCGGGTCCGCTGGCCGCGACGACGTCGTCGTACTCCGGGCGCGTGACGGCCCTGCACCACTGGGGGCCGTGCAGGTGGGCGGTCGTGTGGCCGTCGGTCAGCCGAAGCCGGATTTGTCCCTGGGAGGGCTCCCCCCGCGCGATGATCAGCTTCCCGATGAGCCCGAGGTGGATGTGCACGAGGGCCGGCTCCGGGACGTCGAACTCGATGAACAGGTGCTTGCCGACGGCCTCCCCCGCCAGGAGGACCTGCCCGTCGAGTCGCTCGGCCTCGAGGGCGAACCGGCCCTGCGGCGACGAGACCGACACAGGCCTGCCCCCGAACGAACGGGTGAGGGAACTGGCGAGCCGGTGGATGACGTGGCCTTCGGGCATGGCCAGATCCTAGCCACGCGCGCCAGGGGCGACGGATCGTCGGCGCCGCGAGGAGGCGCGTCATGACGACCCCGCCTCCGACGCGGGGGTGCCGCGGCCGTAGCCTCGTGACATGGCAGACAAGCCGCCGACGCGGCGCGACTTCGGCCGCGACGGCGTGAGCGGCATGGTCGACCACGACCGGGCGCTGCGCTCGAAACTCATCCCGAGGCCGAGCCGGGCCGAACGCGAGGCCGCACGACAGCGCATCGTGCAGGAGCGCGCCCATCGACGGGGCGACGAGGACTGAGCGCTCAGCCCTCGTTCTCGTAGGCGCGGATCTTGTCCACACGCCGCGCGTGGCGTTCCTCGCCCGAGAACGGGGTGTTGAGGAAGGTGTCGACGATCTCCCAGGACTCCTCGAGCGACTGCATCCGGCCGCCGAGCGAGACGATGTTGGCGTTGTTGTGTTCCCGTCCCAGCCGCGCGAGCTCCGGGTTGTAGGCCAGGGCCGCGCGGATTCCCTTCACCTTGTTGGCGGCGATCTGCTCGCCGTTGCCGGACCCACCCAGCACCACACCGATGCTGCCCTCGGCGGAGACGGCCTCCGCGCACGGGATCACCAGGTCCGGGTAGTCGTCCTCAGCCTCGTAGATGTCGGCGCCGTGGTCCACCACCTCATGGCCGGCCTCGGTCAGCTTGGCGACGAGGTAGTTCTTCAGCTCGAAGGCTGCGTGGTCGGTGGCAATGTGAACTCGCATGGCCCAACTATTCCATCCAACGGCTTGCATCGCGGGGTGCGCCCACCGTTAGGGTCGAGGGATGCCTGAGGTCCAGACGATTCCCTTGACCACTGAACTCACCCCCGAACTGCGCGCCTACGCCAAAGCGATGCGCGACGGCTTCTTCGAATCCCCACCCACCGAGCAGGGCCTGGCGGTGTGGCACTCCTACCTGGTGCAGGACAACACCAGGCTGCGCCAGATCATGGACGACGACGCACGCCCATTCGGCCTCCAGGGGCAACCTGTGGCCACGTTCGCGTCGTGGGACGGCACCATCAACACCGGCACCGGCCTGGCCCCCACCAACTTCATCACCGACGTCACCGTCCAGGCCAGCCACCGCCGGCGTGGCCTGATGAACCAGCTCATGAGGACCGACCTGGCCGAGGCCCGTGAACGCGGTGACGTCTTCGCCGTCCTCACCGCCACCGACGCCCGCATCTACGGCCGGTTCGGCTTCGGCGTGACGGCCACGGCCCGGCGCATCGAGATCAACACAGGCTCGCGCTTCCAACTCCGTACCAAACCGGTTGGCCGCACGGTGTTCGCCGAAACCGCCGAGATCGCCCCCGTGCGCCGGGAACTGTTCGAGAAGTTCCATGCCACTCAGTTCCTGTCCGTCGGCCGCGCGGCGCACTACTGGGGTGCCAACTTCGACTGGGCCACCCAGCAGCCGCGCGACGAGCGGGCTGCGGTCCACTTCGACGAGCACGGCGACCCGGATGCCACCCTCGTGTTCGTGGTGGAGGACGACCACCTCCGAATAGTGGACCTGCTGGGGCTGAATCCTCGAGCCGAGATCGAACTGCTGCGCCTCATCGGCCAGGCCGAGGGACACGAGAAGGTCGTCTGGCCGCGCTGCCACGACCCACGCCATCCCCTGCCGTTCGCCATGGTCGACTCCCGGGTCGTCCAGACCATCAAGGAGTTCGACACGGTGTGGGTCCGCATCCTGGATCTTGAGGAGGCGATCAGTCGACGAGCCTTCGACTTCGACGGCGAGGCGGTGCTGGCGGTCCGCGATCCGCTCGGGTGGTGCGAGGGCACCTACCGCATCTCGGTCACCGGCGGGAGCGCCACCGTCTCACGCACAGACGTGAAGGCCGACGCGGCCATCACCATGGAGGGGCTGTCCCCGCTCTACTCCGGCATCCAGGACGCCGAGGGTCTCGCGGCCGCCGGGCTGATCGAGGGAGACCACGAAGGCCTGGCCCGTCTCAGCAGGCTCTTCGGGAAGGCCCGGCCACCGGTCGCGGCCTCGATCTTCTGAATCACCCCAGAGCCGCAGGGCCGCCGTCGAGGAGCTTGCGGAAGCCGGCCTCGTCGAGGACGGGCCGGCCCAGCTGTTCTGCCTTGTCCGCCTTGGTGCCTGCGTTCTCCCCGACGACGACGTAGTCGGTGTTCTTGCTGACCGACCCTGCGGCCTTGCCCCCGCGGGAGAGGATGGCCTCCTTCGCCTCGTCGCGACTGAACCCCTCAAGACTCCCGGTGACGACCACCGTGAGGCCCTCCAGGGTGCGGGGGGTGTCCTCGTCGACGTCGTCGGCCATCCGGACCCCGGCGGCCGCCCAGGCGGCGACGATGTCAGCGTGCCAGTCCACCTTGAACCACTCGACTATCGCTTCCGCGATCACCTGGCCGACGCCCTCGGCCGAGGCCAGTTCGTCGACCGCGGCGTTCCGGATGGCGTCCATCGAGGCAAAGCGCGCCGCCAGCGCACGGGCCGCCGTCGGACCGACGTGACGGATGGACAACGCCACCAGCACCCGCCACAGCGGTTGCGACTTCGCCTCCTGCAGGTTCGCGAGCAACTTCTGTCCGACGGTGGACAGCACCCGTCCGTCCCGCACTCCTCCGGGCAGCAAGTCCGGATCCGCCAGCTCGGACTTCTTGCCGTTGCGGGTGTAGAAGTCGGTGCGGATGAGGTCGTCGGCCGTCAGGTCGAACAGCCCCGCCTCGTCGGTGAGAAGGCCTGAGCCCAGCAGCGCGGAGGCGCCCTCCCATCCGAGCGCCTCGATGTCCAGGGCGGAGCGGGAGGCCAGCGCGAACATCCGCTCCCGGAGCTGACTGGGGCAGGAGCGCGCGTTCGGACAGCGGATGTCCTTGTCGCCCTCCTTCTCAGGCCGCAGTTCCGTGCCGCAGGCCGGGCAGTGCGTCGGCATGACGAAGGGTCGCTCGGTGCCGTCCCGGAGCGCGACGACCGGGGCCACGATCTCGGGGATCACGTCACCGGCCTTGCGCAGCACAACGGTGTCCCC
This sequence comes from Tessaracoccus sp. OS52, assembly GCF_020687685.1. Classification (GTDB taxonomy): domain Bacteria; phylum Actinomycetota; class Actinomycetes; order Propionibacteriales; family Propionibacteriaceae; genus Arachnia. The sequence goes on along the minus strand of NZ_JAJEWM010000001.1, from coordinate 728,328 downwards.
GATCAGGACGCCCTTGCGCTCCACCTCGTAGGCGTTGTGGAGGGTGGCCATCTCCACCGTCGAACCCGATACCACCACGGGTTCCATCAGTCCGAACGGCGTCACCCGGCCGGTGCGGCCGACGTTGACGCGGATGTCCAGGAGCTTGGTGTTCACCTCCTCGGGCGGGTACTTGTAGGCGATGGCCCAGCGCGGCGCCCGGGAGGTGGTGCCGAGCTCCGCCTGCTCGGCGAAGTCATCCACCTTGACGACGACGCCGTCGATCTCGTGTTCCACGCTGTGGCGGTGCTCCCCGTAGTACGCGACGTAGTCCTGGACTTCCTTGACCGACGAGACCACCTTGTAGCGGTCACTGACCGGGAGACCCCACTGCTTCAACAGTTCGTAGGCCCCGCTCTGCGACTCGGCATCCAGGCTGCCGCGGGCTCCCACCCCGTGGACGATCATGCGGAGTTTGCGGGCGGCCGTGACGGTGGGATCCTTCTGCCGGAGCGAACCAGCGGCCGTGTTGCGAGGATTCGCGAACGGCGCCTTGCCCGCCGCGACCAGGGAGGCGTTGAGGTCCTCGAAGTCGGAGACCGGGAAGAAGATCTCGCCGCGCACCTCGAGCTCGTCGGGCCAGCCCTCCCCCTGGAGGCGGTGCGGGATCCCGCGCACGGTCTCGACATTGGGCGTCACGTCCTCCCCCACCCGGCCGTCGCCCCTGGTGGCGCCCACGCGCAGCCTGCCGTTCACGTAGAGCAGGTTGACCGCCAGGCCGTCGATCTTGAGCTCGCACAGGTAACGCTCTGCCTTCGCGCGCTCCAGCCAGGCCAGGAGGTCCTCGTCGCTGAAGACGTTGTCCAGGCTGAGCATGCGCTGGCGGTGTTCGACGGGCTTGAAGTCGGTGATCCTGGCCGCTCCGACCTTCTGGGTGACCGACTCAGGGCCGGCGAGGTCGGGGTAGTCGGCCTCCAGCGCCTGCAGCCGGCGCATGGCCTCGTCGTAGGCCTCGTCGGACATGGTCGGGGCGTCGGCGCCGTAGTAGGCGTCCTGGGCTGCCTGCAGCAGGCCATTGAGTTCCGTCCACTCCTGCCGGAGTTCGTCGGTCGGTTCAGGTGTGGCCGTCGTCATGCGTCCAATGCTGACACAGGCATCCGACGCTTCGAGAGCGGAAAGTGCAGCACCTCGACGGCGTGGCGACCCCTTCACCGGCGGTGGGGTGGCCGACAGCGATAGCATCGGTGGGATTTCAGTACACAAGCAGATGGGGTCGCACATGTCCACAACCAACATCACCCGCGACGACGCCGCGCGCCGCTCGGAGCTCGTGAGCGCCCTGGCCTACCGGGTAACCGTCGATGTGACGGGCAACGGCGTCGACGATGCCGAGCGCCTCTTCCGCTCCACGACGGAACTGGACCTGCACGCCACTGGCGGCGCCACCCACCTCGACCTGATCGCCGCCGAGGTCCGCTCCGCCACCCTCGACGGTGAGCCCTTCGACACCAGCGGCTTCGACGGCTTCCGGCTGCCCCTGCCGGAACTGGCCGAGGGCGGCCACACCGTCGTCGTCGACGCCGTGTGCCGCTACTCGCGCACCGGCGAGGGCCTGCACCGCTTCGTCGACCCCACCGACTCACGCGTCTACCTGTACTCGCAGTTCGAGACCGCCGACGCGCGGCGGATGTTCGCCAACTTCGAGCAGCCGGACCAGAAGGCCACCTTCCAGCTGACCGTCCTCGCACCGTCGCACTGGACGGTGCTCACCAATGCCGCAGGCGTGGCACCCGAGGAGGTGGGCGATGGCGTCGGCCGCTGGGTCCACGCCGCCACGCCGCGGGTGTCCACCTACATCACCGCGCTGGTGGCCGGCGAGTACCACGTCGTCGACACCGAGATCACGTCCAACGGGCGGGCCATCCCGGCGCGGATCGCGTGCCGCCAGTCCATGGCCGAACACCTCGACGCCGACCGCATCCACACCACCACCCAGCGCGGCTTCGAGGTGTTCGAGGAAGCCTTTGCGACGCCGTACGCGTTCGACTCCTACGACCAGATCTTCGTCCCTGAGTTCAATGCCGGCGCCATGGAGAACGCCGGCTGCGTCACGTTCCGCGACGAGTACCTGTTCCGTTCCCGCGTGACCGCCCGGGAGATGGAGGCCCGGGACAACACCATCCTCCACGAGCTGGCCCACATGTGGTTCGGTGACCTGGTCACCATGCGCTGGTGGGACGACCTGTGGCTCAACGAGTCCTTCGCCGAGTGGGCCTCCCACTTCGCCGCCGACGAGATCTCACGTCGCTGGGACGGCGAGGCCAACCCGTGGGCGTCGTTCAGCAACGAGCGCAAGGCGTGGGCCTACCTGCAGGACCAGCTCAGCACCACCCACCCCATCGCCGCGGACATGAGCGACCTGGACAAGGTGGAACAGAACTTCGACGGCATCACCTACGCCAAGGGCGCCTCGGTCCTGAAGCTGCTCGTCTCGTTCGTCGGGCGCGAGGCCTTCCTGGCCGGCGTGGCGAACTACTTCGCGAAGCACTCCTGGGGCAACACCGAACTGCGCGACCTGCTGGTGGAACTGGAGGAGACCTCCGGCCGGGACCTGTCCTGGTTCTCCGGCGAATGGCTCGAGACCGCCGGCGTGAACACGCTGCGCGCCGACTTCGACGTCGACACCGAGGGCCGCTTCACCCGCTTCGCCGTCTCCCAGAGCGCCGCCGAGGGCTGGCCGACGTTGCGGACCCACCGCCTCGGAATCGGCCTCTACGCCGCCGACGGTGAGAAGCTCAGGCGCGTCCACTACGTCGAGACCGACGTCACCGGCCCCAGCACCGAGGTCCCCGAACTGGTGGGTGTGGAGCGTGGCGACGTCGTGCTCCTCAACGACGGCGACCTCACCTACGCCAAGGTCCGCTTCGACGACGCCTCCGTGGCGGCGCTGGTGGCAGGAATCGGGCGCCTGGCCGACCCGCTGGCGCGGGCGGTCACCTGGTCCTCCTTCTGGGATTCGGTGCGCGACGCCGAGTTGCCACCGCAGGAGTTCGTGTCGCTGGCCCTGGCGGGCCTGACGAGCGAGCAGGACATGGCCGCTGTGACCACCGTGGCCGGGCAGGCGGCGGTCTGTTCGACGCGGTTCATGGCGCCGGAACTGCGGGAAGAGGCCAACTCCAAGCTCGTAACCGGACTGGCGAGGCTGCTGAAGGACGCCGAACCCGGCTCCGACAAGCAGCTGATCTTCGCCAAGACCCTCATTGGCGTCGCAAAGTCTCCCACCGCGCTGGACCTCATCAAGGGCTGGCTGGAGGGCGAGGAGGTGCCCGCCGGGCTCGCCGTCGACACCGCGGTGCGCTGGGCGATCGTGGCCACCCTCGCCGCCCGGGGCGCCATCGGCCACGCCGAGATCGATGCCGAACTGCAGCGCGACAACACCAACGCAGGCGCCGAGCGTGCTGCCGGGGCCCGGGCCGGCATGCCCGACGCTGAAGCGAAGGCCGAGGCCTGGCGCCTCGCCACTGCGGATCCCGACGTCCCGAACGAGACCCACCGCAACATCTGCATGGGGTTCCACCGCTACGGCCAGGACGAGATGCTGGCTCCCTACGCCCAGCGGTACAAGGAGGTCGCGGCGCAAATCGCGGCCCGCGAGGGCGTCTGGGCAGAGCGGGGCTACGCGACGATCGGCACGACGTTGCGCTGGCTGTTCCCGGACACGATCGTGGACGAGTCACTGGTTGCCGATTTCGACGGCTGGCTCGCCGGGGTGGAGCACGAGCAGGTCCGCCGCTCGGTCACCGAACGCCTCGATGAGGCCCGGCGCACGCTGCGCGTCCAGGAGGCCAGTCGCCGCAGGGCCTGAGCGGGCATGAGGGCAACCGTTTCGAGTAAGGTTTGCGCCATGAACTGGATGCTGCCCCTCGAAACGCTGCCCGGATGGCCCGAGGCCCCGGAGGTCTCCACCGCCGACCAGCTCCTGCTGATGGTCGTCGCACCGCTGGCCCTGGCCGTCATCGTCGGCGTCATCGCGTTCACACCCAAGTTCTCCCGCCGGTTCAGGGGCGAGGACCGCGAGACCGCCACCGAGGTCGCCCGCCGGGAGCCCACCACCCACGCGCCCGAGCACAGCGCCTGATCAGCCACTGATGACGGAGTCCAACACGGTCCTGTCCAGCGAGGAGATGTCTCGCGCCATCCGGCGAATGTCGCACGAGCTGCTCGAACTCGATGCTGGCGCTGACAATGTGGTGCTGCTCGGCATCATCACCCGCGGCGTGCCGCTGGCCCACCGCGTGGCTGCCGACATCGCAACCGCGGAGGGCACCGAGGTGCCGGTGGGAGAGCTGGACATCACCATGTACCGCGACGACCTCCGCAAGCACCCCACCCGCCCGGTGGGCCGCAGCATCCTCCCCAAGAGCCTGGACGACGCCGTCGTGGTGCTGGTCGACGACGTCCTGAACTCCGGCCGCACCGTCCAGGCGGCGCTGCACGCCATTGCAGACCTGGGTCGCCCCCGGCGCATCCAGCTGATGGTGCTGGTGGACCGCGGGCACCGTGAACTACCGATCCAGGCCGACATCGTCGGCAAGTCCCTGCCCACAGCACGCAGCGAGCGGGTCCGGGTGCGGGTCGCCGAGATCGACGGCTCCGACGAGGTCATCATCGAACGCACGGAAGGCGCCGCGTGAAGCACCTCCTCAGCATCTCCGACCTGACCGACGGCGAACTGGCGGCCATCCTGGACACGGCCGAGGAGATGCACGACGTGCAGTCCCGGCCCATCAAGAAGCTCCCGGCGCTTCGGGGACGGACGGTGGTGAACCTGTTTTTCGAGGACTCCACCCGCACCCGCTCCTCGTTCGAGCTCGCGGCCAAGTGGCTGTCAGCTGACGCGATCAACGTCTCAGCCAAGGGCTCATCGGTGTCCAAGGGCGAGTCGATGAAGGACACGCTGCTGACGCTCGACGCCATGGGGGTGGACGCCATCGTGATGCGCCACGCCGGATCCGGCGCCGTCGCCCAGGCCGCACGCTGGGTGCGCGCCAGCATGATCAACGCCGGCGACGGCACCCACGAACACCCTTCCCAGGCTTTGCTGGACGCGCACGCGATGCTGCGCCACTTCCGGGCCAATGGCCTGGGGACGCTGGAGGGCAAGACGGTCGCCATCACCGGCGACCTCCTACACTCCCGAGTGGTCCGCTCCAACGTGCTGCTCCTCCCCCGGCTGGGTGCGCGGGTGGTGCTGGTGGCGCCGCCGACCCTCCTGCCGGCCGGGGTGCACGGCTGGGGCGTGCGCGTGACGCACGACTTCGACGAGGTCCTGGCAGAAGTGGACGTCGCGATGATGCTTCGGGTCCAGCGGGAACGGATGCAGGGCGGCTTCTTCCCCTCCGAACGGGAGTACATCGCGGGCTACGGCCTGACATCGGCGCGACTGGCGAGGCTGAAGCCGGGTGCGGCCATCGCCCACCCCGGACCGATGAACCGCGGCCTGGAGATCTCCTCCGACGCCGCCGACAGCGCCGGTTCCCTGGTGCTCGACCAGGTCTCCGCCGGCGTCGCCGTCCGGATGAGCATCCTCTATCACCTGCTCGCCGGCAATGATCCAGAAAGCTGAGCCCATGTCGAACCTCACCCTCACCGGCGTCACGCTGCCCGACGGCACCCGCACCGATCTGCACGTGAGCCACGGTCGCCTGGTCGGGGACGCGCCGTCGGACGCGGAGCGCGTCGACGCCGAAGGACTGGTGGCGCTGCCCGGCCTGGTGGACCTGCACACCCACCTGCGCGAACCGGGCCGGGAGGACACCGAAACCGTCGAGACAGGCTCGCGGGCCGCGGCTCGGGGCGGTTTCACCTGCGTCCACGCCATGGCAAACACCTCCCCCGTCACCGACACCCCGGAGAAGGCCACCCACATCCTGGACCTCGGCAAGGCAGCCGGTCTGGTGCAGGTGGTCCCCGTGGGCGCCATCACGAAGGGACTCGGGGGCACCGAGCTGGCCGAACTCGGACTCATGCACGACTCGCGGGCCGGCGTCACGGTGTTCTCCGACGACGGCTCCTGCGTCATGGACGCGGGGCTGATGCGGCGGGCCTTCGAGTGGGTGAGCCGGTTCGACGGCGTGCTCGCTCAGCACGCGCAGGACTCCAACCTCGCCGGCCCGGGCGCCTGCTGCCACGAGGGCGAGCTCTCCGGGCGCTTGGGGCTGCCCGGCTGGCCGCCCGTGGCCGAGTCCGTGATCATCGCCCGCGACGTGCAGTTGGCCCAGGCGACGGGCTCCCGCCTGCACGTCTGCCACGTCTCCACCGCTGAGGGCGTGGAGGTCATTCGGTGGGCCAAGTCCCGGGGCATCGACGTCACCGCCGAGGTGACCCCCCACCATCTCTACCTGACCACGGCCGAGCTCACCGACTACGACACCACCTACAAGGTCAATCCTCCGCTGCGGACCGACGAGCACGTCGAGGCCCTCCGAGCGGCGCTGGCCGACGGCACGATCGACGCCGTCGGCACCGACCATGCCCCCCACGCTCCCCAGGACAAGGACCACGCCTTCGTCGACGCCCGGCCCGGGATGCTGGGGCTGGAGCAGGCGCTGGCGGTGGTGATGGAGACCATGAACGAGCAGCTCGGCTGGGCCGGAATCGCGGAGCGGATGAGCATCGCCCCCGCCCGCATCGGCCGCGTCGCCGGCCAGGGCCGCAGCCTCGCCGTCGGGGAGCCGGCCAACCTCGTGCTGGTGGACCCGGACCGGCGCGCGACGGTGGACCGCGCGGACTCGGCCTCCCGCAGCCGCAACAACCCCTACCACGGCAGGACCCTGCCCGACCCGGTGGAACTCACGCTGTTCCGCGGCCGGGTGACCCACCGTCGCTGAGCGGTCCGGCCCAAGCGCTCCACTGTCGGATCCTGGCCCAGCGCTGGAGCGAGGAACCCACACTTGAACGGTGCCCCCCGCGCCGCTCAGCGCCCGTGCAACTGAGTGCACGCGGCAGTCACGGCCTACCCGCTCGGATAGGCTGACCGCCTAGGAACTCCTCCACTGTGAAAGGCGAACATGACCAACTCGAGCCTCGCGAACGTCGGTGTCATCGGGATGGCGGTGATGGGGTCCAACCTCGCCCGCAACCTTGCCCGCAACGGCTACGCGACCGCGGTCTACAACCGCACCACCAGCAAGACCGACGCGGTCGTCGCTGAGCACGGCCACGAGGGCGACTTCCGCCCCGCCGCCGAACTCGCCGACTTCGTCGCCTCGCTCGAGCGCCCGCGTCGCATCATCATCATGGTCAAGGCCGGCGCGGGCACCGACGCCACCATCGACTCGCTGATCCCGCTGCTGGAGGAGGGTGACATCGTCGTCGACGGCGGCAACGCCAAGTTCACCGACACCCGTCGCCGCGAGGCCAAGCTGCGCGAGCACGGCCTCCACTTCGTCGGCGCCGGCATCTCCGGCGGAGAGGTGGGCGCCCTCGAGGGCCCCTCGATCATGCCGGGCGGCTCGCCCGAGTCCTACGAAGCCCTCGGCCCCATCCTGGAGAAGATCTCAGCCCACGTCGACGGCGAGCCCTGCTGCACCTACATCGGCACCGACGGCGCCGGCCACTTCGTCAAGATGGTGCACAACGGCATCGAGTACGCCGACATGCAGTTCATCGGCGAGGCCTACGTGCTGCTGAAGGCGCTCGGCCTGAGCCACACGGAGATGGCCGACGTGTTCGCCACGTGGAACACCGGTGACCTGGACTCCTACCTCATCGAGATCACCTCCGAAGTGCTGCGCAAGGTGGACGAGAAGACGGGCCAGCCGCTCGTCGACGTCATCGTCGACGCTGCCGGCATGAAGGGCACCGGAACCTGGACCGTGCAGGCGGCCCTGGACCTCGGCACCCCCGTCAACACCATCGCCGAGTCCGTCTTCGCCCGCGCCGTGTCCTCCCACCCCGAGCTGCGCGCCGCCTCCCGCAACGCCCTCTCCGGCCCCGACGGCACCTTCCAGGTGGCCGACCGTGAGGCGTTCATCGACCAGATCCGCCAGGCCCTGTGGGCCAGCAAGGTCGTCGCCTACGCGCAGGGCCTCGATGAGATCCGCCAGGCCGGCGTCGAGTACGGCTGGGACATCAACGTCGCCGAGGTGGCCAAGATCTGGCGCGCCGGGTGCATCATCCGCGCCAAGCTGCTGGAGCGCATCCGCTCCGAGTACGCCGCGGGCAACCTGGTCACCCTGCTTGAGGCGCCGTCGGTCGCTGCCGACCTCGCCGCCGCCCAGGACGGTTGGCGTGAAGTGATCGCGACGGCGGTCCGCGCCGGCGTCCCCGTGCCCGGCTTCAGCGCCGCGCTCGCCCACTACGACCAGGCCCGAGCACCTCGCCTGAACGCCGCCCTCACCCAAGGTCTGCGGGACTACTTCGGTGCCCACACCTACCGTCGCATCGACGCCGAAGGCACCTTCCACACCAACTGGTCCACCGACGGCTCCGAGATCGCCGCGGAGGACACACACTGAGGAAGCGGACCCAATCGCGCCGCGAGAGCACGGCTGTGCGATCGAAATTCAAAGCCCGCCGATGAGGAAACCCCTTGTCGGCGGGCTTTCCTCAGTTCGCGGGAAGAACTTTCAAAGAAACTTTCAGCCGAGTGCATCCAAACCCCGGGTGGTGAGCGAAGTACTGGGTGTCAAGGCGAAAGCCGCCTACACACAGTGAAAGGCAGTCCAATGAAGCTCTCCCGCATTTTCCTCGCCGGATCCCTCGCTCTCGCAGCCACCGTCGGCACCGCGGCCACAGCGATGGCGGACGAACACACCGCCACGGTCTCGATCCTCCACGGCGTGCCCGGCGCCACCGTCGACGTCTACGCCAACGGCTCCGAGCTCCTCACGAACTTCGAGCCAGGCACCCTGACCGACCCGCAGGAGTTGCCGGCCGGAACCTACGACCTCAAGGTCGTCGCGGCCGGCGCCGGCGCCGACGGCGAAGCCGTGATCGAGGCCAACGACGTCACCGTCCCCGCCGACGCGAACATCACGGTGGTCGCCCATCTGAACGCCGACGGCGCCCCGGTGCTCACGCCGTTCGTGAATGACACCTCCGCCTCCAGCGAGGGCGCCCGCCTGACCGTCCGTCACGTGGCCGCGGCGCCCGCCGTCGACGTCCGCGCCGGAGGCGCCGTCGTGGTTCCGGGTCTGACCAACCCCTCCGAGGCGAAGCTCGACCTCGCCCCGGGCACCGTCGCGGCCGACGTGGTGGCTGCCGGCTCCGACACCGTCGTGCTCGGCCCCGCAGACCTCACCCTCACCGACGGCACCAACTCGATCGTCTACGCCTGGGGTTCCCTGGAGGACGAGAACCTGGCCCTCGCGGTCCAGGCCGTCGAACTGGGCGACCACGCCGGGCTGCCCAGCGCAGGCGCCGAGGGGCCCGCACCCGTGGCACCGATCACCATCGCCCTGGCCAGCCTGGTCCTGGTCGGCGCCACTGCGAGCTTCGTGGTCGCCCGCGGCGCCCGCGTCCGTTCGACCAACTGAATCTGACCATCAACCCCCACGGCTCCGTCCGCCTGATCCGGCGGGCGGAGCCGTGGGCGTCGTGGTCCTCGCCTGGATATGGAACACTGACTGCTGTGACCACGGATGTTCTCGCCACCCCAGTCGGGGTGCTCGCCGCGCGTCTCGCCTCTGGCGATGCCGCGGCCCTGCGTGAGGCGTTCACACGCTGGTCCCGGTTGATCCACACCATCGCCCGGAGTTCCCTGAATTCCACGGCCGACGCCGACGACGTCACCCAGCAGGTGTTCATCGCCGCCTGGAACTCGAGGGCCAGCCTGCGCGCCAGCGACGAGTCGCTGCCCGCCTGGCTCATCGGGATCTGCCGGCTCAAGGTCATCGACGCCCTCCGCGCGAGGGGCCGAGGCCAGCGCAACGAGGACGCGGTCGCCTGGGAACCTGCGGCCGTCTCCAACGGGCTGGACGACGTGATCGACTCCGTGGTGGTGCGCGACGCGCTCGCCGCGTTGGGCGATCCCCGGGCACGCATCCTGACCATGGTCTACCTGGAGGACCGCACCCACGACGACGTCGCCCAAGCTCTGCAATTGCCGTTGGGAACCGTCAAGAGCCATGTGAGACGGGGCCTGGAGAGGCTCCGCTCAATCTTCGAGGAGGTGGATTCCGATGTCTGAGGAGGCGAAGTACTCCCTCGACGACGTCGCCAGGCGCTTCCGGCGCGCGGCGGAATCCCGGCCCACCTGGTCCGATCCCTCGCCCGGAACCTGGGAGGCGATCGCAGCCGGGGCCGGCCTGCCCCAGCTGCCCCCTGCGCCCGCACAGCCGCAGCAGCTTCCTTCAGCGCAACGGTCGCCCGCTGCCCCGGGCGGACCGTCGACGTCCCGTCGTGCGTGGCTGTTCGGAGCCGGCGGTGTGCTCGCCGGCGGCGTCCTGGGCGCACTCGGGATGCGTCTGCTGACCGGCCCTGGGGACGAGGCCCTGGAGACGGTGCGCCGGGCAATCCTCACGCCACTGGACCGGCCCGACGATCCGCGCGGCACCGCCGAACTGCTGCGCCGGGACATCGGTTACAGCCTCGCCGTCGAGGTCCCCGACGGCGTGGCCAACCCTGACGGGTACGTCGAGGTCTGGCTCATCAACACCGACGGACAGCGGATGGTCTCGGTCGGGGTGTTCGCGGCCGAGTCGGTGGGACGCTTCGCGGTGGACGAGTCCCTGATCGAGTCCGGCTACCTGATCGTCGACCTGTCCAACGAGCAGTTCGACGACGAACCGCGCCACTCCGGCGACACCATCGTCCGCGGCCAACTGCTGTAACCACCCCAGCGGCGGGGCCGGTGGCAGACTTGGGGGATGAGCGCCCCCGAAGCCGGACTGGCCCGGTTCTCCGAGCCGGCGCGCTCCTGGTTCTCCGAGGTCTTCCGCTCCCCCACGCCGGTGCAGACGGCGGCGTGGGACGCCATCGCAGAGGGGCGCCACGCGCTCGTCGTCGCGCCCACCGGCTCCGGCAAGACGCTGGCCGCGTTCTTCCACTCCCTTGACCGGCTCTCCAACGAGCCCAAGCCTGCCGGCACCGGCACCCGGGTGGTCTACATCTCCCCCCTCAAGGCGCTGGGGGTCGACGTCGAACGCAACCTGCGCGCGCCGCTGATCGGCATTCGCCGGACCGCGGAGCGGCTCGACCAGTCCGTGCCGCACCTCACCGTCGGGGTCCGCTCGGGCGACACGACCTCGCGTGACCGGGCCGCGCTCGTGCGGCGTCCCCCCGACATCCTGATCACGACGCCCGAGTCGCTCTACCTCATGCTCACGTCACAGGCACGCTCCACCCTCACGGACGTTGAGATCGTCATCATCGACGAGATCCATGCGCTTGCCGGGACCAAGCGGGGGTCGCACCTGGCCCTGAGCCTCGAACGCCTGGACGCCCTGGTGGACCGGGACGTGCAGCGCGTGGCCCTGTCCGCCACCGTGCGCCCCATAGACAGGGTGGCCGCCTTCCTCGGCGGTGACCGGCCCGTCGAGGTGGTTGCCCCGCCCACCCAGAAGGCCTGGGACGTCTCGGTCCGCCTCACGGTCCCAGACATCACCTCCCCGGGGCCGCCGCCGGGCGCCAGCACCGAGCCACCCGACCCGCTCCTGAGCGCGCCTCCGGAGACCACCGAGTCGCTCTGGCCGCACGTCGAGGCCGACGTCTACGAATCCGTGATGGACGGCCGCTCGACGCTGGTGTTCACCAACTCCCGCCGGACGGCGGAACGGCTCACCGCCAGACTCAACGAAATCTGGGCGGCCGAGCACGATCCCGACTCGCTCGCGCCACCCGCCCGCAGGCCACCGGCGCAGGTGATGGCGTCCTCAGACGAGGTCGGCGCCGCTCCTGCAGTCATCGCACGGGCGCACCACGGCTCGGTCAGCAAGGAGGCGCGGGCTGAGATCGAGGGCGCGCTCAAGTCCGGGGAGCTCAGGTGCGTGGTGGCGACGTCGTCGCTGGAACTGGGCATCGACATGGGAGCGGTGGACCGGGTGATCCAGGTGTCCGCGGCGCCCTCGGTCGCGAGCGCGCTGCAGCGCATCGGCCGGGCCGGCCACGACGTCGGCGCCGTGTCCCGGGGGACGGTCTACCCCCTCCATCGCGGCGACCTGATCCCCTCGGCCGTCGTGACCGGGCGGATGCTGCGCGGCGAGATCGAGGAGATCCGCATCCCCCGCTCACCGCTGGATGTCCTGGCACAGCAGACGGTGGCTGCCGCCGTCGCGGCCGACGAGGCTGGGCTGGACATCGACGGCTGGTACGGCGCCCTGCGGCGGGCGATGCCTTACGCGGGTCTGGAGCGCTCCCTGTTCGACTCGGTCGTGGAACTGCTGACCGGGGCCTACCCGAGCGCAGACTTCGGGGACCTGCGGGCGCGCCTGGTGGAGGGCGACGGGCGGCTGTACGCGCGTCCAGGAGCGCTGCGGCTGGCGGTCACCTCCGGCGGCACCATCCCCAACCGGGGCCTGTTCGGGGTGTTCCTCGCCGGCGAGGAGGGGCCGGGCCGACGGGTTGGGGAACTGGACGAGGAGATGGTCTACGAGTCCCGCGTCGGGGACGTCTTCACCCTCGGCGCGTCGTCGTGGCGGATCGTGGAGATCACCCGGGAGCAGGTGCTGGTCATCCCCGCTCCGGGACACACCGGGCGGCTGCCGTTCTGGCACGGGGACCAGGAGCCCCGCCCCGCCGAACTGGGCCGCCAGATCGGACGCTTCCACCGCGAGGTGCTGCGGGATCCGCGTCGCCTCGACGTGGACGAGCTCACCCCCAATGTCCGGGAGAACATCCGCAGCTACCTGACCGAGCAGCGCGAGGCCACCGGCCAGGTCCCCGACGACACCACCGTCCTGCTCGAGCGGTTCCGCGACGAGGTGGGCGACTGGCGCTTTGTGCTCCACTGCCCCTTGGGCCGCTCCGTCCTCGCGCCGTGGGCGCTGGCCATCGGGTCCTCGCTGCGCGCGGCCACAGGCATCGAGGTCGTGCCGATGGCCTCCGACGACGGCATCATCTGGCGGCTGCCGGACAGCGAAGCGGCTGAGAACATCGTCGAGCACCTGCTGCCCGAACCAGACGAGGTGGGCGACATCGTGACCTCCGAGGTGGGTGGGACGGCGCTGTTCGCCGCCAGGTTCCGCGAGTGCGCCGCGCGGGCGCTCCTGCTCCCGCAGCGCGATCCGGGCAGGCGCAGCCCCTTGTGGCAACAGCGTCAGCGAGCCAGCCAACTGCTGGAGGTGGCAAGGCACCATCCGAGGTTCCCGATCATCATCGAGACCGTGCGGGAGGTGCTGCAGGACGTCTACGACCTCCCCGGGCTGGTCGAGGTCCTGCACGCGCTGCAGCGGGGAGCGGTGCGGGTGGTGGAGGTGACGACGTCGTCGCCGAGTCCCTTCGCGGCCACGATGTTGTTCCGCTACCAGGGCGAGTTCATGTACGAGGGGGACACGCCGCTGGCCGAGCGCCGCGCCGCAACCCTCTCGATGGACCCCGCGCTCCTGGCCGCGGTGCTGGGCACCGTCGACCTGCGGGAGTTGCTCGACCTCGAGGTCATCTCCCAGGTGGAGGCGGAACTCCAGCACACGGCCGAGGACCGGCGGGCACGAAACGTCGAGGAACTGGCGGACCTGCCACGGCTGCTCGGCCCAATCCCCCTTGCGGAGTTGTCGGCCCGGGTCACGGGAGGTCTGGCGGCCGCACTCGACGACGCGGTCGACGAGCTCGCGGGGCGGGTGTTCACCGTGCAGCTCGCCGGTCAGCCGCACCTGGCGGCGGCTGCGGACCTGGGACTGCTCCGCGACGCCCTCGGCGTCCCCCTGCCCCCGGGCGCTCCCGCGGCCGACGTCGCGGAGGCGGGACGCGACCCCCTCACCCAACTGGTGCTGCGCTACGCCCGCACGCACGCCCCGTTCACGACGGCGCAGGTGGCGGCCGCCTTCCGGATCGGGACCGCCACCGCGGACCTCCTGCTGGAACGCGAGGTCACGGCCAAGCGGCTCATCCGCGGCCACTTCACCCCCGGCCGTACCGAGGCGGAGTTCTCCGACCCGGAGGTGCTCCGGCGAATCCGCAGCCGCTGCCTGACGGCCGCCCGCGCTCAGGTGCAGCCGGTCTCGACCTCCGGGCTGGCGAGGTTCCTGGCGGCCTGGCACGGCGTCGACGACCGGCCCTTCTCCAGTCCCGACGAGGTGCTGGTCGCGCTGCAACGGCTCGGCGGAGCGGCGCTGCCGGCGAGCGCCTGGGAAACCCAGGTCCTGCCGGCGCGCCTGCGTGACTACTCGCCGTCGCACCTCGACCAGCTGGTGGCCGAGGGCGAGGTCCTGATCCGGCTGCGCGGCAGCCTCGGTCCCGAGGACCCGCTGGTGGCGCTGGTGCCTGCCGCCGACGTCGACCTCCTGTCCCCGCCGCCGCCCGCCGACGATGCGCTGCGGAAGCTGGCCGACGAAGTGGCCGCCGCCGGTGGCCTGTTCCTGGAGCTGCGATCCGCCCGGGAGGCGGCGGCCGGGGGCCTAGTCGGGACGCCGGAACTGGTCGAGTCGTGGTGGCGCGCTGCGGAAGCGGGACTGGTCGCACCGACGTCGATGGCGCCCGTCCGCGCCCGCATCGGTGGACCGGCGCGCGCGGCCCACAAGAGCCCCCGCTCCACACCGCGTGCCCGGGCACGGCTCCCACGGCCGGGGCGTTCGCTGCTAGGCAGGCCGGGCCTTGACGGCACCCCACCCACCGTGGCGGGCCGCTGGTACCGAGTGGGAGACCCGCGGCCGTCCCCCGCGGAGGAGATGATCGCGCGCGTGTCCGGGTGGCTGGAGCGCTACGGGGTCATCACCCGCGGCGCAGTCGTGGCCGAAGCCACCGAGGGCGGGTTCGCCGCCGCCTACCGCGTGCTGGCGGAGCTGGAGCGCGCAGGCAAGATCGCCCGAGGCTACGTCGTGGAGGGACTCGGTGGGTCCCAGTTCGCGACTTCCGCGACCATCGACCACATCCGGGGGTTCGCCGACAGCCCCGACGGGACCACCTGGCCCTCCGGCGCACACGACGTCAGGCCCGTGGTGCTGGCGGCGCTGGACCCGGCCAATCCGTACGGCAGCGTCGTCGGGTGGCCGGACCATCCGACGGCGCGGGTCTCACGTGCTGCCGGAGCCGTGGTCGTGCTCGCCGACGGGTTGTGCCTCGCCCACCTGACCCGCGGTGGCCGCAACCTCTCCATCTTCGACCCTGCCGGTGGCGGACCGGACCGCTCTACCCGGGTCGGTCTGGTCGGCCGTGCGCTGCAGCAAGCGGTGAACGAGAAGCGGATGGCGCGCATCCGGGTGGAGGAGATCGACGGCGAGCGCGCCGGCGTCGGTCCCGACGTCGCGGCGTTGCTGGGCGCCGGGGCAAGGATCACCCCCCGCGGCGTGGTTTTCGAGGCACGCCATGCCTGAGGGCGACACCATCTACCAGCTCGCGAAACGGCTGGAGCCGCTGGAGGGCCGCACGATCACGCACTGGGACGGCCGGACGCCCGCGCTGGCCACCACGGACGCCTCGGGCGCGGTGATCGAGCGGGTCTGGCCCTGGGGCAAGCACCTGTTCTGGCGGATCTCCACGCCCGAGGGTGCGGACATCCTCCACACCCATCTGCGCATGGACGGCACCTGGCGGATCCACCCCGCCGGCAGCCGCTGGTCCGCTCCCGCTCACACGGCCCGGCTCGTGGTCCGGGTGGCCGGGTCCCCGGATCCGCAACAGGAGATCGAGCTTGTGGGTCACGACCTCGGGATGCTCGAGCTGTGGCCGGCCGAACATTACGACGCCCGCACCGCCCATCTCGGCCCTGACCCGCTGGGCCCTGACTGGGACTCTCCCGGCCGCTGGCCCGTTCCTGGCCGCGACGAGGCGGTGGCGCGGCTGGAACGACAGCGTGACACCTCACTGGGTGAGGCGGTGCTGGACCAGCGGGTGATCGCCGGGCTGGGCAACGTGTTCCGGGCCGAACTGTGCTTCCTGCTGGG
Organism: Tessaracoccus sp. OS52; assembly: GCF_020687685.1. Classification (GTDB taxonomy): domain Bacteria; phylum Actinomycetota; class Actinomycetes; order Propionibacteriales; family Propionibacteriaceae; genus Arachnia. The sequence goes on along the minus strand of NZ_JAJEWM010000001.1, from coordinate 712,309 downwards.
CATCCATCCCGCCTCGAACGTGGCCAGTCGCGACGCGGACGCTGTGGTGGACCTGGGCGCGCGGCTCCTCCAGGCCAACCGGGACCGTCCCGTCAGGGTGTTCACGGGCAACGACCGCCCGGGTGAGAACACCTACGTCTATGGGCGGCAGCGCCTCCCCTGCAGGCGCTGTGGGACCGCCGTCCGCTCCGGTGAGCTCGGGGGCGCGCACACCGTCGCCGACCCCCGGGCGGGACAGGAACGGTTCATCTACTGGTGCCCCACCTGCCAGCCGCGATCCTGACTGGTTGTGCCCTGCCGATGTTCATCCGGGGGACTGGTGGCTCAGCATGCCCGGACAGATTCCTGAGTCCCACCGCGAACGTGGCTTCGCAAAGCCTCTGACTCCGACCACGCCTGAGGCCGGTACACAGCCCGGCACCGGAAGGCGTGGATGTACTTGCCGTCTCAGAGGCCTACAGAATTCACACCAAAGATGGCCTGCTCATGTGTGAATCCCTCATAAAGCAGCTGGTCAATCAGCCCAATGCGAGAGAAAGCCATGAAATTCAAGTACTCCCTTGCTGAACGCGCTGCCTGCGCGTACCAATCAACGCGCAAGTAGTCAACCGCGAAGACGGAGTCGGCATTGCTGAAACCCTCGTACTCCAACTGCTCGATCAGTCCAATACGCGAGAAGCTCAACACCGCCAGATACTCCTCGGCACTCCTGACGGCTTGTTGTTGTGAAACCGTGACCGGCTTGGTCGGCGTCGGTGCGGGCGTTGTAGATGGCGCAGGGTAGGCAGCGGTTCCCGGCGTGAACCGAGTGATGTTGTTGAAGGTCCACTGGTTGAGAGCCGTGTAGCCGGTGGTGGTCCTGGCGTAGACCGTGCTGTAGATGTAGCTACGGCAGGCGTCACGCCCGGTAGCGGGGGTGCCGCACTCAGTGCGCCACTGGCGCCCGTCCTTGGTCCAGGTTCCTGGACGTGCCAGTGGGTTGGTGCCCCAGAGTGGGTAACTCACCGGCTTGTATGTCAGGTTATTGAACGCCCACCCGTTCACCTGGGTAAAGCGCCCAGCTTGGGACAGGTGAATCACGCTGGCCCAAATCTCGGTTCGGCAGCGCTCAATGCTGGAGGAATAAGGCGCGCACGTGGTTCGCCATTGGCGCCCGTTCACCTGGTGGGTGCCTGGGGTGGTGTAGACGTCCACCTCTGCGGCGGCCGGCGCTGCGGACAGAACCGGAAACACGCCGACGGTGCAAATCGCGAACAAGGCAATCGCGGTGGTCCGGATGGATCTCATTGGCTCTTCTCCCCCTCTTGGCCAGGCCCAGCGCCGAAGCCCACAGGCGGAGCCTAACAGCGTTTATATACGGTCGGATAGCGGGGGTTGAATTCTTAAGTGTGAACCCCGTGCACCGGTACGTTCGAGCGCCCTTGGGTCGCCGAACATCACGAGGATCGAATGTGAGAAGATCGGAAGGTAATCGAAGAAACGGGAGGTTGGGCGCATGGCGGCCACGATGCAGGATGTCGCCCGGCTAGCCGGCGTCTCGGCCAAGACGGTCTCGAACGTGGTGAATGACCAGCCGCACGTGAGCGCCGCCACCCGCACCAAGGTCCAAAAGGCCATCGAGAAGCTCGGCTACGAACTCAACTTCACCGCCAGGAACCTACGCAAGGGGCGCACCGGACTGATCGGGCTCGCGCTGCCGGAGCTGAAGCTTCCCTACTTCGCCGAACTCGCGGACTCGGTGATCCAGGAGGCCGAGAAAGTGGGCCTTCGTGTCCTGATCGAGCAGACCAACTCCGACCGTGACCGTGAGATCGACGTCCTCCACGGGCAGCGCCGCTTCATGACCGACGGGCTGATGTTCTCGCCGCTGGCGCTCGGGCAGGACGACGTCCACCTGTTCAAGGTGGACTTCCCCATGGTGCTGCTCGGCGAGCGGGTGTTCGGCTCGACCAACGACCACATCACCATGAGCAACGTCGAGGCCGCCAGGGCCGCCACCAGGCACCTGCTGGCATCTGGGAGGCGACGCATCGCAATCGTCGGCTCCCACCCCGGGGAGAAGGTCGGCTCCGCGGCACTGCGTGAGAGCGGCTACCGCCAGGCGATGGCCGACGCGGGGATCGACGTCGACGAGCGGCTCGTCCGGGCCACCGGCCTCTGGCACCGCAACACCGGCGCCGAAGCCACCGACGCCCTGATCGGGGAGGGCGTTGGGTTCGACGCCGTCTTCGCCCTGAACGACGCCCTCGCCATGGGCGTTCTGCACAGCCTCCACGCACACCGCATCAGCGTGCCGGAACAGGTCGCCGTGATCGGCTTCGACGACATCGAGGACGCCGCCTACACGCGCCCCACGCTCAGCAGCGTCTCCCCCGGCAGGGAGGAGATCGCCCGCCGAGCCGTCGAGCTCCTGGCACTCAGGATCTCCGAGTCCAGCAAGGCGATGGAGGCGCGCCAACCAATCCAGCGTGTCTACGCGGACTTCGAACTCAAGATCCGCGAGTCGTCGAGCTGACCCCAGCGGTCCGGCACCGTTCGCCGTCGCCTCCGAGCCCCTGGCCCTGCCCACCCCGTAACCAGCGCTCCCGCCGCCGTCACCAGCCCTCCCTCGCGTCCACCAGCCCTCCCACGCGTCCACCAGCGTCGTTCGTCGCCACCAGCGCTACACGGCTGGTCACGAGCAACAACGCTGGTAAACCGCGCAGGGGGCGCCGGTGACCGGAGAAGTAGCCCCGGAGCCACTCCCGGTTCACCAGCCCTCCCACGCGTCCACCAGCCCTCCCACGCATTCACCAGCGTTGCTCGTCGCCACCAGCGCTCTACGGCTGGTCACGAGCAACAACGCTGGTAAACCGACCAGGGGGCGCCGGTGACTGGAGTAGGCAGCCCGGTAGTCAATCCGCTCCACCAGCCCTCCCACGCGTCCACCAGCCCTCCCACGCATTCACCAGCGTCGTTCGTCGCCACCAGCGCTCTACGGCTGGTCACGAGCAACAACGCTGGTAAACCGCGCAGGGGGCGCCAGTGACTGGAGAAGTAGCCCCGGAGCCACCCCGGTTCACCAGCCCTCCACGCATTCACCAGCGTTGCTCGTCGCCACCAGCGCTCTACGGCTGGTCACGAGTAACAACGCTGGTAAACCGACCAGCGGCGTCGCCGACGGGAAGCGGCGCCGAGAGTCTCCACGTTCGTATTAGGAGGTAACCGATGGGTTGAGTGCGAGAGGAGGCACCGGGTCGCGTCCTGACCATGTCAGCTCCAAGCGGAACGGGACACCGGCGCTCGCGGCTAGTGCGGAGCGACCTCGGCCAGCAGTTCCTGCTCGGAATCGTGCGCGACACCGGCGTTGTGCAGGCGCCGACGTGTGAGCCAGCTGGTCACCAGGATCACGTAACCCGGCGCGCAGAGCACCGCGACGATGGGCACGAACCTCGCCACGACAGCCAGAAGCCCAAGACACACCAGCCAGATCAGCGTTGTCCCGGGCGAGGCGAGGGGCATTACCAGCGAGGTCCGCCAGAGCCTGGCCATGGGCAGGCTGTGGGTCTCGGCCAACATCAGCAGGCTCATCAGATAACCGACGGCGAGCACCAGCCACGCCGCGAACACCATGTTCGCGACGACGACAACCGCCAACCAGGAAGGGCCACCATGGGACAGGATCCACAGGTCGAGCAGGAGCACCGGAATGGCGATCGTCGCCGGCCAGCCGACGGCGTTCGCGCGGCCGAGGTTGGAGCGCCAGACTTCGAAGAACTCCGCGATCGGCCGATCGCTCGGCTCTGGCCCCGTCAACTTGTGGAGCACGGAACCAGCAGCGACTCCCGCGGGGAGCCAACCAAGGACTATCCCACCGGCCATCACGCCCAAGACCCAGCAGGCGGTCACCTCGACCAGTTGGGTGGCCCTGCCAAGCCAGGACATGGCCGTGCCTGCCCAGCCGACTCCGCGTCGGGGCTCAGCACGCGTGATCACGCCTTGACCAGCCACCCCACCACGCCTCGCTCATCCATCCCGGCCACGGCAACACCGTCGGCCTCGACGAACAGTACTGCCTCGAAATCGCGTCCCTCCACGGTAACCTTCGCGCGGCCGGACTCGGCAAGCGCGGTGAAGGTTTCGGCGGCAAGATCGACGCGACGCGGTCGGTGGGGCGACTTCGCCTCGGCGTCGAGGCTGTAGAACAGCCACTCGCCCCCCAGATCACCCGGGACCGACGCCACGGGCCCACCCCAGGGCAGCGGACTGGCCAGTGGCCAGCCGGTGCGAGTCCACTCGAGACGGCGGACGTGGGCGGTGTGCCGAGTGGGGTCCGACCCGTCGCGGACGTGGTGCACCAGGAACACGCCGGAGTCGGTGACCAGATGGGAGCTGTGACCGGGCGCGATCCAGGTCGTGCCGTCGGGGGCCTCGTAACCGGCGAGGATCACCGCCCCCACCTGCGTCGGCGGCTCCGAGGTGTCGATCATCGGCCGGTCCAGAGGATCCACGTAGGGACCGGTCACCGACGTCGCCCGCGCCACCCGCACGTTGTAGGTGTCGAAGAGGGAGTCGAAGGAGCACAACAGCGCATAAGTGCCCGACTCCTCGTCGTAGATGGCGTGGCCACCCTCGACGGCGCCGTTGATCGAACGCGCCCTTCGGACGACGGAGGTGCCGACGTCGTCGGTGACCAACGGCCGCCCATCGGCCCCGAGGGGCAGGATGCGCAGCCCGCCGAAGAAGGACCCGTAGAGCAGCCAGTCTGAGCCGTCTGAGTCGACGACGACAGCCGCGTCGATCGCGTTGACCTCGCTCGTCTCGTGATGGGTGGAGACGACCAGTTCCCGGTGCTGCCAGGGGCCGGTGGCGTCGGGTGCGGTGGCCAGGCCGATCGCCGAGGTGCGGGAGCCGAATGAGCTGACCGAGTAGTACATCCTGTACTCATCGCCGCGCCGGATCACCTCCGGTGCCCAGATGCCGATGGCGTTGCTCCACTGGGCCGCGTCCGAGGGGACCCCGTCGAAGGCGTGTCCGAACCACCTCCAGTGGACCAGGTCGTCGGACTGACGGATCTGCGCGCCGGCGCCGGGCCCGCCGGCGACGGCGGTGTCGGTGGAGAACATCAACCAGCGCCCGTCGCGCGCCCTCACGATCGTCGGGTCGTGGGCGCCCCAGGCAGCGGGGTCCCCGCCGCTGCCGGAGGTGGCGGCGGCCAGGTAGTCGGGTTCCATGTCAGCCCTTCGTTCCGGTCAGCGCCACGGACTCGATGATCTGACGCTGGAAGACCACGAAGATCACGAAGACCGGGACGAGCGCGATCACCGAGGCAGCCATGATCATCGGGTAGTCGGTCTGGATGGCGTAGTTGGCATTGAAGTTCGCGATGACCACCTGGAGGGTCTGCTTCTCGGGCGTGTTCAGGTAGATCAGCGGGGCGAGGTAGTCGTTCCACACCGCCATGAACCAGAGGATGAACTGGGCGGCGATGGCCGGGCGGATCAGGGGCAGGATGATCGAGGAGAAGATCCTCAGGTATCCGGCGCCGTCGATCTTCGCGGCTTCGATCAGGGAGTCCGGCACCGATGTCAAGTACTGACGGAGGAAGAAGATCATCATGATGTTGCCGAACAGGCCCGGCACGATGAGGGGCAGCAGCGTGTCGACCCAGCCAATGTTGGCGAACATCACGAACTGCGGGATCATCAGCGTCGGGAAGGGGACCATCAGCCCTGCGAGCATGAACAGGAAGATGCCGTTCTTGCCGGGCATCCGCAGCTTGGCGAACGCGAAGGCCGCCAGGGTGGAGGTGATGGACCCGACGATGGTGACGGTCAGCGAGACGATCAGCGAGTTCTTGATGCCTGCCAGCAGGGGCCCGGCGGACCAGACCCGGACGTAGTTGTGCCACTGGGGCTCCGGCGGGATCCACTCGGGAGGGAGTGAGAACACGCCCTCCTGGGTCTTGAGGGAGGTGGAGATCATCCACAGCAGTGGGGCGACCATCACGATGCCGCCGATCAACAGGGCGATGGCGACGATGATGTTGCCGGTGCGGTAGCGCTTCTGCGCAAGTGTTGCGGCCATGTCACTCAGCCCCGTCCGAGTTGTTGCGGGCGTTGATCCAGAACTGGATGGCGGTGATCACGAACACAAGGAGTCCGAGCAGGACGGCCATGGCGGAGGCATATCCCATGGACAGGCTCGAGAAGGCCTGGCGCCAGATGTACCAGACGATGGAGGCCGATGAGTACTCCGGACCACCGGTGGGGGTCATGATGTTGATCTCGGTGAAGATCTGGGAGCCGGCGATGACGCTGGTGACCACGAGGAAGAAGGTCACGGGCTGCACCATCGGCAGCGTGATGTGCCAGAACCGCTTGAAGCTGCTGGCGCCGTCGAGCTCCGCAGCCTCGTACAACGAGCGCGGGACGCTCTGCAGGGCGGCGAGGTAGAGCAGCATCGAGTAGCCCAGACCCTTCCAGACGGCCATGATGATCAGTGCCGGCTTGACCGTGTTGGTGTCCATCAACCAGTTCGGGCCGTCGATCCCGAAAATGTCCAGCACCTGGTTGACCAGCCCGAAGTCCCCGTTGTAGGCCCACTGCCAAAGGATCGAGACCGCGGCCAGCGAGGAGACCACCGGAACGTAGTAGATGCTGCGGAAGAAGGCGCGGCCGGGCATGCGACGGTTCATCGCCAGCGCGAGGGTGAGCGAGAGCACCAGTCCGATCGGAATCCCGATCATGTAGAAGAAGGTGTTGCCCAACGACTTGATGAAGTACGGGTCGCCGAAGGCCTGGGCGTAGTTGGCGAGGCCCACCCAAGTGGGTGCGCTCAGCATGTTCCAGTTCGTGAAAGACGCGTAAACGCTGTAGAGGAACGGTCCGATGGCGAACACGAGGAACCCGAGCAACGGCAGCGCGATGAACGCTGCGGCCACGAAGTTCTCCCGGCGGTAGAGCGTGCTCTTGCGGGGCCGCGACGGCGACGGCGGCGCCTCGCGCGCGGCGGTCCGCAACGGCTCGGTGGTGGTACTCATGCGCACCCTTCCCGGTAGGAGGGGCGGGACCCGGCCGGGTCCCGCCCCTGGGACGACACGTGGATCAGATGCCCGCGGCCTGGTTGGCCGCGTCAAGCTTCTGCTGCATCTGGGGCTGCAGCTGGGCGACGTAGTCGGCGGCGGTGGTCTTGCCGTCGAGGACGGGCTGGATGCCCACCCAGAAGTCGTCGTACCACTCGGGGGTCCAGGTGGTGGCCGCCGGCAGCGCCCGACCGTAGTCCTCGGCGACCTGGATGAACTCCTCCTTGTTCGCGGGCGCGCCCTCCGCCTCCAGGTACTCACCCTTGGCCATGTCCACCAGGTTCGGGATCTGCACGCCAGCCTGGTAGAGCGTGCGCTGCGCGTCCTCGTCGGCGGACAGGAACATGGCCAGCTGGGTGGCCAGTTCGGCGTTCTTGGTCTTGTTGGACACCGAGATGCCCAGTGAGCCGAGCCAGGTGGCGGTCTCGCCGGTCTTGCCGACCGGGTACGGGATCAGGTCCCACTCGAAGTCCAGGCCCTGGTAGGTGCTGACGTCCCAAGGACCGACGGGGAAGAAGCCGATCTGGCCGCGCATCCAGCGCTGGTAGGTGTCCATGGTCTGCGCCTGCTCGATCGACGGCGTGGAGCCGTCGACGATCTGGATGTCGGCGAAGTCCTGCAGTGCCTCGGCGAACTCGGGGGTGTCGATGGTGACGGTGCGACGCTCGGGGTCAGCCCAGTCCCCGCCGTTGGACCAGACCCACGCCTGGAGGTTCCACACCACGTTGAGTCCGGTTCCCCAGCGCTCTTCCTCCGGGGAGGTGAGCTGCTTGGCGACGTCGCGGAACTCGGCCCAGGTGTAGGGCTTGTCCTTGTCCGGCAGCGGGATGCCCAACTCCTCGAACATGGTCTTGTTGTAGCCGAAGGAGAACGGCCCGACATCCTTGGGCAGGCCGTAGATGGCGCCCTGGCCGACGCGTTCGCCGTCGAAGCGGTAGGAGTCGACGCCGTACTTCCAGACCTTGGAGATGTCCAGGCCGGCGCTCTCGATGTCTGCGGTGATGTCCTTGACGATGCCGTTCTTGGCGAAAGCCATCACGGAGCCCTGCTCGAGGTAGAAGACGTCTGGCACCTGACCGCCGGTGATGGCCGCCTGGAGCTTGGTGCGGTACTGGTCGGCGTCGGTGACGATGACGTTCACCTTGGCGCCGGTCTGCTCCTCGAAGGCGGCGATCGCCTGGTCGTAGGCCTTTCGCTCGTCCTCACCGCCGCGGAACATGTACGTCAGTTCGACGCCGGCACCTGTGCCGCCGCTCGAACTGGAGCCCGAGGGCTGGTTGGTGCTGCTGCTGTCTCCTCCACAGGCCGCGAGGCCGGTGGCCATGGCTGCGACGCCCGTGCCTGCGAGGAGAGTACGACGGCTGATGTTTCCGAACATGCTGGCCCTTTCGATCTGTGGGGCCGAAACGAAGACCTGCCAACTTTGGCGACCTCTGCGGTGAGGTTCCGACCCTGGAACACTTGGCACATGTATAGTCGGTAATCGATGAAAGAGTCAAGCCCTCGTCTGCGCCGTGACCAAACTGTGACCAACTGAGCGTAAATCAGGAACGCCTGCAGCGAAGCTTTGACCGAACGCGCAGCCGCGTGTCATTCTTCGTTCATCGATGAAAGCACTTCAGGCGAAGGAGCCCGCATGAGCATCGCACGTCTCGTCATCAACCCCGCGTTCAAGGTGGGGCCGGTCAGGCGACGGACCTTCGGGTCCTTCGTCGAGCACCTGGGACGGTGCGTCTACGAGGGTATTCACGAGCCAGACCATGCGACCGCCGACGAAGACGGCTTCCGCACCGACGTGCTGGAGCTGGTCCGCGAACTCGGCGTGAGCACGGTCCGGTACCCGGGCGGCAACTTCGTGTCCGGTTATCGCTGGGAGGACGGGGTGGGACCGGTGGCGGATCGCCCCAAGCGCCTTGACCTCGCCTGGCACTCCAGCGATCCCAACACCGTCGGCACCGACGAGTTCATGAAGTGGGCGGCAAAGGCCGGGGTCGAGCCGATGATGGCCGTCAACCTGGGAACCCGAGGGGTGGCCGAAGCACTCGACCTCCTTGAGTACTGCAACGTGCCCGGAGACTCCTTCCTGGCGGAGAAGCGTCGCGCGAACGGCGCTGAGGACCCCTACCGCGTGAAGCTGTGGTGCCTCGGCAATGAGATGGATGGCCCTTGGCAGATCGGCCACAAGACCGCCGAGGAGTACGGTCGTGTGGCCACGGAGACCGCCCGCGCTATGCGCATGATCGATCCGGACCTTGAGCTCGTGGCCTGCGGCTCGTCCAGCAGGGCCATGCCCACCTTCGGCGAGTGGGAGCGCACGGTCCTCACGGAGGCCTGGGACCACGTGGACATGGTCTCGGCACACGCCTACTACTGGGAGAAGGAGTCCGGGCTGCAGGAGTTCATGCTGGGCGCCGAGGACATGGACCGCTTCATCGACCAAGTCGCGGCCACGGCCGACACCGTCGGGGCTGCCCGAAAGAGCACGAAGAAGATCGGGATCTCCTTCGACGAGTGGAACGTCTGGTACCAGGACCGCACCCCGTCGAAGGCACCCACGGGCGACGACTGGCCCGTGGCCCCCCACCTGCTGGAGGACACGTACTCGGTGGCCGACGCCGTCGTCGTGGGCAACCTGCTCGTCTCGCTCCTGCGCCACACCGATCGGGTGTGGGCGGCCAACCAGGCGCAGCTGGTCAACGTCATCGCCCCCATCCGGACGGAGAAGGGCGGCAAGGCCTGGAAGCAGACGATCTTCCATCCCTTCGCACTGACCTCGCGGCACGCCGCCGGCGACGTGCTGCGGGTCATCATCGACGGGCCCACCATCGCCAGCGAGGAGTTCGGCGACGTCCAGGCGGTGGACGCCGTCGCCACCTGGTCCGACGACGAGTGCGTGCTGTTCCTCGTGAACCGAGACGAGACCGCCGCCGTCCCCGTCGCGTGCGAGGTGCCTGCCGGCCTCCGACTGGTGGAAGCGGTGACGTTCACCAGCGACGACCCCCGCTGGCACGCCAGCGCCGACGACGACACCTCCGTCCTCCCGGAGGCGAACGACTCCGTCGCGCTGGACGGGACCGCACTCAAGCTGGAACTGCCGGCGATCTCCTGGACGATGGTGCGGCTGGCGCGATGAGCCGCACGCTCGGCATCGTCGTCGCCGCCACGCTCCTGCTCGGCGCCTGCAGCCCCTCGACCTCCCCCGTGGCCAAGGAGATCCCCGTGACGGGCGACCTGCGAACGCACGACCCGGGTCTGGTGGTGGGCGACGGCGAGCGCCCCTGGTTCGTGTTCTCCACGGGAGACCCCAGGGTGGGGCTCGGCGCCATCCAGGTCCGCACCTCCCCCGACGGCCGCGAGTGGACCTACGCGGGTGAGGCCTGGACGCCGTCGCAGGAGCCGGACTGGGCGGTCGACAAGATCGCGGGGATCACGAACTTCTGGGCGCCGGAGGTCATCGAGCACAACGGGACCTGGTACCTGTACTACTCGGCCTCGACGTTCGGATCCAACACCTCCGCCATCGGCCTGCGCACCGCCGACGAACTTGACCCCGACAGCCCCTCGGCCGGTTGGACCGACCAGGGTGAGGTCATCAGCTCCGACGGCGCCGCGGACTACAACGCCATCGACCCCGCTGTGCTCGTGGACGAGGAGGGCCAGGGCTGGATGGCGTTCGGCTCCTTCTGGGGCGGCCTGCAGATGGTCGAACTCGACTTTCCCTCCGGGAAGCCCTCCCCCGGTGCTGAGCCGTTCAGCATCGCACATCGGGGCACGGCCACCAACGCGAGCGAGGCTCCCGCTCTCTTGTACCGCGACGGCTGGTACTACCTGTTCGCCTCGTTCGACTCCTGCTGCCAGGGGACGGCCAGCACATACAACATCAACGTCGGGCGCTCGGAGGAGCCGCAGGGACCCTACCTCGACGCAAACGGCGTTGCGCTCACCGACGGCGGAGGCACGCTACTGCTGGAGAGCGAAGGCACCCGGATCGGCCCGGGAGGCCAATCGGTGTCGCAGAACCACATCGCGTTCCACTACTACGACGAGGAGCAGGGCGGGGACTTCAGGCTCGCCATCCGCGAGCTGGGCTGGACATCCGACGGCTGGCCGGTCGTGGCTCTTGGCGAGTGATCCGCCCTCCGGTCGGCGGCGCCACCGAGGGCAGGTGCTGGCAGAGGAGGATCTGCCAGAAACCCCGGTTTCTGCGCACTCCTCTGCAAAGAAAACGGGGTTTCCGGTCATTCCTCCCGGCCTCCTCGCAGCAGCAACTCGTCCACCCACTTCGGCACCTCGACGGTCGCGGGACCGAGGCGGCTCTCGCTGAAGTCCGGGTTCACCCACGACGGCTCCAGGTTCAGTTCCACAGTCTTCGCGCCCACCCCGTTCGCCACCTGCACAAAGCCGGCCGCGGGGTAGACGTTCCCGGACGTTCCGATCGCGGCGAAGATGTCGCACCTCTCCAGCGCGTCGAAGATGCGCTCCATGTGCAGCGGGATCTCGCCGAACCAGACCACGTGGGGCCGGAGGCCGCCTGCGCGACCACATGACGGGCAAGCGGTGACGCCGTCGACGTCGCCCCGGGTCTCGAACTCCGCGCCGCAGCGCACGCACCGGGAGACCAGCAACTCGCCGTGCATGTGCAGGACGTCGCGGGAGCCGGCACGCTCGTGCAGGTCGTCGATGTTCTGGGTGACCAGGAGCACCTCCCCGGGGAACTCCGCCTCGAGCCGGGCCAGTGCGCGGTGCGCCGCGTTCGGAGAGATCTCAGCGCTGAGGAGCTGGCGACGGCGGGCGTTGTAGAACCGGTGGACCAGCTCGGGGTTGGCGACGAACGCCTCCGGAGTGGCGACATCCTCAGGCCGGTGGTCCTCCCACAGTCCGTCAGTGTCCCGGAAGGTGCGGATCCCCGACTCTGCGGAAATGCCGGCGCCGGTCAGCACGACGATGCGCTCCAGACGGCTACGGGCCACTGCCGCAGCCTATGCCTTGACGGACTCAAGCCATGCGGCGAAGGGATCCGGATCGCTGACCTTGAACCACCGCTCCGGCACTTCGACGTCGAAGGTCTCCTCCACCCAGGTCCTGAATTCCCGGTGCGCCTCGACAGCCTCGTCGCTCTCCGGCGGAAGCGCCAGGAACCATCCGACGATCTCCTCGTACCCGATTGCTGTCAGCCGGAGGAAGTCGACGGCTGAGTCCGCGAGGACATAGCTGGAGCCCATCGAGTCGAGCGCCACGAAGCGGACTGCTCCGTCGTCGTCGAGCCAGAGGGCTGCGAGACTCCCGCTACCGGAGATCTCGGCAATAGGCAGCAGCCTTTCCTGCGCTGGGTCCCCGGGCTCGAACCACCCGTCCAGAGACCCGTTGGAGACGAACACCACACCCAGTTGGCGTTCCCCCGGGTAGGGGGTGAGGTGGTACTGGCCGCCCATGTCAGAGCCCCACCCGCGCTCTTCCATCCACGCCCAAGCGCGCTCAAGAGGTTCGGGGATGCTCATGCCGTCCGAGAGTGATTCCTTCAACAGTTCATGCATGCGTGACATGACCCGAAGCCTAGGGCTTCGGAGTTCCACGGCCTCCTCCTTTCGCCAGCAACAGAGGCATTGCCCTGCGACGTGCGCGCGTGCAAAGATGTCCTTACATCGATGTAAACGCGAGTTTCAACGGAGGACTCCCACACATGAGCAGCACCTCGCCCACCACCGCCGTCATCAACCTCGACGTCACCGGACCCCGGATCAGCAGGCACATCTACGGTCACTTCGCCGAGCACCTTGGCAACTGCATCTACGGCGGGTTCTGGGTCGGTGAGGACTCCGAGATCCCCAACGTTCGCGGCATCCGCAGCGACGTCGTCGCCGCGCTGAAGGAACTGGGCATCCCCAACCTCCGCTGGCCCGGCGGCTGCTTCGCCGACGAGTACCACTGGCGCGACGGCGTGGGACCCCGCGAGGAGCGCCCCACCGTCGTCAATACCCACTGGGGCAACGTCGTGGAGGACAACTCCTTCGGAACCCACGAGTTCATGGACCTGTGCGAGCAACTCGGGGCCGAACCCTACATCTGCGGCAACGTCGGCTCCGGCACCGTGCGCGAGATGGCGGACTGGGTGGAGTACCTAACCCGTTCCGGCGAGGCGCCGATGTCGTCGCTGCGGCGCGAGAACGGCCGCGACGAGCCGTGGCGCGTCCCGTTCTGGGGGGTCGGCAACGAGTCCTGGGGCTGCGGCGGCAACATGCGCGCCGAGTACTACGCCGACCTTGCGCGCCAGTACTCCACCTACTGCCGCGAGCACGACGGCAACTTGCTCTACAAGATCGCGGGCGGCGCCAACGTCGACGACTACCACTGGACCGAGACCCTCATGAAGACGCTCGGCGACCTCGGCTGCGGCTGCAACCCACGTCACTTCTTCGACGCCATCTCGCTGCACTACTACACCTACCCCGGCGAGTGGGAGCCCAAGAACAGCGCCACCGACTTCACCGACGACGACTACTACGACACCATGCGCTCGGCACACCGGATCGAGGAGCTGCTGACAAGGCACTCCACCATCATGGACGCCTATGACCCCTCCAAGCGCATCGGTCTGGTGCTCGACGAATGGGGCACCTGGTTCGCCGTCGAACCCGGAACCAACCCCGGCTTCCTGTTCCAGCAGAACACGATGCGCGACGCCCTCGTGGCAGCCGTGCACTTCGACTCCTTCCACCGCCACGCCGACCGGCTGGTGATGGCCAACATCGCCCAGACCGTGAACGTCCTGCAGGCGATGCTGATCACCGACGGCGACCGCCTGGTCCGCACGCCGACCTATCACGTCTTCGAGATGAACCGCGGCCACCACGACGCCGATTCGCTGCAGGTGTCGTGGATCGGCGAGGCGCTGCCCGAGCGCGAGGTCAACGGCGTCACGGTGCCGACGGTGTCGGCGTCGGCGAGCACCCGGGACGGCAAAGCCCTGGTCTCCCTGACCAACGTCGACCTTGAGGCCGCCCAGACCGTCCGTCTCGACCTGCGCGGTCTCGACGTCGCCGCCGCCTCCGCGCGGATCCTCACCGCCGCCGGCATCGCCGACCACAACACAGGCGACCAGCCGGACGTCGTCGCGCCGCAGGACTTCACCGTCGACGGCCTCGCCGCCGGGAAGCTCACCCTCGAAATCCCACCCCGCAGCTTCGTGACCGTCAGCCTCGAGCTGGCCCAGAACTGAACCCGACCGAAGGAGCAACAACGATGTCACTCCGCATTCCACGCCTCACCGCGCTGGTCGCCCTGGCAGCGGGACTGGCGCTCGTCGCCACCGGGCCCGCCGTCGCACGGCCACCCGCGCCACCCCGGCCCCCGGCACCCGAGTTCACCAACGCCACGGTGCACGACCCGGACCACATCGAGGTCGACAGGACCCACTACGTGTTCGGCTCCCACCTGCAGGCAGCGGCCAGCCCTGACCTTGTCTCCTGGACGCAGATCGCCGAAGGAGTCACGCCCGAGAACCCGCTGTTCGAGGACGTGACGCAGGAGCTCGAGGAGGCCCTCACCTGGGCCCAGACCGACACGCTCTGGGCACCAGACGTGATCCAGCTGGGTGACGGCCGGTTCTACATGTACTACAACGCGTGCAAGGGCGACTCGCCGCGTTCCGCTATGGGCATAGCCGTCGCGGACTCCGTGACCGGCCCCTACGAGGACCTGGGGCTGATTCTGAAGTCCGGCATGTGGGGCGAACCCAGCGAGGACGGCACCGTCTACGACGCCCGGGTCCACCCCAACGTCGTCGACCCCGATGTCTTCTTCGACGCCGAGGGCCGGCTGTGGATGACCTACGGCAGCTTCTCCGGGGGCATCTTCATCCTGGAACTGGACCCCGCCACCGGGTTCCCGCTGCCCGACCAGGGCTACGGCAAGCACCTCTGGGGCGGCAACCACTCCCGCATCGAGGGACCCGCGGTCATGTTCGACGAGGATGCCGGGTTCTACTACCTCTTCGTGACCTACGGCGGACTGGACGCTAACGGTGGCTACAACGTCCGCGTCGCGCGGTCCCTCAGCCCGGACGGCCCCTACCTCGACGCCGAGGGTCGCGACATGGCGACGGTCAAGTCCGACCCCGCCCTGCCGCTGTTCGACGACGCCAGCATCGCCGAGTCCGGCGTGAAGCTGATGGGCAACTTCGAGTTCCAGCGCGTCCCCGGCGACCCGGGCACAGGCAGGGGATTCGGCTACGTCTCCCCCGGCGGCAGTTCGCCGTTCATCGATGAGGCCACCGGTCAGCGCTACCTCGCGTTCCACACCCGGTTCCCCGGGCGCGGCGAGGAGCACCAGGTCCGCGTCCATGAGCTGTTCCTCGACGCCGCGGGCTGGCCGGTCGTCTCGCCCCTGCGGTTCGGCGGCGAGACCGTCCGCGACCTGAAGCGCGCCGACCTTGTCGGCACCTACGCCGTCATCGACCACGCCCCGCGGACCATCGACGCCACGCTCCACCGTGCCGAGACGATCACCCTCACCCAGCAGGGCCAGGTCACGGGCGCGCTCACCGGAACGTGGGAGCGTGAGGGACGCAACCGGCTGGTCCTGGTGATCGACGGCGTGCGTCACGTCGCCGAAACCAGCCTGGGCTTCGACGCCGACCAGGACCGCTGGGTGACCACGTTCACAGCCCTCTCACCCACGGGCTCCGCCTTGTGGGGCGTAGGCAAGCAGCAGGTGTCGCCGTCGGAGGCGGTGGCCCGCGTGCTCGCGGACCTCAGCCTGCCGACGACAGCCATCAGTGACATCGCGCTGCCCACCGTCGGTACCCAGGGCTCTGTGATCGCCTGGTCGAGTTCCGATGAGGCCACCATCTCCGGATCTGGTGCCGTGACCCGCCCGGAGGCCGGGCAGCCCGACGCCGTCGTCACCCTGACCGCGACCGTGACCAACGGTGACGAGAGCGGCACCAGGAGCTTCACCGTGCTCGTGCCTGCCCGCGAGGAGGGTGGCTTGGTGGCCACCTACTCGTTCGACGGCGACCTCACCGAGGCCAGCGGCACGCTCCCACCCGGAGTCGTGAGCGGACCCCGGATCGGCACTACCGGCGGTGCCGTCGGGTACACCGACGGCGTCGCCGGTCAGGCGGCACTGTTCGACGGGGCCTCAGGCGTGCGCCTGCCCGACGGGCTCGTCGCCGGCCCTACGTGGTCCGTCTCCCTTTGGCTGAACCCAACCACCACGACACCGTTCACCACGGCCTTCTTCGCGGCGCGGAACGACTCCTCGTGGGTCAGCCTCCTGCCCGAGGGGCACGGTGGCGTGGGCGGGGACAGCATGCTGTGGTCGGGCTCCGCCTGGTACGACGCCGGCTTCGGCGAGCGGATCGCAGACGGCGAGTGGACCCACGTGGCCTTCACCGTCGACTCCGGCAGATTGACGGCATGGGTGGACGGCGAGCAGGTGTTCACGGGCACCGGGTTCCCCGACGTCCTGACCACCCCCGACGGCATCTTCAGCCTGGGCGTCAACTGGTGGGACACGCCCTACAACGGCGCGATGGATGAGCTGCGCATCTACGACTCGGTGCTCACCGACGCGCAGGTGGCGGAACTGGCAGCCGGCTGAGCCGGAGGTCGACGGCGGCTCGGCCCCAGTGTCGGAACTTCGCCCAGACGTGGAGCAAGGAACCCACACTGGGGCGAGTTGGCCCCGTCGGCCGGACCCACCTCAGCGCACGCTGGCCCGGACCCGCAGTTCGGGAGTCAGGCGCTCCACCGTCGGCGCTTCACCACCGATGGCGCGCACCAGGAGTTCCAGCGCCACCGAGCCGAGCTTCTGGAACGGTTGGGCGACTGTGGTGAGCGGCGGGGAGTAGTACTTCGCGCCCGCAAGGTCGTCGAAGCCGACGACGCTGACCCGGCCGGGGACGTCGACGCCGGCGCCGCGCAAAGCCGCGAGCAGGCCGACGGCCATGCCGTCGTTGCCGCAGAAGATGCCGTCGGGCAGTTCCGCCGTCGCAAGCAGTTCCTGCCCAAGCGCGTAGCCGCTGTCCGGGCTCCAGTCCCCCTCCATCACGGGCAGCACCTCCAGGCCTGCCTCCTCCAGCGTGCGCTGCCAGCCACGGGCACGGGCCTGGGCGTCGAACCAGTCCAAGGGCCCCGAGATGTGCAGGATCCGACGACAGCCGCGCTCCACCATATGACCGGTGGCTAGCCGGCCACCGAGTTCCTGGTCCACCGACGCGACGTGGAAGTCGGGGTGCGGACCCACGTCGGCGACGAGCACCGTCGGGATCCCCGCAGCGCCCCTGCGTGCCAACTCCTCCACGCGTTCGTACGGTGCGACGACGGCGAGCCCCTCCACTCCGCGGTCGCGGAAGATCCGGAACAGGTCTGCGACCTCATCCTCGTCGAACTCCTCCAGGGCGCCCACCAGGGTGGAATAGCCGGCGGCCCGGGCGGCAACCTCGATGCCGCCGACGGTGCTGGAGGGGCCCAGGAAGTGGGCGCCAGTCCACACCACGCCCAGCAGGGAAGTCTGCTGGGTCACGAGCGAACGGGCCGCGAGGTTGCGGCTGTAACCGAGCTCGCGCATGGCGGCCAGCACCTTCTCCTGGGTGACGGGGCGCACGGTCTCGGGCTGGTTCAGCACGCGTGAGACCGTCTGGTGGGATACCCCAGCCAGTCGCGCCACCGCCATCATCCCGGGTGGCCGCTTGCTCCGTTGCGCCATGGCGGTCAGGTTATCGGTTCGGAAAGGGGAGGTTCCGACGCCGGCCACCCTCCCACCCGACGCGTTGGCCTCATCAGATCCCCTGCGTCAGCCTGTGGTGGGCGGCCTCGAGACGCAGGTCCCGGGCGAACCCGCGAGCGGTGGTGTCGGCGTCGATGACGGCCAGTTCCATGCCCGCGATCTCGGCCAGGTCCTCCCACATCTCGCGAGTCGTGCCGGTGGTCATCACGGTGTGGTGCGCCGCGCCGGCGGTGAGCCAGCATTCAGCCGACGTCGCGAAGTCGGGCTCGGGCACCCAGACGGCGCGCGCCACCGGCAGGTTGGGCAGCGGGGCGTCGGGTTCGACGTTCTCGACGACGTTCATGGTGAGCCGGAACCGCTCGCGCATGTCGCTCATCGCGATCACCAGCGCGGGGCCCGGGTCCGCGTCGAACACGAGGCGGACGGGGTCCTCCCGGTTGCCGATGCCGAGGGGGTGGATCTCAAGCCTGGGCTTCGACGTCGTCAGCGACGGGCAGATCTCCAGCATGTGGGCGCCCAGGATCTTCTCCTCGCCCGGGACCAGGTGGTAGCAGTAGTCCTCCATGAGCGAGGCGCCGCCGGGGAGTCCGTGGCCCATCACCTTGGCCGCGCGCACCAGGATGGCCGTCTTCCAGTCGCCCTCGCCGCCGAAGCCGTAGCCGTCGGCCATCAGCCGCTGCACCGCCAGCCCGGGCAGTTGCTTGAGCGCCCCGAGGTCCTCGAAGTTGGTGGTGAACGCTTCGAACCCGCCGTCGGTCAGGAACTTTCGCATGCCGATCTCCTGGCGGGCACCGTAGCGCAGCGACTCGTGGCGCTCCCCACCCTTGCGGAGTTCGGGAACGACGTCGTAGAGCTCCTCGTACTCAGCCACCAGCGCGTCGACGTCAGCGTCGTCGACAGCCTCCACCACGGCGACGAGGTCGTTGACACCCCAGGTGTTCACGGAGACACCGAGCCGGACCTCGGCCTCGGTCTTGTCGCCCTCAGTGACGGCGACGTTGCGCATGTTGTCGCCGAAGCGCGCCAGGCGGAGGTCGTGCAGCGCGTCCCAGCCGGCGGCGGCGCGGGCCCAGGTGCCCACCTTGGCCTGCACGGCGACGTCGGAGGCGTGGCCCACGACGGTGCGGCGCGCCTTGCCCATCCGGGAGACGATGTAGGCGAACTCACGGTCGCCGTGGGCAGCCTGGTTCAGGTTCATGTAGTCCATGTCGATCGTTGCCCACGGCAACTCGACCGCGGCCTGCGTATGCAGGTGGAGCAGCGGCTTGGCCAGCGCGCCCAGCCCGAGGATCCACATCTTGGCGGGTGAGAAGGTGTGCATCCATGTGATGACGCCGATGCAGTTCGGGTCCGCGTTGGCCGCCAGCATCTCCGCCCGGATGGCGTCGCGGTCCTTGAGGGTGGGGCGCCACACGATCTTCACGGGGATCTCGTCGGCACCGTCGAGCAGCGCCACGACCTGCCTGGACTGCTCTGCCACCTGCTCCAGGGTCTCGGGGCCGTAGAGGTCCTGGGACCCGGTCAGGAACCAGATCTCCAAGCCGTCGAATGGGTTGCGCATCACTTGCCTTCTTCCGGGTCGGTGGCCTGCTGGCCGTAAACGTTCTGGTACCTGTCGTAGAGGCGGGTCACGTCCGCGTCGTCGATGCGGACGGGCTCACCGAGCTGGCGCGAGATGTGGATGGTCCGCGCCACCTCCTCCACCATCACGGCCGCCTTGACGGCCGCCTGGGCGTCCTTGCCGATGGTGAAGGGGCCGTGGTTGGCCATGAGCACGGCGGGGCTGTTGGAGTTGCGCAGCGTCTCGACGATGCCGCGGCCGATCGAGTCGTCACCGATCAGCGCGAAGGGCCCGACGGGGATGTCGCCTCCGAACTCGTCGGCCATCATCGTGAGCACACACGGGATGGGTTCGCGCCGCGCGGCCCACGCTGTCGCGTAGGTGGAGTGGGTGTGGACCACCCCGCCCACCTCCGGCATGTGGCGGTAGACGTAGGCGTGGGCGGCGGTGTCCGACGAGGGTCGCAGGGAGTCCGGGGTGCCGTCGACGACCTTCTCGCCGTCGAGCGTGCACACCACCATGACGTCGGGGCCGAGCTCGTCGTAGGAGACCCCGGAGGGTTTGATGGCGAACAGGTCCATGCCCGGGACGCGCTCCGACACGTTGCCCGCGGTCCAGACCACCAGCTCGTTTCGGGGCAGCTCGACGTGTAGCCGGGCCACCCGTTCCCTGGTGGCGGCCACTGCGGCCTGTTGATTCGCCGACAGTTCGGCAAGGACGATGGTCATTTCGCCTCCTATGATGTGAACGCTCACATTACCATTGCGGGAGGATCCGCAACCGTTGTGGGGCGTGTCCGGACACAATGTCTGCGAATGCTCGGGCCCGCGCGGTCGGAGCGGCCCGCGACAGCTAGATTGAACCCACGGCACCGGCGACGGTGTGCGCGGATCTCGAAGGAGAGGTTGAAATGCAGGACGTCACGACAGCCCGCGAGGCCATCGCAGGTGGAGACACCTCGATGGGCATCGAGTTCGGCTCGACCCGCATCAAGGCGGTCCTCATCGGGCCAGACCACCAGCCACTGGCCACGGGGGGCTTCGACTGGAAGTCGACGCTGGCCGACGGGGTGTGGACCTACGACCTTGACGCCGTCTGGGCAGGGGTCCAGGCCGCCTACGCGGACCTCGCGGCCGACGTAGAGAAGACCTACTCCGTCGCGCTGGAGCAGGTGGGCTCGCTGGGAATCTCCGCCATGATGCACGGCTACCTCGCCTTCGACACCGACGGCGAACTCCTCGTGCCCTTCCGCACCTGGCAGAACACGATGACCTCCGAAGCCGCTCGCGAGCTGACCGAACTCTTCCAGCACAACATCCCCCAGCGCTGGAGCGTCGCGCACCTACACCAGGCCATCCTGGGTGGTGAGGAGCACGTCGGGCGGATCGACTACCTCACGACGCTGTCCGGCTACGTGCACTGGCGCCTGACCGGGGAGCGCGCGCTGGGCGTCGGCGATGCGTCCGGCATGTTCCCGATCGACGGCGCAACCGCCGACTACCACCGGCCGATGCTGGCCAGTTACGAGGACCTCGTCTCGAACCGCGGCTTCGGGTGGCAGCTCTCCGGCATCCTCCCGCGGGTGCTCTCGGCAGGGCAGGACGCAGGCACGCTGACCGAGGATGGTGCGCGGTTGCTGGACCCGTCCGGCAAGCTCCGCGCGGGCATTCCGCTCGCCCCACCCGAGGGTGACGCCGGCACCGGGATGGTGGCCACCAACGCCGTCGCGCAACGCACCGCCAACGTCTCGGCCGGCACCAGCATCTTCGCCATGGTGGTGCTGGAGGGTCCGCTGGGGGCCCTCCACGAGGAGATCGACCTGGTGACCACCCCTGCCGGGGACCTCGTCGCGATGGCGCACTGCAACAACGGGGCGCTTGACCTGCAGGCATGGGTCGGGTTGTTCGGCGAGGTCGCCAAGGCGCTGGGGTCCGAGGTCGACACCAACACGCTGTTCCAGACCCTCTACAGTTCAGCGCTCGAAGGCGACGCCGACGGGGGCGGCATGCTCGCCTACAACTACCTGGCAGGTGAGCACGTCGTCGGCATGGAGGCTGGCCGGCCGTTGTTCGTGCGGACCCCGAACAGCAAGTTCACGCTGGCGAACTTCATGCGCACCCACCTGTTCGCGGCACTTGGCGCGCTGCGCGTCGGCATGGACATCCTGATCAAGGACGAAGGCGTGCGCGTGGACTCTATGTTCGCCCACGGCGGCCTGTTCAAGACCAAGGGCGTGGCGCAGCGGTTCCTGGCCGCCGCGATGAACACCCCGGTGTCGGTGGGCGACGTCGCGGGCGAGGGCGGCGCCTGGGGCATGGCCCTGCTGGCGTCGTTCCTGCGCAGCGGCGAGTCCTCACTTGCCGACTGGCTGGCCACGTCGGTGTTCGCCGACGCCGCCGTCGAGACGGTGGAACCGGACCGGGCCGACGTCACGGGCTTCGAGGAGTTCATGGAGCGCTACCGCGCTGGCCTGGCAATCGAACGAGCTGCCATCGACGCGCTGACCGCCTGAGCTGCCTCAGTCGCCGACCAGGTGCTGCTCCAGGCGCTCGCGCGTGGCGCCGGGCAGCGCCGTCGGGCGCAGTTGGGGGTCCGCGCAGACCAGAATCGTGCGGCCGCGGGCGAACACCTCACCGGAGTCGGGATCGAAGATCTCCGAGGCCAGTGTGATCGAACTGGAGCCCAGCCGCGCGGGAGCGGTCCGCACCGCGTACGGCGCCATCCGGTGGGACAGCTGGGCCACGTAGTCGACGTCCTGGCGCGCCACCAGCCACAGGTACTCGGCGCCCTGCGTGCCGACGCGGGCCATCGTCGGATCCCAGCCCGATGTGGCGGTCACCCGGGCCTGCTGCAGGTAGTCGTAGGTCTTGGAGTTGTTGACGTGGCCGAACGAGTCGAGGTCGGACCAGCGGACGTGGAGATCGGTGATCGTTCCCCGACCATCGAGGTGCGGGGTTCGCAACCCGCGCAGCGGTTCGACGTCCCCAAGGCGCGCCTTCAGGTAGTCGCGTGCTGCCGTCGGCAGCCGGGCGGGGCGGTCGGTTTCGAAATCGAAGGGACAAAGGACTGTGCGTGCCCGCGCGGCCAGGCGCTCGCCCTGGACCATCTCGTAGGCGATCTCGAATCGTGCACCCCCAACGGCGGCAACCACGAGCCTGATGTCCAGGCCGACGTCGGAGTAATCGACGGGCGCCTTGTACTCCACCTGGTGACCGACCACCACCACCCCGGACTCCAACAGGTCCGATGCCGGGCCGGCCATGAAGAAGGCGACGCGCGCTTCCTGCAGGTAGTCGACGACGACGGCGTTGTTCACGTGCCCCTGCGCATCGAGGTCGGACCAGCGCAGCGGGCAACGGAATTCGAACAAGTGCCTCAGTCCTCCGCGGGGAACAGCGACTCCACCACTTCGGCGTTGTTCTCGATCACGAGGTTGCGCCGGATCTTCTGGTTGGCCGTGACCGAGTCGTTGTCGACGGTCAGTTCGTGGTCGAGGATGGCGAACCTCTTGACGGTCTCCCAGCGCTCCAGCCTGGCGTTGACCTTCTCCATCTGGCGCTCGATCGAGTCACGGATGTCGGGCAGTTGGGTGAGTTCCTCGTAGCTGAGATGGCCGAGCTGGCGCTTCTCGGCCCACGTCTTCAGCAGGGCCGGGTCCATCACGAGGAGCGCTGCGACGTACTTGCGCCCCTCACCGACGGCCACTGCCTGCGACACGTAGGGGATGTTCGCGGTGATCGCCCCCTCCACCTTCTGCGGTGCGACGTACTTGCCACCGGAGGTCTTGAACAGGTCCTTCTTCCGGTCGGTGATCCTGAGGTTGCCGTCGTCGTCCAACTGGCCGATGTCACCGGTGTTGTACCAGCCCTCGGCGTCGATCACAGCGGCGGTCTTCTCGGGGAGGTTGTGGTAGCCAGGCGTGATGATGGGTCCGCGGACCAGGACCTCACCGTCCTCGGCGATCTTCAGCTCGCAGCCGGGAACCACCTTGCCGACGCTGCCGAACAACGGCTCGTCGGGGAGGTTGAGGCAGGCGATCGCGCTGGTCTCGGTGGCGCCGTAGCCCTCGACGATCAAGATGCCCGCGGAGTAGAACCATTCCTGCACCTGGGAGGAGAGCTTGGCCGAGCCGGAGATCATGAAGCGCAGACGCCCGCCCAGCTTCTCCTTCAGCTTGCTGAACACGAGCTTGTCGGCGATCTTGTACTGCACTCCCAGCGCACCGGGAAGCTCCTTGCCGGCCAACCGGTAGGGGTGGGACTTGCGACCCGTGGCGAACGCCCAACGTGCGATCCGGCCCTTGATCCCCTTGTTCCCCGTGAGGACGGCGGCCCGGACCTTCTCGAAGATGCGCGGGGCGCCACACATGAAGGTGGGCTTGACCTCACCGAGTCCGGCGACGATCCGGTCCAGCCGGCCATCGACCGCGGAGGTGAAGCCGTAGGCCAGTTGGACGGCGATGAGTGCCTTGCCGAAGACGTGGCTGAGCGGCAGCCACAGGTATTGCAGGTCCTCGGTGGACAGGACGTTCCAGTGCTTGGTGGCCGCACCCTCGTAGACCCACGAGACGTGGTTCAGCCGTACTCCCTTGGGGCGGCCGGTGGTTCCCGAGGTGTAGATGAGAGTGGCCAGGGTGTCGTGGTTGGTGCTGGCGACGGCATCGTCGACGACGCGGGCGTTGTCTGCCAGGAGCTTGCGTCCGGCGTCCCTGAGCTGGTCGTAGCTGATGACCCGGTCTGACAGTTCCACGCCGTCGGTGTCCAGCACGACGATGGTGTGCACCTGGGACGCAACCTCCGGGTCGGCGTCCACCTTGGCGGCCTGCTCGGCGTCCTCGGCCACCACGATCACGCTGCCGGAGTCTTTGAGGATGTAGTCGACGTCCCCGGCGGCCGTGTTCGGGTAGACGGTGGTGGTGGCGCCCGCCGCGCACGCGATGGCGAGGTCCAGGAAGATCCACTCGATGCGGGTGCCGGAGATGATCGCGACGCGCTGCTCGTAGGTGAGTCCACGCGACAGCAGCCCGGCAGCAAGCAGGTCCACCTCGTCCTTGGTCTGCGCCCAGGTGTGGTTGGTCCAGGTGTTGGGACCACTTGGCGCCTTGTCGGGCTCCATGAAGGCGACCACCTGCGGCGTCTCTGCCACGCGGTTGCGGAACATCTCCCCTACGGAGCTGGCGAATCCGAGCAGTTCATTCTGCAGGCTCATGTGTATCCCTCTCGTTCGGGCACATACTAGCCGTGCTGAACGTTTTCCTCCGGGATGAAGACGATTGAATCCTAAACCACTTTGGGATATGATGGGCTGATGGAAAAGACTCAATGGCTCTCCCACGAGCAACAGCAGGTTTGGCGCAAGTACCTGCGCGCAACCGCGCGCGTGAGCCAGTTCCTGGACGCCGACCTGCGCCGCTTCGGCCTGAACCTCGCAGAGTACGAGATCCTCGTCGCACTCTCGGAAGCAGACGGCCGCCGGATGCGGATGAGCGACCTTGCCGACGCGGTGCACCAGTCCCGCTCGCGCCTCACCCACACCGTCACCCGCCTCGAGCGCGACGGGCACGTCAGCCGCGTCACCTGCGCCTCGGACGGTCGGGGTGTCTGGGCCGAGCTCACTGGCAAGGGCTTCTCCCTGCTGGAGGAGAGCGCCCCCAGGCATGTGACCGCCGTCCGCAAGATCCTGATCGATCCGGTGGAGCCCGATGACCTGCAGGCCGTGGGCCGTGCGATGGAAGCTGTGCTGTCGGTGGCAGACTAGGGCGCATGCTCGTTGATGCCCTCACCCGTCTGCGTTCCGCTCTCGGTGGGGCCGCGTCGATCATCGACGACTCGACGCTGACCCGGGGCCTCTACTCCTCCGACGCCTCCCTCTACCGTGTGCCGCCCCTGGCGGTGGCAGCACCTCGTACCACCGAGGAACTCATCCAGCTGGTCCGCGCCGCCCTTACGGCCGGCATCCCCATCACGCCCCGCGGGGCGGGCACGTCCTGCGCCGGCAACGCCGTCGGTCCGGGGCTGGTTATCGACGTCGCCAAGCACCTGAACCGCATCCACTCCATTGACCCCGAAACCCGCACCGCCGTGATCGACCCCGGCGTTGTTCAGGACGCGCTGCAACGTGAGGCCAGGCCGCACGGGCTGAGACTGGGGCCGGACCCGTCGACGTCGTCGCGGTGCACCGTCGGGGGCATGATCGGCAACAACGCCTGCGGCCCCCGGGCGCTCGGCTACGGCCGCATGTCGGACAACGTCGTGGAACTCGAGGTGGTCACCGGCACCGGGGAGCTGCTCGTGCTGGGGCGCGACGACGTGGCGGGGCTGCGCGAGCTCGTCGCCGCCAACCTGGGGACCATCAGGACGCAGTTCGGGCAGTTCTCCCGTCAGGTGTCCGGCTATTCAATGGAACACCTGCTCCCGGAGAACCGGTTCGACCTGCCCAAGTTCTTCGCCGGGACCGAGGGCACGCTTGGCATCATCACGCGCGCCACGGTCCAACTGGTCACCGACGCACCCGAGCGGGTCGTCGTCGCGCTCGGTTACCCCACGATGGCCGACGCCGGTGACGACATCTCCAACCTGCTGGCCTTCAAGCCGGTGGCGTGCGAGGGCCTCGACCGTAGGATCCTGGACGTCGTCAGCCGCAAGCGTGGGCCCGGAGCCGTTCCCGACCTACCGGTCGGGGACGGCTGGATGTTCATCGAACTGGTGGGCGATGACCGCCGTGAGGTCCGTGGGCGGGCCGAGGCACTGCTCGAGGCCGCCACCGGCAGGGGCTGGCTCGTCGAGGACGCCGCGTCGGCCGCCGCCCTGTGGCAGTTGCGTGCCGACGGCGCCGGCCTAGCCGGGGTGAGTCTGGCCAAGCCGGCCTTCGCCGGCTGGGAGGACGCGGCCGTGCCCCCGGAACGGCTCGGGGACTACCTGCGAGACTTCGACGCCCTGCTCGACGAGCACGGGCTGCACGCTCTCCCCTACGGCCACTTCGGCGACGGCTGCGTCCACGCCCGGATCGACTTCCCCTTCGATGAGCCCGACGGCGCCGCGCGGTTCCGCGCGTTCATCGTCGCCGCCGCAGAGCTGGTGGGCGCCCACGGCGGCTCGATGTCGGGCGAGCACGGCGACGGCCGCGCCAGATCCGAGCTGCTGCCGAAGATGTACTCTCCGGAAGCCATCGAACTGTTCGGCGCGGTCAAGCACATCTTCGATCCCGACAACCTCCTCAACCCGGGTGTGCTGGTGGACCCGTCCCCGCTGGACGCCGATCTTCGGATGGTGGCGGTCACCCGCTCGCCACTGAACATCTCCGACCCGGAGTTCGTCGCGGCCGTCCACCAGTGCAGCGGCGTCGGCAAGTGCATCGCCGACAACACCGGCGCCGGTGGAGTGATGTGCCCCAGCTACCAGGCAACGCGCGATGAGAAGGACTCCACCCGCGGACGCTCCCGCATCCTGCAGGAGATGGTCAACGGGGACCTCGTCTCGGGTGGCTGGCGCAGCCCGGAGGTCCACGAGGCGCTGGACCTGTGCCTGTCGTGCAAGGGATGTGCCCGCGACTGCCCCACCGGCATCGACATGGCCGCGTACAAGTCGCGCGTGATCCACGAGACCTACAAGGGCAGGCTCCGGCCCCGCAACCACTACGCCCTCGGCTGGCTGCCGCGCTGGGGTCGGCTGATCACGGCGCTGCGCGGGAGCGGATCGCTGATCAACTTGGTGGGGCGCACGCCGGGACTCGGCCGGGTGCTGCGCTGGGGAGCCGGGGTGGACCACCGTCGCGAGATCCCCCGGTTCGCGAACCGGACCGCGAAGGGGCAGTTGAAGGCCCTCGTTGCGGCGCAGCGTCCTGCGCTGGAGTCAGCTTCCGGGCCTTCACCGACGCCGGGCCGCAAGGGCGAGGTGCTGGTCTGGGTGGACTCATTCTCCGACTGCTTCGAGTCGAACAACTTCGCCGCCGTAGTCCAGGTGCTGGTGCGGCTGGGCTACGAGCCGCGGGTGCTGAACAAGACCGCCTGCTGTGGGTTGACTTGGATCTCCACCGGGCAGCTCGACGGCGCCCGCCGTGAGATCGAGCGGGCCGCATCGGAGCTCGCGCCCTACGTCGCTGCCGGGACGCCGATCGTCGGGGTGGAGCCGTCCTGCACCGCGGTCTGGCGCGGGGACGCCGTCGAACTCCTGCCGGACAACGCCGACGTGCGAGCACTCCACGGCAACGTGCTGACCCTGGCTGAGTTCCTGGCGAAGGATCCCGACTTCAAGGCGCCGGACCTGAGCGGTCACACCATCGTCGCGCAACCCCACTGCCACCACGCGTCGGTGATCGGTTGGGAGGCTGACGCGGCCCTGCTGCGGGCCACCGGGGCTGACGTGCGCCGCGTGGGCGGCTGCTGCGGGCTCGCGGGCAACTTCGGCGTCGAGATCGGCCACCACGAGGTGAGCGTCAAGGTGTTCGAACACGACCTGCTGCCAGCGGTCGAGGAGGCTGGCGACGACGCGATCGTCCTGGCTGACGGCTTCAGCTGCCAGACCCAGCTGCGCACGCTCGCGGGCCGGGATTCCATGAGCCTCGCCGAACTGCTCGCAACCCACTGACCTTTGCCCACCCACCCGCTGATCGAGCAGCGCCCCACCCCGCTGATCGAGCAGCGCCCCACCCCGCTGATCGAGCAGCGCCGCGCGAGCGCAGCGAGCCGGCCGCGTGTCGAGATCAACACCCGCGCCCCACCCCGCTGACCGAGTAGCGCCCCACCCCGCTGATCGAGTAGCGCCCCACCCCGCTGATCGAGTAGCGCCGCGCGAGCGCAGCGAGCCGGCCGCGTGTCGAGATCAACACCCGCGCCCCACCCCGCTGACCGAGTAGCGCCCCACACCGCTGATCGAGTAGCGCCGCGCGAGCGCAGCGAGCCGGCCGCGTGTCGAGATCAACACCCGCACCCCACATCAGAGACCCGCCCCCTACTCATCCCGTCGATACTTCGACCGTGATAATCCAGGAAGATCGCCGTACCGCCCCTCGATCAGCGCCAGCCTCTTCGCCCGCGACCACTTCTGGATCTTCTTTTCCAACTCGAAGGCCTCTCCGACGTTGTCCGTCTCCGTCGCCCAGACCAGCTTCACAGGCAACCTCCGGGAGGTGTACTTGGCTCCGAGCCCGTTCATGTGCTGTTCGACGCGAGCCTCGAGATTGCGGGTACTGCCGACGTAGTACGAGTCGTCGCGGCATTGAAGGATGTACACCCAGGGCATGTCACCAATGATTCCGACTCAGCGGTCCGGATAGCCTGCCCCGAAACGAATCTGTGGATAAGACGGCTCCGGGCTCGGGTCTGATCTCGACACGCGGCCGGCTCGCTCCGCTCCCGCGGCGCTACTCGATCAACGGGACCGGCGGCCGGCTCGCTCCGCTCCCGCGGCGCTACTCGATCAACGGGACCGGCGGCCGGCTCGCTCCGCTCGCGCGGCGCTACTCGATCAACGGGACCGGCGGCCGGCTCGCTCCGCTCGCGCGGCGCTACTCGATCAACGGGACCGGCGGCCGGCTCGCTCCGCTACTCGATCAACGGAACTCAGTCACAACCGGAATCAGCGGGTCAGTCGGCGGTGCGCGGTCCGGTGCGGACGCGCGGCCTCGGGGCCGAGGCGCTCCACCTTGTTGATCTCGTAGTCAGCGTAGTTGCCCTCGAACCAGAACCAGCGCGGCTCGCCGTCCTCGTCCTCGCCCTCCCACGCCAGCATGTGCGTCGCGACGCGGTCCAGGAACCAGCGATCGTGGGAGATCACGACGGCGCAGCCCGGGAACTCCAGCAGTGCGTCCTCGAGGCTGGAGAGGGTCTCGACGTCGAGGTCGTTGGTGGGCTCGTCGAGGAGCAGCACGTTGCCGCCCTGCTTCAGCGTGAGGGCCAGGTTCAGTCGGTTGCGCTCACCTCCGGAGAGCACGCCGGCCTTCTTCTGCTGGTCCGGGCCCTTGAAACCGAAGCTCGCGATGTAGGCCCGCGATGGCATCTCGAAGTTGCCGACCTTAATGAAGTCCAGCCCGTCGGAGACCACCTGCCAGACGTTGTCCTCGGGGTTGATGCCGGCACGGTTCTGGTCGACGTAGCTGAAGCTGACGGTCTCGCCGATCTTGACGTCGCCGGAGTCGGGTTCCTCCTGACCTGTGATGGTCTTGAACAGCGTGGTCTTGCCGACGCCGTTGGGGCCGATGATGCCGACGATGCCCGCGCGCGGCAGCGTGAACGACAGGTCCTTGATCAGCACGCGGTCGTCGAAGCCCTTGGTGAGATCCCTGACCTCCAGCACCACTGAGCCAAGCCGGGGGCCGGAAGGGATGTTGATCTCCGCCGTATCAATCTTGCGGTTGCGATCGGCCTCGGCCGCCATCTCCTCGTAGCGCTGCAGACGAGCCTTGCTCTTCGCCTGGCGGGCCTTGGGCGACGAGCGGACCCACTCGAGCTCTCGCTCCAGGATCTTGGCCCGCTTCGCGTCCTTCTTGCCCTCGATCTGCAGGCGCGCCCGCTTGGTCTCAAGGTAGGTGGAGTAGTTGCCCTCGTACGGGTGCAGCTTGCCGCGGTCGATCTCGCAGATCCACTGTGCCACGTTGTCCAGGAAGTACCGGTCGTGCGTGACGGCCAGGACTGCGCCCGGGTAGCTCTTCAGGTGGCCTTCCAGCCAGTTCACAGACTCGGCGTCGAGGTGGTTGGTGGGCTCGTCAAGGAGCAGGAGGTCGGGCTGCTCGAGCAGCAGCTTGCACAGCGCGACGCGACGTCGCTCACCACCGGAGAGGACGTCGACGATGGTCTCCGGCGGCGGGCACTGGAGGGCATCCATGGCCTGGTCGAGGCGGGCGTCGATGTCCCAGGCGTTGTGGTTGTCCAACTCGGTCTGCAGATCACCCATCTCCGCCATCAGGGCGTCGAAGTCGGCGTCGGGCTCGGCCATCTCCTGGCCGATCTCGTCGAAGCGGCGCAGCTTGGCCTTGATGTCGGCCACAGCCTCCTCGACGTTCTCCTGGACGGTCTTGCCCTCGGTGAGCGGCGGCTCCTGCAGGAGGATTCCGACGGTGGCGCCCTTGGCCAGGTTGGCCTCGCCGTTGTTCGGGTGCTCCAGCCCGGCCATGATCTTGAGCATGGTGGACTTGCCGGCACCGTTCGGGCCGACGACACCGATCTTGGCTCCGGGGTAGAAGGACAGCGTGACGTCGTCGAGGATGACCTTCTCGCCCGCGGTCTTGCGGACCTTGTACATGGTGTAGATGAACTCAGCCACTTGGGCGTTTCTCCTTTGTCGGGGACCGCAGGCCAGTATGCCAGCTTGCCGCCCACAGCCCCATTTCGTGGGGGCTACCGAAGCGCTGAGACGAGCTCCCTGGCCCTGGAATAGCGGGCAAGCTCGGCCTTGGCAGGTTCCAGCACATCGCGCTCACCCACGTGCGCCACCCGACGTCGCAGCACACCCCGCGCACGCCGTTCGGCCGCCCGCGCCCCGAGCCCCACGAACACCCGTGAGAACACCGACAGAAGCAGCCCGACGGCGAGTCCGCCGAAGACGAGCACCGTCGGCAGGGGTACCTCCAGCCCGTTGGGGAGGACCAGCGGAACCCCTGGAAGGGGTGGCAGACCGAAGTAGGCCAGTACGACGTTGATGGTCAGCCACAGCGCGCCGACGGCCACTGCCGCGATCAGGAGCCACTGCACCACCCGCAGGAGTTGCCACCACACCGGCGTGCGTTCGGTCCCAAGGTCAGCGGTGACTATGGCCCGGTCGAGGGTGTCCGGGAGCGTGCCGGTGTTGGTGTGGACGGCGTCGTGGACCGCCTGCTGCCAGGGCGCCGGCATTCCCTCGCCCAGTTGGCTCGACAACGTCCTGAGGCCTGTGCGCAACTGCGCGTCGGCAACACTCCCCCGCATCGGGAGCGAGCTGCGCTCCGTCACCGCGGGTTCGATCTCACCCTTGGCCCTGCGCCCGCCGATGCGCAGGCGGCGCAGCGGATCCGGCCGGAACCGACCCAGCCACTTCACCAGGGGCCAGCCGGTGGCGAGTTGACCGCGGTGCACCATCGAGCGGCGGACCGCGTCGGTCACCAGTGGGACGCCGGCCGACGCCTCGAGGCTGCGGTTGAGCGTCGCGACGACGGCCGGCGACGGCGAACCCGGCTCCCCGCCCGCGGTGGCATCGTCGAACCGCCTCGTCAGGGTGGTGACGTCGGCATTCAGGCGGGCGACGGCGGCGGTCTTCCTCGCCGCCATGTCCGCCAACCTGTCCCGAAGTTCCTCGACACCCTGCCCCGTACGAGCGCTCGTGGCCAGCAGGGGGACGTCGTGCAGACCATCGTCGTGCAGGAGGCGGCGCAGGTCCTTCAAGCACGCGGCGAGCTCGTCCCGGCTGAGTTTGTCTGCCTGGTTGAGCACCACGGTGATCACGTCTCGGTAGCCCGCCAAGGGACGCAGGTAGCGCTGGTGAATTGCGGCGTCGGCGTACTTCTGGGGATCCACCACCCAGACGAACTGGTCAACCAGCCTGACCATCTTGTCCACCTCCGCGTGATGGGACAGCTCTGTCGAGTCGTGGTCCGGCAGGTCCAGCAGCACCAGGTTCTCCTGGCCCTTGTGTGCGGGCGGCATCTCGTTGCGCCGCTTGACTCCCAGCCAGTCCAGGAGGGCGACGTTGGTGGGACCGAAGCTGACCGCGAACGACTCCGACGTAGTGGGACGGCGGGCACCGACGGCAGCGAGGTCCCTGCCTGCGATGGCGTTGAACAGCGAGGACTTGCCCGACCCTGTGGCGCCCGCCAGCGCGACGACGGTCTGCTCACCGAACCTCAGCCGCTTCCCGGCGCGGTCGGTGACGTCCCTCGCCCCCGAGGACAACTCGGCCGGCACCCGCCCGTCGGTGACCTCGCGGAGTTCCCGAAGGAGCGCAAGGCGATCCGTGAGCGACTTCGCCTTCATCAGTAGCCCTCCGGCCTCGTGAGGTCGTCGAAAGCTCCACGACTGGCAGCCTGCAACTGGTCGGCCGCGTCCTCGAGCCTGGCCGCGGCCGCGTCCTCGATGCTCAGGGTGGCCAGGACGTCCTCGAACCGGGCGAGCTGGGTGGCCAGCAGCCCCTCGATCCGGGCGTCGAGATCCGCCTTGGCCCTGGTGGCCAGGCGGCGCACGGCATCCTCACCGAAGACGCCCTCCAGGATCCGCTGGGCAAGCAGGGAGGTTCCGCCCGCGATCCCGACCTCCGCCGTGGTGAGCCCACCTGTGGTGGCGAACACCAGGATGATCAGCGCAGCACCGATGGCGTTGGTCCCCAGTGCCAGGATGCGCGCTTTCACGCGCTTGCCGCGCCCCTCCTCGGAGACCAGTTCAAGCACCCCGGCCTGCCATTCCCGGATGGTGCGGGTGGCCATTTCGTTGAAGTCCGGCGTCGGTCTGGCGAGCTCCGGGGAGACCGAGACGATGTCGCGTCCCCAGGGTGTCAGCGACCAGTGCGAGACGGCGTTCTCGCACGCTGCCTGCCCGTGCTCGACGATGAGCGCGGCCAGCCCGTCGGAGATGGCGACCTGCACCTCCGCGGCTTGCTGCTCCCCGCGGAACCAGCCGGTGAGACGGTCGCGCCAGGCCGAGATCTGCTTCTCGATCCCCCGCATGAACTCCCCGGTACCCACGAAGTCCTGCCAACGGCTCAGCACCTCACCGCGCAGCATGGTGCCGTCGCTCGTGGCTCGGGCGATCGCGTCACGCGCATCCCGGAACTGCTGCTCCGCGCCGCGTCGGAGATCCGCGACCGCCTCCACCTGGCGGCGGGCCCCCGCAGCCAGTGCGCGCAGTTGCGGGTCGATGGCCTTGACCGTCCCAGCGAGGGTCTGGACCGCGACGTCGGCGCGGGCCTCGCTCTGGGCGGCGAGCCCACCGAGCCAACCGCGGATCGGCTGGACCTCCGCTGGGGGGACCATCCCGTCGTCGCCGAGATGGTGCTCCGCGACGGCGAACAACCGGGCCGCGTGGACCCCGCGTTCGGCGAGCATCTGCCCCAGATGGCCGAGCAGGTCCTGCATGGACTCGGGTGGGCAGCGGTTGAGGACAACTGAGACGACGGCGTTGCGCGCAGCCGCCTGCGCGAGCACCTCCCAGCCCACGAGGTCGGCGTAGCGGGCGGCTGAGGTGACGAACAGCCAGAGGTCCGCGGCCTGGAGCAGCTGACGGGCGAGGCGGCGGTTCTCGTCGTCGACAGAGTCGATGTCAGGAGCATCCAGCAGGGCCAGGCCCGAGGGCAGCCCGGCGAACGGGACGATCTGCAGTGCCCGCGAGTCGTGGACCTGCGTCTCGCTGCGCACCAGCCCGGGCAGGGTTCGACCGGAGCGGAACCAGTTCGCGTCGTCTGGGTGGCAGATGAGGACGGGCGACTTCGTGGTGGGACGCAGGACGCCCGGCCTGGTGAGCGCAGCGCCAAGGATGGAGTTCACGATCGTCGACTTGCCTGCGCCCGTGGAGCCACCGACCACCGCCAGCAACGGTGCGTCGAGGGCAGCCGCCCGGGGCAGCAGGTAGTCCCGCAGCTGGTTCGCAAGGGATGTCGCGAGTTGGCGAAGTTCCGTCGACCCGTCGAGCGGCAACGGGAACTGGGCGACCGGCAGCGTGGCGTCCAGGTGCTCGAACGCCTGCGCCAACTGCTGCGGCCCGCTCATCGCGGTGCGGGCCAGTTCCCCCCGATGCCGGCGGGGCCGGGGGCCTGCGGCGGCGGGAGAGTCGACTTGGGTTTGCGCTTGCGGGGCGGGAAGACCTTCAGTCCGGCCGTGTCCGTCAGGGCGGTGGGCCGGAGCTCCTCAATCTCGTGGATCAGTTCGTGCGCTCGCCAGTCACCCGCGGTGGCGACCAATCCGCGGGTGCGACCCTCGCGCAGGTAGGCCAGCTCGGTCATGCGACGCATGAACTTCGCCGTGGCCCACCACTTCCGGGGTCCACGAAAGATCCCCGCCAGATGGAGTTTCATCCGCTTGAACGGGCTCGAGAACACCACGAGGTCGCGGTCGGTCAGCCAACCGACTCGTCTGTAGTCCCCCAGACGACGTCGGATCAGCTGGGCCTGGGCCACCACCGTCAGGACGAGGAACAGCGTGAGGACGGCGACGAGCCCCAGGGCCATGTACCACTGGGTCTTCAACTGGTCCGGAGCGTTGGTGGACGCGACACCGTTGAACAGCATGTGCCCACCCGACGCCGCCACGAAGCCGCCGAGCGGCGCGGCCACCCGGACGATCTTGCTGCGCGCCGCGAGGCCAATGGCCAAGCCGAACGCGGTCATCATCCCGAACAACGGATGGCCGAAGGAGGTGTAGACGCCCCGCAGCATCACCAGTTCCATAACTTCGGCGTACGGGTCCTCGATGCCGATGGTGTTGGTGGCGTAGACCACCGTGCGGGCGTAGTAGATGATGTTCTCCACGAACGCGAACCCAATTGCCGACAGCCCCGCCAGTGTGACGATGCTCAGCCGCGAGACGATCTGGCGACGGTTCAGGATGACCAGCAGGAAGAGCACCGTCGCCTTGGTGGACTCCTCGACGAACGGCGCGATGAAGATGGCCGCTCTGGTGCCCATGTCCGCGTTCGCGTCGGTGGTGGCCATCATCTGGCCGGCCCAGGAATTTGCGTGGATGGACATCCACGTGGAGGCGCACGCCCCCCAGGCGAAGGTCAGCAGCCACACGAGCGGACGTTGTGGGCGGAACCGGTCCAGCCACAGGAAGAGCAGGAAGTAGGCGATGGCAGTCCACATCGCCCAGAACGCGGCGAACCGCAGCGAGTCGTGGTTGAGGCCCAGCGCCACTGTGCCGTCGGGGAACGTCGTGTCGGGGTGCAGCATCCGGTACTGGTCCCACAGCCCGTAGGCGTAGAACGGGAGCAGCACCACCGTCAGCCAGAACAGGGGGCTGCGGAGCATCCGCCGGTACCAGGGCAGTCTCGGCCCGGGCACCCGCGGCACCCCGGACAACCAGCGTTCCCGGTTCTGGATCTGGACGGTAGACATGATGCTGAACAGACTAGCGGGCGGCACCGACGGCGACGCTGCTGCGACTCAGTCGCCCCCCACACTCCCAGTCGGCTCATGGCGTTCTGACAGCTTCGTGACAGGTGGGGAGTGGAACGTTGCTGTCATCGGGCATCCGCTCCGGTGCAGGACGGAAGGAAGAACATGTTCAACAAGAAGATCACCGCCATCTCCACCGCTGCGATCGCAGCTGGACTCGGACTTGGGGCTGTGCAGCTCGCCAACGCCGAGACTCCCACCCCCACCCCTGATACGACGGCGTCCCCCTCGGCGACCGCGTCGGCGGCTACCGAGGACGACCAAGCCTTCGGCAGGGGGCGACACGGGGCCATGGGCCACGGCCAGGACCTCGCAGAACTGGCGGAGAAGCTGGGCGTCGCTCAGGCTGATCTCGAGGCCGCCTTTGAAGCAGCACGGGATGAGGTCGGGATTCCGGAAATGGGTGCGGGGCGCCCAGCTGACCGCAGCGGCATGGTGGACAGCGAGCACCGCACGGCCATCGTCGAAGCCGTCGCGTCCGAACTCGGCCTCACTGCCGATGAGGTGACCGAGGCGATGGATGAACTCCGCGCCGAGCACCAGGCGCAGCGTGCCGAGTCGGACCAGGAGGTCCTGGACAGTGCGGTCAGCGCGGGCACGTTGACCCAGGCCGAGGCCGACGCGGTGGCGAAGGCGATCGAGGAGGGCATCGTCCACGTCCGCGGCGGGGGTCCCAACCGCTGACGTGATCAACGCGGGTGAAACTCCGGCCCAGCTGGGCCGGGGTTTCGCCCGTTCCGGATCAGGCGACGGTTTCTGCGTCAGCCTGGCGCCGCCGTCGGACCAGGACATAGACGACCACAGCGACAACGATTGCGGTCAGAGCGCCGATGACGTACGGATTCCCGGCAGCAGCGCTGATCGCCGCTGCCCAGACCGCGAATCCAATGGTGGTGTAGATGGTTGCCCACGCGAGGGCGCCGGGCACCTGCGCGAGTGTGAAATGCCACACCTTGAGGCGCAGTACCCCGGCAGAGGCGATGATCACGGTCTGCAGCCCCACCGTGAGGTACGCGAACGGGACGATGGACAGCCCGAACTTGCGCACCAAGCGTGAACCCTTGGCGATGGAGTCGCCCTGGAGCCAGTCGTGCACGGTCCTGCGCCACCCAGAGGTGGGGTGGGTCCGCTTGAGCGACTGCTCCGTGACCACCCTGGCGATCCAGTAGGTCGCCTGGCCGCGCACCATGGCCCCGAAGAAGAACAGGATGAACGTGATCCAGAACGGGAAGTTGCTCCAGGATTCAGGCATCAGCGCTCGGGCCAAATCTGTGGCGGGGTGACTTGAAAGGCACTTCGGAGGAGGACTCGTTCAAGGCTGCCTCCACTCCGTTTCAATACCCCCAACCATATTTGGCAACGCCATCGTTTCGCAACTTTGTTCACCGCTGGATGACACCGGAGTAGTCTCCGGCAAGGAGGCGCAATGAGAGACTTTTTCGGGCAGATGGACCCATGGAAGCGCGACGACGGAGCGCTGCACCTTTACGTGCTGCCGGACGACGAGGCGATCGACCGTGTGGCGGCGACGCAGCGCCTGCTGGCAGGGATGGATGAGCTCCCGCCGATGCCTGCGCCCTACCTGCATGCCACCGTCCAGCGGCTCGCGCAGTTCGACGACGAGCTGACGCAGGTGGAGCTGAGCCGTCTTGGTGACGCGCTGACGGCTGCCCTGAGGGACGTGCCGACATTTGAGCTCGAGTTCGGGGATCCCCGCGTCGAGGAGTCCGCCGTGGTCTGCCACGCCGAGGCGAACGAGGGGTGGGATCGGCTGCTGGCTGCAGTCGTCACCGGCTTGGGTGACGCCCTGCCCGGCGAGTTGCCCGAACCACCGCGCGGACCCCACGTCTCGCTGGCCTACGCAAAGGGAGACGTCAGCGACGACGAGGTCACGGCCCGCCTCGCGGAGGCACCACGCGTCGGGACCCTGCGCGTCGACGCCGTTCACCTGGTATCGGTCACGGTGCGGCCGGAGGTCGGTATTTTCGACTTCACCCACCTGGCGAGTTGGGATCTGGCCTGACCCGCCCGGTGGGAGGCGGACCGGCCATGTCCACGGCTATCATCGGATGCCTGCCCCTGTAGCTCAGCGGATAGAGCGCCTGCCTTCTAAGCAGTCGGCCGCAGGTTCGAATCCTGCCGGGGGCGCTTGCAGTCAAGCGGGAAGGTTGGCGATGGCGTAGTCGGCCTCAGCTGTCGTGAACTTCCCCCCGTAATCGGATGTCAACTGGTCCCAGATTCCAGCGCTCGACATCGACAGGGTGTCGCGGTAGGAAATGGCCGCCTCAAGCGCCTCCTCATTCCAGTCGACCACGACGTTGTCGACAGCATACTGCGCGGCGTCCGCGGCGAACTTGTTGCCGAAATCGGATGTCAGTTGGTCGAACAGTCCGGCCTTGCTGAACGGCATGAACCGCAGGTAATTCTCCGCGGCACCCAGCGCAGCGCGGAATTCCGCAGGTACGTCGTCGTTGACGGCGGGTTCGCTGCTGGTGACGACGGGTGTCGGCTGCTCCGGGGGTGTTTCAACGACGACCAGGTTGCCTTCGGGCACTTCAGCTGTCTCGGTGATCGTGATTGTCGCGGCCGGCGCGGCCTCCCCCTCGACTGTCTCCGTGGCGGTGGCCGTCACCGTGACCGTGGTTTGCGCAGCCGGGTCAGCGTCCGACCCGCCGGCAGCGGCGGAGCCGATCCCCACGCCCACAACACCGGCCACTACAGCGACGAGCCAACCCCGCTTCCACAATGGGGTCTTCGACATCACCGCCGCCGGCTGGGGTTGCGGGGTCGCAACGTAGTGGGGGTGCGGGTTGCTGGGTGGCGGTTGCCAACCGCTCGGAGGCTGCTGCGTCATTGTTGGTCCTCTCATACGGTGAGGATCGCCGTCGATCCCCGCCCCGGATATTTGATTGTCCCAGACCGCTCCCTGGCGTCCCGGGCCGGGGTCGGCCAATCGTCCCCGCGGCGTCCAATGTCAATGCCCCTCTTTCAGGCCGCAAGCAATGCTGCGCGCGATCGAAGGGACCGGCCGGACAGACGGGCGATGCGAACTGTCGGCGCGTGGGCCTACTGTGTAGGCCATGAGTGACGAACTGGTGTGGATCGACTGCGAGATGACCGGGCTGGACCTGACAGGAGACGCGCTCATCGAGCTTGCGGTGCTGGTCACCGACTCCGAACTCAACGTGCTGGGCGACGGCGTGGACATCCTCATCAAGCCCTCGGACGAGCAACTGGCCAACATGGGTGACTTCGTCCGCGAGATGCACACCAAGTCAGGTCTGCTGGAACAGCTGTCCCAGGGACTCACACTGGAGGAGGCCCAGGCCCAGGCCTTGGCCTACATCAAGGAGCACGTTCCGACGTCGCGCAAGGCACCCATGGCCGGTAACACCATAGGCACGGACCGCTCCTTCCTCGCCAGGGACATGCCCGAGCTCGAACAGTGGGTCCACTACCGCAACGTCGACGTCTCATCGGTCAAGGAACTCGCCCGCCGCTGGTACCCGAAGGTGGTCTACCAGGCGCCGGTGAAGATGGGCAACCACCGCGCACTCGCCGACATCCAGGAGTCAATCGAGGAGTTGCGCTACTACCGGGAGGCGCTGTTCGTCCCCCAGCCCGGCCCAACGTCTGCGGAGGCTCGCGTCATCGCCGCCCGGCACCAGGGCACCCTGACCAACAACGCTCTGGGAAGCGGCGCCAGCGGTTAGGCCCGGGTGGCCGCAGCCCCGGTTTCGTACCAATCGCACTGATGCGCTATCGTTGTTCGTCGCTGACCCACACCACTGGGTCAGCACCTTGGTGGGTATAGCTCAGCTGGTAGAGCACCTGGTTGTGGTCCAGGATGTCGCGGGTTCAAGTCCCGTTACTCACCCCAAGCCGAAGGCGCAAGCCGCCACTTGGAGTCACTCCGGGTAGCGGGTTGCGCCTTCATTCATCCGCGACTCCGGCGCGAGCACCAACTCCCGGACATGGTCCTCGGGCAGCGTCTGGCTCCCGACGGTGAATGCCTTGGTCCCGACCAACGCAAACCCGTGCTTCTCATAGAAGCGGTTGGCTCTGGCGTTCTCGCGGCTCACTCCCAGCCAGATCGTGT
This sequence comes from Tessaracoccus sp. OS52, assembly GCF_020687685.1. Classification (GTDB taxonomy): domain Bacteria; phylum Actinomycetota; class Actinomycetes; order Propionibacteriales; family Propionibacteriaceae; genus Arachnia. Next base: position 672,791 of record NZ_JAJEWM010000001.1, on the reverse strand, counting down.
CGGCTCCAGACGCAGCCGCCGCGTCCAGGACTGCGCGCATGAGGGCGGCGGCTGTTCCCGCTCCGTGTTCACTCGCCAACAGGAAGAACTTGTTCAGTTCGACCGCGTGGGACCCCGCCAGGAGCGAGCGGATCTCCCCCCGGGATGGTTGCAGGTCGAGCAGCGCGTAGCCCAGAAGTTGCCCATCGCGCTCTGCGACGATCACCGACTTCGTCGCCGTCCGCAGGTGTCGCGCGAAGACCTCAGAACTCAGTTGCGTCGCGATGAACTGCTCGATGTCCTCGGCAGCGAGGCCCGGCGGGCAGGCCAGCGGGAAGGTCTCGGCGGCGAGTTCGGCCAAAGCGGCAGCCTCCAGCGGTAGGGCGGCGCGTATGGTCAGCACGGCTCACCAACCACGCTTGGGCGTGGGACCTGGGAGCCTGCTGAGGACGCGACGTCCCAGCTTCTCAAGCACCTCGGCCTCACCCGGTTCGAGTGCGTCGGCGAAGAACTGCTTCACCGCGCGGAGATGCTCACCCGTCGCGGCCCGGATCAGTCCGTACCCTGCGTCGGTGGCCACGACGTCGACGCCAGGACCGGGCTCAGCGGCAGCGCGACGCACCAGCCCGCGGGACTCCATCCGGGCCAGGTGGTGGGAGAGCCTCGAGTAGGACCACTGGAGGTGCAACATCAGGTCCTTCATGGGCATCCGTCGATCCAATCGCGGCGCCACCGAGGACAGCACGTCGTAGTCCTGCATGGACAGGGGGGTGGACTCGGAGAGGCGCCGCGCAAGTTCGGCGTCGACCTGGCGCGTCATGAGGCGCAGCGTGGACCAGGCAGCCAGGTCCCCCTCTGCCAGACGCTTTCCGTCGTTGCTCATGCTGCCACCATAGATCGACTTGACATGTCAAGTCAATCCGTCCATCATCTGTTGTGGAGGTGGGAACATGACAGCCGTCGGGGTGATCATCGCGAGCACGCGGCCCAGCCGCATCGGAGACAAGGTGGGCGCCTGGGTGGCGGAGGAAATTCGCCGCCGCACGGGTGCACGCGCAGACCTGATAGACCTTGCCGAGGTCGCCCTGCCGTTCATGGACGAGCCTGAACCCTCCTCCGGTGTGTACCTGCACCCGCACACCCGAGCCTGGGCACGTCGTGTCGAGAAACTCGGCGCCCTGGTCCTCGTGACTGCGGAGTACAACGGATCATTCCCCGCGTCCCTGAAGAACGCCCTGGACTTCCTCGGCCCCGAGTGGAGCGATCTTCCCGTGGCGGTGGTCGCCTACGGCAACTCATCCTCAGGAGCCCGTGCCGCGACGGCTCTGCTCCCGGTACTGGTGGGACTCGCGATGATCCCGGTGGGTTCCTTCCTGTTGGGTCTACGGACCAGGCGCACCGACACGGGGATCGAGTTCAGCCAGCGGGACGCGGATGGACTGGCAGCGCTCACGAGACGCCTGCTCCGGGTGGCCGCAGCACTGGAGGAAGAGCCCTCCCTCACGGGCCGGGCGATCTGAGACAGCCAGACCGTCGGAGTCGGCCCCCTCTACTAGCTGTTCGTTGGCTGCTCCGAGCTCGAGCCGACATCGCACAATCAGGGCGCTGACGCGGACGCGACGACAGAGCGTCGCGAGGCTTGCCGCAGCAAACTCTAGACGCGCTCCAGGAACGCTACGACGTCGGCCAACTCCTCCGCGACGATGGTGTGGCCCCTGGGATAGGTGTGGCGCTCGACGTCGAAGTGCGCGTCCAGCCACGGCCCTGAACGTTCGCGCTTGTCGGGGTTGATCACCTCGTCGAGTTCGCCGATCGTCGTCAGCAGCGGCAGCCTGGGCTGTCGGGCGGCCAGCGCCGCGTCTCCGGGGAGTTCGCCGTTGTGCACGAACGAGGCGAGGTGCATGACGGAGGCGAACCGGTCAGGAGCGAGTCTGGTGAGTTGGACTGCCACGGCTCCCCCCTGCGAGAAGCCCAGCAGATGGACCCGCTCGAACCGGGCGTCGAGTCCGTCGAGCCAATCGAGCACGGCCTGCGACGACTCGTCGATGAGGCGGTGGTCGTCGCTGTCCCCCGGGGCGAACTCGAACCAGGCGAAGCCCGGGCCGTAGGGGATCGGAGCGCGGAGGGCGGCGACCGTGAGAGCGGGGGGAAGGTGTGGCGCCAGGGCGAACAGATCGCCCTCGTGGGAGCCGATGCCATGCAGGAGGATGAGGAGTTCGCCCCCTGTCCCCTGCTTCCAGAGGACGCATTGCGGATCCAGCTTCATTCGGGGCTCCTGTCGAGTACTGGGCGTGCTTGCAGCCTAACCCCAGGGCGACCTTGACCGAGACTGAACGGGCGTATAGCATATTGAACATGCGTTCAACGCAGGAGGATCTGACCACCAAGGCCCGGATCCGGGACGCGGCCATCCGCCGCTTCGCCGCCGATGGTCTTGACGCTCCCCTGCGCCTCATCGCCGCCGACGCCGGTGTCAGCCCGGGGCTGATCATGCATCACTTCTCCTCCCGCGCCGGGCTGCGCGAAGCCTGCGACGAGTACGTGCTGGCCCGCGCGAGGGACAGCAAGAAGGAGGTCCTCGGTGAGGCCGGGCCCGGGGCAATGCTCGCGGGACTGGCCCAGATCGAGGGGTACGCGTCCCTGGTCGGCTACGTGCTGCGCTGCCTGCAGGCGGGTGGCCCGCTGACGGACCGATTCGTCGACGCCATCGTCGCCGACGCCGTCAGCTACCTGGCCGACGGCGTGGCCGCCGGCACCGTCTCACCCAGCCGAGACCCGGAGGCCCGTGCGCGCCTGATCGCCGAGATGTCGCTGGGAGCGCTGCTGCTGCAGTTGCCTGCAAGGCAGTCCCACCTCGACCTCGAGGAGCTGCCCCAGTGGCTCCACCAGTACAGCGCCCGGATCGTCCTGCCCCTCCTCGAGCTCTACACCCAACCCCTTCTCACCGAATCAGGCCTGTTGGACGCCTACCTCGAATCAATCGACAGGAGCAAAGCCCAATGACCGACCTGGCAATCGAGGCCACCGGCCTCGTGAAGACGTTCGGGGCCACTCGTGCGCTCGACGGCTTCAACCTCACGGTTCCGACAGGAAGTGTCACCGGCTTCCTGGGTCCGAACGGCGCGGGCAAGTCAACAGCGATCCGCGTGCTGCTCGGCATGCTGCGGGCGGACTCGGGGACGGCCCGTGTGCTCGGGCACGACGCCTGGTCCGACGCCGTCTCGATCCACCGACGACTCGCCTACGTCCCCGGTGACACCAACCTGTGGCCCAATCTGACCGGTGGTGAGGCGATCGACGTCCTCACCCGGATGCACGGCAGCGGGAACGCCAGGCGTCGCGCCGAACTCCTGGAGCGATTCGAGCTCGACCCGACGAAGAAGGCCCGCACCTACTCGAAGGGCAATCGGCAGAAGGTGGCCCTCGTCGCGGCGCTGGCCTCCGACGTCGAGCTGTTCCTCCTCGATGAGCCGACCTCCGGTCTGGACCCGCTCATGGAGGCGGTGTTCACCGACGAGGTCCGCGCACTGCGCAACGAGGGCCGGACGGTGCTGCTGTCCAGCCACATCCTCGCCGAGGTCGAGAAACTGTGTGACACGGTCACCATCATCCGGGCGGGCAAGGACGTCGAGAGCGGCACCCTGGACGAACTGCGACACCTGACCCGCTCCACCGTCACCGCGACGACGTCGGCGAGCACCGAACAGTTCGCGGCCTCTCCCTACGTCCACGACCTCGCCCGTGACAACGGCCGGGTCTCGTTCGACGTCGACAACACCCACATGGTCGAGGTGCTGCGCCTTCTCGCCGATGGGCACGTCGGCAACGTCACCATCACTCCCCCGTCCCTGGAGGACCTGTTCATGCGGCACTACGGTGACAGCTTGGCGGAGGTGGACGCGAAGTGACCACCACCGCAGCACGGCCCACCCGGGCCCGTCCGCGCCCGGCGGGAGATTCGCCCTTCACAGGCGCCGCCAGCCTCATCCGCCTGAACCTGCGGCTGGACCGGGTGCGCATCCTGGCGTGGACGCTCGCAATGGGTGTGAGCGTCTGGTCGAGCGTCATCGCCCTCCGGGACGCGTACCCCACCCAGGAGGCCCTGCAAGGCAGGGCCGCACTGCTGTCCAACCCGGCCACGATCATGATGACCGGGCCCGCTTTCTCACTGGACAACTACACCTTCGGTGCCGCGGTCGCCAACGAACTCTCCCTGTACGTCTTCATCGCGTCCGCGATCATGTCCGTGCTGCTCTCGATCCGCCACACCCGCGCCGAGGAGGAGGCCGGACGGCTTGAGCTGGTCAGGTCGCTGCCGGTGGGCCGGTTCGCCCCTGCGACGGCCGCAGTCGTGACGGTGGCCGTCGCCAACCTCCTTGTCGGGGCCGCGACGAGCGCCGGGCTACTGGTGGGTCGCATGGAGACTGAGAGCTCGCTGGCCTTCGGCGCGGCCACCGGCATGACCGGTCTGGTCTTCGCGGCCCTGGCCACCGTCGCCGCCCAGTTGACCGAGCACGCCCGCGGAGCCAGCGGCATGTCCATGGCGGTCCTGGCGGTCGCGTTCCTGGTCCGTGGCGTCGGCGATGTGATCAACGACCAGGGCTCGTGGCTGTCGTGGTTCTCGCCGCTCGCCTGGGGGCAGCAGACCCGCCTGTTCGTCGACGTCCGCTGGTGGCCGCTGGCGGTCTCCCTCGTGGCTACGGTGGCGCTGTTCGCCGTGGCGGTCTACTTCGCCCAGCGCCGCGACATCGGCGCCGGCCTCCGCCCCACGCGGCCCGGACCAGCGACGGCGTCCCGCGCGCTCCACACCCCTGCCGGACTGGCGGAGCGGCTGCTGCGGAGCTCGCTGCTGGCTTGGGGAGTTGGCGCCTTCTTCTTCGCCGTCGCGATGGGCGCGCTCGCCAACGAGCTCGACGCGATGCTGGAAGCCAACCCCGCGCTGGAGGAGTGGCTGGCCATCGAGGGCACGGACCTGACCGCCGAGTTCGCCGGCGTGATCCTGACGTTCGAGTTGCTGGCACCCGTGATCGTCGCGGTAGCCGGGGTCCTGCGTCTGCGCTCCGAGGAGGAGTCAGGACGGACCGAACAGATGATCGTTGCGGGTCTGTCCCGCGTCGGCTACCTGGCTGGCTGGCTGGGCACCGTGGTGGTCCACACATTGCTGCTGACGCTGATCAGCGGGGCGGGTGTGGGGCTGGGAGTGACCCTGGGAACGGGCGAGGGGAAGTGGATCGGCGAGCTGACGATCGCTGCCCTGGTGTTCCTGCCTGCCATCCTCCTGGTCGCGGCGCTCGCCGTCGCCCTCCACGGGGTGTTGCCGCGGCTCGTGGGGCTCGCCTGGGCGTTGGTGGTCTGGATCTCGTTGGTGCTGTTCCTCGGCGAGCTGCTCCGGCTGCCCGACTGGGCCAAGAACATCTCGCCCTTCACACACACCCCCGTGCTGCCCGGGCAGGACTTCGAGGCAGCGCCGCTGCTCGTCATGGCAGCACTTGCCGTGATGCTGCTGGCTGTGGGGCTGGCTGGCTTCCAGCGCCGCGACATCAACTCCCGCTAGGAGTTCCGGACAGCCAGGACCGCGTCCCAGAGCGCCTCGGCGACCTCCCGCTTGGAACCCTGGGCGCGGGCGGCCACCGCGTCGTGGGCGTCCAGGAACACCAGCAGGTTCTCACCGGACTCGAACCCCTTGCTCCAGCCGACCTCATTGACCGCCAGCAGGTCCACGCCCTTGCGGCGGCGCTTCGAGCGCCCCTTATCGAGGAGTTCCTCCTCTGTTGGGGCGGTTTCTGCAGCGAAGCCGACGACGGTCTGCCCGGGCGCGCGGTCAGCCACGAGCCCCGCGAGGATGTCAGGGTTCTGGACGAGTTGCAGCGTCATGCCCTCATCCCCCTTCTTGGACAGTTTGGTGTCGGAGGCCTCCGCGACGCGGTAATCGGCCACGGCTGCGACCATCACCACGACGTCCGCGCCATCGGAGAGCGCGACCACCTCATCGCGCAGTTCACGGGCCGAACCCACCCTGCTGACGTTGATACGGGGGTGAGCTGCGGCTTCGTCGATCACCCCCGCGTCGACGTGGGCCGCCACCAGTTCCACCTCCGCCCCGCGGTCTGCAGCCGCGAGGGCCACGGCCGCTCCCTGGCGGCCGCTGGAGCGGTTGCCGATGAACCGGACCGGGTCGATCGCCTCGCGGGTCCCACCTGTCGAGACCACCACACGCAACCCCTCGAGATCCCCACGACTAACGCCATCCAGAGGTGGGTCTCCGTCGTCCTGGACCTTCGTTCCGTTGTCCTGAGATTGGCGAAGGACCTCCATCGCCCGCTCGAAGACCACCTCCGGCTCCGAGACGCGGCCGGGGCCGACATCGCCGCCGGTGAGCGGTCCGTCGTCGGGGCCGACGAAGACCACTCCGCGCTCCCGCAACGTCTCGACGTTGGCGACGGTGGCCGGGTGGCGCCACATCTCGGTGTGCATCGCCGGCGCGACCACCACCGGCGCCTGCGTCGCCAGCAGTGTGGTGCCCAGGAGGTCACCGGCGAGACCGACAGCCATCTTCGCCAAGGTGTTCGCCGTTGCGGGGGCGACGATGATCAGGTCGGCGCGCTGGCCGAGCGCCACGTGCCGGACCTGCGCCACGTCGTCGTGCACCGACGTGGTCACGGGGTTGCGGCTGATGGCCTCCCAGGTGGTCAGGCCCACGAACCGGAGCGAGTCCTCGGTGGGGATCACGTGCACCTCATGGCCCGCCAGCACAAGCAGCCGCACCAGATGAACTGTCTTGTAGGCTGCAATACCACCGGTCACACCGACTACGACGAACATTGCCCGATCGTCTCACACCCGCGGTGGAAGGAAGCCAATGTGCACTGTCATCGTCCGGGTCCCCGAGGATCCGTCTGAAGCCGCGAGAATCCTGGCGGTCCGCGACGAGGACCCCGACCGCCCCTGGAACCCGCTGGGCGAGCACTGGCCCGAATCCCACCCGCGCGTCAGCGGGGTGCAGGATGCACGCGCGGGCGGAGCATGGCTGGCCACGCTGCCCGAAGCCGGTCGGCTCGCGGTGCTGCTGAACGTGGGTGGTCCGGCGCCCCAGCCCGGTCTTGCATCACGCGGCGAGGTGGCGCTGGACGCCGTCGAGGGCCGCGCTCCCGACCCCAACCGCCGCACCCAGCCCTACAACCTGGTCACCGTCGCGGGCGGCAAGGTCACACTCAGCCTCTCCGACGGCGAGTCGGTGAACACGCAGACGCTTGACCCTGGCGTGCACATGCTCGTCAACAGCGAGCTACCCAACGACGAATCCTTCACCCGGGTCCAGCGCTGGCTGCCCGAGTTCCGGGCCGCCACTCCCCCGGGTTCAGGGCCCGACTGGTTCCAGCCCTGGCTCGAAGTGATGGACCGCAGCGCGGCGCTGCCACCCACCGACGACGCATCGATCATCCGCGACAACCGCCCGTGGGGAATTCCGACGCAGTCGCTGCTCATGTGCACGGCAACCGTCTCGGACCACGCCGTCGACGTCGACTACACCGAGTTCGAACGGCCGGGCGAGTGGGCCACCCGATTTCACATTTCCTGAATCCACCACTACAGTTGTTCTTCGGTTCAAGCACCACTAGCTCAACTGGCAGAGCAGCTGACTCTTAATCAGCGGGTTCAGGGTTCGAGTCCCTGGTGGTGTACGAATGACCTAGTCAGCTGGCCCTCACCCCTCACGGGGTGGGGGCCAGTTTCTTCCTAGCGTGCTTGGCGATGAGGCGGGCGAACTGGAAGTGCGTGCTGAAACTGGCACCCATCCGTTCATGTGAATTGAAGTTGAGAACCACGTGCACCCGCTGCTCGGGGTAGAAGTACATGTGAGTCCCGAAGTAGCCCAACCCACCGACCGGTTGGGGCAGGTGGCGCACCGCGGTTCTCACCAGTGGGGGCAGGAACTCGTGGAAGCGGAGCGTCACCATTCCCGTTCCGTAGTGGATTCCGGCCCTGAAGCGGTTGCGTGGAGCGCTCATCCGAGCCAGGCTCGCAGGCTTGACCAGACGGCCGCCGTGCAACGCTTCCTGGAATCGGACCAAGTCCTCGGCTGTTGTCACGATTCCACCGCCGGCCCAGTCAACGCTGGCCGCCAGCGCCCGACTCGCCTCCACTCCCCCCAGCCAGAACGGAGCCACGTCGACTTCGGCCAGGTCTTCGGGCGATGTCGCGTCGGTGTACGGGGTGGAGGTGTGCTCCATGCCCAAAGGCTCGAAGATCCGATCCTGGAGGAGCCGGTTGAACGCAGTGCCGGTCTGCTCCTCTGCGATACGGCCGAGCACTACGTAGCCGGTGTCGCCGTACGCGAATGATTCGCCGGGGAAACCCTCGGCCGGCCGGCCCCTGACCTGCTCCAGAAGATCCGTCGGGGTCCACCGTCGGTCAGGATTCTTCAAGAGGGACCCGGCTGAGCTTGAACCGGGGACCCCACCTGGTGGGTCAAAGTAGTCCGGCAGCCCGCTTGTGTGCGAGAGCAGGTGGTCGATCGTCACGTCGTTGCCGAATGCGACGCCCGGAGCTGCGGGGAGGCCATCGAACTCATTGGCGGGCAGCAGATGCCCAACGGGAGTGTCGAACCCGAAGCGACCCTCGTCAATCATGGCCACAATGAGGGCGGCTGTCATGACCTTTCCCACGCTGGCCGCGTGATGGGGCACGGCAAGAGCGCCGTGCCGGAACTCCCACTGCGGGGTTCGGACCAATACCTGCGGCGCGGGCATGTCGGGCCAGCGGCGTCCCATACGCGTCAGGGCTCGTGTGAGCCGGTCCATTTCTCGGGTCAGCGTCACGATGCCTCCGTACTTGGGATCTCTCTGAGAGATGTCTACTAGACATGTCTCTGAGAGTCAATGGCGTAGAGTCCTGTCATGGCACATGTGATTCTCGGATTGCTGCTCATCGCCCCAATGAGCCTCTACGACCTGATCAAGGGGTTCGAGGCCGGGGTCTCGTTGTTCTACAGCGCGAGTTCGGGCAGCATCAAGCGGGCACTAGACGGGTTGCTTGAGCGCAGGCTCATCCAAGTCGCAAGCGTCGAGCCCGGCACCAGGGGTCGGAAGGTGTACCGGGTGACCGACGAAGGCCGTCGAGAGTTCCACGACTGGATGGTGTCCCAGCCGATTGCGGGCCACCTTGAGACCGCGGCCTTGTCACGGCTCTATTATCTGGGCCTGCTGGACGCGGACGATCGGGCCACGGTGCTGCAGAACATTACCCGACGAGCAGAGGAAGACCTCGCCCAGTTGCGCGCGCTGGCCGGCTGGATCGAGGGCATGGAGGTACCCCTTGAACAGCGCGATCTCGCCCACTACCAGCGGGCGACCCTCGACTTCGGGATAGCTTCCCATCAGTTCGCGATCAACTGGTTCCGGCAGAAGTTGGCCGAGGGAAGCCCAACAGTAAGGTAGATCGGTGGGGCGCAGCGGGCCGGCCACCTGAGCCGGCTTCACACGGAGCGGCGCAAGCAGCACTCCTCTTGGCTACAGGTAGAGCCCCGTCCCGCCGTCGGTGTCTCCCTCGGAGGCGACGGCGTGGATGTCGCGCTCGCGCAACAGGACGTAGGTACGGTTGTGGAGTTCCACCTCGGAGCGGTCCTGGGGGTCGAACAGGACCCGGTCACCGGCCTCGACCGAACGCACGTTCGGACCCGCGGCCACCACCTTGGCCCACGACAGCCGCCGACCCATCTGGACGGTGGCCGGAATCAGGATGCCCCCGCCGCTGCGCCGTTCGGAGGAGGCGGCGTCGACGTCGACGAGCACCCTGTCGTGCAGCATGCGGATGGCCAGGCCGGCCTCGCTCACTTGGCCGCTTCCAGTGCCTTGCGGACGCGGTACTCCACCGAACGCCGGTTGGCGATCGTGTTCAGGGTCGCGACGAACACGACCACGCCCAGCACCGCGCCACCGATGGCGAGCAGTCGGTCCGTGCGCCAGCCGTTCTCATCCTTGACCTGCGACTTGACCGCCTCGAACTCGTCGGAGACGAACCCCTTCGCGCTCTCGATGCCTCGCTTGGCGATGTTCTTGGGGTGGACCTCCTCGACGAACTCCCCGAGTGACTCCGAGACCTTCGCGCGGTTCCTCGCGAGGTCCGCCCGGATCTCCGCCACTGGGCGCGGCTTGCTGCTGGCCATGGAATCTCCTTACGTCGATCACCCACAGCCTAGCCCCTAGGATGGGCGCATGACTGCGCGCTTGACACAAGGCTCGAAGGCCCCGGACGTGCCCCTGCTGGATTCCGAGGGCAACTCCGTTTCGCTGTCGGACTACGCCGGCTCGTCTGTGATCCTCTACTTCTACCCGGCGGCCATGACGCCGGGCTGCACCACCCAGGCCGTCGACTTCTCGGAATCGCTGGAACCGCTGAAGGAGGCCGGCTACTCGGTGGTAGGCGTCTCGCCGGACCCGGTGGAGCGGCTCGCGAAGTTCAAGGAGAAGTCCGACGTCGGGTTCACACTGCTCTCCGACACCGACAAGGAAGCGCTGAACGCCTACGGCGCCTACGGCACCAAGAAGCTCTACGGCAAGGAGATCGAGGGCGTGCTCCGATCCACCTTCGTGATCGACGTCGACGAGCAGGGCGAGGGCACCGTCCGGGTCGCGCAGTACAACGTGAAGGCCACCGGCCACGTGGCGAAGCTCCGACGCGAACTGGGTGTCTGACCCGCTCCCGCAGGGACCATCGGGGTTCCTGACCATCGACGCCCCGCCCCGTGGCGGCGTCGACGTGGAGCTAGAGATCAAACGCTCCAGGTTCCTCACGAGGCTGCGCAGGGTCACCTCCGAGGACGAGGCGCGCGCCGTCATCGAGGACCGCCGAAGGACCCACTTCGACGCCAGGCACCACTGCAGCGCGTTCGTGCTCGGCCCCGACGCGCGCACTGCCCGCTCCTCGGACGACGGCGAACCCTCCGGCACCGCCGGGGTGCCGATGCTCGGCGTCCTGAACAGCAACCACCTGACCGACGTCGTCGCCGTCGTGACCCGCTACTTCGGCGGAGTGAAGCTGGGCGCGGGCGGGCTGGTCCGGGCGTACTCCGACGCCGTCGCCCGGGCCGTGGCCGCGGCTGGAACCAGGACCGTCGTACTGTGCAGCGTGCTGGCCGTGGAGGTTTCGGCAGCCGACGCAGGCTCGGTGGAGTCCCAGTTGCGGGGGCTAGTGCTGGGCGACGGGACACACGTGGTTGTCGACGGCGTGGACTGGGCCCAGACCGCAACCATCCGCCTCGCGGTCCCGCGGCGGAGCCGTGAGGACTTCGACGTCGCCCTCACGGCCCTGTCATCGGGATCACTGGTGGCCCGGTTCGTCGACGAGCGCTGGGTGGATCAGACCTCGCCCGACTCCAGCAGCCGGTCCAGCTTGGCATAGCCTTCGTTGATGCCGACCTCCATGCCCGAGGCGATCATCCCATCGCGGCCCTCGAAGCTGTCGAGCAGCGACTGGCTGTGCATCCGCGTGACGCCGTTGCCGAGATCCTCGAACACCATGGTGTCGAGAGAGACGGCGTCGGGCATGCCCTCCCAGGTGAACGTCTGCACGAGGCGATCCTCGGAAACGGTGTGGAAACAGCCCCGGAACGAGTAGACCTCGTCGCCGCTGGTCTGGTGGAACCGGTAGCTGCCCCCGGTTCGGGCGTCCCACTCGTCGATGACCGTGTCGAGGTCGTCGGGGCCAACCCAGCGGGCGAACAAGTCCTTGTCCGTGTGGGCCCGGACCAGTTGCGCGGGGGTGGCCCGGAAGTCGCGGGTGATGCGGACTATGGGCAGGTCGGGGTCGACCGTGATGGTCGCCTGCGTGATGTGTGTTGAGGTGCTCATGACACCATTCCCTTCGGTGAGGATTGCTGGTCCCCCGGGACGTCGGTCCCGGAGGTGTCGTTGAGTTCCGCCAGCACGGCGTCGAGGCGCTGGTAGCGCTCCTCGGCCTGCCTGCGGTAGCGCTCGATCCATTTCGTCATGAGATCGAAAACGTTCGCGTCCAGGTGCACCGGACGCCGCTGCGCCTCCCGGCTCCGAGTGACCAACCCCGCGTCCTCCAGCACTTTCAGATGCTTGGAGACCGCCTGGATGCTCACGTCGTAGGGTTCGGCGAGCTCGCTCACCGTCGCATCCGCTGCGGCCAGCCGCGCGACGATGTCCCGCCGCGTCGGGTCCGCCAGCGCCGCGAACACCCTCGACAACTCATCCGCCATGACCACTCCTAAACCGTTTGGTTGAATACCATGCTGCGCCCCCGACAAGAACTTGTCAACCATTTGGTTGAATTCGTTTGGAGCGCCCTGTCCCGGTTCTACAATCGACCGATGGGCCCCCAGGACAAGGCAGCCGATTCAGGCTCTCAGCGCCGCCATGAGACCGAGGCTGAGCGGCTGGACCGCAACTGGGGTGAACTCCTGCAGGAGTTCAGGGTGGCGCAGACCGGCATCCAGATCCTGTTCGGCTTCCTGTTGATTCTGCCGTTCCAGAGCGGATTCGGGGACCTCGACGCCAGCCAGCGCCTGCTCTACCTCATCGTCTTCGCCTGCATGACCGCCTCGACCATCTGCATCCTGGCGCCCGTCATCGCGCACCGGATCCTGTTCAGGCAGAGGGCAAAGGACCGGCTCGTCGACTTCGGTAGCCACGTCGCGAAGGCGTCCATCGGCTTCCTGGGCGCTGCGTTCGTGGGTGCCGTCGGGCTGATCGTCAGCCTGGTGGTCGGGGTGACGACCGCCTGGATATCTGCCGGCGCGACCTTCCTGGTGATCGTCGTCCTGTGGCTCGTGGTTCCCCTGACCGTCCTGCCGAAGGATTCCAATGACGAGCGGTCCGATCAGGCGACCCAACCCGGCACCAGCAGGTGACCACCAGCCCGGAAGGCACGGTACCGAAGAAGGGACTTGAACCCTCACGCCCGAAGGCACAGGAACCTAAATCCTGCGTGTCTACCAATTCCACCACTTCGGCTCGCCCACACTGGGAGCGTCGTCAAGCATAGGCCACCCAGCTGTCCGGATCACGTCGACGACAACCCGAAGCGCTCAACGACCTCGTAGCGGTTGCCCTTGTCCGCCAGGTGGGATTCCACTAGCACCACGTCCTCCACCGGCCAGGACCATCCGGGAAATGCGTCTACGACGTGGAACCACTTGGTGGCGTCGAACGGGCGCCGGGCTCGGGCCAAGGTCAGGTGTCCGACGAAGGCGGAGCCGTCGGGTGCTGCGCCCGCGTGTGCGGCGACCGCTCGGCACTTGCGCGCCAGCGCGGCCAGTTCCTCCTTGCCGTCTGCCAACCCAAGCGCGAGCGCCTTGGCGCGCTCGACTCCGGGGAAGCAGACCGCTCCCTGGACCCCGACGTCGAACCTCTGCACCCGTCCGAGGGACTCCGCCAACCCCTCCACCAGCCGGTCCCGGGCATCCACCGGCACCGACGACATGAACGCCGTGGTCAGGTGCCACCCCTCCGGTCTGGTCCAGCGCCACACCTCGACGCCGGCCTCGCGACGCGGTTCCAGCCAGGTGGTCAGTTCGTGCACCACCGAGGGTGGCGGCAGCACCGCGGTGAAGAGTCTGGCTCCCATCCCTGGATTCTATGCGGCGCGTCCCGCGGCCGGTCACTCCCCGGGCGACGCGTCGGTCAGTGCGGCGCTGCCCGGCAGGTCCGGCAGCTCGGTCGCGGGGCGCAGCGCGGTGTCGTCCTCCTTGAAGGTACGGATCGGACCTGGTCCCGTTTCGCGGGTCTCGAACCGGACCGTGACGCGCCCCAGCCCGGCACCCCAGACCCAGCCCCGGCCGTGCGCGTCGTGCTCGACGTCGGCCCCGGGGTAGTACCCACTGCCACGGACTCCCGAGACCGCCACCTCGCGCATCGTTTCCGTGGGCCCGACCGGCCTCTCGGACTCGTCGTCGAAGAGCTGCTCCTGGGCCGCCCTGGTGAAGTTGGACACCCCGATTCCGAGCAGCCGGACGCCGCCGCGGACATCCACCTCCGCCAGCAGTTCCCCACCCACGCCCGTGATCACCTCGACGCGGTCGGTCGCACCGGCGAGCGAGCGCGCCTTGGAGATGGTGGTGAAGTCCCCCATCCGCACCTTGACGCTGATGGTGCGGGCGAACAGGCCCGCGGCCTGCACGCGTCTGGCCACCTGCAGAGCGTCGCGGCGAAGGATGGTCTCCAACTCGCCACGGTCCTTGATGTCGACGGGAAAGGTGTCCTCGGTGGAGATGGACTTGGCCTCGCGCTCGGCGGACACCGGTCGGTCGTCGCGGGCGAACGCGAGCTGGGCCAACGCCTCGCCCGCCGCCCTGCCCAGCTCACGAGTGAGCTCGGCGGGGTCCGCCCCGCGGAGGTCCTCGACGGTGTACATGCCGATGGTGATGAGTTTCTGCTCGGTGACGGGACCCACGCCTGGGATCGCGCGGACAGGAAGGGGCGCGATGAAGTCCAGTTCCTCCCCCGTGCGGATCACGCGGAAACCATCCGGCTTCGCCGCCTCGGAGGCGAGCTTGGCCAGGAACTTGCTGGAGGCCACCCCCACCGACGCCGTCAGTCCCCCAGTCCGTTCCGCGAGTTCGGCACGAAGCCGGGTGACATGTTCCTCTACATCGCCCAGGTCCCAGTTGCTGGCCGCGAGGTCCACGAACGCCTCGTCCAGGCTGAGAGGCTCGACCAGGGGCGAGATCTCCCTGAGCAGCGCCATCACTATTCGCGACGACTGCCGGTAGGCATCAAACCTGCCACCGAGGAAGGCCGCCTGGGGAGCGCGGCGCCGTGCCTCGGTGCCCGGCATGGCGGACCGGACACCGAAGCGTCGGGCCTCGTAGCTCGCCGTGGCGACGACGCCGCGCGGGCCAGCACCACCCACAACCACCGGCTTGCCCCGCAAACTCGGCTTGTCCCGCTGCTCGACGGCGGCGAAGAACGCATCCAGGTCCAGGTGGAGGATGCTGGCCGACGAGCGCATGCCCCGAGGCTACCGCCGTCAGGATTGGGCGAGGACGGCGTCGATCTGCCCAATGGCCCCCGTCATGCCTTCCTCCATTCCCATCTTCACCATCTCCTCCAGTTGCTCCCTGTTCTCGAAGTGGGACACGACCGTCATCCGGGTGCCGCCCTCGGTGGGCGACAGCGTCACCTCGCACCGTGTCGTGCCGAGAAACCCGCTGGGTTCGCCGTCGTCACCGGCGAATCCGTCCTCGAAGACCAGCCGCGTGGGCGCCTGGATCTCCAGGAACCGCCACCACCCCGCCGCCTTCTCACCGTCGGGTCCGGACATGTAGTAGCGGGCCTGGCCGTCGGTGCGAAACTCGTGGCGGGTGAAGGTGGCCGGCCAGGTGGGCGGACCCCACCAGCGTTCGAGCTGGCGCGGGTCCTCCCAGACCTGCCAAACCCGCTCCACGGGGGCGTCGAACTCGTTCACCAGCGTGAACGTCAGCTCCTGGGCATCCAGATTGGTGCTGGAGATCGTCATGTTCAGTGTCCTTGGCTGTCGTCGGAGAGGATGTCCCCGATCCGGCTGGCGCGTGCGCGCCAGATTTCGTCATAGGCCCGCAACAGTTCCATCGCCCGGTTCAGGCCTTCGGGATTGCCGTGCACCAACTGCTCCCTTCCGCGTCGCTGCTTGACCACCAGCGAGGCCCGCTCCAGGACCGCGACGTGCTTCTGCACGGCAGCGAAGCTCATCTCGTAGTTGCGGGCCAGTGCCGAGACCGACTGCTCCTGCAGCATCGCCCGACGAATGATGTCGCGACGAGTCACATCCGCCAGTGCCTGGAAGATGCGGTCGACCTCTGCGTCACTCAACTGATCTACAACCATTTGGTTGCAGGTTACGCCCTTACGCCATCGGAGGCAAGGTTTGCGGATCGCCGAACGGACGACCGGCAGCGTTGACCCCTTCGAATGGCATCCTGTGGCTACAGAAAACCTATTCTGTAGCCACCGAAGGAGTTGGAGCATCATGAACAACGACGTACGAGCCGGACAGCCGATCCGGGCCAGCAGGCGTGCCGTCATGGGAGGCACGCTCGCCGTCGGCGCTGGGGCACTCACCAACTGGGCGGGCATCTTCCCGGGCCACGAGGCGGCAGCGGCAGGGGGCCTGCGCAACGCGGGTTTCGAGGATGTCACCAGCGGTTGGCCCGCACACTGGGAATCCATCAGCGAGGTGACCAGCGAGCGCATCCGCCCCGAGACGACGGCCGTCCGCACCGGCGCCAGGGCAGTCCGCCTCGAGGGTGCCGACGCCGCGGAAGTCGGGCTGCGAAGCACCCGCGTACCGGCCCGGCCAGAGGTGACGCACGAGGCCAGCAGCTACGCCCTCGTCGAGTCCGGCGAGGCCTCGGTGACCCTCGAGTACTGGGGGTCCGGAAACACGCGCCTGGCAACCCACAGCAAGAAGTTCGCCGCCGGAGACGTGTGGAGACGCGTCGACGTCAACGGCGAGGCACCCGCGGGAGCCACCCACGCGACGATGCTGCTGCAACCCATCGCCGACGGTGTCGCCTACTTCGACGACGCGTCGCTGACCGCGATCGACCCCTTCCCGATCCAGCGCTTCGGCCCTGCCGCACCGGCTGCGGCGGTGCGCGGTGCGACGCTAATGGGCGACCGGCTGTTCGTCACGGCCCGCTTCACAGTCGAGGAGATGCTGCGCATCGCCGAGGTCGACGCGCAGGGCAACCTCGTCCAGTACCTCGACATGGACCTCGGTGGTGCCTCCGGCAACTGGTTGGCCAACGACGGTCGCTACGTCTACGTCGGGGCTGCGGGCCACGGAAACGTCTGGCGCTATGATCCGGAGACAAACCAGGCCGGGCCGTGGGCACAGATCGGCGGCAACAACATCTGGGTCTACCAGATGCTGGTGGACGGCGAACACCTCTACCTGGGCACCTACCCTGACTGCACGGTCCGGCGCGTGCGCCTGTCCGATGCCACCGTCGAGGAGTACGGACGGATCTCCTCCTCGCTGTACGCCACCGGCCTCGCCGTCGACGACAACTACGTATACGGCGGTTCAGCCGCACCCGGCGGCGTCGTGCGCTGGGCCAAGGAGGGCGGCGAGGATCCCCTCGACCTGAGCGAGCACCTCACGAACTCCCCCGTCGGCATCCTCGACATGACTCACTCCGGTGAGCACGTCTACGTCGCCAGCGGCGCAGAGGTGGTGAGTTTCCGCTCGGACGGCTCCGACCGTGTCGTGCGCCCCATCGCGCCCGAGGACCGCTTCGCCGACCGCCTGACCGTCGCCGAGGACGGCACCGTCTACGCCATCGTTCGCCGGACCACCAACCTCTACCGCGTCGACCCGGATACCCTCACCAAGATCGGCCAGCCCTACGACGAGGTCGAGAACGTGTTGCTGGACATGACCACCGACGGCCGCTTCGTCGGCGTCACCGGCGTCGGTGACATCTGGACCTTGGGCGTCGACGGCACCGGGCTGACGGTGAACACGCTGCTGTCCACGGACTTCGTGTACCCCGACGAGGCGCAGAGCATGGTGTTCCAGGAGTACGGCCAGCGGGTGTTCGTCAGCGGCCACTTCACGATGACCGTCCACGAGACCAACCCCCACAGCTCGCAGAGCCTGCCCGCCCGCGGCGAGGCGAAGGCCATGACGGAGGGACCCGACGGGTCCGTCTATGCCGCCATGTACCCGAGCTGCTCGATCGTCAAGTACGACCGCGACACACTCGAGACCACGGACTTCGGTCCCATCGGCGGCAACCAGCAACGGCCTGTCACCATGCTCACCGACGGCGTCCGCAACCAGCTGGTCGTGGCCACCGGCCCTCGCAACAGCGCGTGGAACGGTGCCCTGACGTTCGTGGACCTGGAAACCGAAACCTACGACATGCGGGAGGGCATCCTCCCCGACCAGCGGGTGACGGGAATGGCCATCGACGGCGACGTCCTCTACATCTGTGGCGACACCTACGGTCAGTCGACGCCGGGCCCGATCCGCGACGCCGCCGAGGTGGCGGCAATCGACCTCAACACCCGCGAGGTGCTGTGGCGAGAGGTGCTTGACCCTGAGTGGGACTCCTACGAGCGCATCGCAATCCAGGACGGATTGTTGTACGCGATGGGACGCCGCCCCAATGGGGAATGGTTCAGCTACGACCTCTCGAAGCGGCGCGTCGTGGAGCGCGGCAACCTGGGCGGCTACGGGGACTTCGGTCAGTCCAAGGGGCGGATGTTGGTGTGGGTGAACAGAGTCAATGAGATCCGGGAGCTTCCCACCGTCACGAACCCCGAAGCAACCCTCATCTACCCGGAGGTCCCCGTTGGTTGGTACAACAACGCCTTCTTCTCCTTCACCTCCGACGGCACCGCCACCTGGGGCATGTGGGCCAACGACCTCGCGCTGTTCCCACTGATCACCCAGCGTCCCGGCAAGCGCGTCCCGAAGGCTGGTGGCTAGTCAGCGACCACCAGACATCGATGCGGCAGGGGCTGCAGCGCCTCTGGCCCCTGACCCGGTCTCCTGCCATTCGATCGCCCGGCCTCGAGGGCCGGGCGATCGTCGTGGTGCTACCGGAGCAGCCGTCGGTCGAGCGACTTGCGCGTTGGCCCGCGAAGTCTGGAGAACCCCGAAGATGGCGAGAGTCGGTTGTCCGGAACTGGCGAAGCTCGAGCTCACTGTCATGCCGATGTGCGAGCCTGCAATCTGTCTGATTCATGCCATGCTAATTGACTGATTCGAATCCTGCTTCTTGTATGGTTCATGCATGGAGTATGCGCGCCGGATTCTTGATGACGAGTTGGATGAGCTGTTCGGGCAGGTTCCGGCGATCGCGGTTGACGGGCCCAAAGGGGTGGGGAAGACCACGACCGCTGAGCAGCGGGTTGCCGGAGTGGTGCGGTTGGACTCGAAGGCTATTCGTGAGTCGATCGCCGCGGAGCCGGAGCAGGTGTTGGGGCGTGGGCGCTCGCTGTTGATTGACGAGTGGCAGAAGGTCCCCGAGGTGTGGGACGTCGTGCGCCGTGCGGTGGATGCTGATCCGACGGGCGGGCAGTTCCTGCTGGTCGGCAGCGCCTCCCCGGCGCCGGGGGCCACGGCGCATTCCGGGGCTGGTCGGATCGGTCGGTTGCGGATGCGTCCGATGACCTTGTCCGAGCGGGGAGTGACGCAGCCCACGGTCAGCTTGCGGGGTCTGCTGGGTGGAGGTCGCGGACCGCTGGCCGGGTCCTGCCCGCTGACCTTGAGCGACTACGTGGAGGAGATCGTCGCGTCGGGTTTCCCGGCGATGCGGCCATTGGTGGGGAGGTCGCGGCGGTTCCAGCTCGACTCCTACCTACACAACGCGGTTGATCGTGACGTCCCGGAACAGGGGCTGGCGGTGCGGAAGCCTGAGGCGATGTTGACGTGGTTGCGTGCCTACGCTGCGGCGACGGCGACCACTGCGAGCTATGCGCAGATCCTGGATGCCGCGACACCGGGGCAGGGCGATAAGCCGGCCCGCTCCACGTCGATCGCCTACCGTGACGTGTTGTCCAGTTTGTGGCTGCTGGACCCGGTGCCGGCGTGGGCGCCGACCGGGAGTCTGTTGACCCGGCTGGGGCAGACGCCTAAGCATCATCTTGCAGACCCGGCGCTTGCCGCGCGTCTCCTCGGCCTCAGCCGTGACGCTCTGCTTGATGGCGTTGGCACGTCGGTGGGTCCGCAGTCAGGCAGCGTTCTGGGTCACCTGTTCGAGTCGTTGGTGACCTTGTGTGTCCGGGTCCCGGCGCAGGCGGCGGAAGCCTCTGTCGGTCACCTGCGTACCCGCAATGGCGACCACGAAGTCGATCTGGTTGTCGTCCGCGACGACGGCCGAGCCCTGGCGGTCGAGGTGAAACTGGCCAACACCGTCACCGACCAGGACATCAAGCACCTCCACTGGCTAGCCGACCGTATGGGCGACAGGCTGCTAGACGCAGTAGTGATCAACACCGGGCCAAACGCCTACCGGCGTCCCGACGGCATCGCTGTGGTCCCCCTCGGACTCCTCGCACCGTGACTGGCCGACATCCGACTCTGCCGCAGGTTGATCGGACGCCGAGCGGGATCGCGGTGGGCGGCTCACTGATGGACGGCGTTGCGTACGCCGCTATTGGACGAGTGCCGGCGAGTGATGTCAGGCTTCGGCGGCGTGACGCCCTGGGGGTGCGTGTTCTGGGTGGTTCAGGTCCAGTTGACGATTTCTAGTATCTCCTCGGCGTCGTCGTCTACTGGCCATAGGTCTTGGAAGTCGTTGGGGTTGGCGATGGCTTGTGTC
The DNA here is from genome assembly GCF_020687685.1 of Tessaracoccus sp. OS52. Classification (GTDB taxonomy): domain Bacteria; phylum Actinomycetota; class Actinomycetes; order Propionibacteriales; family Propionibacteriaceae; genus Arachnia. Next base: position 652,537 of record NZ_JAJEWM010000001.1, on the reverse strand, counting down.
CACACTTGTTTGCCGCCGCAGATGAGGGCTGCGGCATGTATTGCCTCACTGTCGGTGATGCAGCCGAGTTCGGAAGCGTCCTGGTAGGCGTCCATGTAGTCATCGATGTGCCATCGCACCGCGGTGGCCACTTGTTTGCGCTGCTTGGTCGGCAACCGCGAGAATTCGTGGCGGAAGTGCGCGATGGGGTCGCCCAGGTCTCCGGGGAAGTAGTGCCACACGTCCAGCTTGGGGGGTGGCTGGACAGGGTGGGTTTCTGGCTCGACTTTGGCGGTCAGCTCGACTGGTCGGTCTCCGATGTGGACCGTCGGCTCCCCGTGCTCGTTGAGCCATTCAACCTCCTTTGCGTGGAGCGACACCTTGGGTGCTGGCTCCTTGATTGCGAGGCACTTGCCCATGCGTTCCAGGCCGGCTTCCACGACCCGGATCATCGCGACATCCTCGGCGGTTCGATCTGGGTCGTCGGTGTCGGGGATCTGCAGGGAGCACACCAGGCTGGCGGACCTTCCGGTTCGGGTGGTGATCACCGACATCATTGAGTCTCCTGCCCGTCTTGGGTCCGCATACACTTGGATGGACACTTGGGTCAGGGTTGGGATGGCTTGCTGAAACCACGTGTGCACGGATTCCTTGAACGCCGGGTCTTGATCCAGGCGGCGATTGGGTCCGCTGTACCGCTCGTCTCCACGGTTGATCCCGAGCCAAGTGGCAACCTTGTGGAATCTCGCGTTCTTTGGCGTCATGCAGGAACCCGCTCTCGATTGTCAGACGCGCACATGCTGCCGATGCCGACGCAGTGGTGCACCCAGCCGGGAACCCGCGGGATCCGGCCGTAGGGGTGATTATGCCCGCTGCTAACCGCGGACAGGTCAGGGGGTGGGTCCTGCTGAAGTTCGGACCCGCTAGCTGCCGTCCTGACAGGACCGCCCTCTTGGGGATTCACGAATGGATCCGTCTGCAGACGCCCTCAATTGCCGCAGTGTGCGAGGGTAGCCTTCCGGCTTGCCTGGCACCCGAGCACCACCGCCCTCAATTGCCGCGCCTCGCACGGGAGCTTCACAGCCCGCCGTGATCTCATCACCATCTGGTTCCTCGGCGATCCATTAGCGATCCACTATCGGGCCTGCTCCCGGGTCAAGTGCTCGGTGGCCCAGTCTGCGATGCGCCGATTCCGGGCTTCGATGAAGCTGATCGAGGAATCACGGAAACGCTTGTACTCATCGACAGTACGGGGAACACCGGACGGGGCAAAGCCCTCGAAGGCGGTGAAGAAGCGGACCATGCCGGAGGAATCGACCAAGTCTTGCAGGAGGAAGAAGTCGACGTAGCCATCGAAATCCCGGAAGAGCGAGAAGAAGTCCGCGTACCGCCCGATGGTTGCACTCAGTGGCGTGGCGTGGTCACCCTGGTACCAGCGGCGGATGCACTCCAGGGTGAGGTCCATCCGGTCTGCGATCTGTCGAGTGACCCCGCGCGCCTGGTTGAGGGTGTGAAGGCGGTCGATCATGTTGTTCGGGAAGATCATCATGCCGCCAATCGTGTAGCCGACGGCATCGAAGTGCTCGATTTCCCGCGGCGGGAACTGACGGATCAGGTGTTGCGCTGATAGCCAGTTGCTGAAGCTCGCCATCACCGCGTCGCTGCCGAGCCAAAACTCGCCGAGATGGGAGCTGTGGTGCAGATACGCGAACCGGGTGTGAGCGTCCAAGGTGAAGGTCGGCCCGATCGGCAACGGCTTGCTCCACAGCAGCTGGTGGTAACGCTTCAGGGTGGGACTGGTGGCGTCCGGATCGCCGCCGGCAGCGTCGCCGCGGAAGTCGAAACTCGTATCTATGGGCATGACCCAGCCTCCTTTGTGGCCGAGCATACGGACCACCACAGCGGGAGATGTGCCGATTCAGCGGCGCAGCGAGTGGTCAGAGCCTGGCCTGGACTTGCACTCGGCCGTGCGGGCTGATCGCTGCGTACCCATCGTCCGGACATGCCGCACGCGGTGTGGTGTGATCTCGATCCTGAGCGGTTGCGTTCGCGGGGGCGCAGGATCTGGCCATGAGCACTCCTGATCTTGTCTTGTTTCCTGTTCTCATCGACGCTGCCACCGATCCGCTGGTCAGGGCGGTGGCCGCATACCTGGCTCGTTACCGTGGCCAGACCCGTGCACATACTGAATCAGACCTGCGGGCATTTCTGGTGTGGTGCCGCGAGCGGGGTCTGGAACCGTTGGAAGCCAGCCGGGCGCAGATCGAGTTGTACGTGCGCTGGATGCAGGAGGTGCGACACTTTCAGCCCTCGACAGTGAGCCGTCGGGTCTCGGTGATGGCAGGCTTCTATCGCACCTGCGTTATCGACCAAGTAATCCCGGCGTCGCCTGCTGACTACGTCAGGCGCCCTAACGTGCCGCCAGAGTCCCCGACTCTGGGCCTTTCACACCTACAGTTCGAGGCCTTGCTCAGCGCCTCACGGCTGTCGGCTAACGTCAACGACTTCGCCTTGGTGGTGATGCTTGGACTACTTGGACTCCGGATTTTCGAGGCATGCGGCGCCGACATCCAGGACCTCGGCGAGGAGCATGGCCACCGCGTGCTGAAGGTCCACGGCAAGGGCGGCAAGGTCGTCCTCACGCCACTCCCGCCCGCGGTTCAACGGGCGGTCGAACAAGCCGTCGCCGGAAGAGCGGAGGGGTCGATCCTGCTCAACCGTCGCGGCTCGCGGATGGACCGACACGCCGCCACCCGCCGGCTGAAGCACCTCGCCGAGGCTGCTGGCGTCCCGTTGCCGCGGATGCACCCACACATGTTGCGGCACACTTTCGTCACCACGATGCTTGATGCTGGGGTCGACCTGCGTGACGTGCAGATCGCGGCCCGCCACGCGGACCCACGAACCACCATGCGATACCGCGCCCGCAAGAACCTCGACAGGCATCCCAACTACATTTTTTTCTCGCCGCCTACATGGCCTCCGGCACCTGACAGCCTTCGAACCCGGTTTCGTACTACATTGTCGGACGCTATACTCGGCGACGTGGGAGAGGAACTCAACTGGGACGACGAGTCCGTGGCATACATCCGGAATCGCGGCGATCGTTACCCCGGCGCGGGTGGCGTCGAACCGAATTGGGCGCAGCAGGTGATGGATGATCCAGACATGGCGGCGTTCGAGCCGGACCCGAAATCACGGATGGGTGCTTCTCGCTTCATCGGCTTCTCCCCGACTGCTGGCCGAGTGCTGGTCGTCATCGCGTTTCGAGACGCTGATGGAGATCTCCACGGGATCAATGCGTGGCCGGCAACGGGTGCCGATCTGAGGTTGTATCGAGAGGGGACCAACAATGGCAAAGACAATTGACCGTGCGCTGGCGGCTCGCCTGCGAGACGAGTCCGAGAGAACCCGCGACAACGACTACCCGGAGGATGCGCGACCATCCCGCCCGAACCGGAATAAGGTGTACTCGATCCGGCTCAGCGAAGACGAGCAGGCCCGGGTGCAGCAGGCCGCCGACGCCCAGCACCTTCCACCGTCGACCCTGGTGCGTTCCTGGATCCTCGACCGACTCAACCAGGACAAGACCGTCTGAAACCATCCGGATCTGCCGCTGGTGGTCAGTGCCAAGACGCGAGGCGCGCCGATACTTCCTGGTACGTCGCGGTCCCGCTGGCGACCGCGATAACCAGGTCGTACGCTTCGTCGTCAGGCGCGTCCAAGTCGATGCCATTGAGTCCGTAGAAGATCACCAGCGACAGCCAGCCCAGGCGCTTGTTCCCGTCGACCAGGGCATGGTTTCCAACCAGCGATTCGAGTAACACCGCTGCCTTGTCGTCGAGGCCGGGATACGCATCCCTGCCGAAGACGCTCACGCGCGGGCGGTGGACCGAGGAGTCGAGCAGTCCGATGTCGCGAACGGGGCCAACTCCAAGGTCTTCCACCAACGACAAGACGTCCTCGAGGGTGAGGTACTCGATCACTGGCCCAACCGGTCGAGCAGATCGGCGTAGCGGGCCCTAGCCGCGGTGGACAGGAGTCGTACCTTGTCCTCGCGGAGCCGTCGTGCGGCTGCTTCCCGGATAGCGCGCACGGTGGCTTCCTGCTTGCTCACCCCTTCGGCCTCGGCGAGCAGTGCGAGGGCCTTCTCGTCCTCAGGTTCCAGCCGGAGTGTCATAGCCATGCCATCATGATACCAGGGTGGTATCGCACGCTCATGCCGCGTTCCGCCAACTTGTCATCGGCGTGACATCGCGTCTTGCGGGCTGGCGGCCGTTAGGCGGGTTTCGAGCGTGAAGCGGCGTGCCCACAGCCTCCACTCCCACAGAGTGACCATGAAGAAGACTGCATTGCCGACGACCGCACCTGTCTTCCTGTGCTGATGCGCAGCCACCATGGCGCCCACGAGCGATGCACTTGCCAAACCGGTCAGGGCCAGCAATTTCGGTTCGGACGTAGGGTTTCCGCGTCCAGGACTCTTCGCCCAGAATGGCCCGTGTCGCGAACGACGACGTGTCGTGGGCCCGGGGGGTGATCACCGGGTTGACCGCGAACCAGGCACCGATGGGGACGGACAACCGCCAGCGCCGAGTCCACAACGGGACCAACAGCAGTGGAGTACTCAAGAGCCTCGACCAAGCACTGAACGGATGCGCATGTCGCTGAAAGACCCAAGAATAAGAGTCCTCATTGGAAGCCACCGTCCAGCTTGACAGCTCGATCACAGTGGCGCCAACAAACGCACGACTCTTCGGCTATGAGCGAGGGTAGCGCAGCCCAAAGCGCGCACGAGCCGTCGATTGGCTTGTCAACCAGGGGGACCACGCTCGGAGTGCCATGGACGGCCCTTCCAGCTGCGCGGATCACATAGCATCGCAGCATCACTAGGGACGAGGTGTGATGAACTTGGTGGAACGGGTCGCCGCGCGCCTGGCGGGCGGAGTAAGGGGCTGGATGGCCCTGGGGGCGCTGGTGCTGTTCGCGTTGTTCACCGCGATGGTGCTGCCGGCACAGGCTGAGGCCGGGGCTTTCTACACGGTCCGCTACGCCGCCCCGGACACATCCTTTTGGTACCACCCGGACGACCTCTACGCAGCGGCCGAGGCGTGGGGACGACACGGTCGATCTGCCTATGTCCACGCGCGCGTGACGTTCGATGTCATCTGGCCGCTGGTGTACGGGACGTTCCTGCTGACGGCGCTCGCCTGGGTCTGGGCGCGAGCGACAGCTCCCGGGAGTCGGTGGACGGCGGTGGCCCTGCTACCGGTCGTCGCGGTGGCGCTGGACTACGCCGAGAACATCTGCGCCGCGACGGTGATGGCACGGTATCCAGCCCGGACGCCAGTGCTCGCGGAGCTGGCGCCACTCTTCACCGCCGGCAAGTGGCTAACACTCTCGGCCAGCTTCGTGCTGCTGGCGATCGGCGCGATCATCGCCCTCGGAGCGCGATGGCGCCCCCGCAGTTCGCATCCGCCCAAGTCAGAGTCCGGGTGAGGCGACAAGAATGCAAACGTTCCGCTTCCGGGCCGTTCCCTGACGGGTCGAAACGCGGAGACAGCGACCTGGGGATGGTCCATGCTGCAGGAATGAAGCGTCCCCTCCACTTCCCCGTTCAGCGCCACCCTCAGCGGTTTGTGGCATCCAGCTCGGCCATCTCCTCTTCCGTGGCCTGGCGGAAGGGCCCTGACGGCTCGGCGGGCGTGACTGTGACGCCTCGGGTGGCTCGGAGACTGGTGATGACGGAGACGGTCAGGATGGTCGCGATCACCGCCAGCGAGACTGGCGTCGGGATGTAGTAGACGTCGATCTTCAGCGCCATCTTGATGCCCACCCACACCAGCACCAGGGCCAGGCCGATCTTCAGGTGCACGAAGCGGTGCATGAGGTCGGCGAGCAGGAAGTACATCGCACGCAGGCCTAGCAGGGCGAACGCGTTGGCCGTGAAGACCAGGAACGGCTCGTCGGTGACCGCGAAGATCGCGGGGATCGAGTCGACGGCGAACACGACGTCGGTGGCCTCGATGAGAACCAGCACCGCCAGCAGCGGCGTAGCCAGCAGAACCCCGCTACGGCGGACCAGGAAGCGCTGCCCGTAGTAGGCGTCCGTCATGGGAACGAACCGACGGAACAGCCGCAGCACCACCGATTGCTCCGGGTCCAGGTGCTCGTTGCGCTGCTTGATCATCCGCCAGCCCGTGTAGAGCAGGAAGGCCGCGAACACGTACAGGACCCAGGAGAAGTTCTCGATGAGGACCGCCCCGACGGCGATGAACGCGCCGCGCAGCACCAGAGCGCCGAGCACACCCAGGAAGAGCACGCGGTGCTGGAAGCGAGCCGGGACGGCGAAGTAGCTGAAGATGACCGCCCACACGAAGACGTTGTCGACGGCCAGTGACTTCTCGATGAGGTAACCGGCGAAGTACTGCTGACCCACCTCCGCGCCCTGCCACCACCACAACCACGCACCGAAGCCGACACCCAGTGCCACCCATGCAGCGCTCCACGCCGCTGCCTCACGGACCTTGATGACGTGGGCGTCGCGGTGGGCCACGAGGTCGATGACCAGCATTAGAAGAATGGCGCCGATGACGGCACCCCACAACCACAACGGGACGTTCATGACGGATTCCTTCCGATCGATACTCCGATCGGAGGTCTCTCCCGGCTCTGAGAGCCGGCTCGCCGGATCCGATGGCGGACCGTAGTGACGACGAAGCGCTTGGGGGATACTCCCCTCCGTGTCCCACAAGTGAACCCGAGACGGGACAGGGCGTCAAGGGGTGTGTGGGGCACCACCAAGGACTCCAGGCTCCGCCACGCCGCGTTGGCGGCAGGCACTCGGCATCGAAGCCATGGACGACTGAGCGTCCCTAGGCAGCGGCGGCCTCGGCCAGATATGCACCAGCTTCCTCGACGGTGTCGACCAGCGCGATCCGCGCGGCCATCGGCTTCCCGGCAGCCAACGACTGCAGCAACGGCCAGGCAGGCAACTTCCTGGTCCACTGCTCCACACCAACCAGAACCAACGGCGTGATAGACGACGGGTCGGCGGCGTAGTAGTTGCCGGTGACGGCCTGGAACAGCTCCTGCACGGTGCCGGCCGCGCCGGGAAGGTAGACCAACCCGCCCCGGCAGCGGTGGAGCAACACGTCTTCTCTGAGGGCGTTGGAGCAGAACTTTGCGATCCGGTTGGCGAAGACGTTGGGCGGCTCATGACCGTAGAACCACGTCGGGATCCCAAGGGTGTCAGACCCGCCCGAGAACAGCGCGCGCACCTCGAAGGCCGCCCGCGCCCACTCGTCCACCGACGGCTTGAAGCTCGGCACCGTCGCGAGCACGGTGAGGGCCTCTTCGAGCGCGTCACCACCGTGAGGGGCCAGACGCGCCCCGAGGTTTGCCGCTTCCATGGCGCCCGGGCCACCTCCCGAGACCACCAGCATGCCCGCCAGGGAGAGGTGCATGCCAAGTTGCGCCGTCGACGAGTAGCCCTCGCTGCCGCGCTCCATCGCGTGGCCGCCCATGATCCCCACGACGCGACCAGGGTCGATGGTGGAGAGGTAGTCGTCCAGCGCATCCGAGATCGCGTGGTCGTGGAGCGCCTCCGCGAGCGTCTGGTCCAGCGACGGCTGACCCGCCGCGCCCCGGATCCAGGCATAGCCGCGGGCGTCCAGACTCTCCTCGTACTTGCGCTCGGGAAGGTTGTCGTACAGGTCGATCGGCGAGTACAACGTGGCGCGGTAGGTGTCCAGTGGAGCCTCGGGCAATCGGGGGAAGATCAACGCACCTCTGGAGCGCAGTGACGCCACCCCCTCGTCGGTGAGGGTGCAACCGAGGAGCAGGGCGCCATCAACGCGACAATCGGCCAGAACCGTCTCCCGGCCCCGGAGGTCCAGGGACTGGATCACCGCTCGGGAGAGGTCACCGCCCGCCGCCACCGCATCGTCCAACTGTGCAAGGGTGTCGACCTCGGTGCGCATGCTGATGAGCTTAGGCGAGAGGCGGTGTCCCGGGTGCTCAGTACCAGCTGACCCAGCGGCCGTGAGGGCTGGCGAAACCCAGCGGTTCGCCGTCGAGAGCGACGACGAAGTTTGGCGTCCCGCGGTGCCGTTCCAGGTCGGGGATCCGCTCCCTGATGGAGGCCAGCACGCCGACTCCCTCAAAGGACAGCCAGTGTGCACCGGCTTCCCGGACCCGCCCGACGAATTCGTTGCGCTCTTCCTCCCGCAGGTAGGCGAGCGTCGCGGAGTGCTGCACCACCACGGTGCCCTGCGACGGCGCGTGCGCGAGCAGCCGGTCCAGATCCGCCAGCGCGTCGCCGGCGATGACTCTGGGCACGTCCTCGGCCACTGCCGACAGCGCGCGGGCCAAGCGTTCCTCCCTGTCCGCCTCACCGGGCCAAACCAGTGCGCGCAACCAGCGGACCACGTCGGGATCGTCGGCGCGGAGCGGGTTGCGGTCCAGTCCTGCCCGGTCGCTGATCCGCAACCCGGTCACATCACCTGGTGCGACGCCGGTGACCCTGCACTCCAACTCGAGCGACCCGGGCCTCGCATGCGAACCGGTGACCGCGGGGTCGTCGTCGTAGCGGTAGCGGTAGCGGTCGGGCACCAGCAGGAGTCCGGCTGACGCGCCCACCTCCAGCAGCGTGATGGGCTGCGGCAGCCACGCCAGCACCGGCGCCAGTACGGCGCACCGGCCAGGCTCGTTGGTCTGGGTGGCATGGGAGAGGACCACGGCCTCGACCTCGGCCCAGCGATCCATCACCCATTCGGTCAACCCCGGACCAGGCTCCAGCGGGGCGTCGAGGTACTTCAGTGCCCCTAGGAAGAGGTTCGGCTGGCGCTTGGTGCCGGGGAGCCGGTCCAGGATCCCAGTCAGCTCCCGCGACTCCGCGACCCAAAGGCAGACGGCCTCCCAGGTCTTCGACGTCGGCGCGGTCTCCTCCGCCATCCAGCGGTACAGCTCCGCGATGGACTTCGTGGCGAAGGCGTGGGAGTCCTGCATCAGGGCTTGGGGGTGGGCCGGAACTGCACGAAGTCGAATCCCGGCTGCGGCTCCCGGGAGATCTCGGTCCATTCGCGCTGGCTGATCACGGGGAACTTCGCCTCCCCTTCCGGGGACTGGTGGACGTGGGTGATGTCCAGTTCGGTCAGGTACGGCCAGGCCGCCGCGTAGATCTCCGCGCCGCCGCCGACGTAGCAGACCCTGTCCGGGGTCCTGGCGGCCAGTTCGAGAGCCTCCTCGATGGAGTGGGCCACCTCGACGCCGTCCTCGGACCAGTCCCGGTTCCGGGTCACGACGATCAGGCGGCGGTTGGGCAACTGCCTGCCGATCTGCTCGTGCGTGCGTCGGCCGAAGATGAGGGTGTTCCCGCTGGTCACCTCCTTGAACCGCTTGAAGTCCAGGGGCAGGTGCCACAGCATGTCGTCCCCGGAGCCGATGACCCCGTTGTCCGCGACTGCTGCGATGGCCACGATGCGCATGACGAAGGTGCTCCTAGACGGCGATGGGGGCCTTGATGGCCGGGGCTGGGTTGTAGTCGAGCACCTCGATGTCGGAGAGTTCGAACTCGTCGATGGCACGGACTTCCGGGTTCAGGCGGAGCTTCGGCAGCGGGCCAGGGGTCCGGCCCAGCTGTTCGGCCACCTGGTCGAAGTGGTTGGAGTAGATGTGGGCGTCGCCGAAGGTGTGCACGAAGTCGCCCACCTCGAGGTCAGACACCTGTGCCACGAGGTGGGTCAGCAGCGCGTAGCTGGCGATGTTGAACGGGACACCGAGGAACAGGTCCGCGGAGCGCTGGTACAGCTGGCAGCTGAGCACGCCCCGGCCTCCCTCCTCGGCTGCTGGCGCGACATAGAACTGGAACAGCGTGTGGCACGGCGGCAGGGCCATGTCATCGACGTCGGCCACGTTCCACGCGCTGACGATGTGCCGCCGGGAGTCCGGCTTGGTCCGGAGCGACTCGATGACCTTCGCGATCTGGTCGACGTGCTGACCGTCCGGAGTCGGCCAGGAGCGCCACTGGTAGCCGTAGACGGGACCGAGGTCACCGAACTCGTCGGCCCACTCGTCCCAGATGCGGATCCGGTTCTCGTGCAACCAGGCGATGTTGGTGTCACCACGCAGGAACCACAGCAGTTCGCCGAAGACGCTGCGGGTGTGGACCTTCTTGGTGGTCAGCAGCGGGAAGCCCTCGCGCAGGTCGAACCTGAGCTGGTGACCGAAGATGCTGCGGGTGCCCGTGCCGGTGCGGTCGGACTTGTCGACGCCGTTGTCCATCACGTGACGGAGCAGATCCAGGTATTGCTGCACTTCAGGCCTCCTTGAGCCATTCGACGAATGCGCGCACCGCTTGCCCGCGGTGGCTGATGGCGTCCTTCTCTGCGGGGTCCAGCTCCGCCGTGGTCACGTCGAAACCGTCGGCGACGAAGATCGGGTCGTACCCGAAGCCGTGCTCACCGGCGGGCAACTCCGCCACCCGGCCGGGCATCTCGCCCCGCCACAGCCGCCGCTGCCCCTCGGGGGTCACCAGGGCCAGCGCGCAGACGAACCTGGCACCGCGCCGGGCCGCGGGTACGCCGTCGAGCTGGCGCAGCAGCAGCCTGAGGTTGGCATCGTCGTCGCACTCCGGCCCCGCCCAGCGCGCTGATCGCACACCGGGCATGTCGTTCAGCTCGGCCACCTCGATGCCCGAGTCGTCGGCGACGGCGGCGATGCCCGTGGCCGCCACGGCAGCTTCGGCCTTCAGGAACGCGTTGCCCTCGAAGGAGCGCTCCGTCTCCGCGGGGTCCGGGTAGGGCTCGAAGTCGGCCAGTCCCAGCACCTCGACGTCGACCCCCGCCGCCTCGACCACGCGGCGGAGCTCGGCCAGCTTCTTGGCGTTGTTGGTGGCCAGCACCACCTTTTCGGGGCGAGTCACCGGGCGAGGGCCTCCTTCTGGATGCGGGTCAGCTCGGCGCAACCGGCAGCCCCCAGGTCCAGCAACTGGTCCAACTCCGCACGCGTGAACGGCTCCCCCTCCGCGGTGCCCTGGACCTCGATGAGCTTGCCCGACCCGGTCATCACGATGTTCATGTCCGTCCCGGCGCTGGAGTCCTCCTCGTAGGCCAGGTCCAGCATGGCGACGCCGTCGACGAAGCCGGCGGAGATGGCGGCGACGGAGTCCTTGAGCGGTTCGCCCTTGAGGGCCTTGAGTCCGCGGAGGTGTTCGACGGCGTCAGCCAGCGCCACGTAGGCGCCCGTGATGGCGGCTGTCCTGGTGCCACCGTCGGCCTGCAGCACGTCGCAGTCCAGCACGATGGTGTTCTCCCCCAGGGCCTTGTAGTCGATGACTGCACGCAGGGAACGGCCCACGAGGCGCGAGATCTCGTGGGTGCGGCCGCCGATCTTCCCGCGGACGGACTCACGGTCGCTGCGGGTGTGCGTCGCCCGCGGCAGCATCGCGTACTCCGCAGTAACCCAGCCGAGTCCCGAGTCCTTGCGCCACCGGGGCACGCCGACGGTGACGCTGGCGGCCACCAGCACCCGGGTGCGCCCGAACTCGACGAGCACGGAACCCTCCGCGTGGTCGAGCCAGTTGCGCGTGATGCGCACTTCACGGAGGTCTTCGGGGGCGCGGCCGTCCAGACGGGGTGATTCAGTCATGGCCCAAACCTAGCGTCACCAGGACCCGAGGCGTCCCCCTCCCAGCGGGCCACCATGTGCATGGCCGGTCGCGGGGCGGAACTCGCTCCTGGGGCAGGTGCAACGCTCACTCGGAGCGACGCCCGCCAGCGCCTGCTCGATGTGTTCGCCGCAGCCCTCCCAGGAGGGCTTTCCGCAGTTTGCGCAGGTGACTCTCGTACACATTTGTTCCAGAACCTCCGGTTGTGGTTGGTCAGTCGATCTTCACTTTGGTCACATCGGTCACGAATCCCCCCAGCAGCCGCTCGCCGATCCCCTGGAAGTCCGTGGGGTCACCGGTGGTGAGGAAGGTGCGGGTGGACTCGCGGGGCTGTTCGTGGACCAGCCCGCGGCGGGTGAGCATGGAGAACGCGGCCTGGGCGGCCGCGTCGGCACTGGAGACCAGCGTGACGCCGTGGCCCATCACGTAGTTGATGACGCCGCTGAGGAGCGGGTAGTGGGTGCACCCCAGGACCAGGGTGTCGATCTCGGCCTCGGAGAGTGGGTCGAGGTACTCACGCGCCACGCCGAGCAGTTCCTCCCCGCCGGTGATGCCCGCCTCCACGAACTCCACGAACCTGGGGCAGGCCTTGGTGGTGAGATCGATCTCGGTGTTGATGGCGAAGGCGTCCTCGTAGGAGTGCGAGCGCGCCGTCGACTCGGTGCAGACCACCCCGACCTTCCCGCTGCGCGTGGCGGCGGCGGCCCGTCGTGCGGCAGGCAGGATCACCTCGGTGATGGGGACCGAGTAGCGCTCCCGGGCGTCTCGCAGCACCGCAGCGGAGGCCGAGTTGCAGGCGATGACCAGCGCCTTCACGTCCATGGCCGCCAGGTAGTCCAGCCCTTGGAGCGCGAACTCCCGGACCTGGGCGATGGGCCGGGGGCCGTAGGGTGCGCGGGCCGTGTCGCCGAGGTAGATGAAGTCCTCGTTGGGCAACTGGTCAACCAGCGCTCGCATGACCGTGAGGCCACCAAAACCCGAGTCGAAGATTCCGATGGGCCGGTTCAGGTCGTTCACATGTCCTCCAAAGCAATGGCCCGGGCCTCGAGCGCGTCCTCGATGAGATAGCCGAGCCAGTCACACACCGCGACGGCGGTGGGGTTGGTGGCGATGTCCTTCCTGGTGGCCTCAGCGAGCCTTTCCGCGCTGCCGGTCAGTTCGACGTTCCACTGCGCGCGCATCGCCGACATCGTCTTCACCCAGGCATCGATCCTGCCCAGGGTGACGTAGACCACCGAATCGTCCTCCAACGAGACGTCGGCGAGCACCATGCGGGCGGCCTCGAGCCGCTCCCGGGCCTGCTGCGTGATGGCGTCGCGGCGGAACTGCCTGGCCTGCTCCGGATCGTCGAGGGCGGGCGGGAACAGCCTCGCCAGACCGGGGTCGGCGTCGACGAGCTCGTCAGGCCGGTCCGCGAACTCGGCGGCCAACTGGTCCATCGGGTCGTCGTAGTCCTCAGGGAGCAGGTCGTCGAGCGCCTCGATGTAGCGCAGCACAAGTGCACCCATGACGTTGGCGTGCCCGTCGGACCCGTCGAACTCCCACACCACCTCGTTGTCGCGGGGCTTCATGCGCGTTCCATCGTGGCCCACAGGGTGTAGTTCTGCATGGCCATGACGTCGCGTTCCATCGCTTCCCGGTTTCCGGTGGAAACCACTGCCTTCCCCTCGTTGTGCACCTGCAGCATCAGCTTCTCCGCCTTGTCCCGCGGGTACTTGAAGTACTCCTGGAAGACATAGGTGACGTAGCTCATCAGGTTCACCGGGTCATCCCAGACGATCGTGACCCACTGCTGGGAGGTCAGCGCAGCCTCCGACGGGGCGTCCAGGACATCGACGCCCCCACCCTTGCGCGGCTTGGCTTGCTCGGTCATGCCCCCATTTTTACCAGCCTCCGCCAGCCGACGGCCCCGGACGGACCCGCGAGCCCCCATCGGGCGGGACCCCGCCGCTAGAGTCTGTCCATGACAACGGCCCTCTTGACCGACCACTACGAACTCACGATGGTGCAGGCAGCCCTCGACGCCGGTACGGCCGACCGCCACAGCCTGTTCGACCTGTTCACGCGTCGGCTCCCGGAGGGCCGGCGCTACGGTGTGGTCGCCGGGCTGGGTCGCGCCATCGACGCCATCGCCGAGTTCCGGTTCGGGGAGCCGGAGATCCAGTACCTGCTGGAGCACCACATCATCAAGGACAACCTGGCCGAGTGGCTGGCCGACTACCACTTCTCCGGCGACATCTGGGGCTACCCCGAGGGCGAGATCTATTTCCCCGGGTCGCCCGTGCTCAGCGTGGAGGGCTCCTTCGCCGAGTGCTGTGTCCTGGAGACGCTGCTGCTCGCCATCTACAACCACGACTCGGCCATCGCGGCCGCCGCCTCCCGGATGACTGCCATGGCCGACGGCCGGCCCTGCGTCGAGATGGGCGCGCGGCGCACGCACGAGTGGTCCGCCGTCGCCGCGGCCCGGGCCGCCTACGTGGCCGGCTTCGCATCGACGTCCAACCTCGAGGCCGGACGGCGCTGGGGCATCCCGACCATGGGGACCGCCGCGCACTCGTTCACGCTGCTCCACGACTCGGAGGAGCAGGCCTTCAAGGCCCAGCTGGCCAGCCTCGGCGAAGGAACCACGCTGTTGGTGGACACCTACGACGAGGAGGCCGCCATCCGACTCGGCGTCGAACTCACCGGAGGCCGCCTCGGCGCAATCCGCCTGGACTCGGGCGATCTCGCGATCATGGCCCGCCGCGCCCGGGACCTACTGGACGACCTGGGCGCCCACGACACCCGGATCACGGTCACCTCGGACCTCGATGAGTGGCAGATCGCCGCCCTGCGCGGCGCACCCGTCGACGGCTTCGGCGTGGGCACCTCGCTCGTCACCGGTTCCGGTCACCCCACCTGCGGCTTCGTCTACAAGCTGGTCGCCCGTGCGGAGTCGGCGGACCCGGACGCGCCAATGACTCCGGTGGGCAAGAAGTCAAAGGGCAAGAACACCCTTGGCGGCCGGAAGTTCGCGATGCGGCGGCGCGACGCCGACGGCGTTGCCGAGGCCGAGATCATCGGACTGGGCGCGGCACCGTTCAACGACGGTGACGACCGCGACCTTCTGGTGGACGTCTTCAAACGGGGAGAACTGGTTCACCACGCCACCCTCGAGGACGCCCGCCGCCGTCACAACGAGTCGCTGGCCGAACTGCCGATCTCGGCACTGCGGATCAGTCGCGGGGAACCCACGATCGAGACGATCATCCTCGACGCCCAGGGGGAGCAGACCACCAACCCGTACCAGGCTGCCCCCAACCCCGCCAACATCTAGGCGTCCGCGTCGGGGTCCCAGCGCGAGTGGGGCTGCCGCTCCAGGCCGTTCATCACGGCCGCGAGCCGCCGCGGCAGTTCGGCGCTGAAGATGTCCTCCAGCCAGATCGGCTCTCCCGACGAATCGGCCAACGGGATCCGCCAGTTGGGGTACTCGTTGTGGGTGCCGGGCTGGTTCTGCGCCCGCCGCTCCCCCACCGCGTCGACCAGGGCGGCCTGCAGCACCTTCGACGGCGTGAGCCTCAGGTAGCGGTGCAGCGCCAGCATGACCTGCTCCGGGTCCTCCCGGTGCTCGTGCGTCAGCAGGCCCCTGTCAAGCAACTGCTCCAGCCATCCTGCCTGCTCGCCCCTGGCCGCCGTCAGTTCCTCCTCCAAGGGTTCGGTCAGGAGGCCCAGGTCGTCGCGAAGCCGGACGTGGTCGCCGGCCAGGTAGCCCAGCGTCGGGGGCAGGTCGTGCGTGGTGACCGACGCCATGCAGTACTCCCGCCAGCGGTCGGCCGCCAGCGGGCGCCCGTGCTCGTCGGCCTCGAACCACAGCACCGAGGTTCCCAGGATCCCCCGTCGGGCCAGGTAGTCACGCACCCAGGGCTCGACGGTGCCCAGGTCCTCTCCCACCACCAGTGCCTGCGCGCGGTGGGCCTCCAGCGCCAGGATGCCCACGAGCGCCTCATGGTTGTTGCGGACGTAGGTGCCGAACTTCGGGCCGAGCCCCTGCGGCACCCACCACAGCCGGAACAGCCCGATGATGTGGTCGATCCGCACTCCGCCCACCCGCCGGAGCGTGGCGGCGACCATGGCGCGGAACGGGGCGTAGGCAACCTCCTCGAGCCGATCCGGGCGCCAGGGCGGCTGGCCCCAGTCCTGGCCGGCCTGGTTGTACTGGTCCGGCGGGGCGCCGACGTGGATGCCGTCGGCGAACAGGTCCCGCATCATCCAGGTCTCGGCACCGCTGGCGCTGACCCCGACGGCCAGATCGGTAACGACCCCAACCCGCATTCCCACCTCGCGCGCGACCGTCTGGGCGGCCGAAACCTGGGTGTGGGCAATCCACTGCAGCCATTCGTAGAACTCGATGCGGCCGGCGTGGGCGGCGGCGTAGTCCAGAACCTCGGGGGTGCCCGGGCTCCGGTAGGCCTGCGGCCACTCCATCCAGTTGGTCCCGAACTCCTCGCTCAGGACGCTCCAGACGGCGAAGTTGCGCAGCGCCGAGCCCTCCCGGTAGCGGAAGTCGTCGAAGGCGATGTCCCGGGCGGCTCGACGCCCGACGGCATGGACCAGTTCCAGGGCCTCACGCTTGGCCAGCCAGGCCGAGTTCCTGTCGATGACGGCAGGGTTGCTGTCCTTCTCCAGCTGGGTCCGCATCCGACGGATCCGCGTTCGGGCGACGGGGTCGAGGTCGGCGAACTCTGGGATTGACTCGGGCCGGATGTAGATGGGGTTCATGAACCGCCGGCTGGCCGGCAGGTAGGGCGAGGGCTCCATCGGCGCGGTCGGTTCGGCGGCATGCAGCGGGTTCACCAGGACGTAGCCCGCGAACTGCCTCGTACCCGACCAGGTGATGAGGTCCGCGAGGTCCGTCAGGTCACCCAGCCCCCACGACTTGCGCGAGCGCACGCTGTACAACTGGGTCGCGTAGCCCCAGATCCGTTCGTCGCGCATCGCCAGCGGGAAGCCCACGAACCTGGGCGTGACGATGAGCGATGCCTGCGAAACGCCTTCCTCGCCGCTGGCGATGAGGGTGTGGTACCCGAGCGGCAGGTCCTCGGGGACGACGAAAGTCGCCTCCCCTCGGATCCCCGTGCTCGTCTCGACGTCGGGAAGGTCGTTGTCCACCTGCCCCAGGCTGCGCCGCTCCCCCGACTCCAGGAGCACCTGCACTCCCACGGACGTGCCGGCGGGAACGTGGACGGGAATGCGAGTCACGTCGCCTTCGACGACGACGGTGCACGGCGGCAGCACCCGACGCCAGTACACCTCGTGCAGACGTGCCCGGGCGGCGTCGCGGTCCTCCTGGGTCTCGGCGGTCACCCCAAGGGCGCCCAGGACGTGGATGATCGTCTCTGCCGGAATGAGGGTGTGGCGGCCCTTCCAGTCCCAGAACTCGCGGGCGATTCCGTAGTGGTCGGCGAGCTCCGCGAGTCCGTCGGGAAGTTGTGACACAGGGATTTGCCTATCCGTGGTGGGAGGTTACTTCTTGACGACCACGGTCTTGGCCGCCATGTCATGCAGGGTCTGCTTCTTGCCGTTGAACAGCGGCATCAGCGCGTTCACCAATCCGAGCACCGGAACCTGGAAGAGCACCACCGCCAGGACGCCGCGCACGGCGGAGCTGCCCCAGCTGACGTTGGAGAAGCTGTGGTCGCCGTCGCGCACCACGCGCAGCCCGGTGGCGAGCTGGCCGACGGTGCCGCCGAACTGGGCGACCATCACGATGCGGTAGGCGATCACCAGCAGGGCCACCACCAGGCCGTAGGCCAAGTACCCCGAGTACACCTCCGGTGGTATCGGCGGGAGGGCCGTGGAGTTCCTCTCGGTGGCGATCATCGCCTCCTCCAGCCAGCCCTCCAGGAGCCTGGTCGCCTCGACCAGCATGAGGGACTGCAGCACCCCCTGCGGGATCAGGAACACGACGCCGTCGATGATGCTGGCCAGCACCCGCCACCACCACCCGGCGAGTTGGCCGGATCCGTAGCCCGCGCGCCCGGGACCACCGTAACCGGCGCTCGGGTAGGAATACTGGCCGTAGGGCTGCTGGCCGTAGGGCTGCTGCCCGTAGGGCTGCTGGCCGTAGGGCTGCTGCCCGTACGGCTGCTGCCCGTACGGCTGCTGGGGTTGCTGGTCGTAGGACTGCTGGGACTGCTGGTCAGGTTGTCCGTAGCTGGCCTGACCGCTCAGGTACCCGTCGGGCTGGTTGCCGTTGTTGAGTCCGCCCGCGGGCCTGGTCACATGGGACCAGCTGCCGCCGTCCCAGTAGCGTTCGTCGCCGGAACCGGCAGGATCGGGGTACCAACCGGCTGGCGGCTGATTGACGGATTGACTCATGCGCCCAAGGATGCCAAGGATTTCCAGCTGGTGCACAACCACGCGGAAGTCGCTCCCCAGCATTGGCTGCGGCGCATGTTCATGGGCGACAATGGTCGCAATGGAGATGATCGGTCGCTACAGGATCACCGGACGCATTGGTTCCGGGTCTTTCGCGACCGTTTACCGCGGTCAGGACGACGTTCTCGAAGTCCCCGTCGCCGTCAAGGTCCTGGCCGACAACTGGGCGGGCAACGACGACGTCCGAGCCCGCTTCCTCGCCGAGGCTCGCCTGCTGCGAAGGCTGGCCGACGAGCGGGTGGTGCGCGTCTACGACATCGGCACCAACGAACGCAACCAGCCCTACTTCGTCATGGACCTGGCCGACGGCGGGTCCCTCGACACGCTGCGCAAACGCCTGGTCGCCCCCGGGCTGGCGCTGCGGCTGTGCGCCGAGGCGTGCCGCGCCCTCGACGTCCTGCACCGCAACCAGCTCGTCCACCGCGACGTCACCCCCGGAAACATCCTGCTCTCCAACGGGCCGGGCGGCGTGCGCGTGATGCTGGCCGACCTCGGCGTGGCCAAGTCTCTGCTGGACGAGTACCGCGACACCATGACGGCGGGCACACCCGCCTACATGGCCCCGGAACAGGCCCGCTCCACACAGCTCGACCACCGCTCGGACCTCTACTCGATGGCTTGCGTCACGTACGCGATGCTCACCGGGAGGCCGCCCTTTCCCGCCCGGAACCTGCAGGAGGTGCTGGACCGCAACCCCCACATCGGCCCGCCCCCGATCGCGGCCCAGATCGGTGCCCCGTTGCTGCTCGACGAGGTGCTCGCCTCCGCCCTCGCGGTGGATCCCAATCGCCGGCCGCAGACGGCCATCCAACTGGCCGACGCACTGGACCGGCTGGCGGACGCCACCCCCGGTGGCGACCAGTTCGCGCCCCGCCGCGTGGGTGGCGGCTCCGTCCAGACCCCGACGTCGGCCGGCTCGGTTCCCAGCGCGCCCGCACCCCCGGTGGTCGCGACCAGCGGCGGTCACCAGTCCAGCAGCCTACGCCCGCACCCGCAGACCCCGATGGTGATGCTTGACAACTACATCGGCAAGGACCGCTACCGGCCGAAGAAGTCCACCGAGACGCACTCGCCCTGGTTCTACGTCTGGATCTCGTTCAGCGCGCTGGCGCTCCTGGGGCTGACGATGTGGGCCACCGTCTACTTCCTGACGGGTTAGCCGTTCACAGCCGGTTCCCGGAGCGAGGAGTTCTGGATGGGACCGATCCGCAGCGTCACCAGCAGGCCCAGCGCACACAATCCAGCCAGCATGACGAAGACCGCCAGGAAACTGGAGTGCAGCGCGGGCAGCAGGGCCGCGTAGATGGCACCTGCGATCGCCGTCATCAGCGCGTTGCCCAAGCCCTCCGCCAGTTGCAGGCCCGCGTTGTTGGCCCCCTGTTCGTGCGCGCCGGACAGGTCCATGGTGGCCACGGCTGTGCTCGGCAGCTGCACCCCCATGCCCAGGCCGGCGAACAGCCACCCGGACAGGGCCACGAGGACCGGCCACTCCCACTGGATGAAACCGACGATCACCAACAGCCCGAACAACACCAGGGCAGTGCCCGTGCTGATGAGCTGGTCGCGGCGGAGCCGGATCCAGGCCCGGGACTGCAACCACGCCCCCAACGACCAGCTGACACTGCCGATGGTGAGCACCAGCCCGGCCTGCAGCGGGGAGAGGCCCCGCAGTTCCTTCAGGACCAGCAGCAGGAACGCCTCGGCTGCGAAGAACGAACCCGCCTGCAGGGCCCGCGACGTCACCACGGCACCCAGGCCCCTGCCCAGCAACCGGATGGCCGGCGGCATCACCCTGCCCAGGCCGAGGACCAGCCCGAGGACGCCGACCACGGCTGCCACGGCGCTCCAGATCCCGAGTCCCTCCCCCGCCAACTGGATGAAGCCGGGCGCCACCGAGACCATGAGGATCGCCCACCAGGCCACGCCCGGGGTCGACTCGCCCGGCCTGAAGGTCTGCTGCACCCTGCGCATCGACGGCAGCGCGAGGGCGGCGGCGACCAGCAGGAACGGCACCATCAGGGCGAACACCAGTCGCCATGTGATCGTCGTCAGTCCGGCAGCCAGCGGGGGCCCGACGAAGGCGGGCAGCAGCCAGATGAAGCTGATCCAGCCCAGCACCGTCGACCGCTCGGGCCCGGAGAAGACCATCGCGATGGTGACGTAGAGGGACAGGTTCAGGCCGCCCGCGCCCAGACCCTGGATGAACCTCGCCAGGAGCAGGAGCCAGACCGAGGGCGCAAGGGTGGCGACCACCAGCCCTGTCAGGAACAGTGCGAAGCCGGCGAGCATCGGGGGCAGCGGTCCGCGGCGGTCCGCGAGTCGGCCCGCCAGCATCGTCGAGAGCAGCTGGCCGATGATGAACGTCGAGAAGGCCCACGCGTAGAGGTGGGACGCCTCGAACTGGGCCATCACCGTCGGCAGTGCGGTGGCGATCCCGATCATCTCGAACGCCACCCCGAAGACGCTGAGGAACAACCCGAGGAGCAACTTCCTGCGCCCGGGCATCACCTCGCGTGTGTTCTCCATCGTTCCTCCGGCCTAGACTCTATCCATGAGCGAACTCGCCCCAGGCTCCCAGACAGTCGTCGACGAACGAACCCAGCAGTTCGAGGACGGCGACCACGAGCGATTCTCGCACTACGTGCCCAAGGACAAGCTCGTCAAGGCCATGGTGACGGGGAGCCCCGTCGTCGCGTTGTGCGGGAAGGTCTGGGTGCCCACCAAGAACCCGGAGAAGTACCCCGTGTGCCCGGAGTGCAAGGAGATCTGGCAGTCCCTCAACCCCGGCAAGTGAGGTGCGTGGACGTCAGTAGCGGTAGTGGTCCGACTTGAAGGGACCGGACACGTCGACGCCGAGGTAGTCGGCCTGTTCCTGCGTGAGCTGGGTCAGTTCCACGCCCAGGGCGGCCAGGTGCAGTCGAGCCACTTCCTCGTCAAGGTGCTTGGGTAGCGTGTAGACGCCGATCGGGTACTGCTCGGGCTTGGTGAACAGCTCGATCTGGGCCAGCACCTGGTTGGTGAAGGAGTTGCTCATCACGAACGACGGGTGCCCGGTGGCGTTGCCGAGGTTCATCAGGCGGCCCTCGGAGAGCACGATGATGGCGTGCCCGTCGTCGAAGGTCCACTTGGCGACCTGCGGCTTGATCTCGTCCTTGGTGACGTCGCTGCGGGCGGTGAGGCCGGCCATGTCGATCTCGTTGTCGAAGTGCCCGATGTTGGCGACGATCGCCTGGTGCTTCATGCGCGCCATCTGTTCGGCGCTGATGATGTGCAGGCCACCGGTGGCGGTGATGAAGATGTCGGCGGTCTCGACGACCGAGTCGAGGGTGGCCACCTGGTAGCCGTCCATGGCGGCCTGGAGCGCGCAGATCGGGTCGATCTCGGTGACGATGACGCGCGCGCCCTGTCCCCGCAGGGACTCGGCGCAGCCCTTGCCCACGTCGCCGTAGCCGCAGACGACGGCCACCTTGCCGCCGATCAGCACGTCGGTGGCGCGGTTCAGCCCGTCGATCAGGGAGTGGCGGCAGCCGTACTTGTTGTCGAACTTCGACTTGGTGACCGAGTCGTTGACGTTGATCCCCGGGAAGAGGAGCATCCCGTCACGGGCCATCTCGTAGAGGCGCATCACGCCTGTGGTGGTCTCTTCCGTGACGCCCTTGACGGACGCTGCGATCGCCTTCCAGTCCACCGAGCCGTGGTCCTCGCGGAGGGCAGCCTTGATGATCCGGAACTCCTCGGAGTCCGACGCGTCGTCGGCCGGGACCTCACCTGCGTCCTGCGCCCAGACCCCCTGGTGGACCAGCAGGGTGGCGTCGCCGCCGTCGTCGAGAATCATGTTGGGCAGCTTGCCGTCCGGCCACTGCAGGATCTGGCGGGTGCACCACCAGTACTCCTCCAGCGTCTCGCCCTTCCAGGCGAACACGGGAATGCCGGCTGCGGCAATCGCGGCGGCGGCGTGGTCCTGGGTGGAGAAGATGTTGCACGACGCCCAGCGCACCTCGGCGCCCAGGGCGACCAGGGTCTCGATGAGGACGGCGGTCTGGATGGTCATGTGGATACTGCCGGCGATCCTGGCTCCGGCCAGCGGCTGGGAGGCGGCGAAACGCTCCCGCATCGCCATCAGGCCGGGCATCTCGTGCTCGGCGAGTTCGATCTCCTTGCGTCCGAACTCGGCAAGGGACAGGTCTGCTACTCGGTAATCCACGCGGGCGAGTCTAGCCCGGGATGCGGGAAGGGCGTCAGTCGGCGGCGGTGACGGCGGCGATGTGGGTGAGCGCCAGGTCGTAGCCCCCGAGACCGAGACCGGCGATCACTCCGGTGGCGTAGGGCGTGACGACGAGGTGCTTGCGGAAGTCCTCCCGGGCGTGCACGTTGCTGATGTGGACCTCCACCACCAGTTCCACCTGCGCGACGGCGTCGGCGATGGCGATGCTGTAGTGCGACCACGCCGCAGGGTTCAGCACGACGGGCAGCCCGCCGTCGGCGGCCTCACCCAGCCAGTCGAGCATCTCGCCCTCGTGGTTGGTCTGGCGCACCTCGACTTCCAACTGCAGGGCGGCGCCGGTTGCCACCAGATGCTCGGCCAGCTGGGCGTGCGTGGTCGAGCCGTAGATCTCGGGCTCCCGCTTCCCGAGCCTTCCCAGGTTGGGACCGTTGAGGACAAGCACCTTCGTCATGGCACGAAGTCTGCCAGAATCCTCACTCGCTACGTCCCAGTCCGATCCCGAGGTAGGCCGCGGCGTAGCGGCCGTGCTGCAGCAGGGTGACGTAGCGCTCGACGTCGGAGCTCTCGAGGCCGGGTTCTCCCGACGAGAGACTGCACACCCTCACCCCGATCGACTCGGCGATCCGCCCCAGGCGGTCGGAGACGCCGTGCAGCCGCTCGGGCACCTTGTCCTCGTCCAGCAGCATCAGCACCGGCGGGGCCTCGAAGTCCGACTCGAACGGATCCGCGAACGGGTCCTGCGGGGGCACGGCGCGCAGGACGGTCTCCAGTTCCTCCGCGTCGGCCGCGAGGGCGGGCCGACCGCTCGCCCGGCGCATGGCCTCGGCGATCCGGCGCGACGCCCGGGCGCCCAGCACGGGCGGTCCCCAGATGAGCGGGAGCCCTTCCGCGAGGCCGATGGCGCAGTCCTTGGCCGGGTTCTGACCGATCCCGTGGTAGGGCGAGCACATCCCCGCCACCAGGTCAGCGGCGTCGGCCACCAGCTCCGGCTGGAACTCGGGCCCGAGCCCGAGACGCCCCAGCAGGTCAAGGACGGCGATCGCGGCAGCCATCGGGTCCGCGTCGGAGGTGGGCACCAGGGTGGTGGCGCTGGAGGAGGCGGCAGCGGCCAGCATGGAGTTCTCCGGGGCCGCGACGATGATGGTCGCCCCCCGACGGGCCGCCTCTCCCGCGCAGTCGATCTCCCACTCGCTCGCCTGACGGCCACCGAGGATGACGACGAGGTCCAGCGGACCCACCCAGGCGGGCAGCATCGGGCCCGGCCAGGCCATGAACGGGACCGGGCACACGGGCTCCAGCACCGCCCGAACCAGCCGCGCCTCGGCTCCCATCGTGAGCACACCGCGGGGCCGGTCGGCACCGTCGACGTCACCGATGGGCTCGGTCAGGATCGCGCGTCGGATGCGTGCACCGGTCTCGGCAAGCCAGCGAAGCTCGCTGTCGTCGTGGGTCGCTGGGTCCTCGAGGCGCGCCTCGTCGAAGGTCTGGCGTGTCATGGCCACTCCTACTTCGTGCTGCGCGCGCGGTCGATGAGGAGCACCGGGATGCGGTCCTGGACCGGGTAGGCGAGGCCACAGTCCTGCCCCGTGCACACCAGCTCGGACAAGTCGTAGTCGACGGCGAACTTGGAGTGGCACGCGGGGCACGCGGCGATCTCCAGGAACTCCGGCGAAAGATCCATGTTCTGCTCACTCATCAGCGGTTCTCCTCATCGATGGCCTCGCCCTGCAAATCTAGCGCCCCCGCGCTCGCGGCAACCAGTGCCAGAACTTCGTCGCGCAGTTGCTCCATGCGGGAGGCGTCCCTGGCCTCGACGTTGAGTCGCAGCAAAGGCTCGGTGTTGCTGGGACGCAGGTTGAACCACCAGCCCTCGGCATGGTTCGCCACCGTCAGCCCGTCGGTGCGTTCAGCCGTGCCACGCCCCTCGAAGGCATCCTCGACGGCCCGTTGGCAGGTGGCGGCATCCGCCACCGTGGAGTTCAGTTCACCGGAGCGGTGGTAGCCGTCGAACTCCCTGGCCAGCGCCGAGAGCGGCTCCCCGGAGCGACGCAGGAGTTCGATCACGTGCAGCGCCGCCAGCATCCCGGTGTCGGCGGACCAGAAGTCGCGGAAGTAGTAGTGGGCGGAGTGCTCGCCACCGAAGACTGCGTTCTCGCGCGCCATGACAGCTTTCACGTAGGTGTGGCCCACCCTCGACTTCACCAGGCGGCCCTTGCCCTCGACGGCTTCGGCCACGGCCCAGGACGTGATGGTGTTGGTGACGATGGTGCCGCCCGGCTCCTTCTCGAGCTCGGCCAGCGCGATCATCGCCGTCACCACCGACGGGTCAACCACTTCACCGCGCTCATCGATGATGAAGCAGCGGTCGGCGTCGCCGTCGAACACCAGGCCGAGATCGGCACCGTGCTCAAGCACCGCGGCACGCGCGTCGACGAGGTTCGCCGGCTCGAGTGGGTTTGCCGGGTGGTTGGGGAAGCTGCCATCCGGTTCCAGGTAGAGGCCGACGATGTCGAGTCGGCGACCCGCCAGGGCACTGCGGCAGGTGTGGCCGGCCATGCCGTTGCCGGCGTCGACGACGACGACCAGGTCCCGGCCGTCGCCCGGCGGGACCAGTTGCGAGAGCTTGCCCGAGTACGCCGACAGCGTCTCGACGCTCCGGTAGCCACCCTCCAGGGTCTCCCCCATGGCGACGGTGCCGGCAAGGTCACGCAGCCGGGACATGAAGTCCGGGGCGACCGGGCGGGCGTCGGCGAGGCAGAACTTGATGCCGTTGTACTCACCCGGGTTGTGACTGGCGGTGAACTGCACTCCCGGCAACGACAGCCAGCCCGAGGCGAACCAGAGCTGGTCGGTTGCCGTCAGGCCGACGTCGACAACACCAGCGCCGGCGCGGCGGGCACCGTCGGCGAACGCCAGTGAGAGCTCACGACCCAGCACGCGCATGTCGCGGCCCAGTACGAACTCGCGTCCCTGCAGGCCCATCAGGTCGACGAACGCGGCACCCAGCGCTCGGGCGCCGTCGACGTCCCATTCCGGGGCATCCCCGGTGACGACTCCGCGGATGTCATTTGCCTTGAAGATGTCGGGAGCTAGCACCCCCGAAGCCTACTTGACCCTCAGTTGATGCTCGGCAACAACCGCAGGTGACCCAGCTGGCGGCCTTCCTCCGACGAGGCGGTCATGGGTGCGGCGGCCGCGAGGGGCTCGACGTCGTCGTGGCGCAGCCCGATCGCCCGCACGGCGTCGGCCAGCGCCAGCAGGTCGTCATCGTCTTCGGCAAGGACCTCTCGGGGCAGGACGTCGAGGGGCAGCCGGATGACCTCCCAGCCGCGGGGGACGCTGGTGCGCTCCGCGTGCTGGGCACACAGGTCGAAGGCACCGGGCACGTGGGCGACGGCAAGGGGGCCGAGCACCGCCGTCGAGTCGGCGTAGGCGTAGGTCATGGTGGCCACCGCCGCTGAGTGGCAGGCCGTCCTGGAGCAAAGGCGCACGGGGAACAACCTAGCGGCGTCGCGGCTAGAGTTGGCGCATGCCACGCAGCCGAGACCGACATGGGCGGGGAATCCGTGGCCCGCTGGCGCTGCCGCACACCTGGTCATCGCGCCCCGTTCCGCTGCGCCGCCCCAGCCGGACGGACTACTTCAACGAGTGCGTGACCTCCGCAATGGCCGAGATCGCCTCCGTGAACCCGCAGGCCCTGACGGGCATCGTCGTGGGCGTGGAGGACGTGCCACACTTCAACATCAACTGGTCCGGGGACCGGGTCCCGATGTCGGCGGCGCTCGAACCCAGCCGGGATCGGCGAGCCCAGATCGTGATCTACGAGCGACCACTGGAACACCGCGCCGACTCGCGTGCCCAGCTGCGGCGTCTGGTCCACCGCACCATCGTCGAGCAGCTCAGCGCACTGACCGGGCTGGACATCGACTCACTCGTCGACCGCGAGATCGGCGACGACTGGGACGACTGACCGGGCCAACTCAGGCGGCGCGGGCGACGATCTGCGCCACGGCCCACGTGACCACCGGAGCCAGGGCCAGCGCGGGGAGCAGGTCCGCCACGCGCACCGCCTTGAGGTCCAGCAGGCGGATTCCCAGGCCGATGAGGATGATCCCGCCAGTGGCGTTGAGCACGTCGATCTGGGCGGCGTCCAGGAATCCGCCCAGCGCGAAGGCCGCGAGGGTCAGCGAGCCCTGCAGCACCGCAACCGCGCCGGCCGAGAACAGCACGCCGATTCCGAGGCTGGCAGCGAACGCGATCGAGGCGAACCCGTCCATCACGGACTTGACCATCAACTGCTGCGCGCCCAGGCCCAGCCCGTCGGAAATCGATCCCAGGATGGTCAGGGGGCCGACGCAGAACACGAGGGTCGGCGTGACGATGCCCTCCACGAAATGCAGGCCGTCCTCCCGCCCGAACCGCCTGGCGACCCAGCGCGCCCCGCTGTCCAGCCGGTCCTCGAGCCGCAGCGCCGAGCCGATGAGGGCACCGGGCAGGAGGGCGCCCAGGACCAGAAGCATCCCGGCACCGGAGCCGACGGCGTCGTTGATCGCGTCGCTGTTCATCGATGTCGCCGCGAACACCCCCAGCACTATCGTCACCAGCCCCAGGGTGTCCACCACCAGCGAACGGGAGCGCTCGGGCAGGCGGTTGCCGATGAGCAGGCCCAGCGTCGCACCCACCACCACGGCGACCGTGTTCACGACGGTGCCCATTCCAATGAACATTTCTGACCCGTTTCCCTACTTCAGCGATGGATCGAGTTCAGCGGCCAGCGGCTCCACGACCACGTCACCGCTGGGCTCCAGCGGTGCGACGGCGACTCCGGAGCCGTCGACGAACGTGACGGCACCGAACAGCTCGGTTCCAGCGGAGACCTCGATCAACTGCCCCTGGGGTGCCTCGGCGGACAGCGGCACCGTGACGGTGCGTCCCCCGGGGACCAGGAGCTCGCTCGCCTGCGAGGCGCCACCCAGGATGACGTGGTTCACCTCCACGGTCACGTCACCGGCACCGGATGACAGCTGCAGCACCCCGGCCGCGGGTAGCAGGGCGGCCAGCCTTGTGCCACCCTCCGTCGGTGCGAGGAACGCCTGCTCCGAGGACACCGGACCAGCCGGATCCAGCAGCTCAGGGCCGGTCACCACGGCCGTACCGACCTCAAGGTCGGAGGTGATCCGCAGCGCCGTCGCCTCACCCGCCAAGGAGCCGCCGAGCGCGACGGCGACCGTGCTGTGCGGGGCGACCGAGATGCCCCCGCCGCCCGCCGGCGTGTAGGTGGCGGTAGCGCCCAGCGCGGCCACCTCCACCGAGGCGCGTTCATCGTTGGGGTTGGCCAGCAGTATGGTCGCGTTCCCCGCTCCGGCAGGGATGCCGGCGATCACCTGCTCGGTGGCGGGCTTGGAGGCAACCGCCGAGTCGAGCGCGGTGGTGGTGGCGGTCCTGGCGATGATGGTTGCCCGCCCCCGGCTTGCGGTGTATCCAACCCCCACCGGACCGGGCGCATCAGTCAGCACCGACAGCGCGATCACGCGGCTGGAGTTGGCCGCAACGGCGATGCCCCGGGACCCGAGTGCCTCGATCTCCCCGTCTGCGCCCAGCAGGGTCAGGTCGACCGCCGCCTCGCTCTGGTCCGAGTTCACGATGAGCAGTTCGGTGTCGGCCGCGGAGGGCACCACCAGCAGGCCGCTCGCCACCGCCGGGGAGCAGGGCGTCCAGGATCTGGTGGCGCCGATCGCATTCAGGTATCCGCCGATCGGTGATCCCGTGCCGGTCAGCACGACGGGCTCTGTCTGGTCCCCCAGGACAACGGAGTCCAGAGCTGCCGACGGTGGCTTGCCCAGCTCTGCCACGGTGTCGGCCTCTGCCGCGAACAACGCCCCGGTTCCTCCGGCGGGCAGGCACACCGACTTGTTGTCCTGTGGTGGGGTGACCCGGGTCACGCGTGGCAGCGCGGCCGGGGTCAGGGACGTGATGGCCAGCACCATCGCCACGAGCACCAGGACGAGGCCCGCAGTCTCCAGCACTCTGCGGATCATTGGCTCCCCCTCCTTGCCTCGGTGCCCCCGGCGAGCGTCGGCAGTGCGAGGATCAGGATCCCGCCCAGCACCACGAGCTGCCAGGCGACCCAGCCCCACGCCGGTCTGAGCGAGTACTCGAGTTCCCCCTGCACACCCTCGGGCACCTCGAAGGTGACGGCCGGCCGCTGCGGGGACATCACCAGCTCGGTACCCCCGACGCTGGCCCGCCAACGCGCGTCGGCCTCCTCAGCCAGCAACACGTATCGAGTGCCGCTGCCGGCCGGCACGACGCCGTCGGCCAGAGGAGCGCTGAGGCCGTCGTCGATCAGCTGCGCGCGGCTGACCAGCCCGAGTACCGTCCAGACGACCGTGTCCTCGTCCGCAGCCGCCCTGGAAAGACCAGCCGCGTTGCCGATGGCGGCCAGTCTGTCCGCGTCGAAGCCCCTCATCCAGACGTGTCCGACGCCCAGTGAGCTGAGCTGCTCGGCGAGGTCCTCGGGCGCGTCTCCCCCGCTGAACGCCTGCACGAGTCCGGCGAACTGGGGGGCGAAGGTTCCGGCGGGATTGCGCTCGCCGGCGCCCCACCTGGGCTGCGCCTGGTCCACCACGTTCCAGGCGAGCGACCCTTCGCTGGTGAGTTCGATCATGAGAGCCCGGGTGTCACGAGGGGAGTCGATGACGTCGCGGACGTAACCGGGCAGTTGCGAAGGCGAGGGCTGCACCGGCCCACGGAAGCCGTACCACCCCCACACGCCGACCGCCAGCAGAGCGGTCAGGGCCAGGACCGCACCTCCCACCCGCGCGAGGCGCGACATCGTCAGCTCCCTGCCCTGCCGGACGAACGGGGTGAGCACCGGCGCCAGCGCGGCGGCGACCACCAGCAGGGACCAGCCCGACAGCAGCGCCCTGGACTGGCCACCGTTGACTTGCAGCGAGAGCCGGGAAAGAACCACCCCGACCAGCAACGGGAACCCGACGCCCATCGCGGCGAGCAACCTGTCCCGGGAGGTCTCCGCCCGGACCAGCGCCACCAGTGCCGCCACGGCAAGCACGCAGAAGAAGACGATGTTGGCCCAAAGCGGCAGTCCCGAGGGCAGGATCCGCCCCGCCAGGGTGGCCGACGACGCCGGAGGATACGCGGGCCAGGCGAGCGGGTCCGCCCCCGTCAGGATGCGGCCGGGCCAGCGCAGCAGGGTGGGAACCCAGGGCAGCAGGAACAGCCACGGGATGCCGACGGCGACGAACAACTCCGCCCAGCGACGCCGGTCCCGGAACAGCCAGACCAGTCCGACGATGCTCGCCAGCACCAGGGCGATCGGCCAGGCCGCAGCGACGGCGAGCAGCCAGAAAGCGGTCCCGGCGGGCCCACGCAGGCGCTCGGCACCGGCGGCGGTGCTGGTGACACCGCGGTGGACGCTGCGGGCGAGCAGGGGGCCGGCGACGCTGAGCACCATCCCGGACATGTCACCGGCGGTGACGATCCCGAGCAGTATGACCGCACCCGCCCAGAGCGCCCCGCCCAGCGCTGAGACGCTCCGGGCGGCGCCGACCTCCTTGAGGAACAAGTGTGCAGCTACCGCCGCCGCCAGGGGCACCAGCAGGAGCGCCGCGAAGGTGAACCACGCCGGGCTGCCGAACGCGAAGGTCGAGAGGAACGCGTTGAAGCCGAGCCAGGGAGCCGTGCCCCCCGGGACGCCGTTCAGGGGGGTCAGGAATGCCGACCACGCCTCGGCGAGGCCAGTGGGGGCAGCCAGCAGACCGCCACCGGCGACCGGTCCGGAACCAAGCAGCGTGCGACCGGCCAGCACCCCGGCCAGCAGCAGGACGGCGACCATGACGAGCACGGGCGAGGTGATGCGCCGCACCCGACGGCCGGAACCGGCGAAGTCGTCCCCCGTAAGTTCGTCGATCCCAGTGTCGCCCTCGGACGTGGTCGCGTCCCGATAGCGTTCGGCGACCGCGTTGCCGAGGCGGTCGAAGGCGTGCCGGATGCCCCAGAAGCGATCCGGCAGCACCTCGGCGAACTCCGCATCCTCGGCCGGCACCGAGCGCTCCCGCAGCGACGCCGTCGCGGCGGCAGTCGAGGAGAGGATGGCGGCGGCCCTGACCTCGGCGGCCGCACGACTGGGGGACTTCAGGAGCAGGAAGCCGAGGGCGCGCAGCCAACTGCCCGCCACGAGACCCGCCGGGGAGGCCGGCTGGCCCCCACGGGCGGCCACCACGCGCATGGCCGCCAGTCGGTCCACCTCGTGGGCGTTGCGCCCGAGGGCCGACTGACGCTCACCGAGCCGACCGGACTGGCGGTGCGTCAGCGCCGCGTCGGGCCACGTCATGACAAGGTGTCCCGCGTCTGCGGCGCGCCACCCGAGATCCACTCCGTCGCGATGGAGCGGGAGCTCCGGTGAGAGTCCCCCCAGCTCGCGCCAGAGGTCGCCGGCCACCAGCAGGCCCGCGGTGGAGCCGCC
Source organism: Tessaracoccus sp. OS52 (assembly GCF_020687685.1). Taxonomy (GTDB): domain Bacteria; phylum Actinomycetota; class Actinomycetes; order Propionibacteriales; family Propionibacteriaceae; genus Arachnia. The sequence goes on along the minus strand of NZ_JAJEWM010000001.1, from coordinate 621,766 downwards.
CAGAACGCGCTGCGGTTCCTCCTGCTGCTGGTCGATGTCGCCCTCCTCGACGCTGAGCACGCGCCGTCCGCTGCGGCTGATGCTCTGCCCGATCTCCGCGAGCGTCTCGGGGTAGTTACGGCGCTTCGGCTGCAGGAGCTTGGGCACCAGGATCTCGGCGCCCGTCAGCTGCAGGCCCCGCAGGAGCTGCTGCAAGGCGTCCGGTCTGGGTGCGGAGTCGTCGTGGAGCAGCCAGAGCCATTCCGGCTGCGAGGCCCCGAGCGCGACGTCGACCGCCTGCCCGAAGCCGAAGGCGGCGTCACCGTCGGTGAACTCGTGCAACACGCCTTCGGCGAGGGCGGCCTCGAGCAGGACCCTGGACCCGTCCGTGGAGCCGTTGTCGACGGCGATGATGCGCCCGGGGCGGGGGTCGAGCCGGGCGAGGCTCAGCAGTTGAGCGGGTAACCAGTCCTCTGCGTTGTGTACGACCATGACGGCTGTGACGAGGGCGGGGGCCACGGCCGGGTGTTCGAGGACGGCATCGTCCTCATCGGCCCAGGACCACAAGTCCGCGAGGCCACCCACCGGTTGGTCTTCGCCGGACAAGCTCTGCTCCCATCGTCGATTCGCTCGTGACGACGATAGCCGACGCAAGCCGGCTGACCTCAGACGGCTGCGCGCTTGAGCTTGCGGCGTTCCCTCTCTGAGAGACCACCCCAGATACCGAACCGTTCATCATTTGCCAGCGCGTATTCCAGGCACTCGGTCTTGACGGTGCAGCCCTGGCAGACCCGCTTGGCCTCCCGGGTGGATCCCCCCTTCTCCGGGAAGAACGCCTCGGGGTCCGTCTGTGCACACAGGGCCTGTTCCTGCCATGCGAACGCGCCCTCATCCTCCCCAACGATCGAAAAGATGTCCTCCATTTGCTGCCTCCCTTCGGGGATCGGGTGGCGAGGACGCTGTGGGTCGTTCGCCGTTGAGTGAATTACACACTTGTCATTCCCCCACGTCAAGCGGATTCGGCGATTCGCCCAACGTCATCGGCGTGTTGGGTTGACTTGGTCAGCGACGCCGCGGCGGACGCAACAATGTTCCGTCCGGATCGTCCTCGTCCTTGCGCGGCCAAGGCGTGGAGCCCCGCTGCCAGGCGACGGCGGCCACCCCGCGGAACGGAGCGCCCCGCGAGGGAGGGGTGACCTGGGACAACGGTTGGACGCTGCGGACCTGCAACGGTCTGGGCGCCGCCGGCCGAGCGGTTGCGGGCGACGGGTGCGGTGCGGGCGAGGCAGGTTGCGCACCCGCTCCGGTGGCGGTCACCGGCTGCGTCGGTGGCGGGACGGGCACCACCTGATGCTGGGAGTGGACCGCCCGGACCCTGACCCGGGCAGTGTGGGACTCGACCGCTGCCCATGCCGCAATGGTCAGCCCGAGGACCACGCCTGAGACCGCCCCCAGCACCTCCTCGATGCCGGTCGCCGCGCCGCCGGCCGCCGTGATGGCCACCAAGCCGATCCGGACCAGCGCGAAGGATGCGGCACCGACGGCCGTGACGGCCTTCACGGGGAGGGCGCTGCGGTTGGCGCGCAACAGCGTCGCGAAGACCACAGCCAACGTGACGGGAACGAAGGCACCCGGCCCGGCGACGGCTGCGGGGTCCGGCGGCTCGGCGCCGACGACGACCGAGCCGAGCACGGCGCCCAACTCGATTACCCCGAGGGTCAGGAGCACCAGCGGCAGCGCCCGTTGCGCATTCCCGAGCAACCTCGAATCCCCGCTCATCGGCAAGCCTCCCTGGTCCGGATCAGGAAAATTCTGCACCATGGGTGGTCCGCACCAGCTCCACCAGCAACTTGACGCGCTCGGTCTCCCCCAGCGGGGCCACCAGGGTGGCGTCCGCGGTGTGCACCACCAGCGCATCCCGCAGTCCGAGCGTCGCCACCAGATGGTCCTCGACGGTGTTGATCACGATGCATCCCGAAGAGTCCAGGCTGGCGGTCCTGCCGTCGAGTCGGTTGCCTTGCTCGTCGGTGGTGAATTCCTCGGCGAGGCTCAGGTATCCGCCGACGTCGCGCCAGGTGACGTCGAGGCCGACCGCCACCACGGACGCGTCCGTGCGCCCCTGGGAGACCGGCTCCATGACCGCGTAGTCCACCGAGGTCTTCGCCAGGGTCGGGAAGACCTCATCGAGGCACCCGGGATCCTCGACGATGCGTCGCACCTTCGCCGCGGTGTCGGGCAGCAGCACGTCGAGCTGCCCGAGCAGGGTTGAGGCCCGCCAGACGAACATGCCCGCGTTCCACCAGTACTCACCACTGGCGAGGTACTCCTCGGCGACGGCGCGCTCCGGCTTCTCCTTGAACGCCGACAGCCGGAACACTCCGTCGAAGCCCGGCAGTTCCTCCGCGCGATGGAGATAGCCGTAGCCGGTGTGGGCGGAGGTGGGGACCACCCCGAGCGTCACCAGCGCCAACGGGTCCGCGTCCACCACCTCGAAGGCCTGGGAGAGGCTGCGCTGGAACTCATCCACAGGCGAGATCAACTGGTCCGCGGTCAGCATGGCCACCACGGCCTCCGGGTCCCGGTCCGCCAGCACGGCGGCAGACCAGGCCACGGCGTTGAGCGAGTCCCTGCCCACCGGCTCGCCGAGGATGTTCTCGCTCGGGAGTTCGGGCAACTGCGCTGCCACCACGTCGGCGTAGGCGCGGGACGTGCAGGTCAGGATGCGCTCGTCGGGCACCAGCCCGGCCAGCCGCTCGTAGGCGAGCCGGAGCAGGCTCGCGCCATCGAAGATCTCGAGCAGCTGCTTTGGCGTGCCCTGCCTCGACAGGGGCCACAGCCTGGTGCCGGACCCACCGGCCATGATCACGACGTAACGCATTGGCCTAAGGTATCCAAACCCTCCCGGCACGTGGTGATGACGATCCCCACTACGATCGGGCAATGGCCATTCCAGCGCTCCGTCGGCGGGTCGACTCCTCCCCCGGCAACCCCTTGTTGACCCATTACGACGCGGCGGCGGGTTCCCGCATCGAGCTCTCGGCGGTGACGTTCGCCAACTGGGTGGACAAGACCTGCAACTTCCTGGACACCCTCGGGGTGGAGCCGGGTGAGTCGGTCAGGGTCGAACTGGCGAGGACGCACCCGGGCCACTGGGTGACGGCGGTCTGGATCGCCGCCTGCTGGCAACGGGCCTGCACCGTGACCCACGACGGTGACGACGTCGCCCTGGTCGTGGCCGGTCCCGATGCGTTCGCCTTCCGAACCCAGACCGTGGCCTGCTCGCTGCACCCGCTGGGGCTCGCCTTCGAGGAGGTTCCGGCGAACTGCGTCGACTACGCCGAGGTCCTCTCCGAACCCGACGTCCACCATGCCGAGGCGACCTCGCCCGCGCAGGTGGCCTTCGAACCCGACGTCACGTTCGCCTCGATGGCGACGGTGGAACCTCGCAGTACCCGGGGCCTGTTCGTGGACCCGCCCCCGGGGTGGGAGACCGTCAGCCAGTTGCTCGTGGCGCCGCTACTGGGTGGCGGTTCCAGCGTCGTGGTCACCGGTGGCGACGCGGACTTCATCGATCGCGTCCGGCGCGAGGAGAGGATCTCCTAGCGCCCGGGGCCACGGAGGAATCCGGCCCCCCAGCAGACGTGCATGGTGGCGAGCACCACGGGCAGCCGAAGGCGACCAGCCGGGCTCACGTCCTTCATCGCGGCCGTGGCCACCACCAGGAAGACAAGGTAGACAGCTGGCGCCAGCAGAAGCGCGCCCAGCCAACGGTTTCGCACGACCAGACCCAGCAGGCCGCCGACCAGCCCGACCGCGAGTCCCGCAACCGCCACCGGTGGTGCGAGGTAGCGGAGGTTGAGGGTCTCGGGGTGACGGCGAGCCACCTCGCGACGCCACTGCCCGGTGGTCCAGAACTGACGGGCCAGCGCCCTGAGCGAAGACCGCGGCCGGTAGAGCACCGTCAGGTCGGGCGAGAACCAGACGACGTGGCCGGCCTGCCGAAGACGATAGTTGAGCTCCCAGTCCTGGGCCCGGTGCATGGTCTCGTCGAAGCCGCCGATCTCCGCCAGCGGCGCCCTTCGGAAGGCGCCGAGGAACACCGTCGGGGCAGGCCCGGCTGGAGTGTCCGCGAGGTGGAAGCCGCCGCCACCCAAGCCCAGGCGGGAGTTGTAGGCGGCTGCCACGGCCTCCTCGAACGGCGTCTCCCCCCGGGCGTCCATCCGCCCGCCGACGTTCGCGGCACCGGTCTCCTCCAGGAGCTTGACCGCCCTGGCGATGTAGCCCTCGCTCAGTTCCCCATGGCCGTCGACGCGCACGAGGATGTCGTGGCTGGCCGCGGCGATCGCGATGTTGAGGCCCGCCGGTGTCAGGCCGGTGGGGTTCTCCACCACCCGAACGTGCGGCTCGGACGCCGCCAGACGCGTGGCCACCTCCCAGGTCCTGTCCTGGCTGGGGCCGACGCTGAGCACCACTTCGAGGTCGCCGGCATAGTCCTGGTGGAGGACACGTTCCACGGCCCGGGCCAGGTGCCGTTCCTCGTTGCGAATGGGCATGACCACGCTCACGCCGGGCTGATCCACCATGGCCTCAAGCTAGCTGACGCGGCAGATCCACGTCGATTCGCCGGTGGCCGCGTCCTCGGTTTCGGCGGCTTCGTCGGCTTCATCGGTGTGCGCGTCCGTGGTTGCCTCCGCTTCGGCCGCAAGCGGTTCGTCGGAATCGGAGCCGGTGAGGCTCTCCTCGGACTGCTCGCTGGCATCCTGCGACGGCGTCTGGGAAGCCGGCGACTCGGTGGGGGCGGGTTCGTCGGCCTCAGGGCTGGGTGACCCATCGGGACCCACGCCTTCGTCGAGCGCCTCGGCAGCGGCAATGGCGTCCGCCACGGTGGCGCGGATCAGCCCGAAGTCCGGGTCCGCGGTGACGATGAGCGGCGGTGCCATGTCCACGGACTCGATGTCGAGCGCCTGGGCGCGCAGGGCCAGCTCGGCCAGTTCCGCGACGTGACCGGCGCCGACGTCGGTGCGCAGGATGTTCTTGCCCGCTTCCGACAGTTCGAGGAACTGGGTCGCCACCAGCCCCGGATCCAGCTGCTTGGCCATGGCTGACATCACGCACTTCTGCCTGACCATGCGTTCGTAGTCACTCGAGTCGTGGCGGGATCTTGCGTACCACAGCGCGTGGTAGCCGTCGAGGAAGATGCCCTCACCCGGCTCGATGTATCCGCTGACCGACGATCCACCCCCGCCGATGGGGATCCGACGATTGCTGTCCAGCCGGATGCCACCCATCGCCTCGACCAGCGACTGGAAGCCACCCATGTCCACCATCGCGTAGTAGTTGATCTCCAGACCCAGGGTCTCCGAGACCACCTCCGAGGTGGCGGCCAGGCCGGCGTCCTGACCCGGGTAGAGGTCGGCGTGCTCCTCCCCGAGGGTGTGCACGCCGTTGATCATGCAGGTGCCGTCCTCGCACCGGTATCCGTCGGGGTACAGCTCCTTCAGAGGCGAGGACTCGGGGAACGGTACGCCCTGCAGGTTCCGCGGGAGGCCGAAGATCACGGTGCGGCCGGTCCGGGCATCCACCGAGGCGACGTTGATCGAGTCCGGACGGATGCCGTCGCGGCCCCGCGCCGCATCCACCCCGAGGAGCAGCACGTTGTAGCGGCCGGCCTTCTCTTCCGTGTCGCCGCCGCCCTGGAACACGTCGGAGACGTTCGAGACGGCCGTGAAGGCGCTCGCCATCAGGTTCGTGCCGAAGCCCGCCGCCACCACGAGGGAGAAGCACGACAAGGTGAGCAGCAGCCGGTTGTTGCGCGACAGCCGGGGCGGGTGGGCCAGGCGCCACGCGTCGATGAGGAGCAGGACCCACACGGCGAACAGGGCCCAGGCACCGACCTTCAGCGACGGCGCGAGCGCCGGGCTCAGGAGGAACCCCACCGTCGGACCACGCAGGACCAGCAGTCCGAGCCCGATCACCAGCACCGCTGCGAGCAGGGCCAGCCAGACCCGCATGATCCAGCGCCCAAGTGTGCGGTTGCCCGCGACGAACTGCGCGGACCCGGGCAACAGCGCCGACATTGCGACCAGGCCCACGGCACGCCGGTTCCGCAGTCGTGCTTCGGCGACGCTCACGGGTACTCCTCAGGGGTTGGGACTTCCAAGAGCCTGCCTCCTGCGCACGATTCGGTGTGGGGGGCGCGCCGGGGAACCACCCGATTCGATGGCGCCCTCCCCGACGGTAGCCTTGGTGGCCGGCAGGAGGAACATGAACGACAACCGGTCCAACGAAGACATCAACTGGCTCTACCGACGCAGCGACGCAGAGCCGGAGGAGACGCGCGTCTTCACCGCCGAGGAGTTGGCGCGCATGAACCCCGATCCGGTGGACCGACCCCGGCAACGCCCTGAACCGGGCAGGTACCAGGGCGCCCCCATCCGCCCGGCAGCGGCTTCGAGGACCGTGCCGCCGCCCGCCGCTCCGCCTCTGAAGGGCCGGGGCCGCAAGCGTCGTCGTCGCCACCCCGTCCGCAACACGATCGGGTTGCTGCTGGTGGCCTGGCTGGCCTTCATGATCGGCACCCCGTTGTACGCGTGGATCCTGGGGACTGTGGTCGACGCCTCCCCTGACGGCGAGCGCCCTGCCGAGCAGCCGGGCAGCGCGGTGCTGCTCGTCGGCTCCGACGGCCGGGACGGACTCACCGCCGAGGAGCGCAGCCGGCTGGGCACCGGTTCGGCGGAGGGCCGCCGGACCGACACGATGATGCTGCTCTACACCCCGCCGTCGGGACGCTCGGCCCTCATCTCCCTGCCTCGCGACTCCTACGTCAGCATCCCGGGCCACGGCAACAACAAGCTGAACGCCGCCTACGCCCTGGGTGGGCCGGAACTGCTGGTCCAGACGGTAGAGAGCAGCACGGGAATCCGGGTGGATGGCTACCTGGAGATCGGCATGCTGGGGCTGGTGGACACGGTCGACGCGCTCGGCGGCATCGAGGTCTGCCCGGAGGCGCCCATCCAGGACAAGGACTCCCACCTCGACCTCGAGGCGGGCTGCCAGACCATCGACGGCGTCACCGCGCTCGGCTATGTCCGGATGCGCAAGGCCGACCCTCGGGGCGACCTGGGTCGGATCGAACGCCAGCGCGAAGTGATCGGCACTGTCGTCTCGAAGGCCATGAGCCCGATCCACCTGCTCAACCCGGTGACCTACTGGAACCTGAACATGGCGGTGTCGGGCTCGGTGGGTCGCGGCGACGAAACGGGGCTGGGCCAGGTGTTCACCATCGGGAGGGGCTTCTTCAGCACGGCCCTGGGCTCCGGTCTCAGCCTCACCGTCCCCGTGGCAAGCGACAACGCCAGCACCGACGCCGGCTCCGCGGTGATCTGGGACGAAGCCGCGAGTTCTGAACTCTTCGCGGCCATCCAGGAGGGCGACACCAGTGACCTGGAGAAATTCGAGCGCTGATCCAACCACATTTCGCTGACCTTCGCAGCGGATACGCTGGTTTCTCATCCAGGTCGTACGAGGGAGACTTTGTGAGCGAGAACCAGCGGCCGGGCAACGGCCCCTACCTTCCCCAGGGCCCGGAGGGGTCCTTCCAACAGCCGCAGGGCCAGCCTCACCCCCACCAGCAACAGCAGGATCCCCATCAGCAGTACGCGCACCAGGCCTATCAGCAGGGCTACCGGCCCAACCCGCAACAGCAGTACGCCCAGCAGCAGTTCCAGGGGTATCCGCAGCAGTTCCAGGGGTATCCGCATCAGGCTGAGGTTCCCGTCAGGAAGTCGAAGACCCCGCTCATCGTGGCGGCAGTGGTGGCCCTCGCCCTGGTGGCAGGTGGCGGTTTCCTGGCGGTGTCATTGCTTCGCGGTTCCACACCGGTGGCGGCCAACGGCCTTCCCGGGGACGCGCTCGCCGTGATCGAACTGAACCTCAACCCGTCAGCCGCGGACAAGCTCGCCGTCAAGGACTTCGCGAGCAAGTTCCCGGACCTGGCCGGTGATGTGACCGACGTCGGCGACGACTACAAGTTGGCACTGTGGAACTTGATCCCCGACGACCAGGACAAACCCGACTACGACACGCAGATCAAACCGTGGCTGGGGGATTCCGCTGCTCTGGCCCTGACTGGTGACGTCCAGACTCCCGACTACGTGGTCGCGGTGCAGGTGACCGACACCGAGGCCGCCCGTTCCTTCGCCGAGTCGGAGCTGCAGGACTCGGCCGTCGGGTTCATCGACGAGCTGATGATCATCTCCGAGCGCGACACACCCGCTGACATCGACGCGATCAAGGCTTCGCCGGTGGCCGACAACGAGGAGTACAAGGCTGACATGGCCAAGCTCGGCGGCGGGTACCTCGCCACCGGCTGGATGTCAGAGGGCCTCGTGCAGGCAGCAATGGACCAGTCCGAGACCGACACCGGCATCCAGACCGCCGACCTCTCGGTCCACGGGGCCGCGGGCCTCAGGATCGAGGACGGCACGGCCGTCATGAGGGCAGTGTCCTGGTCCAGCCAGAGCGCCGGAGACTCCGAGCTCGACGCCGAGTTCGTGCGTTCGCTACCTGCCGCAGGCCTGGGCGCTCTCGGCTACGCCTTCAGCGACGAGGCCGTGAACCTGCTCTGGGAACAACTGGCACCGACGCTTCGCGAGAGCCCGGAGATGGGGTCAATGTTCGGCGTGGAATCGGAGGAGGACCTCAGGACCCTGCTGGGCAGCCAGTTCGCGGCCAGCGTCGGTTGGGAGGGTTCCGAGCCCCGCGTCGGCATCAAGGTGAAGACCGATGATCCTGCCGGGCACCAGCAGATCATGCAGACCTTGGCTCAGGCCCTGGGTGTCCCAGGCGTCCAGCACAGCACCGACGGGAACACCGTGTACACCACCTACGGAATGCGTCCCGAAGAACTGTCCAACCCGTCCGAACGCCTTGGCGACAAAGAGGAGTTCGACGAGCTGACGGCCAGCACGGGCGACGCCCAGACTGCGGTCTGGGTGGACCTGCCCGCAATTCTGGCCAGCGAGTCCCTCGGCCTGAGCGGCAGCCCACAGGCACAAAGCCTGGCGCCCATCAGCGGCGTCGGGATGTCCGGCGGCACGGTGGGCGACGGCTACACGGAGATCTTCCTGCGGGTCGGCACCAGGTAGACGGTTGCACATGCGCAGGGGCCCGACGGTTCGCCGTCGGGCCCCTGATCGTTGGTTCTGCGGGAGCTCAGCGCCCCGACGCCGAACGAACGGCTTCCCCCTTGGCGTGGGCCGCGTCCCGCAGCGAGGACTGGAAGGCCACCATCTTCTCGATGAGCGCCGGGTCGGACGCAGCCAGGATCCGCACGGCCAGCAGGCCGGCGTTTCGGGCGTTGCCGATGGAGACCGTGGCGACGGGAACCCCGGCGGGCATCTGGACTATCGAAAGCAGCGAGTCCATGCCATCGAGGTGCTTCAGCGCCACAGGCACCCCGATCACAGGAAGGGGGGTCAGTGCGGCGAGCATCCCTGGCAGGTGGGCCGCTCCCCCGGCCCCCGCGATGATCACCCGCACTCCGCGCGCGTGGGCGCCGCGGCCAAAGGAAACCATCTCGTCGGGCATGCGGTGCGCCGAGACGACGTCGGCCTCCCAGCCGATGCCGAACTCGTCCAGCGCCGCTCCCGCAGCCGCCATCGTCGGCCAGTCGGAGTCGGAGCCCATGACGATCGAGACCTGCGGGTTCTCAGGCATTGGGGTCTCCCATCAGGTAACCGGCGGCGTGCCGGGCGCGGCGCAGCGCGTCGTCGAGGTTGTCGGAGCAGGCTGTGACATGCCCCACCTTGCGGCCCGGGGTGACCGGCTTGCCGTAAAGGTGGACGCGGATCTCGCGGTCGCGGGCGAACACGTGCAGCAGCGCGCCCGTCAGGTCGGTCTCGGTCCCGCCGAGCACGTTGGTCATGACCACGTGGGGGGACCGGAGTTCCGGGGAGCCGAGAGGCAGGTCGAGCACGGCGCGGATGTGGTTCTCGAACTGGCTGGTGCGCGCGCCGTCGATGCTCCAGTGACCGGTGTTGTGGGGCCGCATGGCGAGTTCGTTGACCACGACGCGGCCGTCGCGGGCCGCCATCAACTCGACCGCCAGGATGCCGACCACCCCGAGTTCACCTGCGATCCGCAGCGCCAGTTGTTGCAGTGAGGCGGCCTGCTCCGCCGGGAGTCCGGGCGCGGGCGTGATGGTCTCGACGCAGACGCCGTTGCGCTGGGTGGTCTCGCTGATCGGGTAGGCGACGGCCTGCCCGGACGGGGAGCGCACGACGATGGCCGAGAGTTCGCGGGTGAAGTCGATGAACTCCTCGGCGACGATCACGACCCGCTCGCCTGCTGAGGTTTCCTTCTTGCCCGCGAAGGGCTCGGCGGCCTGCTCCGGACCGTCGACCTTGAAGACGCCCTTGCCGTCATAGCCGCCGCGGGAGGTCTTGGCGATGACGGGCCAGCCGATGCGGTCTCCGAAGGCGACGAGGTCAGCCTCGGTCTCGCAGATCGCGAACGTGGGGCAGGGCACGCCCGTCGCGCTCAGGCGTTGCCGCATGAGGGCCTTGTCCTGCGCATGGGCCAGCGCGTCGGGGCCGGGACGGACCGCCACCCGCGACTCCAGTTCGTGCAGATGCCGGGTGGGGACGTGCTCGTGATCGAAGGTGATGACATCCAGGCCCTCGACGAAGGCGCGCAGGTCGGCCAGGTCGTCGTGGTCGGCCACCATGGTGTTCGGAATCACCTGGGCAGCGGAGTTGCCCTGCGCCTCCGACAGGAGCGCGACGTCGATGCCGAGGCTGATCGCAGCCTGCTGCATCATGCGTGCCAGCTGGCCGCCACCGATTATGCCTACGCGATACCGTTCCACGGCGACGAGCGTACCGTCACTCGTCGGAGGTGAGGCTCTCGCCGACGTCCCCGTGGGCGAACAGGAGCTCGTTGATCATGAGGTGCACCTTCTCCACCTGCGGCACATCGGGCAACACCAACGGCTTGCCCGCGGCGGTTTCGAGTACCAGCGTGCCGCACCCGAGGATCCGGTCCGAGAGGCTTCGTTCGGTGTTCACGTTGTTGATCCGTCGCAGCGGCAGGTCGTGTCCGGTCTTGTTCAGCACGCCCTTGCGGGTGGCGACCCGGTGGTCGGTGATGGTGTAGGTGGAGGTCAGCCAACGGACGAAGGGAGCGATCACCACCCAGCCGATGAGTACGACGTAGAGGGCCACCACCATCCAGGTCCCCCAGGGCTGCCACGACGGCGGCGTCGCGGCGATGCCGATCCCCAGCGCTGCCGTGAACACCACCAGCGCCGCCGCCGGCAGGAAGAGCACCTTGGCGTGCGTGCGCGACGAGTGCACGATGCGCTCGTCGCGCCCGAGGCTTGCCTTGCTGAGTGCCATGGAGTCGAGTCTCGCACACGCGGGCCCTGCTCAGGCGGTCTTGTCCTCGTGGCGACCCTCGGCAAACTCCTCACGGAGCTTGGCGCGGGAGGCGGGCAGGTTCGTCTGGCGGCCTGGCCAACGAGGCTGGTGATCAAGTCCCAAGGCGGGCGTGCACGACGTCGCCGGCCGCGAAGGCCGAGATGCCCGCGGACGTGGCCACCAGCAGCCTCCCGAACTCATCGACGCCATGGCCGCGGCCCTTGGTGGTGTGCCGCTCGTCGACGATGACCTCCAGCTCCGCGCCAATCGACGCGCACCTGGCCTCGTACTCGGCGCGCAGCTGCCCGGTCTCCTGCCAGCGTCGGTACCGGGACTCGAAGTGCCGCAGGATCGCCGCGACGAGCTGGCTGGGATCGACCTCGGCACCCTCCAGGCGCAGCGAGGTCGCCGTCGGCACGGGCAGGTCCTCCTGCTCCAGAGTGAGGTTCACGCCGATGCCGACGACCGCTCGCGCCCCGCTGCTGTGCTCGATGCGCTCCGAGAGGATCCCGCACAACTTCCGCCCGGAGATGAGGACGTCGTTGGGCCACTTCAACTCGACCCGTTGGGGGTCGGGAACCAACTCGGACAACGCACCGGAGACCGCGAGGCCGGCGAGCAGCGACAGCCAGCCCCAGCGGGGCAGGTCAGGACCGGGCTGGAGCAGCAGGGAGATGGAGACCGACTTGCCGGCGGGGCTGGCCCAGGTCCGGTCGCGCCGCCCACGGCCACCGGTCTGTTCGGAGGCGACCAGCACCAGGCCCTCGGCTGCACCCGCTGCGGCCCGCGCCGCGACGTCGGCGTTGGTGGAGCCGGTCGTGGCCACCGTCTCGATCTCGCGCCAGAGCGTGCCGGGCTCGAGCGCGTCGGCGATGACACCTGCGTCGGGTTGGTTCTCCATCACCGGGCCACCCTAACGGGCAGGACGATAGTGTTCCCAGCATGGAGATCGACATCCACAAGACCGCGGGCAAGCTCGCAGATCTCGGTCGACGCATCGACGAAGCCGTCCATGCAGGTTCGGCCGCGGCCGTCGAGAAGCAGCACGCGAAGGGCAAGATGACCGCGAGGGAGCGGATCCTTGCGCTGTTGGACGAGGACAGCTTCGCAGAGTTCGACGAATTCGCCCGGCACCGCTCCACCGGGTTCGGCATGGAGGCCAGGAGGCCCTACGGCGACGGCGTCGTCACCGGCACCGGCGCCATCCACGGGCGCCCCGTGTGCGTGTTCAGTCAGGACGTCACCATCTTCGGCGGTGCCCTGGGCCAGGTCTATGGGGAGAAGATCGTCAAGATCATCGATTTCGCGCTCAAGACGGGCGTGCCGCTGATCGGGATCAACGAGGGCGGCGGGGCCCGGATCCAGGAGGGGGTCGTGTCGCTGGCGCTCTACGGCGAGATCTTCCGACGCAACACCCGCGCCTCCGGCGTGATACCGCAGATCTCGCTGATCATGGGGCCTGCGGCCGGCGGCCACGTGTACTCCCCCGCGCTGACCGACTTCGTGGTGATGGTTGACCAGACCTCGCAGATGTTCATCACCGGACCGGAGGTGATCAAGACCGTCACTGGCGAGGACGTCTCGATGGAGGAACTGGGCGGTGGACGGACCCACAGCACCAGGTCCGGCAACTCCCACTACCTGGCCGCCGACGAGTCCGACGCCCTGGAGTACGTGCGCGAGTTGATCAGCTACCTGCCGCAGAACAACCTGGAGGATCCGCCCGTCTACGACGCCGACGAGGTGGACCTGACCATCACCGACCACGACCGGTTCCTGGACTCCCTCATCCCCGACGGCGCCAACCAGCCCTACGACATGCGTGAGGTGATTCGCTGCGTCCTGGACGACGACGAGTTCCTGGAGGTCTCGGAGCTCTTCGCGGGGAACGTGATCGTAGGATTCGGCCGGATCGAGGGCCGGGCCATCGGGATCGTCGCCAACCAGCCGCTGGTGTTCGCCGGCTGCCTGGACATCGACGCCTCGGAGAAGGCCGCCCGTTTCGTGCGCACCTGCGACGCGTTCAACATCCCCGTCCTCACGTTCGTCGACGTGCCCGGTTTCCTCCCGGGTGTGGGCCAGGAGCACCAAGGCATCATCCGACGCGGTGCCAAACTGATCTATGCCTACGCTGAGGCAACGGTCCCCCTGCTGACGGTGATCACCCGCAAGGCCTACGGCGGCGCGTACGTGGTGATGGGCTCCAAGCACCTGGGTGCCGACATCAACTTCGCCTGGCCCACGGCCCAGATCGCCGTGATGGGCGCGCAGGGGGCTGTGAACGTCCTGCATCGCAAGGCCCTTTCCGCCGCCGAAGACCCGGAGGCCCTCCGCCAACGGCTCGTGACGGAGTACGACGAGGAACTCGCCAACCCGTACCTCGCGGCCGAGCGCGGTTACGTGGACCAGGTGATCTACCCACACGAGACCCGCGCCCAGGTCATCCGCGCGCTGCGACTGCTGCGTACCAAGCGGGAACAGCTGCCGCCCAAGAAGCATGGGAACATCCCACTGTGAACGGCTCAGCGGACTACGAGTTCTCGGCCACCTCCGCGTCCGAGGAGGAGGTCACCGCCGTGCTGGCCGTCCTGCGGGCCAGGGAGCGCGAAGCAAGATTGCAGCCCGCCGACGACCGGCCCCTTGCCGGCGGTTGGAAGTCCTATTACCGAACCGTCCGGGCGCCGCTGGTCTATGGTCGCGACGCGTGGCGGACCACCTCCAGGAAGCCATGACCACGCCCCGATTCATCCTCGCTTCCCGCTCACCCGGCCGCCTCCGACTCCTGCGGCAGGCAGGGCTCGACCCCGAGGTGATGGTGTCCAGCTTCGACGAGAGCCAGGTCACCGACCCCGACCCCGCCCGGCTCGCGATGACCCTCGCCGAGGCCAAGGCCACCTCCGTGCTCCACCGCGTCCACGGTGACGCCATCCTCGTGGCCTGCGACTCCGTCCTCGAGTTCGACGGCAGGCCCCGCGGCAAACCGGGGACGGCTGCCAGCGCGGCCGAGCAGTGGCGTCGGATGCGTGGTCGCCAGGGCGTGCTCCACACCGGCCACCACGTCTGGGTGCGGCGCGGAGACCAGGAACTGGCCGCCCAGCGGATCGGCAGTACCGTCGTGAAGTTCGCCGACATCACCGACGAGGAGATCGAGGCCTACGCCCAGAGCACCGAGCCCCAGTGGGTGGCAGGCGCCTTCACGATCGACGGACTGGGCGGCGCGTTCATCACCGGCATCGAGGGCGACCCGCACAACGTCGTGGGCATCTCCCTTCCCTTGGTGCGCCAGATCCTGCTGGACCTGGGGATCCTGTGGCACACGCTGTGGCGGGAAGACGCCGTCAGCCACTGAGACGGGTCGGTCGCCTATCAGTCCGAGAGCTCCTGACCCCGGTCCAACCGATCCGGTCGAATGCTCGCGAGGGTTGCCCTGCGCCCGATCCATGAGAGACTGTCCACGTATCGGCAGCTTCCGGGAGGGATTCGATGAATCGTCACACGGATGCCGCCCAGACCTCCGAGATCGCAAAGGCAGCCGGCGTGGGTCGAACCCCTCACAGTCCCCTGGGTGAGGTCGGGAGCAAGGCGACCGCCATCCTCGACCGCGCACAGAAGATGGCCGACCAGTTGCGTTCCGAGGCCCGCGAGGAGGTGGACGCCATCCTCCGCGAGCATGCGGCGGCGAAAGCCGAGGCAGCCGACCTCGCCACCGCCAACGCCGCGGCCCGCGCGGAGCTCACGTCCCTGAGGGACGCCGCCAGGAAGCGTGTCGAAGCGGCGGACCTCGAAGCTCGGGAAACCATGCAGGAGGCTGGGGTGGCCGCGGCACGGCTCGTCGCCGAGGCCGAACAGACCTGCGAGACGCTACGCACCACCAGCCAGACCGACGCCGAGACCATCCTGCGGCGAGCGCATGAACAAGCAGCCGCAATCGTGGCCCAAGCCCAGTCCCAAGCTGAGAGCCAGCACCAGGAACTGGCTGCCGTGCGCGCACAGGTGGAGCAGGAGCTCGCCGAACGGCAGCGCCGGACTGCGGAGGAGCTGGCCGCCAGGTCGGCCGAGGCCGAGGCCCAGGCCGCGGCTCACCGGGAGGCCGCACAGACCGATGCGGAGCAGGTCCGGGAGACCGCCAGGGCCGACGTCGAACAGTTGCGCGTCGACACCGTCGAGTGGCGTGCCCACGAGGTGGAGACGGCGCAGCGGAGCGTCGCCGAGGCTGCCCGGGAGCGGGAGGAGTTGCTTGACCGCGCCACGGCCGAGGCCGGCGAGATCCTCGCCCAGGCGAATGCGCAACTGCACTGGATCGAACAGACGATGGCGGACCTGCGTGCGGGAGTCAGCGCGGAACTGGACGCACAGCGCAGAGCGGTCGCCGCAGAACTTGCAGAGGTCAGGGAGCGCGCACGAGCAGAGCTCGACGCCTTCACCGCCGCCCGCAGGCATGAACTCTCGGTCCGCGAGGCCGAGTCTCGTGCCACCGTCGCGGAGGCCGAGGAGAAGGCACGGGCCCTCCAGGCCGCAGCCGATTCCGAGGCCAAGCGGGTGCGCGACAGCGCGCACGAGGAGTCGCAACGGTTGCTGCAGGAGGCCACCCTCGACGCCGAGGAGGCCCGGGATCGGGCCGAGCGCGTGCTGGCATCCGCACGCGAGGAGGCCCGCAGCCTCCGCGAACAAAGCCTGGCGGAACTCAAGGCGCTGCACGGGGACCACTACGAGCGCCTCAAGGAGGACCGGGAGGCCGCGACGGCGCTGGTCCGCAAGGCCCGTACCGAGGCGGATGAGATCCGTGCCCAGGCGCGGGAGCGGCTGGAGGAGGCTCGAAGCGAGATCGAGCTCCTCACCAGGCGCAAGGCCGAAATCACGGCCCAGCTGGGCAAGCTTTCCGGGGTGATCGAGGCGCTGGCCGTCCCCGGTGGAACCGACAGAACTGAGGACTGAGAGAGCGATGACCGATTCCTTCAACAGCGTTCGACGCGGCTACGACCCGGCGCAGGTGGACGAAACCCTGCGTCGGATGCGCCAGACCCACTCGGCGACCCTGCAGGAGTCCGCCGAGAAGACCGTTGAGGTCAACCGGCTGCAGGCTGCGCTGGAGCAGTCGTCTGCCGAGTCGGCTTCCCTGCGCGAGGAGATCGCTTCGCTGCAGCAACAGCTCGCTCAGCTCGAGTCCTCGAGGGGTGCCCTCAGCTACACCGACCTGGGCCCGCGGATCAGCCAGATCCTGACGCTCGCGGACGAAGAGGCCGACGAACTCCGGAGCCGGGCGACGGCGGAGTCACAGAGCCTCATCGCCGACGCCCGCACCGACGCGGAGCGGATCCGGACAGCCGCCGACAACCACGCCATCGAGGCACGCTCCCGGGCCGACGCGGAAGCCGCCCGGATCCTGGAACAGGCCCGCCGGGAAGCCGACGACCTGCTCGACCACGCGGACCGCGAGTCGTCGGCCCGACGTCGCGAGGCAGAGGCCGTCTACGAGCAGCAGCGCGCGGCCGCGGCTGCAGCCGCGGCGGACTTCGAGAAGACACTGGCCACCCGTCGGGAGAAGTCCAGCACGGAGTTCTCCACACAACTGGCCAACCAGGAGCGCGCACTGGCCGCGGCCTCGGAGAAGCTGGAGGCCGCGGAGGAGGAAGCCGTCCTGGTGCTCCGGCAGGCCCAGGCCGACGCCGACGCCGAGCGCGAGCGCGCCTCCGCAGAGGCCCAGCAGCTGCTCGACGCCGCCCGCATCCACGCCGAGCGCGTCCGCAGGGACTCCGAGCGGGAACTCCAGGCCCTGGCGGCCCGGCGCGATTCGATCACCGAACAACTGACCAACGTCCGGCAGATGCTGACCACGCTGAGCGGAGGTGCGGTGGCCGCCGCAGTGGACCCGCAGGTCGTGGAGGAGGAGTCAGGACTGGCCGTCGGAGCGGATGCTGAGAGCGGCGAGCTGGCCGGTGACGGTGAAGGCGCCGCGGAACTCGCCTCGCTCGAAGAGCAGTGAGTTCTGGCCGTCGGCGGTGATGTCCCAACCGTCGGCGGGCAGGGCCGAGCGGAAGAAGGACGCCAGTTCCAGACCGGAAGGGGCCGTGAAAACCACCGCGATCGCGTTGGTCTGGTCCACCCGGTCCGCCACCACCGACGACGCCGGCACCGGGAATCCCTCAGGCGCGTGCTTGAAGCCGAAGCTCTGGATCGCCACAGCACCGTCGGGCATCGGGGCGCGCGTGCCGGCAGGCTGTGACGACGGTTCGGGAACGGGCTCCTGAGCGGCGGCGCAGCCGACCAACAGGACACATGCGAGGGCAGCGACGATCCGACGAATCACACCCGAGACTCTACCGACCCGGGTGAAGCCCCCAGGTGGAAGCGGACGCCGTCGACGGGCTCGACGGCAGCGCGAACCCGGGACTCGAGTTCGGCCCGCCCCGGCGACGGGAGCGAGTCGACCGGGAACCAACCCACCGCCGTCGACTCGTCGTCGCCCACCACCGCCTCCCCGGATACCCATCTCGCCAGGAAGCCGTGGTCCAGGAACTGGCACTGGTCGCCGTTGGGGTAGGTGATGGGATCACCGACGGTGAGCCACAGCAGTTGCTCCACCTCGATCTCCACCCCCGCCTCCTCCGTGGCTTCCCGCACCAGCGTGTCCACGGGGTGTTCACCCGGGTCGACGATCCCGGAAACCAGTGACCACTCCCCCGTGTCCGAGCGGCGCACCAGCAACACCTCAGGCCCTGCCGGCCCGTCGCGCAGGATGACGGCGGCGGCTCCGGCCAGCCACAGAGGTGCGGTACCGATGCGGGACCTGAGCTCGGCGATGAAATCCGGGATGGGCATGCACCGAACGCTACCGGCAGGGCGGCCGCTAGACTCCCGATCAGGACACCAATACCGAGGAGCAACCGGTGGGCAACGTCGCCATCTCGAAGGTTCTTGTCGCCAACCGCGGGGAGATCGCGGTCCGCGTGATCCGCGCTGCCCGGGACGCCGGGATCTCCTCGGTGACGATCTACGCCGACTCCGACGCCGAGTCGCTGTTCGTCAAGCTGGCTGACGAGGCCTTCTCGCTGGGCGGCGCCACCCCTGCCGATACCTACCTCAACATCACCAAGCTCCTGGAGATCGCCGAACGATCCGGCGCCGATGCGGTGCACCCCGGCTACGGCTTCCTGGCGGAGAACGCTCAGTTCGCACAGGCGGTGATCGATGCCGGCCTGATCTGGATCGGTCCTCCCCCGGTGGCCATCGAATCACTCGGTGACAAGGTCCGGGCCCGCCACATCGCGCAGCGCGTCGGAGCGCCCCA
This sequence comes from Tessaracoccus sp. OS52, assembly GCF_020687685.1. GTDB lineage: Bacteria > Actinomycetota > Actinomycetes > Propionibacteriales > Propionibacteriaceae > Arachnia. The sequence continues at coordinate 603,082 of NZ_JAJEWM010000001.1, read as the reverse complement.
GGTGCCGGGCACCGCGGACCCGGTCTCGGGTGCCGACGAGGTGGTCGCGTTCGCGAGGGAGCACGGGCTCCCGGTTGCCATCAAGGCGGCCTTCGGTGGCGGTGGCCGCGGCCTCAAGGTGGCCCGGACCATGAACGAGATCCCCGAACTGTTCGACTCGGCCACCCGCGAGGCCGTCACGGCCTTCGGCCGCGGTGAGTGCTTCGTCGAGCGCTACCTGGACAAGCCACGCCACGTGGAGACCCAGTGCCTGGCCGACTCCCACGGCAACGTCGTGGTGGTCTCCACGCGGGACTGCTCCCTGCAGCGCCGCCACCAGAAGCTCGTGGAGGAAGCACCCGCGCCGTTCCTGACGGCGGAGCAGAACGAGTTGCTCCGCTCCTCCAGCAAGGCCATCCTGCGCGAGGCGGGCTACGTCGGCGCCGGGACCTGTGAGTTCCTCGTCGGCACCGACGGGACCATCTCTTTCCTGGAGGTGAACACCCGGCTCCAGGTCGAGCACCCGGTCTCCGAGGAGGTGACCGGCATCGACCTCGTGCGTGAGATGTTCCGAATCGCGGAGGGTGACGAACTCGGGTACGACGACCCCGAACCGAGGGGCCACTCCATCGAGTTCCGCATCAACGCCGAGGACGCGGGGCGCAACTTCATGCCGGCGCCGGGAACGCTGGTGAAGTGGCATCCGCCGTCGGGGCCTGGCGTGCGGGTTGACGAGGGCTACCACGCCGGGATGACGGTGCCCGGCGCGTTCGACTCGCTGGTGGCCAAGGTGATCGTGACGGGCGCGGACCGGGAACAGGCTCTCGCCCGCTCCCGCAGGGCGCTCGGCGAACTGCAGGTGGAAGGCATGCCGACGGTGCTGCCCTTCCACAGGGCAGTCCTGACCGAGCCGGCCTTCACCGCCGCCGACGGCGTCTTCGCCGTCCACACCCGGTGGATCGAAACCGAGTTCACCGGCGAGATCCCTCCCTACGCCGGCATCCTGGGCGACGCGGAGGACGCAGGCGAGCGCGAGGTCATCGCCGTCGAGGTCAACGGCAGGCGCATGGAGGTCAAGCTGCCCGCCGGGTTCGGCGCCCGGCCCACCGCCGCCAGGACCCCGAGGAAGCCGACCAGGCGCAGCCGGGGTGGCGCGAAGGTCTCCGCCCCGAGCGGCAATGCCCTCTCCGCACCGATGCAGGGAACGATTGTGAAGGTCGTCGCAGTGGAAGGTGCCCTCATCGAGGCGGGCCAGCCGGTGGCGGTCATCGAGGCCATGAAGATGGAGCAGCCGTTGAACGCCCACCGCGGCGGCATCGTGCGCTCACTCGCGATCGAGCCGGGTCAGAGCGTGTCCGCAGGGATGGTGCTGTGCGAGATAGTCGACGCCTGACCGGAAGCACCTTTGACCCCGGGAGTACGCTGGAAGCCCCAGTGGTCGGAGGAAAGCGTGGGTGGCTCGGGTATGGACATGATCTTCATGCTGATCTTCTTGGCCATCCTGCTGAGCGCGATCGGTGGCGGGATCACGCGAGGACGGCTCAACCGCATGGGTCCCGGCGGGCCACCGCCGTCGTCGCTGTACGGTCCGCAGCAACCGAGGATGCTGCAGGATCCCTACTCCCAGCAGGATCCCTTCGCACCGCATCGTGATCCCTTCGCCCAGTACAACCCCTACGGCATGCAGCAGATGGGCGGCTGGCAGGGCGCCCAGCAGATCGAGCAGCCGCTCAGCGATGCCTCCAAGGAAGCCGTCGACACCGACATCACCCGGTTCGGTGGGGAACTGCGTGATCTGGACCTCGACGTCGTCGGCCTCGAACTCAGCCCGGAGGCGCAGGCCGACTACACCAAGGCTCTGGACGCCTACGAGAACGCGAAGCAGTCACTTCGGAACGCGGAACTCGACTCCGACGCCACGCACATCACGCACATCCTCGAGGAGGGTCGCTACGCGATCGAGTGCGTGAAGGCCCGCGCCCATGGCCGGCCGCTGCCGGAGCGTCGGCCCCCTTGCTTCTTCAACCCGGCCCACGGGCCGTCCGTCGCCGACGTCGACTGGGCGCCCGACGGCGGGGTGGCACGCCGCGTCCCCGCTTGTGCCCTGGACGCCGCACGAGTGCAGTCCGGCGCCAACCCGCACATCCGCATGGTCCCGGTCATGAACGGCCAGCTGGTCCCCTACTGGGAGGACAGCCGCCAGGCGGCCTGGGCGCGCGGCTACTACGAGCCCTACGGCATGGATCCCGCCATCCGGCAGTTGACGCAGGGCGCCCTGATGATCGGCGGCTTCAGCCTGCTGATGGGGCTGTTCCACGACTGAGGCGGCCTCAGCTGGTCAGGACCTCAGGGGTGTGGTGGTGGAGCCGTCGAGCGGCCTCCGCGAGTGATCCGGACATGGATGGGTAGACGGTGAACGACGCACTGAACTTGTCCACGTCGATGCGCTGGCCGACCGCGATGGACACTGCGTGGATCAGCTCGGAAGCATAGGGTGCGACCACCACGCCGCCCACGATGATGCCGGTGGTGGGCAGGCAGAAGAGCTTCACGAAGCCGTCGGTGAAGCCCTGCATCTTGGCCCGGGCGTTCCCGCCGAGCGGAAGCAGCACCGAGGCCACCCGCATCTCCCCGGCGTCCACCTGCGCCTGCGTCACTCCCACCGTCGCGATCTCCGGTGACGTGAAGACGTTCGAGGAGACCTCGCGCAGGTCGAGCGGGGATACCGCATCCCCGAGGGCGTGCCACATCGCGATCCGGCCCTGCATCGCCGCCACCGAGGCGAGCGCGAACACGCCTGTCACGTCCCCGGCCGCATAGATGCTGCGGACGCTGGTGCGCGACACCCTGTCCACCTGCACGTGGCCCGACGGCGTCAGCTGCACTCCCGCCTCCTCGAGCCCGATTCCTGCGGTGTTGGGGATGGCGCCGACCGCCATCAGGCAGTGGGAACCGCGGACCACGCTTCCGTCGGTCAATGTGACCAGCACCCCGTCCCCCTCGGTGCGTGCGGCCTGGGCGCGGGACTCGCTCATGATCTCCATGCCGCGGTCCTTGAAGGCGCGCTGGAGGACGTTGGCGGCGTCCTGGTCCTCACCCGGCAGCACCTGGGTGCGTGACGAGACCAGCACGACGTCGACGCCGAGCGCGTCGTAGGCGGAGGCGAACTCGGCGCCCGTCACGCCCGAGCCGACGACGATCAGGCGTTCCGGCAGCTCCTCGAGGTCGTAGAGCTGCTTCCAGTTGAGAACGCGGACCCCGTCGCAGGGGGCTTCGGGGAGCTCGCGCGGCGTGGTGCCGGTGGCCAGGAGCACGATGTCGGCTTCGAGGATGCGCTCGCCCCCGTCGGCGGTGTCCGCGACCACCCGGTTGGGGCCGTCCAGCCGGGCGCTGCCCTTCATCAAGGTGACTCCCTCGCGCTGCAGGCGCGACAGGATGTCCTTGGACTGCGCCGTGGCGAGTTCACGCACGCGGCCGTTCAACTCGGCGAGGTCGACCTGGATGGCGCTCTGGAAGTCGTCGTCGCCCGCGAAGTGGAGGCCCAGCCCGGAGGCCTGGCGCATGGTGCTCATGACCTCGGCCGTGGCGATCAGCGTCTTGGAAGGCACGCAGTCGGTCAGGACGGCCGCGCCGCCAAGGCCGTCTCGCTCGATGAGCGAGACCTCACCCCCGAGCTGGCTGCCCACCAGCGCCGCCTCGTACCCGCCTGGACCGCCACCGATGATCACTACCTTCGTCACGCCTGTCATCTTGTCACAGGCACCCCGGCGGCTGTTGACCGATCCGCTGCGGAGGCTCACCGTTTCCCGGGACGGTCACCGCCCTCCCCTGCCTGCAGGGGACACGCTGGCAGAGCGCATCACCCGGTCCAACGAGTCCTTCGTGGCCACCTTCCGGCAATTCAGCCCACAACTGGTCACCGACCTGCTGTCGCACCTCGGCCCACAGCTCGACGCCCACTGGGCGGGCCAGTCCCTCGACGGCCCGGCCGACGCAGACGTCTCCTGGGCCGGCGAGGGCCGCTCACCACGGTGGATCGATCTGGCGCGCGAGTTCACCGAGAACTGGGTACACGAGCAGCAGATCCGGGAGACGGTCTCCCAGGGCGGCTCGGTGGAGTACGCCGACACCGTCGTGGACACGTTCGCACGCGCACTACCCCACACCCTGCGGGGGCTCGACCGGCCTGCCGGCACCCGGGCGCGACTCAGCGTCACCGGCCGGGCGGGAGGCACCTGGGACTGCGTGCGGAGCGACTCCGGTTGGGGGCTCGTGCCCGTCGAGGGCGCTCCCGATGCCGAGGTGGTAATGGACCAGGACACGTTCTGGCGGCTGGCCACCCGCATGATCTCCGTCGGAGACGCCCGGGCCCGCTCCCGGAGCGTCGGCGACGCCGAGATATCGGACGCGATGACCACCCTCCTGGCGATCGTGCGCTGAACCCTGCCTCCGCGTCCCGGGCAGTGTGCGAGTGCCCGCTCGGGTGCGGGCTCGGGATTCTGGGACGCCAAGTCGGCGTGTCGTGGAGGGCGGGCGTCCACGACACTCCGAGTTCGCGCTCGGCACCCGGCGAGGTGCTGACGCAACCAGCCGACGTGTTGTCCGGGCATGGGGATCTGTTGCCGACGGAGCAATCGGTGTTGTCTGACACCGTCAGGGACCTGTCGACGAACCCCCTCAAACCCGCCAATGGGTGACATGAGCCTCATTGACCCTGCCGCGCACGACGGCGGCGTACTCCGGATAGCGGACCACCCCGGCAAGCGCAGTGCTCTGTCGCGCCTGGTTGCGGAAGGGAGGCTCATCAAAGCCTTACCGGGGGTGTTGATGCACCCGGACCTCAACGACGACGCGGACGCGTGGCTCCGCGCGGTGCTGCTGTGGCAACCCAACGCCATCATCTCTGGCCGACTCGCAGCCAACTGGGGCATGGGCCTCACCCTCGACGTCGCCGAGGTCCTGGTGAGCGCCAAGACCCGGATGAAGAAGCGGGGACTGGTCCGGTTCCAGTACCTGAGCTTCCCTACCGAGCTCCTGGAGTGGGGCCCTGACGTCTGCTTCACGGGGGCCGAGGCGACCTGTCTGGCCGCAGGACTCGCGGGTGACTTCGATCCGGCGACGGCAGCCCTGCGAGGATCCCGAGTAACACCTGAGTCGCTGCTGACGACGGCCCGGCGTTGGCCCGGTCGACATCATTCCGAACGTCTGGAGCTGGCTCGTGAGTTGTCCCGGAATCCCTGGTCGGTGGCGGAACTGCAACTCCACCGGTTGCTGCGCGGGAGCGGCATCATCGGCTGGACCGGAAACCACGCGGTGACCGTGGCCGGGAACAGGTTCGTGATCGACGTGGCACTGCCGCGGATGAAGCTCGGCTTCGAGGTCAACAGCTTCGAGTTCCACAGCACCCGGGAGGCCATGGAGCGCGACAGCTCCCGCATGAACGCCCTCGCTGGCGCCGGCTGGACCGTCTACGTCCTGACACCGAGGCAGATCACCGAGGATCCGGACGAGACTGTGGAGTTCATCAGGTCCGTGGTCAACAAGCGTCACAAGAGAGGCCGCGGGGGCCATTCGGGATAGTTGTCTCAGGGGTGGGAATCTGGGACACGAACTCGGCGTGTCATGGACGGCCAGCGTCCACGACACGCCGAGTCAGTGTTCCCGGCTCGCCTGAGCCCAGGCACCCTCACAAGTAGGCTGTCGGTGTGAGCAGCGAAGCCATTGATCCAGCCCAGTCCGCAGCGACGGCCGCCCGACATCTCGCCGACAGTCTCGGAGTGCCGAGCATCGACGTCGCACTGGTACTCGGCTCCGGTTGGTCCTCGGGCGCCGACAGCCTTGGAGAGCCGCTCGGGGAGCTTGAACTCGCTGACGTCCCCGGCTTCAGCAAGCCTGTCGTGAGCGGTCACGGCGGCCAGCTTCGTGTGGTCCGGACCGCGGGCGGCAAGACCGCCGCCATCCTGACCGGCCGCACGCACCTCTACGAGGGCCGCGGCGTGGACCCAGTCGTGCACGGCGTCCGCACCGCCGCCGCTTGGGGTGCCAGGACCATGGTCCTCACCAACGGCTGCGGTGGGCTCAACCCGGCCTGGGCGCCCGGCACCGTCGTACTGATCGGTGATCACATCAACCTCACCGGCACCACCCCCCTGCGGGGTGCGACGTTCATCGACATGACGGAGGCCTACTCCGGGCGTCTTCGCGCGCTGGCGCAACGCATCGACCCACGCCTGCCCGAGGGCGTCTACGTCCAGTTCCGTGGCCCGCAGTACGAGACTCCCGCCGAGGTTCGGATGGCCGGCATCCTGGGGGGCGACCTGGTCGGCATGTCAACGACGCTGGAGACCATTGCCGCCCGGGAAGCGGGCATGGAGGTGCTCGGGCTCTCGCTGGTCACCAACGCCGCCGCAGGACTCGGCGAGGGGGATCTTGACCACGCCGAGGTCCTGCAGGCCGGGAGGGACGCCGGCCCACGCCTGGCGGAACTGCTCGCCGGCATCGTCGGCGCGCTCTGAGGGCCGGCCATGATCGACGCCGTACTCGCCACCGCCCGCGACTGGTTGGCCGACGACCCGGACCCGGACACCGTCGAGGAACTGCAGGGACTGCTGTCGGCCGCTGAAGGGGGCGACGACGTCGCGATCGCCGCGCTGCGGGCCGCGTTCGCCGGACCGCTGGAGTTCGGCACCGCGGGGTTGCGGGGCCGGATCGGTCCGGGACCCGCGCAGATGAACCGGGTGGTGGTGGGTCAGGCTGCCGCCGGTTTCGCCGCCTGGCTCACGCAGCAGGGCCTGGCCGGTGGCAAGGTGCTGATCGGCTACGACGCCCGACGCAAGTCCGACGAGTTCGCCCGCGAGACGGCCGAGATCTTCGCCGGTCAGGGTTTCGAGCCGGTACTCACCGCCGGTCCCATTCCCACCCCGGTCGTCGCGTTCGGCATCCGGCACCTCGGGTGTGTCGCCGGCGTGGTGGTCACAGCCTCCCACAACCCGCCCGAGGACAACGGCTACAAGGTCTACCTGGGTGACGGCTCGCAGATCATCCCGCCAGTCGACGGCGAGATCTCCGAGTGCATCCGCAAGGTCACTCCCGAGCTCCTGCGCGCCATGGAGCGAGAGGGCGACTACGCCACCATCGGAGCCGAACTCCTCGAGGCCTACGTCGCGCGGGCTGCCACGCTGGTACCCGGAAGTGCCCCCCGCGACGTGGTCTGGGTCCACACCGCGATGCATGGCGTCGGCGCGGGCCCAATGCGCGCCGTCGCCGCGGGGGCAGGGTTCCCCGCTCCTATCGAGGTGCCGGAGCAGTCCGCGCCCGACCCGCGCTTTCCCACCGTCTCCTTCCCGAACCCGGAGGAGAAGGGTGCGATCGACCTGGCACTGGCCCTCGCACAGGCCAGCGGCGCCGACGTCGTCATCGCCAATGACCCGGACGCGGACCGCTGCGCGGTTGCTGCCCCCGTCGACGGTGTCTGGCGCATGCTGACCGGCGACGAGCTCGGCGGGCTCCTGGGTGACTACGTCATCCGGCTGGGCAGGCCGGGACAGTTCGCCAACTCGGTGGTGTCCTCGACGCTCCTGCGAGACATGGCACTGGCCGCCGGGCGGCGCCACACCACCACCCTGACCGGCTTCAAGTGGATCGGTCGGGTCCCGGAACTGGCCTTCGGATATGAGGAAGCCATCGGCTACTGCTGCGACTCAGCGGCCGTCCCGGACAAGGACGGCCTCACCGCCGGCCTCCTCGTTCTCCGCCTCGTCGCTGAACTCAAGGCCCAGGGCCGCACCTTGGGCAACAGGCTGGACGAGATTGCCGCCACCCACGGGCTCCATGCCACCAGCCAGCTGTCGGTACGGGTGACGGAGCTGTCGGAGATCACCGACGCGATGGCGAGCCTGCGCGCTGATCCCCCCACACATCTGCTTGGCCGGCGCGTTGGCGTCGCAGATCTCCTGACCGGGACCGACGACCTGCCCGCCACCGACGCCGTCGAGTTCACCGGCGAGCGGATCCACGTCGTCGCGCGCCCGTCGGGCACCGAGCCGAAACTCAAGGTCTACCTCGAGGTGGTGCTCACGCCAGAGGAATCCAGCGATGCCGCAGCGGCTCGTGCCCGCGCCGCGGCCGAGCTGGACGAGCTCCGTTCAGAGTTGGCCACGGCACTGGGCATCTGATCGCAGCCGCTGTTGCCGCGGCCGGTACGCTGGAGTCATGCGAGCATGGCGTGCTGTCCTGGTTTCCGTTGTCGTGAGCCTCTTCGGACTGCTGGCGGTGGCCGCCCCAGCCGCTGCCGAGGACGGCGCCCCTTACACGCAGTTCCACACCACCGTGGACCTCTCGGCCGACGGGGTCGCCTCCATCACCATGGAGATGACCCTCGACTTCGGGCAGGTGAGCGGCCGGGGGCCCCTGATCGCCCTCACGGAGCGACAGGCCGACGGCCAGAACCCCGACGAGTGGTTCTCGTTCCCCATCTCCAACATCAACGTCACCTCGCCCACGGGCGCCCGGACGGAGACGCTGGTGGAGCGGGATTCGGGTCAGGTCGTGATCCGGGTCGGCGAGGAGGACGTGGTCTACCGCCAGCCCCAGTCCTACGTGCTCACCTACGACGTGGAAGGGCTGATCGTCTCCGACCACCCGGAATCCGGGCTCGATGAGTTCAACTGGAACCCCATCTCGAGCGCGATGGCGAGCCGCATGAGCGACGTCCAGTTCACGGTCAATGGCCCCGCCGACATCTCCCGGACCGCCTGCTTCTACGGTCCCAGCTACGCCAGCGAGTGCACCAACAGCTCTGACGGCCCGACTGCCACCTACTCGATCCCGGAACTCTCGGCCGGCTCCCCCGTCCAGATCGTCGCCGGATTCCCGGCCGGCACCTTCGGAGGTGTCGAGCAGATCAAGACCCGACGCGTCACCGTCGGCAACATGTTCGAGGTCAACGCCGGGACCGGGATCGCGGCGGGCGTGCTGGGGCTGGGTGCCATCGTCGCGTTGGTCGGCATCCACCGTCGCCACGCCCGCGACGACGTGTTCCTCGGCCTGACTCCCGGTCTGGCTCCCAAGCCGGGCGACGAGGCGCTGATCGGCAAGAAAGCCGGACGTCAGAACGTGGCCGTCGCGTTCCGCCCGCCGAAGGGCGCGCGTCCCGGCGAGATCGGGACGTTGATGGACACGACAGCAGACAGCATCGACGTCTCGGCCACTCTCATCGACCTCGCGGTCCGGGGACACGTGCGGATAGCGACCGTCGACGAACGCGGTTCGGACCATGTCATCACCCGGGAACGCGGCGGCAAGGACGAGCTGGTGTCGTACGAGAGCAAGCTGCTGTCCGCGATCTTCAAGCGCGGCGACACCGTGCGCATCTCCGACCTGGCCGACGCCGACTACCACGAGGTCCAGCCGAAGACCAAGGAGCGCCTCTACAAGCGCGTCGTCGAACTGGGCTGGTTCAAGAAGAACCCGAACACCGCGCAACTTGCACCGATCGCGATCGGGGTCGGGCTGCTCGTCGTGGCCGTCCTGGTGGCCCTCGGGCTCGGTCAGATCGGCTGGGGTCTGCTGGCTGTGCCGATCGCCGTCCTCGGTCTGGGACTCATCGTGATGTCCGGCAAGTTCCGCACGCGTTCGGCGAAGGGATCCGCCGTCCTGGCGGAGGCGAAGGGCTTCGAGCTGTACCTGCGCACCGCGGAGGCGGACCAGATCAAGTTCGAGGAGGGCATCGACGTCTTCAGCCGCTACCTCCCCTACGCGATGATCTTCGGCGTTGCAGACCGCTGGGCCAAGATCTTCGCGGAACTCGGCGCACGCGGCATCTACGAGCCCGACCTGGGCTGGTACTACGGCGCCAACCTGTACAACTACTCGCTGTTCACCATGGGCCTGAACAACTTCGGGCACGACTTCAACAACGCCATGAGCCAGGCGATGAGCGCCAACATGCAGGCCCAGATGGAGTCCATGGGCTCCTCCGGCGGTTCGGGCTTCTCCGGCGGCGGTGGCTTCTCCGGAGGTGGCGGCAGCTTCGGCTCCTGGTGACGCTCCCGTGGCCTGAGGCCGCACCCGTCGCCCTGAGGCTGTCGAAGGGCTAGTCGAGGCAGAACTCGTTGCCCTCCGGGTCCGCCATCACGATGAAGCCGTGGCTCAGCGGTGGCGCGGGCTCGAACCTGCGCAGTCGCGTGGCGCCGAGCGCGAGCAGCCGCTCACACTCAGCCTCCAGGATGGCCATGCGCTCGTCGCCCTCGAGGCCCACGGCATTGCGGACGTCGATGTGCAACCGGTTCTTGGCGGTCTTGGGTTCGGGGACCCGCTGGATGAAGATCCGCGGCCCGACGCCGTCGGGATCAACGAGCGCGAACGCCGAGTCCCACTCCGACTCCGGGACGTCCGATGCGGCCAGGGCATCCATCCACGCCGCCACGGTCTCCTCGACGCCTCCCAGCTTGCCTCCGGGCGGCGGGTCGACTGAGTAGCCGAGGACCTCGGCCCAGAAGAGCCCCAGTGCGCGGGGCGATAGCGCGTCGAACGTCAGTTGGATCTGCTTGGCCATCATCGGTCAACAGTTGCACAAACCGTCGAACGTATCAGGCGTCCCGCACGATCGGTGCCCAGCTGGGGCCGGTCTCGGCCAGCAACTCGTCGACCTTCGTGAACAGCGGCGACGGCTTCCCCAGCGGCGTACCGGCGACCAGGGGGATGGACTCCCAGCGCGCGAGTTCGTCGGCGTAGTTGCCGGTGAGGACGGGGTACTGGAAATCGCCCTCGGAGACCTCCACGAGCTCCGGGAGGGCTGCCCATGTGCCGGCGTTGCCCAGCGCGAGGTGGATCTTCTGCGCCGCGTGCGGCATGAAGGGCGTGAGCAGGGTGTTGCAGTCGCTGACCACCTGCAGGGCGACGTGCAGCACGGTGTCGCGCCGGTCCGGGCGCTCCTTCAGCTTCCACGGCTCCTGGTCGGAGAGGTACTTGTTGGCCAGCCCGACGATGCGCATCGCCTCGGTGATGCCCAGCTTGAACCGACGGGCGCCGAGGTGCTCACCGACGACGTCGAAGGCCCGGCGGGACTCGGCCAGCAGCGCCTCGTCCTCCGTCGTGAACTCGCCCGCCGCCGGAATCGCCCCGTTGTTCTTGTGTGCCATGGAGATGGAGCGGTTCACGAGGTTGCCCCACTCGTTGGCCAGTTCGAAGTTGATGCGGCGGACGAACTCCTCCCACGTGAAGTCGGTGTCCTGGTTCTCCGGTCCGGCGACGGCGATGTAGTAGCGAAGAGCGTCCGGCCCGAACTCGGCGAGGAAGTCCCCGACGAAGATCGACGCTCCGCGCGAGCTGGCGACCTTCGAGCCCTTCATGGTCAGGAACTCAGACGACACCACCTCCGTCGGGAGCTGGAGTTCCCCCAGTGCCTCGTGCACGTCGCCACCCACGGCACCCTGACCGTTGGCGCCGAGCAGGATGCTCGGCCAGATCACCGAGTGGAAGACGATGTTGTCCTTGCCCATGAAGTAGAACGACTTGGCGGTCTCCTCGTTCCACCACTTGCGCCAAGCCTCCGGGTCTCCGGTGCGGCGCGCCCATTCGATGGAGGCCGACAGATATCCGATGACAGCGTCGAACCAGACGTAGATCCGCTTCATCGGGGCGTCGCGCCACCCGTCGAGGGGGACCGGCACACCCCAGTCCAGGTCCCGGGTGATGGCCCGCGGCCTGAGGTCGGCCAGCAGGTTGTGGCTGAACTTCAGGACGTTCGGCCGCCAGTCCTTGCGTCCCTCCAGCCACTCCCCCAGCTTCTCGGCCGTCTTGGGGAGGTCCAGGAAGAAGTGCTCGGTCTCGACGAACTTGGGGATCTCGCCGTTGGTGCGGGAACGGGGGTTGATCAGGTCTGCGGGATCCAGCTGGTTGCCACAGTTGTCGCACTGGTCGCCACGGGCACCGTCGAAGCCGCAGATGGGACAGGTGCCCTCGATGTAGCGGTCCGGGAGGGTGCGGCCCGTCGACGGCGAGATGGCCCCCATCTGGGTCTTGGCGACGATGTAGCCGTTCTCGTACAGCGCCGAGAACACCTCCTGCACCACGCGGTAGTGGTTGGGGGTGGTGGTGCGGGTGTAGAGGTCGTAGGACAGTCCGAGTCCCTGCAGGTCCGTGGCGATGATGCGGTGGTACTTGTCGGCGCACTCACGGGCAGTGAGCCCCTCCTGCTCCGCCTTGACCTGGATCGCGGTGCCGTGCTCGTCGGTACCGGAGACCATCAGGACGTCATGGCCGCTCATCCGCATGAATCGGGAGAACACGTCGGAGGGCACACCGAAGCCCGAGACGTGCCCGATGTGACGGGGGCCATTGGCGTAGGGCCAGGCGACGGCAGCAAGAACATCAGCACACATGGGCGTCATCCTAGCGTCCGCCGTCCCTGGCGCTCTCCGCGGGCTTTCCCCAGCCCGGGCCGTCAGTCCCGCCCTGACGGCCCGGTCAGGGCTGGTCAGTCCCAGCTGAGACTGGAGCCGGTCTGGTACTCGATGACCCGGGACTCGAAGAAGTTCTTCTCCTTGCCCAGGTCCATGGCCTCCGACATCCAGCCGAACGGGTTCTCGACCGGCCCGAACACCGGAGCCAGCCCAAGTTGCACACACCGCCGGTTGGTGATGAATCGCAGGTACTGGGCGCAGCTCTCGGCACTGAGGCCGAGCATTCCCCGCGGCATGGTGTCGTGGGCGTAGGCGACCTCCAGCTCACACGCCTCCGCCAGCATGCCGCGCACCTCGGCCTGGAACGCCTCGGTCCACAGCTGCGGGTTCTCGGCCTTGATCTGGTTGATGGTGTCGATGCCGAAGTTCAGGTGGATCGATTCGTCGCGCAGGATGTACTGGTACTGCTCGGCTACGCCGACCAGCTTGTTGCGGCGCCCGAGCGAGAGGATCTGCGCGAAGCCGGTGTAGAACCACATGCCCTCGAACACGACGTAGAAGGCGATCAGGTCTCGCAGGAAGGCCCGGTCCTTCTCGGGCGTCCCCGTCGTGAACCCCGGATCCTCGAGGTGCTGGGTGTAGCGCAGCGCCCAGGAGTCCTTGTCGCTGATGGAGGGGATCTCGCGGTACATGTTGAACAGTTCGCCCTCGTCGAGGCCGAGACTCTCGCAGATGTACTGGAAGGTGTGGGTGTGGACCGCCTCCTCGAACGCCTGCCGCAACAGGTACTGCCGGCATTCCGGGTTGGTGAGGTGCCGGTAGACAGCCAGGACGATGTTGTTGGCGACGAGCGACTCGGCGGTGGCGAAGAATCCCAGATTCCGCTTCACCATGAGCCGTTCATCATCGGTGAGACCGTCGGTGCTTCGCCACAGCAGGATGTCGGCCTGCATCGAGATCTCGGTGGGCATCCAGTGGTTGTTGCAACCGGCCAGGTACTTCTCCCACGCCCAGCCGTATTTCATCGGCAGCAGCTGGTTGACGTCGGCGCGGGAATTGATCATCGACTTCTCGCTGACCTGCACGCGGCCGCCGCGCAGGTCCGGGCTGAGGCCGCTTCCGGTGAGGTTCTCAAGGGGCGTGCTGTTCACTGGCAGGCCTCGCATTCGGGATCGATGACTGCGCACGGTTGGGGCGCCCCGTCGGGCTGGACAAGGGACGGAATCGCGCCCAGCAGGGTCGCACTCGGGACTTCGACGGCGTTCAGGCGGCCGTCGGTGCCGGCCAGCGTGGACTTCTCGACGTGGGTCCTGGCCTGGGAGCGCAGGTAGTAGGTGGTCTTGCATCCGCTTCGCCACGCCAATCGGTACATCTCGTCGAGCTTGCGCCCATCGGGTTCAGCCACGTAGAGGTTCAGCGACTGCGCCTGGTCGAGCCACTTCTGACGCCGCGAGGCAGCCCGGATGAGCCAGCTCGGGTCGATCTCGAAGGCAGTGGCGAACAGTTGCTTCACGTCGTCCGGCACGCGATCGATCGGTCCGAGGACGCCGTCGAAGTACTTCAGGTCCTGTGCCATGACCTCATCCCAGAGACCGCGTTCGGCCAGGACCTCGACCAGTTGGCCGTTGAGGACAGTGAAGTCGCCCGACATGTTGGTCTTGACGTAGAGATTTCGGTAGAAGGGCTCGATGGATTGCGCGACTCCGACGATGTTGCTGATGGTCGCCGTCGGCGCGATGGCCAGCAGCAGGGAGTTGCGCATCCCGGCGCGGACCCGCTGCCGCAAGCCAGCCCAGTCCAGCCGGGTCGACGTGCCCTGCCCAAGGTCTCCCTGACGCTCCTGCGCGAGCATCCGGACCGAGTCGATCGGCAGGATCCCGCGCGACCAGAGGGATCCCTCGAACGAACCGTATGCCCCCCGCTCCTCGGCAAGCTGCGCCGACGCCGTGATCGCGGCGTGGCTGATCAGTTCCATCGACTCGTCGGCGAACTCGACCGCTGCCTCGCTGGCATAACCGATTCCCAGCTTCACGAGCGCGTCGGCGAAACCCATGAGTCCCAGACCGACGGGACGGTGTCGCTGGTTGGCCCGCTCGGCCTTGTCGACGGTGTAGAGGTTCAGGTCGATCACGTTGTCGAGCATCCGCACCGCGGTCGCGATGGTGCCCCGGAGCCGCTCGACGTCGATCCCGGACCGTGTGACGTGCGCCGCGAGGTTGACCGAGCCGAGATTGCAAACCGCGATCTCGTCCGCGGAGGTGTTCAGGGTGATCTCCGTGCACAGGTTCGAGGAGTGCACCACTCCGACGTGCTGCTGGGCGGAGCGGATGTTGCACGGGTCCTTGAACGTGATCCACGGGTGCCCGGTCTCGAACAGCATGGTCAGCATCCGCCGCCACAGGTCGACGGCGCGCACGCTCCTGTGGACCTTCAGGCGCCCAGCTTCCGCGTCGGCCTCGTAGCCCTCGTACAACTCCCGGAACCGCGAGCCGTAGGCGTCGTGGAGGCCGGGCACCTCGTCGGGTGAGAACAGCGTCCAGACACCGTCGGACTCAACTCGTTCGAGGAACAGGTCCGGCACCCAGTGCGCAGTGAACATGTCATGGGTGCGCCGTCGCTCGTCACCGGTGTTCTTGCGGAGTTCGCAGAACTCCTCGATGTCGATGTGCCAGGTCTCCAGGTAGGCGCAGACGGCACCCTTGCGCTTGCCGCCCTGGTTGACTGCCACGGCGGTGTCGTTGGCGATCTTCAGGAACGGCACCACTCCGGCGGAGCGTCCGTTGGTCCCGTGGATGTGGGCCCCGAGCCCACGCACGGGCGTCCAGTCGTTGCCCAGGCCGCCGGAGAACTTCGCGAGCATGGCGTTGTCGTGGATCGCGTCGAAGATGCCCGACAGGTCGTCGCCGACGGTGGTGAGGAAGCACGACGACAACTGCGGCCGGACGGTGCCCGAGTTGAACAGCGTGGGGGTGGAGCACATGAAGCCGAAGCCAGACAGCAATCGGTAGAACTCGATCGCCCGGTCCTCTTTGGCATCCTCGTTCAGCGCCAGACCCATGGCCACCCGCATGAAGAACGTCTGCGGCAGTTCGTAGCGACGCCCATCCTCGTGGAGGAAGTAGCGATCAGCCAGCGTCTGCAGCCCCAGGTAGGTGAACGCGAGGTCACGTTCGGGGTCGATCGCCGCTCCCAGCTTCGCGAGGTCGAACTCCGCCAACCGCGGGTCGAGTCGCCCAACCTCGATCCCGAACGCCACGTACTGCTTGAGGTGGTTCGGGTAGAGGTCCGCCATCTCCTCGGCCGTCGCAGTCGTGGTCTCGCCCGAGAGCAGGGTCAGCACTTCCGACCGCAGGCCGTCCAGCAGCAACCTGGCGCTGACTACGGAGTAGTCGGGGTGGCGCTCGACCAGGCCCCGCGCCGCCAACACGGGCGCGATCGAGAGTTCCTCGGACGGCAGCTCGTCGTACAGCGCTTCCGCAGTCTGCTGGAGCACCAGTTCAGGATCGACGCGCGCGAGCCCGTCGCACGCCTCCGCGATCACCCGCATCAATCGCAGGCCGTCGAGCGGCTGAAGCCCGTCAGGGGTCCGTACCCGGAGGCCAGCGAGGCGGGAGGGGACCTCGGGCGTCGCGGTGGCACCCTCCCTGATGCGGGCGTGCTCCTCGCGGTAGAGGACGTAGGCCCGGGCCACCTTGTGCTCCCCGGACCGCATCAGCGCCAGTTCCACCTGGTCCTGGATCTCCTCCACATGGACGCTCCGTCCACTCCCGTAGCGGCGAGTGAGAGCGGCCAGCACCTGAGCGGTCAGGGTCTCCACCAGGTGTCGCACTCGCGACGACTGAGCGGCCGCCTGGCCGTCCACCCCGATGAACGCCTTCGCGATGGCGACCGAGATCTTCTCGGTCTCGAACGCGACGACGGCGCCCTCCCGTTTGACGACGGCGAAGGCGTGCGGGGCTGTTGTGGGCGGTTGGGTGGGCAACGCATGGTTGAGCGTCGTGGTCATGTTTCTCCCTCGAGTCCTGTCGCAGCGACGGGGAGGAAAACGAGGCGGACCCATCCCGGCAGGTGCGCCGGGATCCCGCGACGTCGTCGGCCCTCCCACGAGGCCGCGAACACTTCCGGGCACGGTCGCGCCCGGGCCGAGGCAGGTCTTCGGACTCACGGGCGAGGCTCCTGGAGAGCCGTCTACTGGTCGACGCTTCCCGGACTCTGTCCAGTGCTTTACCACCAGGCGGGCCTGGTGGTGACGACGGTCGTTCCCGTTCACCGCTGCGGGGCAGTCCCGGATTCGCACCGGGTTCCCTGTTTCCTCCCGGGGGCCTCGCGACCACCGGGAACCTTCAGCGCCATGAACACTACATGTTGAACTGTTAGACGACTTGGACCACAACATGGTGTGTCGTTGAGGTTCTCCGCAAGGCATGCACGAAGACGAAATCGCCCGCCCCCGAAGGGAGCGGGCGATGTGTTCGAGACTGCTGGTGGCTAGTGGCGCGGCAGGACCGTGAGCACTCGTTCGATGTGCTCGCGGAACTCGCCCATGAAGCCCGTCAGGATTCCCTTGAGGCCGTCGTCGTTGACCTCGCCGTCGGGCCCGTAGGCGTCGGCGTTGAAGTGGATGTAGGCCTCGGGAGCGGTCATCTGGCGGGCGTTGCAGAACGCCATCACTGCGCGCAGGCTCTGCTGTGCAACGGCCGTGCCGATCGACCCGATGGACGCCCCGATGATGGCGGTGGGCATGTGGTCGAAGGAGTTCTGACCCCAGGGCCGCGACGCCCAGTCGATGGCGTTCTTCAGCGCACCGGGGATGGAACGGTTGTACTCGGGCGTGACGAACAGCACGGCCTGCACCCCTGCGATGGCATCCTTCAGCGCCTTGCCCTCTGGCGGGTAGTCGGCGTCGTAGTCCGGGGAGTAGAGCGGCAGGTCCTTGATGGGGATCTCGACGAACTCGAGATCATCGGGGGCGCACTTGATGAGCGCCTTCGAGAGCGTGCGGTTGATCGACGTGGAGGACAGGCTGCCAACGAAGTAGCCCACTTTGTACGTGGTCATGCGTGTTTCCCTTCTCCTGGCTACCGGGCCGTCCTTGGTCCGGAAGGACGAGTCTAACTCCGTCAGGGATCCAGAACCGAGGGACGGGAAACCTGCATCCGGCGGCTTCAGACCCCGTTGGACTCCCCCACTACCGGGGTGACCTGCGCGAACCGCAACTTCCAGCCCGACGGCGTCTTCTGCCACAGCGAGAACCGCAGCCTCGCCCTGTCAGCCCCTTGGATCCACCGCATCCCGACGAGGCCCTCACCATAGGCGTCGATCGCCAGCACCTCGAAGTCCGGGGACGTCGGCTCCCAGGGGCCGTACTCGCGGGTGACCACCTGGCCGTCGACGCTGTGGGCGACGAAGTCCGGATGCAGCAGCTCCGCCAGCCTCGCGGCGTCGGTTCGTACCTGGTCCGAGAGCAGTTCACGGGTCAGTTGCAGGAGGGCGGTCCGGACTCGTGGGCTCGCGGTGCCGGGAGTCGGGGCAGCGCCAGTCTGGTCACCTGATTGGTCCGGGACAGGTTCGGTCAAGCTGAAGAGGGCGGGAGCCTCCTCGATGGTGTTGGGCTCGAACAGCCTCCCCCGCGCGGTCGCCGTCGCCTTCGGAAAGCCGGGTCCCGGGTTCGGGGCGCGCCCCTGCTGGAACGCGGTGGCGGCAGCCCGCGCGCGTTCGTCGGCGGCCTCGTTCATCGCGTGCCCGGCGTGGCCCTTCACCCATTCGAACTGGACTTCACGGCCCTGGAGGGCCTTGTCCAGTTCCTTCATGAGTTCCACGTTGATGACTGGCTTCCCGTCCCCCTTCTTCCAACCCCGGCGCTTCCACCCCGGCATCCATTTGGTGAGGGAGTTGATGACGTACTGGGAGTCGCAGAGGATCCGTAGTGGCTCGCCGGTGTGGGCAGTGGACTGCAGGAGGTCCAGGACCGCCATGAGTTCGCCCATGTTGTTCGTGCCGTGCGGCCAGCCGCCAGCTGCCCAGATGTCGTCACTGATGTACCAGGCCCATCCGGCAGGACCGGGGTTTGACAGGGCCGAGCCGTCGGCGGCAGCAATGATCACGGGTGAGATGCTAGCGGGCGCTCATGAATCCCAGCCTGCACGGAACGCCGTGTAGGAGGGCTTGATGATCCCGTGGATTAGGGCGAGCCGCTGATCGTGGGGCAGGAACGCGGCAGCCATCGCGTTGGTGGTGGCCCGTTCGACGTCGTCGATACCCCATCCCAGGTCGGAGACCAGCCTGCCGAACTCGCGGCTCATGGTGGTGCCGCTCTGGAGCCGGTTGTCGCAGTTGATCGTGACGTTGAAGCCCAGGCTCCACAACAGAGCAACCGGGTGCTCGGCGATGCTGTCCGCGATCCCGGTCTGGAGATTCGACGAAGGCGCCACCTCCAGCGGGATCTGCGCGTCCCGGACGTAGGATGCGAGCCTCCCGAGCTTGACCTTCCCCCGCTCGTCCCGGGTGATGTCCTCGATGATCCTGACGCCGTGGCCGATCCGGTTGGCACCGCACACCGCGATCGCCTCGTGCATCGATTCGGGTCCAGCGGCCTCGCCGGCGTGGACGGTGTAGAACACGCACTCGCTTCGGAGGAAGTCGAACGCCTCCCTGAACCGCGCCGGCGGGAAGCCGTCTTCGGCGCCGGCGATGTCGAAGCCGCACACGCCCTGGTCGCGGTACTCGACGGCCAACCGGGCGATCTCGAGCGTCGGGTCCCCGTGGCGCATCGACGTGACGATCTGCTGGACCACGATGGCGTGTCCGGTGGCCTCAGCCTCCGCCATCCCGGAGTCGAGACCGTCCCGGACCGCCTCCACCACCTCCCTGAGCGTCAGACCCCGACCCAGATGTTGCTCGGGCGCGTAGCGAGCCTCGGCATAGACCACCCCGTCCAGCGCCTGGTCCACGGCGAACTCGTGCGCCACCCGCCTGATCTGGGCCGCGGTCTGCATGGCGGCGACGGTGTGCTCGAAGGTCTCCAGGTACCGCACCAGCGTGCCCGAGTCGGCGGCTTCGAAGAACCAGCGGCGCAGCTCGTCGGGGTTCGTGGTGGGCAGGTCGTGCCCGTTCTCCGTGCAGTGTTCGATGACGGTCTCGGGGCGCAGTCCGCCGTCGAGGTGGTCGTGCAACGCCACCTTTGGCAGTCCGCGCAGGTCTTCGACGCTCAGCATTGGTACTCCTTCAGGCGGTTGGTGCAACGCTACCGGTGCTGGGAGGTCTCTCCTGGAGGTTCTGCGGACCGAAAGCCTGCGGCAGCACTTCATCCAGGGTCCGGATCCCGGCGGGGGTTTCCATCACCAGTTCCGGGCCGCCGAACTCGTAGAGCAGTTGCCGGCACCGCCCGCACGGCATCAGCACCTCACCGCGGCCGTCGACGCAGGTGAAGGCGACAAGCCTGCCGCCGCCGCTCAGCGCCAGCGCGGAGACCAGTCCGCACTCGGCGCACAGCGTCACGCCGTAGCTGGCGTTCTCCACGTTGCAGCCCGAGACCACGCGGCCGTCGTCAACCATCGCCGCCGCTCCCACCGGATAGTCGGAGTACGGCACGTACGCGTGCCCCGACGCCTCGACGGCGGTGGCGCGCAGGGCGTCCCAGTCCACTTCCATCGTGCTGTCCCCAGTCATGACTTGATGAAGGGTTGACCGTCGGCCGCCGGCGCCCGGACGCGTCCCACGAGTCCGGCCACGGCGATGATGGTTGCCACATAGGGCAGCATGAGCAGGAACGAGCTGTCGATCGGGCTGCCGAGCGGGTTGAGCGTCTGGCCCAGCTGCGTCACGAAACCGAAGAACAGCGCCATGAACGCAGCCAGCACAGGGTGCCAGCGGCCCATGATCAGGGCCGCCAGGGCGATGAACCCGTTGCCGACGGTGAGGTCGGGCCGGAAGGAGCCGGTGGAGCCGATCGTGAAGTAGGCACCGCCCAGGCCGGCCATCACGCCACCGAGCAGGACCGAGGCCGTCTTCGTCCACACCACGTTGATGCCCACAGTGTCGGCGGCGTGGGGGTGCTCGCCGACTGCACGGACCCGCAGTCCCCACTTGGTGCGGAACAGCAGGAACCAGGCGATGGGGACGGCGATGATGGCCAGGTAGGCCAACGCGGTCTGGTTGAACAGGATGGGCCCGAGGAACGGGATGTCCTTCAACACCGGGATGGGGATCCGGGGCATGATCGGCACCGCGTTGTAACGCGAGGTGTCGGACTGCACGAGCTGCTTGAACAGGAAGCCGGTCAGTCCCGACGCCAGGAGGTTGATGACGACGCCCAGGATCACGTGGTCCATGAGGTACTTCAGCGCGAACAGCGCGAGCACCCCCGCCATCGCGACCCCTGCGAGGACGCCCGCGAACAGGCCAGCAAGCAGGGACCCGGTGAGGGAGCCGGTGATGCCCGCCGCGAAGGCCGCAGTCAGGAACTGGCCCTCGATCGCGACGTTGACCACGCCCGCCCGCTCCGAGAAGACGCCACACAGGGCGCCGAGCACCAGCGGCGTGGCGACGGCGAGGGTCCCGCGCAGCTGGTTGGTCAGCGTGAAGGGCAGCGTGCTGCCGGCCGCCACCCAGGTGACGAAGCCGAGCAGGACGGCCACGCCGGCCACCACGCCCATGATGGTCCGCGCCCGCCCGACCGGCCGGTTCAGCAGGTAGGCGACGCCGGCTACGAGCACCAGAACCGCACACACGCCGACGGTGACCATGCCAGGGAGCGTGATGACCGGTAGCTGAACGGCGTCGAAGGCGTCGGACAGCGCGATCCGGGCCTCGCCACGGGCGCTGGTGGTAGCCCACGCGAGGAGCACTCCGACCACCACGAGCAGTGAGCCAGTCGAGATGCGCTGGATCCGGTCCTCGGGCGCCTCGACGGCCACCGGGCCGACCGGGATCGCAGGGGTCTCGATAATGGCAGTCATGCGGCCACCGCCTTCTTGTTCCTGCTCACCCGGGGCGCGCGACGCTCCCTCAGGGCGGGCACCAGCCACGTCACGAACTTGGGTGCCGCGACAAAGAGCACGATCAACGCCTGGATGAGGCTCGTGAGCTCCGACGGCGTCTGCGCCTCGGCACTCATCGTCAGACCCCCGGCCTTCATCGCACCGAACAACAGGCCGGCAACCACCACGCCGAGCGGGCGCGAGCGTCCCAACAGCGCAACGGTGATGGCGTCGAAGCCCACGCCCCCCACGATCCCCGCGGAGAGCTGCGGCGGGAAGCTGGTCAGCAGTGTTGGCGCCATCACCATCTGCGCGCCTGCGAGGCCGGCCAGGCCGCCGGCGATCGCCATCGCGACGATGGTCACGCGCGCCACGCTCATGCCCGCAGTTCCCGCCGCGTACGGATTGTGGCCGACCGCCCGGATCTGGAAGCCCAGGGTGGTGCGCTCCAGCAACCACCAGACCGCCACGGCTGCCAGGAGCGCGAGCAGGAAGCCGAGGTGGAGACGGGTACCGGCGATGCGCGGAAGCGTGGCGGTCCACTCGATGACGGGCGAGATCGGGTCAGTGCGCCCGGGCATCTGGAACATGGAGGTGATGAGCAGGTAGCTCAGCATCGTGGAGGCGATGTGGTTCAGCATGATGGTCGTGATGACCTCGTGGGCGCCGGCCTTTGCCTTGAGGAAACCGGCGATTCCTCCCCAGATCGCTCCGAAGACCATCGCGCAGATGAGCGCCAGCGGAATGTGGAGGATCATCGGAAGGCCGGTGACGCTGAAGCCGATCCAGGCGCCAACGATGGCTCCCCAGATCGCCTGCCCCTGACCTCCGATGTTGAACAGGCCCGCCCGGAAGGCCAACGCCACGCCGAGCCCGGCGCAGATCAGGGGGGTGGCCTGCGCCGTCGTTTCGGTGATCGCCACCCACGAGCCGAGGGAACCGCGCAGGAGGGCGCCGTAGGCGAGGGTGATCTTGTCCCAGGAGGCCGACAGTGCGTCGCCGGGCCTGCTGAAGAAGTAGGCGAACTTCCCCACGACGTCGGGGTCGGCGAGCACCATGACGACGGCACCGACGACGAACGCCAGCACGAGGGCGATTGCCGTGACCACCACACCCGTCCACCAGCGGGACCTGGGCGCGGCCACGGACGCGGGTGTCACGACCTTCTCGGCCGCGCTCTCCTCAGACATCCGAGGCCTCCTTCTGCTCGATACCCGCCATCATCAGGCCCAGCACCTCGCGGGGGGTGTCCGGGGGCACCACCCCGACGATCCTGCCCCGATACATCACGGCTATCCGGTCCGCGAGGGACTCCACCTCGTCCAGTTCGGTGGAGATGATCAGGACGGCCGTCCCGCGGTCGCGCTCCTGGATGATGCGCTTGTGGAGGAACTCGATGGCTCCGACGTCGACGCCGCGGGTCGGCTGGTTCGCCACCAGCAGGCTCAGCGGTCGCGACAGTTCGCGGGCCAGCACCACCTTCTGCTGGTTGCCGCCTGACAGCGACTTCACGGGCTGGGACTCGCCGGAAGCCCGGATGTCGAACTCGACCAGCCGTTCCTTGGCGTTGTCCTGGATCCTGCCGAGTTGGAGGTTGCCCGCCTGGGCGAACTCCGACGGACGGTTCAGGACGAGGTTCTCGGCGATCGTGAAGTCACCCACGAAACCGTCACGCTGCCTGTCCTCGGGAACGAACCCCATTCCGGCCGCGATGGTCTTGCGAGGAACCGCGTGCGTGATGTCGACGCCGTCCAGGAAAGCAGACCCCTTGATCACCGGCAGCGTGCCGAGGAGGGCGGCGGCGAGTTCACTCTGGCCGTTGCCCTGGACACCCGCCACACAGACCACCTCTCCGCCCCGGACGGTGAGGTCCAGGCCGTCCACGACGACCGCTCCGCCGGCGTCAGCGACGGTGAAGTCCGTCAGCACCAGGCGGTCCGCCGACGTCTTTGCCGGCGCCTTCTCCACCTGCAGGTTCACGGCTCTGCCCACCATCATCTCCGCCAGCTCCGACTCCGTGGCGGTGGGCTCGGCCCGCCCCACCACCTTGCCCCGCCGGATGACCGTGATGTCGTCGGCGACGGCGAGCACCTCGCGGAGCTTGTGGGTGATGAAGCAGATCGCCCGTCCCTCGTCGCGCAGTGCCCTCATGATGTCCATGAGTTCGTCGATCTCCTGGGGCGTCAATACCGCGGTGGGCTCGTCGAAGACCAGGTAGCGTGCGTCGTTGGCCAACGCCTTGAGGATCTCCACCCGCTGCTGGATGCCTACCGGGAGGTTCTCCACGAGGGCGTCCGGATCCACGTCCAGGCGGTAGCGGTCGGACAGCTCGCGGACCTTCTGGCGTGCCTGGTCGAGGTCCAGCAGTCCGAGCCGGCCAGGTTCGCGACCAAGCACGAGGTTCTCGGCCACGGTGAAGACCGGGATCAGCATGAAGTGCTGGTGCACCATCCCGATGCCGGCTGCCATCGCCTTCTTCGAGCTCGTGAGGTGGAGTTCACGCTCACCGATGGAGATGGTGCCCTCGTCGGCCTCCAACAGGCCGTAGAGGATGTTCATGAGCGTGGACTTGCCGGCGCCGTTCTCGCCGAGCAGGCAGTGGATGCGCCCGGGCACCAGGTCCACAGTGATGGCGTCGTTGGCGGTCAGGGAGCCGAATCGCTTCGTGATGCCGCTGAGGTGTAGCACCTCTGATTCGGACACTGTGGTGGTCACATCAGCTCCTGGGTAAGGGCCGCCGCTGGCCGCATCGGGTTCTTTCAGACATTGAAGCAGAAGCGCTGGGGCCTCCACGTTGAAGGGGCCTGATCGGGAGCGCCGCTCCCGATCAGGCCCTGGCGAGGGCTCAGGCCGAGCCCACGTTGGATCACTCAGCTCACTTGGGCTGCGCCGTCGAGGTGATCGTGATGTCGCCGGCGATGATGTCTGCCTTCAGCTGCTCCAGTTCGGACTTCAGCTCGGCCGGCACCTCCTCCTCGAACTCGTTGAACGGCGACAGGCCGGTGGCCTCGTTCTCAAGCGTCCCGACGAACGGGTCAGAGCTGAACTCGCCGTCCATGGAAGCCTTGATGGCCTCGAAGACCGCGACGTCCATGCCCTTGTAGATCGAGGTGATGATGGACGAGCAGTACTCCTCCGCAGAGACGCAGCCGTCGGTGTCCACCCAGATGGCGTTGACCTGGCCACCGGAGGCCTGGGCCGCCTGGAGGCCGCCGAGACCGGCAGGACCCGCCACCGGGAGGATGATGTCGGCACCCTGGGCGATGAGGGTCTCGGCGGTGTTCTTGCCACCGTCGATGTTCTGGAACGGGTCATCACCGGGGACGAACTGGCCGTCCTGGGCCTCCGGGTTCCAGCCGATGACCTTCACATCGGTGCCCTTGGTCTCGTTGTAGTGGTCCACGCCCTGGGCGAAGCCGTCCATGAAGATGGTCACGGTGGGGATCTTGGCGCCGCCGAAGGTCCCGACGGTGCCGGTCTTGGTCATGCCAGCAGCGAGGTAGCCCCCGAGGAACGACGACTCCGCAGTGTTGAAGACGAGGCCCTTGGCGTTGTCGACGCCCTCGAAGGACCCGAAGTCGACGATCGCGAAGTCCACTTCCGGGTTCTGCTTGGCCGCGGCCTCGGTGGCCCCTGCGAGGAGGAAGCCAACGGTGACGACGATGTCACAGTTGGCGTCGATCATGGCCTGCACGTTGGGAGCGAAGTCGGACTCGACGGTGGACTCGATCTCACCGGTCTCGATGCCGAGCTGGTCCTTGGCCATCAGCAGGCCGTTGTAAGCGGTCTCGTTGAACGACTTGTCGTCGAAGCCGCCCGAGTCCGACACCATGCAAGCCTTGAAGTCGACGGCACCGGCCGTCTCCGACGCCGAGTCGTCCGTGGTGGGCTCCTCGGACGTGGTCTCCTCAGGAGAGGTCTCCGAAGCAGTGTCCTCCGCAGACTGGGAGGGTGCGGTGGTGGCATCCGTCGGGGGCGCCTCGGCGCAGCCGCTGAGGGCAAGGGCACTCGCGCCGACGATGGCCGCGAGTTTGAGCAGGGACTTCTTCACTTCGGTGATCCTCCTGAGGCTGATTGGGCAACCCGAAGATATCGCTACGGGCTACGGAGCCGCATGTGAAACCTGCAATCGTTACAGACCTGCAACCTCGCTCAGTCGCGGTCCTTCAGGCCACCTGCCGGACGAGCGCCAGAGCGGAACGGACCATCTGCCGGGTGGTCTCCTGCCAGTTGGGTTCCTGGCCCCGGTACGGCCCGGTGGCCAGGCTGATCACCACCGCAGCGGCCCGGAGGCGCAGTTCCACGGGGTCCACGCGCTCGTCGAAGACCGGCACCCAGCGGGCCAGCAGGTCCCGGACCTTCGCAGCCTGCTCCGGGTTCATCCGCTGGATGGTGGACAGGTGCGCGATCAGGCAGGCCAGGTCGTCGGCACGCCGGCCCGGACCGATGGTGTCCACGTCGAGGATGCCCACCACGTCTCCGTCCGCAACCCGGATCTGGCCCTCGTGGAAGTCGCCGTGCGTGGGCTCGTTCCCCAGTGGGTACTCGGCGAGTCCGGATGTGATGGCTGCGCTGGCCCACTCCAGGTCCGGACCCACCTCCGGGAGCGCGGCGGTCACCATCGCCGCATAGTGCGCCACGGCATCCGACCACGGCGGTCTGCGCTCCAGCGCCGCCACCGATTGCGGCATGGCGTCCAGAACCGCGATCAGTTGCTCGGCGGTGCAGGGATCGCCGGGCTCGAAGATGGCCTTGGCCAGGCCGCGGCCCGGGAGCTCACGCAGCATCATGAGGTTGTCCGGGGTGTGCAGCGCGACCTCCGGTGCCGGCACGCCTGCTTCTCGCAGCATCAGGTGCTTGCCAAGGACGTCGGCGAACAGCTTGGGCCGCAGCACCTTGATGTAGAAGACCTCGCGCGGGTCGTTGACAACGAGCTTCACCACCGCCCGACGACGTGGCCGGTAGCCGATCATCGTGAGGTTGAGCTGTTCCGCGGTCACCGGCCTGCCAAGGGTGTTGCCGGCATTGAGGAGGGCGGCGAGCTGGTCGGGGTAGGCCGCGCGCGGCAGGCCGGGGAGGTCCGGGTCGTTGGGGTAGATCCACACGGCCACCTCGCGGTTGCCGTCGGCGAAGATCTCCGCGTTCGCGTCGGACTCCACCAGTTCCCCCGAGCGGGCGCTCACTCCCAGCAGTTCGCTGCGCTCGCCGTAGGGCCACCGCACCTGCGCCAGATATGTGGCCGTCGTGGAGTGCTCGGGGTTCGTGTCCACGTGGTCCAGGGACCACGACAACATCACTCCGCCGGCGTGCTCCACGGCGGCGCGCAGCAGGGACTCGACGTCGGGGCCCGTGAGCAGGCGGGAACCATCATCCATCGGAGGCCTCCCTGGCGCGGCCGACCGCATGTCCGGCCGTCGACTCGCCACCGCGCACCACCGTCAACCAGGCCGCGCGGCGACCGTCGAGTTCGGAGACGACGAAGGTGAAGGGGACTTCGCCGTCGGATTCGTCAGCCGGGCGTTCCCGGGGCTCCAGGTGGACGGTCACCTCGTCCCCGACTGCGGGGATCCGCCCCAGCCTGGACATCACGTATCCAGCCACCGTGTCGTAGGGGCCCTCGGGGATGACGTGCCCACTGGCCTCCGCGAACTCCTCGATCGTGGTGAGTCCGTCGATGCGGTCCACCTCGTCGGTGACGGTGTCGCCCACGACGTCGTACTCGTCGGTGATGTCACCGATGAGTTCCTCGATGAGGTCCTCCATCGTGACGATGCCCGCGGTGCCGCCGTACTCGTCGCGGACGAGCGCCATGTGTGCACCCGCGGAGCGCATCGAGCTGAGCGCCCGCAGGATCTTGACCGTCTCGGGCAGGCTGAGCACGGGACGCACTATCGATCGCAGGTCCCCCTGCCGCGCGGAGCCCTCGAGGTCCATGAGGTCTCTCACGTGCAGGAAGCCAATGACGCGGTCCACCGAGCCGCCGGTCACGGGGTAGCGGGAGTGTGGCGCGCCCCGGACCTCCCGGTAGGCCCGCTGGATCGGCATGTCGCCGGGCAGGAAGGTCACCTCGGTTCGGGGCACCATCACCTCGCGGAGGGTGTGCTCCCCGGCGTCGAAGACCTCATCCACGATGCTGCGTTCCACGGTGCCCAGCGTCGGAGAGCCCGCGACGATGGCGCGGATCTCCTCGTCGGTCACCGCGTCGCGTGCCTGCTTCGGGTCCCCTCCGAAGAGTCTGACCAGCAGGTCGGTCGAGACCCCGAGCAGCCAGATGACCGGCCGCATCACAGTGGCGATACCGCTCACCAGCGGCGCCAGGGCCAGCGCGAAGCCCTCCGCGCGTTGCATGGCGAGTCGCTTGGCAGTCAGTTCTCCCACGACGATCGAGAAGTAGGAGATGACCACGGTGATCAGCACCAGCGCCGTCGTGTCGGACACACCGTCGGGCAGACCGATCGACTCCAGAGTGGGAGCGAGTCTGTCCGCCAGCGTCGCCCCACCGAAGGCTGCGGACAGGAAGCCGGCCAGCGTCACGCCGATCTGCACCGCGGACAGGAACAGGTTGGGATTGCTGGTGAGCCGCTCGATGGCACGACCCCGCTTGCCCTTGGTGGCGAGTTGCTTCACCTGGCTGTCGCGGAGACTCACCAGGGCCATCTCGGCTGCCGCGAAGACGCCGCCGATCACTATGAACAGCGCGATCAGCGCGATGTCACCCAGTGCACTCATCTGAAGATGACCGTGCGGTGCGCGTCCGCCAGCACCCGGTGCTCCGCGAACAGCCGGACCGCCTCGGCGAGCGTCTGGGACTCCTGGGCCTGCCCCTTCCGGACGAGCTTGGCCACCGACATGGTGTGGTCCACCCGCACCACGTTCTGCTCGATGATCGGCCCCTCGTCAAGGTCACCGGTGACGAAGTGCGCCGTCGCACCGATCAGCTTCACTCCGCGGGTGTGGGCCTGGCGGTAGGGATTGGCCCCCTTGAAGCCCGGCAGGAACGAGTGGTGGATGTTGATGGCACGGCCGGCGAGGAACTCGCAGAGCTCGGGGCTCAGGATCTGCATGTAGCGGGCCAGGACGACCAGTTCGATGTCCTGCTCCTCGACGATCCGACGAACCTCGGCCTCGAACGCGGGCTTGGTCTCGGCATCCACGAAACGGTGCTCGAACGCGACGTCATAGAAGTCCGCCATGGGCGCCAGCACGTCGTGGTTGGCCAGGATGCCGCGCACGTCGATGGGCAGTTCCCCGCCCCGCCAGCGGAAGAGGAGATCGTTGACGCAGTGACCGGCCTTCGAGGCCAGGATGAGGGTGCGGGTCGGCGTCCCGGCCTCGTGGACCTGGAAGTGCGCCCCGAAACCACCAGTGGCCTCCGCGACCTTCCGTGCCAGCGACTCCTCGTCGGGCCCATCCAGCTGGATGCGGGTGAAGAACTCGCCGGTGTCGGGCGAGGAGAACTGCTGGAGCTCGGTGATGTTGCCCCCGGCCTCGACGATCGCCCCGGAGATGGCGTGGACTATTCCGGGGCGATCGGGGCACTGCAGGGTCAGGACGAGTTCGGACATGCCCGAAACTCTAGCGGCAAGCCAGCGGCTCAGATGAGGCCCAACTCCGTGACCGCGGCACGCTCGTCCAGCAACTCGGCGACGGAGGCGTCAATCCGGGCACGGCTGAAGTCGTTGATCTCCAACCCCTGCACGATCTCGTAGCGGCCGTCGGTCACGCGGCACGGGAAGGAGCTGACGATCCCCTCGGGCACCCCGTAGGAGCCGTCGGAGGGCACCGACATGGACACCCAGTCACCCTCCGCCGTCCCCAGCACCCAGTCGCGCATGTGCTCGACAGTGGCGTTGGCAGCCGAGGCCGCCGACGACGACCCGCGCGCCTCGATGATGGCCGCGCCCCGCTTGGCGACGGCGGGGATGAACTCGTTCTCGATCCAGGACTGGTCATCCACCACCTCTGCGGCGCTCCGCTCACCGATGCGGGTGTTGAAGAGGTCCGGGTACTGCGTGCTGGAGTGGTTGCCCCAGATGGTCATGTGGGAGATGTCGTCGACGGCTACGCCGGTCTTCTTCGCCAGCTGGCTGAGCGCCCGGTTGTGGTCCAGGCGGGTCAGCGCGTTGAAGCGCTCCGCCGGGATGTCCGGGGCGTTGCTGAGGGCGATCAGGGCGTTGGTGTTGGCGGGGTTGCCGGTCACCAGCACCTTGACGTCGTCGGCGGCCACCTCGTTCAGGGCCCGGCCCTGGGCGGTGAAGATGGCCCCGTTCGCGCTGAGGAGGTCGCTGCGCTCCATCCCGGCCTTGCGCGGCATGGCACCGACGAGCATCGCCAGGTTCACGCCGTCGAAGACCTTCTTCGGGTCATCGCCGATCTCGACCCCGACGAGGTTGCCGAAGGCGCAGTCGTCGAGTTCCATGACCACACCCTCAAGCGCCTTGAGCGCCGGCGTGATCTCGAGCAGGCGCAGTTCGATGGGCCGGTCCCCCAGGAGGGAACCGCTGGCGATGCGGAACAGCAGGCTGTAACAGATCTGGCCGGCAGCGCCGGTGACGGCAATCTTGACGGGAGCCTCAGTGCTCACTTTCGACCTCTTTCCAGGTTCGGATCTCGCGGATCATTCTTCCGCGACTCTACCGAATCACCGCTGGCCGGGCACCACCAGGGCCAGCACCGCGATCGCCGCCCCGAGCAGGAGCATGCCGACCACGTCGATCCAACGTCGCCGCACCACGAGCAGGCCGGCCAACCGGTCAGGCAGGACCAGACGCAGGAGGGCTGCCAGCGCCAGCGCGCCGGCCATCACCACCGGCCCCCGGCGCCAGTGGCCCATGGTGATCAGGACCACTCCGACGGCGAAGATCACCAGCGCGGCCAGCAGTGGCCACGGGTTGCTGGGGAACTCGTCGGCCGGCTTGTCCGGCCTATCCGGCATGCAGGGCTTCCGCGCGGTCCACGACGTTGGTCAGGAGCATGGCCCGCGTCATGGGTCCCACGCCGCCGGGAACGGGAGCGACGAGCGAGGCCTTCTCCCAGACGTCGGGCGCCAGGTCTCCCACCAGGCCGTCGTCGGTGCGGCTGATGCCGACGTCGACGAGCACAGCCCCCTCCTTGATCATGTCGGCGGTCACCGTGCCAGGGTGGCCGGCCGCCGTGACCACGATGTCGGCCTGCCGGGTTAGCGAGGCCAGGTCTCTCGTGCCGGTGTGACACAGGGTCACTGTGGAGTTCTCCGACTTGCGGGTCAGCAACAGGCCCAGCGGACGGCCGACGGTGGTGCCGCGGCCGACGATGACCGTGTGCGCTCCGTTCAGCTCGACCTCGTGGTGCCGCAGCAGCGCGACGATTCCGCGGGGGGTGCACGGCAGCGGACCGGGGATGCCCAGCACGAGCCTGCCGAGGTTGACCGGGTGCAGCCCGTCGGCGTCCTTGTCCGGGTCTACCTGCGCCAGTGCCCAGTTGTCATCGAGATGCGCCGGGAGGGGCAGTTGCACGATGTAGCCGGTGCAGGCCGGATCGGTGTTGAGAGCGTCCAGCTCTTCGGTCAGACGTTGGGCGGAGGTGTCGGCTGGGAGGTCCACGCGGATGGAGTGGATCCCAACCTCGGCGCAGTCGCGGTGCTTGCCGGCGACGTAGGAGCGGCTGCCGGGGTCGTCTCCGACGAGCACCGTCGCGAGCCCGGGCACAACGCCCTCGGCGCTGAGCGCGGCCACGCGTCGCTTGAGGTCTTCCCTGATCATCCTTGCGACGGGTACGCCCGCCATCTTGGTCGCTGTCATGTTTGCCCTCTCAGTGGAAGAAGTGGCGGGTGCCGGTGAGGTAGAGCGCCACACCGTTCGCGCGGCACAGTTCGATGGTCTCCTCATCGCGGATGGAGCCGCCGGGCTGCACGATGGCCCTGACGCCGCCGTCGATCAGGATCTGGGGGCCGTCGCTGAACGGGAAGAACGCATCGGACGCGGCGACGGCACCCTTCGCGCGGTCACCGGCACGCTCGACGGCCAGCCTGCAGGAGTCGACGCGGTTGACCTGCCCCATGCCCACCCCGACGGAGGCGCCGTCGGAGGCGAGCAGGATGGCGTTGGACTTGACGGAGCGGCAGGCCCGCCAGGCGAACTCGAGGTCCGCCAGGGTCGCGTCGTCGACGGCCTCCCCCGCTGCGAGGGTCCAGTTCTCCGGGGAATCGCCGTCGGCGTCGATCCGGTCGGGTTCCTGGCTCAGGGCGCCACCGCTGATGGTCACCAGGGTCCTTGGCCGGTGGCTGAAGGGCACGGCCCTGAGCAGCCGGATGTTCTTCTTGGCGGACAGGATCTCCAGGGCGCCGTCGTCGAACCCGGGGGCGATCACGACCTCGGTGAAGATGTCCTTGACCGCCTCCGCCATCGCCACCGACACCGGCCGGTTGGTGGCGATCACGCCACCGAACGCCGAGACCGGGTCGCACTCGTGGGCCTTGCGGTGCGCCTCGGCGATGTCCGCCCCCACCGCGATGCCGCAGGGGTTGGCGTGCTTGATGATGGCGACGCACGGGTCATCGAAGTCGTGGGCGGCACGGTAGGCGGCGTCGCCGTCGGTGTAGTTGTTGTAACTCATGGGTTTGCCGTGCAGCAGTTCGGCCTGCGTGATGCCGGCGGGCGCGCCACTGTCGGAGTAGAGCGCGGCGCGCTGGTGGGCGTTCTCGCCGTAGCGCAGGGTCCCGACCAACTCATAGGAGGCACCCAGCCAGGGCGAGAACCCGTCCTCGGGTGCGGCCACGACGGTCTCGGCCATCCAGGTCGCGACGGCGACGTCGTAGCTCGCCGTGTGGCGGAAGGCAGCGGCGGCGAGCTCCTTGCGGGCTGCCAGGGTGAATCCACCGGTGGCCAGTGCCGATCGGACCTCGTCGTACTGCGACGGGGAGGTCACCACTGCCACCGAAGGGTGGTTCTTGGCGGCGGCGCGGACCATGGTCGGCCCACCGATGTCGATCTGCTCGACGCACTCGTCCTCGCTCGCGCCGGAGGCCACTGTCTCCGCGAACGGGTAGAGGTTGACCACCACCAGGTCGAAGGGAGCCACCTGGAGTTCCTCGAGCTGGCGGACATGGTCGGGCAGGCGGCGGTCGGCGAGGATGCCGGCATGCACCTTGGGGTGGAGGGTCTTGACCCTGCCGTCGAGACACTCCGGGAAGCCGGTGAGGTCCTCCACCCGCGTCACGGGAATCCCCGCCCCTGCCACCTTCGAGGCCGTCGAACCGGTGGAGACGATCTCGACGCCCGCCTCGTGCAGCGCTGCGGCCAACCCCTCGAGTCCGGTCTTGTCGTAGACGGACACGAGTGCCCTGCGCAGCGGGATTTGGTTGGTCATCGAATCACTTCCGTTTCAGTTGTGTGCGCCTGCACGTTTCACGGTTTCCAGTCACGCACGGCTTTCACGAGGAGCCTGCGCTCCACCACCTTGATGCGCTCGTGGAGGCGCTCGACGTCGTCGCCGTCCAACACGTCGACTGCCTCCTGCAGCAGGATCCTACCGGTGTCGATGCCTGAATCGACGACGATGACCGTCGCCCCGGAGACCTTCACCCCGTAGGCAAGCGCGTCCCGCGGTCCGTGGACGCCGGGGAAGCTGGGCAGCAGCGCAGGATGGGTGTTGATGGTGCGTCCACCGAACCTCGCCAGGAACGCCTCACCCAGCAACTTCATGAAACCGGCGGAGGCCACGAGGTCCGGTTCGAACCGGGCGACGATGTCGGTCAGTTCCGCGTCCCAGGCCGCACGGTCCGCCCCCTTGGAAAGGGGATGGGCGATGGCCGGAACCCCTGCCCGCCTCGCTCGCTCCAGACCAGCTGCGTCAGCCTGGTCCGAGACGACCGCGACCACCTCCGCGTCCACCTCGCCGGCGGCGACTGCGTCAAGCAGCGCCTGCAGCAGGGTTCCGGATCCCGACAGGAGCACAACGACTCGTTTCACGGCCGTCATCCTACGGGGCCGGGAACCGGGCGCCTCACCAGTCCGAGCACCAGGCCAGCGACCAGCCCGGAGAGACCGAGGACGCTCGGCGCGACCACGAGCAGGTCGGTGACCACCGGCCCCAGCTGGGCCAGGCGGGCGCCGCCGAGGCCCCCGCCGGAGAGCGAGCACAGCACGACGAGCAGGAGCCCCGCCGCCACGCCCGACAGGCCGCCGACGATGGCGGTCTCGTCGAATCTCGCACGTGGGCGTGCCAGCACCACGACGACGGCTGCCGCGACTCCAGCTGCCACCCCGACCAGCAGCCACCACAGCGTCGTCTCCGGAGACAGGCCCGCATCCGGGATTGCGCCCAGAACAGGGATGGCGGGCAGGAAGCCCGCGTCGGTCACGCTGAGGTTGAGCAGCGAGTCGTCACCGATGGTTATGCCTGCTCCGAGCAGCCAGGCCGACCCCCACAGTGCGAGGTTGGGAAGGTAGAGCAACTGGATCAAGACCAGCAGGATCGTCCCCGAAAGATCCGGTTGGAGGGCGTCGTGGATGCCGGCGACGCGGTCCAGGTGCAGAAACAGCGTGCCCGCGATCACGGCGGCGCCACCTGCGAGGCAGATGCCGACGGCGGAGACCATGGCCGCGGGCACGGAGCGCAGCCAGGCGGGCCAGGTGCGGCGCGGGTCATGTCCGATGGCGCGGCTCGCACCCCACACGCCGGACAGGGCGCCCAGGACGAGTCCGCCCAGCCCCGCACGCCAGGCGTGTGCGGCGTCGTCGACGGTGGTCCCCACCAGCAGCAGCACCAGCGCCTGGACGAGGGCGAACGTCCCCGCAACCCGCAGCACCAGCCCCTGCCCATCCACCCACAAGCGGCCGGTGTCGTCCCGGGTCGCCTGCTGGTGCGCCAGTTGCCTCGCAGCCATGGCGGCCACGGGCTGGCCGAGCAGGACCATGCCCATGGTCATGGTGAGCGGAACGATCGAGACCAGTTGCCCACCGATCGCCACAGGGGTTCCGTGTGCGAGCAGGAGGATCTTCGTGGGCAGCGGCAGGGCGGAGGTGAGGTCCGTGTCGGGTGAGTTCACCCAGCCCAGCACCGACGCGCCGGCCAGCAGCAACCAGCCCGCCGCCAGCACCGCAGCGGCGCCGACGACCGCCACTGCCCACCACGGCCAGTTGAGTTCCCGCTGGGGCCTCTTCTCGCGCTGGGCATCTACGTCCACGGCGATCGTGCGGTGTCGTGGGCTTCGCTCTGCCACGTGGCTTCTCCCTCCCACTACGGTGGCCACCGGGCCACCGGGTACGCTGTTGCAACGGTTGTTCGGACAGACGTCGACTTCGAAGGGTGGAGGTGCTGCGTGGCTGAGATCGGGAAGAGCCGCCCCAAACGGGCAGCGGCCCCGGACCCGGAGAACGAACTCGACCCTCCGAACGGGCCCGACGATACACCGGAGCCCTCGGCCAGCCCCGCCCGGCGCGGCGCGCCGCAGGAGCCCGAAGTGACTGATCAGATCCCGGAGCAGGAAGCCTCGGCGTCCGGCCAGCAGTCCACTGGCAGCACCCCTACGGACCCCACCCCCGTCGAGTCCACCGATTTCGTGAACCCCTTCGCACGTCCCGGAAGCCAGAGCGCCATGGAGCCTCCCGTCGGGCCGGTGCTTCCGCCACGGGACTTCGAGACCCAGCCGGCACCGCAGCCCAGCGCCGGCCGGCGGATGGGTGGGTACGCCGCCGCTGGTTCGGACGAACCGACGCCGGCGCCCCGGCGCTCTGCGGTCAGTTCGACCACTCCCCCGGAACCGGTGATGATCCCACCGCCGCCGCCGAACATCGAAGGCGGACAGGACCGCGTCGGCAGCGAGGGTGCCGCTGGGAACTGGTTCGACCACCACCGCCGCACGCTTACGATCTGGGTGGTCGGCGCCCTGGTGGCCGCCCTCCTGCTGTTGCTCGGGAGCTACCTGGTGCGCAGGGCGACTTCCCCCGAACTGCCACCCGATCCCTCCGCGACAGCCACGGGCCCCGGGTCGCCGTCGGAGTCGGCCTCGCAGGTGCCCGTAGCGAGCACCGCGAACCTCCTGACGGTCGACGACGCCGAACTGATCGTCCCGGGAGCCTCCTGGGTCGTCGTGGACACGGTCGAGAACAAGTCCGACTTCCAGGGGCGCGCCGCCTGTCTCAGCGCCGATCTCGGTGAGGTGAACCCCGTGCAGGCATTCCAGCGGGTGCTGGGAACCTCTGATGCCGACCAGCTCGCCGCGATGCACCAGATCGACGTCTTCGCCAGCGATGAGGCTGCGCAGCAGGTGCAGGCTCAGCGGGTCGCCACCCTGGCAGCCTGCGACGAGCGTCCAGCACGCATCGTCAGTTCCACCTCCGTGTACGGCATCGCAGACGAGGCCCAGCAGCTCACGGTCGAGACCTACGAGGGCGACCCGACGATGTTCCACACCGTGTTGCTCATCCGCAACGGGCGTGCGCTCACGATGGTCGATGTGGTCCGCAACGCGACCCCGGTGGGAGTGGCCGAGCTGACCTCGGGAGTCCTGCGCTCCCTCGAGGACCTCTGCACCCGCAGCGAAGGCGCCTGCCCCGACAACCCGTCGTTCGCGGCCACCGTCCCACCGCCGTCGCCTCCCGAGGGTTGGCTGCTCACGGCGGACCTCCCCCGAATCACACCGGGAAGCGGAGCCTGGGAAAGCCAGCCCGGCGAGGTGACGTTCCAGGGCACCGCCTGCGAGAACCTCACACTGGCGGAGGGGGGCGACAGCCGGGAGCGTCGTACCTACATCCTCACGCAGGACGCCGCAGCACCAACCACCTTCGGGCTCGACGAGATGATCTTCGACTTCCAGACCCCGGAAGCAGCCGCGGCGTTCGTGACCACCCTCGGAAACAATCTCGCATCCTGCAAGGACCGGCTGTTGACCGCCACGGTGACCGAGAGCCCAGCCGTGGCGGGGAAGGGCGCTGGGGACGCTCGCCTGTCCTCACGCCTGTTCACCATCCAGCAGGCGACGGGGAGCACACCGGTGCTCTACCAGGCTGCCGTGGGGGTCACCGGAGCGCGAGTCAGCTACCTGGTGGCCACCGTCAGCGCGGACTACCGATTCTCCGATGAACAGTTCTCCTCGGTCGCCCTGCGGGCCACTGAGCGACTCAGCCAGTTGCCCTGAACCAGACAGGGCCGCCTCCCCGAGGAAAGGCGGCCCGGATTGGCGAACGATCAGCCCGTGGGCAGTTCGTGGCGTAGCTTGGCGATCGCGCTGCGCGCCAGTTCCGCCGTCTGGCTGGGGGTCTCCCCCACCAGGACTCCGGCCGCCTCCAGCGCCTTCTTCTTCGCTGCTGCCGTGCCCTGGCTCCCGGTGATGATGGCGCCGGCGTGGCCCATGGTCTTCCCCGTGGGCGCGGTGAATCCGGCCACGTAGCCGACCACCGGCTTGCTGATGTTGGCGGAGATGTAGTCGGCGGCGCGTTCCTCGGCGTCGCCACCGATCTCGCCGATCATCACGATCAGATCCGTCTCCGGGTCCTCCTCGAAGGCCTGCAGCACATCGATGTGGGAGGTCCCGATGACCGGGTCGCCTCCGATTCCCACGGCCGTGGAGAACCCGTGGTCCCGCAGCTCATACATCATCTGGTAGGTCAAGGTGCCGGACTTGGACACCAGGCCGATCCTGCCGCGCCCGGCGATGTGGGCCGGGATGATTCCGACGTTGGACTTGCCGGGCGAGATCAGGCCCGGGCAGTTGGGTCCGATGATGCGGGTCCGGCTCTGCCTGGCCGCCTCGTGGAACTCCAGCGCGTCGCGGACGGGGATGCCCTCGGTGATGACGACGCAGAGTTCGATTCCCGCATCCACGGCCTCCAGGACAGCGGCCTTCGCGAACTTGGGCGGGACGAAGACCACCGAGACGTTGGCGTGACTGTGCTCCACCGCTTCGTGGACGGAGCCGTACACCGGCACGGGGTCCTCCTCGAACAGGACGGACTCCCCGCCCTTGCCCGGGGTGACGCCGCCGACGACGCGCGTGCCGGACATGATCATGCGCTGGGTGTGCTTTCGGCCCTCACGACCGGTCATGCCCTGCACGATGACCCGGGAGGATTGATTGATGAAGATTGCCACGGTGTCAGTTCCTCTCGCTCGCGAGCTTGGCTGCGAGGCTCGCAGCGCCGTCCATCGTGGACTCCACCCGGATCAGCGGGTGGTTCGCCTCCTCGAGGATGGCCTTGCCCACCTCCACCGAGTTTCCGTCCAGCCGCACGACGATGGGCAGCTTGGCCTCGTCACCCAGGACCTCCAGCGCCGCGACGATGCCAGTGGCAACGTCGTTGCAGGCGGTGATGCCGCCGAAGACGTTCACGAACACCGACTTGACCTGGGGGTCACTCATGATGATGCGCAGCCCGTTGGCCATGACCGTCGACGACGCACCTCCTCCGATGTCGAGGAAGTTCGCGGGCTTGGGGGTGCCGGGCAGGTCTGAACCCGCCTTGTCCACGACGTCCAGTGTGCTCATGACCAACCCGGCGCCGTTGCCGATCACGCCGACGCTGCCGTCGAGCTTGACGTAATTGAGGTCCAGTTCCTTGGCCTGGCGCTCCAGGTCGACGTCCCCGGACGTCTCCTCGTAGGCCTCCCAGCGGGGATGCCGGAATGCGGCGTTGTCATCCAGGGTCACCTTGGCGTCGAGAGCAAGGATCATCCCGGAGCCGGTCTTTACCAGTGGGTTCACCTCGACGAGCGTCGCGTCGGACTCGCGGAATGCACGCCACAGCTTCTGCAGCACCGCCGCCACGGGGGCGCGGTCCTCCTCCGGGAACCCTGCCTCGGTGACGATCCGGGTGGCCACCTCTGGCGTGATGCCGTCGACGGGGTGCAGCGGCAGCTTGACCAGGGCCTCTGGGCGTTCCACCGCGAGCGTCTCGATGTCCATCCCGCCCTCGACACTGCACATTGCGAGATAGGTGCCCGCAGCGCGGTCGAGCAGGATGGAGAAGTAGTACTCCTCGGCGATGTCGGCACCGGGGCTCAGCATGACCTGCTCCACGACATGGCCCTTGATGTCAAGACCCAGGATGTCCGCGGCGGTGCTTTCCACCTCGTCCGCACTCCGGGCCAGCTTCACGCCGCCGGCCTTGCCGCGCCCTCCGACGCGGACCTGCGCCTTGACCACGGCGATCTTCGTCCCGAGCCGCTCGTAGGCCTGCCTGGCTTCCTGGGGCGTACTTGCCACCAGACCGGGCAGTACGGGGACCCCGAACGACTCGAAGACGTCCCTTGCCTGGTACTCGAGGAGATCCACCTTGACTCCAATCGTGCAAACGCGTGGGCGATTAGGTACGGTCCAAACACTAGCGCCGCCGACGCCTCCGTCCCAACCGATGGTGAGACAGGTTGCCCTTACCAGCTGCCGACTTTGAGAAATTCCTGAGAATTGCTAAGGTTTCTCCCGAACCCCCCGGATCGCAGTTACCTGGAGCAGAACTTGAAGACGTGGAGCACCCCGGAAGACCCTCGCAGGGCAGCAGTGGCCGACCCCGTCGAACCCGGAACCATTGAACCCGAGGTAGTGCTGGAGCCCGCAGCCAAGACCGCTCGCGGCCTACACCGCGCGAAGCTGGGCAGGGGTGCTGTAGGGGCGGTGCTGGCTGGGATCCTGGCCGCGGGTTCTTTGTTCGGCTACTCCTTCTCCCAGCGCGGCGCTTCCGAGGACCTCTCGTCGGAGAACGTGGCCGTCGACGCCGCCATTCCGGCTGCCGCCGCCGACGCAGCGGCCAAGGGCTTCGCAGACCGCACCCAGGATGCCTCCCGCAACGCCGTCCGCGACGGCCTCACCGTCGCCGTCGCAGGCGAGGCGGCCAAGCAGCGCGAAGCCGCCCTCGACGCCGTCGCCGAGGAAGCCAACGACACCCTCACCGAAGCCGCCCGCACCGAGCGTGACGCCCAGATGGACGCAGACCTCAAACTCGTCCAGCAGCAGGCCGCGCAGCTGAAGAAGGAAGCCGAGGAGGCCGCCCGCCGCCTCGAGGAAGCCCGCAAGGCCGCCCTCGCCAAGTCCGCCACCGTCGGCATCGACCCGGACAGCCTCAGCGCCGACGACGTCGCCGCCGCCACCACCAAGGGCGGCTCGATGCCGGTCAAGTCCGGCTACCGTGTCGGCGCCGGCTTCGGCGCCACCGGCTCCTGGTCGCGCTACCACACCGGACAGGACTTCCCCGCCCCCAGCGGCACCAAGATCTACGCAGCCGCCTCCGGGATCGTGCTCTCCCCCACCTCCGGATCCTGGGCCGGCATCAACGTCGTCATCCAGCACAACAATGGCGGGGCCACGCTGTACGCCCACATGTCCAAGCGCGTCGTCAAGCCCGGCCAGGCAGTCAAGGCCGGCCAGCTCATCGGCTACGTCGGCAACACCGGACGCTCCTTCGGGTCCCACCTGCACTTCGAGTACTACAAGCCCGGCGTCACCCCCGGCGACGTCTACAGCGCCTCCAACCCCATCAGCTTCCTCCGTAGCCTCGGCGTCCGCTGAGGGTTGCCCGGAGGAACCGTTGGGCTGAGCTCGTCCAACCGTTGTACTGAGCCTGCCGCACTGCGCGCCCCAGCGTCCCGGATCGGCGGCCAGGACGGCTCGCCGTCTCGATTTGGTAATGACGAAGATTGTGTGCGAATCTTTGGCCAGTAGCCTGAAGATTCCTCAGGATTGCTGGTGTTCTCCCGGACCCGCCGTCGTTACCTGGAGCCGAGCTTGAAGCCGACGCACGACCCGAACAGCCCTCGCCGGGCGGCAGCAGCCGACCCCCTCCCACCCGAGGTCGAGGTGCTCCTGGGCAGTTCCCGCCGGGCAGCGCGCCGTCGCGACGAAGGCCGGTTCGGCAGGGGTGCTGTAGGGGCGGTGCTGGCTGGGATCCTGGCCGCGGGTTCGTTGTTCGGCTACTCCTTCTCCCAGCGCGGCGCTTCCGAGGACCTCTCGTCGGAGAACGTGGCCGTCGACGCCGCCATTCCGGCTGCCGCCGCCGACGCAGCGGCCAAGGGCTTCGCAGACCGCACCCGGGATGCCTCCCGCAACGCCGTCCGCGACGGCCTCATCGTCGCCGTCGCAGGCGAGGCGGCCAAGCAGCGCGAAGCCGCCCTCGACGCCGTCGCCGAGGAAGCCAACGACACCCTCACCGAAGCCGCCCGCACCGAGCGTGACGCCCAGATGGACGCAGACCTCAAACTCGTCCAGCAGCAGGCCGCGCAGCTGAAGAAGGAAGCCGAGGAGGCCGCCCGCCGCCTCGAGGAAGCCCGCAAGGCCGCCCTCGCCAAGTCCGCCACCGTCGGCATCGACCCGGACAGCCTCAGCGCCGACGACGTCGCCGCCGCCACCACCAAGGGCGGCTCGATGCCGGTCAAGTCCGGCTACCGTGTCGGCGCCGGCTTCGGCGCCACCGGCTCCTGGTCGCGCTACCACACCGGACAGGACTTCCCCGCCCCCAGCGGCACCAAGATCTACGCAGCCGCCTCCGGGATCGTGCTCTCCCCCACCTCCGGATCCTGGGCCGGCATCAACGTCGTCATCCAGCACAGCGACGGGTCCACGCTGTACGCCCACATGTCCAAGCGCGTCGTCAAGCCCGGCCAGGCCGTCAAGGCCGGCCAGCTCATCGGCTACGTCGGCAACACCGGTAACTCGTACGGCCCACACCTGCACTTCGAGTACTACAAGCCCGGCGTCACCCCTGGTGACGTCTACAGCGCCTCCAACCCCATCAGCTTCCTCCGCGGCCTCGGCGTCATCTGAGCCCCCTCGCCTGCCCGGGAGGGCAGCAGCCCCAGGCGATGTTCGGGGTGGTGCAGCCCCTACAGCTTCTCCATCGGAGCGTGCTTGAGGCTCAGTCGCTTGGTGCCCGACGAGCCGAAGTCGACGTCGGCCTTGGTGTTCTCCCCGCTGGGATAGACCGCGACCACCTCACCCATGCCGAACATGGCGTGCAGCACCCTGTCCCCCACCGTGACGGAGGGCACCGTCTTGATCGGGGCGGAACCGCTCCCGAAGCTGGCCATGGCGTTCGAGGTCTGCCTGTTGCGCGTTGCCGACGTGGCCGCCCAGCTCGTGATCGCGTCTCCCGTGCGCTGCCAGTCGAGGACATGCGACGGAATCTCCTTTATGAATCGCGACTCCGGAGCGTACTGGGGCGAACCGAAGACCGTCCTGACCGCGGACCGGGTGAGGTAGAGCCGCTTGCGGGCACGGGTGATTCCCACGTAGGCCAGTCGCCGTTCCTCCTCCAGCTCGTCGTTGTCGGAGAAGGCGCGCTGGTGCGGGAAGATCCCCTCCTCCAGGCCGGTGAGGAAGACGGTGTCGAACTCGAGTCCCTTGGCCGTGTGCAGGGTCATCAACGTGACCACCCCCAGCCCCTCGTCGGCGTCGGGCACCTGGTCGGAGTCCGCCACCAGCGCGATCCGCTCCAGGAACGCGGGGAGCGAGTCGTCGGGCTCCGGCATGCCGGCTGCCAGGGACGAGACCTCCGCCTCATCCAGGTCGACGGTGTTGGCCGCCGCGACGAACTCAGCAGCGACGCTCACCAACTCGTCGAGGTTCTCCAGCCGGGTCTCGTCCTGCGGGTCCGTGGAGGCGCGCAGCTCGGGCACGTAACCCGAGGCCAGCAGGATGGAGGTGAGGACTTCGTCGGCTGGTTTCCCCTCCGCCACCTGCGCCCGGTGCAGGTTGATCACGTCGACGAAGCCCTGGATCTGCTTGGCCGAACGCGTCGCGAGCCCCGGAGCCTCATGGGAGCGTTGCAGGGCGTCGAAGAACGTGAGCCGCTCCGCCGTCGCCAGGGCGGCGATGGCAGCCTCGGCCCGGTCCCCGATACCGCGCTTGGGGACGTTCAGGATCCGGCGGACCGACACGTCGTCCGCGGGGTTCACGATCGCGCGCAGGTAGGCGATGGCGTCCCGGATCTCACGACGCTCGTAGAACCGCACGCCTCCCACCACCTTGTACGGCAGCCCGACGCGGATGAATACCTCCTCCAGCGCTCGCGACTGTGAGTTGGTGCGGTAGAACACGGCCGTGTCGCCATAGCGGCTGTGCCCGGCGTCGCCGAGACGGTCGATCTCGCCGGCGACGAACTGGGCCTCGTCGTGCTCGGTGTCGGCAACGTAGCCGACGATCAGCTCCCCGTCCCCGAGTTCCGACCAGAGGTGCTTCTCGCGCCTGCCCTGGTTGCGCGAGATCACCGAGTTCGCCGCCGTCAGCACGTTCTGACTGGATCGGTAGTTCTGGTCCAGCACGATCGTGGTGGCGCCCGGGAAGTCGGACTCGAAGTCAAGGATGTTGCGGATGGTCGCGCCCCTGAAGGCGTAGATGGACTGGTCGGAATCGCCCACGACCATCAGCTCGGCGGGTTCCACCATCGGAGTGCCCTCGACGGTGCTGGCGGTCTCCTCGCCGCACAGCTGGCGGATGAACTCGTACTGGGCGTGATTGGTGTCCTGGTACTCATCGACGAGGACGTGGCGGAACCGCCGACGGTACTTCTCCCGGACGTCGGGGAAGGCCCGAAGCAGGCTCACTGTGGTCAGGATCAGGTCGTCGAAGTCAAGAGCGTTGGCGGCCGCAAGCCGCGTCTGGTACTCCCGGTAGGCCTCTGCGTGCTTGCGCTGCCGTGGCCCTGCTGCTTCCCCGAGCGCCGTCTCGAAATCCACCAGTTCGTTCTTGAAGTTGCTCACCTGGTTCAGGACCCCCCGCACCGGGTACTGCTTGGGGTCCAGTTCCAGGTCCCTGCAGACCAGCGACATCAGCCTCTTGGCGTCGGTGTCGTCGTAGATGGAGAAGCTCTTGGAGATGCCGAACCTGTCGATGTCGGCCCTCAGGATCCGGACGCAGGCTGAGTGGAACGTGGAGACCCACATCAGCTTGGCCCTGTTGCCGACCAGGTCCATCACGCGATGGCGCATCTCCGAGGCCGCCTTGTTGGTGAACGTGATGGCGAGGATGGAGCCCGGGTGCACTCCGCGCTGGCTGACCAGATGGGCGATGCGACGGGTCAGCACCCGGGTCTTTCCCGATC
Organism: Tessaracoccus sp. OS52; assembly: GCF_020687685.1. Classification (GTDB taxonomy): domain Bacteria; phylum Actinomycetota; class Actinomycetes; order Propionibacteriales; family Propionibacteriaceae; genus Arachnia. The sequence continues at coordinate 559,714 of NZ_JAJEWM010000001.1, read as the reverse complement.
CTGCCCCCGCCACCACCAGCACCGGTGAGCCGGCATGCAGCACCGCCTGACGCTGCGGCGGATTGAGGCCCTCCAGAAGTTCCTCCTCCGCCACTTTCCGTTTCGGGGCGGAGTCCTCCACCGGGCGCGACTTCTCCCTCGCCTTGGGGGGCGAGTCGGGCTGGAAGACGGCGTAGAGGTCGGGGAAAAGGGAGTCAGACATGTCGTCGAACAAGACTACCGGGGGTTTGGATAGGCTTCGGTCCATGAGGCGGGCGATTCAGACACTCCGACGGGCCCTGCCCTGGGTGGCAGTGACGCTGCTGCTGACGCAGCTGGCGGCCATGATCACCCTCACCGTGATGGAGAGCCTGCGCCGCAAGCACCGCAAACTGCGCCGCTTTCCCCACACCTCGCCCAAACCGCTGGCGGTCGGCGAGAACGAGGTGACCGTCTACACCTTCGGCAAGGACCTCTACGCCGACATGCTGAAGGCGATCGACGAGGCTAGCGACGTCATCCACTTCGAGACCTACATCTGGAAGGGCGACACCACGGGCCAGGCGTTCAAGCAGGCCCTTATCAACGCCGCGAACCGGGGCGTTGAGGTCAACGTCATCTGGGACGACTTCGCCAACCTCGTGGTCCCGAGGGCGTTCTTCCGCATGCCGGACAACATCCGCGTCGTACGGCACCCTGCGGTGCCTGTCCCCTGGTCCCCCAGGAAGTGGGGGCGCGACCACCGCAAGCTGCTCGTGGTGGACCGGAAACTGGGTTTCGTCGGTGGCTACAACATCGGCACCCTCTACGCCACGGGATGGCGCGACACCCACGCGCGCGTCGTCGGTCCGGCGGTAGCCGAGTTCGAGAACGCCTTCGTGGACTTCTGGAACGACCACGTCGCCCGCGGGAAGCAGCCATTGTTGTCCAACAACATGCCGCGGCAGTGGCACAGCGAGCTGACGCTGCACCGCAACACCCCCCGCATCCAGGTGTACCCGATCCGCAACATGTACCTGGAGGCGATCGACAGGGCCAGCGACCGCATCTGGCTCACCCACGCCTACCTGATCCCCGACGACGACCTCGTGGCCGCGCTGCGGCACGCCGCCCAGCGCGGAGTTGATGTGCGCATCATCGTGCCGGCGAAGTCCAACCACACCGTCGCCGACTGGCTCTCGCGGGGCTTCTACACCGACCTGCTCCGCTCCGGCATCCGGCTTTTCCTCTACCAGGCGGCCATGGTGCACTCCAAGACCGCGACGATCGACGGGACCTGGGCCACCATCGGAACCGCCAACCTGGACCGACTGAGCCTCCTGGGCAACTACGAGGTCAACCTCGAGATCCTCGACGACGACGTCGCAGCCCACATGGAGGATGTGTTCCGGGTGGACCTGTCCAACACCATCGAGATGACCCTCGACGAGTGGCACAAGCGCTCGTTCGGCGCGAAGGCCACCGAATTGCTGCTGAGCCCCTGGCGTCCCCTGTTCTGAGGACTCACCAGAAGACGGCGATCCCGGCGTTCAGCAACGTGAGGGCGAAGACGGACCAGTAGGCGTTGCCGGGGAGACGGTCCCGCTTGCCGTTGATCACCACCAGGACGAGGATCACGACCAGCACCAGACTCTTCACGGCAATCTTGAAGTGGTTGACCTCCCCGTCCCCCATCTCAAGGAACCCCACCAGGAGCAGTCCCGTGACTGCCTGGGTGAGGGCGCCGTGGAACATCGCGGCATTGATGACCCGGTCAGAGCCCTTCAGCTGGACGAAGGCGCCGCCGAACAAGGCGGCGAAGCCCACGAAGTGCAGCAGCAGGACTAGTTTCGCGACGATTTCCATGACTCGGAGGCTATCGGGTCAGGCTCGGTACCGACCAATCGCAAGGGCTCCCTCCAGCCCCTCACAACGGCTCCTGGGAGGTATGTGGCCCCAAGGCGTTCACTCTGGGCTTGATGGCGAATATCCGCCACGCGGGCGAAAAGCGCACGCGTGAACCCCAACTGGTGCATGCTAGAAGCATGTTGTGGACACTGATTATCTGGATCATCGTCGGCCTTATCGCAGGCGCCATCGCCAAAGCGATCATGCCAGGAACGCAAGGTGGTGGCTGGCTGGCCACCATCATCCTCGGAATTGTCGGTGCCTTCGTCGGTGGCCTTCTCGGCTCACTCATCTTCGAGGGAGAGCTTGATTTCGGGGCTCCTGAACTCTCCATCGGTGGCATCATCACCGCCGTCATCGGCGCCCTGATCGTGCTCGCCATCTACGGCATGGTCACCAAGCGCCGCGCCGTCTAGGTCAACTCCTACTACGCAACGAGGGGCCCCGCACTTCGCGGGGCCCCTCGTTGGTTTGTTGGCGGATCAGACCAGGTGTCGGTCAGTTGCCCACTTCGTCAATTGATGACGGTTGCTGAGCTGCAACTTGCGCAGGACGCTCGAGACGTGGGTCTCCACGGTCTTGATGGAGATGAACAGCTCCCTGGCGACTTCCTTGTACGAGTAACCCCTCGCGATGAGTTTCAGGACTTCGCGCTCGCGAGCGCTCAGGCGGTCGAGCTCCTCGTCGATGGAGGAGATGTCGACGGCGCCGGAGAAGGCGTCGAGCACGAAGCCCGCCAGCCGCGGCGAGAAAACCGCATCCCCGGAAGCCACGCGCTGCATACCCTCGACCAGTTCCTCCGACGAGATCGACTTGGTGACGTAGCCCCGCGCCCCGGCACGAATGACGCCGATGACGTCCTCTGCCGCATCGGAGACAGACAGGGCGAGGAACTTCACGTCCGGCTCCGTCTTGCCCACCTGCTTGATGACCTCGGCCCCGCCTCCGCCCGGCAGGTGGACGTCCAGCAGCACCACGTCGGGCTTGGTCTCCGTGATGGCCTTCACTGCGGTGGCGACGTCCTCCCCTTCGCCCACGATCTGGCACAGCGAGCCGATCTCGTGACGGACTCCGGCCCGGAACATGGCGTGGTCGTCCACCAGGACCACCCGCAACTCACTCAGGGGTTTGTGTTCTCCCGGCTGCGCCTGGGGTTCCTCGCTCATCGAATCATCTCCAGCTTGACCTCGGTCCCCTCACCCGGGGCGGTGCGCACCCGCGCGGTGCCCCCACTGCGTTCCATGCGGGCACGAATTGATTCTTTCACGCCCTGACGGTCCGGGCGAACCTTTTCCGGGTCGAACCCCTTGCCCCGGTCCCGGATGAACACCTCGACCCGCTCCGGCTCCACCTCGGCATAGACGTCGATGCGCTCGGCCCCGGAGTGCTTGCCCGCGTTCGTGACCGCCTCCCGCGTGGCGAGGACGATGGGTTCGAGCGCGTCGTCGAGTTCTGCGTCGCCGACGCAAACAACCTCGACAGCAATGGGAAAGACCGTCTCCGCGTCGAGCCGGATCTGCTCCAGCGCGCCCTTGAGGGTCTGCGAGCGAGCCGGCTCGCCGTAGAGCCAGGTCCGCAGCTCGCGCTCCTGCCGACGCGCCAGGGAAGCGACGGTGGCCGCGTCTCCGGATTGGCGCTGGATGAGTGCCAGGGTCTGAAGGACGGAGTCGTGGAGGTGGGCCGCCATGTCCGAGCGGGCTTCAGCCCGCAACCGCTTCTGCTCCTCTATGCGGATCCGCTGACGCATCCGGTACAGCCATGGGGCCGCGACGATGAGGAGGCCGCCCAGCAGGGCGGCTGACGCGCCCAGCACGGTAGGCAACTCCGCCAGTCCGATCTGCGAGGCGAGGATCCAGCTGCTTCCGAGTCCGACGAGGAGCAGCCCGCCCACCAGCCGTGCGATGCTGGCCGCGCCGGAACCGCGTGTCAGCCGCCGCCACAGTCCTCCGTCCGTGCCGGCCGGGACCGCATTGCTCGACCTGTCTGCCTGCAGCCACAGGATGACCACACCGATGCCTGCGACCAGAAGGGGCCAGAAGTAGCCGGCGGGGATGAACAGCCCGCCACTTACGAGGACCCAGAGGATGCCGGCCACCACGAACCCGACCGACATCACAATGCCGGGGTCGATCGGCGCGGCGTGGCGTTGGGGCCGCATGCCACGCCGGGTCGCGCTCTCAAGGCCGGCAGCCTCCGCGGGCAGCCCAGCGGGAACCAGAATCCACATCAGCGCGTACAACGCCACACCCAGACCATCGAGGAAGGCGAGCAGCACGAAGGCCGCCCTCACCCAGCCGACCTGGACACCGAGGTGCGCGGCGAGTCCCGTCGCGACGCCTGCGATGGCCTTTCGCGACGTGTCCCGTCGAAGCAGTGGGGTCCGGGGCGCGGGTGGGCGCCGGACCGGTGTCGGGGTAGTCATCTCCACCCCAGATTGGCACGCGCGCGCAAGAATTGGCAGTCCTGTCCCCCTGGTTCAGGGCTGTTGGGCCACGAGTTCAGGGTTGCACTCAGGGCCTGTCCCTATGGCGGGACGCGTCGGTGGGGGCGAGAATCGACTCATGAGCACCGTCGTCGACCTCGGCACGCTGGACCATCGTCTCGGCGACCTCCAGCGCCCCGCGGGCACCACCCTCACAAGCGGGTTGTGCCGCGCGGTGGCTGCCCGCCTGGGCGTCGATCCACTGGTCATCCGCCTTGCGGTCATCGGCCTGGTCTTCGCCGCAGGGCTCGGACTGGTGCTGTACGCCTGGGGCACCCTCCTGACTCCAAGGGTCGGCAAAGTGGCACCCATTCGCCGGTTCGTGCCCGCCTTCGAGCGCTGGTCGGCAAAGACTCAGGTGCTCGTCGTCATCATCAGCAGCCTCACCGTCGTCATCAGCTCTGCGGCGCAGGGAAACGTGTCGCTGTTCCCTGCGGTGCTGGTCGTGGTGCTGATACTGGTCCTGCGTCGCCGCGGACCCAGCTCCTACACCGACCCCGGCCAGCGGGCATGGGCTCCCCCCGCCATGCCGAACGAGCCCGGCCCCGCGGGGGCGGCACGCAGCATAGAGCAGTGGCGTTCCCGACTCGCCGCCTACGCCACGATCCGCAACACCCCAAGTGACCCGCTGCCCGTCGTTGACCTGTACGGACCGGAACCGGAAGCTCCCGTGGCACCCCCGCGGCGGTCGCTGGCGAAGGTGTCCTGGTTGGGGGCCCTCGCAATCGCCGTGATCAGCCTCGCAGCGGCAGGGTCAACAGTCATGTTCGGGCTCACGCCCACCTGGCTGTGGGCGCTGGCCGTCGGCACCGGGACGGCCGGCGTGGCCATGGTGCTGTGGTCGCTGCTGGTGCGCTCACGCCGCCTCCCGACGCTGATCCTCGTCCTTGCCCTTGGCGCTGGTGCCGTGGCCAGCGGCGCGGTGCTGCAACTGACGGCGCCGGCCCATGAGGTGATCGACGTCCCCGCGTCCGAGGCGTCCGTGGACTACGAGTTCGTGGCCCAGGGCAACGGTGTCGTCGACCTCACCGACCTGCCCCTGGACGCGACCACGATCATCAACGTCGACGCCACCTTCTCGAACGTCTCCGTGATCCTGCCCGCAGAGCCGGCGGTCCTCACACAGAACGCCGAAGCGGGCAACATCGAGATCGTCTCACCCTCCGGCAGATACGCGACCGGGGAACGGCCCCGCAGCGCGGCGACGGTGCACATCACCGCCGTGATGAGCAACGTGACCGTGGAGTACGTCTCATGACCAAGCGTCCGCGCCTCGACGTCGCCACTCTCATCACGGGCCTCGCGCTCACCGGTTTTGCGATCCTCAGTCTCGTGGTCGCCACCGGCCACACCCTCGTCCAGCCCGCCTCGATCTGGTTCGCCCTCGTGCTGCTGGGCTCCGGCATCGTCGGGTTGGTGGTCTCCCTGGCCCGAGGACCGGAAGAGCCCTGACGAACAACCCACCCAGTACCAAGCAACCAGTACCAACCAAATGGAGGAAACGAAATGAACCTCGACCGAAGGGACTCAGGAATGAAGCTGCAGAGGATTGACCAGGGGAAGTGGATCGCCGGTGTGGCGACCGGACTCTCCGCGAAGCTCGGGATCGACGTCACGATCGTGCGAATCGCATTCGCAGCGGTCTCGCTGCTCTGGGGCGGGGGTGTCCTGCTCTACGTGGTGCTGTGGATGATCATGCCTCGCCCAACCGGCGGCACCGTCGCCGAGGAGAGCATCTCCAAGGCGCAGCGTTGGTACGAGGAGAACCAGCGCAACAAGAACAACGGAGGCGGAAGCGGCGACGGCGGCTACCACATCTGAACCGTGATCAGGCCCCCGGTCACCCGAGGGTGGGAGTCACTCCCACTCGATGGTGCCCGGGGGCTTGCTGGTGATGTCCAGCACCACCCGGTTCACTTCGGGGCACTCGTTGGTGATGCGTGTCGAGATGCGTTCCAGCACTTCGTAGGGCAGCTTCGCCCAGTCTGCGGTCATCGCGTCGTCGGAGACCACGGGACGCAGCACGATGGGGTGGCCATAGGTGCGTCCGTCGCCCTGCACGCCCACCGAGCGCACGTCTGCCAGCAGCACCACGGGGAACTGCCAGATGTCACGCTCGAGCCGCGCCTCGGCCAGTTCGTGACGGGCGATGGCGTCGGCCCTGCGCAGGATCTCGAGCCGTTCGGCAGTGACCTCTCCAACGATCCGGATTCCCAGCCCCGGCCCGGGGAAGGGGTGACGCCACACCATGGCCTCCGGCAACCCCAGCTGAGCACCCACCGCGCGGACCTCGTCCTTGAACATGGTTCGGAGAGGTTCGATCAGCGTGAACTGGAGGTCCTCGGGGAGGCCACCCACGTTGTGGTGGCTCTTGATGTTCGCGGTTCCGGAACCGCCACCGGACTCCACCACGTCCGGGTAGAGCGTCCCCTGCACCAGGAAGTCGATGCCCCGCTCCCCAGCCAGTTCCGCGGCGGTGGCCTCGAAGGTGCGGATGAACTCGCGCCCGATGATCTTGCGCTTCTCCTCCGGGTCCGTGACGCCAGCCAGGGCGCCGATGAACCGGTCCCGCTCGTCGGCGACGACGAGATCCACGCCGGTGGCGCGGACGAAGTCACCCTTGACCTGCTCCGCCTCCCCCTCGCGGAGCAGACCGTGGTCCACGAAGACGCAGGTCAGCTGTGAACCGATGGCTTCCTGCACGAGCGCCGCGGCGACGGCGGAGTCGACGCCCCCCGAGAGCGCACACAGCACTCGCCGGTCACCCACGGTCTGCCTGATCTCCTCGATGGACTCGGCCACGATGTTCGCTGGCGTCCAGTCCGGACTCAGCCCTGCCAGCGTGAACAGGAAGTGCTCCAGCACCTGCTGGCCCCATTGGGACTGCACGACCTCCGGGTGCCACTGGACGCCGGCAAGCTTCCGGTCCCGGTTCTCGAAAGCCGCGACAGGAGCGCCCGCAGTGCGAGCCAGCACCTTGAACCCCTCCGGGGCGCGGGAGACCGAGTCACCATGGCTCATCCAGACGTTCAGGGTGTTCGGCAGGCTGGCCAGGAGACAGCCGCTGTTCTGGATGGACAGCGACGTGCGTCCGTACTCCCGCTGGCCGGTCTTGGCCACGGAGCCACCCAGCGCCTTGGCCATGGCCTGGAAGCCGTAGCAGATGCCGAGCACGGGGATGCCCGCCTCCAGGAGGGCGGGATCCAGTTGGGGGGCCCCGTCTGCGTAGACCGACGCAGGGCCTCCGGAAAGTATGATCGCGGCAGGCTTGCGCGCGAGGATCTCCTCGGTGGTGGCGTCGGAGTGGACGATCTCGGAATACACCGAGGCCTCCCGGACGCGGCGCGCGATCAGCTGCGCGTACTGGGCCCCGTAGTCGACGACGAGGACCAAGTCATGCTGGGCAATCATGTCAGCGAGTCTAGGGCTTCGCCGTCGGGGCCGGAAAATCGGTGAAGCTCGGCGCGAACGACGGAATAATCCAGTGATCCACTATGTTCTGCAGACATGACCATCTACTCGGACGTAACGGCCCTCATCGGCCGCACCCCCCTCGTCAAGATCAACCGAATCGCCGGAGACAACGCGACCGTCCTGGCAAAGCTCGAGTTCTACAACCCGGCCAACTCGGTCAAGGACCGCATCGGCGTCGCCATCGTAGAGGCCGCCGAGGCCTCGGGCGAACTCCAGCCCGGCGGCACCATCGTCGAGGCCACCAGTGGCAACACGGGCATTGCGCTGGCCATGGTGGGGGCGGCGAAGGGGTACAAGGTCGTCCTGACCATGCCCGAGACGATGTCAAAGGAACGACGTGCACTCCTGCGCGCCTTCGGCGCCGAACTCGTCCTCACCCCGGGCCCGCTGGGCATGAAGGGCGCCGTCGAGAAGGCCAATGAGATCGCCGCCGAGCGGGGCGCGGTGCTCGCCCGCCAGTTCGCCAACCCGGCCAACGTCGAGATCCACCGCCGCACCACCGCCGAGGAGATCTGGAACGACACTGATGGCGGCGTTGACATCGTGGTCGCCGGCATCGGCACCGGTGGCACCATCACGGGCGTCGGCCAGGTCCTCAAGGAGCGCAAGCCGGAGGTCAAGATGATCGCTGTGGAGCCCGAGGAGTCCGCGATCCTCTCCGGCAACCAGCCCGGCCCCCACAAGATCCAGGGCATCGGCGCCAACTTCATCCCGGAGATCCTGGACCGTTCCATCATCGACGAGGTCCTCCCGCGCAACATCGACCAGTCCATCGAGTTCGCACGCAAGGCAGCCACCGAAGAGGGCCTGCTGGTGGGCATCTCCTCCGGCGCCGCCCTCTCGGCCGCAGCCGTCGTGGCCGCTCGCCCGGAGAACGCCGGCAAGAACATCGTCGTGATCATCCCCTCCTTCGGTGAGCGCTACCTGTCCACCGTGCTCTTCGAAGGGCTCATCGACCAGTGACGCTCCTCGGTCGCCTCAAGCTTGTCGCCTCCCGGATGTCGGAAGACCTCGACGCAGCCATGCGCGAGGACCCGGCCGCGCGCAGCAAGCTTGAGGTGGCTGTTGCGTATCCGGGCGTCCATGCAATCTGGATCCACAGGATCTCGCATGCACTGTGGAGCAGGTCGACGGCGCTGCAGCCACCTGCGCGCATCCTGAGCCAGTTCGCTCGCTTCCTCACCGGCATCGAGATCCACCCCGGGGCCGTGATCGGCCGCCGGTTCTTCATCGACCATGGGATGGGCGTAGTGATCGGCGAGACGGCGGTCGTCGGCGACGACGTCCTCATGTACCACCAGGTGACGCTGGGGGGCCGGGCGCGAGGCCGCTTCAAGCGTCACCCCACGATCGGCGACCGGGTCCTCATCGGAGCCGGCGCAAAGATCATCGGCAACATCCACGTCGGTGACGACGCCAAGATCGGCGCCAACGCCCTCGTGGTCAAGGACGTCGCGCCGAAGGCCGTCATCGTCGGGATCCCCAGCACCATCCATGAGGGCGACGTAATCGCCTGACAAGCGCTGAAACAGTGGTGCGGCGCTCCCAGAGGGGACGCCGCACCACTGGTCTCTGAACCAGGCTCCTCAGGCGGCAGGCCGACCCCCCAGGTAGAGCTCTCCCAGCTTCGGATCCGCCAGCAGTTCCGCGGCTGGGCCGCTGATGTGGACCCTGCCGAGGTCCAGCACCAGGCCGATGTCGGCGATCTCCAGCGCCCTCCGGGCGTTCTGCTCCACCACCAGGACTGCCGTGCCCGCGTCGCGCATCCGCACGATCTGGTCGAAGATCACGCCAGTGGCCTTCGGGTCCAGCCCCATCGACGGTTCGTCCAGCAGGATGACCTTGGGATCCACCATCAGCGAGCGGGCGAACTCCACCTGTTTCTGCTGACCTCCCGAGAGGGCGCCCGCCAGGGCCGTCCAGCGGTCGGCGACCAGCGGGAACAGGCTCTTGACGTACTCGAGCCGCTCGTTCACGAACTTCTGGTCGCGCACGGTGAAGGCGCCGAGCTGGACGTTCTCCCCCACCGTCATCTCACGGAACACGCTGTGACCCTGTACGACGTGGGAGAGACCGCTCGCGAGCATCTGCTGTGGTCCCTGTCCGGTGACGTCCTCGCCGTCGACAAGGATCCTTCCCGACCGGGGGACGAGCATTCCCGAAGCGACCTTCAGGACTGTCGACTTGCCGGCGCCGTTGGGGCCGACCAGGCACACGATCTTCGAGGCCGGCACCTGGACGGTGAGGCCGCGCAGCACGAGTGCTGCCCGGCCGTAACCGGCCTGGATGTCGTTCATCTCCAACAAGTATTCAGACACCAAGGTAGGCCTCCAGAACGGCATGGTCGTTGCGTACCGCATCCGGGGCTCCGGCTGCGATGGGTGCGCCCCTGTCGAGGACGATGACGTGGTCACTGAGCGACATGACGAGTTCCATGTTGTGCTCGACGACGATGAAGGTCCGCCCTTCGGCGTTCAGCTCGCGGATCAGGACGGCGATTCGTTCGATCAGCGACGGGTTGACGCCACCGGCGGGCTCGTCGAGCATGATCGTCTCCGGGTCGGTCATGAGGACGCCGGCCAGTTCGAGCAGCTTCTGCTGGCCGTAGGAGATGTCGCGCGCCTCGGAGTTCTCCAGATGGTCGATGCCCACCCGGGTCAGCAGATCCCTGGCCTTGTCCAGATCAGCAGGTTTGCGGCCCGAGGTGATGAAGTCCTTGAACCCCTTGGGCCTGACACCGGCGAGCACGTTGTCGAGGACGGTCATCCGGGGGAAGATCCGGCACAGCTGGAAGCTGCGGCCCATGCCCGCGGAGGCCACCTGGTTGGCGGACTTCCCGGTGATCTCGTGGCCCCGGTAGAACACCGTTCCCGCGTCGGGCTTGATCATCCCGGTGACGCAGTTGAAGAAGGTCGTCTTCCCGGAACCGTTGGGCCCGATGAGGGCGTTGATCTTCCCGTGGAGGAAGTCCACGGAGGCTCCGTCCACGGCGTGGACACCTCCGTAGGACTTCCTGAGGTCGCGAACGGAGAGTCCAATCTCTCCGCCGGGGTCCACGGCCACTTGCGACGTTTGTCGGGTTTCGGTCATCGGGCACCTCCGGACGTGGTCGTGTCAACACCGGAGAGCTCCGATGAGTCCTGCGCGGCCTGTGACCTGCGGCGCTCGGCGAGCTCCTCCGCCGTTTCCTCGCGGATGGACGTGGCGGTTGGCCGCAGCCTGTTCAGTTGCTGGGCGACGGTGGGGATCACTCCTTCGGGCATCACGAGCACGACGATCACCAGGAGCAGCCCGAGGGCGACCAGGTGGAACTGGGTGTCCCCGTACTGGGCCTTGAAGAACTCCAGCCCGACTCCCACCACGATTGCCCCCAGCACGGGCCCGAACAGAGACCTGATGCCGCCCAGCAGCGACATCAGGACCATGTAGGAACCGATGAGGATCGAGAACTGGAAGATGGGGTCAAGGAATCCGAACCACAGCGCATACAGGCCACCGGCGACTGCGGTGAAGAACGCGGAGATGACGTAGACGCCGAGCTTGTAGGCGAACGTGGCGATGCCGAGGCTTTGAGCCTTGTCCTCGTCCTCCCGGATGGCGCGCAGCCCGGCGCCGAAGCGGGACCGGTCGATGGCCCACCACAGCGCCAGCATCACCACGAGCAGTGCGATGTGGAGGTAGTAGAACAACACGTGCTGTTCGGGCCGCAGGACTTCAGGACCGAACGGACGCGGCACACGAAGCCCGTTGGAGCCGCCGGTCACCGACGACCAACTCTGGAAGACCAGCAACAGGATGAGCACCAGGGCGATGGACACGATGACATAGGAGGCGCCGCGGACGCGCAGCGACGCGAACCCGATCGGGATCGAGAGGACGGCCACCCCGAGGGCGCCGATCAGGAGCGCCAGCCAGGGGTGCACGTCGAGGCGGAGCATGAGCAGCGCCGTGGCATAGCCGCCCAGGCCGGTGTAGCTGGCATGCCCCAGGGACATGTAGCCGGTGAAGCCGCCGGAGAAGTTCCAGCCCGTGGCGAAGCAGGCGTAGCTCATCACCACGACCGCGACGGACATGATGAACGAGTTGACCCCCAGCAGGGGGAAGCCGAGGAGCGCCACCGCGAGCAGCACGACGAGCCCGATCCTGCCGAAGCGGAAGGTGTTGTCGATCCGGTTGGTCGCCGTCGGGGCAACAGTGGTGTCAGAATCGCTGCGCAAGACGACCTCCGAAGAATCCGTGGGGCCGGAAGACCAGGGTTACGAACAGCACGGCGTAGAACACCGTCTGGGCCCAGGTGGTTCCGAGGGGGATCTGCAGCAGGGACTGCGTGATGCCCAGGATCATGGCGGCGATCGCCGCCCCCGGAATGCTGCCCAGGCCGCCCACGACGATGATGGCCATGAGCGGGCCGATCCAGTGCCAGTGGAGCGACGGGTAGATCGTCGCATCCAGCGACAGTGCCGTCCCCCCGACTGCGGCGGTGGCCAGGCCCAGACCGAAGCCGAAGCCAGCAGCACGTTTGGTGTTGATCCCGACGAGTTCCGCCGCCTCCTTGTGCTGGATGGTCGCCCGCAGGGCGCGACCGAACCGGGTGTAGCGCATGATCACGAACAGCAGGGTCAGCGCCAGCGCCGCCAGGATGAAGGCGATGAGCTTCACCGTCGCGATCCGGGCGCCGAAGACCTCGAAACTGGAGGACGCATACGACAACGGGATCCTGCGCTGGGTGCCGGTGAAGACGAAGCCCAGCAGGCCTTCGATCGTCAGCGCGATGCCGAAGGTCAGCAGGACCGACATCATCGTCAACGTCGCGGGCTTCAGCCGGGAGAGCAGGAAGCGTTGCAGTCCCCACCCGACGAAGAAGAACAGTGGGACGGTGATCAGCAGGGAGATCAGGGGATCAAGCCCGGTGGCCGTCTTGAACCACCACGCCAGGTAGGCCGCGAGGATCAGGAAGGCTGAGTGGGCAAGCATGACCACCCTCATGACCCCGAAGTACAACGTCAGGCCGGCGGCAAGCAGCGCGTACAGGCCGCCGAGCAGGATCCCAAGGAACAAGCTCTGGACGAGGAGCGCCATCACCACTCCGGCTTGGGGTAGACGAACTCTGCCTCGGCTGCGTCCTCGGGCAGGACGATCTTGATCTCGCCGTCGACGTACTGCTGGATCAGGTGCGCCGACTGGGGACGGCCTTCGGCGTCCCAGCTCAGGGGACCGACGACGGTGTTCACCTCGTTGCCATGCAGCCAGTCGATGAGCTGCCCCTGGCACTCCGGGTCGGGGCTGGCGCAGCCGACGGCCTCAACGGCAGCCGCCACGACCTCGCCCGTGGTCCAGGCGTTGGCCTCGTCCTCCGACGGCGGATTGCCGTTCTGTTCGGTGTAGAACTCGACGAACTCCTGGTTCTCCGGGTAGGGGGCTTCGGTGGTGTACCCGGTCGGGGAGAGGATCCCCTCGACGGCGTCGCCGAACGTCACCTTGAACTCGGGGTTCGTGGGCGCGGTGGAGAAGGCAGCCAGCTTGGGCTGGTAGTTGAGTTGCTGCAGGGAGATGATCAGGTTGACGGCGTCCTGGTACTGCGAACCGCCCACGACAATGTCGGCGTTGCTCGAGGCGATTTGGGCCGCGATCGAGGAGAAGTCGGTGGTGTTGGGAGGGTAGACCTCGTCGACGACGATCTCCACTCCCATCTCGGCAAGGCGGTCGCGCAGGCCGTAGGCCGTGCCCTGTGCGAACGGGTCGTCCATGGAGGCGATCGCCGCTGTTTCGGGACGCTCACCCTCAGGCAGGGACTCAAGGTAGACGGCCAAGTTGTTGTAGTGGTCCTGCGCGATTGCGGGAGCCGCATAGAACAGGTTGTCGAAGCCCTGCTCGAAGACCTCCGCAGCGGCGCCGGCCGGCTCGACGAAGAGGAAGCCGTAGTCCTGGGCGACCTGCGCCGCAGGAACCACCAGGCGGGTCGAGAACGGCCCGAACACCAGGTCCACGCCGTCCTCATTGATCAGCTTCTCGTAGTCCGAGGCAACCCGGTCGGCATTCGACTGGTCGTCCAGGATCAGGAGTTCGACGTTGCGGCCGAGGAGGCCGCCATTCTGGTTGACGTATTCGGCCCAAGCCTCGTAACCCCGCTGTACACCCTTGCCGGGCTCCGAGAAGTCCCCAGGATCCGGGAGATCGCCGAGGAGCTGGGCTACATCGTGAACCAGCAGGCGCGCTCGCTGGCGTCAGGCTCCTCCAACACCGTCGGCCTGCTGGTCCACGAGATCGGCGACCCGTACTTCTCCGAGATCGCGAGCGGTGTCATGACGGAGGCGGCACGTCTCGGGGTGTCGGTCCACCTGGCCCACGCCGGCCGCGACCCGGAGGCGGAGATCGTCCAGGCAAAGCTCCTCATCGCCAGCGGCGTCAGTTCCATCATCGTCGCGGGCTCGGGTCTCACCGATCCGGACTACCTGGACGAACTGGGAGGCGTCCTGCGGCGCTTCCAACAGCGCGGTGGCACGGTCTCGCTGATCGGACGTCACAACTTCAACGCAGCGAGCGTCCGCCCGGACAACGTCGCGGGCGGGAGGGCCGTCACCAACCACCTGCTCGACCTGGGCCATGTGCGTCTGGGGCTGATCCGCGGGAATCGGGAGCTCACCGCCATCGTTGACCGCCTGGAGGGCATAGAGGCTGCGCTCGCGGACCGCAGCCTGAAACTCGCGGACCTTCCGGTGTACCGGGCGCCGTTCCATCGCGAGGGCGGCTCGGACGCGACCCTGGCACTGATGCGGGACCACCCCGAGGTGACCGCCATCCTGGCCCTCAACGACGCGATGGCCGTCGGGGCGCTCTCCGCGCTGAAGTCTCTCGGGATCTCGATACCCGCCGAGGTCTCGGTGGCGGGCTTCAACGACATCTCGGTTGCCCGGGACCTGTCCCCGAGCCTGACGACGGTGAGGTTCGACCTGGGTGCGCTCGGCTCGACCGCCCTGCGCAACGCGCTCAGCGGAGAACCCGCCAGCGAGACCTGGCTCTCCCACGAGCTGTGCGTACGGGAGTCGACGGCGGTCCCGCGCGCCTGAGGCTGCCGGTCACTCCCCCTGTTCGCGGGCGATCTGCTCGTGGTGTCGGACCACCTCGGCAACGATGAAGTTCAGGAACTTCTCGGCCAGTTCGGGGTCCAGCTCGGCCTCGACGGCGAGGGCCCGGAGCCGACGGATCTGCTGCGCCTCGCGCTCCGGGTCCGCTGGGGGCAGCCCCGCGGCAGCCTTCAGCCTTCCCACGCGCTGGGTGATCTTGAAACGCTCCGCCAGCAGGTGGACCAGAGCCGAGTCCATGTTGTCGATGCTGCCGCGCAGTTCGGCCAGCGCCTCGCGAGCCTGGTTCTGGTCCATGCTCAGTGCAGGATCAGGTCGATGCGCTGGAAGGACTTCACGTCGGTGTACCCGGTGAGCGCCATGGCCTTGCGCAGGCCGCCCACCAGGTTCATGGTCCCGTCGGGGACGTGGGAAGGCCCGTTGACGACCTCCTCGAAGGAACCCACCTGGTCGAAGAAGACCCGCTCACCGCGCGGCAGGGTCTCGTGCCAGGCCTCCGGGCCCCAGTGCCAGCCGCGGCCCGGTGCCTCCGTGGCACGCGCCAGCGGGGAGCCCACCATCACGGCGTCGGCACCGCAGGCGATTGCCTTGGCGATGTCGCCGGAGCGCCCGACGGCGCCGTCGGCAACGAGGTGGACGTAGCGGCCACCGGATTCCTCCAGGTAGTCACGCCTTGCCTCGGCGACGTCGGCGACCGCTGAGGCCATCGGGACCTCGATACCGAGGACCGAGCGTGTGGTGTGGGTCGCTCCCCCGCCGAAGCCGACGAGCACGCCGGCGGCACCGGCTCGCATCAGGTGCAGGGCCATGCGGTAGGTGGCGCAGCCGCCGACCAGCACCGGGGTGTCCAGCCGGTAGATGAAATCCTTCAGGTTCAGTGGGTTCTCCGCGCCGTCGACGTGCTCGGCCGACACGGTGGTGCCGCGAATCACGAAGAAGTCCATGGCGGAACGCTGGATCACGTCGGCGAACTGCTCTGTGCGAGCCGGCGACAGCGCCCCGGCCACCGGAACGCCCGCCTCGCGGATCTCGGCCAAGCGGGCTTCGATGAGCTCAGCCTTCACCGGTTCGGCGTAGATCTGCTGCATGCGCTTGGTGGCCGTGACCTGGTCCATCGTGGCGGTCAGCTGCTCGTACTGGCTGGTCGGGTCCTCATAGCGGGTCCACAGACCCTCCAGGTTCAGCACCCCGAGGCCGCCGAGCTGCCCCATCCTGATGGCGGTGGCGGGCGACATGACCGAGTCCATCGGAGCCGCCACGAGCGGGGCCTCGAAGGTCACGGCGTCGATGGTCCAGGAGAGGTCGACCTCCGCCTCGCCACGGGTGCGCCTGGCCGGCGCGATGGCCACGTCGTCGAAGGCGTAGGCGCGGCTGGCGCGCTTGCTGCGTCCAAGCTCGTACATGGATCGTGTCTCCTAGTTGTGCGCCCAGTAGTTGGGCGCCTCGGCAGTGAGCTGAATGTCGTGCGGATGGGATTCTCGCAGACCTGCCGAGGTGATGCGCACGAACCGACCCCTTTCCTGCAGTTCGGGCACGGTGCGGGCGCCGGAGTAGAACATGGCCTGCCGCACGCCACCCACGAGTTGGTAGGCGACTGCCGAGAGCGGACCCCGGTAGGCCACCTGGCCCTCGATGCCCTCGGGGATCAGCTTGTCGTCACTGGAGACGTCGCCCTGGAAGTAGCGGTCCTTGGAGTAGGACGCCTTCCGCCCGCGGGCGGCCATGGCACCGAGCGAGCCCATGCCCCGGTAGGACTTGAACTGCTTGCCGTTGATGAACACCAGGTCTCCCGGGCTCTCGTCGCAACCGGCCAGGAGGGAGCCGAGCATCACCGAGGAGGCGCCGGCGACCAACGCCTTGGCGATGTCGCCGGAGTACTGGAGTCCGCCGTCGCCGATCAACGGGACGCCGGCGGGCTTGCAGGCGCGGGCGGCGTCGTAGATTGCCGTGACCTGCGGAACGCCGACGCCAGCCACTACGCGGGTGGTGCAGATCGAACCGGGACCCACACCAACCTTGACGCCGTCGGCGCCGGCCTCGACGATGGCGCGCGCCCCTTCGTAGGTGGCGACGTTGCCGCCGATGATGTCGACCTCGCTGGCCAGTGGCTCAGCCTTCAACCGGCGGATCATGTCCACTACACCGCGGCTGTGGCCATGGGCGGTGTCGACGATGATGGCGTCCACACCCTCCTCCACGAGCGCCATGGCCCGCTCCCAGGAGTCACCGAAGAAGCCGATGGCGGCGCCGACGCGCAGCCGTCCGGAGGAGTCCTTGGTGGCGTTGGGGTACTGGTCTGCCTTGACGAAGTCCTTCAGGGTGATGAGGCCCTTCAGCTTCCCGTCCGGGTCCACGATGGGGAGCTTCTCGATCTTGTGCTTGGCCAGCAGCGAGATCGCGTCGGCGTTGGAGATGCCCTCGGGAGCGGTGACCAGGGGCATCCTGGTCATCACCTCGGCGACGCGGCGTCCGCCGTCGTTCTCGAAGCGCAGGTCTCGGTTGGTGATGATGCCGACGAGCGAGCCCTGCTCGTCGACGACGGGGACGCCGGAGATCCGGTAGCTGGCACAAAGTTCGTCCACCTCGCGCAACGTGGCGTCGGGGCCGATGGTGATCGGCTCGGTGACCATGCCCGCCTCCGAACGCTTCACCTGGTCCACCATGTGGGCCTGGTCCTCGATCGAGAGGTTGCGGTGCAGGATCCCCATGCCGCCCTCACGTGCCATGGCGATGGCCATGCGGGTCTCCGTGACCGTGTCCATGGCGGCACTGACGAGCGGGATGCTGAGTGTGATCCGCTTGCTGAACTGGGTCTGGGTCAGAGCCTCGGACGGGATGACGTCGGATTCGTTCGGCTGGAGGAGGACGTCATCGAAGGTGAGCCCGAGAGCCTCGAAAGGGCCTGGGACACCGGAGCCAGTGAGCGCGGACAAAATAGGGGTCTCCTCCCGGTCGGACAGGACAGAAGTCTACCTCCGGCCCAGGGGCCCGCCCGACCATGCTCGCCACGGGCGAAACCTTCCACAGCGACTTCGCGATGTCCCTTGCGCCACAAGGTACTGATCAGGTACCTTGTGATACATGGCAGCAACACAGGCAGTCACCCAACTCCGCAGAGGAGTCCTCGAGTACTGCGTCCTGGCTCTCCTCCGCAACGATGAGCGCTACGGCTACGATCTGGTGACCGAGCTCTCGGAGGCAGGCCTGCTGGCCAGCGAGGGCACCATCTACCCCCTCCTGAGCCGGCTGCGCAAGGATGGTCTGGTCCAGACCAGTTGGGCGGAGTCGCCCGCCGGACCCCCCCGTCGCTACTACTCCCTCTCATCGGCCGGGCACCACGCGCTGGCCGAGTTCCACCAGTCCTGGGACGAGTTCAAGCGTTCCGTGGACCACATCCTGACAGGAAGGCAAGGATGATGATGACCGCACTCGCGCACCCCTTGGTCACCGACTACCTGATGCGACTCCGCCACGAAGCGGGCAGGCTCCCACGCGAGCAGGCCGACGAGCTGCTCGCCGACATCCAGGCACACCTGGTCGATGCTCTGGACGACCAGCCCGGCGACTCGCAGGTCCGGCAGGTCCTGGACCGGCTCGGCTCGCCGTCGGAACTGGTGGACGCGGCCGGCGGCACCGCCTCCGGGGTTCCCCCGGTCACCACCGACGGCAACGGTGTCAGGGAGACTGCTGCGGCGCTGCTGCTCGTGGGGTCGGGGCTGATCTTCCCCGCTTGGTTCCTCTCGGTGCCGATGTGGCTCGCGGGCATGTTCTTCCTGACCACCGCCCCGCGCTGGAACTCGCGGGAGAAGCTTCTGGGCGGCCTGTCGTGGGGAACCATGCCGCTGTTCACCATCGGCATGGCGCTCTCCGGGCTCGTGGCGTTCCGCACCTCCTCCTGCGAGGGCGTGGGGTGCTCGCCCGCCGACGAGGGCATGCCCGTCATCGGGATCATCCTGCTCATCGCGGCCGTCGCGTACCTGGCGTTCGTGGTCTGGGCCACCATCCGGCTGGCACGCGCGGCGCGGAGGCGTCCGACGGGCATCTGACCACTCGGAGTGCGCGGACGCGCCGGAGTGGACCCGGTGCTTGTTACATTCCGCTGGTCCTCCCCTCCCCGGGGAGGACCACGCCCGTGGTTGCGCCGCTGCAATTGAGGCATGACGCAACGCCTCACGGGCGTGCGGAACCCGACGCAAGGATGCATCATGGGTAACTTCATCAGATCAGCCGTGGCCCTGTCCGCCACCACAGCCCTGGCGCTGTCAGCCGCGCTGTCCTATGAACCGCCGGCCCCGCAGGCCGTGCCGCAGGCGGCGGTGGCCGAGGCGGGTGCGGTCGTCGAGAAGGACCCGGGGAGGCCGGCCCGCGGCCCCCAGGTCGAACTCGGCGTCGAACGGCTGCTCAGCACCGAGCTGGGTCTCCTGGAGGGCAAGCGTGTGGGGCTGATCACCAATCCCACCGGGGTGGACCGTGAGCTGGTCTCCACGATCGACCTCCTGATCGCCAACGAGGAACGGGGCGGCTACGAACTCACCGCCCTCTACGGGCCGGAGCACGGGGTCCGGGGTGCGGAACCCGCCGGCGCCTACATCCCCACCTACATCGACGAGACCACCGGCCTGCCGGTCTACTCGCTCTACGGCGCCACCCGCAAGCCCAGCCCGGAGATGCTGGCCGACGTCGACGTGCTGGTCTTCGACATCCAGGACATCGGCACCAGGTTCTACACCTACATCTGGACCATGTACTACGCCATGGAGGCGGCCGCCGAACAGGGCAAGGAGTTCATCGTCCTGGACAGGCCGAACCCGCTCGGACCGGATTCCGAGGGATACGTGCTCGACGAGTCGCTCTCGACGTTCGTGGGGCTCAAGGCTATCCCCCAGCGCCACGGCCTGACCGCGGGCGAGCTGGCGCAACTTTTCAACGGGGAGTTCCTGGCGACGCCCGTGGACCTTGAGGTGGTCGAGATGACCAAGTACAACGACCAGTTCTTCGCAGATGGCTACGGTCTGGAATGGGTACTGCCCTCGCCGAACATCCCGACGCTGGAGACCGCCTGGGTGTACTCCGGCACGGGCCTGATCGAGTCGGTCAACGTCTCCGAGGGCCGTGGGACCACGACCCCCTTCCTCTGGTTCGGCGCCCCGTTCATCGATGAGGCCGAAGTCAACGCCCTCGTGGCTGACCTCAACTCACGCGAGCTGCCGGGCGTACGGTTCCGCCCCATGTACGCCACCCCAAGCACCTCCAAGCATGCCGGGAGGTTCTCCGGAGGCGTCCAGGTCCACATCACCGACCCCGCAGCGTACGAATCGGTGCGCACCGGAATCCACATCCTCGAGGCGCTGTTCGACAACGTCGAGGAGGTGGACTGGCGGGAGGGCGCAAACTGCCGGACCATGGCGCAGACCTGCTGGATCGACAACCTGAGCGGGACGAAGGATGTCCGTGCACAGCTCGACGCCGGCGTGGACGCCGAGACGATCGTCGCCGGCTGGGAGGCCGAGCTGGCAGCGTTCGACGCGATGGCCCAGCAGTACCGCATCTACTGAGCGACGAGCAACGGCAAAGCCCCGGGGCCAAACGGCTCCGGGGCTTCGCTGTGCTTGGGCGAATCAGTGCTTGTGCTCGTCCTGCTCTTCCGGCTTGTCCACCACGAGGGTCTCGGTGGTGAGCAGCAGGGAGGCGATGGAGGCAGCGTTGGCCAGAGCCGAACGGGTCACCTTGACGGGGTCGATGACTCCGTGCTCGATGAGGTTCTGGTACTCGCCGATGCGGGCGTTGTAACCGTGACCCGGCTCCATCTCCGCCACCTTCGAGGTGATGACGTAGCCGGCCTCGCCACCGTTCTCCGCGATCCAGCGGAGCGGCTCCGCGAGCGACTTGCGCACGATGGAGACGCCGACCTTCTCGTCCCCTTCGAGACCGAGGTCACCGTCGAGCACCTTGCCGGCATGGATTAGGGCGGAGCCGCCACCGGCGACGATGCCCTCCTCGATGGCTGCACGAGTGGCCGAGACGGCGTCCTCGATGCGGTGCTTCTTCTCCTTCAACTCCACCTCAGTGGCGGCGCCGACCTTGATCACGCACACGCCACCGGCCAGCTTCGCGACCCGCTCCTGGAGCTTCTCGCGATCCCAGTCCGAATCGGTGCGGGCGATCTCGGCGGTGAGCTGGGCCACGCGGCCCTGCACCTCGGAGTGCTCGCCGGCGCCGTCGACGATGGTGGTGTTGTCCTTGGTGACGACGACGCGACGAGCGCGGCCGAGCACCTCGAGGCCCACCTGGTCGAGCTTGAGGCCGACCTCGGCAGCGACGACCTGGCCACCGGTGAGGATGGCGATGTCCTCGAGCATGGCCTTGCGACGGTCACCGAACGCCGGCGCCTTGACGGCGACGGAGGTGAAGGTGCCGCGGATCTTGTTGACCACGAGGGTGCTGAGAGCCTCACCCTCGACGTCCTCGGCCACGATGAACAGCGTGCCCTTGGCCCCGATGACCTTCTCCAGCAGCGGCAGGAGGTCGTTCATCGACGACACCTTGCCGGAGTGGATCAGGATGTAGGGGTCCTCTAGCACGGCCTCCATGCGGTCGGCGTCGGTGACCATGTAGGGCGACAGGTAACCCTTGTCGAACTGCATGCCCTCGGTGAACTCGAGCTCCGTCCCGAAGGTCTGGGACTCGTCGACGGTGATGACGCCGTCCTTGCCGACCTTGTCGAAGGCGTCGGCGATGAGCGCACCGATCTGCTCGTCGCGCGAGGAGATGGTGGCCACCGAGGCCATGTCGTCGGTGGTGTCGACGGGGCGGGCGTTCTCACGGAGACGCTCGACGACGGCCTCAACGGCCTTGTCGATTCCCCGCTTCAGCCCCACCGGGTTGCCGCCGGCGGTGACGGCGCGCAGACCCTCGTGGACGAGGGCCTGGGCCAGCACGGTGGCGGTGGTGGTGCCGTCACCGGCAACATCGTTGGTCTTGGTGGCGACTTCCTTGGCCAGCTGGGCGCCGAGATCCTCGTAGGGATCGTCGAGCTCCACCTCCTTGGCGACGGTGACGCCGTCGTTGGTGATGGTGGGGGCGCCCCACTTCTTGTCCAGGACGACGTAGCGTCCCTTCGGGCCGAGGGTCACCTTGACAGTGTTGGCGAGGGCGTCGACGCCACGCTCGAGCGAGCGGCGCGCTTCCTCGTCGAACTGCAGGATCTTTGGCATGTGGTGGTTCCTTACTTGGTGACTACGGCGAGGATGTCGCGGGCGTTGAGGAGCAGGAGCTCCTTGCCGTCGTACTTGACCTCGGTGCCGCCGTACTTGGAGAAGATGACGACGTCGCCCTCGGCGACGTCCAGCGGGACGCGGTTGCCCTTGTCATCGATGCGGCCGGGACCGGTGGCCACGACGCGCCCCTCCTGGGGCTTCTCCTTGGCGGTGTCCGGAATGACCAGACCGGAAGCGGTGGTCTGCTCAGCCTCCAGCGGCTCGACGAGGACGCGGTCCTCGAGCGGCTTGATCGTGCTTGCCACGTCAAACCCCTTTCTGTGTATACCCGGCGGTGCCGGATCAGTGTCTAAGGTGAGTGTCCGGACGTCGTCGCGGTGCCGCCCGGGCGTTGGCACCCGACGGGGTCGAGTGCCAATCCCCAAGCTATACCCCAATTAGCACTCAGGCAAGCCGAGTGCCAGACACGAATCGGCAGGCAGATCTACCCGCGGATGATCCTGTGCAATGCGATCATCCTCGCCCGCGAGGCGCGGGCGAGGATGTCGAGTCGTTGACCGTCGCTCAGAAGTGCAGCTCGCGCGTGTCGATCTCGGCCACCTCGTCGCCGAGTTCCGCCAGCAGCGCGTGCCGCTCGTCGCGGCGCCGCTTCTGCTCGAACGGGTCCGGTACGGGAGCCGCGGCGAGGAGCCGCCTGGTGTACTCCTCCTTGGGTTTCAGCAGCACGTCGGCACGGTCGCCCTTCTCCACGACCTTGCCGTACTGCATCACGACCACACGGTGCGCGAGGGCGTCGATGACGGCGAGGTCGTGGGAGATGAACAGGCAGGCGAATCCGAAGTCGCGTTGCAGGTTGATCAGCATCTCCAGCACCGAGGCCTGCACCGAGACGTCGAGTGCCGAGGTGGGCTCGTCGGCGATCAGCAGGTCCGGCCGCAGGGACAGTGCCCGGGCGATGGACACGCGCTGCCGCTGGCCCCCCGAGAGCTCGTGCGGGTAGCGGTTGTAGGCGCTCTTGGGCAGCTGGACGGCTTCCAGCAGTTCAAGGACCTTCTGCTGCTGAGCCTTGCGGCCGCCGCCGAGGCGGTGCACGCTCATGGGCTCGGCGATGACGTCGCCAACCGGGAGCCGCGGGTTCAGGGACGCCGCCGGATCCTGGAAGATGATGCCGATCCGCCGGCGCAGCGCCATCGCACCATTGCCCTTGCTGGCCAGCGCGTCCTCACCGAGCACGCGGACGCTGCCACCGTGGGTGGGGATGAGGCCCAGCACCGCGCGGCCGATGGTGGACTTGCCGGAACCCGACTCCCCCACCAGCCCCACGATCTCGCCGCGGCGGACGTCGAAGGAGACGTCATCGACCGCGCGAAACGGCTTCTTGCCCGCGCGGTGGTACTCGATGATGACGTTGTTGACCTCGAGCGCCGGTTCCGCGTTCGCCTCCACGGGGTGCGGCGAGCCGCCGAACTGCCCGTGCCCTTCCCCGAGGTGCGGGACGGCATCCAGCAGGCGCTTGGTGTAGGGGTGCTGCGGGTTGAGCAGCACCTCGCCGACGTCGCCGCGCTCGACGATGTCGCCCTTGAACATGACGGCCACCCGATCAGCCATGTCCGCCACCACCCCCATGTTGTGGGTGATCAGCAGGATGCCGGTGTTGAGCTTGTCCTTCAGCGAGCGCAGCAGATCCAGGATGTCTGCCTGCACGGTCACGTCGAGGGCGGTGGTGGGCTCGTCGGCGATGATCACCTCCGGATCGCAGGCCAGCGCCATCGCGATGACGACGCGCTGGCGCATGCCGCCGGAGAGTTCGTGCGGGAACTGCTTGGCGCGACGCTCGGCGCCCGGGATGCCGACGGCGTTGAGCAGGTCGACGGCGCGAGCCCAGGCCTCGCTGCCATGGGCGATCCCGTGCACCTCCATCGCCTCGGTGAGTTGCTCACCGATGCGGATGACCGGGTTCAACGCGGTCATGGGCTCCTGGAACACCATGGCGACGCGACGCCCGCGGATGGCCCGCAGGCCACGCTCGGACAGGTCGTTGATCACCTTGTCGGCGACCTGGGTCTCGCCGCCGATCCGGGCGTTGGACGGCAGCAGGCCGAGCGCCGTGGTGGCGGTGACCGACTTGCCTGAACCGGACTCGCCCACCAGGGCGACGACCTCCCCGGGCATCACCTTCATGTCCAGGCCCTTGACGGCGTGCACGACGCCGAACTCGGTCCTGAAGTCGACGTTCAGTCCGCGGAACTGGAGGACCGGGTCGGTCTCGGCGTCGTAAGTGGATTCGTGTTTCATTTGGTTGTACCTCAGTCCATCTGCTGGCGCGGGTCGAAGGCATCGCGGAGGCCGTCGCCGATGAAGTTGACGCACAGCGCGATGGTGAGGATCACGACGCCGGGCCACCAGAACAGCCAGGGCCTGGTGGTGAGCGCGTTCTGGTACTGCGAGATCAGCAGTCCGAGCGAGGTGTCCGGGGGCTGGACGCCGAATCCGAGGAACGACAGCGCGGTCTCGGTCAGGATCGCGGCCGCGATCAGCAGCGTGGCGTTGACCACGATGGTGCCCAGTGCGTTGGGCAGGATGTGGCGCACGATGATGCGGCGGGTGGGGGTTCCGATGGCGCGCGCTGCGGCGACGAACTCACGCTCCCGCAGCGAGAGCACCTCCGCACGCACCAGCCGCGCGAGGCCGGTCCAGGACACCAGCCCGAGGACGACGGCGAGCGCCCAGACGCCCGCGCGGGAGGCCATCTGGCCCAGCACGGCGGCCAGGACCAGCGTCGGGATGATGATGAACAGGTCAGTCATGCGCATCAGGAAGGCCTCGATGAGGCCCCGGACGTAACCGGCCGCCGCTCCGATGACGGTGCCTATGAACGTGGCCAGCAGGCCCACGGTGAAGGCGATGAACAGCGAGATCTGGGTACCACGCATCACCTGCGCGAAGTAGTCCTTGCCGATGGTGTCCTGTCCGAGCGGGTGCTCGCCGATGGAGAAGGGCCAAAGCGTCAGCGTCGGCTGCCCGCTGTTGACGGGCGGGTAGAGGCTCGTGTAGTCCTTCGGCCACCAGCCGGGGATGGGGCCGATGCCGATCGAGGTGAACGCCATGAGCACCACGAGCAGCAGCAGCACCAGGGCGATCATCGCCGCACGGTGCCGGACGAAGCGCCGGAGCACCAGCGCACCCTGGGAGTAGGACTTGTCGGTCTTGCCCTCGAGGTCCTCCTCGACGGTGAGCAACGCCGCGGTGGCGTCCACCTTGTCCGGCTCGTCCGCGTTGATGGGGGGCAGGTTCTGGTTGTCGTTGCTCATCGGGTGATCCTCGGGTCAAGCGCCGCGTAGGCGATGTCCGCCAACATGTTCATGACCACCGCGGCTGTGCCGGTCACGACGTAGAAGCCCATGACGGGCGCCGGGTCCACCTGCAACAGGCCCACCCGGAAGAGGTTGCCCATGCCCTGCCAGCCGAAGACGCTCTCGGTCACGACGGCGCCGGCGATGAGGGCCGCGAAGTCGAACGCGATGATGGTGGCCAGCGGGATCAGGGAGTTGCGCAGGGCGTGCCGGGTGATCACCTTGCGCTCCGAGATGCCCTTGGAGCGCGCCGTGCGGATGTAGTCCTGGTTCAGCACGTCCAGCATCGACGCCCGGGTGTAACGGGTGTAGCCGGCGATGGAGATCAGCGTCAGGACGATCGTGGGCAGCAGCAGGTGGGTGAGCGCGTCGATGAAGTGGCCCCAGTAGGAGGACGTGAAGTTCGGGCTCGCCGCACCGATCGTCGGAATGGGGCGGGGCATCTGCTGGAGGTAGCCGGCCCAGTTGCTGAGCAGCAGGTCCGCCAGCGCGAGCAGGGATGCGATGGCGGCCAGGATCAGCGACGAGGAGACCGCCTGCTTGCGGGAGAACCCGCCCAGTGCGATACCCGCCACCACGGCGATCACGACGGCGGCCAGGAGGCAAAGGAACAACTTCAGGGTGCTTGGGTCGGTCATCAGGTTCCCCCGCACCACCGCGTAACCGACGATCGCCGCGAGCGCGGTGACGCCGACGGCGTTGCGGACCCGCTTGTTCCCGAAACCGGAGCTCATGGTGACCACGACCACCCCAGCCCCGAGCACCGCGAGGATGAAGATCGGCAACCCGATCGCGGGACGCCGGAACCAGGTCACGGCGTCGAAGTAGAACATGAGGCCCGCGAGGACGACGGCAGTGGCGCCAGCGGTGATGAGGCGTCGCCTGACGTCACCGCCCATGGCGGCCTGGACGACGAAGGCGCCCAGGACAGCGGCGATGATGATCGTCGCGGGACTGAATGCCGCCTCAACTATCCAGTTGTTGAACTCGATGGCTGCGTAGTGCTTCAGCAGCACCGCGGCCCAGAAGACGGGCAGGGAGAAGAACACGAACGCCATCAGCGTGGTGGCGTAGTCGAAGCCGCTGTACTGGCGCACGGCGCTGATCACTCCGAGAGCGACGCCGATCACGATGGCGAGCAGCGTGGCGAGCACCACCAGGCGCAGTGTGGACCCGGCCGCCTGTGCGACGAGGTTGGTCACGTCCTGCCCGGAGGCGTTGGTGCCCAGGTCGCACTGTCCCACGAAGCACCCCAGCGCACCGCGGAGCCAGTTGAAGTACCGCAGCCACCACGGCACGTCCAGCTGCATGTTCGCGGTCCGCTGCCGGATCAGGTTCTCACGGTTGGGCGCGTTGGACTCGCGCAGGTCCTCGAGCGGATCCCCGGAGTTCACGGTCAGCACGTAGAGCAGCACTGAACCCAGCAGCAGGATCATGGTGGAGATCCCGAGCCGCTTGGCGATGAATTTGATCACGAATGGTCCTTACATAGTTCTGCCCGGACGACGTCGTCGAGCCCGCACCGAGCGCCCCCAGCATAGGGTACGAGCCTGTATCGAACGTCACGGTGCCTTGAACACGCTTGGGGCGGGTGGCCACGGAGGCCACCCGCCCCAAACTGTTTCTCACCTAGTACCGCGGCTCAGCGAGCCTCAGTTGAGGACCCACTGGCTTGCGTTCCAGCTGATCCCGTTCTGGGCTGCGGTCGGGCGCACGTTCTGGAGTCGTGCGTCCCAGGCTGCAACACCAGGGTGGGCGTACAGCGGGATGCCGAACAGGTCGTCCCACAGCAGCTTCTCGATGACCTTGACCTGCTCCGCGTGGACCTCGGGATCCAGGCTCGTGGCCAGGGTGGTCCAGGCCTCGTCGACCTCAGGGTTGGAGTATTCGCCGTAGTTCTGCGGCAGGTTGGTCGCGTAGATGTTCTCACCCGAGGCGATCTGGCCGGAGCCGGCCCAGGCGAACAGCGCGACTTCGTAGTCACCGTTGGGCAGCGCGACCTCGAAGAAGTCCTCGGCCGCGGTGTCCTGGACGTCGAAGCCGGCTTCCTTGCAGGATGCCGCGATGGCAGCCACCGTCTCAGTGCGACGCTGGTTGCCCGCACGGTAGCCGAGGCGGACCGTGACGGGGGTGGTGACGCCGGACTCGGCGACCTTGGCCTTGGAGGCCTCGATGTCGACCGCGTCGTAGCGACCGTCGTAGGCGGTCGAGACGACCTCGTCGTAGTTGTCCTGGAAGGGGAACACCTCGCGGGCATTCATGACTTCGGCGGCCGGATCGACGGGCTTGACCAGCGAGTCGACGATTCCCTGGCGGGGAACGCACAGCGCGAAGGCTTCGCGGAGGGCGAGGCCGCCCTGCGACTCGGAGAAGGCGCTGGTGTCGCGGAAGTTGAAGTCGAGGTGCTCCCAGGTGAGCTGGGCGAAGCTCTCGACGGTCACGGACGAGCCGATCGCCTGGAGTTGGGCCAGGGTGTCGACCGTGGGCTGGGGCTCGATGGCCTGGACGTCACCGTTCTGGAGCGCCTGGGACATCGCGGCGTCCTCGATGAAGCGGAAGATCAGGTCCTGGGTGCCCGCGGGGGTGCCCCAGTAGCTCTCGTTGGCGGTCAGGGTGAGTGCGGTCTCCTCCCAGCCTCCGGCCTTGATCTTGTAGGGGCCGCTGGAGGGGATGAGCGCCTCGTCGGGCAGTTCGCCCGGGTTGAAGGCCCAACCGGTGTTCCAGAAGTCAGCCGCCTGCTTCACGGTCTCGGCATCCTTGTCGAGGATGGCCTGCGCGAAGGCCTCCGGCTCCAGGCCGGCCTGTTCGGCGACGACGTGGGACGGGAGCGCAGAGGTGATGATGATGCGGTAGTCAGGGTTCTTCTTCTCGAAGGTGACCGTGAACTCCTTGGCGCCCACCTCGCCCACCGGGCCATCCGGGGCGTCGGCTGCGAAGCTGGTGCTGACGTGGTCGAAGACGGCCACGGCTTCCAGGTCCTCGCCACTGGCGTAGCCGGGCACGAGCCACTCGGGGTTCTGGCTGGCGTAGTCCATCAGGTAGTCGTTGATGGTGACCGGGGTGCCATCGGACCACACGGCGTCATCACTGATCGTGTACTTGACCTGCAGCGGGTCCTCGGAGACGACCTCAAGGGTGCCGAACTCGGTGTTCTCGCAGATGGAGCCGTCGGTGCCGAAGTAGACGAATCCGGAGAACATCTGGTCGGAGACGGCGTTGTTGTACGTCGAGTACGTCTTGCTCGTGACGGAGTTGTAACCGCTCCACGAGCCGGGACCGACGGTGACGGCCACCTGGCCCTCAGCGGTGTCGCTGATGCCCACGTCCTGGAGGCAGCCGGCGGCGCCCTCGGAGGCGTCGGGGCTCTCGCCCTCGCTCGGCTCCGTCGTGGCGTCCTCGGTGGTTTCCTCAGTGGTTTCAGCAGTGGCACTTGGGTCGGTGGTGGGATCTTCCTCGGGCGTCTCGCTGGTGCAAGCTCCGAGCAGCAGCGCGCTGCTCAGCACAAGGCCCAGGGCCGCGCCTGATCTCCTGAACTTCATTCTTTCTCCTCGTCGTGGTCCGACATGCCCAACATTGGGCTCAATGACCGGGACAATAGTCTGGATTTGTGGCCAATGGGGTCAACGAGGGCCTAAGACACCAGATCGTTACCCAAAAGTGGCCTTTTCCACGCTCCGAGGGGCCTCGGGAACCGTTTTCAGGTCACCCTGCGCGCCATCACCGCGACGGCACCGCGAGGGGTCCTCGAAAGGATCAGCGTGGCAATCCCCGGACCGTGGGGTTTCAGCCGCCGACGAAGTTCGGCCGGGTCGACGTCGATCCCCCGCAATTTGATCTCGAGGTTGCCGATCCGGTTGTCCCGCAGGTGGGTGCGGATCGCCTTCAGGTCGTGGGGCAGCACCGCGGTCACCTCGAAGCACTGCGCCAATGGACTCTCGAGCGGCTCGTCGCTGGAGAGGTAGGCGATGTGGGGGTCCAGCAGCCACAAGTCATGATCGGGAGCGATCTCGGTGACCAGACCGGACCGCACGACGGCGTTGTCCGGCTCGATCAGGTACCTCCCGACGTCGGCCACCGGCAGTTCGCGGAGCGCTTCCGGTGCCCTGAGCTCGATCGGGGCACCTCCTGAGCGCGGGGACACCACGGCGCTGCGGCCGGGAGGCCGCCGGTTCCACAGCGACACCTCCACCACCGATCCGCCGTCGGACACCCACGTGGCGGCCACGCCGTCGGGGATCAGTTCCTTGGGCAGCCCTGGGCCCAGCTTCACGCAGGTGAAATGGGGACCCGAGAGGTATCCCGTAACCACCGACCAGGGCGGAGTGAAGTCGCCGACGTCCCAGGTGCGGCCACGAGCGGTGCGGCGGGCCGGGTCCAGAAATACGCCCGCACCCTCGGGGACCTCGATCTCCTCGGCCAGTCCCTGGACGACGGCCGGGCCGCCGACCAGCGCGAGGTTCGCCGTCGCGAAGGATGCAGTGAGCGGGTCCGCCTCGACGCCGTGGGCCTCCAGCCCTGCGTCGGCGAACGCCATGGTGTCGGCTCCCAGCCCGCACCCCAGGTCCCACACCTCCCGCACCCCGGCGCCCGCGAAGATCCGGGCCCGCCACTGGGCGACGTTCCACCTGGTGGCCTGCTCGAGCCCGGTCGAGGTCAGGAACATCTCACCAGCACGTGGCAGTTTCTGCTTGGCTCGCCGTCGCAGGGACACCTGGGTGAGGGCGTCGGCAGCGAGTTCCGGCGGGAACTGCCTTCGCATGCGCTCGCCCGCGCCCACCGACGTCGGGTCCGGCTCGGCGCTGGCCGCCTCGAGCGCGGCCCGGCCCTGCGGCGAGAGGATGTCCACGCCCTCCAAGGTAGTGCCCCTGTAACCTGTTGCGACGAGGAGGTCGACGTGACAAGGCTGGACGTTTGGCTGTGGTCGGTGCGGTTGTTCAAGACCCGCTCCCTGGCAACCAACGCCGTCAAGGGCGGCCACGTCCGCCTGAACGGCGATCCGGTGAAGCCTGCCCACGTCGTGAAGGCCGGGGACCGGGTGAGCGTCAAGGAACCGGGTTGGGTCCGGGAGTTCGAGATCGTGGAGTTGCTGAGCAAGCGCGTCGGTGCACCGGTGGCGGTCAAGGCATACCGGGACCTCTCCCCGGAGCGCCCGGCGCACCTCGCGAACCCGGTGGCGAGGCGTGACCGCGGCGCGGGCCGCCCCACCAAGCGCGACCGTCGCGCCATCGACAGGTTGATGGGCCACGTGGACCCCTTGGACTGAGCCTCCGGGCGCGCTTGCTTCGGGGGTGGGATTCCAGGACGCGAACTCGGCGTGTCGTGGACGCGAGCCGTCCACGACACGCCGAGTTGGCGTCCGCGGATCAGACGACGATCGTCGACACCGGCAGTCCGGAGTTCGCTCCGAAGTCCGGACGCGACGGCGCCAGCCCGGCCAGGACCACCTCCGAGCCGACGGCGGCGACCATCGCGCCGTTGTCCGTGCACAGCGCGGGGCGCGGACGGCGCAGCTCGATCCCTGCGGCGTTAGCGCGCTCCTGGAGGAGAGTGCGCAGACGCGAGTTCGCAGCCACTCCCCCGCCCAGCAGGATCGTCCTCGTGCCGTGGTGACGCGCGGCGTCGACGGCCTTGGCCGTGAGCACGTCGCAGACCGCCTCCTGGAAGCTGGCGGCCACGTCGGCGACCGGGACGTCGAGGCCGTCGAGCCGACGCTGCTCCACCCAGCGGGCGACGGCTGTCTTCAGGCCGGAGAAGCTGAAGTCGAAGCGGTGCCTCTCCAGGTCATGGCGGGCGGTCAGTCCCCTTGGGAACCGGATGGCCAAGGGATCGCCTTCGGCCGCGAGCTTGTCGATGACCGGTCCACCCGGGTAGGACAGCCCCAGCAGGCGGGCCACCTTGTCGTAGGCCTCGCCCGCGGCGTCGTCGATGGTGGAACCCACCTCCGTGATGTCTGTGGCGATGTCGTTCACGTGCAGCAGCGAGGTGTGACCGCCCGAGACGAGCAGGGCGGTGCTGGGCATCGGCAGCTCGCCGTGGTCCAGCAGGTCCACCGCGACGTGGCCGACGAGGTGGTTGACACCGTAGAGGGGCTTGCCCAGGTAGGCAGCGAGCGCCTTGGCCGAGGAGATCCCCACCAGCAGTGCTCCCATGAGTCCGGGTCCGGCGGTCACCGCCACGGCGTCGACGTCGGCGAGGTCGACGTCGGCCACCTCGGCCGCGCGGTGCAGCGTCGGGATGATGGCTGACAGGTGTGCGCGGCTGGCGACTTCCGGCACGACGCCGCCGAACCTGACGTGCAGATCCACTGAACTGGCGACCTCGTTGGCCAGCAACTCCCGGCCCCGGACGATGCCGACGCCGGTCTCGTCGCAGGAGGACTCGATGCCGAGCACGAGCGGTCCGCTCATTTCGCTGCCTCCATTCCCCAGAGGCCGATGGCGTCCAGGTCCAGCCCCTGCAGGGGCAACTCCATCACCAACGCGTTGGCGCCTGCCGCGTAGTAGTCGCGCCGAACGCCGATGTCCCGGAAGCCGTAGGTCCGGTAGAACGCGATCGCCACCTCGTTGTCCTGCCTGACCTCCAGCACCATCCGGGACGCACCGGACTGCTTGGCCCAGTGCAGTCCCGCCAGCAGCATCACTCGTGCGAAACCGCGCCGCCGGTAGCCATCGGCAACCACCACCCGGTGCAGGTCCGCGGTGTCCCCGACGCACTGGAAGGTGGCGGCTCCCACCACCCGGTGGGGGGCGCCGTCCTCGTCCACGCGGGAAACCAGCACGAACCGGTCCTGGGCGGCCAACTCCTCGGCCCACAACTGCTCGCTCCACCGCTCGCGCTCGGGGAACCACTGCTCCAGCGCCACCAGACCTGCCAGGTCCGAGGCGACTGCCGCCTCGACGATCATCGCTTCACCCGCAATCGCGGGAGCGCGGACTTGGGCGGTCCACCGACGGTGGCGTCGGCCGGTCGCAGGTAGTAGGGCTCGTCCCCGGCGGGGACCAGTTCCGTCCAGCGCGCAGCCAGGACTGCGGGGTCCAGCTCGGTGGGGCCCCCGTCGGCGAACCGGACCCTGGACCGGAAGTTCTCGGGGACCGCGCCGGCGACGGGCAGGTCCGGTAGTTCCTCGGGTGCGGTGACCCTTGGCTGGCCCACGCGTGCCCCGTCGCGGTAGTGCGCCCAGTACAGCTCGTGGCGGCGGGCGTCGGAGGCGATGACGAACTCCGATGGCGCGTCGGACCACTGCAGTGCGACGGCGTCCAACGAGCACACGCCGCGGGGATCCTTCGCGGCCAGGGCGGCGAGGGTCCAGGCGGCCGCGACGCCCACGCGAAGCCCGGTGAACGGTCCCGGCCCCATGCCGACGACGAACTCGTCTAGGCTTGTCAGCGCCACATCGTGGGCCGCGCACAGTGCGCTCACCGCGGGCATGAGGGCCTCACCGTGCGCACGGGTGTCCTTGATGACGGTGGCTCCGACCGGGACGCCGTCGCGGGCCAGTCCCGCCGCGACGTGGAAGGAGGTGTCTATGGCCAGGGTCCAGGTCATCGCAGCTCCCGCAGTGGTTCCAGTGCCCCGGCCCAACGCTGCCCGACGCCGTCGAGCAGGACGGTGCGGGCATCGTCGGCGGAGCCCCTCTCGATGGTGATCTCCAGCCGGTCCTCGGAGAGCCATTCGGCCATGCCCTCGCCCCACTCGACCATCGTGACCGAGTCCAGGAGGGACTGGTCGAGGTCGATGTCCGCCAGTTCGGCGCCGCCTCCCAGCCGGTAGGCGTCGACGTGCACGAAGGCCGGGCCGGCGTTCAGCGACTCGTGGACCCGGGAGATGATGAACGTGGGTGAGGTGACCTGCCCGGAGACACCAAGTCCCTGCCCGATCCCCTGCGCCAGGGTGGTCTTCCCAGCCCCCAGGTCACCCGAGGCGATGATGACGTCGCCCTTGCGGAGCAGCCCGGCGATCCTGCGTCCCAACTCCTGCATCGCCTCGGCCGTGGGCACGCGCAGGCTGATGGGCAGGGGGCGAGAAAGGATGTAGCCGACTTCCGTCTCGCGCGCCACGCGGAAACCATGGCGCTGCCACCACGTCAGCAGTTCGGGGAACTCCCGCCGGGTGAGGAGTTCGACGGTGTGACAGCCCTCCTCGGCGGCCAGGGTCGCGGCTCCCTCGACGAGGCGGTGCGCCAGCCCGCTGCCGGAGTGTTCCGGCAGCACGCTGACCCGCCTCAGCGTCGCCACGCCGTCGGTCACCTTGATCAGTAGGCAGGCTGCGAGTTCGCCGTCGATCTCAAGGCAAACGCCGAGGCCCTCCCGCAGCGCGACGACGATGTCATCGACGGTGTCGGAGAGTGCCTCGGCAGGCGGATCCACCGGCCGCCGGGCGGCGAACGCGGAACGGATCACGCGCAACATCTGGGTGGCGTCCCCCTCGGCGGCCAGCCGGAGGGACGCCTCGGAGGAAGCGATCATAGGGAAGCGATTCTATCCCCGCCTCAGCGGTGGTCGCGACGGCGTCCCCCACGACGGAATCCGCCCTGTCCGCCGCCGCCGTGGCCGCCGTAGCCACCGCGCTTGGGGGCGCGGCGCTGCTGCTGCTTCGGGGCGATGATGGCCAGGTAGTCCGCCTCGGGAATCGGGGTGTCGGACGGGATCCGGGCACCCGTGGCCTCGCGGAGTTCGACGCTGCCGGGATGGACCTGCAGCGGCGTCGCGCGCACGCCCGCCTGGTCCGCGATGCGGCGGACCTGGTTGCGCTGGTGCGGCAGCACGATGCTGACGACGGAACCGCTCTCCCCCGCGCGGGCGGTGCGTCCTGCACGGTGGAGGTAGTCCTTCGGGCCCATCGGCGGATCCACCTGGAGCACGAGCGAGACGTCGTCGACGTGGATGCCGCGGGCCGCGACGTCGGTTGCCACAAGGACCCGGACTGTGTCCTCCTTGAAGGCCGCGAGCACGCGGGCACGAGCACCCTGGGTCAGGCCACCGTGCAGGGCCCCGGCGAGCACACCGGCGTCGCGGAGCTGGCCGGCGATGCGGTCGGCACCCATCTGGGTGCGGGCGAAGATCAGGCTCTTGCCCTCGCGGTTGGCGATCTCGGCGGTGATGGCGTTCTTGTGGTGGGGCGCCAGTTCCAGGAAGTGGTGCGTCATCGTCGTCACCGACGCCTGGCCGGAGTCGACCTCGTGCGTGACCGGGTCGTGCAGGTACTTGCGCACGATCTTGCCGACGGCCCCGTCGAGCGTGGCGGAGAACAGCAGTCGCTGGCCGTCCGCGGGGACCGCGTCGAGGATCGTCTGGACGTCGGGCAGGAACCCGAGGTCGCTCATGTGGTCGGCCTCATCGAGGACGGTGATCTGGACCTGCGAGAGGTCTGCGGCACCCTGCTCGAGCAGGTCGATCAGACGGCCGGGCGTGGCCACGACGATGTCGACGCCGCGCTCGAAGGCCCGGATCTGGGGACCGTACGGCATGCCGCCCGCGATCAGCGTGAGGTCGAGCTGCACGGCCGCGGCCAGCGGCGAGAGGTTGTCTGCGATCTGGAGGGCCAGCTCGCGGGTCGGCGTCATGATCAACGCGCGCGGCGAACCGACGGCGTCACCCGCAGCCAGGCGGGTCAGCAGCGGCAGACCGAACGCGAGCGTCTTGCCCGAGCCCGTACGACCGCGGCCCAGGACGTCGCGGCCTGCGACGGCGTCGGCGATGGTCGCTGTCTGGATCGGGAACGGCTCGGTGATGCCCTTGGAGGCCATTGCGGCGACGATCGGGAGCGCGACGCCGAGCTCGGCGAAGCCGGAGGCCGCGTCGGCCTCGGAGACCTGGAGGTCCACGGCCTCGGCCGCCTGCCAGCTCATCTGGTCGGACTCGGGTGATCCGCCGTCGTGGTCACGCGGGGCCGATTCACGCCAGGAGCTGCGCTCGCTGTGGTGCTTGCGGGGGGCGTGGTCGCTGAAGTCGCGGGCAGGACCGCGTCGGTCACGGCGCTCGCCGGTGCCCTCCGTGAAGTGGCGCACGTTGCGGGGACGCTCGGAGCGGTCGCCGGCCTCGCCCCACTTGCTGGGACGATCGTCACGGTTGAACGGCCGACGGTCGTCGCGGGCGGGACGGTCGTCACGGTTGAAGGGGCGACGGTCGTCACGGGCGGGACGGTCATCACGGTTGAACGGACGCCGGTCATCACGAGCGGGACCACGATCGTCGCGGTTGAACGAGCGGCGGTCGGAGCCGCGGTCATCGCGGTTGAAGGGGCGACGGTCGTCACGGGCGGGACGGTCATCACGGTTGAACGGACGCCGGTCGTCACGCGCCGGACCGCGGTCATCACGGTTGAACGGACGCCGGTCGTCACGCGCCGGACCGCGGTCATCACGGTTGAACGGACGCCGGTCGTCACGCGCCGGACCGCGATCATCGCGGTTGAACGGACGCCGGTCGTCACGAGCCGGACCACGGTCATCGCGGTTGAAGGGGCGACGGTCGTCACGGGCGGGACGGTCATCGCGCTTGAACCGGTCGTCCCGGGTGAAGCTGCGGCGCTCGCCACCACGGTCCTCGCGTCCGGAGTCGCGGCTGCCACGGTCGTCGCGACGGAAGCCGGTTCCACGGTCTGGGGTGCGGTCGCTGCGGCTGGCTCCGCGGTCCTCGGAGCCGGTGCTGCGCTCGCCGCGGTCGTCACGGGTGGCGAAGGAGCGCTTGGCCACTTCACGCTGACCGCCACGGGTGCGGGGACCGTGCCCCTTGGCGGCGCGCTCTGCTGCGCTCCAGCGCTTCTTGGGGGTGCCGTCCACCTTGTGGGACTTGGCGACTTTCTTGTTGGGCATAGCCATGATGTGTTGCTTCCTTCGCGGTGAGAGGCGGGCCCAACAACGGGTTTGCGTTGGGCACGGCGCGTCTCGTCACATCACGGGAAATCAACTACAAGACGGCCGATGGACGTGCCGCAAGGGGGCACGTCGCTTGGGTGCTGGCTGGGGCGGAGCAGGAGTCCGAACCCGGGAGAATTCGAAACCGAGCCAGATCGGTTCGCGACTGCCAGAAGTGGCAGACCTGTACATCCTACCCCGTCGCGACCCTCCCGCCCAAACTGCCACTGAGGCGGTCCCCTCCACCGGGTGCACCCAACGTGACCCTCATCGTCATCTGGTGTTCACCCGACGTTTGTTCGCCCCACCCCGGGTGGTTACCCGCCCGACTAGACTCGGAGTCGTGCGAGTCGCAATCGTGGCCGAATCCTTCCTCCCGCAGGTCAATGGCGTGACCAACTCCGTCCTGCGGATCCTGGACCATCTCCACGACCACGGGCACCAAGCGATGGTGATCGCCCCCGCCGACGGCAACCGGACGCCCACCCACTACCGCGGGTTCCCCGTCCACGCCGTCAGCTCGATCGGTCTTCCCGGCTACGAGGTCGTCCGGGTGGTGACCACTCCGTCGTTCAGCATCGAACGAATCCTGGCGGCGTTCAACCCCGACGTCGTGCACCTTGCCGCACCGTTCGTCGTCGGCTACAAGGCGGCGACGGCCACGGCAAAGCTCGGGATCCCGATGGTGGGGATCTACCAGACCGAGGTGGCCTCCTACGTGTCCCGTTACGGCTTCCCGCAGCTGGAACCCCTGTTCTGGCACCACCTGCGCCAGGTCCACTCGCTCGCCACGCTCAACTTCGCGCCGTCGACGTTCGCGCGCGAACAGCTGCTGTCGCAGGACATCCCGCGCGTCGGCGTCTGGGGCCGTGGCGTCGACTCTGTCCGTTTCCATCCGGCCAAGCGTTCCCGGCGACTTCGTGCCAGGCTGGCGCCGGGCGGGGAACGTCTGATCGGCTACATGGGCCGTCTGGCCAGCGAGAAGCAGGTGGAGGACCTGGCGGCCCTCGCGGATCTACCCGGCACGCGGACCGTGATCATCGGCGACGGCCCACTGCGCGCGCAACTGGAGCAACTGCTACCCACCGCCAAGTTCATGGGACAGCTCGACGGTGAGGAACTCGCCACCGCGCTGGCCTCCCTGGACCTGTTCGTCCACCCCGGAGAGCTGGAGACGTTCTGTCAGGCCATCCAGGAGGCCAAGGCGTCGGGGGTCCCGGTGATCGCACCGCACCGGGGCGGCCCCATCGACCTGGTTGACCAGTCCCGAACGGGGTGGCTGTACAAGCCCGGGGATCTGGCTGGAATGCGCAGCCACGTCATCGACCTCATCGGTGACGACGCGAAGCGACGCGCGTTCGGTCTGGCCGCCCGTCAGTCCACCCTCGACCGTACCTGGGACAACGTCTGCGCCGCGTTGGTGGTGCACTACGAGGAGGCCATCCGCCTCTCGGTGCGGCGCCGGCTGCTGGCAGCCTGAGTCTCCTCGTCGTCGGCTACCCGTCGCTGGGCGCGTGCGCGTGGTAGGTGTCCTGCTCCTCGGTGAACTGCTTCACGGGAGCCACCACCTCGATGGTCTGGTCGTTGTCGAACTCCAGCACACAGGCGATCTCCTCGGAGCCGGCCGGCAGCTGCCTGGTCAGCCCCATCAGCATCACGTGTGGCCCACCCGGCGCCATGTGCAGGTGCGACTCCCGGGGGACCACGAGTCCGTTCTCGGCCTTGCGCATCACCATGTCGCCGTCGAGCATCACCATCTCGTGGATCTCTGCAGCCTCCGCGACGTCGCCGCAGTCGGCGCCGATGATGGAGACGTCCTCGGGGCCGGGGTTGGTGAGGTTCACGTACAGCGCCGTCATCTCGGGCATCTGCGCGCCGTCGGTGGTTCGGACCCAGGGATCGGCCGCGATCACTCCGGTGACCCGTCCCTCCGCACCCGCGTCCCCGCAGGCTGTCAGGACCAGAAGGGCGACCAGGGCGAGAGGTGTCAGCTTCACCGGGCCAGATTATCGCCGGGTGACGCGTCGCCCTAAACTGGCCGCATGTCCCAGCCGGTCAACCGTCGCGCCCTCCTCGGGTACGCGGGGGCGGCGGGTGTCGGCGGGGCTGCCGGCTTCCTCGGCGGCCGGGTCACTGCGCGCGGCGAGGTGCCGGATGCGGCGGTGCGCGTGGCTGGGCTGGTCCACGACCCCCACGGCCCCCACCAGCCCGGAATCCTCACCCCCTCCCCGGCCTCGCACCGGCTCGTCGCGCTGGACCTGCTGCCCGGAACCGACGCGGCTGCGCTTGGCCGCCTCATGCGGGTGTGGACCCCCAGCATCCGCGCCCTGATGGCCGGCCGGGCCGCCCCGGGCGATACCGCGGCCGATCTGGCGCTCGCCGGCGTCTCGCTGTCGGTGCTGGTGGCCTTCGGCGAGGCGGTCTTCGAACTCGAGGGCCTCGAGAAGCGCAGGCCCGCGGGCTTCCAGCAGGTCCCGGCGATGGATCACGACCGCCTGGAAGAGCGCTGGGTGGGTGGGGACCTGCTGCT
This sequence comes from Tessaracoccus sp. OS52, assembly GCF_020687685.1. Lineage (GTDB taxonomy): Bacteria > Actinomycetota > Actinomycetes > Propionibacteriales > Propionibacteriaceae > Arachnia. The sequence continues at coordinate 520,855 of NZ_JAJEWM010000001.1, read as the reverse complement.
GTGGGTCTGCGCCGACGACGACACGTCCGTGGCCTACGGCACGCGGCGCCTGCTGCTCGACGCTGCCCCGTTCGCCTCCCACCGCTGGACCCAGTCAGGGTCCTGGCGAGGGATCGGGCCGGGAGGCGCGGCCGCCACAGGACGAAACCTCTTCGGCCAGTTGGACGGCACCGGGAACCCAGTGGGTGATGCCCTCGACGCGGCGGTGTGGTCCCGGGACGGCTGGCTCGCGGGCGGTACGCAACTGGTGGTCAGGCGCATTCGGATGGACCTCGACCACTGGGACACCGCCATCCGCGACCGCCAGGAGAAGTCCACCGGACGTCGCCTCGACACGGGCGCCCCGCTGCACGGCGCCGACGAACACGAAGCCCTCGACCTCTCCCTTATGGCTGACGGTGTGCCGGTGATCCCACTGGACGCCCACGCGCGGCGCGCGCACCCGTCGGAGAACCGTGACCGCGCGATGCTCCGCCGCTCGGCGAACTACTCCCACGTCGACGATTCGGGTACCGCCACCTCGGGGCTGATCTTCGCGGCATTCCAGGCGAGCATCGCCGAGCAATTCATCCCGGTCCAGCGTCGCCTCGACCAGCTGGATGCGCTCAACGAGTGGACGACGGCGATCGGCTCGGCCGCCTTCGTCGTGCCACCCGGATACGGCCCTGAGGGCTACGTCGGGGAGACCCTGCTCGCCTGACTAGGGAACAAGGATCAGCTTGCCGGTGGTGCGCCGACCTTCCAGTGCGTCGTAGGCGTGTGCTGCCTGGTCGAAGGTGTACTGGCCCCCGATGTCCAGCTTTACCTCGCCGGTGCGCAGCCACTCGAACAGCTCTGCGGCCCTGCGCTCGAACTCGCCACGTTCGGCGACGTAGTCGCCCAGTGTCGGCCGAGTGACGTAGAGGGAACCGCCGGAGTTGAGGCGCTGGAGGTCGAAGGGTGGCACCTGTCCGCTGGCGCCCCCGAACAGCACCAGCATTCCCCGGCGCTTCAAGGACGCGAGTGAGGCGTCGAAGGTGGCCTTGCCGACGCCGTCGTAGACCACCTCGACTCCAGCGGGCTCGATCTCCCGGACCGCGGCGGCGAGGTCATCGACCTCCGAGTAGTTGATGGTGTGGTGCGCCCCGCGCTCCCTGGCGATCCGCAACTTGGTCTCGCTGCCCGCAGTGGCCACCACTGTCCCCCCGCGCGAGGCAATCAGCTGGACCAGCAACTGTCCGACCCCACCGGCGGCGGCGTGGACCAGCGCGACGTCGCCCTCCCGGACCGGGTAGGTGGACGTGACCAGGTAGTGCGCCGTGAGCCCCTGCAGCATCGCCGCGGCGGCGTCGGTGAGACTCACCCCTTCGGGCACGGCCACGAGTCTGGTTGCGGGAACGTTGACCCGGGTCGCCTGGCTGGAGCCGGACTGCGCCCAGGCCACCCGGTCACCGACCGAGAAGCCCGTCACGCCCTCTCCCACCGCCGCGACCGTCCCTGCGCCCTCATTGCCGAGCACGAACGGAGTGGGAGTCGGGTAGACGCCCTGGCGCACGTAGACGTCGAAGAAGTTCACGCCTGCTGCGGCCACCTCGACCTGTACCTCACCCGGCCGGGGCTCAGCCACCTCCCACTCCAGGACCTTGAGGACGGAGGAATCACCTGGTTCTGTGACGACGACGGCGCGTGCGGTGCTCATGCCCCAACCCTAGTTCGCTGGCAGCGAGCCGAGCACCTCCGCGAAGAGTTCTGCGAGCCGGTCCGGAGGGTGCGGTCCGGGGAACCGGGCCGCCGTCATCGCCTGCAGCGACGCGGCCAGCAGAGCGGCACGCTCGGCCGGCAGTCCGGCCGCCAGCAGGGTCCCGCAGACGCCAGCCAGCACGTCGCCCGAACCGGCCTGGGCGGTCCAGGCGGGGCCCGCGACGGCGGTGGTGACGTGTCCGTCGGGCGTAGCGACGTACTGGGTGCCGCCCTTGAGCAGCACCGTGGCACCGAAACACCGCGCGGCCTCCAGCGCGTGCTGGACCGGTTCCGCCTCCACCTGTCCACGCCCGGTTTCCAGGAGCCTGGCCAGCTCCCCCGCGTGCGGGGTCAGCAGCGAGTTGTCCGGCAGGCGCGTCGGCAGCAGAGTCAGGGCATCGGCGTCGACCACCAGCGGCACCCCCCTATCGATGGCGGCAAGCAGCCGCGCAGGCGCGGCGCCGTCGCCCCACCCCGAGCCCACCACCAGTGCCTGCACGCGGCCGTCGGAGACCACGACGCTGGGGAAACGCGACACGATGAGCTCGGTTGGGGCATCGCCCAGGTAGCGCACCATGCCGGCACCCGAGTGCAGGGCGCCCGAACAACCCAGCAGCGCGGCACCGGGATACTGCGCCGAGCCGGTGTCGATCCCCACCACCCCTCGGGTGTACTTGTGGCTCTGGCGGTCCGGGAGCGGCCACCAGTCGGCCACGTCCTGGTCAGTGATGGCTTCGAAGTCAGGCATGTCCCCAGTCAACACCTCACCGGCCTCAGGCCTCGCAGACCACCAGGGCAGTGGCGAACCCACCGTCGTGGGAGATCGAGAGGTGCAGCTTGGAGATCCGGAGCTCAGCCACGCGGGCAGCCACCGTCCCCGTCACGACGAACCTGGGCACTCCCCCGTCGGTCTTGACGATCTCACAGTCAGTCCAGCGCATGCCCCCGGGCGAGCCGAGCGCCTTGGCCAAGGCTTCCTTGGCTGCGAAGCGAGCCGCCTGGGACTGGATGGACAGGGCTCGCTCCGCAGGGGTGAGCAGGCGCTCGCGCAATCCGGGACGGCGCTCCAGCATCGCCTCGAACCGCTCCACCACGCACAGGTCCGTGCCGACGCCGATGATCACCGGGTCAGCCTAGCCCGGCCGGCGGCAGCTCACTCGACAGTGACCGACTTCGCCAGGTTCCGGGGCTGGTCGACGTCGTGGCCCTTCAGCGTCGCGAGCTCACAGGCGAACAGTTGCAGCGGCACGATGGCGAGCAGCGGCTGCATCAGCGTGGAGACGGGCGGCAGTTCGATGAAGACCTCTGCGTTGGCGCGGGCCTCCTCGTCGGAGGCGTCACCCAGCACGATGGTCTTGGCGCCGCGAGCCCGCACCTCCGCGATGTTGGAGATCACCTTGTCGCGCAACTGGTCACGGCCCTTGGGCGGGACCACCACGAAGATCGGCAGATCCTGCGAGACCAGGGCGATGGGGCCGTGCTTCAGCTCACCCGCCGCGAATCCCTCGGCGTGGATGTAGGCCAGCTCCTTGAGCTTGAGTGCACCCTCCAGCGCGACGGGGTAGCCGACGTGGCGACCCAGGAACAGCACGGAGGTGGCGTCCTTGAGATCCGCGGCCAGGTCGAGGACCGTCTGCTGCTCGTCGAGGAGCTTCTGCAGGGCCTCCGGCATCCGCTCCAGTTCGGACAGGAGCGCGGCGATCTCGTCGCCGTACTTCATGCCGCGGACCTGGGCCAGGTAGAGGCCGAGGAGGTAGCAGGCCACGAGCTGGGTGGTGAAGCCCTTGGTGGACGCGACGCCGATCTCCGGCCCGGCGTGGGTGTAGATGACGGCGTCGGACTCGCGCGGGATGGTGGCGCCGTTGGTGTTGCAGATGGCGATCACCTTGGCGTGCTGCTCCCGGGCGTGACGGATGGCCATCAGGGTGTCGGCCGTCTCACCCGACTGGGAGATGGTGACCACGAGGGTCATCGGGTCGATGATCGGGTCCCGGTAGCGGAACTCACTGGCCAGCTCCACCTCGCAGGGGAGCCGGGTCCAGTGCTCGATCGCGTACTTGGCCACCAGACCGGCGTAGAACGCCGTGCCGCAGGCGACGATGACGATCTTGTTGACGCGGCGCAGCAGCTCGGGGCTCATCCGGAGCTCATCCAGCATCAGCTCGCCGTGCTCGTTGAGGCGTCCCAGCAGGGTGTCGGCCACCGCCTTGGGCTGCTCGAAGATCTCCTTGCGCATGAACCAGTCGTAGCCCTGCTTCTGGGCGGCCGCCAGGTCCCAGTCCACCCGGAACTCGTTGGTCTCGGCGGGCGCACCGTCGAAGGTGGTGACGTTGACGCCGTCGCGGGTGAGTTCGACGACCTGGTCCTGTCCCAGCTCGATGGCGTCGCGGGTGTGCTCGATGAAGGCGGCCACGTCGGAGGCCAGGAAGTACTCCCCTTCCCCGATGCCCACCACCAGCGGGGAATTGCGCCGGGCGGCCACCAGCCGGTCAGGGTCCCCCGCATCCAGCGCCACCAGGGTGAAGGCGCCGTCCAGGCGGCCGACCACGGTGCGCATGGCCGCGGGCAGGTCCGCCCCCCTGGCGACTTCGCGCGCCAGCAGGTGCGCGGCCACCTCGGAGTCGGTCTCGGAGGTGAAGCGCGCCCCGTCGGCCTCGAGTTCGGCCCGGAGGGCGGAGTGGTTCTCGATGATCCCGTTGTGCACGACGGCGACCCGCGGGCCCGCGACGTGGGGATGCGCGTTCTCGTCGGTGGGTGCTCCGTGCGTCGCCCAGCGGGTGTGCCCGATCGCGGTGCCTGAGGAGGGCAGCGGATTGGCCTCGATCTCAGCAGCCAGGTTGGCGATCTTGCCCGCCTTCTTGCGCCACTGGACCGCGCCGTCGCTGGCCAGCGCAGCGCCCGCCGAGTCATATCCGCGGTACTCCATCCGGCGCAAGCCGGACAGCACCATCTCGAGTCCGTCACGGTCACCCAGGTATCCAACGATTCCACACATGGCGACAACCGTACAGGAGGAATGCGCATTTCTTGACATTGAGCCCCGGGCGTGGTTCGGAGTTGACAGGGCCCGGATTGTTTGCTTCTTCCGCGCTGCTACCGCTGGTCCGGGGGACGACATACGCGCAAAGCAGGCTGGGCCGGGCTGCCGCCGCCGGGCCGCTGTTAGGCTTGCGCCCCTAGACAACTTGACTCTGGAAAGGTCACTGGTGGCTCGTCCGTACGTGGTGCTGCGCAGGAGGGCGTGGGCGGCACTGGCCGACACAACCCAGATCGATCTCGACGACGCCACCCTCACCCGCTTGCGCGGCCTCGGTGACCCCACCTCGAGTGCGGACCTTCGCGAGATCTACCGCCCACTCACCCAGCTCCTGCACCTCTACATGGCCAACACGGGCAACCTGGTCGACGACAGCAACCACTTCCTCAGGCTCAGGGTCCGACGCACCCCGTTCGTGATCGGCGTGGCCGGCTCGGTGGCCGTCGGCAAGTCCACCACCTCCAGGCTGCTGCAGGAACTGCTGCGGCGAGCCCCCGGCCACCCCAAGGTGGACCTGGTCACCACCGACGGTTTCCTGTATCCAAACGCCGAACTCGTTCGCCGCGGCCTGCTCGAACGCAAGGGATTCCCGGAGTCCTACAACCGGCGGGCGCTGCTGAAGTTCGTCACCGACGTGAAGTCCGGCGTGCCGCTGGTGACCGCACCGGTGTACAGCCACATGGTCTACGACATCGTGCCGGGCAAGCACATCGTCGTGAACAGCCCGGACATCCTGATCGTCGAGGGTCTCAACGTCCTGCAGCCCGCCAGAGTGGAGACCGACGGCACCGCCGGGCTCGCGGTGAGCGACTTCTTCGACTTCACGGTCTTCGTAGACGCCGACGAGGCTGACATCAAGGAGTGGTTCGTCGAGCGGTTCATGGCGCTCCGGGCCACTGCGTTCCGGGACGACCGGAGCTTCTTCCGGCGCTACACCGAACTCACCGACGAAGAAGCCATTGCCGGCGCCAACCAGGTCTGGGACACCATCAACGGCCCCAACCTGCGCCAGAACATCGCCCCGACTCGGGGCCGCGCCACCGCCATCCTCCGAAAGGGTCCCGACCACAGCGTCGAGACCATTGCCATCCGGAAGCTCTGAGCAGCCGCCCGACGGCGTTCAGCGGCCGAGCCGGACCCTCACCTTCTCCGCGAGCCGGTCAGCGATCTGCTGCGCCTGCGGCAGCGTGGGCGCCTCCACCATGACGCGCACCAGCGGTTCCGTACCCGAGGGCCGCAGGAGCACCCGACCATCGGAGCCCAGTTCCTCGGCCGCGGCCGCGACTGCGGAGGTCACCTCGGTGTCGACGCCCGCGCGCAGCTTGTCCACGTTGCCGACGTTGACCACCACCTGCGGGAGCACCTGCATCACCCCGGCCAGTTCCTTCAAGGACTTGCCGGTGCGCGCCATCCGCGCTGCGAGATGCAGGCCGGTGAGCACGCCGTCGCCGGTGTTGGCGAACTCGCTGATGATGACGTGGCCGGACTGCTCGCCCCCGAGCGCGAACCCGTTGGCGTTCATGGACTCCAGCACGTAGCGGTCCCCGACCTTCGTGCGGTCGAGCTTGATGCCGTGGGCGGCAAGGGCATGGGTCAGGCCCAGGTTGCTCATCACGGTGGCCACGACGGTGTCTGCGTGGAGCTTGTGGTTCTCCGAGAGTTCCAGGGCCAGGATGGCCAGGATCTGGTCGCCGTCGACGACGTTGCCCTCGTGGTCCACGGCCAGGCAGCGGTCAGCGTCGCCGTCGAGCCCGATCCCCAGATCAGCGCCCTCCTTGACGACCCTTTCCCGCAGCGACTCGAGGTGGGTGGAACCGCAGTTGTGGTTGATGTTGATCCCGTCGGGATCCGCGTGGATGGCGACGACGTCGGCACCCTGGGTGGCGAAGGCACTCGGTCCGGTCATGTACGCGGCGCCGTTCGCGCAGTCGATGACGACCTTCAGGCCGTCCAGGGAGCCATCGTTGCCAAGCGAGCCCACCAGATGTGCCACGTAGGCCTCCACCGCACCCTTGTCGCTGCGGATGCGCCCGACGGCAGCACCGGTGGGCCGCTCCCAGTCCTCTCCCATGCGCGCCTCGATCGCGTCCTCCAGGAAGTCGTCGAGCTTCACGCCACCCTTGGAGAAGAACTTGATGCCGTTGTCCGGCATCGCGTTGTGGGAGGCGGAGATCATCACGCCGAGGTCGGCGTCCAGTTCATTCACGAGGTGGGCCACCGCCGGGGTGGGAACGACCCCCAGCCGCACCACGTCGATTCCAGCGGACGCCAGGCCCGCCACGACGGCGGCCTCGAGGAACTCGCCACTGGCCCGTGGATCCCGCCCCACGAGGGCGGTGGCGCGGCGACCGTTGAAGACGCCGGCCTCCCCGAGGATGTGGGCCGCAGCCACCGAGAGGTCGAGGGCCAGTTCGGCGGTCAGTTCGACGTTGGCCACGCCACGCACGCCGTCGGTTCCGAAGAGTCGTTCCATGCGCGCCAGTCTAGGGGCGCTCACTTGGAATGAGCGATTCGGGCGGCTCCGCGAAACGCAAGATCCCCGCCGGCCTGGGCCGACGGGGATCTGCGTGGAAGCTGCTGGTGCAGCGCCTGATCAGCGCTTGCTGTACTGCGGGGCCTTGCGGGCCTTCTTCAGACCGGCCTTCTTGCGTTCCTTGATCCGGGAGTCGCGGGACAGCATTCCGGCCTTCTTGAGGGCAGGACGGCTGGCCTCGGCGTCGACGGCGTTGAGGGCGCGGGCGACGCCCAGACGCAGGGCGCCGGCCTGGCCGGTGATGCCGCCTCCGTCGATGCGAGCGATGACGTCGTAGGCGTCGACGACACCCGCGGTCACGAACGGATCACTGGCGTGCTGCTGGTGCACCTTGTTCGGGAAGTACTCGTCCAGGGTTCGGCCATTGATGCTCCACTTGCCGGAACCGGGCACGATGCGCACGCGGGCGACGGCCTCCTTGCGACGACCGGTGGCCGCGCCGGGGGCGATGATCGCCTGGCGGGCGGACTCGCCGGAGGCGGTGGCAGGGTTGGAGTCGGAGCGGTAAGCGATCTCGCGATCCTGCTCGTCGGTGAAGGGCTTGATCTCCTCGCCGACGGTCTCCTCGGCGGCAGCAGTCTGGGTCTCGGTCATCGTTGTTCCTAAGCTCACTGGGCGATCTGGGTGATCTCGAAGGGTTGCGGCTTCTGCGCAGCGTGCGGGTGCTCCGGGCCGGAGTAGACCTTGAGCTTGCTGATCAGCTGGCGGCTCAGCTTGTTCTTGGGAAGCATGCCCCAGACGGCCTTCTCGACGGCCTTGCGGGGGTCCTTCTGCAGCAGTTCGCCGATGGAGATGGACCGCAGACCACCGGGGGTGCCGGTGTGGCGGTAGCGCATCGAGTCGGCCCGCTTGTTGCCGGAGAGGGCGATCTTGGAAGCGTTCACGACGACGACGAAGTCCCCGCCGTCGACGTGCGGCGCGAACGTCGCCTTGTGCTTGCCGCGCAGCAGCGTGGCAACCTGGGTGGCGAGACGGCCAAGGATGACGTCTTCAGCATCAATCACATGCCAGTTCCGGGCGATCTCGCCTGGCTTTGGGGTGTACGTGGACACGGACGCAGACCAACTTCCATACGTTGTCAACAAACTGGGTGGTTGCGCAGTGGGAGGCCCCGCGTGTGGACGGGAGCCGACACGGCACGCAACAGCTACCTACCTTACGACGGATCAGGCCAGCGGTCAAAACGGCGGACTCCGCGGCGACCGCCCTCGCAGCGGTGCCGGGATCCGGGCCGAGCACCGGATGTGGGGGGTCGACTGACGCTGCCGCTGTCCGGGTACTAATGTGCGTGCATGGCCTCAAGGACGAGTTCACAAGTAACTGTCACCGAACCCGGCGACATCCGCAACGTCGTGCTGGTGGGCGGCAGCGGATCGGGGAAGTCCACCCTCTTCGAGCACCTGCTGCGCGCCAGGATCCAGGGTTACCGCGGCGAGAAGGAAGGTCTGGAACGCTCTGCAGCCCTCGCGCTGGCTTCCATCCCCTCCGCGGACGTGCAGATCAACCTGCTGGACGCGCCGGGTCATCCCGAGTTCGTCGGGGAGTTGCGTGCCGGACTCCGGGCCGCCGACGCTGCCGTGTTCGTGATCCCGGCCGGCGAGGACATCGCTCCCTCCACCATCAGCCTCTGGGATGAGTGCAGTGACGTCGCGATGCCGCGGATCATCGCCATCACCAAGCTGGACCAGGGCCGCGCCTCCTTCGACTCCATGGTGGCTGCCTGCCAGCGCGCATTCGGCGACGGCGTCGTCGCGGCCCTGCTGCCGATCCGCGACGGGTCCCGCAGCACCGGCAACATCTCGCTGTTGAACAAGCGCATCCACGACTACTCAAGCGGTCAGCGCGTCTCCCGGGAAGCCACCGCGGCCGAGGCCGAACTCATCTCGGAGCAGCAGGCTCCGCTCCTGGAGGCGATCATCACCGAGCTGCAGGACGAGGAGTTGATGGACCGCTACCTCGAGGGCGAGGAGCTTGCGCTTGCTGAGGTCTACGAGGTGCTGAACCGGGCCATCATCGGGGCCCGGTTCTTTCCTGTCCTGCCCGCACACACCACCAGCGACGTCGGCACAGAGGAACTGCTGCGCTGGATCGAGAAGGGTTTCCCCTCCCCCGGGACCCACAAGCTCGGAACCGTGACCACACCCAACGGGGCCACCCTCCCTGAACTCACTTGTGACCCAGCTGGCCCGTTGGTCGCCCAGGTGATCCGGACCACCAGCGACCAGTACGCGGGCCGCACCAGCCTGGTACGGATCTTCTCCGGCACGCTCCACACCGACGACGAGGTGCACGTCGCCGGACACCGGGCGCTGTTCACCGGCACCGAGGACCCCGCACACCCCGACCACGACGAGAACGAGCGGATCGGCCCGATGTCGGTGCCCTCCGGACTGGAGGCGGCGCCACGCCATACCGCCATCGCGGGGGAGATCGTCAGCATCGCCAAGCTCACCCGCGCCGAGACCGGTGACACGATCTCTGCGATCGACCGCCCTGCGCTCGTGCGGCCGTGGCCGCTGCCGGACCCGCTCCTGCCCGTCGCGATCAAGGCCAACACCCGCGGCGACGAGGACAAGCTCGGGGCCGCGCTGGCCCGGATCGCCGTCGAGGACCTCTCGGTTCGGGTCGAGCGGAACACCGAGACCGACCAGCAGATCCTGTGGACGATGGGACAGGCGCACCGCGACCTGCTGCTGTCCAAGCTGCGCGACCGGTTCGGACTCGGCATCACCGAGGAACCGGTCGAGGTCCCCCTGCGGGAGACCTTCCTGCGGCCCACCAAGGCGAACGGCCGACACGTCAAGCAGTCGGGCGGCCACGGCCAGTACGCCGTCTGCGACATCACCGTCGAGCCGCTGGAACGCGGCGCGGGCTACGAGTTCGTGGACAAGGTGGTCGGCGGCGCCGTGCCGAGGCAGTACATCCCGTCGGTGGACAAGGGGATCCAGCAGCAACTCGCCAAGGGCACCCGCTTCGGCCACCCGCTCGTGGACATCCGGGTGACCCTGGTCGACGGCAAGTCCCACTCGGTGGACTCATCCGACATGGCTTTCCAGACCGCGGGAGCGCTGGCCATCCGGGAGGCGGCCGTCGACGGCGCCGTCGGACTGCTGGAGCCCGTCGACGACGTGACCATCACGGTCCAGGAGTCGTTCCTCGGCCCGGTGCTGACCGACCTCGCGGGCCGACGCGCCCAGGTGCTGGGCAGCGATTCCGACGGCGAGCACAACGCCGTCATCCACGCGCGCGTCCCCCAACTGGAGCTGGTCAGCTACCTGCTGGACCTGCGGGGCCTTGCCCAGGGCACCGGTTCCTTCACCCGCGAGTTCCACGGGTACGAGCCGATGCCCGAGCACCTCTGGCCCGCCAGGCGCTAGTTCAGCGCTGGCCGCGCAGCAGGTTCTTGAAGGAGACGACCTCGAGCGGCTTCAGTTCACCGGAGGCGCGACGCTGGCGCGGCCCGAGGCGGGCCACCACCGCCGCGAAGTCCTCGCCCGCGTCCACGATCCGCGTCTGCAGCGGCGTGGTGCGCGTGGACTCGGCAGCGCCCTCCACCTCGCCCCAGTCGTCGGAGGCTGCGAAGACGGCCGTGGGAATGGTCTTTGCCTTGAGGTAGCCGAACAGCGGCCGCATGGCGTTGTCGATCATCAGCGAATGGCGGGAGGTCCCGCCGGTGGCACCCAGGAGCACCGGGACGTTCACGATGGCCTGGTCGTCGATCAGGTCCCAGAAGGACTTGAACAGCCCGGAATAGGTCGCCTTGAACGTCGGGGTCGTGGTGATGATGCCGTCGGCCTGTTCGACCTGCTCGATGGCCTCGGCGAGAGCGTCGGAGTTGTTGTGCGTCACGAGCGCGTCCGAGATCGCGGTGGCGAGCAGACGCAACTCGATGACGTGCACCTCCGGGACGATCCCCTCCCCCGAGAGCGCGGCCGTGGCCGCCTCGGTCAGGCGATCGGCCAGCAGACGCGTCGACGACGGGTCCCCCAGACCGCCGGAGACGACGGCGATGTGCCGCGCCTCCGGGGTGAACGGGTCGGTGTTGACCGGCTGGAAACCGTCCTGGGTCATGCCTGTTCCTCGCTGGCCTGCTCGTCGATCCAGGCCTGCGAGCCCTCCTTGCCGCCGGGGACCGGGTCCTCGCCGCGCTGGTGGCGCTCGACGAGGAACTGGTGGGTCGGGGCCCCGGGGACGTCGTCGGGCTTCAGCGCGGCGAATTCCTTGCGCAGCACCGGAAGCACCTCGGAGCCGAAGAGGTCGAGCTGCTCGAGCACCGTCTTCAGCGGGAGGCCGGCGTGGTCGATCAGGAACATCTGGCGCTGGTAGTCGCCCACCCAGTCACGGAACGTCAGCGTCCGCTCGATGACCTGCTGCGGGGAGCCGACGGTGAGGGGTGTCATGCGGCTGAAGTCCTCGAGGGAGGGACCATGACCGTAGACCGGCGCGTTGTCGAAGTAGGGACGGAACTCGCGCACGGCATCCTGGGAGTTCCTGGCCATGTAGGCCTGGCCACCGAGCGCGACGTAGGCCTGGTGCGCCGCACCGTGGCCGTAGTACTCATAGCGCTGGCGGTAGAGGCTGACCATCTGCTTGACGTGCTCGAAGTTCCAGAAGATGTTGTTGTGGAAGAAGCCGTCGCCGTAGTAGGCGGCCTGCTCGGCGATCTCCGGCGAGCGGATGGAGCCGTGCCACACGAACGGCGCCACGCCGTCGAGCGGTTGGGGGGTGACGCTGAAGCCCTGCAGCGGCGTGCGGAACTGGCCCCGCCAGTCCACCGTCTCCTCGTGCCACAGGCGGTAGAGCAGGTGGTAGTTCTCCACCGCGAGCGGGATGCCCTGCCGGATGTCCTTCCCGAACCACGGGTAGACCGGGCCGGTGTTGCCACGGCCCATCGTGAGGTCCAGGCGCCCGTCGGAGAGGTGCTGCAGGTAGGAGTAGTCCTCGGCGATCCGCACCGGGTCCGTGGTGGTGATCAGCGTGGTCGCGGTGGACAACTGGAGCGTCTCGGTCTGGGCCGCGAGGTAACTCAGCAGGATCGGCGGGCTGGCCGGCGCCACGAACGGCGGGTTGTGGTGCTGCCCGGTGGCGAACACCTCGAAGCCCACTTCCTCGGCGTGCTTGGCGATCGCGATGGTGTTGCGGATCCGCTCATGCTCGCTGGGTGTGTAACCGTCGGTCGGGTCCTGCGTGATGTCACCGATGGTGAAGATGCCGAACTGCATTGCTTTGCTCCTGCCCTGGATACGTTTGTTGAAAGTTAAACTACCAGTAGAACCGAAGGAGGGATGGCGTTATTCCCGACCCGCTAGATGGAGTGCAGCGGCCGCTGTCCCGGCAGCAGGGAATCCCGGTCCACGATGCGCTTTCCGAAGGGGAAGCAGGTGACAGGGATCATCTTGAGGTTCACGATCGCGTCGATGATGCCGATGATCGTGAGGGACTGTGCGATGGCGGTGGCGATGTGGGCCAGCGCGAGCCACCAGCCGGCGACGATGAACCAGACCACGTTGCCGATGCCGGAGATCACCCCCGCGTCGGGGCGCTGGACCACCGCCTTGCCGTAGGGCCACAGCACGTACCGGGCCATCCGGAAGGAAGCGATCCCGAACGGAATGGTGACGATGAAGATGCAGGCGATGATGCCCGCCACGAAGTAGGCGGCCGCCAGCCAGATCCCGCCGAAGATCAGCCAGATGACATTGAGGATGGTGCGCATTCGAGTGCCTCCCGCAGCATTGGATACACCCTCGATGTTACGCGTCAGCGCGCGCCCGGGGACCCCCGAGGGGAATCGGCCGGGTCGCGCGCCAGGAGGTTCAGCCGACGCGCAGGCGCAACTCGTTGCGCCACGGGTCCAGGACTCCGACGGTGCGGCCGTCGAACTCCGAGGGGATGCCCCGGGCCGCGAGGCGGTCCCGGACGGCCTGGAGTTCGTCGTCGCTGGGCACCAGGATGTCGACGACGCCCATGCCCAGGGTGTTCAGGCGCGGGCCTGCGCCGGCGGAGTTCCAGACGTTCATCGCCATGTGGTGGTGGTAACCGCCGGCGGACACAAAGAGCGCCGAGTTGCCGAAGCTGGCGGTTTCGTCGAAGCCGAGGGCATCGACGTAGAACTGCTTCGCGGTGGGGACGTCGCCCACCTGCAGGTGAACGTGCCCGAGTTCGCCGGCCAGCTCGGCTTCGGAGTAGTTGGACCGGACGAAGTCGATGGGGTCGAGCCACAGGGTCGCCATGCGGACGTGGCCACCGTCCCACTGCCACTCGTCACGAGGGCGGTCGTGGTAGAGCTCGACGCCGTTGCCCTCCGGGTCGGTGAAGTAGAACGCCCGCGAAACCAGATGGTCACCGGCGCCGGTGTAGGTCTGGGGCACCTTCGTCAGCATCGACTCCATCGAGCGTGCCAGCGCCGCGGGGCTGTCGAACAGGACTGCCGTGTGGAACAGGCCCGCGTCGCCGGAGCGGCCGGGACGAAGATCCTTGGCCTCGGTGAGGCGCAGCACCTCGGTGCCACCGAGGCCGAGGACGGCCGATCCCGGCTCGGTCCGCAGAGGGGCCAGCCCGACGCCGTCGGTGTAGTACTTCAGCATCGTGTCCATGTCACGCACGCGCAGTTCGAGGCGGTCCATCGTGGTCTCGGCGGCCAGCTTGTCTGTGGAAGTCGTCATGTTCATACCCCTCGTAACGTTGTTGACGCTTCAAGTATTCCACGCACGGCTGGGTTTTCCAAGTGCAAGTGGGGCGGACCCGAAGGCCCGCCCCACTGGCATGTGGTCCAACCGCCGCCGCTACTGCTCGGCGACGACCCACTCGCCGGTCTCGACGTCCGGCTGCGGCACCTCAGCGAGGATGCCCGGATCGAAGGCGCGCTCCCCCGCCGGTACCCGGATCCACTTCTCGGTCGCGGCCAGTCCCGGCAGCGCCGCTGGCGATGAGTTGGCCTGCTTGGACGCCTTGGGCGTCGTCACGGAGGGCTTCGCCGTCGGCAGCGGCGCAGGCCTTCCCTCGGGCCAGATCGTGAACACGTGCGAGGTGGTTGCCCCGTTCACCTCGAGCTTCAGTTCCACTTCGTTGGCAGAGGTCTGCAGGAACGTGATCTCACGGGTCCGCGGATCGAGGACGGCCGCCGTCCCGGGCGGTGCCGTTGTGGCCGGACCGACGTGGACACGTTCACCGCTCCACGTGGCCGAAACTGGCCAGCGCACCGGGATGGCGATGCCGTCCTGGGTGAACGCGGCGTCGATCACGGTCGTCGTCCCACGAACGACCTCCGTCGGAGCGGTGATGGCCAGGCTGTCCCGGTCCACCCAGGGGCGCGTCTCAAGCGTCAGCCAGTCGGCGACGTCATGGGAAGCGGAGTTACCCTTCGCAGGATCCACCCCAACCATGGTCCAGCCGCGCCAGCCACCCCACGCCTCATTTGAGGTGGCTGCCTTGCCGGAGTTGCCGTTGGTGTAGTGGATCACACCGTCGAGGTGACGGGCATGGAAGGCGCCCACGCCTGCCCCGAGTAGCGAGACGTGCTTGCCGTTTGCAGAGAAGCGCGCCAGCCATTCCTCCACCAGGTCCGCGTCGCCGGCCTGCCGCAGCCCCGAGGTGCCGTTTGGCAGGAAGTCGCGGGTGGGGTGGTGGAACATCACGAGCACACCGGTCACCGCGTCGTCGGTCTCGGCGGTCTGGAGCGCGTCGTGCAGGTACTCCAGTTGCTCGAAGTCGAGGTCGTAGGGCGAGGAGTCCAGCGTGATGATGCGCGTGCTTCCGACGTCCTTGGTGGTCTTGTTGTCACCGAAGTAGGAGATGAAGTTGTCGATGGGCTCGCCCATGATCTCGTGGTTGCCCGGGACGTAGGTCCAGGGGATTCCGTGGGGAACGAGTTCCTCCTCGAGGATGCGGCGGGCGAGTTCGAAGTCGGCGTCTGCCGCCTCGTCGGTGAAGTCGCCCAGGATGTAGACGGCATCGGGCTTGGCGGCAACCATCTCCCGCAGGGTGCGACGCGCGCCCTCGACGAGCGCGCTCTCGGGCGCCCGGCCGACGAACTGGGCATCGGACATCACCGCGATCCGTGAGGGGCTCTCGTCTGCGGCCCCGGCCTCCGCGATGGCCTCGTAGTCCTTGAGCTCGACGAACTCGGGGGCCTCCGCCACCGGCGCTACCACCAGCTCGATCGAGTCGATCAGGATGGAGGTCTTGTACGACAGGCTCGCGGCCGTCTCGTAGAGGGAGAAGCCGTGCCAGTAGAACGGCCCGGAGTAGCCCTGCGGGACAGGGATGACCAGCGTCTGCCAGTCCGTGTGCTTGGCGATTCGCGGCCCGTAGACGTATGGGACCTCGCGCCCTGGCCAGTTGTCCACCAGGGCGTAGATCATCGGGTCGTGCACGCCGTCGGCCTTGATGGTGACGTGGAGTTCCACAGCCTGGCCCTCGATGTTGCGACGGGCGTTCGAGCCCGCCGCGGCCCAGAGGTTGGCCGTGCGAGTGGAGGTGCTGCGCGTGAAGTCGACCGACATCCGCATGGCGTCGGAGCCGTCGCGGCCCTCGCCCGGAGCCTTCGCGAAGGAGTACCCCGAGCGCGCGCCGCTCATGTAGAAGTCCGACACCGGATCCGACATGTCGGTGATCAGGTGGGTGTCGCGGCCGATCAGGAAGCTCAGCTCCGCAGCGGCATCGCCGGCGCGAACCGTGACCAGCCCGCCCGCCTTGGCGGACACGGCAACCAGATCGTAGGTGGACGTGCTCGCCGGCTCCAGCGTGAACTCGCCGGATGCGCCGTCGACGGAGATGTCGGCCGGCGCTATGGGTGCGCGGAAGCCCTGGGCGTCGAACCCGGTGACGGTGACCGGTGCGCTCTCGCCAACCGCGGAGAGCTGGATGACGTTCGGAGCCACTTCGATGCGCTCCAGGGGCTCCAGGACCGTGACGCCGATCGTCGCGGCGATGTCTCCGGAGGTGGCGGTGATCTTGGCGTTGCCGGGAGCGACTGCCGTGACCACTCCGTCGGCGACGGTTGCGACGGCCTCGTCGGAACTGGTCCAGGACTCCACGTCGGCGGCGACGGGGCGGCCGCCGGCGTCGTGCGGGAAGACCGCTACGGTGCGGGTGAGGCCGGGGAAGATCCGCTGCGCGCGGTCCTCGACGCCACCGAATTCGAGCCGGAGGCCGGACAGGACGCCGTCGGAGGCGTTGCTGACCACGCCAAGACCGTTGCCGTCCAGACGCTCCCCTCCGTCGGAGGGCGAGTTCACCACCCGGGTCTCGGAGAGGCCGGCATCGCGGACCACCATGGTGGTGGAGCCGCCACCGTCGAGGTTCATCGCCTCGGTGGCCCCGAGTTCCAGCATGAGCCGGCCGAGTTCGGACAAGGACATGCCGCGGCTCTGCGCCTGGCGGCCATCGACCGTCACGAGGAACATCTCGGTGCCATCGGCCCCGAAGCCGATCGCGGTGCGGGGGTGGAGCCCGTCGGCGAAGGCGTCGGTGCCGCCGGGGCGGTCGAGGGCGACGCCCTCGTCAACGAGCGACGCCCAGCTGCCACCCATGGCCACGGCGACGCGGTCGACGTCGTCGGTGAGGCCGATGGCGACCTCGACGTCGTCGCCCGGCGCCAGCGCGCGCAGTTCGGTCACCGCGGCGGTTCCGCGCGCAAGCAGGATGTGCTCGCCCTCGCCGATGGCCACGCCAGCAGCTGAGACCGGCTCAGGCACTGACAGCACCCTGCCGTCGGCGCCGACGCGGACGGCATGGTGGTCCTGGTTGGCGCCACCCAGCGAGCGGGTGAGGGTGTAGGTCCCCCAGCGGTCGTCGAAAGCGGCGATGGAGTTGGCGGGCATCGACTGCATGTTGATACCGGCCAGGGGGATCTCCACCGTGCCGTTGACGGTGGCGACGCCGTCGAGGATGAGTCTGGCGATGGCACCCACGCCGTCCTCGGTCACCACGGCCGCATCCCGGTGGTTGGCGTTCGGCGACTTGACGATCTCGCCGTCATCGATGCCGGCACCGAGCACGGCACCCGAATTGTTGATGTCGAAGAAGTCGCCGTTCACAGCGACGTCCACGTCAGCGGACGCCGCCATGTTGCTCAACGTGCCCACTCCCGCGACGACGCCCGTGTCCAGGTACTCCACTTCGGTCGCGGACAGGGCGATCCTGAGCACGTCGATGTGGTTCGTTCCCCCCTCGTCGATCCGGTCGTAGGTGGAGTGGGTGATGCCGTGGGCGATCTCACGGGTGTCCGAGGCGACGACGATGGCGCGGCCCCCGTCGGTGGGACCGGGGAGGGCGTCCGCGTGCGCCGGGGCCGCCACCCCCTGAATTCCAAGGGCTGCGGCGAATACGAGAGCAGTGAGGGCTCGGGGACGGGAGCGAGCGGTGAGCCCACCACTTCCCACGACCGAGGGGGACGGTTGCATCAAGGGATTCCTTCCGGCGACGACATGGCCACCGGTCACGCTAGGGCGCCAAGGATGACACCCGGCCAACGCCCGACCAACCCCCGGTAAACACTTGGGGCGCTGTCAGTAAACGATTGCCGCCTTGCGGAAAGCCACGTGACAAGCCATTCAGCGCAAACCGGGTTCGGTCTCGGCCTTCACCGCCGGCTTGAACCGCTGCTGCGCTCCCTGCTTGGTCAGCCCGTACAGTTCGCCGATCCTGGACCACGAGGCACCCGCGGCGCGGGCCGAGGCGACTGCGTCGCGCTCCGCCGCCTCCGCGCCTTCTCGTGCCACCCGGGCCCGGTCCAGGGCAGCGAGCGCGTCGGACTTCGGGTCCATCCCGGGCTGTCGGTTTCCCATGCCCGAATCGTAGCGAGAACGTGTGCGTCAAGTAATGGTTGACACAATCGTCAATCGATGGTTGACTGTGTCCCAATCTCGATGACAGCCGAAGGAGGCAAACATGGCAAAGGACAAGAAGTCCAAGAAGGACAGCCAGAAGAAGGACAAGAAGAAGTCGTCCAAGAAGTCCAAGAAGAAGTAGCACCTGATCGAACGTCGCAGGCCGGGTCCCCTTGGGGCCCGGCCTGCGGCCATTCGACGGCCATCCCGGTAGGCTCGTGCGGTGGTCAGCAGAGTTCCCCGCCCGCATCGCGGCGTCGTCAGTTTCGTGCGCCGCAGCACCCGCATGAACGAGTCCCAGGCCAGGGCCTGGGACCGCTTCGCGGCGCAGTTCGTCGTGGACGTCCCCGTGGGTGAGCTGTCCACCTGGGTGTCCGAGGACGCGCAGGTGGACTGGGAGGGCGAATTCGGTAGGTCGGCAGCCCGGATCGTCGAGATCGGTTCCGGCAACGGCGAGTCTCTGGTGGCCATGGCAGCAGCCCGGCCAGACGTGGACTTCGTGGCCTTCGAGGTCTTCGCCCCGGCGGTGGCATCCACGCTGGGACGCATGGGCCGCGACGACGTGACAAACATCCGCATCGTCATGGCCGACGGCGCCCGCGGCCTGGAGCGCCTCTTCGCCCCCGCCTCGATCTCCGAGCTGTGGACCTTCTTCGCAGATCCCTGGCACAAGACCAGGCACCACAAGCGCAGGCTGGTCAACCCCGGCTTCGCCGACACGGCCGCCGCAAAGCTTGAACCCAGCGGGCTCTGGCGGCTCGCAACGGACTGGGAGGACTACGCGGTGTGGCAGCGCGAAGTGCTCGATGCCCACCCGTGGTTCCACAACGTGCACGACGGCTGGGCACCCCGCTTCGAGCAGCGCCCGGTCACCAAGTACGAGGCGCGGGGACTGGCTGCCGGTCGCCGCGTGCACGACCTCACCTACGCGAGGCGGGCCTGATGCGCTGGCGTATCGACCTCGCCTACGACGGCACCGGCTTCCGCGGGTGGGCGTCTCAGCCCGGTCTGCGTACCGTCCAGGGCGTGCTGGAGGAACACATCGGGCAGGTCCTGAGGCTCCCCCAGCCCCCTTCGTTGGTCGTGGCGGGAAGGACGGACGCGGGGGTGCATGCCCGCGCGCAGGTCTGCCATCTCGACCTGCCCGGGGACGACGACCTCGCCGAGACCCTGCTTCGGCGTTTGGGCCGCGTCCTGCCTGCCGACATCGTCGTCCGTTCCGTCTCCGCCGCCCCACTCGGGTTCGACGCGCGGTTCTCCGCCGTCTGGCGCCGATACTGCTACCGGCTCATCGACTCCGAGCACTTCCCGGACCCCCTGCAGCGCCATCGGGTGGCAGCGGTGCGCCACCCCGTGGAGGTTGGCCTGTTCAACCAAGGGGCGGAGTTGCTGCGTGGCCTGCGCGACTTCGCGGCGTTCTGCAGGCCCCGCGAGGGCGCCACCACCATCCGAGACCTCCGGGAACTGTCGGCTCGCCGTGACTCAGAGGGCGTCGTCGAGGTCCACCTGCTGGCCGACGCCTTCTGCCATTCCATGGTGCGCTCCGTCGTCGGCGCCCTCACCGCCGTCGCCGGAGGCCGACGCACCCTGGACTGGCTGGTCCAGGTGAGCGGCCACACCGTGCGCCACAGCGAGATCATGGTAATGCCGGCCCACGGCCTGACCCTGGAGGAGGTCGGATACCCCGCGGACGCGGAACTCGCCGAGCGTGCCGAGCAGGCGCGAGCCGTCCGAACGCTGGAGGAACGATGAGCCACTACTTCACCAACGACGACTCCCCGATGGTCACCCGTGAGATCCACGCCAGCGTCTTCGGGATCGATCACACGTTCACCACCGCTGGTGGGGTCTTCTCCGGCAGCCGCCTGGACCTCGGGACCAGCGTGCTGCTGCGCACCGTCGCGCCGCCCGAGACCGGGCACCTCCTGGACCTCGGATGCGGGTTCGGGCCGATCGCCGTCGGGCTCGCCGCCGCCGCGCCCCGGGTAACCGTGGACGCCATCGACGTGAACGAGCGCGCCCTGCTGCTCACGAGGCTCAACGCCGAGGCGGCCGGGGTGGCCGAGAGGGTCTCCTGCAGGCTGCCCGATGAGGTCCCCGCAGACGTCCGCTACGACGAGATCTGGTCCAATCCCCCCATCCGGATCGGCAAGGAAGCGCTCCACGAACTGCTCCTGGCCTGGCTCCCCCGGCTGAAGCCCGGCGGCGTCGCCTGGCTTGTGGTGGGCAAGAACCTGGGCGCGGACTCGTTGGCGAGCTGGCTCACCGATCAGGGCTGGCCCACTGGCAAGGAGGCCTCGGCGAAGGGCTTCCGCGTGCTGAAGACCACCCGCGTGTTGGGCGGGGGTGCCTAGGATGGGATCCGTACGCGCGGCCCCGCCGCGAAACTGACGTCAGAAGGAGAAGCAAGTGAGCTACACACTGCCGGACCTGGACTACGACTACGGAGCACTCGCACCGCACATCGCCCCGGAGATCATGGAGCTGCACCACAGCAAGCACCACGCCACCTACGTCAAGGGCGCCAACACCGCCCTCGAGCAGCTCGCCGAGGCCCGCGCCAACGGTGAGCTCGGCGCGGTCAACAAGCTGGAGAAGGACCTGGCCTTCCACCTCGGCGGACACATCAACCACTCGGTGTTCTGGAAGAACATGTCGCCCGACGGTGGTGGCCGCCCAGACGGAGAGGTCGCAGCGGCGATCGATGAGTACTTCGGTGGCTTCGAGGCCTTCCAGAAGCACTTCAACGCGGTGGCCAACGGGGTCCAGGGTTCCGGCTGGTCGATGCTCGTGTGGGACACCCTCGGACAACGCCTGAACATCAACCAGCTGTTCGACCAGCAGGGCAACCTTCCCGCCGGCCAGATCTCGATCCTGCAGCTCGACATGTGGGAGCACGCCTACTACCTGCAGTACAAGAACGTCAAGGGCGACTACGTGGACGCCTGGTGGAACGTGGTGAACTGGAACGACGTGGCACAGCGCCTCGCCAAGGCAAAGGCTGCATCCCAGGCCCTCGCCTGATCTTCGGGATGACCCTCAGTCAACACAGATTGCCCCGGCTCCGGCCGGGGCAATCTGTCTCTCGCGCGTTGGTCTTGACTACGGAAGCGTGCTCAGCGTGATGCTGGAGACCGTCGAGTAGTACCGCACCCCGTCTACGATGCGGTACGCACGGACGCTGAGGAGGTAAGCGGTGTTCGGCGTGAGTCCCGAGTACTTGAACCCGGGGTCCGGGTCGTCGCACGGCGCTGACATGAACCCGCCCTTGTCGAACCACTGGGTGTAGGCGCCACCGAGGAACTCATAGCCGATATCAGGCCGGCAGACCCCCTCGGACTCGACCGACCGGTCTATGCGCACGCTGATCGTGGTCGACGTAACCGCACCCGGGCCGTACAGCTTGGGGGCCGAGATGACAGTCGACGTCGGGTCACCGGTCGGCGACGGCGTGGGCGAGGGTTCCGGCGTCGGTGAGGGTTCCGGCGTGGGCGAGGGTTCCGGCGTAGGCGTGGGGGTTGGCGACGGGGAGGGTGACGTCCCGCCCAACGTGGTGGCGGTGAGGCTCGTGGCCGACGAGAACCCGGTCTTCAGCCCCCCTGCCAGACGGTACGCGCGGACGCTGAGGACATAGCTGGTGCCAGAGGTCAGGCCCGTGAACTTGTATCCAGGATCGGGATTGGTGCAGTCGCTCGCGAACCCGCCCGCGTCGATCCAGCCGTTGCCCCTACTGAACTCATATCCGATGTCAGGCTGGCAGATGCCGCCCGCCTCGGCCGAGCGGTGGAACCTAACGCTGATGGACGTGAGCGTGCGGTTGGTCGGTCCGAACAGGAGCGGTGCTGACAGTCCGACGCCCTGGGTCGGCGTGGGGTCGGGCGTCGGCGTTGGATCAGCCGTCGGCGTCACCGACGGCTCAGGCGTGACCGACGGCTCGGGCGTGACCGACGGCTCGGGCGTGACCGACTGCTCGGGCGTGACCGACGGCTCGGGCGTCACCGACGGCTCGGGCGTCACCGACGGCTCAGGCGTCACCGACGGCTCAGGCGTCACCGACGGCTCAGGCGTCACCGACGGCTCAGGCGTCACCGAAGGCTCAGGCGTCACCGAAGGCTCAGGCGACACCGACGGCTCAGGCGACACCGACGGCTCAGGCGACACCGAAGGCTCAGGCGACACCGACGGCTCGGGCGTCACCGACGGCTCGGGCGTCACCGACGGCTCGGGCGTCACCGAAGGCTCGGGCGTCACCGACGGCTCGGGCGTCACCGACGGCTCGGGCGTCACCGACGGCTCGGGCGTCACCGACGGCTCGGGCGTCGGCGTCGTCGGCGTGGGGTCGGGCGTCGGCGTCACCGATGGCTCCGGGGTAGGCGACGGCGACGGAACCGGAGCAGGGTCACCCAACGTGGTTCCCGCCACTGAAGTGGGCTGCGAGAAGTCGGTCTTCACTCCGCCAACGACCCGGTAGGCCCGGACGCTCAGCGTGTAGCTGGTCCCCGAGGCCAATCCGGTGAACTTGTACCCGGGATCGGGATCGCTGCACACGTTCGCGAAGCCGCCAGCGTCCACCCACACCGCGCCCCGGCTGAACTCATATCCGATGTCGGGCTGACAGGCACCGCCGGATTCGGAGACGCGGATGAACCGAACGCTGAGCGTCGTCGCGGTCCGGTTGGTCGGGCCCTTCAGGCCAGGCGAACTCAGTTGGGCTGCCCGGGCGGTTCCGGTCGCAGCGAAGCTCGCCCACACGATGGTCAGCACCACGACGGAGATGAGGACGATCAGCCGTCGGCTCGAATCTCGGTGTTTCAGGCGTGCTGTTGAGAGTGCGATGTCGTTCATGGTTCCCCCGATCCGTCGACACCTGCGCTAGGTCTATACCCCAGCCATTAGCTCTGTCAACAGGCGCGCCCAGCCCGTAGGCTGAGTGGATGGAACTGAGCACTGAACGGCACTCCGATCACCTGGAGTTCGGACTCCACACCTTCGGTGACATCACGCTGGGCCCCGACGGCGAGCGCCTCGACCACCCGCAGGTGTTGCGCAACCTCGTCGAAGAGGGGGTCCTCGCGGACGAGGTCGGCGTCGACGTCATCGGGATCGGCGAGCACCACCGCCCTGACTACGCTGTCTCGGCACCGGACATCGTCCTGTCCGCCATCGCCGCCCGGACCAGGAACATCAAGCTCATCTCCGCGGTGACCGTGCTTTCCTCCGACGATCCGGTGCGCGTGTACCAGCGGTTCGCCACCATTGACGGCATCTCCTCCGGTCGCGCGGAGGTCTCACTCGGCCGGGGCTCGTTCATCGAGTCCTTCCCGCTCTTCGGGTATGACCTGGCCGACTACGAGCAGCTGTTCGCCGAGAAGCTGGACCTGTTCGCGGCCCTCCGGGGGGAGTCGGCCGTGACCTGGTCAGGTGAGACGAGGGCGGCGCTCTCCGACCAGCGTGTCTACCCCACCACCGAGCATGAGCACGGCATCCCGACCTGGGTGGCGGTCGGGGGAACCCCCGCCTCCGTCGTCCGGGCCGCCAAGTACGGCCTGGGCCTGGAGTTGGCGATCATCGGTGGGGAACCATCACGCTTCGCGCCCTTCGCGGAGTTGTTCCGCCGCTCCCTGGAGCAGTTCGGTCACGGGCAGCGGCGAGTTGCTGTGCATTCCCATGGTTTCGTGGCAGAAACCGACGACGAAGCCGCCGAGTTGTACTACCCGCACTATGCCGAGAACATGGCCAGGGTGGGACGCGAGCGCGGCTGGCCCCCACCGAGCCGGGGGCAGTTCGACAACGAGGTCCACTTCGGCGCTTTGCATCTTGGCTCCCCGGAGACCGTCGCGCACAAGATCGCAGCAACCGTGAAGTCGCTGGGAGCCTCCCGCTTCGGAATGAAGTACGGTGCGGGCACGCTGCCGCACGAGGACATGATGCGCAGCATCGAACTCTACGGAACGAGGGTCAAGCCCATGGTGCTGAAGCTCCTGGCAGGATCCTGAGCAGGGATCGCGTGGAATCAGCTGGCCCGGGACGTCGCGCGGCTGCCGATCGGAAGCGTCACCTCGCAGATCCACATACCGTCGACCTCCTTGGAACGCACCGTCCCGCCGACGGTGGCCGCCCGCTCCCGCATCGCACGCAGACCGAGCCGGGTGCCCGAACCGGTTCCCCCTCGGCCGGGGAGATTGGACACCGCCATCTCAAGCGCATCGGCAGTCCGCTCCACGGTGACCAGGCAGGGCGCCTGGGCCGAGCCGTGTTTGGCCACGTTGTGGAGGGCCTCCTGCAGGATGCGCCCTGCGGCGGTGTCCACCACGGGCGGCAGCTCGCCCACGAGAGCCGCCCGCGCCTGGACATTGAATCCGAGACTGCGCAGCTCATGGGTGCCGGACTTCAGGGACGATTCGAGCTTCACCTCGGGCACCGTGTTCCGGTTGGCGCCACCAAGGAGCCTCGCCACTTCCCGAACCGCCTGGTTCGCTGAGCGCGCGCGCTCGGCCAGCGCTTCGAGCTGACCCGGCGTCGCCTCCCCTGCGTGGTTGACTGCCTCCGCCTGCATCACCAGCAGCGAGAGGTCCCGGCACACGGAGTCGTGCAGGTCCATCGCCAGCTCGAGCTGCTGGCGACGGTAGCGTGCCGCCAGCCGCGCCAGCTCGTTGCGGGAAGCAGCCCGCATGCCGAGGCCGATGCCCCAGATGATGGCGTAGAGGATGAGCCAGGTCAGGATGATCGCAAGAGGATCGGCGTCGGCGCCGGCCAGTCGAAAACTCGTGACCCAGCCGACGCCCACGTTGATGGCGGTGACGATGACCGCGAGCGGGATCTTGTCCCGACGGATCGCCGTCAGCGCCGGCAGCATGCACAGGTAGGAAGACAGGCCCAGACCAACCGGGTCGAACAGGAGCGCCAGCACTGTGACCACCAGGGCCGCGGCTATCCCGACGCGGAGCCATCGCAGCGCAAGGAGAACCGCTGCCAGGGCACCGATGTCCAGAGCGACGCTCTCCCATGGAATACGCCCGGTGAAGCCGGCCTGCAGCGAGAGCGCCGTGAGCAGGGTGGCGACGACAACCTCCACCCATCCGCCACGCAACTGCCGCAGACTCATCACGGGCCAAGTGTATGACCTGGGACTCGGATATGTTGGGCCGTTCACCTCCGCGTCATACGACTTTGCGCCGATGCGTGCGTCGGCCGCGGATAGGGGGCACACTGTAGACGTGAAAACAATCTTCGTATCCATGGTTCTGACGCTCTCCTCCGCCTTCGCGATGGCTTTGCCGGCGGGCAACGTCCAGCCGGAGGGCTGGTGCGACGTCGCACCGTTCCTCCCGTTCTGCGCAGCTTGGCGCTGAATCTCGCCTTCTGAAGCGCAGCCTCAGTCCCGCCGCCGGTAGATCCACGGCGAGACTGGTCGGCCTGTCAACCATGCCCGCCAAACGCCAATGACGACGAATGGCAGCAGGGCCAGGCCGACGGTGTACGGAGTGCTGCTCCTGTAGTCCAGTTCGTCCGTGACGGGGGTGAACCCCACCTGACCGACCCGGTTCCACGACCGGGAGGCGCAGGCATCCAGCCACCGCCCGTCGATCTTCACCTTGACCCAGTTGTGACTCGCGAAGAACCACGGATTGCCCCATCCCCGGACGCGAGCCGCGTGCACTCCCCGCGCCTCGAAGCCCAGGCCCCGCAGCACTTCCAACAGCACGGTGTTGTACTGGTGCGACCAGCCACGGCCATTGGCCAGTGCCGTCGTCGGCGACTCCCACAGGTGCCAGACGGAGTGGTAGGGGAACTCCCGGCCGACGGCGACCACCGCAGCGTCCGCGAGTTGCCTCCCCACCAAGTCGGACTGCTGCAGTTGTGTGACCAGACCAGACACTGTGGGGACATGGTCGCGCGCCACCCTTCGAGGCGCACCGGCCACCATCCCAGCCATGGCGACGACGCCCGTCACCAGTGCATCAGCCAGCCTGAACCTCATGATCCTCTCCTCTGATTCCTCTCGAAACCACGCAGCGATTGGTATGGCGCACGTTGGGCCACGTCACCATGCAACTCCAACATCTGGCGAACCGAGCGTTTCCAGGTGTAGGTTTCCGCCCGCGCCCTGGCGGCCGCTCTGAGCTGCGGCCCGAGCCGCGGGACGAGTGATTCGACGGCGTCGGCCAGCGTCTCCGGGTCAGGCGCGGCCCAAGCGCCCGACGTCGCGTCCACCAGTTCACTGGCACCCCCGCGGTCAGCGGTGACCACCGGAGTCCCACAGGCCATGGCCTCGAGCACGGCGAGGCCGAACGTCTCCGAAGGACAAACCGACAACGAGATGTCACTGCTGGCAAACCGTTTGGCGACTTCGTCACGGCCGTCCACGAATCCGTGGAAGAACACCGGGGAGTCACCGGCGATCCCTCGAAGCTCCTCCTGGTCGGGACCAGTGCCGTACATGTCGAGTCGGACGGCGCGTCCCCGCCGGTGCAGTTCCACTGCGGTGGCGACGGCGAGCTGGGGACTCTTCTCGTGGCTGAGCCGGCCGACGTAGCACAGCTTGAGGACGCCGTCGGGCACTGGCTGGGCGACCTCCGGGTTGAACGTCTCCAGGTCGACGCCGAGGGGAACGAGTTCGAGCCTCGCACCCGTCCCCTCGAACTCCTCCGCCGCGTACTGCGACGTCACGACCACGGCGTCGAACTCCTTGGCGAGCCTGCGGTTCAGGGCCCCGACGACGGCCTCCACACCCACGGTCCGACGCAGCCACATGGCCAGCATGTCGGAGAGCCGCTCGTGACTGAACAGGACCGAACCGACACCGCGTTTGGAGGCCCAGTGCCCGGCCGGCGAGAGGGTCCACTTATCGGACACCTCGATGGCATCAGGACGGAACCGCT
This sequence comes from Tessaracoccus sp. OS52, assembly GCF_020687685.1. GTDB lineage: Bacteria > Actinomycetota > Actinomycetes > Propionibacteriales > Propionibacteriaceae > Arachnia. Next base: position 493,852 of record NZ_JAJEWM010000001.1, on the reverse strand, counting down.
CCAGCACCTCAAGGGCCCGCCAGGGCTTCGCGATCATCCGGTACTGCTCGGTGAGCCGGGGGGCGCGCACAAGCACGTGAATTCCGGCTTCGGTCTCGTTCACCTCGTCACGGCGACCGGGAGAGACGAAGATGCGTTCGTGGCCTTGAGCGATGTAGCCCTCCCCCAGCTTGTCGATCACGACCTTCATCCCGCCGGAGGTCGGACCGACGAAGTTGGCGAGCTGGGCGATGCGCACGGTTCTAGTCCAGCAGGGTTCTGTCGTCGAGTGAGGCGCCCTTGATCTTCGAGAACTCGGCCAGCAGGTGTTCGGGCGTCGTCGTCTTCTTCCGCTGTTCGTTCACCTCAAGCACGATCTCACCCTCGTGCATCATGATGAGTCTGTTGCCCAGCTCGATCGCTTGGTGCATGTTGTGGGTCACCATCAGGGCGGTCAGCTTGTGCCGCTCCACCGCTTCCTTCGTCAAGCGGGTGATCAGCTCCGCTCGTGACGGGTCGAGCGCGGCGGTGTGCTCGTCCAGCAGGAGGATGGAGGGCTTCGCATAGGTGGCCATCAGCAGACTGAGCGCCTGCCGCTGCCCACCCGAGAGCATGCCCACCCGCAGTTCGAGCCTGTCCTCCAACCCGAGCTCGAGCGTGCTGAGCGCTTCCCGGAAGGTCTCGCGCTTGCTGCTGGTGACGGCCATCGTGAGGCCCCGGGACTTGCCCCGGCTGAAGGCGATGGCGAGGTTCTCTTCGATCGTCAGGTGTGGGCTGCTTCCCGCCATCGGGTCCTGGAAGACGCGTGAGACCCAACGGGCGCGACGGTGCTCCGGCATCTGCGAGACGTCGCGGCCATCAATGAGGACCTTTCCCTCGTCCGCCCGGTAGCGGCCGGCCACCACGTTGAGGAGAGTGGACTTCCCAGCGCCGTTCGAGCCGATCACTGTGACGAAGTCACCCTCGGCAAGTTCGAGGTCCACCGATCGCAGCGCCACCCGCTCGTTGTTGGTGTGGGGGAAGAACCTCTTCGTGACGTCGACGATCTTGAGCATCAGCTCGCACCCGCCTCTGCGGTACGGCTGCGGCGCATCCGCGCCCGCAGCTTCTTGAAGTAGGGGATCTGCGGAACCACGAGGGCGACGATCACCAGGAGCGCGGAGACGAGCTTCATGTCGTTGGGCTCGAGGCCGGCGTCCAGCGCAAGCTGGATGACGCCGCGGTAGATCACAGACCCCACGATGGCTGCCAGCACCGCCTGCCACACGGCCGTCATGCCGAGCAGCGCCTGTCCGATGATCACCGAGGCCAGACCCGCCACGATGAGACCGATGCCCATGGAGATGTCCGCGTATCCCTGGTACTGGGCGATGAGGGCGCCGCACAGGGCCACAAGCCCGTTCGAGATCGCCAGACCGGCGATCTTCGTGACGCCGGTGTTGATGCCTTGACTTCGGGCCATGAGCTCGTTGTCACCCGTCGCCCGCAGTGACACACCGAAGGCGGTTCCCAGGAACCAGTAGAGAACCACCCCGACGATGGCGGCGCCGACGGCGAAGATCACGACCCCGGCCCAGGTGCCCAGCAGGCCGGCCTCACGCAGCGGGGTCATGAGGGTCGACTCCCGCAGCAACGGAAGGTTTGACTTGCCCATGATCCTCAGGTTGATCGAGTACAGCGCGATCTGCGTGAGGATGCCGGCCAGCAGCGGATTGATGTTGCCGAGGACGTGCAGCAGCCCGGTGATGATGCCCGCCACCACGCCCGACAGCGCCCCGGCAGTGATCGCGACCGCCAACGGGACGTCGGAGATGATGAGCACCGCTGTCACGGCACCGCCAGTGGTGAACGAGCCGTCGATCGTCAGGTCCGGGAAGTCGAGCACCCGGTAGGTCAGGTAGACCCCTACGGCCATCACGGCGTACAGGAGTCCGAGCTCTGCGGCTATGACCATTTCTGTGGCGTCTGACTGATCAGTAGGTGGTGACCGCGCGTTCCAGCACGGACTCGGGGATGGTGACGCCCATGCGTTCCGCAGCGGCCTCGTTGATGCTGAGGTCGAACTGCTCCTGCATCTGGACCGGCATCTCCCCGGGGTTGGCGCCCTCGAGGATCTCGATCGCCATCATGGCGGCGTCGCGGCCCTGCTGCTCGTAGTTGACGGTCTGTGAGGCGATGGCCCCGCGCTCCACCGCGCCGTTGTCAGATGCGATCACGGGGATCTTCCTGGCCTCGGCGACCTGGATCAACGACTCGATCGCGGCGACGACGTTGTTGTCGGTTGGGACGTAGAAAGCATCCACGTCCAGGGACTCGGCTGCCTGCTGCACCTCTGAGGAGTTCGAGACCGCAGCCTTCTGGATCGTGAGACCCAACTCCCCAGCCGCCTCCTCCGCTGCGGCCACCTGCACCTCGGCGTTGATCTCGCCAGAGGAGTAGACGATTCCGACGTTCTTGACGTCCGGGGCGATCTCCAGGAGCAGACCCAGTTGCTCATCGACGGGATTCAGGTCGGAGACGCCGGTCACGTTCGCGCCGGGGGCTTCCAGGCTGGCCACGAGCTCAGCGGCGACGGGGTCGGTCACGGCCGCGAACACGACGGGCTTCTCGGGAATGACCTGCGCGACGGCCTGCCCGGCCGGGGTCGCGATGGCCAGCACAAGATCCTTCTCCGCCTGCGCGAACTGGTTCGCGATGGCGGTGAGGGTTGCCTGGTCCGCCTGCGGGTTCTGGATGTCCAGGTTGATGGTTTCACCGTCGGAGTACCCGTTGGCGGCGAGTTCGTCGATGAACCCCTCCTGCACGGCATCGAGTGCGTCATGGGACACGTACTGGACGATCCCGATCTCCAGCGGAGCAGCATCTTGAGTCGGGTTCTCGCTGGACCCGGGCTGGCTGCACGCGGCCAGGGCGAGGGCCGCGACGGCACCGAGGGCGAGCAGTGATCTGCGTGGGTTCATGGGTGTTCCTGTCCTTCTCCTGAGTGGCCATCGGCCTGCACGGACTGTACCCCAGGCCGCGTTGGGCCTGGTACCGCCGCCCCCTTCGTGCTCGGGGCCGAAGCGGAGAGGGAGGGCCGGCCTGGCCGGTCCCTCCCCCTTCGAACGTTTGACGCGGCCTACTTCTCCTGTGAAGCCACTTCTGAGTCCTCGGCGTCACCCAGCTGGGTCGCGGACTCCGCGACTCCGCTCTCGGCTGCCTCGGCGTTGGCTTCGGTGTCCTCCTCGGCCACGTCGGCGGACTTGGCCTCTTCGGCCTCGTCCACTGCCGACTCCTCGACGACCTGCTCCTCGTCTGCGGGCGCAGCGGCCTTGGCCTGCTTTCCCTTTCCAGCGGCAGGCTCGGCCTTGGCGGCGCGGGGAGCCTTCGAGCGGCTTGCGCGGGACTCCTCGACGGACTCGGTCACGATCTCGATGATGGCCATCGGCGCGTTGTCCCCCTTGCGGGGTCCGATCTTGGTGACGCGGGTGTAGCCACCCTCACGCCCCTCGAGTGCGGGAGCGATCTCGGCGAACAGCTTGTGCACGACTTCCTGGCTCGTGACCGACTGGAGCACCAGACGGCGTGAGGCGAGGTCGCCCCGCTTGGCCTTGGTGATCAGCTTCTCGGCCAGTGGCTGCACGCGACGGGCCTTGGTCTCGGTGGTGGTGACACGGCCATGCTCGAAGAGCTGGGTGGCCAGGTTGCGCAGAATGATGCGCTGGTGGGTGGGGCTGCCGCCCAGACGGGGGCCCTTGGTTGGCTTCGGCATGAAGTATCTCTTTTCGGTTCAGTTCCGAGCAGCGCTCGGGATCAGTACTGCTCGGTCTCGGTGAAGTCGCCGTCGGCATCCTCGGCCACGGCCTCGTCGTCGTCCTCTTCGTTCTCCTCGTCGTAGGCCTCGATGACCTGCAGGGGATCGAAGTCGGGAGCGGAGTCCCGTAGGGAGAGCCCGAGGTTGTGGAGGGTGACCTTCACCTCGAGGATCGACTTGGACCCGAAGTTGCGGATGTCCAGCAGGTCCTCCTCGCTGCGGGCAACCAGCTCACCGACGGTGTGAATGCCCTCGCGCTTGAGGCAGTTGTAGGAACGGACCGACAGGTCGAGCTCCTCAACCGGAAGGTTCAGGGACTCGGCGATCTGCTCGTCCACGGGGGACGGGCCGATCTCGATGCCCTCGGCAGCCACGTTGAGTTCGCGCGCCAGGCCGAACAGCTCGACGAGCGTCCTGCCCGCGGAGGCTACGGCGTCGCGAGGAGCCATGGAAGGCTTGGTCTCGACGTCGATGATGAGTCGGTCGAAGTCGGTGCGCTGCGCGACACGGGTTGCCTCGACCTTGTAGGTGACCTTGAGCACCGGTGAGTAGATGGAGTCCACGGGGATGCGACCGATCTCGGCGTCAGGGTCCTTGTTCAGGACACTGGAGACGTAGCCGCGTCCGCGCTCGACGACCAGTTCCATCTCGAGCTTGCCGTTCTCGTTCAGGGTCGCGATGTGCATCTCCGGGTTGTGGATCTCCACGCCGGCCGGGGGCTGGATGTCACCAGCCGTGACGGCGCCGGCACCGGACTTGCGCAGGTACATGACCACCGGCTCGTCCTCCTCGGAGGAGAGCACGAGGCCCTTGAGGTTCAGGATGATCTCCGTGACGTCCTCGACGACACCCTCGATGGTGGAGAACTCGTGCTGGTTGCCCTCCACCTTGACGCTGGTGACGGAGGCGCCGGGGATGGACGACAGGAGCGTGCGGCGCATGGAGTTGCCGAGGGTGTAGCCGAAGCCGGGCTCGAGGGGCTCGATGATGAACTTCGAGCGGAACTCGGAGACGGGCTCCTCCGTCAGGAGGGGGCGCTGTGCGATGAGCATTGATGTTTCCTTCCCGCACCGACCACTATTTGAGGGTGCGAACGGGCCAGGAACCGCTCCTGGCCACGGGTGGGCCCGAGGGCCCGGAAAGGGCCGACCGAGCTGTGAAGACTCGGCCGGCCCGTTGGCACTACTACTTGGAGTAGAGCTCGACGATCATCTGCTCCTGGACGTCCACGACGATCTGCTCGCGGACGGGGAGCTGGTGGACGAGGATGCGCATCCGGTTGGGACGCGCCTCCAGCCACCCGGGGACGGAGCGCTCTCCATGGGTCTCACGAGCCACGACGAGCGGGTGCAGGTTCATCGACTTCTCGGCGACCTCGATGATGTCGTGCGCCTTGACCCGGTACGACGGCACGTTCACGCGCTGGCCGTTGACCAGGAAGTGACCGTGCACGACGAGCTGGCGGGCCTGACGCCGCGTGCTGGCGAACCCAGCGCGGTACACGACGTTGTCCAGTCGCGACTCGAGGATCTGCAGCAGCTTCTCACCGGTCTTGCCGGGGTGGCGGTCTGCTTCCTCGTAGTAGCGGCGGAACTGCTTCTCAAGCACGCCGTATGCGAAACGAGCCTTCTGCTTCTCCTTGAGCTGCAGCGAGTACTCGGAGTCCTTGGTGCGGCCACGGCCGTGGACACCAGGGGGGTAGGGGCGGCGTTCGAACGCCTGATCGTTGCCAACGAGGTCCGTGCCGAGGCGACGGGACTTCTTGGTCATTGGGCCGGTGTAGCGAGCCATTCTCTCTCAGTCCTTCTCTAGTCTCGGGCGGATCAGACGCGACGGCGCTTGGGCGGGCGGCAGCCGTTGTGCGGCACCGGGGTCACGTCTGCGATGGCTCCGACCTCGAGGCCGACGGCCCCCAGCGAGCGGATCGCGGTCTCACGTCCGGAGCCCGGGCCCTTGACGAACACCTCGACTCGCTTCATGCCGTGCTCCATGGCGCGACGACCAGCGGCCTCCGCGGCCATCTGGGCGGCGAACGGGGTCGACTTGCGCGAGCCCTTGAAGCCGACAGTGCCGGCGGAGGCCCAAGCAATCACAGCCCCGTTGGGATCGGTGATGGAAATGATCGTGTTGTTGAAGGTGCTCTTGATGTGAGCCTGGCCCACAAGGATGTTCTTCTTCTCCTTGCGACGCACCTTCGTCTTGGCGGCGGATGCCTTGCGGCTTGCAGTTGCCATAAGTTCTGGTTTCTCCTGTGTCCTTGTTCAGCTCACCCGGGGGTCAGCGTGCCTTCTTCTTGCCGGCAACTGCCTTCTTCTTGCCCTTGCGAGTGCGGGCATTGGTGCGCGTGCGCTGTCCACGGACGGGCAGGCCACTGCGGTGGCGACGTCCCTGGTAGTTGCCGATCTCCACCTTGCGGCGAATGTCGGCGGCGACGCTACGGCGGAGGTCACCCTCGATTTCGTAGTTGCCTTCGATGTGGTCACGCAGTGCGACGAGCTGCTCGTCGTTGAGTTCGTGGACACGGAGATCGCCACTGATTCCAGTGGCGGTGAGGGTTTCGGCGGCCCGGGTCTTACCGAGGCCGAAGATGTAGGTGAGTGCGACTTCGAGGCGCTTTTCGCGCGGGAGGTCGACACCAACGAGGCGTGCCATCAGGCGGTTACCTTTCCTGGTTCTAGGTCCCTGGCTCTTTCTTGGAGCCGGCTCCGGGACCGCGAAGGTGTGCGGCGTGAAGCATCCCCGCTTGCCTTTACGGAAGCTACTGCCTCCGACGGGGCCCCGGCCTTCGCCCGGGGGTGGAAGTCCTCGCCATGGGGTTCGGACTCTTGCATTCACGTTGGGTGTTGTTGAGTTGTGTCTCGGCGGACGGGCTGAGCCCGGATCCGCGATGTTCTGCGATTACCGCCTGACGCCGGGCCTCAGCCCTGGCGCTGCTTGTGACGAGGGTTCTCGCAGATCACCATTACGCGACCGTGCCGGCGAATGACCTTGCACTTGTCGCACATCTTCTTGACGCTCGGCTGAACCTTCATACGAGCAACCTTTTCAATCGGCGATCAGGACCCTGCCGGGTCCAGATCAGTGGTGGATGAACTAGGTCCTGCACCGGGAACGTTGACGCAGGCGCGACACATCCGTCGGATCAGGGACCGACGCACAACCTTACGCCAACCAGCGGTGGTTTCCAAAATCGTGGAGACATGCAGAACGCCCGGGATGGCCCGGGCGTTGCGCGAAGCACTGGGTGGTCACTTGTGCCGGTAGACGATGCGTCCTCGCGTCAGGTCGTATGGGGAGAGTTCCACGACCACGCGGTCTGCGGGCAGGATGCGGATGTAGTGCTGCCGCATCTTGCCGCTGATGGTCGTCAGGACCTTGTGGCCGTTGGCGAGCTCGACGCGGAACATCGCGTTGGGCAGTGCCTCAACCACAGTTCCCTCGAGTTCGAGGGCTCCTTCTTTCTTCGCCATATGCTCTCAATCTTCGATCGGTCCCGAGCACGCTCGGGCGTCCCAGCCAGAAGAGTTCCAGCCCGTCCTGCTCATTTTACGCTCATGGGACGCTCAGCCCAAATCAATGGTGACTAAACGCTAGCGTGGGGCCGTGAACACCTACGCGGTCGAGTACACCTACACCGAAGATTCCCAAGCGCTGGACGAGCACCGTGGCGCCCACCGTGAGTTCCTGCGCGCACTGATGCCGGACCCACTGGTAGTGGCAGGGGCATACCAGGACGGAGCTCCCGGGGCACTGCTGGTCGTGCGGGCGGATGCGGCCGCACAAGTGGAGGAACTCCTCGACGCGGATCCCTTCCATATCCAGGGCCTCATCTCCGATCGCCGAATCAGGCTGTGGAACCCGGGGATCGGCCAGATCGGCTGAGCCCTACTCCACCCATTCCGGGCCGACGACCCAGGTGTTGCACTCTGCGGCGTGGTCTGCGTAGAAGCCCCGCATGCCCCAGTAGGCCAGGGAATCCTTCGACCCGTGGATCCCATCGTCGAGGTAACTCCTCAAGTGCGGTTCGAGGCGGCTGAAGAATTCCTCTTCGAGCGCGTAGGAACGATCCTTCCGGATCATCCCGAAGGCGAGGCACGTCGCCTGGATCTCGTTTCGCCTGATCACCTCGTTGCCGCCGGGAAGCTCGTAGATGGCCTCGAAGAAGCCGTTCACCGCCTGCAGGTGGTGGCCGTACTCGTGGCCCACGAGATCCTTGGCCCACAGGGGGTCACGTCGAGTGTCGTCCAGCAGCCGCTCGCCGAAGTAGATCGCTCCCCCGCCTGCGGAGCAGTAGTAGGCCGGCGCGCTGGTGGTCCCGCATGGTGAAGTGACCGACTGGCCGTAGTAGTAGTGCGGGACGTCGTGGGTTGGCAGGTCCAGCGCTTGCAGCACCGGCTTCCAGGCCTTCTGCACGCAGCCCAACTGAGCGGTGGTGTAACTCTCGAGTTCCTGCATGGTCTCGATCAGGCCGGGAGGCGGACAACCCTGCTGCACGGGGAACCGGGCCGTGTACAGGACCGACTGCTGGACCCTCACCCAAGCAGGGTCGCTCGAATGTGGCGGCGGGAGTTCCCCGAAGTCGCGGGGCGGCAATTGGAAGACGGCCGGCTCGGGCTCGGCAGGGACCGGCTCGGATTCAGCAGGAACCGGCCTTTGGTCCTCCACCTCCGGCGTCGGAGTCCCGGGCCTGGGTTCTGTCGTGGCTGGTGTGGGACGGGGTGGTTCGACGTCGAGCGCCGCCGCTCCCAGGAAGGCCACGGCTATCACCGGACCCAGGATGAACACCAACGCCACGATGCCACACCCCAGGAGGACTCCCCCGAGCCGGCCACCTCGGCCCGCGCTGCCGCGGTGGCCACCCTGGTAGAGGCCAACCGGGCGCCCGGGCCAGCGACCGGGCGGATGGGCGCTCGGCGGGTAGCCTCCGCGACCGGGGCTGCGGAAGCCGAAACTGGAGTTCTGGTGAGCCCCCCAACGGCTCCAGGGGTTGTGCTGCGGCGGCGGCCACGAACCGGTGGGCAGGCTCACGTTCGACCTCGCGTTCAGGAAACGTACTGGGCTTCAACGGCCCAAGTGTTGCAGTCGCCCAGGGTCACAGCGTAGAGCCCACGAACACCCCAATAGCGCAACGACTCCCTGCTGCCGTGGACGCCGTCGACGAGCATGGTGTCCAGACGCATCAGCCAGCTGTCGTAGTCCTGCTGGTCGAAGTCGAAGGATCGGTTGTTGTAGGTCATCATCGCCGACCAGCACGTGGCCTGCAGCTCGGATCGGCGCTCGATGTCGTCAGGCCCGGAAACCCGCTGCTTTGCACCCGTGATCCCGGCCAGACTCTGGATGTGGTGCCCGTACTCATGGTTGACCATCTCGTTCACCGACAGGTCCCACCTGCCGGCCATGACCTGGTGGTCGCCACCGAAGTACACGGTGCCCGCTCCCGCGGAGCAGTAGAAGGCCGGAGCCTCCAGGTAGCCGCACTCGCTCTTCGACCCCTTGCCCGGGTAGAACTCCACCGCTGGCTCCACCGTCGACCATCCCAGTGCTTCGTACACGGGGATCCACGCGGCATGGACGCAACTCCACTGCTCACGCACCTGTGCGCGATACGAGTCGATGTCCCGCACGATCGAGGGTTCGGGGCAGTCCACCAAGGTCGCGGGGGCCAGGTCGTGGACAGGAGAGGTCTGGAGCGCCACCCAGTCCTCGTTGCTCGCCACCAGCGGCGGCAAAGGCTCCCAGACCCGCTCGGGAAGTTCCCAGCCGCGGGGTCCGGGGTCTGCCGGGGTTGGCAGTGGGGACGGTGAAGCGGTGGTCCCCCGGTTCCTTTCGGGTCGTTCGGCGGCCCGGATGCTGTTCGGCCTCGTGGAGGCGGTCACATCGGGGTGCGCCTCCGACTCTGGCTGGACCGGGGCACCCCACATCTGGACCCCCACCATCGTGAAGGCCATGACGACAGCCACCGCGGTGGCGCCGGCCAGGAACCGGACGCCGGTCCGTCTACCCGGCCTCGGCGGCGCGGGCGGCTCCGGACTTCGCACTGTGGGAGGTGGGAGCACCACAGGTGGTGGAGCCGATGGCCGGTTCTGGAACCCGGGGCGGAGTGGCACACTTCCCGTCGGACCACGGTCGTCGCGACGATGGTCCGCCTCGACCAGACGCGGCGTTCCGGCCACCACCCACTGCGCAGCGCGGTGGAACGGGCGGGCAGGAGGGGTGTCGAAGTCCCTGGGCGGGGTGGCAGGGCTGCCGACGTCGCGGCGTGCGTGATGGGGGCGGGAAGCTTCAGTTCCACTCCGGCCGTCGTCCTGCACGTGCGCAACTCCCTCCCTGGTCGGCCAACGATAGTCCCCGCACGGCTCACAGACCGAACAGCAGCACCCCGAGCACGCCCAGGATCACCAGGAGCACCAGCACCCCGCCAACAGCCAGGAAGGCGGGCACCACTACGTTCCTCGACGGGGCGACCTCGCCCGCGGGGACGGAACCGGCAGAGATGATCGTCGGTACCTCTGTCGATGCGGCGGGCAGCTTCTCCACGACAGGCACGAGTTCGCCCAGCGTGCGTGCTCCATAGACCACATCGAGAGCGCCCATGTACTCCTCCTGGGGCAGCCTCCCGTCGGCGTAGGCGTCGGAGAGCCGTTTCGCAATGGACTCCCGCTCCTGGTCCTCGACGGGCTGAGACGCCTTCTGGAGGTAGCGCGAGGACGGAGGCAGGCTGGTCATGGCACCGATTCTAGTTCAGCTCGCCGGAGCCGGTGTCAGTCTCCCAGCGGCCCGAAGGGTGCCCCCCTGGCCACGAGTTCCGCCTCGCCGCCGTCGGGGCTCGTCAGCACCCACAAGCCAGTGGGGGTGATGGCGACGGTGTGCTCCCAGTGCGCGCCCCGAGACCCGTCCCGGCTCACCACGGTCCAGTCGTCTTCGCAGACGGAGGTCTGGTGCAGCCCCAGTGTCAGCATGGGCTCAATGGCGATGGCCATCCCGACGTCCAGCTTCGGGGTGGGGCGACGGCGGGAGAAGTTGGGAACGTCGGGTTCCATGTGCATCTCCGAGCCGATGCCATGCCCGGTGTACTCACGCAGCGTGCCGTAGCGTCGCGGCTGCGCCAGCACGAAGTCCTCTATGGCGCGAGACACGTCGTTCACGCGCCCCCCGGAGCGCACTGCAGCCACTCCTGCCCACATCGCAGCGCGAGTGACCTCTACCAGGGTCTCGTCCTCGGGCGTGGATGGGCCCAGGATGAAGGTGCGTGCGGCATCGGCGTGCCAACCCTCGACGATGGCGCCGAAATCCACCGAAATGACGTCGCCCTCATTGAGGACGCGGTCACCTGGCATACCGTGGACGAGTTCCTCGTTGACCGAGATGCAGGCAACACCGTTGAAGGGAGTACCGTACTCGGCGCCGTAACCCAGGAAGTTGGATCTCGCGCCTGCGGCGGCGAGGACCTCACGGCCAACACCGTCGAGCTCGGCGGTGGTCATGCCTGCAGTGGCCGCTGCCTGCATCGCCTGCAGGCCGTCGGCGACGACCCTCCCCGCGCGACGCATCAAGAGCAGCTGCTCACGGGTCTTGACCTCGATGTGGGCCACCGGTTCAGTCCTCGTGCACGAAGGAGTGCTCGCGCTCCACCGGGGTCTCAACAGCTGACAACATGCGGCTCCGGACCTCGTCGACGGAACCGGTTCCCTCGACCTCGACGAGCACACCACGCTTCTCGTAGTGGAACAGCAGCGGCGCCGTCTGACCGGCGTAGACCTCCATGCGTCGCCGGATGGTGTCTTCGTTGTCGTCGGTTCGACCCTCGATCCTCGCCCGTTCGAGCAGGCGGTCCACCAGGACCTCCGGCTCCACCACCAGCGAGACCACCGCATCGATCCGTTGGCCCTGCTCCTCGAGCAGCCGGTCCAGGAAGTGGACCTGGTGCATCGTGCGGGGGAAGCCGTCCAACAGGAACCCGCCGGCACAGTCGGGCTCGGCGAGGCGGCTGGCCACGATGTCCTCGGTCACCTCATCCGGAACGTACTCCCCCGCGTCGATGAGCTCCTTCACCTTGACACCCAGCGGCGTCTGCCGCCGGATGTGGTCACGGAAGATGTCACCCGTCGAGATGGCCGGGACCTCGTAGCGAGCCGCGAGCGCGGTGGCCTGCGTCCCCTTGCCGGCCCCCGGCGCTCCCATGATCAGGAGCCTCATCGCAGGAAGCCCTCATAGTTCCGCTGCTGGAGCTGGCTCTCGATCCGCTTGACGGTGTCGAGACCCACACCGACGATGATGAGGATGGAAACGCCACCGAACGGGAAGTTCTGCGAAGCACCCATCGCCATGAATGCGATGGTGGGCACCAGCGCGATGACCGCGAGGTACAGGGAGCCCGGGGCTGTCAGACGACTCAGCACGTAGGCCAGGTAGCGTTCCGTCGGCTTTCCGGCTCTGACGCCCGGGATGAAGCCGCCGTACTTCTTCATGTTGTCGGAGACTTCTTCGGGGTTGAAGGTGATGGACACGTAGAAGTACGTGAAGGCGATGATCAGCACGAACATGGCCACCGAGTACCAAGGACTGTTGGTGGTGAAGTTGACCGCGAGCCATTGCCCGACGGCGCTCTCCGGCCGGAAGGTGGAGAACAGCACCGGCAGGTAGAGGATCGAGGACGCGAAGATCACCGGAATCACGCCGGCCTGGTTGACCTTGAGCGGGATGTAGGTGGTCGAGCCGCCCACGAGGCGCTGGCCCACCATGCGCTTGGCGTACTGGACGGGGATGCGGCGCTGGCCCTGCTCCATGAAGACGATGCCCAGCATCACCAGCAGGCCGATACCGATGACGAGGAACAGCAGGAACCAGCCCGTTGCCCCTGCATTGGCCTGCTTGATGCTCCACAGCCCTGCGGGGAAGCTGGCGGCGATCTGCGTGAAGATCATGATCGACATGCCGTTGCCGATGCCGCGCTCGGTGATGAGTTCGCCCAGCCACATGATGACCACGGTGCCAGCGGTCATGGTCATGACCATGACGACCAGCGGGAAGATCTCCTCCGAGTAGAGGATCCCCTCACAGCCGGGGAAGAGCTGACCGGTCCGCGCGAGGGTGACGAACGCGGTTGAGTTGAGGATGGCCAATACGACGGTCAGGTAGCGCGTGTACTGGGTGATCTTCTGCGTGCCGGCCGCGCCCTCCTTCTTCAGCTGCTCCAGACGGGGGATCACCACGACGAGCAGCTGGAGGATGATCGACGCCGTGATGTAGGGCATGATGCCCAGTGCGAAGATGGTCAACTGCAAGAGCGCGCCACCCGAGAACAGGTTGATCATCGAGTACAGGCCTGCCGCGTCACCCTGCTGGGCGAGGGCCAGACATTGGTCGATACGGCTGATGTTGACGTTCGGCGAAGGCACGGTGGACCCCAGGCGGAAGAGCGCAATGATCCCAAGGGTGAAGAAGATCTTCTTGCGCAGCTCCGGCGTCTTGAACGCGTTTGCGAAGGCGGAGAGCATCCGGCCCCACTTTCATTTCCAGGAAGACATGAGCGGCTGCCGACACAGGCAACCAAGGCAGCCTATCAAGCGCTGAGCCCGGGACCCAACCGGCGCCCACCGGCGCAGCGGCGCCGAAGCGGAAGTGGCCGGCACCCGAGGTGCCGGCCACTTCCGAAGTGCCTTCTGATGCCAGGTTTGGCTGAGGGAACGCTCAGAGCTCGGTGATCGAGCCGCCGGCGGCCTCCAGCTTCTCCTTGGCGGACGCGGACCAGGCGTGCGCCTGGACGTTCAGCGCCACGTCGATGTCGCCGTTGCCGAGCACCTTGATCAGCGAGCCGTCGCGCACGGCGCCGGCCTCGACGAGGTCCTCGACCGTGACCGTCCCGCCCTTGGGGAACAGTTCCCCGAGGCGGGCGACGTTGACGACCTGGTACTCGACGCGGAACGGGTTCTTGAAGCCCTTCAGCTTGGGAACACGCATGTGCATCGGCATCTGGCCGCCCTCGAAGTTGGCGGGAACGTTCTTGCGGGCTCCCGTGCCCTTCGTGCCGCGACCAGCGGTCTTGCCCTTGGAGCCCTCGCCGCGACCGACGCGGGTCTTGTCGGTCTTGGCGCCGGGTGCGGGGCGCAGGTGATGAAGCTTGAGCGCCATGATTACTTGACCTCTTCCACAACAACGAGGTGGGCGACGGTCCTGATCATGCCGATGACTTCGGGACGGTCCTCACGGACCACCGAGTCACCGACACGCTTCAGGCCGAGGGTGCGAAGCGTGTCCTTCTGGAACTGCTTGCCGCCCACTCCTGACTTCGTCTGGGTGATCTTGAGTTCGGCCATCAGTGGGCCACCTCTTCCTTGCGAGCGCGGAGCATCGCCGCCGGAGCGACGTCCTCCACCGGAAGCCCGCGGCGCTTGGCAACCGCCTCGGGCTCTTCGAGCTGCTTGAGTGCGTCCACCGTCGCGTGCACCACGTTGATGGCGTTTGCAGATCCGAGGGACTTCGACAGTACGTCGTGCACGCCCGCGCACTCGAGCACCGCTCGGGCCGATCCCCCGGCGATCACGCCGGTACCGGGAGAAGCAGGACGCAGCAGCACAACGCCACCAGCCTTTTCTCCCTGAACGGGATGCGGGATCGAGCGCTGGATCATCGGGACACGGAAGAAGTGCTTCTTCGCCTCCTCGACGCCCTTGGCGATCGCCGCGGGAACTTCCTTGGCCTTGCCATAGCCGACACCGACGGTACCTTCGCCGTCGCCGACCACCACAAGGGCGGTGAAGCTGAATCGACGGCCACCCTGCACGACCTTCGCGACGCGGTTGATGGCAACCACGCGCTCGATGTACTGGTCCTTGTTGTCCTTGGGCGCCTGGCCACGACGATCGTCACGGCCACGACGCTCACCGCCTGCGCGGCCTGCGCCGCGCTGCTGGGTTTCACTCATCGTGTTCCCTTTACCTTTCGTCGTTTCTCAGAACCCGAGACCGGCTTCGCGCGCTGCGTCAGCAAGCGCGGCGATCCGGCCGTGGTATTGGTTGCCTGCACGGTCGAAGACGACCTTGTCGACCCCGGCCGCCTTGGCGCGCTCGGCGATCAGTCCGCCGACCTTGCGGGCCTTCTCGGACTTGTCGGCACCCGGACCCCTGAGGTCCGCCTCCATCGTCGAGGCCGACGCGAGCGTGCGGCCCTGGACGTCGTCGATGACCTGAACGAACAGGTGCCGCGACGAGCGGGTGACGACGAGACGAGGACGCTCGGCGGAACCGTTGATGCGCTTGCGTCCACGCAGCTGGCGGCGGGCACGCGATGCAACCTTCGGGGCGAGCCCCTTGCGCTGTCCCAGTGAGATGGCCATTACTTACCAGCCTTTCCAGCCTTGCGGCGGACGTGCTCGCCCGCGTAGCGGACACCCTTGCCCTTGTAGGGCTCGGGCTTACGGAGCTTGCGGATGTTCGCAGCCGTCTCACCGACGAGCTGCTTGTCGACACCGCTCACCGAGAACCGGGTGGGCGTCTCGACGGTGAACGTGACACCTTCGGGGGCATCGACCACCACGGGGTGCGAGAAGCCGAGCGCGAACTCCAGCTGCTTGGGCCCCTTGGCGATGACTCGGTAACCGACACCGACGATCTCGAGCTTGCGCTCGTATCCCTCAGTGACTCCGATCACCATGTTGTTGACCAGGGTGCGGGTCAGGCCGTGCAGCGAGCGGCTCTCACGCTCGTCGTTGGGGCGGGAGACCTGGATCTCACCGGAGTCGGTCTTCTCGATCGTGAGCGGCTCTGCAATGGTCAGCTGGAGGCTGCCCTTGGGGCCCTTCACGTCGACCTTGCGACCGTCAAGCTTCACCTCGACACCGGCGGGAACCGTGATCGGGAGTCTGCCAATTCGTGACATTATCTTTTCTCCTTTTCAGTTCCGGCCGGTCACCAGACGTAGGCGAGGACTTCGCCGCCGACTGACTTGGCATTTGCTTGCTTGTCCGTGAGCAGGCCCTGCGACGTGGAGATGATGGCGACACCGAGGCCACCCAGCACCTTCGGAAGTGCGTTGGCCTTCGCGTAGACGCGCAGACCGGGCTTGCTGATTCGCTTCAGACCGGCGATCGAACGCTCACGGGACTCCCCATACTTGAGGGTGACCTTGAGGACCTTGCCGACCTGTCCCTCGACCTCATCGATCTCGAAGTTGGAGATGTAACCCTCCGCCTTCAGGATTTCCGCGATGCCGACCTTGATCTTCGACGACGGCATGGTCGTCGACTCCAGGTAGGCCTGATTTGCGTTGCGGACACGCGTGAGCATGTCTGCAATCGGATCAGTCATTGTCATGGCTGTTGAACTTCTTTCTCACACCGGTTTCCGGATCAGTACCGGACCTGGCGCGTTGGAAATCTGGATTGTGGGGTCGGTCACCAAGAGGACTTGGTGATGCCGGGAAGCTCGCCGGCGTGAGCCAGTTCGCGCAGGCAGATGCGGCAGAGGCCGAACTTGCGGTACACCGACTTGGGACGCCCGCAGCGCTTGCAGCGGCTGTAAGCGCGTACGCCGAACTTGGGCGTGCGCGACTGCTTGACCTTGAGTGCTGTCTTTGCCATCTGTCAGCTCACTTCTTCTTCTTGGCGTAGAACGCGGGTCCGCGCTTGGTCTTGGCCTTCTTGGGATCGTCAACTGCCTTGAAGGGGAAGCCGAGATGCTTCAGCAGCGCGCGGCCCTCGTCGTCGGTGGTTGCCGTGGTGACGAACGTGATGTCCATGCCGCGCACGCGATCGATCCGGTCCTGGTCGATCTCGAGGAACATGACCTGTTCGCTCAGTCCGAAGGTGTAGTTCCCGTTGCCGTCGAACTGGCGGGCGTTGAGGCCGCGGAAGTCGCGGATGCGTGGCAGCGCCAGCGTCAGCAGGCGGTCCGCGAACTCCCACATGCGGTCGCCACGCAGCGTGACGTGGCAGCCGATGGGCTGGCCCTCACGGAGCTTGAACTGTGCGATCGACTTGCGGGCCTTGGTGACCGAGGGCTTCTGACCGGTGATCGCGGTCAGGTCCTTGACGGCACCGTCGATGATCTTGGAGTCGCGAGCTGCCTCGCCGACGCCCATGTTCACGACGATCTTCACCAGACCGGGGATCTGCATGACGTTGTCGTAGTTGAACTCCTCGTTCAACGCCTTGGCGATCTCCTCGCGATACCTCTTCTTGAGGCGGGGGATCTCGGTGCTCTTCGGGGTCTGGGTGGCCTCGGCGGCTTCGGTGGTCTCGACCGTGTCGGTGCTCATCAGATCTCCTTCCCGGTCTTGCGGGCGACGCGCTTGCTGCGCAAGGCCTTGTACTCGGTGCCGTCGGGGCGCTTCTTGACGACCTCTTCGCGCTCATGTCCGACCCGCGTCACAACTTCCTTGCCGTCCACCTTGGTGACGAGCTGGACGTTGGAGGCGTGGATCGGGGCCTCGGAGGAGATGATGCCGCCCTCGATGCGTCGGCCACCGGCGCCCTGGGCCTCACGGCGGTGCCGCTTGACGATGTTGACGCCCTCTACGGTGACGCGCTGCTCCTGGGGGTAGACGGCGATGATCTCGCCGACGACGCCCTTGTCCTTGCCGGAGATGACCTTGACTCGGTCACCCTTCTTCACATGCAGGGATGCCATGGTCAGATCACCTCGGGGGCCAGGGAGATGATGCGCATGAACTTCCGCTCGCGCAGCTCACGGGCCACGGGGCCGAAGATGCGCGTACCGCGGGGCTCGCCGTCGGCCTTGAGGATGACGGCTGCGTTCTCATCGAACTTGATGTAGGAACCGTCGGCACGCCGACGCTCCTTGCTGGTGCGCACTACTACAGCCTTGACGACCTCGCCCTTCTTGACGTTGCCGCCGGGGATTGCGTCCTTGACCGTGGCGACGATCGTGTCGCCGACGTAGGCGTAACGACGCTTCGTGCCACCGAGCACACGGATGCACAAGATCTCCTTGGCACCAGTGTTGTCGGCGACTTTGAGTCGCGACTCCTGCTGGATCATTGGTTACTCCTGTCGTCCGACTGGTTCCCTGAAGGCCTGTTCGGAACTCGTGATGAACCCCCTGGATTTTGCCAGGAGGCGCCCCGAACCTGAGGTACGGGGTTTCGTCGTCCGTGAAAGGTCCCCGGGCACACGAGCACCCGGGCACAGACGCAGGACAACTTGACAAGCGTACATCACGCACCCCCGGCAGATGAAATTGCCCAGTCAGCGCTCCCGGTCGCTTCTGTGGGGGCTCAGCCCGGCGGTCCGGGCACCACCCCATTTCGACGGTGGTGGAGACAGTGGTCGTGGCGTTGGCTGTGTTGTCCACAGGCTGCTCCATGCCGTGAAGCCTCCCGCCGGCGCACAACCAGAGTGTGTGACATGACGACCAACTACGAAATCCTGCCGCAAGGTCTCGTGTCCCACGCAAGGCTGAGAGGAGGCGTGTTCACCAGCGCCCATGCCCAGAAGTTCGGCATCCAGCAATTCAGCGGGGCCATCGCCCGCGGGGAGTGTCACAGGCAACGGCCGGGCCTCTACTCGCTGGCTGCCGAACTGGACACCGCCGGGAAGGTCTGGGCCGGCCTGCTCATCGCCGGCCCGTCGGCCGCGCTCGGCCTCGCCGCCGCCGCCTGGGTGCGCGGCCAAGGGCCGGAACCCGAGTTCATTGACGTCTGGACCGGGTACCGAAAGCTGTCGGATCGCGGGCCGTGGCGCTTCCACCCCGGGAGTCCGGAGGACACCCAGTCCACGGATGCGGTCAACGATGCCTTCGGCCGGCTGCTGGTGTCACCCGCTCCTGACACGTCCTTGGCGCAGAAGTTGGCCGGCCGCGCCCTCCGGCTGCAAGACCGCGAGCGCTTCCTGTGGTTGTGTGAGGAGGGTTCGGCAGCAGATGGCATCAGCGCCTTCGAGAGCCGGCTCAACCGCGACGTGCTCCTCCCGCACGGACTCCCGTTCCTGGACTGGGAGAACTTCCCCGATGGCAAGCCGCACGATGTGCAGGCACTGCTGCGCGGTGTCGATGTCAACATCCGGTTCGACGGCTCGATCCCCCGCGAGGACAACCGGCACCAGTGGCTGCGGTCGCTGTCGAGTTCCGAGGACCCGGCCGACCCTGGGAAGCCGCTCGTGCTCAGTTGGGGCGACGTCGTGGACCTCCCCTGCCGGGTAGCTGGACTGTTGGCACGGCGCCTCCGTGCCCGCACGTGGAGAGGTGAGTTGCTCGACTGCACGAAGTGCTCTCCTCAGGTGTCGATGTACTCCAGAACCGGACATGGAGATGAACGCAGTCTCACCGAGTGCCCGTCGTGCGGCTCCCGGCTGGTGCAGTTGTGGCGCCTGCCAGAGCCCCGGGACGTGTTCTCGTGATGCGGCTCGGCTGGCGGACGCCGTTGGCGGTGGTCCTCATCCTCGTGCTCGGCTTCGCACTGGTCCCCGGCCTCGCGGACGCCCGTCCCCAGGACGGGGTGAAGGCTGGGTCGGGCTACCGGATGCCCACACGCAACCACCCCGAGCACTGGTACGGGGCTCAGCGAGTGGGCGAGGTCACCGCGTACTGCATCGACCTGAACTCCGGCCCGCCCCGCGAGGCGAGTGCCTGGACGGAGTATTCCAACTACACACTCTTCAAGCAGACCGGTTGGGGTGGTCCGCGCGGGAAGCACGGCAACGGCCCCAACAAGACATCGGTGGGGCAGCTCGCAGAGATCTCGTGGATCCTGCACGAAACAGGGGCCGCCCCCGCCCCCGACGTCGCGGCAGCGGTGGAGCATGCGGTTCGGGTTCGCACCATCGACGGTGGCCGACAGGTCTCAAAGGAGGCCCAGCGTTGGGCCGCCGTGACCGCCGCACACCCTGGTGCGCTGCGCGAGTTCGAAAGGCTGCAGCAAGAGGCGGCACGACTCTCTGGCCCGTACACGATGGACGTGACCTGGACCCGCCGTCCCGATGCCGCCGATCCGACCGGCGAGTTACGTGTGAGGGTGCTCTCCGCCGCCGGCCACCCGGTGCCCGACCGGCCACTCACGGTAACGACGGGTGGTGACCTGGCCCTGAGGTCCGCCGATGGGAGCACCGGTCACGACGGGATCGCGCACGTGCGGATCGAACTGGACAGGCCTCTCGAAAGGGCCGTGACAGGGACCGTAGCGGCCAAGGTAGCCGGGATCCCCGGAGCGCTCCCCCGGCTGTTCGTACCCGCCGAGGACACGATCCAGCGCATGATCGCCGCACCAGGATCCGTGGCCATGGACTGGGAGCACGAACTGACGCTGGAGCCGGTTCCCTGGACACCGGAGGTGACCACCCGAACGCGGGACGTCATAGCGCAGCCTGGCGCTGCCGCCGTGGACATCGTCACTGTCACCGGAGGTCGCCCCAAGGCGCGGTTCAGCGGATCCACCACGCTGTACGGTCCCTTCTCGTCCCTGTCCGAACTGGCAGCAGCTGGACCGTCGACCGCACCGGAGGTGGGGGTCGCGAGGTTCGAAGGAGCCTACGACGAGGACGGAAAAGCCCAGGTCCACAGCAGCAGCGTGCCATTCGGCCCGCCCGGGTACTACATGTGGGTGGAACGGCTGGACGAGGCCCCTCTGGTCATTCCTCCGGCCGCAGCGGACTGGCCCCAAGTCTCCGAGACGAGTCTCGTGGTGGCGCCCGTCCTCTCATCCGAGTTGCTTCTTGACGGGGAGGCGGTGACGGGGGTCGGAGTCAGCGACTCCCTCACGTTGAGCGGGGTTCCGGGGAGAGCTGTCCCCAATTCCGACAAGCCGCTCCTGGCCACCGTGTCCGGGGAACTCCTGGGACCCGTGCAACCGACACCTCAACTGGAATGCGAGTCCGTCGACTGGACCGGTGCTCCGCTGCTGGCCCGCTATGAGGAAGTCGCCATGGATTCAGGAAGCATCAGCGAACTCCTGCCCCGGACGCTGCTGCAGCCGGGCTGCTATTCCGCTTCAGCCCGCTTGGTCCTCAGCCACGAGGACCAAGTGGTGGCCGAGTTCTCTCACCCGCCAGGGGCGCCGACGCAGACAGTTCTCGTCAAATCTCCGCCCGTTCCTGGGCCACCAACCCAGCCGCCACCTGCAGCACCGCCCCCGGCCACAACCATGCCCCCAACGAGTTACCCTCCGGAAGCCGCGACTCCCCCGCCATCCATGTCCCCGCCGGCATCACTTCCACCGGCACCGCCGGTCCAGGGTCCGCCGTCAGCGCCTCCCACAATCACGCCGCCGAGTCGTCCGCCCACCGAGCCCAGGAAGCCCACGCCACCGGCCCAGCCACCGTCCGGTCCGCCCGTCCGACCACCCCGGATCAACTCGGGTGATCCCATCAGGGAAGTCCGGTGGGCGCTGGTCCACCTCGGTGTGCTGGTCGCCGGAACCGCCGTATGGGTCCAACAGCGCTCACGCGGTGTCCGGCGATGATCGCCCCCCGGCGGGGATTGCAGGCGCCGTCGAGCTGGGCGGGACTGCGCCAGTGGATCGGCACCTCGTGGGTCCCCGCAGCACTCGCGGCGGCGCTGTGCCTATCAGTGGCAGGCTTCTGGCCAGCCCTTCACCCGACCTCCGCACCGCTGCCCGTCCACAGCGGTGAGCTCCGGGATGACGACCTCGATGACCAACGTGTGGCTGGTGGCTCAACCACCCAGGAGCCACTCGCCGAAGACACCCGCGGACCCGAGGATGGGTCGTCGCAGCGGCGCCCGGGCAGCGAACCGGGGTCGTCGTCGTTCCGGGGTCCGATGCTCGTGATGAGCCATCTCGGCATCGCGGCACCGCTGGACCTGGTCGGGGTAGACGCCGACGAGCTCGAGATCCCTGACGATCCCTCACATGTGGGCATCTGGGAGGACGGCGCACGGCCCGGTGATGCTTCCGGCACCGTGCTCATCACCGGCCACGTCTCATGGAACGGGACGCGTGGCGCGCTCTGGCCGCTCGCCGCGTCAGAGCCGGGGGACGTCATTGAGGTCGTGGACGACACGGGCGCGGCAACGCACTGGCTGGTCTCATCCGCGAAACGGATGGAACGAGACGCGGACCACCCCGCTCTCTTCACGCGCCACGGAAGGCTTCGGCTGGTGCTGGTGACCTGTGGGGGCCCCGTCGTTGACGGGAACTACCGGGACCTGGTGGTGGTGGAAGCAGTCCCAGCATGACAACAGGGCCCCGGAGTCAACTCCGGGGCCCTGCCATTTGCTGATGGTTGCCTACTTGGCGCGCTCGATGACCTCGACCAGACGCCAACGCTTGGTCGCCGACAGCGGCCTGGTCTCCATGACGCGGACACGGTCGCCGATGCCGGCGGTGTTCTCCTCGTCATGTGCCTTGAGGCGGGAGGTCTTGGTCATGACCTTGCCGTAGAGCGGGTGCTTCACGCGATCTTCGACCGAGACGACGATGGTCTTGTCCATCTTGTCGCTCACGACGACGCCCGACAGCACCTTGCGGCGGCCGCGGGTCTCTTCGCCCTGGGTCTCGACGAGCGGGGTGGTGGTGGATTCTTCACTCATGGTCACTTCTCCTCAACAGCCGGCTCGTCGACAATGCCGAGGTTGCGCTCCTGCAGCACGGTGTAGATCCGCGCGATGTCCTTGCGGACCTCACGGAGGCGTCCGTGCGTCTCCAGCTGGCCGGTGGCAGCCTGGAATCGCAGACCGAACAGTTCCTCCTTCAACTCAACGACCTTGCCGTTGAGCTGATCACGAGACAGGCCACGGAGGTCGTGGGCAGTCAATGACTTTGGCATCAGATGTCACCTGCTTCGCGCTTGATGAAGCGTGCCTTCAGGGGCAGCTTGTGGATTGCCAGCCGAAGGGCCTCGCGAGCGACTTCCTCCGACACGCCGGAGACCTCGAACAGGACCCGGCCGGGCTTGATGTTGGCGACCCACCATTCCGGGGAACCCTTACCGGAGCCCATGCGGGTCTCAGCAGGCTTCTTGGTGAGCGGGCGATCCGGATAGACGTTGATCCAGACCTTTCCGCCACGCTTCATGTGGCGGGTCATGGCGATACGAGCGGACTCGATCTGACGGTTGGTCAGGTAGGAGGACTCGAGCGCCTGGATTCCGAAGTCGCCGAAGGCGAGCTTGGTGCCGCCCTTGGCCATGCCATCCCTCTTCGGGTGGTGTTGCTTGCGGAACTTGACTCTACGAGGAATCAGCATGCTCAGGCTCCTGCGTTCTCGCTTGCGGCTGCAGCCGGCGCCGGGGCCTGGGCTGCATCGGCGCGACGACGTCCGCCGCGCTCAGGACGGTCAGTGCGGCCCTCGCCGCGACCGGGACGACGACCGGGGCGCTGACCGCCACGGCCACCGGGGGCTGCGTTGCGGGCGGCCTTCTGGGCTGCGCGCTCGGAGCGGGTGCCGGTTACGTCGCCCTTGTAGATCCAGACCTTCACGCCGATCCGGCCGAAGGTGGTACGCGCCTCGTAGAAGCCGTAGTCGATGTCCGCGCGCAGCGTGTGCAGCGGGACCCGACCTTCGCGGTAGCCCTCGGAGCGCGACATCTCAGCCCCACCCAGACGGCCGGAGCACTTGATGCGGATTCCCTGGGCACCGGCGCGCATGGCCGTCTGCTGAGCCTTGCGCATCGCACGTCGGAACGCCACGCGGGCGCCGAGCTGCTCGGCAACTCCCTGGGCGACCAGCTGGGCGTCGATCTCGGGGTTCTTCACCTCGAGGATGTTCAGCTGCACCTGCTTGCCGGTCATCTTCTCCAGTGCGGCACGCACTCGCTCAGCCTCGGCGCCGTTGCGGCCGATGACAATGCCCGGACGCGCAGCGTGCAGGAAGAGGGTGACACGCTCGGAGCGGCGCTCCACCTCGATCGAGGAGATACCGGCCCGCTCGAGGTTCTTCGTGAGGTACTCACGAATCTTGATGTCCTCTTCGACGTACTCGGCGTACTTCTTCTCCGAGTACCAGCGAGTGGTGTGATCGGTGGTGATGCCGAGACGGAAACCGTTCGGGTTGATCTTCTGGCCCATACTCAGGCTCCCTTCGTCTCACGGGGTTCGACGACCACAGTGATGTGTGAACCGCGCTTGAGGATGCGGCTCGCGGACCCCTTGGCTCGGGGACGGATACGACGGAGGGTGACTCCCTCGTCGACGAACGCCTGGGAGATGAAGAGCTCCTCGGAGCGCAGGTCCTCGGCATTCTCGGCATTGGCGACCGCGGAGGCCACCACCTTGTAGACGGGCTCGGAAGCGGCCTGCGGCGCGAACTTCAGCGCGACAAGCGCTTCAGCGACATCCATGCCGCGGACGAGGTCGATGACACGGCGGACCTTGGTGGGGCTCATCCGGACGTGGCGCGCGACGGCGTACGATCCGGGACGGTCACCCAGCAGGATCTCGCGACGACGGCTGTTGCCGTTCTCGTTGCTCATTGTGTAATCAATTCCTTCTCTGCCTGCCTCAGCGGCGGCGGGCCTTCTTGTCGTCCTTCACGTGACCCCGGAAGGTACGCGTGGGTGCGAACTCGCCCAGCTTGTGGCCGATCATCGCCTCGGTGACGAACACGGGGATGTGCTTGCGGCCGTCATGGACGGCGATGGTGTGACCCAGCATGTCCGGAACGATCATCGAACGGCGTGACCAGGTCTTGATCACATTCTTGGTGCCCTTCTCGTTCTGGACATCCACCTTCTTCTGCAGGTGGTCGTCCACGAAGGGGCCCTTCTTCAGACTGCGTGGCATATTTCCTCAGGCTCCCTATCAGCGCTTCTTGCCGGTCTTGCGGCGACGCACGATCAGACGGCTGCTCGCCTTGTTCTTGTCCCGGGTCCGACCCTCGGGCTTGCCCCACGGCGAGACCGGGTGACGGCCACCGGAGGTGCGACCCTCGCCACCACCGTGCGGGTGGTCGATCGGGTTCATGACCACGCCGCGGACGGTCGGGCGGATGCCCTTCCACCGGTTGCGGCCGGCCTTGCCCCAGTTGATGTTGGACTGCTCGGCGTTGCCCACCGTGCCGATGGTGGCGCGGCAGCGGACGTCAACCATGCGCATCTCACCAGAGGGCATGCGCAGCGTGGCGTACTTGCCCTCGCGCGCCACCAGCTGGATCGCGGCACCGGCCGAGCGGCCGAGCTTGGCTCCGCCACCTGGACGCAGCTCGACGGCGTGCACCGTGGTGCCGACGGGGATCTGACGCAGTTCCAGGTTGTTGCCAGGCTTGATGTCAGCACCGTCTCCGGCAGCGACGACCGTGCCCTGGCTGAGGCCGTTGGGGGCGATGATGTAGCGCTTGTCACCGTCGGCGTAGTGGAGCAGAGCGATCCGGGCGGTGCGGTTCGGGTCGTACTCGATGTGAGCGACCTTGGCCGGCACGCCGTCCTTGTCGTAGCGCTTGAAGTCGATGATGCGGTAGGCCTGCTTGTGGCCACCACCGATGTGCCTGGTGGTGATGCGGCCGGAGTTGTTGCGGCCGCCCGTCTTCGGCTTGGGAGCGAGGAGCGACTTCTCGGGCGTCGAGCGGGTGAGCTCGACGAAGTCGGACACGCTGGAGCCGCGACGACCGGGTGTGGTCGGCTTGTACTTGCGGATACCCATGAGGAATCAGTCCTTGTCTTCTTCGCACTCGGGCTCAGGCGCCCGAGCCCCCGAAGATGTCGATGGATTCGCCCTCGGCGACGGTCACGATGGCGCGCTTGGTGTCGACCTTCTTGCCGATTCCGAAACGCGTGCGGCGACGCTTGCCTTCGCGGTTGAGCGTGTTGACGGAGGTGACCTTGACGTTGAAGATGGCCTCGATGGCGATCTTGATCTCGGTCTTGTTGGCGTCCGGGGCGACGATGAAGGTGTACTTGCCCTCGTCGAGCAGGTTGTAGCTCTTCTCGCTCACAACCGGGCGCAGGATGATGTCGCGGTGGTCGCGGATCTTGAGGTCGGTCACTTCTTCTTCTCCTTGCCGGCAGCCTCGGCCTCTTCGGCCTCGGACTCGGTGGCGACGGCCTCGATTGCGGCACCGCGGGCCGGGTTCACGAACGCAGCCAGGGCGGCGGAGGTGAACACGATGCTGTCTGCGGCGAGCACGTCGTAGGTGTTCAGCTGGTCCACCGCGAGCACGTGCACATCGGCCGCGTTGCGCAGGGACAGCCAGCCGACGTCCTCGAACCGGTCGAGCACGACGAGCACCTTGGTGAGGTCACCCAGACCCGAGAGGGTCTTCAGCGCGGCCTTGGTGCTGGGCGTGTCACCGGAGACGATCTCGGAGATCACGTGCACCTGACCGTCGCGGGCGCGGTCGGACAGGGCGCCACGCAGAGCGGCGGCCACCATCTTCTTGGGGGTGCGCTGCGAGTAGTCACGGGGCTGCGGACCGTGGACCGTGCCACCGCCGACCCAGATGGGAGAACGGCGCGAACCATGACGAGCGCGGCCGGTGCCCTTCTGGCGCCAGGGCTTGATGCCACCGCCGCGAACCTCGCCGCGGGTCTTGGTGGAGTGGGTCCCCTGCCGGGCCGCTGCAAGCTGTGCCACGACGACCTGGTGGATCAGGGGAACGTTGGTCTGGACGTCGAAGACCTCTGCGGGCAGCTCGGCCTTGCCGGCCTTCTTGCCCGAGGGATCGAGGACGTCGACGATGCGTGCTTCACTCATGCTGCATCACCCTTCTTGGCTGCAGTACGCACGACGACGAGGGAGCCCTTGTTGCCGGGGACCGCGCCGCGGACCAGCAGCAGCCCGCGCTCAGCGTCGACGGCGTGGATCTTCAGGTTCTGTACGGTCACCTTGTCGTTGCCCATGCGGCCGGCCATCTTCAGGCCCTTGAACACGCGTCCAGGGGTGGAGGCCCCGCCGATCGAGCCGGGTGAGCGGTGCTTGCGGTGGACACCGTGCGAGGCGCGCAGGCCGTGGAAGCCGTGGCGCTTCATGACGCCCGCGGTGCCCTTGCCCTTGGTGGTGCCGGTGACGTCGACGATCTCGCCGTCGGCGAAGACGTCGGCGGTCAGCTCCTGGCCGAGCGTGTACTCGGAGGCGTTGGACGTACGCAGCTCCAGAAGGTGCTTGCGGGGAGTCACGTCAGCCTTCGCGAAGTGACCGGCGTCGGGCTTGGTGACCTTCTTGGCCTTGATGGCACCGAAGCCGAGCTGGACGGCGTTGTAGCCGTCGGTCTCGGGGGTGCGCACCTGCGTCACGACGCAGGGACCGGCCTGGATCACGGTGACGGGGACGACCTTGTTGTTCTCGTCCCACAGTTGGGTCATGCCGAGCTTGGTGCCCAGGATGCCCTTAACGTTTCGTTCAGTAGTAGTGCTCATTTCGACCTCACGGAAGCTTGATCTCGATGTCGACACCAGCCGGCAGGTCGAGACGCATCAGCGAGTCGACGGTCTTCGGCGTGGGGTCGAGGATGTCAATCAGCCGCTTGTGCGTACGCATCTCGAAATGCTCACGGCTGTCCTTGTACTTGTGGGGCGAACGGATGACGCAGTACACGTTCTTCTCCGTCGGCAGCGGCACGGGGCCAGCGACCTTTGCACCCGTGCGAGTCACGGTGTCGACGATTTTCCGCGCGCTGGAGTCGATGACCTCATGGTCATAGGCCCGCAGCCTGATGCGGATTTTTTGTCCCGCCACAGTTGGTTCCTTCTACTCGTCCCTGGTGAAAGTTCTTCGAACTCATTCGGGGCTGATTCCCCTTGTCGCTCCGGCCCCCGAGGTCGGGAGTGTCGCGCCATGTGCCGCAGCTTGGGACCTCCTCCAGAATCTCTC
Source organism: Tessaracoccus sp. OS52 (assembly GCF_020687685.1). Lineage (GTDB taxonomy): Bacteria > Actinomycetota > Actinomycetes > Propionibacteriales > Propionibacteriaceae > Arachnia. The sequence goes on along the minus strand of NZ_JAJEWM010000001.1, from coordinate 466,372 downwards.
CCGGAAGGGCAATCTCTCGCTTGGGCAGCTGCTCCGACTCAACACGTTGGGCGACCGGCCGGCGCGAACCCGGCCCTTTGGGAGCCTGTCCGACAACACGGTGAAGCCTGCCCCCGTTCGCGGAGCAACCTACATATTCTTGCACGCCCGGCCCCCGGCGCAAAATCACTCTGCACCAGGCGTTGACGGCGCTGGGAGACGTTCTCCCGGCCCAACGAGTGTAGTCACCGCGCCCGCAGAGGTCCAATCTGCGCACTGCATGGGTACAGGGACCGCCTCACTGCCTCCTGATCCCGTCGAGCGCGTCCAGGACGATGGTCTCGGACTCGAGTTCGCCAAGCGGGTAGAACCCGATCACGGCGGCCAGGCTGCCCGGCTGCCCGGAGTCGATCGTCAGCACCTTGACCACGGTGGCTCCGTAGGCCCCCTCCTCCGGATAGGACATCGTCATGGACCAGCCCGCCATCCCACCGACCGTGACGGCCTCGGAAGTCGCGTCCACCATCTGTTCACCGGTGTTGAAGGGACCGTGGGTGACCAGGCACTCCACGACGGCGGCAGCGGCCTGTTGCGGTTCGCCGAAGCCGTCAGAGGCGTCCAGCCTGCCTGCGACGATCCCCGCGGCCCAGGCCTCGCCCCTGGGTTCGATGTCGATGCTGCCCCAGGCGTGCAGGTCATGGAGCCAAGGCCACTGGGAGTTCTCGAACCGGAAGCCCCAGCGCTCGTCCGGGAAGGGCACGACGATCCCCGCCACCCTCAGTTCCGGACCCTTCGGCAGGTTCGCCGACCCCGCCGCGACGCAGTTCAGCTCCCCAACCTCGAAGCGGCCATCCGTGGGTGCCACCGGAGACCTGGTCACCTGCCACGGATCCTCTCCGAACTCGGGGGTCGCGTCCCCCGGGGTGAGCACTTCCGGCAGCAGCAAGTAGCCGAATCCCACCAGCAGACCGACCACGGCGACTATCACCAGCGGCCCTGTCCAGACCCTTCGGCCGGTCATGGCGCCGCGTGGATGGGACGTGACGGCCCCGCCATGGCGGGGGGCCCAGCGGCTCCCGTCCCAGTAGCGCGGCTGACCAGCGGGCCCCTCTGGGTCCTGGTACCAGCCCGGCTGCACCGCCATGGAAAGAGCCTAGACCGATCCCTTCCCTCCGTGCCCGAAACGTACGGACCACTGGGCCGCCTGGGGCCGGAGTTGGTACTCCGGCCGGACGTCAGGTCCGCAACTGCGGGACCCGAGCCCGTGCTGTCCCGCATCCAGATAGAGATGAGTTGCACGCGGGACGGGGAGCTCATGGGGATGGGCGGCGGCCGTCACCTCGTGGGCGTCGTGGGCGCGCAGACTGAAGCCCGGCCGAGAGCCCGCGACTTCGTCGGCCGTGACGGTGAGCCCCAGGTCCGGCAGCACCAGTTCACGCAGCCCCGCGCGGTGCCCGCTCTCCTGCGGGATTGCGTAGTTGACGTTCAGGTCGGCCAGCTTGGCCTCGAACCTGCCCACGATGGCTGCCTGTTCGGAGTCGGGGTAGTTCTCGAAGGGTCCGGTACCGAACCAGGCGACGTCGCCCACGCCCTCCGGGAGCCGCAGGTGCAGGCCGATCCTCGGCCAGGTTCCGGTCCAGCCCCGCGTGGGCTGGGCGTCGGCTTCCTGGGTGAGTTCACCGTCGCTGAAGCGCCACAACAACTCCACGACGACTGCCTCCCGGCTGGCGGCCGCGGCGTAGCGGTGACGGACCCTGAGTCCTCCGGCCACCAGGTCCACGGCCAGCACCCGGCGGTGCAACCGGTCGAGTCCGGCGGCCCGCCACTGGTCCGCTGACGACGGAGCCGGCGCTCCTATGCCCCGGCTGCTGATCGGATCGACGTCGACATAGGAGTTGAAGCCCGCCAGCGAGTCGTTCTCCGTCGGAGCCCGCCACAGTTCGAGTCGCGGACCTGCCACGGTCACCTCCCCCAACCGCAGGAGATCACCCGTACGGGCATCGAAAGCGGCCTCCCCGACCCGGATCTCCGCTTCCGCACGGATGGGTTCGGCAGCGACCCCGCGCTCCCGGGCGAATCCTGCGTTGGTCAGTTGCACCTGGTGGAACGCGACGACGTGGCCCGCCGGCGCCCAGGGCGTGTCGACGGCCAACTCGGCGCGGGCCGTTCGCCACAGCTCACCGTCGGACACCGCCGGAGGGTCCGGGATGTCGACGTCGTCGGAACCGTCCGGCCAGATGGGGTCGACGTCGATCTCGTGACGTGCCACGACGCGGCCGTCCACCTCGTCGAGGACCACGAACCGCAGGTCCGAGGTGTCACCGTCGTGACGGCGGTTCTCGATCACGAGCCCGAGGTCGTCGACCTCCAGCTTGATGGGCGAGGTCACGGCCGCATACTCCGCCAGCATGGGCGTGGGGCTGCCGTCGGAGAGCACCATCCCGTCGCAGACGAAGCTGCCGTCGTGGATCTCCTCGCCGAAGTCACCCCCGTAGCCGAAGAACTCCTGTCCGTCCTTGGTCCGCGTGCGCAGACCGTGGTCACGCCATTCCCAGACGAAGCCGCCGTGCCATTGGGGAAGAGTGTCGAACAGCTCCTCGTAGACCGCCAGCGCACCAGCGCCGTTACCCATCGCGTGTTCGTACTCGCACAGGATCATCGGCCTGTCGGCGAGCGCCGCAGCCCGCCCGGCGGAGGCGCGCAGGTTGTTGCCGACCCCGTTGCTCAGGTCCGTCATCTCCTCCGGTGTGGCGTACATCCGGGACATGATGTCGGTGTAGCGGCCCTCGTGGTCGGGCTCGTAGTGCACAGGTCGTTCCGGATCCCGACGGTGCAGCCAGGCCGCCATGGCCGCGGCGTTCGCCCCCGTGCCCGCCTCGTTCCCCAGCGACCAAGCGACCACCGAGGGGTGGTTCTTGTCGCGCTCGAAGAACCGCTCCACCCTGTCCAGGAGGGCTTCGCGCCAACGAGGGTCGTCGGTCGGGTTGTCCACCCACCCCCCGGCCTCGAAGCCGTGGGTCTCGAAGTCGCACTCGTCGATCACCCAGAACCCCAGCTCGTCGGTGAGTTCCAGCAGACCGGGGTGCGGGGGGTAGTGGGACGTGCGGATGGCGTTGATGTTGTGCCGCTTCATCAGCAGCAGGCCCTCCAGGGCGGCCTCCCGGTTGAACACCCGGCCACGGTCAGGGTCGTACTCGTGGCGGTTCACGCCCCGGATGCGCAGCTTCACTCCGTTGACCCGCCACTCGTGGCCGACGACCTCCACCCGCCGGAAGCCCACGCGCAGGGTGCGGGTCTCGACGGCGTTGCGGACGGTCAGGTCGTAGAGCCGCGGAACATCGGCGCTCCAGGGCTCCACCGTGCCCACCGGGATCGGCCGCACGGCCCCGGGCTCGTCGAACGTCTCGGAGATCTCCAACTCCTCGATCGTCACGGTGACGGGGTAGGCACCCGCGTCCGCGCGGATCTCGGGCACCAGGCCACCCTGCCCCGTGTCGGGGTCGTAATCGGCACGCAGCCAGAGATCCTCAAGGCCGTGGGTCGGGCGCGAGAGGACCTCGACCTCCCTGAACACGCCCGGCAGCCACCACTGGTCCTGGTCCTCCAGGTAGGTGTGGGCGGACCACTGGTGCACCCGTAGGTGCAGCAGGTTCTCCCCCACCACCACTTCGTCGGTGACGTCGAGTTCCTGCGCCAGCCTGCTGCCCCGGACCACTCCGACCCCGGCGCCGTTGAGCGAGACGATGCACAACGACTCCACGCCGCCGAAGCGCAGGTGCACGCGCGCGCCGTCGGCGACGAAGCTGTCGTCGAGCGTGAAGCGCACCCGGTAGTCACCCGTGGGGTTGTCGTCGGGCACGAATGGGGGCTCCACCGGGAAGGGATAGTTGACGTTGGTGTAGCTCGGTCTGCCCCAATCCTCACGTCCTTGGAGGACCCAGTGCGAGGGGACCTCGAGGTCATCCCAGTCGCCGTCATCGAACTCGACGGCGTCGGCGCCGGAGGGCGCCAGGTCCGGCCGGGCGGAGAACCGGAACCGCCAGTTGCCGGACAGGTCCAGCGCCGGGGCGTCGGAGGAGACCTGTGCCCGGGGCGTTACGCGCCTCCCGGATCCTGGGCTGTAGGAAACGATTTCGTCAGACGTTGACACACGGCTGAAGCTAGCACGTCAGGAATAGATCGGCCCGCCGGGGCGTTGGGAGCTGTGGGCCACCGTCGTCCCGGCAACAACAGGAAACGACGAAGGAGAAGACAGTGACCCAGACCATCGACCGCAGCGCCATCACGAGCGCACCCATCTCCGAAGTGATCGCCAACCGGTGGAGCCCGCGCTCCTTCGACACCGGCCTCGACGTGCCGGAGGAGAAGGTGACAGCCCTGCTGGAAGCCGCCCGCTGGGCGGCCTCCGCGGGCAACACCCAGCCGTGGCGCTTCATCGTGGCCCGCCGTGGCAGCCGTGCGCATGCGCGCATCGTCGAGAACCTCATGGGGTTCAACAAGGTCTGGGCCGGTAGCGCCGCGCTCCTGGTGGTGAACCTCGCCGAGCGCGTCACCGTCGAGGGCGCCGAACAGCGCTGGGCGGAGTACGACCTGGGGCAGGCGGTGGCCACGCTTTCCCTGCAGGCCCACAAGGACGGACTGCACGCCCACCAGATGGGCGGCTTCGAGGCTGAGGGCCTCCGTCAGGCCTTCGGCATCGAGGAGCGCTTCGAGGTGGTCTCCGTCACCGCAATCGGCATCCTGGCAGCCCCCGAGGCGCTCGCCGATGAGGTCCTCCGCGAGCGCGAGGTGGCCCCCCGCAGCCGCAGGCCGCTCGAGGAGATCGTCCTCATCAACGAGTGACGCCGGAGGGCCCCGGGTAGCCTGTGGGTCATGAGCGAACCCACTCAGGAAGAGCACAGCAAGGGCGGCGTCTACTCCAGCAAGGGCAAGGAGTTCCAGCGCGACAGCAACTACATCACGACGCGCATCGTCGCCCGGCCCCGGCCCGGCACCGAGGACTACCCAGTCGAGCCGGGGCGCTACCGACTGGTGGCGGCCTACGCGTGCCCCTGGGCCAACCGCGCCATCATCGTCCGTGAACTGCTGGGCCTGACAGACGTGATCTCCATGGGCAACCCGGGCCCCACCCACGACGCTGACTCGTGGACCTTCGACCTCGATCCCGGAGGGGTGGACCCGGTGCTCGGCATCGCCAAGCTCAAGGAGGCCTACGAGAAGCGGGTCCCCGGCTATCCGCGTGGCATCACCGTGCCCGCAATCGTCGACGAGCGCACTGGTGAGGTGGTCACCAATGACTTCCCCCAGATCACGCAGGACCTCTACTTCGAGTGGAAGTCCCACCACAAGGCCGACGCCCCAAACCTGTGGCCTGACGATCTCCGTGAGGAGATGGAATCGGTCATGCGGCGCATCTACACCGAGGTGAACAACGGCGTCTACCGCTGCGGGTTCGCCGGCAGCCAGGAGGCCTACGACGACGCCTACGACCGCCTCTGGACAGCCATGGACTGGCTCGAGGAGCGCCTGGCCGACCGTCGGTACCTGATGGGTGACTCGATCACCGAGGCTGACATCCGGCTGTTCACCACCCTGGCCCGCTTCGACCCCGTCTACCACGGCCACTTCAAGTGCAACCGCAACAAGCTCACCGAGCTGCCGAACCTCTGGGGGTACGCACGAGACCTGTACCAGACCCCGGGATTCGGCAACAACATCGACTTCGAGCAGATCAAGCAGCACTACTACGTGGTGCACACCGACCTCAACCCGCTGAGCATCGTGCCCAAGGGGCCGGACCTGTCCGGCTGGACCTCGCCCCACGGCCGGGAGTCCCTCGGCGGCTGAGGGGCCGCGGGGCCTCGGGTCAGAGCTGGGAGCGCAGCGAGCGCAGCCGCTCGAGCGTCGAGTCCCTGCCCAGGATCTCCATCGACTCGAACAGCGGCGGGGAGACCTTGCGGCCGGAGACCGCGACCCTGATCGGCGCGAAGGCCAGCTTCGGCTTGACTCCCATCCCCTCGACTATCCGCTCCCGCAGGCCGGCCTGGATGGCTTCGGTCCGGAACGGCACCGCCTCACAGACCGCGATCGCGGCGTCCAGCACGGCCCCGGCGTTCTCGGCCAGCCCATCCACCGCGTCGGCATCGACTGAAAGGGCGCCGTCGGCAACGAAGAGGTAGTCAAGCTGCGGCAGCGCGTCCTTCAGGAGCACGAGCCGCTCCTGGATGATCGGAACCGCGCGGCGCAGGACTTCCAGCTCGTGCTGCGTCGGGGACTCCCACTGGCCGTTCTCGGTCGCGTGCGCGGCGATTCTCGCGGCGAGTTCGTCCGGATCCAGGCTCCGGATGTAGTGGCCGTTGAGCCAGTCCAGCTTCTTCAGGTCGAAGATGGGGCCAACGGTGTTGACCTTGCTCCAGGAGAAGTCCTCGACGAACTCCTCGAACGTGGAGACCTCGGACTCCTCATCGCCTGCGTACCCGAGCAACTGGAGGAAGTTGCGCAGCGCCTCCGGAAGGTATCCCTGCTCCCGGAACCACAGCAGCCGTGCGGCGGGGTTCTTGCGCTTGGAGATCTTCGACTTGTCGAGGTTGCGCAGCAGCGGCATGTGGGCGAAATCCGGCAGGTCGAAGCCGAGCCACTCGTGGAGCAGGAGGTGCTTGGGGGTGGAGCTGATCCACTCCTCACCCCGGACCACGGTGTTGATGCCCATCAGGTGGTCATCCACCACGACGGCCAGGTGGTAGGTCGGGAACCCATCGGTCTTGAGGATCACCTGGTCGTCCGGGCGGGGCGCCTTCACCGTGCCCCGGATGATGTCGGTGAAGCTGGTGGGCGCATCGTCGGGGATCAGCATTCGCACGACCGGGGTTTCCGAGAACCCGGGGAGGGCCGCGCGCTCCTCGCGGGTCTTGCCGAGGCAGAGCCGGTCGTAGCCTGTGTCTGCCTGCTTGGACTGCTGCTGTTGTGCCCGGAGCTCTGCGAGCCGACCGGAGGAGCACCAGCAGTGGTAGGCGTGACCGGAGTCCAGCAGCTGCTGGACGTAGGGCGCATAGGTGTCCAGGCGCTCTGACTGGCGGTACGGACCCTGCTCGCCACCCTGGATCGGGCCCTCGTCGGGGCTGAGTCCGAGCCACTCCAGCGAGTCGTAGATCTGCTGCTCACTGCCCTCGACGAGTCGGTTGCGGTCGGTGTCCTCGATCCGCAGGACGAACGCACCACCGGTCTTGCGGGCCCAGGCGAGGTCGAACAGCGCCATGAAGGCGGTTCCTACGTGGGGATCACCGGTGGGCGAGGGCGCGACGCGCGTTCGGGCGGGGCTGAGTGGGTTGGTCATGATGGCCATCAGCCTACCGGTTTCGGCCACGTGCCCCGCCGCCGAGGGGTTGCAGCCGCCTGCCCCGGGCCCGGGTGGCATCCTTGTGAAATGACAACTGAGCACCCCCAGGAGCCCGGTTCGCTGGAACGCGCCCTCCAGCAGGCGAGGGATGCGCTGGCCGACCGGACGCCAGCACAACCGCGACCAACGACCGACGCCCGGCCGGAGGGGGCACGCGACGACGCCGTCGAACGGACCCGGGCTGAAGCGAGGGAGGCGCTGCAGAAGCTGCCCCGGGAATCCCCCGCCCGCGTCACCCGAGCCTTCAGTTACGTGCTCGACGACCTGATCCGGGTGCCGGGCACCAACTTCCGCTTCGGGGTGGATCCGCTCCTGAGTTTCATCCCGGCCGCGGGCACCGCGGTCGGGGGCGCCTTCGGTGCCGTGGTTCTCGTCGACGCGGTGCGGCTCCGCGCGCCATTGCCCGTCCTGGCCCGCATGGTCGGCAACTACGTTCTGGACTGGCTGGTGGGTCTGGTCCCCGTGTTGGGGGGCTTTTTCGACATGGCCTACCGCTCCAACGCCAAGAACCTGAAGCTGCTCACCCGCACCATCGAGAACCGCGACGAGGTGCGCAAGGCGTCCGTCAGCTACTGGCTGGTGATCGCCCTGATGGCTGCGGTGGTCCTGCTCGTGGTGATCGCCGTGCCGGTCGCGTTGGTGATGTGGCTGAGCAACATGGCGGGCACCGGCTGAGCGTGGACTGGTAGCTTGTCCCCCATGACTGAAGCCGCCGGCACGCCCTCCAACTTCATCTCCGACATCGTCGCCAGAGACGTCGAGCAGGGCCAGTACGGTGGCAACGTGCAGACCCGGTTCCCGCCGGAACCGAACGGCTTCCTGCACATCGGCCACGCGAAGGCGATCGTCGTGGACTTCGGCACCGCGCAGGACTTCGGCGGTCGTTGCATGCTCCGGCTCGACGACACCAACCCGGAGACCGAGGAGACCGCCTTCGTCGACTCCATCGTCGAGGACATCCGCTGGCTGGGGTACGAACCGGCCGAGGTGCGCCACGCGTCGGACTACTTCGAACAGCTCTACACCTGGGCCGAACTGCTCATCACGAAGGGCCTCGCCTACGTCGATGAACAGTCCAGCGAGGCGATCTCGGCGGGACGCGGCGGGTACGGGAAGCCCGGCGTCGAGTCCCCCTACCGGGACCGGCCCATCGAGGAGAGCCTCGAGATCTTCCGCAACATGCGCGCCGGCCACTACAGCGACGGTTCCCGCGTGCTGCGGGCCAAGATCGACATGCAGCACGAGAACATGCAGCTGCGGGACCCGATCATGTACCGCATCCGCAACCTCCCGCACCATCGCACCGGCGACGAATGGTCCATCTACCCCACCTACGACTGGGCGCACGGCCAGAGCGATGCCATCGAGGGCGTGACCCACTCCCTGTGCACCTTGGAGTTCGAGTCCCACCGGCCCCTCTACGACTGGTTCCTGCGCCAGCTCGACCTCGAACGCACGCCCCCCAAGCAGATCGAGTTCGCGCGCCTGGAGTTCACCCACACCATCACCTCCAAAAGACGCCTGGCCAAGCTCGTCTTCGACGGTGTCGTCGACGGGTGGGATGATCCACGGATGCCGACGCTGCGAGGCCTCCGCAGGCGCGGATACCCCGCAGCTGCCATCCGTTCCTTCTGCCGCGAGATCGGCACGACGCGCACCAACAGTCGCCAGAGCATCGAGGCCCTCGAGTCCTACGTCCGGCGGGAGCTCAACTCGAGCGCCGCGCGCCGCATGGCTGTGCTGCATCCGGTGCGGCTCGTCCTGGACAACTGGCCCAAGGACGCCGAGGGCAAGCCCGTCGTCGAATACTTCGAGATCGTCAACAACCCCGAACGCCCCGAGGACGGCACCCGCCAGGTGGCGTTCACCGGCGAGCTGTGGATCGAGGCCGACGACTTCCGCGAGGTTCCCCCTCCGAAGTACTTCCGCCTCTCCCCCGGACGCGAGGTCCGGTTGCGCGGCGCCTACTTCGTCACCGCCAACGACGTCGTCAAGGACGACGATGGCAACGTCGTCGAGGTTCATGCGACCTACGATCCCGAAAGCCGCGGCGGCAACTCCCCCGATGGCCGCAAGGTGAAGTCCACCATGCACTGGGTCAGCGCGCTGCACGCCGCGGACGCGACGGTGGCGCTATACGAGCGGTTGTTCACGGCCGAGGCACCCGGTGAGCGCACCGGCGAGCCCCTGGACGACCTCAACCCCGACTCCCGCGAACTTCTGACCGGGTGCAAGGTGGAGCAGGCACTGGTGGACGCTTCGCCGGGCGAGGTGGTGCAGTTCGAGCGGCTCGGCTACTTCGCCGTCGACAACGCGCTGCCCATGCACTTCCACCGGACGGTGGGCCTGCGTGACGAATGGGCATCCATTCAGAAGCGCCAGGGCTGAGCCCCTGCCGGCTGAGAAACCAAAGGACCCCGCACCAGGGAGGTGCGGGGTCCTTCGCTTTGGAGCTGTGTCAGATCACTTGAGGATCTTGGTGACGTTGCCGGCGCCGACGGTGCGGCCACCCTCGCGGATGGCGAACTTGAGCTGCTCCTCCATCGCGATGGGCTTGTTCAGGTGAACGGTCATCTCGGTGTTGTCACCAGGCATGACCATGTCGGTGCCCTCGGGCAGCTGGACAACGCCGGTCACGTCCGTGGTGCGGAAGTAGAACTGCGGCGAGTAGTTGGAGAAGAACGGCTTGTGACGGCCACCCTCGTCCTTGTTCAGGATGTAGACCTGAGCCTCGAAGTCCGTGTGGGGGGTGGTGGAACCGGGCTTGATGACGACCATGCCGCGCTCCACGTCCTCCTTCTTGGTGCCACGGAGCAGAAGGCCGACGTTCTCGCCAGCGCGACCCTCGTCGAGGATCTTGCGGAACATCTCGACACCGGTGACCGTGGAGGTCTGCTTCTCCGGGCGGATGCCGACGATGTCGACGGTCTCACCGGTGCGGACGATGCCGCGCTCGATACGACCGGTGATGACGGTGCCACGGCCGGTGATGGTGAAGACGTCCTCAACAGGCATGAGGAAGGGCTTCTCGGTGTCACGCTCGGGCTGCGGGATGTACTCGTCGACGGCATCCATGAGCTCGAGGATGGTCTTGCCCCACTTCTCGTCGCCGTTCAGGGCGGGGAAGGCGGCAACACGGACGATCGGCAGGTTGTCGCCGTCGAACTCCTGGGCGGAGAGGATCTCGCGGAGCTCCATCTCGACCAGCTCGATGAGGTCCTCGTCGGCCTCGTCGATCATGTCGCACTTGTTGAGGGCGACGACGATCGCGGGGACGCCGACCTGACGGGCAAGCAGGATGTGCTCGTGCGTCTGGGCCATCGGGCCGTCGGTGGCAGCCACGACGAGGATCGCGCCGTCCATCTGAGCCGCACCGGTGATCATGTTCTTCACGTAGTCGGCGTGACCGGGGCAGTCGACGTGCGCGTAGTGGCGCTTCTCGGTCTGGTACTCGACGTGGGAGATCGAGATGGTGATGCCGCGCTGGCGCTCTTCGGGCGCCTTGTCGATCTGCTCGAAGGCGGAAGCCTCGTTCAGGGTCGGGTATGCATCGTGGAGCACCTTGGTGATCGCCGCGGTCAGAGTGGTCTTGCCGTGGTCGACGTGTCCGATGGTGCCGATGTTGCAGTGCGGCTTGGTCCGCTCAAACTTGGCCTTTGCCACTTGGGCTCCTTCTAGGTATCGCCGCACACTTTGCGCGACGTTTTCGTCTGGTGTGGGCCCCTGCGCCGTCGAAGCGCAAGAGGTCCGGCGCCCAAGTCTACAACCCGAACGCATACTCGTGTAATGCTAGCGATCTGAGCGCGAGAGTCAAACGAGCGACCGCCCACTCTACACCCGACGACGAACCGGCCGGCACCCCTTCGGGTACCGGCCGGTCAGTGTCTAGGAGCTGGTGCTCACTCGCCTCCGCGAGCCTTGGCGACGATCTCCTCGGAGACGTTCTTGGGCGTCTCGGCGTAGGAGTCGAACTCCATGGAGTAGGACGCCTGGCCCGAGGTCTTCGAGCGCAGGTCACCCACGTAGCCGAACATCTCAGACAGCGGCACGAGGGCCTTGATGACGCGGTTGCCGTGGAGTTCGTCCATCGACTGGACGTGGCCACGCCGGGAGTTGAGGTCACCGATGACGGTGCCCATGTAGTCCTCTGGCGTGGTCACCTCGACTGCCATCATAGGCTCCAGGATGGCCGGATCCGCCTTGCGGGCGGCTTCCTTGAAGGCCATGGAGCCAGCCAGCTTGAACGCCAGTTCGGAGGAGTCGACGTCGTGGTAGGCGCCGTCGGTCAGGGTGACCTTGATGTCCTCGACGGGGTAGCCCGCCAGCACACCGAACTGCATGGCCTCCTTGATGCCTGCGTCCACCGCGGGGATGTACTCCTTGGGGATGCGACCACCTGTGACGGCGTTGACGAACTCGTAGCCGGTGCCGGGCTCGGTGGGCTCGAGGTCGATGATGACGCGGCCGAACTGACCGGAACCACCGGACTGCTTCTTGTGCGTGTACTCCACCTTCTCGACCTTGCGGCGCAGGGTCTCGCGGTAGGCCACCTGCGGCTTGCCGATGTTGGCCTCGACCTTGAACTCGCGGCGCATGCGGTCGATCAGGACCTCGAGGTGAAGCTCACCCATGCCCGCGATGATGGTCTGGCCGGTCTCGTCGTCGGTGTGGACGCGGAACGTCGGGTCCTCCTCGGCCAGCCGCTGGATGGCGGTGCCGAGCTTCTCCTGGTCCGACTTGGTCTTCGGCTCGATCGCCTGCTCGATGACCGGAGCCGGGAAGGTCATGGACTCCAGGACGATGGGGTTCTGCGGGTCACAGAGCGTGTCACCGGTGGTGGTGTCCTTGAGGCCCATCACCGCACAGATCATGCCTGCGCCGATGGTGTCGATCTCCTCACGCTTGTTGGCGTGCATCTGGTAGATCTTGCCGATCCGCTCCTTGCGGCCCTTGACGCTGTTGAGCACCTGGGCACCGGTGCGCAGGACGCCGGAGTAGACACGCACGTAGGTCAGGCGACCGAGGTGCGGATCCGCAGCGACCTTGAACGCGAGGGTGGCCAGCGGCTCGTCGTCGGAGGGCTGACGGTGCATGACCTCCTCCTCATTGCCGGGCTTGAAGCCGTCGATGGCCGGGACGTCGAGCGGCGAGGGCAGGTACGCCACCACAGCGTCGAGGAGGGGCTGGACGCCCTTGTTCTTGAACGAGCTGCCGGCCAGCGCGGCGGTGAACTCGTTGCCGACGATGCCCTTGCGGATGCCGGCCTTCAGTTCATCGACGGTGAGCTCTTCGCCCTCGAGGTACTTCTCCATCAACTCGTCGTCGATCTCGGAGACGCGCTCGACCAGCTTGGCGTGCAGTTCCTCGGCACGCTCCTTGAGCTCGGCCGGGATCTCCTCGACCTCGTAGTCCTCGCCCATCTTCGTCTCGCCGCGCCAGGTCAGGGCACGCATGCCCACCAGGTCCACGACGCCGATGAAGTCACCCTCTGCGCCGATCGGGATCTGCAGGATCAGCGGATCGGTGTTCAGCCGGTCACGGATGGTCTGCACGCAGTAGTCGAACGAGGCACCCGTGCGGTCCAGCTTGTTGACGTAGCAGATGCGCGGGACGCCGTACTTGGTGGCCTGACGCCACACGGTCTGCGACTGCGGCTCCACACCGGCCACGCCGTCGAACACGGCGACGGCGCCGTCGAGGACGCGCAGCGAGCGCTCCACCTCGACGGTGAAGTCAACGTGGCCCGGGGTGTCGATGACGTTGATCTGGTTGTCCTTCCAGAAGCACGTGGTGGCGGCAGACGTGATGGTGATGCCGCGCTCCTGCTCCTGTTCCATCCAGTCCATCGTCGCGGCACCGTCGTGGGTCTCGCCGATCTTGTGGTTCTTTCCCGTGTAGAACAGGATGCGCTCAGTGGTGGTGGTCTTGCCGGCGTCGATGTGAGCCATGATGCCGATGTTGCGAACCTTGGACAGGTCGATCTGGGCCACGTGTGTTGTCCTTGTCTGACTTCGTGAGTTAACGGTGAATGCCCTCGAGCACGGGGCTCGAGGGCAGGGCGATCACCAGCGGTAGTGCGCGAACGCGCGGTTGGCTTCCGCCATCTTGTGCGTGTCCTCGCGACGCTTGACAGCGGCACCGAGGCCGTTCGAGGCGTCGAGGATCTCGTTCATGAGGCGCTCGGTCATGGTCTTCTCGCGACGCGCGCGGGAGAAGCTGACGAGCCAGCGGAGGGCCAGGGTGGTCTGGCGTCCGGGCTTGACCTCGATCGGGACCTGGTAGGTGGCGCCACCGACGCGGCGGGACTTGACCTCGATGGACGGCTTGACGTTGTCCAGCGCACGCTTGAGCGTCTGGACCGGGTCGACGCCGGTCTTCTCACGAGTGCCCTCGAGGGCGTTGTAGACGATGCTCTGGGCGACGGTCTTCTTGCCGTCGAGCAGGATCTTGCTGACCAGCTGGGAGACCAGCGGCGAGCCGTAGACCGGATCGATGTTGATGGGGCGCTTCGGCGCGGGACCCTTGCGAGGCATTACTTCTCCTTCTTGGCGCCGTAGCGGCTGCGTGCCTGCTTGCGGCCCTTGACACCCTGGGTGTCGAGCGAGCCACGGACGATCTTGTAACGGACACCCGGGAGGTCCTTGACTCGTCCGCCACGCACGAGCACCATCGAGTGCTCCTGCAGGTTGTGGCCGACGCCCGGGATGTAGGCGGTGACTTCGATGCCGGAGCTCAGGCGCACGCGCGCAACCTTGCGCAGGGCCGAGTTCGGCTTCTTGGGGGTGGTCGTGTACACGCGGGTGCACACTCCGCGGCGCTGGGGCGAGCCCTTGAGCGCGGGCGTGTTGCTCGATGATGTCTTGTCGCTGCGGCCCTTGCGGACCAGTTGCTGGATTGTTGGCACCTGTTGGTATCACTTTCGCTGTCTGGACATGTAATTCCCTGGCATTTGCGGCCTCAGCGCGAACGTTCCGGGTCACCGTTTCCGTAGTTGCTCTGCGCCTGTGGCTGCCGTGCGAGCTCCGCACGACCCCGAACACCTCTGCAACGGAGGGTGGGGCCCATGCCAGGGCACGCACAAGTGCCCGCGAGGGCGGACACGCTCAACAAGATTACTCTGCAGACGGCGGCAGGCCAAATCCTCGCCGCCTCTCCTGCTCTCGGGCACCGTCGGGCCACCCCCCGGCACCCCGGGGAGACAGCAGGGGCCGGACGCAACCAGCGTCCGGCCCCTGCTGATGAACCGATCAGCGGATGTCGCCGAAGTCCAGGTCGTCCAACGGCACACCGGGACCAGCGGGATCAGTACCGAACGAGTAGTCGTACGGATCGTAGGTCATGGTGTACAGGCTGGAGCGGGCCTCCTCCGTCGGTTCCACCCGGATGTTGCGGTAACGCTCGAGGCCGGTGCCCGCCGGGATCAGCTTGCCGAGGATCACGTTCTCCTTGAGGCCGACGAGCGAGTCGCTCTTGCCCTGGATGGCGGCGTCGGTCAGCACCTTGGTGGTCTCCTGGAAGGAGGCCGCCGAGAGCCACGAGTCCGTCGCGAGGGACGCCTTCGTGATTCCCATCAGCACCGGGCGACCCTCCGCCGGGCTGCCGCCCTCGGTGAGTGCCTTGCGGTTGGCGTTCTCGTAGGCCGAACGGTCCACGAGTTCACCGGGCATCATCGAGGTGTCACCGGAATCGATGACCGTGACACGTCGCAGCATCTGACGGATGATGATCTCGATGTGCTTGTCGTGGATGGGAGCGCCCTGCGTCCGGTACACCCGCTGGACCTCCTCCACGAGGTGCTCCTGGACCTTGCGGAGCCCGCGGACTCGCAGCACGTCCTGGGGATCCACCTGGCCGGCCGTGAGCTGCTGGCCGATCGAGACATGGACGCCGTCCTCGATCCTGACCCTGACTCCCGAGTTGTCCTCGAACTCCAGGCGGGTACGGCGTGCGACCGGGTACTCGATGTCCTCGCCTCCGTCGTCGCGGACCAGGACCAGCTTGCGGCTGCGTTCCCCGTCCTCGACGCGGATGACACCGTCCGCCTCCGCGATCGGCGCCTTGCCCTTGGGCTGACGCGCCTCGAAGAGCTCGACAACACGGGGCAGACCCTGCGTGATGTCGTCACCGGCCACACCACCGGTGTGGAAGGTACGCATCGTCAGCTGGGTGCCGGGCTCACCGATCGACTGGGCCGCGACGATGCCGACAGCCTCGCCGACGTCCACCGTCTTGCCGGAGGCCAGGGATCGGCCGTAGCAGAGTGCGCAGGTCCCGGTGGCGGCCTCACAGGTCAGGACAGAGCGGACCTTGACCTCCGTGATGCCGGCGGCGACCAGCTTCGCGATCTCCGCGTCGCCGAGATCCGTGCCGGCCTCGACGAGGACCTCGCCCTTGGCGTCGGAGATGTCCACCGCGAGCACGCGGGCGTAGACCGCGGTCTCCACGTCGGGGACCGTCTCCACTTGCGCGCCCTTGGCGAACGGCTCGGTCTGGACCTCGATCGGGCGACCGGTCTCGTCGGTGCCGGGCTTGGTCCACACCGCGATCGTCTTGGCGAGGCCACGCTCGGTGCCGCAATCCTCCTCGCGGATGATCACGTCCTGCGAGACGTCGACGAGTCGACGCGTCAGGTAACCCGAGTCGGCGGTCCGCAGAGCGGTGTCGGCCTGACCCTTTCGACCACCGTGGGTGGAGATGAAGTACTCCAGGACCGAGAGGCCCTCACGGAAGTTCGACTTGATCGGGCGGGCGATGATGTCACCCTTCGGGTTGGCCACGAGGCCTCGCATGGCAGCGATCTGACGCATCTGCGTCATGTTTCCTCGTGCACCCGAGTCCACCATCATGAAGATGGGGTTGGTCTTGGTGAAGTTCTCACGCATCGCCTGGGTGAGCTCGGCTGTCGCGTCGGTCCAGATCTCGATGAGTTCCTGGCGCCGCTCGTCCTCGGTCACCGATCCCCGCTCGTAGAGCTTGTCCACCTTCGTGGCCCGGGTCTCGTAACCCTCCAGGATCTGGGCCTTCTGCGGCGGCGTCTCGACGTCGGCGATGGCGATGGTCACACCGGAACGCGTGGCCCACCTGAAACCGAGGTCCTTGAGGTTGTCCAGTGCCGCGGCGACGACGACCTTCGTGTAGCGCTCCGCCAACTCGTTGACGATGCGTCCGAGGGTCTTCTTGCCCACCACCTCGTTCACGTAACCGAAGTCCTCCGGCAGCGCCTCGTTGAACAGGGCGCGGCCAAGGGTGGTCTCGATCAGGTGCGAACCGTCGGTCCGACGGTCGGCCTCCGGCAGGACCGCGCCGACCAGACGCAGGCGGATCGGGACGTTGATGTCCAGGTCCCCACGGTCGAAGGCCATGACGGCCTCGGAGGTCGAGGAGAAGACCCTGCCCTCACCCTTGCCCTTGCGGACAGAGGTCAGGAAGTAGTGGCCGATGATCATGTCCTGGGTGGGCATGGTCACGGGACGGCCGTCGGCCGGCTTGAGGATGTTGTTCGTGGACAGCATCAGGACGCGGGCCTCGGCCTGCGCCTCGGCGCTCAACGGCAGGTGCACGGCCATCTGGTCACCGTCGAAGTCCGCGTTGAACGCGGTGCACACGAGCGGGTGGATCTGGATGGCCTTGCCCTCGATGAGCTGGGGCTCGAACGCCTGGATGCCGAGGCGGTGCAGGGTGGGTGCACGGTTCAGCAGCACCGGGTGCTCCGCGATGACCTCTTCCAGGACGTCCCAGACCACCGGGCGCTGGCGCTCGACCATGCGCTTGGCGGCCTTGATGTTCTGAGCGTGGTTGAGGTCGTCCAGACGCTTCATGACGAAGGGCTTGAACAGCTCCAGCGCCATGGCCTTGGGCAGACCGCACTGGTGCAGCTTCAGCTGCGGGCCGACGACGATGACCGAACGGCCCGAGTAGTCGACGCGCTTGCCCAGCAGGTTCTGGCGGAAACGTCCCTGCTTGCCCTTGAGCATGTCCGAGATGGACTTGAGGGGACGGTTGCCCGGACCAGTGACCGGGCGGCCACGACGGCCGTTGTCGAACAGCGAGTCGACGGCCTCCTGCAGCATGCGCTTCTCGTTGTTCACGATGATCTCGGGTGCGCCGAGGTCCAGGAGCCGCTTGAGGCGGTTGTTGCGGTTGATCACGCGGCGGTACAAGTCGTTGAGGTCCGACGTCGCGAAACGTCCGCCGTCGAGCTGCACCATGGGACGCAGGTCCGGGGGGATGACCGGGACGGCGTCCAGCACCATGCCGGCCGGGTCGTTTCCACCGGTGAGGAAGGCGTTGACGACCTTCAGGCGCTTCAGGGCGCGGGTCTTGCGCTGGCCCTTACCGGTGGCGATCGTCTCGCGCAGGGACAGCGACTCGGCCTTCAGGTCGAAGTTCTGCAGGCGCTTCTGGATCGCCTCGGCGCCCATGAAGCCCTCGAAGTACTTGCCGAAGCGGGTGTGCATCTCCCGGTAGAGGATCTCGTCGCCCTCCAGGTCCTGGACCTTCAGGGTCTTGAAGCGGTCCCAGACGGCCTGGATCCGGTCCAGCTGGCGCTGCCCGCGGGTGCGGATCTGGCCAGCCTCCTTCTCGGCGCCCTCGCGGACCTTGCGCTTGATGTCGGCCTTGGCACCTTCGGCCTCGAGCTGCGCCAGGTCCTCCTCGAGCTTGGCCATGCGGGCCTCGATCTCGGCGTCACGGCGGGCCGCGACCTGCTTCAGCTCGACCTCGACCTTGGCCTGCAGGGAGGACAGGTCGCGGTGGCGGGCCTCCTCGTCCACGGCCGTGATCATGTGCGCGGCGAAGTAGATGACCTTCTCGAGGTCCTTCGGGGCGATGTCCAGCAGGTAGCCCAGCCGGCTCGGGACGCCCTTGAAGTACCAGATGTGGGTCACGGGGGCCGCCAGCTCGATGTGGCCCATGCGCTCACGGCGCACGTTGCTGCGCGTCACCTCGACGCCACAGCGCTCGCAGATGATGCCCTTGAAGCGCACGCGCTTGTACTTGCCGCAGTAGCACTCCCAGTCCCTGGTGGGACCGAAGATCTTCTCGCAGAAGAGGCCGTCGCGCTCGGGCTTGAGCGTGCGGTAGTTGATGGTCTCCGGCTTCTTGACCTCGCCGTAGGACCATTCCCGGATCTGGTCGGCGCTAGCCAGACCGATGCGGAGTTCGTCGTAGAAGTTCACGTCCAGCACGTTTCTTCTCTTTCCCCTGCCAGATGGCAGGTGAGCTGTAGTTCGTCTGAGTTGTTCGGGTCACCGGGCGAGCCCGGCAGGGTTGACTGAGCGGAACTCAGACTTCGCCGACGTCCATGAATCCGTTGTCACCACCGGGGCGCCTGCCCAGGTCGATCCCGAAGTCCTCAGCAGAGCGGAGGTCCTCCTCAGAATCACGCAGGTCGATGATCCGGCCGTCGTCGGAGAGCACCTCGACGTTCAGACACAGCGACTTCATCTCCTTCACGAGCACCTTGAACGACTCCGGAATACCCGGCTCCGGAATGTTCTCGCCCTTGACGATCGCCTCGTAGACCTTCACGCGTCCCGGCACGTCGTCGGACTTGATGGTGAGGAGTTCCTGCAGGGCCCAGGCTGCGCCATAGGCCTCGAGTGCCCACACCTCCATCTCACCGAAGCGCTGGCCACCGAACTGTGCCTTGCCGCCCAGCGGCTGCTGGGTGATCATCGAGTACGGTCCGGTGGAGCGGGCGTGGATCTTGTCGTCGACGAGGTGGTGCAGCTTCAGCATGTACATGTAGCCGACGCCGATCTTCTCCGGGTAGGGCTCACCGGAGCGCCCGTCGAAGAGGCGGGCCTTGCCGCCCTCGTCGATCAGCCGCTCACCGTCACGCGTGGGCAGGGAGTGGCCCAGCAGGCCGCTGATCTCGGTCTCGCTCGCACCGTCGAAGACGGGCGTGGCGACTTTGGCGTCGCCCTCGACTCGACCCAGGCCGACGTCCCGCAGGCGCTGCGCCCACTCCTCCTGGACCTCCGTGACGTCCCAGCCGGTCTTGGCGATCCACCCGAGGTGGTTCTCCAGGACCTGTCCAAGGTTCATTCGGGAAGGGACACCCAGCGGGTTCAGGACGATGTCGACGGGGGTGCCGTCCTCCATGAAGGGCATGTCCTCGACGGGCAGGATCTTGGAGATGACGCCCTTGTTGCCGTGGCGTCCGGCGAGCTTGTCACCGTCGGAGATCTTGCGCTTCTGGGCGACGTGCACGCGGACCAGCTGGTTGACGCCGGGCGGGAGCTCGTCGTCCTCCTCGCTGGCGTCGAAGACGCGGACGCCGATGACGGTGCCGCTCTCGCCGTGGGGCACCTTCAGCGACGTGTCGCGCACCTCGCGCGCCTTCTCGCCGAAGATTGCGCGCAGCAGGCGCTCCTCCGGGGTCAGCTCGGTCTCACCCTTGGGCGTGACCTTGCCGACGAGGATGTCTCCCGCGGAGACCTCGGCGCCGATGCGGACGATGCCGCGCTCGTCCAGGTCCGCCAGCATCTCGTCGGAGACGTTGGGGATGTCGCGGGTGATCTCCTCGGCGCCCAGCTTGGTGTCGCGGGCGTCGACCTCGTGCTCCTCGATGTGGATCGAGGTGAGGACGTCGTCCTGGACGATCCGCTGGGACAGGATGATGGCGTCCTCGTAGTTCAGACCCTCCCAGGGCATGAACGCGACGAGCAGGTTCTTGCCGAGCGCGAGCTCGCCCTGCTCGGTGCAGGGGCCGTCGGCCAGCGGCGTGCCGACCTCGACCCGGTCACCGGCAGCGACCAGCGGACGCTGGTTGATGCAGGTGCCCGCGTTGGACCGGACGAACTTGTCCAGCTTCCAGGTGGTGTAGGTGCCGTCGTCGTTGGCGATCTCGATCAGGTCCGCCGAGACGCTGTGCACGACGCCGGCCTTCTTGGCGACGGTGACGTCACCGACGTCGACGGCGGCGCGGTACTCCATGCCGGTGCCGACGAAGGGGGCCTCGTTGCGGATCAGCGGAACAGCCTGCCGCTGCATGTTGGCACCCATGAGTGCACGCGACGCGTCGTCGTGCTCCAGGAACGGGATCAGCGCGGTTGCGACGGAGACCATCTGGCGCGGGGACACGTCCATGTAGTGGACCTCGGAGGAGGGAACCGTGTCCGCGTCACCGTGCTTGATGCGCACGAGCACCCGATCCTCGGTGAGGCGACCCTGATCATCCAGCGCGGCGTTGGCCTGGGCGACCGCGTAGCGGTCCTCCTCGTCGGCGGTCAGGAAGTCGATCTGGTCGGTGACCATGCCGTCGACGACCTTGCGGTAGGGCGTCTCGATGAAGCCGAAGGCATTGACCCGTGCGAAGGTGGCCAGCGAGCCGATGAGGCCGATGTTGGGGCCTTCAGGGGTCTCGATGGGGCACATGCGGCCGTAGTGCGACGGGTGGACGTCTCGGACTTCCATGCCGGCGCGGTCACGGGAAAGGCCGCCTGGGCCCAGGGCCGAGAGGCGACGCTTGTGCGTCAGGCCTGCGAGGGGGTTGTTCTGGTCCATGAACTGCGACGACTGCGAGGTGCCGAAGAACTCCTTCAACGCGGCCGTCACGGGCCGGATGTTGATCAGGGTCTGCGGGGTGATGGCCTCGATGTCCTGGGTGGTCATGCGGTCACGCACGACGCGTTCCATGCGGCCCAGCCCGGTGCGGAGCTGGTTCTGGATGAGTTCACCGACTGTGCGGAGACGACGGTTGCCGAAGTGGTCGATGTCGTCGGCCTCGACGGGGACGCCGTCCAGGTCCTCCTTGTGCTCGTGGAGCGCCACGATGTACTTGATGGCGGCCACGATGTCGTCGATGGTGAGGACCTGCTGGTCGTAGGGCAGTTCCAGACCCAGCTTCTTGTTGATCTTGTACCTGCCGACCTTGGCCAGGTCGTAGCGCTTGGGGTTGAAGTAGTAGTTCTCCAGCAGCGCCTGCGCCGCGTCACGCGCCGGCGGTTCACCCGGGCGCAGCTTGCGGTAGATGTCCAGGAGCGCCTCGTCCTGGGTGTGCACGGAGTCCTTCTCCAGGGTGAGCCGCATGGACTCGTAGTCCCCGAACTCCTCAAGGATCTTGTCCTCCGACCAGCCCAGCGCCTTCAGCAGCACGGTGACGTTCTGCTTGCGCTTGCGGTCCAGGCGGACGAAGACCATGTCTCGCTTGTCGACCTCGAACTCGAGCCAGGCGCCGCGCGAAGGGATGACCTTGCAGGAGTAGATGTCCTTGTCCGAGGTCTTGTCGGGGGTCTGCTCGAAGTAGACGCCGGGGGAACGCACGAGCTGGGAGACCACGACGCGCTCGGTGCCGTTGATGATGAAGGTGCCCTTGTCCGTCATCAGCGGGAAGTCGCCGATGAAGACGGTCTGGCTCTTGATCTCACCAGTGTCGTTGTTGACGAACTCTGCGGTCACGAACAGCGGGGCCGCGTAGGTCACGTCGCGGTCCTTGCACTCCTCGATGCTGTGCTTGGGCTGCTCGAAGCGGTGGTCACGGAACGACAGGGACATCGTCTCGTTGAAGTCCTCGATGGGCGAGATCTCCTCGAAGATCTCCTCGAGGCCGGAGCGGGTGTTGACGTCGGTACGTCCGGCAGCCAGGCGCTCCTCGACGGACTTGCGCCACTCCTCGTTTCCGATCAGCCAGTTGTAGGCGTCGATCTGTAGGTCAAGCAGATTTGGGACCTCGAGCGGCTCGTGGATCTTCGCGAACGAGATCCGACCACTGGTCGATACGACATTGGTGTTCTTCAACGCAGAGCGCGAGGTTGCCAAGATTCGGTCCTTCCAAGAACGCGAGAAGCTGGTTCTTCGCACAGCAAAAGGCCCGTGTCAAATGACGGGGCACGTTTGCATAGCAGGGCAAAAAACCACTATAGGCCAGACCGATCAAATCGGCAACCCGGTGACCATGCTCGGGGGGATCAACGTTGATCTGCGGCAAGCATAACCGAGACCTCAGACAGATGCCATGCCCCCACGCCACAAAGTGGCGGATGGCGCCACGCCTGGGACGACAGTGGCCCGCCCCCCGAAGGGAACGGGCCACTCGTGCGGATCCTGGTCGTCAGACCAAGGTCACTTGACCTCCACCGAGCCACCGGCGGCCTCGAGGGCCTCCTTGGCCTTGGCGGCGGTCTCCTTGTCGACCTGCTCCAGGACGGGCTTCGGAGCACCCTCGACGAGGTCCTTGGCCTCCTTCAGACCGAGGGAGGTCAGCGCGCGGACCTCCTTGATGACGGCGATCTTCTTGTCGCCGCCAGCGGTCAGGATGACGTCGACCTTGTCGGAGCCAGCCTCCTCGGCGCCGGCGTCGTCGCCACCACCAGCCGCGGGAGCGGCTGCGGCAACGGCCACGGGGGCGGCAGCGGTGACCTCGAAGGTCTCCTCGAACAGCTTCACGAACTCGGACAGTTCGATGAGGGTCATTTCCTTGAACGCGTCAAGGAGTTCTTCCTTGTTGAGCTTCGCCATGTTGGGCGTTCCTTTCGTCTATGCGCAGCAGCGTGCTCGCTGCAGGCGGATCATTCCGCAGCGTCAGCAGCTGCTTCGGTTGCCGCGTCGGCGGCGGTGACGTCGCCTTCGGCGGCGTCGTCGTTCGTGGCCTCGGCAGCCGGCGCGGAGCCTGCACCACCGATGAGGGACGGGTTGGCCTCGGCGGCACCCTGGAGGGCACCGAACAGGCGGGCGCTCTTCGACAGCGGAGCTGCCAGAGTGCCAGCGGCCTTGGACAGGTTGCCCTTGAGGGCACCCGCCATCTTCGCCAGCAGGACCTCGCGGGATTCGAGGTCAGCAAGCTTCAGAACCGTCTTGGCGTCGAGGAACTGTCCGTCCATGACGCCGCCCTTGATTGCCAGGAACGGATTGGCCTTTGCGAAGTCGCGCAGCCGCTTGGCGGCGGTGGCGACATCACCCCGGATGAACGCGATGGCAGTGGGGCCGGTCAGGGAGTCTTCGACGCCCTCGACACCGGCTTCCTTGGCTGCGATCGCGGCAAGGGTGTTCTTCGCAACGGCGTAGGTGGCGTCCTCACCGAGCGAGCGGCGCAGTTCGCGCAGCTGGGCAACGGTGAGACCGCGGTACTCGGTTAGCACTGCCGCCGTGGACTCGCTGAACTGGGTTGTCAGCTCAGCGACCTTGGCAGCCTTGTCCGGCCTCGCCATTTGGTCTCCTTTCCTTCCTGTGGACAGCCGGCGCACCCCGGTAGGGCACTCCGGCGCCGAAGAGACCCCAGGAAAAGAAAAGACCCCGTCACCTGGTGGCGCGGGGTGGCACGGCAGAACCGTGGAACACTTGCGATCACCTGCGCGGGCGCCCAGAGGGCAATCAAGACTTAGTCACCTGCGGTCTTCGGCTCGGCAAACCTTACCCGCGCACCGGGCCCACGGCCAAATCGGACGAACCCCCGGCTGCGGGGTCCCGATGCGGGCGGGCCACCGTCGCTGGGATATTCTCATCCCTTGGCCAGACAACAACAAGGAGACCTGATGCGTCCTCGCTCCCTCATCGCGGCAGCCGCCCTCGCTGCCCTAGCGCTCACCGCGTGCTCGACCACCACCGAGGAGGCCGGGCCCCAGGAGACCACAGGGTCGGCGACGGACCGCTCCTACGACGTCTCGGGCGTCGAGAAGGTGGACGAGATCGCGGCCCTCCTGCCGCAGGACGTCGCGGACTCGGGCAAGCTCGTGATCGGCGCCGCCATCGACTACGCGCCCGCCGAGTTCCGCGCGGAGGACCTGCAGACAGCCATCGGCTATGACGTGGACCTCGGGAAAGCGCTCGGCAACGTGCTGGGCCTCGAGTCGGAGGTCTCCGCAGCCGAGTTCGCCTCGATCCTGCCGGGCATCGGCACCAAGTACAACGTCGGCATCTCCTCGTTCACCATCACCGACGAGCGCACCGAGAACTACAACATGATCAGCTACATCACCGTGGGCTCGTCGTACGCAGTGAAGGCCGGGAACCCGGCCGGCTTCGACCCCGACGATGTCTGCGGCACCGCGATCGGGGTCCAGACCGGGACCTGGCAGGAGGAGGAACTCGCAGCCTTCTCCGAGGAGTGCACGGCCGCGGGCGAGGAGGCCATCGAAGTGCTCACCTACCCGAGCCAGTCCGACGTCACGACCAACGTCGTCGGTGGCAAGGCCGACGCCATGTACGCCGACTCCACCGTCAGCAATTACGCCGTTGCCCTCACCAACGAGCAACTCGAGGTCGTCGGCGGAGTCCGTGACTCCGCCCCGCAGGGCATCGTCGTCGCGCAGGACGACGCCGAACTCACCGAGGCCATGCGCGCCGCCATGCAGCACCTGATGGATGACGGCACGTGGGAGGCCATCCTCACCAGCTGGGGCACCGAGGACGCCATCCTCACCACCGCCGAAGTGCACCCCTGATCCCATGTCCCGGCATCCGGAGCTGATCCAGGCCCGCCCCGTCCCCCGGCCCAGCCGGTGGGTCTGGGCGGCGGTCGTGCTCGTGCTGGTGGCCATGCTGGTCAACAGCCTCGTGACCAACCCCAACTATCGGTGGGACGTGGTCGGTGAGTACCTGTTCGACCCCCGCGTGGTCACCGGCGTCGGCTGGACCCTGCTCCTCACGCTGGGCTCCATGGTCATCGGGATCGTCCTCGCGGTCACGACCGCGGTCATGCGCATGGGCACAAACCCGATCCTCAACGGCGTTGCCTGGGCCTACATCTGGTTCTTCCGCGGCACGCCGGTCTACACCCAACTGGTGTTCTGGGGCCTGATCTCGGTGCTGTACCCGCGGCTCAGTCTGGGCATCCCCTTCGGACCGGAGTTCTTCGTCTTCACCACCTCCGATGTCATCAACGCCGGCGTCGCGGCCCTGCTCGGGCTGGGACTGAACGAGGGGGCCTACCTCTCGGAGATCGTGCGCTCCGGCCTCAACTCCGTCGACGAGGGGCAGTGGGAGGCCGCCTCGGCCCTCGGCATGAAACGCTCCACCACCCTGCGCCGCATCATCGTCCCGCAGGCGATGCGCGTCATCGTGCCACCCACGGGAAACGAGACCATCTCGATGCTGAAGACCACTTCGCTGGTTCTTGCCGTCCCGTTCACGCTGGAACTCACGTTCGTGACCAACGCCATCGGCAACCAGACCTTCCTCCCGATCCCGTTGCTGATCGTCGCGGCCATCTACTACCTCGTGATCACATCTGTGCTCATGGTGGGGCAGCACTACCTGGAGGCCTACTACGGACGAGGCTTCGACGGCAGTGACGCCACCCCGGGCTCCACCCGCGGGATGTCGCGCCGGCAGCAGGCGATCCTGGCCGCAGGCACCGCCAAGGCCGACCCCTTCCTGGACGTGACCCCATGACCGACGACGCGACCGGGCAGGACCGGACGGCAATGGTGCGGGTATCCGGCCTCCACAAGTTCTTCGGCGACCTGCACGTCCTGCGCGGAGTGGACCTAACAGTGCAGCCCGGCGAGGTCGCGGTCCTGCTCGGCCCCTCGGGCTCGGGCAAGTCCACCCTCCTGCGCTGCATCAACGCGCTCGAGGAGATCAGCGCCGGCAGGATCTGGGTGGAGGGTGATCTCGTCGGTTTGCGGGAGGCGCCGGGCCGGGATGGCAAGCCCGTGCTGCACCACCGCTCCGACGCCGAGATCGCCAAGCAGCGCTCAAGGATCGGCATGGTCTTCCAGCGCTTCAACCTCTTCCCGCACATGACGGCACTGGCCAACGTGATGGAAGCACCCCGCAAGGTGCGTGGCCGCAGCAGGGCCCAGGCCGAGGAACAGGCGCGCCAACTCCTCGACCGCGTCGGGCTCGCCGACCGCAGCGACCACTACCCCGCACAGCTCTCCGGTGGCCAGCAGCAACGCGTCGCCATCGCCCGCGCACTCGCGATGGAGCCCGACCTGATGCTGTTCGACGAGCCGACCTCGGCACTGGACCCCGAGCTCGTGGGTGAGGTGCTCGCCGTCATGAAGGACCTGGCGCAGTCGGGCATGACGATGATCGTCGTCACCCACGAGGTCGGATTCGCCCGCGAGGTGGCCGACCAGGTGGTCTTCATGGACGACGGCCTGGTGGTCGAGCGCGGT
Organism: Tessaracoccus sp. OS52; assembly: GCF_020687685.1. GTDB lineage: Bacteria > Actinomycetota > Actinomycetes > Propionibacteriales > Propionibacteriaceae > Arachnia. The sequence goes on along the minus strand of NZ_JAJEWM010000001.1, from coordinate 439,933 downwards.
ACCGCCTCACAGGTGATCGGCGCTCCCCAGAACCCACGCACGCAGGAATTCTTCGCGAAGGTCCTGTGAGCGTTGACGAGCGCAGGACGGCCGACGCCTCAACCGCCGCGCGAGGACTCCTCACGCTCGGCGACAGGGACCTGATCACACGCTCATCGGGCTGAGGTGCTTCGATGGTCGACATGGACACCATCGTCTCGAGCCGTTCATGGCTCGCCGGCAAGCGCACCGACGACCAACTCACCCGCGAGGAACTCGCCGGAGCCGCCCGCAACAGCAACACACTGGTGTGGATAGACATGCTGTCGCCCTCGCCCGCAGACCTGGCTGAGATCGCGGCCGAACTCGGGCTCCCGCCCACCGCCGTCGAGGACGCAATTGCCCCCAAGGAGCGCGCGAAGCTCATCCGCCACGAGTCGCACCTGTTCTTCACGGTCTACGCCGTGGTCCCGGCCGACGACGAGGCCCGCAGCCGGGTCCGTCTGAGCCGGATCTCCGGTTGGCTCCTGCCACACGCCCTGGTCACCATCCGCCTGGACGACCACTTCGCGATGGCATCCGTCGCGGAACAGTGGGAGTCCGACCCGCAGTTGCTGGCAGCAGGGTCGGGCGCGCTTGTGCACGGCCTGCTGGACGCGGTCGTCGACGGCCACTTCGAGGCCATCGAGAAGCTCGACGAGCAACTGGAGGAGCTCGAGGACGTCCTGTTCAACGAGCTCGCCACCGGAACCCACTTCGCACGCAGGGTCTACGTGCTCCGAAAGGACCTGGTGGCGCTGCGCAGGGTCGTGCTGCCCATGCGTGAAGTGGTCAACGGCCTGCTGCGGCATCCGGGGATTGACTCCCCCACCCTGCGGCCGTGGTACGACGACCTCGAGGACCACGTCCTGCGCGCGGCCGAGTGGACCGAGTCACTGCGGGACCTGGTCACCTCGACGTTCGAGACCAACCTGTCCCTGACCGACGCGCGGCTCAACACCATCATGAAGAAGCTCGCAGGCTGGGGCGCCATAATCGCCGTACCCACCGCCATCACGGGCTGGTTCGGTCAGAACCTGCCGTTCCCCGGGTACGGGGACGCGACGGGCGTGTGGTTCTCGATCACGCTCACCGTGCTGGGTATCGGGCTCCTCTACCTGCTCTTCAAGCGGCACGACTGGCTGTAGCGCAATCCCCTGCCGGTTTGGCCGCTCGCCCGGGATCGGCCACGTCGCCGCAGGACACAGACAGGGCCGGAACCAATTCGGTTCCGGCCCTGTCTGGTGATTCGGGGTGTGTCAGGCAGCCTCGGCGGGCTTCACAGCTGAGCCGTCGACGTGAACGCTGGGGCTCATCGTGGAGGAGAGGGCCACCTTGCGCAGGTAGCGCCCCTTCGACGAGGACGGCTTGAGCCGCAGGACCTCGTCGAGCACGGCGAAGTAGTTGTCAGCCAGCTGCTCGAGGGAGAAGGAGGCCTTGCCGATGATGTACTGAAGGTTGGCGTGGCGGTCGATGCGGAACTCGATCTTGCCGCCCTTGATGTCAGTGACGGCCTTCGCGACGTCCATGGTGACCGTTCCCGTCTTGGGGTTCGGCATGAGGCCACGGGGGCCGAGGACGCGACCCAGACGGCCGACCTTGCCCATCATGTCCGGGGTGGCCACGACTGCGTCGAAGTCGAGGTAGCCACCGGCGACCTTGTTGATGAGTTCGTCGGTGCCGACCTCGTCGGCGCCGGCCTCGAGGGCGGCTTCGGCCTTCTCACCGGATGCGAAGACGAGGACCCTTGCCGTCTTTCCAGTGCCGTGGGGAAGGTTGACCGTGCCGCGCACCATCTGGTCCGCCTTGCGGGGGTCGACGCCGAGCCGGAGCGCGACCTCGACGGTCTCGTCGAACTTGGCCGAGGCCATGTCCTTGATGAGGCGCAGGGCCTCCTCGGGGCTGTAGAGCTGTTCCTCGACGCGCTTCTCGGCGGCCGCGGTGTAAGCCTTGCTGTGCTTCATGCTGGTTCCTTGTTCGTTGTCAGCCTCGCGAGCTGATTCACCAGTTCCTGGTTTGGGGGCACTCCCCTGCCAGGCAGATCGGAAAAGGGGATCAGTCGGTGGTGATGCCCATGGAGCGGGCAGTACCTTCGATGATCTTCATGGCGGCCTCGACGTCGTTGGCGTTGAGGTCCGGCAGCTTGGTGGTGGCGATCTCGCGGACCTGGTCCTTGGAGAGCTTGCCGACCTTGTTGAGTGCGTTGCCGGAGCCCTTGGGCAGCCCGGCGGCCTTCTTGATGAGCTCGGCGGCGGGCGGGGTCTTCGTGATGAAGGTGAACGTGCGGTCCTCGTAGATGGTGATCTCGACGGGGATGACGTTGCCGCGCTGGGACTCCGTCGCGGCGTTGTACGCCTTGACGAACTCCATGATGTTGACGCCGTGGGGTCCGAGAGCGGTACCGACCGGCGGTGCAGGCGTGGCTGAGCCGGCCTGCAGGGCGACCTTGACTAGGGCCGCCACCTTCTTCTTGGGAGGCATTGGGGTCCTTATGGGTTGATGTGGAACTTGGTCCCGCTCGGGCGACGCCCCGCCCGGGACCGGGCGCAACGATCCAGTCTAGACGACCTTCTCGACCTGACGGAATTCGAGGTCGACAGGAGTCTCACGGCCCAGGATCTCGACGAGAGCCCGGAGCCGCTGGGTGTTGGCGTTGATCTCGGTGATCGTGGCATGGACACCGGTGAAGGGTCCATCGGTCACCATGACGGAGTCGCCGACCTGGAAGTCGACGACCTCGACCTTCCGCTTGCCCCGCTGCGAGGCCGACTTGCCGCTGGATTCGGCGGCAACCTTGGCGACGACGGACGGGGTGAGCATCTTGACGACCTCGTCCACGCTGAGTGGGACGGGCGTCTGCCCGTGGCCGACGAAGCCGGTCACGGAAGGCGTGTGGCGCACGACGCCCCAGGACTCGTCCGTGAGGTCCATCCGGACCAGGACGTAACCGGGCAGGACGCAGCGCGTGACGGTCTTGCGGGTGTTGTTGCGGATCTCGACGACATCCTCGGTGGGCACGACCGTCTCGAAGATGTAGTCCTCCATGTTGAGGGACTGGGCGCGGGAGTCCACGTTCTGCTTGACTCGGTTCTCCATGCCCGAGTACGTGTGGATGACGTACCACTCTCCGAACTTGGACTCGAGTTCCTCGCGCAGCGTGGCGATGGCCGCAGCCGTGGCGTCGTCCTCCTCGGCCTCTGCTTCGGCGTCGGCGGCGGCCTCGTCCGCCGTGGGGAGGTCCAGATCCACCTGCTGCTCGTCCTGGGGTTCGGCCTCGACCTCACCAAGCCCGAGGTCGATCTCCAGGTCGTCGCTCTCCTCCTGGACCGGCTCGAATGCGCCCAGGTCGATCTCGTACTCCTGGCCTTCGTTTTCAGTTTCGCTCATCGGTCATCTCCAAACAGGCTGAGCAGACCCCAGCCGAAGAACAGGTCAAGCAGGCCGATGAAGACGATGAAGAACAACACGAACACCAGGACAGCCGAGAAGTAGCTGACCAGCTGCGGCCACGTGGGCCACACGACCTGCTTCAGCTCGCCCGCGGACTGGGCGACGAACCGGGCAGGGTTGGCGGCGCCGTAGGGGTCCGTCTCCTCCCGCTCGGAGTCCGAGCGCTTGCGCGTCGCGACGCTCTTCTTCACCGGGGCCTGGGCGGTGCTCCGTGCGCCGCGGACGGCCGAGGCGGCAGCGCGATTGTCCTCGTCGGAGAAATTGTCCTCCAAGCGGGCGATCTCCGCGTCATCGGCCTCGGGCGACAGATCCTTCTTACGGACGGGAGCCTTGGCAGTCCTGCGGGGCACCCCGGTGGCGGTACGGTCCGCGGGGTCGCCGGTCTCGACGTCGGCGGCCTCAACCGCCCCGCCTTCCAGCCCCTCGGCCGACTCAGTCTCGGCGAGTTCCGGGAACTCCTCCGAATCAGGAGTCTTGTCGCTCACGCGCTCACCCTTCGGTCAACAAACAAAATGCCTCCGCCCTAGGGGCGGTAGGCGCCTGTGAAACAGTTTCGGACTGCTTCGCAGGGCAGGAGGGACTCGAACCCCCAACCTGCGGTTTTGGAGACCGCTGCTCTGCCAGTTGAGCTACTACCCTTCATGACTCCGCTGCCCGCGTCCGCGTGCTCGGGGCACGTCGAATCATGGGCAAACTTCGCCAGGACCCCAATGATAGGCCACTTTCCCCCGGCTAGTCGAACCGGGACGGGCCCGGAATCATCACCAGTCGAGGAACCGCGCCCACACCACGGTGCCCACGACTCCCGACGGCTGGATGTGCTGGTAACGCTGGAAAGCCTTCACGGCTTCGGTCGTGGTGGCGTCGAAGACACCCGTGACCGGCACGCTGAACCCTGCCTGCCGCAACTCCAACTGCACGGCTGAGACCGCGGCCCCCCGCGCGCCCGGGCTCAGCCTGGGCAGCAGTTCCTGCCACGTCTCGTCGTCCATCACACCGGTGGGCTTGGCCCCGACGCGGTTCTGCCATTCCCGGACAGCGTCGTCGGTGGCCACCCCGAAGATGCCGTCCAGCACAAGAGCGGTGTTGAGCTCGACATTCAGGAGGTACTGCAGAGTGTAGACCCCCTGTTCGCGGGCCCCGATGGCGTAGGCGGGGAAATCCGGCCCCGGGACAAACTCAGGCACGGCCGCCGGCTTGGCGGGGTTGGCCGGCAGCGGCTTGGGGAACCAGTCGGGGTTGTACCCGGAGACGATCCCCGGGGGCATCGGCTGGCGGTTGTAGGCGTACAGGTTGTACCGCTTCATGATGCTGATGACCTTGTCGGCGTAGTCGACGTCGGTCGCGTAACCGGCCTTGTGGATCTCGCGGATGAACTGGTCGGCGTTGCTCGTGTACTTGAAAGCCGGCGCGTAGCGGGTGTTGCTGGTCAGCAGTCGGCCGTAGTCGAGCAGTGAGTCACCGACGGTCAGGTAGGTGCGGAAGGGCGAGACCTGGGCGTACTCGACGCCGTTGGCGTACTGCTCCATCGACTCGATGTCGATGCAACCGCTCTGGTACGGAGAGACGTACTTTGTGCACTTGATCGAGAAGTAGCTGTTGATCGGCGGCTTGGACATCTTCGACCGGCCCCAGCCGGTCTCCAGCGCAGCCTGGCCGATGGTCACCGACGCGGGAATCCCCGTGCTGCGCTCGTTCTGCTGCGCGGCTGGCACCAGGTCCCGGATGAACGTGGCGGTGTAGTCCACGGCCAGCGGCGCCGGACCCTCGGCGACCGCCGGGGTCACCGTCGGAACGACGGCCGACAGGCTCAGCGCCAGGGTCGCGGCGAGGGCAACGAGGATTCTGCGAGGGGGGCGCACGGTCGTCCTTCCGGTTCAACAGGGCCGCGACTACGCAGGCCTCCACGGAAAAGCTATCCCAGCCCTCGCCGTGGGCGAAAGCCACCTGAACCTCCGCTTCACCCCAGCGAGGTGCCGACCAGGTTGACCTCGGGCACCAACTCGACTCCGAACCGCGCGTCCACTCCGGCACGCACCTCACGGGCCAGTTCGACGAGGTCCGCGGCACTGGCCGAACCCCGGTTGGTCAGCGCCAGGACGTGCTTGGTGGAAAGCGAGGCACGCTCGTTGCCGTACCCCTTCGAGAACCCGGTGTTCTGGATCAGCCAGGCTGCGCTGAGCTTCACCCGTCCCTCCCCCGCCGGGAACCTCGGCGCCTCGGCCGGCAACTTGTCCGCGGCCGCCGCGTCGAGGATCGGATTGGTGAAGAACGAGCCGGCGCTCCAGGTGTCCGGATCATCGGCGTCGAGGACCATGCCCTTGGACCGGCGGATGGCAAGCACCGCGGCGCGCACCAGGCGGGCCTGCACGCGGTCCCCGACCTCAACCGAGAGGGCACGGGCCAACTCCGGGTAGGCGATCGGGGCGCTGAGGTCTCCCAGCCTGAGCTGGAAGGTCACGCGCAGCACCAGGTAGCGGCCCGGCTCTTCCTTGAACCGGGAGGTGCGGTACCCGAAGCCGCAGTCCGAGGGCATGAACGTCTTCTGCGTGCGCAGCTGCCGGTCCCAGGTCCGCACGGAGGCGATGGTCTGGGAGACGTCCGAGCCGTAGGCCCCGACGTTCTGGATCGGCGTCGCGCCGACGAGTCCCGGGATGCCCGACAGGGTTTCGAGTCCGGCCCACTCCTGGTCGACGGTGTGGGCGACGAACTCGTCCCAGCTCTCCCCCGCGGCCACCTGGACCGACGAGCCGGCGCAGTCGGACACCGTCGCCTCCATGCCCTTGGTGGCCACGCGGACGACGGTGCCGTCGAATCCGGCGTCGGCCACCAGCAAGTTCGAACCGCCCCCGAGCACCAGGACGGGTTCACCGCGGGCGTCGCAGTCGGCCACGGTGTCCACCAGCGTGCGGTCATCGGTGGCGACGACGAAGCGCGCGGCCGGCCCGCCCACCCTCAACGTGGTGTGGTGCGCCAGCAGGTTCGAGTCCGGTCCCCGGTCCTGCCGGCCGGAGTGCGACTGGAACGTCACCTCACAGGAGGCCCGACCGGTGCCGGTCGGCTCGAGGCCCTCGAAGAGGGGCAGTTTGGCCTCAGTCAATGCGCACCTCGGCACGAGCTGCACCCAGCACGGCTTCGTCTCCGCAGACGGCGGTCAGGGCCAGCTTCGCCACGCCGTCGGCGACATCGGTGACGGTGGCGTTGACGACCACCTCCACGCCCTCGTCGTCGTCGGGGACCACCACCGGGCGGGTGAAGCGGACGAAATAGTGCAGGACGCGGGCGGGGTCACCCACCCAGTCCGTAATGATCCGCAACGCGGCACCCATGGTCCACATGCCATGCGCGACGACGCCGGGCAGCCCCAGCGCGCGGGCGTGCCGGTCGGAGAAGTGGATCTCGTTGAAGTCGGTGGAGGCGCCCGAGTAACGCACCACCGTTGATCGCGTCACCAGGATCCGCAACTCGGGCAGCTGGTCGCCCTTTGCGACGCGCGCGAGCTCAGTCATGACGAGCCTCCTGCGTGTGCATCAGCGTGGAGCGGGCGGTCACGGCCGTCTGCCCGTCGACGGACAGGTCCACGGCGATGCTCACCATGTCCAGGTTCCCGCGGTTGCGGACCCGCTCGATGGTCAACCTCGCGACGACGTCGTCGCCCTCCCGCAGTGGCCGGTGGATCTCGAAGGACTGGTCCCCGTGCATCGTGCGGTGCAGCGCCAGGCCGAACTCCGCGTCATCGAACAGTGCACCCCAGGCCTGGGCGGCGATGACCGCGGCGAACGTGGGAGGGGCGATGGGGCGGTCGCTGAAGTAGGCGGGGTTGTTGTCGCCCACCGCGATCGCGAACTCGGCGATCTTGGCGCGGCTGACCCGGTAGGGGGGAGCCGGCGGATAGGTGCGGCCGGCGTTCTCGGGTGTGATCGGCATGGCTTCAGGCTACCCAGTGGACGCGACGACGGCCGCCCCCGCTCGGGGACGGCCGTCGCTTTCGTGCTTGGAAGGTCAGCGGGTCTCGCGGTGCGCACGGTGGGTGCGGCAGCGGGGGCAGAACTTCTTCAGCTCCAGTCGGTCCGGGTCATTTCGCCGGTTCTTCTTGGTGATGTAGTTGCGCTCCTTGCACTCAGTGCAGGCAAGCGTGATCTTCGGACGGATGTCCGATCCCTTCTTGGCCATGATGTTCCTCGTTTCGGCGGTTCGACGCTATGGCTGTGACGGTGACGAGGGCGGGACTTGAACCCGCGACACAGCGATTATGAGCCGCTTGCTCTACCGACTGAGCTACCCCGTCGATGTTCGACCCCGAGGGTGCCCGGGAAGGAACAGAGCCCCCATGCGGAATCGAACCGCAGACCTTCTCCTTACCATGGAGACGCTCTGCCTACTGAGCTATAGGGGCCAGCCGACGACCAAACATACAACAAGTTCCCACACCCTCCCAAATCAGTCCCGGGAGGGGATCCACGCTCGGATCGGTGGCCGTCGAAGGCCGCTCCGAGCAGTGAACAGGCCCCGAACCCATCCGATTCGAGGCCTGGTGGCAGGTGCAGGATTCGAACCTGCGTAGGCGTACACCGACGGATTTACAGTCCGCTCCCATTGGCCACTCGGGCAACCTGCCGCGCTGGTTGCCCAGCGACGCAAGAGCTTACCGAAGAAGTGGCCCCCGCAGCAAAACTGGCACAATGGGCGCCATCATCCACGGCCCCAAGGAGGAACCATGGCATCCGAGAGCTCGTTCGACGTCGTGAGCAAGGTCGACCGCCAGGAGGTCGACAACGCCCTGAACCAGGCCGCCAAGGAAGTCCGCCAGCGCTTCGACTTCAAGAACACCGACGCCTCCATCGAGTGGTCCGGCGAGGCCATCGAGATGGCGGCCGTCTCCGAGGACAGGGTCAACGCGATCCTCGACGTCTTCCAGACCAAGCTCGTGCGGCGCGGCGTGAGCCTCAAGGCGCTGGACGCCGGCGAGCCCCGCCAGTCCGGCAAGCTGTGGAAGATCACCGCGGTGACCAAGGAGGGGATCAAGACCGAGGACGCCAAGAAGATCGCCAAGCTGATCCGCGACGAGGGACCCAAGGGCGTCAAGACCCAGGTGCAGGGAGAGGAGTTGCGGGTCTCCAGCAAGTCCCGCGACGACCTTCAGACGGTGCAGAAGCTGATCAAGGACGCCGACTACGAGTTCGCCGTCCAGTTCACCAACTACCGCTGAGGCGCGACTTTGAGACTGGGCACCCACAACGTCAACGGGATCAGGGCCGCACTCCGACGGGGTGCGGCCGATTTCTGGGACGGGACCGACACCGACGTCATCGGCCTTCAGGAGGTCCGGTGCCGCGTCGAGGATCTGCCCGAGGGGGCCTTCGGGCCCTACCACGTCGCACTGGAGCCGGGCCTGCTCGCCGGGCGCAACGGCGTCGCGGTCCTCACCCGCGTGGCCCCGTCGCGGGTGCGCACCCTCTCGGGAACCGTCTGGCAGGCCACCCCCGGTGGGGCGCTGGCCCAGGCCGGGGCGGAGCGGATCAGCAACCGGGATCTCGCGCCGTTCGCCGACGAGGGCCGCTACGTCGAGGTGGATCTCGCCGACGCGCCCGTCCGCGTGGCGTCGGTGTACGTCCCCAAGGGGGCTTCCTGGCCCAAGGAACCGGGCTCACGGGACAAGTACGAACGCAAGCTGCGGTTCCTGCGCGGCTTCGCGCGGCTGCTCACCGCGTCGCGCCGTGAAGCCGCCGCGGGCGGCCGCGAGTTCGTCGTCGTGGGGGACTTCAACATCGCCCACACGCGCCAGGACCTGCGCAACTGGCGCACCAACCAGAACTCCGAGGGCTTCCTGCCCGAGGAACGGGACTGGTTCAGCGGCGTGGTGGGCTCCAGGCGGCTGGTGGACGTCGTGCGGCACCTGGAGCCCGACGCCGAAGGCCCCTACTCCTGGTGGTCGTGGCGCGGGCAGTCGTTCTCGGGCGACGTCGGCTGGCGCATCGACTACCACCTCGCCTCCCCCCGGCTGGCGCGCTCGGCGATCGGTCAGCACACCGCCCGCGAGGCCAGCTACGAGGCACGGATGAGCGACCACTGTCCCGTGCTCGTCGACTACGACGTCGCCCGGCTGGGCTGAGGTCCCTCCACGGGGGCGTCCCAGTCCTGGTTCAGCTCGTGGGTCTTCAGGGACTCGTAGATGGTCCAGACCAGCAGCAGCCCCAGCAGCCAGGGCCCGTTGCGCAGCGCGAAGTTCATGGCCGCGTAACCGAGGAGCACGGCGGTGGCGACGATGGCCACGCGCAGCCAGCGGTTTGAGGGCTTCGTCATCGGGAACAGGACGGCACCCCACACGACGTACCAGGAGTGGATCGCGGGCGCGCAGATGGCGAACAGCAGCAACGACCAGGACACGAAGTGCAGCGGACGCTGTCCCAGGTGCCGGACGGCCAGCCACACGATTCCCGCCGCGGCGACGCCCAGGCCAATACCCCGGGCGATTGTGACGGCGGTGCGGCCGCCAGGGTCGAGCCCGAAGAAGTTGAGCGGGATCTGGACGAGGTGCCCGAGCACGCTGAACGGCGAGACCGTGTCCACCATCCCCGGCACGTTCACCGCGTTGACCCACCCGAACCCGAGCCGGGTCACAGTGCTCAGCACGGCGAACACTGCGACGGCGATCCCCAGCGACAGCAGTGCCCGGGCGAGGGCCCGGATCACCGCCGGGTAGCGCCACGACGTCCAGGGCGTCACCAGGAACGGAAGCGCGACGGCGGCCAGGAACGCCGGCTGTTTGATGGCGGCTGCGACGCCGACGATGATCGCCCCCGCCCACCAGTTGCGGTACTGCAGCGCGACCCAGATCCCGAGCAGCATCAGACCGGTCATCAGCGCGTCGTTGTGCATGCCCCCGATGAAGTCGATCACAAGGATGGGGTTGAGCACGGCGAACCAACTGGCCGCAGCAGGATCAACGCCCACCCGCCCGGCGATCCTCGGAACCAGCAGCCCGATCAGCGCGACACCGATCAGCGCCGGGATGCGCATCAACTGGGCGGAGATGACGGGGTCGAACCCCGCCACCACCACCAGCCAGTGGCTCATGCGCAGCGCCAATGGGCCGTACGGCGCCGGGGTGTCACGCCACACCCAGGCCACCTGGTCGGCAAAGGATCCCGGCAGCACCCCCGGGCCGACGCTGTACGGGTTGACCCCGTTGTGGAGCATCCATCCCTGGGCCGCGTAGGAGTAGGCGTCGTGGGAGAAGATCGGGGGTCCGAACAACAGCGGGAAGCCGATCACCAGGAGCACTGCCCAGTGGCGCAGCTGGGGCAGGCCGCGCAGGCGACGGCGAGCCGGCCGGAGCCGGAGCCAGGACTCCAGCAGCAGGGCCAGTCCGACCATCGTGAGGATGGTGCCGACCATCTTGGAGATCGGCCCGTCCAGCCGGAGTTGGTAGAGGACCTCCCAGACGGGTGAGACCTGGGGAAGGTACGCGGGGCTGAGCGACCCGAGCAGGATCAGCAGCGAACCGAGGAAACCGAACCTGACCGCACGCGTGGCGACTGCTTGCCGGAGGTCGGAGAATGCAAGCGTCGCGTTCGGTCTAGCCACCGGCGAGGCCGTGCAGCAGGTCGGAGAGCCGGGATGTGGCAGGCACGTGGGCCCCGTCCCAGACCAGGGCGTCGGTCGGGCACTGCTCGATGCACACACCGCAGTACATGCACAGGGCCCAGTCGATGGTGAAGGTGTCCAGCACGTTGTGGGTGCGCTCGCGGGCTCCCGGCGCCGGGGAGGACTTCTCCGTGTGGGAGGTCAGCTCGATGCACCAGGTAGGGCACTCCCGGGCACAGATCATGCAGGAGGTGCAGCGATCCTCGATCAGGGCGATCGACCCATGCACGACGCTCATCGCCCCCTCCTCACGCGGGTACCGGCAGCCGAGACGGCGATGTCGGCCGCCGTCGCGTCGGGGTTGTCGAGCAGGCCCTCCTCCGGAACGCCCGGTGGGACGAGGCGGCGACGACTCGGGCTGGCGTCCGACTCCCCCGGCTCGAGGGCACCCGGCCACCTCCCCTGCACTCGCGGTTCCAGCAGGAAATCCTTGCGCAGGGGGGCTCCGCCGCCGTGGTTCAGGAGGGGACGCAGGTCGTCGCCGGTGAAGTGCACCCCGAAGAAGTCGCGCACCTGCCGCTGGAGCCACGCCGCCCCGGGGAACAGGGATGAAATGCCGGCCAGCTCACAGTCGTCGCGGTCCACCAGCGTCTCCAGGCGGAGCCGGCGCACGGCGCGGACGTCGTCGAGGAACAGCACGACGCGGATGTGGTTGCTGCGCCCCACCTCATCCACGGCGGTCAGGTTGTTCAGGAAGTCATGCCCTTGGGCCGAAGCGGCCTCGACGCTGCGGTACCAGTCCGCGGCGTCCACGACTCGCACCTCCGAGTCAGCCAATGCGCACCTCCTCGAGCACCGCGGTGAGTGCCTCGGGCGGGGGCGGGCACCCGGCGATGAACCGGTCCACCTCGATCCCGACGTCGGTGGCACCCTTGGCGACCGAGTAGGAGTCCCAGTAGGGTCCGCCGACGCAGGCGCACGACCCGAAGGAGACCACCACCGGCTTGCTGGGCAGGGACGAGATCAGCTCCCGGACTGCGGGGGCGACGGCGTGCGTGATCGTACCCGACAGCGCCACCACCAGCTTGGCGCCCGGAGGCACCTCCACCTCGGGGACCAGACCGGCAGCGGACTGGGACTCGATGGCGCAGCAGGCCAGGGGCACGTCGAGCACGTACACCGAGGAGTCCCCGAACCAGTCCTTCACCGCGAGCATGGGCAAATCCTACGGCCCCTGGCGGATGCCGACGGCAGCGCGGTTTCCACGCAGATGCGTCGGCCTACAATTGAGGCGCACCAGGTGCACACACTCCAGGAAGAGGGAAAGACTCAGTGCCTCAACCCCAACCGCTCGATCGCGTTGTCATCCGATTCGCCGGGGATTCCGGCGACGGCATGCAACTCACAGGAGACCGGTTCACCGCCGAGTCCGCCTTCCTCGGCAACGACATCGCCACCCTGCCGAACTTCCCCGCGGAGATCCGCGCACCGCAGGGCACCCTTCCGGGCGTTTCCAGCTTCCAGTTGCACTTCGCCGACTTCGACATCGTCACCCCGGGTGACCGTCCCGACGTGCTCGTGGCGATGAACCCGGCCGCCCTCAAGGCCAACCTGCCTGATCTGCCCAAGGGCGGCGTGATCATCGTCGACAGCGCAGAGTTCACCAAGCGCAACCTCGCCAAGATCGGCTGGGCGCACAATCCGCTGGAGGATGCCTCCCTGAGCTCCTACAAGGTGCATGCGCTCGACCTGACTCACCTCGCCAGCGAGGCGGTCAAGGACTTCGGGCTCACCCGCAAGGACGCCTCGCGCACCAAGAACATGTTCGCCCTCGGGCTGCTCAGCTGGCTCTACTCCCGCGACACCACCCGCACCATCGAGTTCCTCAAGGGCAAGTTCGCAAAGAAGCCGGAGATCCGCGACGCCAACATCGCAGCCTTCAAGGCCGGGCACGCCTTCGGCGAGACCACCGAGGTCTTCGAGTACCGCTACGAGGTCGGCCCCGCCCCGATGAGGGAGGGCCGCTACCGGCAGGTCACAGGCAACATCGCCACCGCCTACGGTCTGCTCGTCGGAGCACACAAGGCCGGCCTGGACCTGTTCCTCGGCTCCTACCCCATCACCCCCGCCTCGGACATCCTCCACGAGCTGTCGAAGCGCAAGGAACTCGGGGTGATGACCTTCCAGGCCGAGGACGAGATCGCCGGGGTCGCCGCTGCCCTGGGGGCATCGTTCGCCGGCGCCCTGGGTGTGACCACGACGTCGGGGCCCGGTATGGCGCTGAAGTCGGAGACCATCGGGCTGGCCATCATGACCGAGATCCCGCTGGTGGTGGTCAACGTGCAGCGCGCGGGTCCCTCGACGGGCATGCCCACCAAGACCGAGCAGGCCGACCTGCTCCAGGCGGTCAACGGTCGCAACGGTGAGGCGCCGCTGGTGGTGCTCGCCGCGAAGTCGGCCACCGACTGTTTCGACACGGCCGTCGAGGCCTGCCGGATCGCCGTGAAGTACCGCACACCGGTGATCATGCTGAGCGACGGCTACCTCGCCAACGGTGCCGAACCGTGGCGCATCCCGGACCTGGACGCCATCGAACCGATCGTCCCCGGCTACGCCACCGAACCAAACGGCACCGACAAGCTGGGCAAGGAGACGTTCCTGCCCTACCTGCGTGACCCCGAGACACTCGCGCGTGCCTACGCGGTGCCGGGGACACCCGGGCTGGAGCACCGGATCGGCGGCATCGAGAAGGCCGCGGACACCGGCGCCATCTCCTACGACCCCGACAATCACCAGCACATGGTGCGGATGCGCCAGGCCAAGGTGGACCGGGTAGTGGCCGACATCCCGGACATCGAAGTGGTCGACCCGTCCGGCAGGGCACGGGTGCTCGTGCTGGGCTGGGGCTCGACCTGGGGCCCGATCACTGCGGCGGCCCGACGGGTCCGCCTGGGCGGCCTCGACGTCGCCACGGCCCACCTGCGCCACCTCAACCCGATGCCCGCCAACCTCGGAGAGATCCTGCACCGCTACGAGCGCGTGATCGTCCCCGAGATGAACCTGGGACAGCTGGCGCAGCTGCTGCAGGCCCGTTACCTGCGTGAGGTGTCGAGCTACTCGCGCGTCCGGGGCCTTCCGATCTCCCTTTCCGAACTCGAGACCGACCTCATCTCCGAGATCGAGTCCCTCCCCCAAGGAGCAGCGAAGTGACCGAGCTGACCGGCCTGCGGGGCGTACCCATCGCCCTGCAGCCCAACACCAAGAAGGACTACACCAGCGACCAGGAGGTCCGCTGGTGCCCCGGGTGCGGTGACTACGCCATCCTGTCCACCTTCCAGTCGATGATGGCCAGCCTCAACCTGCGCCGCGAGAACACCGTGATCATCTCGGGCATCGGTTGCGCGGCCCGGTTCCCCTACTACGTCGACACCTACGGGATGCACTCCATCCACGGCCGGGCCCCGGCCATCGCGACGGGCATTGCCAGCACCCGGCCTGACCTCAACGTCTGGGTCGTGACCGGCGACGGAGACTCGCTGTCCATCGGCGGCAACCACCTGATCCACACCCTGCGCCGCAACGTCAACCTCACCATCCTGCTGTTCAACAACGAGATCTACGGTCTGACCAAGGGCCAGTACTCCCCCACCTCCGAGGTGGGCAAGATCACCCGTTCGACGCCCTACGGTTCGCTCGACACGCCCTTCAACCCGATCTCGCTGGCGCTGGGCGCCGAGGCCACCTTCGTCGCCCGGGCCATCGACTCCGACCGCGCACAGCTCACCGAGGTGATGACGGCCGCCGCGCAGCACCGCGGGGCGGCACTGGTGGAGATCTACCAGAACTGCCCCATCTTCAACGACGGCGCCTTCGAGGGCCTCAAGGGCCCGGAGAAGGAGGACCTCCTGATCAAACTGCGCCACGGGGAGCCCATCACCTTCGGTCGCGACGGCCGGTTCTGCGTCGCCCGAAATGACGACCACGACCTGGTGGTGGCCGACACCGCAGACGTGGATCCGGCGCGCATCGTCGTCCACGACGCGGAGCGCAACGACCCCTCGCAGGCCTTCGCACTGTCCCGGCTGACCGAGTCCGGTGTCATGCGCCAGGCACCGGTAGGGATCTTCCGGAGGGTCAGCCGCCCGGCCTACGACGACCTGCTGCGCGACCAGATCGACCAGGTCCGGGCAGAGGACCGGGGCGCCGCGCTGGCCGACCTGATCACCGGCACCGACACCTGGGAGGCAAGCGCCTCATGACCGCAGGCGGCTGGCAGCCCACCCCGGGCAGCTACCCCCCACGACCTGACGGGCACCAGACGCCGGTACCACCCCGAGACCTCTCTGGGGAGGACGCCCAGTCCCAGGCGACGCCTCCCCGGCCCGACGCCGGCGTCATCCGCCCGATCCCTGCCGGAACCGACGAGCGGTCCTTCGACGCGATCGCGATGCAGTCGGTCCTGAGCCGTGCCCGCGACTCCAGGCGCTTCGACGCCCCGGAGGTGGACACCGACGGCCCCACCGCGCGGCCGTTTCCGCTGAAGGCGGTGCTGATCACGCTGGTCAGCGTGATGGTGCTGGGCGTGGCAGGAGGTCTGTTCTACGTGCGGTTCCTGCGCAACGTCGCGCCGGACCCTGAGACCGTCGTGTCCGCCTCCGCGACGGCGTCGCGCGAGGTGCTGCGAACGCCACACGATGCAGTGCGCGGATACTTCGAGGCACTGGCTGCGGGCGACATCGAGTCGGCCCTCACCTACGGCCCACCTGGCGGCACGGGATCCATGCTGCTGCTCAGCCCGGAGAACCACGCCCGCATGCCCGAGGCGTCGCGGCCGAGCAACCTGACCATCCTGACCGAGGACCCGCTCGCGTCGGAGGTGGAGGTGCGCTACGACCTCGCCGGGGAGCAGGTGAGCACGGGTATCCGGGTCATCCGGCTCGACACTGGTGACTACCAGCTTGCGCGCACTACGGTCACCGTGCTCACCCAGGTGGCCGGCGGCGACAACCTCCCGATGTTCATCAACGGCGCGGAGGCCGACCACACCATCCCCCTGGAAGTGGTGCCGGGCACCTACACGCTGAGCACCAACCTGCCGTTCATCACCTACCCGGAGTCGAACAGCTTTCGCATCCAGTCCCTGGCCTACACCGACGTGACTGCGTTCCCGGTGAATCCCCAGCTCACGGCGGAGGGCCGCGAAGCCCTGCAACGCGCGGCGCGCGCCTCGCTGTCGAAGTGCATGGCCACCAGCGAACTGACCCCCACGGGCTGCCCCAACGCCATCCGCGCCAACAAGCCGGTCACTCCCGGGAGCGTGAAGTGGACCCTGTTGAACGACCCGTGGCAGTCCTTCAGCCCCACCCTGTTCTCCGACGACCAGGCCGTCGCCACCGCGACTGTCCCGCTCGACTACCGGGTGGTGATGGACTACACCGACGGTCGCAACTCCGGCAACAACGACATCTCCCGAATCGTTCGCGTGAGCGCGACGATGCTCGGCCGGGATGCCTCCGACGTAGTGGTCACCTGGGACCGTTGACGTCATCATCCTCCGGAAGTGCTCGGCGGGGCGCGGCCTGGGACACCCCGACCCGCCGCCAGCGCTGCCACTCCAGGCCCTTGCGTCGCGAGAGCCGCCAGAGGCTGCGCACCAGCGCCTGCAGTTCCACGGCGTCGACGCAGTAGATCAGCAGCCAGGCCCCGGGCGCGATGAGCAGCAGGTTCAGGTTCTCCCGCCGCTTGGGGTCGGTGAGCACCTGCACCGTGATCACCACGGTCACCAGACACATGTAGACGATCAGTGGCAGGAAGTCGTTGGTCCGGAAGGTGTAGGCGTACAGGAGCGCCAGGAGGAACACCTCGAACAGCAGCAGAACTTCCGAGAGCACGGCAACAGGCAGGATGAGGAGGGTCAGCAGCTTGCTGTGATGGCGTCTCAGGCTGAAGAACATGTGCCGGTAGCGCCAGAAAGTGACCAGTCGTCCGAACTTCCACCGCAACCGCTGGCGAGCCAGACTGTGCAACTCGGCGGCGCCCTCGGTCCACACGACTGCGTCGGGAGCGTACTGGATGACCTTCCCGGCGTCCTGGATCCGGGTGGACAGCTCGATGTCCTCGGTGATGATGGTCTCGTCGAAACCACCCAGCTCCTCGAAGACGCGGCGCCGGTAGGCTGCGGCCGCGCCGCCGACGATGTAGATGGAGTTCAGCAGCGAGTCGGCCTTCTTGAAGTAGAACCCGTAGAGGTACTCGAGCTGCTGCAGGAGGCCGATGGCGCTGGCCCGGTTCCCGATCTTGACGTTGCCGGCCACCGACATCACCCGCTCGTCCTCGAACAGGCGCACGATGCGCGTGACCGCCTCGCGATCGACGACGGAGTCGGCGTCGATGGTGATGATGATCTCGCCCCGGGCCAGGCCAAGCGCGGTGTTCAGGGCACGGGACTTGCCGGCGTTGTCCTGGCGGTGAACCACGAGTCTGCCCCGCGTGCCCTCAGTGGCGGCCAGCTGGGCCAGCCGTTCGCCCGTCGCATCTGTCGAGCCATCGTCGACGACGACCACTTCGAGTTCGGGGTAGTCGCTGTCGAGGATGGAGCGCACTGCTGTCTGGATGCCGACCTCCTCGTTCCAGGCCGGGACCAGCACGCTGACCAGCGGCCGGGGCGGCGGCCCGGACGACGATTCCAGACGGCGCTTGCGGCGCCTTCCCATGACGAACTCGTACCACGGCGCCACGAACAGCTGGATGGCGTAGCGGACCAGCGACGGCGCGAACAGCGCCACCAGCAGCCATCGGACGAACAGCAGCTCCTCTGCCGGACGGGCGTGCCGGGTGAGGAAGAAGTAGACGACCAGGGCCGTCGCGGCATACGCCAGCAAATGGAACACGAAACGGCCCACAATGGTCCTCCAACTCGGGTTCCCCCCCGGAGGTGAACGTACTGCGCAACGGCCGCGAGTGGCAACAGCAGCCGGCGGCTCGCAGCCGGTTGCCGCTCGGGGCTTGAGTGCGGCCGATAGGCTGGCGCCCATGACCGCCGCGCTCAACTTCGATCACTTCGACCCGTCGATCCGCCCCCAGGACGACCTCTTCCGCCACGCCAACGGTACCTGGCTGCGCACCGTCGAGATCGACCCCGACAAGTCGGTGGCGGGCGGCTTCACGGATCTCCGCGACGTCTCGGAGCGGCAGGTCCAGGAGATCATCGTCGAACTGGACGCCGACGACCCGGACTCCGAGGCCGGCAAGATCGCGGCCCTGTACGCGTCGTTCATGGACACCGAGCGGGTCGAGGCCCTGGGCGCCACCCCCCTCCACCCCATCCTGGACAAGATCTCCGACATCACAGGCGTCGAGGACCTCTCGCGTCACCTGGGATGGAACCTGCGCAATGGGTTCTCCTCCCTGATCGCCTTCGGCGAGGAGTCCGATCCGGGCAACCCCCAGCGCTACGTGATGTTCGCCGAGCAGGCGGGGCTGGGGCTTCCGGACGAGGCCTACTACCGCGAGGACAAGCATGCCGAGACGCGGCAGGCCTACCGCGCACACCTGCAGACTGTCTTCGAACTGGCTGGCTTCAGCGACGCCGTGGAGCAGGCCGAGGCCGTGTTCGAGCTCGAGACCGAGATCGCCGCGCACCACTGGGACAAGGTTCGCAGGCGGGACCTGCGCCAGATGTACAACCCGATGACGTGGGCGGAGTTCACGGCGACGGCGGTGGGCATCGACTGGGATGAGTTCGCCGCCGGTGCCCACCTCCCGCTGGACAAGGTCGCCGACGTCGTGGCGTGCCAGCCGTCGTTCGATGAGGCGGCCGGGGACCTGGTCACGTCCCAGCCCCTGGAGGCCTGGAAGTCGTGGGCGCGCTGGAAGGCGATCGCCGGACTGTCGCCGTACCTCTCGCAGGACTTCGTCGATGCCAGGTTCGACTTCTACGAGAAGACGCTGCAGGGCACGGAGGAGCTCCGCCCCCGCTGGAAGCGCGGCGTCGCTCTCGTGGAAGGCGCGATCGGCGAGGCGGTCGGCAAGGTCTACGTGGAGCGCCACTTCCCCCCCGCGGCCAAGGAGGCCATGGACGAACTGGTCGCCAACCTGCTCGAGGCGTACCGGCGCTCCATCGAGAAGCTCGGCTGGATGACCGACGCCACCCGGGCCGAGGCCCTGGACAAGCTGTCGAAGTTCAAGCCCAAGGTCGCCTACCCGAGCAAGTGGCGCGACTACTCCGCACTCAGGGTCAACTCCGAGGACCTGGTGGGCAACGTCCTGGCCATCCATTCCTTCGACCTCGACTGGACACTCTCCAAGCTCGGCGGGCCCATGGACCCCGAGGAGTGGCTGATGTACCCGCAGACGGTGAACGCCTACTACCACCCGCTGCGCAACGAGATCGTGTTCCCCGCTGCCATCCTGCAGCCGCCGTTCTTCAACGTGGAGGCCGACGACCCGGTCAACTACGGCGCGATCGGAGCTGTCATCGGCCACGAGATCGGACACGGCTTCGACGACAAGGGCTCCACTGCCGACGGCGATGGCCGGCTCCGCGACTGGTGGACGCAGGAGGATCGAGAGGCGTTCGAGGCCCGCACCCGCGCCCTGATCGGACAGTACGAGGTGCTCTCACCCGAGGGCGCCGACGGCCAGACCATCAACGGCGAGCTCACCATCGGAGAGAACATCGGTGACCTGGGCGGGCTCGGCATCGCCTATCAGGCGTGGCTGCTCTCCGGGGGCGATCCGGCTGGCGAACCCATAGACGGCCTCACCCCTGCCCAACGCTTCTTCCTCGGCTGGGCGGCGGCATGGCGCAGCAAGGTGCGTCCGGAGGCGGTCAAGCAGCGGCTGGCCACGGATCCGCACTCGCCGTCGGAGTTCCGCTGCAACCAGATCGTGCGCAACCTCGACGCCTTCCACGAGGCCTTCGGCGTCACCGAGGAAGACGCGCTCTGGCTCGACCCCGCGGAGCGGGTCACCATCTGGTGACCTCGGTGGCCCCGGGTCACAGTTCCCGGGTGGAACCCCGCAGTACCAGGTTGGTCGCCAGCCGGATGGGGCCGGTGGTGGTGGGGCGTCCGGCGTGCCGGTCCATCAGGGACCGAACCGCAGCCGACCCCATGTCCTCCAACGGCTGGCGGACCGTGGTGAGGCCCGGCGTCGCGAGCCCGGCGATCAATGTGTCGTCGAAGCCGACCACACTGACGTCGCCGGGGACGGAGAGACCGAGTTGGCGCGCCGACTCGAACACGCCCAGTGCGGCGTCGTCGCAGGACGCGAAGATGGCGCTCGGGCGGATGTCCTCCGGCAGGGACAGGAGTTCGCGCCCGGCACGAAGACCGCCCTCGTGCGTGAAGGCGTCCCCGGCCACGAGCCGTGGGTCGTGCGGCAGTTCGTTCATGCTGAGTGCGGACAGGTACCCCTGCAGCCGCTCCGTGGCCGGGACCGACCCCGCGGTACCCCGCACGAACCCGATCCGGCGATGGCCGAGGTCGACCAGGTGCTGGGTGGCCTCGACTCCGCCGTTCCAGTTGGTGGCGCCGATGCTGGTGAAGTCCGGGGGGATGGCGTTTGCGGGGTCGATCGCAACGAGCGCGATCCCGAGTTCACGGACCTTGGCCAACTGCCGGGACGTCAGCCTCGAGGTCACCACGATCACGCCCACGTAGTCCTGTGCCTTCACCATGTCGAACCAAGCATCCTCCAGCGGCACCGCCTGATGCCGCGTCCGGGAGGGGGGCGTGTACAGGGAGACAAGAGCGACCCCCTGGGACATGGCGGCGGTCGCCGCGCCGCGGAGGATGTCCAAGGTGTAGGTGCTGGTCAAGTTGTCCGCGACGAGGGCGATGAGGGGGTAATCGCCCTTCTGCTCCCCCGCGGCTGGTTCGTAACCGAGCTCCTGCGCAGCGGCGAGCACCCGCGCACGAGTCCCGGGGGACACGTCAGCACGGCCGTTCACCGCCTTCGACGCCGTCGCACGCGACACCCCGGCTCGTCTGGCCACGTCATCCAAGCGCGTGCGGGCGCCCTTCACTAGAGTCACATCTGGAATCTTAGCGAAACTTTTCGGTGGTTGGCAACAGTCGAGTAACGCTTCCTGACTGTGGATTGACAGAATTAGGCCCGTGGTTAAACTAATCTCATCTTGCATGTTTCGCGAAAGCTTTCGCGAACAGACTCTGGAGGTTTCAATGAAGAAGCGACAGATCCTTGGACTCGCTGCCGTCGCATCGCTGCTCCTGGCCGCCTGCGGCACGGGCACCGAGGACCCCGCCGCGAGCGAGGACCCAACCAACGGCGAACAGTCCACGTCCGCACCCGGCGAGGCCGTCACCCTCAGGTGGTGGCACAACTCGAACACGGGTGAGGGCAAGGACTACTACGACAAGGTGGCCTCGGACTTCGAGGACGCCAACCCGGGCGTGACGGTCGAGGTCAGCGCCATGCAGCACGAGGACATGGTCACCAAGCTCGAGGCGGCCTGGCAGTCCGGTGACGTCCCCGAGATCTACATGGAACGCGGTGGCGGCGAACTCGCCGCCAAGGTGGAGGCCGGCCTGGTCAAGGACCTCACCGACCTCGCGCCGGAGACCATCGAGAACATCGGGGGCAACGCCTCCGGCTGGCAGGTCGACGGGCGCACCTACGCGCTGCCCTTCTCGATCGGCGTGGTGGGTTTCTGGTACAACACCGACCTCTTCGAGCAGGCGGGCATCGATGCCCCACCCACGACGATGGCTGAGCTCTACGACGCCATCGACAAGCTCAAGGCGGCGGGGATCGAGCCCATCTCGGTCGGAGCCGGGGACAAGTGGCCCGCGGCCCACTACTGGTACTACTTCGCGCTGCGGCAG
The DNA here is from genome assembly GCF_020687685.1 of Tessaracoccus sp. OS52. Taxonomy (GTDB): domain Bacteria; phylum Actinomycetota; class Actinomycetes; order Propionibacteriales; family Propionibacteriaceae; genus Arachnia. Next base: position 418,031 of record NZ_JAJEWM010000001.1, on the reverse strand, counting down.
TGCAGCGCCGACGTCATCGACAAGGCAACCTCCGAACTCGACTTCTCCGATCCCTGCTTCGTCCGCGCCGGCGAGAGCCTCGCGGAGCTGGTGGCCAAGGAGCCATTCAACGCCGGCTACCTGACCACCGTCGCCCAGGCCGGACCCACCAGCGCCTCCGGACTGCTTGCCACCGGCAAGGTGGCCATGGAACTGGCGGGTCACTGGGAACCCGGCGTGATGCAGGGCCTGACGGAGGACGAGCAGGGGCTGGGAGAGGCCACCGGCTGGTTCCCCTTCCCGGCCGTTGACGGCGGCGAGGGCGACCCGAGCTTCCCGATGGGCGGAGGCGACGCATGGGGTGTTCCCGCTGACGCTCCGGACCAGGCCGTCGACTTCGTCGAGTACCTGCTCTCCGACGAGGTCCAGAAGGGCTTCGCCGAACTCGACATGGGCCTGCCGACCAACCCGACGGCGTCCCAGTACGTCTCGGACCCCGCACTGGCAGACCTCCTCGAGGTCCGCGACTCAGCGGACCGCGTGCAGCTCTACCTCGACACCGCATTCGGCACCTCCATCGGTGGCGCGATGAACGACGAGATCGCGCTGGTCTTCGCGGGCCAGTCGAGCCCGCAGGGCATCGTCGACGCCATCCAGCAGGCCGCCGACGCGGAGAAGTAGAACCCCATGTCGGCTCCTACCCTCGCGACGACCTCCCCCGACGGGCGCTCCCACAAGGAGCGCCCGCTCGGGCAGGGCCGCCGCCCCCGTCCCCGCAGGTGGGGCATGGCCCTTGAGGTCGCGCTGTTCACCGCCCCCGCCCTGATCCTGTTCGCGATGTTCGTCGTCTGGCCCATGCTGCGTGCGGTGCAACTTTCGGTCTACCGGTGGAAGGGGTTCGGGCCGCTGGTGGACTTCGTGGGGCTCGGGAACTTCGCCACCGTCCTGCGCGACGACGTGTTCCTCGGCGCCCTCGGACACAACCTGTTCATCGTCGTAGCCTCCATCGCCATCCAGCTGCCGGTGGGGATCGCCGTCGCGCTGCTGCTGAACCGCAAGATGCGGCTGCAGGGCCTGGTCCGGACGCTCGTGTTCGTTCCCTACGTCCTGGCCGAGGTGATCGCGGGCGTCGTCTGGTACCAGTTGCTGCAGCCCCGCTACGGCTTCATCGACAGCGCGCTGGCCGCCGTGGGCATCTCTCCCCCGCCGCAGGGCTTCCTCGGCACCCCTGACCTCGCGCTGTGGACCGTGATGGTCGTGCTCACCTGGAAGTACGTCGGTCTGGCCGTGATCCTGTTCCTGGCCGGCCTGCAGTCCATCCCCGCGGAACTGGACGAGGCGGCCCAGATCGACGGCGCATCGTGGTGGCGCGCTCAGTGGCACATCACGATCCCGCTGCTGGGCCCAACCCTGCGGACGTGGGCGTTCCTGTCCATGATCGGGTCGCTGCAGCTCTTCGACATGGTCTGGATCCTCACCATGGGCGGTCCGGCCAACGCCACCACCACCATGGCGACGTACCTGATCAACGAGGGCACGCGCCGCTCCAACTACGGGATCGCGGGTGCCGCCTCCGTTGTCCTGTTCGTGATCGCCCTGGCGCTCGCCCTGGTCTACCAGCGGTTCGTCCTGAGCAGGGACAACCAGCTCGACAAGCATCCCCGGAAGGCACACCGATGACCGCCATCCCCGCCGTCGCACCTACCGCCCCCGGACGGTCCACAGGCAGCCTTCCCCACCGGGGCCGCCGACGGCTGGGCACCGCCGGCCCCCTGACCTACTTCGTCGCGCTCGTGCTCGTGGCCCTGACGCTCGGCCCCGTCCTCTACGCCGTCCTGGGCGGGTTCCGGACCAACGCCCAGCTCGCCGAGGACCCGGCAGGACTGCCTGACCCCTGGGTCTGGTCCAACTACGCCGGAGTGGTCACCAACCCCAACTTCTGGACCTACGCGCTCAACTCGACGGTGATCGCGCTGCTGACCACCGGCATGGTGATGCTCTTCGGGCTGATGGCCGCCTACCCCCTGGCGCGCTACAAGTTCCGCTACCGCGAGCAGCTCTACATGGTCTTCGTCACGGGCCTGCTGTTCCCCGCCACCGTTGCGGCGATCCCCCTGTTCATCATCATTTCCAAGGACCTGGGGATGAGCAACACCTGGTGGGGCATCGCCCTGCCGCAGGCCGCCTTCGCCCTGCCGATGACGATCGTCATCCTCCGCCCGTTCCTGCAGGCGATCCCGATCGAGCTGGAGGAGGCCGCGTTCATCGACGGCGCCAACCGCCTGGGCGTGTTCACGCGGATCATGCTCCCCCTTTCGGGACCGGGGCTGGTCACCGTGGGCGTGCTGGCCTTCGTCGGCTCCTGGAACGCCTACCTGCTGCCCCTGCTCCTGCTCCAGGGCGACATGCGCACCCTGCCGCTGGGGGTGGCCGACTACTCCTCCGAGCACTCGGCCGACACCGCGGGTGTGTTCGCCTTCACCACCCTGTCCATGATTCCCGCCCTGATCTTCTTCCTCGCCATGCAGCGCCGAATCGTCGGGGGACTCTCCGGCGCCGTCAAGGGCTGAGCCCGACAACCCCCAAGGACCATGAAATGAACCCCTGGCAGGACACCAACCTCTCCCCCGACCAGCGCGCTTCCGCCCTCCTGTCCGAACTGACCCTTGAGGAGAAGATCGGCCAGCTCGGATCGCACTGGCACCGCGCCCCCGCCAGCGCCGACGTCGCGGAGGAGGCCGACGACGCGGCGCGCGACGTCGCCCCGATGGAGCACGCGTTCAAGGCGCACCAGCTTGAATGGCAGGAGGCCTGCCGCAACGGCTTGGGGCACCTCACCCGCACTTTCGGCACCAACCCGGTGAGCGTGCCAGAGGGCCTTCGACTCCTGCGCGAGCGGCAGGCCGACGTCACGCGCGCGTCCAGGTTCGGCATCCCGGCCATCGCCCACGAGGAGTGCCTGACCGGGTTCACCGCGCTCGGTGCGACGGTCTACCCGGCGGCCATCGCCTGGGGGGCCACGTGGCGACCGGAACTCATCGCCGAGATGGCCGAGGCGATCGGCGACGACCTGGCCGCCGTCGGAGTCCACCAGGGCCTCTCGCCGCTGCTGGACGTGGTCCGCGACTACCGGTGGGGGCGTGTCGAGGAGACCTGCGGAGAGGATCCGTACCTGGTGGGCACGTTGGGCAGCGCCTACGTGCGCGGTCTTCAGGCCGCCGGGGTGCACGCCACCCTGAAGCACTTCGCGGGGTACGCGGCTTCGCGCGCCGGCCGCAACCACGCTCCGATCTCGATGGGGCGGCGCGAACTGGAGGACGTCATCCTGCCGCCCTTCGAGATGGCGGTCCGTGAGGGAGGCGCCAAGTCGGTGATGAACTCCTACTGCGACATCGACGGCCAGCCCGCGGCGGCCTCCCGCTGGCTGCTGACCGAAGTACTGCGGGAGCGCTGGGGCTTCGAAGGCCCCGTCGTGAGTGACTACTGGGCGGTGGACTTCCTCACGCAGACCCACCGGGTGGCCCCCGACGCCGCCCATGCCGCGGCGATCTCCCTGAGGGCCGGCCTCGACGTCGAACTGCCCGCCACCGGGTCGTTCTCCTCCATCCGGGAGGCCATCGAGCGCGGGCTCCTTGACGAGGCGACGCTCGACGTCGCCGTCGCGCGCGTCCTGCGCCAGAAGGCTGAACTGGGTCTGCTGGACGCGGACCGCGATCCTCTGGCCGACGCCGAGGTCTCCCGCGACCTGGACTCGCAGCGCAACCGCGACATCGCACGCCGGGTTGCCGAGGAGTCCGTGGTCCTGCTCAGCAACGACGGCACCCTGCCACTCGCCGAGCCCGGCCGCGTCGCGGTCATCGGGCCGGTCTGGACCGACGTGCGCTCTTACATGGGTTGCTACGCGTTCCCCAACCACGTGCTGACCCGAGACGGTGGCCACGAGACCGGACTGGAGATCCTGAGCCTCCGGGACGCCCTCCCAGCGGCTCTGGGGGGTGAGGTGGTCTTCACCGAGGGCTGCGGCTTCACCGACGGGACCGATGAGCAGTTGTCGGAGGCGGTTCGCGTGGCGAGCGAGGCTGACCTGGTGATCCTCACCGTCGGGGACATCGCCGGGATGTTCGGCGTCGGCACCTCGGGTGAGGGCTGCGACGTCGCCGACCTGCGGCTCCCCGGTAGGCAGGGCGAACTGGTCGAAGCCGTCCTGGCGACGGGCACGAAGGTGGTGCTGGTCCTGGTGACTGGTCGCCCGTATGCGCTGGGCGAGTACGTGGAGCGTTGCGCGGCCATCGTGCAGGCGTTCATGCCCGGGGTCGAGGGCACCGGCGTGCTGGTGCGCATCCTGACCGGCGAACTGAACCCGTCGGGCAGGCTGCCCATCGGAATCCCCGGCGGCCACGGGAACCAGCCTGGCACCTACCTGGCACCGTCGCTGGGGTGGTTCTCCGACGGCATCTCCAACCTCGACCCGCGACCCGTGTTCCCCTTCGGCGCCGGCGAGTCCTACACGAGCTTCGCCTACGGCTCGCCGGAGGTCTCATCGTCGCAGATCCCGGTCGACGGCACCGTCGAGTACTCGGTGACGGTCACCAACACGGGGGAAAGAACCGGTGCGGAGACGGTTCAGCTCTACCTCGAGGACCCCTGGGCGGAGGTGGTTCGCCCGCTGAAGCAGCTGATCGGCTACGTGAAGGTCGACCTCGAGCCCGGGGAGGCGCGCCGCGTCACGTTCCGGGTCCACGCGGACCGGACGTCGTTCACGGGCGTGGATCTGCAGCGCATCGTCGAGCCGGGCGAGATCCTGCTGTCAGCCGGCCACTCCTCGGAGGACCGTCTTGCGGGCTTGGCGGTGGAACTGGTGGGCGAGCGCCGCGTGGTCGGCGAGGGACGGGTCCTGAGGACCCCGGTGGAGCTCAGCTGATACGCCCTTCGTCGCCCTGGATACCGCCAGGTCGACCTGAGCTTTGTCGATGGGCCGCGCCACCGGTCCGCGCCCGCGCCACCGCTCCCCTGCCGCGCCACCGGTCCGCGCCCGCGCCACCGCTCCCCTGCCGCGCCACCGGTCCGCGCCCGCGCCACCGCTGTAGCGGCAGCGTCGCGCAGGAAGCGCAGCAACGACGGGAATCGGTGGCGTCGGCAAGGTGGCGGCGCCCCGTCCAGTGGGCGCGGCCGGGAATGAGCAGTCCGCTCCGTCGCAGACCTCGGTCTGGGCTGAGGCTGAGGAGAGAAGACCTCAGGTGGTGCGGTCGACGAGGTCGTTGCACTGCTGGAGCAGCAGCTCCTTCGCGTCGCCGTCGGGCAGCACCTCGAGATGACGGCGAGCCGACTCAGCCCGGCGCCGGACCTCCGCGCGCGCCTTGTCCATGACGGGGTGCGCGCGCAGTTCCGCCAGCGCCTCGGCCAGGGCCTCGTCGCTGGAGAGGTCGCCGGTGATCTTGGCGCGGAGCTCGGCGTCAGCCGGGTCCGTGGAGGCGGCCAGCATGAGCGTGGGAAGGGTTGCGATTCCCTCCCGCAGGTCGATGCCAGGGGTCTTCCCGGTGGTGGTGGACGTGATGTCGATCAGGTCGTCGCTGAGCTGGAACACGGCGCCCAGGTCCTCGCCGAACGCGCTGAGGGCGTCGAGGATCTCCTCCGAGGCGCCGGCCACCATGCCGCCGAAGCGTGCCGACGCGGCGATCAGCGAGCCGGTCTTGTCCGCGATCACCTGCAGGTAGTGCTCCAGCGGGTCGTCGTTGTCACCTGGCCCGATGGTTTCGGCGATCTGGCCCTGCACCAGACGCGTGAAGGTACGAGCCTGGAGGTCGACGAAGTCGCGTCCCAGTTCGTTCACCGTCGTCGACGCCCGGGTGAACAGGTAGTCACCCACAAGGATGGCGACGGCGTTGCCCCACATCGCGTTCGCCGACGGCGCCCCCCGTCGGATGTCGGCCTCGTCCATGACGTCGTCGTGGTAGAGGCTCGCAACGTGCGTCAGTTCCATCACGAGGGCGGCCTTGATCAGGTCCTCCTCGTCCACGTCGCCACCGAAGCGTGAGCAGACGAACACCAGCGTGGGCCGGAATCGCTTGCCGCCGGCGGCGATGATGTGGGTCGCTGCCTGGGAGACGAAGGGAGAGTCCGCCATGGCTACCTCGACGAGGCGTTCCTCGAAACGCTCGGTCAAGCGGGTCAGCTCTTCCAGCTGGGCCACTTGTGACAACTTTCCTCCTCGTCGGCTGCCCTGTCGGGTCAGCGGATGAACTGCGCTGCGCCGTTGAACAAGTCGAGCAGGCCACCGGGCAGGATACCGAGGACGATGGTAGCCAACGCAGCCACGACGAGCACACACCAGCTCCACAGCGACGGCGTGACCACTTCGGCGGCCTCACCCTCCACAGGATCCTGGAACCACATGGCCACCACGATCTTCAGGTACAGGAACGCAGCAACCACGCTCATGATCACCGCCACCAGCACCAGCCACCCGTAGCCACCTGCCCACGCGGCCGCGAACACCGTGAGCTTGCCCACGAAACCGGCGGTGGGCGGAATGCCCGCGAAGCTGAGCAGGAACAGGGTCATGATCGCGGCCACGACGGGATTCGAGCGCCCGAGACCACGCCAGGCCGTCAGCGAGTGGGCCTCGCCACCGGAGCGCCGCACCATGGTGACGATCGCGAAGGCGCCCAGCGTCGCGAAGCCGTAGGCGAGCAGGTAGAACGCGATGGAGCCGACGCTGTTGAGCGAGACCCCCTCCGCTGCCGCAACCACGCCGACGGCGCCGACCAGCAGGAAGCCGGCATGGGCGATCGACGAGTACGCCAGCAGCCGCTTGACGTCGGTCTGCACGAGCGCGACGACGGAACCCACCAGCATGGTTGCGACGGCGACCACCGCGAACACGGGCTGCCAGTCCCAGCGGGCTGCGCCGAGTGCGACGTAGAACAACCGCAGCAGGGCGCCGACGGCGGCGGTCTTCGTCGCCACGGCCATGAATCCGGTCACCGGGCTGGGGGCACCGACGTAGACGTCGGGGGTCCAGGCGTGGAACGGCACTGCACCGATCTTGAACAACAGGCCGACCGCCAGCAGCACCATTCCGGTGAGCAGGAGTGCGTTGCTGCCCGTGCCGGCGGTGATCGCATCCGCGATCGCCCCGAGCTCGAAGGCACCCGAGTAGCCGTACAGCAGCGCCGCGCCGAACAGGAAGAATCCGGAGGCGAAGGCGCCCAGCAGGAAGTACTTCAGGGCTGCCTCCTGGCTCAGCAGGCGACGGCGGCGCGCCATGCCCGAGAGCAGGTACAGCGGCAGTGAGAGGATCTCCAGAGCCACGAACATGATCAGCAGGTCGTTCGAAGCGGCGAAGAGGAGCATGCCGAAGAGCGCGAACATCAGCAGGGGGAAGACCTCGGTGTGCTCACGCTTGAGACGCTCGGCCTCCCGCTCGAGGGGTGAACCGGGAACCGTCGCGGCCGAGGCAGCGAAGGCGGACAGGCCACCCCCGACGCCACGCTCGGCGAACAGCGCCACGCCGCCCAGCCCGAACACCAGCAGCAGCGTCCAGAAGATGTGCGTCGGGCCGTCGATCGCCACCGATCCCATGGCCGCGATCAGCGACTGCGAACCGACCCAGTTGTTGATCGTGAGGCCGAGTGCCGCGATGAGCGAAACCACCGCGACGAACACCTGCACCGTGTAGCGGGTGGTGCGGGGAACGAACGCCTCCACCAGGACGCCGAGGGCGGCTCCGCCGAGGAGCACCAGCAGCGGCGACAGCGGAAGCCATTCCAGCGTCGGCGCAGTGATCTCAAGGATCGTGCTCATTCAGTTGCCTTCCTGGATCTGCGGGGCGGGATCGGTGACCCCGATTACGGACATCACACCTGCGGCTGTTTCGTCGACGACGTCGAGGATCGGCTTCGGGTAGAACCCGAAGACCAGCAGGAGCACGATCAGCGGGGCGACCGCAGCCCGCTCGCGCAGGGAGAGGTCGTGGGTGATGTGCTCGGCGGTCTGTGGGGTGACGGGACCGGTCATCGTGCGCTGGTAGACCGTCAGGACGTAGACGGCGGCGAGCACCATCCCGAGGGTGATGACGGCGGCGTGGATGGGGTAACGCTGCCAGGACCCGGCCATCGCGAGGAACTCGCTCACGAAGCTGGCCATGCCGGGCAGGGCCAGCGTGGACAGTCCGGCCACGAGGAGGAACCCGGCCAGGACGGGGGCCACCTTCTGGACGCCGCCGAAGGCTGTGACCTCCGCGGAGCCGCGCCGCTGCACCAGGAACCCGACCACCAGGAACAGGGCGGCGGTCGAGAACCCGTGGGTCATCATGTAGAAGATGGCGCCGGTCAGCGACTGGGTGGTCATGGCGAAGATGCCGAAAACCATGAAACCGAAGTGGCTGATGGAGGTGTAGGACACGAAGCGCAGCAGGTCCTTCGAGCCGATCGCCATGAGGGCGCCGTAGATCATTGACACGACGGCCCACACGATGATCACCGGCGTCGCCCACTGGCTGGCCTCGGGGAACACCAGGAGGCAGACCTTGATCATTCCGAAGGTGCCGATCTTGTCCAGGATGCCCACCAGCAGGGTCGACGCGCCTGCCCGAGCCTGTTCGGCTGCGTCCGGCAGCCAGGTGTGCAGGCCGACGAGCGGAGCCTTGAGCGCGAAGGCGAAGAAGAAGGCGGCGAACAGCCAGTTCCCCAGGGAGCCGCTGAAGTCCAGTGCCGCCAGGTCGGACAGCAGGAAGCTGACCTGCCCCTGCTGGGCGCCCACCGCGTAGACGCCCGCGACGCCGACCAGCATCACGAGGCCGCCCGCGAGGGAGACCAGGAGGAACTTCATGGCGGCCGGGCCGCGACGCGCGCCACCCCAGCCCCCGATCAGGAAGTACATCGGGATGAGCGTCGCCTCGAACATGATGTAGAACACCAGCAGGTCACCGGCCATGAACACGAACAGGGCGAAGCTCTGCATGGTCAGGGCCAGCGCGAAGAACGTGCGGGTGGACCAGCGGGCCTCCGGCGCCTCGCCGACGTTCCATTCGGCTATCAGCACCACGGGCACCAGGATCACCGTGAGCAGCACCAGAACGCCGGTCAGGCCGTCGAACTGCAGTGCGTAGTGGGCACCGATCGCCGGGATCCACTCGACGTCCTCCACCAGGGAGGTGTTGAGCGACAGGACGAACGCGACGACACCGAGGATCGTGGTGGTGAAGGCGAAGCCGAGTCCGACGAGCTTGCCGGCATTGCCCTTGAGAAGCAGCAGGACGAGGGCTCCGACCAGTGGCAGAAGCGCCAGGATCGTGAGCAGGGGAATCGAGTTGAACATTGTGCCTTCCTCCTCAGACCAGCTGTCCGAAGGACACGATGGCCGCAATGACAACGATTCCGATGACCAGGGTCAGGGCATAGGTGCGGACGTAGCCGTTCTGCGCGGTGCGCAGCCAGGCCGAGAGACCACCCGCGAGCGAGGCCGAGCCCATGGTGAGCCCGTCGACAACGCCGTGGTCGAATGCCCCGACGCCCCTGGCCAGGCCCTTGGTGGGCCGGATGATCGCGTGTTCGTTGAACGCGTCGCCGAACAGGTCCGAGCGGCCGGCGAGCACGAGCGGGTTCCTGGTCCGGGGTTCCGTGCGAGGGATCTCGCCGCGGTGCAGGAACCAGCCGATGGCCACGCCCACCGCCACGACGGCGAGGGTCAGCAGGCCGACCAGGGTGAAGTTCACCAGCGGGGTCTCGTGGACCTCGTGGCCGGTCGCCGGAGCGAGCCAGCCCTGGATCCACCCGTTCATCAACAGGCCCGCGACCAGCGAGGCGACCGCGAGGATGATGAGCGGGACCGTCATGACCAGTGGGGACTCGTGCGGATGCACGCCGTCCTTCCACCGCCTGGCACCGAAGAAGGTCATCATCATCAGGCGCGTCATGTAGTAGGCCGTGACGCCCGCGCCAAGAAGCGCGAGCAGGCCGAGTACGAGGTTCTGCTCGAAGGCAGCCTCGATGATGTGGTCCTTGGAGTAGAAGCCCGAGGTGAACGGGAAGCCGATGATGGCGAGGTAGCCGCAGGCGAAGGTCAGGAAGGTCACTCGCATGACCTTCGACAGACCACCGAAGTTGCGCATGTTCACGTCGTCATCCATGCCGTGCATGACGGACCCGGCACCCAGGAACATGTTGGCCTTGAAGAAGCCGTGGGTGATCAGGTGGAAGATCGCGAAGGCCGCTCCCACCGGACCGAGTCCGGCCGCCAGCATCATGTAGCCGATCTGGGACATGGTGGAACCCGCCAGGACCTTCTTGATGTCGTCCTTGCTGGAACCGATCCAGGCGCCCGCGAGCAGCGTGACGGTACCGACGATGGCCACGGCCAGCAGCGCCGCCTCGGACTGCGCATAGATGAGATTCGAGCGGACCACGAGGTAGACGCCGGCGGTCACCATCGTCGCAGCGTGGATGAGCGCCGAGACCGGGGTGGGGCCCTCCATGGCGTCCAGCAGCCAGGACTGGAGCGGGACCTGGGCGGACTTGCCGCAGGCGCCGAGCAGCAGAAGCAGGCCGAGCAGCGTGGCCCAGAACGGGCTCAACTGGGCTGCCCCGGCATTGACGTCGGCGAAGGAGCTGGAACCGAACATGGCCAGCATCGTGAAGATCGCCATTGTCATGCCAAGGTCACCGACGCGGTTGACCACGAAGGCCTTCTTGCCGGCGGCCGCCGCGGAGGGACGCTCCTGCCAGAAGCTGATCAGCAGGTACGACGCCAGGCCGACGCCCTCCCAGCCGAGGAACAGCACCAGGTAGTTGTCCGCCAGCACCAGCAGCAGCATGGCCGCGATGAACAGGTTCAGGTAGGCGAAGAACCGGCGCCGGTTCTCGTCGTGGGCCATGTAGCCGATGGAGTAGATGTGGATCAAGGATCCGACACCGGTGATCAGCAGGACGAACAGGATGGAGAGCTGGTCCACCAGCAGTCCGACCTCGATGGTCCAGTTGCCGGTGGCCATCCACTCGTACAGCGGCACCGACACGGCGCGCGAGCCCTCGTCGGCGGACAGCATCTGGCCGAACAGGGCCAGTCCGATGGCGAAGGAGGCGATGGGTGCCGCCGTCCCCAGCCAGTGGCCCCAGCCGTCGGAGCGACGGCCCAGCACCAGCAGCAGCGCGGCGGACGCGAGCGGGATCGCGATCAGCAGCCACGCGAGGCCGAACAGCCCGCTTGCGGGCACGGCGGTGACAATTTCCAGGAGATGCACGCTTTTCGACCCCTCAGAACTTCAGCAGGTTGGCGTCGTCGACGGAGGTCGAGCGGCGGGCGCGGTACACGGCGACGATGATGGCGAGCCCCACGACGACCTCCGCCGCGGCGACGACCATCACGAAGAAGGAGGCCGCCTGTCCGTCTAGGTTGCCGTGCTGGCGCGAGAACGTCACCAAGGACAGGTTCACGGAGTTCAGCATCAGCTCCACGCTCATGAACGCGATGATCGCGTTGCGGCGCACGAGGAAGCCGAGGACTCCCAGTGCGAACAGGATCGCCGAGACCACAAGGTACGGTTCGGTGCTCATTCGGCCTCTCCCTTTGCTACGGAGCGGACCCGCTCGACGGCCTTGAAGGCCTGCACGGCAGGGGTGCGCAGATGGTCCACCGGCACGACGGCGCCACGGGCGGTGAGCGTCCTGGAGACCGACAGCTCGGAGAGCGAGCCGTCGGGCAGCAGTGCCGGGAAGTGGATGGCGTTGTTGCGGGCGTAGACGCCCGAGTTGGGCAGGGCGCCGGGGTCAGCACCGGTGGCAGCGTAGGCCTCCATCCGGTCCTGCGCCTGCTCGAGCTGGGTGCGCTTGGCCTTGAGGCGCTCGCCGTGCGCGAGCACCATGGCCCCGACCGCGGCAGTGATGAGCAGCGCGGCGGTGGCCTCGAAGGCGAACACGTAGCGGCTGAACAGCAGGGCGGCCAGACCCTCCAGGTTGCCGCCGAACTCCTCGTTGGCGACGGCCAGCCCCGCGGGCTCCTGGACGAACACGCCCTGGCCCACAGCCATGATCAGCAGGACGGCGACGCCCAGGACGGCAAGGAAGGAGGCGACGCGATGGCCCTTCAGGGTCTCGACGACGGAGTCGGAGGTGTCGATGCCCACGAGCATCACCACGAACAGGAACAGCATCAGGATCGCGCCGGTGTAGACGATGATCTGCATGACGAACAGGAACGGAGCGTCCTGCGCCGCGTAGAGCACGGCCAGGCTCAGCATGACGCCCGCCAGGGAGATGGCGGAGTGGACCGGCTTGCGCATCAGCACCATGCCCACCGCGAAGAGGATGGCGAGCGGTCCGCACACCCAGAACGCAACCTCGCCGGCGGTCACCAGCGGGATGAACGAGGTCATTTCGCGGCTCCTTGGACAGGGGTACGGGTGTCGGGCTGACCGGTGGCTGGCAGTCCGAGGAAGTAGGTCTTCTCGTCGTCACCGAGGCGACGCGGGTGGGGCGGCTGCTCCATGCCGGTCAGCAGTGGCGCGAGCAGGTCCTGCTTCTCGTAGATCAGGGACCGGCGTGAGTCGTCGGCCAGCTTGAACTCGTTGGTCATCGTGAGCGCCCGGGTGGGGCAGGCCTCGATGCAGAGCCCGCAGAAAATGCAGCGCAGGTAGTTGATCTGGTAGACGTGCCCGTACCGCTCGCCGGGCGAGTAGCGCTGGTCGTCGGTGTTGTCGGCGCCCTCGACGTAGATGGCATCCGCTGGGCAGGCCCACGCGCACAACTCGCAGCCGACGCACTTCTCCAGGCCGTCGGGCCAGCGGTTGAGCTGGTGCCGGCCATGGAAGCGCGGCATCGTGACCTTCTCCTTGCCCTTCTGGGGATACCCCTGGGTGAAGGTCTTGCGGAACATGGTGTTGAACGTGACGCCGAACCCGGCCCACGGATCAAAGAGACCCATCAGTTCTCCTCCCCTTGCGTGCTGTCACCGGTGGTGGCGGATGCCCTCACGATGCCTGCCATCTCCGGCAGGACCTGTCCGGGCCGCGGTGGGACCGGATAACCCCCGGCGAATGCGTCGAACGGCTCGTCGGTGTCGATCTCCACCTTCTCCTCACGGTCGGTCCGGCCGCTGAAGGCGATGAGGATGGCCAGCAGCGCGACGGCGAGGCCGATCGTGTACTGCGGCGCGATGGCCACCATGACGATCCACAGCAGCGAGATCGGGATCAGGACCTTCCAGCCGAGATCCATGAAGTGGTCGTAACGGAAGCGGGGCAGGGTGCCACGCAACCACACGAAGATCGAGAACACCAACTGGACCTTGATGATGAAGAAGATCGGTCCGAACCACGGGTTGTCCAGGAACGGGATCAGGTTCAACGGCCACGGCGGCAGGTAGCCACCGAGGAACAACGTGGTGGCCACGGCGGAGACGGTGACCATGTTGATGTACTCGGCCAGGAAGTACATGGCGTAGCGGAAGCCGGAGTACTCCGTCATGTAGCCCGAGACCAGCTCGGACTCGCACTCCGGCAGGTCGAAGGGCGCACGGTTGGTCTCGCCAACCATCGAGATCCCGTAGATGATGAACGACGGCAGCAGCAGGATGGCGTACCAACCGGTGACGCCGATGTCGAACTGGGAGTCGGTGAAGGGGATCCGGAAGATGATCGGGTTGGCCTGTGCCTCGACGATGGCATGGGTGGACATGGAGCCCGAAAGCAGGAAGACCCCGACGATCGACAGACCCATGGCGATCTCGTAGGAGATCATCTGGGCCGAGGAGCGGATTGCGCCGAGGAACGAGTAGGTGTTGTTCGAGGCCCAGCCCGCCAGCACGATGCCGTAGATGCCGATCGACGCGATGGCGAGGATGAACAGGACGGCGACCGGCAGGTCGGTGACCTGGAGCCTGGTCAGGTGCCCGAAGATCTCCACCTCGCCGCCGAACGGGATCACCGTCCAGCTGGTGAACGCGGCGACGCCGGTCAGCAGCGGCCCCAGGTTGAACACCAGCCGGTCAGTACCTGCCGGCCGGAAGTCCTCCTTGAAGATCAGCTTGGAGCCGTCGGCCAGGGCCTGGCCCAGACCGAAGGGTCCGTTCATGATCGGGCCCAGTCGGTGCTGCATCTTCGCCACCAGACGACGCTCGTACCAGACGTTGAAGATGGTCCACACGAGCAGGACGACGAAGAGGCCGACCACCTTGATGAGGATGAGCCACCACGGGTCCTGGAAGAACACGTTCATGCCTGAACTCCTTCGTCAGCGTTCACTGCCTGGATGGTGACGACCGCACCGGGCGTCGCGGGAAGCCTGTCCCCGCTGCCCACGCCGGGGTTGGCCGGAACCCACACCACATTGTCGGCCATGCCACCCGTCACGAGGACCGGCAGCATGATCCGGGCGTCGCCGGACCCGACGCACACCACGTCGCCGACGCCGAGCTGGGCCGCCGTCGCGTGCGAGAGACGGGCCACTGCCGGGCGGGCCGTGGCGCGCAGGGCGAGCTCGTGGTCATTGCCGCTGGAGGCGTCGAGCAACTCGCGCCAGGATGCCAGCACGATGCCGTCGGTCTCGGTCGCAGTGGCTGCGACGTCGGGGCCCGAAGACCTGGCTCCTTCCCAGGGGCCGAGCTCGGCAAGGTCCCGGAAGGCGGCGGCGGGAGTGCGGAAGCCCAGGTCGGAACCCAGCGCGTCGGACAGCGCTGCCAGGATCCGCAGGTCTGTCATGGGGCTGCGGTTGGCTGCGTTCACCAGTGAGACCGGGCGCTCCCGGTGCTCCCAGTTGATGAAGTGGCCCGCCTGCTCCTCGACCAACGCGGCCGGGAACACGACGTTTGCCCGCTCGGTGACCAGGCCGAGCCGCTGCTCGATGCTGATCACGAAGTCGGCGTTCTCGAGGCCTGCGAGGGCGGCAGCCGGGTCCGCGAGGTCCATGGGGTCCACGCCAGCAACGACGAGGGCCTTCAGCTCGCCACGAGAAGCGGCCTCGAACTGCTCGACGGCCGACAGGCCCGGACCCGCTGCCACGGAAGCCCCGCCCCACGCCGACGACAGGTCAACACGGGCGGCCGCGTCAGAAAGAGGGCGGCCCTTGGGCAGGACGTTGGGAAGGCAACCGGCTTCGATCGCTCCCATGTCACCAGCGCGGCGCGGCACCCACGCGAGGCGGGCACCGGTGGCGTCGGCCTTGGCCGCGACGGCGGTGAGGAGACCGGGATGGACCGCGGCTCGCTCCCCCACCAGGATGATGGCATCGGGTTCGAGCTCCAGCTGGTCGAGCACGCCGGCCTCGCCACCCGGAACCACCGGGATGACCTCGGCGTCCAGCTTGTCCGAGCCACGGCTGGCGAAGGGCGCCAGCGTGGTCACCCGGGTGCCGTTGTTGCGGACACCCTTGCGCAGGCGCAGGAAGATGATCGGGGACTCGTCCTCGGGCTCGAGCGCCACCAGTACGACGTGCTTGGCCGTCTCCAGGTCCTTGTGCTGGACCGAGTCGGCCAGCTGCTGGCCCGCCACCCGCGCCGCCAGGAAGTCGGCCTCCTCTGCGGACTGCGGACGGGAGCGGAAGTCGATGCTGTTGGTGCCCAGCACGCCCCGGGCGAACCGGGAGTAGGCGTAGGCGTTCTCCACGGTCAGGCGGCCACCGGTCTGGACGCCGACCGACGAGCCGGCCGCACGCAAGCCATCAACCGCCGCGTCGATGGCCTCGGGCCAGCTGGCCGGGACCAGGACGCCGTCGCGACGCACCAGCGGGTGGGTGATGCGGTCCGGGCCACGCCCGTACATGAAGCCGAAGCGGCCCTTGTCGCAGTTCCACTCCTCGTTGACCTCAGGGTCGTCGCCGGCGAGGCGGCGCTTGACCTGGTGGTGGCGGTGGTCGGCACGCAGTTCGCAGCCCGAGGCGCAGTGCTCGCACGTCGTGATGGTGGACACCAGGTCGAACGGGCGCGCCTGGAACCTGTAGGCGGCCGAGGTCAGGGCACCGACGGGGCAGATCTGGACGACGTTGCCGGAGAAGTAGGAGTCGTAGGGGTCCTGCTCGTAGACGCCGACCTGCTGCAGCGCGCCACGCTCGACGAGCTCGATGAACGGGTCACCGGAGATCTGGTCGGAGAACCGGGTGCAGCGCGCACACAGGACGCAGCGCTCGCGGTCCAGCAGGATCTGGGCGGAGATGCTCACCGGCTTGGGGAAGGTCCGCTTGGCCATGCCGAACCGGGACTCCCCCGGGCCGTGGCTGAGGGCCTGGTTCTGCAGGGGGCACTCGCCACCCTTGTCACAGACCGGGCAGTCCAGCGGGTGGTTGATGAGGAGGAACTCCAGCATGCCGCGCTGGGCCTTCTCCGCCACCGGGGACGTCAGGTGGGTGTTGACCTTCATGCCCTGGGCCACCGGCATGGTGCAGGAAGCCTGCGGCTTCGGGAAGCCGCGGCCGTTTCCGGCGTCCGGGATGTCGACCATGCACTGGCGACAGGCGCCCACGGGGTCCAGGAGCGGGTGGTCGCAGAACCGGGGAATGTGGTTGCCGATCATCTCGGCGGCCCGGATGATCAGGGTCCCCTCGGGAACGCTCACCTCGGTGCCGTCGATCGTGAGGGTCACCAGCTTGGGGGCCGGGGCCACCTCGCCTGTGGGCTTCTTCGCGTCGACGCTCACTTTGAATCTCCTTCCGAAGTGAACAGCGCACTCTTCTCGTAGGGGAACAGTTCCCAGGCGGGCGTGTGGTAGCCCTGCTCGAACTCGTGGCGGAAGTGCCTGACCGCGCTGGTGGTGGTCGCGACGGCGCCGTCGGCCAGCGCGCAGAACGACCGGCCTCCGATGTTGTCACAGGCGTCGAGCATCTTCTCGATGTCGCCCTCCTGGGCCGTGCCCGCCTCGAAGCGCATCAGCAGCTGCACCAGCCACCAGGTGCCCTCGCGGCAGGGGGTGCACTTGCCGCAGGACTCGTGCTTGTAGAACTCGACCCACCGCAGGGTGGTGCGCACCACCGAAGTGGTCTCGTCGAAGACCTGCAGTGCCTTGGTGCCAAGCATCGAACCCGCGCCGGCCATGCCCTCGTAGTCCAGGGGCAGGTCGAGGTGCTCGGCGGTCAGGATCGGGGTCGAGGAGCCGCCGGGGGTGAAGAACTTGAGCTCGTGTCCGTCACGGATGCCGCCCGAGAGTTCGATGAGCTGCCGCAGCGTGATGCCCATCGGCGCCTCGAACTGACCGGGACGCTTGACGTGCCCGGACAGGGAGTACAGCGTCATGCCCTTGGACTTCTCGGTGCCCATCGCCTGGAACCACGCCGCACCGTTGTTGATGATGGAGGGCACCGAGGCGATCGACTCGACGTTGTTGACCACGGTGGGCGACGCGTAGAGGCCGGCCACGGCGGGGAACGGGGGCCGCAGTCGCGGTTGCCCACGACGGCCCTCCAGCGAGTCGAGGAGGGCGGTCTCCTCGCCGCAGATGTAGGCGCCGGCACCAGCGTGGACGATGATGTCGAGGTCGTAACCGGTGCCCAGGATGTTGCGGCCGAGGTAGCCGGCGGCGTAGGCCTCTCGCACTGCCTGCTGCAGGCGGCGCACGATGTGCAGCACCTCGCCGCGGCAGTAGATGAAGGCGGTGTGCGCGTTGATCGCGAACGCGGAGATGATGACGCCCTCGACCAGGGTGTGCGGCGTCGCCATCATCAACGGCATGTCCTTGCAGGTGCCCGGCTCCGACTCGTCGGCGTTGACGACGAGGTACTTCGGATTCGGGTTGTCCTGCGGGACGAAGGACCACTTCATGCCCGTGGGGAAGCCGGCGCCTCCACGACCCCGGAGGTTGGCCTCCTTCACCAGGGAGATGACGTCGGCCGGCTGCATGTCGAGGGCCTTGCGCAGCGCGCGATAGCCGCCAGTGGCCTCGTAGCGCGCGAGCTTCCAGGAGTTCTCCGTGCCCCAGTGCTCGGACAGGACGGGGGTGAGCATGGCTACTCCTGAGCTGGTCGAAGGAGCGGTCACTTCGCCTCCTCCGTGACTGACTCGGACTTGGGCAGGTTGTTCGGGTCCGGAGCCCGCCAGTCGTTCTCACGGGCGATTTCGCGGCCCAGCAGCGACGCATGCCCTGCGGAGGGGCCCTCGTCGGCACGTCCGTCGGGGAAACCGGCGAGCACGCGCTCGGCGGCCTTCCATGAGGTGAGCGTGGCCCCGCGCGGGGACGACACCTGCTCGTCGTTCATCAGCGCATCAAGCAGCGCGTCGGTGGTCTCCGGCGTCATGTTGTCGAAGTACTCCCAGTTGACCATCATCACGGGGGCGAAGTCGCAGGCGGCGTTGCACTCCAGGCGCTCGAGCGAGACCTGGCCGTCGGGCGTCGTCTGACCCTCGTCGATGCCGAGGCGCTGCTTGGCGCGCTCGAGCAGCATGTCGCCACCCATGACCGCGCACAGGGCAGTCGTGCAGACGCCGACGTGGTGCTTGCCGGCGGGCCGGCGCTTGTACATCGTGTAGAACGTGGCCACGCCCGAGACCTGGGCGGTGGTGATGCCCAGGATGTCGGCGCAGACCTCGATGCCGCGCGGGCTGACCCGGCCGTCGACAGACTGCACCAGGTGCAGCATCGGCAGCAGCGCGGAGCGCGCCTGCGGGTAGCGTCCTGCGAGCTCGCGAAGCTCATCGATGGTGGTCTCGTCGATGTTGGTCGACTGGTCGGAGTAGTCGACCGCCCCGGACTCGGGGAAGTGGCTGGCGAAGTGACCGCTCATCGGTCGACACCTCCAAGAACTGGATCGAGGCTGGCGAGGGCGACGACGACGTCCGACATCATGCCGCCCTCGGTCAGCATGGGCAGTGACTGCAGGTGGTTGAACCCGGGGTCACGGAAATGGGCTCGGTACGGGCGGGTGCCGCCGTCGGAGACGAGGTGCACGCCCAGCTCGCCCTTGGGCGACTCAATGGCCTGGTAGACCTGGCCGACCGGCACCTTGAAGCCCTCGGTGACGATCTTGAAGTGATGGATCAGCGCTTCCATGGACTCGCCCATGATGTGCTTGATGTGCTCGTTGCTGTTGCCCTGGCCGTCCGGTCCCAGCGACAGCGAGGCGGGCCAGGCGATCTTGGCGTCGGCCACCATGACCGGCTGCCCCTGGGTACGTTCCAGGCGCTCGAGACACTGCTCGACGATCTTCAGCGACTCCCACATCTCCTGCAGGCGCACGCGGAAGGCGCCGTAGGAATCATCGGTGTCCCAGGTGACGACGTCGAAGTCGTAGGTCTCGTAGCCGCAGTACGGCTGCACCTTGCGCAGGTCCCATTCGTAGCCGGTGGCGCGCAGCCGGGGACCGGTGACGCCCATGGCCATGCACTGGCTCAGGTTGAGCATGCCGATGTCGCACATGCGCATCTTGAAGATGGGGTTCTCGTTGCAGAACTTCGCGTACTCCGGCAGGTGCTTCTTCAGCCAGGAGATCACCGTGGCGAGGTGCTCCAGGCCACCCTCGGGCAGGTCGTTGGCCACGCCGCCGGGGCGGATGTAGGCGTGGTTCATGCGCAGGCCGGAGAGGCCCTCGAGGAAGTCGAGGATCATCTCGCGTTCACGGAACGCGATGGTCATCATCGTCAGGGCGCCGATCTCCATGCCACCGGTGCCGAGCGCGACCAGATGCGAGGCGATCCGGTTGAGTTCCATCACGAGGACCCGGATGATCGTGGCGCGCTCGGGGACGTCGTCGGTGATCATCAGCAGCTTCTCGACCGCCAGGCAGTAGGCGGCCTCGTTGAACAGCGGCGCGACGTAGTCCATGCGGGTGCAGAACGTGACCCCCTGGGTCCACGTCCGGTACTCCATGTTCTTCTCGATGCCGGTGTGCAGGAACCCGATGGCGGGACGGCAGGAGACGACGCTCTCACCGTCCATCTCCATGATCAGGCGCAGGACGCCGTGGGTGGAGGGGTGCTGGGGGCCCATGTTGACGACGATGGTCTCGTCGCCGCGCTCGGCGTGCTCTCCTGCGATGTCGGCCCAGTCGCCGCCCTGTGCGAGGTATACCCGGTCAGCCGTGGCCTCGCCCGGGGAGGCGAAGATGTCCTCGGTGGCCGCGTGCGTGCTGCTCATGAGTAGGTCCTCCGGTTGTCAGGCGCGGGTACCCGCGCGCCCTTGTACTCGACGTCGACGCCGCCCAGCGGGTAGTCCTTGCGCTGCGGGTGGCCCACCCAGTCGTCGGGCATCATGATTCGGGTCAGTCCGGGGTGGCCGTCGTAGATGATCCCGAAGAGGTCGTAGGTCTCCCGCTCGTGCCAGTTGGCCATCGGGTAGGTGGCCACGACCGACGGGATGTGCGGATCCGCGTCGGGGCAGGTCACCTCGAGGCGGACTCGGCGGTTGTGGGTGAAGGAATGCAGGTGGTAGACCGAGTGCAGTTCGGCCCCGGTGTCCTGCGGGTAGTGCACGCCGGAGACCGACATGCAGACCTCGAAGCGCAGGAACGGATCGTCGCGGAAGGTCCTGACAACTTCGGGGAGCTCGGCGCGGTCCACGTAGATGGTGAGTTCACCCCGGTCGAACAGCACCCTGCTGGCGCGCAGGGCCGGAACGACCTCGATGGCGCGGCCCCAGATGGCGTCGTGCACGTCGTCGAACGGGGGCTCGCTGCGGCCGGGCATCTCCAGCGTCCGCTGGATGCGCCCGTAGCCCGAGGTGTCCCCCGAGTCCCGCGACCACATGCCCTGGGTGGTGGCGAATGCCTTGCGCACGGGCGCCGTCAGCTCCTCGCCCTCCCCGATGGGAAGGGCGCCTTCGGGACGCTGCGGAAGCTTGTCCTCGCTCATCGCATGAGCCCCTTCATCTCGTGGGTGGCCGGCGCCGTCAGCGCGGCCTGCTCGTTCTCCTCGATCGCCTTGATGGCGTTGGGGCCGATGGGCGTCTTCTGGACCTGCTGGCGCAGCTTGAAGATGGCGTCGATGAGCATGTCGGGCCGCGGCGGACAGCCCGGCACGTACATGTCCACCGGGAGGAAGTGGTCGCAGCCCTGGATGATCGCGTAGTTGTTGAACATGCCACCGGAGCTGGCGCACGCACCCATGGACAGGACCCACTTGGGGTTGGGCATCTGGTCGTAGATCTGGCGGATGACCGGGGCCATCTTCTGGCTCACGCGGCCGGAGACGATCATCAGGTCCGCAGAGCGGGGCGAGGCGCGGAAGACCTCCTGGCCCCAACGGCCGGAGTCGTACCGGGGGGTGCCGAACGCCATCATCTCGATGGCGCAGCAGGCGAGACCCATCGTCACCGGCCAGAAGGACGCCTGACGCATCCATCCCGCGACGCCTTCCAGCGTGGTGAGGAGGACGCCGCTGGGCAGCTTGTCTTCGATTCCCATGTCAGACCTTCCCGATCAGTCCCAGTCCAGGCCGTTGCGGCGCAGGACGTAGAAGTAGGCGATGAGCACCGTGACGACGAAGATGATCATCTCCACCACGGCGAAGGTGCCCAACTGGTTGTAGGCCACCGCCCATGGGTAGAGGAACACGATCTCGATGTCGAAGATGATGAACAGCATGGCCGTGATGTAGTACTTCACCGGGAAGCGGCCACCGCCCACGGGCTGGGGGGTGGGCTGGATCCCGCACTCGTAGGAGTCGTACTTGGCCCGGTTGTAGCGCGCCGGACCGACGTTGATGCTGAGCACGATCGCCACGAGGACGAATACGGCGGCCAGGACCGCCATGCCGACGATTGGGATGTAGAGATTCATCTCTGTCCCCTCCCTCTTCCGATTCCGGTCATGCTGACGGTGCCACCTTGCACAGACCGTTGATGATCCTGTCCATCGCGTCACCGTCGCGCGAGTCCGTCAGGTTTGCGAGCAACTTCATCACGAAACGCATCAGCGTCTTGCGAGGTAGACCATATGTGGTGCAAAGGTGCATGATCCGCGGGTCCCCGATGAGCTTCACGAAGATCGTCCCGAGGCGGTAGTACCCGCCCAGTTCCGAGTTCAGCCGCGCGGGGTAGCCGCGCAGCGCCTTCTCCGCGGAGTCGGTTCCGATGCCGCGGGCGTGGGCCTCGGCCATCGCGTCGGCAGCGGCCTCCGCGGACTCCATCGCGTAGGCGATCCCCTCCCCGTTGAAGGGGTTCACCATGCCACCTGCGTCACCGACCAGCAGCAGGCCGCGACCGTAGTGGGGCTTGCGGTTGAAGGCCATGGGGAGCGCGGCGCCCTGCACCCGTCCCACCATGTTCTCGTCGCGGAAGCCCCATTCCTCGGGCGTGTTGTCCAGCCAGCGCTTCAGGAGCGCCTTGTAGTCGGTCTTGCCGAAGCTCTTGGAGGTGTTGAGCACTCCGAGCCCGACGTTGGAGGTGCCGTCGCCCATCCCGAAGACCCAGCCGTAGCCGGGCATCAGGGTGGACTTGTGGGGTTCTCCGTCCCACAGCTCCAGCCAGGACTCGAGGTAGTCGTCGTTGGACCGGGGCGAGGTGTAGTAGGTGCGCACGGCCACGCCCATGGGGCGGTCGTCGCGCTTGGTCAGTCCCATGGAGATGGCCAGGCGCGAGGAGTTGCCGTCGGCGGCGACGACCAGCGGGGCGCGGTAGGTGGCCCCCTCCTTGGTGCGGACGCCGACGATGCGGCCGGAGCGGTCGTCGAGGATCGGCTCGTTGACAGTGGCGCCCTCAACCAGGCGCGCACCGAAGGAGACGGCGTGGCGAGCCAGGAGGTCGTCGAAGTCAGCGCGCTGCCGGACCACGCCGTAGGGCGGGAAGTCGGTCAGGTCCGGCCAGTCGATCACGAAGGGCTCGACGCGGCCGCCGTAGATCCGCAGGCCCTTGTTGTGGAGCCAGCCGGCTTCCTCGGAGGTGTCGATGCCCAGTCGGGTCAGGGCGCGGGTGGCACGGGGCGTGAGGCCGTCGCCGCAGACCTTCTCGCGGGGGAAGTGGCTCTTCTCGAGCAGGAGAACGGACAGGCCGCGGCGAGCAAGGTTTGCCGCGGTCGAGGATCCACCGGGTCCGGCGCCGACGACGATGACGTCGGCCTCAGCGTTCTCGGTGGGCGCCATGCCACTTGTCGGCTTGGCGTTGGGCATTGGCAACTCCTGGATCTGATCGGCCCCTACGGAGGGGTTTCGCAGGTCAGTCTAGGGTGTGGAATCCGCAAACCTCCAACCGGAGCCCCACCCGCCCACAGTCCCGCCTGACTAGGTGCTTCGTCCTGCAATTCGGCCACGGATTCGTTTCCTAAATCGGAAATCAAGCCGCGACAAGGACCTGCGCCCCCCGCGTCCAAACCCGACGTCCGGCGCCCAGGACCGGAGGCGGCGCCGGTTCGCAGCTACACGGGACGCTCGGCTAATGTCGGGTGGGTGATTCTGGAATCCGGCAGCAACCGCCTGCGCGCCACGACCGTCGCGATCGACGACCCGGGCCCGCTCCAGCGCTTCCTGCCGCTCTCCGGACCGGCCACCGCCTTCATCCGCAAGGGGGAGGGCATCGTGACGCTCGGCGAGGTCGCGCGTTTCGAGACCGACTACGCCGACGCGGCCGACGTCTGGTGGAACGAGGTGGCCTCCTACATAGACCACGACTCCGAGCTGCCCGGCGCCTACGGGACCGGACCACTGGCCGTCGGCTCCTTCACCTTCGACCCGGACGGCTCCGACGAGCGCTCGGTGCTCATCGTGCCCAAGATCATCATCGGACGACGAGCGGGCCAGTTCTGGCTCACCAAGCTCGACGGCGCCCGGATGAGCTACGAACTCCCCGACGTCGGTGAGCCCCTCGTGCCGCCCACCGGCGTGGAGTTGTTCGACGGGGCCGTGTCCCCGGAGCAGTGGACCGAGATCGTCGGCGAGGTCGTCCGCCTGATCCACACCGGCGAGGTCAGCAAGGTGGTGCTCGCCCGCAACGTCCGCGCGCGCGCCGACGGCCCGCTGGATGCCCGGACCATCCTGAACCGGCTGCTGAACCGCTACCCCACCACCTGGTGCTACCTGGTCGACGGCCTCGTCGGCGCCACCCCGGAACTCCTGATCCGACGACAGGGCGGGCTCGCGACGTCGCGGGTCCTGGCCGGGACCGTCTCCCTCGACCCCGAGCACACCGACTCCCTGGCGCGCGCAGCGGAGCTGGCCCGGTCACAGAAGGACATCGCCGAGCACGAGTTCGCCGTCGAGTCCGTGGCCCGCGCCCTAGAGCCCTTCTGTTCGGCCATGAACGTACCTGAGGCGCCGTCGGTGCTGCCGCTGCCCAACGTCCTGCACCTGTCAACCGACATCACCGGCGTGACCGAGCCGGAGACCAGCGCTCTGGCCCTGGCTGCGGCGCTCCATCCGAGCGCGGCGGTGTGCGGCACCCCGACCTTCCGGGCCCGGGAGGTCATCAGCGAGCTCGAGTCCATGGACCGCGGCCGCTACGCGGGCCCCATCGGATGGGTCGACGCCCGGGGCGACGGCGAATGGGCCCTGGCGCTGCGGGGCGGCCAGATCATGCGCAACGACCCGTCGGAGATCCAGCTGTTCGCCGGAGCGGGTGTCGTCGCCGACTCCGAGCCCGCCGACGAACTCGCCGAGACGCAGGCGAAGCTGCTTCCGATGCTGCAGGCGCTGGGCCTGTCCGACTGACACGGCGGGGCCGCTGGACCGGTTACGCGCTCAGTGGGCGGGACCCGGGCGTCAGCCGCCCTCGGAGAGCACCACGTCCTGCCCGGTGAGGAGTACGCGGAAGCCGTCCTGGTCGACCTCGACGTCACGCAGCACCAGGTTCGGCGGCAGTCCCTCCACGGGCTGCTCGATGGTCACGAACTCGCGCACCAGCGCCGCGATGGCATCTGACAGGAAATCCGGCCCGCCCAGGTCGATGGAGCGTGGCTCTACGACGATCAGTCCGTCCCTCACCTCGACGGTCCCCGTGGCCACCACCGCGATCTGCCTCCCCAGCACGTCGACGGTGCGGTGGACCGCAGCCTGGCCGCCCTCCGCGGCCCTCACCCGGGAGTCGCCACCCAGTTCCGCGGCGACCGTGTCGAAGGGCACCGTCGCCCGCACCTCCAGTTGCTCCACCACGAGCCGCTGTGGGCCAGACCGCACGCCGTCACCCCAGGCCTCGACGTCGGTCAGCGTGGAACCAGAGAGCACGACCACTGCCGACTGCAGTTCCATGGCCCCCAGCCAGACCTCGTCGGCTGCGAGGTCGGCGGGGGCCGTGGCGGAGGCGGAGGCGGTGGGCGTTGGGGTGGCGCTGGGCTCCCCGCCGGGCTCGGCCACCGGGTCGGAGACCACCCACCAGAGCACGACCACTCCAATGGCGAGCAGGAACAACATCCCCAGGGCGCCGATCAACCAGTCAACGACACGAGCCATGCGCCCAGTCTGCATGAGGCCACCGGCCGGGGCGGAGAAACCAACCGGGTACCGGTCAGTCAGAGTCCTCGTCGTCGTCGGAGACCGAACGCAGGAAGTTCTCGAACTCAGCACCGAGTTGGTCGGCCGAGGGGATCTGGTCGCCCTCCGCGGCCCAGAGGCTCGGACGCTGTGCGCCCTGGACGAAGGCGTCGTACTGCTGCTCCAGCGCCGCAACGATCGCGCCGACCTCCTCGTTGCCGTCCACCTCGGCAGCGATCGCGCGCCGGTTGGCCTCGGCCTTGGCGACGAGTCCGTCGTTGGGCAGGTTCAGCCCCGTCAGGTCCACGACGGCGTTGAGTGCGGCCAGTGCCCCCTCCGCGAACTCGGAGGCTGCCAGGTAGTGGGGCACGTGGATGGCGAACCCGGCCGCCGCATGCCCCGCCTCCCCGAGCCGGAGTTCGAGCAGGGCACCGAGCGAGCCCGGTACCTGGACGCGCCCGAAGGGGGACCTCACTGCCCCGATGAGGTTCGGGTCGGTGGCGTGCGCCGTCATCCCGACGGGCCTGGTGTGCGGCACGCCCATGGGGATGCCGTGGACGGTGACCACCAGTGTCACCCCCAGGTACACGACAAGTTCCCGGATGGCCTCGACCACCCGCTCCCACTGGAAGTCGGGTTCGGGTCCGGTGAGGAGGTAATAGGTGTGCCCGTCCCGGTCTGTCAGCCGTCGCAGCATCATGGCGGGAGCCTCGTAGCCGGCCCAGCGATTCGCGTCGAAGATCATCACGGGGCGGCGGCCCCGGTAGTCGAAGAGCTGGTCGAGGTCGAAGGATGCGATGAGCTCGGAGTTGCCCGACTCCACGAGGTGCTCACCCAGGATGCGCTGGACGTCGCCGGCGTCGATGAAGGCACCCAGGGTCACCACCAACACCCCCGAGCGCGACTCGCCGAGGTCGGCGTCGGTCTCGAAGCGGTAGAGATCTGAGGGGTTCTGCACGGCAAAAGCCTTTCTTCGGTAGTTCAACCTGCCAGGTCACGCCACCGGACGCGACGTGCTTCCAGCGATCACCACACCCTCAAGGATGCGCCCCTCAGCGCTTGGCCGAACGCTGCACCTTGATCTTGGTCGCATTTCCCGTGGAGCGGCCCTGCTTCCTGGCCTTCTCCTCCTCCAGGAGCCGGCGCTGCTCCTCCTGCTGTTCCAGCATCTGGTCCTTGTCGAACCCGGAGCGCAGGATCGCGAACGCGACGGCGGCGATGAGGATCGAGACCCACACCGGCAGCCCGAACACGATCGGCAGGGTCACCAGCGCCACCATGTCGATGCCGCGGAGGATGGAGAACAGCATGCCGGGTGGCATCGCCCCCACACCGACGGCGACGATGGGCCCGCCGTAGTCGGCCGGCTTGGCACTGACCCAGCGGATGGCCGCCAGCAGCCCCGCCACGGCAGTGATCAGGGCAGCCGTGACGCCGGCGAACAGGTCCAGCCGCTCCCCACCCAGGACGCCGAGGAACGCCGGCGCCGTGGCGATGCCCCACACCAGCGCGAGTACCGCGGGCACGATGATGACCGCGGTCTTGATCTGGGACGGTGAGAACGGGAAGCAGCGCTGCAGGCCCTTGGTGCGCGTCAGCACACGCAGGGAGTTCATGAACGGGATGAGCACCGCCATCAGCACCAGCGCGGAGATCGGCGGGTTCAGCTGCGAGATGCCCAGCGCCTGCACCGCGTACGGGACCACCATGGACCCCAGCCAGCCGACCAGCGGCATGGGGCTGCGCCACAGCCGCTGCACGTCGCGCAGCACCAGCGCCTTGGTGCCGACGCCGGCCCCGCGGGTGGCGCGCACGTGCCCCTTCTGCTTTGCCTTGTGCTCCACCAGGATGTCCCGCACCAGCGCGAAGTCGAGCGCGAAGGCGGCACCCTGCATGCCCGCGATGAGCGAACTGCCGGCGGTCAGCCGTTGGCGCCGGATGTTGCGGAGCCGCTGGTGCGCCAGCACGGCGGAGATGATGCCGAGCAGCAGGCCTCCGCCGGCGATGAGGTAGGCGAACTCGACACTCAGGCGGTCCAGCCCCTCGACCGGGAGCCAGCCGGCGGCGATGCCGACCAGCGCGAGCAGCGTCGCGACGGCGAGCAACCCGACGATCCACTGCAGGGCCGTGGTGATCCAGTGCCGCTCCAGGCCTTGTTCCGCGGCCGCGAAGGCGGTCAGCCCGAATGCTCCGAGACCTGCCGACAGCGCCCAGACGCCCACGTTCACAAGCGTCGACCCCGTCAGCGCCGCGATGAGAGCACCGAAGAGCGCGCCCAGGCCGAACGCGATGGCGAGTGCCGCGAACAGCCGTCCGCGCAGGAGTCGCCGGCGATCCACCGCGGCGTCCATCAGCCAGAACCCCTCGGCCGCGGAGGCGACGATGGGGCCGAACATGCGGCAGGCCACCAGCGTGAACGCCAGCACCGCGGCCACCGCCGCCCAGGGCAGGAGTCCGCGCGCGGCCAGGCACGAGTCCGTGGTGCAGCCTGCCACCGACTGTTGGGCCTGGATGATGGAACTGATCAGCATGGCCCCGATCAGGACCACGCCGAAGACCATCACGTAGGCGTCCTGCAGTGCCTCAAGGATGTTGCGGTCGGCGCGGCCGTGGCGCCAGTCGCGCATCAGCAGCTTCAGCTGCTTCTCGTCGGCCTGCCCGACCTCACCGAACCGGTCGTCTGTCACATTCATCCGCGCGGCTCCCCCAGCCGGACCTCGCGGGCGTTGATCGCCTTCAGGAGCGCGGGCTCGTGGCTCGCCATCACGATCGCGAGGCCGTCGTCGAGGTCCTGCCGCAGCCGTCGGCCCAGCCACTCGATGCCCTCGACGTCGAGGCGCTGCTCGGGCTCGTCCATCACCAGCAGCCGACGGGGCCGGACGAACGCCGTCGCCAGCGCGAGCCGACGGCGCTGGCCCGAGGACAGGGTGTTGGGCAACTGGCTCGCCTGCGGCACCAGCTGCACCTCGTCGAGGACCTCATCTACCAGGGCGTCCGGGTCATGCAGACCGTGCGCACGCGCCAGCAGGTCGAGGTGCTCGACGACGGAGAGGTCGGGGAAGAAGTCGAGGTCGTCGATGACCGTCGCCACGTTCCGGCGGATCTCGGGGTTGGTCTCGTTCATCTTGGTGCCCAGGACGTTCACCGTGCCCTCGTCGGGACGGTCGGCCCCGACGATGCAGCGCAGCACGGTGGACTTGCCGGCACCGTTGCGCCCCGTGAGCGCCACCGCCTCCCCGGCGTGGACCTTGAGGTCGAGGCCTTCCACGATCGTCACCGGCCCGTAGGCCTTCTTCAGCTTCTCGACAGTCAGGACCACTTCTCGTTTCGCCACGGACGCCATTGTCCACCATCGGAGGAAATGCCACGAACCCGGCCCGGCAACGACGGTTGCCGGCAAACCCCCGACGTCGACGGGGTTGGGTCCGAGTACGCTGTGGGGATGCAACACACGCGAGCGACCCTTGGCAAACGACGGGCCGAGGTTTCGGCGATGTTCGACGGTGTTGCCAAGCGCTACGACCTGCTCAACGGGCTCATGACCATGGGCTTGCACAAGTGGTGGCGACGCGCGACGGTGGCCGCCGTCGCACCGCGCCCGGGTGAGCGCATCCTCGACCTGGCGGCGGGCACGGGGACGTCGTCGGCCCCGTTCGCGGCGGCGGGCGCGATGGTGTTCCCCACGGACCTGTCCATGGGCATGCTGAAGGTCGGCAAGCAGCATCGGCCCGAACTGGACTTCGTCAACGGGGATGCCCTGAAGCTGCCCTTCGCCGACGAGTCGTTCGACGCGGTGACCATCTCCTACGGCCTGCGCAACGTGGAGAACACCCACGAGGCCCTGACGGAGTTGCTGCGGGTCACCAAGCCCGGGGGCAGGGTCGTGATCAACGAGTTCTCGACCCCGACCAACCCTCTTTTCCGCATGCTCTACGAGCAGGTCGCACTGCGCTTGATCCCGTTGGTGGCGAAGGTGTCGAGCAACCCGGACGCCTACGGGTACCTGGCCGAGTCCATCATCGCGTGGCCGGACCAGCAGCGGCTGGCCGACCTGATGGCCCGGGCCGGCTGGGTCGACGTCGAGTGGCACGACCTGACGGGTGGCATAGTCGCACTGCACCGCGCCTGGAAGTACTGATGCCTGAGTTCACCCTCGACGCGTACGCGGCCCGGTCCTGCCCGGTGAAGACGTTCAACGCGTTCGACCCGACCCTCAGGCAGCAGCCGCTGGACCATTCCCTGCGCGAGTCCTTCCAGGGCGGCCAGGACCAGCGCGACCTGGTGCTGGCCCGCATCCTCGAACTGGGCCACGACGTCGTGGACCTCCGCGTGCTGGGCACCAGCGACTGGACCGAGCTCGAGGCGTCGGCGCTGAAGGCGATGTCCGACGGCGTGGGCGTCATCATCGGCGGTGTGCTCCCGCTGGACCTCGCCGGACACCGCAGCGGTCGCGCGGACGTCCTGGTCCGGGGCGACGACACTCCCGACGGGCGCCCCGGGTACTGGCCGATGCGGGTCAAGAACTACCGCGTGCTCGAGCGGCAGGTGGGGGGCACCGACCTGCGGTACTCCACGATTGCTGATCTGGGGACCCTGGAGGTGCTGCCGGACCTGCGCTACCGGGCCTTCCGGCAGGGGGCGCTGCTGGAACTGGCCCACGTCTGGCGGCTGCTGGAGACCGCCGGCTTCGCCTCGGCCACCCCGCTGGCGGGGATAGTCGGCACCGACCGGATTCCCGTCGACGGCAGCGAGCCGACGGCGGCCTGGATCCGGCTCGACCAGCGCTTCCTGCGCACCTTCTCGCGTACCTCACCGACCGGACACCGGTTGCGCTCGGCGCTGGAACGCTACGACCACGAGCATGGCTTCCGCGTCCACGTCGCCGAACAGGCGATGCTGCGCACCGGCGTCGACGACCCGGAGCCGATCGTGCGCCCGATCCGCGTCAAGGAGTGCGAGTGGTGCGCCTGGTGGGAGGTCTGCCGGCCACGGATGGACGACGACGACCTCTCGCTGCGGATCTCCAAGACCCCGCTGGACGTGCGCGAACTGCAGACCCTGATGAGCCTCGGTATCCGGACCGTCGCGGAACTGGCCGAGGCCGACGTCGATGCGATCCTGCCCCAATACCTCCCGCTCACTGCTCACCGGGACCACTCCGAGCAGCGTCTCCGCACCGCCGCGCGCCGGGCGCGGATGCTGGCCGCGGGCGTCGAGCTGGAGCGGGTCTCCGGAGACCCCATCGACGTCCCCCGCTCCGAGATCGAGGTGGACCTGGACATCGAGACCGCAGAGGGAGACCTCACCTACCTTTGGGGCGTCCTGGTGACCGACCGCCGCAGCGGGGACCAGCACTATGAGCACTTCAGCGGCTTCCAGAGCCTCACCCCCGCCCAGGAGGTTGAGATCGCGGCCCGGTTCAGCCGCTGGCTGGTGGCCTTGTTGACCGAGCACCCCGGCACCAGGGTCTTCCACTACAGCGACTACGAGACCGTCCACCTGCACCGGTTGGCCGAGCGCAGCGGCCACCCGGACATCCAGGCAGCCTGTGACCTCGTCCGGGACCACTTCGTCGACCTGTTCGGCCACGTCCGGGACAACTTCGTGGGAGTGGATGGCCTGGGCCTGAAGGTGGTGGCGCGCAAGGGCGCCGGGTTCAACTGGCGCGACGACGACGCCGGCGGCCTGAACTCGCAGACCTGGTTCGAGGCAGCGGTCAAGGGTGCCCGGGACGAGGAACGCGCCGCGGCCCGCACCCGCGTCCTGGAGTACAACGAGGACGACGTCAGGGCCACCTGGGCCGTCCGCGAATGGCTGAGCGGCCTCGACTCGCGTTAGTCGCGGCACGGACGTCGGTCGCCGTCCGGGTCTCCATCGTCATTGATGAGAACTCGCCCGTCCGGGGACGGGTCAAGCGGTGGTGCCGGTAGGGATGGGCAGCCCGCGCCGTGCCCGGAGCGTGAGCCCCAGCCAGGTGACAAGAACCACGACGGCGGCGATGACGCCGGCCACCGCCACCGGCGTCGACAACGGCTCGCCTGCGCTCCTGCCGATGGCGATCCACGAGAAGGCCCACGCCATGGCCAGCGCGACCGCGATCCTGGGACCGAAGGCGACCTGGTAGACCGCGTGGAGTCCCGCAGCCACGATGATTACGATGATCGCCACCACCGGCGCCCACTGACCGAGGTCCCAGCCCGAAGCCGTGCCGGCCGCGGCGATGTTGGCGGTGGATGCCGCCGTGACCCAGCCCAGGTGCATTCCATGGGTGCCGTCGACGATGATCCGGGCGGGCCAGGTGTCGTCGGGGTGCGTTTGGAGGTTGCGCACCAGGAACCCGAGCACCACGGCCAGCGCGAGGATCACCACCACGCTCAGCCAGATCAGGTCAGCCTGCGTCACGAGCAGCCACGACGCGTTTAGCACCAGGCTGAGACCAGCCAGCCACCCGATGGCGCGCTCGCGCTCCGACCTCGCGTTGCGCGGGAGCCACTGCCACACCACGTACGCGATGAGTCCCAGGTAGATGACGCTCCAGATGGAGAACGCCGGGCCGTCCGGGGCCAGCAGCGTGGCCTCCGAGGAGAGGGCCCCGCCGGCGGAATCCTCCACCCGCTGGCCGATCACCCCGGTCCCGAACAGCACTCCGACGGCGTTGAAGACGACGCAGGCGGTGACGAACAGGCGGCGCTGCAGATCTCGGTCCATGACCCGACGATAGTGCTCCGGCGGTGCCCCCACCGGAGTCGCGGTCAGCGCGTCAGGGCGGGCTGTCCCTCTCCTGCGGGCAGGGCAGCAACGATCGCCTGCGTCGAGGACTTGGCGTCGCCGAAGCACATCAGGGTGTTGTCCCGGAAGAACAGCGGATTCTGGACGCCTGCGTAGCCGGCGCTCATGGACCGCTTGAACACCACGACGGTCCGGGCCTCCCACACCCTCAGCACCGGCATCCCTGAGATCGGGGACCCCGGCTCCTCGGCGGCGGGGTTGACGGTGTCGTTGGCGCCGATGACGAGCACCACGTCGGTGGCGGCGAGGTCGTCGTTGATCTCGTCCATCTCGAGGACGATGTCGTACGGAACGTGGGCCTCGGCGAGCAGGACGTTCATGTGCCCCGGCAGCCTGCCGGCGACGGGGTGGATGCCGAAGCGGACTTCGACGCCACGGTGCTGCAGGTGCGTGACGAGGTCGGCCACCGGGTACTGCGCCTGCGCCACGGCCATGCCGTAGCCGGGGACGATGACGACGCTGCGCGCGTCGGCGAGCAGTTCGGCGACGTCGGCGGTGGAGGCTTCGCGGTACTCCCCCAGGTCACTGGCGACGGCCGCAGTGGTGTCGTCGCCGAAGCCGCCGAGGATGACCGAGATGAAGGACCGGTTCATGGCCCGGCACATGATGTAAGACAGGATCGCGCCGGAGGCACCGACGAGGGCACCGGTGATCACCAGCACGCTCATGTCGAGCATGAAGCCGCTGAACGCGGCCGCCCAGCCGGAGTAGGAGTTCAGCATCGAGATGACCACGGGCATGTCGGCACCGCCGATGGCGGCCACCAGGTGGACGCCGAGCCAGAGGGAGAGCACGGTCATCAGCAGCAGGGGGATGAGAGAGTTCGTTGCGAGGTACCACCAGCCGAGCAGGGCGATGGCGACGATGGTGGCCAGGTTCAGCCAGTGGCGGCCTGGCAGCACTAGGGGCTTGGACTTGAGGCGCCCGTTCAGCTTCCCCCAGGCGACGATCGAGCCCGTGAGGGTCACCGCGCCGATGAAGATGCCGAGGTAGACCTCGATGGCGTGGAACGCGTCCGGCTCGGGGTTCTCGAGATGGACGTTGAAGCCCACCAGCACGGCCGCCGCACCCACGAAGCTGTGCAGCAACGCGATCAGTTCGGGCATCCCGGTCATCTCGACCTTGCGGGCCCGCCAGACGCCGATGGCACCACCGATCGCGACGGCGACGTAGAGCAGCACCGCAGAGACAGGCTGCAGTTCATGGTTGCGGTAGTCGGTGTAGGCGACGGCGAAGTTGGTCGCCACGAGGGCGAACACCATCCCCATCACCCCGTAGACGTTGCCGCGTCGTGCGGTCTCGTGTTTGCTCAGGCCCGCGAGGGCGAGGATGAACATCAACCCGGAGGCGATGTAGGTGGCGTCGATGAAGTTGCTCAGCACGGCTCAGCCCTTCCTGAACATGTTGAGCATCCGGGCGGTCACTGTGAAGCCGCCGAACACGTTGATGGATGCGATGAGCACAGCGATGAAGGCGAGGATCTTGACCACCCAGAGGTCGCTGGCGAGTTGCGTCATGGCGCCGACGATGATGATGCCGCTGATGGCGTTGGTGACGCTCATCAGAGGGGTGTGCAGGGCGTGGGTCACGTTCCACACGACGTAGTAGCCGACCACCACAGCCACCACGAAGATCCCGAACAGGCCCACGAACCCCTCCGGAGCGAAGGTCAGGGCCGCGATCAGGGCGACCGACCCCACCCCCATGGCCACCACCTGGTGCCACCAGGGTCGTTTCGGCTTCGGCTTGGCCACCACGGCGGGAGCCTCCACGACCGCCGCGGGCGCGGGCGCGGCGGAGACCTGGATGGGCGGCGGCGGGAAGGTGACCTCACCGTCGAGAACCGTGGTCATGGTGCGCACGA
The DNA here is from genome assembly GCF_020687685.1 of Tessaracoccus sp. OS52. Lineage (GTDB taxonomy): Bacteria > Actinomycetota > Actinomycetes > Propionibacteriales > Propionibacteriaceae > Arachnia. Next base: position 384,094 of record NZ_JAJEWM010000001.1, on the reverse strand, counting down.
TGTCGTCGTCGAAGTCGATGACGAGCTGGCCGTCCTTGCCGGGCGTCATGAGCGTGAGCACGTTCACGAGGTTGGTGCCGTAGAGCTGGGACGCCTGCCCGGGCAGGCGGCTGGCCAGATCTGTCCATCCGATGATGGTCACCCCGTTGTCGGTGACCCAGGACTCGCCCGGCCGGGTGAGTTCGCAGTTGCCGCCACCTGCGGCGGCGAGGTCCACGATCACCGAGCCGTTGCGCATGCTGGCCACCATCTCGGCGGTGATCAGCCGGGGCGACGGGCGCCCGGGGATGGCAGCGGTGGTGATGATGATGTCGACGTCGGCGGCCTGGTCGGCGTACAGCTGGGCCGCGCGGGCGGCGTAGTCGGCGCCCACTTCGCGGGCGTAGCCGTCGGTGCTGACGCCCTGGTCGTCGGCGGGGACGTGGAGGAAGGTGGCGCCCATGGACTCCACCTGCTCGGCGGTCTCGGGCCGGACGTCGGTGGCCCGGACGACCGCGCCCATGGAATTGGCGGCGCCGATGGCTGCGAGGCCGGCGACACCGGTCCCGGCAACGAGGACCTTCGCCGGTGGCACCTTCCCCGCTGCGGTCACCTGCCCGGTGAAGAACCGGCCGAAGACGTGGGCCGCCTCGACGACGGCGCGGTAGCCGGAGATGTTGGCCATTGCGCTGAGGGCGTCCATGGACTGCGCACGCGAGGTGCGCGGGACCATGTCCATGCTGAGCGCGGTGACGCCCTGGGCCGCGAGCGCCTCGGTGAGCGCCGGGTACTGGCGGGGGGCGAGGAACGCGACGAGCACGGCGCCGGCGTGCATCAGCGAGAGCTGTTGCTGCGTCGGCGGGTGGAACGCGAGAACGATGTCGGCGCCCCAGGCGCTGACCTCGTCGCCGATGTGGGCCCCCGCCTCGCGGTAGGCCTCGTCGGCGAAGGCCGCCCGCTCCCCCGCCCCTTCCTCCACGACCACCCGGTAACCGAGGGTGAGGAGAGCCTGCACTGTCCGGGGGGTGGCGGCCACGCGTCTTTCGCCCTGGCCCGCCTCATTCGGTACGCCTATGTCCATGCCGTACACCCTAGTCAATCGGACGGTGCGCGGACGCCGCGGGGTCGGTCTCAGGATCACCCCGGGCCCCGCCGCTTGGGTGTGGCCGGAAGGACGGTCATGCGTCGTTGCGGCCACACCCAAGAAGGTGGGCTGGATCAGACCCCGGGCTGCCTGCGCCCGAAGCGGGAGATCCTGGCCACAACCAGCTGGCGGCCGGTCACCGGCCCGGCCAGTGCGGCGGCCAGTTCCTCCGGCGTGGTCACCGTGGTGGTGTCCCAGCCGAGGGCGGCTCCGACGGCGGCGAGGTCGGTTCCCTGCGGGGTCCCGAAGACCCGCTCGAAGGCGTCGGCGTACTCAGCAGCCCCCTGCTCGAGGGTGTGGAAGATGGCGCCGCCGTCGTCGTCGGCCACCACCACCCGCAGGTCGGCAACCGGCTCCAGTGTGGGAGCGACGAGGGCGCCGAGGTCGTGCTGGAGGGTCAGGTCGCCGAGCAGGACGGTGGTGGGCCGTCCAGTCGCAAGCGCGACGCCGGTGGCGGTGGCCACGGTGCCGTCGATCCCGGAAAGTCCGCGGTTGGCCCAAGTGGCCGCCCGGCCGGAGGCGATGGGCGCGAGGTCGGCGTCGCGGATGGACTGGCTGGAACCGAGGAAGAGGTTGTCGCCCGCAGCCACGCTGGCCACCACTGCGGCTGCGACGGCGGGACCGTCCAGTTCCTTGCGGTCCGGCGTTCCGAGGGCGGCGTCGGCGGCGAGCCAGTCATCGAGCCAGCCCTCCGGTTGTCCGGTGATCAGCACGCGGTCGGCGATGACCGCGGCGCGGGAGCCGAGGTCGGTCCAGTCGGCGCGGTCGGTCACGACGACCAGTTCGAGGTCGTCGCGCGAGAGCAGCCGGGTCACGGCGCGCGAAAGGGTGGGGTGCCCGAAGCAGAGCACGCGTTCGATGCGGTCGGCCACGGGCGAGTCCAGCAGCAGCCGGTACCTCGCCACGGCGTTGGGTCCGGTGCGGGCGTTGCTGGAGGGCTCCGCGAACAGCGGCGCTCCCGCCAGTTCCGCAGCCGCCCGCGCCTCCGTGCCCCCAGCGGGCGTCGCGTCCCCCACCAGCACGATCGTTGCCCTGTCATCGAGTTCGGTCACCGACGCCCCGACGCTCTCCGCCACCTCCGCGACCCGCACCGGCACCGTCGGCACCGGCCCGACCAGCGGCATCGGGAACTCCGCATTGAGATGCACCGGACCCGGCCGACGCGTGCGCAGGCCCGAGGCCAACACGTGCGCCCGCTGGACCGCAGCGGTCCACGCCTGGACGGTGCCGGACGCTGCCGACACCCGTACCAGGCCGAGCACCGAGGGCCCGAAGACGCCCACCTGGTCAGTGGTCTGGTTGGCGCCGGTGCCGACGGCCTCGGCCGGCCGGTCGGCGGTCACCACGACCAGCGGCACCCCCGAGGCCCGGGCCTCCATGACGGCGGGGGCGAGGTTGGCGACCGCAGTCCCGGAGGTGGTGACGACGGCGACCGCACGGCCCGAGCCCTTCGCCAGTCCCAGCGCGGTGAAGCCGGCGACCCGCTCGTCGACCCGCACGTGCAGGCGGATCTTGCCCGCACCGTCGGCGGCGTGCAGCGCGAGCGACAAGGGGGCGTTGCGGGAGCCGGGAGCGAGCACGACGTCGCTCACCCCGCAGGCGGCCAGCGCCTCGACGATCACCGCGCCCAGCAATGGCGAGTTCACACTGTCTCCTCTCCGGGACCGCTCAGCAGTTCGCCCGCGCGCTGCAGCCGCTCCCGCCACCAGCGGGTCACCTCGGGACCGGCAGCGACGCGCTCGAGCGCCTCCTCTGAAACCTCGATCTCGCCTACCGGCAGCTCGCCGCCGTCGGCGCGTAGCGGGGCCGTGACGACGTCGTCGGTGAGCAGCGACGCGGTCTCCAGCCCGCAGGCGTACGGCAACGACGGCAGCGCAGCAGCGAGTGCGACCCCCGCGCGGAGCCCGACGGAGGTCTCCAGGGCACTTGAGACCACGGCGGGCAGGGCCAGCTGTTCCGCCAGCCGCAGGGACGCCCGGACCCCGCCGAGCGGCTGCACCTTGAGGATCGCGACGTCGGCGATGTCGCGGACGGCGAGGGGGTCGGCCGCCTGGCGGATGGACTCGTCGGCGGCGATGGGCACCGCGATTCCGGCGGCGTCGAGCCGGCTTCGGAGTTCTCGGAGCTCCGCGACGTCGCGGCATGGCTGTTCGGCGTACTCCAGCCCGAACTGGGCGAGTTCCCGCAGTGCGTCCAGCGCCTCCTCGACGCCCCAGGCGGCGTTGGCGTCGACGCGGATCAGCCCGTCGGGTCCGAGGGCGTCCCGGACCGCAGCCACGCGGGCGACGTCGTGGTCGAGGCCCTCGCCGGACTGCGCCACCTTCACCTTCGCGGTGCGGCAGCCGGACTCCAGCACGCGCCGCGCGGCCAGGTCTGGAGCGACGGCGGGGACGATGGCATTGACGGGCACCCGGTTCCGGACCGGGGCTGGAAAGCCGTGTGTGGCAGCCTCCAGGCTGGCCTCCAGCCAGCGCGCCGCGATGCCGTCGTCGTACTCGGGGAAGGGGCTCCATTCGGCCCAGCCCGCGGGACCCTCGAACAGCATCCCCTGCCGCCGCTCGATGCCGCGGAAGCGAGTGCTGAGCGCGATGTCGTAGACGAAGCTGCGCATGGTCAGCCCACGAACGTTCCGACGAGCAGCCCCAGTCCGACGCCGAGTTCGGTCATGCTCGTGCCGCGCAGCAGCGGGATCAGTGCGGTGCCGGTGGCGCCGGAGAGCATGCGCTGCACGGGTCGCAGCGCCATCCCGAAGGCCAGCAGCGCGATCAGCGCCGCCCACGTCGTCAGCGCGGCGAAGATCACCACGGCGAGCGCGGCCAACCCGATGAGCGCGACGTAGAACCTTCGGGTCCCGACGTCCCCGAGGCGAGTGGCGAGCGTGAGTTTGCCGGCCACCTGGTCCTTGGCGAGGTCGCGCAGGTTGTTGACCACCAGCAGTGCGCTGGCCAGTGCGCCGATCGCGGTGGCGGCGGCCCAGGTGGCCGGCGGCACGCCGTCGCCGATCACGTAGGCGGTGCCACCGACGGCCACGAGGCCGAAGAAGACGAACACGAACACCTCACCGAGGCCCAGGTAGCCGTAGGGCTTCTTCCCGCCGGTGTAGAACCAGGCCGCGAGGATGCACAGGGCACCGACGACCAGCAGCCACCAGTGCCCGCTGATGGCGACCACCGCCAGGCCCGCCACCGCCGACACGCCGAAGCAGATGAACGCCGCGCGCTTCACCGCGGCGGGGCTGGCCAGCCCGGAAGCCGTCAGCCGGACCGGCCCGACGCGGTCGTCGTCGGTGCCCCGCACACCGTCGGAGTAGTCGTTGGCGTAGTTGACGCCGATCTGCAGCCCCAGCGCCACGACGAAACACAGCAGTGCCAGGGGCCAGTCGTAGATCCCGAGGTGGGCGGGCACGGCGGCGCCGGCCAGGACGGGCGCGAGTGCGGCGGGCAGGGTGTTGGGCCGCGCACCGGCCACCCAGACTGAGATGTTGTCGCTCATGGTTGGACCAACAATAGGAGAGCGGAACGGTCCGGTTTGCCGCCCGCGGTGCGGGGCAGGCGGTCGACGTGGACGAACTGCCTGGGCAGCGCCGCCCTCTGCAGCGTCTCCCCGAGCGCTTCCCGCCAGCTGTGGAGGTCCCCGTCGCGGGCGAAGATCACGATTCGGACGCCCCATTCCTCGTCGGGGACCGCGAGCACGGCGGCCTCCGCGTCTCGGGCCTCGACGGCGCGCCTCACCTCGGCGAGGTCGACGTTGACGCCCCCGGTGATCACGACGTCGTCGAGCCGGCCACCGACTGCGAGGCGATCCCCGACGAACGTCCCGAAGTCGCCGGTGAGCAGCAGGTCACCGGCCGGCCGACGTGGCGGCGACGACGGCGACTCCAGGTAGCCGTCGAACAGCGTCGGGCCGCCCAGCGCGATCCTGCCGGTCCCGGCCGGCGCGCGGTCGTCGGGCAGGATCCGCACCTCCACCCCGGGCAGGGGCTCGCCGTCCCAGACGCAACCGCCGCAGGTCTCGCTCATGCCGTAGGTCTCGATGATCCGCAGACCCGCCCCGAGGGCACGCTCCCGCAGACCCGACGACAGCGCGGCCCCGCCCACCAGGATCGCGTCGAAGCCCGCCAGCCGCGCGGTCAGTTCGGGGGACCCCAGGGCTCGGTGCAGTTGGGTGGGGACGATCGAGAGGGCGTCGCCCTCCCCCGTGGCGACGACATCGGAGAGGTCGGTGGTGCCGAACCTTGGCGGTCTCCCCGCGACCAGGGATCGGACCAGCACCATCAGGCCGGCGACGTAGTGCGGCGCCAGCGTGAGGTGCCACGTCAGCGGCACGCCGAGCCGGGCCTGCGATGCCTCGGCCGCCGCTGTGAGTGCAGAGCGGGAGAGGACCACCAGGCGCGGTGCGCCGGTGGAGCCAGAAGTCGCGACCACGGCTCCCACGCCGTCGGGAAGTTCCGGCGCGGCACCGGGCGCCAGCCAGACCGGCTGGCCGCCGTCGAGCATCTTCGCGACGGCTCGCGCCACCGCGGCGGGTTCCGCGTTCAACGCCGGAGGTCCCACGCGCATCCGAACCCGGCCGGGACCTGGCCTGCCAGGTCGTTGGGGCTGCTCATCTCGTCCTCCCGAAGCTGCGTGACGCTGACTCGACGGTAGCAGCCAGTCCTTCGGCGCCTGGAGATGGTGCACGTCGCCGAACGGGTAGCCTTGGAGCGTGACCCGGGTTCTCATCATCGTTGCGATCGTCGCCCTGACGATCTACTGCACCGTGGAGGTGGCCCAGTCCCGCAAGTACCTGGTGCGGTTGATGCCCAAGTGGTTGTGGGCCTTCATCGTCATCTGCCTGCCGGTCATCGGCCCGTTCGGCTGGCTGCTGTGGGGACGCCCCACCGGACCGGCCAGGCCCGGCCACCGGCCACGTGAGCAGGGACCCGACGACGACGAGGACTTCCTGCGGGGCCTGAAGCCCTGACTCGCGGCCATCACCGACGAGCCGATAAGCTGTGCGACGGCCCCATCGGTACCGGGAAGGGAATCGCCGGATGACAAGCGGCAACGACGTGATCCGCACTTGGCTCGACAGAGCTACCCAAATTCTCCAACAGCACGCTGCCGAGCTCGACGAACTCGACCGGCAGGTGGGCGACGGCGACCATGGCAGCAACATGCTCCGCGGCTTCCGCGCCGCCCGCGAATCGGTCATCGACGCGGACTCGCCGGCCCAGAACGTGAAGCACGTCGGGATGGCGCTGGTCAGCAACGTGGGGGGCGCCTCCGGCCCGCTGTACGGCACCTTCCTGCTCCGCGCGGGGCAGGTCTGGGAGAGCGACGTCACCACCGCGAGCCTCGCCCGGGCGATGCGACGTGGCCTGGATGGTGTCGTCGCCCGGGGAAAGGCGCAGGTCGGGGACGCCACCATGGTGGATGCGCTGGCGCCGGCCGTCGCCTCGCTCGAGGCCTCCGCAGCGACTGACCTGGACCTGACCGACGCCCTCGCCGCCGCACGGGAGGCTGCGGCGGAGGGAGCCCGGAGCACCGCCCCGTTGGTGGCCCGACGCGGACGCGCCAGCTACCTGGGGCGGGCCACCGTCGGGCATCTCGACCCGGGCGCCGTCTCGTCGTCACTGCTGTTGTCCACGCTTTCAGGTGACGACGCCTGACCAATAGGGTGTTGGCCATGGCACCTGACACCATCACTCCCCCCACCAAAGCAGTCATCCTCGCGCGCGGTCTCGGCTCGCGCATGCGCAAGGACGCCGAGGGCGTGGAGCTCACCGACGAGCAGTCCCGGGCCGCCTCCGCGGGCGTCAAGGCAATGATCTCGGTGGGCCGCCCCTTCCTCGACCACGTGATCAGCGCGCTCGCGGACGCAGGCTTCACCCAGATCTGCCTGGTGATCGGCCCCGAGCACGACATGATCCGCGACTACTACGACAGCGTCGAGAAGAACCGCGTCAGCATCAGCTACGCCATCCAGGAAGAGCCCCTCGGGACCGCCAACGCCGTGCTCGCGGCCGAGGAGTTCGCCGGTGAAGACCGCGTCCTGGTCATCAACTCGGACAACTACTACCCCGCCGCGGCCCTGCGCCTGCTGGCCGACGTCCCGGGCTCGGCACTGGTCGGGTTCGAGCGCGAGGCCATGCTCACCGACTCCAACATCGACCCCGAGCGCATCAAGGCCTTCGCACTCGCCACGGCCGACGCCGAGGGCAACCTGGCCGAGCTGGTGGAGAAGCCCGACGACGCCACCATCGAGCGCCTCGGTGACGACGCGGTCCTCTCCATGAACTGCTGGCTGTGCGGCCCGGCGATCTTCCCCGCCGCCAAGGCCATCCCGAAGTCGGCGCGCGGCGAGTACGAGATCACCGACGCCGTCCGCGCCGCCATCGCCGCCGGAGACCCGTACCGCGTGGTCCGCGCGAACGTCGGCGTGCTGGACATGTCCAACCGCGGGGACATCTCGTCGGTCGTCGAAGCCCTGGGCGACCGCGAGGCCAACCTGTGACCCAGTGGTTCGTGCCCGGCCGCCTCGAAGTCCTCGGAAAGCACACTGACTACGCAGGCGGCCGGTCGCTCCTGGCAGCCGTGGATCGCGGCATCACCATCACCCTCACCCCCGGCGGCGACGGGATCAGCGCCACCACCACGGCAAGCCCCGACCAGCTGGTCCTGCGCCCCGGGGACCGCCCGGACCTGCCGGCCGGCCACTGGGGCGGCTACCTCCAGGCGGTGCTGGACCGGTTGATGCTCAACTTCGGCGAGCTGGAACCCGCGTCGCTGGAGATCGACTCCAACCTTCCCCTGGCCAGCGGGATGTCGTCGTCGTCGGCCCTGGTGGTGGCCATGGCGCTGTCCTTGATCGACCACAACGGTTTCCGCGAGACGCAGCAGTGGCGGGACAACATCCGCGACGACATCGACCTGGCCGGCTACATGGCGTGCTTCGAGAACGGCATGTCGTTCGGCACGCTGGACGGCTTCCGGGGAGTTGGCACCTTCGGTGGTTCCGAGGACCACACCGCGATGCTGTGCTGCAAGGCCGACCACCTCACGCAGTTCTCCTTCTGCCCCATCGTCGAGCACGAATCGGTGCCGTTCTCGCGGGAATGGTCCTTCGTCGTGGCCGTCTCCGGTGTACTCGCCGAGAAGACCGGCAAGGCGCTCGAGCTGTACAACCGGGCCTCCATCCGGACCCGCGAGATCGTCGCCGCCTGGAACGCCGCCACCGGCCGCGAGGACGTCACCATCGCCGACGCCCTGAACTCCGACGAGGACGCCCTCGAAGGCCTGCGGGCCGTCGTGTCGCACTCACCTGAGCTGAGCGCCCGACTCAAGGCCTTCCTGACTGAATCCGAGCGGCTGATCCCGGCGGCGACGGCGGCGCTCGGCCGTGCCGACCTGGCCGAGTTCGGCCGGCTCGCGGACCTGTCGCAGCGCAACGCCGACGTCGAACTCGGGAACCAGATCCCGGAGACCAACCGGCTGCAGGCGCTCGCGCGCGAGCTGGGCGCCCAGGCCTCCGCAGGGTTCGGGGCAGGCTTCGGCGGCTCGGTCTGGGCCTTGACCAGCACCAGCGACGCCGAGGCGTTCGCCACCACCTGGCACGAGCGCTACGTGGCAGAGTTCCCCGAGGCGGCACAGACAGCCTCGGTGATCGTCACCCGCCCGGGCGCACCCGCCCGGCCCGTCGGCTAGTTGTACTCCATGTCCTCGTAGCTGCGCGGGTCCTCGATGGGTTCCAGGTGACCAGTCACCCACAGGTCGGGGAACTCGCCGCGGATCTCCGCCACGATGTCCTCCATGGCGTCGTGACCCTGCTGGACCGTCCAGGCGCCCGGCACGAGCATGTGGACCTCCATGAACTTGCGGGTACCCGACTCCCGGGTGCGCAGTGCGTGGAAGGCCATCTCGTCGGAGGTGTGGGAGTCGAGGATCTCCTGCAGCCGGGTGTTCTGGCTCTTCGGGAGTGAGATGTCCATCAGACCGGCCGTGGACTCCTTGATCAGGCCATAACCGGCCCACAGGATGTTGATGCCCACACCGATGGCGAGGATCGGGTCCAGGATCTCCAACCCGGTGAGCATGACCAGGCCGATGCCGATGGCCACGCCCACGGAGGTGTACACGTCGGTCATCAGGTGCTTGCCGTCGGCCCGCAGCGTGATCGAGTTGTGACGCCGGCCCGCCCGGATGAGGATGCCACCGACGACGCCGTTCGCGATTGTTGCAACCAGGGAGATCGCGACGCCGACGCCGAGTTGCTCCAGCGGCTGCGGGTCGAACAGCCGGATCACCGCGAAGACGATGATGGAGGCGGCCGCGACGAAAATCATGGCCCCCTCGACCGCGGCCGAGAAGTACTCCGCCTTGGTGTGGCCGAAGTGGTGGTTGTGGTCGGCGGGCTTCGCTGCCACCTTGAGCGCGATCAGGGCCACGATGGCCGCCACCAGGTTGACCAGCGACTCCGCGGCGTCCGCCAGGAGGCCGACGGAGCCTGTGAGCAGCCACGCCCCCGTCTTGAGCAGGATGGTGAACACCGCCGTCGCCACCGCCAGCCAGCCGTATCGGGTCAGGTCTGGTCTGGTTTCGCTCTTCACCCAACTAGACTCCCACGCATGGCCAAAACAGGGTGGCTGGGACTCCCACTATTCGGATTCACCCCCCGCGACGAGACGGTGGCCTGCGTGTTGTCGGGCGGTGGTTCGAAGGCCAGTTTCCAGCTCGGGGCGCTGGCCTACCTGTACGAGCACGATCCGGAGTTCCGGCCCACAATCTTCGTCGGCACTTCGGCCGGAGCCATCCTCGCAGCCGTCCTCGCGCAGGGCGCGAGCCCTGCGGAGCAGCGCGGCTACGTGTCGCTGCTGGCCGACATCTGGGACGAGATGACCACCTCCGACGACATGTTCACCCCCCGCCCCTGGATGGCCCGGGCCCGGGCGGACATGCCGCGCTGGCTCCAGCTCGTGGAATCCCCCGCACAGCCCGCCGCGACGCGCACGCTGGCTGACCGGCTGCCGTTCCGACGGCGGCCCGAGAGCGTCGTCAGCCCCGTCAGCGCACCGGAACCCCTGGACCCGCTCGAGGCTGCACTCACCCCGGACGAGGAAGTCGGTCCCGAATGGTCGCTGTCTGACGTGGCGACGCTGATGGGGCGCCTGGGCGAGCTGCCGCGCCTGGGGTCCGAGCTGGCCGTGATCCGGCGCGGCATGGAGACCACCCGCTCGATGTACCGGCCCGGGCCGATGTTGGCCAAGCTGCTCGACAGGGAACTTTTCGACGAGAACCGCGTGGCTGCCTCCGGCATGACGTTGCGGGTGGCGATGGTTTCCCTGGAGTCCGGGCACCTGCACTACCTCCGGGAGGACGGCCGCATCGTCGACAGGGATGACGTGGTGATCGACGATTCCCAGTACCGGTTGGCAACCGGCGTGCTGGCCTCCTGCTCAATCCCCGGGGTCTTCCGGCCAGTTCAACTTGGGTCGCAGACCTACGTCGACGGCGGCACGCGCGACACCCTGCCCGCCGAACTCGCGATCGGACACCTGCGTGCCCAGCGCACCTACGTGCTCAGCTCCCAGTCCGTCGGCGTGCCGGCCAGGCAGTCCATGGCAGACGCAGACCTGTTCAGCATCGTGATGCGCTCCATGGAGATCCTCATCGACGAGGCCGGCCGCGACGAGCTGGCCTACGCAAACTCCACCGACGCCATCGTGATCAATCCCACGATCAGCGTCCACGACGCCATGACCGTGCACCCCGGGCTCATCAGGATCAACAGCGACTACGGCTGGATGCGGGCGGCGGAGGAGACCCTCGGGCTGGGCGCAGAGCAGGAAGCACGAACGTCTCGGATCGTCCTGCTGCGGATGCAGGCACTGAAGCTGGAGCAGCGGATCATGGACGGCGAGGACAACGCCCGCACCGGCGCCAGACTGGCCAGCACCAAGACCGAGTTGCGCGACACCGTCGAGGCCTGCCCGGCTGCGGTGCTTCCACCGGGGGCGACGCAGTGGTGGCGCGAATTCGAACGGCACCACCCGCAGCAGCCGACGGCGGAGAAGTCCTGGCTCGAGGTCTGAGTGGGCGAACGCAGGCGCTGCGCGCCAGCCGATCCCCTACGAGTTTTCTGGGCGGCTGCCGCAGGAGTCCCTCGGGGTTAGGCTGTGGGGGATGGCTCTCGCACTCGAAGGAGACGCTCATGGCAAGCACATCCCCGCTGACCATCCCGCCGGACGCCGCCCTGTTGGAGTTGTACCGCGACCTGCACCGGAACCCCGAACTCGGCTTTCAGGAGCATCGCACCGCCGACATCGCCGCGAAGCACCTGACCAGACTCGGGTTCGCCGTGACCACAGGGGTGGGTGGGACGGGCGTTGTGGGGGTCCTCAACAACGGCCGTGGGCCCACCGTTCTGCTCCGCGCGGACATGGATGGCCTCCCGATCCGGGAGGAGACCGGACTCGACTACGCGAGCACCGTCGTCGCGACGGATGCCCACGGGAGGAGAGTGCCAGTCAGCCACGCGTGTGGCCACGATGTCCACACCACCTGCCTGCTGGGCGCGGCCTCCGCTCTGGTGGCCGACCGCGCGAACTGGTCCGGCACGCTGGTCACGATCTTCCAGCCTGCTGAGGAGCTGGGCTCGGGCGCGCAGGCCATGGTCGATGACGGGTTGTTCAAGCACTTTCCCCAGCCCGAGGTCGTCCTTGGCCAACACGTCGCACCGCTGCCCGCGGGCACCATCGCGGCTCACCCCGGACCGGCCTACGCCGCCTCGGACTCACTCCGCGTCCGGCTGATCGGTAGAGGGGCGCACGGATCAATGCCGCAGAACTCGATCGACCCGGTGGTCATGCAGGCCGAAGCCGTTCTACGCCTGCAGACAGTCGTCTCCAGGGAGGTGGCCGCGACCGACGTCGTCGTCCTGACCGTGGGTTCAGTACGTTCGGGCGAGGCCGCCAATGTCATCCCCGAAGAGGCGGAACTCCTCCTGAACATCCGGACCTACGATCCCGCCGTTCGGGAGCACGTCCTGAGCATCGTGGAGAGGATCGTCAGGGGCGTGGCGGCGGCAGCAGGGGCGCCCAGGCCGCCCACCATGGAGTCCATCGAGCGTTTCCCGGTAGCCGTGAACGACCAGGCTGCCCTTGCAAGGACCTTGGCATCGTTCAGGGCGTGGCTCGGGGACCGCAGCGTGCTCGACCCGGGAGCCGGGGCCGGTAGCGAGGATGTCGGAATCCTGGCGACCAGCGCTGGGGCGCCACTGGCTTACTGGTTGCTGGGCGGAACCGACCCAAACCTCTTCACCAGCGGCGGACTCGATGATCCCGCCCTGAGGTCGGTGCCCGCCAACCACTCCCCGAGCTACGCCCCCGCGGCCGAACCAACCATCTCGATGGGAGTGACGGCGCTGGTGGTGGCAGCCAAGGATTGGCTGGGGGCACCAGAGGGACGGCGACCCCAAGTTCACGACCAATCATGAGGGGTCCGTGCGCCCAGCGGGGCTCGAACCCGCGACCCGAGGCTTAAAAGGCCCCTGCTCTACCAACTGAGCTATAGGCGCCCCGACAGTCTAGTGCCTCGCGCAGCCCAGGCCAGCACGGGGCGCGGGTGTCAGACAGCCACCACCTCGGCATACTTCGGTACCCACATGGATGCAAAGACATCCTGGACGGGGTCCTGCAGTGGCCGGGCCGCCAGGCCCTCCTCCTCGGCGGCAGCCGCGACCGCGAGCGCCACCGTCGCCGAGACCGCCCGCAGCTCCTGGATGCCCGGGAGCAGCGAGGCGCCGAGCCGCTTCGCGTGGCTCAGGGATGCGACGGCGCGCGCGGAGGCCGCGATCATCGCGTCGGAGACGCGGGTGGCGCGGCAGGCCGCCACCGCGAGCCCTATCCCGGGAAACACCAGCGCGTTGTTGGCCTGCGCGATCTGGTGGGTGACGCCGTCGAAACTGACGGGCTCGAAGGGCGAGCCGGTGGCGATCATCGCCCGGCCGCCGGTCCAGGCAAGCAGGTCAGCCGGGGTCGCTTCGGCCAGCGACGTCGGGTTGGACAGGGGGAGGACGACCGGCCGTTCGGTGTGGGCCGCCATGTCCCGGACGATCGCCTCGGTGAAGGCGCCCGGCTGCGCAGAGGTTCCGATGAGGATCGTGGGGTGGACGTTCCTGACGACGTCGGCCAGCGCGATCCGGCCGGGCGTCGCCACCTGCCAGCCACCCAGTTCTTCGGCCGGGCGGGCATAGGGCCTCTGGAACGAGCGCATGCGGGTGTCGTCAGCGCTCAGCAGGCCCCGGGATCCAAGGCCCCAGAACCGCCGATTCGCCTCCTTCTCAGGAAGCCCCTCTGCCACCATCACGTCCCGCAGCAGGTCCGCGATCCCGATGCCCGCCGTGCCGGCGCCGTGCACGACGATGCGTTGCTCGGCCAGCGTGGTTCCCGTGGCGTCCAGCGCCGACAGAATGGCCGCGACCACCACCGCCGCAGTGCCTTGGATGTCGTCGTTGAAGGCGCAGTGGTCGTGGCGGTAGGTCTCCAGGACGCGGTGCGCGTTGCCGGCTCCGAAGTCCTCGAAGTGGATCATGGCGTGCGGGTACATCGCGGTGACGGTTTCCATGAAGAGCCGAACGAACTCGTCGTAGCGCTCGCCGCGCACCCGTGCGTGCCGCACCCCCAGGTAGGTCTCCTCGTTCAGCAGGGCGAGGTTGTCCGTCCCGACGTCGAGCACGACGGGCAGGACCCGCTGCGGGTGAATTCCGGCGGCAGCGGTGTACACAGCCAGCTTCCCGACGGCGATCCTCACCCCACCCACGCCCTGGTCCCCGATGCCGAGGATCCCTTCGGAGTCGGTGACCACCACCAGGTCGACGTCGTCGGCATCATGCCCGTAGGAGGCCAGCGCCCCTGCCAGTTGCTCCGGATGCTCGATCGACAGGAAGACCCCACGCGGGCGCTGCATCCACTGGCTGTACTTCTGGATGGCCTCGCCGATGGTGGGGGTGTAGACGATCGGCAGCATCTCCTCGATGTGCTCGGTCAACAGCTTGTAGTACAGGACCTCGTTGCGGTCATGGAGTGCCTCCAACAGCATGTTCTTGGCCAGCGGGGTCGGCTGGTCGTGGAACTGCTCGTAGACCTTCCTCAGCTGGCCGTTCATGGTGCTGACGCCGGGTGGGAGGAGTCCCGAGATGCCCAACGCCTCACGCGTCTCCGGGGTGAACGCCGTACCCCTGTTGATCATCGGCAGCGCCAGTACGGCTCGCCCACGCGCCCTGATGTGAACGGTCTCGCCGTCCGGCCCGGTTGTGAACTTGTAGGGCGTCGTTGCCATGGGCGCCACACTATCGCCACCCGGGCGTGGCAGGCTGGCGGGGTGGCTGACTGGCTGGGACTCATCATCGCTCTCGGGATCGGGCTCCCCCTGCTCGTTCTGGCTGTCTGGTTGGACCAGCGACGACGGCGCCAGCTTGAGGGCGACGCGGACGCGCCCCCGCAGCGCGGGCTGGCGGAGGTCGACACCCACGCGCCCGCGTACGTGACCCAGAGCGAGATCGACCGCCTGCCGCCGCCGAGCGCCGGATCCAGGGAGAGCCGCGCACCAGCCGGCACCCGGCTGGGGTTCGGCCATGCCTCCCCCGACTTCGCCACCCATGGCGAGCAGGCGGAACTCGCCGACGCGAGAATCCTGATGGTCGACGGCGAGGTCACGGCTGTCAGGGAACTCCTCGCCGTGCTGGCCACTGCCACCGCGGAGGCGCCGCTGGTCATCGTCGCCACCGGGTTCGACGACGCGGTGATGGCCACGCTCGGGGCCAACCGCCGGGCGCTGGGCTCGCATGTGGTGGCGGCGACCGCCACCGAGAAGGACCTCTACGAACTGGGAGCCCTCGTCGGCGGGGAGGTGCTGACGGTGGCGGACCTCAAGGCCGGCTACACGCCGTCGGAAGTGCTGGGCTGGGCCGCTGCGTGGACGAGCAACCTCAAGGAGACCTGGGTCGACCCACGAAAAGCCTGAACCTGAAGTGCCACTTGAGGCGGCGTCAAAACCGACCATTTCTGAACAATCTCAGATCCAGCCAATCGATCCGGCGGCGCCGCCAACCTCCCTGGCGATCACTTATGCCCCTAGTCAAACCCGGATTGCCCAAAATCACAACGGGAGAATTACACCGCTGGGATTCCTCAGGAACCAGCCGCTCGCGGCCCTCATTTTGCTTGGCGAACTCTCAAGTAACGCTTGTCTGTCGAGGCGACCGATCCCTAATGTCCGGGCCACTGGACGGGAACGTGCCGGAGGCCGCAGGTCTCGGGGAAGCGGCACGAGCCTGACAGCCTGTGACTTCACCGAAGGGATCCAAGAGCGTGAATCGGGTATTGAAGGGGCTCCGTGGCCTGGCCGTCGCCGCCACCATGGCCGCCCTCGTGCAGGGTACGGCAAACGTCGCCCTCAGCCTGAGCGCCGAGGCTGCCGGCACCAGGCTCAAGGCCACGGCCGCCGTGAACGTCCGTTCGGCCCCGACGGTCTCCAGCGCCCGGGTGGGAATCCTGTACAAGGGTGAGCAGGTCTCCGCCAGCACCAGCAAGGACGGTTGGACCGAGGTCTCCTGGAACGGCAAGACCGCCTACATCGCCTCCGCCTACCTCACCAGCGGGACCGTGTCGCTCAAGCCCGCGCCGACGCCGGCCGAGTCGGCTTCCCAGGGCGCGGTGTACACCACGGCCAACCTGAACCTCCGCGTGGGCCCGACCGTGAAGGACCCCGTCTCCGTGATCGCGACCAAGGGCGCCCGGCTGGTGCTCACCGGCAAGGTGAGCGGCTCCTACGCCCAGGTGCAGTACAACTCGAGCACACTGTGGGCGTCCATGAGCTACCTGTCCGCAACCGAGGCCGCGCCGACGCAGTCGCTGCCGCCCGTAAAGGTCAAGGCCCGCGCCACGGCCGCACTCATGATCCGGACCACCGCCACACGTGGTTTCCAGTCGCTGGGCGATGTCCCGCGCGGCACCATCCTGGAACTCACCGGGACCGTCCAGTACAACATGGCTCAGGTGATCTGGCAGGGACAGGCGCGCTGGGTGAACAACTCCTACCTGACCCGTCTGACGGAGACCGCCCCGAGCGCTCCCGAAGCCCCGGAGACGACCACGCAGTACGCGACGGCCAACCTCAACATCTGGCACGCCAGCACCGGCACCGCCTTCACGGGTGAGATCCCGCGCGGCTCCGCGGTGGCGGTCACGGGCAAGGTCTCAGACGGACGCGCCGAGATCCTGCACAACGGGGCGCTCCGCTGGGTGACGGCCAACTACCTCTCGGCCACCGTCCCGACGACCCCCGCTCCCCCGCCCAGCGGCGGCAGCCCCGACCGCGGAGACATCAACAAGGGCTACTCCAGCGGCCTGGAGAAGACCAACGCCAACGTGCAGCGCATCGCCTGGTACGTGTGGGACAACTGGTCGGCGATCAAGACCCAGTACGGCTGGCGCCGCGACGTCACACCCGACCACCCTGGTGGCCGCGCGGTCGACGTGATGATCCCGAGCTACCGCACCAACAGCGCCCTCGGCTGGGAAATCGCCCGCTACTTCCAGGCCCATGCGGCGGAGTACAACATCAACTACATCATCTTCGACCAGAAGATCTGGAGCGTGGCCCGCAACAAGGAAGGTTGGCGCGCCATGGCCAACCGTGGTGGGGACACCGCCAACCACAAGGACCACGTTCACATCAATACGTACGGCTGACCCCCCGTAGCCGTGCCCAGGGAGCCCCGGACCACCGGGGCTCCCTCTTTGTTTGCGCGGCCTGCGGTCTCCTGACTATCCTTGACCAGTCCGGTCCCCATCGTCTAGCGGCCTAGGACTCCGCCCTTTCACGGCGGCAGCACGGGTTCGAATCCCGTTGGGGATGCCAAGGCCCTCTCGTCTGAGAGGGTTTTGAATGGTGACTGACCAGCGTCGAGACCGATTTCCCTTCGGTGAGATCCTGACGCTATAGTTGCCGGGCTGGCTCAGCCAGCAGGCCAAGAAATTGGCCCCGTAGCGCAGTTGGTTAGCGCGCCGCCCTGTCACGGCGGAGGTCGCGGGTTCGAGTCCCGTCGGGGTCGCTGGTAAGCGCAGCAGCGCAAAGCCACCTGGCCAGGTAGCTCAGCTGGTAGCAGCGTTCGCCTGAAAAGTGAAAGGTCGCCGGTTCGATCCCGGCCCTGGCCACGGAATGAACCCCGCCCGCGTGGGCGGGGTTTCTTCATTCCTCCCAGATCAGCCGTAGGCCGACAGCCACCTCGCCAGGACGTCGAAGAACGCCTCCCGCACGGGCGGGGCGGACAGGGTCAGGTCGTGCAGCCCGTCGGCGATTCGCACCAGCGTGACGTGATTGCCGAGGAACGCCGCGCGGGAGGCGAGCCGCTCGACGTCGAGGACGATGTCAGCCTTCTTGAGTTCCTCGCCCCACTTCCGCGGGATGACGGTGCGCTTCGAGAGCGCCACCATGATCGGCACGTCGATGGACAGGCCGGCCGCGACGGTGGCCTGGCCGGCCATGATCGCGGCCAGCCAGCCCACTCGGACCATG
The DNA here is from genome assembly GCF_020687685.1 of Tessaracoccus sp. OS52. GTDB lineage: Bacteria > Actinomycetota > Actinomycetes > Propionibacteriales > Propionibacteriaceae > Arachnia. The sequence goes on along the minus strand of NZ_JAJEWM010000001.1, from coordinate 366,415 downwards.
AAGGCCCTGTCGCCCTTGAAGTTCTCGTTGTAGGTCCACTCCCCGTCCTGACCCGCGTGGATGGAACGCCGGTAGAACCCCAGTTCAGCCACCGGGAAGGCCGCCAGAGGGTTGAGCTGCCCGACGGCCGTGAGCATGGGGGCAATGGCCGGACGAAGCGCGGGATAGCCCTGCAGTTCGAGCCACGGCGAGTTCAGCACGATCGCCTTGACCCGGCCCGGGTTGGCGTCGGCCCACAGCGATGCGACCAGCCCGCCGGTCGAATGGCCCATGACGACGATCTCCCCGTGCCCCTCGTCGGCCACCAGTTCCGCGGCCCGGTTCAACTCGTCGAAGTACTCCGAGAGGTCCGTGGTGAACCCCGCGAGGTGACCCGGGCGCAGGGACCTGCCGTAACGGTGCAGGTCTATGGCGTAGAAGTCGTAACCGAGCGCGGCCATCTCGTCGGCCAGATGCCGCTGGAAGAAGTAGTCGCTCCAGCCGTGGACGTAGAGAACCGCCTGCGGCGACGCCGGGGGGTTGCGCCGGATCACGGTGGCGCACAACGACCCCTCCTGCTCACCGTTGTAAGTGGGAAGGTCGGGCAGTTCGAGGGTGCGAACCTCGAAGGAGTCAAGCTCCGAGTCGGGTGACCACACGGGTTGGCCGACGCTCAGCCTCGGGTGTCGGCTTCGTCGTCCTCTGCTGCGTCGTCATCAAGGTAGGTTCCACCGTGGCCGTACTCCTCGGCAAGATCCGCGTATGCGTCGGGGATCTCCTCCGGTTCCGGCTGGGTGTAGTCCTCACCTCTGAGCTCACGCTCCAGTGACGCAAAATCGGTGTCCACTGGGCGATACTTCAGATCGCGAGCCACCTTGGTCTGCTTCGCCTTTGCACGGCCGCGCCCCATATCGGGTCGACCCCCTCGCTTTGTCCCTCGCGGCCTTGCCGCGGAATCTGTCAATAACTCGTGGGGCATAGGCTACCGGAGGTCGCGGACAATCCAAAGAACACGCCCGGGCCACGGGTCGCTAAGCTGTCCTGCGACGCGCCGAGATCATAGGAGACCACATGGGCAAGATCATCTACACGCTCACCGACGAGGCCCCGTTGCTCGCAACGTACTCGTTCCTTCCCATCATCGAGGCCTACGCCGGACAGGCGGGCGTCGACGTGGAGACGCGGGACATCTCCTTGGCCGCGCGCATCCTCGCCCAGTTCGCAGACTCGCTGCCGGCGGACCAGCAGAGCCCCGACGCGCTCACCGAACTCGGCGAACTCGCCAAGACTCCCGGCGCGAACATCATCAAGCTGCCGAACGTCTCCGCCTCAGTGCCGCAGCTCAAGGCCGCAGTGGCCGAGCTGCAGAGCCAGGGCTTCGACATCCCCGACTACCCCGAGGACCCGCAATCCGTGCGTGAGCGCGACGTGCGCGCCCGCTACGACCGCGTGATGGGATCAGCTGTCAACCCCGTCCTGCGCGAGGGCAACTCGGACCGCCGCGCCCCGGAGTCGGTCAAGAACTACGCCCGCAAGCACCCGCACAGGATGGGCGAATGGGCGGCTGACTCCAGGACGTCGGTCGCCACCATGGACCGCGACGACTTCCGCCACAACGAAATGTCGGTGGTCATGCCCGCGGCCGACACCCTGCAGATCCGCCAGATCGCCGTCGACGGCACCGTCACCGTGCTCAAGGAGAGCCTCCCGGTCCAGGCCGGAGAGGTGGTCGACGCCACCGTCATGGGCGTGGCGGTCCTCACCAACTTCCTGCGCGAGCAGATGGCCCGGGCCAAGGCCGCCGACGTGCTGTTCTCGGTGCACCTCAAGGCCACCATGATGAAGGTCTCCGACCCCATCATCTTCGGGCACGTGATCCGCGCCTACCTCTCGCACGTCTTCGAGTCCTACGGCGACGACCTCGCGGCCGCCGGCCTCTCCCCCAACGACGGGCTGGGCGCCCTCCTCGCGGGCGTGGACAAGCTCCCCAACGGCGCCGAGATCCGGGCAGCAATCGAGACGTCCATCGCCCAGGGCCCCCGCCTGGCAATGGTCAACTCGGACAAGGGCATCACCAACCTGCACGTGCCCTCCGACGTCATAGTCGACGCCTCCATGCCCGCGATGATCCGCAGCTCCGGCCACATGTGGGGGCCCGACGGCGAGGAGGACGACACGCTCGCCGTCATCCCCGACTCCTCCTACGCCGGCGTGTACCAGGCAGTGATCGAGGACTGCCAGGCCAACGGGGCATTCGACCCCGCCACCATGGGGTCGGTCGCCAACGTCGGCCTCATGGCACAGAAGGCCGAGGAGTACGGCAGCCACGACAAGACCTTCGAGATCGCCGCCCCCGGCAAGGTCCAGCTCGTCGATTCGGCCGGGAACGTCCTCACCAGCCACGAGGTCTCCAAGGGCGACATCTGGCGCGCCTGCCAGACAAAGGACGCTCCCGTGGCGGACTGGGTGAAGCTCGCCGTGAACCGCGCCCGCGCCACCGGCACGCCCGCTGTCTTCTGGCTGGACGAGACCCGCGCCCACGACCGGAACCTGATGGCCAAGGTCCGCGACTACCTGACCGAGCACGACACCTCCGGTCTCGACATCCAGGTCATGAACCCGGTGGACGCCACGAAGTTCAGCATCGAGCGCATCCGCCGTGGCGAGAACACCATCTCTGTCACGGGCAACGTCCTTCGTGACTACCTGACCGACCTGTTCCCGATCCTGGAACTCGGCACCTCGGCCAAGATGCTGTCGGTCGTGCCCCTGATGGCAGGCGGGGGGCTGTTCGAGACCGGCGCGGGCGGCTCGGCTCCCAAGCACGTGCAGCAGCTGGTCTCCGAGAACTATCTGCGGTGGGACTCCTTGGGTGAGTTCCTCGCGCTGGCGGCGTCCTTCGAGCACCTGGCGACGACGGAGGGCAACCCGAAGGCCGGCGTGCTGGCAGCCACGCTTGACCGCGCAACAGGCACCTTCCTGGAGAACGACAAGTCCCCCACCCGTCGCCTCGGCGGCATCGACAACCGGGGTTCCCACTACTACCTGGCGCTGTACTGGGCCCAGGAACTGGCCTCCCAGTCCGACGACGAGGACCTGGCGCGCACCTTCACCCCCGTGGCCGAGGAGTTGGCCGAGGCCGAGTCGCAGATCGTGTCGGAGATGATCGGCGTGCAGGGCTCCCCTGCCGACATCGGCGGCTACTACCGCCCCGACGCCGCACTGGCCTCCGAGGTGATGCGGCCCTCGCCCACCTTCAACGAGATCATCGACTCACTGCGCTGATCTGGAGACTGGTTCAGCCGGTCACGGCAACGTAGACCACGAACGCCGCGACGCTGATCACCGTGTGCAGGCTCAACACATTGTTGGCCAGGGTGATCTCGTCGCGGCGTTCGCGTGGGAGGTAGATGGGCACGATGAACGGCGGGGGCAGGATGAGCAGGGTGAACACGGCCGCCTCGACGATCGGCGGCAGCCCCAGCCAGGTCCGGATGACCAAGTGGTTGACCAGCAGCGCGAGGGCGAGCATCAACGCGAACCGCGCTGCCACCAGGGGCGCGGCCTGCCGGACGCCCGCCCGCGTGAGCCGGGTGCCGTGGCCCACCACGATCAGGATCACGGGAACGATCATGGCGGCGAGATAGCCCACCAGCTGCAGGAACGCCGCCCCGATCACGTTCCCCTCGAGCCAGCGCGAACCCCCCAGCAGATTCAGTACCAGCCCCGCCGCGATCGCCAGGATCACCGGCGAGGTTGCGAAGGACCGCATCGTCGCGGCCACGGAAACCCTGCCCGCCATCCGGCGCCGCAGCAGCGTCACGAAGATGAACCAGATGAAGAACTCGTGGCCGAGGCCCACCATGCCGGCAACCGGGAGTTCGGAGACCCCGAACGCCGCGGTGAACAGCGCCAGCCCCACCATCCCGAACTCGAAGCCGGTGAACAGGAACGGGATGACCCCGGAGCCTCCCAGCGGCCGGCGGACCAGATGACCGACTCCCAGCAGGAACACACACAGAGTCAGGACCAGGAGAACGACCGCAACGTACTCACCGCGAAACTCGATGCCCAGGAAGGCGGTGAACAGGACGGCGGGCAGGATGGCGCTCACCACGAGACGCTTCAGCCCGTCGACGGCGCAGTCGTCGAGCACCCGCGTGCGTCGCAGGACGATCCCAAGGCCGACGAGCGCGACGATGGGAATCACTGAACCGAGCATGTCCACCATGCCAGCGATCCTTTCGTACCCGCCAACACCCATCACTGCCCACCCCCCTCGAAAGCCACCGCCCCTCGCCGCCGGCCGAAGAGACAGCGGCGCCGCACCCATTCCGGGTGCGGCGCCGTCGTGATTCAGGGACTAGCAGCCGATCAGCTGAAGACCTTCTTCAGCCAGCCGACGAATCCACCCTTGGCGGGCGCGGCCTCCGCGCGGGCCGGCTTCACGGCGGGCTCCTCGACGGGAGCCTCGATGGCGGCCGCGTCGTCGGCCGAGGCCTGGGCGACGTCCTTGATGGCCGAGACCTCGAAGAAGAGGGTGACCTTCTCGGAGACCAGCACGCCGCCGGTCTCGAGGGCTGCGTTCCACTCAAGTCCGAAGTCCTTGCGGTTGACGACGAGCTCACCGGAGATTCCGACGCGCTCGTTGCCGAACGGGTCCACAGCGGCACCCTCGTAGTCGAAGTCGATCGCGACGGGACGGGTGACGTCCTTGATGGTGAGCTCACCCTCGACGTGGACGGTCTCCGCATCGACGGCCGAGATGAAGGTGGAGGTGAAGGTGATGGTCGGGTACTTCTCCACGTCGAAGAAGTCCTCGCCGCGCAGGTGGGCGTCACGGTCCGCGTTGCGGGTGTCGACGGAAGCAGCCTGGATGGTGAGCGACAGCGCCGCGCCCTCCAGGTTCGGCTGCGAGGACGCGCTGCCCTCGAACTTGGTGAAGGTGCCACGGACCTTGGTGATCATCGCGTGACGCGCGACGAACCCGATCTGGGTGTGGCTGGGATCCAGCGTGTAGCTGCCCGTGAGCTGGGCCGGGGTGTTGGCGAGCTGGTTCAGGGTGTCGGTCATGCGATCTCCTCGGTGCTGCCGGCGGTCCGGCGGAAGTGGTTGAAACTGAAATCATCCTAGCACGAGGAAGGTTGAACCGTCAAGCAACGCCGGGCACCGTTTCAGAGATTGTTGTACCGAGCCCCTTGTGCGTGTCTTGCCCCGGTGTCCTAGGCTGAAACCCATGTCGCAGGAAACTTTCAGCAACGGTTCAAAACCGCTCACCATCGTCGACGATCCCCGCCACACCGTGGCTGGCTTCGTGACCGAATTCATACGCGAACTGCACAACCGGCAGGGCGTGGACCTGACTGAAGCGAGCGCCCAGGACCGCTATCAGGCGGCCGCCAGCGCGGTGCGCCACTACCTGATGGACGAGTGGCTGGCCACCAAGGCACTCGATCGCCGCGTGAGGCCGAAGGTCGTGGGATACCTTTCTGCCGAGTACCTCCTGGGTCGCCAGTTCGACAACGCCCTGCTGGCCACGGATCTCGTCGAGGTCGTTGAGGAGGCGCTGTCCAAGCACGGCATCGACATCGACGAGGTGCGCGCCAAGGAGGTCGAACCGGGCCTTGGCAACGGTGGCCTGGGACGCCTGGCGGCCTGCTTCATCGACTCGCTCGCCACCATGGACGTGCCCTGCATCGGCTACGGCATCCGCTACGAGTACGGCATCTTCCGCCAGACCTTCGTCGAGGGGCGGCAGGTTGAGGAGGCGGATTCCTGGCTCGCCCTGGAGTCCCCGTGGGAGTTCGTCCACCCCGAGCATGCCGTCCAGGTGAACTTCGGTGGACACACGGACACGTGGACAGACGAGCACGGCCGCCAGCACACCCGGTGGATCCCCGCGTGGAACGTGATGGGCCTGCCCTACAACTACCTGGTGCCCGGCTACGACACGGATCGCGTCAACACGCTGCGGCTGTGGGGCGCCCGGGCAAAGCAGCAGTTCGACCTGCAGACCTTCAACGCCGGCGACTACGTCGAGGCCGTCCGCGCCCAGACCTTCGCAGAGAACATCTCCAAGGTGCTCTACCCGGAGGACTCGACGCCGCAGGGCAAGGAGTTGCGCCTCCAGCAGCAGTACTTCTTCGTCGCCTGCTCCCTGCGTGACTTCATCGACCATGAGCTCGAGCCCGGGTTCGACCTGCACAACCTCGCTGACCGCATCATCTTCCAGCTGAACGACACCCACCCGGTGATCGCGGTGCCCGAGCTGATGCGCATCCTCGTCGACGAGCGCGGCTTCGAGTGGGAGGAGGCCTGGGAGGTCACGAAGTCCTGCTTCGCCTACACCTGCCACACCCTGCTGCCCGAAGCCCTGGAGGTCTGGTCCACCGACCTGCTCGGCCGGCTCCTCCCCCGCCACCTGCAGATCATCAACCAGATCAACGAGCAGTTCATGGCCGAGGTGCGCGCCGCCTTCCCCGGCGACGAGGAGCGCGCTCGCCGCATGTCGATCGTGACGCAGCACCCCACCCCGTCGGTGCGCATGGCGCACCTGGCCACCGTCGCCGGTTCCAAGGTAAACGGTGTCGCGGCCCTGCACAGCCAGCTGCTGCGCGACAAGGTGCTGCCGGACTTCTCCGAGCTGTGGCCTGACAAGTTCACCAATGTCACCAACGGGGTCACGCCCCGCAGGTTCGTGCGCCAGGCCAACCCGAAGCTCTCCGAGCTCGTCTCGAGCCGGATCGGCCATGGCTGGGTCACGGATCTGGAGCAGTTCCGCGGCCTTGAGGCCCACGTCGACGACGCAGGGTTCCGCGAGGCGTTCCGCGAGGTGAAGGCGGCCAACAAGGCCCGCCTACAGGACGTGCTGGCCAAGCGGGACGGAATCTTCCTCCCGCCGGACCACATGCTCGACGTGATGGTCAAGCGCCTCCACGAGTACAAGCGCCAGACCCTCAAGCTCCTGCACGTGGTCTCGCTCTACGAGCAGGTGCTCTCGGGCCGTCGGAAGCTCGAGGACCTCGTCCCGCGCACGGTGGTGTTCGGGGCCAAGGCAGCGCCCGGCTACAAGCTCGCGAAGGACATCATCCACCTGATCAACGCAGTTGCGGCGGCCGTGAACGCCGACGACAGGCTGGAGGGCCGCCTGCGGATCGCGTTCCCGGCGAACTACAACGTGACCCTTGCCCAGACGCTGATCCCGGCCGCGGACCTGTCCGAGCAGATCTCCCTCGCGGGCATGGAGGCCTCCGGCACGGGCAACATGAAGTTCGCCCTCAACGGCGCCCTCACCATCGGAACCGACGACGGCGCCAACGTCGAGATCCGCGAGCTCGTCGGGGATGAGAACTTCTTCCTCTTCGGGATGGACGAGCCCACCGCCGCGGCACTGCGCGACAACGGCTACCGTCCCCGCTCCTACTACGAGGGCGACGAGAACCTGAGGGCGACGATCGACCTCATCAACTCCGGAGCGTTCTCACGAGGCGACACCTCGGCGTTCGAGTCGGTCACAGGCAGCCTGCTGAACGAGGACCGCTTCATGGCCTTCGCCGACTTCGCCAGCTACCTCGACGCGCAGGACGCCGTCGAGGCGAAGTATGCGGATCATGAGGCCTGGACCCGCTCCGCGATCCTGAACGTGGCGCGCACGGGCTTCTTCAGCTCCGACCGGTCCATGCGCGACTACCTGGACCGGATCTGGCACGCGAAGCCGGTGCGCTGACGCTGGACGCGAACCGGCCCCGCGCGTCGGGGGAACGTGCGGGGCCGGGGCTCGTGGGCTCATTCGAGGCGAGTCGGCTGAGCGATTACGACCCTAACATATTTGGTGTCCCGGATACATATTCTGCGGGCGCGTAGGGTGGAAATCGTGATTGATCTAGCGCTGGCGCTCGAATTGCGCGAGGCCGGCCTGGCGTGGCAGCCAGCGGCCGGGGACAGGTTCGTCGTGACCGCTCCCGAAATGGTGGACGACCTGTTCCACCTCGCTGACATGGTCATCGAACCACGACGGCTTGAGACGGGCACCGTCTTCGCGTTCAACGGGACCACCGAATGGGCACTCGATTCGGTCGCCCAGGAGAAGACGGTCTGGCTGCCGAACGAGGGCCAGCTCCGCCAGGCGCTCGGGGCGGCGTTCAGGTCCCTCGTCAGGCTGGACCGAACGAGGGGGTTCGAGGTCACCGTCGACGTCGCCGGGGGCGACCAGACCTTCACCGAGGACGACCCGGAGAACGCCTACGGTGAGGCGCTCCTGGCGGTGCTGCGCGGGTCCTGACTCAGATCAGTTCGGCCGCGCCGGCGCCGTCGTGGGCCTGCACGTCACCAAGGACCCAGCTCTCCACGCCCCGCTCCGCCAAGGCGGCGATCGCAGCGTCCACGCCGTCGGCAGGCAGGACCGCCACCATGCCCACACCCATGTTGAGGGTGGCGTCGACGTCGGCCTGGCTCAGCTGGCCCACCTGCTGCACCAACTGGAAGATGGGACCGGGCGTCCAGGAGTCGCGGCGCAGGACTGCGCGGGCCCCGTCGGGGATCACCCGGGCCAGGTTGTTCACGAGGCCGCCGCCGGTGACGTGACTGAAGGCGTGGACCTCGACCCGCTTGATCAGGTCCAGCACGTCCAGGGCGTAGAGCCGCGTGGGTTCCAGCAGTTCCTCCCCAAGTGTCCTTCCGAGTTCGTCAACGTGCCGATCGAGCGACCAGCCGGCCCGCTCCAGCAGTACGTGGCGCACCAGGGAGTAGCCGTTGGAGTGCAGCCCCGAGGAGGCCATGCCCAGGACCACGTCGCCAGCGACGATCCGGTGGGCGCCAAGGATCTCGTCCTTCTCCACGACGCCGGTGGTGGCGCCGGCGATGTCGTACTCGTCGGCTCCCAGGAGTCCGGGGTGCTCCGCGGTCTCGCCACCGACGAGGGAGCAACCGGCCGCGACGCAGGCGTCGGCGATGCCCCCGACGATGGCGGCGATCCGTTCCGGCACCACCTTTCCGGTGGCGATGTAGTCGGTGACGAACAACGGCTCGGCGCCGACGACCACCAGGTCGTCCACGAGCATGCCCACCAGGTCGAAGCCGATGGTGTCGTGCTTGTCCATCGCCTGCGCGATGGCCACCTTGGTGCCGACACCGTCGGTCGAGGTGGCCAGTACCGGGTGGCGGAAGTCCTTCAGCGCGGCTGCGTCGAAGAAGCCGGCGAAGCCTCCCAGGCCCCCGAGCACCTCGGGGCGGCGGCTGCGGGCAACCGAGGCCTTCATCAGCTCGACGGCGCGGTCCCCGGCCTCGATGTCGACGCCGGCGGCGGCGTAGGCGCTTGGTTTCACTTCTCCTCCAGCTTCAGCAGTTCTGCCTGCTCGGGTGGGATGGGGACTGGGTAGACGCCATCGAAGCAGGCCCGGCACAGCCGCTCCGGCGCGATGGTGGTGGCGCGGGTGAGCCCCTCGAGGGAGATGTAGCCGAGACTGTCGGCCGAGATGGAGCGGCAGATCTCCTCGACGGTCAGACCCGGCGCGATGAGCTCCGCGCGGGTGGAGAAGTCGATGCCGTAGAAGCATGGCCACTCCACCGGCGGGGACGAGATCCGGACGTGGACCTCCGCCGCACCGGCCTCCCGCAGCATCCGCACCAGCGCCCGCTGGGTGTTGCCGCGCACGATCGAGTCGTCGACCACCACGAGCCGCTTGCCCGCGATGATCTCCCGCAGCGGGTTGAGCTTCAGCCGGATTCCCAGCTGCCTGATGGTCTGGCTGGGCTGGATGAAGGTCCGGCCGACGTAGGCGTTCTTTACCAGGCCCTGCCCGTAGGGGATGCCAGACTCCTCCGCGTAGCCGATGGCCGACGGGGTTCCCGACTCCGGGACCGGGATCACGAGGTCCGCGTCGACGGGGTGCTCCCGGGCGAGCTCGCGGCCGATCTCCACGCGGGTGGTGTGGACGCCACGGCCGGCGATGGTGGTGTCCGGCCTGGCGAGGTAGACGTACTCGAACAGGCAGCCCTTGGGCCTGGCCTCCGCGAACCGCTGGGAGCGCAGCCCGGCCTCGTCGATGGCGATGAACTCGCCGGGTTCGACCTCCCGGATGAAGCTGGCGCCGACGATGTCCAGCGCGGCGGTCTCCGAGGCCACCACCCAGCCGTGCTCCAGCCGGCCGAGCACCAGCGGGCGGATGCCTTGCGGGTCACGGGCGGCGAACAGTGTGTTCTCGTTCATGAAGGTGAGGCAGAACGCGCCGCGCAGCCGCGGCAGCACCTTCATGGCCACCTGCTCCACGGGTTCGTCTCCGAAGGACACCATCAGCGCGGTCACCAGCGAGGTGTCGTTGGTGGAGTCCATGGTCTTCTTCTCCGGGACCTTCTCACCGGAGTCAAGTTCCCGCAGCCACTCCTCGAGTTCGAGGGTGTTGGTCAGGTTGCCGTTGTGCGCCAGGGCCAGGCCGCCCCGGGGGCCGTGCCGGAACGTGGGCTGGGCGTTCTGCCAGACGGAGGCACCCGTCGTGGAATAGCGCGTGTGGCCGACGCAGAGGTGCCCGCGCAGCGCCGTCAAGGTGGTCTCGTTGAACACCTGGGAGACCAGCCCCATGTCCTTGAACACCATGATTCGCTGGCCGTTGGACACGGCCATCCCGGCGGACTCCTGCCCCCGGTGTTGCAGCGCGAACAGGCCGTAGTAGGTCAGTTCCGCGACGTGCTCGCCGGGAGCCCAGACCCCGAAGACGCCGCACTCATCCTGCGGCTTCCGCTCAATGGGGTCGATTTCGAGGCTCAGGCGTCCGTCAGCTCGTGGCACCCCGACAGCTTACCGTGCGACCGCCGCGAGGTTGACCAGCAGCAGGGCCTCGGCGGTGGCCGCCTTCGCCAGGTCACCCAGGTCCAGGGACTCGTCGATGCCGTGCATCCGGGAGTCGGGGTCCGTCACCGCCGTGACCAGGACGATGCCGTCGGGGTTCCGGTTCGCGAACTCCGCGACGATGGGAATGCTCCCGCCGCACCCGATCTCGACCGGCGCCATCCCGAAGGACTCAACGAACGCCTGCCGGGCGGCCTCGGCGTAGGGGCCGTCGAGGCTGATCGTGCTCGGTCCGCCCAGCTGGCCGTCGCTGACCTCGACGCGGGCGCCCCACGGTGCGTGTTCCAGCAGGTGCCGCTCGAGCGCCTCCTGCGCGGCCACTGGGTCCTGGCCCGGGGCGAGCCGGACACTCACCTTGGCCGACGCCGTCGGGATCAGGGTGTTGGAGGCCTCGGAGATGCGGGTGGTGTCGATGGCCAGCACGGAGGCTGCCGGTTTGTACCACATGCGCTGCACGACGCTGCCGGTCCCGGTCTGCTGCACGCCGTCGAGGACCCCGGTCTCCGCGCGGAGGCGGTCCTCGGGGTAGTCGAGGTCCGGTCCCGGGTAGGAGTCCAGCCCCGCGATGGCGACGTCGCCTCTATCGTCGTGCAGGGTGGCGAGGAGGCGGACCAGGGCGGTGAGGGCGTCGGGCACGACTCCGCCGAACTGCCCGGAGTGCAGGCCCTGCTCGAGCGTGGAGACCGTGACCACGGCGTCCACCAGGCCCCGCAGCGACGTGGTGAGGCTCGGCTGGCCGACGGCCCAGTTCACCGAGTCGGCGATCACGAACACGTCAGCGGACAGCTCGTCGGCGTACCTGTCCAGCAGCGCGGGCATGGAGGGAGAACCAATCTCCTCCTCGCCCTCGATGAAGAGCTTCACGCCGACGGGCGGGGAGCCGTCGAAGGCACGCAGCGTGGCGAGGTGGACGGCGATGCCGCCCTTGTCATCGGCGGCCCCCCGGGCGTACAGGCGTCCGTCGCGCTCGTCGGGCGTGAACGCCGGCGAAGTCCACAGCTCATGTTCGCCCGTGGGCTGCACGTCGTAGTGCGCATAGAGCAGGACCGTCGGCATGCCCTCGGGCGCAGGGTAGTGCCCGTAGACCGCCGGCTTGCCGCCAGCCTCGAGCAGCCGCACCTCGGGGCAGGCCGCGCCCTTCAGCAAACCCTCGATCCGGTGAGCACAGGCCAGGACATCGGCGTCGTGTTCCGGCTGTGAGGACACCGACGGAATCGTGATCAGCTCGTGCAGGTCTGCTATGACGGAGGGCAGCACACCCTCGACGTCCCAGGCGAGGTTTGTCATGGCCCAACGGTACCGTCCGGGCTAGCCCTTGACAGAGCCCGCGGTGAGGCCGCCGACGATGTACTTCTGCAGGTACATGAACAGCACGATGATGGGGACGGCGGCAATCACGGCGGCCGCAGCGAACAGCGACCACGGAGCGTTGCGCTCGTCCGATGCCCAGAAGTAGAGACCGACGGCGAGGGTGTAGTCGTCGGGGTGGGTGAGGACGATCTTGGCGAGGATGAACTCGCCGTAGCTGGCGACGAACGAAAGCAGTCCCACCACAGCGAGGATGGGGGTGACCAGCCGCATGATGATGCCCCAGAAGATCTGGGCGTGCGTGGCGCCGTCGATCTTGGCGGCCTCGTCCAGTTCCCGGGGGATCGTGTTGAAGAAGCCGTACATGAGGAACGTGTTGGCACCGAGTGCCCCGCCCAGGTAGACGGCGATCAGGGCCAGACGCGAGCCGACACCGAGCACCGGGAAGATCTCCCCGAGGGTGAGCAGCAGCAGGAAGATGGCCACGAACGCGAGCATCTGCGGGAACATCTGGACGATCAGCAGGAAGGTCAGCCCGCCCCGCCGGCCCTTGAACCGGAACCTGCTGAACGCGTAGGCCGCGGCTGCTCCCATGACGACGGTGCCCACCGACGTCGCGGTGCTGACGATGAACGACTGCAACAGCCAGCGCGGGAAGAGGCTGCCGAAGAGGTCCTCGAAGTTGGCGAGCGAGAACTCGCGGAAGAGCTCTGCGGACCCGGTCAGCGTCGCCCCCGGATTGAGGGAGGTGGACAGCACGTAGAGCAGCGGGAAGACGCAGTAGAGGATGAACACGACGGCGAAGACGTGCTTCCAGCCGACCTCCTTCCACCAGCGGGCGCCGCGGAGTCCGGTCTTGTTGGCCATCACATGATCTCCTCGAGCTTGCGGGTCTGACGGAAGCCGAGCCAGGAGACGAGGCCGACCACGAAGAAGATGAGTATGGACAGCGCAGAGGCGAGGCCGTACTGCTTCTGACCGGACTCGAAGGCGATGGAGTAGACCATCGAGATCAGGATGTCGCTCTCACCGATGACCACGGGCGCCCCAGGTAAGTTCGGTCCTCCCCCGGTGAGCATGTAGATGAGCGAGAAGTTGTTGAAGTTGAACGCGAAGCTGGAGATCAGCAGCGGCGCGGTGGAGACGAACAGCAGCGGCAGGGTGATCGAGCGGAACCGCCGCCACGGCCCGGCGCCATCCATGACGGCCGACTCGGTGAGTTCGCCGGGGATGGACTGCAGCGCGCCGGTGCACACGAGGAACATGTAGGGGAAGCCCAGCCAGAGATTCACCCCGAGGATGGACAGCTTGGCGAGGTTGCCGTCGCCCAGCCAGTTGATGTCCTGGCCCAGCCACTCATTGATGATGCCGAAGCGTTCGTTCAGCATTCCCTTCCACACCAGCGCCGCCAGGAAGCCCGGGAACGCGTAGGGCAGGATGAACAGGGAGCGGTACAACCGTCGCCCCCTGATCCTGGGGTCGTTGTAGATCACGGCCAGGGCCAGGCCGAGCGCGAAGGTGGTTGCCACCGACAGGATCGCGAACGCGAACGTCCAGGCCAGGATCTGCACGAACGGGCCGCTGAGGCGGGAGTCGGTGAAGACCTTCGTGAAGTTCTCCGTCCCCACCAGCACCCGCCAGCCCGGCGTGAGGGACGTGCCGTCGTCGGCGACGAACAGGCCCCGCTCCGGGTCCGCGGTGTAGACCTTGCCTTCAGCAGTGGTGAACGTGTCGGCGGCCTCGTCGTAGACAAGGCTGGACTTGGCGACGAAGGCCATCGTCGCGTTGTCGGTGCGCAGCCAGCCGTCGTCGGGGTTGTCGGACAGGCTGACGCGCAGTTCCAGCACCTCTGACTGCCGGTCCAGGATGTCGGCCAGCACCAGCGTGGTGTAGCCGGGCACCTCCAGGACCTTGTCAGCCTGGACCACCGCGTCCGGCGCCTCCGTGAGCGGGTCCTCCGCGTCGCCCACCAGGGGCACACCGTCGCGGACGATGCCGAAGGCCAGCTCGCCGTCCTTCTCCAGCACCGTGACGGGAAAGGTCTGCGTGCCCTCGACGCGGCGGTCGGCCGTCTTGAGGATCTGGGTGATGGCCGGACCCTTGGAGTCGTTGTGCCCGTCGCCGTAGTTGGTGAAGGCGACGTAGGCCGTGTGGCCCATCACATACAGCTGGTAGACGGCAAGGAACACCAGGCCGGGCATCAGGTACTTGGCGGGGATGGCCCGCTTGGAGAAGTAGACGTAGTCGGCGATGGCGAGAGTGATGACGAGGAACGTCATGACTCCCCACTCCTGCTGCGCCCAGGAGGCCAGGATGCCGTAGAGGCCCAGCGCGTTCACCACGGCCATGAGCACGAGCTTCACCCAGAAGCCGGGGCGTGACAGGTCACGGGCATGGGAGAGCCTCGGGCCGTCTTGAGCCTTTCCGGATTGCGTCACGACGCGTGGTCCCTTCCGATTCGGACGGGCGCGTGGGTTCCAACGGGGACCCACGCGCCCATCACGGCTGCGATGGCTGGATCAGATCTCGCCCTGGATGTTGGCGATCATCTCGTTCCAGGCGGTGGCGGGATCCGCGGCCCCGGTGATGATGCTCACCTGGGCAGCGCCCCAGTAGGTCCACACGGCACCCATCTCGGGGATGGCGGGCATGGGCTGCCCGAGCTTGCCGGCCTCACCGAACCCGGCGAGGATCTCGTCGTCCACAGCGGCCGCCGACTCGGTGTTGGCCGGGAAGCGGCCGTCGAGTTCGTAGAGCTGGGTCTGCGCCTCGGCGCCTGCGAGGAAGGTCAGGAACTGGTTGGCGAGCAGCGCGTTCTCGGAGTGGGCCGACAGGTAGACGCCCTGGAAACCGAGGAAGGGGGCCGACGGCTGGCCACCGGCCGACGGCACCGGCAGGACGGTCACGTCCATGTCGGCGGCGACGAAGTCGGCGACGTACCACGGGCCGGTCACGATGTAGGGGGTCTTGCCGTCCAGGAAGCTCTGCTTGGCCTGGTCTCCGCCCACGGCGGTGCTGAGCACGCCCTCGTCGGCCAGATTCTTCAGGTAATCGGCGAACGCCAGGCCCTCAGGGCCGGCCATCCCGAGTTCGGTGGTGTACTCGCCGTTCTCGCTGACGAACACGGGCGCGCCGAACGAGGTCTGCAGGGGGTACAGGTGGAACGCGTCACCGCCCTCGCCCTGCTGGATCACGACGGGGAACTCGGCTCCGAGCTCCTTGCCCTGCGCGACCAGTTCGTCGAACGTCTCGGGCGTCTCGGTGGCGAGGGCGTTGTTGCGGACCAGGCCGATGTTCTCGCTGGCGTAGGGCACGCCGTAGAGCTGGCCGTCGTAGGTGAAGCCCTGCACTGCGGGCTCCGGGAAGTTGCCGACGGCGTCGCCGAGCTCGACGGGGGCGATGACGCCGTTGTTGACAAGGTCACCGGTCCAGTCGTGCGCGCCGACGATGAGGTCCGGCCCTTCGCCGGTGGGCGCCTGGGTGACGAACTCAGTCTTGATGTCCTGGGTGGGCTTCTGCACCATCTCGACTGCGATGCCGGTCTCGTCGGTGAAGCTCTTGGCCACCTCCGTGAAGCTGTTGACCCGGACCTCGTCGGCCCAGATGGTGATGCTGCCGGAGGCGGCCGGGGCGCTGGACTCAGCGGTGGTCTCGGTGGCCTCCGCGGTGGTCGCAGCCTCGCTGGCCGACTCGCTCGTCTGGGTTGAGCTGGTGCTGGTGGGGGTGGTGCCGCTGCCGCAGGCTGCGAGAGTCATCGCCAGTCCTGCTGCCGCCACGGCAAGGAAGCTCTTGCGCATGTCAGGTATCTCCTCGTCCTTGAGAACTGGCGCCGATTGCCAGTCGGGATGACCATAGCAAATTTGCAGCAACTTTCAGCAAGTGCGGCCTCACAGTTTGGTAACGTTTGCCGGGCTGGTAACGTTTGCGGGCACAAGTCACCGTCGATCAGGTCGAAAGAGGAACCCAGATGGCCCCAACGAAGCGGACGAGGATGGCCGACCTGGCCCATCTGGCCGGGGTTTCCACCGCGACCGTCTCCCGCGTCCTCAGCGGCAAGCCCGGCGTGAAGGAGGACACCAGGCGCACGGTCCTTGACGCCATGAGCCAGCTCGGCTACGAGCGGGAGTCAGGGGCGGGCAAGCGCGGCAGCGTCGTCGCCATCGTCGTACCCGAACTCTCCAACCCGGCCTTCCCGGCGTTCGTCGAGGAGTTGGACATCCTGCTGTTCGCCGCCGGCCAGCCGAACGTGGTGTGCCCTGCGGGGACCTCCGGCACGGGCGAGATGCAGCACCTCGAGACCCTGCAGAACCTCAACGTCACAGGTGTGATCTCGGTCTCCGGGACGCCTGCTGACAGCCTGGGCTCCAACGAGCACTACCGGCGGCTGATCGAGTCCGGGATCCCAGCGGTCTTCATCAACGGCTACGCGCCGGACCTGCGGGGTGCGTTCTTCTCCTGCTCCGACGCCGAGGCCGTCTCCGCCTCCGTGACCCACCTGCGGTCCCTGGGGCACGAGCGGATCGGGCTCGCGATGGGCTCGGAGCGCTACCTGCCCGCCAGGCGGAAGGTCGACGCGTTCCTGGCGCTCGGCTTCACGCGCGCCGACATCGCCAGCACCATCTTCACCGCCGAGGGTGGGCAGCTCGCGGCGGGCCGGCTCATCGACTCCGGCCACACCGCGCTGGTGTGCGGCTCCGACATCATGGCGCTGGGCGCCATTCGCGAGGCCACTTCCCGGGGCCTTTCGATTCCCGACGACCTCTCGGTGGTCGGGTTCGACGACAGCCCGCTCATGGCCTTCACCGCACCGGCCCTCACGACGATCCGCCAGCCCGTCCGCGCCATGTGCGAGGCCGCCGTCGGCGCCCTGCTGGATGGTCTGGCGGGGGCTACTCTTGACCGTTCCGAACTGCTGTTCCACCCCGACCTGATCATCCGCAACTCGACGGGACCCCTTCAATGAACCAGCACCAGTGGTGGCGCGACGCCGTCATCTACCAGGTCTACCCCCGCTCCTTCGCCGACGGCGACGGCGACGGCTACGGCGACCTGCCGGGCATCATCGAGCGGCTGCCCTACCTCGTGGACCTCGGGGTGGATGCCGTGTGGTTGTCGCCCTTCTACCTCTCCCCCATGGCCGACGGCGGCTACGACGTCGCCGACTACCGCACCGTCGACCCGCTGTTCGGGAAGACCGAGGACGCCCACCGCTTGGTGGCGCGGGCCCACGAACTGGGACTGCGGGTCATCTTCGACCTGGTCCCCAACCACACCTCCGACGAACACGAGTGGTTCCAGGCCGCCGTGGCAGCCGGACCCGGCTCCGCTGAGCGGGACCTCTACATCTTCCGCGACGGCCGCGGGGTGGACGGCGAAGAGGCTCCCAACAACTGGCGCAGCGTCTTCGGTGGGCCGGGCTGGACGCGCCTCACGCGGCCGGACGGGACTCCGGAACAGTGGTACCTGCACCTGTTCGACGGGAGCCAGCCGGACCTGAACTGGAACAGCCCCCGCGTCCGGGAGGAGTTCGAGGCCATCCTGCGCTACTGGCTGGACGCCGACGTCGACGGCTTCCGCGTGGACGTCGCCCACGGCCTGGTGAAGGCCGACGGCCTCCCTGACGAGACCCGTAATCCCGAACTGCTCGGCCTGCAGGCCGGGCCGATGTGGGACCAGGACGGCGTGCACGAGATCTACCGCTCGTGGCGCCGGGTGCTGGACTCCTACGACGCAGACCGCATCCTCGTGGCCGAGGCCTGGGTGCACACGGACCGGATCGCGAACTACGTCCGCCCCGACGAGATGAACCAGGCGTTCAACTTCGAGTTCCTGGAGTGCGCGTGGGATGCCGCCGCCTACCAGCAGGTGATCACCTCGTCCCTCGCCAAGGTGGCCACCGTCGGTGCCCCGACGACGTGGGTGCTGAGCAACCACGACGTCCTGCGGCACCGCAGCAGACTCGGACGGGACGACACCTCGAACCGCTACGGCATCGGAGCCTCCGATCCCCAGCCGGACAACGAGCTGGGCCTGGCCCGCGCCACGGCGGCCACGCTGATGATGCTGGCGCTGCCAGGCTCGGCGTACCTCTACCAAGGCGAGGAACTGGGCCTGCCGGACCACACCACGCTGCCCGACGACCTCCGTCAGGACCCGACCTGGTTCCGTTCGAACCACACCGAGGTCGGCCGCGACGGCTGCCGCGTCCCCATTCCGTGGGAGGCCGACGCCCCCGGCCTCGGGTTCTCGCCCACCGGCCAGACCTGGCTGCCCCAGCCAGACAGCTACCGGCAACTCGCCGTAGACCAGCAGCAGGGGGTCGATGGGTCCGTGTGGACCATGTACCGCGACGCACTGCGACTGCGCAAGGAACTGGCCCTGGGCACGGGCGAGCTCGAGTGGGAAGACCTAGGCGAGGGCGTCGTCGCGTTCCGCAACGGCGACCTGCTGGTGGCGACCAACGTCTCTGCCCCGACGGTGGATCTCCCCGAGGGCGAGGTGCTGCTGGCCAGCGGTGCCCTGGAGGGCAACGCCCTGCCCGTCAATACCACGGTCTGGCTGCGCTGAGCTTCGGCTACCGGCCGGGTTCCGGGTCCTCGCCCGCCTTGTAGACGTCGAGGCGCAGCGGCCAGCGCAGGCGGAGCCGTGCCCGCAGGCCGCGGTAGGTCACCAGGAACAGGCCGACGCCCAGGAAGGTGAGACCGCAGGCGAGCGCGCCCACCAGCAGGGTCCAGCGTGGCCCGAGCACGTCGCCCACCCAGCCGACGACCGGCGCGCCCAGCGGGGTGCCGCCCATGAAGATGGCCATGTAGAGCGCCATGACCCGGCCGCGGAACTCCGGTGCCGTGGAGAGCTGGACCGTGGAGTTCGCCGTCGTCATCACGGTGAGTGCGAACAGTCCGCAGGGGATCAGCGCCAGGCCGAACAGCGTGTAGCTGGGCGCCAGGCCGGCCAGCAGGCAGAACAGGGAGAACAGCCCCAGCGCGCCGAGCAGTATCCGCAGTCTGGGCCGCCCGCGCCGGGCCGACAGGAGCGCCCCCGCCAGCGTGCCCACCGCCATCAGGGAACCCAGGAGTCCGTACTCCTCTGCACCCTTGTCGTAGACCTGCGTGGCCATGAGTGCGATGGTGATCTGGAAGTTCATGCCGAAGGTACCGAGCATGAAGACGATCACGAAGATCAGCAACAGGTCCGGTCTGGAGCGGACGTAGGCCACCCCTTCCCGCACCGTGCCGCGGTTCTTCGACTTCGGGTTGAGGAGCAGCTGGTCGTCGCGGATCATCAGCAGTCCCATCAGCACGCCGACGAAGCTCAGCGAGTTCACCAGCAGCGCCGGTGCCACCCCCCACCCGCCGATGACCAGACCAGCCACTGCTGGACCAAGCAGTCTGGCGGCGTTGAACGACGCGGAGTTCAGCCCGACGGCGTTGGCCACCAGCCCGGGGCCCACGAGTTCGTTCACGAAGGCCTGCCGGGCCGGATTGTCGAAGGAGACGACGACACCCTGCAGGAACGCCAGTAGGTAGGCGTGCCACAGCACGGCGACGTCGGTGGCGACGAGGAGCCAGAGCGTCAGGCCGGTGACGGCCATCAGCACCTGGGTGACGATGAGCAGGCGCTTCTTGCTCACCCGGTCCGCGATCAGCCCCGCATACGGCGCCAGGAACGGCAGCGGCAGGAACTGCAGGCCGGTGATGATGCCCAGCGCCGACGCGGACCCGTCGGTCAGCTCGGTGAGCACCAGCCAGTCCTGGGCGGTCCTGCCCATCCACGTCCCGACGTTGGACACCAGCGCCCCGGCCGCGAACCAGCGGTAGTTGGGGACGGCCAGGGAGGCGAAGGTCTTGGACATGTCGCCCTCAACCCTAGGCCAGCCCCTCCCCGGCCGCCCGGGCTTGCCCGGATCAGCCGATCAGGTGCTCCAGGGCCAGTTGCTGGAGCTGGACGAAGTGGTACTCGCGGGCGCCCTTGGCGTCGGCGTCGAACTCCTCCTCGGCCGCCAGGAAGTCGGCCACGGACTCACCAGCCCCCAGCGTGGGCTCCGCGAGCTCGAAGATGCTCGCCTCCCTCATGAGGGCCTGGACGGCCGGATCCTGCCGGAAGGAGCGGGCCTTCTCCGCGAGCATCAGGTAGCCGACCATGTTGGCGCGGGCAGAGTCCCACACCCCCTGCATGCCCTCGGTGCGGCTGGTTTTGTAGTCGAAGTGGATCGGGCCCTCGTAGCGGGGGGCGTCGGGAGAGGCGGGGAAGCCGTTGACCAGGAGGTCGACGGTGAAGAAGGCGCTCATCAGGTCGCCGTGGCCGAAGGCCAGGTCCTGGTCGTACTTCAGGCCCCGCTGGCCGTTCAGGTCGATGTGGAAGAGCTTGTTGCAGAACAGCGCGAGCGCGAGCCCATGGGTGTAGTTGAGGTTGGCCATCTGCTCGTGCCCGACCTCGGGGTTGAGGCCGACGATGTCGCCGTTCTCCAGTTGGGCGATCAGGCCCAGCGCGTGTCCGATGGTCGGCAGGAAGATGTCACCGCGCGGCTCGTTGGGCTTGGGTTCCAGCCCGATGCGCAGGTCGTAGCCCTGGGACTTGATGTACCCGGCGACGGTGTCCAGCCCCTCGGCGTAGCGGGCGTGTGCCGCGTGGAGGTCCTTGGATGAGTCGTACTCGGCACCCTCCCGGCCGCCCCACATCACGAAGGTGCTGGCCCCCAGCTCCGCGGCCAGGTCGACGTTGCGGAGCACCTTGCGCAAGCCGTAGCGGCGCACGGCGCGGTCGTTGGAGGTGAGGCCGCCGTCCTTGAAGACCGGGTGGCTGAAGGTGTTCGTGGTCACCATCTCGATGACGAGTCCGGCCTTGTCGGCGGCGTCCTTGAGCTTGGCGAAGGTGGCGCGCCGCTCGTCCTCGGGGGCGTCGTAGGCCACGACGTCGTCGTCGTGGAACGTGATGCCCCACGCTCCCAGCTCGGCCAGCTTGTCCGAGTACTCCCACGGGTCCAGCTTCGGGCGGGTGTCGGTACCGAACGGGTCGGTGCCCGTCCAGCCCACCGTCCAGAGGCCGAATGAGAACTTGTCAGTCTTGGAAGGCACAGGTGCCATTGTCACTCCTCAGCGAGTTTTGTTGTCTCGAACAACTTAATGGCGGGGCACGGTAGAGTCAAGCCCATGTCAGAAGTTGAACCGGCGGCCCCGGCTGCGACGCTGAGGCGCCGCTCCCGGCCGACGTCCTCCCTGCGCTCCCAGCAGCCCGGCGCTCGCCAGTCAGACCTGCGGGAGCGCAACCTGTCCTTGGTCTTCAGGCAGGTCCTGGCGTGCGCCGAGCCACCCTCGCGCGCCGACGTCGCCGCCCTGACCGGCCTCACCCGCTCGACGGTCTCCCGGCTCGTCGACGAACTGCTCGGCAGCGGGATGCTCCAGGAACTGGAAGCGCTCGGCACCGGACGCGCCGGCAGACCTGCGCTGCCCCTGGTGGCCAATGGCGGGACAATGCACGCGCTGGGCCTGGAACTCAACGTCTCACACATGGCCGTGTTCGTGATGGACCTGGACGGCACCGTCCTTGCCAGCGGTTCCAGAGAGGGTGACTACTCCCACTCCAGCCCCATCGAGGTCCTGGACGAGCTCGCAGACCTGGCCAGGTCCGCTCTGGAACGCGCCGCGGACGGCAGACTCGTCGGGGCCGCGCTCGCCGTCCCCGGGCTGGTCGACTCCAGCCGCGGCGTCCTGCTCCGGGCACCCAACCTCGGATGGGTCGACGTGGGCGTCGGGGAGATCCTGCGCGGCTTCCTCTCGTTGCCCGACGACGTCTTGCTCCTCGTCGGCAACGAGGCGGACTTCGCAGCCGAGACCGTTGCGATGGAGGCACCCGGACGGCCCTCGACCATGGGCGACTTCCTCTACATCTCGGGAGAGACGGGTATCGGTTCCTCGGCGGTTATCGGCACCGGTGTGGTCGCCGGCCGCCATGGCTGGGCCGGGGAACTGGGCCACGTGTGCGCGGATCCCGAAGGATCGGTCTGCGGCTGCGGCGCCCAGGGCTGCGTGGAGGCCTTCGCCGGGGCGAAGGCGATTCGTGACCATGCCGGGGTCTCCTCGATCGAAGAATTGCTGGCCGCCGCCGAGGCCGAGGAACCAGCCGCGCTCGAAGCACTCCGGCGGGCCGGGGACGCGCTGGGCATCGGCGTCTCTGCAGCGCTGAACCTCCTCGACCTTCCGGTCGTCGTGATCGGCGGACACCTGGGACGGCTGGCGCGCTGGGTGGTGCCCGCCCTTGAGCAGCAGCTCCAGAGCCGGGTGCTGGCCCACGAGTTGTCTCCTCCGCGGATCATCCCTGTCGAGGGTGAGGCCCCGGCCGCGCTGGGCGCGGCCATGGCTGCCTTCCGTCCCGTGCTGGGCGGCCCGGCCGCCTGGCTGGGCAAGGTCGGCTGAACCGACTCAGTGGGACGGCGGCTCCGGCTGGCCCGGTTGGACCGGCCCGATCCGGTAGGGGCGCATCATCTCGTTGTCCTCATGTTCGACGATGTGGCAGTGCCAGACGTACTGCCCGGCCGAGGTGAACCTCATCCGCACGCGGGTGACCTCGCCCGGGTAGGCAATCACCGTGTCCTTCCAGCCGAGTTCACCCGGCTCCGGCGCCATGGGCTGGGACCCGGCGTCCACGACGACGGGGTGCGGTCCGTCGTCATCGTCGGTGACCATCAGCTTCTGCCTGTCGACCAGCTGGAAGGCCACCTCGTGGACGTGCATCGGGTGCGCGTCGGCCGTCGTGTTGTGGAACTCCCAGACCTCGACGTCGCCAGGTTGCGGGTTCTCGGTGACCGCGTGCAACCACTCGAGCGGAGTCCCCTCCCTGGTGGTCGGATCGATGGTGCCGAGCATCGCAGCCGCGGGGGCGTCGTCGAAGTGCATGGACATCATCTCGGCCAGCAGGAGCGGACGGGTGCGGGTCGGCGCGGGCAGGGGCGCGAGCGCGGGCAGCGCGAGGAAGGCGGGCGGCGTCGTCGGGTCAGCGGCGGCGGCCGGAATCACGCGGAACTGCATGACCTGCCCGGTCCCGCCCGGGTTCGCGACCTCGAAGTCCACGCCTGGAACACCGCCGCCGAAGGGCTCGTCAGGACCGATGTTGCCCAGTACCCACTCCCCCACCGGCACGCCCGTGAAGTCGACCACGACGTCGGCCCGTTCTGCCGGTCCGAGGAGCAGGGTGTTGCCCGCGGTGGTGACGTCAACGGGAGCGGCGAGGAACCCGCCGTCGCTGCCGATCTGCCAGACCTCGACACCGGGGATGTCGCGGAAGTCCAGAATGAGGAACCTCGAGTTGCAGCCATTGAGGAGCCGGAAGCGGTACCGGCGTTGCTCCACGGTGTGGAAGGGCCAGGTGGCTCCGTTGACCATCATGGCGTTGCCGAAGAACTCGGGGTTCCAGATGGGTGAGACGTCGGTCTCCGGCACGAACGGTCCGCTGATGCCGTCGAAGAATTCGCGGCTGTCCGGGTAGAACAGGGAGCCGTCGGCACCGAAGGAGCGGTCCTGGATGGCGAGTGGGATCTCGTAGTAGGTCTTGTTGGAAGGAAAGGCGTCATTCGCCTTAGGAGCCGGTCCGGGCAGGACCGCCCGGGCACCTGTGCGGGTGTCGAGCACCGCGTCGTCGCCGTCGGGGCCGCCGCGGATGAGGTAGAAGCCCGCGGGCCCGGCGTAGACGTTGTTGCGTGTCATGCCCAAGGTGTGGTCGTGGTACCAGAGGGTGGCGGCTCGCTGGTCGTTCGGGTACTGGCACGTGGCTGACCCCGGACCCCAAGCGGCCCCGAACCTGGCGTTCGCCTTCGACGCGAAGAAGTCGTACCAGGTCCCCTCTGTGGCATAGCCGTCGGGGATGTCGACGGCGTCGGGCAGGTACCAGGCCTCGGCGTACCCGTCGGACTCGTCCCCGACGCCCACGGCGCCATGGACGTGCGTGACCATCGGAACGGGCCCGGTGTACCGGCCGGGGGTGGACTCGAACGCCGGCCTGGAGTCCCTGCCGGCCTCACCGCCGGACGGATTGGCCCAGTGCAGCGTCGGGTCCACCGGTAGCAGGTGCTGCAGGAAGCGCCCTTCGTCATCGACGAGGTCGTTGGTCCAGGTCACCCGGACCGGGCGCTGCCAATCGGCCTCGATCGTGAGGCTCGGGGCGTTGTGGATGAGCAGCCCCCGCTCCCAGTCGCGGGCGAGGGCGCCGTATCCCCATACAGTCGTGGCGGGCAGGGGTGAGGGCAGGATCTGCTGCTGGAACTGCCGCACGGAGATCTCGTAGTGGTCGGCGTTCTTGCCGCCGCGGATCCGCACGGTTCCGGCGCGGGGCATGACCGGCGGGACCAGCAGCGCCGTCAGGTACTTGGGTATGCCCGACGGCTCAAGAGTCGGTGAGGCCGCATCCTGGGGCAGTACTCGCTCGGCCTCGATGGCGACGGCCCGGCCCCCGACCGTGCCGACGAACCACAGCCCGAAGCCACCGCCCGCCGCTCGCAGGACATTCCTCCTGGTCACCTGCCGACCGCCCAGAGGTGCGGTTCTCGCGGCACTCGTGCTGCTGCCTCGGGTCTGTTTCGTCATGATGGCTCCCCCGCCACGCGCTGGAAACGTGCCGGGGTCTGCAACGGACCCACACAAACTTCACCTATGGTCATCGTTGACCCCGGTTGCTTGGGAGTCTAGTTGGTGAGGAGTGCCTGTCAAGGCTCACTTGATGCGGTTACGCCAAGATCGCGAACCGCGCCCACCGCGCCGACCGTCGAAGGGCGCTTCCGCGACACCGCGCGGCGCGGCTGATCAGTTCAGGCTCTCATGGCCTCTCGGATGGGGGCCCGCCAGGCCGCGCGCACCTCGTCGAGCGGGATGCTGAAGGCGCCGACGAACTCGCACTCCGCCTCGCCGGTCACCTCACCCAGACGCGTGACCGGGACGCCGTGCTCGGCGCACAGTGCCTCGAAACGCGCCAGGCTGCTGCCGGGCAGCGAGACGACGGCGCGGGCGCCGGACTCCGAGAAGAGCGCGACGGTCGGGTCGCCGTCGGGCAGCGTGACCGCGAACCCCATGGAGTTGCGCAGCGCCGACTCCACCAGGGCGACAGCCAGGCCCCCCTCGGAGAGGTCGTGGGCGGAGGACAGCAGCTGCTCGGCTGCGGCAGCCCGCATCACCCTGGCGAGGTTCTGTTCATCGGCCAGCACCACCTGCGGCGGCGTGCCGCCGAGGTGACCGTCGTGGATGGCGTCGGCCCAGATGGAACCGGACAGTTCCTCACGCGTGGCACCCAGCAGGAGAATGCCGTCGCCGGCGTGGGTGAAGCCTGAGCGGACGCGGTTGGCGACGTCGTCGATGACACCCATGACGCCGATGGTCGGAGTGGGCAGGATGGGGGTGCTGGCGGTCTGGTTGTAGAGGCTGACGTTGCCGCCGGTGACCGGGATGCCGAGTTCCTTGCAGGCATCCACCAAGCCTCCGATGGCCTCCACGAAGGTCCACATCACCTCCGGGTCCTCGGGGGAGCCGAAGTTGAGGCAGTCGGTGACGGCGACCGGCTCCGCGCCGGTGACGGCGACGTTGCGGTAGGCCTCGGCGAGCGACTGCTGCGCACCCAGGTAGGGGTTGAGGAACGTGAACCGGGAGTTCGCGTCCAGCGCGAGCGCGATGCCCAGGCCGGTCTCCTCGTCGATCCGGAGCATGCCGGAGTTGTCCGGCTGGGCCAGCACCGAGTTGCCGCGCACGTAGCGGTCGTACTGGTCGGTCACCCAGGACTTGTCGGCGATGTTGGGGTGGGATGCCACCTCGAGGACGGCGGCCCGGAGGCCATCGACCGAGTTGTCCCGCGGGAGGTCCTCGGCGCGGTTGGCGTTGACGCCGTCGAGCCACTCGGGACGGTGGTAGGGGCGGTTGTAGACGGGTCCCTCGTGCGCGACGGTCTTGGGGTCGACGTCGACGATGACCTCGCCGCGCCAGGTGATGATGAGCCGGTCGCCCTCGATCACCTCGCCGACGACAGTGGCCAGCACGTCCCACTTGCGGCAGATCTCCATGAAGCGCTCGACGTTGCCCGGCTCCACAACCGCCATCATGCGTTCCTGGGATTCGCTCATCAGGATCTCCTCGGGAGCGAGGGAGGAGTCCCGCAGGGGCACCAGGTCCAGGTCGACCGCCATGCCGCCGTCGCCGGCGGAGGCGAGTTCCGAGGTGGCGCAGGAGATCCCGGCCGCGCCGAAGTCCTGGATGCCGTTGATGACGCCGGCCTGGAAGAGTTCCAGGGTGCACTCGATAAGGAGCTTCTCCATGAAGGGGTCGCCCACCTGGACGCTGGGGCGCTTCGCCGGACCGGTCTCGTCGAAGGTCTCCGACGCCAGGATGGAGGCGCCGCCGATGCCGTCGCCGCCCGTCGCCGCACCGAACAGGATGACCTTGTTGCCGACGCCGGTGGCGCGGGCGAGGTGCAGATCCTCGTGCCGAAGGACTCCGACACACAGGGCGTTGACCAGCGGGTTGCCCAGGTAGGAGTCGTGGAACTGGACCTCGCCGCCGATGTTCGGCAGGCCAAGGCAGTTGCCGTAACCGCCGACGCCGGCGACGACGCCGGGTAGCACCCGGTGGGTGTCCGCCTCCCCAAGCGGGCCGAACCGGAGCGAGTCCATCACTCCGACGGGGCGGGCGCCCATGGCGAGGATGTCGCGCACGATGCCGCCGACGCCGGTGGCCGCGCCCTGGTACGGCTCCACGAACGACGGGTGGTTGTGGCTCTCCGCCTTGAACGTGACGGCGTAGCCCTGGCCGACGTCGACGACCCCGGCGTTCTCGCCGATGCCAGCCAGCAGCGGTCCGCGAGGCGTCTCCTGGCTGAGTTCACCGAAGCGGCGCAGGTGCACCTTGGAGGACTTGTAGGAGCAGTGCTCAGACCACATCACCGAGTACATGGCCAGTTCGGCACTCGTCGGCCTGCGGCCGAGGATCTCGCGGATGCGCGCGTACTCCTCGTCCTTCACGCCCAGCGCAGCGTAGGGCTGCTCGAGGTCCGGAGTGTTGATCGCGTCTGAAACAGTGTCTGCCACGGGCGACAATCTACCCTCCCACGCCAGTGGTCGCGCATCGCCGACCACCCCCTGAGTCCCAGCACGCGCCCAGGTCTCCGCACCCGGGTGTCCGTCGGGGTCCGCGAAGCTCCGTTCCGGGCCACCGAGCTTGCGGCGAGGAATGTTGTCCCCCAGGACGGAAGTGTTGTCTGCGGCCTGCTGGGTGTTTGCACGCATCGGCGATGTGTTGCCGGACCGATGTCCGCGTCGGGACTTTGCACCCAACATGGGAGTGGATTGTCCAATGAGCATCAAAGAGATAGTCGACTTCCACGGTGGCGTCGTGGCGATATCCAGCTACAAGTCCCTGCGCACCGGCTGGAGCCAGGCGGTGAGGAAGGGCTCCTTGGTGAAGGCACTTCCGGGGATCGTCATGGATCCGGGTCTGGAGGGTGACGGCGGCGCCTGGATCCGGGCGGTCAACCTGTGGGACCCGAATGCTGCCATCGCAGGTAGAGCGGCGGCCGCCCTTTCCTTCGACGCCACCACTGACGTGTCGGACGTGGTCGTCTACACCTCCCGACGCGTCGAAGACCGTGGCCTGCTTCGGTTCCGGCGGCACCAGATTCCAGCTGAGCACCTCGAGTGGACCGGGGACTTCCGCATCACCAACCCCTCGGCCACCGCGCTCACCGCCGGGCTGGATGGCGACTTCCAGACCGCGACCACGGCCCTGCGCCTCGGCCTGGTCTCGGTGGCCTCACTCACCGCGCTGGCTGGGCAGTGGGCTCCTGGGCGGCCACGGCCCGCACAGAAGGTTGCAGAAGCGCTGAGCCGCAACCCGTGGTCGGTGGCGGAGTTGGAGGCGCACCGCCTCCTCCGGGACCACGGAATCACGGGCTGGGTGGGGAACCTGCGTGTGACCCTGGCTGGCAAGGAGTGGGTGCTGGACATCGCACTGGAGGACGCCAGGATCGCATTCGAGATCAACAGCTTCGAGTTCCACAGTTCCAAGGAGGCGATGGAGCGCGACGCGGTCAAGGCCAACGCCCTCGCTGCAGGAGGTTGGCGCTGCTACGTGCTGACCCCGCGCCAGATCAGGGACAATCCAGAGGAGGCGACCGACCTCATCCGACGTGTGATCTGGAAGCGTCACCAAGCGAAGCCGCGGAACATCAGGAAGAGGTGAGGGAGGATTGGACAGAAACTCCGTTTTCTTTGCACTCGAGTGCAAGGAAAACGGAGTTTCTGTCCTTCTATCCATGGGGTGGCCAAGGTCGAGCTCTATGGCGACAGCCAGGCCGACGCTTCGGCCTCGTGGAATTCTCGATCCGGGACGTCGACAGTACCTCTGGATGGTCGCAAAGGAGCGTCGAGCGCGTGACCTCAGTGGTCAGTCCCCGGGGCTATGGGTGCCTACGCCCGACGGCCGACGCGTTCGGCGAAGGCGTCGAGCGCGTCAATGACATCTTGGGCGATCCACGCCCGGTTGCGCTGCCCGCCGCCCGCTCGTTTCAGGATGCCCGCCTCCTCGAGTTGCTCGACGGCGCGTTGCGCCGCAGACAGGGCGACGCCGGTGGCAGTCTCGACATAGGCGATGTTGACCGCAGGCTGGTTGAGCAGATGCGGGAGCAGGCGTCGTGCCGCCGAGCCACGCCTGGAGGCAAGGCTCTCGCTCCACCCTTCGTAGACCTGTTCCAGGTCTTCGACCAGAGTCCGGCCGTTGCCGATCGCACGGAATGAAGCGTTGATGAACTGTCGGATGATCGTCTCGACGTACCCCTCGCGGTAGTCCGTCAGCGCGTGGAAGTAGGCCGCCGTGTCGGTCAGCAGCCCGGCAGAGACCGGGACCGTCAGCGTGGTGTAACGAACTCAGGGTGTCGCGCACCCGCGCGGAGCGTCAGACCTTTGCCCGCCGTGCCCAGAGGAAGCAGTAGAACCCGAAGCAGGCGAACCCCAAGGCCACGGCGGCCAGCATCCACGGTCCGAATGGTGCGGAGCGCAGCGACTGCAGCGCGGCGTCGAGGCCGCCCGCAGTTTCGGGATCGTAGGTCCACGCCGCGAACACGAAGAGCTGGCCGACCAACAGGAAGGAGACCCCCTTCGCGACGTAGCCGAGGCGCGGCAACCACTTCCACCTGCCGCTGAGGCTGCCGTGCAGGTCCTCACTCCACTTGCCGGTGAACGCCTTGCTCGCGAGGTAGGCGCCGACCGCCGCCACACCCAGCCCCACCAGGGCCACCAGGACCTGACCGAAGGGCAGCGCCATCAGGGAGCCGCCCACCGCCGAGGCCGTGTCCCCCTCGGAATCGGTGCCGTTGGCGACGTTCGCCGCCGCGATCCCAAGGGCTGCGTAGACGACCGCCTTGCCTCCCGAGCCCAACCGCTTGCGCGTCAGCTTGGCGCCGGAGTATTCGTGATGCCCGATGAAGGCACTGAGCAGCTGCCACAGGGTGAGCGCGAAGAATCCGACGGCCACTGCCCACAGCAGCACCGGGCCGAGCGGGGTGTTCGCCAGCGCGCGCATCGCGCCGGCCTGGGAGGCCTCCTCGTCGGAGGCCCCGATGGCCAGCTGGACGGTCAGGAACGCGATCAGCAGGTGGACGACTCCGTAGACCACCAGACCACCCCTGACCGTCGCCTTGTAGGCCGGTGACCGGTCGATCTTCCGGGCAGCCTGCTTGGCGTCGTCGACGTCCGGGGTTTCCATGGCGTAACCATATCGAGACGTGAATTTCTCCGCGCATTAGCCGAAAATCACACAACTGCGACAAATCTGATGGAAGATTTGCCGCTAGAGGAGCATCGTCCGCTCCGTACCCATTCCTCTGAGGAGTTCGACCCATGACCAAACGTCCCACTGCCCGCCTGCGGGCGCTCGGGGTCGGGGCACTGGCAGCAGCCCTTTGTGCCGCGAGTGCCGTCACAGCCACAGCAGATCCCAACGACGTCGAGGACCTCGGCAGCGCTGCCGACTTCGGTGTCGCAGTCCCCCAGCAATCCATCGAGGACCTGCTCTCGCAGTACGAGGGCCAGCCCCGCGTGACGGACAGGTGGTTCGTCGAGGTGAAGGGAGCCGCCGAAGCCAAGGGCGGTTCGAAGTCTTCGGCCAAGGCTGCCCAGGATGCTGTAGTGCTGGCAGCCAAGAACGCGGGCCTCAAGCTGTCGGTCTCCCGGAGCTTCACCGCTCTCTGGAACGGCATGTCTGTTTCGGTCAGCGACCAGGACGCCGCGAAGCTGAGCACGGTGCGCGGCGTCGCCGCTGTCTACCCGGTCCTCAAGTTCGACCTCCCCGTTACCGAGGCGACTACCCCTGAGATGGAGTACGCCAATCAGATGACCGGCGCCGACGTGGCCCAGAACGAGCTGGGTCTCACCGGCAAGGGCGTCAAGGTCGGCATCATCGACTCCGGTATCGACTACAACCACCCCGCGTTCGGCGGAGCCGGCACCAATGACCAGACCGCCGACTTCCCCAACGGCCGCGTCAAGTGGGGCTACGACTTCGTCGGCGACGCCTATGACTCCGGCAGCGACGATCCCGCCATCGCCGCTCCCAAGCCCGACGCCTGGCCCGACGACTGCGGCGGCCACGGTACCCACGTCGCGGGCATCGTCGGCGCCGACGGCGAGATCACCGGCGTCGCGCCGGGCGTGGAGTTCGGCGCCTACCGAGTGTTCGGTTGCGACGGGAGCAGCGACTCCGACATCATCAACGCCGCCATGGAGCGCGCCTGGGCCGACGGCATGGACGTCGTGAACATGAGCCTCGGCGCCGCCTTTGCGACCTGGCCGTCCTACCCGACGGCGCAGGCCGCGAACGCACTCGTGCAGGCCGGTGTCGTCGTCACCATCTCCCAGGGCAACTCCGGCACCTCGGGCACCTTCTCCGGCGGCGCGCCGTCGGTGGCCCACGACGTCATCTCGGTCGGCTCGGTGGACAACACCCGCCACATGGCCAACTACGTCACCACGACGGCGGGCACGGAAGCTCCGTTCTCCCAGGCAGAGGGCGCACCCGCCCCGGTGGGCGGCTCCACCTTCCAGCTGATCGCGGCCAACCCCGTGCTCGGCTGCACGGGCACCGTCGCGCCCGCCGCCGCCGATGGCCAGGCCCTTCTGGTCAGCCGCGGCTCGTGCAGCTTCGCGGAGAAGGCGCTGACCGCGCAGGCCGCAGGCTACGACGCGCTGATCATCGCCAACAACATCCCCGGCATCATCAACCCGACGGTGGCCGGCTCGCCCGTGACCATCCCCGTCGTCGCTGTCCAGCAGACCGACGGCAACGCCCTGCGTGCCGAGGCTCCCACGGAGATCACATTCTCCGAGGCACCAAAGCGGTTCGACAACCCCACCGGCGGCTACCAGTCCGACTTCAGCTCCTACGGCCTGGCCGCGGACCTGACGCTGAAGCCCGACGTCTCCGCTCCCGGCGGCAGCATCTACTCCACCTACCCCCTGGAAAAGGGTGGCGCGTTCTCGACCGGCGGCACGTCGATGGCGGCACCGCACGTCGCCGGCGCCGCGGCTCTCCTGCTGGAGGCCGACCCGGGCCTGGACCCCTACGACGTCCGACGGGCGCTCACCAACACCGCTGACCAGCTCGACTGGAGCGTGGTCAAGGACGCGGGCTACTACGAGCC
Source organism: Tessaracoccus sp. OS52 (assembly GCF_020687685.1). Taxonomy (GTDB): domain Bacteria; phylum Actinomycetota; class Actinomycetes; order Propionibacteriales; family Propionibacteriaceae; genus Arachnia. The sequence goes on along the minus strand of NZ_JAJEWM010000001.1, from coordinate 334,626 downwards.
GGTACACCGCCAGGGCGGCGGTCTGATCGACATCCCGCAGGCGGTCCTGTCGGTGACCTCGGCTTCCCCGTCGAAGATCTCGCTCGGGGAGGGCGAAGCAGGCCCCATCACCACCACCGTCAGCGTCAGCAACGACTCCGACACCGCGGTGACCTATGACCTGGGGGTCCGCCACGGCATCGCCACCGGCGGCGCCACCTACGCTCCGAGGTTCCTGCTGGCCGAGGCCGACGTGTCGTTCTCCGCGGACACCATCACCGTCCCCGCGGGCGGCAGCGCCACCGTCGACGTCACCATCGCCGAGGACTTCGGCGCCGACGGCATCATCTACGGCGGCTGGTTGACCCTCACCTCCGCGACCGATGAACTGACCATCCCGTTCGCAGGGATGTCAGGTGACTACCAGGCGCTCACGGCCTTCGACGCCCTGCTCACCTACCTGTCTCCCGAGGGATTGGACGTCGCTGAGCCGTTCCACGAGTACTCCATGGTGGACGGGGACTACCCCATCATCTACTTCACCCTGGACTACCCCACCAACGCGATCTACTTCGACATCTACAGGGCCAACGCCGACGGGACCAAGGGCGCCAAGGTGCACTCCAACTTCATCAACTACGCCACGTTCATCGACGAAGGTCGGCTCGCGGGAGTGGCGACGATCCCGTGGGACGGCACCTACCAGGGCAACAACGGCAACGACAAGTACCGCCGCGTCAGCGACGGCGACTACGTCCTGGAGGTCCGCGTGCTGAAGGCTCTCGGCGATCCGAGCAACCCGGACCACTGGGAGATCTGGAACAGCCCCGCGTTCACCATTGCCTACGGTGAGGGCGCAGACACCTCGGCCGGCAACGGCCCCGGAGCAAAGAAGGGCAGGAACTAACCCCGCTGGACCCTCGCGGCGACCGCCAGCTCGGCGTCCTTCTCGACGACGAGCCGGCGCAGCGCCGCGGGGGCATCCGGGTGGGCGTCGAGCCAGGCCTCGGAGAGGGGCTTGTGCTCGACGCCTCGCGGATACCCGTCCTCCACCAGCCTGATCGCGATTCCGATCGGGTGCTCGGCCCAGACGTCGAGCAGGCCGTCGAAATAGGGCTGCGCAAACGGCGCCGTGAGTTTCGGCGCCCCGGGCGCGAACACCCCGGCCAGAAGTGCGTCGACGTGATCGTTCGTCTCGCCCCCGACGACGTGGGCCCGACGCCATGCCTCCGCCCTGAGAGCCGGGTCCGGACGCGAGTACCAGGCCTGCAGGTGTGCGTTCACACCGGCGGCCGTGCGGTCCGCCGCAAGGGCGGCGTTCAACTCCTCGTCCGACGCGCGGCCCTGCGCGGCGCGCGTCTGCCAGGCGAGCCAGCGCAGGTCGTCGGAGACCTCCAGGCCCTCCAGTTCGCCCTCGGTGACCCAGTCCACGTCCTCGTGGGCGACGGCGGCTACCCTCAGGTAGGCCTTGGTCCACTGCAGTTGCTCCGACGACGCGGGCTCGGCCCCCCGGGCGGCCTGGTGGCAGGCGTCGCGCCAGGATGCGGCGGCCGCGATCCGACGGGTCTCGGGCACGTAGCGCTCGATGGCCTCGCCGACGTGCGCCAACAACGCCGTGAGCGTCCCGGTCCGGTCCTCCGACGGGGCGTGCGCCACCACCGCTGCCACGTAGTCGGCCACCGGGAGAGCCACATCGCGGACGTCGGACCACAGCGCGGCCCAGACCACCGCGCGGGTGAGCGGCTCCAGGTCTGCGACGCGCTGCAACAGCACGGCCCGGGTGTCGTCGTCGAAGGCGATGCGGGCGAAGGTCTGGTCGGTGTCGTTCGGGATGATCGCGGCCGGCTGCGCACCCAGCTCTCCCAGCGGGGTCACGGGGTGCTCGAGCACGACGTCGAGCCGGTCCCGCAGCGCCAGCCTCCCGTCCACGAGGTCGTAGAGGCCGACGGTGGTGGCGTGCGGCCGGCTCGCCCCGGCCAGCGACGCCGGAGTCGGCGCAACGGCGAGGGTGTCGTGCCCGCTGGTCAGCAGCCAGGCGCGCGCCCACGATTCGAGGTCGCGACCGGAGGTCTCGGCCAGCGCGTCCAGGAAGTCGGCCAGGGTGGCAGACGCGTACTCGTGCCGCGAGAAGTAGCGGCGGCAGCCCGCGAAGAAGTTCTCGAGCCCGACATAGTGCACCAGTTGGGTGAGCGCGGCCGCGCCCTTGGAGTAGGTGATGCGGTCGAAGTTGTTCTTCGCCGCCTCCAGGTCTGGGATGTCGGCCACGACGGGGTGGGTCGTCGGCAGCGAGTCCGCGATGTAGGCCTGGGCCTTCCGGACGCCGGTGAAGTTGAGCCAGGCGTCGTCGAAGCCGGCCGCCTCCCCGGAGAGGAACGCACCCATGAACTCCGCGAAGGACTCCTTGAGCCACAGGTCGCTCCACCAGCGCGGCGTCACCAGGTCACCGAACCACATGTGGCTCATCTCGTGGAGGATGGTGTTGGCGCGGCCCTGGTACTGCGCCGGCGTCGCCTTGGAGCGGAACAGGTAGTGCTCGGTGAACGTGACCAGCCCCGGGTTCTCCATGGCGCCGAGGTTGTACTCCGGGACGAAGACCTGGTCGTACTTGCCCCACACGTAGTCGCCGAACGCCTCGTGCAGGTAGCCCAGGCCTGCCCGGGTGATGCGCAGGAGTTCCTCCGCGTCCAGGTACTTGGCCAGCGACCGCCGGCAAAGGAGCCCCAGCGCGACGTCGATCCGCCCGTCGGGCGACGACCACTCGCCGCCCACCCGGTGGTAGGGGCCGGCGCAGATGCAGGTCAGGTACGACGACAGCGGCGGGGTCTCGGCGAAGTCGACGCACACCATCCCCGCCCCCGCGTCCACTCGCGCGGTCTCCGGCTGATTGCTCACGAGCTCCCAGCCCTCGGGGCCGATGATCGAGAACGAGTAGCGGGCCTTGAGGTCCGGCTGCTCGAAGCAGGGGTAGACGCGCCGGGCGTCGGCCGGTTCGTACTGCGTGTAGAGGTAGACCGCGCCGTCCGCGGGATCCTGGAAGCGGTGCAAACCCTCGCCGGTGCGCGAGTACAACGAGGCCCCCTCCACGACCACCTCGCACTCCGCCCCGACCGGCAGGTCGCGGAGCAGGACGCGGGCGCCGTCGAACTCCACGGGACGGACCTGCCCGTCCACCAGGACCGCGGTGACGGACTCGCCGATGTAGTCCACCCAGGTCTCGGGCTGCGACGTCGTCAGCCGGATGGCGGAGCGCACCGGGTAGGTGGGTTGCTGCAGGTCCTGGCAGTCACGCAGGTCCACGGTGACCTGCTGGGCGCTCAGCCGGATCGCGGCGGCGCGGAAGGCAGTCTCTTCACGGGTGAGGTTCGCAGACATGGCACCAATCCAACCACGCGCGCGCCGGCGTCACCGATTGGCTAGGGTGACGGCATGGTCAAGGTTCTTCTCGCAGGCGAGTCCTGGGTCAGCGCGGTCATCGACCACAAGGGCTATGACGCCTTCCCCCACACGCAGGTCCACATCGGGTGCGCGGAGTTGCTCCGAGTACTCGGGGAGGCCGGTCATGAGGTGACGCACCTGCGCTCCCACGACGTCGCCGCCGACTTCCCGCTCACGCTCGAGGAACTGTCCGCCTGGGACGTGGTCATCCTCTCCGACGTCGGCTCCAACACCCTGCTGCTGCCGCCGCAGGTGTTCGAGGAGGGCCGCCGGGCCCCGAACCGCGCGAAGTTGCTTCGCGAGTGGGTCCAGCAGGGTGGCGGGCTGATGATGGCCGGCGGCTACCTCAGCTTCCAGGGGTTCCAGGCCAAGGCCAACTACCACGGCACCGCGATCGAGGAGGTGCTGCCCGTTGAGATCCTCCCCTACGACGACAGGGTGGAGGCGCCCGAGGGCGTCGAGGGTGCGCTGACCGGCACCGAGCATCCGGTGGTGGCGGGGCTGGACCAGGACTGGCCGGCGCTGCTGGGATACCAGAAACTCACCGCCCGCCCGGATGCGACGGTGCTGGCCACCGTCGAGGCCCACCCCCTGCTTGCGGTTCGCAACGTGGGTGAGGGCCGCACGCTGGCGTTCGCCTCCGACATCTCACCGCACTGGGCGCCCCAGGAGTTCATGGACTGGCCGGGCTACGCCAGGCTGTTCGACAACGCGGTGCGGTGGCTCGCCGGCTGATCAGGCGCGCACGGACAGGAAGTTCAGCACGGAGCTGAAGAACTTCCGGCCGTCCAGCGAAGGGCTGGTCAGCTCCTCGACATTGTGCTCGGGGTGCGGCATCAGGCCCACGACGTTCCCGCGGGCGTTGGTGATGCCCGCGATGTCGGAGGCCGAACCATTGGGGTTGTCCACGTATCGGAACACCACCTGGTCGTTGTCCTCCAGCCGACGGAGTGTTTCCGGAGCCGCCTGGAAGTTGCCCTCGCCGTTCTTGAGGACGATGGTGATCTCCTCGCCCTTGGTGAAGTCGTTGGTCCAGACGGTGTCGATGGTCTCGACGCGCAGCCGCTGGTCCCTGCAGATGAAGTGCTGATCCACGTTGCGGATCATGGCGCCGTCGAGGAGATGCGCCTCGCACAGCAACTGGAAACCGTTGCAGATGCCGAGCACCGGCATGCCCTTGTTCGCGGCGTCGATGACGGTGTCCATGATCGGGCTGAAGCGGGCGATCGCACCGCAACGCAGGTAGTCACCGTAGGAGAAGCCGCCGGGCAGGATGATTGCGTCCACGCCGTCGACGGAGTCCGAGCCGTGCCACAGCGGGACGGCCTCTGCGCCACAGAGTTCGACGGCGCGCAGCGCGTCGTGGTCGTCCAGGGAGCCGGGGAAAGTGACCACCCCGATGCGGGGCATCAGTCGGTCACCACTTCGAAGGACTCGATCACCGTGTTGGCGAGCAGCCGCTCGGCTGCCTGCTCTATGTCGGCCAGCACCTCGGGCGTGACGTCGCCGTCCACCTCGATCTCGAACCGCTTGCCCTGACGGACGCTCAGGCCGTCGAAGCCCAGACGCGTGAGCGCGCCCGTCACTGCTTTGCCCTGGGGATCCAGGATCTCGGGCTTGGGCATCACATTGACGATCACGCGACTCATGGGGCAAAGGATACTGGACCAGCGGCTGGGGGTTCTCGCCCCAAGCCGCCTGCGGACGTCGGGTTCCAGTGCCGCCGGGTGGGGACACTCAGGCGAGGGAGGAGGATCGGACAGAAACTCCGTTTTCTTTGCACAGCAGTGCGGAGAAAACGGAGTTTCTGTCCGATTTTCCCGGCCTCGTGATCAGCCGGGGAACTCGGTGCCGGTCAGGCGGCGGTAGGCCTCCAGGTAGCGCTCCCGAGTCGCGGCCACGACCTCGTCGGGGAGAGCGGGGGGCGGGGTGTCGGAGGCCTTGTCCCAGCCGGATTCGTGGGCGAGCCAGTCACGCACGTACTGCTTGTCGAAGCTCGGGAGCGAGACCCCCGGCTGCCACAGCGCGGCGTCCCAGAAGCGCGACGAGTCGGGCGTCAGCACCTCGTCGGCCAGCACGAGCGTGCCGTCGGCCCGGCGTCCGAACTCGAACTTCGTGTCGGCCAGGATGATGCCCCGCTCCGCCGCGATCCCTGCCGCCCGCGAATAGATCCGCAGCGTCAGGTCCCGCAGTTGCTCGGCCAGGTCCCTGCCGTGCAGCCGCACGATGGTCTCGAAGTCCACGTTCTCGTCGTGGGCGCCGAGCGGGGCCTTGATGGCCGGGGTGAAGATCGGCTCGGGAAGCCTGTCCCCGTCGCGCAACCCCTCGGGCAGCCGGACCCCGCACACCGTCCGGGAGTCCTGGTACTCGGCCCAGCCGCTGCCGGTCAGGTAGCCGCGGGCCACGCATTCGACCTCGACCATGTCCAGCAACTCGACGACGGTGCCCCTCCCCCGCACCAGCTCGGGGACGTCGGTGCTCACCACGTGGTTGTCGACGATGTCAGCCAGCTGGGCGAACCACCACAGCGACAGCTGGGTCAGGATGGCGCCCTTGTCCGGGATCCGCGTGGACAGCACGTGGTCGAAGGCGGAGATGTTGTCGGTGGCCACCATCAGGACGCGGGGGACGCCGTCGAGGGTGAGGTCGTAGAGCTCGCGGACCTTGCCCGCGTGGCGCAGCGGCAGGCCGAGGCTGTCGTACTGGGCCATCACAGCACCGCCCCGGGAACGTAGGCGGCGTCGTCGGGATTGGCGGCGACGAGTCCGTCGATCTGCGCGACGATCCGCCGCACCTGGTCCTGCGCGGTTCCCGCGAGTTCGAGCGGGCTGCCGACGAGGGAGCCCAGCTCGTCGCGCGAGAGTCCCAGCCGCGGGTCGGCGGCCAGCCGGTCCAGGAGGTCGTTGGCGGCCTGGCCCTGGCGCATTCCCAGCGCGACGGCGACGGCGTGCTCCTTGATGGCCTCGTGGGCCGCCTCCCGGCCGACGCCCTTGCGGACGGCTGCCATCAGGACCTTGGTGGTGGTCAGGAACGGCAGGTAGCGCTCCAGCTCGGCGTCGATGACCGCCGGGAAGGCGCCGAAGTCGGCCAGCACGGTGAGGAAGGTCTCGAAGAGCCCGTCGAGGGCGAAGAACGCGTCCGGCAGCGCCACCCTGCGGACCACCGAGCAGGACACGTCGCCCTCGTTCCACTGGTCTCCGGCCAGTTCCCCGACCATCGCCACGTAGCCGCGAACCACCACGGCCAGCCCGTTGACGCGCTCGCAGGAGCGCGTGTTCATCTTGTGGGGCATCGCAGAGGACCCCACCTGACCCTCCTTGAAGCCCTCGGTCACCAGTTCGAGCCCGGCCATGAGCCTGATGGTGGTGGCAAGGTTCGACGGCGCGGCCGCGGTCTGCGCGAGCGCGGTGACGACGTCGTAGTCAAGGGAGCGGGGGTAGACCTGCCCGGTGGAGGTGAGCACCGCCCTGAACCCCAGCGCCGACGCGACGCGGCCTTCGAGCTCGGCGAGCTTGCCCGAGTCGCCGCCCAGGAGGTCGAGCATGTCCTGCGCGGTTCCCACCGGGCCCTTGATCCCCCGCGCCGGGTAGCGGGCAATCAGCTCCTCGATCCGGCGCAGCGCCACCAGGAGCTCGTCGGCCACCGTCGCGAACCGCTTCCCCAGCGTCGTGATCTGGGCGGCGACGTTGTGGGACCTGCCGGTCAGCGGCTGGTCAGAGTACTGGGCGGCCAGGCGGCCGAGCTGCGCCAGCGCGGCGATGACGCGGGTCCGGATGAGCCGGAGCGAGGCGAGCACCTGGTACTGCTCGATGTTCTCGGTGAGGTCGCGGGAGGTCATGCCCTTGTGGACGTGCTCGTGGCCTGCCAGCGCGTTGAACTCCTCGATCCGCGCCTTGACGTCGTGCCGGGTGACGCGCTCCCGCTCCGCCATGGACGCGAGGTCGACGTCGTCGACGACCGCCTCGTAGGCGGCGATCACCTCGTCGGCGTCGGCACCCCCGAAGTCCACGCCGAGGTCACGCTGGGCACGCAGCACCTCCAGCCACAGCTTGCGCTCCGCCACCACCTTCGCCTCGGGGGCCCAGACGGCGCGCATCGGCGCGGAGGCATAACGGTTGGCGAGGACGTTCGGCAGGCTCATGGGCACAGCCTATTGCGTGGCGATTCTCCACCCGAATCAGTGGAAAGTGAACCGGCCCGGGAGTGACACTTGTTGCTCGCACCTGTTCATACGCGACGTCCCCGGTTTGCCAGGCCCGTCGCCCGTGCCCCGCAGCGGTGCGAGGCACACCTGGTTGGGTTCTTGAGCGGCGGGAGGTCCGCTTTGCCCACGACTGACTGGGCCGAACTACAGGCCCAACTCGTCGCCGGATACGACGACGCACGCCGGGAACTGATGCAGGTCCCGGGAGTCCGCGACGTCGGCATCGGCCTGCGACGCCGCCGCGGCTCACTCGTCGAGGAGCCCGTCTACATCGCCTACGTCACCCAGAAGTTGCCCGACGAGGACCTGGCCCCCTCCGAACGCGTCCCACCCGAGGTGCTCGGCTTCGCCACCGACGTGCAGGTGGTCCGCACCCCCAAGCTGTTGCTGGGGTTCGGCGACGATGAGCACGACCGCAACTACGGCACGAAGGTCGGCGGGATCGCGATCAACGCGGAGGGGTCCGGGGGCTGGGGCACGCTCGGCTGCTTCTGCAAGCGCACCAGCGACGACTCGGTCGTGCTGCTCAGCAACCACCACGTCCTGCTCGCCCCGAGCGCCCAGATCGGTTCCGGGGTGGGCCAGCCCGAACACCGCAAGAGCTGCTGCTGCACCTGCAACGAGATGGGCAAGGTCCTGGCCGCCGACCAGGCCCAGGACTGCGCCATCGCTTCGGTGACGGTCCCGTTCTTCCCCAAGATCCGGCGCATCAAGCGCGGCGACGGGACCGTGGAGGAGGAGGGCAGCATCGCCGGCACCTCGGCACCGGTGCTGGGCATGGTGGTCTGGAAGGTGGGCTACCGGACGGGCCTGACCCGGGGCACGATCAGCACCGTCGTGCCGGCCCTGACGATCGACGTGGACCCGGCGTTCGCGAAGTTCGCCTTCTACGGCGACTCGGGTTCGGTGGTGGTGGAGAAGGCCACGGGCAACGTCGTCGGCCTGCTCTACGCCATCGAGGACGAACTCGGGACCATCGGCGTGATGAAGAACATCCTCACGGTGCAGACCACCCTCGGGATCACGGTCATCCCCAGCGATCCCTCCACCACCTACACCGAGTCCTGGGACGAGGACGACGAGGACCTGTTCCCGCTGCCGGCCGCGTCACCCTTCGAGAGCCTCGTTGGCCGGCTCCGCGCGGAGCCGGCCGGCCGGGAGCTGCTGGAGGTCGTGGACCGCAACGTCGCCGAGGCGCTCCGGCTGGTGGAGCGGCGCCGCGGCTTCACCGTCGCGTGGCACCGCAACCGCGGACCCACCTGGCTGGCGGCGTTCGGCAGGAGCGCCCGAGACCCGATCTACGAGATCCCCGCGGAGATCGAGGGAGTGGTCCGGACCGAGGCGCTGGAACGGATCCGCGAAGCCCTGGCCGCGGAGGGCAGCGACGCCCTCCGGGAGGATCTCGCCGCCCACGGACCCCGGCTGTTCGACGTGCTCGCGCACGCCCGGACCGTGGATGAGATGGTCAGTCTGCTCGAGGCGCGGGTGGCAGTGCCATGACCATGAGCTACGAGCAGAAGCAGGCGGAGACCGAACGCCTGAACGCTTTGCTGCCCCAGGCCCGGGAGCAGTTGATGCAGTATCCGGGGGTCGTGCGGGTCGCCGTCGGCGCCCGTGAGCGGGCCGGTGGGATCGAGGAGGAGTTCGTCTTCCGGGTCCACGTGGAGGAGAAGATCCCGCTGGCTGAACTGCCACCGGCCGACGTCGTGCCGCCGATGGTCCTGGGCGTGGCCACCGACGTCGTGGTGAAGCGGCTTCCGGTCAAGGAGGTCGGCTTCAACGACGAGGACGACCGCACCGAGTACTCCCCGAAGGTCGGTGGGTCCCGGATCGGCGCGGAGGTGGCGGGCGGCACCGGGACCCTGGGCATGTTCTGCCGGCACACCGACCGCGACTCGGTGGTGCTGCTCAGCAACTGGCACGTGCTGATCGACCCCGGCGGCAACGTCGGCGACGGCGTGGGCCACCCACGCTGGCGGGAGTCCTGCTGCTGCGCCTGCGGGAAGATCGCGGAGGTGCTCGACTGGGACGAGGACCTCGACTGCGCCACCGCCGAGCTCGACTCCGGCGTCGCCTTCGCCCCGAAGATCCGGCGCATCACCAAGCCGGACGGGACCCTGGAACTGGCCGGCAGGATCGAGGGGTCCCAGGCGCCGGTGGTGCTCGACGAGGTGTGGAAGGTGGGCGCCCGGACCGGCCTCACCCGCGGGATGATCACGGAGGTGGACCCGGGGCGGGTGGAGGTCCACCCGATCGCCCCGTTCACGAGGATGAGCAACAAGGGCGACTCCGGCTCGGTCTACGTCAGCCTGGCGACCGGCAACGTCTGCGCGCTGCACCACTCCGGGAACGGCCTGGAGGGGTTCGGCTCGCCCATCGACGAGGTGATGCTCGCGATGAAGATCGAGGTCATCCCCACCGGCGAGGAGGACTACACGGTGCTCGACTGGATCGACTCGGACCGCCCCGCACCCGTGGCTGCCCCGTACTCGGCGCTGGTCGAGCGCCTTCGCGCCGGCGACGCCGGGCGCGACCTGCTGCGGATCGTGGACCGGCACCGCGACGAGTGCCTGGACCTGGTCGAGCGCAACCGCCGCTTCACCATCGCGTGGCACCGCAGCCAGGGACCTGCCTTCCTGGCAGCCCTGTTCCGCAGCGCAGCCGACCCCGGCTACCTGCTGCCCGACCGCATGAACGGGGTGGACCGGAAGACCACCGTCGCCCAGCTCGCCGTCGCCCTGCGCGCCACCGGCAGCGAGGAACTGGTGGCCGACCTCGACCGGCTCGTGCCGGTGATCGGGCCAGCGCTCGCGGGCGCGGAGACCGTCGCAGCGATGATCGAGATGTGGGAGGGGGCCCGGCAACCCGCCGGATAGTGCCATGGCCGAGGACGAAGGAACGCTGGCGGCACTGGGCGAGGCCCTGGCCCGCCTGGTCGAGCCGTTGGAGGACCGCCTCACCGGCGGCGACCTGCGGGTCCTGCTCGCCGAGCTCGGGCTCAACCTGCCGGCCAGCGTCGATGCCGACGGTGCGCTGTCGGCCGCCGGGCAGGCGACCGTCCAGCGCATCACCGACCTGCCGCCGGTCATCGCGGACCTGGCCGACGCCGTCGCGGCCGAGGACACCGGCCAGATCATCGCGAAGGCGCTGCAGCTCGCCACCGGCGTCGCGGCCACCGTCGACGGGATCGCCGACATCGCGGCGGCCATCAAGGGGCTCAGCGGCACCGGGGTCCCGACGGCGGAGCTCAACCAGTTCGCCGACCAGCTCCCCGGCCGCCTCGTCGACTACCTGCTGGTGCGCAACCTCGAGGAGATCCCCGGTGCAGCGGCTGCGCTGGACTTCATCGGTTTCGTCGAACGGGTGGACGTGCCCGCCGTCGACGTCACCCATCCCGCCTTCGTGCGACGCAGCGTCGACTTCGCTGCCCTGTCCGACTTCCTCACCGACCCGTCCCAGCACCTACGCGCGCTCTACCAGTGGGGCGATCCCGGCTTCACCGGGGACACGCTGCTCGCGACGCTGAACCGGCTCCTCGCCGGGGCGGGCGTCCCCGCGGTGCTGGACACCAGCGGCCCGGTTCCCGTGCTGGACGTGCTGGCCTTCGAGCTCTCCCCCAAACTCGACGCCCCGACCGGTCTGCGCATCAGGATCGCGCACCCGCTGGAGGTGAACCCCGCCCCCATCACCCAGGACGACTGGTCCTTGGCCGTCGAGCTGAACACCCCGATCGTCCCCGGGGTGGAGGCCATCATCACCGCCGACGACGGCGTCTCGCTGGTCCCGGCCACACCCGGAAGAGTCGAGGGCGACCTCGCCGTGACGTGGACGGGTGGCAGCGCGGCCGGCACTCCCTACGTGGTGCTCGGCGAGCCGGGCGGCAGCCGCCTGGAGATCCGCAAGTTCATCGCCACGGGCAAGGTCGGGTTCGCCCACGACACCACCAACGGCCGCGGTGAGGGCACCTGGAAACTCGGTGGCGAGGTGCAGGGTGGTCGGCTGGTCGTCTCCCTCGCGGGCGCCGACGGCTTCCTCGGCACAATCCTGTCCGGGTTCGGACTGGACTCGCAGTTCGACCTCGGCGTCGGCTTCTCCTCCGCGCAGGGCCTCTTCTTCGCGGGGTCGGCGACGCTCGACATCCAGTTGCCGCTGCACATCCAGCTGGGCCCGGTGGAGATCAGCGCGCTGACGCTGACCGTCGGGATCGCCGACGACAGCTTCCCGATCGGGCTGACCACCAACCTCCGCACGGACCTGGGGCCGCTCAAGGCGGTGGTGGAGCAGATCGGGATCGGCGCGGACCTGACCATCCCGCCGGACCGCTCCGGCAACGTCGGCCCGCTGGACTTCGCGCTCCGCTTCCTGCCGCCGAAGGGCGTCGGGCTGTCGCTCGACGTCGGCGCGGTCAAGGGCGGTGGCTACCTGTTCATCGACCCCGAGCGTGGGGAGTACGCGGGGGCCGTCGAGCTCTCGCTGTTCGAGACCGTCAGCATCCAGGCGATCGGGATCATCACCACCCGGATGCCGGACGGCAGCTCGGGGTTCTCGCTGCTGATCATCATGTCGGTGGGTTTCGGCACCGGCATCCAGCTCGGATTCGGGTTCACCCTCCTCGCGGTGGGCGGCCTGGTGGGCCTGAACCGCACCATGAACCTCCAGGCACTGGCAGAGGGCATCCGCTCCGGGGCCATCGAGTCGGTGATGTTCCCCAGCGACATCGTCGCGAACGCGCCGAAGATCATCAGCGACCTGCGGGCGTTCTTCCCGCCCCGCGAGGGCACGTTCCTCGTCGGCCCCATGGTCAAGCTCGGGTGGGGCACCCCGACGCTCGCGAGCCTGTCGCTCGGGGTCATCATCGAGATCCCGGGCAACATCGCGATCGTCGGCATCATCAAGGTGGCCATCCCCGCCGACGACGTCGCGGTCATCGTGCTGCAGGTCAACTTCATCGGCGCCATCGAGTTCGACAAGCAACGGCTGTGGTTCTTCGCCGCCCTGTATGAGTCCCGGGTGGCGTTCCTCACCATCGAGGGCGAGATGGGGCTGCTGGTGGCGTGGGGGCAGGACGCCAACTTCGTGCTCAGCGTCGGCGGCTTCCACCCCCGGTTCTCCCCGCCGCCGCTGCCGTTCCCCAGCCCGCGCCGGGTCTGCGTGGACCTCATAAACACCCCCGTCGCACGGGTCTCCATCCAGGGCTACTTCGCCGTGACCTCCAACACCGTGCAGTTCGGCGCCCGGGTGGACGCGTTCTTCGGCTCCAGCGACTTCAACGCCCAGGGCTTCCTGGCCATCGACGCCCTGTTCCAGTTCTCGCCGTTCTGGTTCATCGTCGAGATCTCAGCCTCGTTCTCCGTGAGGGCCTTCGGCGTTGGGCTGCTGTCGGTGAGCATCCGCGGCGAACTCGAGGGCCCCACCCCGTGGCATGTCAAGGGGCACGGGTCGATCTCGCTGCTGTTCTTCGACATCGACGTCGAGTTCGAACACACCTGGGGGGACGCGAAGGACACGGTGCTCGACCCGGTGCAGGTGCTTCCGGTGCTGGACACCGAGATCCGCAAGACGGACAACTGGCGGGCGATCCTGCCGACCTCGTCGAAGCTGATGGTGGCCATCCGTTCGATGCCCCAGGAGGAGGCCGCCGGGATCCTCCACCCCGTGGGCGTGTTGCGCATCTCCCAGCGGGCGCTGCCGCTCGACCTGGTGCTGGACAAGGTCGGGGCCCAGAAGCCCTCCGACGTGAACCGACTGGAGGTCCAGGTCACCGGTGGCGGCCTCGCGAAGGTGGCAGACGCCACGGAGCAGTTCGCCCCGGCCCAGTTCCGCAACTTCAGCGACGCGGAGAAGCTGTCCCAGCCGGCGTTCACACCGGAGCACTCCGGCCTGGACCTGTCGGCGTCCGGGGCCGACGTGCGCTCCAGCATGATGGCAAAGCGCGTGGTCCGCTACGAGGAGATCATCCTGGACAACAATTACAAGCGCTTCGCGCGCAGGTTCAGCGGTTTCGCAGGGACGCTCTTCCAGTTCTTCCTGGGCGGCGCCGCCGTGACGCGCAATCCCATGTCGCAGGCGATGCGGAAGAAGACCGTGCCGTTCGAGGACAAGGTGGAGGTCCACGCCGAACAGTTCGTCGTGGCGACGTCGTCGGACAACAAGGCGTTCAGTTCCACGGCGGTGTTCCAGAGCCAGGCCAGCGCCCAGGACTTCCTCACCGCGCAGGTCAAGGCGGACCCGTCGCTGGCTGAGAGCCTGCACGTCATCCCGGGATTCGAGGCGGTCTCATGAGCACGCTTGGCACCTATTCCTTCCTGCCCTGGCTGCGGCAGGGACTGGCCAACCAGATCTCGGCGCCGGACCATTCGGCCGGAGTCAAGGTCCGGGCCGCCATCGACGTCCAGCTGACCGCCAAGGGCAAGAAGGCCGACGGCGGTGAGCTGGCCGCCCCTCCCTTCAACCACCAGGTGCCGTTGGTGGGGCCGGGCGACATCGTCGGGATCGACAGGGCGGCGGTGGTGCGCTCGGAGCCGCTGGACTGGATCACCAACTTCGAGCCGAACTACCTGCCCTTCCTGGAGTTCTACGACGAGGACTTTCCCTGGCGCTACACGCCCGCGGCCCCCGACGTCGCCAAGGGGCGGCTGCGGCCATGGATAGCGCTCGTGGTGCTGGCGGAGGACGAGTTCGTGCCGGGCCAGAACATGACAGACAAGCCACTGCCCTACATCGACGTAGCCGACCTCTCCGTCTTCCCCAAGGCCGACGAGTTGTGGGCCTGGGCGCACGTGCACGTGAACCGGAGCCTGGCCGCCAGCGACGACGAGTTCACCTCCACCGACATGGGCGCGGTCATCGGGAAGTTCAGCGCGACCCTCGCCGAGAACCCCGACCTCGCCTATTCACGGCTGCTGTGCCCCCGCAAACTCAAGGAGAACACCGCCTACCACGCGTTCCTGATCCCGACGTTCGAGACCGGCCGCCGAGCGGGTCTCGGCCTTGAACTCGGCGACGTGGTGGCGACGATGTCCGCATGGGACCCCGCCACCCGGCCCCAGGGCCAGTCCTTCCCCTACTACCACCGCTGGTTCTTCCGCACCGCCACCTCGGGCGACTTCGAGACGCTCGTGCGGCTGCTGGTGCCACGCGTGGTGGACCCGCGCGTCGGGTCTCGCGAGATGGACGTACAGGTACCCGGCTCCGGTGTCAGGGGCGTGGACAACCCGGATCTGGGCGGCATCCTCAAGCTCGGGGGCGCGCTGAAGCCACCCTCGACGGTTCCACCCACCCCGCCCGACGTGTTCGAGAGGTGGGACGAGCCGTTCCCGCGCCCACTCCAGACGGACCTCGCGCACCTGCTCAACCTTCCCGACGACTACCAGCGTGAGGGCGAACCCGACCCCATCATCACCCCGCCGCTGTACGGCACCTGGCACGCCATGGCCAGGCGGGTGCTCACCGAGCACGACGGCTCCCCCATCGCTCCCGATGACAACTGGATCCACCGCCTCAACCTGGACCCCCGGTACCGCGCCGCCGCAGGGATCGGCACCGGCGTCATCCAGGACCAGCAGGAGAAGCTGATGGACGCCGCCTGGGAGCAGATCGGCGACGTCCTGGAGGCTTCTCGCCGGATCCGGTTCGGCCAGTTCGGCCTGCTCACCACCGAGGTCTGGTACGACGCGAGCCTGCGTCCCACCGTCGGCCTCAGCCGGCAACGCGGTCTGCTGCTGCTCGCGCCCCTGAACAAGCGGATCCTGACCGACGGCGTGACGCTCCACCACCGGCTGGCCGGGAGCCTGGTGCAGCCGACGCTCACCTCGGCCGCGCTGCGCCGCGTCATCCGGCCCCGAGGCAGGCTCATGACGTCCCTGCCATTCGACGCCCTCCATCGCCCCGACGACCTGCTCGACCGAGTGAACGACGGCGACGTGAGCGCGGCCCCACCCAAGACCGCACCCCCCGGCGTCTTCACCGCCGAGGAGGCCGCGGAGCTCGCGGAGCCCTCCGGCGCCCCCGACTGGGTGCTGGACCTGCTGCGACGGTTCCCCCAGCTCGCGTGGGTGATCCTGCTGATCGCCCTCATGCTCGCGCTGGTCGCCTTCATCCTGCTCCCCCGAATCCTCGGCCTGCTGGTGGCGGCCGCGCTCGTCGTCGCGGGCATCGTGGTGTTCCGTCTCTTGTCCGGCTGGGGTCTGGACACGCGCGGAGCGGACCTGATGGACCTCACCGGGATCAGCGCCGACGACGTCGAGGACCTGCCACCTGTGCCCAACTTCGAGGTCAAGGACGTCGGCGAACCCTTCCGTCCCGTCCGCGGTTCCACCGACAGCCTCGAGGCAGCCCGGTTCAAGGAGGCGCTCTCGGAAACCCTGGGCGGCATCCGCGACAGCCGTACCGTCGGCCGCCCGCCGGCGCGGGGACGCGTGGATCTGGGCCGGATCGCCACCACCGCCATCGAGGCCGTCCGCCCCACCACCACCATCCCGCGCCGGGTGCTGGCAGGAATCGTGCTGCCACAACGCATCAAGGACGACCTGGTGGCGCCGCCGCGCGAGACGTTCGTCGAGCCGATGGCCTACCCGGTGATCGACACGCCCATGTACGAGCCGCTGAAGGACCGCTCCTCGGAGTTGTTCCTGCCCAACATCAACCTGATCCAGCCCAACACGATCACGCTCCTGGAGACCAACCAGCCCTTCATCGAGGCCTACATGGTGGGGCTCAACCACGAGTTCGCCCGCGAGCTGCTGTGGCGCGAGTACCCGACCGACCAACGCGGCTCCACCTTCCGCCAGTTCTGGGACGTGCGCAGCTTCTTCAACACCGAGAACCTGGACGACGAGGCACTCAAGGAGAAGCTGCGAGACATCCCGCCGCTGCACGAATGGCCGAAGGCGTCAAAGCTCGGCGAGCACGACCACCGCGAGCCGCCCGGCGGGCCGGACGAGAACGAACTGGTGCTGGTGATCCGCGGCGAACTCCTGAAGCGCTACCCCAACGCCGTCGTCTACGCCCACCGCGCCCGGTGGCAGCTCACCGACGGCGGGGCCATCGACAACACCGTCGAGCGCCGCCTGGTGGAACTCACCGCCGCGGAGGAGGAGAAGCCCCCGACGTCGAAGCTGCTGACCCCGCTCTACGAGGCCAAGGTGGACCCCGACATCTACTTCTTCGGCTTCGACCTCACCGCGGCCGAGGCCAAGGGGCAATCCGGCGAGAACCCCGGCGACGACCCGGGCTGGTTCTTCGTCATCAAGGAACGCCCGGGGGAGCCCAGCTTCGGGCTCGACACCGACGAGGCGGCCACCCTGAACGTGTGGAACGACCTGTCCTGGCCGCTGGTCCAGCCCGCCCCCGCTGGCGCCCACATAGACCTGGCCGCGGCGCCCGCCCAGCTCACCGTCGCATCGCCGGGCAGCTCCGACGAGAAGTACCCGCAGTACCTCGACGACCGCCACATCGAGTGGCGCCGGGACTCGCTGAACTCGGCGCTGCTGGCCTACGTCACGTTCCAGTCACCGGTCCTGGTGGCCGTCCACGCCCACGAGATCCTCCCGGAGTAGGCAATGTCCGAGTTCGCACAGGTACTGGACCGCAGCCTCTCGCTGGGGCACCTCGAAGACACCCTGCCCATCCTGTTGATGCCGCTGCGGCTCGAGACGCGGTTCATGCAGGTGGCCGGCGGGGCCGATGAGTTGTGGCTGCGGATCTTCCCCGACGACTGCTGGATCGACACCTTCGACCCTGCACTGACCGGGACCGAGGTGGCCAACACCGAGGCGTACTGGCAATCGATGGCTGCGGCCGGCGACGACGTCGACCAGCAACGCGGCGCCTGGGCGGCCCTCGTCAAGGCCCACGGCTCCGGCCGTTCACGGTGGCTGGTCCAGGCCCACCGGCCCGTCGACGACGGCGCCGCCGAGCTGACCTTTCCGCAGGTCCAGACCAGGGAGACCGCCTGGTCAAGCGCCCCGCGCGCGCTGGTCCTGCCGCAACGGTTCGTCTTCCTCGGCTACGAGGGCGACGCCACCACCGAGCCGCTCGTGCGCGTCGGCTCGGAAGTTGTGCAGCCGCTGCTCCTCGGCCCTGATCCCAACGCGCCAGAAGCCGAACAGCTGACCCACGACGCCCAGGGCAACCTCGTGGTGCCCGAGGAACTGACCTGGCTGACCGACTTCGAGCGGGCCGTGGAGGTGGGGATGGCAATGCGCATCCCGCTGAGCTCCACGCAAGCCGCGCGCGGCTTCCGGCGGGTGCATGTCGTCGGCATCCGGATGGGCTCCGAGGAGTCCGTCAAGGACGAACTGGAGACGCTGCTGCTGCACCACACCCACCGGCGCACCGGCATCGAGGTGTTGCCGCAGGGGACACCGACGAACAACACCGAGGACGTGGGCACCGGGTTCGACCGCCTCGACGACCCGGACCAGAGCTTCGACGACCTGGCCACACCGCTGTTCACCGCGGCAGGAGGCTGGCTGGACAAGCGCGACGGGCAGTGGCTTGCCGAACTCCTCGGCATCGACCCCGCCCTGCTGCAGCACGTCCACGGTGCCGGCTCCCAGGACCAGCTGGCCGCCCGCGCGATGCACACCGCACTGTGGCCGGGCACGTTCGGGTACTGGATGGAGACCATGATGGCACCGGTCTTCGATGACGCCACGATCTCCGCCACCAGGGAGTTCCTCACCCGCTACGTCGTCGGGGGCGGCGCGTGTCCGGCCATCAGGATCGGGCAGCAGCCCTACGGGATCCTGCCGGCCACCGCGTACTCAAGGATGCGCTGGTTCGAGGGCGACGTGCGTCGTGATAACCACCGCGGCAACAACTTCCTGTCCGGCCTGCACGGGGTCCTGCTCGGCATGCGGGAGGACTTCGAGGACCTCGTCGACGACCTCTCCCACGTCGGCGGAGCGGGGGACCCCCACCAGCTGCTGCTCGACGTCCTGGGTCTCCACCCCGGGTCCGTGGAGTGGGATCAGCGCTACGCCGAGTCCCTCCAGACCCTGTACAACCGGCTGAACCTGCTGGGCTTCGGCGGCCGGATCAACGCCTTCCTCGTAGCCGCGGAGCGGGTGGCGGCACGCCAGCGACTCAGTGACCTCGGCTACGACGGCGACGGCAACCCCAAGATCCTCGACCTGGCCTTCTCCGGGAGGCACAACCTGCTCTCCGGCGGCGTCGTCGACGACTCCCCGCTCTCCGAGACCAACCCGGTCCGCGCCTGGACCGACGACGGCCGCAACTACCTCGAATGGCTCGCCGACGCCGCCAACACTTCGCTGGACGCGCTCTACCGGCAGCAGGGGTTCGTCGACGGGAAACGTCCCACCGCGCTGCTCTACCTGATGCTGAGGCACGCGCTGCAGCTCGGCTACTCCGACGCCGGGATCCGGCTCTACGAGGGTGCGGGGCTCTTCGACGCCCAGCAGGTCCGGCTGGCCCGCGCCGACGACCCCTTCCTCCACGTCCGCGACAACGCCCTGGCCAGTGAGAGCCGGTACGGCCCCCTGTACGGCAGCGCGGTGGAGGTGACGGGCAACGCCAGCCTCCCGGTGCACAGCTACATCGGGCTCCAGCTGCGGAGCTTCTCACTGGACTTCCCCCTGGCGGACCAGCTCACCGCCCTGGACCGGCTCAAGGACCAGCCCACCGCCGTCCTCGAGCGGGTGACCGCCGACCACCTGGACCTGGCCTCCTACCGCCTCGACGCGTGGCTGCAGGGGCTGGTGAACCTGCAGCTGACGATGATGCGCAACCTGCGCGACGGCGCCGAGGACGAGGTCCGCCAGGGCCTCCACCTCGGTGGCTATGCCTGGCTGGAGGACCTCCGCCCGGAGCACAAGGCCCTCGCCCCCGCCGACGTCCCCGACGACCTCGCCGAGGTCTTCAAGGACCGTTCCCCCCTCATGACCGACAGCACCAACCAGGGTTACGTCCACGCCCCGTCCCTGAACCACGCCACGGCCGCCGCGGTGCTTCGCAACGGCTTCATCTCCAATGCCGGCGAAGACAACCGGCAGGCGCTCGCGGTCAACCTCACTTCGGAGCGGGTGCGCTCAGCCCTCGCCCTCATCGAGGGCATCCGCGCCGGGCAGAGCCTGTCCAGCCTGCTGGGCTACCAGTTCGAGCGGGGGCTGCATGACCGGCACGCCCTCGCAGAGGTGGACAAGTTCATCCTCGACCTGCGCAAGGCCTTCCCGCTCAGGGCGGACAAGCTCGCCTCCACCAAGTCGGACCCGGCTGAGCCGATCACCAACATCGAGGCGCGCAACGTCATCGACGGGCTGGCGCTGGCGGAGCACATGGCCGCCAGCGGGAAGCTGACCTACCCGTTCGGGAAGACCGGCCTGCAGCCCGCCTCGCCCACGGAGGCCGCCGCCATCAACGCGGAGGCCGACAGGCTGCGGGAGGCGCACGACGCCGTCGCGGACCTGGCCCTGTCCGAGGGCGTCTACCAAGCCGTGCTCGGCAACTACGACCGGGTCGCCTCCACCTACGACGCCTACGCCCGCGGGAACTTCCCACCGGAGCCCGACATCGTGCGCACCCCGCTGAGCGGCACCGGCCTCACCCACCGCGTGGCCCTCCACCTGGATCCGGAGGCCGACCCGGACGTCTCCCCCACCGGCGGCCTTCCGATGACGCCGCGGGCCACTGCGGAGCCCGGACTCAACGCCTGGCTCACCCAGGTGCTGCCGCCCCTGGCGACGGTTGGGTGCGTCGCCACCTACACCTCGGCGGCCACCGGTACGGCCGAGCCGATCGACGTCACGCTGGACCAGTTGGGCCTCCAGCCGGCGGACCTGCTGCTGCTCCTGCGCGACGACGCGGGCTCGGCCACCTTCGGCCTGGACGACCTGGTGACCCGACGGGTCCGCGCCGCCGCGGACCCTCGTCCGGACCGCCCGGTCACCATCGCCTACCTCGACGCCGGCGGCGCCGACCACAGTGTCTTCGAGTTGCTGCCGCTGGTGCGAAACCTCCGACGGCTGGCGACGCTGTCGAGGCCGCTGCGACCCACGGACCTGTCGCTCATGAACGACAGCTCGCCGGAGCAGGACACCTCGGCCGCCGTCGACAAGGGGCGCCTGGACAGGGTCCACGCCGCGCTGACGACGCTGCGCACCGACCTGCAGACCGAAGCCGACGCGCTCGCGGGCGGGACCGCCGGGAGCGTCGACGACCTCGTCGACGACGTGGCGGAGCTCCTCGCCCGCGCGAGCAGGTTCGGCATCCCGCAGGCCGGGTGGGCCTTCGCCTACGACTTCCAGCGCAGGACGTTCAACGCTCTCCTGGAGCAGGCCGACACACTCGTGTCGCGGTGGGACGTCAAGCAGGCCGAGTTCGTCGAGAAGCGCACCGCCGCCACGCTCGCCCCGACCGACGAGGAGAAGCTCTCCCTGCTGGCGCAAGCCGAACGGGCCATCTCCACTACCGTCACCACCCCGCTTCCCGACGTCGCGACCTACCAGGGGATCCTGACCGCGAAGCTCGCCGCGTTCGAGGCCAAGCGGGACCAGTTCGCTGCCGTGGGCGACACCACGCGACGCACCGTGTCCGGGCTGCGCGCCGACGTCGAGGCGCTGCTGCCGGTGTCCGGCTTCGACGCCGTCGAGTACTCCCTGACCGAGCACGATGCGGAGCTCACCCGCTTCAGCGAGGACACCGGCCGGGTACTGCTGCAGGTGATCGCCGACGTGGACGCGAGGCTCGCCGCCGCACAGGAAAGCTTCGACGCCCACGACGCCACCACCGATCCCCCGGCCCGGCTGGCGGCGCTGGAACTGGCAGCCAGGCAGCTGCTCGGTGAGGATTTTCGCGTCTTCCCGGTGTTCGCGCTGCCCGCCACGCAAGCCGCTGAGCTCACCAAGGCGGAGGGTGACTCCGCCTCAGGACACCTCTTCCGCCACCTCACCAGCGACTTCCCCGTCGACGACTGGCTCTACGGGCTGGCCCGGGTGCGGGACAAGCTGTTCGCCTGGGAGCAGACCGTCATGTTCTCCGGGGCCCTCGGCCGGTCAGAGCCCGAGCTGGTGGCCATCCAGCTCCCCTTCCGCGCCGACGACCACTGGCTCGGCCTCGATTTCCCAGCGGACAAGGTGCTGGACACCGACCGCCTGCTCTACACCGCCCACCACGCCGTTGCCTTCGACGCCACCGCCGACCAGTGCGGAATGCTGCTCGACGAGTGGACCGAGACCATCCCCATCCAGAGCGTGGACACCGGGATCGCCTTCCACTACGACCGGCCCAACTCCGAGGCGCCGCAGTCGATGCTGCTGGTGACCCCGACCGAGTTCCGCGGCGCCTGGCAGTGGGCCGACGTCGTGGGCGCCCTCAACGAGACGCTCGACCTGGCCAAGCTCAGGGCCGTCGAACCCCGTCAACTGGACGCGACGCCGTACGCACCGTTCCTCCCGGCCACGGTGCTGGCCTCGCAGGTCCACCAGCTCACGATCGCGCTGGACCTGGCGCTCAACAACAAAGTCGACCGGATCGGGGGCTGAGATGGCGTTCGACATCACCGCTGACATCTCCAAGGTGCTCGCCGGGAAGACGAAGCCGGGCATCACCGTCTGGAACCGCCTCGAGGGCGTGCCCCGCACCGAGAAGTTCGACCGTGCCCTGCGGGCCGAGGTCCGGGACCCGCTGTGGATGCTGACCAAGCAATGGCAACTGGGCGAGTTCAACGGCGACGACGCGGGCTCGCCGATCGACGTCAAGGCCCACCTGACCACGACGAAGCTGCACAAGTACCGGCCTGCCGAGGGCGCCGTCGAACCCTTCGACGAGACCGTGCCGCTGGAGGCGGAGGTGGAGCGCCTGCCGATCGGGTTCAGCCAGGCTGGGCATGAGATCGCGCTCGACGTGCGGTTGCTGATGGGCAGGCAGTGGTTGAAGATGCTGGGCACCGTCGCGGGCGTCCCGGCGGCGGCGCGGGGCGAGTACATCGGGGAGTACCGGGTGCACGCTCCCGACCCCACGAACCCGGCCGACGCGCCGACCCTGGCCCACCCCGAGGCGTGGTCGAACTTCGCCGCCGCAAGCGGTCGGCTGATGGACGGCGCAAAGTTCTACGCGCACCTGGTCGGCGGGGGTGCGGCGACCGACAACATCGCGTCGCTGTCGGCGATGGCGGCCCTGGTCGACCCCGTCGCGGCCCGGTTCGTCGAGTGGTTCGACGGGCTGTTCCTGCAACCGGCAGGGGCGACGGCGTGGCTGCCGAACCGTCTGGAGTACCAGTTCGGCGTCGCCGCGCCCACCGAGACCGGCGAGAAGGTCCTGCTGGCCGAGGAGTACTTCCACGGGCATCTCGACTGGTACAACTTCGACGTCGACCCCTCCGGCGAGCCGCTCGGGGAGCTGGACCCTGCCGCCACGCCGCCCGAGCCGCACACGCTGGCCATGCTGCCGACGCAGGTCACGTTCAACGGCATGCCCAACTCGCGCTGGTGGCGCTTCGAGGACACCCGCACCAACTTCGGCGACGTCCGGCCCGACACCACCGACCTCGCCAAGCTGCTGCTGGTGGAGTTCGGCCTCACCTTCGCCAACGACTGGTACGTGGTCCCGTTCACGCTCCCGGCCGGGAGCATCGCAGAGGTCCGGGGCGTCGCGGTCACCAACGTCTTCGGCGAGAAGACCTGGGTTCGGGCGGCGGGCTCTGGCGACGACGAGGACTGGCAGCGGTGGGCGATGTTCCTGCTGTCGACCCAGGGCGAGGCGCACGTGCCCGCGGACCTCAGTCTCGTCGTCCCCCCGGCCGCTCGGCAGGTGCTCGAGGGCAGGCCACTGGAGGACGTGCTGCTGGCCCGCGACGAGATGGCGAACATGGTCTGGGGCGTCGAGCGCGGCATCGCCCTGCCGTCGGGTGAGAAGGCCAGTGGACACGAGGCGGCCGCGCAGACCCGCGGGTTCTTCGAGCGTGCGCTGGAGGCCCGGCTCGGGCACCCGCCGGAGCCGCCAGCGCCGGCTGAGGGCGCCAGGATCCGGTACCAGGTCATGACGTCGGTCCCGGAGAACTGGATCCCGATGATCCCAACCCACGTCGACGGCGACAACCGGGAGGTGCAGTTGCAGCGCGCGGCGATGCTGCGGATCATGGTCGGCGACGACGATCCCTCTCCCGATCCCGTCCGCCCCCGCACGTCGTTGCTGCGGGTGGGGCTGGAGGAGACACCCGCCGTCGGCTACCTGCTCCACGAGGAGGAGGTGCCGCGCTCGGGCACCCACGTCACGCTCAGCTTCCAGCGCACCCGCTGGACCGCCGGACGCACGTTCACCTGGCTGGGCGTCCGCAAGCGCACCGGCCGGGGCGAGGGCTCCAGCGGGCTGGCCTTCGACAAGCTGGTCGACATCCCGCCCCAGACCTGAGCCGCGAGGGCTAGGAGATCGCCTCCACGTACAGCCACCGGTTGGCTCGGTACTCGAACGTCGACCGCTCGTGCATGACCTTCGTGCGCCAGTTGTCCCGGTACGTCGCGACGAACTCCACGATGCCTGTCGAGTCACCCGGCTGCCCGTCGACGACGTCACGGATCTCAAGGGTCAGCCACTGGTTCCCCGACGGCAGCACGCGCTTGGGCCGGGTCCTCGGGTGCCAGGTGCGCCACAGGTGGTCGGTCTCGCCGATGGCGTTGGCGGTGAAACGGGAGCGCATCAGGGCCTCGGCGGTCCAGGCCTTGGCCGTCTGTTCGATCAGCGGCTGGCAACAGGTGCCGTAGGTTTCACCGCCACAGGGACACCGGTCGTCGGCAGCAGGTTTGGCCATGGCCAGATCATGGCACAAGGACGGGGGTGGCGCTCAGTGGGGAACCCCGATGTCGGTGCGGTGGAAGCCGTCGGCGAAGTCCACCCCGGCCAGCTTGGCGTAGGCGCGTTCGCGGGCGGCCTCCAGGTCCGACCCGCGTCCGACGACGCCCAGCACCCGCCCCCCGGCGGCCACCAGGTGACCCTCGTGGAGCGCGGTCCCGGCGTGCAGGACGTAGGCGTCCTCGTCGTCGGCGGGCAGGTTGATGCGCCCACCGCTGCGTGGGGTCCCCGGGTAGCCGGCGGCGGCGGAGACGACGACCACCGCGGCGCCGTCGTGCCACTCGAGGGATCCGACGGTGTCCAGTTCGCCCCGGGCGGCTGCCCGCAGCACTCCGCCCAGCGGGGTCTTCAGCAGCGACAGCACGGCCTGGGTCTCCGGATCACCGAATCGGACGTTGAACTCAACCACGCGCAACCCCTTGGAGGTGAGGGCGAGCCCTGCGTAGAGCAGGCCGACGAACGGTGTGCCGCGTCGCTTCATCTCGGCCAGCGTCGGGTCCACGACGGTGTCCATGACCTCCTCGACGAGCCCGGCCGGGGCCCATGGCAGGGGGCAGTAGGCGCCCATGCCGCCGGTGTTGGGGCCGGCGTCGCCGTCGCCCACCCGCTTGAAGTCCTGCGCCGGCAACAGCGGGAGTGCCCGTTCGCCGTCGCAGATCGCGAACAGGGACACCTCCGGGCCGTCGAGGAAGTCCTCGATCACCACCCGCCCGCAGGCGACGGCGTGGGCCAGGGCGGCTTCCCGGTCATCGGTGACGACGACGCCCTTGCCGGCAGCCAGACCGTCGTTCTTCACCACGTAGGTGGCGCCGAACTCGTCGAGCGCCGACGCCGAGTCCTCCGCGGTCTCGCACAGCCGCGACGCCGCCGTCGGCACGCCGGCCGCGGCCATGACCTCCTTGGCGAACGCCTTCGATCCCTCCAGCACCGCCGCCCGGGCCGAGGGGCCGAAGCAGTCGATCCCGGCGGCCACGACGGCGTCGGCGACGCCAGCCACGAGCGGCGCCTCGGGACCGACGACCACGAGGTCCACCCCCAGCTCCCGGGCCAGCGCCACGACGGCGTCGGGATCAGCGGGGTTGATGGCGTGGAGGGTGGCGAGGGCTTCGAGTCCGGGGTTGCCGGGCGCGACGTGCAGTTCGCTCACTTCGGGGTCGCGAACCAGTGCGCGGCCCAGCGCGTGCTCGCGGCCACCATTTCCCAGCAGGAGGATCTTCACGCAGGCCAGCGTAGGGGAACAGGGGAAACCACTCCCGCTCGCCGCTGCCATTCGGGCGCTCCCCAGGCTTCATCCCCAGGGAATCGGCGTAAAATGGATCCCGAGGACGACCGCTCCGGCGAACATCCGTCCGCTGCTCGCGTCGCCCCACCTTCACGGTTGAAGGAGGGTGCCATGACTGGCACAAGCAAAGTCCTCACCTACATCGGAGGCATCATCCTGGCCCTGGTGGCAATCGCAGGTGGCCTGTTCGCCGCCGGCTACGCGTTCTCGGACTTCCCGCTGTGGATTGCCATCTCTGCGGCAGTCGCGTGGATCGCGTTCGCCGGCCTCCTCGCCTGGCTGGCCTTCCGGTCCCCCGAGGTCGCCGTCCCCGTGCTGCTGGCTTTCACCCTCGTGGTGTCCGCGGTGACGATCATCGATTCCCGGATGGACCTCTTCCAGCGGGACACGTCAGGTCCGGTGGCAGCTGTCGTGGTGCTGGCGATGTTCATCCCCCTGGCCACGCTCGGGCTGAAGCACCCGACGATGGCCGGCCTGCTGCTCGCGCTGCTCGGGATCTCGCAACTCCTTGCCACGGCCATGGGGCGCTGGTCCGCGTCGGGCGAGGGCCCGGGATTCCTCGGCCTGTTCATGGGTTCCTCGGGCGCGCTGGTCGCCCCGATGCTCATTGGAGCAGTCCTGTTCCTGATCGCGGGTGGCTTGGCCCATGACCACGTGACCATCGGTCACATCAGCACCAGGAGGGGACATCCGGCGCACTGAACTGTCCCGACCACGGCGCTCTGCTTGAATGGTGCGCGACACAGCCATGACGCATCCCGACGAAGGAGACCCCATGACCCGCCGCGCCGAAGTCCACCAGGGTGCCACGCTGACGCCCACGAAGCTGGAACTCCTCACCGCTTGGTTGCCCAGTCAGGTGTGGTTCACCGGCGATGCCACGGCCATCGAGCAGGAGGGCCGCTTCCGCTTCGTGGATCCGGACGGGGAGGTCGGAATCGAGACCATCCTCGCCCGGTCAGGCGACGACCTCCTCCAGGTGCCGCTGACCTACCGCGCCGCACCACTCGAGGATGCCGACGACGCCCTCGTCGGCACGCTCGAGCACAGTGAACTCGGCACCCGGTACGTCTACGACGCGATGTCTGATCCCGTCTACCTCGCCGAACTGGAGCGGGTCATCAGGGAGCGCGACACCGCGGCCGAGATCGTCTCACTGCGCGATGGCTCCGTGGCTCCTCCCGGCCTGGATGTCCGGGGAACCGGGGTCGCCCAGGACGCGGCGGCCGACGGTGAACTCGAGGTGATCGGCGTGCTCACCGACGCGACGTACGAGGACGCCGCTGGCAGGCTCATCGCCAGGCTTGGCGAGGGCGACGACACCCACGAGGTAGTGCTGGCCGTCCTGCGCTGACTGCTGTCAAGCTGGTGGCATGGCCTCGTCAGCGGCATCCTCCAGCCCGGCTCCTGAACACTCGGCACCCATGCCGTGGCATTTCGGGGAGTTGGCCGCGGCCGCCGGCGTCTCGCTGTCAGCGGTCATGCTCTTCGGCTTCCAGTACGCGGGGTGGGGCCACGCCCTCCTGGCCGCGAGTGTGGCCGCGGGGTTCATCCTGCGCCTCGAACTGGGCAAGGACCTGCTCCTGATCGCGCTGGGGGTGGCGATCGTGAGCCTGACCTCCGTCGAGGCAGATGTCAGCTGGGACCGCTTCGTGACGATCGGTTCCGTGCTGGCCCTCGCGGTGGCGGTCCCGCTGCTCGCCGACCGCTTCCTCTACCGTCGTGCGGCCATCACCTTTCCCTGGCGGGGAGGGCACCACTGGACGCGGCTCGAGGCGGCCTACGTCGTCGCCGTCCCGTTCCTGGGCTGGGCGATCCTCCCGTTCTACTTCATCCGCTCCGGCGCCTACCTCAACTGGCCACACATCACCGACGGCAGCGAACTGGCGCGGTTCTTCCTCGGGGTCAACGCCGTGGGCACCTGGGATGAGCTGTTCTTCATCTGCACCTGCTTCGCCCTCCTGCGTCGCCACTTCCCCGTGTGGCTCGCCAACGCCTTGCAGGCGACGATCTTCGTGTCGTTCCTGTGGGAACTGGGCTATCGCGAATGGGGGCCTCTGCTGACCGCACCGTTCGCATTGCTGCAGGGCTTCCTGTTCGCCCGCACTGGGTCACTGCTCTACGTGCTGGCGGTGCACCTGCTCTTCGACGCCATCGTGTTCATGGCCATCGTCCACGCCCACAACCCGACCTGGTTCGCGATCTTCGTGTACTGACCGCGAACGGCACCGTCGCGCTCAGCACTCGATGACGTTGACCGCGAGGCCGCCGAGCGAGGTCTCCTTGTACTTGGTCATCATGTCCGCACCGGTCTCGCGCATCGTGGCGATGACCTTGTCCAGGCTGACGATGTGCCTCCCGTCGCCGTAAAGGGCGGTCCGGGCTGCCGAGATGGCCTTGATCGCTGCGATGGCATTGCGCTCGATGCACGGAATCTGCACCAGTCCGCCGATCGGATCGCAGGTCAGGCCGAGGTTGTGCTCCATGCCGATCTCCGCAGCGTTCTCCACCTGGTGCGGGTCCGCGCCCAGCACCGCGGCCATCCCCCCTGCAGCCATGGAGCAGGCCGAGCCGACCTCGCCCTGGCAGCCCACCTCGGCGCCGGAGATGGAGGCCATCGACTTGAACAGCACGCCGATGGCGGCGGCGGTGAGGAGGAATTTCTGGATGCCTGCCTCGTCGGCGCCGGGGACGAAGTTCCAGTAGTAGTGCATCACGGCCGGGATGATGCCGGCCGCGCCGTTCGTCGGGGCCGTCACCACTCGGCCACCGGCCGCGTTCTCCTCGTTGACCGCGAGCGCGTAGAGGGACACCCAGTCCATCCCTCGGAGGGGGTCCTCGGTCCCGGGTTCTGCCAGCAGCTTGCGTCGCAACCCCGGCGCGCGCCGCGGAACGCGAAGCCCCCCGGGCAGCTCACCGCTGGCCGCGCCGATCCCGTTGGCGACGCACTCCTGCATGACCGCCCACAGTCCCATGAGACCCGAACGGATCTCGCTCTCGCTGCGCCAGGTCAACTCGTTGGCCAGGACCACCTCCGCGATTGTGAGTCCCGTGGCGTCACAGATCGCCATCAGTTCGGCTGCGGTCCGGAACGGATGGGGCACGTGGTCGGCTGCAGCAGCACCCGCGTGCTCCCCCAGTGCGTCGGCCTCCAGCACGAAACCACCACCGATTGAGTAGTACTTCTTCCGCGTGAGCTCGCGGGTGTCGGCCCGCGCGATGAAGGTCATGCCATTGGGGTGGGCCGCGGCTCTGGATGCCACGGCGGCGATCACGTCGGCGCCGACGTCGAAACCGATCCGGTGTCCGGCAAGCACCACCGTCCCGGCCGCCGCCACGCCGTCGATGAGGGCGGGGCACGCCTGCGGATCCACCGTCTCAGGCTGTTGCCCCATGAGCCCGAGCACGATGGCTCCGGGCGTGCCGTGGCCCTGACCGGTGGCGGCCAGGGATCCCTCGAGCTCGACGGTGACGCGGGTGGTGGCCTGCAGCAGTCCTTCGGCGCACAGATGCTCGACGAACGCTCGGGCGGCACGCATCGGCCCGACGGTGTGGGAGGAGGACGGTCCGGTCCCGACGCTGAAGAGATCGAAGACGCTGATCATGGGACAACCATACGCCCGAAGAAACGAAACCGCTAGAGATAACGCTTTCTGTAGCGGCGATGCGCAACGGGGCTTGTCGTCGTCACATCCGCGCCCGGACCTACGCCCTATTGTGGCCGTGTGAACCCGATCCGCGAGTTGCGCGAGTTCTTCCATGCGGCGCTCGTGGTGCCCGTGGACCAGGAACCGGAGGACACAGCGGGGCAGAAGACGCGCCGTCGGGTGGCCACGGCCGTCACCCTGGTGGCGGGCGCCGTCGCGCTGTGGCTGACGCTCACCATCACGCCGGGCGACCCAAGTTTCTACCTCGCGAGCCTGGGCGTCGCCCTGGTCTGGGTTGCCGGAGCCCTCGCGTCCGGGAAGCTCTACCTCGGGCAGGCG
Source organism: Tessaracoccus sp. OS52 (assembly GCF_020687685.1). Classification (GTDB taxonomy): domain Bacteria; phylum Actinomycetota; class Actinomycetes; order Propionibacteriales; family Propionibacteriaceae; genus Arachnia. The sequence continues at coordinate 304,931 of NZ_JAJEWM010000001.1, read as the reverse complement.
CGCACCCGCGACGGCCGCGCCGGCCCGGCGTTGCTGCACGGGTTCCTGCTGGGGTTCGCGCTCCTTTTGGTCTTCTGTGCGGGCGCGGTGGTCATCTCGCGAGTCCCGGTCCTCGTGGAACCCGTTGAGCGGCTGCTCGACCACGCCCGCTTCGGCTCACTCCCACTGGTGGCGGCCATCACGGCGGTCAGCGGGGTGGCGGAGGAACTCTTCTTCCGTGGCGCCCTGTACGCGGCCCTCCGGCGCCGCTGGAAGGTGATCGGCTCGACGTTGCTCTACGGCGCCTCGACGCTCGGGTCCGGGGTCCCCCTGTTGACCTTCGCGGCGCTCACGCTGGGTCTGCTGACCGCCCTTCAGCGCCGCGTCACAGGCGGCGTGCTGGGTCCGATCGTGTGCCACCTCACGTGGTCGCTGGGGATGCTGTTCGTCCTGCCGCCACTGTTCGGCGCCCTGCGCTAGTACGCTGCGAACCATGAGCGCAACGGGGCGGCTGGGCCTGGTGACCGGAGCGACGGGCTACGTCGGGGGCGAACTGGTGCCCGAACTGCTGGAGCGCGGCTGGCGCGTGCGCGTGCTCACCCGGGACGCGGACAAGCTCAAGGACCTGCCCTGGGGGGGGCGCCGTCGAGGTGGTCCAGGGCGACGCGTCCGAGCCCGCGGACCTGGACCGGGCGCTGGCCGGAGCCGACGTCGCCTGGTACCTGCTGCACTCCATGGAGCAGGGCGGCTCCTTCGGCGACATCGAGCGGCAAATGGCCGAGTCGTTCGCGGCCGCGGCCCGTGAGGCGGGCGTCGGGCGACTGGTCTACCTGGGCGGGCTGCACCCCGAGGGCGAGCTCTCGCCCCACCTGCGGAGCCGCGTCGAGGTTGGCCAGATCCTCATGGACTCGGGGGTACCCACAGCGGCTCTGCAGGCGGGCGTGGTGATCGGCAAGGACTCCATCAGCTTCCGGATGCTGCGCCACCTCTCCGAGCGACTCCCCGGCGCCATCGGTCCCAGCTGGATCCGCAACCGCATCCAGCCAATCGCCGTCGCGGACCTGATGCACTACCTAGTCGCAGCGGCAGACCTGGAGCCGTCGGTGAACCGCACCTTCGACATCGGCGGCCCCGAAGCCCTCACCTACGCCGACATGATGGTCCGCTACGCGGCCGCCGTTGGTCTGGGCCCCCGGATCGTGCTCACCGCGCCGGTCACGACGGCGCACCTCGCGGCCCGCTGGATGGGTCTGGTGACCCCCATCCGGACGACGATGGCCAGGCCGCTCATCGGTTCCCTGCTCAACAACACCGTCGTGGCCGAACGGGACCTCGACGACATCGTCGGTGCGCCCCCCGGAGGACACACCCCCTTCGACGACGCCGTACGGGCCGCGGTGCGCGACGTCGACACCCGCAGTTGGCGCCGCACGCTGCTGGCCACCACCGGCGCCGTGGCGGCAGCGGCCACCGTAGGCGGCCTACTGGGCGCGACCGGCCGTTCCAGGGGCATCGTCCTGCCCGCGGTCTGGGCGGGGGTCCATGCGGACCTGGCCGTGATGTCAGCCCTGGTCCTTTCGGACCTGGCCGACGGCGGCCGCGACGACGAGCGCAAGGCGTTCACGAAGATCCTGACCGCGAACCTCGTGCTCACCGCCTCGCACGGGCTGCTGGGGCGTTCCCGCTCCCGTGCCCTGGGTGCGGTCCTGGCCCTGCTGACCGCCGGGAGCTCAGCGGAACTGGTGCGCCGGAGCGCAAAGGCCTCACCCGAGCGCGCGTTCTTCCTCCTGCCCTGGGCGGCCACGACCAGCCTCAGCGCGGCTCTGAGGCCGAGGAGGCCTCGGCGCGAGCGCTGAACTCCCGCCCTCACAGCCGGGCGAGTTCCACCTCCAGCGCATCCAGGCCGAGGGCGCCCAGGGACAGGGCGGACATGTGCCAGTCCTTGAGCTCGAACTCCTCGCCGCGGGCGGCATGCGCGGCCCGCGCGGCCTCCCGGCCGGCGAGCCAGGCCCTCTCCCCCAGCTTGTAGGAGATCGCCTGACCCGGCCAGCCGAGGTAGCGCACGATCTCGGATGCGATGAAGTCCGGGGACTGGCCCGAGTACTCGCCGAAGAACTGCTCCGCCAGTGCCGGCGTCCAGGTCTGACCCGGGGCGAACGGCGAGTCCTCCGGGATGGTGAGTTCGAGATGCATGCCGATGTCGATCACCACCCGGATGGCGCGCATGATCTGCGCGTCGAGGTAACCGATCCGGGCCTCGTCGTCCAGGTAGCCCAGCTCGTCCATCAGCCGCTCGGCGTAAAGCGCCCACCCCTCGGTCACGGCGCTGTTGGAGCCGACGAAGGACTGGAAGACCGACAGCTGGGGCGCACGGTGGACCCATTGTCCCAGCTGGAGGTGATGGCCCGGGACTCCCTCGTGGTACCAGGTGCTCACCAGGTCATACAGGGGAAACTCGGTCCGGCCGAGCGTGGGCAGCCAAGTCCGCCCGGGACGGCTGAAGTCGAGCGTTGGCCTGGTGTAGTACGGGGCGGCGGCCGAGCCGGCGGGCGCGATCATCGCCTCCACCTTCCGGACGGGCTCCGCGATCTCGAAGTGGGTGCCGTCCAGTTCCGCCATGGCCCGGTCCATCATCTGCTGCAGGCGCGCGCGGACCTCCTCCACACCGACGATCCGGGCGCCATGCTCGTCGAGGTGGCGCATGCACTCGACGGGAGTTGACCCGGGGAGCAGCTTGTCGGCCAGTTCCCGCAGTTCGGCGTCGATCCGCAGGAATTCCTGCCAGCCCCACTCGTAGGCCTCGATGGGATCGATCCGCGCTCCCAGGCTGCGCCGGCTCGCCCGGCGGTAGGCCTCCTCGCCGACGGCGTCGGGGGTTTCCCGGGCGGCCGGGAGGTAGGTGCCTGCCAGGTAGTCGCGCAGGGTCGCGACCGCCTGGTGCGCCGTCGTCGCGGCCGCCTCCAGTTCGGATCGCAGCTCATTCGGCCCGTCGGCGACGAAGCTGTGGAACCACCTGGCCTCCAGCCACTCCTCCAACTGGCCCACGACGGTGGCGGCCTGCCTCGGCGCCGACATGATGCCGCGCTCCCGCCCCTGCTCAAGCGTCCGGACCCATGACGCATAGGCCGCTGGCACCTGGCCCAGCCGCCTGGCAATGGCCGCCCAGTCGTCGGCCGTCGCCGTCGGCATGAGGCTGAAAACCTGGCGGACGGAGTGGACCGGGGAGAAGATGTTCCGGATGGAGCGGAGGTGGTCCCCCGACTCGTACTCCTCGATCCCAGCCTCCAACTGCTCGCGCAACAGCTGTGCGCAGCGACGCTCCACGTCATCCCAGCCCTCGGGATTGCTCCGATCCAAGGCTTCGAGCGTCGCTCGGGCCAGCCCCACCTTTGCCTCGTACCCGGCGGGCGAGAGGTCGGGGAGCTTGTCAGCCCCACTGGCGTGACCCAGATGGGTGGCGAGGATGGGGTCAAGGGTCGCGAGATCAGCGACGTAGGCATCAGCGAGTTGACGGGGAGTGGTCATGTGGCAAGACTGCCAATTTGGTCCGAGGAATGACAGCTCAGCGACGTTGCTGGACAGTGAGGGGGAAGGTAGATAAGGTTTTCTATAAGAGGCACCCCCTCAACCCAAAGGAGAGTTGTAATGGCCCCACGCTTCATGAAGGCCGGCGCTGCCGCACTGGCCCTCGGACTTCTCGTCGCCTGCTCTGGCGGCGGCGAGGACACACCCAGCGCCCCACCCACCGGCGAGGAAGCCGCGGAGATCAGCGGGGAGGTCACGTTCCGTACGTTCCCGATCAGCCCGGAAGTCCGCGCCAACGCCGACGAGGACTTCTGGCAGAGCCAGGTCGACGCCTTCAACGAGGAATACCCCGACATCAAGGTCACCAACGAGGTGCTCCCCTGGGCTGACCGCGACACTGCGCTCTCCAGCGCGATCGCCGGCGGCGTCGCACCCGATCTGGTCTACATGATCCCCAACGAGGTGGTGCAGTACCAGGCGCAGGACGCCCTGGCCCCGCTCCAGGACTTCCTGGTCACCGACGGCTACTACGAGAACGCCCTGCAGTACGGCAACATCGACGGCAACCAGTACACCGCACCAATCCTCATGTCCGTGGTGCCCACCACGTGCAAGGCACCGCTCCTGGAGCAGCTCGGCGCCGAGGTCCCCGAGACCTGGGACGACCTCCTGGCCCTGGGCGAGGCAGCCAAGGCGGAGGGCCTGTACGCCACACAGCTCGGGTTCAACCCCAACGCCGCCATGGACATGGCGTTCCTGCCCTTCGTCCAGCAGGCAGGCGGCAGCACCTTCGACGAGGAGGGCAACCCGACGCTCGACTCCCCCGAGGTCCTCGAGGCCGTGAAGTTCCTGAAGTCGCTCGCGGACAACGGCTACATCGACGTCGACGACTCGGTGACCGCGGTTCCCATGGAGCAGTCGGGCATCGCGGAGGGCACCGTCGTCTGCGAGATGTACCAGGGCGCCGGGATCATGGAGCCCTACTGGGGCGACGACCGCGTCGTCGGCCCGCCGCTGACCAACAAGACCAGCGCCGGCTACGGCACCATCGGCTCCTTCACCCTCCTGGAGGGTTCCGAGAACAAGGAGGCCGCCGCGGTGTTCCTGAACTGGATCACCCAGCCCGAGCAGCTCACCGCCATCCACGACTTCAGCCTGTTCTACCCGCCGAAGGAGTCTGCGGAGACCACCATGGAGGAGGGCTCCCCCGAGGCCACCGCAGGTGAGTTCCTCGACGTCGTGACCCCCGGTGTCCAGCAGCCGAAGGCGCGTGAGGTGAACTCGGTCATCCTGGCCGAGATGCAGAACGTGCTCCTGGGCAACAAGTCCCCCGAGGACGCCGTCGCCGACATGCAGGCGCAGGCAGAAGACATCGTCGGCTGATCGATGACCACCGACACCATCACCGCGAGGGCTCCTCGTCGACGCCGCCTTGTGCAGCGTCGCGAGGCCCTCGCGGGCTTTCTTTTCGTACTTCCCGTCGTCACGTTGTTCCTTGTGTTCAAGCTGTTCCCCGTCTTCGGCGGGATCCTCATCTCCCTGGGCGACTACAAGATCTCTGGCGCGTTCGAGTTCATGGGCCTGGAGAACTACCGGGAGATGCTCTCCGACGCTGCGTTCTGGCGTTCGTTCTCGGTCACCGTCGCCTACACCGTCGCCGTGGTACCGCTGCTGATGATCATCTCGATCTCGCTGGCTCTCCTGGTGCGCCGCGTGGGTCCCTTCATCAAATTCTTCCGCGCGGCCTACTTCATCCCTTCGATCACCTCCCTGGTGCTCGCCGGTGCCGTCTTCGTATGGGTGTTCAACGCCGGCGGCATCGTTCCCAACGTGGCGCAGTGGTTCGGGGGCGACGGCCGCTCCTGGCTCGGTCACCCCGTGCTCGCGCTCGTGGCCATCATCTTCGTGGCCGTCTGGGGACGGTTCGGCTTCGACATGCTCATCGTGCTGGCGCGCCTGCAGGACCTCCCCCGTGAACTGGACGAGGCCTCCCTGATCGACGGCGCGAACGGCTGGCAGCGCTTCTGGTTCGTCACCTTCCCGCAGCTCAAGCCGCAACTGTTCTTCCTCCTGGTGATCGAGACCACCTTCTCCTTCCAGGTCTTCGACGTCGTGTTCGTCATGACTGGTGGCGGCCCCGCCGGGGCCACCAATGTGCTGGGCATGCTCCTCTACGAGGAGGCGTTCCGGCTGTTCAACTTCGGCTACGCAGCCGCAGTGGGAGTTGCGATGTGCATCCTGCTGGTAACCCTGGCGCTGCTCCAGCGCGCCGTGATGAGTAGGGGCGATTGAGATGTCAACCGCGATTCTGGACGCCAAGGAGATCCTCGCCGCCGAACCCGAGCAGCAGGATCCGGACGACGGTGGACCCGGTGGCCGCCGAAGCTTCTTCGCCAAGCGTGACCGGATGTCACCCAAGGGCTGGGGAGCGGTCGCCCAGTACACGGTCCTGGTGATCGCCGGCCTGATCTCGCTGTTCCCCTTCTACGCGATGATCGTGATGTCGATGCGCGAGCCGGGGGTCCCGCTGAACTTCCCCGGCTCCCTCGTGCCGACGGACCTGAGCATCCAGCAGTACCTGGAGATCTGGAACACCGGGAAGATGCCCAAGTGGCTCTTCAACACCGCCATCTATTCCTTCGTGTCGGTCTTCTTCGTCCTGCTGTTCGCCTCGATGGCGGGCTACGGCTTCGCCAAGAAGCGGTTCCGCGGCCGCGAGGTCCTGTTCTGGATGTTCGTCGCGATGGTCATGGTGCCCTACCACGTCACCCTGATTCCGCAGTTCATGTTGATCGCGGAGCTGGGCGGGGTGAACACCTACTGGGGCCTGATCCTGCCTACGCTGGTCAACGTCCAGGCCACCTTCCTGATGCGCCAGTTCATCACCAGCATCCCCGATGAACTCATCGAGGCCGCCAAGGTCGACGGCGCCGGTGAGGTGCGCATCTTCTTCACGATCATCCTGCCGCTGTGCAAGCCGATCCTGGCGACCCTGGGCCTGTTCGTGTTCCTGTGGCACTGGAACGACTTCCTGTGGCCGCTGGTCGTCGCGCAACGCGAAGACATGCAGGTGCTCACGACGGGCGTCGCCCGGATGCTGCAGGAGAACGCACCGCTCAGCGCGACGCTGGCCGGCTCCGCCATCGCGCTCGCTCCGATCCTGATCGCATACATGTTCGCCTCCCGGCACTTCACCGAGGGCGCCACGATGTCCGGCCTGAAGGGCTGATCCATGAACCTCGAGGCGCGCCAGGAGGGCTACGTCGCTGAGCTGGAGAACTACTTCCGTGCTCGGCTCGTGGACCGCTACGACGAGACGTCGGACCAGCTGTGGGAACGGGACTACTCATCTGAGCAGGCCTTCCTGGCCAGCGTGCGCAGCCGACGCGACGAGTGGCGTTCGCTCCTGGCGCCGCCCGACCTGAAGGCCGCGGGCGACGTGGAGGTGCGCGACTCCGAGGTCGCGGGCGGAAGCTGGCTCACCGTGCGGCTGGCAGACTCACTGACGGCGCAGGGTCTCCTGGTCGTGCCGGAGGGAGCCAGGAAGCTGGTCGTGTTCCAGCATGGCCTGGGTTCCACACCGGAGCGCGTGATGGGCCTGGCCGAGAAGGGGGCCTACGACGCCGTCGGCACCAGACTGGTCGAGGCCGGCTACGCGGTCCTTGCCCCGATGAACCTGATCGAGATCCCCCCGCGGAACCGGGCCCAGTCGCTCGCCCGGCTGGCGGGCACCACCATGGAGGGTCTCGAGTTCGCGCGCTTCCAGCACCTGCTCGACGCCGTTGCAAAGGTGGCTCCCGACGTCGACGTCGCAGGCTACGCTCTCGCCGGGATGAGCTGGGGCGGCCTGGCAGCCCAGTTCTGGGCCCCCCTGGACGACCGAGTCGAGGCCGTGGCAACGCTCGGGTTCTTCAACAACCGCTCCAACAAGATGGTGGTCCAGGACACCCGGTACTCCACCTTCTACGACCACGACGAACACCACGCCTTCCTGCAGGGCCACCTGCTCGGGTTCGGCGACGCCGACCTCGCGAGCCTTGTCTGCCCGCGCCCCTTCCTCGTGCAGCACGGCCGCGCAGACCAGATCGCGTGGTGGCCGCAGGTGGTGGAGGAGTTCGAACGCGCGAAGTCCCACTGGGAGCGCCTCGGCGTCGGCGAGCGCGCATCCCTGCAGATCCACGAGGGTGGCCACGAGGTCCACGCGGACGGGCTCATCGAGTGGCTGCGGCAGGAGTACCCCGCGGGGTGATCCGTCCCCGGCGCACCCGGCTCTCCGGAACCCTTCCGGACTCCGACGTGCCAAGTGCGCCGACCTGCGCCCAGTCGTCGGATGCCGGTCCTATGATTCTGGGCATGAACGAGCAGGGGCCCACAGACTCCGAGCTGCGCCGCAGGTTCAATGACGTCACCTCCGGCGCGGAACTGGCGGAGTTGCGGCTGCTGTTCCAGCAAGTGGAGCGCAATGGCTTGATGCCCCACCAGATGGACTGGGGCCCGGAGCACCCTGAGGCGTCCCCCGTCGAGGAGGAACTGGAGGCGTTCTGGACCCCGGAGCCGGATTCGGAGATCGCCATCCCCACCAGGCTGCTTGAGCTGGCGGCGGGAATGGATGAAACCACAATTGGACATGACCTGCGGGGCAGGCTCACGGCGCTGCTCAGCGACGAGCGAGGACTCGCCCACCGGGACCTGCTGGCCGCACTCCCTGCGTTCCAGTGGTTCCTGGACAGGGCCGCCGCTGGCGGTCTCGAACTGACGTCGTCGGGGTACCTGAAACCGGACGACGTCATGGTGGCCTGTCAGCTCGTGCCGCGGCACTGGACCGGCTACGGCAAGAACAACCGGGAGGCCAGCGCTCCCGAGGTGCGCCACTTCCGCGAGTGCCTCCAGCAGGTCGGGCTGCTCCGCAAGGTCAAGGGCAGGCTGTTGCTGACCAGGGCGGGCGATGCAGCGCGAAAGGACCCCTGGGAGCTGTGGGAGCACCTCGGCGGACGGCTCATCCCGGAGGCGGACGGGTTCGAACGCGACGCTGCGCTGCTGTTCCTGCTGCATGCCGCGACGGAACCAGGGCCTGTCTCCCTGGCGGACGTCGCCGACGCGCTGACCATGTCGGGCTGGCGGGTCGACGACGAGCCGATCACGAGCCAGGACTTCCGCAAGCTACCGGCCGTCGGGATCCTGGGAAACCTCACGCCGGCGAGGGATGTGGGTCTGGGCATGGGCCTGCACATCAGCGAGGCCGCCTCGATCCTCGCGCGCCAGGCCCTGCTGCGCTGGCCGGCCTAGCTGGGTTCGTCCAGCCGGAATCCCACCTTGAGCCCCACCTGGTAGTGCTTCACGGCACCGTTCTCGATGTGCCCACGGATCTCGGTCACCTCGAACCAGTCCAGGTTCTTCAGGGTCTGCGCCGCACGCGCGATCGCGCCGTCGATGGCCTCCGAGACACCCACCGTCGAGGTGCCGACGATCTCGCTGACCTTGTAGATGTTGTCGCTCATGTCCGAACTCCTTCGTTCTGCTCGACGTCATCCGAGCCTACGCCCGCGCACACGTACGCGTCGCCGATTCGGACGGCCTCTCAGGCGGTCACGTCCCGGCGCGTGAAACCAAGCCAGCCGACCAGCACGAGGACGGCAGTCAGTCCGTAGAGCAGCGCGATTCCCTCGAAGTCCCAGCCATTGATCAGGGGCCGGTTCTCGTAGGCCCAGGAGACGGGCGAGATGGTGGCCATCCACTCGTTGCCCTCGTCCACGTTCGCGAGGGCATTCAGGAGGAAACCCCCGACCAGCACGGCAGCACCGGCGCCGGTAGCGCGGCCGCGGTCACCGGTGACGGCTCCGACGGCGAGCGCGCACGTGCCGCAGACCAGTCCGACACCGAGGTAGGCGACCACCTGCGGCGGGATGTTCCCGAAGTCCAGCTCGAGCCCTGCGGGCCCGTCCAGCAGCACCAGGCCACCTGCCACGATCACGCCCAGGAGCAGGAGCCGGAAGACCATGCCCAGGAGCCGTTCCAGGTAGAGCTGCGTGCGGGAGACACGGTGGGCCAGCGTCAGCTCCAGCATGCCCTCCTCCTCGTCTCCGGCAATCGCTCGCGCACCCCAGGAGATGCAGGCCGCCGAGAGGATGAACAGTCCGAGGAGCCCGAAGAATGTCGAGTGCGCCCAGCCCGCGCCGCTGCCGATGTCCCGGAAGCCGAAGGCAGCGGTCATGCCCTCCGGCAGCTGGTTCATCATCAGTTGGAGGCCCTCGGCGTTGCCCATCGAGCTGTAGAACGACAGGTACAACGACATGACCGCAAGCAGGGCGAGCCCCCAGTAGATGACGCCGCGCCAGGACTCCCGCATCACCTGGATGAAGATGGGCATCAGGCCACCTCGTCGGTTTCCGAGTAGATCTCCAGCACGGTCTCCTCGAGATCCGGCTCCGAGAGCACCAGGTCAACCACCTCGAACGCCCCGAGCAGCGCGACGACGTCGTTGGCCCGGCCCTCGACCATCCCGGTGACCCGGACCTCACCGTCGCCCGCGGGCTCGACGGCGAGGTCCAGGCCGCAGCGCTGGGCGGCGGCCGTGACCTCGTCCGTGCTGGCGGCACGCACCACCGCGCGGAGGCGGCGGACCGCCGTCGCGCGCAGTTCGGTGATTGGAGCCTCGCGCACCACCCGACCCGACCTAAGGATGGCCGCAGCGTCGGCCACCTGCTCCACCTCGGAGAGGATGTGCGAGGAGAGGAAGACGGTGGCGCCCTCGGCATGGGCCTCCCGGACCATGCCCAGGAAGGTCTGCTGGATCAATGGGTCCAGGCCTGAGGTCGGTTCGTCGAGGATGAGGAGTTCAGGTTTGTGCATGAACGCCTGGACTACGCCGAGCTTCTGCTTGTTCCCCTTGGAGAGTTTGCTGGCGGGCCGGGAGAGGTCCAGGTCGAGGCGCTCGGCGAAGTCGCGTGCCCGCGCGAGGGAATCGCGTTGGGGCGAAATCTCAGACCAGAACTTGACGTGGGCGTTACCGGTCAGCCGCGGGGAGACCCGGAACTCCCCGGGGAGGTATCCGATGCGGCCACGCAGCCGCTTTCCGCCGGCCCGCGGGTCCTGGCCGAGGACTTCGGCGTGTCCGGAGGTGGGACGCAGGATGTCGAGCAGCAGCCGCATCAGGGTGGTCTTGCCGGCGCCGTTGGGACCGATCACGCCGAAGATGGAGCCCTCCGGGATGTCGAGACCGAGGTGGTCGAGCGCCAGTACCTTGCCGAAGCGCTTGGTGAGCCTGGACGTCGAGACCGCGTTGCTCATGCGCACCACGCTAGACCTCACCGGGCCCCTCCGCTGCTCGGGGTCACCATGTGTCCACGTCGGGATAGATTGGGACCCGGCAACCAGCACCAGCAGGAGGAGCAACATGACCCGAGTGCCCGTCACTCCAGTCACCCTGGGGGCCTCGCGGCTCGGGGACCGCCCCGACGCCGAGGCCCTGGCCGACGCGTTGATCGCCACCCCGCTGGGGAACGTCGACACCAGCAACAACTACGCCGAGGGCCGAAGCGAACGCCTGCTCGGAGAAGCCATTCGCCGGGCCGGCGGTCTCCCGGAGGGCAAGCTCGTCTACTCCAAGGCGGACCGGGACATGGTGACAGGTTCCTTCGACGCTGACCGGCTGCGCCGTTCCTTCGAGGAGTCCCTGGAGCGGCTCGGGATGGACCGCTTGCCGCTGTACCAGTTCCACGACCCGTTCACGATCAGCTTCGAGGACGCCATGGCGCCCGGCGGCCCCGTCGAGGCGTTGCTCGCGCTCCGCGACCAAGGCTTGGTGGGGGCCGTGGGGATCGCACTGGGCCCGTCGGCGGAGGTCCTGCGCTACATCGAGACCGGCGTCTTCGACGTCGCCCTCTCGCACAACCGTTTCACACTCGTGGACCGCTCGGCGCAGCCGGTGTTCGAGCGCGCCCGCGAACTCGGGATGACGGTGTTCAACGCCGCCCCCTTCGGTGGGGGCACGCTCGCAAACGGCGCCGACAAGTACGGCTACCGCGACATGCCCGTGGACTTCGCCGCCCACCTGCAACGGGTCCGTCACCTCGCCGAGGAGGCCGGCGTGGACCTGGCTGCGGCCGCACTTCAGTTCTCCATGCGCAGCCCTCTGGTGGACACGACCGTGGTGGGCATCCCCTCGCTGGATCGGCTGGAAGCGCTGGAGGGCCTTGTCGAGGCCGACGTTCCCGATGAGTTCTTCGACGCGCTGGAGGAGTTGGGTCCCCCGCCCGCCAGCGGCAACGAGTGATGCCCATGCATGGGGCCGGTGGAGACCGTAGGCTGGCGGAGCATCGTCGAAGGAAGGGTGAGAGGGAATCATGAGCGAAGAGGACTTCGACGATCGACTGCGCTGGCTCAGCCCGACGGAGGCCGTCTCCCGGGTCGGGCGCATCACCAACATCTACCGCGAGGCCTTCGGGCACACGGACGAGACTGCCGCGCACTTCTCGAAGGTGTTCAGCGAGGCGATGATGACCTACAAGGGGGCCACGTGTCTGGTCGCGGAGATCGACGGCGAGATCCTCGGCTTCGTCTTCGGATTCGACTTCGTTCCCGAGAACTGGTGGCCCCGCCAGATCATCCCGGCCATGGAAGCCGCCGGCCATCACGAATGGCTGGACGACGCCTTCGAACTCGCCGAGATCGAGGTCGACCCGGAGTTCCACGGCCAGGGCCTTGGCAGCAGCCTGCTGCATGCGCAACTGGACTCGATGCGCCAGTCCCGTGCCCTCCTGGCAACGCACCCCGACAATCCCGCCCGCGGGCTCTACCGGCGGTTCGGATTCGTCGACCTCCTCGAGGACTTCGAGTACCCGGAGACGAAGCAGGCCGTCGCCATCATGGGCTGGGAGCGCTGAAGCCGGCTTTTTGTCGCGCGGGCGAGCGCAGTGGTAGTATCGAGCCGCTCGTCAACAAGGGGCTATGGCGCAGTTGGTAGCGCGTCTCGTTCGCAATGAGAAGGCCGGGGGTTCGAATCCCCCTAGCTCCACCCAAGTGTGTGACCGATAGATCGCCAAAGGCCCGGACCCCTCTGAGGGCCCGGGCCTTCGTGTTCCGTAGCCCGGTCAGGCGTCGGCGCCGACCCGGGCGGCCAGCATTGCACCCAGCGCGTCCAGGAGCCCCCTGCTGCCCGCCTCGCGGTCGGAGGGATTGTCGAGACCGTCCAGGTGGACGCCGTGTTCGGTGTGCGTCAGGCGGGTGCCGCCGTCGATCTCCTCGAACTCGAACGACGCCACCGAGGTCGAGATGTGCAAGCCGTCGATCCACATGTTGTAGGTGGTGACGATGCGTTCATGCTCGACGATGCTGGTGTAGTCGGCCTCGTATCGGGAGACCGGGCCGCCGTGGAAGGTGCCCTCGTCGACGTCGTGGCCGCCCACCCGGAAGTCGAACTGCCATTCGCGGTTGGTCCAGCCCTCGTCGGCGCCGAACCACTGCTTCTTCTGCTCCTCCTGGGCGAAGGCCTCCCAGACCTTGCCGAGGGGTGCGGGGTACTCGCGGGTGAGGGTGAATCCGGCATGGATGACGCTTGGTGTCTTGCTGTGGGACATCGCTTGCTCCTGGTGGTTGAGGGTGGGTTGCTTGCTCACCGCTGAAGATGGCTTGCCAGGCGATCGGCCTGGCGCTCGGCGGGCGTGCGGTGCTCGTCGAGCCAGTGACGGAGGACGTCGAGGGACCCGGGCCGAAGACTGACCGTGCGGACCCTCCCCAGCTTCTCCGACTTGATGATGCCCGCAGCCTCGAGGACGCCGAGGTGCTGCATCAGGGTGGGCAGTGCCATCTGGAACGGCTCTGCCAGTTGCGATACCGCGGCCGGCGAAGCGGAGAGGCGCTCGACGACCGCGCGACGCGTCGGGTCGGCCAGGGCGCGCATCACCTGGTCCAGCTCGTCGCGATACTTAGGCATATACCTAAGTATTCGCGCGACGAGGGCAGCTGTCAAGGGTCCGCGTGAATCGACTAGTTCGACACCCTGTCACCCACGGGTTCGACCGTGGTGTGTGCCTCCGCGCTCGGGCGTCGGAGCCACCATGAGCCGATGAAGCCCAGCGCCCACACGCCCGCCGCTGCGAGGAACGCCAGCCGGGAGCCGGTGAGCATGGCAACGCGCTCCTCGATTCCCTTGCCCGCAGCGATGCGGGTCTGCGTCGCGTAGATGGTCACGAACACCGCGGTACCGATGGCACCCGCCAGCTGCTGCACAGTTCCCATGGTCGCCGAGCCGTGGGGATACAGTGCCGGCGGCAGGGATCCCAGCGCGGTCGTGAGGAGCGGGGTGAACATGAAGGCGAACCCCACGCTCATCGCGACGTGGCACGCCACGATGAACCACGGCGACGTGCTGACGCTGATGGTGGACAGCCCGAACAGGACCGCGCCGATCAGCAGGCACGCCGGGATCACGAGTGGGCGTGGACCCACCCTGTCGTAGAGCTTGCCCACCGTCGGCCCCAGGATTCCCATCACCAGACCTCCGGGGAGCAGCACCAGCCCGACGGTCAGCGGCTGCATCCCCAGTGCGTTCTGGAGGATCAGCGGAAGCATGATCAACGTCCCGAAGAGCGCGGCCATGGCGATGGCGACCACTGTGAGCGCGATCCGGAAACCGGGGTGGCGGAACGTGTCCAGGTTCAGCAGTGCCCTCCCCGAGCGGCCAAGGATGACCTGCCGCCACAGGAACGCGACGAGGCTGGCGAGCCCCAGGACCAGCACACCTGCGAGCTGTGCGACGCTCCCGCCCTCCACGCCGATCAGGCTGAGGGCGTAGACCAGCCCACCGAACCCGACGATCGCCAGACCGATGGAGACGGCATCGACGGGCACGTCGCGGGGTTCGTTGAGGGAGCGGATGCGCAGGGCTCCGAACACGCCCAGCAGGACCGCCAGCGGCAGGACGATCATGAAGATCACCCGCCAGTTGGCGAACTGCAGGACCAGCCCCGAGACCGTGGGACCCAGCGCGGGGGCGACGGAGATCACCATGGAGATGTTGCCCATCATCGCGCCGCGCCGGGACTGCGGGACCACGTTCATGATCGTCGTCATCAACAGGGGCATCATCACCGCCGTCCCGCTTGCCTGGACCACACGGCCGGCGAGGACGAGCGGGAAGGTGGGCGAGACTATGACCAGCAGTGTCCCCGCCGAGAACAGTGCCATGGCAAGGATGAACACCTGCCTGGTGGGGAATCGCTCCAGCAGCCAGCCCGTCACGGGGATGATCACGGCCATCGTCAGCATGAAGGCGGTGGTGAGCCACTGGGCGGCACGCTCTGTGACGCCCAGGTCGTCCATGATCCACTTCAGGGCCACCGTCAGCGTGGTCTCGTTGAGGATCACCACGAAGGCCGAGGCCAACAGGATCGCGATCACCGAACGGCTGCCCGGCGGGAGCCGGTCATCGGCGGGAGCGTTGTTCTCGTCGTTCTTGAGCATCATCGTTCTCGGGTCCTGTAGGTGAGGAGGAGCCGGGCGTCCGGGGTGCGGCGCCACTGGGTCTGTGAAGACCGGAAACTGATCCCACGTGCGTCCTAACCTTGCGTCATGAACGGCTCATCAAGCAACCCTGTCCGCCAACTTCGTCTCGTCGTCCGCGCGGATGACTTCGAGGAGTCGCTCCGCTTCTTCCGCGAGGTGCTCGGAATGCCAGAACTGGAGGCCTACGAGGGGGAGGGTGACGCGCGCGTCGTCATCCTGGACGCCGGCCGGGCGACGCTGGAGCTCGCCAATCCGGCGCAGGTGGAGTTGATCGACAGGGTCGAGACCGACGGCGCCCAGAGCCCCAAGCTGCGCGTGGCTCTGGAGGTCGACGACACCCCAGCCACCACGGACCAACTCGTCGCGGAAGGGGCAGAACTGGTGGCCTCGCCGCGTGAGACGCCATGGCGATCCATCAACTCACGCCTGACGACGCCGGGCGGGCTGACAGTCACGCTGTTCCAGGAACCGCTCGACTGATCCCGCCGCCGAGGAAGCGGCTGTTGCTACTCCCCCACGGCGCGGGGGCGGAACTCGTGGAGGAACGTCTGGGTGTCCTCCAGTTCCAGCTCTTCGACGTCGCTGTCCGGGCGGTCTGCCGTCGGAACCAGCGGCTGCTTGACCACCACGGGCGCGGACAGGTCGATCGTCCGGACCGTCCGCGGCACCAGCGGCTTGGACACGTAGGTGGGCGCGGTGACCGGGATCGGGTCCCACAGCGCGCCGGTCGCCTGGGGTGCGGAGAGGTCGACGCGGAACTCGCGGGAGGTGTCCTCGGGCTCCTCGAGTTCGATCCTGGTGGTCTCCTCCTCGTCGCCCCAGCCCTCCGCCACGGCCTGCGCGCGCGCGTCGAATCGCCGTCGCATGGCAGCGACCTCGAACCGTGCCACCCCGACGAAGACCAGGAGCCCTCCCACCGGCACCAGGACCGACCACCATGGGAGGTATCCGAGGATCGTGGTGACACCGACGGCGAGCAACGACACCACCAGCAGTAGCAGCGCTCGACGGCGACGGGTGGCCCCGCTGGAGGCCAGCAGCCGCAGTTCGGTGAGTTCGGCCTTGCGCGTCAGGGGCGTCGAGACTTCGGCGGCGCCGGCGTCTTCCAGGTAGTCGGCGATGTCTCGTCGGAGGATGCGCATGGAATCGGAGAAGCGTTCGGTCGGGTCCCCCTCCAGCACGTCGGGGGCATCGCGCTGGGCGGCCAGCCAGGGCAGCCCGAACGCCAGGCCTGCGATTACGAGGACACTGATGACGATTCCGGCGAGCACAAGCCCACCGTAAACAACAAAGGTGTGTTTCAGCTGACCAACTCGCGGTTGGGCCCCAAAGTCTTGGTGCTCAGGATTCGTCGAGTGGCCAGCACATGACCTGCTCGCCGGCCTTCACCAGGTCGGTCTGCTCGTCCAGCACGATCAGGGCGTTGCTCCGGGACAGTTCCGCCATCGCATGCGGGTCGCTGACCCGTTCGACGGTGCGGATGCTGGCCTCCGAGAACAGCTCACCGCGCAGGAGGTGCAACTGTCCCTTGTTGGAGCGCAGCGTCGAGGAGGCGATCGCACGGACTGCGCGCCGCTTCTCGTTGCCTCCCATCAGGCGCCGGATGAGCGGCCAGACGAACGTCTGGAAGGAGACGTAGGCGCTGACGGGGTTGCCGGGCAGCATGACCATGGGGACCCGCTCGTCGCCGATCAGCCCGAAGGTCTGGGTCCGTCCCGGAGACATGGCGACCTCAACGGAGTCCACCAGGCCGAGTTCGCCCATGGCGCGGGCGACTGCCTCGTAGTCCTCGCGGTGTCCGCCGGTGGTCGAGATCAGCAGGTCGGCCCTGATCAGCTGGTCCGTGATGGACATCTTCAACTGCTCCGGGTCGCTGGTGTGGAGTGCGACGCGAAACACCGTGGCACCCGCGGCCCGCGCCGCCGCCGCGATCATGAAGGAGTTGGAGTCGGTGTTCTCGCCGTGATGCACCTTGTCGCCGGGCTCAACGAGTTCATGGCCGGAGCTGACCACGACCACCCGTGGGCGGGGGCGCACCAGAACCTTGTCGATGCCCGCGCTGGCGAGCATGCCGATCGCCCTGTCGTTGAGGCGTTCACCCTCACTGAGCAGCCGGGTCCCGACGGCGAGGTGCTCCCCCGCAGCCCGCAGGTAGGCGCCCTCGTCGACGGGCTCGATGATCTTGAGTTCCGCGCCGAGCACCTGCCCGAAGGTCGACGGGAGAACAGCCGTCGTCCCCCTCGGGAGCACCGCACCGGGCATCACCCGCGCCGCTTCTCCCGGAGCCAGCCGCTCGTCGGCATCGACGATGCGCAGGGAGTCGGTGACGGAGCCGTCCTCCTGCCGGAGGTCTGAGGCGCGGACGGCGAAGCCCTCCACCTTGGCAGTGCTGTTGGGCGGGACGTTGATCATGGAGTTGATGTCCTCGCACATGACCTGGTCCCAGGCATCGACGAGCGACATCCCGAAGGGTCGCAGCGGCTCCACCAGACTCAGCAGGTAATCGGTGTGGTCCGCCACGGTGCGGAGCCCGGTCTCGTTCAGCGGGGGCGCCGGAGGGAGGCTGGGCGCCTCCTCGACGACCTCTTCCTCGACGGGGGCGGGCTTCTTGCGACCGAACAGAGCCATGGGCCATACGATAGTTCAATGCCCCCCGAGCGCTCGAAGGACTCGCTGCGAGCGCGTGTGCTGATTGCACGTTCGGCCTTGTCGCGCGAGCAGTGGGCGGCCGACGACGACGCTCGGACCGCGGCGGTACTGAAGGCCTTGCCCGACGATGCGGGCGTCGTCGCCACCTACGCCTCGCGCGCAGGCGAGCCGGGGACCGCGTCCCTGCTGACCGCCCTCGCCGAACAGGGGCGGCGCGTGCTGCTGCCGGTGCTGCGGCGCGAGCCGGACTGGGCCTGGTACACCGGCGCGAAGGACCTCCGGGAGGGATGGGGCGGGATACCTGAGCCGACGAGCCCCCGCCTGGGCGCCGAGGCACTGTGGATGGCCGACGTCGTGCTGGTGCCCTGCCTGGCCGTCGGCCCCGACGGTGCGCGCCTCGGCACCGGTGGGGGCTGGTACGACAGGGCGCTGCCGCGGCGGCAGACCGGCGCTGCGGTCTGGGCGCTGGCCCGGGCTGCGGAGGTAGGCCTGGACATCCCCACGGAACCGCACGACGTCGCAGTGCAGGCGGTGGTCACCGAACTCGGGTTCAGTCCGTTGGGCAGTTGACCGGTCTCAACGTCAGCCGCCGGAGGTGACGACCACCTGAACCTCTGCCACCTGGAGGTGTTCGGTCCTGCTGAGTTGCAGCGGGATGGTCCCGGACTCCCCGATCCCTTGCCAGGCGACGGTCCAGTTGGTGGTGGCGGTGACCTGGTAGTCGCCGTCCTTTGAGTAGACATAGCCGCAGTCGGGGGATGGCTCGCTGCGGATATAGGCCGGGTTCCACTTGGTGCCCAGTCCGCAGGTGACCGTGTCACCGTTGCCCATGTCCCAGACCACCTCGGCGACCTCCGCGGTCAACGTGACGGTGTGCCCGGACACGGTGTCCGACGTGGTCACCGGACCCCAAGTGGATTCGGAGGGGGCGTCGGCCCAGAGCCACATGTTCCAGCCGACCACGCTCATCGAGCCGGGCATGTGGTCCGTGGTGTGCGGGTAGACACCGAGTTCGATGGCCTCCAGGTCCAGTTCGGCCAGAAGTCGCTGCGCTATCGAGAGCGGATCAGGGGTGGCCGGTTCCGCCGTGGGTAGCCAGCGGTGGAACGCCATCTCGGGATCCGGCACACCCGACCCACCCGGACGCGTGCAGACGTGGATCACCCCATCGGTCCGACCCCGCCAGACCGCGTCGGTGAGGGGCGGCTGCGTCGCGGTCGGCCGACACCAACCCTGCGCGGAGTCGCTCCAGGTGCCGAGAGCGGTTGAACATGGGATAGCGCCCCCCACGAAACGACATGCGCGATCAACGGCGGTGGCTCCGCCAGATCCTTGTGGGACACCTACCTCAGCACCGCTGCCTTCGGTCGCAGGCAAGTTCTCTAAGCCAGCACAGCTGGCATACGATTCGCTGACGGTTCGACAGCCGGCGTCCGCTCGGGACAATGGGCTAGCGCCAACCAGCATGATCATCAACAAGGCAAAGAACTGGGCCCACCCAACTCGTCTCAGCACGATTCCACCACGTCCGTCCGCAACATCGACATCCGCCAGACGTCGTCTAGACCTTTCTCCAGCGTCGCAGATGCGTTAATGAACGGATATGGACGATGGCCTGTGTCGGCTCGGCTGACGGCGTCCAGGACACGGACCGCGGAACGGTCGTTGCAGTAAACCACCTCCGCCGTGGTGACATCCCCAACAGTCCTTGGTTCTCCTACCCTCAGGTCATGGAAAGAGCGTTCACCTTCCGTGAGGTGCCCGTTCTCACGGAGTACTTGGAGTTCATCCAGAATGAGGTTAGACATCTCGCCGGTGGTCACCAGTTGCGTCTCAGTGAAATCAGTGAGTGATGGATCCGCAGCGAACTTCTCGAATACCCGGTAGTACTCGATCAACCCTTGCCGAATCGCCAGATGCTCCTCGGTGGCCGTTGGTGGGGGCGCTGGGAACGACTGGAACGCCGTCGGCGAAGGGGTTGGGCTCGGCGAGGGGGTCGGACTCGGCGTGGGACTGGGACTTGGTGTCGGGGGCGCGCTCGCCACCGTGGGAGTCGGTGAAGGTGCTGACGTCGGTGGCTGTGGCGGGTCCTGGGTGCACCCCGCCAGCAGCAAGGCCACAGCAACGAACGCTGTCCTGAAAGCACTTCGCATGATTGCCCCTGGGATCTCGGGAACTTGGTCCGGGAGCATCCTGCCAAGCCCGGGGTGCACTCCAGCGGCGAGTCGTGGGGCTGTGGAGAAGTATCTTCATGTCCGCGGTGCAGGCGTTCGCGTACAGCGGAGGGGCTCTCTTTGGGCGATCCGGCCCGGCCGCTTATCATTGCCGTTGTCCCCAACGCTTTGTGAAAGAGACGCCCCATGCCCACCTACCAGTACCGTTGCACCTCTTGCGCCGAGGACCTCGAGGTCTTCCAGAAGTTCACCGACCCCTCGCTGACGGACTGCCCGTCGTGCGACGGTGAGCTCCGCAAGGTGTTCAACGCGGTGGGTGTGGTCTTCAAGGGCTCCGGCTTCTACGCAACCGACTCGCGCAAGTCCAAGACCGCCGCCACGCCGGCCGGGGCATCGTCGTCGGAGAAGTCCGGCAGTTCGAGCGTCGACTCGTCCGCGAGCAAGAGTTCAGCGACGAGCACCCCCGCTCCCGCCGCGGCGGCCGCCAGCGCCTGACCCGTCCGGCGCCTGTGGACAAAGGCGCGCCGAGCGAACCCGCAACCAAAGTGTGGGCATGGACATCCCACGCGTCTTCAAGCAGTTC
Source organism: Tessaracoccus sp. OS52 (assembly GCF_020687685.1). GTDB lineage: Bacteria > Actinomycetota > Actinomycetes > Propionibacteriales > Propionibacteriaceae > Arachnia. The sequence continues at coordinate 284,519 of NZ_JAJEWM010000001.1, read as the reverse complement.
GTCGCCTGGCACCGCCGCGCCATCGCGGCGGCGCTGGCCGGGCTGAGCGTCCTGCTGCTTGCCTCCCAACTCATGCCGACGCCGCCCGAAGGGCGGGAGACGGTGGTCACCTCCCGTGCGCTCAGCTCCGGGCATGTCGTCGAGTCGGCCGATGTGCGCATCGTGAAGCTTCCGCCGGACGCCGTCCCGGAGGGAACACCCATGGAGCTCGACGACGTCGTCGGCAGCACGGTGGGTGTGCGCATCGCAGCCAACTCCGTGGTGCAGGCAGGAATGCTGGCCACCACTACGCAACTGGAAGAGGGCCGAGCCCTGGTCCCCATCGCGATCCCCGACGAGCAGCTCACTCACCTGCTCATCCCTGGGAACCCGGTGAGCCTCGTCTATGCCGGGGAAGGGTTCGAGGTGGTGACCGGGGACGCGCGGGTGGCGGCGCTTCCCGCGGAGGCGGAGTCGCAGCCCTTGTCCCCCGGGGCGGGGCGCGCCCCGCTCATCCTCGTGGACGTGCCGAGCGCCGTGGCACCCACCGTCTCAGCCCTGGGACAGAGGGGTGAACTCACCGTCATCCTGGGAACCGGGTGACACGGCTGCAGGACCGGACCGGAGGCACTGGCTAGTATCGCTCAGGCCCGGGCACCTCAGGTCCGGGCCTTACCGAAAGAGAGCGCCACATGAAAGGCTTCAAGGAATTCCTCCTGCGAGGGAACCTCATCGAACTGGCCGTCGCCTTCATCATGGCATCGGCCTTCGCGGCCGTGGTGACGGCCTTCACCCAGGTCATCATCGACCTCATCGGCCTGCTCGGAGGGGTGCCGGATTTCAGCAACACCGCCGTCGGGGGCGTTAACGTCGGGGTGTTCCTCACCGCCCTGGTGGCCTTCCTCATCATGGCGACCATCGTCTACTTCGGGATTGTCCTGCCCTACAACCGGCTGCGTGAGCGCTTCGACAAGAAGGGCGACTCGGAGGCCGACGCCACCCCCACCTCCGAGGAACTGCTCGTGGAGATCAGGGACCTGCTTCGGGAACGCGACCTGCGCTAACCCCAGTGGGGCGGCCGATCAGCCAGCAGCCGCTGTTCGTCCCGGTCGGGGTCCCTCCTGGCCGGGGTGCCCACGTCCACCCTCCCGGTGAGGCCAAGCGCTTCGCGCAGCGCCACCAGCCTCGACTGGAACCGCGCGAAGCCCAGCTCACGGACCACCTCCACCTGCACGGGGAACGGCCAGGGCTGGTGGGTCTCCATGCGACGTCGCCTGGCGTCGGCCAACCGGGCGCGGTCCCAGCCCAAGGCGGCCAGTTGCGCCACCAACTGGGCCACGTCGTCGCCCTCCAGGGGGAGTTCCTCCCCCGTCAGCGCCCGGCCCAACTCGACGCTCTCACTCACCTAGCGTCGCGCCATCCTCGACGGTGCGAGGCTCGCCCTCATCGGTGAGTTCGGCCGAGCCAACCACCCGGACGTCGCGACCGAAGGTCCAGTCCCCGCGCACCTTCAAAGACGACGCCTCGCGCAGCGAGAGCGGGTGCGGGATGCGCTCGGAGAACTTGTCAACGAGCTTGTAGAACTTGGAATCCAGGTCGATCGCGGGTGTTGATTCGGTGGTGGCTGTCAGCCGGCCGTCGTCGCCGAGGTCGTAGACGTCGGAGCGCAGCAGCAGCAGTTCGTTCGTGGTCTTGACGGGCTGGAACCGGTCGCGACCGACGCAGATCGCCGTCGCGCCCTCGAACACCTCGATCGCAGCACCCATGGCGGACTCGATCTGGATCACCGGGGTGGAGCTTGAATCGCCCGGGTCGACGGTCTTGTCGTTGCGGATCATGGGCAGCCCGAGCACCGATTCGCGCTCGAGGAGGGTGTCGCGCAGCCGGCGGAGGTCGAACCACAGGTTGTTGGTGTGGAAGAACGGGTGCCGGTGCTCGTCGGTGAAGAAGTCCATCTCCTCCGGCGCGGTCTGCGCGGTGTCGCGCAGGATGAGTTGCCCGTCGGACTTCCGAACCGCCAGGTGCCCGCCCTTCCTGTCGTTGACGGTGCGACGGCACACCTCAGCCGCGTACGGCGCGCCGGAAGCGGCGAACCAGGCGGCGATCCTCGCGTCCGGGGCGGCGCCCAGGTTGTCCCCGTTGGAGACGCAGGCGTAGCGGAACCCTGCCTCGATGAGCTGGTCCAGGACGCCGGAGCCCTCCAGCGCCGTGTAGAGATCGCCGTGGCCGGGAGGGCACCACTCAAGGGTGGGGTCGGGCTCCCAGGTAACTGGTGTGAGGTCGTCGGCGCGGAGCTTGGGCTCCTGGTTCTGCACGAAGGTCAGGGGCAGCCCCTCGACCCCGAGGTCCTCATACTTGGCGAGGTGACCCAAGGTGTCGTCGTCGGTGCGGAACGAGGTCATGAACAGCAACGGCAGGCGGGCGTCGTAGGTTTCCCTGGCGGAGCGGACCTGCGCCACGATCAGGTCAAGGAAGTTCAGGCCGTCGCGCACCTCCAGCAGCGTCTTCGCCCGGTCGAGCCCCATCGAGGTCCCGAGGCCCCCGTTGAGCTTGACGATGACCGTCTGCCCCAGCGCCTCGCGGGCCGCATCGTCGGAGATCTCGACGTCGCCCAGCATGGGCGGGTCCAGCAACGGCTCGATGGTGTCCTCACGGATCAGGCCGGTCTCACCGGACTCCAGGAGCTTGTAGTAGTGGGAGAAGACCTCGATGGCGGGCTTGGCCACACCGGCGGCCTGCATCTTCTCCCGTGCTGCTGCGAGACCTGCTTCGGACACGTTGAATCCCTTCGTCGGCTGTCGACCTCGATCTTACGGGGCGCCAGTCACCGCGTATCCGACCCCGGCCGTCGAGGGCCAACAGCGCAGGCTTATATTCATGCTGCGACGACGTTGTCCACCGGGCCCGACGCCCCACTCGCGTCGCAGGGAGAAGAACCCCATGAAGCGGCTCCACAACGCGTCGCCCATCTGGCACGCCATGGTCTGGATCGTGATCTACATCGGCACCTCCGCAATCGGGGACGCCGGCTCCGCCCAACTCGGCAGGCCCAACCTGCTCACCGCCCCGTTCATGCTGCTCCTGACGGCGGCCTCGATCATCTACCTCACCCGCAACGGTTGGCTGCGGGACTACGGCGTCACCGGGGTCGAGAAGACCGACCTCAGACCCGCCCTCTGGTTCCTGCCGCTGCTGCTCATGTCGGTCCTGCTCTACACCTTGGGACTGGCGACCGACCGCGACGCCCTCGACGTCATCCTTGTCGTCGGCCTGATGGTCGGCGTCGGATTCCTTGAGGAACTCGTCTTCCGTGGCTTCCTGTACAAGGCCATCCGCGCCAAGGGTGGCGTTGCCCGCGCGGCGCTGATCGCGGGCACCACGTTCGGCCTCGGGCACATCGTGAACCTGCTCAACGGCTACACCGGCATCGAGCAACTCATCCAGGTGGTGCTGGGCATCGGGATCGGCGTCGCACTGTGCCTGCTGTTCGAGCTGACCGGCAGCATCATGGCCGGCGCGATCTTCCACACCCTCCTCAACATCAGCGGCAGTGTGACAGCCGACAACATGGGCCGCGAGATCCTGGCGGCGAGCGCCATCATGGCGATCGCCGTGGCCTACGCGATCCACCTGTGGCTACAAGTCCGTGCCCGCACACCTCACGCCGAAGCGGTCCCAGTCACCCGGTGACCTCGACGATCCCGTGGGCGCCGCGTTCGGCGTCGATCATGGTGTGGCTGACCACTGGGTAGTGCCCTGCCTCCGGGAAGGTGAGCTCCACAAAACCACCCTGCGCGGCCTGGAGGTCGAGCGCCTGGGCACCGCCGCCGGTGTTGCCGAAGGCGTCCACGCCGTCGCGCAGGAGGTAGGCGCCCTCCTTGTACACGGTGTCGAACTGCCCGCCGACGATGTGGAACGACGACGCCCGGTTGGGGCCGACGTCGAGGACCCAGAAGCGGACCCGCTCCCCCACCGTCGCCGTGAACGGGGCCTGGTCGTACTGGTTGGCGACGCCGTTGAAGACCACCTTGGAGATGTCCTCGGCCGCGACGGCATCCGAGTCCACCTCGGTGGCCGCGTCGGCCGACGTCGCCACGGAGTCCAGGTACACCTCGGACTGGACGACGACGTACTCGCGGTCCACCTCGGGCAGGCCCTCCTCGGGCTCGATGATCACCGCGCCGTGCATGCCCGCGGCGATGTGGGAACTCATCGGCATCGTCGAGCAGTGGTACATCCACACACCCGACCGTTCGGCCGTGAACCGGTACACCAGCGACTCGCCGGGCGCGATGGTGCGCATGGGCCCGTCCGGCGCGAGGTTGCTGGCATGGAAGTCGATGGAGTGCCCCATGGAGCCCTCGTTGACGAGGGTGATCTCGAACACGTCACCCACCCGCCCGTGCAACGTGGGGCCAACGCCCTGGCCGTTGTAGGTCCAGCGGGTCTGCCAGATGCCGGGGGCCACTTCGAGCGGCGCCTCCGTGACGGTGAACGTCAGGCGGTGGACCGTCTCGTCGGTGAGCGGGGCGAGCGTCGGGTCGACGATGTGGGCGAGCTCGGCGTCGGGATTCACCTGGGAGTAGTCGACTCCCGCCGTCGGCTCCGAGCCCGGCTTGGCGGGGGCCGCGGCGTCGCCGTCGACGATGACGCTGAAGGTCATGCCCATCTGTCGGTGGCCGACGACGGTGCACCAGCCCTCGAGGCTGCCCCCGACGACACCCAGGTCGAGTTCGGCGGTCTCGCCCTCGCGGAGGCGCTCGGTGCGCTTGTCACCGACTGCGAGGTCGTGCAGGTTCGTGGGATCGGTGTTGACCAGTTCTATGATGACGTGGTCACCGGCGTTGACCGTGACGGAGTTCGGTTCGAAGGCCATGTCCCTGGCCTCGACCCGCACCCGCACCGTCTGCCCAGTGGCGGCGACGTCGTCGGAGGAGACCGCTGCCGCCTGGCCCAGCCCCACGGCCCCGGGGTCAGCGCCGATCCCCAGCGTGATGGCCAGCACCAGCGCCGCCACCCCCGCGACGAACCCGGTGCCGGTGAAGGCGCTGGGCCGCTCGGCGTCGTCGGCGGGCTCGCCGGCCTCGGCGCGGCGCTTCTCGCGGGCCGACGCCAGGATGCCGCCGAACATCAGCGGCAGGAACGCCACGAGCGCGGCCAGCACCAGGACCGATAGCGTGACCCGGATCCAGGAGGCGAGCGGGAACAGCCACAGCACGAGCCCGACGTTGATGACCACGACGCGGGCGGCCGCGAACCGGTCGAAGGATGCGGCAGCCTTGCGGACCACCCTGGGGCCGCCGCCGATCACCGACGGAATGAGGTAGCTGAGCGCACCGGTGACGAGCTGCAACAGGAAGCCGACCACCCAGATGGACGCCACCAGGGGGTAGCCCTCGGCGAGTCCTGCGTCGTCGGTGCGCAGCACGTGAAGGGCGGTGGCGACGATGGCCACGCACGCCCACACGCACGCGAGTCCGATGGAGGCGGGCGCGAACTCACGCGGGAGCTTGCGGCGCAGCGGCCCGACCAGGCAACGTCCCCAGAAGACCAGGGCGCCGACGTAGACCAGCAGCCCCAACACCGAGACCAGCCGCAGCCCGGTCAACGAACCCAGCACGACGACGCCGATGGCGGCGAGGAAGATCGGCAGGGCCTGCTTGGCCAGCCGCTCGGCCCGATCATCCATGCGCGTTCGCAGGACCGTCGGCCAGAAGGTGACCAGGGTGCCCACGACGGTGAGGCCGAACCAGCCCAGCAGGTTGGTCATGGTGTGGGCGACGAGCAGGCGCGCGTGCCAATCGTCGTCGAGACCCAAAGCCAGCGCCGCTCCGAAGCCTGCGCCCACGGGCAGGCAGAGCGCGGCGGCGACGTAGTAGCGGATGCAGATCCGGAAGCGGCCGGGCAGGGCGCGTCGCAGGTCACGCACGAGCTCGACCCCGTGCCACACCACCGCTGCGGAAACCCCGACGGCCCCGAGGAGCACCAGCCACCACACCGTCGTGGGGACGCCAACCAGGACCAGGAGCGCCGAGACCCCCAGCAGCCCGAGCCGCACCGAGGAGCGGGTGGCGGCGCCGTCGTCGGGACGGGTCTTGAGCAGCGCCGCAGTGAAGTGGGCGCTCCAGACCATGACCGCGTGCGTCATCGCGCCCAGTGCCACGAGGTGGATCATCAGCCAGGTGGCCTCGGGCACCCACCGGTGGATCACGGCGACGACGGCAGCCGCCACCAGCCACACGACGACGGGGAGGTCGCGCATGACGCGCATGCCACGCCTCATCCCCGCACCACCGAGTACACGACCGTTGCAGCGAACAGCAGGACCGAGGTGACGGTCACTATGCCTCCAGTCTTGAACAGCAACTCGATGCCGGTGAGGTCGCCCAGCGCGCGGACCACCATCCCGGCGTGCAGCACGCTGAGCGGAACCCACATCACCGGCCGGTACGGCAGGGGGCGGCCCAGGACGGCCGGGAAGATGATCGGGGCGTGGGCGATGATCATGGACATCCCGAACCCGAGGAACACCCCGTGGATGGTGATGTCGTAGGCACCGCGGCCGGCCGGTTGGCCGACGACGACCCACACGATACCGGCCACCGCGAGCCAGAAGTTGCCGGCCAGCAGCGAAGCGGCGTTGAAGCGCCTCAGCCCCTTGCCACGGATCATCCGGCGGCCGACGTCGTCGCGGAACAGCCACAGCGCCGTTGCCAGGCAGACCGCTCCGAAGGCCCGGGCGCCCGGGTCCGGGGCGACGACGGCGACGCTCGCGGTGAGCGCCAGCAGGCAGGCCGAGAGCAGCAGCGTCGGCACCGCCCGCCGGCCCATCGTGAGTTGGGCGAGCTCAGCCCGTTCGGAGGCGATGGTGATCACCAGGAAACTGGCCAGCAGGGGGATCAGGGACGCCACGTCGACGACGAGCCAGAGCCCGGCGGCGAGCGCCGCCATCAAGGTCCCGAGCGCCTGGGCCGCGACCATTCCCAGCGGCGCCCGAACCCACAGCGCGACGGCGACGCCCACGAAGGCGAGGGTGCCGTCGAGGAGCAGGAGCTTGCCCAGGTACTGCGGGGCGCCGGCGACGAGCAGGATGGAACCGAGCCCCAGCAGGGCCGGAGCCAGGTAGGCGAGCGAGTTGCGCAACGCCTGCGCCCGCTCCAGCGAGATGAGGGTGCCCATGAAGCCGAGCACCATGACGGGGCCGTGAAGGTCGCCGACGCGCTCAGACGCCACCGGCGCCCAGACACCCAGGCGCACGAGGGCGGCATTGAGTCCAGCGAGAAGAGACAACCCGCCGAGCACCACGAGGGCCGTGCGCCAAGCGCGGGTGGCCCGGCCACGATCGGGGGAAATCGTCGTGGTGCCGGCGGGAAGAGTGGTGGTCAGGCCCGTTCCAGCTTCAGCTTCCACGCCTGGGGGCCTTGCGCGACGTAGCTCACCGCGATGCCCTCGCCATGACGCTGCGCGATCTGCGCGAGCAGGGGCTTGGGGTCGTGCGGCGCCACGAGGACGAAGGCAGCCCCGGGGGCGAGGGAGTCCACGACGCCATGGATCGCGGCGTGGCGGATGGCGTGCGGGATGACGCGGGCGTCAAGTTCGGGCAGCGCCTCGTCATGGCCGCCGCAGCCGCAGGAGGAGGACTTTTCGGTGATTCTCAGTTCGGTCACGGACAGGACATTACTACAACCAAATTGTAGAAAAGTGTAGGGTGGGCCTTATGCACAGGTCGCAGCAGCCACGGACCCTCTCCAACCCCCGGCTCCGGGTGCTCCATGCCATCCGCGACCTCGGGGGCGAGCACGTCACCATCAACCAATTGGCCGAGCACCTCGGAGGTCATCCCAACGCCTCCCGTGTGCACCTCGCCGGCCTGGAGCACGACGGTTACATCACCATCTCCGACGTCCCGGGAGCCGGTCCGGGCAGGCGTCCGCGCGGACACAGCCTGACCGAAGAGGGGCGCCGCTTCCTCGACCCTGCGGAGGCCACCAATGCCAGCCTCACGGGCGCCTTCGCTTCCTACCTCGTTCGGACGGGCCACGGAAAGGAGCAGGCGCGCGAGATCGGCCGGCTCTGGGGCGAGACCCAGACCGCAGCCCTGGCGGGGCTACCCCCCGAGGACTCCGTGGACGCCGTCGTCGAGGTCCTGGACATGCTCGGGTTCGACCCTGGCCGGCTGAGCACCGACGAGGGCGAGGCACTCGTGCTGCGCTCCTGCCCGCTGCTGACCGGGGAGCACAGTGACCCGACCTTCATGTGCGAGGTGCACCACGGCATGATCGACGGCGTCCTGCGCCGCGTCGGCGCCTCCGAGGGACTCACGCTGCTGCCCTTCGCCGAGCCGAACGGTTGCAGGGTGGAGTTCACCGAACCCGCGACCCCGCCGGAGCGACCCCTGTCCTAGGATCGGGGGCATGGTTGAGATCCGCTCCGAAACAGACAGCATGGGCGCCGTCGAGGTTGCCTCCGACAGATACTGGGGCGCTCAGACGCAGCGCAGCATCGGCAACTTCCCGATCGGCAGGGACACGTTCGTGTGGGGCCGCTCGATGGTCCGTGCGCTGGGAATCCTGAAGAAGTCCGCCGCCCGCGCAAACGCGGAGCTGGGCGAACTCGCCCTTGAGCCGGCGCAGCTCGACGCCCTGATCCAGGCTGCCGACGAGGTGATCCGCGGTGACCTCGACGACCACTTCCCGCTGGTGGTGTTCCAGACCGGCAGTGGCACGCAGTCCAACATGAACTCCAACGAAGTCATCTCGAACCGGGCCATCGAGATCCTGGGCGGCGAGATGGGCAGCAAGTCCCCCATCCACCCCAACGACCACGTCAACCGGGGCCAGTCCAGCAACGACACCTTCCCCACCGCCATGCACATCGCGATCGTGCTGGACCTGCACGAGCTGCTGTACGACCAGGTTTCGCGCCTTCAGGACACGCTGGCGCAGAAGGCGGAGGAGTTCTCCGGGATCGTCAAGGTTGGCCGCACGCACCTGCAGGACGCCACCCCGATCACCCTCGGACAGGAGATCTCCGGCTGGGTTGCGCAGATCGACTTCGCGCTTGACCAGGTCCGCCATTCCGAGCAGGGGCTCGCCGACCTCGCCATCGGCGGCACCGCCGTCGGGACCGGCCTCAACGCGCACGCGCGCTTCGGGGCCAAGACCGCGGAGTTCATCTCCGAGGAGACCGGGTTCACCTTCCGGCAGGCCGACAACACCTTCGCCGCGCTCTCCGCGCACGACGCCCTCGTGGCCGTCTCCGGATCCCTGCGCGTGCTGGCCATGGCCCTGATGAAGATTGCCAACGACGTCCGCTGGCTGGCCTCCGGGCCCCGCAACGGCATCGGCGAGATCACCATCCCCGAGAACGAGCCCGGTAGCTCGATCATGCCGGGCAAGGTGAACCCGACGCAGTGCGAGGCGCTCACCATGGTGGCCACCCGCGTCTTCGGGAACGACGCCACGGTCGGCTTCGCCGGCAGCCAGGGCAACTTCCAGCTCAACGTCTACAAGCCGGTCATGGCGCACGCGGTCCTTGAGAGCATCCGCCTGATCGGTGACTCCTGCACCGCGTTCAACGACAACTGCGCCGTCGGCATCGAGCCCAACACCGCCCGCATCGAGGAGAACCTCAGCAAGAACCTGATGCAGGTCACGGCCCTCAACCCGCACATCGGCTACGACAAGGCCGCCAAGATCGCGAAGAAGGCCCACGCCGACGGCACCTCTCTGCGCGAGGCCGCCCTTGAGCTGGGCTACCTGACCGACGAGCAGTTCGACGAGTGGGTCATCCCGATGGACATGACGCACCCCCGCGGAGAGTAGGCTCGATGGCCCCAACTGGTTCGAGAGGAGTCAGTCATGGCCAAGAAGAAGACGAATCCAGGACCCAGCGTCAAGGATCCGGAACTGTACGAGGAACTCCGCGACGACGGCGCCAGCAAGGAGAAGGCGGCCCGCATCGCCAACGCGGCCGCAAACACCTCTCGTGAAGAGGTCGGACGCAAGGGTGGCGAGTCAGGCTCCTACGAGGACTGGAAGGTGGACGACCTGCGCAAGCGGGCCGCGGAGATCGGCATCGAGGGGCGCTCCAGCATGAACAAGGGCGACCTGATTGAGGCTCTGCGGAACCACTGACGGAGTTCCTCTCAAGCGGGCGTGGAAAGCCGGACAGAGAAGCCGCTTTCTGTGCACGGCCAGTGCAAAGAAAGCGCCTTCTCTGTCCAATTTTCCCGACCCGGCCAAGTAGCCCTGCTCGCGGCCGGGTCGGTTAGTGCTGATGCCCGCGGCCCGGTAACCTAGGCGCGTTGGCCCCGTAGCTCAGGGGATAGAGCACCGCTCTCCTAAAGCGGGTGTCGTTGGTTCGAATCCAACCGGGGTCGCCACGCGGATCACTCCTCGGACGCCAGCGCCTCCCCCAGCCACATGATCAGCGGGCGGATGCTGGCCCAGTCGTCCCGCACGATCTCGGCGAAATTCGGGGTCGCCACGACGGGGTCCTCACCGTAGAAGCGACTGAGCGACAAGGTCTTGTGCCGCAGCAGCTCGATGTGCGGATGGTCTGCACTGAACCCCCTTGGCGCCGTCTTCAGGGTTTCGCCTCGAAGCTGCCAGCCCTCGGCCACCAGTTCCCCGACCAGTTCAGCGAGCTCATCACCGTGCTCGTCGATGGTCCGCCGCAACGCCGCCAGCGGGGTGGGCTCGGCGTGGTAGAAGCCGCCACCGGTCAGCGCGCCGTCGCCCGAGACCTCGATGTACCAGCCCAAGGCCTGACCGGCAGGCACATAGGCGCCCTGGTGCGTCTTGTACGGTGACTTGTCGTTGCTGAACCGCACGTCCCGGTTGGGACGGAAGATCTTGGCGGCGCCGAACTGGTCCTCGAGCTCGCCGACGAGCATTTCGACCGGTTCGCGCACAGAGCGCTGGTAGCGCTCCTTGTTGGCGCTCCAGAACTCCTTGGAATTGTCCAGAGCCAGCTGCTGGTAGAACACGACGGCATCGACGGGGATTCCGTTGAAATACCCAGGCACTCGGGGCTCCTCTCGCTGGCCACAAGGCTAGCGACGTCACATGCGTGGCCGCACGCATTCAGAAACGCCGTCAGGCGAGCGAGCCGTAGACCGCCTTCGCCTTCTCCAGCGCCTGCACGTAACCAGCCCGTTCGAAGTCCGCGGTGTCCTCGTCCGCGGGCACGGCCAGCAGCCCGCGCGCCTCGTCGAGAGTGAGCTCCTTGCGGGTGAGCCAGCCGTCGAGTCCCTCCACCAGCTTGTGGACGTTGGCCACCCCATGCCGCAGCAACGAAGAGGTCGTCATGACGACGTCGGCGCCGGCCAGGATGTACTTGACCACGTCCTCGAACGTGTCGACGCCGCTGGTCCCGGCCAGGGAGGCCCGGACCTTCCCGTGCAGCACCGCGATCCAGGTCCGCGGCAGGCGCCCGTCAATCGGCGACGAGAGGCTCACTCCGGGGATGACCTCAAGCCGGTCGATGTTGACGTCGGGCTGGAGGAACCGGTTGAACAGGACCAGACCGTCCGCGCCGGCGTCGTCCAGCTGCCGGCAGAAGTTGCCGGTGGAGGAGAAGTACGGGCTCAACTTCACGGCGACGGGGATGGAGACGGCGTGCTTCACCGCGCGCAGGATGTCCAGGTGCCGTTCCTCCACCGTCGGACCCGCGACGTTGACGTCACCGCAGACGTAGTAGATGTTCAGCTCGACGGCGGACGCCCCGGCCTCCTGCAACTGCCGGGCGGTTCGGGTCCAGCTCCCCACGGAGACGCCGTTCAGGGACGCGATGATCGGGATCTCGCTCCCGCCCACCGCGGTCTCAACCAGCTTGAGGTACTGCATGGACGCGTTGGCCTCGGTGGCCATCGACGGGAAGTAGGTCTGGGCTTCGGGGAAGGTGTTCTCGTGGAGTTGTTCCAGCTCGGCTATCCGCTCGGCCTCGCGACGCAACTGCTCCTCGAACAGGGAGTAGATCACCACCGCCCCCACCCCGGCGCCGGCCAGGGCACGGATGCCCGAGACCTTCTGGGAGATGGGGCCGGCCGAAGCGACCACGGGGTTGCGCAGCGTCATCCCCAGGTAGTTGGTGGTCAGGTCAGTCAACTTCGTCACCCTTCCTCGGATCCGCGGCGAAGTGCTCGGCTCCGCGCATGGCCAGTTCCTCGTACTCCGCCCAGCGACGGTTCACCTGCGCCTGCGCGAGCGTCAGCAGGCGGTCGGCCTCCTCGGGATGCGAGGCGTGGAGCGTCTTGTACCGCAGTTCCGCGGACTGGTACTCCTTGAGCGTGATCCTCGGGCGGGGCGAGTCGAGCAGGAACGGGTTGGCCCCGGCCTCGCGCAGCACCGGGTTGTAGCGCATCAGTGGCCAGTGGCCGGAGTTGGCCGCCTTGTACTGCTGTTCCAGTCCCTTGCGGATGTCGTAGCCGTGCGCGATGCAGTGGCTGTAGGCGATGATCAGGCTCGGCCCGTCGAAGGCCTCGGCCTCACGGAAGGCCTTCAGCGTCTGCTGCGGATCGGCACCCATCGCCACGCGGGCGACGTAGACCGACCCGTAGGCCATGGCCTGCATGGCCAGGTCCTTCTTGTTGGTCAGCTTGCCCGCTGCGGCGAACTTCGCGACGGCGCCCAGCGGCGTCGACTTGGATGCCTGGCCCCCGGTGTTGGAGTAGACCTCCGTGTCCAGGACGAGCACGTTGACGTTGCGGCCGCTGGCAAGCACGTGGTCGAGTCCGGAGGAGCCGATGTCATAGGCCCAGCCGTCGCCGCCGACGATCCAGACGGCGCGCCGCAGCAGGTGGTCGGCGACGCTGCGCAGGTCCTCGACGGCGGGACCCTCGAGTCCCTTGAGCCGCTCCATCAGGATCTCGATCCGCTCGGCCTGCTCGGCGAGTTCGCTCTCGTGCTTCTGCGAGGCGTTCAGCAGCGCGTCGACCAGCGCGGCGTCGCCGATCATCGGCGCGAGCTCCAGGAGCCGGGCCCGCGCGAGGTTCTCGTGCAGGTCAGCCGCGAGCCGCAACCCCAGCCCGAACTCGGCGTTGTCCTCGAACAGCGAGTTGGACCACGCGGGGCCGCGGCCGGCGGCGTTCTTCGCCCACGGCGTCGTCGGGAGGTTGCCGCCGTAGATCGAGGAGCAGCCGGTGGCGTTGGCCACTGTGGTGCGGTCCCCGAACAACTGCGTGAGCAGCTTCAGGTACGGGGTCTCGCCGCAGCCCGCGCAGGCGCCCGAGAACTCGAACAGCGGCTCGAGGAACTGGGCCCCTCGAACGGTGCCGAAGTCGACGCGCGAGCGCTTGTTGACCGGCAGCGTCTCGAAGAACTCGACGGCGGTCTTCTCCTTCTCCCGCTCGACCAGCGGGGTCAGGTTGATGGCCTTGCGCGCCGGCTGCCCAATGGGGCGCACCGGGCAGGCCTCCACGCACAGGCCGCAGCCGGTGCAGTCCTCCACGTAGACCTGCAGCGTGTAGTTGGAGTCCGGCAGGCCGGCAGCGTCCAGGGGTGCAGTGAGGAAGCCCTCGGGGGCACCGTCGGCCAGTTCGGTCGGGTAGTACTTGGCGCGCAGCACCGAGTGCGGGCACACGAATGCACAGTTGCCGCACTGGATGCAGGCCTCCGGGTCCCACTCCGCGACGATCTCGCTGACGTTGCGCTTCTCGTACTTCGTGGTGCCCGACGGGTAGGTCCCGTCCGCCGGCAGCGCCGAGACCGGCAGCAGGTCGCCCAGGCCGCTGAGCATCGTCGCCGTCACGGTCCGGACGAACTCGGGCGCACTGGCAGGCACGGGAGCCAGCAGGGTCGTCGACGACGTGGCCGTGAGCGGGACCTCCACCTTGTGCAGATGCGCCAGCGACGCGTCCACCGCAGCGTGGTTCTTGTCCACCACCTGCTGGGACTTGCGGGCGTAGGTCTTGGTGATGGCCTTCTTGACCTTGGCGATGGCGACGTCTGGCTCCAGCACCCCGGAGATGGCGAAGAAGCAGGTCTGCAGGATGGTGTTGGTGCGGCTCCCGAGCCCTGCGGCGCGGGCCACCGAGGAGGCGTCGATGCAGTACAGCTTGATCCCCAGCTCCACGACCCGGCGCTGGACCGGTTCCGGCAGCCGGTCCCAGATCTCGTCGGCCGGGTAGGGGGCGTTGAGCAGCAGCGTCGAGCCGCGCCTGGCGTCGGCCAGGATGTCGACGCGCTCGAGGATGGACCAGTGGTGGCAGCCGATGAAGCCCGGGGCCGTCACCAGGTAGGGAGCCTTGATCGGGTTGGGCCCGAACCGCAGGTGGCTGGTGGTGCGGGAGCCGGACTTCTTGGAGTCGTAGACGAAGTAGCCCTGCGCGAAGCGGTCGTCGTCGTCGCCGATGATCTTGATCGTGTTCTTGTTGGCGCCGACGGTGCCGTCGGAGCCCAGGCCGTAGAAGACCGCGCTCAGGGTCTCCGGGTCGTCCAGCTGGTAGCTGGGGTCGTAGTCCAGCGAGAGGTGGGTGACGTCGTCGAGGATGCCGACGGTGAACCGCGGCTTCGGCTGCGGCGCGGCCAGTTCGTCCAGGATGGCCTTGGCCATCGCGGGGGTGAACTCCTTGCTGGAGAGCCCGTAGCGGCCGCCGATCACCAGTGGCATGGTGGCCCGCCGCCCGGAGGCGAAGGCTTCGGCGAGCGCGGAGTTGACGTCCAGGAACATCGGCTCGCCACCGGCGCCCGGCTCCTTGGTGCGGTCCAGCACGGCGATCCTGCGCACGGTCTCCGGCAACGCGGCGAGCAGCGCCTCGGCCGGGAACGGCCGGTAGAGCCGCATGTAGAGCACGCCGGTGCCGGGGGTGCGGTCAACTACGGGGGTGATGGCCTCCACACCGGAGCCCATCACCACCACCACGCGCTCGGCCTCGGGGTCTCCGTGGTACTCCACCAGCGAGTAGCTGCGCCCGGAGATCTGGGCGAAGGTCGCCATGACGTCGGCCAGTTCCTCCGGCACGCGGTTGTAGTACGGGTTCGACGTCTCCCGGGACTGGAAGTAGGTGTCGGGGTTCTGGGCCGTACCGCGGATGAACGGATTGGCGGGGCTCAGGGCCCGGGAACGGTGTTCGAGCACCAGGCTGCGAGGCACGAGCTCACGGAGCTGGTCGTCGGTCAGCAGTTCCACGGTGTTGAGCTCGTGGGACGTGCGGAAGCCGTCGAAGAAGTGCACGAACGGCAGGCGCGTGCGCAGCGTCGCGAGGTGCGAAATGGCCGCCATGTCGTGGGCTTCCTGGACCGAGGCCGACGAGAGCAGGCAGACACCGGTCTGGCGCACGGCCATGACGTCCTGGTGGTCGCCGAAGATCGACAGACCCTGGGTCGCGAGCGAGCGGGCGGCCACGTGGAGCACGGTCGAGGTCAGCTCACCGGCGATCCGGAACATGTTCGGGATCATCAGCAGCAGGCCCTGGGAGGCCGTGAACGTCGTGGAGAGAGCACCGCCCTGGAGCGCGCCGTGCATTGCTCCGGCGGCACCTCCCTCGGACTGCATCTCGATGACTGTGGGTACCTGGCCGTAGACGTTGGCGCGGCCACGCGAGGCCCACTCGTCGGCCAGTTCGGCCATGGTCGAGGACGGCGTGATGGGGTAGATCGAGCACAGCTCGCTGAGCCGGTAGGCGACGTCGGCTGCTGCCTCGTTGCCGTCGATGATTGTGCGGGTCACAGCCTGCCCTCCGGGATCATCTCGATGGCGTGCACCGGGCACTGCTCGTAGCAGGTGGCGCAGCCGGTACAAAGGTCATAGTCGAATCGGTACCGGTTGCCGGGACCAAGTTTGATGACGGCGTCCTCCGGGCAAGCGCCGAGGCAGCCGTCGCACTCGAAGCAGTTGCCGCACGAAAGGCACCGCCGCGCCTCGAACTCGGCCTCCTCGACAGTGAGGCCGGAGACGATCTCCTCGAAGCTCTCGATCCGCTCCTCGGGATCGGACTCGACGTGCTCGCTGCGGTTGTGGCCACCGAAGTACCACACGTTCATCTGGTCCAGGGTGACGATCGGGTGCTTCGGAGCCGGTCCCGAGTGGTCGATGTTGAGCCACTTGTCGATCTGCCGGGCGGCCCGCTTGCCGTGCCCGACGCCGATGGTCACGGTGCGCTCGGAGGGGACGGTGTCGCCGCCGGCGAAGATGCCGGGGACGTCGGTCATGAGCGTCTCGGGGTCCACCTGCACCACGTCGCCCTCGAAGCGCATGCCGGGGATGCCGTGGAGGAAGCCGGTGTCGGCCTCCTGGCCGACGGCGAGGATGAGGGTGTCGGCTGCCAGCTTCTCGTAGCGGCCGGTGCCGCGGGCGCGGCCGTTCTCGTCGATCTCCATGATCTCGACGGTCATCTCGCCCTGTTCCACCGAAGTGATGGTGCGCAGCCAGTTCATCTGGACTCCCTCACCCTCGGCGCTCAGGCGCTCCTCCTCGTGGGCGGGCATCTGGGCGGCGGTGCGGCGGTAGACGATCACGGACTCCTCCGCACCCAGCCGCCTGGCGACGCGGGCGGCGTCCATGGCGGTGTTGCCGCCCCCGTAGACGGCGACGCGGCGGCCGATCTTCGGCCGCGCACCGGAGGCGACGTCGCGGAGGAAGTCGACGGCGTCGACCATGCGGGAGGCGTCCACCGTCGGGATGTCAACGCGCTTGGAGAGGTGGGCACCGATGGCGACGAAGACCGCGTTGAACAGGCCGTCGCGCTGGGTGGCGAGGAGGTCCTTGATCGGGCTGTTCTGGCGGAAGGTGACGCCCATGTCGTGAAGGCGGGCGATCTCGGCGTCGAGGACGTTGCGGGGCAGCCGGTACTCCGGGATGCCGTAGCGCATCATGCCGCCGGGGGCGTCGGAGGCGTCGTGGATCTCGACGGCGTGGCCCAGGCGACGCAGGTGGTAGGCCGCCGACAACCCGGAGGGTCCGGCCCCCACGACGAGGACGCGTCGGCCGGAGGACCGGCGCGGAGGCTCGAAGGTCCAGCCGTTGCTGATGGCGAGGTCACCGAGGTAGCGCTCGACGGACCGGATGGACACGGCCGAGTCGAGGTCGCCGCGGTTGCAGGCGGTCTCGCACGGGTGGTAGCAGACTCGGCCGTGGATAGCTGGGAACGGGTTGTCACGGGTGAGCTGTCGCCAGGCGGCCTCGTGCTGGCCGGCCTTGATGAGCCGCAGCCACTCCTGGATGTTCTCTCCGGCCGGGCAGCCAGCGTTGCAGGGCGGCAACATGTCGAGGTAGATCGGTTTGCGGCTCCGGACGGGGGCCACCCGACCCTGGGTGCTCGTCAGGTCCGGTGGGACCGCCATGTCCCGTGGTTCGCTCACCATTTCAGCCCTCCTTGGCATTGCCTTGAGCGCCACTTTAAGCCGCGGCCCTCCGACGCTCGCCACCGGGGTGGGGGTATGGGGTATGCGCTTTCCGATGAACGTGAAAAACCCGCCCGCTGTGGAAGCGGGCGGGAGTTGGGTGTGTGTGCGAGCTCAGGACAACGGCTGGTGCGACACCATCACCGTTGCCCTGAACACGTCACCACCGTTTGGGTGGCGCGCAGTCAGCCCTGCGCGGCCTCGGTCTTCAGCTGCTCCATGTCCAGCGCCTTGATCTGCTCAACGAGGCTGTCCAGCTGCTTGCCGTTGAGGAGTCCGGACTGGCGGAACACGAGGCTGCCGTCACGGAAGCCCATCAGCGTGGGGATGGACTGGATCTCCAGCGCGGCGGCGATGTCCTGGTTGGCCTCGGTGTCCAGCTTGGCGAACACGACGTCGTCGTGGCGGCCGGAGGCCTCGTCGTAGATGGGCGAGAAGCGCTGACAAGGACCGCACCAGTCGGCCCAGAAGTCGATGAGGACCACGTCATTGCCCTCGATGGTGGCTGCGAAGTTGTCCTTGTTCAGGTCTGTGGTCGACACTTGCGACCCCCTTCTTTCGGTTGCATTGGTTCGTCTTCACAACGCTACCCGGGCCGCGATTATTCCGCGGGAGTTCACTTGAGGGCGACGATGCGGCGCATCGGGAGCGGGATCCGGAGCGGTCCCTGCCCGGCGCGGGCCTCGAGGAAGTCGAGGGCGAGGCTGGACTTGGCGCGGTCGGGCGCCTGCCGCAGACCGGCCAGCAGCACCTCCGCGTCCTCCCGGTTGGCTACGGAGAAGTAGTAACGGGCGCGGGAGTCCTCCACCTTCTTCAACCCGACCGTACCCAGCATCGCTTTGGCCCGGAACTCTGCGAGGCCGGGCAACTGCGGCGTGACCCGAAGGTATCCCGCGAGCTGGCTGGAGATGCGGATGTCCTCCACGTTGAAGGGCCGCAGCGACGGCGTGAGCGCCGCGAACACGCCTCCCGGGCGCAGCACCCGGGCAGCCTCTGCGAGGAACCGGGCGCGGTCCGCCACCACGCCCAGCCCGAGGCTGGTGACCACGGCGTCGAAGCTGCCGTCGGCGAAGGGCAGGTAGCCGACGTCGGTCTGCACGAACGTGCCCTCGCCCAGCGAGACAGCCACGGCAAGGTTGGCCGCCGACAGGTCTGCCCCCACCACGAGCCTCCCCCGCGCTTGCAGGCGCCGGGTCAAGGAGCCGGTTCCGCAGGCCAGGTCCAGGACCTTCGAGGCCGATTCCGCAACGGCGCGGCTGAGCCAGCGGTATGGATCGTGGTCCCCGCCCCGGCTGCGCTCGATCACCTGTTCTGAAGCACCGGGCCGGCGCGATCCGTACCAGCGGATCCCCGAGGCGGCCTCGGTCATGCGGGTACCTGCGCGACGAAGAGCTGCTCGGCGGTCTGGGGCGTGATCGTGATGCTCTGTTCCCCGACCGTGATCTCCACTCCACCAGCGACCCGATTTGCGGTGAAGGTTGCTCCCGGGCGCAGCCCGAGGGCAGCCAGCCCCTCTATGGTGCGGGGATTTGCCTGCACGTTCTCACTCATCCGCTCGAGCCTGGCCTCACCTGCCCCGTTCGTGGCCAGGTGTTCCGACAACGGCACCACACCTTCCCGGAACGGGACCTGCTGGGATCCGACGCCGAGTTCCCTCAGACCCGGGATCGGGTTGCCGTACGGGGAGAAGGTGGGCGAGTCGAGGATCTCCACGAGCCGACGCTCCACGTCGACGGAGATCACGTGCTCCCAGCGGCAGGCCTCGTCGTGGACCTTGTCCCACTCCAGCCCGATGACCTCGGTGAGCAGGCACTCGGCGAGCCTGTGCTTGCGCATGACGTCGCGCGCCAGTTTCGCCCCGGTAGCGGTGAGGGTGATGTGACGGTCCTCCTCGACCACCAGCAGTCCGTCGCGCTCCATGCGCGCAACGGTCTGGGACACCGTCGGACCCGACTGGTGGAGCCGCTCGGCGATCCGCGCTCGCAGCGGCGGAACACCCTCCTCAAGCAGTTCGTAGACGGTCCGGAGGTACATCTCCGTCGTGTCGATCAGGTCACCGCTCATGTCCTGGGACCACCTCCTGCGGGCAGTCTATTGGTTGCCGGCGGCAGTGGCCGAAGATCAGGCTGAGGAGGTAACGGAGTTCCTGCCGAACAGCCGTGCTGGGTCAGGCACCGACCCGCTCGCCGCGGCGGAACACGGCCCGCAGGCCGCCCTCGTCGTCGACGAGGCACACGTCTGCGTAGCGGCCCGGCACCAACTGGCCGACCTCGGCCAGGCCGTGCCACCGGGCCGGCGTCGTGGCGCACATGGTGGCGGCCTCGACGATGCTGCATCCCACCCGCTGCACGAGGTAGTTGAAGGCGCCGGCCATGGTGAGGGTCGAGCCGGCGATGGCGCCCGGGGTGCCGTCGGCCGTGACAAGCCGGGCGGTCCCTTCGGCGACCTCGACCTCCAACTCCCCCAGGATGTAGCGCCCGTTGCCCTTGCCGGTGGCGCTCATGGCATCCGTGACCATCGCCACGCGATCCACGCCGGCGGCGTCGATCGCCATCCTCGCGATCACCGGCGCGTGGTGCACTCCGTCGCAGATCAGTTCCACCATGCAGCGCTCGTCGGTCAACAGCACGGGGACGGGGCCGGCGTCGCGGTGGTGGATGGAGCGCATGGCGTTGAACAGGTGGGTGACGATGGTCGCGCCCCAGTCCAGCGCCTCCCGTGCCCCGGCCTCGTCCGCGTCGGAGTGGCCGAACGCCACCCGCACACCCGCCTCAGTGAAACGGGCGATGGCCTCCCGCGAGTGGGCACGCTCCGTGGCCATCGTGACCATCTTCAGCGCCGGGCCACCGACGGCTATGAGGCGGGCGACCGTATCGGGGTCGGGGTCGATCAACAGGCCGGCGTCGTGGGCGCCCTTCCTGGCGGGTGAGAGGAACGGGCCCTCCAGGTGGATGCCCCCGAGTTCACCGGACTCCACCAGTGGGCGCAGGACGCGGACCTGGTCCTCCAGTTTCGCCATCGGCTCGGTCACGGTGCTCGCGAACAGGGTGGTCGTGCCCTGACCGCGGTGGAAGGCGATGGCGCGGCGGTTGGCCTCGACGTCCGGGGCTCCGAAGCTGACGCCATCGGCGCCGTGGCAGTGCGTGTCGACGAATCCGGGAACGGCCCACAGCCCGGCGAACTCACCGGCGGTGTCACCGCCCGGCTCCACGTGGGTGATCCGGCCGTCCCGGATCCCGATCACCGCGTTCTCGACTACACCCGCGGGCGTGACCGCACGCCCCACCTCGATCCGTTGCACCATGCCACCATCCAATCACCCGAACATGATCGGCAGCACGATCAGGACAACGAACGTGCACGGAACCGCGATGGCCAGGACGGCGTCCTGCCAACCCATCGGCACTGGCCGCCACAAGGTGCGCGGCCCGGCCTTCAGTCCCCGGGACTCCAGCGCCAGGGCGATTCTCTCCGAGGAGCGGATGGAGCCGACGAGCAGCGCGAATGCTGCCCGGCCGAACTCGCGCACGCCGAAGCGCGGGGAACCGTCCCGACGCCGACGCCCCCGGACCGCCTGTGCCGCCCGGATGGTGCCCCACCTGCTCGGCATCGTCTGCAGCATCCGCTGCCCGGCGAGCAGCGGGTAGGCGAAGCGCGGGCTGAGCCGGGCGTGCTGGACCAGGCTGACCATGAGGTCCCGCGCCGGTGTGGTGGCCAGGAACGCGATCGTCAGCACCCCGATCACCAAGCCCCGCAACGCCAGCGCGACGCCGATCGTCAGGCCCTCCACCGTGACCCGGATCGGGGCGTCGAAGGCGGGCTCACCCGGTCTGCTCAGCGCGTTGACCGAGACCAGCCCCACCCCGAACAGCAGGAACGGGAGCTGCCCCAGCACCAGTTCCCGCAGCGTCAGCGCCCGGCACGCCAGCACCGCCGCTACGGCGGCCACGTAGAGCACGCCGATCACCCGCAGGTCGAACAGGAACAGCGTCGCGACCGAAACCATGAACACCGCAGCGAGCTTCACCGTCGGGTTGCGACGGTGCAGCCAGCCCGGCGCCCGAGTTGCGTGGGCACTCATGCCGCCACCGCCTCCAGCGCCGTCACCCTGGCATCCGCCGCCTGGATCCGGGCGCGGAGGCCCGCGTCCCCGTCACAACCGGCGGCCAGGGCGGTGAGCCGGGCCGAGGGGCGCAGCTGCGCCCGGCGGAGGAGGTCGCCGTCCAGCAGGAGTCGCCATGGCGTGGTGTCCGCGAGCACGCGTCCCTCACCGACGACGATGACCCGGTCGGCAACTGCTGCGACGCTGCGCAGGTCGTGGCTTGAGAACAACACTCCCCGACCGACGTCGGCCACCTCACGCAGGGCCTGCAGCACCGCCGTCGTCGCGTGCCGGTCGAGGCCGAAGCAGGGCTCGTCGGCCAGCAGGAACGGGTGCTCGTGGACGAGCATCGCGGCCAGGCTGAGCCGACGCTTCTGGCCCCCCGAGAGCTGGTGCGGGTTCGCCTCGGCCAGGTCGCCGAGGTCGAAGCGGGTGAGCCACTGCTCGACCCGCCCGTGCTTGGCCTCCGACAGACCGAAGGCGACCTCGGCGCGGACGGTGCTGGCCTGGAACTGGTCCTCCGGGTTCTGGAAGACCAGGCCCGCGCGCGGCCCAACCACCGTCCCTGCGAGGGGCCGGTGGAGTCCGGCCAGGCACGTCAGCAGCGTCGACTTGCCCTGCCCGTTGGCCCCGACGAGGGCCACCACCTCACCTGGGCTGAGAGTGAGGTCCACCCCGGAGAGGACAGCCCGTCCCTCGCCGCCGCGACGCGCCCCGCCCGGCGCCACGGCCAGTCCCCGGGCCTCCAGCGCCGGGCCGGCGGCCGCCACCGGATGCGCCCCTGGGAGGACGGGTTCCGGCGGTTCACCCAACGCCCTGTCCTCCACTTCGGCAGGCAGCCAGCAGCCGGCCGCGAGCAGTTCACGGATCTCGGCGTCGGAGAGCGTCGCGGCCGCGCCGTCGAACCGGATCCTGCCCGCGCGGTCCACCACGATCCATCGCTGCGGCAGCCCGGCGAGTCCCGCGTCGCCGGCGTACTCGTCGAGCCGGTGCTCAACGAGTACGACGGCGGCCCCCGTGCTGCGCCGGACCTCGGCGACGGCGCGGCGCACGCCGTCGATCCCCGCAGCGTCCAGCATCGAGGTCGGCTCATCGAGGAGCAGCAGCCGGGGTCTGGTGACGGTCGCCGCGGCCAGCGCGATTCGCTGCAACTCCCCGCCGGAGAGTTCCTCTGTCTGCCGCCCGGCCAGGTGCGCAGCGTCCACCGTCGCCAGTGCCTCGCGGACCCGGCCGGGGATCTCGCTGGGGTCCACGCACAGGTTCTCCAGTGGGAGGGCCAGTTCGTCGTCGACCTCCGGCAGGCAGACCCCGGCGGTTGGGTCCTGGCCGACGACCCCCACGACGTCGGCCAGCCCCGCCACTTGGGCGGCGGCGACGTCGCGGCCGACCACCGTGACGGCGCCAGAGACGCGCGCATGGATGGCGTGCGGGACCGCGCCGTGCAGCAGCCTGAGGAGCGTGGACTTGCCGGACCCGGACGGGCCGAGCACCAGCACCTCCTCGCCGGGAGCGACGGTGAAGGTGGCGGGTCCGACGCCGAGTCCGGACCCGAAGATGGCCTCCAGTTCCGACGCGGCGAGGATGGGTTCAGCGGACACGACGCACCACCGGCTCGGCCTGCTCCTCCCGCGAGATGCCGTAGTTGGCCAGCACCCCGGTGGCCTTCAGGCCCTCCACCAGCACCTTCGCCAACAGCCCACCCAGCACCACGCCCGAGGCGCACTGCATGGCGAGCCGAAGCCAGAAGATGTCCTGCCCGTACCAGGCGGCACGCCAGGCGCTGTAGAAGAAGACCAGCCCGGCACCCAGCAGACCGGAAAGCGCGAAGGTGCCCCACCCGAAGCGTCGGTAGCGTCCGAGCGCGAAGGCCAGTTCGCTGCCGAAGCCCTGGATGGCGGCGGCGATGATGAGGGTGGGTCCCACCGGGGACCCCAGGAACACCACCTCAACGACGGAGGCCAGGATCTCCGCGACGATGCCCACGCCGGGCCGCCGGATGATCGCCAGCGCCAACGGCGCCACGAGCAGCCAGCCGCCGAACAGGACGTGCTGGGCGAGGTCGCCGGCCGGGCCCATCAGGACGGCGAGTCCGTTCCAGGCCTGGACCAGAGCCCAGTAGAGGAACCCGAACACCACTCCGAGGACCACCATCAGCACGATGTCGCGCAGTTGCAGGGGCGCGCGACCGCCCTCGCCCTCACGCCGCAGCATTGGAGTGGCTCGGGCTGTTGACGGAGATGCTGAGGTGCGCGACGACGTGCTGGACGCTGCGTCCCACCATCGTCCAGCCGGCGACGACGGTCTCGATGATGGCGCCGAGGTCGCCCTCCAGGCGGGTCACGAAGTGCGCGGAACCGCGGAAGGTGCCCAGCTCCCGGGACAGTTGGATGGCTGCCTCGATGTCTCGCATGTGGTCGGGTTCGACGCCACCGCGGACGTCGTCGGCAAGCGGGTAGATGGCCCATTCGGCCGAGGCGTGGCGACCGATCTGGCGCCCCTTCGGCGTGTCCACGACGCGCGGTCCCGCCCCACCCGGGAGCTCGCAGACCACCTCACCGGGGCAGCCCCGGCTGAGCTGGACGCTGAGGGCCGCATGGTGGCCGGTGGCGGCGACGGCGTCGGCGAGGTCGGTGAGCCAGCCGAGCAGGTCGGCCTCGGAGCCGCCCGCGAAGGTGCTGACGTCGCCGGTCTCGATGGTGAGACCCCTCGTGTCGAGGCCCGCGAGTGCCCCGAGGATGACGTCGACGTAGTCGTCGCACATCACGGCGACGGTGACGCGGGCGCCGACGCCGAAGCGCAGCGGATCGGCTGTGAACTCGTCGCGGCCGACGAGGGTGGTTGTGCTGGTGGTCATGGCCTGCCCTTTCCGTGAAACTGGCACGGAGGGCGGTTGCCCGAGACCCAGCAGATGAGGCTGGAAGCTCCCTGCGCTGGCATGATCCAGATCAGGTTCTACGGTCGGAGTTGGAGTACTCCCTCTCAGCCCAGCTCACTGGACTCCCGTGCGAGGACCACAATACCCTCGATCCCTCCGGACCTAGACTCGGTCCATGTCCTTCCGTGCGCTGTTGACGAGCAAGTCCGACGACGATGTCATCACAACCGAACTGGCCGGGCTGGGCGACGGGGACCTGATGCCGGGCGAGGTGACCGTGGACGTCGAGCACTCCACCGTGAACTACAAGGACGCCCTGGCGGTCACGGGCGCGGGCAGGATCATGCGGCGCTTCCCGCTCGTCCCGGGCATCGACCTCGCCGGCGTCGTCGCCGAATCCACGGATCCGCGGTTCTCCCCCGGCGACGCCGTGCTCGCGAACGGCTGGGGCCTGGGCCAGACCCACCATGGCGGCCTGGCCGAACGCGCCCGCGTCCCCGGCGACTGGCTGGTGCCGCTCCCCACTGCGTTCAGCACCCGCGACGCGATGACGATCGGCACGGCGGGGTACACCGCGATGCTGTGCGTGCTCGCGCTGGAGCACGGCGGGATCACCCCGGACAGCGGAGAGGTCCTGGTCACCGGAGCGGGAGGCGGGGTCGGCTCCATCGCCATAGCGATCCTCTCCGGCCTCGGCTACCGCGTCGTCGCCTCCACCGGCCGCCCGCTGGAGGGCGACTACCTTCGAGGGCTGGGCGCGGCAGAGATCATCGGCCGGTTGTCGGAGCCAGGCAAGCCGTTCACGACGACGAGGTGGGCGGGCGCCGTCGACACCGTGGGCAGCCACACCCTGGTCAACGTGCTGGCCGCGACGGCGTACCGCGGCGTGGTGGCCGCGTGCGGTCTGGCACAGGGCAACGACCTGCCCGGCTCGGTGCTGCCGTTCATCCTGCGCAACGTGACCCTCGCCGGGATCGACTCGGCCGAGGCTCCGGTGGAACTGCGCCGGAAGGCCTGGGACCGGCTGGCCACTGACCTGGACCCGGCCAAACTCGCGAGCACGGCCACGACGGTCGCCCTGGACGAGGTCGTCGACACCGCTCAGCGGGTGCTGGCCGGTCAGGTCCGGGGGCGGACCGTCGTCGACGTGCGCGCCTGAGGCTTCCCGATGCGTGGAGCGCCGACGTCGAGACCTCGGCCTGCTGAATAGGATGAGCGCGTGATCCACATCCCTGAAGAGCTGCTGCCCGCCGACGGCCGCTTCGGTTCCGGACCTGCGAAGGTTCGTCCCGAGGCGCTGGACTACCTCGCGATGCGGGGTGACGTGATGGGCACCTCCCACCGCCAGGCCCCGGTGCGCGACCTCGTCGCGGCCGTCCAGGACGGACTCGACGAGCTCTACTCCCTGCCCGAGGGATACGAGGTGGTGCTGGGCAACGGTGGGTCCACACTGTTCTGGGACCTTGCGGTCAGTTCCCTGATCGAGCGGCGCTCCGCGCACGGCGTCTTCGGTGAGTTCTCGCGCAAGTTCGCGAAGGCGAGCAAGGCCGCCCCGTTCTTAAAGGACCCCGCCGTGTTCGAGGCGGAGGCGGGCGCCGTCGCGCTCCCCGAGGCCACCGACGCCGACGTGTACGCCTGGGCGCAGAACGAGACCTCCACCGGCGCGGCCGCACCCGTGGCGAGGATCGGTGACGGACTCGTGCTGGTCGACGCGACGTCGGCCGCCGGGGGCATGGAGGCCGACATCGGCCAGACCGACGCCTACTACTTCGCGCCCCAGAAGAACTTCAGCTCCGACGGCGGCCTCTGGTTCGCCTTCGTGTCCCCCGCCCTCATCGAGCAGGCCGAGCGGATCAAAGCCAGTGGCCGCTGGATCCCGGAGATCCTTGACTTCACCACCGCCCTCAAGAACTCCCGCCAGCACCAGACCCTGAACACCCCTGCCATCGCGACGCTGCTGCTGATGGAGGACCAGGTCAACTGGATGCTGGAGCAGGGCGGGATCTCCGCCGTCGCGCAGCGTTGCCGCACCGCCACCGACACTCTTTACTCATGGGCCGCGGAGCGGGACTACGCCACCCCGTTCGTGGCGGACCCGGCCCACCGCTCCCCGGTGGTGGCCACCATCGACTTCGACGAGACGGTCGACGCGGCCCAGGTCTCGAAGGTGCTGCGGGCCCATGGCGTCGTCGACATCGACCCCTACCGGGCCCTCAACCGCAACCAGCTCAGGGTCGCCTGCTACGCCTCCGTGGATCCCGACGACGTGGTGGCGCTCACCGGTTGCATCGACTTCGTGGTGGAGGAGATCAGTCGCGGCTGACGAAGACGACCGTCCCGGCCACCACCGCGACGAGCACCGCCACCGCCAGGGCGATCAGGGTGCCGCCGCGGGAGACTTCGTCGGGGGCCTCCGCGGGCACGTCTGGCGCGGGCGAGGCCGGGTCAGCGGCCTCCGACGGTGTCGGCGCCTGTGACGGTTCGGCCGACGGATCGGCGCTCGGCGACGCAGGCGCTGGCGTGACCGTGGTCTCGCCGTCGGGCAGCGGCTCGTCGCGCAGCGTGCCTGCACCGCCAACGAGCATGCGGCCGTTCCCGAACTGGGTGATCGACTCCCCACCCGGAGCGTCCACGTAGGTGGTGGTGGCCTGGGTCTCCCACGAGAAGGCGTTGATCAGCACGACGCCGTCGGCCGTGCGAACCAGCATGGTCGCACCGTCGTCGAGGAAGGTGGCGTCGGTCACGCCGTCGGGGGCGTCTGCGGCGCGGACCAGTGCGTTGACGCCGTCGCGGGAGGGTTCCAGCTCCGCGCGATAGATGCCCGGGTTCTCGCCGGAGGTGATGAAGTAGAAGCGCCCCTTGCCGGAGACCAGGAACGCGGTGGCGTTCTGCGGGCCGTCGGGGAACTCGAAGTCCCAGGCGCGGTACCGCTGCTGCCCGTCGGCGGGCGTCACGCCGAAGACGCTGACGAAGTCTCGCTGCCCGGCCTCGTCGCCGATGTCGGCGATGTAGAGCTGCCCGGCGTGCACCGCCAGACCCTGGACCGACTCCGGCTGCGCGGAGTAGCTGACCTGCCCGATGCTCTCGCCCGACTCGTCGAGCATCTGGACCTCACCGGGCGCGTCGGCAGCGCTCACGTACAGGGTGCCGGAGTCCTCGTCCCAGTAGATCCCCGATACCGACGAAATCCCGTCGAGTGCGATGTCGTCTGCTGAGGCCACCGTCGGGAGGCTGGTCACCGCCAGGCCGAATACGAGGGCAGTGAGGAGTCGGCGGAGCGCATTCATGGTGAGCGCCAGAATACTGTGCCCGCCCTGCCTCACCTATCGGCCACCCCGGCGGCGGCTACATCGGCTGGCCGAGGAGCCCCCAGATGACCACGACGAGCACCAACGCCGCCAGCACGCCGGAGACGATCAGCCGTCGGGTTCTCGGATCCACGTCCGCGAGCCTACCCCCGGTCTAATGTTGGTCCATGCACACGCTGCGCCTGTTCGCGATCAGCATCGACGCCGTGCGTGACATCTTCGGCGCAGATCCGGTACTCGCCGAGCGGCTCCGAGCAGCGGCCAGGGCGCGGTTCGCACCGCCCGCCCGGCCGAGACCCAAGGGGCTCCTGGCGCTCTTCCGCCGGGACCCGGACAGCGAGGTGGACGCCTCCAGGCCCATCTCCGGCGACGTCGAAGCGCTCCTGGCGGGCGGGTACATCCCACCGGATCGGACGCACCAGTGCTGGCAGGTGCTGATCGCGTGGCTGGAGGAGCTCAGCGCGGCGCACTCCGACCTGGTCGTCGACGACCTGGACCCGTTGGAGTTCGACCTGGCGAGGGCCGGCCTGCACAGCGACCATTCCCTGCGGCACCTGGCTGCCCGGCAACTCGGGACCATGCTGCGCCCGCTGCCGGGGCAGACCGTCGGCTACGCCAAGCATGCCCACGCCGTCGAGACGCTCGAAGCCCTGGCGGCGCTCGCCCAGTCGGCGGAACCCGAGTTCGAGCCCGTGATCGCGCGCACCGGGCCCGTGGTCGAGGTCCTCAGGGCCGTGGCGGCGGACCCGGCGCTGGACGTGGTCGTCGTCGAGGTCCCAGCCGCCGCGTGACGTCGGCCGGGCCTTCGAAAGACTCAGGACACCTGACAGCGGTCAGCTGGCCGGGTCGATGACCACCACGAGGTCGCCACCGTCGAGCTGCGTCGTCGCGGGGAGGACGACCCGCTTCACGGTGCCCGCCAGCGGCGCGTTGATGGAGGCTTCCATCTTCATGGCCTCGATGGTTGCCACCGGGTCTCCCGCGTTGACCTGCGCACCCTCCTCGACGATGACCGTCACGGCCCCGGCGAACGGCGCGGCGACGTGGCCGCGGTTGCCCGGGTCCGCCTTCTCCGCCGTCGCCACCTGCGACTCCAACGAGTAGTCACGGACGCGAACCGGCCGGAGCTGGCCGTTCATCAGAGTCATGACTGTGCGCTTGGCGCGCTTGTCCGGCTCACCGATCGCCTCGAGGCCGAACAGGATCTGCACGCCCTTCTCCAGCTCGACGACGTACTCGTCGCCGTTGCTCATCCCGTACAGGTAGGGAATGGTCGAGATCACGGAGATGTCGCCGAAGTCGTCGCGCATCTGCTGGAACTCCTTGGTTGGGCCGGGGAACAGGAGTCGGTTCAGCGTCTCCTGCCTTTCCCTGCCGGAGTTCTCGAGCAGGCTCATGTCCGACGGTGCGACCTCGGTCTCGCGCTGCACCCGCCGACGGCCACCCGTGGCCTTGGTACGGAACGGCTCGGGCCAGCCGCCCGCGGGCTCACCGAGCTCGCCCTCGAGGAAGCCGATCACGGAGTCCGGGATGTCGAACTTCTGGGGGTCAGCCGCGAACTCGGCCGGGTCGGCACCCACGGCGACGAGGTGCAGGGCAAGGTCGCCCACCACCTTCGACGAAGGGGTCACCTTGATGGGACGCCCCAGGATCTTGTCGGCGGCGCCGTACATGGCCTCGATCTGCTCGAACTTGTCACCCAGGCCCAGTGCGATGGCCTGCTGGCGAAGGTTGGAAAGCTGCCCACCGGGGATCTCGTGCTCGTAGACGCGGCCGGTGGGAGCCGGGAGCCCGGACTCGAACGGCTTGTACAGCTTGCGGACCGCCTCCCAGTACGGCTCCAGCGCCAGCACGCACTGCGGGTCCACGTCGGGCTGCCGGTCGGTGCCCTCGAGCGCCATGATCAGCGCGGACATCGGCGGCTGCGACGTCGTCGAGGACATGGCCGAGTTGGCGACGTCGACAGCGTCCACGCCCGCCTCGACGGCGGCTATCAGCGTCGCGATCTGGCCACCCGTGGTGTCGTGGGTGTGCAGGTGGACGGGGAGGTCGAAGCGCTCGCGCAGTGCTCTGACAAGCTTCTCTGCGGCGCGGGGCCGCAGCAGCCCGGCCATGTCCTTGATGGCGAGGATGTGCGCGCCGGACTCGACGATCTCCTCGGCGAGGCGGAGGTAGTAGTCCAGGGTGTAGATGTCCTCCCCTGCGTCCAGGAGGTTCGAGGTGTAGCAGAGCGCCACCTCAGCCACCGCGGAGGTCTCTCGCACGGCCTCGATGGCGGGCCGCATCTGGTCCACGTCGTTCAGGGCGTCGAAGATGCGGAAGATGTCGATGCCCACCTCCGCCGCCTCGTGGACGAACGCGCGCGTCACCGCCGTCGGATACGGGGTGTAGCCGACGGTGTTGCGGCCACGCAGCAGCATCTGCAGGTTCTGGTTCGGCATGGCGGCGCGCAGCTTGGCGAGCCTCTCCCACGGGTCCTCCCCGAGGAAGCGCAGCGCGACGTCGTAGGTGGCACCACCCCAGCACTCGACGGAAGTCAGGCCGGGCAGCATGCGGGCCTGGTGCGGTGCCACGGCCACCAGGTCACGGGTGCGCACCCGGGTGGCCAGGAGGGACTGGTGGGCGTCGCGGAAGGTCGTGTCAGTGATGCCGACGGCGGTGGCCTCACGCAGTTCCCGCGCGAACCCCTCGGGGCCGAGGGCGAGCAGGCGCTGGCGGGCGCCGTCGGGAACGGGCTTGCTGAGGTCGATGTCGGGCAGCTTCACCGAGGGCTCGAGCTTGGTGGGCGCCTCGCCGTGCGGCTTGTTGACCGTCACCTCGGCGATGTAGCGCAGCAGCTTGGTGCCGCGGTCCGCAGGCGTGCGCGCGGACAGCAGGTAGGGCCGCTCGTCGATGAACGACGTGGTGACGTCACCCGCGACGAAGTCTGGATCCTCCAGCACGGCGCGCAGGAACGGGATGTTGGTGGCCACGCCACGCACCCGGAACTCGGCCAGGGCGCGCTTGGCGCGGGCGACGGCCATGTTGAGGTCCCGGCCGCGGGTGGTCAGCTTCACCAGCAGGGAGTCGAAGTGCGGGCTGATCTCCACGCCCGTGCCGGTGGTGCCGCCGTCGAGGCGCACGCCCGCGCCGGAAGCGGAGCGGTAGGCCTGGATGAAGCCGGTGTCCGGGCGGAACGAGTTGAGCGGGTCCTCGGTGGTGATGCGGCACTGCAGCGCCGCACCGCGGATCTCGAGTTCCTCCTGGACGACGCCGATCTCGGCGAGCGTCTCTCCCCCGGCAAGCCGCATCTGGGCCTGGACCAGGTCGACGTCGGTGATCTCTTCGGTCACCGTGTGCTCCACCTGGATGCGCGGGTTCATCTCGATGAACACGTGCCGGCCGGCGCGCTCGCCCTTGGTCTCCACCAGGAACTCGACCGTGCCGGCGCAGAAGTAGTTGATGGACCTGGCGAACTTGACGGCGTCGGAGGTGAGGGCGTCGCGCAGTTCCTGGCTGATGTTGGGCGCCGGGGCGATCTCGATCACCTTCTGGTGCCGGCGCTGGATGGAACAGTCCCGCTCGAAGAGGTGGACGACGTTGCCCTCGCGGTCCGCCAGGATCTGGACCTCGATGTGGCGTGGGCCCGAGACCGCCTGCTCGATGAAGACCGTCGGGTCTCCGAACGCGGCCTCGGCCTCGCGCATGGCGGCGCCGAGCTCGTCGGAGAACTTCGCCGGGTCGTCAACGCGGCGCATGCCGCGGCCCCCACCGCCGGCCACCGCCTTGATGAAGACCGGGAACCCGATCTCCTGGGCCCCCTTGGCCAGCTCCTCGGCGTCCGTCGAGGGCGGGGTGGAGGCCAGCGTCGGCACGCCAGCCTTGCGGGCGGCTTCCAGGGCACGGACCTTGTTGCCCGCCATCTCCAGCACCTCGGCCGACGGGCCGACGAAGGTGATGCCGTTGGCCGCGCAGGCGGCCGCCAGGTCCGGGTTCTCCGAGAGGAAGCCGTAGCCCGGGTAGACCGCGTCCGAGCCGGACTCCTTGGCGACGCGGATGATCTCGTCGATGTCCAGGTAGGCGCGCACCGGGTGGCCCGGCTCGCCGATCATGTAGGACTCCTGGGCCTTCACCCGGTGGTCGGCGTTCCTGTCCTCGTAGGGAAAAACGGCGACCGTCTTCAGGCCGAGTTCATAGGCGGCACGGAAACCACGGACAGCGATTTCGCCACGATTGGCGACAAGAACCTTGGAGAACATGCGCGTCAGCCTACCGGCCAGCCGGTGGGCGCCCGTCAAGCGCTCAGTTGATGAGAGCCAGGATCGGGCCTTGGAGGAAGTAGATGACGAACATCACCGCCACCACAAACATCAGCGGGTGCACGGCCTTGGCCTTGCCACGGATCAGCTTGATGAACACGTAGCCGAGGAACCCGGCACCGATCCCGACGGTGATCGAGTACGCGAACGGCATCAGGATGATCGTGAGGAAGGCCGGGATGGCGAGATCGAGGTCCTTCCAGTCGACGTCGACCACCTGGGCGATCATGAGGAAGCCCACGAACACCAGCACCGGCGAGGCCGCCTCCGACGGGACCATGTTGATCACGGGCGACAGGAAGATGGCCAGCAGGAAGGCCGCGCCCGTCACCACGGAGGCCAGGCCGGTTCGCGCGCCTTCGCCGACGCCCGCCGTCGACTCCACGAAGCAGGTGTTGGACGAGACCGACCCGAGGCCACCGGCCACCGCGCCGAGGGAGTCGACGAGCAGGATCTCCGTCGTGTGCGGAGGCATGCCGTCGGCGTCCAGGATGCCGCCCTCGGTACCGACGGCGACGACGGTGCCCATGGTGTCGAAGAAGTCGGCCAGCAGCAGCGAGAACACGAGCACCAAGAGTGCAAGGAACGTGGTGACGGAGAACTGGCCGTCGACGAAGAACGCGCCCACCATGTCCACGCGGCCGATGAGGCTGAGGTCCGGGGCCGCGAAGTTGCCGAGCTGCGGCACGTTGAGCGCCCAGCCCGTCGGGTTCTCACCTGCGGCCTGCGGGCCGATCTTCGCGATCGCCTCGATGATGATGGCCACGACGGTGGCCACGACGATGGAGATCAGCATGGCGCCCTTGACGCGCAGCACGTACAGCGCAATCAGTACGCAGATGCCGACGAAGAACACCAGGATCGGCCAGCCCATCAGGGATCCGCTGATGCCGAGCTCGACGGGCGGAGCGCCGGCGGGCTTGCGGACCACACCCGCGTTGATGAGGCCGACGAAGGCGATGAACAGGCCGATGCCGACGCTGATGGCCGTTCGCAGCGCCTTGGGAACGGCGCGGAAGACGGCGGTTCGGAAGCCTGTCAACACCAGGATGGCGATCAGGATGCCCTCCCACACCACCAGGCCCATGGCCTGTGGCCAGGTCATCTGGGGGGCCAGCACGTAGGCGACCAGCGCGTTCAGACCAAGTCCGGTGGCCAGGCCGATCGGGAAGCGGCCCACGACGCCCATGAGGATGGTCATCACGCCGGCGATCAGTGCAGTGGCGGCGGCCACCATGCCGATGGAGGCGCCGACGGCGGCCGCGTCAACCTGGGTCATGGCGGCGTCGGTGAACTTCGGCGCGCCCGAGATGAGCAGGCCGTCGCGGTCCGTGGCGGTGCCGATGATCAGGGGGTTGAGCGCGACGATGTAGGCCATCGCGAAGAAGGTGACCAGGCCACCCCGGACCTCCTGCCCGACGGAAGATCCCCTGCGGGAGATGTGGAAGTGGCGCTCGAGCCAGGACGCGTTGTGGGCTGCCTCGGCAGCCACCGGCCGTCTCGCGGCCTTGGGGGACTTGTTGATCACGGCCGTCATGTTAGCGGTTCGCTTCCCGTGCCCGGCCGCTGGTCAGCCGTAACGCCCCCACTGCGGCGACGGGGTAGATTCAAGCCCGAGGAAAGGCTGGAACCCATGAACAGAGTCAAGTCCATCGCTTTCTCCGGATTCGGCATCGTGACAGTGCTGGCCATGTCAGCCTGCACAGCCCCCGGAATGGATGTGCCTGAGCCCGGTCAGGGGACCGGATCGGCCAATGCCAGCCAGCCCCAGGCACAACCCGAGACCCAGCCGGAGGAGAACGCCGGCATCGAGACCCCAGCTCCCGAGGGTGGGGCCGCGGCCAGGGTCGGAGACACCGAGATCACCATCGACACCGTCGCCTGCACGGTGATCAACGGCATGTGGTCCATGAGCGGCAGCGACGCGGACGCCGACGACAAGGTGGCGGTGACCGGGCCGGAGGACCGCTCCTCCGTCGAGGCCGCCAGCGTCGTCCTGGCCGACGGCACCGTGGTCCAGGTCATGCCGGGCACCGGCAGCGCTTCCATCGTGTGGGACGGTGAGAGCTTCACGGTGACCGGACGCGGCGCGCTGCTGAACCTGAACGAGCCCGACGACACGGGTGAGGAAGCAGACTTCGTGATCACGGCCTCCTGCGCCTGAGGGGCACCGCTGGTCCACCGCTGGTCGAGCAGCCCACCGCTGGTCGAGTAGCCGCGGCGGAGCCCGGCGTGTCGAGACCACCCCCTGGTCGAGCGAACCCACCGCTGGTCGAGTAGCCGCGGCGGAGCCCGGCGTGTCGAGACCCGACTTCAGCCCGGGTAGCCGGTGCGGTCCCGGTACTCCTCGTGCAGTTCCCGCGCCAATGACCCCGCACTCCACAGGTTGAGCGACTCCTGCGGGTCGTTCGCCAGGTCGTAGAGCTGCCCGTCGTCGGAGTCGGGACCGCATGGCTCCCCCACCGGTTCGCTGAACCCGCCCGAACCTGACCCGTAGATGGCCTTGTCCTGGTCTCGCCGCAGCACGAGTCGCCCGTCGTAGGCCTGGACGCCGATGATCCGGCTGCCCCCGACGTCGGCGAGCCTTCGCCCGTCGACGTCTGGCACCGGAGGCATCCCGACCAGCTCGGCCAGAGTGGGCATCAGGTCGAGCAGGCTGATCGGCTGGTCACGGACGGCGGTGGCAGCCACCCCCGGGCCGGCGCAGACCAGCGGGACCCTGTGCCCGCCCTCGTAGGCGTCCGCCTTCTGCCCCCGCCAGTGGCCGTTGGGCGGGAAGGTGGTGACGTCACCGTCCTCGGGGAAGATCATCGGGGCGCCGTTGTCGCTGGTGACCAGGAAGATCGTGTTCGCACGGGTCTCGGGGTCGAGCGCGTCGACTATCCGCCCGACCATCCAGTCCACCAGGTGGATCGAGTCCCCCCGGGCTCCCGCCTTCGACGTGCCCCGGACGAAGTCGGGTGGGACGCACGGGCGGTGGGGCGCGGCGGAGGCCACGTAGGCGAGGAACGGCCTGTCGTCGGGGCGCTGGAGCCACGAGACCGTCTCCTCGGTGATGCGAACGTCGACCTGGTCGTCCTGCCAGCCCTCGACGGTGAGGCCGGGACGCTGCGAAGTGTGCAGCGGGGCCTTCTCGATGGTGGGCAGACCCACGGTCCGGTCCTGGTCGAGGAAGCAGTAGGGCGGCATGTCCAGGGAGCCCGAGATCCCGAAGAAGCGCTCGAACCCGTGTGCGGTCGGCCCGTTCGTGAACGGCTCGGAGTAGTCGAGGTCGCGACCGTCGCCCTGCATGTCCGGGGCAAACCCCCCGTCGAACGCGTCGGCCCGGGTGCCGTCGAGACGTTTCCACCCCAGGCCGAGGTGCCACTTGCCGAAGGCGCCGGTGCGGTAGCCGGCCTGCTTCGCCAGGGAGGCCAGCGTGGGCATGCCTACCGGGATGATGCAGGGGTCCGCTCCCCCGAGGACACCCCGCTTCAGCGGACTGCGCCACGGGTACCTGCCGGTCAGGATGGCGTAGCGCGACGGCGTGCAGACAGAGGACGCAGCATGACAGTCGACGAACCGGGTGCCGACGGCGGCCAGTTCGTCGATCCGCGGGGTGTGGACGCCCTGGGCGCCGTAGCAGCTCAGGTCCGCCCACCCGAGGTCGTCGGCCACGAACACCACGACGTTGGGGCGGTTGCCCGTGGCGCTCACCGTCCCGCCAGCCCGACGGTGGCGATCCCCTTCACCAGGTGCTTCTGGAGCGCGATCACGACCAGCATCGTCGGGGCGATCGCGATGACGGAGGCGGCCAGGATGAGGTTCCAGGCGGCCCCCTTCTCACCGAAGAACGTCTGCAGGCCAAGGCTCACGTTCCCCAGCCCTTCGACGTCGTTGACCACGATCAGTGGCCACAGGAAGCTGTTCCAGTAGGTGATGAACGTCCACACGCCCAGCACGGCCATGGACGGCTTCGCGAGCGGCAGGATGATCTTGCGGAACGTCTGCCAGTGGCTGCAGCCGTCGACGCGTGAGGCCTCGACGAGTTCGTAGGGCAGGCTCATGAAGAACTGCCGGAGCAGGAACGTGCCGAAGGCTCCGAAGGCCCATGGCAGGATCAGCGCCTGCCACGTGTTGATCCACCCGAGGCGCTGCATCAGCAGGAACATCGGGATGACCAGGACCTCCTGCGGGATCATGAGGGTCGCGAGGTAGCCCAGCAGCGTCATGTCGCGTCCCCGCCAGCGCAGGATGCCGAAGGCGTATGCGGCGAGGGCACTCACCACCAGCACGACGAGCGTCCCCCCGAGAGACTGCAGGAAGCCGTTGAGGATGTAGCGCAGGAACGGCGCGTACTCGAACACCTCGACGTAGTTCTGCCACCTCAGCTCGGAGCCGAACAGGCTCGGCGGCTGGCTGAAGATCTCGCCCGGAGCCTTGAAGGATGAGGTGATCGTGTAGATCACGGGGAAGATGAACGCCAGCGCGACGAGGAACAGCAGTACCTCGCTGATGGAGGCGGTCAGGATCGGCCGCCTCTTGGGGGTCGCCTTACTGGTCATAATTCACCCACTTCTTCTGACCGATCCACTGGAGTGCGGTGACGATCAGGATGAGTCCGAACAGGATCATGGCCGGCGCCGCAGCGGCGCCGAGCTCTCCCCCCTGGAATGCCTTCTGGTAGACGTCCATCACCACGGTGACGGTGGAGTTGCCCGGGCCCCCCGCAGTCATGACGTAGGGCTGGTTGAAGATCTGGAAGGCCTGGATGATCGTGATGGTCGTCGCGAAGAAGATCGACGGTGTCATCAGGGGCAGCTTGATCCGGAACAGGGTGGCCCAGAACCCCGCGCCGTCGATCTTGGCGGCGTCGAGCACCGGATCAGGCAGCTGGTCGATGGCGGCGGAGAAGATCAGCACGTTGTAGCCCAGGCCGTTCCACAGCACCACGACGACGACAGCCAGGAGCGCGGTGCGGCTGTCGGCCAGGATGTTGGGCAGGTCGATGCCGACCGAGGCCGCCAGGTAGTCGAAGATCCCACCCGGCTGGTAGAGCATCTTCCAGATGATGGCCGTGGCGACGCTGGGGGTCACCACCGGCAGGAAGAACAGCACCCGGTAGAAGTGGCTGAACCTGCTCGACGAGATCCAGAAGGCCATCGCCAGGCAGAGCACCAGGTTCAGCGGCACCACCAGCACCGTGAACACGATCGTGTTGACCAGCGCCGCGGTGAAGGGGTTGCCCGGTTGGAACAGCGAGGTGTAGTTGTCCCAGCCGGCGAAGGAGACCTCGCCGAAGGTGGGCCAGTTGAAGAAGCTCGTCACGATGGCGAGCAGCGTCGGGAACAGGACGAACAGCGTGAGCCCTATCGCACTTGGCGTCAGGAACCCGAACGCCGCCCTCTTCTCATGCCGAACGGAGGCACTCTTCCGGGGACGATCCGCCCCCGGAAGAGTAGCGATCGAGCCCTCACGGGTACTGCTGGTCCGCGAGGTGATGGTCATCGTCAGTTGCCCGCCGCTGCCTGGACGTTCTCAAGCGCCTGGTCCGGGGTGCCGCTGCCGGTGTAGGCGAGGATGAACTCACGGGCGATCGACTTGGTCACCGCGTCCCAGTTCTGGGTCGGGATGAAGGGGATGGCCGTCTCGCTGCTGTGCTCGACGACGGCGCGGGCCTGCTCCGAGTAACCCGGGTTCTCGGTGTCGATCTCGGTGGCCAGCGCCTCGTAGAAGGTGTCGTCCGAGGCGGTGCGGGCCGGCATGGTGCCAGCCTCGGCCGCAGCCTCCTGGCCTTCGGCGCCGGTGATGACCGCGATGGCCTTGGCCGCAGCCTCCTTGTCCTCACAGGACTTCGCGATCCCGAAGCCGGAGTTCGCGGAGAACGATGAGATGCCGCCGTCGCCGACGGGCAGGGTGGTGACGCCCACGGGGAAACCGGCGTCGATCGCGTCGGTGGCGAGGTTCCAGGTGCCGTCCACGGCCATCGCGACGTTGCCTGCGACGAACTGCTGCTCGCCCCAGGGGATGTCGGAGGAACTGGCGGGGACCAGCGACACCTTCTCGTCGGTGGCAAGGCCGGAATACCAGTTGAACGCCTCGGACATCGAGTCCTCGGTCAGGGCCAGCGAGCCGTCCTCGGCCACCGGGGTGGTGCCGTTGTAGGCGAGCAGCTGGGAGAACATGTGGAGGTCGGAGAAGCTCTGGCCGAAGGCGGGCTTCCCGGTGGCTTCGGTGATCTTGCGTGCCGCGTCCTCGAAGTCCTCGATGCTCCAGCCCGGCTCCGGCTCGTCGACGCCCGCCTGCGCGAAGGCGTCCTTGTTGTAGAACAGCGCCATGGTGGACAGACCGTAGGGGATGGCGTACTGGGTGCCGTCGTGCTGCAGCGCCTTGAGGGCAGCGGGGTTCCAGTCGTCGGCGGTGAACCCCTGGGCCGCCATCAGCTCGTCGAGGGGCTCCATGGCCTCCGCGAAGGCAGGCAGCCGGAGGCTCTGCATGCTCACGATGCAGGGGGCCGAATTGCTCGCCAGCTGCGACTGCAGCTTGGTGAAGTAGTCTGCGAACGGCGGCTGGGTCAGCTTGACGGTGATCTCAGGGTGCGCCTCGGTGACGTCAGCTGCGATTCCCTCCCACATCGCGTTGCCGGCGTCGCCCTGGTTCCAGAAGCCCCAGTCGAGCGTGACGCTGGCCTTGCCTTCGCCTTCAGAGGGCGCATCCGTGGTGGCGGGGGCCGGTGCACTGCAAGCTGTGGCTGCGAGCGCGATAGTCGCTGCGATGGCTCCGATGCCGACGCGTTTGGTGACCTTCATTGGTTTCCTCCCAGTAGGGGTGCTCTGCGGTGGTATAAATTTGCCTCCGAATTAACTCGCTGTCAAGCAGGCCCCGAATTCTGGTCCAGACTATGAATCGTTCATTACGGCCAGCGGCGGCCGGACTAGGAGGAAGCGTGGCTCATCCCCAGGCCGAGTGGAGGCACACCCAGGCAACACGCGGCCAGATAGTGGCAAGCCTGTTGTCGGAGCCGAACCTGAGCCGCAGCGACCTCGTTGAAAGGCTGGGACTCGGACCGGCCACGGTCAGCACGCAGGTCCGACGACTACTGGAGCTGGGCATCCTGACAGAGGGGCCCTCACAGGTCGTGGGCGCCGGTCGCCCGCGGGTTCCGTTGTCAGTGCGTGGTGACACTGGACGCGCGATCGGGGTGGGAATGGGCGTCAGCTCCGCAGCCTTCACCGTGATCAACCTTGACGGCACGATCCTCGACGAACGGCGCCTCGACCTGGACACCTCGGACCCCGAGGCGCTCAGCCGCAGCATCGGCTCGGTCACGCACCGCATCGTCGAGACCGACCCAGGGGCTCCATGGTGGGGACTCGGCGTGGCCGTCTCCGGGGTGGTGGCGGAGTCGACGGGAATGGTCTCGTTCTCGGTCGTGCACAACTGGGAGGCTGTCCCGCTCGGAAACCTCGTGGAGCGGCAGGCTGGACTCCCGGTGCGACTCGCGAATGACATCGCCGCGCTGGCCTACCGCGAGCTCTACCGCCCACGCGTCGAAACGCCGTCCGACTTCCTGCTCGTCTCGGTCGGCTCCGGCGTCGGCATGGCGCTGGTGCGCGACCATCAGGTCATCACTGGGGACCAGGGGGCGTCCACGGAGATGGGGCACGTCTCCGTCGACCCTCTAGGACCCGCCTGCCGCTGCGGCAACCACGGCTGCCTGCAGGCCCTTCTCGGCCTCGATGAGTTGCTCCGCGAGGCCGCGCGGGTCTCACCCGACGTCGGCGACTCCGTGGAGGACCTCGTCGCGGCTGCGGTCTCCAATCACCGCGTGGCCCGAGTCGTGGACCGAGGGGGTTACTGGCTGGGACGCGCCGTGGGCGGCGCCTGCACGATGGTCGGGCTCAGCAACGTCCTGCTCACCGGCGAGTCCCTCCCCCTCTGGCCCCACATGGCGGCCGGTTTCGAGACAGGCCTGCATGAGACCGTGCCCACCCTCACTAACCCACCCAACATCGAGCGGCGCGCCTGGGATCCCGCCGCGACGGCGGTGGGCGCCGCGACCATCGTCCTGAATCGGGTCCTGGGATCCGGCTAGGCGGATTTCGAGGCGTAGCCAACCGCCCTGCCCGCTCCTTTCTGGACGTCCGAGTAGGAATTAATTCGGGGACGAGGTAATCTCCGGGCCAGAACTTGGTCAAGGAAGGAACCGGAGCGGATGACAGGGCTCGTTGCAGGAGTTGACATCGGCGGCACGAAGGTGGGGGCTGTCGCAGTGACCTCCGACGGTGTCGTCCTCGCCTCCCGCACCGCCGTCGCAGCCCGGGGCGGTTCGGCGGTCCTGGCCCAGGTCAGCACCCTGGTGGCACAACTCGAGTCCGACACCGCTGCACCCGTCGTGGCCGTAGGCGTCGGCGCCGCGGGTGTCATCGACAGCGCCAACGGGCTGGTACTCGCCGCGTCCGAGACGTTCCAGGACTGGACCGGCCGCGCCATCGGTGAGGAACTTCAGCAATCCCTGGCCAGGCCGGTCAAGGTGGCCAACGACGTCAACGCCTTCCTCCTCGGAGAACTGCGCTGGGGTGCCCTGGTGGGGGTCCGGAGCGCGCTCGGCATCATGCTGGGCACCGGCGTGGGCGGCGCAATCGTGCTGGACGGCATCGTCCTCGAGGGTTCCCACGGCGGGGCCGGGGAGATCGGACACACCCCCAGCTACTCCTCCCACCGGTGCACCTGCGGCGGCACGGGCCACCTCGAGACGATGGCCTCGGGGCGCTCGCTCGGCCTGCGGTACTCCGAGCGGGCAGGCGGCGCTCCCCCCACGGGACGGGAGGTGGCGCAACTGGCACGCACCGGGGACCCGACTGCGCTCCTCGTCTTCGAGGAGGCCGGACTCGCACTCGCGAACGCGATCCTGTCCGCGTCGACACTCCTTGACGTCGGTCACGTCGTGGTGGGAGGCGGAGTCGGAGGCGCCTGGGACGTGCTCGGCCCGACTGTTGAGCGAGCCATCCGCGCGAACCCGCCCGTCACTGGTCGGCCGCTGGTCATCCGCCCCGCGACGCTGGCCTATTCTGCGATGGGCGCCGCGTCCCTGGTCCTCGGGTCCGGCACCCGCAAACCCTCGGAGGTACCGCTGTGAGAACGGCTGCAGACATCTGGATGCCCGCCCTGCCACCCGTGTCCCCCGGCGGGATCGCGCAGCCGAGAATCGGAGTCGGCGGCATCGCCATCGAGTCCAGCACCTTCAGTCTCCACGTCAGCGACGACGACTCCTTCGTCGTGCGGGAGGCCGAGACGCTGTTGTCGTACCACCCCTTCCTGCGCCCTGGCCAGCCGCTGCGGTCCCAGGCGGACTGGGTACCGCTGCTGCACGCGCGAGCCCTGCCCGGCGGCGCCGTCGCGCAGGAAACCTACCTGCGGCTCCGCGACGAGCTCGTCGGCCGCATCGAGGCAGCCGGGCCGTTCGACGGATTCCTGCTGGACATCCACGGTGCGATGAGCGTGGATGGGCTCCTGGACGCTGAAGCGGATCTGGCAGCCGCAGTTCGCAGCGCTCTTGGGCCCAACACTCTGGTGTCGGCGAGCATGGACCTGCACGGCAACGTTTCGGAGAGGTTTCTCGGGCTGGTGGACCTGCTCACGTGCTACCGGATGGCGCCACACGAGGACGAGGTGAACACCCGGGAACGCGCGGCCCACAACCTGCTGCTGCGCCTGCGATCCGACGTGGGCAGCGATCCGGTGGCCCGTCGGCCCCTGAAGGCCTGGGTTCCGGTACCCGTCCTGCTGCCGGGCGAGAAGACCAGCACGCGGGTCGAGCCGGCGAAGTCCCTGTACAAGGCGGTGGCGGAGGTCGAGGCTCGCCCAGGTGTCCTGGATGCCGCCGTCTGGGTCGGGTACGCCTGGGCCGACGAGCCGCGCTGCCGCGGGGCCGTCGTCGTGACCGGTGACGATGCCCGAGAGATCACCAGGGCCGCAACGGAACTTGCCTCGGACTTCTGGCGCGTCCGGGAGGAGTTCGAGTTCGTCGGTCCCACTGGGACGCTGGGAGAGGCTTTCGACGCAGCACTGGGCGCCGGTGCGGCACGTCCCTACGTGATCTCCGACTCCGGAGACAACCCGACGGCCGGGGGCGCCGGCGACTCGTCGTGGTCCCTCACCGAGTTGCTTCGCGACGACCGGCTCACAGACCCCCGCCTGACGGTCATCCACGCATCGGTCTTCGACCCGGCAGCGGTGGCCGCGGCGCGCGCAGCCGGCGTGGGTGCGACCGTCCGCCTCCCCGTCGGAGGGCGCGTGGACACCAAGTCCGCGCCACCGGCGGCGGTCGAGGGGCAGGTGGAGGCGGTCGTCGACGGCGACCCTACGGCCGGCACCCAGGTGGTCATCCGCTCCGGAGCTGTCAGGGCCATCGTCACCGAGCGCCGCAAGCCCTTCCACCACGTCTCGGACTTCACGGTGCTGGGACTGGATCCGCTCTCCGCCGACGTAGTGGTGGTGAAGATCGGTTACCTGGAACCGGAACTGTTCGAGCTGGCCGCCGACTGGACCCTCGCACTGACCCCGGGGGGAGTGGACCAGGACCTGCACCGTCTGGGGCACCGCAACCTGACGCCGGGGACCTGGCCCTTCGACCCCCCGGCAGGCGAACCCGACTTCGACCCGCTCCTGATGAGAGGACCCGACAGATGCTGAACTTCGACACCCGCACCGGCCCTGACTTCGGCGACGACGCCCCCACCTATCCGGCACTCGAGGTGCCTGCCTGGTACCGGGACGCCAAGCTCGGGATCTTCATCCACTGGGGCATCTATTCGGTCCCGGCGTGGGCGCAGTTGCACGGGGACCGCATCGTGAGCACCGAGGACGAGTACGCCCAACACCAGTACGCGGAGTGGTACGCCAACACGGTACGGATCGACGGCAGCCCCACCAGGCGCCACCACGTACAGACGTACGGCCCGGGGACCACGTACGAGGACCTCGCGGACCTCTGGCAGGCAGAGCGCTTCGACGCCACGGTCCTCGTCGACCAGGTGCTGCGCTCCGGCGCCAAGTACGTCATCCCCACCACCAAGCACCACGACGGCTTCTGTCTGTGGGACACCGCCACCACGCCGTTCAACACCGTCCGCAGGGGACCCCGGCGCGACGTCATCGCGGAACTCCACGACGCCGTGCGTGCGGCCGGGGCCCGGTTCGGGGTGTACTTCTCCGGGGCGCTCGACTGGCACGTGAGCGACCTGCCTGCCATCCAGTCGGATCGGGACCTGTTCATGCTCCGCCGCAACGACGTCGAGTTCGCCCGGTACTCGGCGGACCAGTTGCTGGAACTGGTCCGGCGCTTCGCGCCCGAGGTCCTCTGGAACGACATCGAGTGGCCCGACGGCGGCAAGGGCCACGGCTCGCACGGCCTTGCCTCGCTGTTCTCCGAGTACCTGGGTGAGGTTCCCGACGGGGTCGTCAATGACCGCTGGGGCGTCCCCGCCCACGGTTTCCTGACGCGGGAGTACAGCCACGTCGCCGACATCCAGCCTGAACCGTGGGAGGCCTGCCGGGGGCTCGGGTTCTCCTTCGGCTACAACAGCGTCGAAGACGAGCACGCCTCGATGAGCGGTTCCGAGGTCATCCGATTCCTCGTCGACGTGGTGTCAAAGAACGGGAACCTGCTGCTCAACGTCGGCCCCCGCGCCGACGGGTCCATCCCCGACCTGCAGCTGGCGGCGCTGGAAGAACTCGGGGAGTGGCTTGAGGTCAATGGCCGCGCGATCTTCGGATCCCGCCCGTGGCTGCGCGCGCTCGACGGGGACGTGCACTACACCAGCAGCGACGGGAGCGTCTTCTGCTTCGCCGACGACCCGGCTCTCGGTCGCCTGACGCTGCCGACGGAGCTGGCCCACTGCGACACCGTCGCGTGGCTTGGCGCCGGGGAGGGCCGGGTCACGGACGGGTCCGTCGAAGTACCTGAGTCACTGCGTGGAGCCCCGGTTGCCGTCGCGGAGGTCAAAGCCTGACCCGCGACGGCGGCTGCGGCCGTCAGTCGAAGATCGTCTGGTCCACGCTGATGGTGTCGAACACCGGCGCGGGCAACTCGCGGGCGCGCTCTGCGGCGACCACGTCGGAGTGCCCACCGCAGCCGTGGTCCAGGCTCACCACCTGGGCGTCGGAGGGCGAGTACTCGTTCGTGCAGGCGCCGAAGAGGG
The DNA here is from genome assembly GCF_020687685.1 of Tessaracoccus sp. OS52. Taxonomy (GTDB): domain Bacteria; phylum Actinomycetota; class Actinomycetes; order Propionibacteriales; family Propionibacteriaceae; genus Arachnia. The sequence continues at coordinate 240,430 of NZ_JAJEWM010000001.1, read as the reverse complement.
TCCCCAGCGAGCCACGCAGCGGCACGAAGTAGGCGCAGGTCTTGCAGGGCGCCGGCGCCTGGCGGGAGATCTCGTTGTCCGGCCCGGGAGGTCCTGCCAGCCAGCGCTCGGCGGCCAGGTCCCTGCCGTAGCGGGAGAGCAGCCGCTCGCGCCCCAGCCCCAGTTCGGAAACAGTTGAGCGCAACTGCACCCACTCGGTGGGGTCGGCGTCGACCGGGAGGTCCGTGGCCGCGAAGCCAGGTTCGAGCCGCGGGTCGTTGTCCGGGGTGGCCATGAGCATCCCCGGCCCGATGTCACCCGGCCCGATGCGTTCCTCCCAGGGAACCCATTTCGGGGCCAGGAGGGCGGAGGCCCTGGGCAGGAGGACCACCTCGTTGACCGTCGGGGACTTCGCGCGTGCCGCCCGCACCACCGTCACCGCCCAGTGCCAGTCCCGGTACCCGGGCAGGTTCGCCTCGAAGTAGTGCGTGACCAGTCGTTCACCCTCTTCAGCCACCACCCCCTGGTGCTCGCCGACGGCGTCCTCGCCCGCGAGTTCGACCGCGGCCTCTCGGGCCAGGTCGACGGCGGCGGCCGCGACTGCATCCAGTTTGGGTGCTGGCATCACAACTCCAGTTCGTCGGCGACGCGGCGCAGGAGTTGCGCCGTGTTCGCGGAATGCTTCTCGTCAGGGTGGCGTCCATGGCGGTAGCCGTTGCCAAGGTCGTCGAGCAGCCGGATGAGGTCCTCGATTATGACGGCCATCTGCTCGGGCTTCTTGCGGGCGGCCTTGGACAACGAGGGGGGCGCGTCGATCAGTTCAAGGGACAACGCCTGCTCACCACGGCGACCGTCCATCACGCCGAACTCGACCCGTTGGCCGGACTTCAAGGAGGTGACTCCCGCGGGCAGGACGTTGGCGCGCACGTAGACGTCACCGCCGCCGTCCTTGGTGATGAAACCAAAGCCCTTCTCGGCGTCGTAGAACCGCACCTTTCCAGTGGGCACAGCCATCCCTCGCTTCTCTGGTTGCTCGACCGCCCACTCTATCGCGCCGCTGAGACTCCCCTCAACCAGCAGAAACGTTCGACAGCGGCCCGTCCGACTCGCCCTTGCCGTTCGACGGCACCGCGGCGGCGCCCCGGAAGTACTCGGCGTAGCGCAGCCTGGCGCCCGCGGCCTCGTCCACCACCACGAGGACCTTGGGATGGAACTGCAGGATCGACGCGGGGCAGACGGCCGCGACGGGGCCCTCCACCATCGCGGCGACGGCGTCTGCCTTGTGCGCGCCCGATGCCACCATCACTATCGTCCTGGCCTCCATGATGGTCCCCAGCCCCTGCGTGACACAGTGCGTCGGCACCGTCTCACCCTCGGCGAAGAAGCGCGCGTTGTCCTCACGGGTCTGGCGCGTCAGGGTCTTCACACGGGTACGGGAAGAGAACGAAGACGTGGGCTCGTTGAAACCGATGTGGCCGTTCGTGCCGATCCCGAGGATCTGGACGTCGACTCCCCCGGCCCCGGCGATCGCGTCGTCGTACTCGCGGGCAGCAGCGGCCAGGTCGACGGCGAAGCCGTTGGGCACGCGCACCCTGGCCGGGTCCATACCCAGGGGCACCTGCACGGTGCGTCGGATGGTCTCCTTGTAACTGAGCTCGTGCTCCGGCGGGATACCGACGTACTCGTCCAGCGCGAACGCCAGCCCATGGGAGAAGTCCACCTCCCCTGCCTGCGCCCTGCGGGCCAGTTCCTCGTACAGCCGGATCGGGGAACTGCCGGTCGCGACGCCCAGCACGGGGGTCTGGTTGCCCTCAAGCGCGGAAATGACCCGATCCGCCGCGACGGCACCGACCTCGGCGTCGTCCGAACAAATGACCACTTCCATGCCTGCTCCTGATTCCCGGGCCCGAGTGGGCTGAACTTCCTGTCGAATCTATCCCTCCGGGCTCCGGCGGGGACAGCCGAGCGGCCCCGGGAGGCCCAACTGAGCAGGTGCGTTGCGCGTCGGGCCCGTAGGATGGGCCCATGGCCAGTTGGACCGACGGTGCAGCCTATGCACCCACCGAGCGACCCGACGGGTTCGCCTCCCCGGAGGTGGACCCGCTGAGCGTCGCCGAGCCCCAGCTCGCCCGCACGGCCGGTCCTGTCCCGCCACCGCAGGGATTCGCCCCGTCCGCCCCGCAGCCTCCGCTGGACCAGATCCGGACCGACCCGCCTGCGAGCCGTAATCCTTCCGAACCCTTCCGCACCGTCGCGGCGACGATGACGGCCACCCCGGAGTCCCATGCCGGGGAGCGCGATCCGCGCCTGCCCTTCCACACCTACACCGCCGGCGCCGGTTCCCAGGAGTTGCCGCCCCCCACCGGGGACCCGTTGCCGCCGCCGGTGGGGGCTCCCGTGGCCCTCCCCGTCGACTTCCCGCCCCCGGTCCCTGGCGCGCAGGCGCTGCCACCGGGAATGCCCGGTCCCATGTTCCAGACCACCCGGCCTCCGTTCGACCCGAAGCCGCTGCGCACACTCCTGATCCTCGCGATGGTCGCGCTTGCCCTGGGTGTCATCGTGCCCGGCACCGCGCCCTGGTTCATCCTGGTCTCGGGGCTCCTGGGGCTGCGCACCAAGGCGCTCACCGGTTCGTTCGGCGTCACCGCGTGCTGGACTGGCGGCGCCCTGCTGCTCCTCACCGCGGTCCTGCCACCCGAGTCCCTCAATGGCCTCAGCGGTCTGCTGGCGTTCGGCTTCGTCTTCTGGGCGGCCTACGGGTTGCGGAAGAACCCGACGCCGCGCAGGTAGTCCGACACCCGTTCGCGCTCCTGCGCGGTCAGGGGCACCGTCGACTCGTCCATCGTGCCGAGGTCAAGCGCGCCTGCCCCGTCCCAGTCAATGAGCGTGCGAAGGGTGGCAGGCCACAGCGGCTCGGGGAGTTCCGCCGTCGGCCACCACCGGAAGCCCTGCAGCCGTTCCCGCTCCCTGTCCGACCAGGCGACCGGCTCCGGGTCGAAGCGCTCGACCCGAGCCTTGAAGAACGTCTCGTGCTGGCACAGGATCCGATCGGAGTAGCCGTGGACGACCACCCGCACCGCGACCGGCCCCTCGACGTCGTCGGTCCGCACCGGCAGACCGGTCTCCTCATGCGCCTCCCTGGCTGCGGCCTCGCGCGCGTCCTCGCCGTCGTCGATGCCGCCGCCGGGTGTCACCCACCAGCCAGAACCAGGCACTCCCGGGTCTGAATCAGCCAGCAACAGGATCGAGTCGTCGGAGAGCACCAGCAACCTGGCTCCCCTGCGATGCTGGATGCGACGCGTCACTGGACCCGCTGTCGCTCGTGGCGCACGGTGTCATCGATCAGGTGCCGCCAGGCCCGGACCAGGTCGGAGTCGACGTAGGCCTTGAAGGAGCCACCGGGGCGGGCGGAGCTCCCGATGTGGAATGCCCGCACGCCCGCGCGCACCAGCCATGGGACATGCTCGGGGCGCAGACCGCCGCCGGCCATGATGAGCCCGGCGACGCGTTCGTCGCCCCGGGCGCGCCTGATCAACTCGTCGAGACCCTGCTCCACGCCGCGAGCGGACCCGGCGGTCAGGACCTGGTCGAGCCGCGGCAACTGCAGAAGTCGTTCCCAGGCGTCGTCGAGGTTGAGGCAGTTGTCGACGGCGCGGTGGAAGGTCCAGGGCCAGTCGCCCTCGCCTGCGAGTTCCGTCACCACCTCGACGTCGACGTTGTTGTGACCGTCCAGGAACCCGAACACCACGCCGTCGGCCCCGGCGTCGAGGTAGCTCTCGACGAGTCCCTTGAGGCGGACGACCTCCCCGCCGTCGGTGCGGAAGCCCTCTCGGAGCCGAACCATGGGACGGATGTGGATACTGGTCGCGCGACGGACCTTGTCGACCATCAGCGGCTCGGGCGAGAGGCCGTCGTGGTCCATCGTGCCCAGCAACTCGATGCGGTCGGCTCCCCCGGCCTCAGCGCGCTCCGCGTCCGAAGCGTGCAGTGCGATGACCTCCAGCGTGCTCATGGCCTGATTGTGCCGCACAACCTTCGTTGGACCCCGAAGGCACGTGGGTTCTCGGGGTTCTGTGCTGGGGGGATGCGGTCCTCGGCACCGGTCGTTCTTTGGCCGGTGGGATTCCAGGACGCAAACCCGGCGTGTCATGGACAGCTCCCGTCCATGACACGCCGAGTTCGTGCTCTGGAATCCCATGGCCTCGGGGGGCCAAGCCCCGGAGGCCAAAATTGCACCGATCAGCGGTGAAGGTCAGTTGCTCGCAACGGCTCGAAATGACCTTCTGCGTACGTAGGATGTTGACGTTCCGGGATGAATCGTTTCAGTGTCGAAAGTGGGTCTCCCAATGCGTCGTGCTCGTCGTCTCCTCGTACTCCTCATGGCCTTCGTGGTCTCCTTGGCCGGCCTCTCCGGACTCGCACCAGCAGCCCACGCCGACGAGGTCGCGGTCGCGGGTCTGCGCACCAATTCCTTCGCCGAGCCCCTCGGAGTGCCGGTCGGGGACGTGCGCTTCGGCTGGCAACTGGAATCCCCCGCGAGAGCGGTCACCCAGCAGGCCTACCAACTGGAGGTGAGCACCGTCGGAGCCGTCGTCTGGGACACGGGACGGGTCGAATCGGGCGAGTCCACCGAGGTTCGCTACACCGGCCCGGCACTGTCACCCTCGACGTCGTACTCGTGGCGGGTCCGGATCTGGGACGACTCGGGCACGCCGTCGGCCTGGAGCGAGCCCGCCTCGTTCGAGACCGCGCTGGCCACCGACGACGACTGGGCGGGGGCCGAGTGGATCGGCGCGGACACCCAGCTGTCGGAGTGGACCGACTACACGGTCACCTTCACCGGCTCCGAAATCGTGGGCGCCCTCGGCGTATTCCTGCGCGGCAGGGACGGGTCCAACACCTACATGTGGCAGATCAGCGAAGCGTCCCGGGCACTGCGTCCCCACGTGCGGGTGAACGGCGCCTGGACCGTACTGACCCCCACCGCCTTCCCCGCCGGCTTCGACTTCTCGGCCGCCCATGAGTACTCCTTCACCGTCGACGGCGCCACCATCACCACGAGCGTCGACGGCACCGTCGTCGACACGCGCACGGACTCCACCTTCCCCGGCCCCGGGCTGGCCGGCTTCCGCACCAGTGGCACGGAGCGGGGCACCGTCGACGACGTCACCGTCACCACGGCCGACGGCGACGTCCTCGCGCAGACCAGTTTCCCCGACAACGACCGCACCTTCACCGCCGGGACCGTGTCCGACGGCGCGCTTGAGGTCAGCGGCAACACTGAGGCCTGGGTTGCGGTCGGCAACGACGTACCGGTCCTCCGCAAGGAGTTCACCCTCGGCAAGAGCGTCGAGTCGGCTCGCATCTACGCCACCGCACGCGGCATCTACGAGTTGCGCCTCAACGGCCAGCGCGTGGGCGACCACCAGCTGGCGCCCGGCTGGACGGACTACCGCACCCGCATCCAGTACCAGACCTACGACGTCACCGAGTTGCTCAGCACGGGGGACAACGCCTTCGGGGCCGAACTCGGCCGCGGCTGGTACTCAGGCAACGTCGGCATGTTCGGTGGCAACAACTACGGCACCCAGACCTCGCTGATCGCGCGCCTGCACGTGACGTTCACCGACGGCACGAGCCAGGTGGTGGCAACCGACGGCAGCTGGCGCACCACTGATGGCCCGATCACCGCCGCGGACCTCCTGGACGGTGAGTCCTACGACGCCCGCCGCGCCAACGCCCTCGGCGCCTGGGACGAACCCGGTTACGACCAGAGCGCCTGGCGTGGCGTCGCGGTTCGCCCGCGCTCCGCGGCCGCGCTCCAGGCCCAGGTGGACCCGCCAGTGCGGGTGACCCAGGAGCTCGAGGCCGAGTCCCTCCCCTCCCCCACGCCCGGCGCCTTCGTCTACGACCTCGGGCAGAACATGGTGGGCCACGTCCGCATCGCGGTCTCCGGGAGGCCGGGCCAGACCGTCCGCATCCGCGTCGCGGAGGTCCTGAACCCCGACGGCTCCCTCTACACGGCCAACTACCGCAGCGCGAAGGCGACCGACTACTACACCCTCGCCACGTCCGAGGAGGAGACGTGGGAGCCCAAGTTCACGTTCCACGGCTTCCGGTACGTGGAGATCACCGGCCTCGACGAAGCACCCCCGGCATCGGCGATCACCGGCGTGGTCGTGGGCACGGACAACGAGCTCACGGGTCGCCTCACCACGTCTTCGGCTCTGGTCAACCAGCTACAGAGCAACATCCTGTGGGGCCAGCGCGGCAACTTCCTGTCCATTCCCACCGACACCCCGGCCCGCGACGAGCGCCTGGGCTGGACCGGCGACATCAACGTCTTCTCCAACACGGCGAACTACAACATGGACTCGCAGATGTTCCTGACCAAGTGGCTGACGGACCTGCGCGACACCCAGCACGCCAACGGCGCCTTCCCCGGTATCGCCCCCGTCGTCCCGGGCCGCTTCGACGGCGGCTACGGCAGCGCGGGCTGGGCCGACGCGGGCATGCACGTGCCGTTCTCGGTCTGGCAGGCCTATGGGGACCAGAGCGTCCTGGAGGCGAACTACGACGCGATGAAGCGGTTCGCCGACTACCTGCTGGCCTCCTCGAACAACTACATCCGCAACGTCGGCGGCTACAACGACTGGCTCAACCTCGACGACGACACCCCGGCCACGGTCATCGACACCGCGTTCGTCGCCAAGAGCCTGGGCGAGTTCGTCCGGGTGGCCGAGCAGCTGGGTCACGACGGCGACGTCGCCACGTACGCGGCCCACCACGCGGCGGTCAAGACGGCTTTCGCGGAGGCCTTCATCTCCGCAGATGGCACCGTCCGGGGAGATTCCCAGACCGCCTACATCCTGACGATCATGAACGACCTCATCCCGGCAGGAATGGAGGAGCAGGTCGCCGCACAGTTCGTCGAGACGCTGGAGCGGCGCGACTTCCACCTGTCCACCGGTTTCCTGGGGGTGGACGGTCTGCTGCCGGCTCTCACGAAGATCGGCCGCAGCGACATCTCCTACATCCTGCTGCAGAACACCGACTACCCGTCCTGGGGCTACGAGATCGGCAAGGGCGCCACCACCATCTGGGAGCGCTGGAACTCGATCATGCCCGACGGCTCGTTCGGCCCGGTGAGCATGAACTCGTTCAACCACTACGCCTATGGCGCCGTGGGCGAGTGGATGTACCGCACCATGGCCGGCGTGTCCGCGTTGGAGCCGGGGTACCGGAAGGTGCTGGTCGCGCCGCAGCCCGGGGACGGCATCACCTGGGTCGACTACGAGCTCGACACCCCCTACGGCACCGTCGGGTCCTCGTGGCGGTTCGATGACGCCGGCGCCATCGTGATGGACGTCACCATCCCGGCCAACGCCACCGCCGAGGTCCGCGTGCCGACCACCAGCCGCTGGGCGGTCACGGAGGGCGGGCTTCCCGCCGCATCGGTGTCCGGGATCGAGTTCCTGGGCATTGCCGACGGCGCGGCGCGGTTCGCACTCGGGTCCGGTTCCTACTCCTTCGGCATCGACGAGGTCCTCGGACAATTGGGAGACACCCGGGAACTGGGGCAGCTCTTCCAGCAGGTGTCCGAGGCGCTGGCCGCGGGAACCATCAGCCAGCCCGAGGCCGACCTCCTCACCGGGTATGCCCTGCAGATCATCGACAAGGCGGACAAGGCCTGGGACTCCTACCTGGCAGGTGGCGACGCCAAGGCCGCCATGTTCGCGCAACAGGCCCTGAAGGCGATCCAGCAGGCCGCCGAGTCCACGGACGAGGCCGCCCTCCTGGAGACCCTCGAAACCGCCCGCGCGCGGATCTCGGCTGGTTCGGCGACCCTGGCCGGTGCCAGTGTCTCGCTCACCGCGGAACCCGACGAGTTGTTCCCGGGAGACACCAGCACCGTGACGGTGCGGCTCGCGAACGCAGGTGAGCGAGACCTGCAGGACTCGGCCGCCCGCATTTCTGCTCCGGCGGGCTGGCAGGTCACGCAGGTGACCGCGCTGCCAGGCACGGTCAAGCCCGGCACGCAGAGCGTCGGGACCTACCGTCTGGTGGCCCCGGCCGATGCGGAACCAGGTCTCCACGACCTCTCCGCGACGGTGGCCTACCGGCTCGGCGCAACGACGGTGAGCCTGCCCGTGTACGCGCCGGTGCGGGTCCCGGCGCCGGTGACGGTCGGGGACGTGACGGTGTCGCCGGATACCGCGAATCCCGGAGACGAGGTGACCGTTACCGCCGAACTCGTGAACCGCTCCGGCACCGGGCGCAGCGGCAGCCTCGCCGTCGGCTCCCCCGGCTGGGAGGGGGCGACCGCCAGCTACGACGTCGGCCCCGGCGCCACGCAGGTGGTCACCGCCACGCTGACGGTGCCCTGGACGGTCACCGCCGGAGGGGCCGTGGTCACGGCGTCGGTCGGCGACGCAGACGGCGAGTCCGGCACCGGCTCCGTGACGGTCGACATCGGCACGAGTCCGGCCCTCTACACCGACCACATGGACCTCGGCCTGGCCAACTCGGAGGCCGCGCACGCGCTGACGGCGTCGCAGCACTCCGGCACCAACGTCGAGGCCGGCCTCACCCGGCGCTACACCCACTCGTCGTTCCCGGGCGGCTGGTTCGAGTTCGACGTGGTGGTCCCGGAAGGTCAGCCGTTCGTCCTGCGGGCCGTCGAGACCTACGACCAGGCGCAGAGGAAGACCTACGACGTCTCGATCGACGGCGTGGTCGTCCACCAGCGGCGCTACCAGCGCACCGCGGGCGGCGTCGGGACCGTGATCTACCAGTTCGAGGTCGACGGTGCCACGCCCGGCCCCGACGGGACGGTGAGGGTCCGGTTCCAGGACGTCGAGGCCGACTACGACCCCTCCATCGCCGACGTCTGGGTGCTCCCACTGCGCACCGGTCTGGACAGCGCCACCAACGCCTTGACGGGCTCTGTGGTCACGGCCGGTTCCTCCTTGGAGGCCCCGCCGGCGTGGTCACGCAATAACGCGGTGGACGGCAAGCGCGAGAGCCTCGCCGGTGGCGCCAAGGGCTACACGTCGCAGGCGACGTCGACGGCGGCGAGCGTGCAGTGGCTGGCCTTCGACCTCGGTTCCGAGCAGCGGCTGGACACGGTGACCCTGTTCCCGCGGACGGAGACGGCCGACGACCGCGCGGGCGACGGGACCTCGGGGGCGCACTTCCCGAAGGACTTCACGATCGACGTGAGCCCCGACGGCGCTGCCTGGACCACCGTCCTCACCGTGACCGACCAGCCCCATCCCGGGATCCGGCCCCAGTCGTTCAGCTTCGACGCAGTGGCGGCCAGACACGTGCGAGTGCACGCGACGGAGCTGGGGCAGCCAACCCTTGAGGAGGGGCAGCTCGGCTTCCACCGGATGCAGCTGGCCGAGGTGGAGGCCTTCCTGCTGGGCGGGTGAGATTCCGCCCTGGTTCACACATCCGGTGAACGGGCTTCCTTGGCCGGCGCGGCGCGGAACGGGTCTACGGTCTCCTCGCGGGCGACGGAGGCGAGCGTCGAATGCGGGCTAAGCCTCTTCAAATCCGGACTGGTCGAACCGCAAGGTCGTGGCGTTCTCCTTTACCACGCGCACGGTGGACTCGTCGAAACCAGCAGGGCGCTCGGCCTCGATCTCGACACGCACTCTCACGTGTGTGCCGGTGTCCCCGACCAGGTGCGCCAGCACCTCGCGGCTGAGTTGCACGAAGTCCGTGGCCGCCCCGCTGGCGTTGAGGGTCTTGGCCGCGAAGTAACGCGTGACCTTCCTGGCAGGCTCACCTCCGTCGCCTTGCTGACCGGACCCGCCCTGCGTAGCGGGGACTTCGGGGCCGTCATTGCTGCGGGTACCCGCCCCGGAGTCGGCGCTCGACTCCCGCTGCCGCTGGGCCAGTGCGATGTCAGGCTTGACCAAGAGCGTGGCGGCCGACACCACTGGTGAACGCTTGTCGGAAGGCAGGAAGAGTCCGACGTAGCGCCCCGACTCGTCCACCCCGTCGGCGAGCGCGAAAGCATCCCGCTCCCAGTCGAGGCTGACGAAGTCGGTCAGACCCTCGAGCAGCACGTTCTGGTCGCGCAGGCGATGCATGTAGGGATAGCGCGAGTACAGCTGCCACAACTCGCCCGCTGACACATGGCCGACGGACCACAGCTGCGGGAGCCGGTCAAGTACCATCCTGACCGCACTGGCCGCTTGCCGCGTGCGCAGGAGGTCCTCGGTGCCCAGCTTCTTCGACAGGCGCTCTGTCAAAGTCGGGGCGGAGCCACCGTCGGCCTTCAAAGTCATGATCGTGAACGGCTGCCCGCCGTCGGCCTGCTCCGGTACGAGACCCCACACGTAGGTGAGCCGCAGCCTGTCGGTTGCCGTCGTGTCGGCGGTCTTCTTCTTGTCCTCGGCCTGTTGGCGCTGGTTGTGGGTGAGGTCGAGGTCTGCCGCGTGCTCCAGCACGTAGCGCCAGCCGAGGTAGTCCCGCACGCTCGCGTCCAGCCCTTCGAGCGCTCCCTCGTCGGCTGCCAGGTAGACCAGCATGTTGCGGAACGTGCGCATGCCCGAGCCGTGGCTGGTGGTGACCTTGTGCGCCTGCTCGAGCGCTGCCGAATCCTTGCTCCCCCTGGTGTGCGGGAACTTAGGGTGCAGGATCACCAGGCGGACCTCGTCGGTGTCGAGCACGTCGGAGGAGTCCTCCGGGCAGACGTGGACGCGGGCGAACGCGCCGGAAGCTCGCTCTGAAGTGGTGAGTCGGCGTACGATCTCGGCCCAGACTTCCTCTGGGTGCAGCCGCTCGGCCTGGTCCTTGGCACGACGGGTGATGTTGGCCTGCAGGTCGTACCAGTGCCGCCCCTGTGCCGAGTAGAAATGGGTGGCGCGGTCGGCGAGGTTGGACAGCGCTGAGTGGAAGTTGTTGAGCGTGTCCCCGGGTGTGGCGACGCCGAGAAAGAGGCGTTGGGTGTCCAGGCCCTTCTGCGCGGAGCCGATGGTCGGCGCAGCACCGAAGAACACCGCGCGGGCGAGGCGCTTGGTCACCTGTCGCTCGCCGAACAGCGGTTTCTCCTTGTCCACCTTCCAGGGCTCAGACCCCTCACCGTCCACGTCGGCGTCGATGACCGCTTTCCAGGAGTCGGAGAGGTACTGCGTCAGCTCGGAGTTGACGACGTTGTCGTAGAGCGGGACGGAGCCTGGCAGGATCATGGGCGCTTGGTCCCCAGAGGTCCAGAGTGCGTGGATGACCGCGTTCATGAGGCGCAACACACCGCGCGTGCGCTGGAACCGCTCCAGCGTGGACCAGTCCTCGTAGAGCCGGTCAAAGACCTCGGGGTGGATGGGGTAGGTCTGACGGATCCGGGTCTCGTACTTGAGGTCCCTGGCTTCCTTGGGAAAGTGCCCGGAGTTGGCGGTGTAGAAGTCGACGAAGGCGCGGGCCGTGGCGTTGATGGCCGCCTGGGCGTCGGCGTCGGGCTGTTCGAAGAGCCGTTGCCGCACGATGTGGTAGGACTCCTCGGCCGACGCGGGGCGCCACTGGTCCGCGACGCGTCGCACCACGTTCTGGAGCCGCTTGAGCGCCTCCTGGCCGTGCTGGCCCCCAACCTCCTCGTTGTGCCCGGCGGCGCGGTCGTCCCCGTCGTGGGAAGCGGGGATCGAGATAGCAAGGACGATTCCGGGGGTGGCCTTGGCCACCTCTGTCAGCGATTGGGCGAAGGTGAACTGGGTGTCGAACGTGCCGCCTGCCAGGTCCTCGCGGTTGAACAATTGCCGGGCGTAGGCCACCCACTCGTCGACCAGGATGACGGCTGGCGCATAGGTGGACAGCAGCGTGTGGAGGGCATGCCCGGGGTTGGTGCCGGAGCGGTCTGCGTCTGCCACGAGGTCGTAGGCCGCCCGCTCACCCAGCTGCCAGGCCAGTTCCCCCCACAGCGTGTGGACCTTGGTGCCGTCGGCCTTGATACCGGACCCCTGTGGTGCGATGTGGTTGCCGACCAGCGCCGCCCGGCGGGCCGCCAGCGGAACGCCCTCCCGCAGGTAGCCGGATTCGGTGAGGAGCACCTGCAGTTCCTGCGGGAAGGTGTCCAGCGGTTCACCGGCAGCGATGTGCCACAGCGAAAGCATGGAGTGGGTCTTGCCGCCGCCGAAGTTGGTCTGGAGGTTGATGACCGGTGCGGAATTGCTGTCACCCGAGAGGCGACGGACCGTGAGCCCGATCAGGTCTCGCAGCCCTTCGGTGAGGTAGGTGCGCGCGAAAAAACCTTTGGGATCCGAGTAGTCCGGGGCCAGCGACGGGTCGAAGGCCACCTTGTACAGGTCGGCAGCGAACTCCGAGGAGCGGAAGTTGCCCGTGGCGACGTCCTCGTGCGGCCGCAGTACCTCCCGCCACGGCTTGAGCCCCTGTGAAGCGGGTGCGTTGGCGGCCTGGCTCAGCACCTTCTGATCCGCCACCTGGACCGCCCTGCGGTTGAGGTCGTCGTGGTGGCGGCGGACGCGGACTGCGGCATCCTTGGCGCCGATGGCGGTCAGCAGTCGGGAGCCGGTGTCCAGCGCGCGGAGGGCATCGGGAGTGGAGAACGCCTCCATGTGCGCCCACCGGTTCCGCACGGCGCGCAGCTCGCTGGCATGGGCGACGGCGTCGTGCCCGGCCAGCTTGGCCACGGAGCCGGCGCGCATGCCGATCACCTTCAGCTGTTCGGCCAAGTCCTTGGGGTTGTAGTTGATGCCGGTCTTGCCGTCCTTGAGGTCCTTCTGCCGGACGATCTCGATCCAGTTTGGTCCAAGAGCCACGTCAAGGAACTCGTACAGCGGCTCGGGGAACTCCTCGACCATCCGCCCCACCAGTTCACGGTTACTCAGCGCCATCGCCTCTTCTGACCTCCTACGGACACGCTACTGCACTGCACTGACATGGCGGTGGGCTCTTGGTGTGGATCAATCACCGGTCCGTAATTCTCCAGAACTCGCGTACGGTATAAGTATGGACATCGAATTGTTCCAGAACTCCCCTACAGGAGACTTGGTCTCGATCTCGGGAAGTCATCGGGACGGCACGTCGTGGACGCATCAGGCGTTCCTCCCCAACCCGCTCCCAGCCAGCGATCCGCCGCTGTCCGGACGAACGTACCGACGTGTCGCTGAGGCACGGGCCTCGCTCGCGGGGTTGGACGCCACTGCACGGCACCTTCCCAATCCAAGGCTCTTCCGCCATTCCACCCTCAGGCTGGAGGCGCAGTCCACTGCCGCCCTCGAAGGAACCTACGAACCATTGGTGAGAGTGCTGACCGCAGACGAACACTCGCTCGAGAGTTCCACTCTGCGAGAGGTCATGAATTTCCTCACTGTGGCTGAACAAGCCTTCAGCTGGGCAGAGAGCGGGAGATCCATCTCGGTTGCCATGCTGTGCCAACTGCAGGGCGAACTCATGAGGGGAACCGCTGGCGAGCAGCAGCACTCGGGCTTGATTCGACCCATCCAAGTTGTGATCGGCCGCCGCGAGGGCGCAGATCTCTCCGATGCGCCGATCAGAGCCGCGCGCTTCGTCCCTCCACCACCCGGAGCAGATCTGGAGGCAATGGTTCGGGAACTACTGGATTGGATGGCAGCCGACCACGGACCGGACCTCGACCCAGTGGTGGCCACCGCTCTTGCGCATTACCAGTTCGAGACCCTCCACCCGTTCCACGACGGCAACGGGAGGTTGGGGCGCCTCCTGGTGGTCACCCAGCTGCACACGACCGGGCTGCTGAGCGAGCCCAGCATCTCAGTGTCACCATGGTTCGAGGCGCGTCGGGGCCAGTACTACGACGCGTTGCTTGGGGTGTCGACGCGCGGCGACTGGGACACCTGGATCGACTTCTTCTCCCAAGGTCTGACGGCCTCGGCTGACGCCGCCAAGGCCAGGATGCTCCGTCTGACCGAAGTCCAGACAGCGTTGTACCAGCGAATCCACGATTCACCCATCAGAACAGCAAACGCGCTTAGGGTGGTGGATCTCGCTCTGGCACGACCCACCTTCACCGTGGCCGAAGCGGCCGCCGAACTTGGGATCAAAGCCGCCGGCACCCACAAGCTGATTGACTCGCTCGTGGCGCTCGACATCTTGAGACCTTTCGGCGATCGAACCTACAACCGACGGTTTCACGCGCCCGCGGTCGTCGACGTACTGATCGCCGAGAGCACTGACTGATTCACTTCTCCACCGACTGAGATGTGGAGAAGTTCGGTCTCCTGACATCTCCAGATGGACACGTCTCGTGAATCGAGTACTGCGACACTTCAGAAGAGGGTGACGTTCTCGCTCATCCGAGGGGACGCGTCGCGGATGTCCGCCCAGCTCGTCGCCAGCTGGTTGAAGCCGACGGCGTCCCTCGTCCAGCCGTTCTTCTCCGCGATCGAGAACAGCAGGAACGCCAACTCCTTCACCGCATCCGGGTCGACTGGCTGGCGCAGGCGGGCTGCAGCGCCGGTGAGCAGCGCATGGGTGGTCGAGGCGCCGTCGGTGGTGAGCAGGCGAATGGCGTGGTGGCAGACCTCCCACACAGAGAGGTTCTCGTCCGCGGTCACGTCGTAGCCCTCGCCGAGATCCGCGGGTGCCAGCAGCTGCACCTTCCCCGCGCGGCTCGTCAGGATTCCGGCCCGGACAAGTACCTCGACGGCGGTGTTGCGTGCCCGCGCCAGGTTGTCGGCGTCACCGAACTTTCCGGGGGCGTAGCCGTGCTGCCGGTACCAGGCGATGGCGAACCTCGTCGCGGCGTCGAAGTCGCCCTCCTGCTCGGCCAAGACCTCGTCGAGGATCTCGTTGATCCTGGCAAGAGCGGCGCGCACGCTCATGCGCGTCCCGTCCGGTTCCAGAACCGACGAGTACCGCGAGTAGACCGCCATGCCCGGTCCGATCGCTGCCTGTGGGAGGTCAACGGGGGCGATGAGTCCCTGCTGGAGCTTGCGGAGGGCATCAGGCAGTTCGGCGCGGAGCGCTGCCAAGAAGCCCCGACGGTCCGTTGACGGTGCGTCCTCCGCCCGTGGCCGAAGGGCGAGGACGATTGAGGAAGCGAGCGCGTTTGTGCCTATAGCCGTCTTGCGACCGCCGCGCTCGCTCCTCATGGGCCACGTCCCGGTGATGCGCCATCCCGTTCCGATCATGCCCTCCAGTAGGGTCTCCCAACCAGAGGAGGCCGATCCGTCGATTGATGACTCCGCCTGCTTGAAGGCGTAATAGACGGTGATCGGGAAGTCAGCTCGCGCGGATCCGCGGGCTCTGGCAAACACCTGACGGAAACCTTGTTCAAAGAACCGCTTGGCCTCCTGCTGTCCTCCGTGACGATACGGGTTGGCGACAAGCTCCTCAGCCTTCGGCACGAGAACCGTACTGAGCAGTGAGGGATGGACACCGCGGAGGGTACGCCTCAACCAAACGTAAAAGAAGTCGGAAAGGTCCGAGTAGCCCACATTGTCGTAGTAGGGGGGATCAGTGGATATTACTGCGCGGTCAAGGGCGCGACCCGTGGCACTGCTCTGCGCCACCGTTGACCTAGTATCCCCTAAAGCATGAATCGACTTGGCGAGGCTGCCAAGGCTCACCGTGTAGCTGCCGCCCGCTCGCCCGAATGGACTCGTCTCTGCGAAGTCCCACACCATCGGGATAGCTTGCCTACCGAACAAGTGCGTCGCTTGATCAGCGCCAGGGCTCCACGTGACCAGCGCATTCGACATGTCAGTCATGCGGCTGACTCCTAGGCCCAGATAGGTGGCGACGGCATCGGCGTAGGCCTCGGCTCCGGCGTCGCCATCGGGCGGCATCCCGTCGAGGCGCGGACCAGTTGAGTAGCCCGCCGCCAAGGCGTCGGCGAGCACCTGTTCGCGCGCTTCGGCGACGAGGTCACTGAACGTCGTGAGAGCTACCAACTGCCTGCTGGTGAACAGGTCAGCGTAGGCGGTGAGCCCGTATGGAGGAGTCCAAAGGTTCCTGGGGTCGTAAGCCAGGGCGCCCTCCGGGACATCAAGGGGACGGGTAACGTCCGCCGCTGAGACGTGCTCGCTTGTAGGGCCGATGTAGTGCCTCCGGCGCGAGCCCTCTCCGACGACCGACATAAGGGTCGCGCCCATACGATGCGCCAACCCCTCGCCCTTGATGTGATCCATGGACACAGGTGACTGACAGGCAACGCAGTGGGCGCCCGTACGTCCGCTCATCGTCCCGTCTGTGTCTTTCGTCGGAGCAGCCGCAAGGTCATGCCCGATCTCGAACGCCACTCGCTTGCCGCTGGGATGGTCGGGATCGGCGACGACCTTCGGGACGATGTAGGCCTCCTTGCCCTTCTTCTTCCCCAACCACCAGCTCCGCACCAGCGGCATCTCGATCCCGCAGGCGGGGTTCGGGCACGTGACGGTGCGCGCCCAGATCCAGGCGATCACGGTCGCCGAGGTGCCGTCAGGAAGTTTGGCCTTCGGGTAGAGGTGGCCGATCCGCTTCTGGGCCTCGTCCCTCATCCAGGCGCCGTAGCTGCGGACGTCGTCGGCCAGGCCTTCGGCGCCGCGCCAGTCGGACTTCGTGTCGGCCCGACCGGGGAACACAGGTGACCAGTCGCGGAACCTGGGCGGGATCTCGATCAGGGCCTTGTTGATGAGCACGGCCACGGGGTTGAGATCTGAGGCGTGCGCCTCAAGACCCAGCCGCTGCGCCTCGAGTGGGATGGTGCCGCCGCCGGCGAAAGGGTCGAGGATCGGGGGCGGGTTGCCGTTGGTGGAGGCGAGGATCTCCCGTCGGGCGGCGCCCATGATCCGCTCGTCTCGGATGTTCTCCCAGACCA
The DNA here is from genome assembly GCF_020687685.1 of Tessaracoccus sp. OS52. Lineage (GTDB taxonomy): Bacteria > Actinomycetota > Actinomycetes > Propionibacteriales > Propionibacteriaceae > Arachnia. The sequence goes on along the minus strand of NZ_JAJEWM010000001.1, from coordinate 223,650 downwards.
CCATGTCCTCGATGATCTTGTGCAGTCGGGCGCGCTCGACGGCTTGCGCTTCCTCCGTCGGAAACCTGTCCGGGTGGGACGACGGGTCGTCCACGAGCTGCGCGAAGAGAACTGCCCGCGCGGTGGCGAGTGGTCGCCTGGCCCACCAGAGGTGAAGGGTCGACGGGTGGCCGTGCCGGATGGACTTCTCCCTTGCGGACTCCCGGTTGATCGCCTCCAAGGGCAACGACACTTCGATGAGCTTGCGCTTGACCACACCTGTTGAGACCACGCGGTCACTCTAGCGACCTCACTGCGGGTGGACCCGGTGGGTCGGCCACCGCAACTCCGTGCAGCGTCGGCACAACGCGGGATGTCAGCCGTATGAGCCACCATTGGCAGGCACTCGTTTGGGTGCGCCGTCGGCAGTCCCTCCTCGTTTATGGTTGGCTGGGGCGCGATGAGGGAGGTGCCTACGATGATGGTCAGGATGCTGGAGCGCGAGGTCTACTCGATAGCCGAAGCCGCGCGTCTTCTCGTCATGCCGCATGGCACGCTGACCTACTGGCTTGAGGGAACCAAGCGTTCTGGAAAGCACTACCTTCCGGTACTCAGGGAGACACCAACGGGCAACCGGAATTTGACCTGGGGAGAGTTCGTGGAGGCGGGGCTCCTTCGCCAGTACCGCAGCAACCAGATCCCCATGGCGGAACTGCGCGCTTTCATCACGAACCTTCGTGATGACCTCGGCGTCCCCTACCCGCTCGCCCACGCCAAACCGTTCATCGGTGGCAAGGAGTTGCTGTGGCGAGCACAGGAGCGCGCCGGCTTGCCGCCCAGCGAGGCGCTAGTTTCAGAGGCCCGCGGCCAGTACCTACTTCTGCCAGCAGCCGATGCCTACCTGAGGCGCGTCGACTTCGCCGAGCAGGAGACAGCCCAGCGTTGGCGGCTGCTGCCGGAGGATTCCGACGTGGTCCTTGATCCCCAGCATCGATTCGGCGCACCCACCATCGGGGGCATCCGCACCCTCACGCTGTGGGAGGCAGTTCAGGACACCGGCGATGTCGAGGGGACCGCGCAGTTATTCGGCTTGAAGAGTGCGCAGGTACATGCGGCACTGGCCTACGAGGAACTGCAGAGGTCGAAGGCTGCATGACCGGCAAACCCACCCACGTTCGGTTCTACCTCGACGAGGATCTGCTCGGGCTGGCGCTGGTGGTGGCCGCTCTGCGAGCGGATGTCACCTATCCGGGCGACCCCGCCATACCGTCAACAAGCGAGTCCGACCACCCTGTATGGTCACTCGGCGCGGGGCCCCAGACGACCAATGGATACCAACCGTCACCCGGCAGCAAGGGCTCATCATCACCCGGGACAAACGAATCCAGGATCGCCCGATGGAGATCGCGGCGGTCCGCGATTACGGCGCCCGGATGGTCAATCTCAGCAGCCCTGACGCAACTACCAAGTGGGGGCAATTGGAGGTCCTCATGTCCCGCTGGCGTGACATCGAAAGGCTGAGCGACCGCGCCGGCCCCTTCATCGTCTCAATGACCCGAACGGCACTCAGGGACATCCCACTCAGCTGACTCACCAAGGCTTCCGCCCCTTCTCCCACGTCTGCTTCCACGGCAGCGCGAGCTTCGCCGTCGAGTAGTCGCCGAAGCTGACGCCATCGAACGGATTCGCGACGTATGTGACCTCGTCGCCGGCAGGATCTTCGGGGTCGACGGCCACCAGCGCCAGCCGGTAACGCGGCGCCGTGTTCTTCGCCTCCAGCACCTCGTTGCGGGTGATCACGAAGTCGTCGGCGCCCTTGATGCGCCCCTTGACCTCGATGCGGATCGGCAGCCCGCCGTCGACCTCGCTGAGGATGTCGAAGCCAGGGTTCCAGTGCACCTGCTCCACGGGGCGACGCCCCAGCCGGCGTTCCACCGCCATGACCGCGTCCACCGCGCGGCGCTCGACAAGCTTGGTTTCCCGGGCATGCGAGGCGCCGCCCGCCTCGGCCGGCAGGACGACCGCGACACTCACCAGACGCGGCGTCTTCGGCACAAGCATGCGCTGGGACTCGATTTCGCTCCGACGCTGCTCCAGACGCGACTCCAGCTCCCGGCTCTTGCGGGCCAGCGAATCCGACGACTCCTTCACCAGCAATCCGAGAGCCTCCTTCTCGGAGGTTGCCAAGGCCTCCTCGCCCAGCCGCCTGATCTCATGCGAAAGTCGGTGATAAACCGCCTCCCACAACCTGGTCATCTGCCTGTCGCGCGCGGGTTCGAGGGCAGCCAGCTGCGCTGGCACCTCCGTCTCAACGGCGTGCTGGATGGCCCGGTTCTCGGCAGCCGCAAGCCACTCGAACCGGTCAGGGTGGGCGCCCCCTAGCCAAGCGTGGCTCACCCCCTGGTCAGCGGTCAGGTCCAGGTGCGGGGCCGTGCCAGCATCCCGCGGCGCCCCCTCGCTGCCGATGAGTGCGTAGCCAAATCGCCTGTCGATCACTTGGCCCGACCCGTCGGCGACCTCCTGAGAGACACCCACCAGCAGGCAAGGTTCGGCAACCGCTTCACTCGTGAAAACCGTCCCGCGCTCCAGCGCACCGCCCCACCGCTCAAGCGCCTGCCGGAGAACCTCGTCGTGCAGGGGATGTCCGGGTGCCAAGAGGTCGGCGCGGGCTCGATCTGGCCCCGGCTGCACATGGGCGGGGTCGAAGGTGACCCGCTCGTACCTGGTGGCTATGGGCAGACCACGTGAACGGAAGGTCTGCGGCACGTGTGTGATCTCGTACCGCCCTGCCTCCCGCTTGGACCACCGCCCACCCTGCCGCGCGAAGGCGTCCGCGAAGGCCGCCTCCAGGAAGTGCGGGGCCAGGCGCCTGGCGTAGGCCTCGTCCATCTCGCGACGCAGCTCCTCGACGTCGCGGGTGGTCAGGTTGTCGTTGTCAAGGTCGTTCTGCTCGATGAGTTCACGGAGCCCGTCGCCGGCCTGGGCGTCAACGGTCTCCCGCATCCGTGCACGGACCTCGGGGTCCGCGCCGTAGCGGATTGCCTCGACCAGCAGGTCCTTGAGGGAGCGTCCGTCGCTGAACGCCTCCCCCAGGACGTCGAACACCTTCCCGCCGTAGGCGGCGCGCATCTCTTCGAGCTTCTTCAGCAGAGTCGAGTAGACGTCTCCCTCACGAGTATTGGTGGCCACCAGGTTCCACAGCCGACAGACCTCCTCCTGGCCGATCCGGTGGATCCTGCCGAAACGCTGTTCAATCCGGTTCGGGTTCCAGGGCAGGTCATAGTTGACCATGAGGTGTGCGGCTTGGAGGTTGAGGCCCTCACCCGCGGCATCCGTCGCGATCAGGAACTGGACGCGCTCGTTGTGGGTGAACTCCGCGGTTACGCGACGACGTTCCCCGCGGTTGACGCCGCCATGGATGGCGACGACTGCCTCCGGATCCGCAAGAAGCACGCCGATGCGATGACGCAGGTACTCCAGCGTGTCACGATGCTCCGTGAAGACGATGAGCTTGCTGGGACGCTCCGCGCCGGCGAGGACCTGGTCCTGGATGACTCTGCTGAGTTGTTGCCACTTCACGTCCCGGCCGGAGGCGCGCAGCCGTCGGGCCAGATGGGTGAGTTCCTCCAGTGAGGCCAGTTCGGTATCCAGTTCGGCGATGGTCCGGGCGCCGGTCGCAGAGTCGACGAACAACTCCAGCTGTGCCTCGAACTCCCCCGACGGGAACTCCTCCTCTTCGTCGAGTCCCGACGGGTCGAACGCCGGCTCCTCGACCGCCACACCGTTGGCGAGGTCATCCCGGCGCTTCCGCAGGCGGGCGCTGCGGCGGACGAGGGACTGCAGGATGGCCTCCGGGCTGGACGCAAGCCGACGCTGCAGCACCGTCAATGCGAACCCGACGGTGTTGCGGCGCTTGCCGTCCAACATGTCCGCGCGGTTCATCTCGGTGCGTACGTAGTCAGAGACCCTCTCGTAGAGTTCCTGCTCGTCGTCGGAAAGCTCGTACTCGACGGTGGTGGCGATGCGCTCGGGGAACAGGGGCTTGCCCTCGAACGTGAGTAGGTCCTCCTTCACCATGCGCCGCATGAAGGCCCGCGGGTTGGCCCGGACGACGCCGTCGCGCGGTTTGCCTGCGAAGGTGTCTCGGTCCAGGAGGGAGAGGAACAGTTGGAAATCCTCCTCCTTGCCTGCGTGCGGGGTGGCCGTCATCAGCAGGAGGTGTCGCGCCCGGTCCCGCAGCTGCTCCCCCAGCTGGAAGCGCTTTGTCTTCTTGGTTTCCCTGCCGAAGTAGTGCGCCCCCATCCGGTGTGCCTCATCGACGATGACCAGGTCCCAGTGGCTTTGCCGGAGAGCGTCCAGCAGGTCATCGTTGCGGGACAAGTGATCCATCCGCGCGATCAGCCGCGGCTCCTTCTCGAAGACCGACCCGCCGAGAGTCGCGTTGATGAGTTCGCTTGTGAGGATCGTGAAGTCGAGCCCGAACTTGAAGTGGAGCTCATCCTGCCACTGTTCGGCCAGACCGCCCGGTGCGACGATGAGGCACCGGCGGACGTCGTCGCGGAGCATCAACTGCTTGATGTACAGGCCGGCCATGATTGTCTTCCCCGCGCCCGGGTCGTCGGCCAGGAGGAAGCGCAGTGGGATCCGTGGGAGCAGCTCCTCGTAGACGGCCTTCAGTTGGTGCGGCAACGGCCGAATGTCGCTGGTGGAGACAGACAGGAAAGGGTCGTACTTCGCGGCCTCCAGAATGCGCAGCGCCTCGGCGGCGAGCCGAAACTCTGCGGGGTCGGCGTCAAAGGGCCTGTGATCGACGTCCACGACGCTGAAACCGGCGGCCTGGGAGGCGAAGACGAGCTGACCGCCGTAGTTGCCGTCCTGCATGCGGTAGGCGACCTCAACGGCGGTGTCACCACGCGGGGAAGCCCCGACGACCTGTACCAACTGGCCGGGGGCAATGCCCTGGATCCGTTGCCCGACAGCAATGTCACGAAGGTCCATGGTTCGATGATGGCAGACGGACACACGAGAAAGGCCCCGGCGCGAGCCGGGGCCTTTCTCGCGGGAGTGGTGGGTCAGAAGCCCATGCCACCCATTCCGTCCATGTCACCGCCACCGCCGGGCATCGGGGCAGCCTTCTCGGGCTTGTCCGCGATGACGGCTTCGGTGGTGAGGAACAGGGCCGCGATGGACGCGGCGTTCTGCAGCGCGGAGCGCGTGACCTTGGCCGGGTCGATGATGCCGGCCTGGACCATGTTCACGTACTCGCCGGTGGCGGCGTTGAGGCCCTCACCGTCGGGCAGTCCCGCAACCTTCTCCGCGACGACGCCACCCTCGTGGCCGGCGTTGATCGCGATCTGGCGCAGCGGAGCCTTGGCGGCGTGCAGCACGATCTGTGCGCCGATCGCCTCGTCGCCCTCGAGTCCCTCGATGTTGGCCTTGGCAGCGGCCTGGAGCAGCGCGACGCCACCACCGGGGACGATGCCCTCCTCGACGGCAGCCTTCGCATTGCGGACGGCGTCCTCGATGCGGTGCTTGCGCTCCTTCAGCTCCACCTCGGTGGCAGCGCCGACCTTGATGACGGCGACGCCGCCGGCCAGCTTCGCGAGGCGCTCCTGGAGCTTCTCACGGTCGTAGTCGGAGTCGGAGTTCTCGATCTCGCGACGGATCTGGGAGACCCGGCCCGCGATTGCGTCCTGTTCTCCGGCACCCTCGATGATGGTGCACTCGTCCTTGGTGACGATGACCGAGCGGGCCTGGCCGAGCAGGTCGAGGGTGACGGCGTCGAGCGACAGGCCGACCTCCTCGGACACGACCTGGCCACCGGTGAGGATGGCGATGTCGGCCAGCATGGCCTTGCGACGGTCGCCGAAGCCGGGGGCCTTGACCGCAATGGACTTGAAGGTGCCACGGATCTTGTTGACGATCAGGCCAGCGAGGGCCTCACCCTCGACGTCCTCGGCGATGACCAGCAGCGGCTTGCTGGACTGCATGACCTTCTCCAGCACGGGCAGGAGGTCCTTGAGCGAGGAGATCTTGGAGTTCACGATCAGGACGTAGGGATCATCCAGCGTGGCTTCCATGCGCTCGGCGTCGGTGACGAAGTAGGGCGAGATGTAGCCCTTGTCGAAGCGCATGCCCTCGGTGAGTTCGAGTTCCAGCCCGAAGGTGTTGGACTCCTCGACCGTGATGACGCCTTCCTTGCCGACCTTGTCCATCGCCTCGGCGATGATCTCGCCCACGACGGGGTCAGCCGCGGAGATGGATGCGGTGGCCGCGATCTGCTCCTTGGTCTCGACGTCGATCGCGAGCTTGGTGAGCTCGGCGGAGATGGCCTCGACGGCCTTCTCGATGCCGCGCTTCAGGCCCATGGGGTTCGCACCGGATGCGACGTTGCGCAGGCCCTCACGAACCATCGCCTGGGCCACGACGGTGGCGGTGGTGGTGCCGTCGCCAGCGACGTCGTCGGTCTTCTTGGCGACCTCCTTGACGAGCTCCGCGCCGATCTTCTCGAAGGGTTCCTCGAGCTCGATCTCCTTGGCGATGGAAACGCCGTCGTTGGTGATCGTAGGAGCGCCCCACGACTTCTGGAGCACTACGTTGCGGCCCTTGGGGCCGAGCGTGACCTTGACCGCGTCTGCAAGGGTGTTCATGCCCTTTTCGAGTCCGCGGCGGGCCTCTTCGTTGAAATGAATCAGTTTTGCCATGGTGTTTCGGGAGTCCTCCCGTCAAGCGGGGCGCAGGCCCCGGGGTGTTCGTTCTGTTGTGTTCGCACGGTGCCCGCGACGGACGGCCCGGAGGCCTCACCCTGCGAATCGGTAGCACTCGGACCGGCCGAGTGCTAACTCCATTCTTAGCACTCCACCCAAGCGAGTGCAAAGATTTTCGACGCCCGGGACGGGAAGTCCCCGGGACCGCGCCTCAGCGGGTCCCGGGGACGGGTCGAATGCCTCAGAATCGGGCCTTGGGCCATTGGCCTCCGGAGATCCGGCCACCGGCGCCGCTCAGGTCGCCGACCTGGCCGTTGATGTCCATCATCACGGTGACGAACACCATGATGAAGCTGATGATGGCACTCACGAGACCGACGGCGGCCGCGGCCCCGGCGACGGTACCGATCGGCACCCCGATCATGCCGATGATCGCTGTGGCCAGGCCGGCGAGCGCCACCAGCAGCGACGAGATGAACGTGACGGTCGTCGACACCCCTTCGGCGCCGATGGACTCCACGGCATCCCCGAAGTCGCGGGCGTCGGCAGCCGCATCCGCAGCGGCGTCCGTCTGTCGGTCCATCGTGGAGCCGAACGCGTCGGCCGCCGAACCGGTCCAACTGTTGACCGACGCGAGGTTGTGCTGGTCGACCATGCCGGCGAACTCCTCGCACTTCGGGGCGAGGACGTCACGAATCTGGCGGCCGGCGGAGCGGACCTCCCAAGGCGCGAGGACGTGCTTCATGGCCTCGTAGACCCGGTCGTAGATGGTGGCGATGGTGTTGATCGCGCCGCGAAGGACGCGGCAGGCGTTGTCGACGACGGTTTTCGCGAACTTGCCTGCCGGCATCCAGCAGAACCAGCTGAGGATTCCGGACAGCTTCTGCAGGACCCGCTCGGCGTAGTCCAGAGCGGTGTTGCAGAAGTCCTTGACCTTCCCGATGAGGTCCTGCACGCGCTGGACGGCGTCGAGGATCCACTGGACGTCGAGGGTGAAGGCGCAGGGCGCGATCGTGCCGCTGGGGCTGGTAGCGATGGGAGCCATTGGATCTAGCCTTCCTTAGACGTTTACGGTTGCGGCTGTTGCGGTGTTCTCGGCCTCCTGGGCCTCGTAGTCCGCGGCGGTCCTGGACAGTCCTTCGGAGATGGCCGTCATCTCCCTCGACGCACCGGCGTAGAGCTCGGCGAACTTCTGGCAGGCGGTGACGTACGACGGCGAGCCGCCACTCCACAGGCCCCAGTGCTGCACGAGCGTTGACACGGCCGTCCAGCACTCCGAAATGGTCTGGGCCTGCGGTGCGAGGTCAGCGAAGTACGCGGCGTCGTCGCGGAGGTCCGAGAGGTCGTAGGTGAAGTCCTCAGGACCGCCACCGGGGACTCCGCCGGGACCACCACTCGGACCGCCACCGGGGCCGCCACTCGGACCGCCAGCAGGACCACCACCGGGGCCGCCACTCGGACCCCCACCGGGACCACCACCGGGGCCGCCACTCGGACCCCCACCGGGACCACCACCGGGGCCGCCACTCGGACCGCCACCAGGACCGCCGCCGGGCGACCCTGGCCCGGGTAGGCCACCGCCGCCACCGCCGGGTCCGGAGGGGGCGGACGGGCCGGTCGGCTCACCGGGGTTGGAGGGCAGACCCGGAGAGACCCGCCCACCCGGGTCGCCGGGGCGAGGCTCGTCAGGACGCGCCTCCACGTAGTCAGGAATGCCGTCATTGTCGGAATCGACGTCGCGGTAGTCGGGGATCCCGTCGCCGTCGGTGTCCACCGGGTCGTGAACGAGGCCGTCGGGCCCCACACCGCTGTCGACGCCGGGATCCGTGAGTTCGCCGCCATCGCCGGTCTGGCCATCGCCGTTGGGGTTCGAGCCGGACGCGCTCACACCCGTCCCGGCGCCGCCGGGCAATGAGGCACCGCCACCACCAGCGGGCAGGCCGCCACCGCCCGGCACACCCCCGCCGCCGCCCGAGGGCAGACCACCACCAACTCCGCCACCCGAAGGCAAACCACCCTCAGCTGCACCCGATGGGACGCCGCCTCCGCTACCGACGGCGGGGTCGCCGCCTCCGCTACCGACGGCGGGGTCGCCGCCTCCCGAGCCACCCCCGGATGCACCCGCGCCGTTCTCTTCGGGGTCGGCCGTTTCCGCGTCGCCCTCCCCGGCCGGCGCGCCGCTGCCGCTGCCGTCGCCGACGCCGCCGTTGGCCAGGGCGCCGTACTCGTCGGGGAGGTCCACGTCGACGCTGCCGTCGGCGTTGATCGTGGTCGTCTGTCCGTTGGCCTGCTCGATGGTGACCGAGCCGTCCTCGTTGCGGGTGACTACGGTCCCCGAGGCGGTCTCGAAGGAACCACCCAAGGCCAGCGACGACAGATCCTTGACCTCGGTCGCGTTCATGAAGTCCGAATCAACGGTGACGGAGCCATCCGCCTCGACCGTCACCTCGACCCCGTCGGCGGTGGACACCACGGTGGCCTCTCCGCGGGTGTCGACGACGGTGCCGTCGGGTGCGACCGCGACCGCGTCGGCGGCGACGGTGGTGTCGGCGGAGATGCTGACGGCGTCGTCGGGCACCGCGGTCACAGCCTCACCGGTGACGTAGTCCTCCACCGGCGCTTCCGCGAGACCGACGCCCGCACTGCTCGGACCCCCGCGCATCGTGCCGAAGTCGGTCGCGGAGTCGGGCCACTCGAAACGGCTGCCCGGAACCAGGTTCTCGCTCACTGATCTTCTCCTCGCTGTGCAGCGACCACCCCGGGCAGTCGCTCGATGATCTGGTTGAAACACTCGGTGATGGCGATCCCGGACCGGACCTCGAGCCAGCTCTCCTTGATCCGCACCTCCGCCACCAGGCCCGCGACGACCCGAACGGCAACCATGCGATTGTCGGACTCGACCAGGTCTCCGTAGTCAGCACCCGGGGTGAACTCGGCAGGGTCCTGCGGCAGGGCGCCGTCCCCGGCGGTCTGCAACTTCACGAGCTCGCGGTCCAGCCGGGCCATCGCGTCGTCCACGATCCCGGGCAGCTCATCCATGCGCCGCTGCAGTTCCTCCTCCGTGCTGGGACGCCGCAGCGTCTGCTCGGCGTCCTTCAGCAGCCGACCGCGGGCAGCCTCCACCTGGGCCTCATCCACTTCATCGGCCTGGGCCTCCTCCAGGGCGTCGATGTCGAAACCCATGGCCTTGGCCTGGGCTCGACCCAGGACGTCACTGATCACGTCGGCCAGGGCAGCGGGCTCGACCTTCTCCTGCCACGCGGGGACCACAGAGACGCCGGCCAGCGACGAGTCCGGCCGGACGGTCACCCTGACGGCGCCGGATGCGTCGCTGACCGTGACGTCCTCGGTGACGGGAGTGAGGTTCTGCAGGGCACCGAGGACGGAGCGCAGTTCCTTGTCGAGATCGGCCAACAGCTCTTCTGGTTCCATGAATCCTCCGTTTGGGTCGGCAGCGACTATTCCAGCAGCTAGGGTCACCCACGACTAGGTATCTTCACTCAAAACGGGGGTGCGCAATGGGCTCAGGGCTTCTGCTCCGCAACGTCGCAAACGTCGTCAACCTGTCCACCCCACTGGGACTGGTCATCGCCCTGTCCGCGCGCGCCAAGCTGCGGTTCATCGGCGGCCTCGTGGTCGCGGAGAATGCCCGGCTCCCGCTGCTGCGGGCCACCGCCATGACCGTCGGGAGCGTGGTGCTGGTCCCCGGGCAGACCCTTGAGGACGCCGTCGAGAGGATCCCGGGGCTCATCGAGCACGAGTCGGACCACGCGTTCCAGTACTCCTACTGCCTGGGGCTGCCTTTCATTCCGCTGTACTTCATCGCGACGGCGTGGTCATGGCTGCGAAGCGGGGACCGGGCGAGTGCCAACCATTTCGAGGTGCAGGCGGGGCTGGACCGCGGCGGCTATCGACGACGGGAGACCCGGTCCCTCGCAGCCGGGCTGGCGGACCTGCGTCGACGGATCCGCCCCGGCATCGACCCCAGGCGTGTCAGACCTTGAGGCGACGTGCGGAGCGCGCGGCCTGACGGCTGGAGCGCTGGCGCCGCAGCCGCTTGACGAGCAGCGGCTTGTGGGCGAGTGCCGCCGGCGTGTCGATCAGCGAGTTGAGGTGCTGGTAGTAGCGCGTTGCGGAGAGGCCGAAGTGCTCCATGATCGCCTGTTCCTTGGGAACCGGCGAGGTGAACCAGCTGTCCTCGAATTCGAGCATGGCCGCCTCGAGTTCGGTGAGTTCGGCGCCCTCGTAGGCTGCTGCATGCGACATGGCCGTCATCATACGCCCCGAATCACAGCCGTGTCATTTGAACCGCCCGAGTGCGTGTGAGCTTGCCCACCTGTCATGCGACAGGGTTGACTGGGCAGCATGTTCAGACTCGGAGGGATCGAGCAGCGCTATGCCTGGGGGACGGTCGACGTCATCCCGGCCCTGCTGGGGCGTGAACCCGACGGCGAGCCCATCGCCGAGTACTGGTACGGCGCCCACCCCCTCGGCGACTCCCCCATCGACGGCGACGGCACGCTCTCCACGAAGGTCGCCCAACACACCGAACTCCTCGGCGAGGCGACGGCGAGCGCCTTCGGTGGCCGCCTCCCGTACCTGGTCAAGTTCCTCTCGGCCGCATCGCCCTTGAGCCTCCAGGCACATCCCTCCCGGCCCCAGGCCGTGCAGGGCTACGCGCGAGAGTCCCTGCTCGGGATCCCCACGAACGCTCCGGAGCGGTCCTTCCGGGACGACTGGCCCAAGCCGGAGACCATCATCGCCCTGACCCCTTTCGAGGGCCTGCTCGGGTTCCGGCCACCGAAGGTCTCAGCGCAGTTGTTCGAGGCGCTGGGCGTCGGCGACAAACTGGCATCGGTGATCGGCCCCCTGCGAGACCGGGCCACCACCCCTGCCCTCCAGGAGGTGTTCCTCGACGTCCTCTCCCTCGGGGAACGGCGGCACCTGGTCGACGAGGTGCTCGCCGCCGCCGTCCGCCTCCTTGACGCCCCCGGCGAACTGGGCGTGTTCGCCCAGACCGCCGTCGAGCTGGACGAGCACTTCCCGGGAGACCCCGGCATCCTCGCCGCCCTCCTGCTCAACAGGTTCAGGCTCGAACCGGGCCAGGCGGTCAGCCTCGAGGCGGGCATCATGCACGCCTACCTCAAGGGCACCGGCGTGGAGGTGATGGCCAACTCCGACAACGTCCTGCGCGGCGGACTGACCCGCAAGCACATCGACGTGGACGCGCTTCTGCACGTCGTCAAGTTCGAGCCGACGCCGGTGAAGATCCTCACCGCGGAGGGCTCCGACGGCCTGTACCTGTTCCCCTCCGCGGTCGAGGAGTTCGAGGTGTGGATGGTGCAGCCCGTTGGCCCATCGGTCGAGATCCCGCGAGCCGATTCGGGGCGCATCCTGTTGGTGTCCGAGGGTTCCTTCACCCTCCACGGCGACGGCGAGCCCCTGCACCTGAGGCGCGGTCAGGCGGTCTTCGCCCCCGCCGGGGAACAGGTCATGGCGAGCGGGCAGGGCCAGCTGTTCGCCGTCGCGTCCGGGGTCTGAGCGCGGGCTTTGTCGAAGCGGGCCTGAGTTCGGCACAATGGACGACGCTGCACCGCGCCTCCGTAGCTCAGCGGCCAGAGCGCTCGCCTTGTAAGCGAGTGGTCGAGGGTTCGACTCCCTCCGGAGGCTCCACCGTTCTCAGGACTTCTTCCCGTGTTGCTGCTTCGCGGCCCAGCGGTCGGTGATGAAGATCCAGGCCACCATGGCCAGCGCGCTCACCGCCGCGACGAGGAAGAACACCACGGCAAGTGCCGGATAGCCGAACGGGGACTGTCCGCTCAGGCTAGGCGCGTTCTACGGATAACCATACTGCCATAGGCTGGCTGTGCCAGACTGGCTGCATGATCTCTCGTCGCCTATGCGCGTGCGTAGCGCTCATATGCAGCTCCTTGCTCACAACGCTACTGCTCGTCAACCCCGCTAACGCTGACGACGAGGAGGGCGAGCCGGTTGGTCTTGACGCGTTGGCCTATGCACAGTTCCGCGATTTGTCTGTGACAGAAGCTAAAGAGCACCTTCGACTTCAGGGATCAGCCGAATCCACTGCCTTGGCCCTCGAACAGAACGCTTCTTTTACTGCCTTCTGGATCGACACCTCCGGCAGCTGGCAGTTCATCGTCGGGGTTCGTGACGCTGATGCCTGGCCCGCCATCCAGTCGTCGTTGCCCGCTGAGCTCCAGGAGCACTCATCCATGGTTTTACAGGAGCACTCAGACGAGGAACTGGCTACCTACGCCGCCGAACTCCAGGAAGCCGCAACTGAGGCTGGGCTGGAGGCAAGTGCCTCCGTCGATGCGACTAGAGAGACAGTTCGGCTGACCATCGCCACTGCGGCGAATGATGCCGAGCTCCGAACTCTTCAAGCATCTCAAGAGGCGCTGGGGGAGGCGATCGAGGTGGAGGTAGTCGTGAATCCAGACGGCATTCCGAAACCAGCGCTGCTCTACGGAGGAATCGACGCGGCGACCTGCACTATGGGTTTCAGCGTGACCAACGGAGCGGTCCGTGGATTGACAACCGCGGCTCATTGCCCAGAACCCGCTGCCGTTTGGGGGCTGAGTCTTCCCATGATGAAGGCTTGGTTCGACGCATCACATGACATCCAGTGGCACGCAGGAATTCAGAATTACACGAACCTGATGTATGACGGCGAGGGAACCGACCCCACTCGCCGGATTACCGCCCAAATCAGTCGGTATAACTTGGTAATCAACGGCACTTACTGCAAGCGCGGAAAAACCACCGGATATAGTTGCGGCTCCTTGACTTCAAAGACAGAGCCTCGCCCGCCGTATGTGCCTGCCGGCACCTCCAATACATGGCTGGCAATCGATGGCGGCTCCTGCAGTCCTGGAGACAGTGGCGGGCCGATTTTCATCGGAAGTTCTGCCGCTGGCTTTCTCTCGGGATGTGCGGGCACCCGCGTCATCGGCATGTCCTTGGATGGCCTCAGTGGAACTGGGCTGACGATCCTCAAGGTCCCGTAATGAAGCGTCTACACCAACCAGCGTTGGCTGTTGTGATTCTCGTTAGCAGCGGCTGCTCCGCGCAAACCGAGGTCAGCGACGACGGGTTCGTGGTAATTGCCGAACCACAGCCGACGATCATGGCGGCCGAGGTCAAAGGAACCCTCAGCATGGATGAGAAGGGATGCCTTTTCGTCGGGGAATACTTCACCATCTGGCCCGCGGGCACAGTGCGAACCGATAATGGTGTCAGTTTGGACAACACCATGATAGCCATGGGCGACCAGGTAACAGGCGGCGGCGGTTTCTTGTCCCGTGCCGACGCGGCAGCCTTGGTAAGTGGCGACTCGGTACAAGACCTCGAGAATTGCGCCGCAGACGGTGACACCGTTGCTGTGCTGGAAGTAATCAACTGACCCCACGCTCGTCGCAACGGTCGGGCTGGCTCGAACGCACTGTTCACAGAGGGACGCCAACCCATCCTGGGTAGGTCTGGACTGGGTCGGCCTTCTTTGCCGGGACCAAGTTGGGGATGGCGACGGACTGGACACGTTTCATGGCTCATCCCAACGCAGGGACTGAATTCGGCTGTCGTTGACCAGATAGGGGTCGAGGGTTCGACTCCCTCCGGAGGCTCCACCGTTCTCAGGACTTCTTCCCGTGTTGCTGCTTCGCGGCCCTGCGGTCGGTGATGAAGATCCAGGCCACCATTGCCAGCGCGCTCACCGCCGCGACGAGGAAGAACACCACGGCAAGTGCCGGATAGCCGAACAGCGTGGGGCCGACCTCGATCCCCATCATGAGCGCGGCCGAGATGGTCACGGCCGCCAGCAGGATGCCCATGGTGAGCCGGCTCACCAGCCGATGCCCCACCGCGAGCAGCCGGTCCTCGTCGATGGCGTCGATCCGCAACCGCAGCGCCCCGGCCGCCAGGTCGTCGAGGATGCGGTTGGCTCGGCGAGGCAGTTCCGCGATGAACTCCTTGGATTCCAGCGCGGTCTGGGCGACCCCTCCGGGCGATACCGAGAACTCCGATCCCATCACGGCCACGAGGTTGTCCCGGATGGCCGAGGACGGGTCGAACTTCGGGTCCAGGTGCGCGACGGCCCGGTCCAGGTTCAGCAGCGCCTTCGCCACCAGGGTCATCTCAGCCGGCGGGCGCAGGCCGTGCATGCCCGAGATCCGTGCGAGGTCGACGAGGATCGTGCCCGCCTGGAGGTTGGGGCCCAGCGTGAGGGTGCCGCTGACCAGGTGCGCCACCTCGGTGGTGAAGCCCTCCTCGTCGAAGTCGTCGCGAGGATGGCCCATGTCGGCGAGGATCTCGGCGACGTGGGCGCCGTCACCCTCGCTGATGCTGATCAGCACTCGCACGAGTTGGCTTCGGATCCGGCGCGGCACGTGCGCCACCATCCCGAGGTCGATGATCCCGAGGCGACCGTCGGGCGTGACCAGGAGGTTGCCGGGGTGCGGGTCGGCGTGCAGCAGGCCCTCGTGGAGGAGGGTGTGCAGCATGAAACGGAACAGCGCCTCCGCCAGTGCCGGTCCGTCGATGTCGAGGAGTCCCAGCGGCCCGAGGTCGGTGATCTTGCGACCCTCGATGGCTGTCATGGTGAGTACCCGCGACGTCGAGAGCTGCGGCAGCGGCTCCGGCACCAGCAGCAGCTCCTCGTCGGCGGCCAGTTCACCGAACCGCTGCAACTGGGCCGATTCCTTGCGGTAGTCCAGTTCGTCGGCGATGGCGCGCGAGAACTGCGCCAGGAGGCGCCGGACGCCAATGCGGTCCCCCATCGAGGTCTTGTCGTCCAGCAGCCCGGCGACCTTCTCCAGGACCGCGATGTCGTCGCGGACCAGTTCGCGGACGCCCGGCCGCTGGACCTTGACCACGACGTCGCGGCCCGTGACGGTCCGGGCGCGGTGGGTCTGGGCCAGCGACGCGGCAGCCATGGGGACGTCGTCGAACTCGGCGAACACGTCGCGGATCCGGACCCCGAGTTCGGCCTCGACCACGCCGCGGATCTCCTCGACGTCGACGGGTTCCACATCGTCCTGCAGCCGCTCGAGCGCCGCGGTGTAGGCGGCCGGAAGCATGTCGTGCCGGGTGGAGAGCAGCTGCCCCAGCTTGACGTAGGTGGCGCCCATCGACTCCAGGTCGGCCGCCAGCTTGACCGGCCCGTCACCGGCAAAGGGCTCGTCCAGGCCTTCCTCCACCCCGAACCGGTCGGTGTCGATGCTGAGCGCACCCGCCCCTGCCAGTCGAGCCAACAGCTTGACGATGTCGGTAACCCGCGTGGTCACATCCACAAGTTCCTCCTGGTCGGTTGGCCGCGAGTCTAGTGGGCAAGAATGGGGGTCATGAGTCCAGAACAAGGCAAGTGGTCCCGCATGATCGCCGTCGACCCCGACCATTCGCACCGATACATCCAACGGTTCAAGCAGATGGCCCAGGCCGGCCACGACCTGGTGGGCGAGGCCCGCACGGTGCACGCGATGGTCGCGCCGAACTCGCGGATCCTCGACGCCGGGTGCGGCCCCGGACGTCACGGTGGGCACCTGCATGCACTCGGGCACCGCGTGGTGGGGGTCGACGTCGACCCGGTGCTGATCGCGGCGGCGGAGCAGGACTACCCCGGCCCCGCCTGGGTGGTCCAGGACCTCACAGAGCTGGATCTGCCGTCGCTCGGGATCGAGGCCGGATTCGACGCCATCCTGTGCGCCGGCAACGTCGTCGGTTTCCTGGCGGAGAGCACCCGCGTGGACGTGCTGGGCCGGCTGGGCGAACACCTGGCCCCCGACGGCCGCGCGATCATCGGCTTCGGGGCGGGGCGCGGATACGAGTTCGCGGACTTCTTCGACGACGTCGCCGCGGCCGGCATGGAGGTGCAACTCAGGCTGTCCACCTGGGACCTGCGACCGTTCACGCCGGAGAGCAACTTCCTGGTGGCCATCTGCGGCCGCGCCTGAGCCTCAGGCCTTGGCCGCGGGTTCGGCGGCCTTGTCCTTGCGACTCTTGAGCATCGCCCCCACGACGATGACCACGACCAGGCCGATCGCCACGTAGCCGGCGATCCGGGCGTACCAGTCGAGGATGGCGACGACGGGTTCCCCCAGCCGCCAGCCCAGCCAGAAGAAGAGGCCGAGCCACACCGTCGACGCGATGTAGTCGTAGACCAGGAACCGCTTCAGGCTCATGCCTGCCGCGCCGGAGAGGACGAACACCACCTGCATCAGCGGTAGCGGGATCGGGATGTAGGCGATGAAGAAGCCCAGCGGCCCGAGCTTCTCCGCCCAGCGCTCGGCCCGGGCGTAGTTCCTGCTCGCGCGCTTGCTGCGCCCCGCCCAGACCTCGATCATCCCGCGGCCCCAGAGTTTGCCGGCCCACCAGTAGATCCAGTCGAACTTGAGACTGAGGACGGAGGCCACGACCAGCACGATCGGCCAGTGGTCCATCTCGCCGATCGAGGCGATCGCACCGCTGGCCGCGACGGCGGTCCTGCCCCCGGTGATCATCGCCAGGATGTCCGGCGCCGCGGCCATGAGCCAGGCGCGCGTGGGGATGAGGATCAGGCTGAACACCCCGACGACACCGAACCAGGCGAGGCAGGCGATGTCGGCACGCCCGGGCTTGGAGTTCCAGGGCATCCCCGGGTCCTCCCACCATTCCTTCTCGGCCGCTTCGCCGCCGTCGGCCCGCCCCGGCAGAGCGTCGTCGCCCGTGGCCGGATCGACGGTTGAACTGACCTCTGGGTGCTCCGACTCGTGCGTCACGCGTCGATGGTACGCGTGAAATGTCTCAAAACGATCACGTTCCGTGACCTGCGCTTACTTCGCCACTAGGGGACATGTACAGTTCCGAGCGGAAGAACCGCTTCCTCCACTACGGATCGTCGGGCACGTACCTGCCCGTGGAAAGGAATTGTGGCATGGCCACTGTCAGCTATCGCGAGGCTTCTCGCATCTACCCCGGCACCGACCGCCCCGCGGTCAACAAGCTCGACCTCGAGATCGAGGACGGCGAGTTCATGGTGCTGGTCGGCCCTTCGGGCTGCGGCAAGTCGACCTCCCTGCGCATGCTCGCAGGTCTCGAAGAGGTCAACTCCGGCAACATCTTCATCGGTGATCGCGACGTCACCGACCTTCCTCCGAAGGACCGGGACATCGCAATGGTGTTCCAGAACTACGCGTTGTACCCGCACATGACCGTCGCGGACAACATGGGCTTCGCGCTCAAGATGCAGAACGTGCCCAAGGCCGAGCGCCAGAAGCGCGTCCAGGAGGCAGCCCACCTGCTGGGCCTCGAGGACTTCCTCAACCGCAAGCCGAAGGCACTCTCCGGTGGTCAGCGCCAGCGCGTCGCCATGGGCCGCGCCATCGTCCGCCAGCCGCAGGTGTTCCTCATGGACGAGCCGCTGTCGAACCTCGACGCCAAGCTCCGCGTCTCCACCCGCACGCAGATCGCCGCCCTCCAGCGTCGTCTTGGCGTCACCACCGTCTACGTCACCCACGACCAGGTCGAGGCCATGACGATGGGTGACCGCGTCGCGGTCCTCAAGGACGGCATCCTGCAGCAGGTCGATACCCCGCTGGCCCTGTACGACACCCCGCGCAACCTGTTCGTGGCAGGCTTCATCGGCTCGCCCGCCATGAACCTGATGTCCGCCCAGGTCGTCGAGGGTGGCGCCCGCATCGGCGACTACACCCTCCCGATCCCCCGCGAGACCCTCGCGAAGGCCGCCGGCGAGGACACGCTGACGCTCGGTATCCGTCCCGAGGCGTTCGACATCTCCACCACCGGTGAGGGCATCGCCCTCGACATCGCCGTGGTCGAGGAACTGGGTGCTGACTCCTACCTCTACGGCACCATCGCCGGCCTGTCCGAGGACGAGCTCGTCAACGCCCAGCAGATCGTCGCCCGCGTCGGCGCCCGCACCGCTCCGCAGAAGGGCGAGGTCGTCCGCCTCGTCGCCAACCCGGACCAGGTGCACGTCTTCAGCAACGTGTCCGAGGATCGCATCAGCTGATCATCGGTCTCAGGAGGGGCCCCGGCTTGCGCCGGGGCCCTTTCTGTTCCCTGCAGCTCACTGGCGGGGCCGCCGCCCGGGCGATGGAACGACTTGCCCAGTGCGCGGCCGCCGGGGCTAGAGTGTCGGCTCGGAACCTAGGAGGATGCATGGCGGAGCTCGGACGCTGGACCAGGGCAGCCAGGGCCGGGATGGCCCGTGACACCGGCCACGGCGCCGTCGTGCCACCGATCCACCTGTCCAGCAACTACGTCTTCAGTTCCCCGGACGCCCCCGGGGACTACGACTACTCCCGCTCGGGCAACCCCACGCGGGACCTGCTCAACGACGCGCTCGCCGACCTGGAGGGCGGCGCCGGAGCCACCACCGTCGCGACGGGGATGGCCGCGGTGACACTGGTCGTTGAGGCCCTGGTGCCCGTCGGCGGCAGGGTGGTCCTCGCCCACGACGCCTACGGGGGCACCTGGCGGCTGTTCACGATGCTGGCCGCCGCGGGCCGCCTGGAGGCGGACTTCGTCAACCTGACCGACGGCGCCGTCGCGGCCGAGGCCCTCTCCCGCCCCTGCCACCTGGTGTGGGTCGAGACGCCGTCCAACCCGCTGCTGCGCATCACCGACATCGCGGCCACCGCCGCCCTGGCGCAGGCCGCGGGCGCGCTGGTCGCCGTCGACAACACCTTCTGCTCACCCCTGCTGCAACAGCCCCTGGAACTGGGCGCTGACTTCGTCATCCACTCAACCACCAAGTTCATCAACGGCCACTCCGACGTCGTGGGCGGGGTCGCCGTCGCCCGCACGGCCGAGCACCACGAACTGCTGCGGCTGTGGGCCAACGCGCTCGGGCTCACCGGGAGCCCTTTCGACGCGTACCTCACCCTGCGCGGCCTGCGGACCCTCGACGCCCGCCTGCGCGTGCACCGGGAGAACGCGGAGGCGCTGGTGGCGGTCTTCGACGCCCACGCTGGGGTCTCCGCGGTCCACTACCCCGGCCTGACGTCGCACCCGGACCACGACCTGGCCACCCGCCAGATGAGCGGACCGGGCTCCATCGTGACCGTCGAACTCGCCGGTGGGCGCCCCGCCGTCGACCGTTTCCTCGACGGCCTGCAGATCTTCCATCTCGCCGAATCGCTGGGCGGCGTGGAGTCGCTGGTCTGCCATCCCATGACCATGACGCACGCCTCGATGACGCCCGAGGCGCACGCCGCCGCCGGCATCACCGAGGGCCTGCTGCGGCTCAGTGTCGGGGTCGAGGGGCGCGAGGACCTCGTCGCGGTGACCACCGAGGCGCTGGCACGGCTGGACTGACGAACGCCACTAGACTGGCCGGGTGCCACGATTCCTAGCCGCGAAACCGGACGCCGATCTCATTCGGCTGCCGTGGAACGTGCCGCTCGAAGCCTGGCCGGCGGCGCACCTGGTGGCGCTCCCCCGCGGCATCTCGAGGCATGTGGTGCGGTTCATCGAGGTGGGCGACGAGATCCTCGCCGCCAAGGAGATCCTCGAGGAAGTGGCGGTGCATGAATACCGCCAGCTCACCGAACTGCGCAGGCTGGACGTGCCCGCCGTCGAGCCAGTCGGCGTGGTGCTGGGACGAGCCGACGCCGAAGGCACCCCGCTCGACCCCATCCTGCTGACCCGCCATCTCCCGTTCTCCCTGCCGTACCGGGCCCTGTTCTACTCGGGCGTGAAGCTGGACACCGTCAACCGGCTGCTGGACGCCATGGTAGTGTTGTTCGCCCGCCTCCACCTGACCGGGTTCTACTGGGGCGACGTCTCGCTGTCCAACATCCTGTTCCGCCGCGACGCGGGCGAGTTCGCGGCCTACCTGGTGGACGCGGAGACCGGCGAACTCCACCAGCAACTGACCAACGGCCAGCGCGCGCACGACCTGCAGATCGCCACCACCAACCTGTTCGGCGAGTTCAGTGACCTCGAGGCCGGCGGCATGCTGGATCCGTCCCTGGATCCCCAGTGGCTCGTGGAGACCATCGTCGACCGGTACCACTCCCTGTGGGCAGAGCTCACCGGCGCCGAGGAGTTCTCCGGCTCCGAGCTCTACCGCCTCGAGGGACGCGTGCGGCGCCTGAACGCGCTCGGTTTCGACGTGGCCGAGATCGACGTCAGCACCTCCGCCGACGGCAGCACCATCCGCATGCAACCCAAGGTGGTGGAGGCCGGTCACCATTCCCGGCGCCTGATGCGGCTCACCGGCCTCGACGCCGAGGAACACCAGGCCCGGCGGCTACTCAACGACGTGGACACCTTCCGCGCCAAGCTGCCCGGCAACAAGAGTGAGAGTGTGGCCGCGCACCAGTGGCTCATGGAGGTCTTCGAGCCGGCCATCGCACGGATCCCGCCCGACCTCGAGGGCAAGCGGGACCCGGCCCAGTTCTTCCACGAACTCCTGGACTACCGCTGGTACCAGTCGCAGCGCGAGAACCGCGAGGTCAGCATCGTCGATGCCGCCTCCGGCTACGTCGCCGACGTGCTGCGGACGCTCCCCGACGAGCACATGAGCGACGTGATGCCGGTCGGCCAGGAACTGCACAACAAGTACGACCCGTCGCAGGGCTTCATCGACGACGACGAGACGCCCCCCTACGACCCATGGGAGGACGGCGCAGCAGACCCGTCGCTGACCGTCTCCGCGGGCTTCGACATCGAGGCGCTGCGCGAGCGGGAGCGCGAGAAGGCCCGTCGGCGGCAGTCCGGATAGACTCACCACGTGAGTCTCCGGTTGTATGACACCGCGCAGCGTCAGGTGCGCCCCTTCGTTCCCCTCGTCGACGGCGAGGTGTCGATCTACCACTGCGGTCTCACAGTGCAGTCCTCCCCACACCTTGGACACATCCGCAAGGAGGTCGTCTTCGACGTCCTGCGCCGGTGGCTGGAGCGCAAGGGCCTTGAGGTCACCGTCGTCGCCAACGTCACCGACATCGACGACAAGATCCTCAACAAGTCCGCGGAGCAGGGCGTCGAGTGGTGGGCCCACGCCTACCGGTTCGAGCGTGAACTCCACGACGCCTACGCCGCTCTGGGCTGCAAGCCGCCCACCTACGAACCCCGCGCCACCGGCCACATCACGGAGATGGTGGAACTGGTCGAGACGCTGCTCGCGGCCGGCCACGCCTACGTCGCCGACGACGGTTCGGGGGACGTCTACTTCGACGTGCGCTCCTGGTCCCGCTACGGAGAACTGTCCGGGCAGAAGCTCGACGAGATGGCCCCGGCCGAGGACGCGGATCCTCGCGGCAAACGCGACCCCCGCGACTTCGCCCTCTGGAAGGGTCACAAGGTCTCCGAGCCCCTGACCGCGTCCTGGCCGGCGCCCTGGGGGCGTGGTCGCCCGGGATGGCATCTGGAGTGCTCCGCGATGGCCGGCAAGTACCTGGGCGACAGCTTCGACATCCACGGTGGCGGCATCGACCTCAGGTTCCCCCACCACGAGAACGAGCTGGCGCAGTCGGCTGCGGCTGGCCGTGGTTTCGCCCGCTACTGGATGCACAACGCCTGGGTGACCATGGCCGGGGAGAAGATGAGCAAGTCGCTGGGCAACACCGCCCAGGTCTCCGAGGTCACCGGCACCCACAACCCCCGCGCCGTCCGGTACTACCTCGCCGCACCCCACTACCGTTCGACCATCGAGTTCTCCCCCCACGACGCCGAGACCGCCGGGTCCCTGGCGGAGGCGGAGAAGGCCATCGAACGGATCGATTCCTTCCTGTTGCGGGCGGCCGAACTGGTCGGCGAGGCCCAGGTGTCGCCCGAGCCGTCGACGCCGCACTGGACCAGCTTCACCGAGGCCATGGACGACGACCTCGGCACCCCCGGCGCCGTCGCAGCACTGTTCGACGCGATCCGCGCCGGCAACCAGGCCATCACGGCCGGCGACGCCGACGCGGTCGTGACCCACCTCGTCGCGATCACCGCGATGCTCGACGTCCTGGGCCTCAACCCCGCCGCCCCCGAGTGGGCCACCCAACAGACCGCCACCAGCGATCTGGTGCCCGTGGTCGACGGGCTCGTCGCGCACGTCCTGGAGCAGCGCAACGCCGCCCGGGCTGCCAAGGACTGGGCCACGGCCGACGCCATCCGAGACACCCTCACCGCGGTGGGACTCTCAATCACCGACACCCCCAGCGGTCCGCGCTGGAGTCTGGAGAAGCACTGATGCCCGGAAACTCGTCGCGTCGCGGAGCCACCTCGAAGGGCAAGGGCAGGACTGCCGGTTCGGGTGGGCGCATCCGTCGCTCCCTCGCCGGCAGGGGCCCCACCCCCAAGGCGGAGGACCGCGTCTACCACAAGGCACACAAGGCCAAGCAGGCCGCCGCCAAGCGGGAACCCGCGAAGCAGCGCACCACCCGCAGCGCCGTCGGTGCCGACTGGGTGGTGGGCCGCAACCCCGTCCTCGAGGCGCTCCAGGCCGGCATGCCGGTGAAGCAGGCCCTGGTCGCCGAGGGCGCCGAACGCGACGACCGCCTGCGCGACATCCTGAAGTTCACCGCCGAGCACTCCATGCCCCTGCTGCAGGTGACCCGCGCCGAGCTCGATCGGGTGACCGGCAACCTGGTGCACCAGGGCGTGGCGCTGCAGTTGCCCGCCTTCGAGTACGCAGACCCCGAGGACGTGTTCGCCGACGCGCTGGCCGCCGACGCCGCCGGCCTCGTCGTCGCGCTCGACGGCGTCACCGACCCCCGCAACCTCGGTGCCATCATCCGCTCGGCAGCCGCCTTCGGAGCACAGGGCGTCGTGATTCCGTCGCGTCGGTCCGCCTCCATGACGGCCGCTGCCTGGAAGACCTCAGCGGGAGCGGCGGCCCGCATACCCGTCGCCATGGCCACCAACCTCAACCGCGCTCTCGAGCAGGCCTCGAAGATGGGCATGACCATCGTGGGACTCGCCGGTGAGAGCGAAGTGCCGATGTCGGGGATCCCCGGCGTCGACGGTCCGGTGCTGGTGGTGGTCGGCTCCGAGGGCGAGGGCCTCTCCCGCCTGGTCCGCGAGCACTGCGACGTCCTCGTCTCCATCCCCATCGCGAGCGCCGTGGAGTCGCTGAATGCCTCGGTGGCGGCGTCGGTGGCACTGTACGAGATCAGCCAGCAGCGGTCACAGCTCTCCTGACTCTGTTTGCGGCCGCTTTTGGTGGGTGTTCGGGTCGGGTGTTCGGGTCGGGTCGGGTGGTCGGGTCGGGTCGGGTGGTCGGGTCGGGTCGGGTGTTCGGGTCGGGTCGGGGACGAGTCCGGGCGCCGTTGTTGGCAGCCGCTGGTTAGCATCCGTTGGGTGGTTCTCGGGTTTCAAGCCTTTTACGCGCCCGGCCTCGTCCCCGACCCGACCCCTGCAGATCCCCCCAGCCTTTTTGCGCGCCCGGCCTCGTCCCGACCCGACCCCTGCAGTCCAACCGGTTAGCCGACCCGGCGCAAGCGTGGCGCAACCGGGTCGGCAGTCGGACCCGCATGTTCCACGCTTCCCAACCGGCGGGCGAGCCGGAACAGCCTGTCGAAGTCAGGCGCGGGGGGTGTAAGCCAGGGAGAACTCCAGCGGCACCGCTTCCGTGGTGAACTGCGCCGGCATGTTCTGGTAGTCGGTGTAGTCCACCTCGATAGGGCCGACGGCGTTGAAGCTGAACTGTGCGGTCGCGTCGCGCCCGGTGACCGCCCAGGTCACGATCAGGTCCACCTGCTGCCGGGCGAGGGCGTCGGTGGTCACCGTTGCCGGATGCACAGCCGGGTGGAACTCCCCGGCTTCGTCCTGGTAGAGGAACGACGCCGGCACGTCCAGGTTGACCTGCGGAAACACCTTCCCGGTCGGCACCTGGACGCGCACGTTCATCGGTACCGCCAGCCATTGGTGACCCTCCGGAGCCCAGCCCAGGTTCGGGGTCCAGGGCAGCAGCCCACTGAGCGTGTCCGGCTGCAGTCCGACGGCGAGTTCGCCTGTCTCCGCGTCAAAGCCCGCGGTCGGCATCGTCGTGAAGCCCCGCTTGAACACCCCGTTCTCCGGGGCGCAGGAGATGTCCCATCGATCCCGGAAGCCGGTGTTGGCGCGCCAGGCGTCGTCGACGGTGGGCAGACCGGTGCGCAGGTCGACGCTGACCGTCTTGCCCTCGTCGGTGACCTGAAGGGTGATCGGCTCCCCCTCGACCACGCTGAAGACGAACATCTCCCACTCCCGCAGGTAGGACCCCGATGGAGGATTGAACTTGTCGAACAGATTCGGCAACTCGATCACGCTGTCACCCAGCAGCAGGCGGCTGGTCACCACATGCTCTGTGGTCTCGATGTAGCCGGGGACACCGCCCCTGAGGGTGAACGCCGCCAGCTCGTGGCCGTCGGATGCCTTGAGGGGCGCGGTCTCACCCACCTGCGCGGCCGTCTCGAGGGACAGGCGCTCGCCGGTGAACCACGCCTGCAACGTCGCATCCAGGTGGGGCGTGGCGATCCGCTGAACGCCCCGGCTGCCCTCGGGCAGGTTCTTGGGGGCGCCGTCGCGGGAACGGAGGAAGTACTGGGAGTCGACGACCTTGGCCGGGTCTACGCTCGCGGTGGGCGAGGGGCTCGGGCTGGGGGGTTGGAAACTGACCGGCTCGAACGCGCAGCCCGACACCGTCGCCGCAGCCACTCCCAGCAGGGCGGCCCGTCTGCTCACAATCTGACCCACGAGTGGCAAGGGTAGACGATGACGGAGCCAGTCGCCGTGGTCGCCGGTCCGTGCCCGGGTGGACATCGTCCTAGACTGATGCCAGACCACCCCGAAGGAGCAACGTGACAGACACCATGGGCCTCAGCGCGGCCTACCAGACCCTGCTCAGCACGATCGAAGCCGTGGAACCGCGTATCGCGGCCGCCACCCGCGCCGAACTCGCCGACCAGCGAGGTTCGCTGAAGCTCATCGCCTCGGAGAACTACGCCAGCCTCCCTGTGCTGGCCACCATGGGCACCTGGCTCAGTGACAAGTACGCCGAGGGCACCGTCGGTCACCGCTTCTACGCCGGATGCCAGAACGTCGACACCGTCGAGTCCGTCGCCGCCGAGCACGCCCGGGAACTGTTCGGGGCGGAGTACGCCTACGTCCAGCCGCACTCCGGCATCGACGCGAACCTGACCGCCTACTGGGCCATCCTGGCCCACCATGTGGAACTTCCCGCACTGGAGGAGTTCGGCGTCAAGAACGTCTCACAGCTCTCGGAGACGGACTGGGAGACGCTGCGCCACCGCTTTGGTGAGCAGCGCCTGCTGGGCATGAGCCTCGACGCCGGTGGCCACCTCACCCACGGCTTCCGCCCGAACGTCTCCGGCAAGATGTTCCACCAGGCCTCCTACGGCACGGACCCCGAGACCCAGCTGCTGGACTACGACGCCCTGCGCGAGCAAGCCCGGGAGTTCAAGCCGCTGATCCTCGTGGCCGGCTACTCCGCCTACCCCCGCCGCGTGAACTTCGCCAGGATGCGCGAGATCGCCGACGAGGTGGGCGCGGTCCTGATGGTGGACATGGCCCACTTCGCCGGGCTGGTGGCAGGCAAGGTCTTCACCGGCGAGGAGGACCCGATCCCCTACGCACACGTCGTGACGACCACCACCCACAAGTCGCTGCGCGGCCCGCGCGGCGGCATGGTGCTGGCCACACAGGAGTACGCTGCCGACGTCGACCGCGGCTGCCCCCTGGTCCTCGGCGGCCCGCTCAGCCACGTCATGGCCGCCAAGGCCGTCGCGCTGGCGGAGGCCCGCACCGCTGAGTTCCAGACCTACGCCCACAACGTCGCCGACAACGCCAAGGCACTGGCCGAGGGCCTGCTCACGCGGGGCGGCAAGCTCGTCACCGGAGGCACCGACAACCACATCGTGCTCCTGGACGTGACCGGTTACGACCTGACCGGACGCCAGGCGGAGTCCGCGCTGCTGGACGCCGGCATCGTGACCAACCGCAACGCCATCCCGAACGACCCGAACGGAGCCTGGTACACCAGCGGCGTCCGCCTGGGTACGCCCGCCCTCACTTCGCGGGGGTTCACCACCTCCGACATGGACGCCGTGGCGCAGCTGATCCACGAGGTACTGTCCTCGGCGACGCCCACCCCCACCAAGGAGGGCAAGCCGGGCAAGGCCAAGTACGTGCTCGCCACCGACGTCGCGGCCAACAGCCGCAACGTGGCCGACGGCCTCCTCCAGGCCCACCCCCTGTACCCCGGCTTCGAGATCTGAGGCCCGGAACACAAGAGGCGCCGACCGGGGATTCCCGGTCGGCGCCTCTTGTCTGCTCAGCGGGCGAAGAGCTCGCCCTGCACCGTGTGGATGAACTGCGTCAGAGAGGCCGGCAGGTCCTTGAGGTGCCAGGTGGCGGGAGCGTGGTACCAGGAGATCGCTGCCGGGTCGGGCGTCGCATCGTTGTCGGCCCGGACTATGGCGTCCAGCCAGCGCTCCTTGCCGCCCAGCACGACGGCGTAGGGAAGCAGCCGGGAGATCTCGGGCAGTTCCCGGCCAGCGGGCATGTTGTCGGTGGGGTGAGTGGCCAGCAGCGAGGAGAGCGCACCGAGGCCGCTGACCAGCTTCGCGCCCTTCTTCGTGCGGCGCGGCATGCGGTCGCCCACCCACACCAGCCCCAGCGCCAGCACCACCAGGACGAGGCCCAGTAGCCCGAAGTTGGTGAAGGCCACAAGGAGGCCCGCCACGACGGCTGCAACAATGACCCCGATGATCCCGATCCGACGCCAGTTGCTGCGGGTGGAGTCCGGGCGCGACTCGAACCAGCCGCGCGCGACCACCTCGTCGTACAGGGAGTCCTGCACGTCCCCGATCACCGGGGTCAGAGTCGCGGGCAGCTTCGAGACCAGCGTCTCCCCGCCCACGGGAGCGATGGCGTCTAGGATCTGGGTCTCGTACCTGGCCAGCTCGTCGCCGCCGGTCTCCGTGCGCGTGAGCTTCCAGTCGAGCAATCCGTGCTGGTCATGCGGAAGTTCGGTGATCAGCAGGTGCCCGCGCACGGCGAGGTCCAGCAGTGTGGCGGTGACGTCGACCGGGTCGACACGCTCGTCGGCCACCGTGCCGACGTGGCCGGGACGGACACCTTCGTGGATCTCGAAGACGGACTCACCCTCCCCCACTGGCCGGAAGGAGGCCACCGGGATGAACTGGTCGTCGTGGTGCAGGTCGGTCCCGCTTCGACGATGCAGTAGATAGAGAGCCAGGGCGCCGAGCGCCAGCGCCCCGAGAGCCGTGAGGACGGTGAGCGGCGTGATGGCGAACGCGCGGTCCATGCTCCAGTCCTCGCGCACCACGTCGGTGGCGGCGACGGCGCCGCTCGAGACGCCGACGGTGATGGTCACCTGTTCCCCGACTCCCCGATCGAAGCTCTGGAAGATGGGCATGGGGGCGTCGTGGGTACCCGCGGCGTAGAGCTCACACTTGACGACGGCACCGGGCGGGCCAGCCAGGCAGTCGATGAGCTCGGGGATGGCACCCACCCTGATGGTCCCGCTGACCTCCGCCACCCCGACGTTGAGGCCCTGGAGCGCGCGCCAGGTGAAGAGGGTCAGCTCGCCCGTGGCTCCCTGCTCGGTGCGGGTGGCGCCGGAGACCTCGTAGGAGATGGTCACGGGCTGGTCAGCGGCTTCCGAGGTGTCCAGCGCGATGACGAGGTAGTCGCCGTCCCGGGTCACTTCCGCGTTGGCCTCGGCACCGCCGACGCTGGCGGTGACGTCGGAGACCTCATAGGCGAAGCTGCTGCTGTCATCGATCGGGGATTCGAGCGCGATGCGCTGGACCAGCTCGTCGGGCGCTTCGGAGAAGGTGATGGTCTCTGTCGCCTTCAGGATGCCGTCGGCACCCAGTTCGCCCTCGAAGACGTAGGTGTCGGCCGTCGGACCGTCGGCGTGTGCGGTGGCCGCCCCGAGCAGGCCCACCATGACGGTCAGCCACACGATGGAGAGCAGGCGCTGGCCGCGCCGCACCGATGAGGTATTCAACAAGGTCCGGCTCCTATTGGCTTGAGAGTCTCGGGGAGGACGCTATCGCAAACCCCGGATCAACACGAAGGCAATCCAGCGGGGCAGCCCCTGCCCGCGGTTGCCGTTACCCTGATGCTCGTGACGCTACCCCGCAACCCCTATTCGCAGCCTTCCGGCCCGCAGTTCGGCAACCCGTACGGCCCGGGGTCGACGCGCTCGAGCTTCGGCGGCTGGGGCGGGCAGGGGCACCCCTTCGGATCCCAAGGGTTCGGCCAGTCGTACCCGCCCTCCGTCCAGCTCGGACCTCAGGCGGGCGGCCCCTACGGCCCAGGCGGATTCGGCCCGTCCGGCCAGTTCCCCCCGCCGCGGCCGCCGCGGAAGTCAGGACCGCCGGCTGCGCTCGTCGCCACCGTCGTCATCGCGGGCGTGGTGCTCGCCGGAATGCTGGTTTACGCCTTCCTTCCCCGCGGTGGACCGGATCAGGTTGGCCCGCGCTACCTCAACGAGGACTACGAGGTCCCCGCCGTGACATCCTCACCACCAGACCTCGAGATCCCGACCACGGAAGAGGAACTGGTGGCGCTGCTCGAGGACAACCCGGTCTACCAGGAGACCATGGCCGTGCCGGTGCGCTGCGACCTTGCCCTCGAGGATGAACCCCTGGGATTGTCCGACGACGAGCTCGAAGCTCGCATGGGTGAGTTCGTCGGCTGCCTCACGAGGGCCTGGGGACCGCTGCTGGAGGAGGCCGGCTTCGTCGCGTACCAGCCCCGGCTGACCGTCTACCCCGCCGGCGGCACGGTACAGACCCAGTGCGGCACAGCCGAATCCATGAACGCCTTCTTCTGTGGCGGTGACCAGAACCTTTACCTGGCCCCGGACATCGCTCGGGTGCTGCCCCCCGAGACGGCGTCGGCGCGCGTGCTCTACGAACTGATCATTGCCCACGAGTACGGCCATGCGATGCAGGGCCGGATCGGGGTCTTCGCGTCTTCGAAGATCGTGGAGGTGCAGGCCCCAGAGGACATCGCCCTGGAGTTCAGCCGACGGGTGGAACTGCAGGCGGACTGCTTCGCGGGCACGGGCATGCTGAGCCTCGCCGAATCGCTACAGCTCACGGACGCGGACGTGGAGGACCTGTCCGCGATCTCCTTCGACATCGGCGACGACGTCCTGAGGGAGCGCTTCGGGGGCGATCCGACAGAAGTGGGCAACCACGGCACCGGTGACAACCGCGTGCTGTGGGTGGAGCGGGGACTCAGTGACCCGGCGATGGCGACGTGCAACACCTGGACCGTTCCGTCGTCAGAGGTTGAGTAGCGGCACTTCCTGGCTGGTACGCAGGGAGGCGACGGCGATCGCGGCCAGTCCCTCTCCGCGGCCGGTGAGGCCGAGGCCGTCGGTGGTGGTGGCGGAGACGCTCACGGGTGCGCCCAGCGCCCGGCTGAGTTCGGACACCGCCTCGTCCCGGCGCGGGCCCAAGCGCGGACGGTTGCCGATCACCTGCACCGCCACGTTGTCTATCTCGTAGCCCGCCGCGCGCACGCGTCGCGCCGTCTCCGCCAGGAAGGCCACACCACTCGCGCCCGCCCATTCGGGCTCCGCGGTGCCGTAGTTGCTGCCCAGGTCACCCAGCCCCGCTGCCCCCAGAAGCGCATCGCAGGCGGCGTGGGCCGCGACGTCGCCGTCGGAATGGCCGCTCAGGCCGGCCGGCTCGTCCGGGAAGTGGAGCCCTGCGAGCCACATGGGCACGCCCTCGGCGAACTGGTGGACATCGGTCCCGATCCCGACGCGGTTGCTCATTGTGACCTTCCCGCCAGGATCGCCCTGGCAAGCACCATGTCCACCGGCTCAGTGATCTTCATGGCATCCCGGTGACCGGGGACGATGGTGACGCTCGCCCCGATGGCCTCGGCCGCGGCGGCGTCGTCGGTGACCTCGAGGTCTGCGCGCACGAGATGCCGGTGGGCTGCCAGGAGCGTGGCCAGCGGGAATCCCTGCGGCGTCTGCACCGCGCGCAGCGTGGCCCGGTCCACCACCCGCGACCCTTCGCTGGTCAACTCGCGGATGGAGTCCACGACGGCGACGGCCGGGATCACCGCGTCAGCTCCTCCCGCGACGGCGCGGGCGACGTCGGCGACCACGGCTGCGGGGACCAGCGGACGGGCGGCATCGTGCACGAGGACCACGGCGTCGGCGAACTCCTCCGAGAGGGCCTCGGCCCCGAGCCGGACTGAGTCCTGCCGGCGGAGACCGCCGACCACCAGACGCACCGGCAGTGGCGGGGCTGAGAGAATCTCGGCGAACTCTTGGCTGTGGGTGACGGGTACGGTGACGACGGCGCGACTGACCCCTCCGTCGGCGAGTGCTCGGAGACAGCGTTCGATGAGCGTCACGCCGTCGAGTTCCACGAGGGCCTTGGGAACTTCGGCACCCAACCGCGAACCAGAACCGGCCGCCACCACGATGGCGACGACCGGTTGAGTGTTGTTCAACTGAGTTTGCTCTGCGAGTTCAGGAAGCCAGGACCTCGTCGAGCAGGTGCTCCGCCCGGTCCTCCGCGACGTCCTCGGCCAGCGCCAGCTCGGCGACGAGGATGGTGCGCGCCTTGGCGAGCATCCGCTTCTCACCGGCGGAAAGGCCCTTGTCACGGTCACGTCGCCAAAGGTCGCGGACGACCTCGGAGACCTTGATGACGTTGCCGGAGTGCAGCTTCTCGAGATTGGCCTTGAAGCGGCGGGACCAGTTGGTGGGCTCCTCGGTGTGCTCAGCGCGCAGCACACTGAAAACCCGCTCCAGCCCAGCGGCGTCGACCACGTCCCTCACGCCGACCAGATCCAGGTTGTGCGCCGGAACCCTCACCACCAGGTCGTTCTGACCGATGATTCGCAGTACCAGGTAAAGTCTGTCCTCGCCCTTGATCTGGCGGGTCTCCAGGTCTTCGATGACTGCCGCCCCATGATTGGGGTAGACCACCGTTTCGCCGACTGAAAAAGTCATAGGTTATGGCCCCTTTCCTCAGGTTCATTCTACCATGTCGGGGGGTTGAACCCTTTTCATCCCGGATCGTCGGTATAGGATGACCGCGACCTCGCCCCTACCCGGAGGAGCTCCATGTCAGCGTCAACCCCGAATCGTCGTGTCCGGACGTGGCTGGCCGCCGCCGCGCTGGCAGCAGTCCTCACCACCGGTTGCACCGCGGGAGACTGGCGCTATGACGCACCTCCAGCGGCAGGCGTGCAGGCAGACGCCGGCCCTGTGAAGGCTCGCAACTTCCTGGTGGTGGCCGACGAGTCCGGCCAGGCCGCCGTGCTGGGCACCATCGTCGCGAGCGAGGACGTCACGCTCACCGGCGTCGCGGTGGCCGCGGAGGACGAGAACGGTGAACGGGGCGAGCCGGTGATGCTCGACCTGGGCGGGGAAGAGATCCGCCGCAACGGCGTCCTCAAGCTGGATGCCGGCAACGCCACCGTCGAGGGCGCCGAACTCCTCCCGGGACGGCTCGCGCACGTCGCGCTGCAGTTCGAGGACGGAACCCAGCTCGTGCTGCAGACGCCCGTGATGTCGGCCGAGCACGCGGACTACGACGAGGTCCTCGAGGGCGCCTGAGGGCCGGGCCCGTCAGCCCTGGTACTTGTAGCCGAGTCCCCGCACGGTGATCAGCCGCTCGGGGTTCGAGGGGTCCTTCTCGATCTTGGAGCGCAGCCGCTTGATGTGCACGTCGAGGGTCTTGGTGTCGCCGACGTAGTCGCTGCCCCAGATCCTGTCGATGAGCTGACCGCGGGTCATCACCCGGCCCGCGTTCCTCAGCAGCAGTTCGAGCAGTTCGAACTCCCGCAACGCGAACCGCACGTCCACGCCGTCGACGTTGACCTGGTGGCGCTCGACGTCGATGCGCACCCCGTCGACCTCCACGACCTCGGGCAGCAACACCTGGTCCTGGCCGCGGCGCAGCACCGCCCGGATCCTGGCCACCAGTTCCCGGTGGCTGAAGGGCTTGGTGACGTAGTCGTCGGCACCCAGTTCAAGTCCGACCACCTTGTCGACCTCGGAGTCCCGGGCGGTGACCATGACGATGGCGACGTTCCCGCGCTGGCGCAGTTGGCGGCACACCTCCATGCCCGTCATTCCGGGCATCATGAGGTCCAGCAGCACCAGGTCCGCGCCGGAGCTGTCGAACTCGGCCAGCCCCGTGGCGCCGTCGGGTGCGGAAGAGACGTCGAAACCCTCCTTGCGGAGCATGAAGGTGAGGGCCTCGCGGTAGGAGTCCTCGTCCTCGATGATCAAGATGCGCGTCACGATCAGTCCTCGTCCTCTTCGATTTCGTCGGGCTCATCCTCGCCCAGGTACACGGGGAGGCGGAGCGTGAAGGTGGAGCCCTGGTGCGGGCGGGACCACACGCGGATGGTTCCCCCGTGCGCCAGTGCGATGTGCCGCACGATGGACAGTCCGAGACCGGTGCCGCCGTTGCCCCGGCTCCGACCGTAGTCCACGCGGTAGAACCGCTCAAAAATGCGGGCCTGGTCCTCAATGGAGATGCCGATCCCGTTGTCGGCGACCTTGATCTCGACGAACTCGTCGCCGTCCTCGACGACACCCACGACCGACACTGCCACCCTTGCGTTGACGTCGGAGTAGACGATGGCGTTCTGCACCAGGTTGGTGACCGCGTCGGCGAGCTGCCAGCGGTTGCCGTGCACCCGGAAGGGCGTCGGCGACTTGGCCCGGATGAGGTTGACGCCACGGTTGGCGGCCAGGACGCGCGCCCTGCCGAGCGCCTCGTCGATGACCTCGTCGACCTCCACGATGTCCTCGAGCACCGCGGGGTCCGACGACTGCAGGCGTGACAGGTCGATGATCTGGCTCACCAGCTCACTGAGCCGGCTGCTCTCCATCTGGAGTCGTCCGACGAACTTGGATACCGCCTCCGGGTCATCGCTCGCGGCCTCGATCGCCTCCGCGAGGATGGCGATGGCGCCGATTGGGGTCTTGAGCTCGTGGGAGACGTTGGCGACGAAGTCCCGGCGCACCGCCTCCACGCGCCGGTGGGCCGACTCGTCCTCCGCGATGACCAGGACCATGTCGTCTTCCAGGGGGATCACCCGTCCGGTGAGCTCCAGCACCTCGGTGCCCGGTTCGCGTTCACGCTCGATGGTGCCGGTGAAGGTCTTCCCGGACTCCCTGGCCTGCCGGACCAGGGCGAGGAGTTCCTTGAACCCGATCCGGGTCCCCCGGACCAGACCCATGCCGGCGCCGGCGTCGTTGGAGGCCAGGACCTCGTCGTGGGAACCGACGAGGACGGCACCGTGACCGAGCGCGTCGACGATCCGCGCCAGGTCAGGGGTGGCCTGGCTCCCGGGTGCCGGGCGGAGCATCCGCTGCCGGCTTTCGATGCCTCGGCGGATTCCGATCACGAGGAGCACGACGGCCAGGGTCGTGAGCGCGCCGATCAGACCGGCCAGGGCAGGGGGCATGCCCGCATCCTATTCCCCGTTCCTGGGGTGCCGGGCGCACCGGCAGGGCTGGGCGCAACCAAGGATTCACCCATCGTTCACGAGCCGGACACCTGCTGCTGGGGCAATGACGGATGCGTTGGCTAGCCTCGACATGACCCCGCCCTGAGGCGGCGAAACCACGTCAGCCACTAGACTGACCCAAGACCTCTGAGAAAGGGCGACAACGATGCGCGCTAGCTACCACGAAGAACTCGAAGGCATCCTGGACAGGCTCCATGAGATGTCGCGCCTGGTCGAGGTCGCGATGACGGAGGCAACCGCAGCGCTCCTGACGGCAGACCTGGGACGCGCCGAGTCCGTGATCTCCGACGACGCGAAGCTGGACGCCATGCACGAGGAACTTGAGTACAAGTGCCTCTCGCTGCTGGCCTTGCAGGCCCCCGTCGCCGGCGAGCTGCGCACCATTGTCTCGGCCATTCGCGTGGTCTTCGAACTGGCCCGCATGGGGGACCTGTCGGCCCACATCGCCAAGATCGCACGCCTGCGCTTCCCCAGCCACGCCGTCGTGGAGGAACTCGAACCCAACTTCCAGCGCATGAGCGAGGTCTGCGTGAAGATGGTGCAGATCGCCTCCGCCAGCCTCCGTGACCACGACGCGTCGGAGGCCATGTCGCTGGCGTCGATCGACGTCGAGGTGGACGAACTGCGCAGGGACCACTTCGCCACGGTCCTCGACGACAACTGGCAGGGCACCACCGCCCAGGCAGTCGACGTCGCGTTGCTGGGACGCTACTACGAGCGGTTCGCCGACCACGCCGTCGCCGTTGCTCGCCGCGTCATCTACCTCGTCACCGGCCACGCCCCCGAAGGGGAGCACTGGCCGAACGCCTGAGGTGGGCCACCTGTAGTGTTTGGTCCCATGACCGGAAAGCTGATCCTGCTCCGCCACGGTGAGAGCGAATGGAATGCCAAGAACCTGTTCACCGGCTGGGTGGACGTCGACATCAACGAGAAGGGCGTCGGGGAGGCTGAGAAGGCCGCCGAGCTCATGAAGAGCGAGGACCTGCTGCCCGACGTGCTGCACACCTCGCTGCTGCGTCGCGCCATCCACACGGCCAACATCGCCCTCGACGGCTGTGATCGCCACTGGATCCCCGTGAAGCGCAGCTGGCGCCTCAACGAGCGCCACTACGGCAAGCTCCAGGGGCTGAACAAGACCGAGATCCGGGACCAGTTCGGCGAGGAGCAGTTCATGCAGTGGCGTCGCAGCTACGACGTCCCGCCGCCGCCGATCGAGCCGGACTCCGAGTTCAGCCAGCACAACGACCCCCGCTACGCCGACATCCCCGAGGCCGAGCGTCCCCTGACCGAATGCCTCAAGGACGTCGTCGCCCGGATGCTGCCGTACTGGCACTCCGACATCGTCCCGGACCTCGAGGCGGGCAAGACCGTGCTGATCGCCGCCCACGGCAACTCGCTGCGCGCGCTGGTCAAGCACCTCGATGACATCTCTGACGACGAGATCTCCGGCCTCAACATCCCCACCGGGATCCCGCTGTACTACGAACTCGACGAGGACCTGAAGCCGGTCACCCGCGGGGGACGTTACCTTGATCCCGATGCTGCGGCCGCGTCCATCGAGGCCGTCAAGAACCAGGGCAAGAAGTAGCGCCGCTGCCCAGAGTTTTGTCGCGACGCCCGTCCCCAGCCCGGCGGCCGGGCGTCGCCGCGTCTGGGTAGGTTGTCCCCATGAGCAACCGCACCGCCGTCGTCACCGGCGCATCCTCCGGGATCGGAGCCGCCACCGCCCGTCGCCTCGCCGCCGACGGCTTCCACGTCTTCTGCGCCGCCCGGCGGGTAGAGCGCATCGAAGCCCTCGCCGCGGAGATCGGCGGCACGGCCGTCGCCTGCGACATCACCTCGGCCGACGACGTCGCCCAGCTCGCGGAGCACGTGGGGCCGAGGCTCGAGGTACTGGTGAACAACGCCGGTGGTGCCATCGGGCTGGAACCCGTCATGGACGCGGACCTCGACGGCTGGGCGCGAATGCTGGATGTCAACGTCGTCGGCACCGGCCGGGTCACGAAGGCGCTGCTCCCGGCGCTGGTGGCCGGCGAGGGCGTCGTGGTGTTCGTCACGTCCACCGCGGCCGAGGTCACCTACGAGGGGGCCGCCGGGTACTGCGCCGCGAAGGCCGGCGAACGGGCCATCGTCGAGGCGCTGCGGCTGGAGATCTACGATCTGCCGGTGCGCGTATGCGAGATCAGCCCCGGGATGGTCAGGACCGAGGAGTTCTCGTTGACCCGGTTCGACGGCGACGAGGAGCGCGCGGCCGCGGTGTACGCCGGCGTCGCGGAGCCGCTGGTGGCCGAGGACATCGCCGACGTGGTCTCGTGGGTGGTCACGAGGCCCTCCCACGTCAACATCGACCGCATGGTGGTGCGCCCGCGGGCACAGGCCGCGCAGCACAAGGTCCACCGGGTGCCCTGACCCCCCCGCCGAGCGGTGGCTCACCAGCGCTCCCAGCCATTCACCAGCGCTCCCGCCCGTTCACCAGCGTTGTTCGTCCCGACCAGCGCTTCCAGCCATTCACTAGCGCTCCCCCACCGTTCACCAGCGCTTCCAGCCGTTCACCAGCGTTGTTCGTCGCGACCAGCGCTACGAGGCTGGTGTCGCGCAACAACGCTGGTCAATCGTCGGCGGTGAGCCGCGTCCGCTGACCTGCCGTGGAGAATCCGAGAGTGCGGGAATCCGTGCACCGCGACGCCCACCCGCGCACCGTCTGGCACGCTGGTCCCATGACCGCATTCTCGTTCGCCACTGCCGCCACGATCAGGTTCGGGGCGGGCACCGTCGAAGGGCTCGCCGACGAGGCAGGGCGGTTGGGCCGCCGCCCCTTCCTGGTGACCGGATCGAACAGGCGGCGCACGGACCCGGTGACCGCCGAACTCGCCGAGGTGGGCCACTTCGCCCTCGACGGCGAACCCACCTTCGACGACGCCCGCACCGCCGTTGGCGCGGCCCGGGAGGCGGAGGCCGACGTCATCGTCGGCATCGGTGGCGGTGCGGTGCTCGACCTCGCCAAAGCCGTCGCCAGCCTCGTCGTCGCCGACGGTGACCCGCTCGACTACGCCGAGGTGATCGGTGCCGGCCACAGGCTGCCGGCGACGTCGCTGCCGTTCGTGGCGGTCCCGACGACTGCGGGCACCGGCTCCGAGGTCACGTCGAACGCGGTCCTGTCCTCACCGGTGCACCAGGTGAAGGTGTCACTGCGGTCCCCGTCTATGCTCGCGAAAGTGGCGATCATCGACCCGGAGTTGACGGTCTCCTGCCCCCGGGACGTGACCTCACAGTCCGGGATGGATGCGCTGACCCAGTGTCTGGAGCCCCTCACGTCCCGGATGACCAATCCTCTCGTCGAGGCGCTGGCGCTCGCCGGCCTCCGGTCCGCCGCACGAGGGCTCGTCCGCGCGGTGGAGAACGGGCATGACCTGGCGGCGCGCACCGACGTCGCGTTCTGCTCCCTCATGGGCGGGCTGTCGCTGGCCAACGCGAAGCTCGGCGCCGTTCACGGGCTGGCCGGAGTCCTCGGTGGCACGACGGGCGCCCCGCACGGCGCCATCTGTGCCGCGCTGCTGGCGCCGACGACGTCGGCCAACATCCGGGCGCTCTCCCAGCGCGAGCCCGACTCTCCGGCCCTGGCCGGGTACCTGCTCGCCGCGGAAACACTGACGGGCGAGCTCTCGCTCCAGGCGCTGGAGGACTGGCTGGTCGAGCTCGCCGTCCGGCTCGGCACCCCCGGACTGGCCGCTCTCGGCCTGCGCGCCGAGGACCACGACGACGTCGTCGCCAAGGCGGTGAGGTCGAGTTCCATGAAGGGCAACCCGATCGACCTCACCGGCGACGAACTGCACGCCATCTTGGCATCAGCAGACTGACGGGACCGGTCGCACCCTTACCAAGGTCCTCGAGTCCCGCTGCG
This sequence comes from Tessaracoccus sp. OS52, assembly GCF_020687685.1. Lineage (GTDB taxonomy): Bacteria > Actinomycetota > Actinomycetes > Propionibacteriales > Propionibacteriaceae > Arachnia. The sequence continues at coordinate 185,559 of NZ_JAJEWM010000001.1, read as the reverse complement.
CCCCTTACCAAGTTCTCGGGCCCCGCTGCGCCCCCCTCATCAGGCCCCGCCCGTCGCGCGGAGGCGACGTCGCGGGTCGCCCGCGCGATTCACCAGCGTTGTTGCGCGCCACCAGCCGTAGAGGGCTGGTCACGACGAACAACGCTGGTCAACGCGCGGGAGCGCTGGTCGACACGCAGGAGCGCTGGTCACCGCACGGGAGCGCTGGTCGACACGCAGGAGCGCTGGTGGACGCTCGGGAGCGCAGGTGGACGCTCGGGGGCGCTGGTGGATCGCGCGATTCACCAGCGTTGTTGCGCGCCACCAGCCGTAGAAGGCTGGTCACGACGAACAACGCTGGTCGACGCGCGGGAGCGCTGGTCGACGCGCGGGAGCGCTGGTCGACGCGCGGGAGCGCTGGTGGACGCGCGATAGACGCGGTGGACGACCCGCAGCCCCGGCACCGGCGGCGCCATCGGCTTGTGTGAGCGCGGGCCAGCAACGAGGCGGCGACGCACCAGCGGGGCCGGACACGCCAGGCGTCGACACCCATGAAGTCCGCCGAAATATCACATGGATCGGGGAATAGCTGTTCGCCCTCAGCAGATTCCGCGCTCCCGAGGCCGGCCCGGTCCGCTGGGTGAGATGCCGGGAAAAAGTGACCCCGCCGCCCACCTACTGTTTCGCCCACGATGATTACCTTTCGCAACCCGCACCTCGTGAGTCGACCTCACGTTGATCTGGCGCGCGTTGCGTCGGCCATGTGTCTGGGCAACTGAAGCCCGACGACCTCCTCCAGAGACTCCCGGGCCCAGCCTGAGCCCGGTGAAGTCCAGGTTCCAGCGGGCCCGCCCTCGTCCCGAACCAAGAAGGAACCATGACCACCACCACCCCATCCCGCGTGCGCCAGTCGGCGTCGGGCAAGTCCAACGGCCAGTGGCTCGTCGACGGCACGGAGCCGCTCAACCCCAATGAGGTGTTCAAGGCCGCCGAGAACCCGTTGAACGTTCGCCAGCGGATCATCGACGTCTACTCCAAGCAGGGCTTCGACTCGATCCCCACCGAGGACCTGTTCGGCAGGTTCCGCTGGCTGGGCATCTACACCCAGCGCAAGCAGGGCGTCGGCGGCGAGCACACCGGCAAGTGGAGCGACGAAGAGCTCTCCGACCGCTACTTCATGATGCGCATCCGCATCGACGGCGGCGCGCTCACCACCGAACAGCTGCGCGTGGTGGCCGGCATCTCCACCGACTTCGCCCGGGACACCGCCGACATCTCCGACCGCCAGAACATCCAGCTCCACTGGGTCGCCATCGAGGACGTCCCCGAGATCTGGCACCGGCTCGAGTCGGTCGGGCTGGAGACGACGATGGCCTGCGGCGACACCCCGCGAGGATTCCTCGGTTCCCCCGTCGCCGGCATCGCAGCCGACGAGATCATCGACCCGACGCCCGTCATCCGGGAGATCGTGGACCGCTACATCGGCGACGAGACCGTCGCCAACCTGCCGCGCAAGTTCAAGACCGCGATCACCGGGCACCCCAGCCTCGACGTCGTGCACGAGATCAACGACATCTCGCTGGTGGGCGTCGTGCACCCCGAACTCGGCCCCGGCTACGACCTCTGGGTGGGCGGCGCGCTGTCCACGACGCCGCGCCTGGCCGAGCGCCTGGGGGCGTTCGTCCGCCAGGAGGAGGCCGCCGAGGTCTGGTACGGCGTCATCGGCATCTTCCGCGACTACGGCTACCGCCGCCTGCGCAACAAGGCACGCCTGAAGTTCCTGCTGGCCGAGTGGGGCCCGGAGAAGTTCCGCGAGGTCCTCGAGACCGAGTACCTGGGCCGCCGCCTCGCCGACGGGCCCGCCCCGGCCCCCGCCAGGACGCCCGGCGACCACGTCGGCGTGCACGAGCAGAAGGACGGCCTTCGCTACGTCGGGCTCGCCCCCACCGTCGGCCGCGCCTCAGGCACCCGCCTCGCCGCCCTCGCGGACCTGGCCGAGCAGGCCGGCTCCCGGCGCATCCGGTTCACCCCGCACCAGAAGGTGGTGGTCCTCGACGTCGAACCCGACGCCGTCGACGCGCTGCTGGAGGGCACCGAGAACATCGGTTTCACCGGGCGCCCCTCGCCGTTCCGCCGCAACACCATGGCCTGCACCGGCATCGAGTTCTGCAAGCTCAGCTTCGTCAACACCAAGGACACCGCGAGGGAGACCATCGCCGAGCTCGAGCAGCGGCTGGCCGGCGTCGAGATCGACACCCCCATCACGCTCAACGTGAACGGCTGCCCCAACTCCTGCGCCCGGATCCAGGTGGCCGACATCGGCCTGAAGGGCCAGCTCGCCAAGGGCGCCGACGGCGGCAACGAATTCGCCTACCAGGTGCACCTGGGCGGGGGCCTCGCCTCCAGCGACCGCGACGAGCCCGGCCTGGGCCGCACCCTGCGCGGCCTGAAGGTGACCGCCGTGGAGCTGCCCGACTTCGTCGAGCGCCTGGTGCGCAACTTCCTCGCCGAGCGCGCCGACGGTGAGAGCTTCTCCACCTGGGCGCACCGAGCCGAAGAGGAGTCGCTGCGATGACGACGATCGCCCCGCCCGCCCACGGACCCGGACGCGTCCGCACGACGGCCGAGCTCCGGGCCATCGCCGAGGAGGCCTCCGAGCGCTTCGCCGACGCCACCGCCGACGAGGTGCTCGCCTGGGCCGCCGAGACCTTCGGGCGCAACCTCGTCGTCGCCTGCTCGATGGCGGCCGACACCGTGGTGCCGCACCTGGCCGCGCAGCACTCCCCCGGCGTCGACGTGCTGTTCCTGCAGACCGGCTACCACTTCGTCGAAACCATCGGCACCCGGGACGCCCTGGCGCACGCCGTGGACGTCCGGATCGTGGAGGCGCTGCCCAGGCTCACCGTCGCGGAACAGGACGCCGAGCACGGCCCACGGCTCTACGAGCGTGACCCGCAGGCCTGCTGCGCCATGCGCAAGGTCGAGCCCATCAACCGGGAACTGGCCAGCTACGAGGCCTGGGTCACCGGCGTGCGGCGTGAGGACAACGCCCTGCGCGCAAACACCCGTCTGGTCGAGTGGGACGCCGCGCACGAGATGGTCAAGATCAACCCCGTCGCCGCGTGGACCACCGAACAGGTGATGGAGTACGCGGGCCGCCACGGCGTCCCCGTGAACTTCCTGCTCGACGAGGGCTACCCGTCGATCGGGTGCGAACCCTGCACCCGCCCCGTCGCGCCCGGCGAGGACCCCAGGTCCGGCCGCTGGGCCGGATTCGCCAAGACCGAATGCGGCCTCCACGTCACCCCGGAACAGGAAGGAGCCCCCATGCGCGAGACCTCGGTCCTGCCCGGCAGGTCCCTCAGCCACCTGAAGGCACTCGAGTCCGAGGCCATCCACATCTTCCGCGAGATCGTCTCGGAGCTGGAACGCCCCGTGCTCCTGTTCTCCGGCGGCAAGGACTCCATCGTCATGCTGCACCTGGCCGCCAAGGCGTTCTGGCCGGCGCCCGTGCCCTTCCCGGTCCTGCACGTCGACACGGGCCACAACTTCCCGGAGGTGCTCGCACACCGCGACGCCACCGTCGAGCGCCTGAAGCTGCGCCTGGTGGTGGCGAGCGTGCAGGACTACATCGACGACGGCCGCCTCCTGGAGCGGGCCGACGGCACCCGCAACCCGCTGCAGACCCAGCCGCTGCTCGACGCCATCGCCGAAGGCCGCTTCGACGCCGTCTTCGGCGGTGGGCGGCGCGACGAGGAGAAGGCCCGCGCCAAGGAGCGGGTGGTGAGCCTGCGCGACGAGTTCGGCCAGTGGGACCCGCGCAACCAGCGCCCCGAGCTGTGGAATCTGTACAACCCCAGGCACCGCCCCGGGGAGCACGTGCGCGTGTTCCCGCTCTCCAACTGGACCGAACTCGACGTCTGGCGCTACATCGCCGCGGAGAACATCGACCTGCCCAGCCTCTACTACGCCCATGAACGCGACGTGTTCAGCCGCGACGGCATGTGGCTCGCCGTCGGGGACGTCTCCCAGCCCCGCGACGGCGAACGGGTCGAGCGCCGCCTGGTGCGGTACCGCACCGTCGGCGACATGTCCTGCACCGGCGCCGTCGAGTCCGACGCCCGCACCGTCGCGGACGTGATCGCGGAAGTCGCGCTCACGCGCATCACCGAACGAGGCGCAACCCGCGCCGACGACAGGGTCACCGAGGCCGCCATGGAAGACCGCAAGAAGGAGGGGTACTTCTGATGCACGACCTCAACACCCAGCTGCAGCACCCGGAACCGACGCTGCTCAGGATCGCCACCGCCGGCAGCGTCGACGACGGCAAGTCCACGCTCGTGGGGCGGCTGCTCTACGACTCGAAGGCGGTGCTGGCCGACCAACTCGAGGCTGTCGAGCGCGTCAGCCTGGCGAAAGGCCTGGGGCACGTCGACCTGGCGCTGCTCACCGACGGCCTGCGCGCCGAGCGGGAGCAGGGCATCACCATCGACGTCGCCTACCGCTACTTCGCAACCGCGAAGCGCACGTTCATCCTGGCCGACTGCCCCGGGCACGTGCAGTACACCCGCAACACCGTCACCGGATCCTCGACGGCCGATGTGCTGGTCCTGCTCGTGGACGCGCGCAAGGGTGCGCTTGAGCAGACCCGCCGCCACCTCGCCGTCGGGCAGTTGCTGCGGGTGCCGCACATCATCGTCGCGGTCAACAAGATCGACCTGGTGGACTACTCACAGGACCGTTTCGACGAGATCGCCGCCGACATCTTCCGGCTGGCCGACGAGCTGGGCGTGCCCGACCTCCGGGTGCTGCCGGTCTCCGCGCTGGTGGGCGACAACATCGTCGACCGCTCCGAGAAGCTCTCCTGGTACGCGGGACCCTCGCTGCTGGAGCTGCTGGAGGAACTGCCGTCGGCCGACGCCACCGAGCGGCCGTTCCGCTTCCCCGTGCAGCTGACCATCCGGCCGCAGGACGCGGCGCTGGATCCGCGCCACGTCGAGTACCGCGGCTACGCCGGGCAGGTGGCCTCCGGCGTCGTGCGGGTGGGTGACCCCGTGGTGGTGCTCCCCTCGGGGCGTCGCACCACCGTGGTCGGCATCGACACCCCCGACGGCGAGCTCGGGGAGGCCTTCGCGCCGCAGTCGGTGACCCTGCGCCTGGCCGACGACATCGACATCACCCGCGGTGAGCTGATCGCCGGGGCCGAGGCGCCGCCGGAGCCGACGCAGGACCTCGACGGCATGGTCGCGTGGCTGGCGGAGCGTCCGCTGCGCGTCGGGCAGAAGGTCCTGGTCAAGCACACCACCCGCACGACGCAGGCCGTGGTCCGCGACATCGACGGGCGCCTGGACCTGGACACGCTGCGGCCTCAGACCACCGAGTCCCTGGAGCTCAACGACCTCGGCCGGGTGCGGCTGCGGCTCGCCGCCCCGATCATGGCCGAGGCCTACGCCGCCTCCAGGCAGACGGGCTCGTTCCTGCTCATCGATCCCCAGTCCGGCGCCAATCTGGCAGCGGGCATGATCCGCGGCGACGAGGCCTTCTCCGACGAGGCCGCCGTCCCCGTCGACGCCACCCCGAACTGGTCGATCTGATGCGCAAGCTCGTCCTGATCGGACTCGTGGGCCTGGCGGCCCAGCTGGTCGACGGCGCCCTCGGCATGGGCTACGGCGTCACCTCCAGCTCGCTGCTGCTGCTGGTTGGGCTCAGCCCGGCGCTGGCCAGCGCCTCGGTGCACCTGGCGGAGGTGGGCACCAACGTCGCCTCCGGCCTGTCGCACTGGCGGCTGGGCAACGTCGACTGGCGCCTCGTGCTGCGGCTGGGCGTGCCGGGCGCCGTCGGCGCGTTCGCCGGGGCGACGTTCCTGTCGAACCTGTCCACGCAGTGGGCCGCGCCCGTGATGGCGGTCATCCTGGCGCTGCTCGGCTCCTACATCCTGGCCAGGTTCGCGTTCCGCCCACCGGCGGTCTCCGACGCGCGCCGCACGCCCCACACCTCCCGGTTCCTGGTCCCACTCGGGCTGTTCGGCGGTTTCGTCGACGCCACCGGCGGCGGCGGGTGGGGTCCGGTGTCGACGACGTCGCTGCTCAGCGCCGGCAGGACCGCCCCGAGAACCGTCATCGGATCGGTGGACACCTCGGAGTTCCTGGTGTCGTTCTTCGCCTCCGTCGGGTTCCTCGCGGCACTCGGCACCTCCGGGCTCGACTTCCGGATCGTCGGGGTCCTGCTGCTCGGCGGCCTGATCGCAGCACCCGTCGCGGCGTGGCTGGTCACCAAGCTGCCCGCCCGGGTGCTGGGCACCGCGGTGGGAGGGATCATCGTCCTGACCAACCTGCGCACCCTGCTGGGTGCTTTCGGCGTCCGGGTCGACGTGCAATGGCTCGCCCTCGGGGTGGTCGCGGTGGTCTGGGTCGGGCTCGTGTCCCACGCCGTGGCGCAGCACCGCCGGCAGCGTCCCGCCGAACCCGCCCCTGCCCTGGAATCGGAGCTGGTGTGAGCGCGACCCTCATCATCGCCCTGCATGGCACGCGGCACCGCCGTGGGGTCGAGTTCGCCGACGAGTTGCGCGCCGCCGTCTCGGCCGCGGCCCCCGGGGTCCCCGTGGAGATCGGCTGGGTGGACATCCACGACGAACTGCTCGCGGAGACCGTGCAGCGCTTCGAACGCTCCGTGATCGTGCCGGCATTCCTCGCGGCGGGCTACCACGTGGACCACGACGTCGAGGAGGCGGTGGCCCAGTCCGGCGGGCGCGCCGTCGCCACCGGCCATGTCGGGCCGGAACTGGTGCGGGCCATCGCGGACCGGTTGCTGGCCGCGGGTCCGCTGGGCGACGCCGTCGTGCTGGCGGCCATCGGGTCAAGCCGCCCGGGAGCGAACGCCGAGGTGCTCGCCACGGCCGAGCGCCTCTCGGAACTGGTTGAGAGGCCCGTAGGGACCGGGTTCATCTACGCCTCCCAGCCGACCCTCGCCCAGGCGGTCGAACAACTGAACGCCGACGGCCACCACGACCTGACCGTCGCCACCCACGCGCTTGCCCCCGGCCTCTACCTGGACCACATCGCGGCTCTGGGGCTGCGCGCCGTCGCCGAGCCCATCGGCATCCACCCCCATCTCGTCTCCGCGATCGTCAGCCGCTACCGCGCTGCCACGCCCGCCGAGGCCTCCTGAGAAGAGAGTTGAACCAGAAGTGACCACCACCCCACTGGACCGCGTCGTAATCCGCTTCGCCGGTGACTCCGGCGACGGCATGCAGCTCACCGGTGACCGCTTCACCGCCGACGCTGCCGCCATCGGCAACGACTTCGCCACCCTCCCCAACTTCCCGGCCGAGATCCGGGCGCCCCAGGGCACCATCGCCGGCGTCTCCAGCTTCCAGCTCCACTTCGCCGGCGACGACATCCGCACCCCCGGTGACCGTCCCGACGTGCTCGTGGCGATGAACCCGGCCTCCCTGAAGGCCAACGTGGCCGACCTCCGCCGGGACGGCATCCTGATCGTCGACACCCACGACTTCACCAAGCGCAACCTGGCGAAGGTCGGCTACGAGGCCGATCCGCTGACCGACGGTTCGCTGGAGGACCATGAGGTCCACGCCGTCGACCTGACCGGCCTGGCGACCGCCGCCGTCGAGTCGTTCGGGCTCGGCCGCAAGGACGCCGCCCGGTCCAAGAACATGGTGGCGCTGGGCCTGCTGACCTGGCTGTACTCCCGGCCCACCGAACCCACGATCGAGTTCCTCGAGCGCAAGTTCGCCAAGAACCCGCTCATCCGCGACGCCAACCGCGCCGCCTACCTCGCCGGCTACCACTACGGCGAGACCACCGAGGACTTCACCGTCCGCTACGAGGTCAAGCCGGCGTCGCTGCCGTCGGGCACCTACCGCCAGATCACGGGCAACAAGGCGCTCGCGCTCGGCCTCATGGCCGGGGCCGCCAAGTCCGGCCTGCCGCTGTTCCTGGGCGCCTACCCCATCACCCCCGCCTCCGACGTCCTGCACGAACTGTCCCGCCACAAGGACCACGGCGTGATGACGTTCCAGGCCGAGGACGAGATCGCCGCCATCGGGTCCGCGCTGGGCGCCTCCTACGGCGGGCACCTCGGGGTGACCGTGACGTCGGGCCCGGGCATGGCACTGAAGAGCGAGTTCATCTCGCTGGCGCTGATGCTCGAGCAGCCGCTGGTGGTGGTCGACGTGCAGCGTGCCGGACCCTCGACGGGCATGCCCACCAAGACCGAGCAGGCCGACCTGCTCCAGTCGGTGTTCGGCCGACACGGTGAGGCACCGGTCCCGGTGATCGCGGCCCAGTCGGCCGGCGACTGCTTCGACGTCGCAGTCGAGGCCACCCGGATCGCCCTGGCCTACCGCACGCCCGTGATCGTGCTCTCCGACGGCTATCTGGCCAACGGTGCCGAGCCCTGGCTGGTGCCAGACCTCGAAGCCATGCCCGCCATCGATCCGGGCTTCGCCACCGAACCCAACGCCGAGGGGGGCAAGTTCCTGCCCTACCTGCGCGACGACAAGCTCGCCCGCGCGCTGGCCCTGCCGGGTACGCCGGGGCTGGAGAACCGGATCGGCGGCATCGAGAAGGCCGACGGCACCGGCTCCATCTCCTACGACCCGGCCAACCACGACGCCATGGTGCGGCTGCGCCAGGCGAAGGTGGACGGCATCGCGGAGTCCATCCCGGACCTCGTGGTGGACGACCCGAGTGGGGAGGCCGACGTCCTGGTCATCGGCTGGGGCTCGACGTGGGGACCCATCGGAGCGACCGCGCGGCGCGTGCGCCGTCGGGGCCGGAAGGTGGCCACCGTCCACCTGCGGCACCTGAACCCGTTCCCGAAGAACCTCGGTGCGATCCTGCGCTCCTACGAGCGCGTGATCGCCCCCGAGATGAACCTCGGCCAGCTGGCCCTGCTGCTGCGCGCGAAGTACCTCGTCGACGTGGAGACCTACTCGCGGGTGCGCGGGTTGCCGATCTCGCCGTCGGAGTTCGAGGCAGACCTGCTTGACATCATCGACTCGAAGGACGCCCGATGAGCATCTACCACCCCGACAGCGGCCTCGCCCGGGTGCCGCTCTCACTGACCCCGACCAATCGGAAGGACTTCGTGTCCGACCAGGAGGTGCGCTGGTGCCCGGGCTGCGGCGACTACGCCGTGCTGGCCGCGTTCCAGTCCCTGATGCCGCAGCTCGGCGTGCGCCGGGAGAACACCGTCATCATCTCCGGGATCGGTTGCAGCTCGCGGTTCCCGTACTACCTCGACACCTACGGCATGCACTCCATCCACGGGCGCGCGCCGTCGATCGCAACAGGGTTGGCGATGGCCCGCCCGGACCTGGCGGTGTGGGTGGTGACCGGCGACGGTGACGCCCTCTCCATCGGCGGCAACCACCTGATCCATGCCCTGCGGCGCAACACCAACATCACGATCCTGCTGTTCAACAACCGGATCTACGGCCTCACCAAGGGGCAGTACTCACCGACGTCGGAGTCCGGCAAGGTGACGAAGTCGACGCCCGCGGGATCGGTTGACCACCCGTTCAACCCGGTGAAGCTGGCGCTGGGCGCGGAGGCGACGTTCGTGGCCCGCACCGTCGACTCCGACCGCGCCCACCTCACCGAGGTCATGACCCGCGCCGTCCAGCACCGCGGTGCCTCGCTGGTGGAGATCTACCAGAACTGCCCGATCTTCAACGACGGCGTGTTCGACGGGCTGAAGGCGCCCGACTCCCCCGCGATCATCCCGCTGCGCCACGGCGAGCCGCTGGTCTTCGCCGGCGGCACGCGCAGCGTGGTCCGCGACGCGGTGACCGGCCGGCTCAGCGTCGTGCCCACCGACGAGGTGGGCGGGCGGACCGTCGTCGTGCACGACGAGACCTCCGACGACGTCGCGGAGGCGATGGCGATCGCCGCCCTGACCGACAGCCACGGCCTGAGCCAGTCACCGATCGGCATCTTCCGCGACGTCCAGCGTCCCGTCCACGACGACGCCGCCCGCGCCCAGGTCTCGATGCCGACGCCCGAGGAGCGCATCGGGCACCTGCAGTCGCTGGTAACCGGGCACGACACCTGGACCGCCTGACGACGGCCCTGGTCCCGGCGCCGGTGTGATCGCTTAGGTGTGGTGGGAAGGACGGTCAATCGTCACTACCGCCACACCTAAGGGGGGCCGAATCGAGGACGCGGTCGTCTTCACGGGGCCAGGCGCTACTCCAGCGCGAGAGCGGCCACTGCACCCACCACCACGATCGCCGGCGGGTTGACCCCCGCAGCCGCGGTGTCCTCGCCCACGCGGTCCAACTGGCTGCGCAGCGTCCGCTGCGACGGGGTGGTGCCGTCGGCGACGACGGCGACGGGCGTCGCTGTGGCAAGTCCACCAGCGATGAGGGCGGCCGCTATGGCCGCAAGGTTGTGGACCCCCATCAGGACCACGATGGTCAGGCCGGAGCGGGCCAGCGCCTCCCACTCGACCTCGCTGCGGTCGTCGCCGGGTGGCACGTGGCCGCTGACCACGCAGAACCCCTGCGACAGACCCCGGTGTGTCAAGGGAATCCCCGCCAGGGCCGGGACGGCGACGGCGGACGTCACGCCCGGGATCACCCGGACCGGGACGCCGGCCTCTGCGCAGGCGAGCCACTCCTCACCGCCACGGCCGAACACGTAGTTGTCACCGCCCTTCAGGCGCACCACCCGCAGCCCTCGCTTGGCCCGATCCACGAGCAGTCGGTTGATCTCCTCCTGCGGCGTGAACTCCCCGCGCGGGATCTTCCCCACGTTTATGATCTCGGCACCCTCGGGGCACTGTTCCAGGAGCTCGAGAGGACCGAGCCTGTCGTGGAACACGACCTCGGCCTGCTTGATCGCCTCCAGCCCGGCGACGGTGATGAGCCCGGGGTCTCCGGGACCACCACCCACGAGGGTGACGGTGCCGGGCATGAGATCGGCGCTCATGCGGTCTCGCCGATCGCTCGTCTGATGGCCTCCCGGACGGCCTTGGACCGCTGCGGATTCCGGTTGCCGATGACCGCCACCGTGAGGTCGTCCAGGTTGTAGGTGGCCGGGGTCCAGGCGGAGCCGCCCAACGCGTCGTCGCACCGCACGCAGAACGTGTGACGCGCCTCAGCTCCGGCGGCGACGGCGGCGTTCACATCGGGCGAGTCCGTGGCGGCCAGCACGTACCAGGCACCGTCGAGGTCCCCGTCCACGAAGGATCGGCGACGCCACGCCACCAGGCCCTCGCTGTCCAGCTCGGCGATCCCGTCCGTGGCCTCGGGTGCCACGACCCGCACCCTTGCGCCAACCTCGAGCAACCGCTCCAGCCGCCGCTCCGCGACTGCGCCGGCACCCACCACCAGCACATCGCGTCCCTGCAACAGCAGACCGGCCAGGTAGGCCGGGGATCCGTGGCCGGACTCACCGTCGGGATCGAGGGCGTACTCATCGGCTGCGGGCATGGCCGGAAGTCTAGTCGGGGCGGTCGTTGACCCCGCACGGCGCAGCACTCTGTTACACGCCTGCAACTTCGCGCGACGGCGAGTCCGGCCCATGCGGGCGATGGCACCCCGCGCGGGCTAGTCTTTCCCGGGAGATGGGAAGGGGTCGAGGCCGATGTCGCTGCGGGACACCGTGGATCCGACGATCCGCTACGTCTCGGGTCTGGCGCTGGCCCCCGACGGTAGCGAACTGGCGTCGGTCTACCTGAATCGCATCGTGGTGTGGAAGACCGCGACCGGGAGGGTGGCGCGGGTCGTCGGGACGGTTGACGTGCCGCGGCCGCTCCTGCACTGGAGCCCCGTCGGAAACCTCTTGCTCACCGTCAGCCGCGACGGTCGGCTCCTGCTCCGCAGCCCCTCGCGCGACGCCGTCGTCGCCCAGCTCGTGGGCCATCAGGTGACCGGCGGCGTCGGTGTCATGGACGCCCTGTTCAGCCCCGGCGGCGAGTGGGTCATCAGCGTCGGCGCCGACCACACGGTCCGTCGCTGGGACGTGGCCAGAGGCGAGGAGGTGGCGCGCGCTGACCTGGAGCCGCGGATCGCACCGCGGCGCCTCGCCTTCTCCCCTGCGGGTGAGGAGATCGTCATGACCCGGGCGGGCGGGCCGGCGCGGCTGCTGGATGCCATGTCCTTGGCGGACCTGGGCGAACTGGGGACGGTCGAGGCCGCCGTCGCCTCACCCCGGGGCGTGGTGTTCGGACCAGACGGCGCCTTCCTCGCCGCCCTGTCCGCCTTGGGGATCTGGATGGGCCGCATCAACGACTCCGACCTGCGCCAGATCGTCGCGCTCCCGGAACCGGACATCACCCACGCCCGCTTCTCCCGCGACGGCGTCCTCTACACCAGCACCGGCAGGGGCGGGATCAGGGCCTGGCGTCCCGCCACGGGCAGGATGCTGCGCACCTTCGACGACCCGGCCTGAGCGGCACGACACAATCGGGTAGGTTAAATACAAAACCGAAGATTGGAGTCAACAATGCAGTACACCCAACTCGGACGGACGGGACTCAAGGTTTCGAGGCTCGTGCTGGGCACGATGAACTTCGGGCCGCAGACGGAGGAGTCCGACTCCCACGCAATCATGGATGCCGCACTGGACAAGGGCATCAACTTCTTCGACACCGCCAACGTCTACGGCGGCACCGAGCACCGGGGCTGGACCGAGGAGATCATCGGCCGCTGGCTGGCGAAGTCGGGCCGTCGCGACGAAGTGGTCCTCGCAACCAAGGTCTACGGCGACATGACCAAGCGGCCGAACGACTCGAAGCTGTCGGCGGTCAACATCCGACGCGCCGTCGACGCGTCCCTGCGCCGTCTCCAGACCGACCACATCGACCTTTACCAGATGCATCACGTGGACCGGAACACGCCGTGGGAGGAGATCTGGCAGGCGATGGACACCCTCGTCACGCAGGGCAAGATCGTCTACGTCGGATCCTCGAACTTCGCGGGCTGGCACATCGCAGCCGCAAACGAGTCGGCGCGGGCGCGCCACAGCCTGGGGCTGGTGAGCGAGCAGTCGCTGTACAACCTCACGGCGCGCCAGGTGGAACTTGAGGTGATTCCCGCGGCACAGGGCTACGGGCTTGGGGTCATCCCCTGGTCCCCGCTCGGCGGTGGTCTGCTGGGCGGCGTGCTCAAGAAGATCGAGGGCGGTCGCCGTGCCGCAGACCACATGGCCAAGGAGATCGAGTCGCGTCGGGAGCAGCTGACCAAGTGGGAGGACTTCTGCGACGAGCGCGGCGAGCAGCCCGGCGACGTCGCGCTGGCCTGGCTCCTGCACCGCGAGGGCGTGACCGGACCGATCATTGGCCCCCGCAACATGGATCAACTCGACGGCGCCCTGCGCGCCCTCGACATCGAACTCGACGACAACGCCATGGACACCCTCGACGAGATCTTCCCCGGCCCCGGTGGGCCGGCGCCGGAGGCCTACGCCTGGTGATCCGGGCTCGTCCTGCCCCCGCTACGCACCAGTGCGTATTCCTATCCTCCGGGCTGGACGCGGAGACTACTGGTGGCCCGGCGAATGGCTGGGCCACCAGACCAACAGGGGGAAACACATGACCACTCACAAGGCAATGCGTCGGCTGGGCGCGATCGCCAGCGGAGCGATCGCGATCGCCGTCGCGAGCGCGTCCGTCGCCAGCGCACATCACTGCTACAAGGACGACTGGGCCCAAGCGGCCTACGAGCACCACCTGGCAGGCGGCACCGCCTGGGTGTCGCTGAGCGACCTCGGAACCATGTTCCTGCTGACACCGGAGCAGCAGGCCGTCTGCAGCTTCGTCGTCGACGACGCCGTCGCGGCCTGGATGGATGAACGTGACATCACGCAGGAGCCGCTGATCCACTCGAAGGCGACCGTCGGCGGCGGCGCGTTCTACAAGAAGGGCAAGGCTCCCGGCCCCTTCGAGTACCTGGGCGACGCGGACTTCATGGCCCTCGAAATGGCGGTTGCAGCCGGCCTCGAGGCCAACGACTGCCCCATGCCCGAATCCGAGCCGGAGGCCTGAGCCTCAGGCATCCATCAGTAGGCCTCTGCGTTGGGCGGCCAGCACGGCTGAAAGCCGGTCCGCAGCCCCCAACTTCCGGTAGAGGTTCTCCTGGTGCTTGTGGACTGTGCGGGGGGAGATCGCCAGCCTTGCTGCGATCCCCTCCGCCGTCCTGCCTTGCGAGATCAGCAGCAGCACCACGCGCTCCCGGGGCGTGAGACGCGGGCCGTTGTCCTGGGACAAGGCCGCCGTTGTCGCCCGGAGAAGACGGCAGTGCCGGGCGATGCCGACCAGCAAGGGTCGCACCGTCGCCAACTGCTCGACATCGGCCGGCCGGAACGGCTGCTCGGCGATCAGGACCCAGCCGTCGTAGGGATCGCCCGGCTCCGCGAGGGGAACGGAGAGTTGCTCCTCGGAGAGCCGCAGGTCGCGCATCCTCTCCATGACGTCCAGTTCGATTGCCCAGCCCGCGCGCACGACGTCGCGCATCAGGGCTGGGCTTCGTTGTCCGGTGTCGGTGAAGTAGGCGTGGAGCGGATGGCGTCGGATCTCGGCAGCGGTTGGCCACTGCTCCTGGGGGGCGTCGAAGTAACCTGAGATTTCGATGGAGATCTCTTCTGGGTCCAGAGCACTCAACGTGACCCGGGAGGCGAGGCCCGCAGGTGTGTGGCTGGTGAGGGCAGCCGCCACCAGGCGCTGCGCCCCATCGGCGTCCGGCTGCGACAACACCTCGCCTGCGAGCTCCAGCCAAGCCTTCCCCTGGTCCATAGTTCAGTCCCCCTAGCTGAATACAGACTCCCGCGTCCCCTTGCCGTCAAGACGCAGACCCAAGATGTTAACCCGGCATTATTCGCCGCGCGGGGAAACTGGCCAGAAAACACTCCAGTGGGGTGTCCTTGTCGAATGACCAACAAGGACACCCCACTGGAGGCACAACCCCCGCGCCTTGTCGGGGGAACAAGGGCTGGGGAGCCTGAGGGGGTGCGGCCTAGAACTCGATGAGAGCCTGCCCGCCCTGAACGGCTTCGCCCGGCGCGACGAGGATTCTGGCGACGGTGCCCGCCTGGGGCGCGGTGATCTCGGTCTCCATCTTCATGGCCTCGAGGATCAGCAGCACCTGGCCGGCCTGGATCTCGTCGCCCTCGGCCACCAGGATCCGGGCCACGGAGCCCGCCAGCGGTGCGACGACGGCGTTCGAACTCACCGCCGACACCGACGCCTTGGTCGGGATCTGGTTGGACCCGGCGTTCACTCCGATGATGATCGGCCCAAGGCCCTTGGGCTCCTCCTCCTCGACCTCGACGTCGATCTCGTACTCCGTCTGGTTGACGGTCACCTTCAGCTTCATCTGGATACTCCTATGGGATCGTCAGCGGACGTGGGGGACTCGACGGTCGTGGGTGCGCTCGCGGGTGGCGGCGGCCCAACGGGACTGGGAGCCGTAACGGACGGCCCGGATCCTGGCCTTGTGGCCGAAGTAGGCGGCCACCGCGGCACCGATCGCCACCAGATCCGCCTCCGGGATCTCCTTCTCGGACTCGAGCTCGGCGACGCGGGCCTCCAGCGCCGCCAGCTTCTCGGTGAGGGCTGCGAGCTGGGCGAGGAGTTCCTCGTTGTTGGGTTCCATGGCCATCTCCGATCAGACCGGCCCGAGGCCGTGCTTCTTGGCGGGGCGGATCTCGCGCTTGCCCATGAGCAGCTCCAGCGCCATCGCGATCTGGCGACGGGTGTCGGCCGGGTCGATGATGTCGTCGACGAGCCCGCGGCTGGCCGCCATGTATGGGGTGGAGAACGTCTCGCGGTACTCCTCCACCAGCTCGGCCCGCCTGGCGTCCTTGTCCTCGGCCGCCTCGATCTCCCTGCGGAAGACGACGCCCGCGGCACCTTCGGCACCCATGACGGCGATCTCCGCCGTCGGCCAGGCGAACACCTTGTCCGCGCCGAGGTCCTTCGAGCACATCGCCAGGTAGGCGCCGCCGTAGGCCTTGCGCAGCACGACGGTGATCTTCGGCACAGTCGCCGCCGAGTAGGCGTAGAGCATCTTCGCGCCGTGGCGGATGATTCCGTTGTGCTCCTGGGCGACGCCAGGCAGGAAGCCGGGGACGTCGACGAGGTTCACCACGGGGATGTTGAAGGCGTTGCAGAACCGGATGAACTGCGAGGCCTTGTCAGAGGAGTCGATGTCCAGCACGCCGGACATGACCGACGGCTGGTTGGCGATGATGCCGACGGTGCGGCCGACGATGCGCCCGAACCCGACGACGATGTTCATCGCCCAGCCCGCCTGCACCTCCAGGAAGTCGCGGTGGTCGACGATCTCGGAGATCACCTCCCGCACGTCGTAGCCCTTGTTGCTTGCCACGGGGATGATCTCGCGGAGCTTGGGGTTGGACTCCACCACGTCGTCGGGGTCGACGATGGGCGGGTCCTCGGTGTTGTTCTGCGGCAGGAAGCTGAGCAGCTTCTTGGCGATCAGGATGGCCTGCTCGTCGTCGTCGGCCACGAAGTGCACGACGCCGGAGCGCGACATGTGGGCGTCGGCGCCGCCCAGGTCGTCCTGGGTGACCTCCTCACCGGTGACCTGCTTGATGACGCCGGGGCCCGTGATGAACATGTGGGCCTTGCGGGTCTGGATGATGAAGTCGGTCAGGGCCGGCGAGTAGGCCGCGCCACCGGCGCAGGGGCCGGCGATGATCGAGATCTGCGGAACTGCGCCGGAGAGCAGCACGTTGGCGTAGAACACCTTGCCGTAGCCGGAAAGGGAGTCGATGCCCTCCTGCACACGGGCGCCGCCGGAATCGTTGATGAAGATGAACGGGGTGCCGGTGGTCAGGGACGCGTTGAGCATCTCGGTGACCTTGATGGAATGCGCCTCCCCCGCGGACCCGCCCATGACCGTGAAGTCCTGGCTGGCCAGGTGCACGGGGCGACCCAGCACGGACGCGGAGCCCGTGACGACGCCGTCGGCCGGCAGGTCGGCCTTGTCCATCCCGAAGGTGGTGGTGCGGTTGCGGCGGAAGGCCCCGGTCTCCTGGAAGGAGCCCTCGTCGATCAGGGACTCGATCCGCTCCCGGGCCGTCAGCTTGCCCTTGGCGCGGTGCTTGTCCAGCTTGTCGGCCCCACCGCCCGCCTCGACCGCGGCGCGGCGTTCGGCGAGCTGCTCGAGTCGCTCGGCCATCGTGTGTTGCTTGGTCATTTACCTGCTCCTCAGACTGGCTCGACGGAAACGCTGTGCTGGCGGCCGGCGAAGGTGACGTTGTACTTCACGGGCCCGGTGATGCCCTGGTGAGCCGTGCCTGCGGCCTCCTTCTCGGCCTTCAGCTGGGCATCGGTCTTCGCGACGCTCTTGGGGCCCTCGGCGCGGGTGGCGAAGAACGCCGGGGCGACCCCCGGGAACATCGCGTTGGTGAGGACGTCCTCCTCGCTGCCATTGCTGCCCTCCAGGGCTTCGGCCTGCTTCTGCAGGTCCTCCCACTCGGGCTTCAGCAGGTCCGCGGGACGTACTGTGATCGGCTCCTTCTTCGCCTGGGCCTGTGCCATCGCGACCACCTCGGGGTTGCGCTCGCCGAGACACTCGCCGTAGTAGCCGAGCATCAGGTCGGCGAACTCGCCGGTCATCACCTTGTAGCGGCCCATGAGCACGTTGAACACGGCCTGGGACCCCACGATCTGCGACGAGGGGGTCACCAGCGGCGGGTGGCCCGCGTCGGCCTTCACCAACGGGACCTCCTCCATGACCTCAGCGAGCCTGTCGCCGGCGCCCTGCGCCTTGAGCTGGCTCTCCATGTTCGAAAGCATCCCGCCGGGGATCTGGGACAGGAAGATGTCGGTGTCCACCAGTGTCTTGGACTCGAACTCGGCGTACTTGGGGCGGACCTTGCGGAAGTGGTCACGGATCCGAAGCAGGCGCTCCATGTCCAGCCCCGTGGTGTAGTCGGTGCCCTCCAGCATCGCCACGAGCGACTCGGTGGGGTTGTGACCCGGGCCGAGAGCCATCGAGGAGATCGCCGTGTCGACGACGTCGGCGCCGGCCTCGATGGCCTTCATCAGGCTGACCAGCGTGACGCCGGTGGTGGCGTGGCAGTGGACGTTGATCTGCACGTCGCCGTAGGTGTCCTTGATGCCCTTGACGATGTCGTAGGCGGGCTGGGGCTGGAGGAGCGCGGCCATGTCCTTCAATGCGATGGACTCGGCTCCCATGTCCAGCAGCTGCCCGGCGAGCTTGATGTAGCCCTCGACGGTGTGGACCGGCGAAATGGTGTAGCAGATGGTTCCCTGGGCGTGCTTGCCAACCTTCTTGACCGCTTCCATGGCGTGGGCCATGTTGCGGGGGTCGTTCAGGGCGTCGAAGACGCGGAAGACGTCCATGCCGTTCTCGGCCGACTTCTCGACGAACTTCTCCACCACCATGTCCTCGTAGTGGCGGTAGCCGAGCAGGTTCTGGCCGCGCAGCAACATCTGGAGGCGGGAGTTGGGCATCAGCTCACGGAATGTCCGGAGCCGTTCCCAGGGATCCTCGTTGAGGAAGCGGATGGCGGAGTCGAACGTCGCTCCGCCCCAGCACTCGACTGACCAGTAGCCGGCCTGGTCGATGTCGGCGCATGCGTCGACCATGTCTTCGGTAGCCATGCGGGTGGCCATCAAACTCTGGTGCGCGTCGCGGAGTACCAGCTCAGTGACGCCGATCTTTCGTGGACTCATGCCTTCAATCCAATCATGCGGCCGTGCCGCCAGGACGGCACCCCCGCATAAATTCAGGAGGAGGCGAGTGGTACACCTACCGAATCGGAGAGCAGCCATTCAAGGGCTTGCCGGGCCGTCCACCCATCCGGGTACCGGGCCGCGAGCACCTCGGCGCCGGCCAGGTCCTGGCCCAGGGTGACAGCCGGCGGCTCCTGGTAACCACGCTTCCGCAACTGGCCCAGGCCGATGTTGGCCATGAGCGCGTTGCACAGGCACTTGCGGCCGACGGTGTCCTCCTGCGCCCCGCCTTTTCGCAGGTAGATGTCCACCGGTTCGGACGGGCAGCGGTAGGTGATCGACTTGTCCGGACGCTCAACGGGAACCCGGAGGTAGCCCAGGTCGCAGATGCGCTCCCTGGCCTCGTGGACGGGCTCCTCGGAAAGGGTCTCGCTCAGTTGGGCCACCTTGAAGGGGAACCCCGTCGGCGAGGCCCGCGGATCGTTGCGGACCTCAAGGGATCCGGCGACCAGCTCCGACTTGAGCCGCTCGCGCAACGACGGCGCCAGGCCGGACTCCTCCGCCAGGGCGAACAGGGTTCCGGTCTGGACGCCGGCCGCGCCAGCCGCGCGCGCCTCCGCGACCTTCTCCGGGGTCGCGTAACCACCCGCCAACCAGAACGGCAGCCCGACCTTGGCCACCTTCTCGAGGTCCGCGTCGTCCCTGGGGCCGTAGATGGGCTCGCCGGAGTCGTCGAGGACCTGCTTCCCGCGGGGCGGTGAGCTGTGTCCTCCCGCCCGCGGGCCCTCGACGATGAAGCCGTCGGGCCGGATCTCGGGGTCCCGGTTCAGGTAGTCGGCAAGCACGTGCAGGGACACGATGGCCAGGAAGTTAGGGCGACGCATAGGCGGCAGCTCCGCGCCGAGGAGGTCGGCGGGGTCCAGCGACGCCCGGTGCTCGGAGGTGGCGTTGATGACGTCGATGCTGAGGCTCGCGGTGCGGCCAGCGGCGAACTCGGTGAGGAGCCTCGGGATCTCGCGCGGCACTCCGGCGCCCATGACGACGTAGTCGACGTCGGCCAGCATTGCACCGAGGATGGCCGACAGGTTGGCTGTCTGGATCTTCTCGAGCATGTTGATCCCGACGCGGCCGGTGTGACCCTCCTTGGCCAGCCAGACCTCGGAGAAGTTGCCCACCAGCGACAGCTCCAGCGCGGACCTGCTGGGAGAGATCGTCAGCGTGGGGTGCGGGCGGTAGCGCTTGCCGGGCGCGCGTCCGCCGTCGATGAAGTACTTGTCCAGCACGCGTTGGGCCATCGCCGGGGACGGGAAGTGCGCCAGCGCGCGGCGCCGGTGGCCGCCCGGGTCGCCGTCCTGGAGGACGCGCGCCAGCACGCCGTCGAGTGCGGTTCCGGAGACCACGCCGAGTTCGCCAGCGAGGGAGACCTGCCGGGCCAGTTGCCAGGATGAGACGGCGACGCCCATCCCGCCCTGAATCACAGTCGGGGGGTTTGCGATGGGCACTGGCTTCTCCTCGAGAACGCAGGACAGATGTACCTACGGTACCGTAACTTACGGATGCGTAGGCAACCGTCCTAGCTGCTGAGCATCACCTGTCCACCCGTGACCGGAAGCGCCTGTCCCGTCTCGTAGGCCTGCTCGACGATGTAGAACAGCGCTCGCATCACGTCTGGGCCGTGCGTGCCGCGGTCCATCGGGACCTTGGACTCGTAGAACCGGCGCACGTCGCCGACGTCCTTGGCGCCGGGGACCTTGCCGGAGCGCAGATACTGCACGAACAAGCCGTTCTCGGGGTCCGACCACAGCGGGCCGTCGAGGAAGTTGCCCGGGCAGATCGCGTTGACCTTGACCTTGTAGTCCACCAACTCCAGCGCGAAGCTCTGCACCAGGCCGATGCCGCCGAACTTGCTGCCGGAGTAGGCGCCGTTCCGGTTGGAGCCCACCAGACCGGACTTGGAGTTGATCTGGACGATGTCGGTGAGCCATTCGGGTGCGGCGTAGTGCTGCTGCCGCAGGATCCTGCCCAGGTGCTTGGTCACCAGGAAGAACGCGACGTAGTTCACGTCGGTGGACAGCTTGAACGCGGGCAGGTCCTGCTCGAGCACGGAGCCGGCACGGGCGATGCCGGCGTTGGAGACCACCAGGTCGATGCCACCGGTGGTGGCCACGACGGTCTCGGCCATGGCCTGCACCGACGCCTCGTCGGCGACGTTCACCTCGACGGCCGTGGCCCGGTCCCCAAGCTCGTCGGCCAGGCGGCGGGCGCCGTCGATGTTGAGGTCGGCGATGAACACCCAGGCGCCGGAGGCGTGCAGCGCCCGGACGATCTCCTCGCCGAATCCTTGAGCGCCGCCGGTCACCAGCGCCACCCGCCCCGCGACGACGTGCGCCCGCGACGACGCGTGCCCGGCCTCGGGCTGGCGAGAGGACAGCACGGGCTGGGCCTCCCCCACCTCGATGGCCTCCACCACGAGCTCCACGCCCGGGGCCTGGAGTCCGATGAGGGTTGGCAGCGGCAGGTCCTGGGGCAGACCGGCGGAGATCGCCGCAGCCACCTCGGCCGGGTCGGCGGAGTCGACGACGATCGTCACGTCGGCCTCGCGGTTCTCGGGCAGCAGTACGACCGGGGTGTTGTTGCGCGCGATCAGCGCTCCCCGGAGCAGCGGCAGCAGTTCGTGCCGCGTCAGTTCAGTGGCAGTCATGACGAGAATCCTCCGATGCGAAGTGACTGTGCGACGTCGGCGGGCTCAGTCCCGGCGACCAGCTCCGGCCCCGCTTTGCCGTAGCGCCTGACGCGCTCGGGGAGGGGCTCGGAGGCAAGGGGGTTGTCCGGATGGAGCAGCCCCAGCGTGCGGTCCTCGTTGCTGAGCATCTCGTGGGCCACCATCGCCCAGGTGGAGGTGTTCAGGTGGGCGAACCGCGGTTCGGACAGTTCGGGGCAGGAGAACACCTGCCGCGGCTGGTTGATGTCGACGCCGGAGACCTCGATGAGGCCGTTCTCAGTGGCGAGCCTGGAGACCCTCTCCAACTGCTCGGGGGTGTTGCGCGGGGGCATGAACGTGATCGCGGGGAAGCCGATCTCCCGCAGGGTGACCACCAGTTCGTCGAGGTAGTCGTCCTCGAACTTCTCGGCCTTCTTGTCACCGGTCGGGGACGCGGAGACGTCGCCGAGGTAGGCGTAACAGGGAATGGCGCCGATGGAGAGGGCGAAGTCCACGACGGTGCGGGCGTCGGGCAGCTCGCCGCCGTCGTCCCAGTGCCTCGGCTGCTCGTAGAAGCGCTCCAGGTACTCGGCCTTCAGGAGTCCGAGGAGGTCGTAGGGCAGGAAGCGGTTGGCCTCGTCACCGAGGGTCGCGGCGAGCTTGTCGGGGACTGCCACCCCCATTGAGGCCAGCCCGTCTAGGAGGGCCTGGCCGCGTCCGAAGCCGCTGATCAGCGCCTCCGACATCGCGAACAGGAGGTGCCGCTCCGTGACCGTGCCGCCAGAGGCGTACTGGGAGATGCCGATGACGTCGCGCTCGAAGTCGAAGTTGGGCGCGCCGAGTTCGGTGAGGATCTGGTTCGCGGCCGCGGCCATCCGGCGGGTGCGCTCCAGCCGGCGCTCGCGGATGGGGCGCAGGAAGTCGTCGGCCTCGGCACGGGCGTCGGCGGGGATGCCCTGGACCGTCATGTAGATGACGCCCTCGGAGTCGGGGTTGTTCAGCTTGCGGTTGGCGAACCTGGCCGTCCCGGCTGTCACCTCCGCAGGGGTGTGCAACGTGACGCGGATCTCGAAGCCCGTCACCACGCCCATCCCGAGGATCGCGCCGGCGTCGCGCATCTCCGCCGCGGCACCGATGGAGTCGTGGTCCACCGAGCCGACGACCTGCAGCCCCGCCTCACGGCCCTTCAGGCACGCCATCGACGGGGTGTAGGGGCTGAAGCTGTAGATCGTGTGGATGTGGTTGTTGGACTCGAGGGTGAACTCGGGTACCTCGTGCCCGGAGTCCACGAGTTCCCGCAGGGCCTCGACGCGGGCGTCGGGGGTTGCGGTGGGATCGTTGATGGTTTCCACGGTTTCTCCTAGGGTCGCTTCCCGCAGGTTCAGTCAATCAGTTGGGAACGAGTTGTTGGTCGGCTGGGTTGTAACTGCTGTCGCCCGCTGGTCGAGTGGTAGCTGTGCGTTCGGTGCTCCATGGTGGAGCACCGAACGCACACCTGGGTGACGGGTGAGCCTGCGACGTGTCGAGACCTCCGGTCCGATTCAGGGTCTCGACACGCCGGTTCGTTCCTCACCGGCTACTCGACCAGCGGATGGTGGTCACCCGTCCTCACCGGCTACTCGACCAGCGGATGGTGGTCACCCGTCCTCACCTGCTACTCGACCAGCAGAGAGGGCCCCCGCTGGTCGAGTAGGAGCAGGCGAGGGACGAGCCCGCGACGTGTCGAGACCTCCGGTCCGATTTCGGGGGTCTCGACACGCCGGTTCGTCCCTCACCGGCTACTCGACCAGCGGATGGTGGTCACCCGTCCTCACCGGCTACTCGACCAGCGGATGGTGGTCACCCGCCCCGTGTCGAGGCCTCCGGTCCGATTCGGAGGACTCGACACGGGACTGGGTCAGAGACCGGTCCGGGCCCTGCGGGCCAGTTCAGCGTTGGTCTGGTTCGTCTCGGGCTTGTGACCCTCGAGCGGAAGGATCCGCTCGTGGATCGCGTCGATCAACCAGCTCGGCTGCGGGAAGAACTCCGTCTCCAGCTCCGCCGCGGGGGTGATGGCGTTGCGGGAGCCGACCACCGTGACGGGCGCGTCGAGGTAGTCGAAGGCCAGCGTCTGCACCGTCGAGGCGACGTTGTGCAGGAACGAGCCGCGGTCCACCGCGTCGGAGGTGAGCAGCAGGCGCCCGGTCTTCTTGACCGACTCGACGATCGGGTCGTGGTTGAGCGGGGCGACGAAGCGCAGGTCGATGACTTCCGCGGAGATCCCGTACTTCTCCTGCAGGATCTCGGCGGTCTCCATCACGCGGTACAGCGTGGCGCCGAGCACACCGATGGTGAGGTCGGTGCCCTCGCGGCGGACGACGGGCTCACCCTCGGGGACCTCGTAGTAGCCCTCCGGGACACCGCCGGGCTCGAACTCCTCGGCACGGTCGTAGAGCAGCTGCGACTCGAAGAACATCACCGGGTCCGTGCCGCGCAGGGCCAGGTTCATCATGCCCTTCGCGTCGTAGGGGGTGGAAGGGTAGTAGACCTTCAGACCGGGCATGTGGGCCACGAGGGCGGCCCAGTCCTGCGAGTGCTGCGCACCGTACTTGGAGCCGACCGACACGCGCATCACCAGCGGCATCTCGAGCAGGCCGGCCGACATCGCCTGCCACTTGGCGGCCTGGTTGAAGATCTCGTCGCCGGCGCGGCCCAGGAAGTCGCAGTACATCAGTTCGACCAGTGCACGGCCGCCCGAGAGGGCGTAGCCGACACCGGCGCCGATGATGGCGGCCTCGGAGATGGGCGAGTTGAACAGGCGGTGGTGCGGCAGGAGTTCGGTGAGCCCGCGGTAGACGGCGAACGCGCCGCCCCAGTCACGGTTCTCCTCGCCCCAGGCGGCCATCGTCGGGTCCGTGGCGAAGCGGTGGGCGATGGCCTCGAACAGGGCGTCGCGGTAGGAGAAGGCCTTGGCCTTGGAGACGGGCTTGCCGTCAGCGTCCTTGGCAGTGCGGACCTTGTTCTTGAGCGACTTGACGCGCGCGTTCTCCTCCAGGGGCTCAAGGAGTTCGGGCTCGGCGTCGGAGAGCTTCTCCTTGTTGCCGTCGGAGTACATGACGGACTCGATGAAGTCCATGTGCACGCGCGGGGAGACTTCCTCGTCCTGGGTGGCCAGGGCGATCACCTTTGTGAGGCGCTCGTCGAACTTGGCCTGGATGTCGTCCACCTCGGACTGGGACAGGACCTTGTTCTCCACCAGGTAGGCGGCGTAGTTCTTCAGGCCGTCGTGCTGCTCCCAGAGCTCAACCTCGTCCTTGCTGCGGTAGCTGGAGGCGTCCGAGGGCGAGTGGCCCGAGAAGCGGTAGGTGATGGTGTCGGTCAGGACCGGGCCGCGGCCGGCCTCGAGCAGCGCGCGCTTGCGCTCGACGGCGTCGGCGACGGCCAGCGGGTTCAGGCCGTCGACGCGCTCGGAGTGCATGGCCTCCGGGTTCACGCCGGCGCCGACGCGGGCGAGGATGTCGTAGCCCATCGTCTCGCCGGAGGTCTGGCCGCCCATGCCGTAGAAGTTGTTGAAGAAGTTGAACCAGATCGGCGGGTTGCCCTCGACGCCGTCCTTCCACAGGGTGCGGAACTGGTCCATCGACGCGAAGCCCATGGCCTCCCACACCGGCCCGCAGCCCATCGAGGCGTCGCCGATGTTGGCGATGACGAGGCCCTTCTCGCGGTTGATGAGCTTGAAGAGGGCCGACCCGAGTGCGATGTCGGCCGAACCGCCCACGATGGCGTTGTTGGGCATGGATCCGAACGGGGAGAAGAAGGCGTGCATGGAGCCACCGAGGCCGCGGTTGAAGCCGGCCTTGCGGGCGAAGGTCTCAGCGACGGTGCCGTACATGATGAAGTTCTCGGCGACGTCGGCGAGGCCGTCGTTGCTGATCTGCTCGGCGAACCCGAGCGTCTCGCCGTCGAGGAAGGTCTTCATGATGCGCTCGAGCTCGGCCGGGTCCAGCTTGCGGGCGGCGGAGAAGCACTTGGCGAGGATCTCGCCGTGGCTGCGGTGGGAGCCGAAGACGAAGTCGTTCGGGTCGAGCTGGGAGGCCTGGCCGACGACGGCGGACTCCTGGCCGATCGACAGGTGCGCCGGGCCGCGGTGGTTGTACTCCACACCGTTCCAGGAGCCGGTGGTCTTGATCGAGTTGAGCATGGTCTCGAACTGACGCACGGCGATCATGTCGTGCAGGATGTCGACGAGGCCGTCCTTGCCGTACTTGGCGAGTTCAGCCTCGAAGTTGGGTTCGTAGGCGTTCACGGGAATCCGCGGGGCCTCGATGTAGGACTTGGCGCGGACCGTTGTCGGGTCGACGATGAGGGAGCGAGTCATGTTGTTTGTTTCTCCTGTTTCATTCGCTCAGGCGCCGAAGGCCCAAGCAGCCTCTCGGATGAGTTCACTGACGGTGGGGTGGGGGAAGACGACCTGACGCAGGTCGGTGAGGTCGAGCTCGGTCTCGAGCACCACGGAGGCACCCCAGATCATCTCGGCCGCGTAGGAGCCGAGCACGTGGATGCCGAGCACCTGCTTGGTCTTTGCGTCGAGCACGATCTTGGCGGCGCCCGGCGCACGGAAGCCGTTCTCGGCGACGAAGCGTCCGGACATGTAGCCCGGCACCGTGGCGCACACGACGTCGCGGCCGGCGGCCTTGGCGCCGTTCTCGGTCAGACCGATGCCGGCGGCCTCGGGGATGGAGTAGACCGCCCAGGGCACGGTGTGCCAGCGCATCACCTCACCCTTGCGGTGGGCCTCGGGGTCGAGGATGTTGGCCGCGGCCACCTCCCCCATGCGGTAGGCGGCGTGCGCCAGCAGGCTGCGGCCCGTGAGGTCGCCGACCGCCCACACGTTGGGCAGGTTCGTGCGCATCCGGTCGTCGACCACCACGCCCTTGCCGGAGAACTCGAGCCCGGAGTTTTCCGCGCCCCAGCCCTGCACGGCGGGGCGGCGCCCGACGGCCATGAGCACGACGTCGCTGGGGATGGACTCCTCGGCGCCTTCGGCGGTGGTGTAGTTGACGGTGCCGCCGTCGAGGCTGGTGACCTTGCAGCCCAGCTTGAACTGCACGTTGCCGAGTGCTTGGCGCAGCTTCGGTGCGAGTTCGCTGTCCATGAAGGGGGCGATCTCCGGCAGCATCTCCACGACGGTGACCTGGCTGCCGATCGTCGCGAACAGGCTGGCGAACTCCAGCCCGATGACGCCGCCGCCGATGACGGTCAGGCGCTCGGGGATGGACTCGACGGCGAGCATGCCGGTGGAGTCCACCAGGTGCGGGTTGTCCTGGGTGCCGGGGATGGGGGGCATCACGGGCACCGAGCCGGTGGCGAGGATGACGTGGGTGCCGCTGTAGGTCTGGTCACCGACGGTGACGCTGCCGGGACCGTTGAACCTGCCGCGGCCGTTGACGACGGTGACGCCGGCCTTCTTCTCGCTGGCGCCGACGCCGGCCACCAGCTTGGAGACCACCTCGGTCTTCCACTCCTGCATCTTGTCCCAGTCCACCGAGACGTCACCGGCGAGCACACCGAAAGGTGCCCCGTGCTTGGCGTGTTCGTAGGTCTTGGCCGCGTTGAGGAGGGTCTTGGTGGGGATGCAGCCGACGTTGAGGCAGGTGCCGCCGAGGGCCAACTCCTCGATCAGCAGCACCTTCTGCCCGGCGTGGCCGAGGCGCTCGGCGGCGATGTACCCGCCGGGCCCCCCACCCAGGATGATGACGTCGAAGCTCGCTGAGCCTGTCGAAGTGTCTGTCATGTGTTGTGTCGTTCCTTCTCAGCTGAGGATTGCGAGTTCGATGTTCTCGATGAAGGCCACGAGGTCCTTCAGGAAGCGGGCGGCGTCGGCACCGTCGATGGCGCGGTGGTCCGCGGTGAGCGACAGCCCGATGCGCTGCTCGGCCACGACGTTGCCGTCGGCGTCGGTGGCGACGCGGGGGAAGATGGCGTCTACGCCGAGGATCGCGGTCTGGGGCACGTTGAGCAACGGGGTGAAGCTCTCGATCCCGAAACCACCCAGGTTGGAGACGGTGAAGGTGGCGCCCGAGAGCAGGTCGGGGTTGATCTTGCCCTCGATGGCCTCTGCCGCCAGCTGCTTGCTGATGGCGGAGAACTGCCCGAGGCTCAGTTGCGAGGCGTTGCGCACGGTCGGCACCAGCAGGCCGCGCGGGGTGTCGCAGGCAAAGCCCATGTGGACACGCTCGAAGGTCTTGAGGACTCCACCCTCGAGGTGGGCGTTGTGCGACGGGTGCTTGGCCGCGGTCTTGACGGCGGCGTAGCCGACGAGGTCGCCGATGGTGACGCCGTTCATGCCGATCGCGGGATCGGAGTTCTTGAGCTTCTTGCGAAGGTCGAGGAGTCCCTGTGCCTTGGCCGTGGTGGTGTAGGTCAGCTGGGCGCTGGTTGCCAGCGAGTTCATCATCCGCTCGGAGATGACCTTGCGGATGCCCTTGACCGGGGTTTCTGTGATCGGGCCGGGGAAGTCCGTGCCGCCTGCGCTGACCGCTGCCTGAGCTGCGGCTGCCTTGGGCTGCTCGGCTGCCGGGGCGACGGGCGCCTCGAGGTCGCCGCTGGTGACCCGGCCACCAAGGCCGGTGCCGACGGCGTCGGCCTTGCCTGCGCCGCCTGCGCGGGCTGCTGCGCGGGTGGCGTCGGGTCCGGCCGAAAGGGCCGCCTCGACGTCGCGCTCGATGACCCGGCCGCCGGGACCGGTGCCCTCGGCCACGTCAGCCACGTCGAGTTGCTTGCTGTCTGCGAGGTTGCGGGCCCGGGGGCTCACCCCGCGGTCGACGTCGGCACCGCCGGCGGGGGCCGTGGGGGGTTCGTCGGGGATGGCGCCGGTGGTCTCGACGGGCTCGGCGCCGCTGGCCGGCTTGGCGTCGGTCTCCTCGTAGCCGGACTCGCCGTCGGCGGCCTCGGTGGATTCCTCTGCGCCCCAGCCCGCGTCGCGCAGCGCGGGACCGGGGTCCTCACCGGGCTCCCCCAGCACGACCAGCGGGTCCTTGACGGGCACGTCGTCACCCTCGGCCCACAGCAGCTTCAGTACGGTGCCCGCGGCTGTGGAAGGGACCTCCATGGAGGCCTTGTCGGTCTCGACCTCGCACAGGACGGTGTTCTCGGAGACGGTGTCGCCCTCCGCCACGGCCCAGGACACGATGATGCAGGACTCGACGCTGTTGCCGAGCTGTGGCATCACAACAATGGTTGCCATAAAGATTCTTCCTCCTAGACGACACGCAGTTGCGTGTGCTCTTGCAATGCTTCAGCGGCCCCGTCCGGCAGTCCGGAATCGGTGATGATCCCGGTGATGCCGTCCAGGGGCAGGAATGACACGAAACCGGCCTGGCCGAACTTCGAGGAGTCGGCCACCAGCCAGGTCTCCTCGGCGCGGTCGCGCATGACAGTGGCCACCTGGCCACCCTCGACGAACCGGGTGGTGAGTCCACGTTCCGGCGAGAAACCGTCGGTTCCGAGGAACGCGATCCGGGTGTTGAAGTCCGCGATGGCCCGTTCGGCGAGCGGCCCGACGAGGGACTCGGTGTCGCGGCGGAAGACGCCGCCGGTGAGGATGGTGATCAGACCGGGGTTGAGCCGGGCGTTGCTGAACACCAGCGTGGAGTTGGTCACGATCTGGACTCCGCGTCGCCCGGCGAGGTGCCGGACGATGAGGGCGGTGGTGGTGCCGGCCTCGATCATGATCGTGTCGTCGTCGCCAACGAGACCGGCGGCCGCTGCAGCGATGCGTTCCTTGACGTCGGCATTGATCTTCTGCCGTTGCAGGATGCTCTTGATGGTGGTGGGCCGGGCGCCGCCCCGGGTGCGGACGAGGAGACCCTGGTGCTCAAGCGAGCGCAGATCCCCGCGGACGGTCACCTCCGACACCCCGAGTTCCGCGGCGAGCGCGGAGACGGACAGTTCGCCGTCGTTCGCGAGCCGCGACAGGATCACGTCTTCGCGCTCCGCCCGCTCAACCGTCATCGCTGACCTTTCGCTTCCGAATGGCTTTCGTAACTCTGACGATACACGGCATCCCCGAAAGATTCGCAAGGCCCCCGAACTAACTGGGCAGATGCTCTGGTTCTCCCACAAGAGCTTGGAAACAAGCAGTTTCCATTGGGCACATCCAAGACATTGCAGACGTATAGTTGGACTCTGCTGTTGGGGGGAAATATGGCTGGAAGACCACCGGGGGACAGCGCAGATGGCCGCCTTAGGCTGCTCAACGCTTGTTGGTCCCTGCTACTTGAGAACGAGCCCGGCGAGCGAATCACAATCGCCGCCGTGTGCGAGCGTGCCCGATGCACGCCACCGACCCTTTACCACCACTTCGGGGACCTGGCGTCCCTTGAGCGTGCGGCCAGTGCCCGCGCCTTCGAAGAGTGGTCCGAGACCATGGCCGCCGAGTGCGCCAAGGTCAAGGACCCCGCGAAGCGCCTGCACCGTTACGGACGCTCCTACCTGGAGTGGGCGGTCGAGAATCCAGACGCGTACTACGTGTTGTTCTGCAGGCCGGGACAACTCGGCGAACACGGGGAGGGGCCCAGTTACCCCGACCTCTTGAACACCCTCGCGGAGATCCATGACAGGGACGCGAATGACCCCGCCCTGTTCGCGATGGCGTTCGCCTTCTGGTCCGCGGTACACGGCCTCGCGACGCTCTGCATCGCGTCCCCGAGCATCCCGGAGGAGGCGCGGATCTCGACCCTGCAGTACTTCGAAGCCGCGCTGAACACCTTCGGTCCGCCCGAGTCGCAGCCGTGGGCATCGGAGATGATCGCCAGGCAGGAAGCGGCCAGGAACGCGCCACCACCGCGCAGGGTGCGCTCGCGCTTCTGATCCGACCGTCCGGCCGACGGTCACCTCCGGGCGTCGCCGCGCCGTCGCGCCGGTGTGCGATCCGTGCTCCACGACCGAGCGCAGAACGCACAGCCACGCCGACGGTCACCTCCAGGCTTCGCCGCGCCGTCGCGTCGGTGTGCGATCCGTGCTCCACGACCGAGCACAGAACGCACAGCCACGCCGACGGTCACCTTCAGGCTTCGCCGCGCCGTCGCGTCGGTGTGCCGGTGTGCGATCCGTGCTCCACGACCGAGCACAGAACGCACAGCCACGCCGACGATCACCTCCAGGCTTCGCCGCGCCGTAGCGTCGGTGTGCCGGTGTGCGATCCGTGCTCCACAACCGAGCACAGAACGCACAGCCACGCCGACGACTACACCGCACGGCCGGGGCCCGGAACGATGCAGACCGGCGTCGAGCCATCGCTTCCGCGGACTTGTCCACAGGTCCCGGGTCCGGTGACGGCGACGGGGTGAGCGCGACCAGAGTGTGGGGCGTGATGGCGACGAGGGAACCAGCCGAGGGGTTGTGGCGGCTTGCGCGGGAGCAGGCGGGGGTGCTCACCCGGGCCCAGGTGAGACGGTTCGACCGGCACGGCAAGCCCATGCGGCGCTGGATCCGCGGCTGGACGACGATGGCGCCGGGGCTCTACTGCGTGACGCCGCCGTCGTGGCTGAGTTGGTGTTGGGCCGGACTGCTGCGCGCAGGCGAGACGGGCGTCATCTCCGGCTCCGCCGCCGCCCATCTGTACGGATTCGACAAGCGGGAGCCGGGAACCATCACCATCTACCATCAGCGGAAGCGGTCGCTGGTGGCGATAGGTGGCGACGCGGTGCGGGTCGTGTTCAAGCGCGCGGCCCGTGAGGGGCGCCTGACTCCCCGGCGCACCTCTGTGGAGGTCGCGCTGGTGGACCTCGCGCGGGGATCGAGCGCGGACGAGGTGGTGCACGTCGCAGCTCGCGCGCTGGCCGAGCGACTCACCGTCGCCGAGAAGTTGACCAAACAGTTGGACGCGACGGACCGGGCGCGGCATCAAGCGGTGCTCCGGCAGTTGTGTGCGGAGTCGTCGGCGGGCGTGGAGTCGGTGCTGGAGTGGTGGTTCCAGCAACGTGTCATCCGTCCCCATCGCATCCCGGAACCGGCACGGCAGGTGCCGCTGGTCGCGCGGACCCGCTCTGACTGCGTGTGGGAGGAGTTCCGGCTGGTTGCGGAACTGGATGGCCGACTCGGCCACGAGGAATCGTTCCGGGACATGTCCCGCGACAACCGCCTGGCCATCGGTGGGTACACCACGCTTCGCTACGGCTGGGACGACGTGACCGGGCGCGCGTGCGCCGTCGCGGCGGAGGTCCTGGACGTGCTCAGGTCCCGAGGGTGGGCCGGCGGGGCGAGTCGATGCGGCGACTGCGCATGAGCACCGGAGCGCGCCGTCGACGGTGTCGCACCCGATGCTCCCGATGCGGCCGACGCGCCACGGGCGCGGGGCCCGACGCCCGGGCCGGCGCCCGGCCCAAACCGCACAGGAAGTCCGCGTTCGAGAGCTCGCAGAGATCAGGTACGAATGATCAGGTCCGCGTGCTCGCGCGTGGCCTCGTGGGCGAACAGGACCTCCTCCTGTTGCGCCCACCGCTCCCAGAACGGGCGGAACGATTCGCCGTCGCGCGCGATCCCCCTGGCCATCCGAACCTCACGGTCTGCCTCGAGCCAGATGAGCGCGGTCAGGTGCGGTCGGCAGGATGCGGATCCGGAACCGACGCCCTCGACAAGGATCCAGTCCGCGGTTGGAACGGTAATCAGCTCGGCCCGCTCCCCCGCCAGCCAGTCCCAGCGCCGGAACGCACCATCACGACCCTGTGACAGCGGCTCCAGGACACACTCGGTGAGAAGGTCAACGGCCTGCGCGAGTCCGTCCCAGCCAGGATAGAGGTCGTCCATGTGAACCGTTTGTGGAATGCTGCCGGTCCGATTGTGCAGCTCGTGGGCGACGACCTGCGCGTAAGTGGTCTTGCCGGACCCGGACGGGCCGTCGACGGCGATGATGCCCGGCGTCAGGGAGTCGAGGAGTCGGGCGAGGTCGTCGGGCACCCGCCCATTGTGCTGGAGACTGCGCCGACGAGGTGGGTCTCGACACGCGGCGCTGCTCGATCAACGGAGGCCCGCTGGTCGAGTGGCCGCGGCGAAGCGTGAAAAGTGATCTCGACACGCGGCCGGTTCGCTGACGCTCACGCGGCGCTACTCGATCAACGGGGTGGGCGGCCGGCTCGCTGGCGCTCACGCGGCGCTACTCGATCAACGGAGGCCCGCTGGTCGAGTAGCCGCGGCGAAGCCCGGCGTGTCGAGACCAAGCCCCCGCGTGACGACTGATCTCGACACGCGGCCGGCTCGCTGGCGCTCACGCGGCGCTACTCGATCACCGGAGACCCGCTGGTCGAGCAGCCGCGGCGAAGCCCGGCGTGTCGAGACCAAGCCCCCGCGTGACGACTGATCTCGACACGCGGCCGGTTCGCTGGCGCTCACGCGGCGCTACTCGATCACCGGGTGGGCGGCCGGCTCGCTGACGCTCACGCGGCGCTACTCGATCACCGGAGACCCGCTGGTCAAGTAGCCGCGGCGAAGCCCGGCGTGTCGAGACCAAGCCCCCGCGTGACGACTGATCTCGACACGCGGCCGGTTCGCTGGCGCTCACGCGGCGCTACTCGATCAACGGGTGGGCGGCAGGCGCTCCGCTCAAGCGGCAGTCAGTCGAGCAGCATCAGGGCGGCCATCAAGGCCACCGAAAAGAGCGCGAGCAGGACCAGCGCGATCCGCATGATCCGGAAGAGCAGGAGCGTGGTGACACCGAAGCGAGCGACCGGGCGGAGCACCGACGGCGGACGCGCCGGCACCCGCTGTGGCTTGGCGACCCTATACATCGACCCCCACTCCCCTCAGCCACTCAAGGATCTGGTCCGACGGCGTCGCCGTCAGCCGGCGGTTCTGGTTCATCAGCTCGTCGGTGTCCCAGACGAGGTCCCCGGTGTCGGCGACGTAGAGCTGGAACACGCGGCCCTCCTGGTCTGTGAGGACGATCCAGCTGTTGGTGAAGCCGGGCTCGTCGGCGGCCGCGATCTCGACGGCGTTCGCCTGGATCTCCTCGGCGAAGGTCGCGAAGTAGTCGCTGGGCATGGGGTGGTACTCGTAGACCGCGTCGCCGACCATCACGCAGGCACCGGCATCGTCGGCGTCGGCCGGGAACGCCGGCGCGGGAACGACCTCGGGGTTCATGCACACATCCGGCTCCAGTGGCTCGGCGAACATCTCGGTGCGCATCCCATCGAAGTAGGGCGCGATCTCCGCGGCCAGTTCCGACGACGGGGTCCAGGCCATCCAGGTGAACCCCTCCTGGAAGAAGAACGAGCCGTCCGGCCAGCGGTACATCGTCATCGGATCGCCGTGGCGGCTGGTCAGCACGATGGTCTGCGAGAACCTCGGCAAGCCCTGGCCCGGCGGTTGCGCGGCGTTCGCCGTCGCCTCCTCACGGATGCGGGTGATGAGGTCGTCGGGAATCGGATTGCGGATGACGCCCTCGGACGGGGTGGTGGACGAAGGGTCGACGCCGCAGGCCGCGCCGTGCACCATGTCGTAGATGGAGCGGGTGACGATCGATGTGGCCTCGAGGCAGAGGTTCTCGTCGCCGGTGAATGCGTAGTCAAGGGTCTGCCGCTGGACGTTGAGTTTCTCCAGGACGGCCTCGAAGAAGGCCAGCCCGTCACCCCGGCCGGTCTGCGCGCCGTCGTCGACCACGCGGAGGCAATCCACGTTGGTGGTGTTGACCACCATGCGGTCGCGATCGGGGTACTCGAGGACGACGACGTAGCCGAACCTTCCGTCGCCTTCGGTCTCGCAGGATTCCGGGAGGGTTCTGGCGGGTGCGTCGTTGACAAGCGAGATGATCTCCGCGAAGTCACCGATGATGGGCTCCGGCGCGCCGTAGACGGGCACGACAGGTTCCTGGTCGTTCGAGCACAGCCACATCCGGGTCACGCCGTCGGGGATCCGGGCTTCGGGGAATCCGCTTACGGTGCCCGCCGCGTCCTCGCACACCGGTGACATGACGCGCTCGGCGAACAGCGCCTGGTCGAGTGGGGTTGCGGGATCGGTCGGCGACGCCGTCGGCTCGGGCGACGGCGACTGCTCCGTCGGGGTCTGCGAAGGGAGCTCCGTCGGGGAGGCCGCGACCGGCGGCGGGATGGGAGTGGTCTGCGTGGGTCCGCCCAAGGATGAGAGCTGCAACGCGAGCGGGACCCCCAGCGCCACCAGGCCGAGTGCCGCGAGTGCTCCCTGACCCGCGCGACGCCGGCGGTGGCCCTTGCGGACCTTCTCGCCGAGGTCGGGCAGGCCGGGGGCACCGGGCGCTGCGTTCTTGAGGATCTGGGAGATCTCCCGCTCGCTCATGGCTCCTCACGCCTTCTGGGTGATCAGGTGGAGCGAGCCGCGAAGCGTCTCGCACGCACGGTGGGCGTAGGACTTGACCGTGCCCTCGGAGATACCGAGGAGGTCTGCGACTTCGGGGACCGAGCGGTCCTCGAAGTACCTCAGGACGACGACCGAGCGCTGCATGCGGGGAAGCTCATCCAGCGCGCGGGCCACGTCCAAACTCATCTCCGGGTTCAGCTCGCGGCTCGCGGAGTCGGACTGCGAGTCGGAGGCAAACTCGTTGCGCCAGCTCAGACGCCGCCACCAGGACACGAAGGTGCGGTAGATGGTCTTTCGCACGTAGGCCTCGTAGTGGTCGTCGTCGTTCATGCTCGGGTAGCGGGAGTAGGTCTTGACCAGCGCGGTCTGCACGAGGTCCTCGGCGTGCTGGGCATCGCCGGTGAGGAGCCACGCTGCCCGCCAGAGGCGGCCCGAGCGCTCACGGAGGAAGCCGTCGAACCCCAGCGAGCCCTCGGCCTGCAGTTCGGTCATGTCCCCCTCCTGACCTATAAACGCTGCGTCGGTGTGGATAGGTTGCCACGATCCTGCGACGAATTCTGGACCTGTGACGCGTGGTGCCGGCTTGTGCTGCGCGATGCGGATGGCGGGGCTAGACATTGATCCCGACCTCCCGCATCCACAGCAGCAGTTCGGCGCTGGGGGTGGTCTTCATCCGGAGGCCCTCCACCATGAGCTCGTCGGTGTCCCAGACCAGGTCTCCGGTGCTGGCGACGTAGAGCTGGGCGAAGCGGCCATCGGCATCACCGACGACGAGGTAGTGGCCTGTGAACTCGGGCTCCCGGGTGCTGGGGATGGTCTCGCCAGCGTCCCGGATCTCATCGCTCCAGGCTGCCCCCAGGTGGGTCGGCGCCTCCATGAAGCTGTAGACGCCGTCGTTCTCGACGCAGGCACCGAACCGGCCGAACGTCTGCACAGGGAAGGCGGTCGTGAGCTGGTTGGGGTCCATGCAGACGTTCACGAACTGGTCCTCTAGGCCGAACGGTTCGGTACGGGTGCCCTCGAACAGCTGGGCGAGGTCGCTCTGGAGTCCGGCGGATGGGTGCCAGGCCATCCACGTGACGCCCTCCCGGTAGTAGAAACCGCCGTCAGCCCAGCGATAGAGCGTCATGGGATCCCCGTGCTTCGAGGACAGCACGATGGTCTGCACGAATTCGGGCAGACCGTGGGCCGGCGCTTGCGTGGCGTTCGCCGTCGCCTCCTGGTAGATCCGGCGGAAGATCTCGTCGGGCAGCGGCCTGGTGACCACGTGGGCCTTGTCGGCGTCCTTTTCGGGTTCGACACCGCAGACGACGCCCCCGACCATGTCGTAGAGCGACTGCGTCATCAGGGAACGGGCCTCGAGGCAGACTTCCTCGTTGCCGGCGTAAGAGTAGTCGAACTCCTGGCGCTGCCCGTAGATGAGCTCACGGGCGGCGGTGAAGAACCCGTCGGCCGCGCCGCGACCGTCGGCCGCGTTGTGGACCACAGGCGCGCAGGGGTCGCTGGCGGTGCTGATGACGAAGGGCTCGCGGTCCGGGTACTCGAGGACCATGGTGTAGTCCCAGACATAGTCAGTACCGTCGCCGCAGTACTCGCGCAGGGGTGCAAGCGGCTGCGTGTTGACCCCCCTGATGATCTCGTCGAGGTTTCCGACGAAAGGCTCAGGGGCGCCGAAGGTGGGAATGCCGGGCTCCTGGTCCCCAGAGCACAACCACATCCTGGTCGCGCCCTCGGGGATGGTGGCGTCCGCAGTCTCGGTGGTGGTGCCGACGGCGTCGAAGCAGACCTCCGGGGTGAGGAGGGCGGGGTTGCCGACGGGGGAAGTCGGGGCCGCTGTCGGCTCGTCGGTGGTCGGAGCCTGCGTGGGGGAAGGCGTGCGGCTCGGATCGGCCGGGTTGATGACCGGCGGGAGCGGGTTGGCGTCGAGCGACGGGTTCAGCACGGAGCCGAGCTGGAACGCCAGCGGCACGCCGAGCGCCACCAGCCCCGTGCCCGCGGCGACGGCCTGCATGGTCCGGCGCCGACGGTGGCCCTTGCGGACCTTGTCACCGAGGTCCGGCAGCAGCGGGGCGCCTGGGGCGGCGTCCCGCAGGAGGTTAGAGATCTGGGTCTCGCTCATCGCATCTCCTGTGGAGTGGAAGTCAGGTCCGCGAGGGGGAAGGACTCGCGGAGGAGATCGGTGACCGGGTCGGTTCGCCTCTCCTGACCCGTACACGCGCCGAGGTGCGGGAACGGTTGCCATGGATGGCGCTCCCGTTCCTGGCCAGGTGGCCGACAAGGAACGAGTCGGCGTGTCGAGACCCCGCTGCTCGAGTAGCCGACGAGGAACGAGTTGGCGTGTCGAGACCCCCGTCGTCGGGCTAGCTGGTCGTTCGCTGCTCCAGCATCGAGCACAGAACGCACAGCCAGGGCCGCAACGCCGGCCTCAGGCGTCGGGGCGGAGCACGGCGAAGGGATCGGTCACCACGAGCCTGTGGTCCCGGAACCGGAAGCGACGCGCGGGCCGCCCCCCGTGGGAGCCGGGTCGCTTCAGTTCACCCGTGGACACGAGCTGCCCGCGGCGGGTCAGCACCCGCTGCAGGTTCGTGGGCGCGACGTCGTGCCCGAGGGCCGCCACGTAGGCGTCCCGTAGTTCGGCGATGGTGAACTCCGCCGGCATGAGCGCGAAGCCGAGGTTGGTGTAGCTGAGCTTGGCCCGCAGCCGGCCGACGGCGTCGGCGACGACCCGGGCGTGGTCGAAGGCCATCTCGGGCAACCCCTCCACCGGCACCCAGGCGGCGCGCTCCGGCAACGGGGGTTCGCTGGAGGTGGGGACGAGACCCAGATAGTTCGTGCCGATCGTGCGCTGGGCAGGATCGCGACCGGGGTCGGAGCTGGTCCCGAGCTGCTCCAGATGGGTGAGACCGGCGACGTCGAGCTTCTCCGCCAGATGCCTGAGCACGGATTCCTCCAGGCTCTCCCCCGGCTCGACCGGTCCGCTGGGCAGCGCGAACCGGCCCTCGAAGGGTTCGCTGGAGCGCCGCGCAAGGAGGACGCACAGCCGCGCGGACACGCCGGGTCCACCGGCGGGATCGGTGCGCCGGACCTGGAGCACGGCGCCGATGGCCTCGTGCCGGTACAGCGCGGCGCCCGCCGAATCGCGGACAGGCGGTCTGGTCATGGCTCGCATGCTACAGTTCCAACCAGTTTTCGCCTCAGAGGCGGTAACCGAAGGGAGCTGTCGATGACCATCCTCCAGGACCACACCGTCTGGAGTCCTTCCGAGATCGCAGCCTGGCAGGCGCGTGTCCACGCCCTGGCGGTGGAACGCGACGCGGTGATCCTCGCGCACAACTACCAGTCGCCGATCATCCAGGACGTCGCCCACCACGTCGGCGACTCGCTGGCGCTCTCCCGAATCGCTGCCACCTCCGAGGCGAGCACGATCGTGTTCGCGGGCGTGCACTTCATGGCGGAGACGGCCAAGATCCTCTCCCCCGACAAGCGCGTCCTGATCCCCGACCAGGCGGCCGGCTGCTCGCTCGCCGACACCATCGACGCCGACCAGCTGCGCGCTTGGAAGGCAGAACACCCCGGCGCAGTCGTCGTCAGCTACGTCAACACCACCGCGGAGGTGAAGGCGGAGACAGACATCTGCTGCACCAGTTCCAACGCGGTCGACGTCGTCCGCTCCATCCCCGCCGACCGCGAGATCCTCTTCCTGCCCGACCAGTTCCTGGGCGCCCACGTGCGTCGAATGACCGGCCGCGACAACATCCACGTCTGGCTGGGCGAGTGCCACGTGCACGCCGACATCTCCCCCAGCGACCTGATCGACGCCGTGCGCGCCAATCCCGACGCCGACCTCTACGTGCACCCGGAATGCGGCTGCACCACCAGCGCGCTCTGGCTGGCCTCCTCCGGCGAACTGCCAGAGGAGCGCACCAGAATCCTGTCAACCGGCGGCATGCTCGACGCGGCGCGCGGCGAGTCCGCCCGGAAGGTGCTGGTGGCCACGGAGGTGGGCATGCTGCACCAGCTCCGAAAGGCCAACCCGACCACCGAGTTCAGCGCGGTGAATCCCGACGCCGTGTGTCCGTACATGAAGCTGAACACCCCCGCGAAGCTGGAGGCCTGCCTCGGCGACCCTGCCCTGACCAGGGAGTTCGAGGTGGACGTGCCCGCAGGCGTCGCCGCCCGGGCGCGGCTCGCCGTCGAGCGGATGGTGGCCATCGGCCAGCCGGGAGGCGGCGAATGATGCTCGCGACGGGGGCACCGGCCGAGCGCGTGCGCACCGGTGTCGTCGTGGTGGGGACGGGCGCGGCGGGGCTCTCGGCCCTGCTCCACCTGGCGGCTGCGGGCCTCGACTGCGTGGCGGTCACCCGCGGGGCCGTCACCGAGTCCGCGACAGCCTGGGCGCAGGGCGGCCTGGCCGCGGTCTGGGACGACGAGGACACCCTCGCCTCGCATGTGGCAGACACCCTCACCGCCGGTGCGGGCCTGTGCGACGACGACGCGGTCGCGGACCTCGTCGCCTCCGCGCCCGCGGCCATCCGGCGGCTGATCGCCCTGGGGGCGCGGTTCGACACCGACCCAACCGGCGCGCTCGACCTCCACCTGGAGGGCGGGCACAGCGCGCGTCGCATCATCCACGCCGACGGCGACGCCTCCGGCGCCGAGGTCGAACGGGCCCTGTGGGCGGCCCTGTCACATGGCCTGGCGGGCTCGCGGACCCGGATCCTGGAGCGCACCCGGCTCGTCGACGTCCTCACCGACCGCACCGGCCGCGCTTGCGGCGTCCGGTTGCTCCACCACGACGGCACGGTCCTGGACCTGCTCGCCGACGCCGTCGTCCTGGCCACCGGCGGCCTCGGGCAGCTGTGGCCCGTCACGAGCAACCCCCCGGGTGCCACCGGCGACGGCGTGGCCGCGGCCCTGCGCGCGGGGGCCGCCGTCCGCGACCTCGAGTTCGTCCAGTTCCACCCCACCGTGCTGGCCGACGACGCCGCCACCCAGCGCGGGGTCCTCATCAGCGAGGCGGTCCGGGGCGAGGGTGCGGTACTTGTCGACGGCGCCGGCCGCCGGATCATGGCCGACGTCCATCCGCTGGCCGACCTCGCCCCGCGCGACGTCGTCTCCGCCGCGATCATGGCCCACCTCACCCGCACCGGGGAGCCGCACGCCTTCCTGGACGCCACGCGCTTCGGGACCGCCAAGTGGGAGCGGCACTTCCCCGGCATCCTCGCGCTCTGCCGCGGGCGCGGCGTCGACCCGGTGACCCAGCCCATCCCCGTCCACCCCGCGGCCCACTACGCCTGCGGCGGGGTGGCGGCCGACCTCGATGGCCGCACCTCGCTGCCCGGGCTGTTCGCCGTCGGGGAAGTGGCCGCCACCGGCGTGCACGGCGCGAACCGGCTGGCGTCGAACTCGCTGACCGAGGCGCTCGTGGCAGGCGACCGGGTAGGTGCCCTGCTGGCGTCGGCGGATCCCGGCCGGCCAGGCTCACCGGCACCCCGGAAGCGTGCCGACGCCGTCGCTCCCGACGCCGTACCCACCCTCCGCGCCGCCATGCAGGAGCACGCGTTCGTGTCCCGTTCCGGTGGCGGCCTGGCCTCCCTCCGCGCGCAGCTGGACGCGGCGCGGCGTGACGCGGGGCGCGTGGACCACGCCGCGCTGACGGCCACGAACCTGCACTGCGTCGCCATCGTGCTGGCGGCGGCGGCCGAGGCTCGCACCGAG
Organism: Tessaracoccus sp. OS52; assembly: GCF_020687685.1. Taxonomy (GTDB): domain Bacteria; phylum Actinomycetota; class Actinomycetes; order Propionibacteriales; family Propionibacteriaceae; genus Arachnia. The sequence goes on along the minus strand of NZ_JAJEWM010000001.1, from coordinate 145,163 downwards.
TCCCGCGGCAGCCACCGCCGGGCGGACCACCCCGAGACGTCGCCGCACTGGGAGCGCCGGATCGTCGTGCAGCTCGACGATGCGGGCGCGCCGGTGCTCGCGGATGAATACGTCCGCAAGACCGAGAGGACAGCAGCATGACCGACCCCTGGGACGCCGTGGACCCCGCAGAGGTCCGTCGCCTCATCGCAACCGCCCTGGACGAGGACCTCCGGCTGGGCCCGGACGTGACCACGGAGGCCACCGTCGCCGCCGACGCCGCGGGCACGGCCCACGTCGTCGCACGGCAGCCCGGAACCATTGCGGGGGTCCCCGTTGCAATCGAGGTGCTGCGGGAGGTGGCCTCCAGGCTGGGTGCCACGACCTCCGTCGAGGTGGTCCGCGCCGACGGCGCCCGCGTCGCCGCGGGCGACACGGTGCTGAGCATCACCGGACCCATCCGGTGCCTGCTGACCGCCGAGCGGACCCTGCTCAACTTCCTGGGGCAGCTGTCCGGGGTGGCGACGGTGACCGCCGCGTGGGCCGACGCCATCGCCGGCACCGGGGCGCAGGTGCGCGACACCCGCAAGACGGTCCCGGGGCTGCGATCGCTGCAGAAGTACGCGGTGGTCTGCGGAGGCGGGGTGAACCACCGGATGGCGCTCGGCGACGCGGCCCTCATCAAGGACAACCACGTGGCCGCCGCCGGATCCGTCGAAGCCGCCTTCCGTGCGGTGCGCGAGCATTCGCCGGCGATCACCGTCGAGGTGGAGTGCGACACCCTGTCCCAGGTGCGGGAGGCCGTGACCGCCGGGGCCGAGCTGGTCCTGCTGGACAACTTCGATCTCGCCGACACCGTCGAGGCGGTCGCGCTCTGCCGCACCGCCGGGGTGCGGACCGAGGCGAGCGGCGGACTGACGCTGGAGCGGGCGCGTGAAGTGGCCTCGACGGGAGTCGACTACCTCGCCGTCGGGGCCCTCACGCACTCCGCTCCGGTCCTGGACCTGGGCCTGGACCTCAGCCCGTCCCCGTCGGCCGGCTAGCTAGCCGCGCCTCTGTCCAGGGCCGATTCCCCGGAGAGGTGACCGGACCGCGCCAGGGCGGCCCGCCCCCTGTGGGAGTGGGTCTTGACCGATCCGACGGTGATGCCCAGGTCTGCGGCGATCTCCTGCACGCTCCGGTCCTCCAGGTACTGCAGGATGATCACTGCCCGCTGCATCCGCGGCAGTTCAGCGAGCGCCCTCCTGACGTCCATCCGGACGGCGGCCTCACCGTCGCGGATCGCGGAATCCTCCCGCAGGAACTCGGTGGGGCGTTCGTTGCGCCAGCTCTTGCGTCGCCACCACGACACGAAGGTGCGGTAGATCGTGGTGCGCAGGTAGGCCTCGAACTCGCCGTCGTCAGGCATGGAGTCGTAGCGCCCGTAACACTTCGACAATGCCGTCTGCACCAGGTCCTCTGCGTGGTGACGGTCACCGACCAACAACCACGCTGCCCGCCACAACCGAGCCGCCCGGTCCTCGACGAAGCGCTCCAGCCCCAGCTTCTCCAGGGGTGGGTCGAACGATTCGAGAGCGTCGTCGTGACGTTCAGTGACGTCAACGCCGGTTGCTCGCCCCAGCGGCGGGTGCACGAGTGCCTCTTCCATGTCCTCGCGCTCCATCACTTGCCGAAGTATTCCGAGAGCTGGGCCCGCACCGCCGCGGATGGGTGCCACAGCCTCGGCTGCGTGCCGTCCATCCAGGAGTAGGGGTTGCCCTCCACCTCCGCCAATTGCCGCAGGACGAGCGGGCTGCCGTCGTCGGTCCGCAGGACGATGCCATCTCCCTGGTACGTGACGGCGCCGAAGGGGTCGGGAACGGACTTGCTGCCGGCTTCTTCGACGATGGCCTTCACCAGCTCAGCAGGGAGTGACGCCTCGCGCATGTAGGCCTCCTCCCCTGGGCCCTGGTCGTCGCACGCAACACCTTGGTCGATCGTGTCCCGGAAGGTGGCAGGTGCTGGGTGGAACTCGAAGAGCAGGTGGCAGGCCTCCACCTGCGGAACCCAACTGTCAGGAACAGGCGCGTGTGACCCGAGGAGAGGAGCAAGTTCAGCGGCCAGTTCCGGCGACACCAACCAAACCATCTGGTTCGCATCCTCCCGGGTGCCGTCGTACCAGAAGAACGCCATTGCCCCGGGGCGGTACTCGGCCAGTTCGAGGACGAATTGCTCGCCCTGTTCGGTTCTGAGAAGCAGCGTTGTGGCGATACCGCCGGAAAGTAGGTCCGAGTTCCGCTCCGACGCAACCCTTGCCTCGGCCGCGATCCGCTTGACCAGATCCGCCGGGATCTCGACCTCGGCGAGTGGCTCCAGCGTCATGATGTCCCCGCCCGTGCACACCGACCCCTCGATGAAGTTGTCGTCAAGGCTCACCGACGCGCCGGGACCGGCCGCCTGGTGGTCGTCGCAGCTGTCTGTCTCCGTGGGTTGCGTGAACTGCTTGCCCAGGTGTGCGCCGAGCTCGTCAGCGGTGTGCTGATCCGGGACCCAGACTCGCTCGTCGTCGAGCATCTTCCAGACGTAGGCGAGTGCCCCGTCGTCGCGGCTGATCTGCCACAGTTCCAGCAGTTCACCCGTTTCGAACTGGAAGAACAGCGAGGAGTCCTCCCTGCTCCATTCACCCTCGGACCTCTCAGACCAGAACATGGCCTGCGAGCTCATGCTCAGGCCCGGCACTTCCAACTGCACGCCCGTCGGAGTCTGCTTGGTGAGGGTCCCGATGCACACCAACGTCGTCGCCGGCCCAGGCTCAGGGAACCCCGTGACCGGCTCGAGCACGTCGTCCACCCTGCAAAGGTCGGTACCGGTCGCGGAGGCGTCAGGGCTCGGGCTCGCGGACTCCGTTGGCGGCGGGGCCGTGGCGCTGCTGGTGGGGGACGCGTCCGTCGGCACGGCGTCGATCCCGGAGTCGGCCATCGTCAGCGCGAAGGGCGCCACCAACCCGACGGCGACTGCCGATGCCAGACCAGCCACCAGCCCTTGCCTGCGACGCCGCTTGGCGCGAGCACCGTCGAGCCAGCCACCGGTTGCGGGAACCGGCGGCACGCTCTCGCCCAGTGTTCGGGAGAACTCATCGTCCTTCATCGGAAGACCTTTCGAATCCGCTGGACCGGGCCCAGGGTCGGGCCGGGTTCCGCTCGCCCCCCCGTAACGATGACCGGACGCCATCAGGTTGACACGCGAAACGCGTCGCGTTCGGACCGGTTCTTCCGATCCGAGCGCGACGCGGTCGCTTCCGGCGATCAGGCTGCCAGGTATGGCGCGAGTTCCGACGCCAAGCCCGGGGACACCTCCCAGATCATCAGATCCGCGCCGTCCTGCCAGATGAAAGCCAACTGATCAGGGATGTCGTAGGAGAGTTGGTGCACGATCATGGGATTGCCTTCGTCCGTGACCAGGATCAGCGAGGCGTCCTCAAAGGTCCAGCCACCCCTGTCGTCCACGACGGATTCCGTGGACGCCTCGCTCACCACGGCTTCGAGCAGATCAGAGGGCAGGGCAATCTCCCTCGGATAAGCCTGGCTCAGGGTGTCCGTGCAGACGAATCCCTCGCTGATCGGGTCCTCGAGAGTGACCTCGACGTCGGATTCCACCGTGTTGCTCGGCCTGCAGAAGCGCGGCAAGGTCGGGGGCACCGACTCGTCAGGTTGCGGCTCAACCGAAGGGGTCACGGAGCCGTCAGGTGTGGGGTCGACCACGGTCTCGTCGGGAGTGGGTTCCACCACCGGCTGGTCGACCGGTGGGTCCACAGGGATCTCACTGGGCTCGTCCATCATGATCGGCTGCAGTTCGGCCTTGAGTTCCGGCGACGGGGCCCAGGTCCACGTGACGCCCTCGGCGTCGGTGTACCAGAAGCTCTCCCCGCGGTCGGGTGAAGTCAGCTGCAACCAGTCACCCCAGCCATCCACCATGGTCAACCAGGCGTTGCCCGGGCCCGCAGGTTGCCCCTTGACCGAATTCGACTCGATCTCACGCTTGACGCCGGCCGCCAGATATGGATCAAGCGGGCTCTGGCCAGACATGTTGCCGCTGGGGCTGTCCGCGCACAGAAAGACGAACAGAGTGTCCTTGAGCGCCGGCACGAGCATCGATGAAGCCGGCTGGCAGGGTGGGTTCGTCTGCAGCTCGGTGGGTGTGTCGGCACCGCTGCGCTGGTCGCGCCACAAGCCCTTCAGCACGTCCAGGAACTCCACGCCACCCTCGCGGTAGGTCGTGCCGTAATTGATCGTCTGGCAACCGTGGGTCTCACCGTTGACCACCTCCGTGGAACCGTCCCCGTACTCGAGGACCACCCGGTAGGCCAGGGAGTACTCAGCGGTGCACATGATGGCGGCGATGTCGAGTTCCGGCTGGGAATCCACGAATTGGTAGATCTGGTCAACTCCTGTTTCCAGACCCTCGAGCGGACCGACGGTGCCCGCGGAATTCTCGGCGCTGGCGTCTCCGCAGAGCCAGGCGCGGACGGCGCCGTCGCGGAGTTGGGTCTGCTCGTTGCCCTGCACCAGTTGGCCGGCCTCGTCGAAGCAGGCCGCCGCGCCGAAGGTGGTGGGGGCTGCCGGGGCCGGCAACTCAGGGCTCGGGCTCTGCAACGGAGTCGGGGTCTCGCTCGAGCTCTCGGCGGGATTGGCGACAATCCGGGGATCGTCGCCCAGGTTCAGGCCCACCGGCACCGCCAGTGCGAGCGCCAGCACGCCTGCCATCCCCGCCAAGGTGATGTTCCGGTTGCGTCGCCTGCGGAGCGCTCCCGCTGCCCAGCCGTCGGGGGCGGGCGATTCGGGAACGATGTCCTTGAAGGCCTTGGAGAACTGGTCGTCGGTCATTGCTTCACCCCTGCATCTGCCAGATGGACGGAGCCGCGCAGGGCTGCGCGACCTCGATGGGAGTGTGCCTTGACCGTGCCGGGCGCGATGCCCAGCTCGCGCGCGATGTCCTCGACGCTGCGGTCCTCCAGGTACTGCAGCACCAGTACCGCGCGCTGCATCCGGGGCAGCCCGTCGAGCGCCCGCATCAGGTCCATCCGCAGCGACGACGTCTCCGCCGAGGCTTGCGAACGCTCCTCCGGGACCAACCCGGTGGGCGACTCGTTGCGCCAGCTCATCCGACGCCACCAGGACACGAAAGTCCGGTAGATGGCGGTTCGGACGTAGGCCTCGAACTCCTCGTCGCTTCCGATGGAGTCGTAGCGCCCGTAACACTTCGACAACACCGCCTGCACGAGGTCCTCGGCGTGTTGCCGATCACCCGTCAGCAGCCAGGCCGCACGCCAGAGCCTGCGGCCCCGATCGGTGACGAACCGCTCGAAACCGCGAACCTCTGTGACGTCCTGCTCGGCCATGACACCTCCTGCCCCTACAACGCGATGGCGGGCGCCGCGGTTTACCCCAATGGTCCCACCACGTTTGCCTCTCCCCGGCTGTGGGCGTTCCAATGGACCTCGTGAACGTTCTGAGAGTGGCGTCGGGGGAACCAGGGCCCCGGACCGATCTGGAAGACTGGCTGGCGTGAGTGAGCAGGAGATCCCCCCGACGTTCTACGAGCGGGTCGGCGGGCACGAGACCTTCGTCAAGCTGGTGGCCCGCTTCTACGAAGGCGTCGCCCAGGACCCACCGCTTCGGGAGCTGTACCCCGAGGAGGACCTCCGCCCGGCGGAGGAGCGGCTGCTGCTGTTCCTGGAGCAGTACTGGGGCGGCCCAAAGACCTACCAGGAGACGCGCGGCCACCCCCGGCTGCGGATCCGGCACGCTCCCTTCCGGGTGACCCACACACAGCGCGACCGTTGGCTGCACCACATGATGGCCGCCGTCGACACGCTCGGGCTGTCCGCGCTCGACGACCTCGAACTGCGCGACTACCTCACCCGTGCCGCGCACTTCATGATCAACGCAGACGAGTAACCAGCCGCGCTAGGGTCGGTCCATGCGCGGTGAGTACAAGGTCCCAGGTGGAAAGTTGGTCGCCGTCGAGGTGGAGGTGGCCGACGGCCGACTCAGCCGCGCGGCGCTTTCAGGCGACTTCTTCCTGGAACCCGACGAGGCCCTGGACGACATCAACGACGCCCTCGTCGGCCTGCCGGAGAGTGCGTCGGTGGCCGACATCGCCACCGCCATCTCCAACCGGCTTCGCACCGGGACCAACATGATCGGGTTCAACCCGGAGGCGGTCGGCATCGCTGTGCGACGTGCGCTGGGACATGCCACGGGGTGGGAGGACCACGTCTTCGACGTCATCGAACCTGTCCGGATGGACCCGAGGATGCACGTCGCCCTCGACGAGGTGCTGGCCACCGACGCCGCGCACGGCAGAACCGGCCCGAGCTTCCGGCTCTGGGACTGGGACAGCCCACTGGTCGTGATCGGGTCCTTCCAGTCCTACCGCAACGAGATCGACGAGGAGGGCGCCGCCCGGCACGGCATCGACGTCGTGCGCCGCATCACCGGCGGCGGAGCCATGTTCATGGAACCCGGCAACTGCGTCACCTACTCGCTGGTGGCGCCGACGTCGCTGGTGGAGGGTCTGAGCTTCGAGCGCAGCTACGAGTTCCTGGACCAGTGGGTGATGGGGGCGCTGGAGGAACTGGGCGTGAAGGCCCGCTACGTGCCGCTCAACGACATCGCCAGCGACAAGGGCAAGATCGCAGGCGCGGCGCAGCGTCGACTCGCGGGCGGCATGGTGCTGCACCACGTCACGATGGCCTACGACATCGACGCCGACAAGATGCTCGACGTGCTGCGCATCGGGCGCGAAAAGCTCTCCGACAAGGGCACGAGGTCCGCCAACAAGCGCGTCGACCCCCTCCGGTCCCAGACCCAGCTGCCGCGCGACGAGATCATCGCCTCCTTCCTGGCCCACTTCGAGGGCCGCTACAAGACCCGGCGACGCACCTACACCGACGACGAACTCGCCCGGGCACGGGACCTGGTGGAGACCAAGTTCGCCGACGACGAGTGGACCAGGCGCGTCCCCTGAGCCCGCAAGTGTGGCGCAACCGGGCCTGAGTACCGACCCGCATGCGCCACGCTTCCCACGCGTCGGCGTCAGCCAGCCGGGTTCTGTCTGACCCAGGCGTCGTAGGCCTCCTCCGCCGTCGGCAGCGTCGGGAAGATGAAGTCCTCACCGACCAGTTCGATGAAGCCGGCCGCCTCCAGGTCGTCGCGCAGGTCCTGCTTCACGCGCGCCATCGCCAGCACGACCCCGCGCTTCCTGAGCTCGTCCCGCAGGGTGCGCAGCATGTCGACGGCGGTGCTGTCCACCTCCACGTTCGCCTCCGCGTTGATCAGCAACCACCGGGCCGGCGTCGGCGCGGAGTCCACCGCCTCGAGTGCCCGTCGGATGAAGTTGTCGGCGTTGGCGAAGAACAGCGGGGCGTCGTAGCGGTAGACCACCAGACCGGGCACCTGCACCGCGTCGGGGTAGTCGTCGATGTCGTGCATTCCTGCCACCCCCGGCGGCCGGCCGAGGATGCCGTCATGCGGCCGGGCCAGCCGCCGCAGCAACTCCAGCAGCGACAAGGCGATCGCCACGCCGATCCCCTGCAGCACGCCCAGGAAGAGCACCCCCAGCGTGGTGAGCACGGCCAGGGCCAGTTCGCTGCGGCGGAACCTGGCGATCCGGCGCCACTGGCCGGGCTGGATGAGCCGGACAGCGGCGTAGATGACCACCGCGCCGAGCGCCGCGCGGGGGAAGACCGCCAGCACGGGGCCGCCGACGAAGAGGACCACCACCACGACGCCCGCCGCCACCAGGGAGTGCAGTTGGGTGCGGGTGCCGACGGAGTCCCCGAGCGCGGTGCGGGAACCGCTGCAACTGACCGGAAAGGCGCTGCCCAGACCGGCGGCCAGGTTGGCCACGCCCAGCGCGAGGAACTCCTGGTTGGCGTCCACCCGTTCCCCCCGCTGGGCTGCGAACGCCCGGCCGGTGAGGACGACGTCGGAGTACCCGACTACGGTGACCCCGACGGCGGCGGCCATGAGCAGGGCCGGGTCGAGTCCGGAGAAGTCCGGGATCCCCAGCGCGGGCAGACCGCTGGGGATGTCGCCCACGAGTTCAACCCCTCGAGCCCCGAGGTCGAACACCCAGGACGCCAGCGCCGCGAGCGCGACGAAGATCAGCGGTCCCGGCAGCTTGGGCACGAGCGCCAGCAGGCCGAACAGAAGCACCAGCCCGGCGACGCTGATGCCAACGGTGAGCGGGTCCGCCTCCCCGACGCCGGCGATGGTCTGGCGGACCTCCTCGTAGGGCGAGTCCGCGTCGAGCGCGATCCCGGTGACCTCGTCGAGCTGGCTGGTGATCATCAGCACCGCGATGCCTGTCATGTATCCCACCAGCACCGGTTTGGACAGGAGGTCGGCGAGGAATCCCAGCCGCGCCAGCCAACCCGCCACGCAAACCGCGGCGACGGCGAGCGCCAGCGCCGCGGCCACGTCGGCGGCACGGTCCTGCCCCACCGAGCCGATGAGGCCCCCCACCGCCGCAGCGGTCATGAGCGCGGTGGTCGACTCCGGCCCGACCGACAACTGCCGCGAAGACCCCAGGACCGCGTAGACAACCAACGGTCCGATGGAGGCCCACAGGCCCACCACCGGCTCCATCCCCGCAACGACCGCGTAGGCCATGACCTGCGGGACCAGGTAGGCGGCCACGGTCACGCCTCCGACGACGTCCCCGCCCAGCCAGGCGCGTTCGTAGTGCCGCAACACGGAGACGCCGGGCAGCAGACCGCGCAGGAGATCGCGCCCGCCAGCAGCCGACCTCCTCGCCATGTCGCAACGTTACGCCGAAACGTCGCCCGACAAGGCCAAGCGGGTGCAACGGGCGCCCGCGAACGCATCGCCGCGAGCGCGGCTTGACCCTCACGCGACGTGAGGGTGTGTAGTGGGGCGAGGTCGAAAGGAGACCGCGATGCCAGCAACCACAGACCAGATCACCAAGCTCCACAGCGCGCTGTCCCACGAGAGCGCCAACGTGCGCCTGAGGGCGGCCCTCGCCGCCGGTACCTACCCCGACGCAGCCTTCGTCGAGGCGCTGGTCGAGCGTTGCGGAGTCGAGCCGGACTTCGGCGTTCGCGACATGCTGACGTGGGCCCTGATCCACCAGCCCCATGACGACGTCCTGCGGCAACTCCGGGTGGACCTGCACTCCTCCTACGCCCAGGCCCGCGGGCAGGCACTGCACACGCTGTCCAAGCTGAAGACGCCGGGAACGTGGGAGTGGCTGACCGTGGACCACGTCCACGACACCGACGACGTCGTAGCCCGTCCCGCGTGGCGGGCCGCCGTCGCCCTGGTCCCGGACCACGAGGTGGAGTGGCTGGCCCGGGAACTCGTCAGGGAACTGGGCAGGTCTGACTACGACGCCATGCGCAGCCTCAGCCGGGCGCTCGTCGATCTCGGGAGCCGGACCGCCGCACAGCTCGGCCCCGAGGGCCCGTCGCTGGTCGAATCGCTGTTGGAGCAGGCTGCCGCCACGAGCGACAACCTGAAGGTTCAGGCCCACGCCGAGGCAACGCTACGCCTGCACCGCGACCCCACCACCCCGTTCTCGCTGACGCAGTCCGAGGCGATCGACGTCGCGATGGGCATCCCGGCGAGCTGACCCGCAAGGGTCCATGGACACCCCGAGGCGGCCGCGTCAGATCAACTGGCGCGCCCGCCTCGGCGTCTCACTGGCAGCGGCGGGTCCCTCGAAGGCCTCGATGGTCTCGATGATGGCGGGCCGCAGCTGCGACGTCGCGATCACCTTGTCCACGGCCCCCACCTCCACTGCACGGTGGATGCTGTGGATGCCGTCGAACTCCGCGGCAACCTCGGAGATCTTCTCCGCCCGCACCGACTGCTTGAGTTCGGCCAGCGCCAGCTGCAGTTCGCCGCGCTCCTCGGGAGCGGCCGAGCGCAGGCGTGCGTCCAGTTCGGTCACCCGGGGGTCGGTCTCGGTGCGCTTGCGCACGTCGCCGGCGAAGACCACGGCCGCCGCGGGGGCGCCGCCAAGCACGGAGGCGAAGGAGCCCTCGAGCGCGAGCACGGTCATGTTCTCGTTGAGCCGCTTGGAGAAGACCACGAACGCGCCGCCGTGGTAGCGGGAGATCACCACGAAGACGATGGGTCCGTCGAAGTTCACCACCGCACGGCCGATCTCGGCCCCGTACTCCAGCTGGAGGTTGCGCATGGACTCGGGCGAACCGTCGAAACCCGAGAGGTTGGCCAGCACCACCACGGGCCGGTTGCCCGAGGCGGTGTTGATCCCCCGCGCCACCTTCTTGCTGGAACGCGGGAACAGGGTGCCGGCGGTGAAGGTCTCCGGACCGTCGGCCGGCGGGAACCCGCGCCGCGGCACGGGCGAGGACTCGATCCCGATGACGGTCACAGCGTGCCCGCCCACCCTGCCGTCCATGACGACGGCGGTCTCGGCGTCGGCCATGCCTGCCCAGCGCTCGCTCGTCGGGTGGTCGGCGTCCACGACGGCGGCGATCACGGTGCGGATGTCGAAGGGCTTCTTGCGGTCCGGGTTGTGCTCGGCGGAGAAGATCTCGCCCACGGTAGCGAACTCGCTGCCCGGGATGTCGTGGGGGTAGTCGGAGATGTCGCGGTCTGCCGGATCCTGCGTCGGCGCCCGTCGCGGCCCGGTCTCACCCGGCGCGACATAGGTGTGTTCGTAGTGGCCCATGAGGATCTCCAGCGCGGCCCCCAGGTTGGGCGCCCAGTACTGGGCCTGGCCGTTGGGACCCATGACGCGGTCGTAGCCGCCGATGCCGAAGTTGTCCTCGGCGGAGACGCCACCGGAGAAGTCGAGCGACTGCTTGCCGGTTAGCACCATGGCCGAGTCCGGGGTCATCACCAGGATGCCCTTGGTGTGCATCAGCATCGTGGCTTCGGCGTTCCAGTACGGCTGGGCGCCGACGTTGATGCCCGCGACGACGATGTTGATCTCGCCCCCGGCCTGCGTGAACTCGACGATGCGTCGCAGCGCCGCGCCCACCCAGTCCATGTTCTCCACGCCGGAGTCCATGGCGATCCGTGCACCGGAGCTGAGGGTGAACCACTCCACCGGGATGCCCTGTTCCTCGGCGAGGTCGAGCGCGGCGATGATGCGGGCGCACTCGGGCTCGGCGACGGCTCCCAGACCCTTGGTCGGGTCACCCGACAGGGCGATGCGCGTGATCCCCTCGGGATGGAGTTCGGTCGGGGTGGTGACGCGGGCGCAGATGATGCCGGCCTTGTTCCGCCCGGGCGCGCGGTCGACGTCGACGAGGCGGCCGTTCTCGTCCAGGTCCATCTCGACGAGCGTCCCTCCCGGGCCGGCGAGGGTCTCGGTGAGCTCGTAGGGGTAGACCAGCCCGCGACGGCGCGCGCGCAGCACCTTGCCGGCGTAGTCGTCGAGCGGCTTGAGCGGTTCGGTCGGGGGTGGCGTGACCGACGCGGTGACCCCGGCTCCGGCCTTCGCGTGGAACCGGACCGCGAGCGGCTTCGGCGTGCCGTCGCCCTGCGCGAACCGGCCGTGGCAGAGGACCTCCTCGATGCCCGCGCCGTCGGAGAGGGGGGTGATCTTGTTCTTCAGCGGGATCAGGTCCGCCAGGTCCAGGTGGACCTCCGGCCAGACGTGCACCCAGACGTGGTTCATGTCGAGCTTGCTGCCCGCGGCACCCCGGGCGGCACGGGTGCGGCGGATGGCCTCCAGGCAGTGCTCCACGGCGCGCTCGGCATGGGGCAGGCCGACGAGGCGGCCGTCGGAGTCGTAGACGGCGGCTAGCTGGCGGACCTGCGCCATGGCCACCAGCCGGCGGTCCTCAGGGTTGGTCCGCGCGACGCACTCGAACAGCAGCACGTCGGTGGGCGCCGGCAGCCGGGTGAGGTCGAAGTCCCGCAGGCGCCACAGGTCGAGGCGGCGGATCGACATCGGATGCAGCCCGCGGATGCGGACGTCCTCGACGGGTTCACCGTCCGGGAAGCGGAAGGTGCGGTAGTCCACTTCGCCGGAGGACTTGCAGATCCCGACGGCGACCCGGCGCACGCAGCTGTCCAACTGCCACGACGCCAGGGTCCCGGCCAGCGACTCGCCGACCTCGTCGGTGTCGGCGTCGTCGGGGAACAGCACGTAGAGCTCGGCCACGGCCTGGCTGTCCGCCGGCCGCACACCGATCTCGTGGGCGACAAGCCGGTTCAGCGGACCGCCCGGGGCCAGTTCGTCCGCGGTGCCCACCGACGAGATGAACCGGGTGGGCCGTTCGTCGAGCCGGTAGTCGGCCACCAGCACCGGCCGGCCCCAGCTGTCGAAGCGGTGCACGCCGGTCAGGTCGTGGTCCGAGTAGTACTTGCGCAGCAGCACTTCCAGCATCGGCTCGGTGGGGGTGACGCCGAAGCGGCCCAGGCGTGCGGCCAGGAAGTTCGCGGTCCACTCGGGGATCGCGGCCAGGGCTGCGATGCGTTCCTCGTAGTCGGGTGCGTCCGGGCCGGCCGCGAGGGCCTCCACCTCGTCGGCGACGCCGGCCAGCACGGAGTCGCGGTTGGCGTCCACCTGCGGCTGGTCGAACCAGCGGAACCGCACGGACCGGGCCTGGTCACCCACCGCGGGGTAGCGCAGCTGGGTGGCGCCCTTGAGCCTTTCGAGCTGGGCCCGGGCGGAACCGGCGCGCTCGGCGTCGGGCGCGGGCTCCGACATCCAGCGGTCCAGGATGGCCATCACGATCTGGACGTCGGTGGCCATCCGCTTCTGGGCCAGGAAGATCCGGAAGACCGCCTGCTCCAGTTCGGGCGTCCGGTCCAGCGACTCGACGCCGTAGTGACGCAGCACGCGCTTGAGGCGGCACTCGAAGTGCTCCGGCAGGCCGGCGCGCTCGGCGTCGAGGGTGGTCAGGTAGCGGTGGAAGTGCTCGCGGTCGGAATGGACCCGCAACTCCGTGCTCGCGTCCTCCCCGAACGGCCGGTTGCGGCTCAGCTCGGCGAGGTCGGCGAACAACTCGATCAGCGAGATCTCGCCGGTGAGGACGTCCCCGCCTTCGGCGATCACCTCGTCGCGCGCAGCCAGGTAGCGCTTGACCAGGGCCGCCGAGGGGTCGACGTCGAAGCCCATGAGGGTGGCCGACAGGTCGGCGCACAGCTGCCGGGCCCGCGTGGCGGCGTCGGCGTCGTCGGCGGTTGGGGGAAGTTCGACGGGGGCCGCCTCGGTGGCCGCTGCGGCGTCGCCACCGTTGCCGATCGGCTCCAGCCGCACCAGCGGCGCGAGCGTCTCCACCTGGGAGCCGGTCATCGCCAGCAGTTCCTTCACGCGGCCGGCGAACGGCGCGGGGATGACGGTTTCCATCTTCATGGACTCCAGCACGATCACCGGCGTCCCGGCTTCCACCTCGTCGCCCACCTTGACGGGCGTGGCGACGACGAGCGCCGGCGCGGGTGAGCGCAGGATGCCGCCCTCGTCGCGGGAGATCCGGTGCATGACCTCGTCCACCTCCACGAGATGGATGGGGCCGTGCATGGCGGAGACGACGTGGTGGCGCACCCCGTTGACCGTGATGCGGCCATGCACCTCGTCGAGCCGCTGGACCTCGACCTGCGTGGGCACGCCGTCTACGACTACGCGGTAGCGCTCGTTGCCGGTGGCGTAGGCGCTCACCTTGTGTGCGACGCCGCGCAGCTTGAGGTCGGCGCTGACGCCGGACTTGTGCTGCGTCTGCGGGCGGCCGCCGTGGGCAGTCTCCAGGAGCCGGTCGCGCTCGCGGGCGGTGGTCTCGTCGTAGGCCTCGATGGCCGCTACGACCAGCGCGACGCCGGCGTGGGCGTCGGCGACGAGGCCCCCCTCGGCGCGCACCCGGTCGATCCAGCCGGTGTCGGCCCACGGGACCCCGGGGTCGCCGCCGCAGACCTCGGGCTGGTCGAGCAGCTCGAGGACGAAGCTCTTGTTCGTGGCGCCGCCCTCGATGACGACGGTGGTGTCGGCCATGGCGCGCCGCAGGCGACCGAGCGCTTCCGCGCGGGTGCGGCCGTGCGCGATGATCTTGGCGATCATCGAGTCGAAGTCCGCGGGGATGACGTCGCCCTCGGCGACTCCGGTGTCCACCCGGATGCCGGGGCCGGTGGGCAGGTCGAGCCGGGTGATGAGGCCCGGGCTCGGAGCGAAGTCGCGGTCGGGGTCCTCCGCGTTCAGGCGGGCCTCGACGGCGTGTCCGAACTCGGTGGGACGCTCCTCGAGTGCTCCGCCCGCGGCGACGTGCAGCTGCGCCTTGACCAGGTCGAAGTCATTTGTCACCTCAGTGATGGGGTGCTCCACCTGCAGGCGGGTGTTGACCTCCAGGAACGCGAACAACTTCTCGCCGGGATGGTAGAGGAACTCGACGGTGCCCGCCCCCTGGTATCCGACGGCCAGCGCGAGCCGCTCCGCCGAGGCCTTGAGCTCGTCTGACTGCTCCTTCGTCAGGAGCGGGGACGCCGACTCCTCGATGATCTTCTGGTTGCGACGCTGGACGGTGCAGTCCCGCACGCCGATTGCCCAGGCCTGGCCGTGGCTGTCGGCGATGACCTGCACCTCGACGTGGCGGGCGCCGGTGACGAGCTTCTCGAGGAACACGACGCCGGAGCCGAACGCCCGCTGCGCCTCGTCGCGGGTGCGCTGGTAGGCCTCGCGAAGTTCGTCGGCGGAGGCCACCTTGCGGATGCCGCGGCCGCCGCCACCCGCCGTCGCCTTCAGCATGAGCGGGTAGCCGATTCGTTCGGCGGCCGCGAGGGCATCGTCGAGGGTGTCCACTCCCCCGCGCGACCAGGGTGCGACGGGGACGCCGACCTCCTCGGCGATCAGCTTGGAGCCGATCTTGTCGCCCAGCTTGCGCATGGCGTCACCGGAGGGGCCGATGAACTTGATGCCCAGGCTCTCGACGCGGTCGGCGAACGCCGCGTCCTCAGCCACAAAGCCCCAGCCCACCCAGACGGCGTCGGCTCGGGCCTCGACGAGCACCTTGGCCAGCAGGTCGTGGTTCAGGTACGGGCGCTCGGAGGCCGGGCCCAGCGGGTAGGCCTCGTCGGCCTCGCGGGCGAACATGGCCGAGCGCTCGGCGTCGGTGTAGAGGGCGATGGTCGTGATCGGCGCAGCATCCCGGTTCTCGGCGTTCAGGTCGCGAACGGCGTGGATGAGCCGCATTGCGGCCTCGCCCCGGTTGACGATGGCGATGCGCTGGAACACGTGGACCTCCTGAAAGCAGACTCCACCCCTGAAAGGGGCTGAGGACGAATCTTCCACCGATCTTGGCCGCTGGCGAGTCGGCGCGGCGACAAGGGCGTCCACATTCTGGAAGCAACCGGTGAGCGTCCAAGCGTGGGCGGGGAACTTTGTGCACTCCCAACAACCGCAGCGTCGGCGCCCACAGCTTGGCGCACCCCCGCCGCGCTCGGTCGCCACGCCAACACCAGCGCTTCTACGCCAACACCAGCGCTTCCACGTCAACACCAGCGCTCCCACGCCAACACCAGCGTTATCGCTCACCACCAGCCCTCCACGGCTGGTACCCACAAACAACGCTGGTAAACCGCAGACACCAGCGCTCCCACGCCAACACCAGCGCTCCCACTCAAACACCAGCGTTATCGCTCACCACCAGCCCTCTACGGCTGGTACCCACAAACAACGCTGGTAAACCGCAGACACCAGCGCTCCCACGCCAACACCAGCCCTCCCACTCAAACACCAGCGTTATCGCTCACCACCAGCCCTCTACGGCTGGTGCCCACAAACAACGCTGGTAAACCGCAGACACCAGCGCTCCCACGCCAACACCAGCCCTCCCACGCCAACACCAGCGTTATCGCTCACCACCAGCCCTCTACGGCTGGTGCGCACAGACAACGCTGGTAAACCGCGACGACGGGCGGCCAAGTACGCGACGAGCCGGGCGCGAGGGAGGTCGGCCGAGTGCGCGACGGCGGGCGCGACGAGACGCCCCACGGTCACACGGCGGCCTCGATGGCGGGGATCCCAGCACGACGTCGAACGACCTGGGTCACTCGGCGGCCTCGACGGCGGGGGTCACTCGCCGGGCTGGCGCACTCCGATGGTCAGCAGGATGTTGGCGTAGATGCGCGCCTCGCCCGTGGCGATCACGACGGCGACGTTGTCGGCCTTGGCCTCGTCGTAGTAATCCCACCGGCCGATCTCGATGAACGGTACGTCGGGAAGGGCGGCCCGGAACTCCCCATGGATCGGGACCTCGTCGATGCCCGCCTCCGGCCCGGGGACCATGATGGCTGCCGCCTCGATGGGGACGGTGGCCTTCACCACGTCAAGGACGTCGGTGGCGTTGATGAGCCCCGGGGCCAGATTGAGGAACACGACGGTGGAACGCGGGTTCGCCAAGGTCTCGTGCGGGTAGTTGGAGTCGGCGATCAGGATCTTGGCCCCGTGCCCGGCGCCTGCGAGGGCGCGAAGGAGTGGGGGGTGGATCATCGGTCCGTTGATCATTTTCTTCCTTTCGTGGTTCTTGCGGGGCGTTGCGCGGGCGTGCTGGAGCGCACCACCAGGGACGGATTGATGAGCGTGTGTCCGGGCTCTCCGCCCTCGATCACCTTGGCCAACTGGCCGACGGCGGCGTGCCCCACCTCGGAGAACGGCTGTCGCACGGTGGTCAGCGGCGGCCAGAAGCAGTCCGAGCCGTCGGCGTCGTCGAATCCGACGACGGCCACGTCCTCGGGGATCCGCCGCCCCGACTCGTGCAGGCGCCGCATGACACCCAGCGCAAGCTGGTCGTTGCTGGCGAAGATGCCATCGATCTCATCGGGGAGGTCGCCGACGACCTCGTACCCCTTCGCGGCGTCCCAGGAGTTCGCCGAGACCTTCGCGTAGCCGATCCCTGCATCCGCGCAGGCCATGAGGAAGCCGTCGCGGCGTTCCCGCGCGTCGAGCCAGTCGGGCGGGCCGCAGACGTGAAGCAGCTTGCTGCGCCCACTCTCCAGCAGGTGACGCGTGGCAAGCCAGGCACCGTACTGCTGGTCCACACCCACCGACGAGACCGAGTCCGGCAGCCCTGCACGCTGCCCGACGAACAGGACCGGCACGTGCATGTGCGCCGCCTCGGCCCACTGGCTGGAGCTGCTGTGGCCGCCAAGGATGACCACTCCGTCGACCCCGATGGGGATGATCCTGGCCAGGTTGATCTCGGCGGCCGAGGGGACCAGCGACGTGGAGGTCTGGAAACCCAGCTCCCCGAGCGCCCCGACGATCTCCAGGAACGTGCGGGCGTGGCCGTGGAACAGCGGGGTGGCATTGATGATGTGGATGACGCCCGTGCGGCTGCGCGACAGCGACCGCGCGGCGAGGTTGGGCTGGTAGGACAGTTCCTGGATCGCCGCCAGGACGCGGTCCCGGGTGTCGTCGGCAACCACCCCGATGCCGCGCACAACGCGCGAGACGGTCTGGCTGGAGACGCCCGCCAGCTTGGCGACGTCGGCCAGGCTCGCGCGCCGGGGGCGGAAATCGGTGGTCATGGCAGATGCCTCCTGGTCGAGGCGGTGGCGCCGATGACGTCGTGACGGTCGGCGGGGTCGAGGTGCCCCATGATCTCGAACTGGGCCAGCAGCGACCCGAGCGTGGACGCCTCCGCCGGGCCCGCGACTACCGGCACCCCCAGGGCCTTCGCCGTCAGGTCGCAGAGCAGTTCGTTGCGGGAGCCGCCGCCGACGAGGTTGAGTTGCGTCGCAGGGCTGCCGGTGAGCGCGGCCAGGTCCGCCACACCGCGGGCGTACCGGGCGGCGAAGGACTCCAGGATTGCGAGCACCACCTGCCCCTGGCTGATCTCCGACGGCGCACCCTGCGTCCGCAGCGCGGCGGTGACCCGCTCAACCATGCCGCCCGGCGCCGCGTACTGCGGCTCGTCGGGATCGATCACCAGCCCGAGGGAATCGGCCTCGCGTGCCAGCCGGAGCAACTCGACGATGTTGCTCTCGTCCCCCGCTGCGGCCCAGTTGCGCTGGCACTCCTGCAGGATCCACAGCCCGGTGATGTTGAACAGCGGCCGGACGCCGGCGTCGCCGCGGGCCTCGTTGGTCAGCCCGAGCGACCGCGCCTCCTCCGACATCAGCGGCTCGTCGCGGAGCACACCCAGCACGGACCAGGAACCGCAGGACAGGAAGTAGGTTTCGGCACCCTCGGCGCGCTGCAGCGCGTGCACCGCGCAGGCAGTGTCGTGGGCGCCGGCTCGGACGACGGTGAGCTGCTCCAGTCCCTCGACGGTGCAGGGTCCGGCGACGTTGTGTTCGGCGGCGAGTTCACCCATCCAGGTCCGCGGGATGCCGAGCGCATCGAAGACCTCCGTGGCCCACTGGTTGGCGCCGGGAGCGCACAGGCCGGAGGTGGAGACGTGGGAGCGGGACCAGCCGCGCAGCCCTGACAGCAGGAAGGTGAAGTAGTCGGGCAGGAACAACACCTGGTCGGTGGCGGCAGCGAGTTCGGGTTCCTCGGTGAGGTAGGCGAACAGCTGGTTGGCGGAGTTGATCGTGGCAGGTGCGATACCGGTCAGCGCCCAGGCACGCTCGTCGGAGAGCCGTTCCCGGAAGGCGTCCACGGTCCGGGCCGTGCGTTCGTCGCGGTAGGCGCGGCCAGGGGTCAGCCGGTTGCCGGACTGGTCGACGGGCACGTAGTCCACGCCCCAGGTGTCCACCGAGACGCTGCCGGCGGCCGGGAACTGCCGCACGGCCTCCCGCAGCCCGGTGACGATCTCACCCCAGATGAGGTCGAGGTCCCACGACAGGTAGCCGTCCACCATGCTCGCCTGGTGCGCGAACCGGTGGATCTCCACCTCGCTCACGACGCCGTCGGCGAGGGTCCCGGCGATGATGCGGCCGGAGGACGATCCGAGATCGACGGCGAGGGCTGTGGGGGCGGGCATCGTCGGGGACTCCTGGGGTGTAGGGGGCGAATAGGGCAATGGTAAACGTGAGTCCCGAAAAGCGTTTCCCCGGGCCGGGCCAGACCAGGCCCGGGGAAACGGGTCTTCTCAGGCGTACAGCGGGCCGTACTGGGCACAGGCCCGGAAGTCGGCACCTTCGAGGTCGGCCGTACCGAAGCCCAGCCAGTTCTTCGGACGGAAGATCCGCTCCCGCGACACGTTGTGCATGTTCACCGGGATGCGCAGCATCGAGGCCAGCGTGATGAGCTGGTGCCCGATGTGGCCGTAGCTGATGGCACCGTGGTTGGAGCCCCAGGAGTTCATCACGTCGTAGACGGACGTGAAGGCCCCCTCTCCGGTGATGTTGGGGACGAACCAGGTCGTCGGCCAGCCCGGATCCGTGCGCAGCTCGATGGTCTTGGCCACCTCGTCGGGGAGTTCGACGGTGTAGCCCTCAGCCAGCTGGAGGACCGGACCCAACCCGTCGACCCAGTTGATCCGGGTCATGGTGACCGGCACCTCTCCCGCTGAGCGGAAGTGCGTCGAGAAGCCGCCGCCACGGAAGTAGCCGGTGTTGGCCGGGTGGAAGGTGGTCTCCTGGATCATGGCCTCGATGTCGGAGTCGGTGACCTCCCACCAGGGCTTCACCACGGGGTTGCCGTCGTCATCCTTGGCGGCGAACGTGCCGTCGAGGGTGGTGGCGCCAGAGTTGCGCAGGTCGATGACGCCCGCTGCCGCACGCCCTTCGGGGCGGTGGCCGGTGACGCGCTCGATGGCGTCGGCGCTCCAGTAGGTGCGGACGTCGGAGAAGATCTGCGCCCGGTTGGTCAGCAGGTAGTTGAACACCATGGAGGCGCCGTTGAGGTTGTCGTTCTCCGTGGCCATCAGGCTGGGCTTGCGCTTGCCGTTCCAGTCGAAGGACGTGTTGAGGAGGGTTTCCATCAGGTCGCCGTTGGGCAGGTAGTCGGTCCACTGGCGCTGGCCCTGGAATCCGGAGATGAGCGCGCCGTGGCCGCCCGCCTCCTCCTCGAAGCCCATTTCGGCCAGCTTCGGGTTGCCCTCCATCAGGTCACGGCCGATGAGGACCATCTTCGTGACGTAGGGCCACCACTCCTCGTGCTCCTCGGCGGAACGCTGGAACTCCGGCGGGTTGAAGTCCTCACCCTGCTTGAGGTTGTCGCGGACCCACTTGTAGGCGACTTCGTACTCGTCCTTGTCGTAGATCTCGAGCTTGATGCGCCGCTCGATCTCCACCATGTCGATGTACTCGTTGCGCATGCCCAGGTAGTGGTTCCAGAACTCCTCCTTCACCACGCAGCCAGCGATGCCCATGGAGACGCCACCGATGGACAGGTAGGACTTGCCCTTCATGAGCGCGACGGCGAGACCGGCGCGGGCGTAGTCGAGCAGGCGCTCGCGCACGGCGTCGGGGATGGAGTCGTCGTCGGCGTCCTGGACCTCTTCGCCGTAGATGCCGAAAGCGGGGATCCCCAGCTGGGTGTGTCCGGCGAGCGCGGCTGCCAGGTACACGGCGCCCGGCCGTTCGGAGCCGTTGAAGCCCCAGATCGCGTGCGGCATCCGGCGGTCCATGTCGATGGTCTCCGACCCGTAGCACCAGCAAGGGGTGACCGACAGGGTGAGGCCGACGCCCTCGCGCTGGAACTTCTCACCGCAGGCCTGCGCCTCCGAGACGCGTCCGATCGTGGTGTCGGCGACCACCACCTGCACCGGGGTGCCGTCGGGGTAGCGGAGTTCGGACTCGTAGAGCTCCTTCACCCGCAGAGCCATGTTCATCGTCTGGTCTTCGAGGCTCTCACGAACCCCGCGGCGACGCCCGTCGATGATTGGTCGGATGCCGATCTTCGGATAGTTGGTCATACAGGTAACACCTCTCGCTTCTGGGGAATCTTCGGTTCTGCAGGTTGTGCCAGCGGCACCGCCCGGTTGGGGACGGTGCCGCTGGTTGTTGTTGGGCGAGTGTGCGGCCGGGGCCGCGATGCCTCACTCGTAGAGGTTTGCCGCGATCTCGGGATCCTCGATGTTCTCGGCGTCGTACCAGGCGAAGCCGGAGTCGATGATCTTGGGCAGTTCCTGGCCGTTGGCGGCCTTGATGGCGGCGACGACGGTCTCGTAGCCCATCTTGACCGGGGACTGGGTCACCGCACCGGCCTGCTGGCCGTTCTTGATGGCGTCGATCTGGGTCTTGCCGGAGTCGAAGCCGATGACGATGACGTCGGCGCCGACCTCGTTGACGCCCTGGATGGTGCCGGTGGCCGCGGCCTCGTTGGTGCCGTAGATGCCGACGATGTCAGGGTTGGCCTGGATGATCGCCTTGGCGGTGTTGGCCGCAAGACCGACCTCGCCCGCGTACTGGGGCTCGAGCAGGTTGATGTCGGGTGCGTTCTCCTTGATGTAGTCGGAGAAGCCCTCGCAGCGCTGCTTGCCGGTCTGCGACGTCTGGTCGTGGCAGACCAGTCCGACGGTGCCGGTGCCGCCCGTCAGCTCGACCATGTGCTTGGCGGCCTCAGCTGCCGCAGCCGCGTTGTCGGTCTGGACGGTGGTTACGGGGAGGTCGGAGTCGACGCCTGAGTCGAAGGCGACGATCGGGATGTCCTTGGCCTCGATCTCCTGCAGGACAGGCTCGGCGGCACCCGTGTCGAGGGCGGCGAAGCCGATGGCCATGGGGTTGCTGTCGAGCGCGGTCTTCAGCTGGTCGATCTGCTGGGTGACCTTGGTCTCGTCGTCGGGGCCGACGAACTCGACCTTGTAGTTGAACTCCTCGCCGGCCTGCTGGGCGCCCTCGTTGACGGCCTGCCAGAAGCGGTGCTGGAAGCCCTTCGAGACGAGGTAGATGGTCTCGCCGTTGCCCATGGGGACGTCGCCTGCGGGGCTCTCACCCTCGGCGGGGCTCTCACCCTCGGCGGGGCTCTCGCTCTCGGCGGGGCTCTCGGCTGGGCTTTCCTCCGCCGTGGTCTCGACGGCGGTGTCCTCGGGCTCGGCGGTGTCGGTGGGGGTGGACGTCGAGCAGGCGGTGAGGCCGAGTGCCAGCAGCGACGTCGCGGCGATGGCGGAACGCAAAAGACGCATTGTCTTTTCCTTTCAGTTTGAGCAGCAGTGCTCTTTGCAGATGCCTGGAGCGGTTGCTCCGTGGCGGTGGTTGGGTTGTTTCGGGGGACTCTTGGGGTTAGACGGCCGACGCGCGGCGGCGGCGGACGATGTCGACGAACACGGCGATCAGCACGACGATGCCCGTGACCACGAGCTGCCACTGCTGGGCGATGCCCATCATCTGGAGGCCCTTCTTGAGGGTCTCCATGATCAGTGCGCCGACGACGGTGCCGATGATGTTGGCGCGGCCACCGGCCAGCGACGTGCCGCCGATCACGACGGCGGCGATCACATTCAGCTCGAAGCCGACGCCCTCAGCGGGCTGCACGAAGCCGAAGCGCGCGGAGTACAGGATGGCGCCGAACGCGACGAACACGCCGGCGATCACGTAGACGAGGGTCTTCCAGATCTTGGTGTTCACACCGGACAGCCGGGTGGCCTCCTCGTTGGAGCCGATGGCCAGGGCGTAGCGCCCGAGCAGTGTCTTGTTGAGCAGGACGCCCGCCACGATGGCGAGGACGATGAACACCAGCACCGCGTTGGAGACGCCCGGGATCAACTGGCCGGAGGCGATCCAGATGTAGCCGGGGTTCTTGATCGAGATCGTGGAGGCGTTCGAGATGATCAGCGCCAGTCCCCTGGCCACCATCATCATCGCCAGGGTGGCGATGAACGGCGGGAGCCCGAGGAAGGAGATATTGAAGCCGTTGACGAGGCCGATCAGGGCTCCCACGAGGATCACCAGGATGAGACCGCCGCCAAGTGGCATGTTCATCCATTCGGCGGACAGGAACACGCCCGCCATGACGGCGACGAGAGTCATGCCGGTGCCGGCGGACAGGTCGATACCGCCGGTCGCGATCACGAACGTCGCACCCAGTGCCATCACGCCGATGTAGGCCGACTGCTGCACGATGTCCAAGGCGATCGAGAGCTGCGCGAAGTTCGGAGCGGCGAAAGCGAAGAAGATGTAGATGGCCACGAGGGCGGCGAAGACGAAAATCTGCTGGATGGACGACTTCAGGACGTTTGAGGCTCTTGAGGATTTCGCCGCTACTGCGGAACCCTCGACGCCTTCCTCCTCGACGGTGCCCATCACCCGGCGGGACCCGGCGGTGTTGTCGGACTTGTTCACGCTGCTTCTCCATTCAGTTGGGCCTTGCCGACGGTGGCGAGTTCCATGATGTTTTCCTGTGTGGCGTCCTCGTTGTCGAGGATTCCGGTGATGTGACCGTGTGCCATGACCGCGATCCTGTGTGACATCCGCAGGACCTCGGGGAGTTCCGAGCTGATCATGATGATCGCCTTGCCCTCCTTGCTGAGGGTCTCCAGGAGTGCGTAGATCTCCTCCTTGGCGCCGACGTCGATGCCGCGGGTCGGCTCGTCGAAGATCAGGACCTCACAGTTGCGGAGCAACCACTTTGCGATGACCACCTTCTGCTGGTTTCCGCCGGAGAGGTTGCGCATCAGCTGGTTCACCGACGGCGTCTTGACCCGCAGGCGGCTGACCATGTCGAGCGCGACCGTGCGGATCTTGCCGTCGTCGATGAACCCGCCGACGTTGTAGTCGTTCATGGCGGCCATCACGGCGTTGGTCTTGACGTCCTGGTCCAGCAGGAGCCCGAAGGCCTTGCGGTCCTCTGACAGGTACCCGATCCCGTTGCGCACGGCGTCGGCGGCGGCACGGATGTTGATCTTGCGGCCATGGAGTTCGATGTCGCCGCTGGTTCGCGGGTCAGCCCCGAACACCGCACGGGCCACCTCGGTGCGTCCGGCACCCATGAGCCCGGCGAACCCGAGGATCTCGCCCTTGCGGACCTCGAAGTTGATGTCGCGCAGCAGGTGGCGGCTGCTCAGGTTGGAGACCTTCAGTACCACTTCGTCGGAGAGTCGCTTGTTGCGCGGGCGGGCCTCTGCGGACACCTCGCGGCCGACCATCATGGAGATGATCTCTCGCATCTCCACCTCGTGGGTGTTGACGGTGCCCACGTACTGGCCGTCGCGCAGGACGCTGACACGGTCGGTGATCTCCTCGATCTCCGGCATGCGGTGGGAGATGTAGATCAGACCGGTCTCAGGAGTGATGAAGTCTCGGATCATCCCGAACAGCGCCTCGGTCTCCGAGATGGTGAGGGCCGCCGTCGGCTCGTCCATGACCAGGATCCGAGAGTCGTAGGAGAGGGCGCGCGCGATCTCGACCATCTGCTGACGCGCAACGGAGAGGTCACCGACGCGCGCCTTCGGGTTGATGTCCATCCCAAGGCGCTGGAACAGTTCCTCGGCCTTGCGGTTCATCTTGGCGTCGTTGATCCAGCCACCGTTGTGGCTACCCTTTCGACCGATGTAGAGGTTCTGCGCAACCGTGAGGTCGCTGACCATGTTCAGTTCCTGGTGGATGATCGACAGGCCCAGGTCACGCGCATGGTTCACGCCGGAGACCTCGACGTGCTCCCCGTCGATCCAGATCTCGCCCCCCGGGTCATGGGTGTAGATGCCGGTCAGCACCTTCATGAGCGTGGACTTGCCGGCCCCGTTCTCTCCGCACAGTCCGAGCACCTCTCCGGCCCGAAGATCGAGGCTGACGTTCTGCAGGGCCTTCACGCCCGGGAACGTCTTGCTGATGTTGCGCAGTTCGAGCAGTGTCTTCGTCACTCGTACTCCTTCGTACGTCTTCTTCCAAACCAGGTTCGCCGCCACGAGGCGACGCGATGTTAGCGCTGCCAACGACGGTGTTAACGCTAGCACTGCGTCTCTCGAAGGTGAAGCGGGGTTACCAAACTGTGATGGAACGAGTTTTTTGAGTACCCGGACCCAGCGGCCCGTGACCCCGCGGCCACTAGCGTTTCGGGGGTGAGGAGGCCGAATGTCCCAGTCATCTGACCGTCCCGCAGGAGCCACCATGGCCGACACGGTTGCGAGGGTGATCGAATTCGCTGCCAGTTCCGGGAACCCCGTTCCCAGACAGGGCCAGGAACTCGCACCCATCGAGGTCGAAGCCAGCCGCGACGACCGCTCCATCGTCGTGCGCGCCACCGACAACGAGATCGTCGCCATCGAGATCACCGAGCCGGTCCGCGTCCCACCGTCCCAGCTCGCAGCCCTGATCCGGGAGGCTGCGAATGAAGCACTCGCGGGCGCACGCGACCAGGCCATGGCGCAACTCGCGGGCATGCCCGACATGGCCGAGGTGACCGAAGGCCTGAAGTCCTTGCAGGGCGAGATCCTCGACTCCTACCGCGCCGAGATGGCCAAGCTCGAGGAGTTCACGAAGGGGTTGGCCCGTGAGTGAGGTCCGATTCTCACCGGAGTCCTGGGACGACGGCGCCCGCCGGGTCTCCGGCGCTGCCCAGGACTTCGCCGACGCGGCAAACGCCATGCTCGGGCGCGTCACGAATCTCGGGCGGCTCGGCTGCAACAACGGCGGGACGATCGCCGACGCCGCCCTCGGCATGATCTTTCCCGCCCTCTGCCAGGCGGTCCAGGAGACGGTCGCCGGCCTCGCCGACGGCCTCTCGGGCGAAGCCGCGAACATGCGGGAGACGGGCGCGGGCTATCGCAGCATCGAGGAGACCAACGCCGCCCTCGCCGCGGCCATCACCGAGGGAGCCTGAGGTGGGCATGCAACTTCCGGGCTGGCTGCGCCAGGCCCTCGAGTACGTCGGATACGACTGGCCGGCCACCGACGAGCAGGTGCTGTGGGACTGGGCGCAGGAGTGGAACGCCCTGGCCCAGCAGTGCACCGACGTCATCGGCACAGTGCAACGCGGCGTCCAGACCGTCACCGCCGAGAACCACGGACCGGCTGCCACCGCTTTCGCCCACTACGCGGTGGGAGACGACGGCAACCTCAAGGCGCTGGTCGACTTCCGGCAGGGAGCCACCAACGTTGCCGGTGCCCACGCCGTCGCGGCGGGCATCGTGCTGACGATGAAACTGGCCGTGATCGCGCAACTGGTGGTGCTGGCCGCCGCCATCGCCTCCGCGATCGCGACGGCGGGGCTCGCGACCGGCGCGGCGCTTGCCGCCAGGCAGGCGGCCAAGTGGGCCATCGAGGCCGCCCTCAACGTTGCCGTCGAGCAGATCCTGGCGGCTTGAGATGGCCAAGTACCCGAAGAAGATCGTGGAACTCGCCAACGGCGGGATCTTCCAGCGCGTGATCGCGAAGAACTTCCACTTCACCAAGGCCACCAGAGAGGCCATTGACCAGGTACACAGGCGGGCCGACGACCTCGCGCGCAAGAACCCGGTGACCGGCAAGCGCCAGAAGTACGTCGGCAGCACCCCTTCGAAGAGCAGCAGGGTCGGGCAGGACGTCATCGCGAGGATGCACTCCGAGGGCAGGATCCGCGGTTGGAATCCGGCCCTGCCTGACCGCCTCAAGCGGGTCGAGGTCCTGGGTCCCGACGGGCGGTGGCACAAGGTCGACACCACGGACATGGGCCACGTCCCGATCGATGCCGTCACCTACTGGAACAACGTCGGCCGCTATCACGGGCCCAAGAGCCCCGAGGTGCGGGCCTGGATGAATGATCCGAACAACTACGAGTTGCAGCCGGGCAGCGTCAACCAGGCCGACGGCAGGATCATGGGTGCTTCCGGATTCGCCTACCAGCCGCCGGTGCAACTCCCGCCCGGCGTCGACATCGTTGCGATAGAGGCCGACGTCCTGGATCAGCTCAAGAACTTCAAGGGAAAGCCGATCCCGTGACCCAGTTAGGATCTGACGAATGAACCGAAGGCCACAGCTCCCCAAGGAACTCGATGAGGCGCTCTACGCCCGGTTGGACAGCGCACGGGACTCGATCGACGAGGGCAACTACGAAGCCGCTCTCGCCGAGGGGGACGCGATCTGGGAGGCGCTCCCCGAGCCCAAGATGGGCTGGGACTACTACCCGGAGATCGTGTCGCAGGACATGTGCGCCGCTGCGATCGAGGCCGGCCGCCTGGACCGGGCGGCCGAGTGGCTGGAGCGGACGACGCAGGCGTACACCCCCTTGAACCCAACCAGCGAGCTGATCGTCGACTTCCTCAAGGCCAAGCTGTTCCTGCGCTCCGGCAACGAGGCCCTCGCCTACGCCTACTTCGACGCCATCCACCAGGCACAGGGCAAGCGCCCGTTCCAGGACGAGCCGCCGGTGTACTGGGAGTTCTACGACGGCGCCCGCAAGTCCGGCGGGATCGACGGCGCAGCCGCGGCGAGCGTCGTCCCGCCCGCCGGGGAGGGCACGCCCACCGGCGCCGACCTGCCCGACGACGTCCATGCCGAGGTCACCCGCCTGTTCGAGGAGGGCTCCAACTACGAGGACCTGAACGCGCCGGACGCCGCCGTCGAGTGCCACATCAAGGCTCTGGAGCTGCTGCCGGCACCGCGCACCCAGTGGGAGGCGGCCACCCTCGTCTACACCGCACTCGCCGACGCGCTCGGCGCGCTGAACCGGTGGGGCGAGGCCTTCGACGCCCTGCAACTCGCGCTGCAGAGCCCGGGTGGGCGCGAGAACGGCTACGTCTGGCTGCGCCTCGGCGATGCCCACAAGGCCGACGGCCGCACCCCACAGGCCCTCGAGGCCTACACCAGCGCCTACATGCTCGAGGGTGAAGAGCTGTTCGAGGACAACCCGGAGGACCTGGGCTGGCTCCGCAAGGAAGGCATCGCCTGAGCCGCGCGCTCACGTCACCCTTGTTTCCCAGCCAGCGACACGAGGATCGTTCGGTGCCGCCAGGCGCCACACCCGGTGCAGCTGTCTGCGTCCCGGCCGCATACACTCAGTCATCGCCTAATAGTTGAGGAGCGCAAATGCGTGCAACCTGGCTTCGAGTCGCGGCCGTGACTGCCGTCTTCGCTCTGCTCGCTCCGACGGTTCCGGCGGCCGCGGACACGGCTGGGGACCTGGGTGATTCCTCCGACCACGTGACACCCTCGGAACTGACCGCCAGGTTCGCCACCACCGGAAAGTGGTTCATCGAGTTCGCCAGCGAGCCCACAGTCAGCGGCGGCTCCTCGTCCACAGTCCGGGCCCAACAGGACAAGTTCGTCAGCGACGCCAAGCGCAGGTCAATCCCCGTCACCGTTTCCAAGCGCTACCAGAGGCTGTTCAACGGGATGTCGGTCTCGTCCGACGCCGAGGGCGCCGCTGCGCTCGCGGATCTGCCGGGCGTCACGGCGGTCTACCCGGTCGTGCCCGTGGAACTCCCCGAGCCCCAAGCGGTCAACCCCCAGCTCTCGTCGGCTGTGGCCATGACGGGCGCGGACGTGGTGCGCTCCGAACTCGGCCACGACGGGGAAGGCGTCCGGGTCGGGATCATCGACAGCGGCGTCGACTTCGACCACCCTGACCTGGGCGGCACCGGCGTCGACGGTGGCAATTTCCCGACCGCGCGGGTCACGCACGGCCGGGATTTCGTCGGCGACGACTACAACGCCGACCCGCTCTCTCCGGGCTACCAGCCCGTACCCAAGCCGGACTCCATCCCAGATGACTGCCAGGGCCATGGCACCCACGTGGCCGGGATCGTCGGAGCCTCGGGTGAGGTGGACGGGGTGGCACCCGGCGTCACGTTCGGCGCCTACCGCGTCTTCGGCTGCGGCGGTTCAACCGACACCGAGATCATCCTCTCAGCGATGGAGCAGGCACTCACCGACGGCATGGACGTCGTCAACCTGTCCCTGGGCTCCGGGTTCCAGACCTGGCCCGACTACCCGTCGGAGCAGGCCGCGGACAGGCTGGTGGAGGCGGGTGTCGTCGTCGTCGCCTCAGCAGGCAACGACGGTGAGTCCTTCACCCAGGCCACCGGCGCTCCGGGTGTCGGAAAGAACGTCATCTCCGTCGCCTCGCACGACAACACCGCACTGCTGCTCGATGAGCTCCTGGTCATCGACGACCCGCAGGAGACGGCGTCCGTCGGCATCCTGCCCGCCGCCGGTTCCCCGGATCCTGATGCCTCCCTCAATGGGCTGAAGCTCGCCTGGACTACGGACCCGCAGGGCTGCGTGGCCGAGACGAGGAACCTGACGGGCCTGATCGCCGTCACCAGCCGCGGCACCTGCTCCTTCCACGAGAAGGCGCTGTTCGCGCAGCAGGCGGGCGCCGAGGCGTTGCTGCTCGCCAACCACGAGGCAGGCGTCCTCAACGCCACCGTCGAAGGTTCGACCGCGATCACCATCCCGGTCATGACGGTCACCCAGGCGCAGGGTCAGTCCATCAACAAGATGCTGACCGACGCCGACCGCGTGACTCCCACGGTCAAGTTGACCGGCGAGTCCACGTCGCAGCCCAACCCCACCGGAGGCCTCGTCTCCGGGTTCTCGTCCTGGGGACTGGCAGCCGACCTGACGCTGAAGCCCGACCTCAGCGCACCCGGCGGCTCCATCCGCTCCACCTTCCCGCTCGAAAAGGGTGGCTACCTCACCAACTCCGGGACGTCGATGTCGGCGCCGCACGTCGCAGGCGCGGTCGCCTTGATGCTCGACGCGGACCCCGGCCTGGCTCCTGATGAGATCCTCAGCAGGCTGCAGAACACCGCGACTCCGACGATGTTCTCCTACGCCCCCCAGTCCGGGGTACTGGACGCCGCGCACCACCAGGGCGCCGGCCTGATCCAGGTTGACAAGGCGATCCTTGGTGGCACCGTCGTGAAACCCGGCAAGATCTCGGCCGGCGAGTCCGCCGACGGACCCCACACCGAGACGCTCACCATCAGCAACACCTCGGCGACTCCGGTCACCTACACCCTCAGCCACGAGGACGCCGTTTCCACCTATGTCGACAGCGGCGCCGAGGTCCCAACGCAGAACAGTGTCGCCTTCACCGTGCTGGAGTCCTCCGTGCGGTTCTCCGCGCCCACCGTCACGGCGCCCGCCGGCGGCACCGCCCAGGTCGACGTCACGATCGCGGCGGACCCCGACGCCATGGAGGGGTCCCAGTACAGCGGCTACCTCGTCCTGCGGGACGACGAGGGTTCCGACCCGCTGACCATCCCGTTCGCCGGCATGGCCGGCGACTACGGCAACCTCAAGGTCTTCCCGGACCTGGACTTGGGACTGCCGGCTCTGGTCACCGTCGACAAGTGCGGCTACTGGGAGGAGCAGCAGTGCGTCGATCCCGCCGCCGACTTCGACTACGCCCCTGCGGGCCGCAATTTCGCCCTGGGCCGGGATCTGCCCACCATCGCGCTCCACCTGGCCGTCCCGGTGCTCAGGTTGGAACTGCACGCACTGCAGGTCGATGCGGCAGGGAAGGTCATCGAGGGCAGCGCGAGACCCGCGCTGGGCGTGGACAGGATCGGCCGCGACTCCGGTCTGAGCCTGTGGTCGTGGGATGGACGAGTCCAGCAGGCCGACGGCCTGACCCGCGAGGTCGCCCCCGGCAACTACGCCCTCCGGCTCACCGCCCACGAGGCCGACGGCGACGGTGGCACGCAGGTCTGGACGTCGCCGGCGTTCGGGGTGAAGAACGCCCGTACGCCCTCCCCCTCGGCCACACCGTCGGCCTCCCCGACGGCGCCCAACCCGCAGGTCGACCTGTACTCGACCCCCGGCTACCACCGCGTCAACGGGAGGGACTGGTTCACGGCCTGCGAGCCCTACTCACAGACCGTCCGCTGTCGGACCTCCATAATGGCGACCACCGTGATCGAGCAGGGCGGCCGGTTCATCGCACAGACCAGGTGGGTGTTCAACAACCTGACCTATCTGCCGTCGTCGAAGGCGTTGTGGGTCGGCAATCCACTGGCGGCCGGTGGTCAGTGGACGGCTTCGGACGGGCGTCAGTGGCGAACCGAGTGCGGGACCCCGAGCACTGGCCGCAACGGCTGCCGAAGCTATTCGGTGGCGAAGGTGATCGAGGTGGCGCCGCAGGGCGGTTACCGCTGGACGCAGAAGTGGGTGTTCAACAACATCGTCCGCTTCAGCTGACCCGGACATGACGACTGCGGCCCATCCCCGAGGGGATGGGCCGCAGTCGTCTGTTCAGCTTGTCGCGTGAGCCGGGGCGGGAAAGCCCCCACGCCAACCGCTACTTGCCGGAGGTGCCGGCCGAGCGCAGCTGCTCGCAGGCCTCGACGACGCGCTTGGCCATGCCGTTCTCTGCTGCCTTGCCCCATGCGCGGGGGTCGTACTGCTTCTTGTTGCCGACCTCACCGTCGATCTTCAGCACGCCGTCGTAGTTGCGGAACATGTGCTCCACGACGGGGCGGGTGAAGGCGTACTGGGTGTCGGTGTCGATGTTCATCTTGATGACGCCGTAGTCGACCGCGTCGGAGATCTCCTGCGCGGTGGAGCCGGAGCCACCGTGGAACACCAGGTCGAACGGGCTCTCCTTGCCGTACTTGGCGCCGACGGCCTCCTGGATCTCCTTGAGGACCTCGGGGCGCAGCTTGACGGCACCCGGCTTGTAGACGCCGTGCACATTGCCGAAGGTCAGCGCGGTGATGTAGCGGCCCTTCTCGCCGAGGCCGAGGACCTCGATGGTGCGCAGCCCGTCCTCGACGGTGGTGTACAGCTTGTCGTTGATCTCCGCGGCGACGCCGTCCTCCTCGCCACCGACGACGCCGACCTCGATCTCGAGGATGATGTTGGCGGCCGCGCAGCGCTCCAGCAGCTCAGCGGCGATGGACAGGTTCTCCTCCATCGGCACGGCCGAACCGTCCCACATGTGGGACTGGAACAGGGGGAGCTGACCGTTCTTGACGCGCTCCTCGGAGATGGACAGCAGCGGGCGGACGAAGCCGTCGAGCTTGTCCTTGGGGCAGTGGTCGGTGTGCAGCGCTACGTTGACCGGGTAGTTCTTAGCCACTTCCTGCGCGAACGCCGCGAAGGCGACTGCTCCGGAGATCTTGTCCTTGATGGTGGGGCCGGAGAAGTACTCAGCGCCGCCGGTGGAGACCTGGAGGATGCCGTCGGAGCCCGCCTCGGTGAAGCCCTGCAGGGCTGCGTGCAGCGTCTGCGAGGAGCTGACGTTGATGGCCGGGTAGGCGAACTTGCCCGCCTTGGCCGAATCGACCATCTGGGCGTAGACCTCAGGGGTTGCAACTGGCATGATGCCCTCTTTTCATATCTTGAGACATGGGTTGCCCCAACCCTATCTCCTCCGGTTCGTGGCGAATCGGGGAGGCCCACCATCAGAGCATGCGGTCCATCTCACTGACGTCGACGTGCACCCGTCCCAAGGAGCGCGCGCTCGCTGCGGAGTCGATGGCCGCCGGCATGGCGTCGAGGAAGCTCATCGGGATCTTCGCGACTGGCTTGCCGTCGGTCTCCATCACCAGGTTGGGACCGGCCCCGAAGCTCGGCCCGGTGATCTTCAGGCCGGTGATCTCCGACCACCGCGCCCGGACGGGGCGCGGGTGCACGAACTCGATGCCCTGCGCGTCGATGTAGAGCGCGTCTCCGTGTCCGATCGCGGCGAGGTCCCGCTTGGCGCGGTGCAGTCCGACGGCCGAGATGGTCATCCACACCGCCGTCGAGACCCCCCAGATCACGAACAGTGCGATGACCCATCCCAGGCTCCAGCCCGGGTTGAAGAAGAACACCAGCGCCGCGAGGATGGCGAGCGAGACGACCGCCGAGATGATCCGGAGCCGAAGTGCGCCGCGTTGCCGCACCACGCGCTGCGCCGTCGGCAGCGGCGTGAGGCCGACGGTGAATCGCTCAGGCAGCATGGCTGTCATGCTAGCGCCGTCAAGGTCGCCCGCGGTGCTGCAGGCTCCAGTGGTACATGGCTATCGCGGCCGCCGCTCCGGCGTTCATGGAGCGCGTCGAGCCGTACTGCGTGATGGCCACCAGCTGGGCGCACCCCGCCACCATCTCGTCGGTCAACCCGGGCCCCTCGGACCCGAAGACCAGGCAGCAGTCGCGCGGCAGCTCGGCAGCCTCCAGCGGTACGGAGGACGGCAGGTTGTCGACGCCGACGGGCGAGATCCCCCGCTCCGCCAACCATGCGAACAGGTCGGCCTCGTCGTCGTGGTGGTGGACGTGCAGGTAGCGGTCCGTGACCATCGCGCCGCGGCGGTTCCACCGTCGGCGGCCGACGATGTGGACGCCGGCGACGTTGAAGGCGTTGGCGGTGCGGACCATTGAACCGATGTTGAAGTCGTGCTCCCAGTTCTGGATGGCGACGTGCAGGGGCGCGCGCCGCTCGTCCAGGTCAGCAACGATGGCCTCCAGTCTCCAGTAGCGGTACTCGTCGCCGACGTTTCGGCGGTCGCCCTCACGCAGGAGGTCCGGGTCCAGCCTGGGATCCTCGGGCCAGGGCTCGGTGTGGGGCCCGACGCCGACGGTGGGCAGCGTCGGGTCCGCGACGTGGTCGACGGCCCGCTCATCCGGAGCGGGCCGTCGTGGGTCGGTCACTGGTTGCGGTAGGGAGGCTGGTAGCCGCCCGGCTGCTGGGGGTTCTGCTCCTGGTACGGCTGCTGCTGGTACGGCTGCTGCTGGTACGGCTGCTGCTGGTACTGCGGCTGGGCGGCGGGATCGGCCGATGGCGCGGAGTAGGGCTGTTGCTGGTACTGACCGGGGTTGGGCAGTTGCTGCGGCTGCTGCTGGTACTGGCCCGAGGGACGCTGGGAGATCTCGCCGAAGTTCACGTCGGGGGCCTGCCGGACCTGGGGGTCGTTGACCTCGAAGTAGGTGGCCTTCTCGAAGTTGGCGAAGCCCGCGATGATGTTGCTCGGGACGGTTTCGATCCGGGTGTTGTAGTCGCGCACGTTGGCGTTGTAGAACCGCCTCCCGGCGGCGATCCGGTCCTCGGTGTCAGTCAGCTCGCGCTGCAGCTCGAGGAAGTTGACGTTGGACTTCAGCTCCGGGTACGCCTCCACCGACACGATGAGGTTGCGGACCGCCGACGACAGCTCCGACTCGATCGCGGCTCGCTGCTCGCTCGGTGCTCCGTGCGCCTGGTTGGCCATGGCCGCGGCGCTGTTGCGCAGCGAAGTGACCTGCTCGAGGGTGTTGCGTTCGTGGGCGGCGTAACCGCGAACCGTCTCCACCAGGTTGGGGATCAACTCGTAGCGACGGTTGAGTTCCACGTCGATCTGGCGCCAGGACTCCTGAATCAGGTTCCGGCCCTTGATGAAGCCGTTGTAGACGCTGATTCCCCAGATGACGGCGATCAGTCCGACGACGATGATCACGCCGATCAGGCCAAGTAGAAATTCCATTGCAGCTCCTTAGGGCACGGTCGTTGACAAGCGTATCGGCACGGGGGCCTCACAGCCCCAGATCATCCAGACCAAGCGCGAACCGGTACTCCAGCCCCGCCTCCGCGACCTTCTCGGCCGCCCCGGTACCGCGGTCCACCACGACGGCCACCGCCACGACCTGGCCTCCCGCCTCCCGGACGGCCTCGACCGCTGTCAGCGCCGACCCTCCGGTCGTGGAGGTGTCCTCCACCACGAGGACGCGCCGCCCGGCGACGTCGGTGCCCTCGATGCGGCGCTGGAGGCCGTGCGCCTTGGCCTCCTTTCGGACGACGAACGCGTCGAGGCGGCCGCCGGCGGCGGCGCGGGCGTGCAGCATGGCGGTGGCAACGGGATCAGCCCCCAGCGTGAGTCCGCCCACCGCGTCGAACTCCAGGTCCGCGACGAGGTCGTTCATCACCCGTCCGACGACCGGTGCGGCGGCGCCGTCGAGGGTGACGCGGCGCATGTCGACGTAGTAGTCGGCCTCCTTCCCGGAGGCGAGGGTGACTCGGCCGCGTACGACGGCGAGGTCCAGCACGGCGTCGATGAGGGTCTGCTTGTCGGTCATGGTTTGGGCTCCGTCGTGGTCAGGACGCCGAAGGCCACGGAACGGTCCGGCGTCGGGTACAGGTCTTCGCAGGTGGTGAGGGTGATGAACGCCTGGGTCGGCTCGGCGTCGGCCTGGCCGGGCACCGGCTCGAGCACCCAGGGGTCGTCATCGCTGACGGTGAGCTGAGTGGGCGCCGAGGTGATCGTGTAGGTGTGGATGGCGTCGGCGGCCTCCACCACGACGACGTCGCCCACGGCGATGGTGCGCAGGTCGCGGAAGGGCTGGGCACCGGTGATGCACTGGCCGGCGACGGCGAAGTTGCCGAGTTGCCCCGGCTGCGACGTCCCCGGGTACCAGCCGACGGCCTCGGCGAGGCTCTCGTCCCCGATCCCGACGGCCACCGGCCACTCCCAGGTCTCACCCAGCGCGGGGATCCGGATGATCCACTCCGCGACTCCGTCCACGGGACTCGCCACCAGGGGCGACTCCTCGTCGTCAGCGGAACCGGGGTCCGCGTCGTCGCTCGCTGCCTGCCACCGGTCACGCAGCTGGGCGACGGCGTCGTCGGCAGCCCCCCGGGCAACCATGCCGCTCCCCCAGTAGAGCCAGACAGCCCAACCCGCACCCGCGACCGCGGCGAACAACAGCACCATCACCAGGACCCGCAACGGCGACGTGCCGGCTGCAGTGCTGCGGCGGGGTCGGGACATGTGCCCAGCCTATCGAGCCGACGTCCCTCCCCCGCAGCGTGCCCTGAGACCTGGGCCGGGGCCGCGACGCGTTGACCAGCGTTGTTCGCCGGCACCAGCCTTGTAGCGCTGGTGTCGGACAACAACGCTGGTGAACCCGAGGAAGCGCTGGTGAACCCGCGGAAGCGCTGGTGAACCCACGGAAGCGCTGGTGAACCCACGGAAGCGCTGGTGAACCCACGGAAGCGCTGGTGAACCCACGGAAGCGCTGGTGAACCCACGGAAGCGCTGGTGAACCCGCGGCAGCGCTGGTCAGCCCCTGTCAGGAGAACCAGAGCTTGCTGCCCGACGGCTCGGGTGAGGGCTGGGTGTCGGCGTCGGTGAACTCCTCCGCATCACCGATCCAACTGGTCAACTCGCGCCCGTCGAGCCACCTGTAGCCGAACGGCAGCTTGCCGGACTCACGGCGAATGCCTGCCAGGTCCGCGCGCGCCGTCGATCCCGCGAGCAGCAGGTTCCCGAAGCGTTTTCCCTTGTGGACCGGGGATTCCGCACCGACGATGACGTGGCGCCACCGCTGCCGGATGCCCGCGGCCACGCGCTTGGTCCAGTGGAACGGCGCACGGTCTGTGACGTTGCAGATGATCAGCTCCGCGCCGCGGCCGATCCGGCGGACGTCGTCGAAAGCCTCGGCGGTGACCAGCTCACCCGGCACGTGCGACCCGTCGAAGGCATCGACGATGACCGCGTCCGCGTACTCGTCGGGCATCGCGGCGACGCCGGTGCGGCCGTCGACGTCGCGCACCTTGATCCCCGAGCGTGGCGGCAGGGGCACCTTCCGCCGCACCTCCTCGGTGAGCTCGACGTCGGGCTCGCACACGATCTGGGCGGTGCCGGGCCGGCGCCACGCCACCCAGCGCGGCAGGGACATGGCGGCCCCGCCGACGTGCACCACCCGCAGCCGCTGCTCGGCAGGGGCATCCAGGATGGTGTGGTCCAGCAGCATCGCCGTGTGCTGCACGTACTCGAAGGCGAGGAAGTCGGGCCGAGCGGGGTCCACCCAGGACTGCGAGGTGTCGCCGAACCTGACGGCGAAGGCTCCCGGGACGGTGTCGTCGGGGACCAGGCGATCGGGCATGCCGGGAAGGATACTCCGGCCGGCCTCTTCTGGCCCCGGAGTCAGTCCAGCGCGCAGACCACCGCGCCCACCGGCCGACCGTGACCCAGGACGGGGACCGTCTCCAGTCGTTGGAGGACCGCTTCGTCGACGGTGCCGGCTCGGCGCAGCAGGTGGGCGAGCAGGATCGCGCGGGCGCGGTCCCCGCCGTCGGAGATCTTGAGGGCGACCCCGCGACCGTCGGGGAGTCCGACGGCGTAGACCGCCTCGGCGCCGTCCTTCGCGATCAGTCCCGGAGCGCCCTGCATGAGCGCCGTCACGTCCCTTCCGGGCCCGGCCACGAGGTGCGGGTGGGCGCGCATCGCGTCGGCGACGGCGCGCTCAGGGCCACCAACCGCTCCGGCGAGCCTGCCGAAGGCCCGGGCCAACGCCAGCAGGGGGATCGCGAACAAGGCCGCCCCGCAGCCGTCGACGGCGGTGGCGACCACCCGCTCACCGCCGAGGTCCTCCGTGGTCTCCGCCGCCAGCCGCTGGAACGGATGGGTCGGCTCCTGGTAGGAACCGAGGTCCCAGCCCGAGGCCACGCACGCTGCGAGCATCGCGGCGTGGTTCCCCGAGCAGTTCTGCGCCAGCGATTCCTTTCCCCTCCCCGAGCGGATCCAGGCCAGCCTCGCCTCCTCGCCCAGCGGGAAGTCGGGGCTGTTGCGCAGCGCGTGCACCCCCAGACCGCTGGCGGCGAGCGAGTCCAGGACCGCCCCGAGGTGTGCGGCCTCCCCGGAATGGCTGGCGCACCCGACGGCCAAGGCTTCCGAGGAGAGCACCGCGCCCGCGCGGAGAGCCGCGACGGCATGGATCGGCTTGTTGGAGGAGCGCGGGAGGATCACGGTGTCGGGCTCCCCCACGGCGAACTCGACGTCGCCTGCGGGTGAGGTGATCACCCCGATCCCCCGATGCACCGACTCCACGAAACCGCTGCGAACCGCATGCGCCACCACCGGCGCCTCCTCAAGACCCATCACCCAGCCGATCGTAGGGGTTGTGCCGCCAACCGCACGCCACCACCGGCCTAGACTCGGAGCCGTTCCAGCGAGCGGAGGAAGATGGGCGACAAGGGGCTTGACCGGCGCATCCTCGCGCTCGCCGTCCCCGCTTTCGCCGCCCTCGTCGCGCAGCCGCTGTTCCTGCTCGCGGACACCGCCATCGTCGGACAGCTCGGCACCCTCCCGCTGGCGGGGCTCGGCGCCGGCGTGACGATCACCTCCACCATCGTCGGCCTGGCGGTGTTCCTCGCATACGGGTCGACGGCGGTGGTCTCCCGCCAGTTGGGCGCGGGCAACCGCGGACGGGCCCTCGAGCTCGGGGTGCAGGCGATGTGGCTCGCGCTGGCCCTCGCCGTCGCCGTCGCTTGGCTCGTCTGGCTGGCGGCCCCGCACCTGGCTTCCTGGCTGGGCGCGACGGGCGAGGTGCACGGCCACGCCGTCGCCTACGCGCGCTGGTCCCTGCCGGGCCTGCCGGGAATGTTGCTGATGCTGGCTGCCACCGGCACGCTGCGCGGTCTGGCTGACGCGAGCACCCCCTTGGTGCTGGCCTTCGGCGCCGCCGCCACGAACGTGGTGCTGGACCTCGTGTTCGTGTTCGGGCTGGGCATGGGCGTGGCCGGCTCAGGGCTGGCCACGGCTGTGGCCGAGACCCTGATGGGGTTCACCGCAGCCTGGGTCGTGGGCCGCGGCGCCCGCCGCGAGGGAGCATCGCTGCGCCCGACGGTCACAGGCATGCGGTCCAGCCTGGTCGTCGGAACCCCACTGCTGATGCGGACGGTCACCCTACGTGCGGCGCTGGTCCTCACGACCTGGGTCGCCGCCAACAAGGGCGCCGTGGCACTCGCGGGTCACCAGGTGACCTACAACGTCTGGGGATTCCTCTCCTACGCACTGGACGCGCTGGGAATAGCCGGGCAGACCCTGATCGGGATGGCACTGGGCGCCGGGAGCGTCGAACAGGCCCGTGCGATCACCCGGCGGATGGTCCGGTGGTCCGTGGGTGCGGGCCTGGTCCTCGGCGCCCTCACAATTGCCGCCCGGCACCAGATCGCCTGGCTGTTCAGCCCCGACGACGCCGTCCGCGACGCGGTATCCGCCGGTCTGGTCGTCGTCGGCGCGACCCTGACCCTGACCGCCTACGTCTGTCTGATGGACGGTGTGCTGATCGGAGCCGGGGACGGCCGCTACCTCGCCAGGGCAGGGGTTTTCACCCTGGGGGTCTACGCACCGTTGGCGCTCGCCGTCGCCTGGTTCGCGCCCGGGGGCGGCGACGGGCTGGCATGGCTCTGGCTGGCGTACGGCGTCGGGTTCATGGGGGCCAGGTCATGGACCTTGTGGTGGCGGCAGCGGGGCGACGGTTGGCTCGTGACGGGTGCCTGAGGGTTCCCGCCTCAGCGTTCCAGGAAGCGCACCATGTTGTTGAACACCCACTTGTCCACCCGCTCATAGGAGTAGGTGCCGTTCGCGTGGCGGGTGGCCTGCACGATGCCGTAGACCATGACGGAGCTGCGGCAGCCGCCCCGGCCAGTAGCCGGGGTGTCGCACTCGGTGCGCCAGGGGCGGCCGTCGGAGACGAACTCCCCACTGAAGCCCAGGGGGTTGCCCGCCCACTGCGCGCGGGTCATCAGCGGCAGGTAGGTGAGGTTGTTGAAGACCCAGTCGGTCTCGGTGACGTAGCGGGAACCGTTCCAGGTGACCTGGGTGGCCAGGATGTCGGTGCGGCACCGGCGGGTCTGCGAGTAGGCCTCGCAGTCGGTTCGCCACTGGCGGCCGTTGATCTCGTGGTAGCCGGGGATGACGTAGAGGTCGCGTGAAGCGGTGGGCTTCCACGACATCAGCGGCGGCGCGGCCCACTCCTTGAACGGCCCCGCCGCCAGGCCACGGATGAGCGCCTGACGTTCGGCGGTCTTGGTGGACTGGGAGGTGGTGTCGACCGCGACGGCGCTGGCGTTGGCGTAGCTGTAACCCGACCAGCCGAGCCCGAGTGAGGTGACGTCGCGGGCCTGCTTGAGTGAGTTCTCGATGCTGTTCATGTACAGCCCCTGGCCAGAGACCATTACACGGCCCGTCTCCTGCTGCAGGCTGGCCAGGAACTTGTTCCAGGAAGCGAACATCGCCGCCTGGGTGGAACTCGCCTCGCTCTTGTAGTTCATCAGCACCACGGCGTCGACCAGGCCCCGACGTGCCCAGCCCGCCCAGTCCTGCAGGACGGCGGCGTAGGGGTCGGTGGACTCCCAGGATTTGTTGGTGGAGGGGCCGTAGCCGTAGGAGATGCCGTTCACCGAGAGCTCCACCGACGGCGCGACGCGATTGATGGCGTCCCGGATGCCTGAGACCGTCGCCGTCACCTGGGCCCGACGGAAGTCGGAGAACTGCCAGTCGGAGCCGGTCGGCCTGTCGGTCCGCCCGGTCTCGGTACGGAACCGCTGCAGCGAGGTCTCCGAGTAGCCCCACTGGTTGCCGGCGCCACCCGTGTTGTGATCCGGGTACCGGATGTAGTCCAGGTTGATGCCGTCGACGGCGTAGTTCTCGACGATGGAGGCGACTCTACGTGCGACGTCGGCCCGTGCCGCGGGGTTGGCGAGGTCGAGGTAGGAGCTGCTTCCGACCTGTTCCACACCGTCGGAGCGCTTGTTCAGCCAGCGGTTGGCCCCTGTGGCCGTGGGGCCGAAGGTGTTGAAGGGGTGGGCCGGGTCCCGCGGCGGGGTCGAGGATGACCAGAAGGTGTTGACGTTGACCCAGGCGTGCACCTCCAGCCCGGCCGCGTGGCCCTGCCGGATGATCTCGGCGAGGGGGTCGAAGTCAGGGCTCATGCCGGAGACTGTGGTGCGGGGGTAGTCCGACTTGTTGCAGTAGCACTCGAAGCGCCGCACCACCTGCACGAGCAGGACGTTGGCGTTGGCGGCCTTGGCGTCGGCCACCACTTGTCGCACCTGGCTCGCGTCGAAGATCCCCGGGTTCCAGGTGTCCACCCAGAACGAGCGCCACTGCGCCGTGGCGGCCGACGCCGGGGGCGGCGCAGCGACGAGTCCCGCGATGGACACCAGGGCCGCCAGCAGCGGCACCAGGAGCTTCCTCATGATGTAGTTCCTCTCCCACGGCGACACCGGACAGCCTAGTCAACGAGCAGTCCAGAAGAAGCGTCGACAGCTGGTGCAGTGATTGCGAAAAGCCCTCTGAAATGGCACCACCGGGACGTACCGTAGGCCTTTCGGATCAAATCCCAAAGGGGGGATTGGAATGTTGCTCTTCAGAAGGCTCCTCACGCTCATCGCGGCCGTCGTGGTGATCGGGACCGGAGCGGTCGTCGCCAACGCCTCGGTGTATGACACCCCGGGCGGCCAGATCCAGAACGGCCGGCTGTGGAACACCGAGTGCGAGATGTACTCCAGCAACGTCGTGAGGTGCAGGACCGAGATCTGGGCCACCCAGGTGGTCTACCACCAGGGCACCTACCAGCGCGTCACGGGCTGGACGTTCAACAACCTGACCTACCTGCCCTCGCCGCGCGCGGCGTGGGCGGACAACAACCTGGGCCACAGCGATGGCCCGAACGTCGTGTGGACCTCGAGTGGCCGCAGCTGGCGCACCGAGTGCGACACCCCGAACACGGGGCGTGGCGCCTGCCGCAGCTACATCCTGGCCGACGTCGCCACCGCGACCGTGGTGGGCGGCCGGTGGGTCTACTCCACGCAGCGCAAGTGGGTGTTCAACAACCTCGTACTGTTCTCCAGTCCAACCATCCCGCCCGTCACGAGCGCGCCGGCCCACATCCTGGACCAGTCCGTGCTGACGCACACCGGGTTCGGACCCCTGGGGCTCAACGCCCGCACGAGTGACCTGCAGAAGCTCGGCTACATCGACTGGAAGTCGACTTCCGTGTGCGAGTACTGGGACGTCTCGAGCGATCTGGCCGACCGCGGAATCGCACTGACCTACAACAACAACGCCTACGTCATGGAAGTCATCCTCACGCGCGCCGGTGAGCAGACCGCGGCTGGGGCGCAGGTGGGCATGACCCTGGACGAGGTACGGGCCATCTACGGCGCCAGTGCGGTGAAGCTGGAGACCAAGGACGGATACGAGCCGGTCTACGTCGCCGTCGTCGACCAGGGCCGCTACGAACTGGTCTTCGTCAGCTCGTTCGAACTGAGCCGGCCGATGGTCGGCACCGACAGGATCAGCATGATCATCGCCCGCGAAGCCACAGACTGGCTCGGCTGGGACGGCTGCTGACTGAAAATCCGAGGCGCCCCGTCGAGCTGTCTGCTCGGCGGGGCGCCCCTTGTCTCTTGGCCCTCAGCTCACGACGATGCCATCGCCCGCGTCGTTGATGTCGAGCGTGAGCGTCTGACCGTCGTGGATCTCACCGGCCAGCAGGCGGCGGGCCATCTGGTCCTCGACGGCGGTCTGCACCAGCCGGCGCAGCGGCCGGGCGCCGTAGACCGGGTCGTAGCCGGTGGTGGCCAGCCACTTCTCGGCGGCCTCGGTGGCCTCAACGACGATCCGGCGGGAAGCCAGCCGCTGGTTGAGCCGGCGCAGCTGGATCTCGACGATGCGCGCCAGGTCCTCCTGCGACAGCGGCTCGAACAGCACGATGTCGTCGAGCCGGTTCAGGAACTCCGGCCGGAACGCCTTCCTGACCACACCCATCACCTGTTCCCGGACGGCCCCCGGGTCGAGGAACGAGTCGGCCAGGTACTGCGAGCCGAGGTTGCTGGTCATGATCAGGATGGTGTTGCGGAAGTCGACGGTGCGGCCCTGGCCGTCGGTCAGGCGGCCGTCGTCGAGCACCTGCAACAGGATGTTGAACAGGTCCGGATGCGCCTTCTCCACCTCGTCTAGCAGCACCACCGAGTAGGGCCGACGGCGCACCGCCTCCGTGAGCTGGCCGCCCTCCTCGTAGCCGACGTAGCCGGGAGGGGCGCCGACGAGCCGGGCGACGGAGTGCTTCTCCGAGTACTCGCTCATGTCGATGCGGACCATGGCGGTCTCGTCGTCGAAGAGGAAGTCGGCCAGCGACTTGGCCAACTCCGTCTTGCCCACGCCGGTGGGGCCGAGGAACAGGAAGGAGCCAGTCGGCCGGTTGGGGTCGGAGATGCCTGCCCGGGAGCGGCGGACGGCGTGGGAGACGGCCTGGACCGCCTCGCGCTGCCCGATGAGGCGGGCACCGATCCGGTCCTCCATCTGCAGGAGCTTCTCGCTCTCGCCCTGCAGCAGCCTGCCCACGGGGATGCCGGTCCAGGCGGCCACCACCTCGGCGATGTCGGTGTCGGCAACCTCCTCGGAGACCATCGACGGCGTCGAGTCGTTGGCCTGGGCCTCCTCCAGTTCCCGCTCGGCAGCGGGGATGTCGCCGTAGAGGATCTGGGAGGCCTTGGTGAGGTCCCCGGCGCGCTGCGCCTTGTCGGCCTCCATGCGCAGCTGGTCGATCTGTTCCTTCAGGTCACCGACCCGGTTGAGCCCCGACTTCTCCGCCTCCCACCGGGCTTCCAGGCCGCGCAGCCGCTCCTGCTCGTCGGCCAGTTCCGCGCGCAGTGCGGCCAGCCGCTCCTTCGACGCCTCGTCCTCCTCCTTCTCCAGGTGGAACACCTGCATGGTCATGCGGTCGACGTCGCGGCGCAGCATGTCGATCTCCTCGGGTGAGGAGTCGATCTCCATGCGCAGGCGCGAGGCAGCCTCGTCGACCAGGTCGATGGCCTTGTCCGGCAACTGGCGGGAGGTGATGTAGCGGTCCGAGAGTGCCGCCGCGGCCACGAGGGCGGCGTCGGTGATGCGGACCTTGTGGTGTGCCTCGTAGCGCTCGCGAAGGCCGCGCAGGATGGCGACGGTGTCCTCCACCGACGGCTCCCCCACGTAGACCTGCTGGAAGCGACGCTCCAGGGCCGGGTCCTTCTCGATCCGCTCGCGGTACTCATCCAGGGTGGTGGCCCCGATCATCCGCAGCTCGCCGCGGGCCAGCATGGGCTTGAGCATGTTGCCCGCGTCCATCGCGCCCTCTCCTGAGGCGCCGGCCCCGACGACGGTGTGGAGTTCGTCGATGAACGTGATGATCTGGCCCTCGGCGTCGCGGATCTCGTGGAGGACGGCCTTGAGGCGTTCCTCGAACTCGCCGCGGTACTTCGCGCCGGCGACCATGGAGGCCAGGTCCAGCGAGACGAGCCGGCGCCCCTTGAGCGAGTCGGGGACGTCGCCCTCGACCAGACGCAGTGCCAGCCCCTCGACGACGGCCGTCTTGCCGACGCCGGGTTCGCCGATCAGTACGGGGTTGTTCTTGGTGCGGCGGGCCAACACCTGGACCACACGCCGGATCTCGGCGTCGCGGCCGATGACCGGGTCCAGCTTGCCGCCGCGGGCGGCCTCGGTGAGGTCCACGGAGTACTTGTCCAGGGCGGACTCGCCACCCTCACTCTCCGCCGACGTCACGCGCTTCCCGCCGCGGGAATCGTTGAATGCCTTGGCCAGCGACGCGGCGTCGGCTCCCGCCTTGGCGAGGATGCGCTTGGCCGCGGAGTCGACGGTGGCGAGGCCGATCAGCAGGTGCTCGGTGGCGACGAACTGGTCCCCCATCTCCTGGGCCTGCGTCTCCGCGGACGCGAGCACCCGAGCGAAGGCACCAGACAGCGCCGGCTGGGTCACGGACGACCCCGTGCTCGACGGCAGCGCGGAGATGGCTGCCTCCGCGGCGTCGTCGACGTTCTTCGGGCTGGCACCCACGGATTCGAGCAGGGCCCCGACTGTGTTGTCGGGCACCATCAGCAGGCCGTGCAGGAGGTGTTCTGGCTCGGCGTTGGGGTTGCCATGGGTGAGGGCCTGCCGCACGGCCGACGTGACGGCGTCGCGGCTCTTGGTGGTCAGCGTCTCGGTGTTCAAGGCGGTTCCTCCGGGTTGGTGTTGAAGTTGAGTCTACTACACTCAACCTCTGCTACGCAGCGCGTATTCCGGTCCAGCAGCCTCCGTCCTGGCCCGGCGTTCAGCAAGGATGGGACCATGACTTCGCACGCACGCACCATCCCTCTCGCAGACGGAACACCCATCCCGGCGATCGGCGTCGGCACGTGGCCGCTCGAC
The DNA here is from genome assembly GCF_020687685.1 of Tessaracoccus sp. OS52. GTDB lineage: Bacteria > Actinomycetota > Actinomycetes > Propionibacteriales > Propionibacteriaceae > Arachnia. The sequence goes on along the minus strand of NZ_JAJEWM010000001.1, from coordinate 100,540 downwards.
GACGGGGAGGTCGAGCGAATGTGCCTCACCGCGTTCGAGATCGGGTATCGCTTGGTGGACACGGCGGAGAACTACGGCAACGAGGCGGGCGTCGGCAAGGCGGTGCGCGAGTCGGGCCTGGACCGCGAGGACCTGTTCGTCACCACCAAGTTCAACCGCCGGTGGCACGCCGAAGCCGAAGCGGGCGTGGAGGCGAACCTTTCCCGACTGGGACTCGACTACGCGGACCTCGTCCTGATCCACTGGCCCAACCCGGACCAGGACCTCTACGTCCGCGCCTGGGAGGGGCTGATCAGGGCCCGCGAGCGCGGTCTGGTGCGGGCCATCGGCACGTCGAACTTCAAGCCCGCCCATCTCCAGCGCCTGATCGACGCCACCGGCGTCGCACCCGAGGTCAACCAGATCCAGTGCAATCCGTTCACCGATCGTCCGGACGAGCGCGATTTCCACGCACAACATGGGATCGTCACCGAGTCTTGGGCACCCCTGGCAGCCGGCAACGGTCTGATCGAGCACCCAGTCGTCGGGCAGGTGGCGGCCGCGCACGACATCACCCCCGGACAGGCGGTGCTCGCCTGGCACCTGCGGCAGGGTCTTGTGCCCATCCCGAAGTCCTCCAACCGGGGGCGGCTGGCCGAGAACTTCGCGGCACTTGATGTCCAGCTCGCCCCCGACGAGATCCGCACCCTGAGCGCGCTCACGAACCCCGGTTACCGGTTGGCCGACTCCGACAGCTTCGGGCACTGATATCTACCTCGTCACAACACATACCCGCCGGGGTATATGATTCGCCGCATGAACTTGAGAAGAATCGTGATCGCGCTGGTGGCTGCCCTGACCGCAGCGCTCGGCCTCGTCGCCTGCGCGGATAGCAGTGACGCACTTGCGGCGATCGCGGACGGCGCGACCGTCGTCGACGTCCGCACTCCCGCGGAGTTTGACAGTGGACATCTGGACGGCGCGCTCAACGTCGACGTCAGCGCACCCCACTTCTCCTCCCGAATCAGCGAACTCCCGAAGGACGCGGTCTACGTCGTCTACTGCCGATCGGGCAATCGCTCCGCCGCCGCCGTAGAGCAGATGGAGGAACTCGGTTTCACCGATGTCATCGACGGTGGGGCGTACTCCTCGCTGAGCTGAGGCGGGTCGGCCGAAACCCTGCAGGCGACTCGGCCCGGTGGTTGACTGGCCGGGAAGGAGGAACAGTCATGAATCCAACCGACCGCGTCCGCCACTCCACCCAGTCCGACGTGAACCGCCGGCTCGACGAGGAACGCCTGCAGCGGGTCACCGACCTTGCCGGGGCCCCATCCGACGTCATCACCCGGCACATCTTGGAACTGGACCGCACCTGGGACGTCGAGCGGGTGCTCGAGGCCAACGCCTCCACGCTCATCCTCATCAGCCTGGCGCTCTCGAAGCTGCACTCGCACAAGTGGTTGTGGCTCGGCGCCGCCGTACCGGCGTTCCTGCTGCAGCACGCGATCCAGGGCTGGTGCCCGCCCATCGAGGTGATCCGCCGCCTGGGGGTGCGGACCCGCAAGGAGATCGACGTCGAACGCACCGCCCTCAAGGCGCTGCGCGGCGACTTCCGGGACCTGCAGGTGGACTCCGACGACGCCGACGCGCTCGCCCGGGCCGCCATCGAGGCCGCCGAGAAGGCATGAGCCCGCGCACCGTCGACGCCGTCGTCATCGGCGCAGGCCACCACGGCCTGGTGGCCGCGGCCCTGCTGGCAGATGCCGGCTGGGACGTGCTGGTGCTGGAGGGACGGGCCAAGCCGGGCGGCGCCGTCGCATCCAGGACCATCGACGGATTCGTCGTCGACGACTTCTCGTCCTGCTACCCGCTGGGGAAGGCCTCGCCCGTGCTGCAGTCGCTCGAACTCGACGAGCACGGGCTCGTGTGGGCCGACCGCCGCCCCGCCGTCGTCCACGTCGCTGACGCCGCTGACGGCGTCGGAACCGTGGTGGAAGCGACGCCGGAGGCCACGGCGACCGCGCTGGAGGCTGACCACGAGGGCGATGGAGAGGCTTGGCTGAAGCTGACCTCGGGGTGGCACAGGGTGAAGGAACCCCTCCTCGACGCGCTGCTTCAGGGCTGGCCACCGGTTGGCGCCGGCGCCAGACTTGCCCGGGTTTTGGGCGCCGCGGGGTTGCTGGACTTCGCGCGGTTCGCGCTGCTGCCGTCCGACCGGATGGGGCAGGAGTGGTTCGGCGGGAGCCGGGGTCCCGACATCCTCGCCGGTAACGCTGCCCATGCCGACGTCTCCCCGCTCGCTCCGGTGAGTGGCCTGTTGGGGTTCCTGATGTCGATGATGGCCCAAGAGGTCGGGTTCCCCGTCCCCCGCGGCGGGGCGGCTTCGCTCGCCGAAGCACTCGCCTCCCGCGCGCGGACTGCCGGCGCGATCCTCGAGTTCGACTCCCCCGTCGCCAGCATCATCGTCTCCGACGGGCGGGCAGGCGGGGTTGCTCTGGCCGACGGAACCGAGGTGCGGGCCCGACGGGCGGTGATCGCAGACGTCTCCGCGCCCGCGCTCTACGAGGAGTTGCTGCCCTCCTACGCCGTGCCCGCCGGCTTGCGGGCACGAATGGACCGGTTCCTCTGGGACCCGCCCACGCTCAAGCTCAATCTGCAGCTGGCCGGCCCCATGCCCTGGCGGGCCGCGCGGGCGCGGGAGGCCGCCGTCGTCCATGCGGGACTGTCCGCACGGGGTTTGGTGGGATGGCACGCCGACATCGCCACTGGCCGCGTGCCGGAGCGGGCGTTCGCGCTCGTCGGGCAGATGACGACGGCGGATCCGACGCGTTCACCGGCGGGCACGGAGTCACTGTGGGCCTACACGCACCTGCCGAAGGTTGCCGACGAGGTGGCCGTCGAAGCCTCAGGAGCCTCGCTGGCGAGCATCGAGGCCATGTTCGACGACCTCGCCCCCGGCTGGCGGGACCTGGAGCAGGGCAGGTGGGTGCAGACGCCGCAGGACCTCGCCGGGGCCAACCCGAGCCTGGTCGACGGGGCCCTTGGCGCGGGCACGTCACAGCTGTTCCAGCAGGGGCCGTGGCGCCCGGTCTCCGGTCTCGGCGGGCCGATCACGCACGTCCAGGGCCTCTACCTCGCGTCGGCCGCCACGCACCCGGGCGGCGGGGTCCATGGGGGCGCCGGGTTCAGTGCGGCGAGGGCCGCGCTGCGCGATTCCCGCTGGTGGTCACGACCGTTCGGCGTGGCGGCCTCGAAGGCGCAGGAACTGCTGCAGCGCCGCGAACCGGACTTCTAGCGCCACGGCGCGGGGACTGCCCGCGCCGGTCACGTCACCTGCCGTGTCCGCCGCGCGCGGAGGGGGTCATTCCGGCGGCGACAGCGTGAACCGCGCGGGCGCCGTCGCGGCGCTGACCTCCACCACGCGCCGTCGCTGGTCCTCGCACCGGTCGATCATGGCCTGGCACTCGGCCTCGCTGAAGCGGTCGTCGACGGCGGTGAGCACGAGCAGCGTCTCCCACATCATCTGCTGCCCGCGCACGGCCGCGACCAGCGCGTCCATCTCGGCCTGGGTCATCAGGCCGTCGTTGCTGCGGGTGGGGTTGAGCGGATTGAGTCGGCCGGCGGCGGCGGCCAGACCGGAGACGACGTTGCGGACGGTGCTGACCTCATAACCGAGCCGTTCGATCAGCTCCTTCACCTTGGTGTGCGAGTCCTCCAGTTCCCCGTGGAGCTGGTTGAACGTGCCCTCCCAAGGCGTGCCGGACCAGGTGTCGGCTGCGGCCTTGAAGGCCTGGACGCCGGCGTCGGCGGCCACCAGGTGCTGGTTCAGGTAGGCGGAGTACTTGTCGTGGTCCAGTGCAACGCTGTTCATGCGGTCCTCCTGGGTTTCGGAAATACCAACCTAATCCGCCCTGGCGTCGACTTGGGCGGAATCCTCGCGTTCCCCCAGACCCCGGCAATGCGTCGGCGGCAGGCGCATGATGGTTCCATGGCCGAACACAACGCACCCCTTGGCATCACCGGATCCACCGGCAACCTGGGCGGGCGGATCGCGCGCCGGCTCGCCGACGTCGGGGCACCGCAGCGCCTGCTCGTCCGGGATCCGGCGCGAGCCCCCGAACTCCCCGGCACGACGGTGCACCGAGCGACCTACTCAGACGGCGAATCCGTCGCCGACGCCCTCGACGGGGTGCGGGTCGCCTTGATGGTGTCCGGCTCGGAGAGCGCCGACAGGGTGACCCAGCACTCCACCTTCATCGACGCCGCCGCCCGTGCCGGTGTGGAGCACCTGGTTTACATCTCGTTCGTCGGCGCGGGGGCGGCCGCCAGCACCTTCACCCTCGTGCGGGACCACCACGCCACCGAGGGGCACATCCGCGGCAGCGGGATGCGGTTCACCTTCCTGCGTGACAACATGTACGCCGACTTCCTCCCCATGCTCGCGGGCGACGACGGCGTCATCCGCGGCCCGGCGGGCAACGGCAGGATCGCGGCGGTGGCCCAGGACGACATCGCCGACGTCGCCGTCGAGGTCCTGCTGCATCCCGAGCGACACACCAACGTCGCCTACTCCCTGACCGGCCCCGAGGCGCTGGGCCTGGAGGAGGTCGCGGCGGTCCTCACCCGCGCCACCGGTCGTCGGTACACCTACCATGACGAGACCATCGAAGAGGCCCACGCCTCACGAGCGGTCTACGGGGCGCCGGACTGGCAGGTGGAAGCCTGGGTGTCCACCTACACCGCAATCGCCGCCGGGGATCTCGAGACGGTGACCGACGACGTCGCCCGGCTCACCGGGCACCCCGCGACGTCGCTTGAGGAACTGATGCGACGACGTCCGAGGTGACGGTCGCGAGGACGGCCCTCGCACCGTCGGCCCGCTTAGCTGTGCGTTGAGTGCTCCATCACCGAGCAGCGAACCCACACCCAGGGTCCGACGTGAGCCGAGCCCGCGCCGTCGCCCCGCTTAGAGTGCGTTGAGTGCTCCATCACCGAGCCGCGAACCCACACCTAGGCTCCGACGTGAGCCGAGCCCGCGCCGTCGGCCCCGCTTAGAGTGCGTTGAGTGCTCCATCACCGAGCAGCGAACGCACACCTAGGCTCCGACGTGAGCCGAGCCGTCGCCGTCGTCCCGCTTAGTGTGCGCTGAGTGCTCCATCACCGAGCAGCGAACGCACACCTAGGCTCCGACGTGAGCCGAGCCCGCGCCGTCGCCCCGGCTTAGCTGTGCGTTCAGTGCTCCATCACCGAGCAGCGAACGCACACCTGGCCGACGACCACGCGGGCGACACGGAGCCTGCGTCAGGAGGCGGCGTCAGGAGGCGGCGGCCGCCAGTCGGTCGAGTGCGGCCTTGAGGGCGGCGCGGACCTCGAAGGCGACGGGCTCCATCTCAGCGTTCTCGCTGAGCGCGACCATCGTCTCCGGGTCGATGGCCTCGACGACGGTGACGCCCGCGCTGTGTCGCACCACCACGTTGCACGGCAGCAGGAGACCCAGCGAAGGCTCAATCTGCAGGCCCTTGTAGGCGAAGCCGGGGTTGCAGGCACCGAGGATGACCTGCTCGTCGATGTCGACGTCGAGCTTGTTCTTCAGCGTCTGCTTCAGGTCGATCTCGGTGAGGATCCCGAAGCCACTCTCGGCCAGGGACTCCTTGGTCATGGCGAGCGCCTCGTCGAAGGGGCGCTCCAGGTCGATGCGGATTGCGTAGTTCATGTTTCCTCCTCGTTCGATCATGCCTTCAATGGCGACCGCTGTGGCCGGGTTCTGTGTTCTCAGCAGGACGCGTGGTCGGTGATGCGCTTGCCCATGGCGAGGCCGTAGCACGCGAGCAGGACGATCAGGGGCAGCAACGTCGGCGCGGCCTGGGACAGCAGGACAGGTGCGCCGACGACGGCCAGCACGGGGATGATGCCGCAGGACCCTCCGGTCGCGTGCTCACGCAGGGGCACTCCAGCAGGCGGGACGTAGGTCGCCAGGGTGATCGCCCCGACGACGGCCGCGAGCCCCAGCAGCGCGACGTCCAGCGCAGCGACGGCGCCGCGCGCCGACATGAGCACGGCGAACAGTGCGACCGCTGCGGCAACAGCAGTGACAGTGTGGCGACGCGACCAGACGGCGCGCCAGTACGCTGGCCCGCTGGCCGGGACGTCGACGTGACCGAGTAACTGCTGTGACATGGGAACCTTTCCAGGTGGCCGATCCTGCGAGGACCACTATACCCCCTAGGGTATCGTGCCTCCGTGATGCCTGGACATCTTCAGACGACTGAGCCGCTGATGTCAGTCGTCGGTGGCAGCATGTCTGACATGACTGCAGAGACGCCCACCTCGCCTCCAGGTTCACCGAGCGGCAGCGAGTCCGACGGCGGACTGAAGGCAGTCCTCTGGCACTACCTCCGGGGCTCCCGACAGGACCTGCGGTGGAAGCTCGAGGGCTTGTCAGAGCGCCAGTTACGGATGCCGATGACGCCCACCGGCACCAACCTGCTGGGGGTGCTCAAGCACGTCTCCTCGGTGGAGGTCGGGTACTTCACCGACTGTTTCGCCCGTCCATCCGGCATCGCCATGCCCTGGTTCGACGACGACGCCGAACCGAACGCGGACATGTACGCCACCGCTGAGGAGTCCGTCGACGACATCCTGGACCTTGCCGACAAATGCGCCGCCGCCTCGGACGCCGCCATCGCGGACCTGTCCCTGGACGACGTCGCCACTGTGCCCTGGTGGGGCCAGCGGCGCGTCACGCTGGGACGGCTGCTGGTGCACATGGTGGCCGAGTACGGGAGACACCTGGGCCAGGTGGACATCGTGCGCGAACTCCTCGACGGGCAGGCGGGGCTCAGTCCGTCCGCACCGAACCTCCCGGCGGAAGCACAGGGCGTCGACGCCACGTGGTGGCAGGAGCACAGGCAGCGGCTCCAGCGGATCGCCGAGGCGGCACCGGAATGATCAAGCTGCCGGGGCGTGGTCCAGCACGGAGCGGTCGCGGGTCAGCGCGAGCTCCTTGATGACCTGCTCCGCGTCGTCCTCGGAGACGCCGACGGCGACCGCGACCTCGGCGACCACGGGGCGCAGGGCGTCGCGCAGGATCTCCTTCTCCGCCATGGACACCCCGCGGGCGTCCTGCCTGCGCAGGATGTCGCGCGCCACCTCGGCCACCAGGCGCAGTTCGCCGGTGAGGAGCTTGGCGCCGTGTGCCTTCACGCGACGGGACCAGGTTTCCTCCTCGGCGTCGGTGTCAGCGCACAGCACGGCCGCCAGCCGGTCCAACTGGGATTCGGAGGCGACCTCACGCAGGCCGATGTAGTCGGCCTTGCTCACCGGGACCGTGATCGTCAGAGGCGGCGCGGCCACCAGCAGCTCCGCGTACTCGACGGACTCGCCGCGGAGGCTGCGTGTGAGGCGCCGGGTGACGGTCGCAGGACCGTGGTGCGGATGGATGACGGTCTGACCGGGAACAAGCTGCATGGGAACCACCTGTGATGAATGCGGCACCGGCTCGACGGCGGAGCGTCGCCCGGGGAGTCCCGCCGGGAACACGGGTGCTTCCAGGCCCTCTATGGAAAGGACCGGCCGACAACCCGCGAGTCAGTACCCCTATTTTATCAGCGCCGGCCGCTATGTCCGTCGGATAAGGTCCCCAGCAGGGCCTCCACGTCGGGCAACTCGCCGAACTTGGAGAACGTCCCTTCCTCCGCGATCTCCCTGGCAGCCGCCAGGAAGCCGCCCCAGGCTGTGCGCGCCAGCGTCCCTCCCACGCTGATGCGTCGTACGCCCAGCTCGGCCGCCTCGGCGACGGTGATCCAGGGCCCGTTGATCAGCAGGTTCACCGGTCGGGGCGCGACGGCCGAGACGACCGCGGCGACATGCTCAATGGACGAGATCCTGGGCGCGTAGAGGCAGTCGGCGCCGGCCTCGGCATACGCCGAAAGCCTGCGCGTGGTCTCACCGATGTCCGGGCGCCCGCACACGAAGCCCTCAGACCTGGCCGTGAGCAGGACGCCGGTGCCGCTGTCGTCGATCGCCTGCCGCGCGGCCCGCACGCGCTCGACAGCCAGTTCGAACTCGAACAGCGGGTCCGCCGCGTCGCCGGATGCGTCCTCGATGGACAGGCCCGCTATCCCCGTCGCCACTGCAAGCGTCACATTCGCCGCGACGCCCTCCGGGTCGACGGCGTAGCCGCCCTGGAAGTCGGCGTTGACGGGCACTTCAACCGCCGCGGCTACGACGCGGAGGTGCTCCAGCGCCTGCTCCACCTGCACCTCGTTGTCTGTCCGTCCCAGCGTCCACGCGAATCCGGCACTTGTCGTCGCCAACGCCGGGAACCCCATGGATTCGAGCACCCGCGCGCTGCCCACGTCCCACGGATTCGGCATCACGAAGCACCCGGAGGCGTGCAGTCGATGGAACTCAGCAGTCCTGGCGTCGACGCGGTTCATGGCCAACCTCCGTTGCTTGGCGAAGGGACCAATCTACCTCTCCGGTCCCGCATCGGCCGGGGTCTCGACACGCTGACTCGTCCCTCGCCGGCTACTCGACCAGCGCACCCCGGGCGCGGACCGCCATGTCGACGACCAGCGCCGCAGACCAGCCGAACGCCGTCGTCGCGCGTGGTGGCTTGGTGGCGTCGAAGGGGTTGAAGTACTCGTGGGGTCCGCCGGCGGCGAGGACCAGTTCCAGCGTCGCACGCTCCAGCGCGTCGGCCTCAGCCACTTTTCCCTGCCTGCGCAGCCCATGAGCGACCAGCCAAATCGTGTTCACCCAGACGGGGCCGCGCCACATCCTGGTCGGGGAGAAGTCGGGGTCGGAGGTGGCCACCGTCGGCAGCGGATGGGGGGTGCCGAAGCGCGTCGGGTCCTGCGTCGCGGCCAGCAGCGCCTCGACGACGTCGCCCGGCAGCCCGCCGACCAGCAACGGCATCAGGCCGACCACGGCGTCGGTGGCCAGTTCCTGCCCGGCCTCACCGACGCTGGCGAACTGTCCCCGCTCCGGGTGCCAGTGCTCCAGCAGCAGACCCAGCGTGCGCTCGGCGCGTGCGGTGCAGCGTTCGGCGTCGGCGTCGCGGCCACGCTCCCGCAGCCAGTCGGCCAGGAGCTGGTCCTGGCTGATCAGGTAGGCGGCCAGGTCCGGCGAGCGGACGATGGCGTCGTGGTCGAAGATCGGGGAGTCATCGAGGCCGGATGAATAGGGGTGCAGGTAGGCCGGAAGCCCGGTGTTGCCGGGGTCCGACGCCGCGTACCACCACTCCTGGGAGGCGAGGATCGGGTCGAGGAACTCGTCGACCAGATCCGGCGCCACGAGCGAGACCGCGAGCGCCGTCAGCGGGGGCTTGGTCAGGGGAATCCGGGAGTGCGCCAGCGTCGGCGACGCCATCGCGCGCAGGTTCTCCAGGTCACCGGGCGGGAGGTCGTCGCTGGAGGCCAGCACGCCGGCCTCGTGCACGACGTCGGGCAACTGCCCGTCGGGCTGCTGCCGCGAGACGGCGATCCGCAACTGCTCGACGGCGAGTTCGCGGTCGCCGTGGCGCAACCCGATGGCGATGAAGTAGCTGTCCCACTGCCAGTGGCCGACGTAGCCGATCTTCGACGGCACCACTGCGCGTCCCTGGGCGGCGCCGCCCAGGCTCAGAGTGTTGCAGCCGAGCACCCACCAGCAAAGGTCCACCAGTGACTGCCACCGTGGAGCCACCTGCGGCGTGCGGGCGAGCCACTCCGCAGGCGTCGGGATGTGCTGCCGAGGGTCGCCCTGCCCACCCGCGAGCACGACGTCGCCGCGACACGCCTGGTCACCGGAGATGACGAGCGTGGTGCCGTCGGCGAACTCGATGCCATCAGGCGTCACGCGCTCCACCTCCCCCGCGATTCCGCGAATCACGACGCTGTCGCGGAGCGCCCGCTCGTAGGCGGCCTCGTACAGTGTCAGCGTGTCGCCGTCGCGCAGGACGAACAGGCGGGAGCCGGGGACCGTGTAGGGGATGGTGACCAGGTCGATGGCGAACCCGGCCATCAGCGCCCGCCGAGCCCGGAGGTGGCCAGCGAGTTGATGATCTGGCGCTGCCCGATGATGAACGCGATCAGCATGGGGACGGTGGAGACCGCCGTCGCGGCCATGATCAAGGCGTAGTTGAAGCCACCGTGCTGGCCCTGGAACTGGCTCAGCAGCAGCGGGACCGTGAACAGTTCGGTGCTGTTGAGCAGGATCAGCGGCATCAGGAACGCGTTCCAGGCGTCGAGCGCGGCGATGATGGCCAGCGCGCCGAGCCCCGGCCGGATGGTCGGCAGGATGATGCGCCAGTAGATGCCCCAGCGGGAGGCACCGTCCATCAGCGCGGCCTCCTCGAGTTCGACGGGGACGCTCAGGATGAACTGTCGCGCCAGGAAGACGCCGAACGGGTTCACCATGATGGCGGGCACGATCAGCGCCAGGTGGGAATCCACCCAGCCGATCTGGGCCATGATGAAGTAGAACGGCACGAGCGTGACTTGCTTGGGCACCATCTGCATCGCGAGGAACACCCCGAACAGCGCCTTGGACCCCCGGAACGGGATCCGCGCGAACGCGTAGGCCGCCATGGTGCTGGTGATGAGCGTGCCGAACACGCTGAGCACTGTGATGTAGATGGAGTTCGCGTACGCGCGGCCGAAGGGCAGCGCGTTCCAGGCCTCGGCGAAGTTCGAGAACACCCAGGGGTCGGGGAAGATGCTCAGCGGATCCTGCAGCAGCTGCGGCAGGCCCTTGAAGCTGGTGAGCAGCATCCAGAGGAACGGCGCGACCATCAGGAAGGCGGCGGCGAAGACGACGACGTGCTTGAGGCTGGCGCCGAGGATCCGGCGCGCGGGAGGCTTCTTGGTCTCCACGGGAATGGCGGTCATCGTCATCACCCTTCGTAGTGGACGAACTTCTTCTGCAGGCCGAACTGGACGGCGGTGATCGCCAGCGTGAGCACGAGAAGAATGATGGAGGCGGCGCTGGACAGGCCCAGTTGCAGCTTGGCGATGCCGAGGTCGTAGATGTGGTAGACGATCGTGCGCGTGCCGTTGTCCGGGCCGGCGTTGGCCACCAGGACGAACACGAGGTCGAAGGTCTGCAGCGAAGAGATGAACGCGATCACCGACTGGAAGAAGATGATCGGGCTCAGCAGGGGCAGCGTCAGCTTGAAGAAGCGGGCGATCGGGCCCGCGCCGTCGATGGCGGCGGCCTCCATGACCGACGGCGAGATGTTCTGCAGCCCGGCCATGAAGATGACGACGTTGAGGCCCAGCGAGGACCAGATGGTCACCGCACAGACCGCGAGCAGGGCCAGGACGGGATCTCCCAGCCAGTCGATCGGCGGGATGCCGAACAGGGTGGTCAGCCCACCCGAGAGGACGCCGTCGGCGCGCAGCAGCTGCTGCCAGATCAGGGCCACCGCCACGGAACTGGTCACCACAGGCGCGAAGAACATCACCATGTAGATGGCGCGGCCCTTGATCTTGTTGAGCACCGACGCCACCAGGATGGCCAGGAACAGGCCGACGGGCACCGTCACCGCAGCGATCACCAAGGTGTTGCCGATCGCCCGGCCGAGCAGGGGGCTGCTCAGTTGGTTGGCGAAGTTGTCGAAGCCGACGAACTCCGGCATCCCGAAACCGCTCCACTCGGTGAAGGCGAGGACGAACGCGAACCCGAACGGGATGAGGGTGAACAGGAGCAGGCCCAGCGTCTGGGGGGCGACGAAGAACACGCCCCAGAGCTTGTCGCGCTCCCGCCATCCCCGCCGACGGCGGCCGGGAGCCGAGGCCCCGGCGCCGTCGACGGCGGATGTGGTCGTGGCAGACATCAGGCCGTCTGTTCCTCGACGAGGGCGGCCACGGCGTCGAGCGTCTCCTGGGCGGTGGACTTGCCCTCGTACAGCGGCTGCATGTACTCCACGGAGATGGTGTTGGACAGGTCCGGCACGGCCGCCTCGGTTGGGAAGTTGGAGTAGCCGAGGTCGCGCATGTCGAGCATGGTCTGGGCGTGGGCCGGGTAACCGGCGTCCAGCACGATGTCGTCGGCGCCCTTGACGGACGGGACGGCGTTGCCGGCGTCCTCCAGGCGAAGCCGCTGGCCCTCGGCGTCGAGGAACGACGAGAAGAACTTGAGCGCGGCCTCCGGGTCGGCAGCGTTCTTGTTGATGGCCAGGTAGGAGGCGGCGACGCCGGTGGGCCGGGCCTTGCCGTCGGGGCTGGGCCAGCGCACGACGTCGTAGAGGGTCTCGTCGACGCCGGCGCCGCGGATGGCGCCGATGGTGTAGCGACCGGCCGCGAGGAAGCCGAGCTTGTGGGTGACGAGCATGGACTCGGACCCGGCGCCGGTGGGCAGGAGGTCGGCGAGCTTGAACTCACCGGCCTGGAAGCGGGCTGCGAACTCCTCCATGGCGGCGACGCTGTTGGAGTCGGTGTGCGCGACGTACTTGCCGTCGGCGTCGTAGACCTGCCCGTCCTGGGAGGTCATCCAGCTGGCGTGGGTGGCCCAGTAGTTCCAGAAGACCGCACCGGTGAGTCCGGCGGCTGCGAGCTTGGTGGACATGTCGAGGAAGGCCTCGGTGGTCCACTCGTCGTTCTCGGCGAGCTCGGCCGGGTCGTCGGTGATGCCGGCGGCGGCGAGCGCCTCCTTGTCGTACCAGAGGGTGTCGGGGTTGACGTCGTTGGGCAGGGCGTAGACCTCGCCCTCCCAGCGGGCGATGTCGAGGATGTTCTCGGCGAAGTCGTCCTGGCTGAGGTCGGTGTCAGCCAGACCCTCGCCGATCGGCAGCAGGACGTCGTTGCGGATGATGGAGGCGATCCGGTCGTCGCCGACGTAGAACACGTCGGGGGCGGTGTTGCTCGTGAGCTGGGTCTGCAGCTTGGAGTGGTAGTCGCCGTAGGAGGGGACGGGCTGGAACTTCAGCTCGATGTCGGGGTTGTTGGTCTTGAACGCCTCCTGGAAGCGGTCGAAGCCCTTGAGTTCGTCGGGCGAGCCCCAGGTGGACCAGGTGACAGCACCCTTCTCCCCCGAGCTGCCGCTGTTGCCGCTGCAGGCCACGAGTACGGCGCTGGCGGCGACCCCGCCGGTGGCGAAGAGCAGCTTCCTGCGGCTGATGTTGACTGACATGTTTCTCCTTCTTGCGTCCATCGACTGTGATGAATTACTGGACGTGGATTGGTTCCGGGTTCGGCCCGGCTGTTGTGAGGGGTGCGTCTGGTGCGGGATCCGCGCGGACACCGATGACGGTTCCCGCGAGGATCATGAGGCCGCCGATCAGGAGCCGGAGGGTGACCGACTCCCCTCCGAAAACGACGGCGAACAAGGTGGCGAAAACAGGCTCAAGGGTCATGAGCAGCGCGACCCTGGTGGGGGCGAGGTACTGCTGAGACCAGGTCTGCAGCCCCATGGTCAGCACGCCTGCCACCAAGGCGGTGTAGGCGATTGCGCCCAAGACCGACGGCGCGGCTGGGACGGTGTAGCCGCCGGGCAGGCCAGCGATGCCGACGACGAGGGCGATACCGACCATCTGGACCGCGGTGAGCGCCAGGACATCGACGCGCCGCGCGGCCCTGTCGAGGGCGACGATGTGCACCGCGTACAGCGCGGCCCCGAGGAGAGTCAGCGCCTCCCCCGGCCCGCCGATGCTGGTTCCGGTGATGCTGAGCACACCGAGTCCGACGACGGCGACGAGCACCGCGACCCAGGTGCGGACGCTGGGACGCCGTCGGAATACGGCCCACACGACCAGCGGGGTGATTACGACGTAGGTGCCGGTGATAAAGCCGGACATGGAAGCCGAGGTGAGCCGGAGTCCATAGGTCTGGGCGAGCTGACCCAGACCGTAGACCGCGCCCACACCTAGCGCGAAGGCCCAGTGCTTGGGCGACAGCCTGGCGATCCGGCGCCAGAGGACGGCGCAGATCACGACCGCGGCGAGGGTGAACCGGACCGCGAGGAAGTCGGCGGGATCCATGGCGTCGACCGCGTCCTTGATGACGAAGAACGTCGATCCCCAGATTACGGTGACTGCGAGCAGAGCAGCCGTCGCCATGCGTTGCATTGTCACCCCCTGGGACCTCCGGAATGAAACCGGTTTCATTGGTAGGGAAAGAGTGTAACTTTCTCGTCCCTCCCGATGCAAATGCCGACCCCTCGGTTGCAGTGAGTTGGCCTCCGTGGGTGCGCGAGGTCCCACGCCCGCGCCGACCTTCGCGTGGTGGGTGAGCCCCCTTGGCGCCCGCCCCGAGCCAGGCCTTGCGCCGTCGCGATTCCCCGGCCCTACTTCCGATTGACCAGCGTTGTTGCTCGTCACCAGCCGTACAGCGCTGGTGACGACGAATAACGCTGGTGAACGCGCGTAAGCGCTGGTCAACCGCAGCGAGCGCTGGTAAACCGACGCCGTCGTCGCGGCGGCGAGCGGCGTAGAGCGGCGCGGCGGCGAGCGGCGGCGTGAGGTGAGACCCACCGTCGCCGGCGATTGACCAGCGTTGTTTCTCACCACCAGCCGTACAGCGCTGGTAAACACCAACAACGCTGGTGAACCAACTCAAGCGCTGGTAAACCCGCGGAAGCGCTGGTAAACCGAGGCCATCAGCGCGGCGGCGAGCGGCGGCGTGAGGTGAGACCCACCGTCGCCGGCGATTGACCAGCGTTGTTTCTCACCACCAGCCGTACAGCGCTGGTAAACACCAACAACGCTGGTGAACCAACAAGAGGGCTGGTAAACCCGCGGAAGCGCTGGTAAACCGACGGTGCGGAGGCGACGGCGTCGGCGACGGCGACGGCGACGGCGACGGCGACGGCGACGGCGACGACGACGACGGCGACGGCGACGACGGCGACGGCGATGACGGCGTGACGGCGGAGGCGGAGGCGGAGTGGAAAACCGACGCCCTCCCGCGGGGGGCGGGAGGGCGTCGGCTGGGAGCGTTGAACGAGAGCCGCGACTACGCGTCGGTGGCCATGTCCAGCGCGTTGGGGCGAAGTTCGGCCTCGGCGGCGGCGGGGTCGGTCCGGCGCAGTTTGGCGATGTAGGTCTGGTAGCGCCAGAAGGCAAGACCCAGGAACACGACCACACCACCGATGTTGTAGAGCAGCGTCAGCCACAGCGGCTGGCCCGTGGGGGTGGTGCCGGCGATGAACACGAACGAGAAAACCAGCAGCAGGAAGCCGGCGATGATGAGGCCCAGGTTGCGGCTGCCCATGCGGAACTCGCGGCTGACGTTGTCGAAGCGGTGCCGCAGGACGAAGTAGGCCAGGAGGATCAGCAGGGGTGGCAGCAGCGCCGTCGCGGCCGTCATGTTGATGACGATGCCGAGCAGGTCGTTGATGTTGCCGGAACCGAGGGCGGGGATCACGAGGATCGGCACGACGATTGCGAACTGCACCCACGCCGCGCGCCAGGGAATGCCCTCGGAGTTGAGCTCGACGAGCTTGCTGCCGAAAATGCCCTCGGGGATCTCGGAGAAGAAGATCTTCACGGGGGTTGAGGTCCACATGAGCAGCGAACCAAGGGTCGCGGCCAGCAGGATGACGCCGACGACGCGGTTCACCAGGAGCGCGGAGATGCCGAAGTACTCACCGACAGCGCCCATCGCCACGAAGATGCCGTTGGAGTAGTCCAGCCCGCCCTGCGGGACGAACACCGTCATCAGCAGCGAGGCGACGGCGTACAGCAGGCCGATCAGGATGCCGGCGAAGACGATCGTGCGGATGAAGGTCTTGGCACCGCCGCGGAGGTCGTTGAGGAACACGCCGACGGACTCGGCCCCGCCCACGCCCTGGATGATCCACGCCAATGTGCCGAAGAAGGCCCACATGGTCACGAACGAGCTGAAGTCGGGGCTCATGGTCTCGGCGGTGATGGGGGTCGCGGGCTCGACGCCGCCGAAGAGGGCGGCCACCGACAGCAGGATGAACGCACCGGTCAGGACCAGCACCAGGGTGGCGCCCAGGTTGGTGACCGAGCTGATCCACTTGGCGCCCTTGGTGGACACGTAGGTGGCCACGGCGAAGATGATGATGCTCAGCAGCGTGATCCACAGCTGGCTCAGCTGCTTCTCCTCGCCGTAGAACAGGTACGACGCGTACACCAGGATCAGCGGCAGCAGCGAGGCGAAGTAGAACAGGTTGACGAACCAGTAGCAGAACGCCGCGAGGAAGGCCCAGCGCCCGCCCATCGAGGTCTTGACCCACTGGTAGACGCCCGACTCGGAGTTCTTGTTCATCGCGACGAACTCGGCGATCACAAGGGTGAACGGGATGAAGTAGAGGATTGTGGCGAAGAAGAAGGCTGGCGCCGAGGCCAGGCCGATGGCCACGTTGTTGTTGACGACGTTGCGGATGTTGAACACCGCGACCACCGTCATCGTCAGGAGGGCGAACCAGCCGATCCGCCCACGGTTCGTTGAAGTCATTGTGCTGCTCTCTTGAGGTGGGTCACTTGTTGTGGAAGGTGGCGCCCTCGACGGTCACGTGCAGCACGACCGCCTCCGACGCCGGGTTGGGCAGGAAGCGGGCTGCCTCGTCGATGTCGACGACGAGGACTCCCCCGCTGGGGACGGTGGTCACGACGCCCGCACCGTCGAACGGTTGCCGGTCCGTGAGGTCGTCGTAGGGGCCGGCCTCGGTGAGGTCGGTCTTGGCAGCGATCTCCACTGCGACGTCGCCGCCGGTGGCCGCGACCACCTGGTGATAACGACGGCGACCGACCAGCTGGTCGGTGGCGAAGGCGGCTGCGACGTCGCGGCGGTAGGTGAGGGAGTCGCCGATGGAGTAGGCGACGCCGGCTTCAAGGGTGGGGGCGACGTCGAGGGCCTCGACGGTGCGGTCCCACTTCTTGGTGCCGGCCGTGAGCTCGGCGAACAGTTCCCGGGACTCGAAGAGCCTCATCAGTTGTCATCTCCTGGTTCGGTGCGGCCCGACGTGGGGGCGAGGGTGAGCTGGAAGGAGAAGGGCTCGAGCCGGACGCGGTAGGAGTCGAGCACCTCGCTGCCCCAGGAGTTGGAGCCGAGTCCCAGGACCTTGTGATTGAGGTTCAGCGTGACGTTGTCCCGCGCGACGAGGTCGGTGCGGTGCTTGGCCGCGTCGATGTCGTCGCTGGTGCACGGCCAGGCGGAGAAGTTGAACGTCTCGGCGCCCGCGGGTGCGGCCACGCGGATTCCGGCGCCCGCGCCGTCGGAGATCTCCAGCCAGCGGACGTCGCCGCGGTTGCCGTAGTCCTGCGGGACGACGTAGGGGGTCACCATGTTCTCGACGGTGCTCTGCCAGAGCCCGACGGTGTTGGCCGCCGCCGAGTCCGGGTAGTTCTCGCCCGGGCCGCGGCCGTACCACTCCACCGAGCGCATCGCGCCGGGCACCTCCAGGCTCAGGCCGATCCTCGGGATGATGTCGGAGTAGGGCCCGTACGGTGCGCCGTCGACGGCGACCTCGAGGCCGCCGTCCGCCCGGGCCCGCCACACGAGCGTGGCGCGGACGCCGAAGTCGAGCGTAGGGGGCGCGAGCCGGACGGCAACGGTGACCTCGACGGCGTCGCCGTCGGTGCGCCACTCGACGCTGCGGGTGGAGTGCTGCATGCGTTCGATGAAGCGGGGGAACCAGAGGTCGTCGGCCTCCTGCTGGTGGTTGTCCACCAGCGGCTTCCAGAACCCGAGTCGCGGGGCGGCGGCCAGGCGGTCGACGCCGTCGACGCGCCAGGTGGTGAGGTCGCCGTCGACGAGGTCGAAGACGACCTCCGCGCGCTCGGAGGCCAGGCGGAGAGTGGTCTGGTCCGCCTCGGCCGTCAGTTCTCCTGGCGTCGGCACGGGCTGCGCCGCGGGTCGGGAAGCCACCTGGAACTGGTAGATCCCGAGCTGGCGGCCGGCCTCGGCCCAGTCGTGAGATGCGTTGGAGGTGACGACGGCGGTCAGCAGCGTCTCGCCGGCCTCGGCCTGCGGGACGTCGACGCGCTGCTGCCAGCTCCCGCGGGGCGGCACCGCGCCGGGCGCGAGCGTGGAGGTCTCGGCGACCACGCCGTCGTGCAGCACCCGGAGGGTGACCTCGACGTCGGAGAGGTCGGTGAACCAGCGGCGGTTGGTGACGGTGAGGGTGCCGTCGGCGTACTCGACGAGCACGGGGCTGATGACCTGCGCGTACTCGACAAGACCCGGGCTGGGTTCCTGCCAGGGGAAAACCATGCCGTCGATGCAGAAGTTGGAGTTGTTCGGGTAGTCGCCGAAGTCGCCGCCGTAGGCGTGGAACTCGCGGCCGTCGGCGGTGCGCTGGGCGATCCCGTGGTCGATCCACTCCCAGATGAAGTGCCCCTGGATGGAGTCCCAGCGGTTGAAGACCGCCTGGTACTCGCTGAGGCCGCCGGGGCCGTTGCCCATGGAGTGGCCGTACTCGCAGATGATGCGCGGCTTGGGGTGCGGGTGCTCGCCGAAGTCGTTCATCTGCTGCACGCGCGAGTACATCGTGGAGATGACGTCGACGTACTCGGCGTTGCGGTCCTCCTCGTAGTGGACCGGGCGGGTGGGGTCGAGCTCCTTGGCACGCGCGTACATGGCGGGGATGTTGCAGCCGTAGCCGGACTCGTTGCCGAGGCTCCACATCATGACCGACGCGTGGTTGCGCTGCGCCAGGACGTGCCGCTCGATCCGGTCCACGTAGGTGGGCTCCCAGGTGGGGTCGTCGGTGATGCGCGAGAGGTCCCCGACGTTGGCGAAGCCGTGGGTCTCGAGGTCGGTCTCGGCGATCACCATGAGCCCGATCTCGTCGCACAGTTCGTAGAAGCGCGGGTCGTTGGGGTAGTGGGCGGTGCGCACGGCGTTGATGTTGTGGCGCTTCATGAGCTCGAGGTCGCGGCGGACGCGGTCCATGCCGACGGCGCGGCCCTTGTAGGGGTCGTGGTCGTGGCGGTTGACCCCGTGCATCTTGAAGTAGGTGCCGTTGAGCAGGAGTTTGCCGTCCTCCGTCGTGATCTCGGACAGGCCGAGGCGGTGCGGGACGTACTCGCTCACGCCGTCGGCGCCGGAGACGGTGAGCAGCATGTCGTAGAGGAACGGCTCCTCGGGGTTCCAGAAGCGGGCGCCGTCGACGGTGAGGGTGGCGGTCCCGCCGGGGGCGACGTCGGTCTCGGCCACGACCGTGCCGTCGCGGCTGATCGACCAGTGGATCCCGGTGGCGCCGGCCGCCTCGGCGGTGAGCGTGACCTCGGCGACGTCGTCGGCCACCTTGTGGGTGCGGACGAAGAAGTCGGTGAGGTGGGCGGCGGGGCGGGTGACGAGGTAGACGTCGCGGAAGATGCCGGAGGCCCACCACATGTCCTGGTCCTCGACGTAGGTGCCGTCGGAGAACTGGAGGACCTTCACGGAGAACAGGTTCTCGCCGTCGACGACAGCGTCGGTGACGTCGAACTCAGCCGACAGGCGCGACCCCTTGGTCATGCCGACGAACTGGCCGTTGAGGTGGATCTCGGCGTAGCTCTCGACGCCGTCGAGGCGCAGGATGGTCCGCTCCCCCGCCGCCGGGCGGCTCAGGGCAACGACGCGCTGGTAGGCACCCGTGGGGTTGTCCGCGGGCACCATCGGCTGCTCGATGGGGAACGGGAGGCCCTCGTCGGTGTACTGAAGTTTTCCGTAACCGTCCAGCTGCCACAGGTGGGGGATGGTGACCTCGTCCCAGCCCTCGGCCGGCTCGCTGGTGAAGGCGGCCGGGACGCGGCGGGGGTTGTCGAACAGTCGGAAGTTCCAGGTGCCGGAGAGGTCCACGAAGCCGCGGGCGCGTCGTCGATCCAGGGAGGCGGCAGCGTCGGCGTCGGCGTAGCCGAAGAAGTAGGCACGGGCCGCCAAGCGGTTGCGTCCCGTCAGCTGCTGGTTCTCCCAGTCGTTTGGCGACATGCTTCTCCTTGATGAATGAAACCGGTTTCATTTACCCTAACATGAAGTCACCGGGCATCAGGAAACGGGGTGGACTAGTGTCCACCGCAACAGGAGGAGCCAGTGGCGAGAGCCAAGCGGACGAAGTCGACGATCGGGGACGTGGCCCGGGTGGCCGGGGTGTCCCGGGCGACGGCGTCGCGCGCCCTGAACGACTCCCCCGCCGTGACGGAGGCCACCAAGAAGCGAGTCCGGGAGGCGATGCTGGCCACCGGATTCGTGCCGAACGCGCAGGGCCGGGCACTGGCCACGGGCCTCGCCAACGCCATCGCGGTGCTCGTGACCGAGCCCCTCGACGAGCTGTTCGTCGACCCCACCTACAGCACCATACTGAAGGGCATCACCGACGGCCTGGCCAGCACCCCCTTCCTGCCGATGCTGCTGCAGGCCCACTCCGACGACGAACGCGCCCGTGCGCTACAGCACTTCGACAGGCGATCCTTCGACGCCGTGATCAGCCTGTCCCCCTACGTCGGCGGCGACGTCCTGGAGGCCCTCTCGCGGGGCGACCTCCCCGTTGTCCTGTGCGGCCAACTGGAGGGAATGCCCTACGAGGGCGTGTTCTCCACCGTCTACGCCGACGACGTCGAGGGCTCCCGGATCGCCGCCGAACGGATGCTGGCGCAGGGCCGGACCCGGGTCGGGGCAATTCTGGGTCCCTTCGACAACCCCGCCTCCGTCGACCGTCACCGCGGCTACCACTCCGTCCTGGGCGAGCGGCTGCAGGACGACGCCGTCGTCTACACCGGCTGGGACTCCAACTCCGGGTTCGAGGCCGCACGCGAATTGCTGGAGACCGTCCCCGAGATCGACGGCATCCTCGCCGGCTCCGACCGCATCGCCGTCGGTGCCCTGACCGCCCTGCGCCTGGCTGGGCGCCGGGTGCCCGAGGACGTGTCGGTCATCGGCTTCGACAACCACCCTTTCGCCGCCACCAGCACCCCTCCCCTGACCACCATCGAGCAGCCCCTCCACGACGAGGGCCGGGTGGCCGCGGAGATGGCACTGGGCATGATCGACGGCGCCGACCCCCGCACCGAGGTGCTGCACATGAGCCTGGTGGAGCGCGAGTCCTGCTGACCCGCAGGGGCCCCACTCCCCGCCGCGCCGTCGCGCCGCGCCGTCGCTGGGTGTGCGATCCGTGCTCCAGCACCGAGCACAAAACGCACACCTAGTCCGACGACGACGCCCCTCTTCGCTTAGATGCGCGATCCGTGCTCCGTCACCGACCAGCAAACGCACAGCCAGACCGACGGCGCCCCTCCCCGGCCGCGACGCCGCGCCGCGCCGTCGCTGGGTGTGCGATCCGTGCTCCAGCACCGAGCACAAAACGCACAGTTAAACCGACGACGGCGCCCTGCTTCGCTTAGGTGCACGATCCGCGCTCCGCCACCGACCAGCAAACGCACAGCCAGACCGACGGCGCCCCTCCCCGGCCGCGACGCCGCGCCGCGCCGTCGCTGGGTGTGCGATCCGTGCTCCAGCACCGAGCACAAAACGCACACCTAGTCCTACGACGACGCCCAGCTTCGCTCAGGTGTGCGATCCGCGCTCCGTCACCGACCAGCAAACGCACAGCCAGGCCGACGGCGCCCCTCCCCGCGCCCCGCCGCGCCGGGGCGTCGCTGGGTGTGCGATCCGTGCTCCGCCACCGACCAGCAAACGCACAGCCACGCCGACGGCGCCCCTCCCCGCGCCCCGCCGCGCCGGGGCGTCGCTGGGTGTGCGATCCGTGCTCCGCCACCGACCAGCAACGCACAGCCAGGCCGACGGCGCCCTGGTCGCTTAGGTGTGCGATCCGCGCTCCGCCACCGAGCACAGAACGCACAGGTAAGCCGACGACGGCGCCCTGGTCGCTTAGGTGTGCGATCCGCGCTCCGCCACCGAGCACCAAACGCACAGCCAGGCCGACGGGGGCGCCCCCCCCGCTTCGCTTAGTTGCGCGATCCGCGCACCACCCACCGAGCACCAAACGCACAGCTGAGCCGTCGGTCGAGATGGCGACCGCGAGGAGAAGGAGCACTGCGTTGAACAGGAGCGCCAGCGACAGTCTCGAAAGGCGTCAGGAACACGCCCGCGCCGGCCGCCCCGCTGATGGGCAATCAGCCGATGTCGCTCAGCCGACGCCCGAGACTCTCCCGTACTGCGGGCAGTTCCTGGGTGACCGTAACCCTGAGCACGTCAGCAGCCACGAGGTGATAGCCATGGGCGATCCTGTTCCTCAGCCCCCGCATCGCCGGCCAATCCTCGCCGAATAGATCCTCCAGCAGGACGCTTGGCAACCCATTCAGCGCATCGATCATGGATGCAAGTCGCAGAGCTATCGCGTCAACCACCACATCCTGACCAAGATCCATGGTCGCGTAGCGGTCGATGAAGTCCAGATGCAGGAGGGCGTCCTTCAACAGTTCAGGTTCTGTCCTGCTCACAGGGGCACGGCCTCATCGAGGATCCGTTCCCGTAGATCGGGGCGGATTGCGTCGTCCAGGACCAGGTCGACTGGCATACCGACGGTCCTCGAAGCGTCACGTTCGAGGCGCGCCAAGGCAAGGAGGCCAACGGGGCGCCGCGGCGTCGCCAGCAGGTCCACATCCGACCCGTCCCTGTCGGTGCCGGTGGCCACGGACCCGAACACCCGCACGTTGTCCAACCCGGCGTCGGACAGCAGCTTCACGAGTTCGCGGCGCCGAGCTCTGAGCTGCCTCGCGCGGGGGCCTGCCCCATGAAAGTGGAGGAGTCTGCTGATCTCGGCCTGACTGCGGCCGCTGTGAGCGCCGATCTCGCGCTGTGACATGCCTGCCGCGTGCGCGCGCCTGACGGCGGACACCAATCGTGCCCGCGCGTCGCGGGCGGCATCATCCGCGGCCCGTGTCTCCCGCTCCAGCTCCTGTGCGTCCACGAAGCCATGATAGCAACTGCGATCACCGCGGCCTTGGCAGCGGCCCGAACGTCTCCCTCTACCCGACGGCACTTACCGCCGGAGGCGAGACCGAGTCGCCGGGGAGCATTGAGGCCTGCAGCACGACGTCGCGCGCCTCCCCGGCTCCAGCCGACAGCCGGGAGAGCATCAGCTCACTGGTGGCCGCGGCGAGTTGCTCGACGGGCTGGACCATCGTCCAGAGGCGGGGCTTGGTCACCTCTGCCAGGTCGCCGCCGTCGAAGCCGACGAAGGAGATGTCCCGGGGGATGCTCAGGCCGGCGTTGGTGATGGCGGTGAGTGCGCCGAGGGTGAGTTCGTAGTTCGCGCAGAACACCGCCGTCGGCCGCTGCCGGGTGGCCAGCGCCTGGGCCATGGCGGAGTGCCCGGCCGCGACGGTGAGGGCGGGCGCGGTCATGACTGTCACATCTCCGGCTGCGTCGAAGGCGTCGATGAACCCCTTTGCCCGGCCCACCATGGTCCAGATCGTGGCCGGTCCGACGAGCACTGCGGCTCGGCGGTGCCCGAAGGCCATGAGGCACTCGGCGGCGCGGGCCCCCGCGGCCGCGTTGTCGATGGTGACGGTGTCGGCGACGACGCCGTCGAGGCGCCGGTCCACCAGCACCAGCGGCACGTCGCCGACAGCAGCGGCCAGAGCGTCGGGCGACGGCGACTCCGCGGGCACGGCGATGACGCCGTCGACCATCTGCTCGCGCAGGTCGCGGATGCCGGACACCAGGTCGTCGTGCGCGGCGCGTACCAGGATGCCGACGCCGTCAGCGCGCAGGGCCGACTCGACGCCGGCGATGATCGACATGTGGAAGGCATTGTCCAGCTCGGGAAGGAGGACGCCGACGACGCTGGAGCGCTTGGTCCGCAGGCCGCGGGCGAACGCGTTGCGCCGGAATCCCAGGGACTCCGCCGCCTCCTCGATGGCGCGGCGGTTGGCCTCCCGCACCGGCAGGTCGTTGAAGTACTTGGAGATGGTGGACAGCGACAGGCCGGTCAGACGCTGGATGTCCTTGTAGGTGGCCATTTGTCAGGAAGCGTAGCCGTGCCAACCCGGGATCGTCCCGTCGACATCCCAGAGGTCCAGCCAGGAGCCCGCGCCCTCCCACAGGAAGACGTGTCCCTTGATGAGGCGGTTGTTGCGGTCTGTGCCGCGCAGGGCGTTGAACTCCTCGGGCGTGAATTCGACGGCGCTGGCGTCGAACAGCTCGCGCAGCTGGTGTTCCTTGACGGAGAACGGGATGGGGATGACGCCGCGGTTGACTGCCCACGCGACGCAGACCTGGGCCGGCGAGATCCCGCGCCGCTCCGCGATCCGGAGGACAGCCGGGGACTCAAGATCCACCAGGTCCTCCTCCGTGCGGTCCCGTTCCGGGCGCGACGGCGAACCCAGCGGCGAGTAGCCCACCACCTGGATCCCGTGGTCCACCAGGTGCTGGAAGAGTTCGCCCTGCTGCAGGGTGGGGTGGTGCTCGATCTCGGCCAGCGACGGCTGGATGCGGCACTCCGGCAGGATCAGCTTCAGCTTGGGGACGGTCACGTTCGACAGGCCCGCGTGGCGCACCAGGCCCTCGTCGACGAGGTCCTCGAGGGCCGCCCAGGTGCGCATGAAGTCGGCGTGCAGGTAGGGGCGGGCGCCCGGGTCCCGTTCGTCGACGTGGGCGTGCTGGGCGTGGGTGTTGGGGAAGGGCCAGTGGATGTAACAGGCATCGAGGTGGTCCAGCCGCAGGTCCTCGAGCGACTTCTCGACGGAGGCGCGCACCCGGTCCGGCGCGTGGTGGTCGTTCCAGACCTTGCTCATGACGAACACGTCGTCGCGCGCGAGCCCGCCGTCGAACGCGGAGGCGAGCGTCCGCCCAACGAGGTCCTCGTTGCCGTAGACGGCGGCGCAGTCGACCAGTCGGTAGCCGATCTCCAGCGCGGTCTCGACGCCGCGGGCGACGTCGGCGGCCGAGTAGCGGTCCGACCCGAACGTACCCACACCGACCACGGGGATGCGGGAGCCGTCCCGCAGCGTGCGCTCCTGGAGCTTCATTGGTCCTCCGACCGGACGAGAAACGATTCGTTTCCGGCACCATATCCCGGCCCGCATCCAATGGCAACCCCCCTTGCACTCGCTGAGTGCAGCCGTGTACGGTGAAAGCGAATCGTTTCGCATCAAGGAGGATGGTTGTCGTGCTAGCTGCGTTCCTGCCCGGCGGAAGCCGCGTCGATCTCAGGGAAGTGCCGGATCCCGAACCCGGGCATGGCCAGGTGCGCATCGCGATGCGCGCCTCCACCATCTGCGGCAGCGACCTGCGCGCCATCTACCGGGAGCACCTCGGTGAGGGGCCCGAGGCCTACCAGGGCGTGGTCGGCGGCCACGAGCCGGCCGGCCTCGTCGAGTCCGTCGGCGAGGGCGTCGAGCGCATCGCCCCCGGCGACCGCGTCGTCGTCTACCACATCAGCGGCTGCGGCCAGTGCGACGAGTGCCGCAAGGGCTACCAGATCTCCTGCCTCTCCCCGAAGCGCGCGGCCTACGGCTGGCAGCGCGACGGCGGGCACGCCACGTACCTGATCGCCGACGAGCGCGACTGCCTCGTCCTGCCCGACTCCCTCACCTTCGTCGACGGCGCGTGCGTGGCCTGCGGCTTCGGTACCGCCTACGAGGCGCTGCGTCGGATCGACGTGTCCGGCCACGACTCCCTCCTCATCACGGGACTCGGCCCCGTCGGCCTGGCCGCCGGCCTGATGGGCCGCAAGTTGGGATCCCCGCTGGTGGTCGGCGTCGACCCCAGCGCCGCCCGCCGCGAACTGGCCCTGCAACTGGGCGCCGTCGACGCTGCGGTGGAGCCCGGCTCCGACGAGCTGGCGAGGCTCCTCCCCGGTGGCGCGGACGCAGGCATGGACTGCTCAGGCAGCGGCGCCGGTCAGCTGGCCACCATCGACGGGACCCGCGCCTGGGGGCGCGTCGCGCTGGTCGGCGAGGGCGGCGTGATCAACGGCCTGGACGTGAGCCACGCCATCATCCACAAGCAGCTCACCGTCCACGGCTCCTGGGTGACTTCCACCGGCCACATGGCCGAACTCCTGCGCCAGCTCGACCGCTGGGGCCTCCACCCGGACCAGGTGGTCACCGAGACCTTCCCCCTCGAGCAGGCAGCCGACGCTTACGCCGCAGCCGACGCTGCCCAGACCGGCAAGGTGGCCATCGTCTGGGAGTAGCCCGACCACGCCGTCGTTACCCCATGGCGCGTGGGAACTCCTCACGAAGGGTTCTCCCCGCCAGCGGATGTCGACGGCGTACGACGGGCCGGGGACCCGCGTCGGACACGTCGGGCACGACGATGCCCAGGCGCGTGGCCGGCGTCTCCCCCGCCACCCGGAAGTCCCTCGCGTCTACGTCGACGAACCCAGGGTCGGCTGTGAGCGAGTGGTGGTCGTGGCCGTCCGCATGCCACTCGGCGTCGCGACCGCGGGTGATGACGAACGCAACCTCGCCCGCGTCGTCGTGCTCCCGCAGCCCGACCCCGGCACGCACCGCCGACTCCTGAGGGTTCAGGTCCCAGAACAGGTTCAGGTCCGAGATGACGCGGTAGTTGGTGACGTCCAGGGCACCCTCGGTGCCGACGAAGCCCGGTCCGCCATCGCCCACGAGGATGTTGCGCTCGCACGTGAACGAGACCGTGGCCTCCGGACGGGTGATGGACACCTGCCCCGCGCCGCCGAACGCCAGGACGTTGTTGCGAAGGATGTTCTCGCGCCCGTAGTGCTGGTGGAACGCATGGCTGGAGACATCGTGGACGATGTTGCCCTCGACGACCACGTGGGATGAGCCCTCGTCGAGGTAGATTCCCCAGCCGCCGTAGTTGGCGCACCGGACGTCGTGGATGTGGTTGCCGCGCAGCTCGGTGCCGGGCGCGATCCCCAGCAGGTAGATGCCGCCCATGTCGTTGAGCCTGCCCTGGCCCAGGTGGTGGATGTGGTTGCCGATGACCCGGTTGCCCTGGGACGGGCTCTCGCCGTAGTCCCAGGTCCAGCCCACAGAGATCCCCGAATAGTAGAAGTCGGCGATGTGGTTGTGCGCGATGACGTTGTGGGAGCCGTGCTGGAACAGGATCGCGACGCAGTTCGGGTAGGACCGGCCGCCACCGACGATCTCGTTGTCGCAGACGGAGTTGTCGCGGTTGAAGTCATGGGCCCGGGGATCGTCGGAGCCGCCGGACCGGACGGCTCCCGCCCCAAGATCCTCGAAGGTGCAGCCGCTGATCAGGTTCCCCCGGCAACCGGGACCCAGCTCGACGGCGTAGCCGCCCACACGCTCGACCCGGCAGTCCACCAGCGCGCAGGAACGCGCGTGGGTGGCCCGGATGGCGCCGGGGACCGACGAGGCCGCCTGCACGTCGGCGGCGAAGCCGACGTCGCGTGGCAGCATCGGGTCCTCCCGCACGCCGAAGGGAGCCCGGGCCGCAGGCACCTCAGCGAAGTCGGCGCCCGCGAAAGCGATGCCCTCGAACCGGATCTCCCGCACCGGGCGGGTGGCCGCGCCCGCGAGTTCGACGAACACGTCCAGGACGGGGAACTCGACGTCGCGCTCACCCGGGTCCCCGTCGCAGTGCAGCAGGATGGTCTCGCCCGCTGCGTCGGCGAGGGAGCCGGTGGGATCCAGGTACCACTGGCCGTCCCGGGCACCGAAAGTCTCGGCGACGTTGTCCAGCCAGTAGCGCGCGTAGCGCTCCACGGCGTCGTCGCGGAGGGCGAAGATGCTGCGCAGCGAGCTCTGGACGAGCCGCCGCTCCCGGTCGATCCCGGTGACGGGCATGCGTTCCTGCACCCAGTAGTGGGGCACGACCACCTCCACCTGGCCCGGGTCGGCAATGGGGGGCAGGTCGCCGTCGGCGAACGTGAAATTGTCAGCCCCCTGCAGCAGGGTGCCGACGAAGCTGCCCGCGGGGTCCAGGCCCGCCTGCTCCTCGATCCACAGGTAACCCTCGACCGGGAACCGGGGCCGGGGCGCACGCTCGCCGTCGACGAACAGGCACCGGCCACGCTTCCGCGGAGCCGGGGCGGCCCAGGCGTCGACGCCGTTGACCCGCACCGGGCGCCAGCCGCCTATTGTCACCGCACCGCTGATCACGGGCCTGGCGTCCGGGTCCACAGCGGCGAAGGTTGTGAACGAGTCGTCGCCGTCGAGCACCAGGGTCTCCGACTGCCGGTACAGGCCGCCGTCCAGCCAGACGACGGCGCGCTGCCCGGGCTCCCGGCGGGCCCGCACCAGCCGCATGGCCGCGTGCAGGTCACCGACCGGGTAGCCACGGGAACCGTCGGCCCAGGCAGACCCGTCGGGTGCGACGTGGATCTCCACGCGTTCAGTTGGCAAGGGTCAGCCCTTCGTCGAGCCGGCCGTGACTCCAGCGGTGATCTGGCGCTGGAAGATCAGGTACACGACCACCAGCGGGATGACGGCGATGAGCACGCCGGCAATGTAGGTGGGCACGTTGTCCGGGTACTGGCCCCGGAGCGCGCTGACGCCCACCATGACGGTGCGGTTGGCGGGTGACTGCATGATCAGAAGGGCGATGAGGATGTCGTTCCAGCAGAACAGCGCATTCAGGATGCCCAGGGAGAGCAGCGCGGGCTTGCCGATGGGCAGCATTATGCGCAGCCACACGCCGAAGATGCCGTTGCCGTCGACGCGCGCGGCCTCGGTGATGGAGGCCGGGATGCCCGAGTAGTAGGCCGTCATGAAGTACACGGTGAAGGGTAGGAACTGGGCCACGTAGACCAGGATCAGACCCGGATGGGTGTTCATCAGGGAGAGTTCGCTCAGCAGCTTGATGACCGGCACCATGACCACCTGGAAGGGGATCATCATGCAAGCCAGGATGGTGAGGAACACCGCGCGGTTTCCGCGGAAGGCCAGGTGGCTGAGCGAGTACCCGGCCATCGACCCGAAGACCAGCAGCAGCGCCACCGAGGCCACCGTCACGATGATGGTGTTCGTGAAGTACTGGGCCATGCCCGCCTGGTTCCAGGCGTCCACGAAGTTGGAGATGTTGATCCCCTGCGCCAGGCCGAGCCTGTCCAGGACGTACTCCCTGCGGCTCTTGAAGGAGATGTTGAACGCGTACAGCATCGGGTAGATCGTGCCCAGCGCCAGGAGCGCCATCGGGATCGCCAGGACCCACATCATTCTTCGTTCGCGCTTCATCACAACTCCCTGGTGGCCTTGCGCAGTACGCGGATCTGCACGAGCCCGATCAACAGCACGATGGCCAGCAGGAAGACCGACGCGGCCGAGGCCATCGCGGGCCTGGCCTCGCCGTTGAGCTTCCAGATCAGGTACTCCGGCAGGTAGGAGGCAGCCCCTGGGCCACCCGCAGTCATCGTGTAGAGCAACCCGAACAGCCCGGTCAGCATGCCGATCGTCGTCGTCACGAAGACGAACTGGATGGTCTGGGCCAGTCCGGGGATGATCACGTGCCAGATGGTCTGCGGCAGCGTGGCGCCGTCGATCTTGGAGGCGTCCAGCAGGTCTTGGTCAAGGGTCGCGAAGCCGGCGAGGAAGATGACCAGCGCCATGCCGAAGGTGGCCCAGATATGGACGGTCAGGACGCTCGGCAGGGCGGTCTCGGGGAGCCCTAGGTAGTCGACCGTAGGCAGACCCACCGACGCCGCGAGCTGGTTGAGCGGCCCGTTGGCCGCCAGCACGATGTTGAAGATGGCTCCGATGATGATCGGCGAGAGCACCACCGGCAGGAAGTAGACGCCGCGGTAGAAACTGCCGCCCGGCACCTTGAGGTAGATCACCGTCGCGAGGATCCCGGCCACGAACACCTGGATGGGGACGAAGATGAAGATCACGATGACGTTGCGGGCCGAGGCCTGGAAGCGCTCGTCCTGGAACAGGGTGACGTAGTTGTCCAGCCCCACGAAGGCGCCGTTGAGGGCGCCGTCGCCGGTGAACGAGTAGTTGACGCCCATGCCCAGGGGAACGATCCGGAAGACGAGCAGGATGACCAGCGTCGGCAGGACCAGCAGGTAGGGCCAGACCCGCTCAGAGCTGAGGCGATGTCGTCGCCCCCCGCCCCTCCTGGCCCGGGCGCCGTCGGCGACGGTGGCAGGCGTAGTGGCCGGAGCCGACGTCGTCGGCCCGTCCACAACCTGGGTCAGGGTTGCCCCCTGACCCAGGTGCGAATGCGTGGACACGATCAACTCATCCCTCGGAGGCGGCGAGTTGCGCTGCGGCGTCGTCGACGGTCACGTCGCCGCCGAGCAGTTGCTGCCCGAGCCGGTGCAGGAGGTCGAGCGTCTCGCCACTGAGTGCGGTGTGCAGGAGCGGCTTGCTGCCCGGGAGGTTGGTGACGATGTCGTTGGCCGCCTGGATGTCGGTGTCCAGCTCGATGGTGGTGTCAGAGACGATCTGGCCACCGGCTATGGCGTAGTTGGCCAGGGCGTCGCGGTCCACCGTCGCCTTGATCCAGTCGACGCCGAGTTCCTTCTTCTCGGGGTTCAGGATGCCGTAGGCGATGCCGCCCTCGATGGGCAGCGCGAGCGTGGTGCCCTCGTTGATCGTCACCGGCATCATGAAGCCCAGATCCTCACCCAGGTAGTCGGCGAACTGCATCCAGTGCGCCGTGCCGGAGGTGAGGCCGATGACCATCGCGGCCTTGCCGCCGGAGAACAGGTCGAACGAATCGTTGAACATCGCGGTGGAGTTGGCCCCCTCGTTGTACCAGCCGTCGGCGGCGGTGTCCTGCCACAGCTGCAGCACCTGCTTGGAGTGCTCACTGGTCCAGTCCCGCTCCCCATTGATCCAGGCGTCGTACTCCTCGGGCGTGAAGATGCCCGAGGCGAACCCGGACATGAAGAACTCGATGCCGAGTCCCTCCTTGTTCCCGAGTGCGAAGCAAGACACCTCCGTCTTTGCCGCGATGGTCTCGCAGACGGTCGACAGCTCCTCCCACGTGGTGGGGGCCGCCTCCGGGTCCAGTCCGGCGTCGCGGAAGATCTGCTTGTTGTAGTAGATGGGGAAGCCCTGCAGGAAGGTCGGCGCGGAGTAGACCGCGCCGTCGGCCTCGAACGCGGGCCAGCCGGCCAACTGGTCCTTGATGTCGGCCAGTTCGTCGGTCACCGGGACAAGCTTGTCCGCGCGGGACCGGAGCTGGGTGCCGCCGTTGAACAAGGCCAGGTCGGGGGCTGTGCCGGCTTCGATGGCACTGCCCAGCAGCGTGTAGTACTGGTCGAAGGGCTGCGCCACCACCTCGACCTCCACGTTGGGGTGCGCCTCGTTGAAGACGGCGATGACCTCTTCCTGGTAGGCCGCGGCCGCTTCGTCGGCATTGCCCCAGTTCCAGATGGTGAGGGTGCCGCTCTCCTCAGCCACGACCTCCGAACCGGAGGCTGTGCTGCTCATGGTCGGGTCTGCGGGCGTGGTGGGTGCGGCTCCGCCGCAGGCAGCAAGTCCGAGCGCCATGGCGCCGGCTGCGGCGGTGATAAGTGTTCGCTTCATTGCGATTCCTCCGAGGGTGAAACGTATCGATTGAGGTCGGACCCAGAACGTAACGCGAGCCGTCAATATCCGACAACCAGCGCGACTACGGTAGTCGCCATAGCAATAATCCTGCGCTAGGGTGTGCGGAAGAGGAGGTCCCAATGACCAGTGACCCACTGATGCCGCGCGCGGACCAGCTCCGTCTGATGACGAAGGTGGCCAAGCTCTACCACGAACTCGGGATGAAGCAGGTGGACGTCGCCAGCACGGTGCGGATCTCCCAGACCCGGGTCTCACGGCTCCTGCGGCGTGCCGAGGAACTGGGACTTGTCAGGACGGTCGTCACCGCCCCACCGGGAGTGAACACCGACGTCGAGTCGGAACTTGAGCGCAGGTTCGGCCTGTACGAGGCGATCGTCGTCGACGACCCGGCCTCCGGTGAGCTGCTGGCCCCCGCCCTCGGCGCGGCCACGGCCACTTTCCTGCAGGAGGCACTCGGCCCCTCGGACAGCCTGGGCTTCTCGTCGTGGTCAGCCACCCTGCTCGCCAGCGTCGAGGCACTCAACCCCGGCGGCGGGCAGCGCGCGAAGGAGGTGGTCCAGCTCGTCGGGGGCCGGGGCGTCACCTCCACGCAGGAGCGCGCCAACCGGTTGCTGGGAAGGCTCGCGATGATGACCGGGGCCACTCCCTACTACCTCACGGCCCCCGGCCTGCTGGACACCCCCGCCGCTGTCAGTTCGCTGCTCAGCGACGGGTCACTGCGCCCCGTGGTGCAGGCCTGGGAGCACCTGACAATCGCACTTGTCGGCATTGGCGGCCTGGAGCCGAGCCCCTTCTTCCGCGCCTCTGGCAACGCCATCTCGAAGGCCGACGAAGCCGAATTGCGCCGAAAGGCAGTGGTGGGTGACATCCTGCTGCGCTACCTCGACGTCCACGGCGAGGTGGTGGACTCGCCGCTGAACCGGAGGGTGGTCGGGATTCCGCTGGAGCAGTTCATGCAGATCCCCCGACGGGTCGCCGTCGCAGGCGGGCCGCGCAAGGCCCCGGCCATCGTCGGGGCGCTGCGCGGCCAGTGGATCAACTACCTCGTGACGGACTTCAGCACCGCCGAAACGGTGCTGAAGCTGACTGCGAAGTGACCCCCGCAGACCCTCAGGGCAGGTCCGGGACCACGTTCTCCCGCATCAGGCGCCGGCGCTCGACGTAGGCGGGCAGCACCTGGACGTCGTCGTCGATGAACCAGGCGAACGGGTCGGTCGAGGCCGTGAGGGCGAAGTTGGCCCAGGGCTCGAACGAGCCGGAGCGCACCACCACCTTCGCGCGCGGCGCCCAGACCTCGATCAGCTCCTCGTGCGGGGCCGCGATGAACGGCGCTCCCGCGCCTGTGAAGATTTCCCGCACCCCGGCGTAGAGCCGCGGGTGGTGCGTCCTCACCTCGGGCGCGAACCGCACCTGTTCGACGAACAGTTCCCTGCGCAGCACCCGGAGGATGTCCAACACGTCCGGCAGCCCGGGGTAGAACCCCAGGTCGATGCGGTTGGCGCCGGCGGGAATGGGGAAGCCTGCGTCGGTCACCAGGACGGTGTCCGTGTGCCCCAACTCGGCCAGGGCCTTGGCGAGGCCGGGGTGGATGATTCGGTCAGCGCGCATCCTCGAGCTCCTTGTCGTCGGTCATCATGAACTCCTCCACCTGCGCCCGCGAGTGGTAGGAGGGGACGGTCTCCCACTGCGTGCAGCACAGTGCCGCGGTGGCGGCCGCGAACCGCACCGCGTCGTCTACGGGCCGACCCTCGAGCAGGGCGGTGCACAACGCGGCGTTGAAGCTGTCGCCAGCACCGTTGGAGTCCACGGTGGCCACGGACCAAGCCGGGACGTGCGTCTCGACGACGTCGCCGTCGGCGTACTCGTAGACGGCCGCGCCCTGCTCTCCGAGGGTCATGACCACCCGGCCACACCCGAGCCCGAGCAGTTCCCGGGCGACTTCCAGGTTGGTCACGCCGTCGCCGGGGTCCCGCCCGAGCGCCACCCGCGCCTCGGTCTCGTTCGGGGTCAGGTAGTCCACAAAGGAGAGGTCGAGTCCCCGCAGGTCGCTGGCCGGGGCCGGGTTGAGCACAGTGGCAGCCCCCTGGGCGTGGGCGCTGGCGAGCCCCCGGAGCACTGCCGCGAGCGGGATCTCCAACTGCGCCAGCGCCACGTCGCCGGGTTCGATGACGGCGGCCAGGCACTCCAGCTCGGATTCCCCGAACTCCTCGTTGGCGCCCATGTCCACCACGATGATGTTGTGGCCGGCCTCGTCCTTGATGATCAGGCCGACGCCGGTTGGCCGGTCGACCGACACCCGGAGGGCGGACGTGTCGACGCCCTCGGCCGACATCAGTTGGACGAACTCACGGCCGTGGTTGTCGTCGCCGATTACGCCGACGAAGACCACAGGGGCGCCGAGGCGAGCGGCCTGAACGGCCATGTCAGAGCCCTTCCCCCCGAAGGTCTCCCGGTACTGGCGTCCGATCAGCGTCTCACCGGTGATCGGGATCCGGTCGGCGGTGATGACCAGGGCCTTTGCGTAGGACCCGAGCACCACCACCTTGGCGGCTGGTTCAGTAGGCACTCGCATCTCCCTCGATTCCGTCGACGATGGCCGGGCCGGAGGACGTTCCGACGAGTTCCGCACCAGCCTCGAACATGGTCTGCATCTTCTCGCGGGTGTTGACCTTGCCGGAGACCTTCACACGGCACGGCGCCTCGATGTTATCCGCGAGCAGTGAGACGTCGTGGGCGGTGGCCTCGTATCCGCCCTTGCCCCACCCGGAGGACTGCTTGACCCAGTCGATCCCCGCCTCGTAGGCAGCGCGCGTGGCGCGGACCTTGAGGTCGTCGGTGGGCAGGAAGCCGAACTCCAGCATGGCCTTCAGGACCATGCCCTCCTCGTGCGCGACGCGGGCGATCTCCTTCAGTTCGCCGCGGTACTCCTCCTCCATGCCACCCAGCAGGTAGCCGGGGTTCGGCGGGAAGTCGAACTCCTGGGCGCCGGCCTTGGCGAGTTCGCGCAGCGCGGCGAGCTTCATGCCGAGGGTGTCGTTGGCCATGGGGAAGTTGAGGGTGGAGGCGACGGTGATGCCCGTGCCGGCGAGGACCTCGCTGGCCAGCGAGACCCAGCAGGGTCCCACCATCGCGGCGTTGAAGTTGTACTGGACGCAGGTCTCGAGGTGGGCCAGGAGCCCCTCACGGGTGAGGTCCGGGTTGACGTTGGTGTACTGGATGGCCTTGGCGACCTGGGCGCGATCCTGAAAATCGATCATGAGGAGAGTTCCTTGCTGGGAGTTGTTTCGGGACAGGACGGAAGCGCACGGGGGCACCTTGGCCCCGTCGCCGTCCCACACCGACCTCAGAACTGTGGATCGACCACTTCCGCTGGGAGCATCGCACAGGTTCGCTTACCGTATCCACAAGTCGAATATCTAGGCGCCCGGGCCCGATTCTGTTGACGATCCCCGCCACGCGCGGATAGCGTCCATCCGAACGCGAATCGTTTCGCAGTTCACGAACCAAACTCCCACCAAAGCAGCTAGGAGCTCCCGTGGAGGCACTCGTTCCCACTCTGGAGGCGCTCGCCCTCTCGGAACCGTCCAACATGCACCGGGGGCCGGTGCTCGGCCCTGACGGGGTCCACGGCGTCGACCGGATCACCTACCTCCCCGATGCCCTGAAGTGGCTACACATCGGGACGATCCACGACCACCCCAAGTCGTGGACCTTCATGGGCGGCGGAGTCGCTCCCGGCCTGGGCCCGGTCATCCAGTACACGATCGACAGCGCCGGCAACCACTACTTCCCCGACGAGTTCGCCCCGGACCGGAAGCTCGCCATCGGCTGGGAGATGCGCGACGGCTACCAGCCGTGCCCGATCTCCACCTGGCAGGCAGGCCCGTTCGAACTTGCCATCCAGCACTTCGCCGTGCGCACCCCGGCCGACGACGCGACGGTCGTCTACTCCAAGGTGACCGTCACCAACCGCGGTGACGAGCAGGCTGCCGGCACCCTGCACATCAACGCCAGCCCGAGGATCCACCTCCCGCTCGCGACGCTGCCCACCCGGCACAGCACCTCCTCGATGGACTTCGACGTCGAACTGGCGGCTGACGCCGTCGCGGAGTTCGAGTTCGTCTCGAGGGCGACCGGCGCCGACCTGGACCCGGCCAACCCGGAGGCCTACGGCCTCTACGAGGACAACTACCGTCGGATGGCCGACGGCTGGGACCAGCGCATCGGCAAGCTGGCGCACCCGGTGCGGCTGCCCCACCAGGGGATCGCCGACATGTACAAGGCGATCCAGA
Source organism: Tessaracoccus sp. OS52 (assembly GCF_020687685.1). Lineage (GTDB taxonomy): Bacteria > Actinomycetota > Actinomycetes > Propionibacteriales > Propionibacteriaceae > Arachnia. The sequence continues at coordinate 64,927 of NZ_JAJEWM010000001.1, read as the reverse complement.
TCCTGTTGTGGGGCTGCATGGTCAAAAAGGGCGGCGACTACGAGATCCGTGCCGGCGTGCTCAACCCCGGACGCCTCGAGAGCTACGACCGCACCTTCCCGCACGACGTACCCAACTACGTCGACCAGTTCATGCGCGAGGGCGACTACGAGTTGGGCAAGCAGATCCTCGCGTCGTCGTACTACCGGGTGCTGAACTCCTCCGACATCGCGGACTGGGACGGCCTCAACTACATGGACACCATCGGCAAGTTCATGCTCCCCTACGCGCAGTACCTCCAGAACACCGGTGACCTGGCGTTCTTCGACGACGAACTGCGCGAGTTCCTGAAGCGTGCCGCGCGCAACATCCACGACTGCCGCGTCTTCGGTGACCCGGAACACGAGGGGCTGATGCGCAAGGGGGAGGACTTCGAGAACTGGTCCGACGACGGCGACTTCCTGCTGTGCGACAACTGGTCCGCGCTGCACGGGCTCCAGGCGTACCGCTACCTGATGGAACGCCTGGGAGTGACACAGGAGGTGGAATGGGCAGACACGGAGATCGAGTCGCTGAACGACTCCCTCAACGCTGCCTTGGACCGGACGCGCGAACGCAGGGGAATCGACCACTACCTCGGCGCCTTCGACGACCTGGCCTACCTGCGCTACACCCGCGGGTCCTTCTACTCCTGGGTGCCCTACGCCGGCGCGCTGTCCACGTTCCCGTGGGGCGCGCAGCTGAAGGGCTACGCCTTGGGCGGGACCTGGAAGGACAAGCTCGACGAATCGATCGCCTGGTCCCTGCACGAGCGCGACCGGCGGGTGATCCCCGACGGCAGCTGGGGTGCGTGGTGGAGCCACGTCACCTACGGGTCCACGTACAACGCCTCCGCCGGCCTGCAGTGCCTGGCTTCGGAGAGGTTCCGCACCGAGTCCATGAAGAACGTCGAGTTCCTCTACGACAACCAGTGCGCCCCGTTCCAGTGGTCCGAGGCCTTCGAGTACAAGGGCCGCGACCAGTGGGTGGGCATGTACCTGCCGCAGGAGTCCTACGGTAACTACGAGAGCTGGGGCACGTCATTCTCCAAGCAGGCCATCCTGCAGGCGTGCGCCTCGGTCCACGTGGACGGGACCGTCATCATCGGGCGCGGCCTCCCGGTCTCCTGGCTGGCTGACGGGGCGGTCACGGAGTGGGCCAACGTGAACATCAACGACGGCCGGACCATGGACTTCACCATCACCTCCACAGGCGATGAGGTCCGCGTGGAGCTGAGGGGCGACCAGCCCCTCGGGCTGGTCCGGATCGACCTGCCCGGGCTCGCTTCCAACATAGCGTCAGCGTCGGCGGGCACAGTCGAGGGCGACAGCGTCGTCGTCCTGGGTCCGGAGGAGCGTGAGGTGGTCATCGCTCTGAAGGAACCTGTCTCTGCGTAGCGCCGAAGGTTCCGCCGAGCTGGACGAGGCACCGCCCGCGACGGGTTACCCGTCGCGGGCGGTGCTGTTGCATTCGGCGCACTGCCGCCGGGTCAGTCGGCGGCCACCGCGAGGAGACGGACCGGGCCCACCAGGCCGTGCGCGCGGACCGTCGCCACCTGCAGGACCTCCTCGCCCGTTATCACGGCCATCATGTCGCCCACGTTCTCGTAGTAGCCGCGGGCCATGAGCCTGTTGTTCAGCGAACTGGCGACGCGTACCACCACCTCGTTCTCTCCGGCCCGGAGGTCGTCGGTGACGTCCACGACAGGACGGGAGGTGTCGAAGCCGCGAGCCGGACCGCCGTTCACGGACACCGACCCCAGTCCCCCGAGGGTGGAGCCGAGGTCCAGGAGATACCTGGTACCGGCGGCGACATCGTCGAGGCTGAACGCGGAGGCGTACTCCCCCACGCCCGAGACCTCGTGCCCCACGCCGTCGAGTTCGGCCCAGGGAGCGAGCTCGGTGCTGGCCGACTCGAGCCGGGTGACGGCGGTGGTGGGCCGCACCTCGCGGGTGACGTAGCCGAGACCGCGGTCCTCGGTGATGAGCTCCGGTTCACCGGCGTCCCAGCTCTCGACGGCGATCCGCCAGCGCTCGAGCTGCGCCAGCACCTGCACCGCGGCCGGTTCCGACGGCGATGCCGGCTGCGAGCGGTCGACGGTGAACAGTGCCGTCTCGCCCGGTGCCAGTGACACGGTGACCACCGTGCAGCCGTCGACGAAGCGGGCGCCGTCGTGCCTGTGAACGGCACCGCTCCACGGGTCGATGCGCAGTACCGCCCCCTCGCCGGACAGCGAGATCTCCACCTGCGTGGGAGCGCCGGTCTCGTAGAGGAAGTGGTAGGCGTACAGGTGCAGCAGGTCTCCGTCCTCGCGGAGATAGGTCAGCACCTGGGTGTTGGCGGCGACGAACTCGGCGCGGCCGGTCACCCCGAGCCGCCGCAGCGCCGCCACCGTCTGGGAGGGGTCATCGACCTCCAGCACCGTCGGGAGGGATCGGAGTTCCGCCATGGTGGCGGCCAGTTCCTCGTCGCGGCCGTCGAGGCCGGGGGTCCGGATGGCGGCCTGCTCGTGCGTGGTGTGGCGGCCGGCCACGAGCAGCTGCAGCTCGCGTGCGCCGTTGACCAGCAGCAGCTTCAGCCCGTCGCGTGCCCACTCGAGCAGGAGCGCCGCGATTTCGGGGTCGAGCGCCTCCTGGTAGACGATCAGCGCCTGGTACCCGGGCCCGTCAGGCTGGACCTGGCCGTCGGCGAAGGTGACGTCGTCGTGCTGCAGGAGGCTGCCGTCGAGGAAGTCGTAGCTCCAGCCGGCGTCCTGCATGCCCAGGTCCTGCCACCAGTGGTTCTCCCGGTTGCGCATCCACCACGTGCCGTAGGCCTCCTCGTCGGGGACTCGATTGCCGTCGGCGTCCAGGAACGCGAAGCCGCACATGTTGTCCACGAAGTGGTCGGTGCGGAGGATGCCGACGTCGATGCGCGGCCGTCCCTGGCGCAGCAGGTACTGGTAGCGGCCGACGGCGTCGTTCCACAGCGGGTAGAACTCGCTGGCGGGCTGGCGGGTGTCGAAGCGCTCGGAGAACATGGACCACATGCCCTCGTGGCCGGGCCATTGGGTGGCGCCCTCGGCGCCCGAGGTGCTGGACCAGCCGTGCAGGACGGTCTTGGTGATTCCGGCTGCCAGTTGGGTGGCGATGATCTGGTCGTAGAACCGGTGGTCGAGCATGTGGTTTCGGGAGGTGGCACCGGTCTCGGAGGAGTATTGCTTGCCGAACAGGTGCGCCGGCCCGGCGAGGAGGCGGTAGGCGTCGATCTGGGCGCCGAACTCCAGGGATTCGGTCTCGATCCCGTCGACCTCCGGGCCGGGGCGGGTCAGTTCGAACGGGAGTCCGTAGCTGATCTCGGCGCGCAGCAGGAGTCCGTTGTCGTGGAGGAAGTCCGCCAGTGGACGCAGCGTGTTCTCGATGTAGAGGTCGGTGAGGGTGCGCACGAAGTCGAACCGCACCTTCTCCACAGTCACGCGATGGGCGTCGTCGGGCTCCCAGTGGTAGGTGGTGGCGGCCGCCATGAGCTGGGTGGTGCGCGTCAGGAACGGGAGCCAGGGGGCGACGTCGTAGCCGCGGCGTGCGCGGAACTCCGCGGCCAGGGAGTGGCCCCAGAACATGCCGCCCAGGCCCCAGGTGGTGAGCTCCAGGGAGTCCATGTACATCTGGGCGCGCGGGTTGCGGGCGATCGTCGCCTTCAACTCGGGAGTGAGCACGACGTCGCGCCAGTAGGCGATCAGGGCGTCGACGCCGTCGCGGTCGATGTAGTTGATGGTGTAGTTGACGGTGGCCGACGGTGAGGCCGTCTGCCCGGTGCCGTGCGTCCAGGACACGAACAGCCGCCAGTCCCGCGCATCTGGCGGGGACCACTCCAAGCGGGTGCCGTCGACGTGGGCGGTGAGGTCGACGACGCCGTCGACGGCCAGCCGGTTGCCGGAGGGCTCCAGCAGGGGCGCGGCGACGACGCTGACCAGGTGCTGCTCGTTCGGCGCCACCCTGTGACCGGGGAGGGCCGGCCCGCCGCGGTCCTCGTTCAGGTCGATGCGCGGCAGTTCGCCCGCCCGACCCCGCCCGCCGGTCAGCTCCTCGGTGACGTAGTTGAGTTCCTGGGAGGCTGCGGGGTGGTCCGGGTGGATGGTCGGGAGGTTGGCGTTGGACCAGTTGGTGCCGGAGGTGAAGCTGACCGACATGCCTCGGTTGGTGGTCTCTTCGAGCACGATGCCCGAGTCGTGCACCCATTCCTCCGAGCCCCAGCCGTAGCGGGCGTGGTCGATGTTGTCCTCGTCCATTGCGAGGAACTCCATGCCCCCGAAGCCCAGGCGGTGGGCCGCCTGGATCTCGGCGCGGAGGGTGGCGTCGGTGTGGAGGCCCTCGGCCAGCCACCACCGCAGCTCCGGCCGGTACTCGATGGGCGGCTGGCGCAGGGCCTCAAGGTGCTCGGTCATTCGCGACATTGTTCGGTTCCTGTTCGTGGAGGGGTGTGTTCAGTGGGACATGAAGGCGTCTTCGGGCTCCACGTCGTCAGCAACGTCGTCCTCGACGAGGAACTCGTTGCGACGGTCGTAGGTGCGGAACACGCTCCAGGCGACCACCATGCCGACGAGGCTGACCGACGCCAGGAAGATGTAGAGGACCTGCACCCCAGCCTGCAGGATGAGCGGGGTGAAGGTGGCCAGAATGGCGGCGGAGAACCTCGCTACCGCGATGATGGTGCCTTGAGCGGTGGTGCGCAGCAGGGTGGGGAAGCTCTTCTGCGCCCAGACCTTCATGATGGTCTCGAAGGAGAAGGCCATGCCGATGGCGCCGGCAAAGCCCGAGACCAGGAACGTGGTGACGGTGAAGCCGAAGATGGCGGGCACCAGGAGCGAGGCCACGTACAGCACCGCACCGAATGTGAAGAAGGAGAAGCGGCGTCGACTGTCTGCCACCTTCAGGAAGACCAGCATGGCGGCGATGGAGACCGGGAAGATGAGCAGGGAGATGCTGGATGCGGTGGAGACGTCCGTGCCGGCCTCGTTGACCAGCAGGTAGGTCCCGAACTGGCCTGCCGTGTTGGCCGAGAGGTTGACGAGTGCGTAGAACACGATCAGAGCGAGGAAGGGGGCGCGGTAGCGCGACCCGAGGAGCTCACGTACCGTCGAGTTCCTGGCGCGCAGCGTCGGTGCGCCGCTGGCGCGCTCGGCGCGGGCGCGCAGCCACACGTCCGACTCCGGGATCCAGAGGCGTGCGATCAGCACCAGGACAGAGATCACGACGAGGTGCCCCAGCAGGATCTGGCCGCCAAGGTAGCCGAGGTTGCCGAAAAAGGTGCCGCCGAGGATCGCCACGACGATGCCGACCATCCACAGGATGTTGGAGAGGCTGACGAGGCGACCGCGGTTGCTGTCGTCGCCCGCCTCGGAGATGGTGGACAGCGAGACGGGGAGGTCGGCGCCCGTGCCCAGCCCCACGAGTACGGCTCCGGCCAGGAAAGGCGCGAAGGAGGTGGCGAACATGCCCACCAGAGCGCCGACGATGATCACGCCCATGGTGACCGAGAACACGGGCTTGCGTCCAAATCGGTCTCCGAGCTGTCCGCCCACCACGGCGCCGACGGCGATGCCGAAGGTCAGCGCGCCCGCCGCGATCCCGACCTGGCCGGGGTCGAACCCGAGGGTGGCCGCGTAGATGGTGAGGACGATGCCGAAGCTGACGATCGCGGCGGCGTCGATGTAGGACGCCATGCCGGCGACGATGGCGACCCACCATGGGTTGGGTCGACGCGATGAGCGGGTAACGGACATGCTTGCTTCTCCTTTGAAGGCACCTCAGCAGTGAGGACTTTAACGTTTCATGAAGAAGGTACCTACCAACTAGTAGGTAGTCAAGGTTCTAGCCTCACGGATGTGGGAAGCTGGCCCCATGGAGTCAGAGGAGATCTTGGAGCCGCGCGAGCGGATCCTCCACGCCGCCAAGGAGGTCTTCGGCGCCCACGGCTATCAAGGCGGTTCCCTCAACGAGGTCGCGAAGCGCTCCGGATACACCCGCGCCGGGCTGCTCCACTACTTCCCGAGCAAGGAGGCCATCCTCCTGGCGCTACTTGACCTGAGGGATGAGCGACTGCACATCCTGGACGACCAGGCGGCCCAGGACGGAGGGATACTCCACCTGCTCGACCTGCTTCCCGACATCGTGACCGAGATCCTCAAGGACCGGCTGCTGGTTCAACTGGCGCACGTCCTGACCGCCGAGGCGTCGGACCCGGATCACCCCGCGCGGGCGTGGGCTTCGCGTCGGCACGAACTGGTACGTCGCGGCGCAGCCGAGGCGGTGCGCTCCTCGATCGAGAGGGGCGAGGTCCGTGCCGACGCCGATCCTGACGCGATCGCCGCGTTGCTGCTCGGAGCGGCGGAGGGCGTGGAGGCACAATGGCTGGTCAACCCCGACGTCGACCCCCGGAGGTGCACCGAGGTGATGGTGGAGATGATCCGGGCGGCGCTTGTGCCGTAACTCCGTCGGGGACGTCCATGGAGATCAGTTCGCCACCGACTGCGAACCCCTCCCAGCGCTCGCCCGCTCGACCAATCGCCTGAGACCTTCCGCCCAACGATCCGAGGCGTCGCGGCTGAACTTCGTCTCCGGCGCCTCGTACTCGAAACCGTGGTAGCCACCGGCGACGAACTGGGCCTCGACATCCACTCCCGCAGCTGCAAGATTGGTCGCGTAGCGCCATCCCTCCAGCCGTAGCGGGTCAGCCGACGTCGTGAAGATGTGGGCGGGCGGCAGGCCACGGAAGTCCTTGACCTTGCCCGGCGTGGCGTAAACGTCCAGATCCCCTTCGCCTGCCCATAGCTTCCAGAACGTCTGCATGGCGTTCCGGCTGAGCGGACCGAGGTCGCTCTCAAGGTTGTCGTCCTCCAGAGGTGGACAGATCAGCAGCTGTCCGTCCGGTAGGGGGCGACGTCGATCCCGCTGGCGCAGACAGAGACCAGCGGCCAGCGTGGCCCCCGCACTCGCGCCGGCGACCACGACAGGAAGGCCTGGAGCTTCGCGGATCAGGTCCTCGACCACCATCGTCGCGTCGTCGAGGGCGGCTGGATACGGGTGCTCGGGGGCCAGGGCGTAGTCGACGGCGGAGACAGCGCAACCTGTGGCGGACACCCAGGTCACGAGCATCCCCTCGTCGCCCTCGGGTTCCCCGAAGACCCATCCCCCACCGTGGAGCCACACGATCCACGCCCGGGGGCCGCCCGTTGGCAAGTACTCGACGCATCGGACCGCAGAGCGCCTGGTCTCTCGACGTTCCACTCCTGCGATGCCTCGACGCCGCGACCGGTGCATCGCAATCCGGCTCAGCCTCTCATCCTTGATCCAGTTCTCCCGCGGCACCTGATCGGTCTGCTTCATGAAGGCGGCCTGTCTCAGCTCCTCAGCGATGTTGACAGGCTCCAGGTGTCTGATCAACGCTTGGACATCCTCTGGCGAAGAACGTCCAGCGAGACGGCCAGTATCAGCAGAGCACCGGTGGCCACCTGCTGCCACGAGGAGTTGATGTTCATCAGCGTCATACCGTTGCCGAGCAGCGCGACGATCAAGAGCCCGAGCAGGGTGCCTCCCATGGAGCCGACGCCACCCCCGAGGCTGGCCCCCCCGAGGATGACAGCAGTGATGGCGGCCATCTCCAGCCCGGTTCCCGTGGTACCTGAGGTCGAACCCAGCTGTGAGGCGGTGGACAACCCAGCGATGGCCATGCAGGCCCCGGAGATCAGGAACGCAATGAAAAGGTTCCGACGGTTGTTGATCCCGACGAGGCGGGCGGCTGAGCTGTTGGAGCCCACCGCGTAGATCGAGCGGCCATAGACGGTGTTGTTCAACAGGAAGTGAACCCCGATTGCGACAACGGCGAACACCATCACCGGCAGCGGGATGCCCAGGAACGGCCGGATCAGGGCCCAGTCGAACCCGGGGATCCCGATGCTCTGCCCCTGTCCGACCGAGAGGGTGAGGCCGCGAAAGATCGCCATGGAGCCCAACGTGGTGATGAGGGCGTTCACACCGATCCCGGTGACGATGATCCCGTTCAGCGCTCCGACGAGAATGCCCGCGAGCACGCCCAGGATGATCGCCCACGGCAATCCCACGATAGGTGCGGTTACGGCCAGGACAACACCGACCCAAGCCACGCCGCTGCCCACTGAGAGGTCGAACTGTCCCCCGATGAGCAGGATCGTCGCACCTGCGGCCAGGATCCCGGTTACCGACAGCGTGGTGAGGATGTTCACGAAGTTCGTCCAGCTCAGAAAGTACGGGGAGGCGAAGGAGAAGAACATCAACTCAACGAGGAGGAACCCGATCAGCGCCGTCGCCTCGGGCAATCGGAGGCGACGCGACGGCCCGGGCCTGTTCCAGGTCGCCTCCTCCCCAGCGAGGCTCGGCTTCACCAAAGTCCTATTGGCCATTCTTGTTTCCTCCTGCAGCTTCAGTAAGTGACTGGACGTCGATGTCCGCATGCGGCAGTGTCGCCACCACCCTTCCCCGCACCATCACGTGGGCGATGTCGGCCACCGCGACGATGTCCTCGTAGTCCGAGGAAGCGACGACGACGGTGGTACCCGCGTCCGCCAACCCCCTCAACACGGCGTAGATCTCCTGCCGGGCACCGACGTCCACCCCGCGGGTGGGTTCGGTGAGGATGAGGACCCTTGAGTCCGCCTCCAGCCAGCGTCCGAGCAGGACTTTCTGCTGGTTGCCGACGGAGAGGGTGCTGAACCGCTGCGAGGGATGGCCGGTGGACCGGACCGCCAGTTCCGAGTGCCAGCGCCGGTATGCGGCGTCCTCCATTCGGCTCCTCAAGAACGACCCGACGTGAGCGAGCCTCCGCCAGCTTGGCGCCGCCAAGTTCCTGGACACTGACAGGGCGAGGAACGCCCCGTCGCGCGCCCTGTCCGGCGGCAGGAATCCGATGCCATGGGCGATCGCGTCCTGGGGACTGCGAAAGTGAACCGGGCGTCCACCCAAGAGCAGTCTTCCCCTGGTCAGGTCCCGCGTGCCGAAGAGAGCCTCGGACAGTTCCACCACTCCGGAACCGAGTTTCCCGTAGATGCCGGTGATGTGGCCCGGGTGCATGTCGATTGAGATGTCGCTGAATCCTCGTCCACTGGCTCCCTCCACCGAGATCGACGGGGCTCCCTCGGGGTGCTCCTTGTGGCGGCCGCGGGTCTGCTCGACCTTGCGACCGACCATCGCCTCCACCACCTGCGCAGGCGAGGTGTCAGCCACCTTCCCGCGGAGAGAGACCACACCGTCACGCAGGACACAAACCTCGTCGGCTATCGCGAAAACCTCGTCCATCCGGTGGGTGATGTAGAGCACCGCTATCCCGGAGGCGGTGAGTTGCGCGATCACCGCATAGAGATTCCTGGCCTCGGCGTCAGAAAGGGATGCGGTCGGTTCGTCGAATATGAGCAACCTGCTCTGGCCTCGGAGTGCCCGAGCGATCTCGACGAGCTGCCGTTCACCGAGCCGGAGGGTGCTCTGCCTGGCGTCGAGGTCCAGGTCGGCGCCCACCCTGGCAAGAGCGGCCCCGGCCTCGTGCCTGATGGCTCGCCGGTCCACGGAGACGCCCTTCCTGGGCCAGTCTCCGAGGACGACGTTCTCCGCAACGCTCAAGGTGGGCGCGTCGCTGATCTCCTGTGAGATCAGCCGGATGCCCTCCCGGCGGGCACCCTCGACGGTGTAGGCCCGCGGAGAGCCATCGATTGACACTGCCCCTGAGTCGGGACGGTGGTCGCCGGCGATGATGCGGACGAGGGTGGACTTGCCGGCCCCGTTCTCCCCCAGCAGCGCGGTGACGCTGCCGGGAGAGAGATCGAGGTCGATGCCGTGCAGCACCTTCACCGGCCCGAAGGACTTCGTGATGCCCCGGATCTGGATGCTCGTCTCTGTCATGAGCAGGCGTACTCCGGGTAGAAGTCCTTGATCTGCTCAGGGCCGATGAACTCGTGCGGCACGAGGATCTGCTCAGGGATCTGCTCCCCCTTGATCGCCTTCACCAGGTTCGGCAGGATCAGGAGCGGGTACTTCTCAGGGAAGTAGGCGACGCTGCCGATCCAGTTGGGGGCGGTCAGGATGCTGCAGTTTTCGGGGTCGAGGTTCTGGACGCCCAGGAACAGGTCGTTCACACGGTCCTGCTGACGCGCTGCGGCGAGTGCGCCAACGATCACGTCCTCGTTGATCCCGACTACGATGATCCTTTCAGCGCCGGGGAGCGCGGTCAGGGTGTCGGTCACCAGACGCTGCGCCTCGGTGGTCTGGCCACCCGCGCCAGTGTCCAGCGTCCGGTCATCGTGGATGGGTCCGCATACGCTCTCGAAACCCTTTCTGGTCCCGTCCATCCGCCAGGCGTTGACCTGGCCGACGGCGGTGGACTCGAGCGAGAGGTAGGCGTCGTACTCGCAGTCGAAGTTCGCGGCCATGTAGAGCCCGGTGTGATAGCCGACGAGTTCTCCCGCGTACTCGTTGGCCGCGCCGACGAACGCCGTCTGGCACGGGCCTTGGTCGATGTCGATCGCGATCACCGGGACATCCGGCCCGGCGTCGCAGATCGAAGGGGCCGCGGCCGCGTCTCCTTGGAACGTGATCTGGCCATCAACCTTTTGGGTGGCCATCTGCCGTGCGCAGTCCAGAGCCGTTGGAGTGTCAAACTTCGAATCGCACGTGATGAGCTCAATCCCTGCCTCCTCAGCGGCCTCTTGCATGCCGGACTGGAGGGCCGAGGGGAATGGCGAAGCAAGGTTGAGCTGGATGAAGCCGATCTTCAGGCCCTCGCCGATCCCCGGGGTGATCTCCTCGAACGGGAACACCTCACCGGGCGGGGTGGGCGGTTCAACATCTGTGCCCTTGGCGGCACCGTCCTGATCCTGCGACGGGCTCTCGGTGACCACCTCAACGGGCTCGGGAGTCACCGACTCCGCCTCCCCTGCGCATCCTGCGGCCAGAGCAGAGACGGTGATGAGTGCGGCAATGGTGAGCGTCCGGGTGTGAATGAATCTGGACATGAGGACCTCCTCGTCCTAGGTCTGAAAGGTTTCATTGTAACGTTGCAACGCCGATGCTACGGTCGTCGAGCATGCCTGTCAATAGGGCCGCAGGTGAGGTTCGCCGCCGGGTTAGGACCGAACGGTGCTCTCCCGGATCACCAGTTCAGGGGTGAAGACAGTGCGCTCGTGGACATGGCTGTCGTCGTCGTCCTCCAATTCGGCGACCATCAGCGCCGCGGCTCGGAGGCCAACCCCCGTTGCGGGCTGCCGCACCGTGGTTAGTGGGACCCTCCCCATAGTGGCCATGGCGACGTCGTCGTATCCCACCACGGCCATCTCGTCCGGGACGCTGATCCCTCGATCTACAACGGCAGACAGGGCGCCAAGCGCCATGGAGTCGTTGACCGCGAAGACCGCATCTGGACGGGCCCCCGCTTTCCGGCTGGCCAGAATGGTGCCGGCCTCCACTCCGCCCTCGACGAAATAGGACGAGGCCTGGAGCACCTCGAGCTCGATGCCGCACTCGGCAGCGGCCGCCTGGGCGCCTGCAACTCTCTCGGTGATCTGTGGCAGTTCCGCGCTTCCTCGGATCACCGCGACCCGCCGCTTGCCGATCCCATGAAGGTGCCTGATGACCAAGGATGCGCCCACAATGTTGTCCACTGAGACCGAACAGCCCTGGGAGTCCTCGACGGCGTGATCCAGATACACCAACGGCAGCCCGCGGTCGGCCACCATACTCCGGACCGAACTGCTGGCTGCTGCCGGGGCGCAGATCAAACCCTGTACTCGCTGGGACTCGAAGAGCCGGATCAGCCTGTCCTCGATCTCCTGATCCTGGAGACTGTCGCCGAGCAGCATGGCGTAACCATCCGCGGCCAGTGCGCGGCCGATCGCCTGCGACATCTGCGAGAAGAACGGGCTGGAGACCTCGCTGACCACGAGTCCGACCACCCGGCTGAGCCCGAGCCGCAGCACCCGGGCCGCTTCGTTCCGGATGTACCCAAGTTCTTTGATGGCCTGCGTGACCCGGAGCCGGGTCTGGGGGGCGACGCTCTCAGGCCTGTTCAGGACGTTGGAGACCGTGCTGACCGCCACGCCCGCACGCTGCGCCACATCGCGGAGCGTCACTCCCGGGTTTCTCGGCTGCATGCCCCCATCCTGCCACCTATCCATTGACTATTCGACAGCCCCTGATCTAGGCTCCGTTGTAACGTTGCAACTGTAGAGGCAGGCATGGAACTACTGGAAGCGCACGTCATCGACTCAGCCGTGCACGGCTGGGCACGTCCCGATCTGGAGCCGTTGGTCCAACTCTTCCTGGACGGAGTTCCCCCAGGGACCGGAGCAGCCCTGTCTGTCTGGCACCGGGGCCAAGAAGCCCTGTCTCTGTGGACCGGAATGGCCAACCCTGCCATCGGCGAGCCATGGAACGAGAACACCACGAGCGTCTACTTCTCCAGCTCGAAGGGCCTTGCGGTAGTTGGCTTGATGCAGCTGTTATCAGACGGGCTGCTGGACCTGGAGCAGCCCATCGGTTCGGTGTGGCCGGAGTTCTCCTCACACGGCAAGGGAGGCCTGAGCATCGGCGACGTCCTGGCCCATCGGGCTGGGGTATCGGCACCGATCGAGGACCTCGACAAGAAGACGGTCCTGGACAGCAAGAAGTGGGCAACACTCATCGCCGCTCAGGAGCCCCTGTGGGAACCCGGCACCACGCACGCCTACCACGCACTCACGTTCGGGCCCATCGTCGAAGAACTCGTACGCCGCATGGCTCACACTGACCTGCGGACCCTGCTCGCGGAACGCGTCTTCTCGCCTCTGAAGGCAGACGTCGTGCTTGGGCCTTCGCCAACTGACCTGCACCGAAGGGCCCACCTCAGTGCAACGTCGGCGTGGCGACGTCAGCGCACGTCGGGCTCGGAGCACGCAGACGCGTGGATCGCCCGATCCCTGAGTGCGGGCAACTGCCTGCCCCGGCAGCTGGTACTTGGGGACGACGACGGCCTCAACGATCCCGACGTCCTCACCGCTGGCCTTGGCGCGGTCGGCTGCGTCGGCACCGCCTCCGCACTTGCCCGGACCTGGTCGGCCACTGTCACAGAGACCCTTGGCGTACGTCTTCTCGACGAGGACCAGGTGGCGGCGATCTCCGCTCCGCGTAGCGCGGGCGCGTGGTTCTTCGACCCCGGGCCGCCCTACCAGCGCTTCGGAGCAGGGGTGCAGCTGGCATCCGACGTGACGCCCTGGCTCAGTCCCCGGTCGTTCGGCCACGACGGCGCCGGCGGCCAGTGCGGTTTCGCCGATCCCGAGTACCAGGTCGGCTTCGGGTTCATCCGCAACGAGATGGACATCTCTGACCCTGCGGGCGATCTGGTCGCTGCGCTCAAGGACCTTCTCGACCGAGAAGCTCGCGCTGGAACTTCACCGCAGGTGTCATAGCCCGACGCCGCGTACTGAGGCTGTGGGAGCCCGCTGCAGCGAGTACGCCTCCGACGCCGCCCAGCCCCGGCGCTGGGCGGCGGCGGGCTCATCCAAGGCTGGCGGACCCTCAGCAGGCGTGCGCCAGCACCTCCCCGAGGAGTTCCTCCGCGTCGACGGCGTGGCCCGCGGCGCTGAACCACGTCGCCATGTTGACGCAGTCCCGGTGCAGCAGGTCGAAGGCGTTCGGGTTGGATGCAAGGTCCACCAGCTGCGGCACGTCGATGATCACCAGCCGCGGCTCGCCTTCCTCGATTCCCGTGACCAACGTGTTGTACGGGCTGAGGTCGCCGTGGACGAGGCCCAGACGTGCCATCGTCTGCATCGCATCCAGCAGCTGGGAGAACAGGGACCCCAGCTGCCATCCCGACGGACTGGTCTGGTGGAGCCGCGGGGCCGCGGCGTCGCCGTCGGCGATGAACTCCATGAGGATCTCAGTCCCGTCGATCTGCACGGGATAAGGCACCGGAACCCCGGCCGCGTACAGGGTGGTGAGCGCGTTCCACTCCGCGCGCGCCCAGAGGCCGGATTCGACGGCCCGCCCGTAGGCCGACCGGCGCGCGACGGCCCTGTTGTCACGGCTGTTGCGGACGCGCCGGCCCTCGGTGTAGCTGGTGTCGCGGTGGAAGAGCTTGCGGTCGCTGGAGCGGTAGCGTTTGGCGGCCATGACGCAGCCTCGCGCCGGGTCGTCGGGCACGGCCCGCTCGACGAGGGAGACGTCGGCCTCCTTGCCGGACTTGAGGAGGCCGAGGTCGGTGTCGATGGCGGCGGCCGCCGTCACCACCCAGTCCGGCCAGGGTTCGGGTCCGCGGCAGAGCCGCTCGATGGTGTCCCAGGTGGACCAGCGTTGGTTGTCGGCGAGGTCGTCAACATAGGCGGTGTTCGGAGCGTCGCTCCAACTGAACGACGAAAGAAGGCTTGGCAAGGGTGTTCTCCTAAAGGAGGCACCCGGCGACGAATGTCAGGCGGCGGGAGCCTCAAATGACTGGGGGTTCGAGTTTGGGCACACGGCAATTGGTGACATCTCTCTCACTCCCTTCACGAGGCTCCTGGAGCGCGCGGTTCGCGCCCGATCAGGCTAACAAACTGCGCCCGCCGCCGCCAGACCCAAAATCCGCCCGCCGTCGCCGCCCGGCCGGGTCGGCACCGCGGCCAGATCCGGAGCACGGTCTGCCGGTAGGACTCGACCGCCGGGATCCTTGGGGATGGCGCAGCACGCCGTCGCGCGAGGCGTCGGAACTGGTGGGCGGGACAGGGATGCTGATCTGGTCAGCGTAGGGCTCGGGGCCTCAGCCCTCCTGGAGCCGCGTGGCCCGCCAGAGTTGCTCGACCACGTCGGCCTCTCCGGAAACCGCGACCGCTCCCTGCTCCCACGGTGGGATGCCCCCGATGATGCAGGACTTCCAGTCCCGCGTGGTGGCCGAGACCCCGGCGTCGGCCGCGTCCGGCTCAGCCGCCCTGACGACGGTGGTCTCGCGCGCGGACATCCGTGCCAGGTAGGTGACGGGGTCGGCGTCGTCCCGCCTGGAGTCAGTGAGGCTCAGCAGAACCGATCGCTCCGCCCGGTAGGCCGCGACGGGCCGGGCGTGGGCGCGCATGGCCAGGACGATGGTGTCTGGGCTCATGTCAGCTTCAAGGGGAAGCGCCGGCGACGAGACCGCCCACATCGACAGCGCCGTGTTCACCGCTTCCAGCCGCTGCCCCCAGTCGGTCAGCTCGTAGACGTCGGGGCGTCCGGGGACGGGCAGCTGCCGACGGCGCAGGACGCCGTTGGCCTCGAGGTCGTGCAACCGCTGCGTCAGGACCGCGGGCCCGATGCCAAGCACGTCGCGCTGGATGTCGGAGAACCGCTTGGGACCGAGCAGCAGTTCCCGCACGACGATCATCGTCCACCGGTCCCCCACCAGGTCCAGCGCGTGGGCCGCGGCGCAGCCGTCGTTGTAGGAGCCGTAAGTCCTTCTCGAAACCATTGACCCAGACTACATCTACAGTAGTGCCAACTTCTGTATCAGTCGCACCAAGGAGATTCTCATGAAGATGTCAGCTGCCGAGGTCTGGCGCGTGGTCCACGAGGAGCGACGGCGGCTCGCCTCGGACCTGGCCGAAGTGGCTCCAGAGCGGTGGCGGACGCCGTCGTTGTGTCCGGGCTGGGACGTGCACGACGTCGTGGCGCACCTGGTCGACACCGCGAAGACGGGAAGGGTCGGGTTCCTGCGCTCCATGGTCGCCGCACGGGGGGACTTCGACCGCGCGAACGAGCACGGGATCGCACGGGAGAAGGCGCCGGATGCCTACTCCACGTTGCAGGCACTCGATGAGGTCACGGATCTAAGGCTGACGCCTCCGGCGAACCTCGCGACCCGCCTCGTCGAGGCAATCGTGCACGGCGAGGACATCCGCCGGCCGCTGGGAATCGAGAGCAGCTATCCCGACGACGCCGTCGCCGAGGCGCTCGACTACCAGTTGCGGACGCCGGTCGGGTTCGGTGGCCCCCGGGAGCGCGCATCGGGCCTCCGCCTGGTGGATACGGAATCGGGACGATCCTGGGGAGCGGGAACCGAGGTGCAGGGCAGGGCCATCGATCTCCTGTTGGCCGTCTCGGGCCGCCCGGTCGAAGCCTCCCGCTTGGCTGGCCCAGGATCTATCCACCCATCCGCGTCCCTGCACCACAGCGCGCGGCGAAGGATCCGTCCGCGAGTCGAAGGACCCACCCCGACCCCGAGCCCAGACAAGTTCTGGGCCCTCGTCCACGCCGAACGTGCCGCACTGGCCGACGACCTCGAGCAACTCACCGAAACCCAGTGGCACCACCCGACCCTGTGCGGCGAATGGGACGTCGAGGACGTCGTCGCACACCTGATCGCGGCCGCGAGCCTGGGCCGCTGGCAGTGGCTGCGCAGCATGCTCGCCGTAGGCTTCCGGCCCGACGTCCATAACCAGCGCCGGCTGGCCGAGCACCGCGGGAGCACGCCAGCCGAAACCCTGGGCCGGTTCCGGGCCGTCGTCGGAAACACCGTGGCACCCACTGCGGACATCGCCGCGTTCCTGGGCGAGGTGGTCGTCCACGCCCAGGACATCCGGCGGCCGCTGGGGCTGGATCGCACCCCCAGCCTCGCGGCGACGACCGCCGTCGCCGACTTCTTCGTCCGCCGCGACTTCGCCGTCAACAGCCGCACCCTCGCCCGCGGCCTCCTGCTGCGCGCCGACGACGGACCGTTCGAGTCGGGCGCGGGCCCTGTCGTCGCCGGCTCGACTCTGGCCCTGGTCATGGCGATGGCCGGCAGACCGACGTACATCGACGACCTGGACGGGCCTGGGCGCGAGATCCTCCAGGAGCGCATCTCCGGGCCCTAGTGGAACTCCCCCGCCATCACCCAGCCCAAGGACGCGGCCCGCGCAAGGAAGTCGGCCGCCTACCCCTGCGGCACGTGGACGACCAGCGCGCGCCCCAACTCCAGGTCCAGTTCCTCCCCGTCCGCGACGAAGGCCGCCTCGCCCCGCTTGAGTGGCATCCCGTTCAAGACGGTGGGGTCCTCGAGCGCCAGCAGGATGCTCGGCCCCCAGAGGTGCAGGGAATCGCCAGGGAGGTACTCCGCAACGGAGAACTCCCCGACTCCCGGGTCAAGCCCGTCGCGGGTCAACTGCCGGAGCTGGGGCGTCTGTGGCCGCGCCGTCATCGTTTCGAACAGCGCCTCCTTGTCCACCTTCTTGGGTGTCAGACCAGCACGAATCACGTTGTCGGAAGCAGCCATGACCTCCACGCCGAACCCTTGGACGTGGGCGTGGAGCTGGCCGGTCGGCACGAACAGGGCCTCCCCCGTCCCGTACCCGACGACGTTGAGCATCAGCGAGGCGGCCACTCCAGGGTCGCCGGGGTAGTGCTGGTGTAGCTGGCCCACCATCCGGTACGCGGAGTCGCGTTCCGCTAGTTCGGCACTGCGAGCCAGGACCTCGCCACCGAACGTGGCCCACTCGCCGGGATCGAGGAGCGCACGGAAGGCCGGGCCCAGGTCACCGTTCACCAGCAGGGTCGAGATCCTGTCCGCCCAAGGCAGGTCCAGGTCCGACAGCAGCCGCCGCACCTCCGCCACCGGGCGGAAACCGGCGAGGGTCTGCGTCGGCGCCAGGGCGAGCATCACCTCAGGTTTGTGGAAGGGGTCGCGGAACGAGCGCTCGGCGGCCGGCACGCCGTCGGCCTCCTCGCGCCGGAAGCCGGCCGACGCCCCTTCCTCGTCGGGGTGCACCTGTAGCGACAGGGGTCGGGCCGCGGCGAGCAGCTTCACCAGGAACGGAAGCCGTGGCCCGTGCTGGGCCAGCACCCGGTCCCCCACCAGGTAGGGCCTGGACCTGATCGCCTGGTCCAGCGGGACGTCGGAGCCGCCGAGCCCGAGCACTTTGGAGGGCGCCTTCGGGTGCGCCCCGAACCAGACCTCGGCGATCGGCGCTTCCCCGGCCGGCTTCCCGAGGAACTCGGGGATCGCGGTGGGCGACCCCCAGGCGTAGTGCATTGGCTCGCCTGACAGCTTCCACATCAGGAGGCGTCTCCGTTCCCGCTGGGGTGCACTCCATTCGCATCGACGTCGTAGGTCACGCCCGCGATCCGCAAGCCCTTGAGCCTGGCGTCCGGATCGAAGTGCTCCAGCGCCGAGCGCACGGAGACGGAGCCATTGGCTTCCGCACGCACCCCGAAGATGGACTCGACGACCAACTCACACCACGCGCCGGCCGACGAACAGGACCAGTCGATCAGGTACGGGAACTGGGGCGGCGCCTTGCGGGCGCCACCGTCGATGTGAGGAACTGCCTCCTCCACCATGTGGGCCTGCCCGGGCGGGCCCTGGTTGGTGGAGCGCGCAAGGCCCGGCAACCAGTCCGCGACGATCCCCGCGCCACCCAACTGGATGGCAGCCCGGGCCGAGTCCGCCGGCCAAGCCGGGTAGGCACCGTTCCACTGGTGGTCAGGCCTCACGGAGAAGCCTGCGTTGGGGTCCGACGCGGAAAGGGCCCGCATCCAGGTGGGGGTACGGAGGTGGTCCGCGAAGAACCGGACCATCTCGCTGCGCACCTCCGCCGGCAGGTCCTCGGGGATGGTGGTCCCCACCGTCGAGAAGTCATAGCAGTGCTGCACCGGCACCAGCGACCCGTCGGGGTGGCGGGCGTTGAAGTAGCCCTGCCCGCTCCGGTAGAGCGCCATGATCTCGGGGACCAGGTCGGACGCCTGCCGCTCCAGGTCGGCGCCCTCCTCCTCCAGACCCTGCAACCTGGACAGGGCGGCGGCGGTCCGCATGCACCAGACGTTGGCCGCGTTCAGGGAAGCCACCTCGTGCACGTAGGTGGAGACGCACTCCAGCAGGTTGTCGATCTCGCCGTAGTCCGCGAGGGCGGAGCCGACGCGCTTGTCGCGCCACTCCAGCGCCCACTGCCTGACGTGGTCCCCGACGCTGCTGGTGTCGCCCGCGATCTCCACCTGCTCGTCCAGGAAGGCCGTGTCGCCAGTCAGGGTCACGTAGTCGTTCACCAGCCGGACCATGGCGTACTGGTTGACCGAGTACCAGTTGCCGGCCGGGCCGCCGGTGAGCCATTCGGTGCCGAAGTGCTCGTTGATGTCCAGACCGATCCAGTGCAGGATCTGCTCGCGCATCTCCTCGGGGTCGGACAGCGCGTGCACCATCGAGGACAGCGAATAGTCCCAGATGAAGGTGGTGGTCTGCCAGTACCTGGGCATCAGCGTGTCGTAGTGGCGGGCCCTGACGCCGGCGGGGTTCTCGCGGCGGAACCAGAGCACCCCCATCGCGCCCCACCAGTAGAGCTGGCGCAGGGCGTCGTTGCTGGTCTCCAGCAGCGGCAGCGACCCGCTCGTGATCTCACCGCCGGGCTCGAAGAGGTCGGCGAGTTCGCGGTTCCAGCTCTCCTCGGAGGCGCTGATGGCACCGTCGACGTCTGCCGCGAGGGCCTGGAAGGCGCCGTCGACGTCGGCCCCCTCGTCCCCGAGGACGAGGATGAAGGCACCCTCCCACGTGGCCCCGGGGCCGAGCGTGGTCCTGGTCCGGATGACATTGGCGTCCTCTGAGACGTCCGTCACGTCGGAGCCGTCGAGGTTCACCAACCCCTGCAGGGTGGTCACGTCCGCCGACGGCTCGAGGGCACCGAAGTAGGCCATGCCCTTGGGCGGCGACGCCGGGTGACCCCGCCGTCGCGCCCCTTCCGGCACCTGCCGGTTGTGACCGCGGGGCGGCACCGCCCGGCGCCACGGGATGGCTTTGACCAGTTGCGAGTCCACCCACACCCCGAGGTCGAGTTCACGCTCCTCCTGCGCCGAGTTGGTGACGCTGATCCGCACGACGACGCCCGGGGAGCCGGGCGGCACCACGGTGACGGTCTCAAGGCGCCAGGCGTCGATCAGCGTGGTCCGCGTAACCCGGTCCGGTCGCCAGACGTGCTCGACCGGCTGCCCGAGGCTCTGCGCCAGCACGCCGTCGAGCAGGAGCCTGCCGGTGACGCAGTCCCCTTGCGACAGGGGAGGCAGGTTCACCGACCGCACGGCCAGGACGTCGTGATCCACCTGGGCGACCACCACATGGTTGGTGAGGCCAGGAGGGTTGATCATGTCGTCGTAACGGTCGACGACGGTGGCGCTGGTGAAGTTGTGGACGGTGGGGATGGACATGCAACTCCTAGTACTGCCCCAGGGCCAGTCCCTGGGTGAAGTAACGCTGGGTGAACAGGAACAACACGATGGTCGGCAGCGAGACCAGCAGGCCTCCTGCCAGCACCACGGGCATGGTGGAGCCGCCGTAGGTGGTCTGCATCGCGGCCAGGGTGGTCATCACCGGGCGCACGTCCTGGTCCTGCGACAGCGACAGGCCCAGCAGCAGGTCGTTCCAGATGAACGTGGCCTGCAGGATGAACACCGCGAACAGCGCCGATTTGGACATGGGCAGGTAGATCCGGAAGAAGGTCTGGAACGCGCTGGCGCCGTCGATGGCCGCCGCCTCGTACACCTGGTGCGCGATGCCCGAGAAGAAATTGCGCATCACGAACGCAGAGAACGGCACCGAGATCACCGTGTAGATGAGGATCATGCCCACGCGGGTGTCGAAGATGCCCGCCTCGACGTAGCCGATGAACAGCGGCATCAGCACCATCTGGATCGGGAACACGGTGGCGCTGAAGATGATGACGAACCACATGAACGCCCGCTTCACCTTGAGCGCGACGATGGCGAAGCCAGCCATGGCGCCGATGATCACGGCCACCATCGGCGACACGATGGAGTAGATGAACGTCGACGTCAGGCCGCGTGCGATGCGGCCGCGGTCGAGGGCGTCGGCGAAGTTCTGGAAGAGGCCGCTGAGGTCGCTCGGGATCCAGACCGTGGCGTTGCCGTAGTTCGACGACAGCTTGGCGGCGTTGATCACCATCAGGTAGATCGGGATCAGCCAGATCAGGCCCAGGACCACCAGGATCAGTTTGCGTGCGAGCTGCATGTCAGAACTCCTTCGCCGGCGCGAGCTGGCGCCGCAGGTAGAGCAGCGACGCGGTGACGGTGACGATGGTGAGGAGCAGGGCAACAGCGGCTCCCAGCCCGTAGTCATTCATCATGAAGCTGGCCTTGTACATGGTGATCGCGAGGGTCTCCGAGGCTCGGCCGGGGCCGCCCTTGGTCATGCCCCACACGATGTCGAAGGTCTTCAGTGAGCCGACGATGCTGAGGCCGACGACCACCGTTGTCATCGGGGCCAGCATCGGCCAGGTCACGTTCTTGAACAACCGCCAGCCGGTGGCTCCGTCCACCTTTGCGGCCTCGAGCGGCTCCTTGGGGATGGACTGCAGGCCGACGCCGAACAGCAGCGCGTTGACGCCGGCGCCCTGCCACGTGGCGGCCATGATCATCACGAAGGTGTTGAGGGGCCAGTCGAGCAGCCAGCGGGAGTCTGCGAAGGGCAGGCCGAACAGTTCGAGCGCCTGCGTGAGCGCGCCGTCGGTCTGCAGGATGAAGGAGAAGATGACGCCGACGGCGATGCCGGAGATCGCGTAGGGCAGGAGGAAGGGCAGCCGGAACCAGAACGACCCCTTCAGCCCGTGCGCCAGAACGGCGATCATCAGTCCCAGCCCGACGGGGAGCACCAGCGTGCCGACCACCCACATCAGGGTGTTGAGCATCGAGCTCAGGATGTTCGGGTCCTGGAACAGCTGGGCGAACTTGTCGAGCCCCACGAACTCGGGATCCCCCAGTCCGTTGTACTCGGTCAGGGACAGGTAGGAGGTGTAGAGGAAGGGTGCGTAGAGCAGGAGCCCGCACAGGAGCAACGCGGGCGCCAGGAAGGCGGTGGCGGTGACACGCTCCTGTTGTGCCCTGGAGAGCCGGTTGCCGGCTCGCGTCTCTGTGGTGGTGCTCATGGCATCCCTCCTCGGGGAAGCGGAAGGTCGGTTCTCATGGCGGCGGGCGCCTCAGCGAGTCGGGTGGTAGCCCGTGGACTCGCTGAGGCGTCCGACCATTTGGGGGTGGATCAGTTCTCGGCCCAGTACTCTTCGGCTGCCGCCTGCAGACGCTCCTGCATACCGCGAGGATCGCTCGGGCTGGTGACGAACGCGCCGAACAGTTCCGTGGAGAGCTGGTAGACGGGCTGCGGGCTGCCCTCGAGGTAACGGGGCAGGATGCGGGCACCGTCGTTGACGGACTCGACCAGGGCGCTCAGTTCGGGATCCTCGATCTCGACGTCCGGGTTGAAGCTCACGTCGCCGCGGCTCGCCGACCATGCCGTCTGGGCATCGGTGGTGAGCCACCACTTGGAGTACGCCAGCGCGACGTCCTCGTTCTCGGACCCGGCACCGACGCACAGCGGGCCGGTCTCGAGGATCATCGGCTGCTCCTCGGTGTCAGGGTTGAGGTTCGGGAACATGAAGATGCCGTAGTCCTCGCCGGAGACCGCGTCGATCGCCGTCAGCTGACCGGTGAAGAACGTGCCGAAGTAGGCCATTGCGACGTCGCCGTTCATGAGCAGGGCCTGCGGGTCGCCCGTGACGCCGGGATCGATGAAGTCGCCGCGCTTGATCATCTCTTCCCACTTGTCGACGGCGACGTTGACGTCCTCGTCGGTGTAGCTCGCGCTACCGTCCAGGATCCCGAGGTAGGTGTCAGGGTTCTGACCGGCCAGCAGGGCCTGGAAGTAGACGAACTCGAAGATGATGTTCATCTGGTGGAAGGGCGTGACCCCCGCGTCGCGGAGGGTCTGCATGACCGTCTCCATCTCCTCCCAGGTGGTGGGAGGCTCAAGGCCGTTGTCCTCGAAGATCTGCTTGTTGTAGTAGACGGCCCAATAGGCGACGTTCAGCGGCACGCAGTACTGCTTGCCGTCGTAGGTGTACTGGTCCTTCAGCCCTTCCGGCACCAGGCCTTCACTCTCGGCCTCGGTCCAGATGTCGCTGGTCTCCGCCACCAGTCCCTGCTCGACGAGCTCACCCAGCTGCCCGCCGGTGTGCCACGTGAACAGGTCCGGCTTCTCGTCGGTGCGGAAGGCCTGCCTGATGTAGGTGTCGTAGGCCACCGGATCCGAGTAGCCGGTGAACTCGAGCTGGATGTCGCCGCTGGCGGCGTTCATCTCCTCGAACGACGGCTCCCAGGCGGCCTTGTCAGTGAAGAAGTTGATCGTGCCCGAGACGGGCGCCTCCTCACCTTCGCTGGTTTGCTCGCCGCTGGGGTCGGCGCTCGTGGTGGCCGCCGGATCGGAGCCATCGGGGGTGGTGGGATCCTCGGCGTCGCCCCCGCATGCCGTGAGGAGCAGGGCGCTCGCCAAGGCGGTGGCTGCGAAAGCCTTTGTGAATCGGATCATGGTTTTCCCTCCTACGGGGGTTAGTTGTTGTTCTCGGAGTCGGCCACGGTGACGGTCCAGAACCGCGGGCGGTAGATGGTGACGTCGTCCCAGACGTGCTCGTTGTCGAAGGTGTTGACGTTGTAGCTGATCAGGAGCTCAGAGTCGGTGCTGAACTCGGGGTGGACGTGGGAGTTGTAGGTGAAGATGTTGGGATCGCCGTAGGAGCCCCAGAGCCCCGTTTCGGGGGTCTGGAACAGGTCGGTCTTGTTTACGAAGGGGCCAGTGGGATCGCACGAGGTGTAGGCCACCACCTTGTTGGAGAAGATCTCCGAGGTGTCGTGGGTGACCAGCAGGTAGCCGTCGCGGAACTTCGTCACGGAGTACTCGTTGGCGACGTGGTCCAGGATCGGCGCGGAGTCGGCGGCGTCGCGGCTCCAGCCGCTGCCGGTCCAGAACTCCCACTTGTCGATCCGCGAGAGGTCGTGTCCGGCGACGCGCGCCACGTGGGCCTGCTTGAGCGCTCCCTGGTCGTCGACGCCGTAGATGTAGGTCTTGCCCTCGGTGCGCTCGTACCAGGAGGTCCACTGGACGTTGGAGTCCAGCTCGACGGGCGCGATCTCGGTCACCTCCCAGGTGCTCGGGTCCACCGTCGCGATGGAGGACTGGTCCCACGTCCAGTCCCAGATGCCCGGGCCGAACTTGTCGTACTTGTTCAGGCCCACCTGCAGCTGGCCGTTGGGAGACACGTAGCCGGCCCCGAGCCAGTACCAAGAGTTCTCGGCCGGCGGCCCGAAGACGGCTTCCGGCGCCTCCTCGGTGCCACCGGTGACGGTCCTGACGAGTTCGCCGTCGCGCTCGAGGATGAAGGAGTTGTTGATGAAACCCCTTGTGTCCACGTCGACGACGCCGTCGGTGACCGTCCCCAGCAGCGTGTCGGAGAACAGCCACGCGATGGTGCCGTCCTTCAGCACTGCCGAGTAGGTCGAGTCCGCCCCCACCCAGTTGCCCGAGGTGTTGCCGTACTCGGCGAAGAGTTCGGTGCGCGCATCCGGCTGCGCGGACGTCACCTGGAGCTGCTCGGAGACCAACGAGCACTCGTTGACATTCTCCGGTGGAGCCGCGGACGCAAGCATGGGGCTGGCGATGGTTGCGCCGCCCATTGCCAGTGCGGCCGTGGACAGCACCGCCGTGGCCTTGATGGATCGATTCCGCTTCATATCCTCGTCACCTCGCTGTGATCTCGTTGGACTGTAGCCCTTGGACTTTGGTAACGATACCACGGGTGTCGCTCCTCGCAAAGGGGCGACGCAACAAGTGCGACGGCCTACTATGAGCGCATGAACCGGGGCACCAGCAGTACCGCGAGGAAGCCCACCCTCAAGGACGTCGCAGAACTTGCGGGCGTCTCCACCATGACAGCGTCGCGAGTGGTCGCCGGGGGCCGGGTCTCCCCCGACCTGGCCAAGCGCGTCCGAAGCGCGGTCAAGAAGCTCGGCTACTCACGCAACGAGGCGGCGCGGCTGATGCGCCCCGGCCAGCAGTCCGGGCTGCTCGGCGTGATCATCACCAACATCGACAACCCCTACTACGCCCAGGTCCTGCTCGGGATCGAGTCGGCCGCCCAGAAGGCCGGGCGGCTCATCATCACGGGCATCTCCCACAACGACCCGGCCCTCGAGGCCCAACTGGTCCAGGACCTTGTGGCGCGGCACATCGACGGTCTCATCGTCGTCCCGGCAATCGCAGACGCCCCCCACCTCGCGGCCGTGGCGGCCAGCGGGGTGCCGCTGGTGCTCGCCTCACGTTCCATCCGGCAGGGCGGGGCGGACACGATCCTCGTCGACGACATCGGCGGCGCGAACCGCGCCGTCGCGGAGTTGCTGCAGGAGGGCCGACACCCGGTGGCGTTCATCGGCGGTCCGGACGCCATCGCGACGGCGGCACGCCGGTACCAGGGGTTCACGCTTGCGCACATCCAGGCCGGCGTCCCGGTGCGGCAGGACCTGGTACTGCGCTTCCCTCCGGACCGGGACCAGGTGGAAGCCGCTACCCGAGCGCTCCTGGAGCTTCCTGAGCCGCCGAAGTCGTTCTTCACCACCAACAACCGATACACCATCGCCGTGCTGCGTGTCCTTCTCAAAGCGCATCGGGCGGCCGGCGACAGGCCGCCACTGGTGGGCTTCGACACCTTCGAGCTCGCGGACATCGTCGACTACCCCCTCCGTCTGATCGAACACGACGCGATGGCGCTGGGCCGGCTTGCCGCGGAGCTGGCCATCCGCCGCATCGAGGGCGCGGACCAGACACCGCCCGTGACCACGACACTCCCCTCGACCGAGGTCGTCACCGGGTCGCCGTCGTAGTGTCCCCCGTGGCCTTTTCGGCCGGTGCTTGGTATCGTTACCATGCAAACGCTCACAAGGGAGTCCGCATGCACCGTCATCAGCCGAACTACGACGTCGACCCTCGCCTCGCCCAGCCCGATGGCACGCGAGTGTTCGTGGGGCCCGACGCCTGGGCGGAACTGGCCGCCGCCGTCGAGGGCAAGAGCCGGCCGCTGGTGGTGGTCGACTGCTACCCGGGAGTCGATGAGGGAGCCGTGCGGGAAGCCCTGTCGGGCCGGTTCGACGAGGTACTGAGCGTCCCCGACGAGGCAGCCAAGCCGATCGATGAGATCGACCGTCTCATCGCCGACAACATCGGCGAAGACCGCGTGTTCGGCTACATCACCCAGTACGAACTGTCCGACTTCTACGACGAGGAGCGGCTGGCCGCGCTGCGCGAACGGGTTGCGGCCCGGACCGGGGCGGTCGTCCTGGTCGGCTGGGGCGCTGCGCTGGCCGCCGACGACGCCGACCTCGTCGTCCTCGCGGACCTGCCCCGCTGGGAGATCCAGTTGCGGATGCGGGCCGGGATGCCCAACTGGCGGTGCAGCAACTTCGACGAGGACATCCTGCGCAAGTACAAGCGCGGGTTCTTCGTGGAGTGGCGAGTCGCGGACCGCCACAAGAAGCGCATGTACGAAACCTTGGACTACTTCCTGGACACCACCACGTCGGTCGACGACGCCAGGCTGATCACCGGCGACGCCTTCCGCGCCGCTCTCGACGGGGCGGTCCGCCGGCCCTTCCGCGTGGTGCCCTACTTCGACCCCGGAGTGTGGGGCGGCCACTGGATCCAGGAGACGCTGGGCGTGAACGGGGACGTCCCCAACTACGCCTGGGCGTTCGACTGCGTCCCCGAGGAGAACTCCCTCGCGCTGGACATCGACGGTGTCCGCGTCGAGATGCCGTCGATGAACCTGGTGCTCCGCAAGCCGATCGAGCTGCTCGGGCCCAGCAACTTCGCCCGCTTCGGGGCCGACTTCCCCATCCGCTTCGACTTCCTGGACACAATGGGCGGCGGGAACCTGTCCCTGCAGGTTCACCCCCTGACCAGCTACATCCAGGAGCAGTTCGGGATGAAGTACACACAGGACGAGAGCTACTACCTGCTCGACGTCGGCGAGGACGGCGGCGTCTACCTCGGGCTCAAGCCCGACGCAGATCCCGACGAGATGTTCGACGAGCTGGAGAAGGCGAACCGGGGCGAGGGCTCGTTCCCCGCGGAGCGGTTCGTCAACCGCTTCCCCTCGAAGAAGCACGACCACGTGCTGATCCCCGCCGGCACCGTCCACTGCTCCACCGCCAACACCATGGTGCTGGAGATCTCCGCCACCTCCTACATCTTCACCTTCAAGATGTGGGACTGGGACCGCGTGGGGCTCGACGGCAAGCCGCGCCCCGTGCACCTGCACCACGCGCGGCCGAACGTGCAGTGGGACCGCGACACCGAGTGGGTGAAGCGCAACCTGATCAACCGCGTCGAGGTCCTGGAGGAGGGCGACGGCTACCGGGTGGAACGCACCGGGCTGCACGAGCTGGAGTTCATCAACACCGTCAGGCACTGGTTCTCGGTGCCAACCCCCCGGGACACCCAGTCGACGGTGCACGTGCTCAACCTGGTCGAGGGCGAGGCGGCCATCGTCGAGAGCCCCGACGGCGCCTTCGAGCCGTTCGAGGTCCACTACGCCGAGACGTTCATCGTCCCCGCGGCCGTGGGTCCGTACGTCGTGAGGCCGGCCGACGGCGTGGCCGAGTGCGTGACCGTCACAGCATTCGTCCGCGGGACGGACCTGCCCCGCGCGATCACCGGCCCCGACCTGCGCTTCACGAACCGGACGCCGGTCTGATGCATGCGGTCCTGGAGGTGGGCGGCACCCACGTCGTCGCGGCGATCGTGGATGCCGATCGTCGTCGGGTGGTGACGTCCCAGCGGGTTGACCTGGACAGCGCCGGCAGCGCCGACGCCATCCTCGAGACGTTCGTGACCGCGGTCGAGGGGCTCGGCTCCGCCCACCGCGGACTCCCGCTGGTGGTGGCGATCCCGGGGCCGTTCGACTACGCCCGCGGCATCGGCGACTTCGACGGCGTCGCGAAGTTCGGCGCGCTGCGGGGCGTGGACCTGCGCGCATTCCTCTCTGATCGCCTGGGCACGGCTGTGTTCTTCGTCAACGACGTGACGGCGTTCGGGATCGGCCAGTACGAGTTGCTGGGCCGACCTTCGAGAGTGATCGCCCTGACGCTTGGGACGGGGGTGGGTTCCTGCTTCCTCGACGAGGGCAGACCCGTCGAGGACGGCCCCTGCGTGCCTCCCCACGGCTGGGTCTACCTGCTGGAGCATGACGGCCGCCCGATCGAGGAGACCTTCTCCCGCCGAGCCATCGTCTCGGCCTACGAGACGCCCAGTGGGCAGCGTCTCGACGTCCGCGAGATCGCGGGCCTCGCCCGGCGCGGGGATGAGCCCGCCTGTCGGGTGCTGGAGCGCAGCTTCACCGCGCTTGCGGACACCCTTGCCCCATGGGTCGTCTCGTTCCGGGCCGACCTCGTGGTGATCGGGGGCTCGATCGTCGGGTCCTGGGACCTGCTGGAGCGCTGGTTCACCCCGCGTCTGGCTGCACGGCTACCTGCCGGGCACCCACCTGTCCCCGTCGAGCGGGAATCCGGCAACCAGGACGCCGCACTCATCGGCGCCGCGCACCGCTTCCGGGATCCCCAAGCCCTCCAGGATGAGCCGGTGTGACCAGCTCACCGGCCCCGGGCGCGCGCAGGTCACCTGGTCGAGGGGTGACCGTAGGTCGCGTGCTCCAGGCCTCGGATGTAACCGATCGCGAAGAGCCGACCGAGCATCGCGTAGCCCGGACGGTCGTTGAGTTCCCCCTCCAGGGTGGGCACGTGGTCGGGACGGATGGGACCGTCGAACCCGACGTCGCGGTAGGCCCGCAGGCACTCCGCCATGTCGGTCTGGCCGTCATCGTGGAAGGTCTCGTTGAACTGTTCGACCGTCCCCCGCACGTCCCGGAAGTGGACGAAGGGGATCTTCGCGCGGCCGAACTCGCGGATGAGATCGGGGAGGGTCACCTCACCGTCGATGACCTCAGGCATCAGGGCGAAGTTGCCCTGGCAGAAAGTCATGCCGTTGTGGTCGGAGGGGTAGAGCTCGACGAGGCGACGGTAGGCCGCGACGGAACTCATGATGCGGGGCACGCCGCGGTCGACAGGCTGGGGCGGATCGTCGGGGTGCAGGGCCAGCCGCACGCCCGCCTGCTCCGCCTCGGGGACCACTGCCCTGAGGAAGTACTCGAGCGCATCCCACATCTGGTCGGCCGTGTACAGGCCCTCCTCCGCAAGCGGCGGACCCGCCTGCGCCACCGACCGGGTGTACCCGGTGACCAGCGCACCGCCACGGGTCTCGACCTGGAGGTCGGTCCGCCCCCAGCTGCTCACCGCCATCCAGTTGTAAGCCATGGTCGGGATGCCGAGCTCACCGAGGGCGCGGATCTGTTCGATGAACTGCTCGATCTCCTCGTCGCGGCCGTCCAGTCCGAGCCGGATCCTGTCCATCGGAGCGGTGTCCTCGGTGGCGATGAGCTTGAAACCCCACTGCTCGTAGATCTCCATGTTTCGCCTGATGGCGGCGAGGCTCCAAGGCACGTCGCCCCGCACCTCGGCCCTCCAACCGGTGCTCCCGACCGAGGAGAACATGCGCTGGTCCTGTTCGCCACCGTTGAGCACACCGACGACGTTGTCCACCCCAGCCTGGCGCAGCAGCCGCCACGACCGCTCAGGCCGTGGCGGCAGGAACTCGCTGAGTTGCAGCATGATCTCTCCCCTCTGGACCGCCTGGTCTCGGCGGTCGAACCGTGGTCAGTCCTTCTCGGGCAATTGCGCCGAGATGCGGGCGAGCAGTCCACCGTCGACGCGGATCTCGGCTCCGGTGATGAAGGAGGCGTCGTCGCTGGCGAGGAACGCGCACACGTTGCCGATCTCCCTCGGCTTCGCGACGCGGCCCAGCGGGTGCATGAGTCCCCAGTCGGCGACGAGCCGTTCGGTTCCTTCAGGTGTTCCGTCGGACCACTGCCCGGCGGCGGTCCGCAGCATGGGGGTGTCGACCGAGCCCGGCAGCACCGCGTTGACGCGAACTCCGTGGGCCGCCTCGTCGTTCGCCAGTGCGCGGCACATCGCGTTCAGGGCGCCCTTGGTCATGGCGTACCCGAGGACGTTGTTCTGGGCGGCGACCCCCTGAACCGAGGAGATCAGGGTGATGGTCCCGGTGGCCTTCCGGATTTCGGTGATGGCGGCGTGGATGGCGAGGAACACGCCGCGGACGTTCACGTCGAAGACCCGGTCGAAGTCCTCCGGGGTGGTGGTCACGGCGTCGCCGTAGGTCTGGATCCCGGCCGAGGTGACCAGATGGTCGATCCGGCCGTACTCCCGCAGCGCCACCTCGACCACCCGTCGGTGGGTCTCCTCCACGGAGACCTCACCCGCCACGCCGACGGCGGTGCCGCCCGCGGCGGTGACCGCCGCAACTGCCTCGGAGACCCCCGCGTCGTCCAGGCCGTGGACCACGACCGAGGCACCCTGCTCCGCGAACGCCTCCACCGCGCCCCGACCGATCCCGGCGGATCCCCCCGTGACGACCACGACACGACCGGCGTAGCGTCCAATACTCACTGCGATCTCCCGTTCATTGCTGGATCCGGTGGGCTGCGGATGCCCGCTGCTCCACGTCGTCGAGGCATGCCGGCTCTTGCTCCGTCGAGATTACCCGTCAACTGCAGGAGGGAAGCCATGCTCGATAACGTGACCATCGCCGTGTCCCGGCGCGCGCTGTGCGGGGAGGGTCCCGTCTGGCACGCCCCGTCCAACAGCGTTTACTGGGTGGACATCGTCGGCGGCGAGATCCTTCGCTCCGAACTCGACCGGGACCTCCGGCAGCTCGGCACCAAGGTGCTGCGTTACCCGGAGATGGTGGGCGCCGTCAGCCCACGCTCCGGCGGCGGCCTGGTGGCCGCCGTCGCCTCCGGCTTTGTCGGTCTGGCCGACGACGGCAGCCAGACCCACCGCGTGGACTGCCTGCCCGAGGGAGTCCGCATGAATGACGCCAAGGTGGACCCGGCGGGCCGGTACTGGTCCGGGAGTTGTGCGTACGACTTCACCGCCGGGGCCGGTGGCCTGTGGGTTCTCGACGAGAACTGGGAAGCCACCCTGGTGCTCGACGGCCTGACCCTGCCCAACGGGTTGGGCTGGAGCCCCGACGGCAGGACGTTCTACCTGGTCGAGACCCAGGCCAGGCAGCTCCTGGCCTTCCCCTTCGACCCGGCAACCTCGAAGCTCACCCCCACCCCCACCGTTCTGGTGGACGCGCAGGCCTTCGACGGCTTGCCCGACGGCCTCGCCGTCGACTCCCGCGGGCATCTGTGGGTGGCCGAGTACTCCGGCTCGGCGCTGCAGGAGTTCACGCCGGACGGCGACCAGGTCCGCAGGATCGCCATCCCCACCCCGCAGCCCACGAGCTGCGCCTTCATCGGACCGGACCTGGACCACCTGTGGGTCACCTCGGCCGCAGCGGACCTCGACGAGGGCACGTGGCCCGAGGCCGGATCCATCTTCCAGGTCACGGGGCACGGCGCGGCTGGCCTTCCGATCCCCCCGTTCGGGGGTTGAGGCATATGGCCATCACGCTCCGTTCCGCGGACCTGGAACTACAGCTGACGCCCGAACGCGGTGCTGACATCGTGCGGCTGACAGACCTGGCCACCGGCGTGCAGACCCTTGCCGTCTCCCCCACCGGCGACGTCACCGCCGCCCCGTTCGCGGCAGGCGGCTCCATCGTGCAGTGGCTCAGTGGGTATCCGGGCGGGTGGCAGCTGCTGGCCCCCAACGCCGGCCCGGAGCGAACGCACGACGGCGTCACGCAGGGCTACCACGGCGAGGCCTCGCTGGCGCGCTGGGCCGTCGAGGCACACGACGAGAGTTCCGCAACGCTCAGCACCGCGCTGCTGACCGCGCCCCTGCGGATCTTGCGCACCGTCGAGGTCGAGGGGCGGCGGGTGATCGTGACGGACGTGGTGACGAACCTGTCCCCCGAGCCGTGCAGCTTCAGGCTTGCCCAGCATCCCGCCTTCGGCTCCCCGTTCCTGGACCACCACAGCTTCGTCGTGACCACTGCCCGGACCCTGGTCACCGACGCCGAGGCCCCCGGCACGCTCACCGCCGCCGACGCCGTCGGGCGCCCCAGCGAGCTGCTCCCCTCCGGCCCAATCCCGGACAGCATCGCCCTGCCGGGACCGGGATCCGGCTCGTCGCTGTTCGGGGCGCTGACCGACCTCACGCCGGAGCGCGGTGAGGAGGGCCTGACTAGCGCAACCTTCCACAGCCCGACGCACGGGTTCGGCCTCAGGCTGACCTGGGATCCGCTGGTGTACCCGCACGCCTGGTTCTGGATCGAGGCCAACTCCGGCTCCGGCTGGCCCTGGTTCAAGCGGCTGTACGCCGCTGCGGTGGAACCCTGCAACGTGCTCCCCGGTGAGGGGAGCACCTCCGACGGCCGCCCCCGCGGCGGGCCCGGCACCACCCTGGCCGCCGGGGCGAGGCTGACGTCCGTCGTCGTCATCGAACGCGTCACCACCTGATGCCCACCCCACCCGCTGACCCGAAACCCAATCCCAGGAGAACACCATGCGCTTTCGTCGGCTAGGCCCGATCGGTGCCGAGATCCCCGTCGTCGAGCTCGACGGCACCACCCGCGACCTGCGTCCCATCACCCCCGACATCGACGGCGCCTTCCTGGGCGGGGACCCCGTCGGCGCCGTGCGGGCGGCGCTGGAGTCCCTCCCCGTGCTGGAGGAGCCGGGAGCGATACGGGTGGGCTCACCGATCGCGCGCCCGGGCGCGGTCTACTGCATCGGCATGAACTACGCGGCGCACGCGCGGGAGAGTGGCTCGGCGCCGCCCGAGCGGATCGTGGTCTTCATGAAGCCACCGCACACCCTGGCCGGGCCCTACGACGACTTCGTCGCGCCCGCCGGGATGCCGAAGCTCGACTGGGAGGTGGAGCTGGCCGTCGTGATCGGAAAACGGGCCTGGCAGCTGAGCGATTCGGAGGACCCCATCGACCACGTCGCCGGGTACGCCGTCGCCAACGACCTGTCCGAGCGGTACTGGCAGCTGGAGGTCTCGGGTGGCCAGTGGTCAAAGGGCAAGAGCGGCCCCGGTTTCCTCCCCCTCGGACCGGACCTGGTGCCCGCCTCGGAGCTCGACCCGGGCGACCTCCGCCTGCAGAGCCGCGTCAACGGTGAGCACCGGCAGGATTCACGCACCTCGGACCTGATCTTCGGCGTGGCGACGATCGTGCGCGACCTGAGCCAGTTCACGGTCCTGGAACCCGGCGACGTCGTCCTGACCGGCACCCCCGAGGGGGTCGGCCTTTCCGGGAGGTTCCCGTACCTGTCGCCGGGCGACGTTATGGAGCTGGAGATCGAACATCTCGGGCTCCAGCGCCAGCGCGTGGTCAAGGCGGGTGAGTAGGCCATGAAGAGTTTCGAGGGCCGGGTCGCGGTGGTCACGGGTGGGGCGTCGGGGATCGGCCGCGCCACCGTCGAGCGGCTGCTGGCTGAGGGTGCCAACGTCACGGCGGTGGACCGGGAGGAACAACCGCCGGGCGACGACGGGGTGCTGGGTGCCGTGGCGGACATCACCGACCAGCAGGCAGTCGACGACGCGGTCGCCGCGACGATCGAGCGCTGGGGCCGGATCGACGTGCTGGTCAACGCTGCTGGCATCGGCGCGGTCGGCACGGTGCTGGACAACGAAGACACCGAGTGGCTCCGCGTCATGGACGTCAACGTCCTGGGCACCGTGAGGGTGATCCGCTCCGTCCTGCCGCACATGATCGCGGCCGGCTCAGGCGCCGTCGTCAACGTGGTCTCGGCGGTGGCCGTGACGGGATTCCCCAACCGGGCGCTCTACACCGCGTCGAAGGGCGCCGTCGCTTCCCTGACGCGCGCGATGGCGGCGGACCACCTGGCCGACGGCGTCCGGTTCAACGCGGTCTGTCCCGGCACGACGGCGACGCCGTGGGTTGAGCGGCTCCTCGCAGCCGCCGAGGATCCCGCCCAGGAGAGGCACAACCTGGAGGCGCGCCAGCCGCACGGCCGTCTGGTCACGGCTGAGGAGGTGGCCGACGCAATCGCCTACCTCGCGAGCCCGCTCGCCGGCTCAACCACTGGCGTCACCCTGTCCGTGGACGCCGGCATCCACTCCCTCTACACGGGGCGCTGAGACGTTGATCGAGGTTGATCTGGACCGGGACGTCGAGATCCGCGGCGCCGTTCGGGTGGAGCGCACGCCGCGCGGGCTGTTGCCCCGGCGACTCACAGAGGAGGGTTTCAGGCGGCTGCCGGACCGGTTCATGCGCGCCTCCGTCGGACAGTCCGCGGGGATCCGGCTCGCCCTGCGCACCGACGCCACCCGCCTGCGGCTGCGCGTCAACGCGATGAAGATGGTCGAGGACGAGACGGCGCCGCTGCCGCGAGCCTGGTACGACGTCACCGTCGACGGCGAGGTCGTCGCCTCGGCCGCCTCGGAGGTCGGGGCGCGGTTCCTGTTCTCCTTCGACCGGCCCGTCGAGGGCGTCGTGCCCGGCCCGGACGACGAGCTCGAGTTCCGCCTTCCCGACGCCGGCGAGCGCGAGCTGGAGCTCTGGTTGCCCTACAGCGACGAGGTCGAGCTCCTCGGCCTGTGGGCCGACCGCCCCGTGCGGGCACCGGCCCCCAGCACCAGGCTGCGCTGGCTGCACCACGGCAGCTCCATCAGCCACGGCTACGCGGCCTCCCGGACCACGACGACGTGGCCCGTTGTGGCCGCGAACCTTCTCGGACTGGACCTGACGTCGCTCGGGTTCTCGGGGAACGCGCTGCTTGACCAGCTCACCGCCCGCACCATCCGCGACACCCCGGCCGATCTCATCAGCGTGAAGCTCGGGATCAACGTCGTCAACGGCGACCACATGCGACGCCGGGTGTTCCACTCCGCTGTGCACGGCTTCCTCGACACAATTCGCGACGGCCACCCCACCACTGCCCTGCTCGTGATCTCCCCCGTGTGCTGCCCGCCTGTGGAGTCGCTGCCCGGGCCGACTGTCTTCGAGGAGGGCCGCGAGCCGCCGTGGGTCACCACCGCCGGCCGCCACGATGAGCTCGCCGCCGGCAAGCTCAGCCTTGGCGTCATCCGGGAGGAGCTGGCGGCCATCGTCGCCGCCCGCCAGGGGGAGGATCCGCACCTGGGCTACCTGGACGGCTCGAGCCTGTACGCGCCCGACGACGCCGCCCGGCTCCCCATGCCAGACAACCTGCATCCCGACGACGCCGTCTCCGCCTTGATCGCCTCACGGTTCGCGGAGCTGGTGCGCTGGCCCGACGGCGGCGGCGACTTGGCCGATCGTCGTCCAGCTACGCGAACGTGATCTCGATGAGGTGCGGGACGTAGACCTCGGAGTCGATGAAGGTCATGTAGGTGACCTTGCCGCCTTCCCGCGCGAACTCGGGGTGCTCCTTGCCTGCGTTGAACAGCGACTTCTCGTTGGTCTTCTCCGGCCGGTGGACCACCTCCGGCTCACTCCACGGCCCCCACATCTGGGGCGCGGTGCGGATGACCAGGATGTTGTCGCGCCGGTAGGTGGTCAGCGAGACGTAGCACCCGAGGTAGTCGTTCCAGGCCGCCGACATCTCGTTGGGCACGTCGTCGAACAGGCACGCCGTGGGCGCCCAGGTCTTCGACCACTCCGGCGCGACGTCGGGGCGCTCGGTGGTCGGGGCCGCGACGAGGTACTCGTAGGCCTCCAGTCGTTCGAGATCGGCGGGCCGCACGCGCGCCAGGTACATCTCACCGCTCGACTTCTCCTCCGGCTGCACGGAGCCCCACAGGTAGAGCCAGCCGTCGACCTCCTGGACGAAGACCCCGAAGCCGGGCTCGTCGCCCTTCCAGAACTCGTGTGTGCCGTCAGGTGCGACGAGGCGCTCGAAGTTGAAGTCCTCGTCGGCCTTGGCGATGCCCATGCCGTCGAGCTGGAAGGTCTCGAAGACGTCCAGCTTCTGGTCCATCGTGATGCGGTGGTAGTAGAGGTAGAGGTGCCCGCCCTTGTGGGTGCCGTGGATGGCCCACAGGCGCTGGGTCGACTTGTGCTCGGGCGGCTCGAATCCGATGAGCTGGCGGGCCCGCTTGCCGCCGGGTTCGGTGAGGTAGGTGAAGCGCTTGATTCCGTTGGAGATGTCCTGCTTGGGCACTATCGCGCCCGTGTTGGACAGGACCTCCGTCAGCGACAGGTAGCGAACGGTCTCGAACGGACCCTCGAGGGTGTCGCCGAAGATCCAGAAGGTCTGGTCGTCAGGCAGTTCGATGGACGAGACCGCGTCCTGCCCGGAGATGTTGACTTCGTTGTCAAGGAACTGGACGCCAAGGTCGCGCGCGTTCGCGACCAACGGGCTGTCTGAGAGAGCCATGCCTCAACGTATCAAGGAGCGGCAGACAATATCAGCGTCTTCAACGAGACTCATCACCTACCGACGCGCACCTGCACGTTGCTGCGCCGCCCCTTTCCTTGCATCCTTGGACGCGCGATTGAAGTTTAGACTACGATCCTTTGATAGAGTCATCGTTCGTGAAAGGAAACCGGTGATGGCAACTTGGGAGGAGGCACTGTGGGAGGCCACGGTCCATTCCGGCCTTCCCAGGAGTGACCAGCTGTCGGGCCGGTACCAGCGGTACATACCGGATTACCTCGATGGCGTTGCGCTGGCGGTCAACGGCGTTCTCTCCCGGCAGGTCACGCTCGCCGAGCGGGGCGTCCGAGCACTCGACGGACCCGAGGCTGACGGACTCGCGGGAATCGCTCGGTTCCTCCTGAGATCGGAGGCCATCGCGAGCTCGCGAATAGAAGGGATCGCCCCCTCCGCGCAGGAGGTTGCACTCGCAGAACTCGGACAGTCGGAGACGATCAGAGGCATTGGCGCCCAAGCCAGGATGGTCGCGAACAACATGACGATCGTGCGTGACGCCACGACCGAGTTGGTTGATGCCGATTCACTCACTGTCGAACACGTCGTCGGACTTCACCGGGCTCTGTTGCCCGAGGAACCTCGCCACCACGGACTCCGGAAAGTCCAGAACTGGATCGGAACCTCGGCCTGGACCCCTATCGGTGCGGTGTTCATTCCGCCGGCTCCTGAGCGGGTGCCAGAACTCATGGCCGACCTTGTCGACTACCTGAACGGGGCCGCGCATGCCCCCCTCATCCAGGCCGCCGTGATCCACGCGCAGTTCGAGACCATCCACCCCTTCACCGACGGCAATGGTCGGGTCGGTCGGGCACTGATCCATACGGTGCTCGCGCGCCGTGGGCTGACCAGCCGAGCGGTGGTCCCGATCAGCCTGGTTCTCGCCACTCTGCGAGACCGCTACATCGCGGGACTGACGACCTTCCGTCACACTGCGCCAGCCGGAAGCGCGCAGGCGAGCGCCGCCGTCAACGAATGGCTGGAGACATTCGTCGAGGCAGCCCACATCGCCGTGCAGCAATCCGAGAGGCTCGTCCAGCAGATCGCGGAGCTGCGCCAGAGCTGGCAGGAGCGGCTCACCGCCCATCGCGCCTCCGTCGGCCTACGTCCGACACCCCGGGCGGGCTCTGCGGTGGCGAGGTTGCTGCGCCAACTGCCTGAGGCGCCAGTGACCACAGCGACGACGCTCGCACGCATCCTCGGCACGTCATTCCCCGCGGCCAGTTCCGCTCTCGACGAGTTGCGCCAGGCCGGGATCCTGACCACGAGCTCCATCGAGCGCGGAGCCAAGGCCTACGTCGCCCGAGAGGTCCTCGACCTCGTCACGTTGTCCGAGTGTTCCCTGGCGAGCACGCAGTTCGATACTCGCGTCGCAGCGCCCAACCGTGGCGTGCCAGCACTCCCCCAGCAACCTTCATCTGGGAAGTACTGAGTCAATGGAGGGGCCAGATCTGCGAGCAGGTCGAGAATCT
Source organism: Tessaracoccus sp. OS52 (assembly GCF_020687685.1). Classification (GTDB taxonomy): domain Bacteria; phylum Actinomycetota; class Actinomycetes; order Propionibacteriales; family Propionibacteriaceae; genus Arachnia. Next base: position 27,205 of record NZ_JAJEWM010000001.1, on the reverse strand, counting down.
CCTCCTCGTACCGTTCGAACAGATCCTCCACCAACCGCCACGCCTCCGTGGCTTCGCCGGGGTGGAGCGAGCGGCGCCGGAGCGTCGCAAGGCCAAGGACTCGCACACGACGTGCGGCCGCCGGTAAGCCCATAGGACCCCCAACTGAAGGTCGGTGGTCGCTGAGTCGCCTGGCTCGCCGACGACCACGGCACCACAGACCTATGATCGAAGAACCCAACGAAGACTGGCGGTGATTCCTGTGAAGACGATGACACGCCTGACGGAGGCCTACAGAGACGCCCGCGTCGAGGTGATCGACGACACCTCACGGTTCGTGATCATGAGCGACTGCCATCGCGGTGACGGTTCCAAGTCCGACGAGTTCCTGAAGAACAAGAACACGTTCACGGCAGCGATGGACCACTACTGGAGAAACGGCTTCACCTACGTGGAGGCCGGCGACGGCGACGAACTCTGGGAACACGACTACAAGCACATCATCAGAGCCAACCGCGCCGTGTGGGAGCAACTGCTCCAGTTCCACCACGCGGGCCGGCTGATCCGGATGTGGGGCAACCACGACCTTGCGCTGAGGGCCCCAGGCTACGTCCGGGAGCGCCTGTGGACCGCGAAGAACGTGGCCACCGGAGAGGACGAGCCATTCTTCACCGGGCTGGAGCCGGTGGAGGCGGTCGTGTTCCGGCACCGCGAGACGGGTCAGGACATCCTGGTGGTGCACGGACACCAGGGCGACTTCCCCAACGACCAGGCGTGGCGGTTCAGCAGGTTCATGATGCGCGCGTTCTGGAGGTATGCCCACGCGTTCGGGTTCCACAGCCCCACCAGCCCCGTGGCCAACTCCGACAAACGTCACAAGGTGGAGCGCAACTACGTGAAGTGGATCCGCCAGAACCGAATGGCCCTGATCTGCGGCCACACCCACCGCGAGCGGTTCCCACGCGAGAACGCGATGCCCTACTTCAACTCGGGAAGCTGCGTCTACCCGTCGCACATCACCGCCCTCGAGATCGCCGACGGGACCATCGCTCTCGTCCGGTGGCGCGTCGACCCGAACGAGGACGCGATCCTGCAGGTGACCCGACGGGTGGTGGCCGGTCCCGAGCCGCTGTCGAAGTTCGATCTCCGCCGTCCATGAGTGGCGCGGTGGGCTTGGGCCGCGCGAACCTGAAGGCGGTCGCCCCTCGTCGTTGGCCATAAGACGGGACCTCGGGCGGGTGCTGTCAGGCGGCCCTCGGGGCGTACATGATGATTGCCACACCCACTAGACAGACCACCGCCCCGACGACGTCGTACCGGTCCGGCCGGAAGCCGTCGACCAGCATCCCCCAGGCCAGCGAGCCCGCGACGAAGACCCCGCCGTAGGCGGCGAGAATGCGGCCGAAGTGCGCCTCGGGCTGCAGCGTCGCGACGAACCCGTAGAGGCCCAGCGCGATCACGCCCGCACCAATCCAAGCCCACCCCTTGTGCTCCCGGACCCCCTGCCAGACCAGCCAGGCGCCACCGATCTCGGCGACGGCGGCGAGGACGAACAGCAACACGGACTTCAAGGTGGTCATGCACCGATGCTGTCATGCACCGCGCCACCACACCGCTTGGTCTTGGAGGACGGGGGAGGTGCCGCGCACGGACCCTCCGGTTCCGTCCTCCAGCAACAACTTGCGCGGCGGGAACCACAAGTCACACTGCGCCGCATCACCCGGAGCCCAGGACAACCGGTCAGCCGGGTCGACCCTGCCCTGGTCGCCGCGGATCCGGTCCACGGTGTCACGGAACCACCGGATCGAACCCGTCCACCCGACCCGGTCCGCCACTACCGTCGCCGGCATCTCGGGAGTCTCAGCCAATAAGCCCCGAACCTGAGCCTCGAACGGTGTGAACGAGGTCACCTCCGCCGGTCTTCGTTCATACTTCGGCGGCGAATCAGAGGCGATCGCCCGCAAAACCGTCGTCCTCGACGCGCCCAACCTCTTCGCGATCCGCGTCTTCGGCACACCCTCGGCCGCCAACCTGCGGATCAACGCCCAATCCTCCGTAGTGATCACTCCTCAATCGTTGATGAGTGTCCACTGCTCGAGCGCCGAAACTGTCTACTTTCCGAGCGCCGTCGACACGGTGCGCTCATGACAGGTGCGAGGGATGACGTGGACCAGCTCTACCGACTGCTCGGCATGCTCTCGATTCGGCTGGGGGGACCCGTCAGCTGAGCCAGAGCTACGGTCGGATGGGCTGGCCGCAGCGCGGGATGTACTTCTTCTTCGAACCCGGCGAGACGAGGCTCGATGGCTCACCGCGTGTGGTCCGGGTCGGCGCAAAGGCTGCACGCGAACAGCAGGACCACTCTTTGGCAGCGGCTGCGCCAGCACCGTGGCAACCTGGGCGGCAGGACCCCTGGCGGCGGCAACCACCGAGCATCAATCTTCCGCCAGCACGTCGACGCAGGCCTGCGTACGACCGCTGATACCGAGGCACCGCGAACGGGTAGCGTTCGCTGATCACCTCTGCGACGATCACGATATTTACGTCGATAGACGCAGCGCCGTACAGCATTGACACCCTTGGCTGGTCGAGGTCTCTGAGACTGGCGAAATCCACTGGAGGCGCGGGGAGATCTGGACCCTCGACCAGCGCGATCCACCGCCACTTGCAGTGGTTCGATCGAACCGCCGCGTATATCGTTTCACTCGTGCAGAATGCAGTGTCAGAGGTCTCGGATAGAAGTTGCTTTGGCCTCAACGGGAGAGAGATACGGTGACCGACGACTTCGACTTCGCATTCGACTACATGCAGCCCCGGACCTGGGGTGACGCGTTCCCCTGGCTATCTGGTGCCGCCGGGTTTGCGGGTGTCGCGTGGTGGCTGCAATCCATTGACAACACGAGCTTCACCAGCCGGCGAACCTACTTGGCTCAGATCTCCGAGCTCGCGATGGAGCGGTTGACGCGGTGGACAATCGGACAGATCTTTCCCGGAATCACCCCCGAGCTCGATCTGAGCCGCCTGCAACTGCCTGCCCGGGCGGCCAACGCGCTCGCGCACAACGAGTGCGCTGTCGCGGGCGACCTAATGTCGTTGACGCTCGACTCGGTACTTGAATGGCGTCAGGTCGGGGTCGGCACCGTAGACGCGATCTTGCAGGCGCTCGCGGATGCCTCCACCTCACTGGCAACTCCTACGATCACGACACCCGTGTACCGGCCTCCGAGCGACGCAGCGCTGAGCTTCGATGCCGTGCGGTTACCCGACTGGATGTCTTCGCTCGTGGATGATCTGAAGCTCATCGCCATCTGGTACGGCACGGTCGGCTTGCGAGGACAGCCCCTCCTCGGCGGCGATGTACCGCCGGGAATACCCGACGAGGTGATCAAAGCCCGGCAGAGGTTGGAGGCCTTGGCCCCAAGTGATGTCCTGACCGAGGACGAGCTGGAACTCGATGCCGCCGGATGGTTCGATGACGCCCTCGCCCTCCTGGACCCGCGCGCGGCGCAGATCCTTGGAGAGCGCCTATTCGCTGATGAGCCGATGACGCTCGACCAGCTCGGTCAGATGCACAACGTCACCCGGGAACGAATTCGACAGATCGAAGGCAAGGCGCGGGGCGCGATGCTTAGCTTCATCTCGGAGGAGGGTACCTTGGCGACCGTGGCAGCGAGTGCGCGAGAACTGATCGGCACGGTCCGACCGCTCGATGACCTCCTTGAACTCATCCCAGCGCTTGGGCGAACGGTTGAGCGCGTTGGTCAGCCAGCATGGCGCGTGCTCGACCGGCTGGACGACGCGTACGAGATTCAGGACGGCTGGTGCGTCGTACCGACCATGACCGAAGCTGAGCAAGTTACCCAGAAGCTCCTCGAGGAACGCGCCAACCAGTACGGGGTGATTCGACTGGACGAGGTCGTCCTCGTCCAGTCAAGCCAGCGTGAGCGAGTGTCCGCGCTGACGGCCTCCTGGCTGCGCCATTGCGGCTACATCGTCCAGGGCGACTTCGCACTGACTCGCACCTCGTCAATGGGCGACTACGCCGCTGCGATTCTCTCCATCGAAGGCTCTGCCCTCAGTTCACAAGAGATCGTCGATCGATTCGCGTTCGAGCGCAGCGCGGGCTCGTTGAAGAACGCAATGAGTCAGGATGACCGATTCGAACGGGTCGACCGGGATCGGTGGGCACTGGCCGAATGGGGTATGGATGCGTACGCCGGTATTCGGTCGGTGATCCGGGAGGCGGTTGCTCGTAGTGGTGGTGGGGCCAAGATGAACGAGCTCGTTGAGCACATCACGGGCCGCTACACGGTCACCGCCAGCAGTGTGGTGGCGTACGCGACCACACCTCCGTTCGAGGTCCGTGACGGGGTTGTGCGGCTGGCCTCCGGCGAGCGTGAGATCCGCAAGCGGCCAGAACGGACCCGTCGACTCTTCAGGCGGGCCGACTCTTGGGCGTATCGCGTGCGGATCACAACTGATCACCTACGCGGAAGCGGGTCCGTGGCGCCTGTCGCCATCGCCAGTATCCTGAACCTCCAGGTCGGCGAGTCGCGTCAGCTCGCGTCACCGCTCGAGCCACAGTTGATTGCCTGGACTGGGATTCAACCGTCCTTCGGCACGCTCCGTCGCTTCCTGATGGCAGAGGATGTTGCTGCCGGCACGGAGGCGTTTCTCGTGATCAATGACGACGAGTCCTTCCGGTTTGAGAGGGCGCGAGAGCTCGTGAACAACCCATCGCTGGACGCGCTCACCCTGGTCGGTGCAAAGCCGACCTTTGATCGGTCTGCCGCCCGTATCGCCCTGGCGCGCGCGATCAAGGTCCCTGACGAGTCACCGATCTCAAGCCTCATCGGCAGCTATCGCGAACGCGGAGACGACGACGTCGCGGACCTGATCCTGGCGGCACGAGACTACTTCGAGACAGGCGAGGTGCACGCCGAGCGGAGCACCAGTGCTGAGGTCGACGAGATCATGGATTTGCTGTGAGCAAAGGCAAAGCCATCTTGGGACTGCGCAGCCTCCCCCTCGATTCCCGATACAGAAGCAACCGAGGCGACGTCGTCCAAGGGTTCTACCTGCCAGCATTCCGCGTTGCTACCAGCTATAGCCGCGCGGTCGGATACTTCACCTCGACGAGCCTCGCGCTGTACGCGCGAGGGATCGAGACATTCGCTGAGCGGGGCGGGACAATGAGGCTCATCGCCTCACCTCATCTCAACGAAGACGACGTCCTGGACATCGAGCGCGGCTACGACGTACGCGCAGTGATCGCTCGGGCCACGGAGCGTGTACTGGAAGCAGAGGAACGACCCACCGTGCTGGACGGCCTCGGGCTCCTGGGGCGCCTCATCGCGGAGGGCAAGCTCGACATCAAACTGGCTTTCGTGCAGCTGGAAGGCCGGATCGGCATCTACCACGAGAAGCTGGGTGTGTTCCGGGACCCCTTGGGCGACTTGGTGGCCTTCACCGGAAGCAGCAATGAGACGCACGGCGGGCTGGCGGCGAACTTCGAGTCGATCGAGGTCTACCGCGGCTGGGTGGCCGGCGATGGCGTTCGCGCGCTCAATCTGGAGCAGGACTTCGAGGAGCTGTGGGCGAATAAAACGTCATCGTTGAGCGTGGAGCCATTCCCCGACGTCGCCCGAGAGCGCCTTGTCCAACTGGGTCAGGAGCGCGCAGCTGCCCTGCTAACTGGGGATGACGCCCCCGCGCCGCTGCTGACGGCAGTCAACGAGCCGGCGCGACTCGAGTTGCCCGGCTGGCTTGGTGTCAGGGACTACCAGCGCGAAGCTGTCGAGTCGTGGCTGCGCAATCGGGGCCGGGGAATCCTGAAAATGGCCACTGGCACGGGCAAGACGAAGACGTCGATGATCGCTGCCACCAAACTGGCTGGCGTGCTCCAGCAGCGCGAAGAGCCATTAGTCCTCTTGGTGCTAGCTCCCTTGCAACACTTGGTCGACCAGTGGATTGCCGAGGTCGAAGGGTTCGGCATCCGACCGATTGCGGTCTATGAGTCAAGTCAGAAGTGGCTGCCCTTGGTAGAGGAGCAGCTGGCCCAAGCCCGACTCGGACAACGTCCGATCGTGGCGATCGTCGCCACGAACGCGTCGTTCTCCGGCGCGAAGTTCCAGTCCGTCCTGACCCGCATCACACAGCCAATGCTGCTGATCGCGGACGAGGCCCACAACCTCGGCTCGTCCACGTACCGTTCATCCCTCCCCGCGAACGCTACCTACCGACTCGCCCTGTCGGCGACGCCGGAGCGGTGGTTCGACGACGAAGGTACGGATGCACTCATCGACTACTTCGGTCCCATCGTTTATGAGTTGGGGCTAGGTGATGCGATCGGCATGGGTGCGCTGTGTCGGTATATCTACCGACCACGCCTGGTCGATCTCAATGACGCCGAGACACAGCTATACGTCGATCTCTCTGCCCAGATTGCGGCGTGTATAGCCGCGGGTGACGAACTCAAGGACGCTGATCCCAACTCGCCCCTGGGGCAATTACTGAGGAAGCGTTCCGGTGTGCTAGGACACGCGGCGGGCAAGCTGGGAGTCCTGCGCGAGGACTTGACTGCTCGCTCTGACTCCTGGTTCCAACTCGTCTACTGCGCGGAAGGGTCGCGTCCGGCCCCGGTTGGGGAAGCAGCTGGACCGAACCAGATGCGCGACGTCATAAACCTGGTCGGCAACGACCTACGCCTCGCCGCGCATTCCTACATCTCGGAGACACCGCGTCCGGAACGCAAGGTGCTCCTGCGCCGTTTTGGTACGGGTGACGACCTGCGCGTACTCGTCGCTATGCGTTGTCTCGATGAGGGAGTTGACATTCCAGACGCTCGAACTGGCTACCTCTTGGCGAGCAGTAGCAACCCGCGGCAGTTCATCCAGCGTCGTGGCCGACTCCTGCGCCGCGCCGAGGGCAAGGATCGCGCTGAGATCCTCGACTACTTGGCCGTGCCTCCTGATGGTGCCCCGATCAACTTCGAAATCGAGCGCAGGTTGCTGACCCGAGAACTCGAAAGGGCAAACGAGTTCGCCAAGTTATCGGAGAATTATGAAGAGACCCTCGAAAAGCTGCGGCCCCTGAAGGACCGCTACCAGCTCATGCACCTCTAGGCGCTGAACCAATGGAAGGACGACATACAGTGAGTAACACCGATCGCACCGAGGAGCAGGCCGTGGAGGAGCTGACACCGGAAGAGCGCATGCTCCTGAAGCGGGTCCTCGAGATCGAGCGGGCAAAGCTTCACGTGAGCGCCTACGAGGCGACCGACGACCTGCTGGCGGCCGTGAAGGAGATAATGCCGTGAAGCTGCACTCCATCACCCTCACGAACTTCCGTCAGTTCAAAGGCGAGCAGCGCTTCGACCTCCGCTCGGACACGCTCAAGCCGGTGACGCTGCTCTTCGGGGCGAACGGCGCTGGTAAGACGACGTTCCTCAATGCATTTACGTGGGCGCTCTACGGGACCCTCTCAGTTGACGTGGAACAGCAGGTACGCCTGGTAACCGACAGTGTGTGGCGCAGAACCCCCACGGGCGGTTCTGCCGAGGTCAGCGTCGAGATCGACTTTGATCACGAGGGTGAAGACTATAGGGTTCTGCGACGCGCTTCTGTTCGAAAGGAAGGCGATCACCAAGGACTGGCCTCGCCCGAGGTACTGCTCTGGACGACCAAGCGCGATGGTTCATCGGAGACTGTTGGAGCCCCTCAGGAACGAATCCTCTCGATCCTTCCCAAGAGCATCAGCCGCTTCTTCTTCTTCAACGGCGAGCGCATCGAGAAGCTCGTGGAGAAGAGCTCCTACAGCGAGGTGCAGCAGGACATCAAGGTGTTGCTCGACCTGGAGCAGGTCGAGCGTGCGCTCGCGCATCTTCCGAAGGTCGACCGGAGGCTCAGCGCTGACATTCGCAGGCACGGCGGTGACAAGGCGAGCGAGATCCAAACTGCCATCGATGAGCTCCGTGAGCAAGAGGCGGCACTACAAGTCGACCAGAAGATTCTTGAGGGCGATCTCGCAACTCTGAGTGAGGAGCGAGACCATGTGACTGAGCTGCTCCGGCAGCATGATGCAGCTGCACCCATCCAGCATCAGCGCGACAACGTGACGAACCAGCTGTCGGAGACAAGGATGAGCCTCGACGCTGCGATCCGGGAAGGCGCCAACCTCATTGCGACCCGCGGCTTTCTGGCATTCACGGAGGACCTCGGAGAATCGACGAGTGCGATGGCAGAGTCCCTCTACCAGCGCGGTGCGCTGCCCGCACCCCTCAAGCGCGAGTTCGTCGACCAGCTTCTCGACGATGGCACCTGCATCTGCGGGACCGCCCTCGCTGAGCACAGCGAGCCCTGGAAGCACGTGACAGAGTGGCGTCAGCGCGCTGGACTCCAAGCTGTTGAGACGGCGTGGCAGAAGCTGAGCGCGCAGATCGAGTCCATGGCCGCTGCACGGACTGACCTGCACGATGGACTCGGGCAGATCATGAAGCGGATCGGCGACCTGCGCGACAGGATCGCCCAGCTTGAGGAGTCGAAGTCCGAACTGGACGGTAAGTTGCGTGACAGCCGGCTCGAAGACGTCCAGGCCCTGGAGTCCAAGCGAATCGACCTGGAACACCGACACGGCACTAAGCAGCGGCGCATCGGCGCCGTTGTGAGCGATCTTCAACGAGGTGCGAGAGACATCGAACAGAAGGTGAAGGAGCGCAAGAATGCGATAGTGACCGACGACTTGGCTGCGAAAGCGCGCGCTCGGTCCGACATGGTCCAGAACGTCAACGGGGCACTCGAGGAGATCCTCAAGATCCGCTCGGAACGCATGCGCCAGCGCCTCGACGCAGAGTTGAAGTCCGTCTACAAGAGCATCACCTACAAGAACTATGTCCCTGCCCTTAGCGAGTCCTTCGAACTCGCCCTGTACACCAATGTCGATGGCGTGCAATTGCCCGTAGGAAAGTCAACGGGTGAGAACCAGATCCTCAGTCTGAGCTTCGTCGCGGCGGTATCGAAGTTGGCACGCGAGATCCGCAAGGAGCGTCGTACAAAAGGAGAGGCCGCAGACGATGCAGGGACGTATCCGATCGTGATGGACGCCGCCTTCGGCTCGCTTGATGAGAACTATCAGGAGGCCGTCGCCCGGGCGCTCGCACAGATGGCACCCCAGCTGGTGGTCCTGGTCAGTAAGAGCCAAGGCTTGGGCAAGGTGGTCACGGAACTCAATCCGTATGTGAGTCACTTGGGCGTGGTCGAAGCCCACAGCAGCCTCGCGGGAGCTACCGACGAAGACATCGAGCTTCGCGGAAGTACTTACCCGTATATCCGCCACGCCGACACAGACTACGCACTCCTCAAGGAGATCAAGTGAACAATCCGCCTGCCGACGTCCGAGTGCGTCGCCCGCAGCAGCACGAGCGGCTGATGAAGGAACTACAAGATGAGGGCGGGTTCAGCACCTTCCGAGACATCCTGCTGCTGGCCGCCGCAGTCGGTTACCGGTTCAGTCGGCGGGTGACCTACACGGAGACCGCCGGCGATCCCATCCGCTACGAAACTCTCACTGGACCCGCGTTTAGCGAGGCTCTGATCAACATGATCGCCGCCAACGTCGTGAAGGACGACCCCGAGGTCATGGATAGCGTTCGAATCGAGGAGCGGGTGCGGATATTCGAGGAGTACGCGAATGGGGGCCTCGACTACATCCAGGAACAGGTCAATGTCCGCCACAAGCCGGCGGCATTAGTCGTGGGCGACCTCGTGTACGAGGCGCTCAGCGGCGGCGGCGGGGCAACTCCTGCATCAGTTGAGGAACTGCTCGGTGGCGTGACGTGGGGTTAAGTCAGCTGGGCACACCTCGGGAGCTGCCTCGTCGCAGGCAGTTAGAAGTCGGCTGCTGCAATCACGACCGCAGTTCGCCCCGCCGACGGATTACAGCTTTCTCAGTTGGTGTCCGCGCAGTGTGAAGCCGGCGTCAGCGAGCGTCGCCTGCCACCCGTTGAGCGTGCCGATTCGCTCTGGATGGGCGTACAGCCCCGCCCGCACTTCCGAGCGAGTCAGTCGCTCATTGAGGGCGCGGCTCGGATGATCTCTGCCGACGAACTCCTCCTTGCGATGCAGCAGGGGTGGGTTCTCCGAGCGGCTGTAGTCGCGCCATTCTATGGAGAGGGTGCGCAGGTTAACCGTGATGGCAGAGCGCAGCACCGGGTGGGGATCCCGGTCGAAGGTTGGGTACGTCAGGTACGACACCTGCGGATCCGTCACTGACAGCTTGATCATGTTGGCGCTCGGGATAGTGCCCACGAGTACTCGGGCGCACCCCTCGTAGACCTGGAGAACTGGCGCAAGGTCAGTCATCGCTGAGCGGTGCACATAGAGCGCGCTCGGCGTCTGCTTGCCGATCTTCGAAGTTCGGGCGCTCACGAAGAGCATCGCCTGATCGCCGCAAGCAAGCAGGAGCCGGTCTGCTTGGAGGCATGCCTGCCGGTACGTTCCGAACAGGGTACGAAGATCCGTCGCTAGCGTACGGTCGAGTTGCGATAACCGCGGGCGCCGACCGAACCGGGACAGTGCCACATAGGTCAAGAGCTCAGCCCGCCGCTCAATAGTGACTTGGTCCCAGTAGGCATCCTCCGTCACTCGACGGATGAGACGTTGTGCACGTCCGAGACTCCCGAGAGCTTCCTCGATCTGAGCCCTATGCCCTTCTGCAAGTTCACCTTCCTTCGGCGGGCGGGCATGGGCCTGCATGAATGCGAGAAGGGGCGCCAGCAGCTGCTCGTTCGACTCATACTGAACCTGCGGGTCGATGGTCACGCGCGGGCGGAAAGAGTAGACGCGCGAGGCGACGAAGCGCTGGGCCGCGGCCTCGTCCCGGAAGAGGTAGAACACGCCGGGGGCGGCTGCGTGTGGTTTGACTCCAAGGATCAGCTCGATCCAGCTCGAGAGCTCAGTGTGCTCGTAGAACTTCTGGAAGGTGCCTTTGCGCGTCAACAAGCCGTCGCCCATCGGACGTCCAGCGAGGTCTCTTGCGTCCCAAGTCATACGAGCGGAGACCACCAGCAGCTCCCGCGCCAGTGACCAGGCCGAGCGCAGAGTCTCGGCGCGCTCCTCCGGCTTCTCGATGACGTTCAGGACATAGCCGAGGTTGACGATCTCCGCGGGCTTGCGCTCGGTCTCAGGGCGGTGGGCGGGATCCCATCCCTCGCAGGCGTAGCCGAGCGATCGAAGATGGCGAAGGTCGTCTCCCCGGCCGCACCCGTAGTCGAAGATCGTTGCCCCGTTCGGCACCAGACCATCGGTTATGGCAACAGCAATCGGGCGGGAGAGTGCCGACCGGGTTAGTGCGGTCTTGTGACGAGCAACACCCTCTAGAGTCATGCCGCCGGTAGCTCGCTCAAGCCAACGCTTGCCAGACCGGCCACATCCTTCACCCTGGGGTCACCGACCAAGTACCCGATCCCCCGATGCAGGTGGAGACGGAACTGCTGTACCAGCGTCTCGTCGTCGAGTGGCAGGCCATCATTGTGGACACGGAGCCGCAAGAGTCCCCATAGGACATCCCCGAGATCCCCGCCGAACGTACGCCAGTTCATTTCGACGTTGCTGTCGAGCGTCAGCTTGATCGCGGTAGGTGGCGCGGGTTCGGCCAGTGAACGGCAGAACGCCCAACGGCATAGGACGTTCCAGTGCTGAACCCCGGTACGCCTCTTCAGAGTGATGAGCTGGTCGCGGGCCTGCTGGCTCAGTCGGATGTGTTCAATCGCCATGGTCACTCCAGAAATACCCATCTTTCACGTACGTTGCGTTGGACTCGGGGTCAAATACCAGGTGGTAGCTCCGACCGATCCGGGCCGAGATTCGCTTGAACGCATCCTCATCGATCTCGGTGTCTGTTGAGAGGAGCACAACCTGATGGCTGGCGTTCGGGAAGTACCGGTCGAGGAGGTGCTCGCGATGGGAACCATCGAGCCGTCCGAGTGGCGTGTCGATGACCACCGGCAGAGGCTGCCCCGCGGCGCGTGCGAGCCCCCATAGCATTGCCACCGCGAGGAGTTGCCTTTCCCCGGCGGACAGGTTGTTGGCGGGGAGCGCGTGACCATTGACTCCGGTGAGAGAAACAGTGTTCGTCTCTGGGTGGATCCTGACGTCGGTGATTAGGCGCTGCTTCCGCAACAGCATGCCCAGTGCTTCGAGGATGAGCTGCGATATCCGCTCCAATTGTCGTTTGGTCGCGGCCACGCGAAGACCCTCGAGGGTGGTGCGGACACGGTCCACGTGCTCTACGAGGCGACGGTCATCGTCAGCCGCCAAGTTTGCCAGTGCCGCCTTGTCCAATGCCGCATCATAGGCGGCTATCGCCTTCGCATGCTCGGCACGTGCGGATGAAAGTGTCTCTGTCGCCACCGCATTGATAGCTTGCGCCCGCAGTAGAGCATCTCGAGCATCCTCGCGAGCACGCTGCAGGGGCGCTAGCGCTTCTGGCTCCGGGATGGCAGCAAGCAGTCGCTCCGCCTGCTCGAGCTCACCCTTCAGAGCTGCCCGGCGTTCAACGGCTGCCTGAAGGCGCTTCCGCGTCTCAGCCAGTCCCAATCCGAGTATCCCCTCGAGTACCATGGGGTCAGAGAGGCCGATGATCTGCTCCGTCTGCGCGGACATGCGACGAGCTTGTCGGTCACCGTCGAGAAACGCTTGGATCGCCGCAATGGTGGGGGCCTTCACCTGGGCAGCGTGCAGCTTTTCCACCAAGACGTCGTCACGCGCTAAGAATGCTTCCACGAGCAGGGTGTCGCGCCTCGCCATACCCTCCAGGCGAATCTGCTCGCCAAGCTGCTCAAGCAGCGCACCCACCTGGAGGATCGGGGCCGATTCCGCGAGCTCGTTTCTAATGTTGTCTTCGCATCGTGCGAACTCCGAGCGCCACATGACCGCCTTGGCCTCGGCGCCCTCGCGCTGTTCGAGGAGGTCGCCGCCCGCTGCCCGGTAGGCCTCGGTCGCCTCATGGAAGAGTCTCTTGCATCGGTCAAGTTCGCTAGCGCGCGCGGCCGCCGCCGCGGTCGCCTCTTCCTCTGCTTGTCGGCGAGCCGTTACGACCTGCTTCTTTTCCTCGATGCTCTGTCGCAAGGTCAAGGGAACCTGCTCGCCGCGGTGGCGGCGCTTGAGCACCGTCAGATCCGTCGACAGGCGCTCCACAAGGTCCAGGCCAAGTAACGCCGCGAGGGCGGACCCGAGAACTTGACGAGAGCGCTCGAGATCCGCGAGTGCTTCGATCTGCTCACCATCGAAGAAGAAGAGCCCGGCTATGCCCCGCGGCAGGAACGTCTCGACGTGCTCATTCCAAGTCGACGTGAGCGACTGATTGTGCCGGCCATCAACTGACACGAGCAGCAGTTCCCGAATCGATGCCCCGGTGCCCTTCCAACTGCGGCGAATCCAGTACAGGTGCTCGCGGCCCTCCTGGTGAGCCGTGAACGTGAGTTCGATAGCCGCGCCCTCGCTTGCCGAGACTCCGCGGTGGATCAGACCACGCAGATAATCTTCATGCCTGCCGGTTCGGCGACCAGAATGGTGAGAGAGCGAGCCATAGAGAGCAAGCTGGATTGATTCGAGGATGGTCGTCTTGCCGGCGCCGTTGAGTCCCCCGATGAGGATGATCGGTCGCTGGCTCGACGGTGGGGTCAGGTCAATGGTGTGGCGCCCCGAGAAGGTGCCCACGTTGTGAAGGACGAGTTCGTTCAGGATCACGACGAGCGCTCCGTGACTGCGCGTACGTACCCGTCGGCCACATCGAGCGGGTCAGGTTCACCGTCAGGCCCTTGCGGGACCCGCTCGAGCGCCGCCTTGCGTTGCTGGGCTCGCTCGGTGGCATCCTCCACATCATCGTAGAAGCCACGACGCATGGCCTTCTCGAGGGAGTCGAACAGTCCAGCTCGTCGTACCTGAGCCCGATGGCGCTGCTCGATGTCTAGGAGCTCCCGCACCAACTCAAAGTGCAGTCGGTCATCGCCTGCCACCTCCTGCAATGACTTGATCATGTCGGCACCAAGCGGAAGGTGCTCGTCTAGGGGCCCACCCGGGTAAGACTCTCCCATGGCTGCCTCGTAGATGCGCGGGAGAGAGTCTTCAAACTCATGCTTGTCTACGACCCAGATTCGACGAATCTCTTCGAGCTCCGCGAGCGTTACGAGCTCCAGCGACGACACGTACTCGGGACCGTTCTCTCGGATCCACGTTTGCGCTGCCAACAATCGTTTGAGCCAGTCCTCACGTGCGGACTGCTTGTACGGTCCGTGGATAGGCCGGTCGTGAAACAGCTGTACCGAGCCATTCATGCGCCGGAAGTCACGGAGATGCCGGTCATCGGAAACGTCCAATGCGTTGCGCAGTTCCAGGAGAGGAAGCATCCACTCCTTCTCCTCGTCGTTCTGTATCATCGCCGACATCGACTTGTCCTTCTCGACGAGGGTGCACGTCCAGCACCCGAATCGACTGTCACCACAGCTCGGCGTGCTGGAATCCACGACTAGCGGGCATTCCCCGTCGGCTGATGCACCTTGGTACATGGTGAGCAGCTCTTTATTGGAGTAACCCCAAGGGTTTGGCGACTGCATGAGGAAGGTCCACACGTCATCGTTCGACCAGTTCTCCACCGGCGAGTAGACGAGCGCGTTGGGCAGCGAGTCGTTGGGACTGAGCAGGTCACGCACACGGCGGGACTCCAGCGCCGCCATGCGCGCGTGGCGACCAGAGCTCTCCGCCTTGCGCGTGCCAAGCACCAGGATGGCTTCGCCGTGCGAGCGAACCATCTCGCGGATGAATGAGTTTGAGGGCTTGATCTTCAAGCGCTCGGTGCACCACCGAAACTTCGGTCGTGGCGCAGGGTACCCCCGACCGATCAGGTTGACCCAGAATGTGTCGGTGACCGCTGGCGTCAACCGATGCGGCGTCAGCGGCAACCCTTGGGACTCCGCCGCTGCCCCCAGGACGTCCAGGGAGTGCGTCACCCAAGCCGCAACGACCGGGTTCTCAACAAGGGTGTCGGTGCTGATGACATGGACCGGCTTGGTGCGCTGGCCAAGCTCGAGTCCGGCCAGCGCCATCCACACCAACTGCAGCGTCGCGGTCGAGTCCTTGCCACCCGAGTAACCTACGACCCATGGCACTGGATCCGCGAGGTACAGGTCTTGGGTCTGTGCGACGAGCGCGTCGACAGTGCCGGCGAACCCTAGGTCGTCGAACGCTGAGCGGGGACGGATGGGCAGGTTGATCGTCACTTAATCTCTCCTCGGGCAAACGCATGGTCTGCCCTCTGTTCTTCGGGGGGTAGTGGTAAGCCGAGGACCCCTCGGATGTACGCGGTCGTAAGCAGTACGTTTGAGGCGCCCTTGCTCACCTTGCCGCCAATGGTGGCTCGGCCTTCCCAGACGGCGGAATTGCTGCGGTGCCAGTCGATGTCAGAAAGCTTCCTGAGGGCCCGCTCCCACCACGCCGGCGACCGACTCGATCGCAGTAGTGCGTTCCCGACCTTGCCGAGGGCGTGAAGGACGATTCCGTGGCTGTGGATGAAGTCCTTGCGAACCTCGCCAGCGCTGACCTTGCCCTCGTGGACCTGACCCCAGCTGGGGAACTGCTTGGCAACCCGCTCCCAGTAAGAGGTCGCTAGATCGATGCTCTCACCCAGGCCATCCACCTTGACGTCGTCGAGAAGTGCACGATCGGCCGTGTAGAACGCGGACAGCGTGAAGAGCTTCCGGGACCGAGCGGCAAGGTTGCTGGTCTCCATCTCTGTGAGGTCTCGGTAGAAGGCGGACCGCAACACAGCTTGCTTGGCGATCTCAGACATCGGGTCTCGGTGGTCGTAGAGCACGCCGATGGACCTTGATGGCCGGATGGCATGCCTGTTGAGGTCGGCGAACATCTGCTGCGACCGGCTTAGACCGACATCGATAAAGAGAACGATCGCGATGGTCTCGTCGCCCAGATCTGGATTGTCCTCTAGCGCGCGGGCGATCGCCGCGCGCCTGTGCTGGCCATCATTGATCACGAAGCGAGCATCCATCGGAACCGTCAGCTTGCCAACGCGGTCCGCCGCGCCGCCCTCGCTGACGAAGGGCTCGAACCGCACCTCCGCATTCGCGCTGGCAGTCAGGGCCGAGAAGATGTAGCTCTCCGGATTCTCGACGATGTACCTAGCCATCTCTGGGACACGCGCCTTGTTAAGGGTGCGCTGTGCCCGCATCTCCGGGGGAAGCTCCTCGGAGTCGAAAAGGAACAGCTTCGGGATGAGCCGCAGAGGCCACATGGTTACGTAGTACGGGCGCCCGGCCTGCACGCCGCGGATGGCAGGGAAGACATACTCATACTCGCCTGGTCTCGAAACGGCTGCAGAGTCGTCGCTAGCTGCCACTGTCACCACCCTCCTCCTCACCACGCCACCCACCATAGCTGGTGTTCGGATCAAGATCCGAACAACGCGCCAAGTAGATCCGTACCGTCTCGGTTCGGACGCCTATGATTACGAACATGACTGTACCTAGCACCTCCGACAGGAGCGCCAACACACCTCCGTTGGCACAGGCGCGTCCCGTCTACCTCGACTTCAACGCGACGGCGCCGGTCGATCCACGGGTCGCAGACGAGGTGTTGCGGTTCATGACCTTGGAGTTCGGCAACGCGGGGAGCCGGACGCACAGTTACGGCCAGGTTGCAAAGGAACGTGTGAATCGGGCTCGGCACGAGGTTGCCGCCGTTGTGGCTGCTAAGCCTGACGAGGTGATCTTCACCAGCGGCGCGACCGAGAGCGACAATTTGGCGATCCTTGGCTTGGCTTCGCATGGCGAGGCGACGGGCAAGAAGCACATCATCTCCACCGCGATCGAGCACAAGGCTGTGCTTGAACCCTTGGAGTTCCTGGCGATGCGAGGCTTCGAGATCGAGCTCCTGCCGCCGACCCGCGGAGGATGGATCGCGCCGGAAGCGGTCGAGTCGAGGCTGCGTCCCGACACGTTGCTCGTGTCCGTCATGGCAGTGAACAACGAGACCGGCGTGATCCAGCCAATAGACAGGATCTCCAGCGTGCTCGGCCAGCACGACGCTTACTTCCACGTCGACGCCGCCCAGGCCTTCGGCAAAGTCATCGCTCCCCTGCAGGATCTGCGTATCGACCTCCTGGCTATCTCAGGCCACAAAGTCGGGGGGCCGAAGGGCGTGGGCGCCCTCATCGCCAGGCGTCGTGGGTACAGACGCCCACCGCTTACGCCGCTCATGTTCGGCGGAGGCCAGGAGCGAGGACTGCGTCCCGGAACCCATCCGGTTCCACTGATCGCCGGGCTCGGACTGGCATCAGCGATTGCGCTCACGGAGGCGGAGAAGAACGCCGAGCAGGCGCTCGCGATCAAGGAGCGATTGCTCACCGCTTTCCGGTCCCTCGGCGCGGAGCCCAATGGCGACCTCGATCGCACGATCCCCACGACCCTCAACGTCTCGATTCCCGGCCTTGATTCAGAAGCAGCGATCGTGGCGCTCAAGGATGTTGTGGCTGTGTCTAACGGCTCCGCCTGCACTAGCCAGAGCTACGGCCCGAGTCACGTCCTGGTGGCGGCAGGGCTTCCACGTCAACGCATTGAGGGGGCCCTTCGGTTGTCTTGGGGCCCTATGGCTGGGAAAATTCCGATCGAGACCATCGTCGAGCGCTTGCAGCGGCTCGTTCAGCGTTGACGAGCGAAACTCGAAGCGAACCACATGGAAGGGGAAGTCAACATGGCGCGGCGAACAGTCATTGCCTATTACTCAGACCTGAGCGGGGTCGAGATCTCGGGTAGTACCGAGGTGAGCGTTCAATTCAGCCTGGACGGGACGGATTATGAGATAGATCTGGCACCCGACGAGCAGTCTGCACTGCGCGAAGCGCTCGCCCCGTTCGTCTCCTCCGCCCAGAAGGAGGTCGGCGCAGCACCTCAACGCCGTCGCGCTGCCGAAGGCAATCAAGCTGACAACGAGCCCTCATCCCGACTCCTGCGAGACTGGGCGAGGGAGAACGGCTTCGATGTCCCCTCGCGTGGTCGGGTTCCGGAGCTCGTTCGCGACGCATACAAGGCTGCGCTCTCGCATGGCGAGGTGAGAAGTATCAAGCGCCTCCTGGAGCCGGTCTCCAATCGCACCTGACGCGTCGAAAGCCGGGCGAACGAACAACCAGTCTGATCTCCACAGGCTGTGCTGGAAGCCGCGCGGCGACGTGGTGGGCGTTGCAGCAGTTGGTCCTCGACCACACCCGGATCAGCGCAGTCGCCGCCGTGTTGCAGACCGCGCGGGACACCGCCCACGACGCCGTGGCCGAGCTCGGCCAGCAGGTCTTGATCGACCACCCGCCTGGATAGCGTGCAGTGATCGCTGTCGATGAGCGCTGTTGGCGCCACACCCGCCATCGCGACAAGTTCGTCACCGTGGTCATCGACCTCACCCAGTCGGATACGGGACCGGCCTTTCCGCCTAATGGACATGGTCGAGTCCTCTCGAAGCAGGCGATCAAGACTTGGCTCGACGCCCAAAGTGGAGAGTTCAATGCGCGGGTGGAGACCGTCGCCACTAATGGGGTTCACAGGCATCAAGACCGCCACCACCGAGGCCGTCCCCGAAGCCACGGCGGTGATGGACCCCTGCCACGTCCTCGCCCTAGCCGGTGACAAGCCGAACCAGACCGACAACCCATCCATTGCTAACTCACCTGCGGCCGAGGTCGTCGCAACGATCCGCTCGGGTATCTGCCCTTGGATGGTCCGGACCTCCATCTGCTGCTCGCCCAAGGTTACTCGAGCGACGTCTCGCCGCCGGATGTTGCACAGCAATCGCCTCCCTCTCACAACCGATCGGAGCCCGACGGCGACAGCGTCTGCGATCGCCGCCACGCCGATCCTCGTCTTGCCGGCGCCAGTGACCACCTGGATGCCCCCTCCGTGCAGCACGTTGCCATGTCCGAGCGCCTCCCGCTGCTACTCGTAGAGATCGACTCCGAGCGAGGGGCTCTCGCGCCTTTCCTCGAAGGACACGCCCGTGTGCATCACCGCTGGCCCCCTTGCGAAGCCTTGACGAGTTGACATTTCGGAACCTATCGGGCCCTACTGACATTCGGTGAGCGGATCCAGCGCTCCAAACCCCACCGCCCTCCGCGTCACCAAGAGTTCATCCCCCGTATACGTCGCGTTATGGCAGTCGTCGCGTTACCGACCCCGGGCGAGGGTTGACTGCCAACATGCGCACATAGAAAACCGATTCACAAGGACAAAGAGTCCCCGGCGCCGCGCTGGCGCCGCGGTGCTCATCGTGGGGGCCATGCTTGCCGGCGGGCTGGTCACCCCGACGGGTGCAGTCGAACCGACGCCACAGACCACCTGGATGCCGCAGCAGCTGGACGCCTGGGCGACGATCACTGACCGCACCACCACCAAGCCCGTTCCCGTCACCAACGGGGTCTCGGCGTTCAGCGAGACCATCGACTCCGTCGAGGGGCGCGTGCCGATCCACGTCGTCACCGCCGACATGGGCGACCCCAACGTGCGCGTCCGCACCGTCGTCTCCAACGATTCCGTCATCGACCCGGGCAACGAGACCCTCACCTCGATGGCCCACCGCACCGGCGCCGTCGCGGGCATCAACGGCGGCTACTTCCACATGCACGCCTCCGGGCAGGCCATCGACGGCGAGATCGTCGACGGCGAGATCTGGAAGAGCCCGACGGCCAACCTCGAGGCCACCATCGCCATCCTCGACGACGGCTCGGTGGCCTACGGCCCCCAGAAGTTCACCGGCTCGGTCGCCGCCGGCGCCGCCACGCGCCCGCTGACCTCCATCAACACCCTCGCCGACGCCAAGGCCGACGGCATCACGATGATCACCCCGCGCCTCGGTGCGGTGGCCACGACCTGGTTCGGCGGCCAGCACGTCGTCGCGCTCGGCACCTCCGACGACGGCGGCAAGACCATCCAGGTCACCGGCGTCTCCACCGAGACCTCGCTCACCGACGACCACTACGGCCTCGTCGGCGGCACCCCCGACAGCGCCAGTGGCCGCTGGATCCTGGACAACGTCGCCGTCGGCACCACGCTGACCACGACGCACCAGATCAGCCCCAACAACAACATCGAGCAGCTCATCCAGGGCTCGGGCCTCATGCTCAAGAACGGCGAGGTCCACGACGACCCCAACCGAGAAGATGCCCTCGGGCCTCCACCCGGAGACCGCCGTCGGCAGCACCGCTGACGGTCGCCTCGTCATGGTGGTCATGGACGGCCAGCGCAACGCCGACACCGCGCTCGGCGTCAACTGGGTACACGTCGCCTCCTACCTGAAGTCCCTGGGCGTGACCGACGCCATCCTCGTCGACGGCGGCGGCTCCACCGAGATGGTGGTCCGGCAGCCCGGCGACACCCAGGCCTCGATCGTCAACAGCCCCTCCGACCTGGCCGAGCGCCCTGTCACCAACGGCCTGTTCGTCTACTCGACGGCGGAAGCCCCCTCAGCGGCCACCAACGTGGTCATCAACGACGGCGCCAAGCTCTCGACCGCCGTCGGCGCGGCCTCCAAGGTCCCGGCCTACGCCACCGACGCGGCCGGCAACCCCAGCGCCGACCCCGTCCAGGTGAGCGTCAACCCCAGCCGCCTGGGCACCTGGGACAACGGCGTCTTCACGCCGAAGAACAAGGGTGCGGGCACGCTGATCGCGCGCGCGGGCTCCGCGCAGACCGTCATCTCCGTCAAGGTCGCAGAGCAGTTCAGCGACCTCACCATCAGCCCCGACAAGCTCGGCGTCAAGAACGGCGAGTCGCAGGAGTTCGTCGTGCAGGGCTCCAACGGCGACGAGGCGCCCGTGACGGTCGAGCCGTCGGCGGTCGCCTGGGGACTCGACAACACCGACCTCGGCAACCTAGACGCCTCCACGGGCGTGTTCAAGGCCGCGGCATCGGGCAACGGCGGCGTCCAGCTGAGCGCCACCGTCGGCGGCGTGGGCGCGACGGCCGACGTCCGCGTCGGCGTCGTCCTGAAGTCGCTCGTGGTGGCAGACAGCCCGGCTGACTGGGAGATGACCGTCACCGGCCCGGGCGCGACCACCGTCCAGCAGGGCCACCCCGGTGAGACCACCGACGTCCCGGCGGACTCCACGCAGGAAAAGGCGCTGAAGGTGGACTTCTCCTTCGCCAACACCACCGAGCAGAACCGGATCCGCCTGAGCCCGAACAACGGGGCCGGCGTCCTGGCCGACAAGAACGAACTGGGCCAGGTGCCCGAGAACCTGTTCTTCAAGTTCAAGATCGACAGCCCTGCCCCGCCGCAGTCGTGGATCGTGTTCAACGTCCGCGACGCCGCCGGCCACTACATGGGCCTGTGGACCGCACTCGACCCGAAGCAGCACTACGGCAAGTGGGTGGAGCTGAGCAAGAGCATCAAGCGCGGCGTGTTCACCGACTACCCGCTGACCATCCAGGACATCAGCTTCGTCGGGCAGTACGCCACCAACGCCTCCACCGGCACGTTCTCGCTGGCCGAGCTGCGCGTCGACTACCCCGCCGGCACCCCCGCCGACGAAACCCCCTACGAGGCGATCAGCTCCAACAACCCCGAATGGCTGATCCACGAACAGGACTCCGCCAACTTCAAGCCCGGCGGTGAGACCTTCATCATGGGCTCCGACGCCCACCTGCGCGCCAACATCCCCGACTCCACCAGCGCGGTGACCGTCGAGAACATGACCAGGCGAATCAAGGGCGAGTCCTACACCACCACCGAGGGACAGACCGTGGCACCGCTCCCGGAGGTGGCGCGCCCGGAGGTGACGGTGAGCCTCGGCGACACCTCCGACACCGGCATCCTCACCGACCTCGCCTACGGCAAGGCCATGTGGGAGGGCTTCGGCGCCCCGCTGTACAACGTCGTGGGCAACCACGAGATCAGCAACGGGCCCGAGCCGGCCGACGGCAACTTCTACTCCGTCTTCCAGCAGGACACCCACTTCTCGTTCACGCGACCGGGCGTGACGTTCATCGGGGTGGACAACTCCACCGGCTCCATCCAGGGATCCGACTCCCAGCAGGTGCCCGCGGAGGAGCAGTTCCCGTGGTTCGTCGAGCAGCTCGACGCGGCGGAGACACCCGTGGTGTTCGTCGGCATCCACATGCCCATCCACGACCCCTCGCCGAGCAAGACCAGCCAGGCGTCGAACCGCTGGGAGGCCGAGCAGTTCCTGGAGATCATCCAGAACTACCGTGAAGCCAATCCCGACAAGCGCGTCGTGGTCCTGCACGGCCACTCCCGCGGGTTCGCCAACCTGGTGCTCGACCCGCAGGGCAAGCCCACCGACGCGGGGATCCCGCAGCTGACCATCGCCGACGTCGGCACCCCGCCGTACTACGCGGCCGACCAGGGTGGCTTCTTCCACTTCGGCCTGCTCCACGTCAACCCCGACGGCACGGTGCAGTTCGCTGTCGAGCCGCTGCTCAAGTCGGTGGCCATCGACCAGGGCGCCGACGACGCGCTGGCCGTGGGCGAGACCAAGCAGTACACGGCCACGGCCGTGAACACCAACGGCGCGAACATCGCCAACCCGCCGGTCATCCCGGTGGCGACCCCGATGTCGCACGTGTGGACCAGCTCGAACACCGCCGTGGCCACCGTCGACGCCGTGACCGGCGAGGTCACCGCGACCGGCGCCGGATCCACCACGATCTCGGTGCGCACCGGCGGCATCACTGCCAGCCTGGCGCTCACCGTCGGCGCTGGCACCAACTAGCAAACCCCGGGTCCTGATGGGACCCACGAGCGAGGGCCGGCCCGCGTGGGCCGGCCCTCTTGCGTTGCGTCAATCAGTCGGCGGGCAGGTGCCGGCTGGTGAGCTGGGCCAGTTCCTCGCAGATCTCCGTCCGGCCCGCCACCGTCAACCGGCCGGAGGGGTGCTGGGTGCCGAGCCCGCGGACGCAGAGCCCCGACTCCGACGCCACCAGCCAACCAGCCGCGAAGTCCCACGGGTTCAGCCCGGTCTCGTAGTAGGCGTCGACCCGCCCGAGCGCGACGGCGCACAGGTCCAGCGACGCGCACCCAGAGCGTCGGATGTCGCGGACCCTCGGTAGGAGTTCCGCCACGGCACGGCCCTGCCACGCCCGCTGGGACGCGTCGTAACCGAACCCGGTGGCCACCAGCGAGTGCTCAAGCGCCAACGCGGGCCGGGGCTCCAGCCGGGTCCGGCCCCTGGGGGAGTCCAGCTGCGCTCCCCTGCCGAGCTGCGCGGAGAACATCTCGTCCAGCACCGGGTTGAAGACGGCGCCGGCCACCGGCCGCCAGCCACCCTCCACCCGCGGGTCACCGATCACGGCGGCAACGGAGACCGCGTAGCCGGGGACGTCGTAGAGGTAGTTGACGGTGGCGTCGATGGGGTCGATCACCCACGTCAGGCCGCTGGAGCCCGAGCGGTCCAGGCCTTCCTCCCCCAGCAGCCCGTCCTCGCACCGGGCGCCTGCGAGGATGTCCCTGGCCAGTGACTCACTCCTGCGGTCCATGACGGTCACCACGTCCACCGTCGAGGACTTGGTGCCGGCCACCTCCACCAGGCTGGGGCGTTCGTCGACGATCAGGCGGCCGCAGCTGTGCGCCACCCCGACCGCCACGTCGCCCAGTTCAGCGAGGAGCTCGGGGCCCGGGTACAACCATTCCATGTGCTTCATCCTTGCGTGGTGACGTGCAGGTTCGCCGTCCGGCCGGCGACGACCCTCCCGGAGACCTCCACCTGCAGGGGGCCGGTGGGTGCGGCGTCGGACATCAGCTCCAACAGCAGCCTCACGCTCTCCCGGGCCATCTCCTCGATCGGGAGACGGTAGCTGGCCAGGCCGAGGTACGGGTGCGCGTAGGCGCCGATGCCGTCGAAACCCACGACGCCGACCTGGCTGGGCACGGACAGGCCGCGCTCTTCGAGGCGGACGAGGAGCGTGAGCGCCAGCGGGTCCGACGCGCACAGCACCAGCGACGCCCCGGCGTCGACCACCGCGTCCAGCTCACGGGACGTCGGTGGAGAGCTCACCGTCTGTCGGCTGACCCGCAGCCCGAGCGACTCCGCGTACTCCGTCGTCGCGATGTTGCGCTCGTACTGCGTGGGTGAGGAGACCTGCTCGTGGTGAAGCAGCCCGATGTGGGAGTGCCCGCCCGCGGCCGCGGCGTCGACGAGCTCCCGGGACGCCGCCCGCGCCAGCGCCACGGAGGCCACGGAGTTGTCGTCGAGGTGTCCGCGCCCCACGACGACGGTGGGGATCTGCTTGCTGACCGCGGCGATCCGCTCGGGAGCGACGACGGAACTGGAAACTATCAGGCCGTCGAGCTGCAGCTGTATGAGGTGGCGCAGCGCGGAGTCGAACCCGCCGTCGCCCGGGCCGTGGCTCACCGAGATCACGCGGTAGCTCGCCGAATCGGCCCGGGTGTGGATCTCCCGGGCGAGTTCGGCGTAGTAGGCGGAGCTGGGGTCCCGAAGCACCAGACCGAGCGTGGCGGTGCGGGCACCGACGAGCGCCTGGGCCGACGGGTTGGGCTGGTAGTGCATGCTCTTGGCCACCTCGCGGATGGTCTCGGCCGTCTCGGCCCTGACCCCCGGCTGCCCGAGCAGGGCCCTAGACACCACGGACTTGGAGAAGCCGCTCCTCCTGGCCACGTCCATGAGGGTGGCCGGGCGAACCCTTTCCTGCTCCATCAGACGTCCTCTCGTTAATCAGCTGTTCATCTTCACGTCGTCGGCTGGTCACATCTCGTGGTTACAGTCCGTCGGGAACGTTCCCAACGCTACCGTACGTCGCACTAAGGGAACGTTCCCGAACGCCAGATCCGACGCCCCGCGTGTCCGTCCCCAAGGAGTACCCATGCCAGTTGTCTCACGTCGCCGCCTCTTCTCGCTCGCAGCCGCAGCCGGAGCGGCCAGCGCCCTTGCCGCCTGCTCACCCGAAGCCTCCAAAGCCCCCGACGCTGCCAGCGCCGCCCTCATCGTGCAGATTTGGGACGCCGTGCAGAAGGGCGGCGTGCAGGCGGCCATCGACGGGTTCGCGAAGAACTCCAGCTCCACGGTCCGGCTGGACGTCCTGCCCGAGGACCAGTACTACCAATCGCTCGACGCCTCCCTCGGCGCGGGCAAGGGCCCCGACGTCATGTGGCAGTCGTCGAAGGCCATCGAGTACGTCCAGGGCGGGGCCATCGAGCCGCTCGACGAGCGCATCGCCGAGGCCGGGATCGACCTGTCCCAGTACGCGCCCCAGATCACCTCCCTGTACAACTTCGACGGCAAGCAGTACGGCATCCCCAAGGACATGGACGCCTGGGTGATGGTCTACAACCCCGCCATCCTCGACAAGCACGGCGTCAGCGCGCCGTCGCCGGAGTGGACCTGGCAGGACATGCTGGCCATCGGCCAGGAGCTGCTCGACGCCTCCGGCAACCGGGGCAACATCATCGGCTACGACACCAACCTGGCCTTCGGCTGCAGCGACGCCGTCCACCACTCCGGCGGCCGCTTCGTCTCGGAGGACGGCACCAAGGCCGTCATCGACTCCGACGAGGCCGTGGACGGCTTCAACCGGATCCTCGAACTCATGGACCTCGGCCTCGCCCCCAACCCAGCCGAGCGCGCGGACTTCGACGCCCTGTCCGCCCTCACCTCCGGCAACCTGGCGATCGCCATGATCCCCAGCTGGCAGATCTCGGCGCTCGGCGAGGCCGTCACCGACGACCTGCCGCTGACCGCCGTCCGACTCCCCTCGTCCAACGGGAACTTCGCCTGCAACACCAACGGCCTCAGCTACATGCTCAACGCCAACTCCGCCGCCAAGGACCAGGCGTTCTCGCTCATGGCCTGGATGACCTCGCTCGACGGCGCCCGTCTGCACGCGGCAAACGGTGCCGGCCTGCCGGCCCTCCCCGCAGCCCAGGACGCCTGGTTCGAGGCCAACTCCGCCATCAAGGACATCGACGCCGTCCGCGTCGCCAGTGAGAACGTCTACCTGCGCCCGTCCACCGCCTTCCCGAAGGCCCGCCCGGGCCTGACCGAGGCCTCCACCAACGTCCTGCCGCAGCTGTGGGCGAAGGCGGTCACCGTTCCCGAGGCCCTCGCCCAGATGAACGACGTCATCCAGCGGTCGCTGGACTCATGACCCTAACCACAGCGACCTCCACCGGGGGCGACAGCATCCGCCGCCTCCGGTGGAGCCGGCAACGGCGACACACCGCCCTCGTCGGAGCCGCATTCCTGGCTCCGCTGCTGCTCGGGCTGCTGGTGTTCCGTGCGTTCGGCTTCGGCTACAACGTCTACCTGTCCTTCACCCGCACCGGGGCCTTCGGGCCCTCGCAGTGGGTGGGCCTGGAGAACTTCGAGCGCCTCGCCGGCGACGCACTGTTCCTCCAGGCCGTCGGCAACACGGTGAAGTTTGTGGCCCTGGGCGTGCCGGCCATCGTCGTCGTCTCGCTGTTCAGCGCCGTCCTGCTCCACCGAGTCTCCCGGGGCTCGACGCTCCTGCGCACGGTGCTGTTCCTGCCCGCGGTCACCATGCCGGTGTCCATCCTGCTCGTGTTCCAGTGGCTGTTCAACACCGACTACGGCCTCATCAACGCCGCGATCACCGGCGCCGGCGGGGATCGGGTGAACTGGTTCGGGACCGATTTCGGCGTGACGCTCGTGTTCGTCGTCGCGATGACCTACATGAGTTCGGCCATCCCCATGCTCATCGTCCTGTCCAACCTGCAGGCCATCCCGACGATGTACCGGGAGGCGGCGATGCTCGACGGCGCCACCCACCTGCGCCTGTTCCGCCACATCACGCTGCCGCTGCTGACGCCGTCGCTGTTCTACGTCACCACCACCAACATCATCTCGATGTTCCAGATGTTCAGCCTGCCCTACGTGCTGCTGCCCGAGGGCGCGCAGGGGCTGCGGTTCGGCCAGACGCTCGTGCACTACTACTTCAACGCCGCGTTCTCGTTCTCCGGCCAGCGCGGGTACGCCGCCGCCATCTCGATCGCGCTGCTGGGCCTGATCCTCGTGGTCACGCTCGTCAACTTCGGGCTGCAGAAGAAATGGGTGAACTATGACCACTAAGCCTCGATCCACCGATCGACTGTGTCCGGTGGGCGGCGTGGGAGAGTGAGAATGCCCTCCTGACCTGGGAAAATGCGACTTGTCTAAGGTCCGCATAACCCGCTCAAGAAGGGCATCT